>CAVSQM010000012.1:0-1260308 GCA_963730115.1 uncultured Solirubrobacteraceae bacterium | reverse complement strand
ATGATCTCGTCCGTGCCGCCGCCGATCGGGCCGAGGCGCGCGTCGCGCAGCGCGCGCTCGAGCGCCTCGCCGGCGCGTCGCCGCGCAGCCGCAGGCACGCGTCCTGGACCTCGACGTTCGCCCGCTGGGTCAGGAGCTTGGCCATCGAGACCTCGCGCACGATGTCCTCGCCGGCGACGAACGCGGCGCAGCGCGCCGTAGGTGATCGCCGCCGCGGCCTCGACCGTCAGCGCGAGCTCGGCGACCCGGTGGCGCGACCAGGCTCGAGCGGCCGCGCGCGCGAGCGCCGCCTCGAGCCCTCGAACGACGCGCGCATCTCGCCGAGCGCGCCGAGCGCCATCCCCAGCCGCTCCCCCTGGAAGTTGGCCATGATCAGGTAGAAGCCCTTGTCCGCTCGCCGAGCAGGTGCTCCTCGGGCACGAAGACGTCGTCGAACGCGACCTCGGCGGTGTCCGACGCGTGCCAGCCGAGCTTCTCGAGCGGCCGCGCGGTCACGCCCTCGCCCGTCTCGATGACCAGGAACGACAGTGCCGCCGTGGCCGCCCTCGGCGGTCGTCTTGACCGCGGTGACGTAGAAGTCCGCCCGCACGCCGTTGGTGATGAACGTCTTCGCGCCGTTGACGAGCCAGCCGCCGTCGACCTTCTCGGCCCGCGTGCGGACGCGGCGACGTCGGAGCCGCCGCCGGGCTCGGTGATCGCCAGCGCGCCGATCTTCTCGCCGCGCATCGCCGGCGCGAGCCAGCGCTGCTTCTGCTCGTCGGTGCCGAACTTCGCGATCGGCGGCGACGCGATCCCGATGTGCGCGCCGATGCCCGCCGACCAGCCCGCCCGACCCGACCGCGCGACAGCTCCTCGCGCGCCACCGCGTCGGCGGACCCGAGCCCGCCGTCCGACCGGTACGTGACCCCGAGCCAGCCGCGCTCGGCGAGCCGCTGAACGACCTCGTCGGGGAACCACTGCGCCGCCTCCCACTCGGGGGCGTGGGGACGCAGCCGCGCGACCACGAACTCCCGGACCTCGGCGCGGAACGCCTCGTGCTCCGCCGTGAACGGCGGGACGGGCTTCACAGCCGCTTGCGCAGCATCCCGAAGACGCCGCGGATGACCTCGCGCTGGATCTGCCGGCCCTGGCGCGAGCCGAGGAAGTCGCGTGAGCGGGTCGCCGCCTCCCTTCGGGGCCGGCTCGCGCCGACGGCGGGACTCGCGGGGCTCGCGCACCGGCCCGCGCTCGCGCCGCTCGGCGGCCTCGCGCTCGTCCGCCTGGCGCTCGACGCGCGCCGCGAGCAGCTCGTGCGCGCTCTCGGGATCGAGCCGCTCGCCGTACTGCGCGGACGAGCGGCGAGGCGGCGGCAAGGGCCGCCACGTCGTCCGCAGGGCCCATGCCGCGACCGCGGCGGACGCAGGCGCGTGTGCACGACCGGCGTGGGCACGCCGCTCTCGGAGAGGATCGTCACGGCGGCCTCGCCGATGCCGAGCTGCGGCAGCAGCTCCTCGAGGTCGTAGAAGTCCGACTTCGGGAACGTGCGACACCGTCGCCCGCAGCGCCTTCGCGTCGTCGGGCGTGAACGCGCGCAGCGCGTGCTGGACGCGGTTGCCGAGCTGCCCGAGCACGTCGGCCGGCACGTCCTTCGGCGTCTGGGTGACGAAGAAGACGCCGACGCCCTTCGAGCGGATCAGCCGCACGGTCTGCTCGACCGAGTCCAGGAACGCCTCGGTCGCGTCGTCGAACAGCAGGTGCGCCTCGTCGAAGAAGAAGACGAGCTTCGGCTTGGGCAGGTCGCCGGCCTCCGGCAGCGTCTCGAACAGCTCGGCCACCAGCCACATCAGCGCCGTCGACCACAGCTCCGGCTGGTCCTGCACGCCGGGCAGCTCGAGGCACGAGATCACGCCGCGGCCGTCCGGCGTCGAGCCGCAGCAGGTCGGCGATCGTCGAACTGCGGCTCGCCGAAGAAGCTCGCTGCCGCCGCCGTCCTCGAGCTCGACGAGCGAGCGCAGCAGGACGCCGACGGTCGCCGGCGACAGGCCGCCGATGCCCTTCGAGCTCCGCCTTGCCCTCGTCGGAGTCGAGGCACGTGAGCAGCGCGCGCAGGTCGGCGAGGTCGACGAGCGGCAGCCCCTGCTCGTCGGCGTAGTGGAAGACCAGGCGCAGGCTCTGCTCCTGCGTCTCGTTCGAGCTCGAGGACCTTGGCGAGCAGCTGCGGGCCGAAGTCCGACACGGTCGCGCGCACCGGCACGCCGGCGCCGATGCCGCCGAGCGCGAGGAACTCGACCGGGAAGCGCGCGCGGCGCGTACGGCGAGCCCGAGCTCGGCGGGCGCTTCTCGGCCGCCGGCGTCCGCCTCGCCGGGCGCCGCCAGCCCGGAGACGTCGCCCTTCACGTCGGCGACGAACACGGGCACGCCGGCCGCCGAGAGCTGCTCGGCGATCAGCTGCAGCGTCCTGCGTCTTGCCGGTGCCGGTGGCGCCGGCGATCAGCCCGTGGCGGTTCATCATCGCCAGCGGGATGCGGACGACCGCCTCCGGCGCCACCGCGCCGCTCGTGGACGCCGCGGCCGAGCTCGATGGCCGCGCCCTCGGTCGCGTAGGCCTCGGCGATCGTCGCGGCGAACTCGCTCATCGCCGCCGACAGTAAAGCGACGGGCCGCCCGGAGGCGGCCCGTCGGTCCTGCCGATGACTTCGCGGTCTCGCTAGCGCTGCGCCTGCGAACCGTCGAACTTCATGGCCTGCTTGCGCGTCTTGGCCGACTGCTGCCGTCCTCGAAGAACCCGGTCTTCGTGCGGGCCAGGGTCAGCGTGGCGTGGGCCGCCGCGTCACCCATCTCGAACAGCGCCTTGGTGCTGAGGTTGCTGATCGTGTCGCAGGCCTGGTGGTAGCACGGGTCGTACGGCTCACCCGCGGCACCGCCGTAGACCGCCGCCTCCTCGGCCGTCTTCTCGCCCTCGGCGCCGCTGAACAGGCCACCGGCGGGGACGCCGACCGCGATGAACGGACCGTAGTCGGAGCGGCCGTCGAACTCCGTCGGCTCGCTCTCGAGGCCCTGCGACGCGAAGTACTGCGTGAACACGTCCTCGATCTGCGCCGAGCCGGGCGGGCCCGCCGGCGGCTGTCCGACCCGTCGCCGTCATAGACGAAGCGGACGTAGTTCGGCGACCCGAGCATGTCGAAGTTCAGGTTCGCCCAGAGGTTGCCGATGCCCTCGGGATGAGGTGTTGACGTAGTGCTCCGAGCCCAGCAGGTCCGACTCCTCGGCGCCCCAGAACGCGAACCGCACCTTCTGGCGCGGCTGGATGCCGAGCTCGGACATCTCCTCGGCGATCTCGAGGATCGTCGACGTGCCGCTGCCGTTGTCGTTGATGCCGGGGCCCTCGAGGACCGAGTCGAGGTGCGCGCCGACGACGAGCACCTTCGACGCGTCGCCCCGGTGGCCGCGAGGACGTTGGTCGTCTGGCGGGTCTCCGAGTCCGTCGAGGTGGAGACGCGCACGGTCACGGCGCCGGCCTGGGTGGCGTTGTAGAGCGCCGACGGCGTCGGCGTAGCTGAGGCCGACGACCGGGATCGTGACGTCGGGCCCGCCGAGGGTGCCGATGAACAGGTCGGTGCGGCCGGGGTTGCCCTCGTTGAAGACGACGACCGCGTCGTAGCCGGCGGCCTGCGCGTTGCGCGCCTTGACGACGAAGTCGCAGCTGCCGCGCTGGACCAGCGCCACCGCGGGCCGGCGGGAGCCGCCGGGAAGTCCCTCGGCTCGCAGCCGGACGTCGAGCTCGGCGCAGGCGTCGCCGGGATCACGATGTCGTTCGTCGGGACGAGCGCGCCGGTGACGTCGCCGCTGCCGGAGTAGTCGAAGTCGCCGTCTCGTAGTCCGTCGGCGTCGGCGAGACCTGCGACAGCTCAGCCGGCGCGAGCTCCTCGAAGAACGGGAAGTCGAACTTCTGCTCCGTGACCTTGTAGCCGGCCTTCTTCAGGCGGTTGCTCGACGTACGCGGCCGACGCGTCATAGCCCGGAGTACCCGACGCGCGGGTGCCGCCGTTGGCGTTGGCGATCGTCTGGAGAGCCCGCTCGTGGCCCATGATCCCGTTCACCGTGACGGCGTCACGGAACCTCTTGGTGTTGATCTCGTCGACGGCCATGGCCGCCGGCGCGAAGAGCAACAAGCCCAGCACTGCGACGAAAGTCGCGCGCATAAGCGCTTCCTCCCTGCCCCTGCAAGGGCATCTCAATTGTCTGCCGTGCGGACCCCCGCCGCGCATCGCCGCGCGTGACTACAGGCAGGGGAACACGACCCCTTTCCGGCAACGTATCACCCCCTACGCGGCGTGCGCGCCGGTCAGAGACCGTACGAGCGCCCGATGACGTCGAGCATGATCTCGTCGGTGCCCGCGCCGATGCGGTTCAGCCGCAGGTCGCGCCAGGCGCGCTCGACGCCGTACTCCTTCATGTAGCCGGCGCCGCCGTGGATCTGGATGCACTCGTCGGCGACGTCGACCGCGACCCGCGCGGCGTGCAGCTTCGCCATCGAGATCTCGCGCACCGGGTACTCGCCGTTGGCTGAAGCGCCAGGCGGTCGTGTAGACCATCTGGCGCGCGCTCTCGATCTGCGTCGCCATCTCCGCGAACTTGTGGCGGATGACCTGGAACTTGCCGATCGAGCGCCCGAACGCCTTGCGCTCCTGCGCGTACTGCAGCGTCTGGTCGAACACCCGCTGGGCGCCCGCCACGCAGCCCGCCGCGCCGATCAGCCGCTCGCCCTGGAGCTCCCACATGATGTGGTAGAAGCCCTTGCCGATCTGGCCGAGGACGGCGTCGGCGGGGACGCGCACGTCCTGGAAGGCGAGCAGCGCGGTGTCGGAGG
Source organism: uncultured Solirubrobacteraceae bacterium (assembly GCA_963730115.1). Taxonomy (GTDB): domain Bacteria; phylum Actinomycetota; class Thermoleophilia; order Solirubrobacterales; family Solirubrobacteraceae; genus DASQFQ01. Next base: position 1,255,459 of record CAVSQM010000012.1, on the reverse strand, counting down.
CGTGCATGCCGAGCTTCTGCAGCTTCTTCTCGCGGATCACGCCCGGCGAGTCCATGTCGACGAGGAAGAGCGTGAAGCCGTCGTAGCCCGCGTCGGGGTCGGTCTTCGTGACGAGCACGATGAAGTCGGCGCGGTGGCCGTTGGTGATGTACGTCTTCGAACCGTTGATCACCCACTCGTCGCCGTCGCGCACCGCGCGCGTCTTGATGCCGGAGACGTCGGAGCCGGCGTCCGGCTCGGTGATGCCGAGGCAGGAGATCTTCTCGCCCTTGATCGAGGGCACGAGGTAGCGCTGCTTCTGCTCCTCGGTGCCGAACAGGAAGACCGGCGGCGTCGCCATGTCGGTGTGCACGGCGATGCCCATGCCGAGCCCGCCGCACTTCGCGTGCACCATCTCCTCGGCGAGCACGAGGTTGCAGAAGTAGTCGCCGCCCTGGCCGCCGTACTCCTCGGGATAGGAGAGGCCGAGGAAGCCGAGCTCGCCCATGCGCGGGAACACCGAGTCGGGGAACGTCGTCTCCTCCCACTCCTCCGCGTGCGGCGCGAGCTCCTTCACGACGAAGGTGTGAATCGACTCGCGGAGCGCCTCGTGATGGTCGTTGAAGATGAAGTGCTTGCGGCGCGACCCGTGGTCGGGCTTCAGCAGGTCGGTCTCGGTGGCGGCCATATCTGAACGCTAGCGGACAGAAGACGGGCCGCACGAGGGCGGCCCGTCGCCGTGCGGAGGACGCGCGGGCCCGTCAGAGCCTCTTGGCGGACAGCCGCGCTGACTGCACCGCGCCGCTCGCCGTGACCGCGCGGAGGCGGATCGAGTAGTTGCCGCGCTTGAGCCGCCGCGGGCTCACCGTCAGCCGGTACGTGCGGTTCGCGGACCGGTTGCGGACGATCCGGCGGACGCGGCGGTTGCCGCGGTAGATCGACAGCGTCACGCGCGCCGCCTCGCTGAGCCGGTAGCGGATGACGAGCTTGGCGTTGCGCGAGCCGCCGAAGACCGGCCGGCCGAGCTTGAACGAGCTGACGAGCGCCGGCTTCGGCTTCGCGGCGACCGTGGGCGCGGCCGCGCTCGACCCGGTGATGATGACGGCCTGGCTGTCGTAGCCGACACCGCCCCGGTCGTCGGTCACCCGGACGCCGACGCTGTACGTGCCGGCGGTGTCGAAGCGCTTGGACACCGTCGCGTTCTCGCCGTTGTCGAACTCGTAGCGGCCGTCGCCGTCGAGGTCGAACGCGTAGCCCGCGATCGTCCCGTCGGAGTCGGTTCCGGAGCCGGTGAACACGAGATCCTGGCCCGTTGTCCCGCTCGCCGGCCCGGAGATGTCCGCGGTCGGCGGGACGTTCGTGCGGACGAGCGGCGCGAACGTCACCTCGCCGGTCCAGTCGTCCTCGTCCCCGTAGTCGCCCTGCTCGCAGAAGTCGGCGCCGTAGTCCTCGGCCAGCTCGACGTCCGTCGGGTCGGTGTCCGAGGAACACCAGTTGTCGACGTAGACCACGTAGCGGCACTGCGTGGTCTCCGCGGGATCAGTGGTCTCGGGTGTCGGCTCGCAGTCCGTCTCGACCGGGGGTTGAGGGTCGGCGGGTGAGTACGGGGCGAAGTACGTCGCGTTCTCCGCCGTCGTCCCGCCCGACGCGGAGCCGGCGATCGGCTCCGGGTCGAGGGCGCCGTCGGCGAGTCGCCGATAGACGGAGACGTCGAAGTCGACGTCGGGGTTGCCCCAGCGCACGGACGCCGTGAACGAACCGTTCTCGATCGGCGTGCCGTCGGCCGCGTGGCTCTTGGCCGCGAACTCGAACGTCTCCCACGCGAAGTTGCGGTCCGGGTTGGGCAAATCGAAGTCGTCGTCGTCGTCGTTGCCCTCGAGGAACTCGTAGATCGTGGCCCGCTGTTCGTCCGGCGTGCCGGTCGCCGGGATCGCTCCGAAGAAGCCGCCGACGATCTCCGTGTTCGGATCGCCGTCGAGCGAGTCGTCATGCTCGAAGCGCAGCGTTCCGCTGGTGGTCTGGGCCGATGCCAGTGGCGCCAGAGCGAGCACCAGCAGCGCGGTCAGCACGATCAGCAGCAGTCGCGACACGTTCCCCCCCGACACGAACGAACTCCCTCTCCTCGTTTGAAGATCGTGGCATTATGCACGCCCGTGAAGGGGAGGGGTCGCACCCACAGCAACGCTGGGGGCGCTCCGCGAGTCCATCTCAACGCAGGGGCGTACATGAGACTTACAGCACCACGGGTCGTCGTTCTGGCAGCGGTCGCGGCGGTCGCCGCAGCCCTCCCCGCACCGGCGGCGGCGGCGCCGCGGGTCGTGTCGGCCGACCTCCTGACGGTTTCGGCCGCGGACGCCAAGCGCCAGTCGTGCGCGACCCGTCCGGTGTCCGGCGCAGGTGTGACGACGCGGACGGTGACTGCCCCCGCCGACGGCGTGATCGACGTGCGCATGTCCGGCGCCCAGAGCGGCGACTGGGACCTGGCGCTGGTCGACGCGTCGCGCAAGGTGCTCGACGGCAGCGCGGGCCCGGGGACGCAGGAGCGCTCCAACACGTTCGTGCGCGAGGGCCAGGCGATCACGATCCAGGCCTGCCGGCGCACGGGCGCCGGTGAAGCAGCCAACCTCGCGGTGCGGTTCATCGCCACGGACAAGGCGACTACGGAGTCCGGCTACAAGGTCAAGCTCGTGCGTGTCGCGCTGGCCACCCAGTTCGACCGCATCCGCCTCCAGGGCCTCGACCTCGACACGACCGACCACGCGGCGCCCGACCACCAGGACGTGCTGCTGTGGTCGGCGGCCGACGAGCGCAAGCTGACCGGCGCGGGCTTCTCCTTCGGGGTCGAGATCGCGGACGTCCAGGCCAAGGACAACGCGAACCGGCGGTTCGAGCAGCGGGCCAAGCGCAGCGCGACGTACCGCTCACGCGCCGCGCGGGCGCTGCCGAGCGGCCGCACCACGTACCGCACGCTCACCGAGATCAACGACGAGCTCAAGACGCTCGCCGAGCAGAACCCCACGTTCGTGAAGCTGTTCGCGCTCCCGGTCAAGTCGGTCGAGGGCCGCGACATCGTGGGCATCGAGATCGCTGAGAACGTCGGCAGCCCGTCGGACGGCCGGCCGAGCTTCGTAAACATCGGCACCCACCACGCGCGCGAGTGGCCGGCCAACGAGGCGACGATCGAGTGGGGTTACGAGCTTGTCAACGGCTACAAGGCCGGCGACGCGCGAGTGCAGGCGATCGTCCGGGGCGGCCGCAACTTCGTGATCCCGGTCATGAACGTTGACGGCTTCGACGTCACGATCAAGTCCGAGGGGCTTGCCCCCGGCGGCAGCTACTCGAACCCGCTCGACTCGGGCGGCGTGTCAGGCAACCAGGGCGTCGGCACCGGCGCCTACAAGCGCAAGAACTGCCGCAAGGACGCGCGCGACCCCAACGCCGCGCCGGAGATCCCGTGCCTCGCGCGCAGCTACCCACCGAGCGCAACCACGAACGACCGCGGCGTCGACCTCAACCGCAACTACGGGATCCTGTGGGGCGGCCCGGGCACCTCGAGCGACTTCCAGAGCCTCACGTTCCACGGCACCGGGCCGTTCTCCGAGCCCGAGACCGACGCCGTACGCCAGTTCGTGCGCAGCATCCACCCGGCGGTGCTGATCACGAACCACACCTACACCGGCCTGCTGCTGCGCCCGCCGGGCACAGCCGATCAGGCGCCCGTGCCGGACGAGGCCCAGTTGAAGGCACTCGGCGACCGGATGGCCTACGAGACGGACTACATCTCGCAGTTCGCCTACCAGCTCTACGACACCACGGGCACGACCGACGACTACCTCTACGGCGGCCTCAACGCGTTTTCCTACACGCCCGAGATCGGGAAGGAGGAGTTCCACCCCGACTACATCGACGGGCCCGACCCGGGCACCGGCGACTTCATCAAGGAGTACGAGGGGAACGTCGTCGACGGCGAGCAGCGCGGCGGCCTGCGCGAGGCGTTCAAGGTCGCGGCCGAGACCGCCATCGACCCGGCCTCGCACTCCGTCCTGCGCGGCACGGCGCCCGCCGGCCGCGTCCTGCGCCTGAGCCGCACGGTCACCTACCGAACCGACTCGCGGCCCGACGACGACGATCCGGACGACGGGCTGCCGGCGGCCGCCGACAAGAACAAGACCATCACCGAGCCGCGCCAGACGGTGCTGACGGTCCCGGCGAGCGGCGCGTTCGAGTGGCACATCAACCCCTCGACGCAGCCCAACCAGGACGAGACGCCCTGGAAGCTGACGTGCGAGGACGCGGCGGGCAACGTGCTCGAGTCGCGCGACGTGTTCATCGCTCGCAAGCAGTCAGTGACCCTCGGGCTCGCGTGCGACATCGCCGCCCTGGCCACGGCGCCGGCGGCGCCGGCCGCGACGTGCACGCTGCCGGACGGCTTCCGCTCGGTCAACGTGCGCCGGAGGGGCAACGGACTGCGGATCACTTTCTCGCGCAAGATCCGCAACCCGGTCCGGATCGAGGTCTTCCAGACCGCGAAGGGCCGGAGGATCGTTTTGGACAAGCGCGTCGCGCGGTTCAACAACCGCTCCCGCGGCTTCACCTGGAGCGGGCGTGCGACGACGGGTCGCAAGCGCGCGGTCGCCAACGGGGTCTACGTCGTCCGCTTCCGCATGACCGACGCGAACAGGCGGATTGACAGCCGCCGCATCGTCGTCGAGCGCAAGCGCGGCCGCTTCTCCAAGCGCGGCGGGTTCGACCTCGTCAACCCCTGCAAGTAGCCGGTTGCCGCCGCGCGCTCGCCTGACGGCGGGCGCGCGGCGCGCGGCCGCCTTGTAGAACTCGGGCTCATGGCCACGGTGCGCTACGAGACGGCGGAGGGCGTCGCCACGATCACGCTCGACCACCCGGAGTCGCGCAACGCGCTCTCCGACGAGCTGCTCGACGAGCTGACCGCGGCGTTCGAGGTCGCCCGCGACGACGACGCCGTCCGCTGCGTGGTGCTCACCTCCTCGCACGAGAAGGTGTTCTCGAGCGGTGGCAACCTGGCCGGCTTTGCCGCCGACGTCCCGCTCGCCCACAAGCACCGGGGCATCGAGCGCTTCCCGCGCCTGTTCCGGGCGATCGGCGAGCTCGGCAAGCCAACGCTGTGCGCCGCCAACGGTCACGTGCTGGCGGGCGCGCTCGGGCTGGCGCTCGCGTGCGACCTGATCGTGGCGCGCGAGGGGGTGCGCTTCGGGACGCCCGAGATCAACGTCGGCGTCTTCCCGTTCATGATCATGGCGCTGATCTACCGCAACGTCGGCCGCAAGAAAACCAACGAGCTGCTGCTGCTGGGCGAGCAGATCTCGGCCGAGGAGGCGGAGCGGATCGGGATCGTCAACCGCGTCGTGCCGGCCGGCGAGTTCGACGCCTTCGTGGCGGACTGGGCCGCGCAGCTGGCGGCCAAGTCGCCGGTGCTGATGCGGATGGGCAAGGACGCGATGTTCCGCCAGCAGGACATGGCGTTCGAGGAGGCGCTCGACTTCCTGCGCGCGCAGCTCGCGATCGCGTTTGCGACCGACGACATCCAGGAGGGCGTGAAGGCGTTCTTCGAGAAGCGCGACCCGGTCTGGTCGGGCCGGTGAGCGCCTCCGTCGTCGCGCTGCGCTGCCGCACCTCGGACCGCACGCCCGGCGGGGCGCGCGGCGCCGAAGCCCTCGCGCCGCGGTTGGCGCGGCTGCTCGGCGTCGAGGCGCGCATGATCGGCTCGCCCGGCGATCCGCACGCCGGCGAGTTCGAGGACGACCTGCGCGACTCGCGCGGTTGCCTGCTCGAGGCCGGCGGCCAGGTCGACGACGCGATGACCGACGGGCGCTTCCCGGTCCTGCTCGCGTCGGACTGCTCGATCTGCATCACCACGCCTGCCGACCGTGCTGCGCCACCACCCGGAGGCGCGCATCGTCGGCTCGACGCACACGGCGACTTCAATACGCCGAGAGACGACGCCGAGTGGCTTCCTGGGCGGCATGTGCCTGGCGGCCGCCTGCGGCCGCTGGGACGCGGGGCTCGGCGACGGGTCGCTCGACGCGGCGCGCATCGTCATGACCGGCGTGCGCGACCTCGACGGCGGGGAGCGCGTCGAGCTCGAGCGCGCGGGCGTCGGCACCGCCCCGCCCGACAAGCTGGCGGGCGCGCTCGAGGGGGACGAGGTCTACGTCCACCTCGACCTCGACGTGCTCGACCCGACCGTGCTGCCCGCGCAGTTCCCGGCGCCCGGCGGTCTGTCGAGCGAGGGCCTGCGCGACCTGCTAGGCGAGCTCGCCGAGTCGGCGCGCGTGATCGGCGTCGAGATCACCGCCTTCGACGCGCCCGAGAACGAGGCCGAGCGCGAGCGTCTCGCGGCGATGATCGAGTCCGTGGTGGAGCCGCTGCTGTGAGCGCGCTGCGCCCGCTGGTCGAGGAGCTGCACGAGCGGCGCGCGGCGGCGAAGCTCGGCGGCGGCGAGGAGCGGATCGCCAAGCAGCACGCGGCCGACAAGCTGACCGCCCGCGAGCGGCTCGCCCTGCTGATCGACGAGGGCACGTTCACCGAGCTCGGCCTCCACGCCCGGCCGCACTTCTCCCAGCGCGCGATGGACGGCTGCGACGCGCCCGCCGACGGCGTCATCACCGGCTACGGCAAGGTCGACGGGCGGCTGGTCGCGGTGTGCGCCTACGACTTCACCGTGATGGCCGGCTCGATGGGGATGACCGGCGAGATGAAGGTCGGGCGGCTGCGCGAGCTCGCGCTGACCAAGCGGATCCCGTTCGTGTGGCTGCTCGACTCCGCCGGCGCGCGCATCCAGGAGGCGGTCGGGTCGCTGTTCGCCGGCTCCGGCCACCTGTTCCGCGAGGAGGTGATCATGAGCGGCGTGATCCCGCAGGTCGCGGCGCTGATGGGGCCGTGCGCGGCGGGCACCGCCTACATCCCCGGGCTCGCGGACTTCGTGCCGATGGTCAAGGGGCGCGGCTCGATGGCGCTCGCGGGGCCGCACCTCGTACGCGCGGCGATCGGCGAGGACGTGACGCAGGAGGAGCTCGGCGGGTCGCGCGTGCACTGCCGGAAGTCGGGCGTCGGCGACCTCGAGGTCGACTCCGACGAGGCCTGCATCCAGGCGATCAAGGACTACCTGTCGTTCTTCCCCTCGCACTGCGAGGAGCCGCCGCCGCGGCGCTCGACGGACGATCCGATCGGGCGCGCCGACGAGGCGCTGCTCGACGTGCTCCCCGAGACGAACCGCAAGCCCTACGACATGTACGACGTGATCCGGAGCGTGGTCGACGACGGCGAGTGGTTCGACCTCAAGGGTCAGTGGGCGAAGACGATCATCACCTGCCTGGCGCGGGTCGACGGGCGCCCGGTGGGGATCGTGGCGTCGCAGCCGCGCCAGCTCGGCGGCATCCTCGACATCGACTCCGCCGACAAGGCCGCGCGCTTCGTCAACCTCTGCAACGCGTTCGGCATCCCGCTCGTGTTCCTGATGGACGTGCCGGGCTTCATGGTCGGCACCAAGGTCGAGCAGGCGGGCATCATCCGCCACGGCGCGAAGATGCTCTACGCGGTCGCCAACGCGACCGTCCCGAAGATCACCGTGGTGATCCGGAAGGCCTACGGCGCCGGCTACTACGTGATGAACGGCCGTGCCTACGAGCCCGACCTGATCGTCGCCTGGCCGTCAGCGGAGATCTCGGTCATGGGCGCGGAGGGCGCGGTCGAGATCGTCATGCGCCGGCAGGTCGAGGAGGCCGACGACCCGGTCGCCAAGAAGGCCGAGCTGATCGAGGCGTACCGCAAGATCATCGACGTCTACATCGCGGCCGGCAACGACATGATCGACGACGTCATCGACCCGCGCGAGACGCGCTCGGTGATCGCGAGGGGCCTCGAGATGGCCGAGCGCAAGCGGGTCGAGCGGCCGTGGAAGCGCCACGGAGTCGTGCCGGTCTGAGCGTTCACTCCGGCGCCGCGCGGGTGAACATCCCCGCGAGCTCGCGCACCCGCGCGGCGAACTCGGGCGGGTCGACGACCGTGAAGTCGACGCCGATGTCCGCGACGTAGACCGCCAGGCCGCCGAGCCAGTCGGCCCCGGTGCGCAGCAGGCAGCTGCGGTCGTCGATCGCCTCCAGCGTGCCGACCGCGTGCGGCACGCGATCGGCGACGGCGTCCAGCGGCGCGTGGAGGATCACGGTCGCCTGGTAGCGGTCGCGCTGCGAGGAGATCGAGCGCGCGACGTACTTGGCGGCGTCGCCGTAGGGCGGCTCGCGCGGCTCGAAGCGCCGATCGGTCGACGGGCGCGGCTCGATCCGGTCGACGCGGAAGCTGCGCCAGTCCTCGCGGTCGCAGTCCCACGCGGCCAGGTACCAGCGCCGGCCGGTGTGCACGAGGCGGTGGGGCTCGACGAGGCGCCGCGTCGTCGTGCCGTCGTGGCTGCGGTAGGCGAAGCGCAGGCGCACGCGGTCGCGGCACGCGCCGGCGATCGCCGTCAGCGTCTCCGGGTCGACCGTCGGCCCCCAGCTGTCGAACGGGACCGTGTAGGCCTGCAGCGCCTTGACCCGGCGCCGCAGCCGCGACGGCAGCACCTGCTCGAGCTTGGCCAGCGCGCGCACCGAGGTCTCCTCGGTGCCGCTGACGCCGCGGCCGGCGACCGTGCGCAGCCCGACGGCGACCGCGACCGCCTCGTCGTCGTCGAGCAGCAGCGGCGGCAGCTGCGCGCCGGCGCCGAGCCGATAGCCGCCGGCCGCGCCCGGGCTGGCGTGCACGGGATAGCCCAGGCGGCGCAGGCGCTCGACGTCGTTGCGCACCGTGCGGGCGGTCACCTCCAGGCGCTCGGCGAGCTCGGGCCCGGTCCAGCTCGGCTTGGCCTGCAGCAGCGAGAGCAGGTGCAGCAGCCGGGCGGAGGTCTCCAGCATCGAGGTCGAAGCCTCGCAGACAATGCGGAACGAAACGTGCCGCATTGCCGCCTACGTTCGCCGGCCATGAACGGCCGCCTGCACCCATTCCGGATCGACGTCCCCCAGGCCGACCTCGACGACCTCCAAGAACGGCTCGCCCGCGTGCGCTGGCCCGACGAGCTGCCCGGCGCGGGCTGGGACTACGGCGTGCCGCTGGACTACGTCAAGGAGCTCGTCGACCACTGGCGCACCGGCTACGACTGGCGCGCCGTCGAGAGCCGGCTCAACCAGCATCCGCAGTTCACCACCACGATCGACGGCCAGAACGTCTACTTCATCCACGCGCGCTCGCCCGAGCCCGACGCCCTGCCGCTCATCGCCACGCACGGCTGGCCGCTGTCGGTCGTCGACTACGCCGATCTCATCGGGCCGCTGACCGATCCCCGCGCCCACGGCGGCGACCCGGCCGACGCGTTCCACCTCGTCATCCCCGCGATGCCGGGGATCGGGTTCTCAGGCCCGACGACCGAGCCCGGCTGGGACATGGCGCGCGTCGCGCGCGCGTGGGCCGAGCTCATGGCGCGCCTGGGCTACGAGCGCTACGGCGCCCACGGCAACGACAGCGGCTCGCATGATCTCGCCCGAGCTCGGCCGCCACGACCCCGAGCACGTCGCCGGCGTACACGTCACGCAGCTGTTCTCGTTCCCCTCCGGCGACCCGGCCGAGTTCGCCGATCTCAGCGACGAGGACGCGGCGGCGCTGAAGTTCCTCGAGGAGTTCACCGCCCGCGGCGGCCTGGCCTACAACGCCTACCAGTCCGCGCAGCCGCAGACGCTCGCCTACGCGCTGCAGGACTCGCCGGCCGGCTGGCTGGCGTGGGTCACGCAGCTCTTCCAGCACGCGGTCGACCGCGACTACATCCTCACCTGCGCGTCGACGTACTGGCTGACCGGGACGATCGGCTCGTCGATCCGCTACTACCACGCCGAGGCCCGCGCGACCAGGCCGACCGACGCCGACCACGGCGCCGACCGGCGTCGCGATCTTCGCCGACGACTTCCAGTCGATCCGCCGGTTCTCCGATCGCGACCACGCCAACATCGTCCATTGGCGCCACTACGACCGCGGCAGCCACTTCTCGCCGCGCGACGCCCCGGACGAGCTGGTCGGCGACATCCGCGAGTTCTTCCGATCGCTGCGCACACCCCGATAGGTCCATCTGAGCCGCCACGAGTGCGAGAATGCGCGCGGCGTCCGCAGGGTTCGCGCGTTCGGGGTAGTGGAGTCCCCACACGTCCCAGTCGACCGGCGACAGGATCCCGGGCAGGTTGCGGAACAGGAACTTCAGGTCGAAGATCGAGCGCTGCTGTTCTCGACCGCGCGAGGATCTCAGGCCGGCGTAGATGTGGCCGCGTACCGCTCGGAAGCGCTGCTTGTAGCCGTCGGGATCGCGCCAGCGCAGGTCGGCGTCGAGGACGTCGCGAGCGAGATCGTGAGGCAGCAGGCCGTCCGGTCCCGCCTCGATGAACGACAGATCGCGCAACCACCCGAACCACTCGTGGGCGTCCTGGAGCGCGAGCGTGTCGCGCAGGAGCGCCTCGGTGGTCACCCGCGCGAGCGCGCACACCTCCAGGGCGCTGCGGCGCGGACCGACAGGGACCACGTCGACGAACCGCTGCACCAGCACGCCGACGAGGTCCGGCGTCAGCGGATCGGGCGGCGAATCCCCGCCACGCACCACGACGTCCGCGAGCAGCGAGAGCCCCAGCGGGTGACCACGCGTGACCTCCAGCAACCGGTCGTGGACGGCCTCCTCGACCCCGCACGCTCGCAGGTAGTCGCGACTCTCGTCCGGATCGAGGTTGCGCAGCGCCACGACCCGCAGCAGCTCGCGCCATGCCGGATCGGCACGCCATGCCGGGGTGGGTGGCTCGCGGCTCGCGACAACCGTCAGCGCGGTGGCGGGCAGCCCGGGCAGGAGCGAGCGGCGCACCCAATCATCCAGGGCGCCCAGCCGTTCGTAGGCATCGAGCAGCAGGACCAGCCGGCCCTCCGGCGCGGCGACCGGCTCGTCGAGCGCGGCTTGTACGACATGGAGCAGTGCGCCCGGCGACGACGGCAGATCCCGTCCGTCGAGCCGGACGACGCTCGAGCCACCCGCCTCCTGGGCCAGCTCGGCGATGGCGTCGAGCAGACTGGTCTTGCCGATTCCGCCCGGACCCGTCAGCCACAACACCGAGAACGGCGGCTCAGTGGCGGCGAGCGCTGTCCGGACGAGCTCGAGCTCGCCGCTGCGACCGACGAAGCGCCTGCGTCTACGCGTTGCGAGGACCTCGCCGAGCGTGCCACCGGGAAGGCGACCCTCGGCCACCGTACGCTCAGGAGGAGACGGTCGCTGGGACGTACGAGGAGCCTACCCGGAGGCTAGAGCGACTCCTCGCGCAGCTCGTACCAGCTGCGCGCCGGCGCGGCGGCGATCCACGACGCCGCGGAGCGCGCGGACGACCTGGCGCTGGCGTCGGCTCGCGGAGCACAATGCGGTGATGCACGCGGCGGCGGACGACGACTACCGCTTCATGCGCGCCGACACGAGCTTCCACCTCGGGCGCGCGACCCGGCCGGCGCCCGGCGGGCGATGGGGCGCCACGTACGCGACACGAGCCGCGCGCTCAGCCTGATGCTCACCACGCTCGGCCGGCCATGAGCCGGTGACCGTCACCGAGACCGGCACGCGTGCGCGCGAGCCCGACGAGGCGGGCTACGCAGAGACCGCCGACGGGCTCCGCCTCTACTGGGAGGTCCACGGCAGCGGGGCCACGACGGTCGTGCTCCTCCCGCCGGCTCCGATCAGTCACTCGCGCATCTGGAAGGCGCAGCTGCACTACCTCGCCCGCCACCACCGCGTCGTCGTCTACGACGGCCGCGGCAACGGCCGGTCCGACAGCCCTGACCTGTCAGGTCCCTGGCTGGACGGCTGGTACGCCGCCGACTGCTTGGCGGTGATGGACGCCACCGCGACCGAGGCGGCCGTCCTCGGTGGGATCTGCGGCGACGGGATCTGGCCCTCGGTCCAGATCGCCGCGGACCATCCGGAGCGCGTGCTCGGGATCGTCGCGCTCGCCCCCGGCGTCCCGCACCTCGTCCCGCCGCATCCGTGGCGCGCCGCCGCGCATGCGACGTACGACGAGCAACGAGACGCGCCCGAGGGCTGGGAGAAGGAGAACCGCCCGTTCATCCGCGCGGACCCTCGGGGCTTCCTGGAGTTCTTCTTCGGCGAGATGTTCCCGGAGCCGCACTCGACGAAGCAGATCGAGGACGCCGTCGCCTACGGGCTCGACGGACCGGCCGAGGCGCTGGTCATGGACGACGCCGAGCCGGTCGCGTCGAACCGCGAGGAGGTCGAGGAGATCTGCCGGCGCGTGCGCTGTCCGGTGCTCGTCGTCCAGGGCGACCGCGACAACTGCCAGCCGTTCGAGCGCGGGCTCGCGTTCGCCGAGCTCGTCGGCGCGGAGCACGTCCACCTCGTCGGCACCGGCCACCTCCCCAACGCGCGCCAGCCGGTGCTCGTCAACCGGCTGATCCACGACTTCGTCCGCCGCGTCGAACCCGTGAAGCCGCGTACGCGCACGTTCACGCGCGCCGCGGCCCGGCCGCGGCGCGCGCTCTTCGTCTCGTCGCCGATCGGGCTCGGCCACGCGTGGCGCGACGTCGCGATCGCGCGCGAGCTCCGGCGCCTCGTGCCAGGGCTCGAGGTCCACTGGCTCGCGCAGCCGCCGGTGACGACGCTGCTCGACGCCTGCGGGGAGACGGTCCACCCGGCCAGCGCCGAGCTCGCGCCGGAGGCGGCGGGCGTCGATGCCGAGGCCGGCGAGCACGAGCTCCACGCGTTCCAGATGCTGCGGCGCCTCGACGAGATCTTCTGCGCGAACTTCATGGTCTTTGACGACCTCGTCCGGGAGGAGCCGTTCGACGTCTGGATCGCCGACGAGGGCTGGGAGGTCGACTACTTCCTGCACGAGAACCCGGAGCTCAAGACCGCGCCCTACGTCTGGCTCACCGACTTCGTCGGCGTGCTGCCGATGCCCGAGGGCGGCGAGCACGAGGCGTTCCTGGCCGCCGACTTCAACCGCCAGATGGTCGAGCACGTCGCCCGCAACCCGCGGCTCCGTGACCGCTCGATCTTCATCGGCGATCCCGATGACGCCGTCCCGGAGCCGCTGGGGCCCGGGCTGCCGACGATCCGCGACTGGACGCAGGAGCACTTCGACTTCGCCGGCTACATCACCGGCTTCGACCCGGCGGAGATCGCCGACCGCGACGCGCTCCGGGCCGAGCTCGGCTACGCGCCCGGGGAGAAGGTCTGCGTCGTCGCTCCCGGCGGCTCGGGCGTCGGCACCCACCTCCTGCAGCGGGCCGCCGCCGCCTTCCCGGAGGCGAAGCGCCGCGTCCCGGAGTTGCGCATGATCCTGATCGCCGGCCCGCGGATCGATGCCGCGTCGCTCCCGCAGGCGGAGGGCCTCGAGACGCACGGCTACGTGCACCGGCTCTACCGGCAGCTCGCCGCCTGCGACCTCGCGATCACCCACGGCGGTCTCTCCACCACGATGGAGCTGACCGCGAGCGGACGCCCGTTCCTGACCTTCCCGCTGCGCGGGCACTTCGAGCAGAACTGCCACGTCGCGCACCGCCTCGCCCGCCATGGCGCCGGGCGGCCGATGAGCTTCGAGCGCGACGGGCCGGCGGAGATCGCCGCCGCGATCGCCGAGGAGATCGACCGCACGCCCCGCTACCGGCCGATCGAGCCGGGCGGCGCGGCGCGGGCGGCGCAGTTGATCGGCGAGCTCGTGAGGTAGCGTCGGGCGATGCGCTCCCGCGAGCTCGGCATCCGGTTCGGCGACGCGGCGCCGGGCGAGCACGACGCGATCACCGACGTCGCCGGCGTGAAGGTCGGCTCGGTCACGCTGATCGAGGGCGACGACGTGCGGACCGGCGTGACCGTGATCCTCCCCAGCGAGGCCGACGTCGGCGCGGAGCAGCTGTTCGCGGGCTGTCACACGCTCAACGGCAACGGTGAGCTGACCGGGCTCGAGTGGGTGCGCGAGTCGGGCCGCCTCACCACCCCGATCGCGCTCACCAACACGCACAGCGTCGGCGTCGTCCGCGACGCGCTGGTCGCCCACTCGGTGGCGGAGCGCGGGGAGGACGACGGGTTCTACTGGGCGCTGCCCGTGGTCGGGGAGACCTATGACGGGTCGCTCAACGACATCAACGGCCATCACGTGCGCGCCGAGCACGTCGGCGAGGCGATCGCGAAGGCGAGCGACGGGCCGGTCGAGGAGGGTGCGGTCGGCGGTGGCACCGGGATGATCTGCCACGGCTTCAAGGGCGGCGTGGGCACGGCCTCACGCGTGATCGGCGAGGAGCACGGCGGCTACACGGTCGGCGCGCTCGTGCAGGCCAACCACGGCTGGCGCGAGCGGCTCACCGTCGCCGGCGTCCCGGTCGGCCGCATGATCGGCCACGACGTCGTGCCCGACCCCTACGAGGACCTGCCGGACACCGCCGCGGGCGCGGGCTCGATCATCGTGATCGTCGCCACCGACGCGCCGCTGCTGCCGCACCAGTGCCGGCGGATCGCCCAGCGCGCCTCCTTCGGGATCGCGCGCACCGGCGGCGCGGGCGAGCACTCGAGCGGCGACATCCTGCTCGCGTTCTCGACCGCGCGCCAGGATCTGCCGCCGAGCGAGGTCGAGGATGGCTCGGAGCCCGTCACCGTGCCGGTCACGATGTTCGTGGACTCCCACATCAACCCGCTCTACCACGCGACGATCGAGGCCACCGAGGCCGCGATCGTCAACGCGCTGCTGGCCGCCGAGACGACGACCGGACGCCGCGGCCTGACCGCCTATGGCCTCGAGCCCGACCAGCTGCTCGAGGCCATGCGGCGGTTCCGGGCGATCTAGACGGCGGGCCCGTCTGCGGTGCGGCCGCGGCCCTTGCCGCCGCCCACCATGCGCAGCGCGAGCAGCACGATCATCACGCCGATGATCGAGCCGAGGATGCCGCCGAGGTCGAACTTCTCCGAGTCGCCGATGCCGAGCAGGAAGGTGAAGAGCACCCAGCCGACCAGCGCGCCGACGATCCCGACGCCCACGGTGGCGATGAAGCCCATCGAGTCGTCGCCGGGGAGCAGGGCGCGGCCGAGGTAACCGGCGATGATGCCGATCACGATCGCCGCGATGATGTTGCCGATCATCTGAATGTCTCCTGACTTAGGGGTCGCCTGGAGTTACCCCTGCGGTGAGGCGCGGTCACATCGGCACGTCGGCATGCGTACGCTGCCGGATCTCATGGCCGACCCGGTGATCATCACCAACTCGATCTCGGGCGCGGTCGCGAACCGCGAGCAGTGCCCGGCGATCCCCTACACGCCCGAGGAGTACGGCGCCGAGGCGCGGCGGGCGGTCGAGGAGGGCGCGGTGATGATCCACATCCACGCGCGCACGCCCGACGGCGTCCCCTCGTTCGAGATCGAGGACTTCGCCGCCATCACCGAGGCGATCCGGGGTGCGGCGGGCGACGACGTGATCATCAACTTCTCGACCGGCGCGATCGGCGTGCCGCTGGAGAAGCGGATCGCCTACCTGCGGGCGCTCAAGCCCGACATCGGCGCGCTCAACATGGGCTCGATGAACTACGCGAAGTACTCGCGCCGGCGCGGGGACTTCGTGTTCAAGACCGTGTTCGAGAACTCGTTCGACACGATCATCGAGCTCTGCACCGCGATGCGCGAGGAGGGCATCAAGCCCGAGCACGAGTGCTTCGACTCCGGCCACGTCGCGAACCTCGACCCGCTGCTCGACATGGGCCTGCTCGAGCCGCCGCTCCAGATCTCGTGCGTGATGGGGGTGACCGGCGGCATCCGTCCGACGGCGCGCAACCTCGCCCACATGGCCGAGCAGGTCCCCGACGTCGCGCACGAGTGGGGCGTGATCGGCATCTCGCGCGACCAGTGGTCGCTGGTGGCGGCGGCGCTGACGCTGGGCGGCAACGTGCGCGTCGGGCTCGAGGACAACTTCTACCTCCCGGACGGCGAGATGGCGCGCTCCAACGGCGACCTCGTGGCGCGGGCGCGGCGGATGTGCGAGGACGTCGGGCGGCGCCCTGCGACGGCCGCCGAGGCGCGGGAGCGGTTGGGACTGTGAGCGGCGCGCTCGAGGGCATCCGCGTGCTCGACCTCTCGCGGCTGCTGCCGGGTGGCTTCTGCTCGGGGCTGCTGGCCGACTTCGGCGCCGACGTGCTGAAGGTCGAGGACACCGGGCTGGGCGACTACGTGCGCTGGGCGCCGCCGCGCTACGAGGGGGCGGAGGACAGCGCGGGCGGGGCGCTCTTCCTGGCGCTCAACCGCAACAAGCGCTCGATCCGCATCGACCTCAAGAGCGACGCCGGGCGCGACGTGCTGCTGCGGCTCGTGCGCGAATCCGACGTGCTGCTCGAGGGCTTCCGCCCGGGGGTGATGGAGCGGCTGGGGGTCGGCTACGAGCGGCTCAAGCAGGAGAACCCCGGCCTCGTCTACTGCGCGATCACCGGCTACGGGCAGGACGGGCCCTACCGCAACCGCTCGGGCCACGACATGAACTACCTCGGGCTCGTCGGGCTGCTCGGGCTGACCGGCGACGGCGACGGGCCGCCGGTCCAGGCCGCCGGCCAGATCGCCGACCTCGGCGGCGGCGCGCTGATGGCGGCGGTGGGGATCCTCGTCGCGCTGCGCGAGCGCGAGGTCTCCGGCGAGGGCCAGCTCGTCGACGTCTCCATGGCCGACGGCGCGCTGTCGTGGCTGGCGATGGTCGCGGCGCGGATGCTCGCCGAGGGCGTCACCCCGCAGCGCGGCGGGCTCGAGCTCGCCGGCGGGCTCGTGTGTTACCGCCCCTACCGCTGCGCCGACGGCTACGTGACGCTCGGCGCCCTGGAGCCCAAGTTCTGGCAGGCGTTCTGCCGCGGCGTCGGGCGCGAGGACCTGATCGAGCGCCACCTGGACCCGGCCGGCGGCGAGACGCAGCGCGCGGTCGAGGCGATCTTCGCGGAGCGGACGCGCGACGAGTGGGCGGCGTTCGCGGGCGAGCACGACTGCTGCCTCGAGCCGGTGCTCGACCTCGACGAGGCGCTCGACTCCGAGCTCGTGCGCGCCCGCGACATGGTGGTGGAGATCGACCAGCCCGGCGCCGAGCGGCCGGTGCGCCTGCTCGGCGTCCCGATCAAGCTCTCGCGCACGCCGGGCGACCCGGCGCGTGCCCCCGGGCCGGCGCTCGGGCAGGACACGCACGCGGTGCTCGAGGGGCTCGGTTACGGGGCGGACGAGATCGCGCGGCTGCTGGCCGAGGGCGCCGTGGCGGGGCCGGCGGGCGACTCGGTGCGCGGGTCGTTCATGGAATGAGCCCCCATCCCGACCTCTCCGCGCGGCAAGGCGGCCCGATGAAGGTCTTCGTCCCGGACGACTTTCCTCGCGGCGGGCTGCCCGAGGACGTCGAGTTCGCCGAGGACGGCGCGGAGTTCGCCGTCCCGACCTCCTCGGCGATGGCCGAGCGGCTCGCCGCACTGCCGGACCTTCGCGTGGTGCAAGTGCTGTCGGCGGGGATCGACTGGGTCGAGGACCACGTGCCGGACGGCGTCACGCTCTGCAACGCCGGCGACACGCGCTCGCCGGGGGTCGCGCAGTGGGTGGTGGCCGCGATCCTCCACGCCCTCGGCGGCTTCGAGCGCGCGGGCACGTCGGAGCGCTGGCAGCCGCGCGAGCTGGCCGGCCGGCGCGTGGTGATCGTCGGCCACGGCTCGATCGGGCGCGCGGTGGAGCGGCGCTTGGCGCCGTTCGGCGTGCAGATCGGGCGGGTGGCGCGGCGGGGGCGCGAGGGCGTCGAGCCGGTCGAGCGCCTGGCCGACGCGGTGGCGGGCGCCGACGTCGTGGTCGTGCTCGCCCCGCTCGCGGAGGACACGCGCGGGCTGATCGACGCCGAGGTGATCGCCCGGATGCCCGACGGCGCGCTGCTGGTGAACGCCGGGCGCGGCCCGGTGGTCGACACCGACGCGCTCGTCGAGGCGCTGCAGGCCGGGCGCATCCGCGCCGCGCTCGACGTCACCGACCCCGAGCCGCTCCCCGCCGATCACCCGCTGTGGGCGCTCGACGGCGTCTTCATCACGCCGCACAACGCGGGCGACACGCCGGAGGCCGAGCGCGCCGCGCAGGCGCTGGCGCGCGCGCAGATGCTGCGCTACCGCGCGGGCCTCCCGCTCGAGCACGTGGTCAGGCCGGCTGCGCGGGCGGGCGGTGACGGCGGCGGATGAGCACGTAGCCCGCGGCGCCGAGCGCGAGCACGGCGGCGAAGATGATCGGCAGCTCGGGCGGGCCGACGGGGTCGGGCCGGTCGATCGTCGGCGGGGGCGCCTTGATGATCACCGAGCGGTACTCGGGCGGGGCCGTGCTGAGGCCGTCGCGGACCGCGTAGGTGAACTGGCCCGCGCGCGAGAAGACGACGGTCGTCTTGTACCGGCCGGCCTTCTTCGCGGCGCGCGCCGGGTACGTGGTCGTGAACCCGTCGGCGTCCTTGACGATCACCGCGGGCCGCAGGTCGGCGCGCGCGGCCCGGCCGGGCTGCTTGATGGTGAGCGTGACCTTCCACGGCTCGCCGGCCGGGATCTTGTCCGGCGTCGAGGAGAGCTTGACCGTGGCGCGCTCCTGCGCGACCCCGGCGGCAGGAGCCCCGAGGAGGAGAAACGCAGCGATCAGGAGGCAACGGCGCAACGCGAACCCTTGTATCGACTTGCACAAGGCTACCACCGCACCCGGTGGCGCTCCATCACTCCCCAGCCCTCGCGCAGCGGCCCGGCGACCGGGAGCGAGCCGCTGAAGCGCCCGAACGGCATCTCGTACTCCGACGACGCGACGAGCCGGTTCTGGCGGTGCTTCCGCACCGCCACTGGCTCGCAGCGCAACTCGCCGACCGTCGAGAGGTCGTCGGCGAACGGCCGCGGCGGCACGTGGTGCGGGGTGCCGTCGACCCACACGGTGCGCTCCGAGGCCTGCAACGCGTCGTGCACGCCGTCGACGAGGTTCCACGCCACCGCCGCGCCCGACTCGGCGACGCCGACGCCCGCCGACCAGCGCCAGGCGGTCACCCGCGCGTGGTAGCCGGCCGAGTCGTCGACGAAGCCGTGCCCGAGGAACGGCCGGCCGAGCAGCGAGCCGCCGATCGGCATGCCGGCCTGCTTGCGGGTCCAGATGTGCTCGCGCCCGTGCGGTGAGACGACCTCGACGCCCTCGCCCTCCTCGAAGCGCAGCGACAGGCCCGGCGCGGTGACGGAGCCCCGGCCGACCCGCACGCCGCGCGTGCCCTCGCGGAGGCGCTCGCCGTCCCAGATCGCCCACCACGCGACCGGCACGCCGCCGATCCGCACGCGAGCGGCGCACGCCATCGCCTCGGCCGAGAACGCGCCCACCCAGCGCCAGCGCTTGAGCGGCCGCCCGCCGCGCAGGAGCGGCATCCGCCCGGGCGGCAGCGGCAGGTCGTCGGGGCGGTTGAATCGGTCCCCACCCACCCCACGCCACGGTACGGTCATCAAGCGCCACGATATCCTCGCCGGACGGGGTTGACTGACGCGTCAATCCATGGGGAGAGGAGCCCGCCGTGAGAGCCGCCGCCGTGCAGCTCACATCGACCGCCGACCGCGACCGCAACCTCGAGGTGGCGGACCGGCTGACGCGCGCCGCCGCCCAGGCCGGTGCGACGCTCGTCGTCCTGCCCGAGAAGTGGGCGGTGCTCGCCTCGCCCGAGGAGACGGCGGCCGGCGCCGAGCCGATCGACGGCCCGGCCCTCACGTGGGCGGCCGGCGCGGCGCGCGAGCTCGGCATCGACCTCGTCGCGGGCTCGATCGCCGAGCGCGTCGAGGGCGCCGACCGCGGGCGCAACACCTCCGTGCACTTCGGCCCCGACGGCGAGGCGCGCGCGACCTACCGCAAGATCCACATGTTCGACGTCGAGGTCGGCGGCAAGGTCTACAAGGAGTCCGAGCACGAGGAGCCGGGCGACGAGGTCGTGCTCTCGAGCACCGCCGACGGTGTCGAGCTCGGGCTGACCATCTGTTACGACCTGCGCTTCCCCGAGCTCTACCGCGAGCTGGCCGTGCGCGGCGCGCGCGTGCTGGCCGTGCCGGCCGCGTTCACGCTCGCCACCACGCGCGAGCACTGGGAGGTGCTGCTGCGGGCGCGGGCGATCGAGGACCAGGCGTTCGTGGTCGCCGCCAACCAGGTCGGCCAGCACGCGCCCGGCTACCGCTCCGGCGGGCGCTCGATGATCGTCGACCCGTGGGGGCTCGTCCTGGCACAGGCGCCCGACGTCGAGACGTTCGCGATCGCCGACCTCGACCTCGACCGCCAGGCCGAGATCCGCCGCACGCTGCCGTCGCTCGCCAACCGCCGCCTCGGCACGGAGGCGCACGCCTGATGGCACGCAACGGCGCGCCCGACAAGCGCCGGATCATCCTCGACGCGGCCGTGCGGGTGTTCGCGCGCCAGGGCTTCCACACCTGCCGGGTGTCGGACATCGCCGACGAGGCGCAGGTGGCCTACGGGCTCGTCTACCACTACTTCGGGTCCAAGGACGAGGTGCTCGACACGCTGTTCGTGGAGCGCTGGGACGTGCTGCTCGAAGCGATCCGCGAGACCGACGCCACCGACATCCCCGCGCGCGAGAAGCTCTACGCGATCGCCTCGTTCATCATCGACTCGTACCGGCACGACCCCGAGCTGATGAAGGTGATCATCGTCGAGGTCACGCGGGCGGCGAACTCGTTCGGGCGCACACACCTGCCGAAGATCCGCGAGGCGTATGGGCTGATCGCTGACATCGTCCGCAAGGCCCAGGCCGACGGCTCGTTCCGCGACAGCGTGACCCCGGAGTTCGCCGCGATGGCCTTCTACGGCGCGATCGAGCAGGTGCTGACGGGGTGGATCTTCGGCCTGCTCGAGCAGGAGCCCGATGACTACGAGCGCGCCAAGTCGTTCGTGGTCGGCACGATCTGCGACGGCCTCGAGGCGCACGCGTCGGAACCCTCTGCTTGACTTCCGCGTCCATGACCGACAACGACATGGTCAAGCGCCTCATCTGGGCCGGCCTGCTCGCGGGCCTCGGGTCGCTGGCGACGATCGCGACGACGAAGCTCGCCAACCTGATCTGGCGGCGGGCCTTCGGGGAAGACCCACCGGAGTGAGCGACCAGCCCGAGCAGCGCACGCCCGCGGAAGAGGCCGAGGCCGTCGCCGCGGCCGACGAGGCGACCGCGCAGGCCACGCGTGTCGAGGGCGCAGCGCGGGTCGAGGAGGTCCAGCGCGAGGTCGCGGAGACGGACGTGCGCCGCATCGAGGAGGAGCGCGAGAAGGCCGAGCAGGAGCTCGAGAAGCTCTCGCGCAAGGAGCGCAAGGCGCGCGAGAAGGCCGAGAAGGAGGCCGCCGAGGCGCTCGAGGCCCGCAAGAAGGCGCAGGAGGCCGAGCGCCAGGCGCACGAGGCGCAGCGCCACGCGCCCGCGATCGCCGAGCGGCCGACACCGACCTCCACCGCGTCGGTGACCTCGCCCGGCGTCGGTTCCACGACCGCTCCGCGCGCCGCCGCTGCGGCCGCCGCGCCGCAGCTGCCGCCGCCTGCGGCGGAGGCCAAGCCGTCGGCGGCCGAGCGCCCCGAGGTGCTGATCGGCGCGGCGTTCGTCGGCGCGTTCCTGCTGGCGCGCCTGATCCGAGCGGCGACGAGCGATGACTGATCCGCAGATCTCAGAGCTCGGCAAGGCGATCCAGGAGGTCTCCGAGAAGGTCCAGCTGCTCGTGCGCGAGGAGATCGCGCTCGCGCAGGCGGAGATGATGGAGAAGGTCCAGAAGCTGATCCGCGGCATCGTCGCCGGCGCGGTCGCAGCGATCTTCGCGCTGTTCGGGCTGATCTACCTGCTCCACTCCGCCTCGTGGGGCGTGTGGTCGATCCTCGGAGATCCCGGCACCTCGCCGTGGCTCGGATACCTGATCGTGACGCTGGTGCTGTTCCTGGTCGGCGCCGTCGGGTGCGTTGCTCGCCTTCCGCTTCATCAAGAAGGCGACGCCGCCCAAGCCCGAGCTGGCGATCCAGGAGGCGCAGCTGATCCGCGAGACCGTCGTCGGGCTCCCAGCCGCACCACCCGGGCACCTCGGTGCCGGAGAAGGTGCCGCGCTGATGGCGGCCCGCACGCCCGAGGAGATCCGCCGCTCGATCGAGGCCAACCGCGCCGAGCTCGGCATGGCCGTCGAGAAGCTGCGCCAGGAGGTCGCGGTCGTCACCGACTGGCGCGGCCAGCTCGTGGCGCACAAGAAGCAGGTCCTGATCGGCGCGGCCGTCGCGGGCTTCGTGATCGGCGGCGGGATCGCCGGCGTCGGCCGGCTGCTGCGGCGCCGCTAGTTTCGACGAACGTCAACTGCGCGGGGTAGGGACAGGGGTTTCCGCCCGCCGCGGCGACGTGCGATTTCGTTCCGTTGGACGCTGCGCGCCGTTGACGTTCAGCCCGGGTCAACCTCTTCGCCGGTCTCCGAGTCCACCAGCACGATCGCGCCTGCGGGGCACGCACGGGCGGCCTCGAGGAGCACGTCGTCCGGCGCGGTGCCGGTGACGACCGCGACGTCGTCGACGCGGAAGACCTGCGGTGCGACGACCGCGCAGTCGCCGTGGGCGACGCACGCGTACGTGTCGATCTCGGGGATCAGGGTCATGCTGCGCTCCTTTCGAGCTCTGGTGCGGGGGTGAGGCGCCGGCGGGCGGCGCGCAGGTCGGCCGCGGAGCGGCCGGCCAGCAGCACGGCGGCGACCTGGCCTTCGCGGCGGTAGACGGCCTCGAAGCCGGAGGCGTCGACGCTCAGCTCGGCGCGCCCGCCGGCCGGGTCGCCGACGCACTGCAGCCGCATCCCGAGCTGGTCGCTCCAGAACGAGGGCGGCGCCGGTGGCGCGGGCGGGAGGCCGAGCAGGGCGCGGGCGATGCCGGCGCCCTGCCGCGCGGCCGCCTCCCAGTGGCCGCTGCCCGTGACGTCGCCGGCGGCGTGGACGTGATGGTCCAGCGGCGTCGCCGCGAACCAGGCCGTCGCTGGGCGCACGCCGATGGCCTCGACGACGTGGTCGGTCTCGATCCGCGTGCCGTCGGCCAGGACCAGCGCCTCGGCGCGCGCGGAGGGCCTGCCGTCGGCGCCGTTGCCGGACGGGCCGCCGCCCTCCGCCCGCTCGAGCGGCGCACCGAGGTGGAGCGTCGTCCCTTCCGCGCGGTGCAGCGCGGCGAGCCGCGCGCCGACCTCCGGGCCGAGCCGGGGGAGCAGGTGCGGCGCCGCCTCGACCACGGTCACCTCGGCGCCCAGCCGCCGCGCGGCCGACGCGACCTCGAGCCCGATCAGGCCGCCGCCGACCACGCTCAGCCGCGCGCCCGCCGCCAGCGCCGCGCGCAGCCGCAGCGAGTCCGCGTGCGTCCGCAGCGGCTGTACGTTCGAGAACCCGCCGAGCGCGGGCAGCCGTACCGGCTCGCTGCCGGTGGCGATCAGGAGGTCGTC
This sequence comes from uncultured Solirubrobacteraceae bacterium, assembly GCA_963730115.1. Classification (GTDB taxonomy): domain Bacteria; phylum Actinomycetota; class Thermoleophilia; order Solirubrobacterales; family Solirubrobacteraceae; genus DASQFQ01. The sequence continues at coordinate 1,231,982 of CAVSQM010000012.1, read as the reverse complement.
GTAGCGGATCCGCTCGCCGCCGGCCAGCACGACGATCCGGCGGGTGGCGTCGAGCCGCTCCGCCACGCCCGTGCGCAGCGCGACGTCGTGCGCGGCGTACCAGTCGAGCGGCCGCAGCCACGGCGGCTCGGCCGGCATGTCCTTCGAGAGCGGCGGGCGGTCGTAGGGCCGCTCCGGGCCGACGACGGTGACGGGCCCGTCGTGGCCCAGGGCGCGGAGGGTCTCGCAGCAGCGCTGTGCGGCGAGCCCGCCGCCGACGATCAACAGTCCGGGAGTCATGCCGCGGCAGGGTGCCGACCGCCCGTCGAAGCCCCGCCCAGCGGCACGGAAAGCGTGGGCAAAGCCTGGCGCGGGGTAGCCTCCGCCGCACCGTGGCCCCATCCACGCAGATCAGCACCGGGACCATCGTCCGCGTCTTCTTCACGCTGGTCGCCCTCGGCGTTCTGCTCTACGTGCTGTACCTGGTCCGCTCGGTCCTCGGGCTGCTGTGCATCGCGATCTTCCTGTCGGTCGCGCTCGGGCCCGCCGTCGACCACGCGCGCCGCCTCAAGCTCCCAAGAGCGGCCGCGATCCTGCTCGTCTTCGTGACGCTCTTCCTGTCGATCTTCATGATCGGCCTGATCGTCGTCCCGCCGATCGTCAACGAGGTGGAGGCGTTCGCGGACGACGTCCCGGAGTACATCCAGGACATCCGCGCCAACGAGACGCTGCGGGAGTACGACGACAAGTACGAGATCACCGCCAAGCTCGAGGACCAGGCCGAGAGCCTGCCGAGCCGGCTCGGCGACGCCGCCGGAGCGCTGCAGGCCGTCACCGTCGGCGTGTTCTCGACCGTGCTGCAGCTCGTGACGGTGCTGACCATCACGTTCTTCCTGCTGCTCGACGGCGGCCGGATCGTCAACTTCATCCTCGCCCAGGTCCGGCACGGCCACCAGGCCCGCATGCGCGCCGTCGCCGCCGACATCTACGGGGCCACCGGCGGCTACGTGGCCGGAGCCCTCGCCCTCGCCACCGCCGCGGGAGTCTCGACCTACGTCGTCCTCAGCATCCTCGGTGTGCCGTTCGCGGTCCCGCTCGCGGTGCTGATGGCGTTCTTCGACCTGATCCCGCTCGTCGGCTCGACGATCGGCGGCGTGCTGGTCGGGCTCGTGACCCTGTTCGCCGACTTCCCGGGCGACACGCTGATCTGGGTCGCCTTCGTGCTCATCTACCAGCAGGTCGAGAACAACGTCTTCCAGCCGCTCGTCTACCGCCGCACGGTCAACCTGCACCCGCTGGCGGTGATCACCGCCATCCTCATCGGCTCGAGCCTGCTCGGCGTGCTCGGCGCCCTCGTGGCGATCCCGATCGCCGCCGCCATCCAGATCGCGCTCAAGGACGTCTGGCAGCACCGCGGCAGCAGCGTCATCGGCGTCACCGGCGAGCCGATCCCCGCGGTCGACGAGGAACCGCCGCGCGAGGTCGAGCTGCCGCCGGGCACGGCGGCGGACGCGAAGGCCTAAGCGGCTGCCCGCAGCGCCTGCGCCGGATCAGGCTCGGCCGCGGGCTCCGGCCACAGCGCCCGCAGCGGCGGCCGCACGACCAGGATGATCACGATCAGGGCCAAGCCTCCGCACAGGAACATCGCCTGGATGCCGAGCGTCGAGATGAGCGCGCCGGCCAGCACGAACGCGATCACGAACGCCGCCGACGTGCACGTCTTGTGCAGCGCGAACAGGCGGCCGTGCAGCGCCTCGGGCACGGTGTGGGCGAGCAGCAGGCGGTCGTGGACGAGCGCGAGCCCGTTGCCGAAGCCGCCGAGCGCGAACGTCACGACCAGCAGCCAGAAGTAGGGCGCCACCGCGCACAGCACGAGGTCGGCGGCCATGCACATCAGCCCGGCGAGGTAGGCCTTGCGCCACTGCCAGCTCGTGCCGGTGCGCGCGCCGAACGTCGAGCCGAGGAACGTCCCCACCCCAGAGGCCGTGATCAGCGCGGCCAGTCCGGAGCCAGGTACGTCGAGCAGCTCGCGCGCGAGCATGACCTCGCCGACGTTGACCATCCCGACCGCGACGACGGCGGCCGTCGAGGACGCCAGCAGCAGCCGGACGCCCGGCAGCGCGACGATCTCGCGCGAGCCCGCGCGCATGGACGCGATCAGCGAGATGCCCGTGCGGCGCGTCGGCGCGCTCAGCGGGAGCGTCGCCAGCAGCCCGGCCGAGAGCGTGAACGTGACGGCGTTGATCCCCATCAGGATGTGCGGGTCGACGACGAGCAGCAACGCGCCCGCCAGCGCAGGGCCGAGCGTGAGCCCGAGGTCGTCGAGCGCCGAGTAGAGGCTCATCGCGGCCGGTCGCGACTGGATCGGCGCGAGCCGCGACACCGACGCCAGCGCGGTCGGGTTGAACAGCGCGGTGCCGATGCCGGCCACGAGCGCGCACACGATCATCAGCCCCAGCGACGGCACCAGGGCCAGCGCCCCGAAGGCGCCGAGCCGCAGCACGTCGGCGGCCACCAGCGACGTCCGCCGCGGCAGCCGGTCGGCGAGCGCGCCGAGCAGCGGGCCGAGCGCGACGGCGGGCAGCAACTCGCACAGCAGCACCGCGGTCAGCGCCCACGGCGTGCGGTAGTGGTCGTAGGCGAGCAGCGGCAGGCCGACGATGGCGATGCCGCTGCCGAGGCTCGACTGCGCGTGCGCGAAGAAGAAACGCCGCGCGCCGCGTGCGCTCAGTGCGGCGCCGAACGCCCGCACGGCCTCATGCCTCCGCGGTTCTCAGCCGGATCGGCACGTCGACGAGCCGCGAGCGGCACACGAAGTGCAGGAGCAGGAAGGCGCCGAGCACGATCTCGATGTCGCCGACGCTGAAGACGTTGTGGATCGGGAACCAGGCCGGCGTGTGGAAGATGTCGCCGAGGAAGCCGAGCGGCGCCTCACTGGCGGGCGCGGAGTTGATGAAGTCGCCGGCGACCTTCTCCGGGATGCCGGCCGCCTCGATCGCGTCCGGGTCGGCGGGCATGACGCCGCCGTTGGTGGCGATGGCGGCGAAGTTCAGCGCGCCGCCGAGCGCGATCACCAGCAGGCCGGGGATGTGGCGGTTGGCGACCAGGAAGGCGCCGAGCAGGAAGTAGGTCGCGAGGTGGATCTCCTCGCCCAGCCCCCAGGCGTTGCCGGGCAGCAGCGAGATGATCAGGATCTGGATCACGAGCGCCGCCACGGCGAAGCCGCCGCGCCGGAACTCGAGGTCGGCGAGCGCCTGCAAACGGCCGCCCAGCAGGGGGACCGAGAGGATGCAGAGCAGCAGTGCGGCACCGATCAACATACGCGCGATATCGACGGGTGCCGCCTGAGTCTTGAGCGGTCCCGCTCAGGACCCCCTCGGACATACGTCCACAGCCTCTCGCTCCGCTATCGGGAGTGCCGATGAGCCTCCTATGAAGGCGAGCCTCATGGACGAGCTCGCCCTGATCCAAGGAGTCCAAGTGAAGGCACGCATGTATCGGCTGCTTCCGGTGCTCGCCCTTCTGGCCGTTGTGGTCGAGGGTCTCGGCGCCGGCGTGAAGTGGTACTAGGAATGAAGGCGCTTATCCGCCGCGGGCCGACGGTGAGGCACGGCCGCAAGTGGTAGAGGCAATGGGTGCCCGGGCCCGGAAGGTCCGGGCACCTTTTGTCGTTTCTCGCCTTCGACGCATCCCCGTCGAGGCGCACTAACCAAGGAAACCCCGCCCCGATGTTCGGTCAGCCGCTCGCACGCTATGTCGCCGCCGTCACGGCGGGCGGTGCTGTCTGCCTGATCGCGCTGATCGCGACCGGCGGACCCAGTCTTTTCGACGCTCGCCACCCCGAGCTGCTGCTGCTCCTCATGGGCTGCGCCGTGGTCGCCGAGCTCACCCCGCTCAAGGTCGTGCTGCGCGCCGCCGAGGGCGAGATCACCGCGTCGAACACCTTCGCGTTCGCGCTGCTCATCTGTTACGGCCCGGCCCCCGCGGCCATCGCCTTCGCGCTCGGCACGATCCTCGCCGACGGGATCCGCCGCAAGCCGCCGGAGCGCATCGCGTTCAACGCCGCGCAGTACATCATCACCGTCGCCGCCGCCGGCGTCGTGCTGTCGGCCCTCAGCGGCCTCCCGCGCCTGGAGGATCCGACGGGCATCGAGCCCTCCGACCTGCCCGGCATCGTCGCCGCCGCCCTCGTCTTCCACGCGCTGAACTCGAGCTTCGTGGCCGGCGCCATCGCGCTGGCCGAGAAGATCGGCTTCCTCCGCTACCTCGCCTCCGACCTCTTCCTGCAGGCCTCGACCGCCGGCCTGCTGCTCGGCCTGTCGCCGGTCCTCGTGATCGCCGCCGACTTCTCGATCGCGGTCCTGCCGCTGCTGTTCCTGCCGCTGCTCGCCATCCACCGCGGCGGCCGCCAGGCGATCGCCAAGGAGCACCAGTCGCTGCACGACGCGCTCACCGGGCTGCCGAACCGCGTGCTGTTCCGCGACCGCATCCAGCAGGGCGTGCGCGCCGCCGAGCGCCGCCACGGCGGCCTCGCCGTGATGATCATGGACCTCGACCACTTCAAGGAGGTCAACGACACGCTCGGCCACCACCACGGCGACGTGCTCCTCCAGGAGGTCGCCGAGCGGCTCAAGACGACGCTGCGCACTGCCGACACGGTCGCCCGCCTCGGCGGCGACGAGTTCGGCATCCTGCTCCCGGATGTCATGGGCGCCGAGGACGCGCTGGCCGTCGCCGAGGTGCTCCAGAGCGCGCTGCGCGAGCCGTTCGTGGTCGACGGGCTGACGCTCGAGATGGGCGGCTCGATCGGCATCGCCTGCCACCCCGACCACGGCGACCACGTCGAGGTGCTGATCCAGCGCGCCGACATCGCCATGTACTCGGCCAAGGAGAGCGGTCGCGGCTTCTCGCTCTACGAGCCGCAGCAGGACCACTACTCCCCGCGCCGCCTGTCGCTCGCCGGCGAGCTCCGCTCCGCGCTCGAGAGCGGCGAGCTCGCGCTGCACTACCAGCCGAAGGCCGACGTCATCAGCGGCCGCATCGTCGGCGTCGAGGCGCTCGTGCGCTGGAACCACCCGCGCCACGGCCTGCTCGGCCCCGAGGAGTTCGTCCCGATCGCCGAGCAGACCGGCCTGATCGTCCCGCTGACCCGTTGGGTGCTGGCCGCCGCGATGCGCCAGTGCCGCGCGTGGCAGGAGCAGGGCTACGAGCTGTCGGTCGCGGTCAACCTGTCGGCCCGCTCGTTCCTCGACACCGCGCTGGCGGTCGACATCCCGCAGCTGCTCAAGGTCCACAACATCGAGCCGACGCTGCTCGAGCTCGAGGTCACCGAGAGCACGATCATGCTCGACCCGGCGCGCGCGACGGCGACGCTCGAGCGCCTGTCCGAGCTCGGCCTGCGGCTCTCGATCGACGACTTCGGCACCGGCTACTCCTCGCTGGCCAACCTCAAGCGCCTGCCCGTCGACATGATCAAGATCGACAAGTCGTTCGTGCTCGAGATGGCGACGGAGCACTCCGACGCCGCGATCGTGCGCTCCACCATCGAGCTCGCCCACAACCTCGGCCTGCAGGTCATCGCCGAGGGCGTCGAGGACCGCCAGATCTGGGAGGAGCTCGCGCGCCTCGGCTGCGACTTCGCCCAGGGCTACTACCTCTCGCGGCCGCTGCCGGCCGACAAGCTGGCCCCGAAGCTCGGCATGGCGCCGGCGGACGAGGGCCACGCCGAGCGCCCGCCGCTGCGGCTCGTCGCCGGCCTCTAGCGGCACCCCGGCACTAGGGCTTGCCCTACCCCCGGACACCGGGTGGCTCCGTGTTGCGCCGGCCTTGCGTCCGTGACTATGTCCGCATGTCCTCCATGAACCGCCTCCGCCGCAGCCTCTCCGGCCTCGTCGCCGAGTCCCGCCCCGAGTTCAAGCGGGTCGACGCCTCGCGCGCCCGGTACGACGACGGCTCCTGGCTGAAGTAATCGCTACCCGCCCGGGTACATCAACCCGCGCGGGATCCCCGAGACCCCGAGCAGCCCCGGCCCGACGTGTGCCCCGATGACGGGGCCGATCTCGGACACGAACTCAGGGTCCCGGCCGTAGATCTGCTTGCCGCGCTCGATCAGCCGCTGGGCCTGGTCGGGCGCATGGACGTGCTGGATGAAGAACGTGTCGCAGCCGTCCTCGCGGCGTGCCTCGAGGTAGTCGATGAGGCGCTCGAAGGCGCGCCCCGACGTGCGCACGCGCTCGACCGGGAGGATCTCCGACTCGATCGAGAGGATCGGCTTGATCTTCAGCGTCGTGCCGATCCACGCCTGCGCGCCGCCGACGCGCCCGCCGCGGCGCAGGAACTCGAGCGTGTCGACCGCGAACCACAGCTTGAGCTGCCGCCGCAGCGCCTGGGCCGCGTCCGCCGCTTCCTGCGGCGTGGCGCCCTGCTGGGCCGCCGACGTGGCGGCGATCGCCATCATCCCGAGGCCGGCGCAGGCGGTGGCCGAGTCGAGCACGACGAGCCGGCCGGGGTCGACGCCGCGCTCGACGAGCTCGTCGCGCGCCTGCTCGGCGGCCGTGAACGTGCCGGAGATGCCGGCGCTCAGGTGGATCGAGACGATGTCGGTGCCGGCTTCGAGCAACGGCTCGTAGACGGCGAGGAAGTCGCCGACCGACGGCTGTGACGTGCTCGGCATCTCCGCGGAGCGGCTGAGCCGCTCGTAGAACTCGCCGAGGTCGGTGATGTCGGCCTCGCGGCGGGTCTCGCCCTCGAAGGTGACGTAGAGCGACACCTCGTGCAGCCCGAGTTGCTCGACGAGCGGGCGCGGCATGTAGTGCGTCGTGTCCGTCACGACCGCGACCCTGGGCATGGGCGCGGAGCGTAGTCGCTGTAGCCTCGGGGCCGATGCCGACCACCCTCGTCACGGGCGCGACCGGGTTCATCGGCTCCCACGTCGCACGGGCGCTCGTGGCCCGCGGCGACGACGTGCGGGCGACGGTCCGCGCGACGTCGAACGTCGCGGCGCTCGAGGACCTCGGCGTGGCGACCGCGGTCTGCCGAGCTGGCCGACCGGCGGGCGGTGCGGCGCGCGTTGAAGGGCGTCTCGCGGGTGTTCCACGTGGCCGGCTCGACCAACCTGCGGGCGAGCGCCGAGGCGCTGTTCGAGGCGAACGTGGTGACGACGCGGGTGCTGCTCGAGGAGTGCCTGCGCGCGGGGGTCGAGCGCGTGGTCCACACCTCGTCGACGGCGGCGGTCGGACCGGCGCCGACGGGCGGGACGGCCGACGAGCGCCAGCTGTGGCGCGGGTCGGCGGGCATCCCGTACGTCGACGCCAAGCACGAGGCCGAGGTCGAGGCGCTGCGGATCGCTGCGCGCGGGCTGCCGGTGGTGGTCGTGTGCCCGGCCTACGTGCTGGGCGCGGGCGACCTGAGCCGCTCCTCGACCGAGATCGTGCGGCGCTTCATGCTGCGGCGGATCCCCGCCTACGTGGAGGGCGCGATCAACGTCGTCGACGTCGAGGACGTCGCAGCGGGGCTGCTGCTGGCCGACGCGCTGGGCGTGCCGGGCGAGCGCTACATCCTCGGCAACCGCAACTACACCTGGGACCGCCTGTTCGCCGACCTCGCGCGGCTGTCGGGGATCGAGCCGCCGGCGCTGCGGCTGCCGGTGCCCGCGGCGCTCGCGCTGGCGGAGGCGCTCGACGCGCGCGCCCGGGCCGACGCCGATCACGCCGGTCGAGGTGCGCAGCGCCGCGCACTGGTGGACCTACCGCTCGACCAAGGCGCGGCGCGAGCTGGGGTGGACGACGCGGCCGCACGAGGAGACGGTGGAGACCACGGTCAGCTGGTACCGCGAGCGCGAGGCGGGGCGGCTCGAGCGCAGCGGGACGCGGCAGCCGCTGCACTGGCGCGCGGCGGGGTTCGCGGTGCGGCGGATCGGCGAGCTGGTGCCGTGAGCACCGCGACGCTGCACCGCTGCCGCACGCCCACGAACTGGCTCTGCCCGTGCGGGCGCGTCGCGCGCGAGCTGGGGCGGCGCGGGATCGCGTTCGAGACCGAGCGCGTCGCCTGGCGGGCGCGCGATCGCGACGAGATCGACGAGCTGACCGGGCAGCGCAAGGTGCCGGTGCTCGAGCTCGGCCGCGAGGTGATCGTCGACTCGAAGCGGATCGTCGAGCACCTGCGCTGGCGCGACGAGGCTACGCCGGCGGCACCAGCGCGCTGAGCCCCTGTGCCCACGCGGCGTCGAGGTCGGCGCCGGGCGGGAAGCGGTCGTCGAGCTCGAGGATGACCATGCCGTGGGCGAAGGCGTAGATCGCGCGTGCGCGGTCGGGGTCGCCTCCGGCGGCGGCGATCACTGGCGCGGCGGCGCGCTGCTCGGCGCCGGGGGTCAGGCGGTCGCGGGGCAGGGGGCCCTGGAACAGCAGGCGATAGAGGTGGGGGTGCTCGAGCGCGAAGGCGCGGTAGGCGGCGCCGAGCTCGAGCAGCGTGGTCACCTGCTCGAAGCGCTCGGCGGCCTCGAGGAAGCCGTCGGAGATCAGCGCCGCCTCGAGCGCCTGCTTGCCCGGCAGGTGCTTGTAGAGCGAGGGCGCCTTGATGCCGAGGCGGTCGGCGAGCCGGCGCATCGAGACGGCGCCCTCCTCCTCGAGCAGGGCGCGCGCGGCGGCGACGATCTCGCGGGCGCGAGGGGAGAGCGCCGGGGGGTTGGCCGCACTGTCAGGGCTCATCAGTGCCGTTAGGCTAACACTGTTAGCCAACTCTGGAGCTTGACGATGATCGTGTTCGAATCCCTCACCCTGCTGGTCCGCTTCCTGCTCGAGCTGTGCGCGCTCGCCGCCGTGGGCTGGTGGGGCTTCGAGACCGGCGACACCGCCGCCGTGAGCTGGCTGCTCGGCATCGGCGCGCCGCTGCTCGTGGCGGTCGTGTGGGGCACCTTCATCTCGCCGAAGGCCACCGTCAAGGTGCCGGCCGCGGTGTGGATCGGCCTGCAGGCGCTGGTGTTCGGCGCCGCCGCGCTGGCGCTCGCCGTCGTCGCGCCGGCCGGGCTGGCCGCGGTCTTCGCGGTCATCGTCGTGCTGCACGGCGCGGCGATGGCGGTGCTCGACGTCTAGGGTCCGCCTCCGATGCGACGGGTCCAGGGCGACGGTGTGGAGCTGGCGGTGCTGGACGAGGGCTCCGGCCCGCCGGTCCTGCTGCTCCACGGCTTCCCGGATTCGTCGCAATTGTGGCGCCATCAGGTCCGTGCGCTCGTCGATGCCGGCTACCGCGCGATCGCGCCGGACCTGCGCGGGTTCGGTGACTCCGACCGCCCGCTCGAGGTCGAGGCCTACGGTGTGCGTAAGAGCGTGGCCGACATGGTGGCGGTGCTCGACGCGCTCGAGGTCGAGCGCGCGCACGTCGTCGCGCACGACTGGGGCGCCGCGGTGGGGTGGACGCTGGCGGGCTACGTGGGCGAGCGCGTCGACCGCTTCGCCGTGCTCTCCGTCGGCCACCCGAACTCGCTGCGGCGGCCGAGCATCGAGCAGCGCGAGAAGAGCTGGTACCCGCTGCTGTTCCAGTTCGAGGGCACGGCGGAAGAGCTGCTCATGCGCGACGGCTGGCGTCTGTTCCACGAGTGGACGCGCGGCGACGGGGACGTCGAGCGCCAGATCGCCGACCTGTCCCGGCCCGGGGCGCTGACCGCGGCGCTCAACTGGTACCGCGCCAGCTGGCAGCCGGACGCGGAGCTGCGCGAGGGCCCGCCGTTCCCGTCGGTCGCGGCGGACACGCTGGGCATCTGGAGCGACGGCGACGCCTACCTGCTCGAGGAGCAGCTGACGGGCTCCGAGGAGTACGTGGTGGGCGAGTGGCGGTACGAGCGGATCGAGGGCGCGAGCCACTGGATGCAGCTCGACGCGCCGGAGCGGCTGAACGAGCTGCTGCTCGACTGGTTCAGCCGGGCCTGACCACCCACTTCTTCGCCGGCCCTCCGCGCTCGGCGAGCGCCGCGGGCAGCTCGTCGAGCCCGATCGGCCCGGCGGCGAGCGCGCGCCAGTCCACCGCTCCCTCCGCGAGCAGCGCGAGCGCGCGGTCGACCTCGGCGGGCGAGTGGTGGAAGGCGCCGCGGAGGTCGAGCTCGTCGTAGTGCAGCGGGTGGGTCGGGAGCGGCGCGTGCGAGCCGCTCGCGCACCCGCCGACGAACACCACGGTCCCGCCCGGCGCGGCGGCCTCGACCGCCGCGCGCCACGCGGCGGGCCGGCCGACCGCCTCGAACACGACGTCGCAGTCGCGCACGCTCTCCGCGCTCATCGCGCCGAGCGCCTCGGCCTGCGCGCGCCGCTCGGGGTGCGGGTCGGCGAGCGTCACCGTGCGCCCCTCGTGCACGAGCAGCGCGGCGAGCATCTGGCCCATCGGGCCGCCGCCGAGCACTCCGGCGTCGGGCGCGAGCTCGCGCCGCGGGCCGCGGTCGAGCGCGTGCACGGCGGCGGCGAGCGGCTCGGCCATCGCGGCACCGGCCGGCTCCAGCCCGTCCGGGATCGGGTGCAGGACGGCTGCCGGCGCGGCGAGCGCCTCGGCGAAGCCGCCGAGCACCCAGCGCACGTCGCGGCAGATCTGCGGCCGCCCGGCGCGGCACGGCGGGCACGCCTCGCAGGCGAGCGAGTCGCCGACCAGCACCCGCTCGCCGGTGTCCTCGCGGATCCCGGCCATCTCGTGGCCGAAGCGCGCGGGGTAGCTGCCGAGCACGGGATGCCCGCGGCGCCACATCTTCACGTCGGTCCCGCACGTGGTGGCCGCCTCGATCCGCACGACGACCTCGTCGGGCGCGGCGGTCGGCTCGGGGACCGCCTCGACCCGAAGGTCCTCATGCCCGTGGAGGACCGCCGCCCTCACGGGAGCACGACGGCCTTGAGCGCCTCGCCGCTCCGCTGCGCGGCGAGCGCGGCGCCGGTCTCCTCGAGCGGGAAGCGGTGGGTGACCATCTCGAGCGGGTTCACGCGGCCGCTCGCGAGCAGGCCGAACGCCCGCTGCATGTCGGCAGGGCCGGCGGACCAGCTCGCGGTGACGTCGAGCTCGCGCATGAACACGGCGTTGCCGTCGATGGCCAGCGGGCTGCCGGGCGGCGGCGGGGCGTAGACGCACAGGGCGCCGCCCGGGGCGAGCGCCTCGGCGGCGCCGACGATCGCCTCGGAGCGCGGCGTGCAGACGATCGCGACGTCGACCGGCTCGTTGCCGTGCGCGGTCGCGCCCCAGCGCTCGGCGCGCTCGAGCCGCTCGGGCTGCGGCTCGCGCACCCACACCGCCTCGATCCCGGTCGCGTGCGCGGCGGCGATGTGCAGCAGGCCGCTGCAGCCGGCGCCGACCACGAGCACGGCGTCGCCGGGCTGGACGCCCGCCCGGCGCTGGGCGCGCAGCGCGCAGGCGAGCGGCTCGGTGAAGGTGGCGAGCACCGGGTCCATGCCGTCGAGCGGGAGCAGCTCGCCGACGAGCTCGGCCTGGATGCGCACGTACTCGGCGAAGCCGCCGGGGTCGATCCGGGTGGAGCGGAAGCGCTCGCACAGCGTCTCGTGCCCGCGGCGGCAGCGGCGGCACTCGCCGCACGGCGCGTGGTGGTGGATCGCGACCCGGTCGCCGACCGCGACCCGGTCGACCCCCGCGCCGACCTCGACCACCTCGCCGGCCGGCTCGTGCCCGAGCACGGCCGGGAGCTTGCGCCGGACGTAGAACGACTGGACGTCGGAGCCGCAGGTCGCGCAGGCGAGGACGCGGCAGACGACCTCGCCGGGGCCCGCGACGGGATCGGGCGCCTCCTCGACGACCGTCGTCTCCTCCGTGAGCGTCCGGGCCACCCTCACGCCACGCCCGCCACCGTCTCCGCGCTCACCGGGCGCGCGACGCCGCGCTCCGTCACCAGCGCGGTGACCAGCTCGGCGGGCGTGACGTCGAACGCGGGGTTGCGACACGGCGTCCCCTCCACCGTCAGCAGCGCGCCGCCCGCCCGGCGCACCTCGTCGGCCGAGCGCTCCTCGATCTCGATCCCGTCGCCGTCGGGCAGCGACAGATCGACGGACGAGGACGGCCCGGCGACGACGAACGGCAGGCCCGAGGCGCGGGCGGCCAGGGCGAGGCCGTAGGTGCCGACCTTGTTGGCCACGTCGCCGTTGGCGGCCACGCGGTCGAAGCCGGTGATCACGGCGTCGACCTCGCCGCGCCGGATCAGGCCGGCCGCCGCGCCGTCAACTGCCAGCTCGTGCTCGATCCCCAGCCGCCCGAGCTCCCACACGGTCAGCCGCGCGCCCTGCAGCAGCGGCCGCGCCTCGCAGGCGAGCACGCGGACCGGGCGGCGGTCGGCGAGCTCGGCGATCACCGCGAGCGCGGTCCCGCGCCCGCTGGCGGCCAGCGCGCCGGTGTTGCAGTGCGTCATCAGGCGTCCGCGCGGCGCCAGCTCCTGCAGCAGGTCGGCGCCGTGGCGGGCGAGCGCGGCGCTCGCGGCCTCGTCCTCGCGGTGGATCGCCACGGCCTCCGCGCGCGCGGCGTCCGGCCCGCCGGCCGCCGCCGCGGCGTGCACGCGCCCGACCGCCCACGCCAGGTTGCGCGCGGTCGGCCGGGCCGTGGCGAGGACGCGGGCGGCGCGGTCGAGGTCGGCGGGGTCGCGCGCGACCGCCATCGCCAGGCCGTAGGCGGCGGCGACCCCGATCAGCGGCGCGCCGCGGACGGCGAGCCGGACGATCGCCTCGGCGGTGTCGTCGGCACCCTCCAGGATCAGCACCTCCTCGCGGGCCGGCAGGAGCGTCTGGTCGAGGACGTGGAGCCGCGCGCCGTCCCAGCGCAACGGTGATGGTGCGGAGGTCGTCATCGCCATCCGGCACGATGGTAAGGCCGTGCCCTCCGCGCTCACCGTCTCCGGCCTCCAGAAGGCCTATGGCTCCGTCCGTGCTCTCACCGGGATCGACCTCGAGGTCGGCGAGGGCGAGCTCGTCGGCCTGCTCGGGCCCAACGGCGCCGGCAAGAGCACGCTCGTGAAGATCGCCTGCGGCCTCGTCACGCCGACCGCCGGCAGCGCCTCCGTGTGCGGCGCGCCCGCCGGCAGCGTCGAGGCCCACCGCGAGCTCGGCTACCTCGCCGAGCTGTTCCGCTTCCCCGACTGGTGCTCCGCCCAGGAGCTGCTCGAGCTCCACCAGCAGCTCGCGGCGTCGGCCGGCGGCGCCGCCGAGCGCGCCGAGCTGCTCGAGCTCGTCGGGCTCACGGAGGCCGGCGACCGCCGCATCGGCACGATGAGCAAGGGCATGCAGCAGCGGCTCGGCCTCGCGCAGTCGCTGATCGGCGCGCCGAAGATGCTGCTCCTCGACGAGCCGACCAGCGCGCTCGACCCCGCCGGCCGGCGGACCGTCCGCGCCCTGCTCGAGGAGCTGCGCAGCCGCGGGACCTCGGTGCTGCTCAACTCGCACCTGCTCTCGGAGGTCGAGCTGGTGTGCGACCGCGTCGCGATCATCGCCCGCGGCGCGCTCGTGGCCGCCGGCACGCCGGCCGAGCTCGCCACCGCCGGCGGGGTGGAGGTCGAGACCGCGGCCGGCACCCGCCACTTCCCCGACGCCCGCCGCGACGACGTACCGCGCATCGTCCGCGACCTGGTGGCCGCCGGCGAGGACGTCTACGGCGTGCGCGTGCTCACCTCGACCCTCGAGGACGCCTACCTGGAGGCGGTCGGCGACGGGAGCGGCCCGTGAGCCAGATCCGCGTCATCGCCGCCTTCACGCTCCGCGAGTCCGTGCGGCGCCGCGTCTTCCTCGTCGTCGCGCTGCTCACCGCCGCCTTCCTCGGCCTCTACGCCCTCGGCACCTGGCGACTGTTCGGCGAGCTCGACCGCAACCAGCTCGACGGCACCGGGGTCGAGGTCGGCATCGTCGCGGCCGCCACCGTGCTCGGCCTCGCGATGTTCGGCACGCTCTTCCTCGGCACCGTGCTCGCCGTCTTCCTCACCCTCGGCGCCGTCCGCGGCGACGCCGAGCACGGCCTCCTGCAGCCGCTGCTCGTCCGCCCCGTCTCCCGTCGCACGCTGCTGCTCGGCCGCTACGCCGCGGCCGCGACGGTGACCGCGGGATACGTGATCGCCGTCTTCCTCGCCGCCGTCGTCATCACCTGGTTGACCGGCGACTGGTGGCCGGACCGCATCGTCCTCCCCGCGCTGGGGCTCGCGCTGGCGGTCGCGATCATCGCCGCGCTGTCGCTCGCCGGCTCGGTCTTCCTGTCCGCCACCGCCAACGGGATCGCGGTCTTCATGGTGTTCGGCGCGGGTCTCGTGGCCGGCCTGCTCGGCCAGATCGGCGAGGCGCTCGGCTCCGGCACGCTCAAGAACGTCGCCGACGTCGCCACCTGGCTCCTCCCGTTCGAGGGCCTCTACCAGGCTGCGCTGGCCGGCATCACGAGCGACACCGTCGGCTTCACCCGGTTCGCGATCGAGCTCGGCCCGTTCGGCGGTGCGCAGGCCGCGGGCGCCGAGCTGTGGCTGTGGGCGTTCGTGTACCTCGGGCTCGTCGGCGCCGCGGCCGTGCGAGGCTTCCGCCGGAGGGACCTATGAAGCGAGCGTTCGCCCAGATCGACGTCTTCACCGAGACGCCCTACGCCGGCAACCCGGTGGCGGTCGTGCTCGACGGCAGCGGCCTGACCACCGAGCAGATGCAGCGCTTCGCGAACTGGACCAACCTGTCGGAGACCACGTTCGTGCTGCCGCCCCTCGACGAGCGGGCCGACTACTGCGTCCGCATCTTCACCCCGGTCGCCGAGCTGCCGTTCGCCGGCCACCCGACGCTCGGGACCTGCCACGCCTGGCTCGAGGCGGGCGGCGCCCCCGCGGGCGACGCCATCGTCCAGGAGTGCGGCGCCGGCCTCGTCACCGTCCGCCGCACCGACGCGGGCCTCGCCTTCGCCGCGCCGCCGCTGGTGCGCTCCGGGCCCGTCGAGGAGAAGCTGATCGGCGAGATCGCCGGCGTGCTGGGCATCAGCCGCGCGGAGATCCTCGACGCCCAGTGGGCCGACAACGGCCCTGGCTGGGTGGCGGTGCTGCTCGAGGACGCCGACGCGGTGCTCGCGCTCCGCCCGAGCTACGGCGAGCTCGACATCGGCGTCGCCGGCCCGCACCCCGCCGGCGCGCCCGAGGCGATCGAGGTGCGCGCGTTCTTCCCGAAGGCCGGCGCGCTCGTCGAGGACCCGGTGACCGGCAGCCTCAACGCCTCACTGGCCGAGTGGCTGCTCCGCACCGGCCGCGTCAGCGCGCCCTACGCCGCCCGCCAGGGCACGGCGCTGGGGCGTGCGGGGCGGGTGCACGTGTCGCAGGACGCGGACGGCGGGATCTGGGTGGGCGGTGGGACGGTGACGTGTGTGGCGGGTGAGGTCGAGCTCTAGCGCCGCTCCAGAGCCAGCCGGACGCCGAGCGCCACCAGCACCCCGCCGGTCAGCCGCTCGGCGCGCCGCAGCCAGCGGGCCTCGAACGCGCGCCGCGTCCGCGCAACCCCGTAGGCCAGCGCCGAGTACCACACCAGATCCAGCGCGACGACCATCCCCGCCATCAGCAGCGCGCTCGGGAGCACCGGCGCGCCCGCGGGCACGAACTGGGGGAACAGCGCGACGAAGAACACCGCGAGCTTCGGGTTGGCGAGGCTCGTCACCAGGCCCTGCCGCAAGGCCGTGCCCGGCGGAGGCGGCGGCGCCGCCGCCTTCCGCGCCAGCAGCCCCTGCACGCCGAGCACGATCAGGACGAGCGCGCCGACGAGCTTGATCGTCGTGAACAGCTCCGCCGAGGCGGCGACCGCCGCGGCCACGCCGACCGCCGCGAACACCGCCCAGGCCAGGATCCCCAGCGAGTTGCCGACCGTGACCAGCAGCGCCTCACGCCGCCCTCCGCGCACGGCGCTCCGCACCACGAGCGCCGTGGCGACGCCCGGCGTGACCGTGAGCACGGCGGCCACCGGCAAGAACGCGAGCAGGGTGCTCAGCACCAGGCCGTCCCTTGCCGGCGGCGGACGCGGCGGCTCGTCAGGCGAGCTTGTTGTCGATCTGCAGCGGCGGCGCGCCCGGCTCGGCGGCCGCGGGGGCCTCGTCCGGCGCGTCGCTCGGCGCCTCGACGCCCATCACCGTGGCCAGCTCGCCCGACTCGTACATCTCGGTGACGATGTCGCAGCCGCCGACCAGCTCGCCCTTCACGAACAGCTGCGGGATCGTCGGCCAGTTCGAGATCGCCGACAGCTCCTGGCGGATCCGCGGGTCGGGCAGCACGTCGACCGCCGCATAGGGCTTGCCGAGCGCCTCCAGCGCCGCCGCGGTGCGCGCCGAGAAGCCGCACATCGGCCGCTCCGGCGTGCCCTTCATGAAGAGGATGACCTCGTGCTCCCCGATCGCGCCGGAGATGGCCTCTCGAATCTCGTTGGTCTCGCTCACAAACTCACTCCGCTCTCGTTTCGAGGGACAACGCGTGGATGGGCCCGCCGATCTCGGCGCCGAAGACCGCGTACACGCGCCGGTGCTGCTCGATCCGGCTCATCTCCGCGAACTCCGGGGCCACGACCTTGGCCCGGAAATGGTCGCCGCCGCCCGTGAGGTCGGTGACCTCGACGCGCGCATCGGGTATCGCTGCCTCGATGCGCTCTTTCAGGTGCTCCGTCGACGGCATGAAAACAGCCTAGCGACCGCTACACTTCGTGAAGCATTGGACCGATAGGACACTGGGGAGTACCGAGACAGATGATCACCTTCACCGAAACGGGCGCCGAGAAGGTCAAGGAGTTCCTGGCGTCCCAGAACGCGGACATCTCGACCTCCGGCCTGCGCGTCGGCGTGCGCGGCGGCGGCTGCTCGGGGTTCCAGTACGCCCTCGCCTTCGACACCCAGCGCGACGGCGACGAGGTCTTCGAGGACCACGGCCTGCGCCTGCTGGTCGACGGGCCGAGCCTGCCGTACGTGCGCGGCGCGGTCGTCGACTACGTCGAGGGTCTGCAGGGCGCCGGCTTCAAGGTCGACAACCCGAACGTCGTGGCCGCCTGTGGCTGCGGCTCCTCCTTCCGCGTCGCGGAAGAGGAAGAGGTATCCGCGGTCTGAGGCCGCTCCTCGCGGCCGTCCTCGCGACGGCCGCGCTGATGTCGGGCTGCGGTGACGGCGACACGGCGTCGTCCGACAAGCCGACCCCCACGCCGACGCCCGCCGAGACGCGCTCGCCCGAGGTCGCCGAGGGCAAGGCCAAGGGGGACCTCGCGGTCGGGCTGACCGAGCAGAACCCGAACCTCCTGTGGGCGCCCGGCGTCCGCACCGGCGTGCCGCCCGAGTTCGCCCGCTGGCAGGACGACGCGGGCAAGCTCAAGCCCGCCTTCTTCCGGCTCGTGCTCGACTGGCCGTCGCTGCAGCCGACCGAGGGCGCCCCCGCCAACCTCGAGCAGCCCTACGACGGCTGCCTGCGCGGCACCCCGCCGTGCGCGGCCTGGGCCGGCGTCAAGGACCAGCTCGCCGCGCTCGCCTCGCGCCAGAAGCAGCACAAGGGCGGCTGGGAGGTGCTGGTCGTCATCACCGGCACGCCCGAGTGGGCCGCGCGCCCCGCCTCCGGCTGCGAGCGCGAAGGCACGCAGCCGCGGTCGCGCGCCCCCAAGGCCGCGGCGCTGAAGGACTACCGCAAGCTCGTCACCGACGTGATCGCGCTCGGCGGCGAGGTCGGCGTCGACCTGCGCTACTGGAGCGCCTGGAACGAGCCCAACCACCCGTACTTCATCTCGCCCCAGCGCGCGGCCTGCGACAGCGCCTCGCCGTCGCTGGGGGTCAAGCGCTACGCGCAATTGACCCGCAACCTGAAGCGCGCGCTCGACGACGCGCCCGGCGACCAGCAGTACGTGGTCGGCGAGCTCGCCGCGCTCGACACCAGCAAGACCAAGAGCACGTCGATCCAGGAGTTCCTGCGCAAGCTGCCCAGCTCGATCGTCTGCGGCTCGACGGTCCTCTCCCAGCACGGCTACATCACGGGCGGCATCAACCCCGTCGGCCTCACCGCCAAGGCGGCCGGCACCCACGACTGCGCCAAGAAGCACGTCGTGTGGATGACCGAGACCGGCGTCGGCTCGCCGCACGCCGGCCGGGCCGCCGAGAGCAACCCGCGCGACGAGCGCCGCTGGTGCCGCCAGCTGCACCGGCGGCTCAAGCAGTGGTACGACGACCCGCGCGTGACCGCGGCGTTCCAGTACACGTTCCGCGAGGACGACATCTTCCGCACCGGGCTGGTGACGACGTCGCTCGACCGCGCCTTCCCGGTGCTCAAGGAGTGGCAGGCGTGGGGCGGGACCGCCCGCCCCGACCCGACGGACGCGCCGCCGTCAAACCCGCGCTGCGCGCGTAGCTAGCCGGGATAGACCGTCTTCCAGTCCTTCCCGCCGTCGCGTGTCTCGCGGATCGATCCGTCGGCCAGCGCGACGTAGAGATGGCGGCCGTCGACCGCCTCGAGCCGCGTCGGCGCGCCGTCGACCCGCCCGACCCGCCGGAAGCGCGCGCCCGCGTTTGCCGACACCGAGACCACGCCCTTCCGGTCGGCGCGGTAGAGCGCGTCGTCCTCCGGCCAGGCGAGCCGCGTGTCGGCCGCGCGGCCCAGCGGCCGCCAGTGACGGCCGCCGTCGCGAGAGCGGTAGATCGTGCGATCGGAGGCGAGCAGCACGCGCTCGGGATCGCCGGGGTCGACGGCGAGGTCGACCATCGGCTCCAGCGGGGTGACGGCCTCGTCGAACGTGCGCCCGCCGTCCGCGGAGATGAGCAGGCTGCCGCTCACGGCGTCGTAGGCGTAGAGCCGGCTGTGCTTGACCACCATCCGGTGCAGGTCCGCGTGGCCGAGCTGCGAGATCACCTTCCACGTCTTGCCGCCGTCGCTCGACCGCAGGAGGCCGAGCGACTCGAACGGCGCCTGCTTGCGGTCCGGGTGGCCGGAGCCGAGCAGCTCGCCAGGTGCCAGCGGCAGCACCTCCATGCGCCGCCCGACCGGCTCGCGGCGGCCGTTGAGCGTCAGCGTGCCGCGCACCGCCTGCGGCTCCCCGCCCTGCGGGATGCGGAACAGCCCGCGGTTGGTGGTGACCACGAGGTCCCCGGTCTCGGGCTCGACCTCGAGCGAGCTCAGCAGCGGCCCGTCGCCCTCCGGGTTGACGATCGGTTCCGCCGAGCCGCCGCAGCCCGCGAGCGCGAGCAGCGCTCCGAGCGCCGCGAGCCGCCTCACGCCCCGGCCTGGGCGAGCAGCCACAGCGCGAGGCTCGTGAAGCCGACCATGATCGCCAGCATCCAGTACTGCGAGCGGACCGCGAGCTTGGCGTCGGGGTAGAGCACGAGCGCGCGGTCGTGGGCGAGCACCAGTGCGGCGACGTGGCCGAGGATCACGAACGCGACCTGCACGTACCAGGCGGCGTCCTGGCTCAGCAGGCCGTAGTCGATCGCGGAGTTGGCCGTCCCGAACAGGTTCCAGCCGTCGCCGAACGGGTCGGAGGCGAGGTAGAAGATCGACTGCCCCTCGAACAGCAGGAACGTCAGGTAGTGCGCGGCCACGTAGACCATGGCGATCGGCACGAGGCTGTGCACGAACGCGCGCCGCAGCCGCTCGGCGGTGAAGTCGCCGCCGACCGAGCGCGCGCCCTCGATCCCCAGCGAGTAGAAGCCGCCGGCGATCGCGATGCCGATGGCGAGGCCGACGGTGGCGACCAGCTTCGGCGTCGTCTCGAGGCTGAAGCCGAGCGCCTCGAAGCCGTCGTTGAGCTGGACCGCGAGGTCCTTCCACAGCTGGCCCTGGCTGAGGCCGTCGTAGGTGACCGTGCCGATCATCACCACCACGATCGCGACGGTGCCCGGCACCGGGTCGAGCTTCGGCAGGCCGCCCAGGAACGGCCGCGTGCCGACCACGCGGTCGCGGGCCTCGAACACCGACAGCCGCGAGAACAGGTTGAAGTAGACGGAGAACGTCTCGCCGTGGCGCGACCACGGCTCGACGCCGTAGACCGCCATCGCGCCGAGGGTCAGGACCGAGTAGACGGCGACCGCGGTGGCGAGCGTGGCCGGCTCCTCGCCCCAGCCCGAGGCCAGCTCGATCCAGGTGAAGGCGAACAGCCCGACCGTGGCCGGCCAGCGGCCGAGCCGCTCCGGGTAGGGCCGCGGCTCGCGCCACGCGAGCAGCACGCGCCCGAGCGCCCGCCACGGGTTGAAGGCGCGGAAGAGGTCGCCGAACAGCACGCTGAGGAACACCAGCCCGACCCAGAAGATGATGAAGACGAACGTCGGCGCGAAGTTGTCGAGCGGCGTGTCCGGCCCGGCGTAGCCCGTCGTGAGCACGAGCGCCAGCACGGCGACCCCGATGACGCCGCAGACGACCTCGACCGCGCGCGAGCCGAGCACGCGCCCGGCGCCGCCCGGCAGCGGCTTCCAGCCCACGTTCTCGAGCCGCGGCTGCGGCCACAGCACGGCGAGCGCGACGAACGACGCGCACAGCACGATCGCCGCCGCCCACCCGAACAGCCACTCCGGGATCGGCAGGCTCGAGCGCTGCACGAGCCCGTGGGCGATGACGGTGGTCACTGGGCGGTCTTGAGCGCCCGCTCGAAGGCCCCGAGGCCGAACGAGCCCTCCAGGCGCGCCGTGACCCGGCCGTCCTTGCCGACCACGAACAGCCACGGCTCCGTGGCGAGGTTGAAGCGCTTCAGCGGCTCCCGCAGCCCCTTGTTGGGGTCGTTGTCCACGTAGACCTCCTGGTGGATGAACTCCACCTGGTCGCCGTAGCGGGTCTTCAGCTGCAGGGCGACGTCGACGACCGGGCCGCAGACGCGCGACTGGCACAGCTGCGGCGTGGCGAACAGCAGCGCGACCGGCTTCTTGCCGACCACGTCGGCGAACGACTGCTCGTGCATGTCCGACGGCGGCTCGCGCGTGTCGATCGAGGCCAGGTCGCCGCGCGCCTCGGCCTCGGTGTCGGTCTCGACCTTCGGCGCCGCCTCGCCGACCTGGGGGATGCGGTCGTCCTGCTTGCTGACGACCGTGAGCTCGCCGGGGGCGGCGTAGCTGTTCGAGCCGTCCTTGGTGACGGCGAGGATCGAGTACTTGCCGGCCTTCGGGAACGGCACCTCGGCCGCGTAGACGGCCGCGAACGGGTCGGCCTCGGTGGCCGCCTGCTTGGAGCGGTAGCGGCCCTGGGTGACGAGCACGTCGGCGGGGGCCGGGAACGGGCCGAGCGCCTTGGCGTCCGGGCTCTTCGCGACGTAGAGCGCGGTCTTGCCGTACACGAAGCCGGACCGGTCGTCGATCATCCCGAAGGCGACGCGGTTCTTGCCGGGGATGAAGACCGAGCTCGCCATGCCGAGCTCCGGGCCGGCCGTGCCGGACTCGGTGGCCACCTGCTGCAGGGTGCGGCCGGCGGCGGCGGGGAAGTCGGCGGCGGTCACGGACTGGGCGGCGCGCACCTTCGCGCGCAGGCCGCCGCTCTCCGGCACCTGCGACGCCGGGTCCGTGGCGGAGTCGTCGCCACCGCCGCAGCCCGCGAGCAGCGCGGCAGCGGCGAGCAGCACGAGGAGCAGCCTGCCCATCCGAATCAGCTTAGGACAGCGGCGTTTCGAGCTCGACGCGCATGGCCCGCGCGACGCGGCCGCCCAGCACGTGGTCGCGCTCGCCGAGGCGGATGGTGAGCGGGCCCTCGAACGGCTGGCGGTCGACGACCTCCAGCGCCGAGCCCAGCTCGATGCCCTGCTCGTGGAGCCAGCGCAGCATCGTCGGGTCGGCGTCGGAGACGCGCACGAAGCGCCCGCAGGCGCCGACCGGCAGCGTCTCGAGCGCGTGCGTGTCGCCCTCGTCGATCACCAGCTCGGCGCTCGGGATCGGGTCGCCGTGCGGGTCGTGGGTGGGGTTGCCGAGCTTGGCGGCGATGCGCGCCTCCAGGTCCTCGGAGATGACGTGCTCGAGCGCCTCCGCCTCGTCGTGCACGCGGTCCCACGGCACCCCGAGGTGCTCGGCCAGGTACAGCTCGAGCAGCCGGTGGTGGCGCATCACCTCGAGCGCCACGCGCTCGCCGGACTCGGTCAGCTCGACGCCCTTGTAGGGCGCGTGGGCCGCGAGCCCGCGCTCGGCGAGCTTCTTGACCATCGCCGACGCCGAGGCGGGCGTCACGCACAGGCGCTCGGCCAGCGCGTTGGTGGAGACGACGCCACCGCCCTTGCGCGAGAGCGCGTAGATCGCCTTCGCGTAGTCCTCGATCGCGTCCGAGTGGCGCGCGTGCTCGATCGCCATCAGACCGCCACCAGCAGCCCGGTCGCGAACATCAGCATCATCCCGGCGAGCAGGCCCGCCACGGCGGGCGGGTGCAGCAGGCGGCCCCGGTCGTCCTTGATGCTGGGCGCGAGCTGGACGATCACCTGCACGATCGCGCCGGCGCCGAAGCCGAACAGGAAGGCCGCGAGGCTGGCGTTGAACGCCGCGGCGCCGATCCAGGCGCCGAGCACGGCGGGCGCGCCCGCGATCAGGCCGAGCACGCCCAGCCGCTGCAGCGACGGCTCCTGCTTGGCGACCGGCGCGACGATGGCCAGGCCCTCGGTGGTGTTGTGCAGCGCGAAGCCCACGACCAGGAAGGCTCCCAGAGCGAGCGCGCCGGCGGCGTAGGCCGCGCCGATGGCAACCCCCTCGCCGAGGTTGTGCAGCCCGATCCCGACCGCGACGAGCAGCGCCAGGTGCGCGCCCTCCGCGCCCTTCTGGCGCCCCTTCAGCCACTCGCCGGCGCCTGTCAGCGCGAGGAACGCGACCGCCGCGCCGATCAGCACGAGCGCCGCGCCGCCGAACGCCTGCGAGCCCTCGCCGGCCAGCTCGAACCCCTCGAGTGTGGCGTCGATGGCGAGGAACGCGAGCAGCCCGATCGTCAGCGCCAGGACGACGCGCAGCGTGCCGGGCGGGATGCGGCGCACCCACGGCAGCCACAGCATCCCGAGCGCGACCGGGATCACGCCGACGTAGATCCCCAGGAGCGCCATCAGCCCGAAGAAGCCGGCGTCGTTGGCGGGCGTCTCGACCGCCGCCTCGATCTCGTGCGCGATCGTCGCGCCGGTCGAGGTGACCAGCGCGACCTCGTAGGCCTCGCCCTCCACCCACGGCTGCTGGATGCGCAGCGTCTCGGTCGCCAGGCGGTCGATCGCGCCCTCCGCGCCGGTGAAGGCGGCGAACGCGTCGTTGACCTGGACCTGGGCGACGGTGACGGGGTCGGGGCCGTCGTTGCGGATGGTCAGCTCGATCACGCCGGGCTCGAGCACGGTGCGCTCGACCGCCAGCTCCTCGGCGGGCGGGCCGCGGCGCTCGCCGAGCCCGGGCGCGCCGAGCGCGACGAACAGCCCGATCGCCACCGCGATCAGCGCCAGCGGGACGAGGCCGGCCGACCACGTGCGCGCGGTCGCGGCGGTCACGTGACCTCGAAGAAGCCCTGCCAGCCGAGCTCGGTGAACTCGGACTGGTGCGCGTGGAACATGAAGCGCCCGGCGGTCGGGAAGCGCCACTCGAGGATCCCGCGCTGGCCCTGGCACAGCATCACCGTGTCGGTGAACTCGCTCGGCTTCAGCGACGTCCCGGTCGGGATGTAGTTGAACAGGTTGCCGTGCAGGTGGAACGAGTTGATGAGGTCGTACTCGAGGACGTTGACCAGGTAGATCCGCACGAGCTCGTCGCGCTTGACCTGCACCGGCTGGTCCATGTAGGCGAAGCCGATCGTGTTGGCGGCGTAGACCTCGTTCGCGCGGTCGAAGTTCGTGTCGAAGCCGTTCATCACCATCACCATCTCGTCGGCGTCCTCGCGGCCCTCCTTGGGGTCGATGAGGAACGCGCCGTAGAGGCCCTTGGCGATGTGCTCGGCCAGCGGGCGGACGTGGCAGTGGTAGAGGTGCAGCCCGAACGGCATCGCGTCGAACTCGTAGACGGTGCTCTCGTTCGGCTCGATCTGGCCGGCGCCGAGGCCGGGAACGCCGTCCATCTCCGCCGGGTGGATGCCGTGGAAGTGGATCGTGTGCGGGTGCTTGGAGGCGTTGACGAACGTGATCCGCAGCCGCTCGCCCTCGCGCGCCCGCAGCGTCGGGCCGGGGATGCGGCCGTTGTAGGTCCAGGCCGGGAACTTGATGCCGGGCGCGACCTCGATCTCCTTGTCCTGGGCCACGAGCGTCCACTCGCGCAGCACGCGGCCGCTCGCGAGGCGGGTGGTCGTGCCCTCGTCGAAGTCGCGCAGCAGCGCCTGGGGGTCGAAGCCGTTGGCGCGGTGGTCGACGCTGCCGCCGCGGAACGCGGCGTGGCCGCCGGCATGCCCGTTGTTCCCGTTGGTGCCGTTGGTGCCATGCCCGGCGTGCGTCTGGGCCGCGGCCTCGTGCTCCCAGGGGTGCGGGTGCGGCACCGTCGCGTGCAGCGCCGCGGCGCCGGCGGTCAGGGAGCTCGCCGCCAGCAGCCTGCGTCGTGTCAGCCTTGGCACGACACAGATTGTGACATGCCTAAATCATAAGTTCAAACCGGCGCGTTCTCGAGGCTGCGCCAGAGGTAGAGCGACGCGCGCGTCCGGTGCGGCCGCCAGCCCTCCGCCAGCGCCTCGAGCTCCTTCGGGGCCGGCGGCGCTGCGAGCCCGTACGCCCGCATCGCCGCGTTGCGCACGCCCAGATCGCCGACCGGCAGCACGTCCGGCCGGTGCAGCGTG
The DNA here is from genome assembly GCA_963730115.1 of uncultured Solirubrobacteraceae bacterium. GTDB lineage: Bacteria > Actinomycetota > Thermoleophilia > Solirubrobacterales > Solirubrobacteraceae > DASQFQ01. Next base: position 1,207,351 of record CAVSQM010000012.1, on the reverse strand, counting down.
AACATCAGGAACATGTGCGCCGACCACTCGCCGATGCCCTTGACCGCGGTCAGCTCCGCGATCACCTCGTCGTCGGGCAGCTCGGCGAGCCGGTCGAGCTCGAGCGCGCCGGCGAGCACGTGGTCGGCGAGCGAGCGCAGGTAGACGACCTTCGCGCGCGAGAACCCCGCCGCGGCCCGCAGCACGTCGGGGTCCTCGTCGAGGATCTCCTGCGGCGTCGGCACGCGGCCGTCGAAGTGGGCGAGCAGCTTGCGCCAGATCGCCCGCGCCGCCAGGACCGAGAGCTGCTGGCCGGCGATCGTGCGGACGAGCGCGCCGTAGAGCTCCGCGGGCCGCCCGCGGGTGTCGGGCTCCTCCGGCAGCGGGCCGCCGAAGTCGTCGATCAGCCCCGCCATGACCGGGTCATGGCGGAGGACGGCGTCGGCGCTGCTCAGACCAGCCCCTCGGCGGTCGCCGCCGCGGTCGGCACGCCGGTGTTGGTCGAGTACGCGGGCTGGATCTTCATGTCCGGACGGATCGTGTGGACGGCCTGGGAGACCGCGATGGCGGACTCGGCGAAGCCGGTGGCGATCAGCTTGAGCTTGCCGTCGAAGGTCGTGATGTCGCCGCACGCCCACACGCGCTCGAGGTTGGTCTTCATCAGCCCGTCGACGACCAGCGCGCCCTTCTGGATCTCGAAGCCCCACTCCTTGAGCGGGCCGAGCTTGGTCGAGAAGCCGAGCTGGAGCAGCACGGCGTCGCACTCGAGCCGGTGCGGCTCGACCTCGTCGCCGGCGTGGTGGAGCTCGACGGCCTCGAGGTTGCCGTTGCCCTCGACGCCCTTGATCACGTACGGGACCTTGAGGTCGACGCGGCCGGCGTCGACGTGGCCCATGACCTCCGAGACCGTCGCCTCGTGGGCGCGGAAGCCGTCGCGCCGGTGCACGAGCGTGATCTCCGACGCGGTGCCGAGCAGGTTCACGACCCAGTCGAAGGCGGAGTCGCCGCCGCCCACGATGACCACGCGCTTGCCGTCGAACTCCTTCTTCTCGCCGACCAGGTAGCTGGCGCCGCGTCCCTCCCACGGGGTCATGTCGACGTCGGAGACCGGCAGCTTCTTGGGCTCGAAGGCGCCGTGGCCGCCGGCCACGATCACCGTGCGCGAGCGCAGCTCGCCCCTGTCGGTCTTGAGCACGACGAGGTCGTCCTCGTAGGCGATCTCGTGCGCGGTGGTCTCGAGGTGCACGGGCACGTCGAACTGGCCCAGCGCCTGCGTGCGCAGCTCGCTGACCAGGTCCTTGGCGAGGATCCGCGGGTGGCCGGGCACGTCGAAGATCCACTTCTCCGGATACAGCGTCGTGAGCTGGCCGCCGAGCTCGGGCAGCGAGTCGATGATGCGCGAGGACGCCTCGCGCATCCCGGCCCAGAACGCGGTGGTGAGGCCCACCGGGCCGGCGCCGATGATCGTGATGTCGCGGATCTCGTCGAAGTCTGGATGCTCGGTCATGGGTTCAGGAGAGGGAGAGGGCGTCGGGGAGGGGTGCGCCGTCGAGCGCCGAGAGGGCGCGCTCGACGGAGGTCGATACGCAGGTGAAGGTCGGCGTGTCGCGCTTCGTGTAGGCGGAGGCCTCGGTGGTGCGCAGGCGCTGCACGAGGTCGAGGAAGGCGGCGGGCTCGTCGGTCTCGAAGGCGACGACGAACTCCTGGTCGTCGAGCCCGAACGAGTAGCTCGTGTTGAGGTCGATCTGCGGGTACTCGCGGCCGATGCGGATGTGCTCCTGCATGACCTTGTAGCGCTCCTCCGGCGACAGCCGATACCACTCGCGCGTCTTCACGAACGGATAGACGAACAGGTACTTCGAGTGCTTGGGGCGCACCTCGAGGCGGGATTCGTCGGAGTACTCGGAAGGCTTGGTCATGGCCAGGAAGGAGTGCGGGATCGAGCACCACTGCATCAGGCCACTCTGAGAAAGCACCACGTGGAACTCGTGAATCCGCTCAAGGTTCGTGGCCTGCGACAGCAGCATCAGGTCGCAGTCCCCGCGCGTGCCGACGGTGCTGAAGGCGCGCAGCAGGCGCTCGGAGGCGAAGTCCTCGCAGGCGGCGATGAACTCGCGCTTATGGGTGGCGCGCTGCTCGGCGTCGAGGCGGCGCCAGGCCGGATCGACCTTCAGGAACGTGTACTTGACGAAATGGCGCTCGGGCATCAGGGGTTTCCAGTGTAGGTCGCCTCAGCCCGCGATCACCTCGCACAGCGTCTCGATGTCGGCGGTGCGCTCCGCGATGAGGCGCTCGGCGTCGCCCTCGAGCCGCCGCAGGTTGGCCGGGCTGGCGTCGTCGAGGGCGTCGGAGGCGTAGCGGAGCGTGGCCTGAAAGCGCATGTAGCGCTCCTTGGCGAGCGTCGCCGCCTCGAAATCGACGGTGTCGGCGACGCCGTCGAACACGATGTCGATCAGCGGCCGCACCCACCCGATCTGGCCCCAGCCAGTGGCCTCGTCGAACTCGATGGGCTTGATCTGCGCGCCGGTGCCGAGCGAGGCGAGCACCTCGAGCGCCTGGCCGGCCCCGACGACCTCGGCGTACGCGCACATCGCGGGGTTGACCGCGTAGACGCCGCCGTCGATCAGCGGGTAGGTGCGCGAGCCGGCGGCGTCGGTGACCTCGATCGGCTCGAAGTAGGTGGGCGCGGCGCTCGTGGCCCGGGCGGCCTCGACGAGCGAGAAGTCGTAGGTCTGGTCCGTGCGCGCGCGCGAGGAGCGGAAGAAGAACGCGAAGCGGTCGTGGAGGTCGTAGGCGGTGATGAAGACATCGGTCAGCACCTCGTTCAGCCGCGCGTCACCGAGGTAGGTCTCGAGCGCGTCGTTGAGGCCCTTGTCGTCGTAGTGCTCGTCGACCAGGCCGCCGAGCGAGGTGACCTGCTTGACCAGCGACTTGTCGAAGATCTTCGGTCCCTCGGTCACGTACAGCTCGGCGAGCTCCTCGGCAGTGTGAAGCGGGCGGTCGTCCGGGCCGCGCCGCGTGAGGCCGCAGGCCAGGATCCCGCCGGTCGAGGTGCCGGCGATGAGGTCGAACATGTCGGCGATCCGGCGGCCCGTGCGGCGCTCGATCTCGGCCAGGACGAGCGCCGGGATCAGGCCCCGGATGCCACCGCCGTCGATCGAGAGCACCTTCACCGCGGGCGAAGACTAGGGAACCCCCTGATTTGCGGAGGACCGGGTTCCGGCACGCTGGCGTCACCATGACCCACCTCCCCAAGAAACTCCTTCTCATCGGCACGGTCGCCTGCGCACTCGGCGCCGCCCAGCCCGCGGCCGCGCAGGTCCAGCCTGCGGGGACGGGTGAGCCGCTGTACACGAACTCCCAGCAGAACACCCAGTGGTTCGAGTGGCCCGCCAGCCAGGGCATCGGCTCCTACCGCGTGCGCTGGGACTACTACGAGAACAACGCGCTGGTCGCCAACCCGACCCAGAACCCGGCCCCCAACGGGGCCACGAACGTGTGGGCCAACTGGTCCGGCGTCCGGACGCTCCAGCACGGCGGCCAGTACGGCGTCTGTGCCCAGGGCCAGTACACGTTCCCCAACGACAGCCTGTGGATCAGCGACGGCCCGAACTCGTGCTCGATGGGCACGCAGCTCGGCCGCCGCGCCTCCACGACGATCGACCGCTCCAAGCCGGCCACGCAGATCGCGCTCGTGGGCGGCTCGGAGACGACCAAGGACGCGAAGGTCCGGATCGACGTCGGCTTCGCCGATGACGTCGCGGGCCCGTTCCCGGCCAACTTCATGTGCTTCCAGTTCGGCGGCGCGTCGAACATCTGCGACAAGAACGCCGGCTTCATCTTCGGCTACAACTCCGCCTGCTCGGTCCCGGCCGGCGCCGGCAAGTCGACGACCTTCACCTGCACGGCCGACTTCGCCTCGGGCGACAACCCGGCGCCCGACGGCCCGGTGTGGGCGTGCGTGATCGCCGCCGACGCGGCGATCCCGGACAACCCGGCCGGCCCGAACCAGGGGTCGACCGCCGACAAGGCCAACCTGTCCGACGCGAAGTGCGACAGCGTGCTGCTCGACCGCACGGCGCCGCAGGTCTCGATCCAGGCTCCGGCGACCGCCCAGGTCGGCGAGCTCGTCACGTTCGGCACCCAGGCGTCCGACGCGACGTCGGGCCTCGCCGGCGGCTACGAGTGGAGCTTCGGCGACAACACGGGCGCCGGCTCCGGTGCGACCACGAGCCACACCTTCACCCAGGCCGGCACCTACGAGGTGCGAGTCAAGACGACCGACGCCGCCGGCAACGCCGGCGTCGCGCAGAAGACCGTCACCGTGGCCGCGCCGAGCGGCGGCAGCGGCGGCGGCTCCACGCCCCCGCCGAGCGGCGGCGGCACCGACGGCGGCGACCTCGACGAGCAGCCCGCCACCGGCGACGACGCCGAGTTCGAGGCCAGCGCCCCGCGCAAGGTCAGGCTGGCCAAGGGCAAGGTCCCGGTCACCGTCACGACCGACACGCCGGGCAAGGTCAGCGCCGCGCTCGTCCGCAACGGGCGCGTCATCGCCCGCGGCTCGAAGACGATCGCGGAGGGCACCGCGAGCTACAAGCTCAAGCTCCCGCGCAAGGCCAAGGCCGGCCGCTACGCGCTCAAGGTCACCTTCAAGCCGGCCGGCGGCGAGGCGATCACCGAGAAGCTGACGGTCAAGCTCACCGGCAAGCGCAAGGCCGCGGCGTCCACCGCCTCCGCGGCCGGCGCCAACGGCGCCCGTGTCAGCGGCGCCGGCGCCCCCGCGGGCCTGCCGGACGGCAGGTTCCGCGGCGCCCGCAAGCGCAGCTTCACGCCGCGCGCGCGGGTCGCGGCCTAGCGATCCCCAGCGCGCCGGCGATCACGCCGGCGCGCTGTCGCGGGCGTCGTAGCGCCAGAACGCGGGCAGGAACGCGAGGATCACCCCGGTCCCCACGAGGCACATCACGCCGCCCGACACCACCGTCGCGCGCACGCCCACGAGCGAGGCGAGCGCGCCCGCCTCGAAGTTGCCGAGGGTCGGGCCCGAGGTGTAGGAGATCATCTCGACCCCGGCGAGCCGCCCGCGCAGGCGGTCGGGGATCGTCTCGTTCCAGATCACGCTGCGGAACAGGCCCGAGACGGCGTCCATCCCGCCCGCCACCGCGAGGCACGCCAGCGCCAGCCACAGCACGTCGGCGAAGCCGAAGCCGACGATCGCCAGCCCCCACCCGCACGCCGCCAGCGCCACCGCGCGGCCGTGCCGGTGCACCCGCTTCGTCCAGCCGCTGAGCACCGCGACGGCCATCGAGCCGGCGGCCGGCGCGGCGAGCAGCAGGCCGAGCACCTCGGCCCCGCCGTAGCCCGCGGCGATGGCGGGGAAGAGCGCCTGCGGCATGCCGAAGAACATCGCGTTGATGTCGACCAGGTAGGTGCCCATCAGCACCGGGCGACCCCACGCGTAGCGCAGGCCTTCGGCGATCGAGCGCAGGCTCGGCCGCTCGGCGTCCTCCGGCGGCGGGCTCGCCCGCAGGAGCGAGAGGAAGCCGAGGGAGACGAGGAAGCTGACGAGGTCGATCCCGTACGTCAGCGGCACGCCGAAGGCGGCGATGAGCACGCCGCCGATCGCCGGCCCGGCGATCATCCCGACGTCGCCGCGGAGCCACTCGAGCGCCATTGCGGCCTTGAGCTGCTCGCGCGGCACGACCCGCGGCACGAGCGCGTGGAGCGGTGGCCGCAGCAGCGCGTAGAAGCCGGCCAGGAGCGCCGCGCACACGAAGAGCACCCACTCGTGCGGCCTCTCCAGCAGCGAGTTGGCGAGCAGCCCGCCCACCACCACCGCCGATCCGAGCTCGGCCAGGCGCACGAGCGTCCTCCGGTCGACGGCGTCCGCCAGCGCGCCGCTGACCAGCGCGACGGTCACGATCGGGACGAACTGGCAGACGCCCAGCGCGCCCACCGCGAGCGTCGAATGCGTGAGCTCGTACATCTGGAACGGCAACGCGACGAAGGTGACCATCGAGCCGAACAGCGACACGAGCTGGCCCCAGAACAGCAGCCGGAACTCGCGTCCCCGCAACGGCGTCAGATCCATCAGCAGTCCGCGCACGACGCCGGAGTTCAGCAGGATGTACCGCATGACCGATGCCAAGACGGCCATCGCGGAGGCGACCGCGGATGCGGTCACGGTCCGCGGCCACGACCTCACCTCGGAGCTCATGGGGCAGCTGTCCCTGACCGAGATGTTCTTCCTCCTCCTGATGGGCCGCGTGCCCGACGAGCGCGAGCGCCGCATGACCGACGCCTGCCTGGTGGCGATCGCCGAGCACGGGCTCGTGCCGAGCGTGCAGGCCGCGCGGATGACCCTGTCCGCGGCCCCGGAATCGCTCCAGGGCGCGGTGGCCGCAGGGCTGCTCGGCTGCGGCTCGGTGATCCTCGGCGCCACCGAGTACGCGGGCACGATGCTGCGCGACGCGCTGGCCGCGGGCACCGACCCGGTCGACGTCGTGCGCGAGCACCGCGAGAGCCGCACGCCGCTGCCCGGCTTCGGCCATCCGCTGCACCGCGACGGCGACCCGCGCACCACGCGCCTGCTCGCGCTCTCCGACGAGCTCGGCGTCTCCGCGGAGCACGTCGCGCTCGTGCGTGCGATCGAGGCCGCGGTGCCCGAGGTCTACGGCCGCCCGCTGCCGCTCAACGTCTCCGGTGCGATCGCCGCGCCGATGCTCGACCTCGGCCTGCCCGCCTACACGCTGAAGGCGATCCCGCTGCTCGCGCGCACCGCCGGCCTGCTCGGCCATCTGCGCGAGGAGCACGAGCGCCCGATCGGGTTCCGGCTGGCCGCGGCGGCGGAGACGGCGGTCGAGTACGACGGATGATGGACCTCGCCGCGCTGCGCGCGCGCTCACCCTTCTACCGCGAGAAGCTCGCCGGCTTCGAAGACGCGCCGTGGGAGTCGCTCCCGTTCACGACCAAGGACGAGATCCGCGAGTCGCTCGCCGCCGAGCCGCCGCTCGGCCGGCACCTCGCCGCGCCGCTCGAGGACGTCGTGCGCGTCTACTCGACGAGCGGCACGACCGGCGATCCGTCGTACATCGCGGTCACGGCGGCCGACCTCGAGGGCTGGACGGAGATCGGCGCCCGCTCCTACGCGGCGACCGGCATCGCGCCGTCCCAGCGGGCGGTGCTCACCTACAACTCCGGCCCGTTCGTGGCCGGCGCGGTGCTCGACGCCTGGGCGCGCATCGGCGCGACGGTCATCCCGGTCGGGAGCGGCAACACCGAGCGCCTCGTGCGCGCCTTCCAGATCCTCGGCGCCGAGGCGCTGGGCTGCACGCCGTCTTACGCGCTCTACCTCGCGGACTGGTGCCGCGAGCGCGGGATCGAGCCGCGCGAGCTCGGCGTCCGCACGTTTGCGGTGGCGGGCGAACCGGGCGGCGGGGAGGACGCGACGCGCCACGCGATCGAGGAGGCGTTCGGCGCCACCGTGCGCGAGGCGATGGGCATCGCCGACGTCTCACCCTCGCTGTGGGGCGAGTGCGAGGAGCAGGCCGGCATGCACTTCTCCGGCGAGGGCCACGTCCACGCCGAGCTGATCGACCCCGACGGCGGCGGGCCGCTGCCGTTCGACGACGGCGCCGAGGGCGAGCTCGTCTACACCACGCTGCGCCGCGAGGCGATGCCGGTGCTGCGCTTCCGCAGCCGCGACCGCGTGGTGGTCAACGCGCGGCCGTGCTCGTGCGGGCGCCCGGCGCTGCGCGTGCGCTGCATCGGGCGCACCGACGACCTGCTGATCGTGCGCGGCGTCAACCTGTTCCCGACCGCGCTGCGCGAGGTGGTCGCCGAGTTCCGCCCGCGCGTCGGCGGGCCGGTGCAGATCCGCCCGCAGCACGAGGGCGTGCGGCAGGACGCGCCGCCGCGCGTGCTCGTCGAGCTGGCCGAGGACGCCGAGGCCGACGCCGAGCTGGCGGGCGTGATCCGCCAGGCGATCCGCACCACGCTCGTGGTCAGCACGGAGGTCGAGCTCGTGCCCTACGGCACGCTTCCACGCAGCGAGTACAAGAGCCGGCTCGTCGACTTCTCGGAGGCGGCCGCGCGCTGAGGCGCGCGGCCGCTTCCGGTCAGCTCACTGGAACAGGGGCACACGAGGGCGCCGGACTTGAGGCTCGACACCGCCCTGTTACTCGAGGTTGTCGGACTTCACGGCGCCGGGCGGGAGGGGCACTCCCTAGGCACTCGCGGCGGCTGGGAGGAGCAGGCAGCGCCGCCATGGCGAACAGCAACAGACGTCTCATGACGGGCGAGTACCGTCTTCGCGCGGGCTACGCGGTGACGCCGAACAGCGACGGGTCGCGGTCGGTGCCCTTGATCACGTCGTCGGGCGAGCCGTCGGGCAACAGCCGGCCGTTGCGCATGCCGAAGTAGCCGGCCTGCGGGTGGTGGGCGATCAGCGCGAGCGTGGACTGCTCGGGCTCGACCGCGTGGCCGCCGGAGAGGCGGATGCCGATGTCCGACAGGCCGAGCAGGCGGTCCACCTTGTCGTGCTCGGACTGCTCGGGCACGGCGGGGTAGCCCCACGAGTAGCGGCGGCCCTGCGTCTGCGGGATGCCGAGCTCCTCGCGCACCTTCCAGTGCAGCCACTCGGCCATGCCCTCGGCGGTCTGCACGCCGATGCCGTGGGTGAAGAGCTGCTCGGCGAACTCGCCGTCCTGCTCGAGCTTCGCCATCAGCTCGGTGACCTCGTCGCCGGCGGTGACGGCCTGCAGCGCGACCACGTCGAGCTCGCCGCTGTCCTTCGGGCGGAAGAAGTCCGCGAGCGCGATGCGGTCGCTCTTCGGCTGGCGCGGCGTGGAGAGGCGCTCGAGCACGGTCTCGCGGTCCTCGGGGTCGAGGACGACGATCTCGTTGCCCTCGGAGTAGCAGGGGAAGTAGCCGACCAGCGCGCGCGGGTGCAGGTAGGTCTGCTCGCGCCACATGCGCTCGAGGCGCGGGCGGAAGTCCTCGCTCACGAGCTTCTTCCACTCCTCGCCCTTGACGCCGCGGCCGCCCCAGTGGAGCTTGAACAGCACGTGCGTGTCGAGGTGGGGGTAGACCTCGTCGAGGTCGACCTCGAGCTCGCGCACGCCCCAGAACGGCGGCGTGGGCACCGGGACGTCGGTGCGGGCCTTGGAGCGGACGGAGTCGTCGGAGGTGTCGAGCACCTCCTCTTCCTCGCCGGTCTCGCGTAGCGTCGACGCCGCCTCGCGGGTCTTCGTCACGAGCTCCGCGCGGGCGTCCGCGTCGACGATCTTGTCCATCACGCCGAGGCCCTCGAACGCGTCCTTGCAGTAGAAGACGCCGGGGCCATAGACGTCCTCGGAGTCCTTGCCCTTCGGGTAGTTCGCGCGCAGGCCGAACTTGCGGTTGATGGCGGCGCCGCCGATCAGCACCGGGTACTCGAGGCCGCGCTCGTGCAGCTCGGCGACCGCGAGTGGCATCTGCTTGGAGGTCGAGACGAGCAGCGCCGACAGGCCGATGGCGGTGGCCTTGTGCTCCTCGGCGGCGTCGAGGATCGTCCCGATGGGGACCTGCTTGCCGAGGTCGATGACCGTGTAGCCGTTGTTGGTGAGGATCGTGTTGACGAGCGACTTGCCGATGTCGTGAACGTCGCCGAACACGGTCGCGAGCACGACGGTGCCCTTCGTGTAGCCCTCGAGCTTGTCGAGGTACTGCTCGAGCTGGGCGACGGCGCGCTTCATGACCTCGGCCGACTGGAGCACGAAGGGCAGGATCAGCTCGCCGGCGCCGAACTTGTCGCCGACCTCCTTCATGGCGGGCAGCAGCACGTCGTTGAGCGTCGGTACGGCGCCGATGTCGTCGACGCTCGCGTCGATCTGCGCCTCCACGCCGTCCTTCTTGCGGCGCAGGATGTGCCAGTGCAGCGCCTCCTGCGGGGTCATGCCGGCCGTTGGGTCGGCGACCTCGGCCTCGTCCTCGCCGGACTTCGACTCGAAGTGCTCGATGAAGTGCTGGAGCGCCTCGTCGGAGCGGTTGAACACGAGCTCGTCGGCGAGCTTGCGCTCCTCCTCGGGGATCTCGCCGTACGGGGTGATGTGGTTCGGGTTGACCATCGCGAGGTCCAGGCCGGCCTCGACGCAGTGGTGCAGGAAGACCGAGTTCAGGACCGAGCGCGCCGGCACGCCGATGCCGAACGACACGTTGGAGACGCCGAGCGAGGTCTTGACGCCGGGGAGCTCGGACTTGATCAGGCGGATGCCCTCGATCGTCTCGACGGCGGAGGGCTTCCACTCGTCGTCGCCGGTGGTCAGCGTGAACGTCAGCGCGTCGAAGATCAGCGCCTCGGGGTCGAGGCCGTGCTCGTCGCAGACCAGCTCCTTGATGCGCTGGGCGATCTCGAGCTTGCGGTCGCGCGTCTTGGCCATGCCGACCTCGTCGATCGTCAGCGCGATCAGCGCGGCGCCGTGCGCCTTGGCCATGGGGACGACCTTGTCGAGCTTGTCGCGGCCGGCCTCGAGGTTGACCGAGTTGACGATCGCGCGGCCCGGGATCTGATCGAGCGCGGTCGCGATCACGTCGGGCTCGGTCGAGTCGATCTGGATCGGCGCGGGCTGGGTCAGCGCGACGCGTTTGGCGACGACGCGCATCTGCTCGTCCTCGTCCTGGCGCTCGGTCAGCGCGACGCAGAGGTCGAGCACGTGGGCGCCGCCCTCGACCTGGTCCTCGGCGATCGTCACGAGGCCGTCGTAGTCGTCGGCCAGCAGCATCTCCTTGGCCTTGCGCGAGCCCTGCGAGTTCACGCGCTCGCCGACGATCGTCGGGGCCGGCTCCTGCACGAGCGGGGTCGCGGTCATCATCGACGACACGTGGATGGGGCGGCGGGCCGGGCGCGCCTTCGGGTGGTGGTGCGTGCAGCGCTCGGCGATCGCGCGGATGTGCTCCGTGGTGGTGCCGCAGCAGCCGCCGACGATGCCGAGGCCGTAGCGCTCCACGAAGTCGCCGAGCACGTCGGCGAGCGGCTCGGGCTCGGCCGGGAAGATGGTCTCGCCGTCGGGGCCCTGGTGGGGGATGCCGGCGTTCGGGATGCAGTGGATGGGCGTCGGGCAGTGCTCGCCGAGGAAGCGCACGGCGTCGCGCATGTCCTCAGGGCCCGTCGAGCAGTTGAGGCCGATGACGTCGACGTCGAGCGCCTCGAGCGTGGTCAGCGCGGCGGAGATGTCGGTGCCGAGCAGCATCTTGCCGCCGTTGGGGAGGAGGCTGACGCTGGTCTGGATCGGCACGGCGCGGCCGGTGGCCTTGAACGCCTCGCGGGCGCCGAACACGGCGGCCTTGACCTCGAGGATGTCCTGCGCGGTCTCGATGATGATGAGGTCGACGCCGCCCTCGACGAGGCCGCGTGCCTGCTCCTCGAAGACAGCCACGAGGTCGCGGAAGCGGATCGCGCCGAGCGTCGGGTCGTCGGAGGCTGGGAGGAAGCCGGTCGGGCCGATCGAGCCGGCCACGAAGTGCTCCTCGCCGACCGCCTTGCGGGCGATCTCGGCGGCCTTGCGGTTGATCTCGAGCGTGTGCTCGCCGAGGCCCCACTCCTCGAGCTTGAGTCGCGAGCCCTGGAACGTGTCGGTCTCGACCACCTCGGCGCCCGCCTCGATCATCGAGGCGTGCAGCTGCTCGATGACGTCGGGACGGTTGAGCACGAGCGCCTCGTGGCAGCGCCCGGGGAGCTTGTAGTCGTCCTCGAGCGAGAGGTCGTACTGCTCGAGCGTCGCGCCCATCGAGCCGTCGAAGACGATCACGCGGTCGCGGGTGGCTGCCAGGAAATCGCGCATGAACAAGGGATGCTAGCGCAACCTTGCCACACCTTTGTCAAGGTTTGCCGCCGCGGCCGATCCTAGCGGAGGCACGAGCGCCGGGCGCCGGGACGGGCGGAGGTACGAGTGCGGACCATCATCGAGAGCGCGCGCAAGTCGACGGTCCGCGGGCGCGTTGTCCTGATTCATGGGGAAATGGAGAGGGTTGGTAGGGCGCGCCGTCATCGTCGCGGCGCTCGCGGGTCTTGCGGCCGCGCCGAGCGCCGAGGCCGCGTGCGACTCGCCGAGCAACAACGAGATCGTCGTCGAGAACTGCAGGCCCGGGAATCCGGCGAGCGAATGGGATGTCGCCGGCGCGGGTGACCCCGGCATCCAGGGCTTCGCGACCGACATCTCGGTCGCCCAGGGCGGGACGGTGCGCTTCAAGGTCGACACGACCGCCTCGGACTACCGCCTCGACATCTACCGCATGGGCTACTACGGCGGGGCGGGCGCCCGCCTGGTCGCCACGGTGCAGCCCTCGGTCGCGCTGCCCCAGAGCCAGCCCGCCTGCGATGAGGACGGAGCGACCGGCCTGATCGACTGCGGGAACTGGGCGCAGTCCGCCTCCTGGACGGTGCCGGCCGCCGCCACCTCGGGCATCTACTTCGCCAAGCTCGTGCGTGAGGGCGGGGTCACGGGCGCCAGCCACGTCGTCTTCGTGGTCCGTGACGACGACGGCGCCTCCGACGTGCTCTTCCAGACGTCCGACACGACGTGGCAGGCCTACAACGACTACGGCGGCAACAGCCTCTACACCGGCAACCCGGCGGGGCGGGCCTACAAGGTCTCCTACGACCGCCCCTTCTCCACGCGCGAGAACGCCGACGAGGACTGGGTCTTCAACAGCGAGTATCCGATGGTCCGCTGGCTCGAGCGCAACGGCTACGACGTCAGCTACTCGACCGGTGTGGACAGCGATCGCCTCGGCGCCGAACTGCGCGAGCACGCAACCTTCCTCTCGGTCGGACACGACGAGTACTGGTCCGGGACCCAGCGCGACAACGTGGAGGCCGCGCGTGACGCAGGCGTGAACCTCGGCTTCTTCAGCGGCAACGAGGTCTTCTGGAAGACCCGCTGGGAGGACGACCACCGCACGCTCGTCTCCTACAAGGAGACGCACGACAACCGCAAGATCGATCCGCAGCCGATCTGGACCGGCACCTGGCGCGATCCTCGTCCGTTCAACCCCGAGGGCGGTCAGCCCGAGAACGCGCTGACCGGCACGATCTTCACGGTCAACTCCGGCTCGGCCGCGCTCCGGGTGCCGGCCGAGGACGGCAAGCTGCGGTTCTGGCGCGGCACCGCGGTGGCCGGGCAGCCGGCAGGGGCGGTCGCGGAGCTCACCGCCGACACGATCGGCTACGAGTGGGACGAGGACCTCGACAACGGGGCGCGGCCCGCCGGGCAGATGCGCCTGTCCTCGACCACCGTGAGCGGCGTCGAGAAGCTGCAGGACTACGGCTCCACCTACGCCGACGGCTCGGCGACCCACAACCTCACGCTCCATCGCGACACGAACGGCGCCGGCGAGGACGCGCTGGTCTTCGGCGCCGGCACGGTCCAGTGGCCATGGGGGCTCGACGGCGAGCACGACCGCGGCAACTCGGCCCCGAACGCCTCGATGCAGCAGGCCACCGTGAACCTGCTGGCCGACATGGACGCCCAGCCCATGTCGCTGCAGCCCGGCCTCGCGGCGGCCACCGCGTCGAGCGACGCGACGGCGCCGACATCCGCGATCACCGCACCGGGCGGAGGCGCGACGGTCGAGCAGCGGTCGACGGTCACCATCCGCGGCACCGCCGCCGACACGGGTGGCCGCGTGGGCGGCGTCGAGGTGTCCGTCGACAATGGCGCCAGCTGGCATCCGGCTTCCGGGCGCGAGGCGTGGAGTTACAGCTGGACCCCGGACCGGCTGGGGCGGTCACCCTGCTCAGCCGCGCGGCTGACGACAGCGGCAACCTCGGCGCCGCGTCCGCCGGGCGATCCGTGATCGTCACCGAGCGGTCGTGTCCCTGCACGCTGTTCGGCGCCATGGTTCCCGGCGACACGGCGATCAACGACGGAGCGCCGATCGAGGTCGGCGTGCGCTTCCGGGCCGACGAGAACGGCGTCATCACGGGCCTGCGCTACTACAAGGGCGCGACCTGGACCGGAACGCGCGTCGGCCACCTCTGGAGGGAGGACGGCACGCTGCTGGCCACGGCCAGCTTCACCGGGGAGTCGGGGTCCGGCTGGCAGCAGGCGACGCTTTCGCCGGCGGTCAGCGTGACCGCGGGCGCGACGTACGTCGCCTCCTACCTGTCCAGCGACAACTCCTACGCGGCCGACAGCAACTTCTTCACGACGCAGTTCGACGCTGCGCCCTTGCACGCACCGGCCGCCGCGAACGGCGTCTACCGCTATGGCGGCGGCTTCCCGACCGACACCTTCGAGGCGAGCAACTACTGGGCGGACGTCGTCTTCGTGCCCGCCGGTCAGCCGGCCGACCAGGCGCCGCCGACGATCACGGCCGTCGTGCCGCCCGACGGCAGCGTCGGCGCCGACCCGGCGACGAAGGTGAGCGCGGCGTTCGACGAGGCGCTCAACCCGTCCACCGTGAACCAGGACACCGTGCAGCTGCGTGACCCCGGCGGGGCACTCGTGCCGGCTGCCGTCACCTACGCGCCGGCAGCGCACACCGCCTCGCTCACACCCACCGCCCGCCTGGCCGCCGCCACCCGCTACACGGCGACGGTCACCACCGGCGTCAAGGACGTGGCGGGCAACGCGCTCGCCGCGCTCCGCACCTGGTCCTTCACGACGGCGAGCGCGGCGGGTCCCGGTCCGGACGGGGAGCCGAGCGAGACGCCTCCCGGCACCGGCCCGCTCGGCATCTCTCCCGTCGGCCTGGGCGCTGGGCTGGGCACCGGGACCGCTGCCACGCCGGTCACCGGGCGACCGTCTCCCGATCGGGTCGCGCCGCGCGTCCGGGTGAGCCCGCGCAGCACGCGGGTGTCGCGCAGCGGCACCGCCAAGCTGCGCGTCGCCTGTCCAGCCGGCGAGCGGAGCTGCCGGGTGACGCTTCGCCTGCGGCTCGCGGGTCGCCAGGTCGCCACCCGCACCCTGAGCGTCGACGGCGGCAGGGCCCGGACCTTCGCGCTCCGGCTGAGCCGCAGCGCTCGTCGCGCACTCGTCCGCAAGCGCTCCCTGCGTGTCACCGCCGTCGCCGCGGCGCGCGACTTCGCGGGCAACCGCGCCACGACACGAACCTCGATCCGCCTTCGCGCACCGGGGCGCTGAGGCATGCACACGACCATGAGAAGGGCGGGAACCGTCATGTCCCCGAAGACCATCCGCAGAACCGTCGTCGCGGCGCTCCTCACCGCGGTCGCCGGACTCCTCTCGGCCTCGCCCGTCCATGCACAGACGCCGAGCGAGGGGCCCGGTGGCCCCGTGCTCGTCGTCACCGACCCGGGTGATCGGTTCGGGGAGTACTACGCCGAGATCCTCCGCGCGGAAGGACTGAACGAGTTCGCCGTCGCCGACGTCGGCTCGCTGAGCGCGCAGTCGCTCGCCGCCCATCAGGTCGTCGTGCTGGCGCAGACCGGGCTCAGCGTTGCCCAGGCCGGCCTCCTGCAGTCCTGGGTCCAGGGCGGCGGCAATCTCATCGCGATGCGCCCCGATCCCAAGCTGGCCGGTCTACTCGGGCTGGGCTCGGACGTCGGCGATCTCCCCAACGGCTACCTGCAGGTCGCGCCCGGCCGCGGCATCACCGGCGAGCCCATGCAGTTCCACGATGTGGCTGACCGCTGGACGGTCGCGGGCGCCACGACCGTCGCGACGCTCTACTCGAGCGCCACGGCGGCCACGTCGAGCCCGGCCGTGACGCTGCGCAGCGTCGGCTCGGCCGGCGGTCAGGCCGCCGCGTTCACCTACGATCTCGCGCGCTCCGTGGTCTACACGCGGCAGGGCAACCCGGCCTGGGCGGGTCAAGAGCGCGACAGCGGGATCGGGGGAGGCCAGCTGATCCGCTCGGACGACCTCTTCTTCGGGGGCGCCGAGCCCGACTGGGTCGACCTCGACAAGGTGTCGATCCCGCAGGCCGACGAGCAACAGCGCCTGCTGGCCAACCTCGTCACGCAGATGAGCGCGGACCGCATGCCGCTCCCGCGCTTCTGGTACCTCCCGCGCGGCGAGAAGGCGGCCGTGGTCATGACCGGGGATGACCACGCCAACGGTGGGACCACGGGGCAGTTCAACCGCTTCGAGGCGGCCAGCCAGCGGGCTGCTCGGTCGCCGACTGGGAGTGCGTCCGGGCCTCGTCGTACGTCTATCCGGGCACCTCGATCCCCGGCGCCGAAGGCTTCGAGGCCGACGGCTTCGAGATCGCGCTGCACCTCAGCACCGGCTGCGACGAACTTCACCCGCGCGTCGCTCGCCGCGAACTGGAGCGACCAGCTCCCGTCGTTCAGGAGCGCGTTCCCGACCCTCGATGCGCCGGCGACCAGCCGCACGCATTGCATCGCCTGGAGCGACTGGGCGAGCGAGCCCATCGTCGGGCTGGCGAACGGCATCCGGCTGGACACGAACTACTACTACTGGCCCGAGGGCTGGGTGAACGACCGGCCGGGGATGTTCACCGGCTCGGGCATGCCGATGCGCTTCGCCGATCTCGACGGCTCGATGATCGACGTGTACCAGGCGGCGACGCAGCTGACCGACGAGTCGGGCATCGACTACGCCGCGCACATCAAGGCGCTGATCGACGGCGCGCTCGGGGCCCAGGGCTACTACGGCGTCTTCACGGCCAACATGCACACGGATTCGTCGCAGCATCCGGGTGCCGACGCGATCGTGGCCGAGGCCGAGGCAGCGCGAGGTGCCGGTGGTCTCCGCGCGGCAGATGCTCGAGTGGCTCGACGGTCGCAACGACTCGTCCTTCGGCGGGCTCGCGTTCAGCGGCAACCGGCTGGGGTTCTCCGTCCAGCGCGGCGGCGCCGGTGCACGCGGGCTGGAGGCGATGCTCCCGGTCGCCGGACCCACCGGCGAGCTCTCGAAGGTCACCCGCGAGGGGACGGAGATCACGACGTCCGCCCGCACGGTCAAGGGCATCGAGTACGCGGTCTTCGACGCCGCCGCCGGCGACTACGAAGCGACGTACGGCACGGCGCCGTCCGGTCCCGGGCCGCCCGAGACGACGATCACCGAGTTCGCGGTGAGCGGGAACTCGGCGCGCGCCGCCTTCACGTCCAACGTGGCCGGCGCGCGGTTCGAGTGCCGGATGGACGGCGCCCCGTTCGGTCCGTGCACGAGCCCGGCGGTCTACACCGGCCTCGCCGGCGGTCAGCACGCACTTCAGGTGCGGGCGGTCGATCCGGCGGGCGCCATCGATCCGACGGCCTCCGAGCGCACGTTCACCGTGACGTCCGCCACCGCCCCCGGCGGGCAGCTGCCGCCGCCGGGAGGCGAGTCGGGCCGGCCGCCTGCGACCGCTGAGGCGCCCGCTCGGCGCCGTGCTCGGCGGCTCGCAGTCCGGGACCGATCGCGTGGCGCCGCGGGTCATCGTCCGGCCGCGCCGGGTGCGGGTTTCGCGCACGGGTGCCGCGACGCTGCGCGCCAGCTGCCCCTCCGGGGAGCTGCGCTGCCGGGTGCGACTGCGCCTGCGGCTCGGGAGCGTCTCTGTGGCGAGCCGGACGCTGACCCTCGCGGGCGGGACGACACGGAGCTTCCGGCTGCGACTCAGCCGCGGCGCGCGGCTTCGCCTTGCGCGCAAGGGCTCGCTGCGGGTCACCGCAGTCACGACTTCCCGCGATGCGGCGGGCAACCAGGTCACGGCTCGGATGGCCGTGCGCCTGCTGGCGCCTCGGCGCCGTTAGAGACGGTCAGGACGACCAGGTCTCAGGACACAGAACCGACAGGGAAGAGTGGACATGCTGAGCAGTTCAAGAACACGAAGGATCGTCACGGCGGCGCTGGTCGCCGCTGCGGTAGGGCCGATAAGTGCGGCGACCGCGAGTGCGGCGACCGTGACGAGGTCCGACGACACCGCCGCCGACTTCTCGGCAGGCACGCCGAGCAGCACCGTGGTCCGCGGGACTGGTGCGGATGGGGCAGTGGAGCTCGCGCGCACCCTCGAGGAGTCGTTCGACGGCACGGTCCTGCCCGCCGGCTGGGTCTCGACCCCCTGGTCCGCGGGCGGCGCGGCCACCGTGGCCGGCGGCGCGATGCTCGTCGACGGCACCCGTGCCGACAGCGGCGTGACCGCGGGCCCCGGCAGCTCGATCGAGTTCCGGGCGACGCTCGGATCCCAGACGTTCGCCCACGTCGGCTTCGCGACGGACTTCAACGTCCAGCCGTGGGCGATGTTCAGCACCGGCTCCGACGGTGGCGGCAAGGTCTACGCACGGACGTCCGACGGCGATGGCGCCGCAGCTGAACATCGACTTCGAGGTTCCGGCGGTCTCCGCGACCGCTCCGCACACCTACCGGATCGACTGGACGACGACCGGCTTCGACTACTTCGTCGACGGCGTACCTGTCGTCGTCCGACCCGATCCCGCTGACCGCGCGCGATGCGCGCACAGGCCAGCGACTTCAGCCCGGACGCCGCGGGCGTCTCGATCGATTCCATGGTCCTCAACACGCACAAGCCGTCCGGCACGTTCACCTCGCGTCCCCTCGACGCCGGCGATCCGCGGGTGAGCGGACTGTCGTTCACGGCGACGAGCACCACTCCCAGCGGGACCGCGATCGCGTATGAGACGCGCACGGCCACGAGCACCGCAGCGCTGGCCAGTGCCCCTTGGGCGCCGCTCAGCGCGAGCGGCGCGGTGACGAGCCCCAAGGCGCGCTACCTGCAGTACCGCGCGAGCTTGGACACGACCGTCGCAACGGCCACGCCGCGGCTCGACAAGGTCGACGTCGCGTTCACCATCGATGACGCGGCTCCGAAGGTCACGATCAACGGCGTCGCGGTCTCCGCCGCGACGGCGAAGGTGACGTTCAGCTCCGACGATGCCTCGGCGGCGACCAGGTGCAAGCTCGACGGCGCGGCGTTCGCCGCCTGCACGAGTCCGGCCGAGTTCAGCGGCCTCGCGCACGGGTCCCACACGATCGTCGTGCAAGCGACGGACGCAGACGGGAACGTGGGCTCCGCCACCAGGACGTTCGTGGTGGACACGCGTGCGCCGGCCGTCTCCATCGGTCAGGTCGCGGTCAACGGCGACAGCGCGACGGTCGCGTTCAGCTCCGACGATGCCTCGGCGGCGATCAAGTGCAAGCTCGACGGCGCCGCGTTCGCGGGCTGCACGAGCCCGGCGGTGTTCAAGAACCTCGCTTCCGGAGCTCACACGGTCGTGGTGCAGGCGACGGATGCGAGTGGAAACGTCGGCTCCGCCACACGCACGTTCAGCGTGGCGCCGGGTGCCGGCAACCCCTACGCGCAGATCGGTGGAGACCCGGCGGACGCGACCGCGCCGAAGGTGCGTGTCAGCCGGACCGTCCGGGTCTCCAAGCGGGGCATCGCCGCGGTCCGGGTCACGTGCCCGCAGGCGGAAGTGCGATGCCGGGTGACCGTGAAGCTCAATGCGAGGCGGCAAGTGGATCGCCCGCAAGACGCTGACCGTGTCCGGTTCCACCACGCGGACGTTCGCGCTCAAGCTGTCGAAGGCCACGCGCTCGAAGCTCGCGCGCAGCCGCCGGCTCAGGGTCACCGCTGTGGTCACCGCGCGCGACGCGGCCGGCAACAGCAGGACGAAGCAGTCTCGGATGACGCTGCTCGCGCCGTCCCGCTGAGCCTCCGCTGACAGACCGGCGCCGCGGCGGAGCTTCCGCCGCGGCGCCGCCGCGGCTCGTTGAGCGCAACCTTCGAACCTTTTGGGTATTCAGGGGTCAATGGGATCAAGTGCCTCCCGCGTTCCGACGATCAAGCGGACAGAGATGCCCGCGCCGCGACGACCACAGCTGTTGCTGGGGCGGCTGGGCGACGCGCGGCTCGGCGAGCTCGCCGCCGCGGGTGACGAGCGCGCCTTCGAGCTGCTGTACGACCGGCACGCCGGCGCGATCTTCGGCTTCTGCCGGCACATGGTGGGCTCACGCGAAGAGGCCGAGGACGCGCTGCAGCAGACCTTCCTGCGCGCTCACCGGGCGCTGCTCGAGCACGGGGCGCCGGAGGATCCGCGCCCGTGGCTGTTCGCGATCGCGCGCAACCGCTGCCTCTCGCTCCTGGCGGCGCGGCGGTCCGACGCCGAGGTCGACGACGAGCTGGCGGATGTGCGGGGACTGGGCGAGGGCGTCCAGGCCCGTGCCGACCTGCGGGCGGTGGTCGCCGACGTCGCGCGGTTGCCCGACCCGCAGCGCGCCGCGCTCGTGCTGGCCGAGCTGGCCGACCTCTCACACGCGCAGATCGGCGAGGTGATCGGCGTCCGGACGGAGCAGGTGAAGGGGCTGATCCACAAGGCACGGACGACGTTGATCGCCGAGCGCGACGCGCGCGAGCGCCCGTGCGCGGAGGTGCGCGAGGAGCTCGCGACCGCTCGCGCCGGCGTGTTGCGCCGCGGGCCGCTGCGCCGCCACCTGCGGATGTGCGAGCCGTGCCGCGCCTACCGCGACGCGGTTGCCGAGCAGCGCCACACGCTGGCGCTCGTGCTGCCGGCCGTCCCGAGCGCCGGGCTGAAGGCGGGGATCCTCGGCGCGGCCTCGACGGCGGGCGCCGGCGGCGCCGCGGCCGGTGGGGCGTCGCTGGGCGGCGGGCTGGCGGCCAAGGTCGTCGCGAGCGCGCTCGTGGTGGGCGCGGCGGGCGGCGGTGGCGCTGCGCTCGTCGAGACGCCCGATCCCGCGCCGCGCAAGGCCGTCGCCGAATCGGCGCCTGCGGCCGCCGCGCAGCCGGCGCCGGCGCTTGCGCGCGCCGCCCCGCCGGGCGGCGGGGTGCTCACGCCGGTTGCCGTCACGCCGACACGGCGCTCGGCGCGCACAGAGCGCCGCCGGGCCGCGCGCACGCGCGGTCGCAAGGTTGCGGAGGGACGCCGCGAGCGCGCTGCGGCGCCGGCCAAGCCTGGCGCGAGCCGTCGCGACCTCGCGCACGCCCGCGCGCCCGGGCAGCAGAAGCAGGCGGCGAAGGTTCCCAAGGCGCCGGGCAGCTCGCGATCCGTCAACGCACCGCCCAAGAAGGTGAAGGCCGCCGATCCGGTCAAGCCGGCCAAGCCGCCGAAGGCGGAGAAGCCGGTCAAGCGCGTGAAGCCGGAACCGCCCGTCACGCCCGCGGTCACCACACCCGCGGCGGAGAAGCAGGCGACGGCGATCAAGAAGATCAAGGAACGCTGACGCAACCTCGCAACCTGCGCAGGGGTGCGCGGGTGGTCCCTTCTGAGTCACCTACTCGACGAAGGGATCTGCATGTCACGCAGTCTGCTGGTCGCCGTATTGCTCGCCCTCGCCCTGCCGGGGCTGGCACTCGCGGCCGCCACGAAGGGCACTGCCGGCGACGACACGCTCACCGGCACAGCAAATGCCGATCGGATCTTCGGCAAGGCCGGCAACGACAAGATCGACGGCCTGGCCGGCAACGACCGCCTGTTCGGCGGCCGCGGCAACGACACCGTCAACGGGGGCGACGGCGACGACGGCATCCACGGCGGTGGCGGCGATGACACCGCCGACGGCGGCGCCGGCGACGATCGCGTCCACGGTGGCAAGGGCAAGGACAAGCTCAGCGGCGGCGCGGACGACGACAGCCTCCGCTCCTACCGCGGCGACGACACGCTCGACGGCGGCGACGGCAACGACCGCATCCGCGCCGGCAAGGGCGCCGACAAGGTGACGGCGGGCGCCGGCGACGACGTCGTGTTCGTGCGTGACCACGTGGCCGACACCGTCGATTGCGGCGCCGGCACGGACCGCGTGTTCGCCGACAAGGCCGACACGCTCACGAACTGCGAGGACGCGAAGGTCCGCGGCGGTCACGGCAAGCCCGACAAGCCGGACAAGCCCGAGAAGGACAAGGGCAAGCCGCACCCGCACTCGTAAACGGCCGCATCCGCCCGCGGCGGCCGGGGGGTCCGCCGCGGCGCGGCCGTCCGCGGAGGGCCGGGCAGGGATGCGCCGGCCCTCACCCTCGTCCGGGGCCGCCCTGCTGGACCGCCAGCGCCCTGGCCTGGTCCAGGGGGCGGCCCCCGGACGCTCGAGCGGCGGCGGTGGTTGACGTCGCCATACATACTGTGTATACATACCGGGTATGCGTTACCCGGTCCTCGCCTCCCTGGCCGCCGCGCCCGCCCATGGCTATGAGATCAAGCGCGGCCTGGAGGAGCGGTTCGGCAGCGCGGTCGCGCCGCTGAACATCGGCCAGGTCTACACGAGCCTGCAGCGCCTCCAGCGCGACGACCTCGTCGTCGACGAGGAGGCGCACGCGGGTGGCCGTGACCGGCGCGTCTACCGGCTGACCGACGCCGGCCGGCAAGCGCTCGAGGAGTGGGTCGGCACCGCCAGCGGCCCGACCCGCCTGCGCGACGACTTCTTCATGAAGCTCGTCTTCGCCGGCGAGCTCGGGCTCGCCGACCCCGCCGAGCTGATCGCCCGGCAGCGCGCGCTCTACCTCGGAGCGCTGCGCGACCTCGAGAACGTGCTCGCCGACGGCGACGCCGACGCCACGACCTCGCTGGTCGTCGAGGGCGCGGCGCTGCACCTGGAGGCGGACCTCAAATGGCTCGACCGCTGCGAGGCGGTCCTCGGAACGGAGACGACATGACCGCGGTGCTGGAGACGATCGGGCTCGGGAAGCTGCACGGGGAGGGCGCGGCGGCCGTGACGGCGCTGGCCGACGTCGACCTGCGCGTCGCCCCCGGCGAGTTCGTCGCCGTCACCGGCCCGAGCGGCTGCGGCAAGTCGACGCTGCTGAACCTGCTCGGCGGGCTCGACCGGCCGACCAGCGGCGAGGTGCTCGTGCACGGCGAGGCGCTGGCCGGGGCGAGCGAGGCCCGCCGGGCGCGCCTGCGCCGCACCGAGGTCGGGTTCGTGTTCCAGTTCTTCAACCTGATCGCCAACCTCACCGTGGCCGACAACGTCGAGCTGCCGGCGCTGCTCTCCGGCGTCCCCGCGCGCGAGGCGCGCCGCCGCGCGGCCGAGCTGCTCGAGCGGCTCGGGCTCGAGGAGACGGCTCGCCGCGTCCCCGGCGACCTCTCCGGCGGCCAGCAGCAGCGCGTCGCGATCGCCCGCGCGCTGGTCAACCGGCCGAGCGTGCTGCTCGCGGACGAGCCGACCGGCAACCTCGACACCGCGGCCGCCCGCGAGGTCGTCGCCGTGCTCGGAGCGCCACGGCGACGGCCAGACGATCGTGCTCGTCACCCACGACATGCGCGTGGCCAGCGCGGCCGAGCGCGTGGTGGCGATGCGCGACGGCCGGGTCGTCGGCGAGACCATGCCGTCGACGGTGCAGGGCGACGCGCTGAGCCGCGTGGTGAGCCTGGAGGCCTGATCGTGCTCGCCGCCGCGTCTCCGCATCATCCGCGCCGACCTCCGCGGCGCGGCCGCTCACCACCGTCCTCACCGGGCTCGTCATCGCCTTCGCGCTCGGCGCGCTCGTCGTCACCCTGCACGGCCGGGCGACGCTCGACGACCCCTACGACCGCCTCTTCGCGGCGACCAACGGCGCGCACGTCACCGCCGTCTCCTCGTCGCGCGCGGAGCTCGAGGCGATCGCGGCGGAGCGCGGCGTGGTGGCCGCCGAGGGTCCGCGGCCGATCGCCGAGGCACCCGCGCGCGTGCACGGGCAGGGCGACTCCATCGGGCTGATCGGGCTCCCGCGCACGCGCTCGGAGATCGAGAACCCGGTGATCCTCGAAGGGCGCCGCATCCGCGGCCCGGGCGAGATCGTGCTGTGGCGCGGCTATCGCCCGCGACCACGCCGTCGCCCCCGGCGACAGCATCGTCGTCGGCGAGGGCGCCGCGGCGCGGCGCCTGCGCGTCGTCGGCGTCGGCGCCACCACCGGCTCCAACGACGGCGGCTGGGCCGACCCGGCCGACGTGGCCGCGGTCGCGCCGAGCGGGCGGCCGCGCAACTTCGCGACCGCGCTGCGGCTGGCCGACCCGGCGGACGCCGAGGCGTTCGCACGGCGGGCGGAGGGCGACGGGGTGCGCGCCTTCGACTGGCGCACCGAGCGCGCCGCGCTCACCGACGAGTCGCGGCGGCTGCTGACGATCCTCCAGACCACGACGCTGCTGGCGCTGCTGGCCGCGGCGTTCACGCTCGCCACCGCCATCAGCGGCCGCGTGCTCGCCCAGCGGCGCCAGATCGGCCTCCTGCGCGCGATCGGGCTGACCCCTGGCGGCGTGACCGCCACCGCTCGTCGCCCACTACGTCGTGCTGGCCGTGCTCGCCGCCCCGCTCGGCCTCGCGGCCGGCGCGCTGCTCGCCGAGCGCCTGTCGGCCGACGCCGCCGACGTGCTCGGCGCCCCCGCGCCGGGCGCCCCGAGCCTCGCGCTGCTCGCCGGCTCGCTGCTGGTCGCCGTGCTCCTCGTCGCGGCCGCGACCGCGCTGCCGGCCTGGCGGGCCGGCCGCATCCCGGTCCAGGCCGCGCTCGCGCTCGGGCGCGGGGCGAGCTCGGCGAGCGCCTCGCGGGTGGCGCGGATCGCGCGGCGGCTGCACCTGCCGGTGGTGGTCGGCGTCGGCGCCAAGGACGCCTTCGCGCAGCGCGGGCGCACCGTGCTCACGGTGGCGAGCCTCGCGCTGGCGGCCGCGCTCGCGGCGACCGCGATGGGCTTCGAGGCGACGATGGACCGCCTCGCCGCCGACCCTGCGCTGCGCGCGCAGCCGTACGACCTGCGCGTGTCGGCCGCCCTGCCCGGCGCCGAGGTCGACCGCCTGCTCGAGCGCCACGCCGAGGTGGCCGCCGTCGCGCGCGTGCGCGAGATCGTGATGACCGGCCGCGACCAGGTCGAGATCCACGGCCGAGTCCTCGACGGGCCGCTCGACGCCTTCCCCTACGCGGTCCCCGACGGCCGCGGCGCCAGCGCGGCCGGCGAGGTGACGCTGGGCCGCGGCGCGCTGGACGCAATGGGCGTCGACATCGGCGAGCCGGTGACGCTGCGCGTCGGCGGGCAGCCGGTGACGCTGCGCGTCGTCGGCCGCCACGTCGAGCCCGACGACGAGGGCCGCGGCGCGGTCACGGCGCTGCGCGAGCCTGCCCGCCGGCGCGGTCGCGCTCGACGAGCCGTACTGGGCCGTCCAGGTCGCGCCCGGCGCCGACGCCGCCCGGACCGCCGCGGCGCTGCGCCGCGAGGGCCGGGGGCGGCTCGCGGTGGAACGCCCGATCGAGTCGCTGCAGCGCGAGGCCGCCGATATGCGCCCGATCGTCTACGGCACCGTCGCGCTGCTGCTCGTGATCGCCGCGCTCAACCTGCTCACCACGCTCGGGCTCGCCGTGCGCGAGCGCGAGCGCGACTACGCCGTGCTCGCCTCGGTCGGGGCGACACCGCGCCAGATCCGCACGACGGTGATCGCGGGCGGCGCGGCGCTGGCGCTGCCGGCGGCGCTCGTCGGGCTGCCGCTCGGGGCGTGGCTGTTCCTGCTCATGATCGGCGTCACCGATCCCGCCGACGGCGGCGACGTCGGCACGCTCCCGGCCTGGTGGTGGTACCCGATCGCGATCGTGGGCGCGGTCGTGCTGGCGGCGGCGATCAGCGCGCTGGCCTCGCGGGCGGCGACGGGCATCCGGCCCGCGCCCGCTCTGCGCGCCGAATAGCCTGCTGGCGGGTGTCGTTGCTCGAGATGCTCGCCGTGGCGGGGGCCGGCGTCATCGCGGGGGCGGTCAACGCGATCGTCGGCTCGGGCTCGCTCGTGACGTTCCCGACGCTGCTCGCGGTCGGCTATGCGCCGGTGACGGCGAACGTCTCCAACACGATCGGGCTCGTGTTCGGCGGCATCAGCGGCGCGCTGGGCTACCGGCGCGAGCTGCGGGGCCAGCGGCGCCGGGTGCTCACGCTCGCCGTCGGGTCGGCGATCGGCGCGCTCGTCGGCGGGATCCTGCTGCTGCAGCTGCCGAGCAGCGTCTTCGAGGCGGTCGTCCCGATCCTGATCCTGCTGTCCGTCGCCCTGATGGCCTTCAAGCCGACGCCGAAGCAGGCTGAGCGCGACCACCTCACGCCCGCGACCGGCGGCACGTTCCTGACCGGCATCTACGGCGGCTACTTCGGCGCCGCCCAGGGCGTGATCCTGCTGGCCGTCCTGCGGATCGCGTTCGCCGACGACCTGCAGCGCCTCAACGCGCGTCAAGAACGTGCTGGCGGGCGTCGCCAACGCGGTCGCGGCGCTGCTGTTCATCGCGGTGGCGGACGAGATCGCCTGGGGCGCGGCGGCGCTGATCGCCGTCGGCTCCATCGTCGGGGCGTGGGCCGGTGCCCACTACGGGCGCCGGCTGCCGGAGGCGTGGCTGCGCCGGATCGTGATCGCGGGCGGAACGGTCGTCGCGGTCATCCTCATCGTCACGTAGCCGCACATTCATGCAGTACCATGCACGAACGTGCAAGACCGTGCAACCGCTCCCCTCCTCAGCGCCGAGCGCCGCCAGGCCATCCTCGACACGCTCGCGCGTGACGGCAAGGTCGTCGCCGCCCGCCTCGTCGAGGAGCTCGGCGTGTCCGAGGACACCGTCCGGCGCGACCTCCGCGAGCTGGCCGCGCAGGGGCTGGTCAAGCGCGTGCACGGCGGCGCCCTCGCACCCGCGCCCCAGCAGGGCAGCTTCGGCGCGCGCCGGGAGATGGCGGCCGATGCCAAGCCCGCGCTCGCGCAGGCCGCGCTCGAGCTGCTCGCGCCCGCGCGCGTGATCCTGCTCGACGGCGGGACCACCAACCTCGAGCTCGCCCGCCGCCTGCCCGCCGGCCACGACTGCACCGTGCTCACCAACTCGCCCCCGATCGCCGTCGCGCTCGCCGAGCACCCGACCGCCGAGGTCGTGATGATCGGCGGGCGGCTCGACAAGCGCTCGCAGGTCACCGTCGGGGCCGCCACCGTCGACTTCCTCCGCACCGTCCACGCCGACGCCTGCGTGCTCGGCGTCTGCGCGCTGCACCCCGAGGCCGGCCTGGCCACCGACGACCTCGAGGAGGCGCACGTCAAGCGCGCGATGGTCGAGGCCTCCGCCGACGTGATCGCCCTCGCCACCACCGACAAGCTGAGCGCCGGCAGCGCCTACCGCGTCGCGTCGGTCGCCGAGCTCACGCACGTGGTGGCCGAGGCCGCGGCGCCCGACGAGCTGCTCGACCCCTATCGCGCCCTCGGCGTGACGGTGACGCGCGCATGAGCCGGCGCTGGGCCACCACCTCGCTGTTCTTCGTCAACGGCGCCGTGATCGGCACGTTCATCGCGCAGATCCCGTGGATCCAGGAGCGCTTCGACCTGAGCAAGGGCGAGATGGGCCTGGTGCTGCTCGGGATGTCGGTCGCGGTCATCCTCGCCTTCCCGATCGCCGGCCAGCTGATCGTCAAGCGCGGGTCCGCGCGGATGGTGTGGCTGGGCGGGCTGCTCGACGCGCTCGCGGTCAACCTCGTGATCCTCGCCCCGCACCCGCTGCTCCTCCCGCTCGCGCTGTTCGTGCTCGGCTCCTTCAACGCGACGATGGACGTGTCGATGAACGCCCACGGCGTGAAGGTCGAGAAGGACCTCGGGCGCCCGATCATGTCGTCCCTGCACGCCGGCTGGTCGCTCGGCGGCGTGTTCGGCGCCGGCTTTGCCGCCGGGCTCGCCGCGCTCGGGGTCGACCCGCGCATCACGGTCGCGCTTGCCTCGGCGCTGCTCTTCACCGTCGTGGTCGTCGCGACGCCGCGGATCGGCGAGGGTTCCGCCGCCGAGGGCGAGGATGCGCCGCGCTTCCGCCTGCCTCCGCGCGGCGTGCTGCTGCTGGCGATCCTGTGCCTCCTGGTCATGGTCACCGAGGGCGCGATGTCCGACTGGGGCGGGATCTACCTGCGCGAGCTCGGTTCGAGCGCCGCCGTCGCCGCGCTCGCGTTCGCCGTCTTCTCGGCCGGCATGACCACCGGCCGCGTGTTCGGCGACTGGTTCACCGGCCGCGTCGGCCCGGTCAGCGCGCTGCGCTGGGGCGCCCTCTTGACCGGCATCCCGCTCGCCGCGTTCCTGCTCATCGGCACGCCGCCTGCGGCGCTGATCGGGTTGTTCGTGGTCGGCCTGGGCGTTGCCAACGGCGTGCCGCTGATGTTCAGCGCGGCGGGCCGCCAGCCGGACGTCGCCTCCGGGCCGGGCATCGCCGCCGTCTCGTCGATGGGCTCGTTCGGGTTCCTGATCGGGCCGCCGATCATCGGCTTCCTCGCCGACGCCGTCTCGCTCGCGTGGGCGCTCTCCACGCTGATCCTCGGCGCCGTCGCGGTCTTCCTGCTCGCCCGCCGCGCCGCCGGCCCGACGGAGCCCCCGGCGCCCGAGACGTTCGCCGCCGTCATCTCCGACCTCGACGGCGTGCTGATCGACTCGAGCGCCCCGACCGTGCGCAGCTGGCGCGCGTGGGGCGAGCGGCACGGGCTCGACGGCGAGGCGATCCAGGCCGGCAACCACGGCCGACCCGCGCGTGCCGTCATCGCGGAGCACGTGCCGCCGCACCGCGTCGAGGACGACGCGGCGATGCTCGCCGAGGCCGAGACGACCGACACCGACGGCGTCGTGGCGATGCCCGGGGCGGGCGACGTGCTCGCGCTCCCGCGCGTCGCCATCGCCACCTCGTGCACGGCGCCGCTGGCCCGCGCGCGGCTCGCCGCCGCCGGGCTGCCGGAGCCCGACGTGCTCGTCACCGCGGACCAGGTCGAGAACGGCAAGCCCGCCCCCGACCCGTACCTGCTGGCCGCCGAGCGGCTCGGCGTCGACCCCGCCTCATGCGTCGTGCTCGAGGACGCCCCGGCCGGCATCGCCGCCGGCCGCGCGGCGGGCATGACGGTGTGGGCGGTCACCACGACGCACGAGCGCTCCGAGCTCGGCGAGGCGCAGCGCGTCGCGGGCGGGCTGCCGGAGCACCTCGCGGCGCTGCGGCTCAACGGCCGCTAGGGCCAGCGCGCGTCGTCCGGGTGCAGGTCGAAGGTGCCGCCGTCGGCGCAGTGCCCGGAGCGGTAGTGGTCGGGCATCAGCGGATACCCCTCCGCGAGCTGTCCGCGGGCGAGGGCCGCGGCCTGGGCCGGGGTGGCGCCGAGCGCCTGCGCCGTGCCCGCCATCGTCTGCAGCGAGTTGCACTCGGTGCGGGCCTCGTCCTGGATGCCGCGCAGGTGCCACGCCTCGTGCGTGATCACGTCGACCGCCATCGCCAGCTCGCGGCCGTGGCGGCCGCAGAGGATGCCCGCCCGCTCGGTGCACGCGAGCTCCTTGCCCCGGCGGCCCTCGGCCAGCGCGTCGAGCTCGGCGCAGCTCGTCTGGCGCAGCTTGGTGTCGTCGGCGGGCGTGCCGTCGGCGCCGAAGCGCACGCTGCCCTCGAGTGTGTCCTGGCCGAGCGCGCGCCCGATCGGGCCGGGGCAGCGGACATCGACGTCGCGGCCCGCGATCTGCGACGCGATCCCGGCGAGCCGCTCCTGGTTGCCGATGCGGTCGGCGCGGTCGAGCATCCACCAGCCGACGATGCCCGTCAGCGCGATCGCGATCGACAGCTTGACCCAGACCGGGGTGGTGGGGACGGCGCGCGGCACTCTCCCGTTATCGGCATGATCCTGGCCGTGAGCGAGTGGGTGGTGGAGTTCGACGAGACCTTCGCGGGCCCCGCGCTCGACGAGCGCCGCTGGCTGCCGTCCTATCTGCCGCAGTGGAGCAGCCGCGAGCGGGCCGCCGCCCGCTACCGCTTCGACGGCGGCCTGCAGCTCCTGATCGAGGAGGACCAGCGGCCGTGGTGCCCCGAGTGGGACGGCGACCTGCGCGTCTCCTCGCTCCAGACCGGCGTGTTCGCCGGCCCGGTCGGCAGCCACGCCGGCCAGCAGAGCGCGTTCCACGACGACGCGGTCGTCCGCGAGGCGCAGCCCGAGACGCGCCTCTACACGCCGCACTTCGGCCGCATCGAGACGCGCCTGCGCGCGATCGACCACCCGCGCGCGATGGTCGCCCTGTGGATGATCGGCTTCGAGGACGAGCCCGAGCGCTCGGGCGAGATCTGCATCGTCGAGATCTTCGGCCGCGACATCCTCGGGCCGGACCGCGCCCGGGTCGGCATGGGCATCCACCGCTTCGGCGACCCGGCGCTGACCGAGGAGTGGGCGCAGGAGGAGCTGGCCATCGACGTCACCGAGCCGCACGAGTACGCGGCCGAGTGGGAGCCCGGGCAGGTGGCGTTCTTCGTCGACGGCGAGCACGTCAAGACCGTCGGGCAGGCGCCGGACTACCCGATGCAGCTCATGCTCGGCGTCTACGAGTTCCCGGGCGAGCAGCCCGTCGACTACCCGCACGTCTTCCACGTCGACAGCGTCCGGGGCTCCCGCCGTGCCGACGCCTGAGCGGCTCGCGTTCTTCGCGGCGCTGGCGGAGCTCGTCCGTCGCCATGACGGCACGGCTGCCCTGCCCGCCGGACCGGACCTGACGCGCTACGAGCTCGGCGTCTACTCGCAGAACGGGGAGGACGGGGTGCTCGCGGAGATCCTCCGGCGGATCGGCCCCGGGCGGCGCGAGTTCGTCGACTTCGGCGCCCAGCGCGGGCTCGAGGGCAACTGCGTCGCGCTCGCCGACATCTTCGGCTGGCAGGGCCTCTTCATGGAGGCAGACGAGGACGGCGCGGCCGCCCTCGCCTGGAAGTACCGCGACAACGACCGCGTGCGCACGCTGCGTGCGCGCGTGATCGCCGAGAACGTCGACGAGCTCTTCGCCGCCGGCGGCGTGTCGGACGAGCCGGACGTGCTCTCGATCGACGTCGACGGCAACGACCTGTGGATCTGGCGCGCGCTCACGCACGCGCGGGCGCGGGTGGTCGTCATCGAGTACAACGCGCACCTCGAGCAGCGGCGGGCGCTCGTCCAGCCCTACGACCCCGACCACGAGTGGGCAGGGACGGACTGGTTCGGCGCGTCGCTGGGGGCGATCGAGCTGGTCGCCGGGGAGCTGGGCTACCGCCTCGTGCACACCGAGCTCGCGGGCGTCAACGCCTTCCTCGTGCGCGACGACCTCGCGCATCACTTCGCCGACGTCGAGCCGGTGCCGCGGCGCGCCCCGAACTACGACGGGCACGGCGGCGGGCATCCGCCGCACCCCGGCGGCGGCCACTACGTCGAGCTCGGCTAGGCGCGGGCGCCCAGGACCAGGTTCACCCAGCGGCCCTCCCACCCGGACGCGGTCGCCAGGATCGCGTCGTCGTCCGCGGGCACGACCTCGCCGTTGTCGCGGAGCAGGGCCAGCGGGCGGCCATGCGAGCGGTAGTTCGCGAGCACGTCACGCGGGTCCACGCCGCGCTCCTCCATGCCCTCGAGCCAGAACTCGATCAGCGTGACGCAGCCGGGATCGCGCCGCAGCGTCGTCGTCATGCCCTCCACGACGTGATGGTCCGCGCCCTGCGTGTCGATCTTCACGACGTCGGCCCGCCGGCCGGCCAGCAGCTCGTCGAGCGTCACGCTCGGCACCAGCGCCTCGCCGTCGGGCGCGAACGTCCGGTGATCGCCGGTGTTCGTCGCGCTGCGACGCAGGCTCAGGACGCCGCGCTCGCGCCACGCCGCGGCGGGGACGACGCGCACGTTCTCGCACCCGTTCCGCCACAGGTTGTGGCCGAGCAGGGTGAGATTGTCGCGGTCGGGCTCGACGGCGATCACCGAGCCGCGGGCGCCCACCAGCCGCGAGGCGAGCACCGAGAAGTAGCCGATGTTCGCGCCGCAGTCGATCACGGTCTGGCCCGGCTGTACGGTGGCCCGGAGCCAGGCGCCCTCCGCCGGCTCCCAGCAGCCGTCCTGCTGGATCGCGGGGGTGATGACCTGGTCGCCGGCGTGCAGGAGCAGCGGCCCGACGTCGGTGGCCGCGTCGACGACGCCACCGGTCACCGGGTCGGCCAGCAGCTCGTGCAGCCGCCTGTCCGTCGCCGCGCGCTTCGGGACGCCGCGCGCGGCGCGCAGCATCGGTCGAGGATCCCACCGCATCCCCGGGCATTACAACAGGGGGCCCCGCCCCGCCGGGGCGAGGCCCTCCGCCGCTTACTTGATGAAGAGGATCTCCGAGTACTTCGGCAGCGGCCACAGCGAGTCCGGCACGATCCGCTCGAGCCGGTCGGCGACCTCGCGGCACGTCTCCATGGCGGGGATCACCGTCGCCTGCACGTACTTGGCGGCCTCGAGCACGTCCTCGGTCTCGGGGTGGCCGAGGTTGGCCTCCTCGAGCGCGAAGATCGTCTCGACGAACTCGTCGGTCAGCCCGATGATCTCCTTCGTCAGCCGCTCCACGCCGGCGCCCTCCTCGGCGTCGTCGAGCAGCACCATGTACTGCAGCGCCGCCGGGAGCAGGAGCGTGCGCGCCATGTCGGCCGCGGTCTCCGCCTCGATGTTGAGGCTCGTCACGTACTGCTCGACGAACACCTCGTAGCGGGACTCGAGCTCGCGCTCGGACAGCACGTCGTAGCGGGAGAAGACCTCGACGGTCTGCTCGTTGACCAGCCACGGCAGCGCGTCCGGGGTCTGCTTGAGGTTGAACAGGCCGCGCTCCTCGGCCTCCGTGTGCCACTCGTCGGAGTAGTTGTCGCCGCTGAACACGACCCGCTTGTTGTCCGCGTACGCGTCGCGCACGATCTCGAGCACGGCCTCTTCGCCGCCGCCCTTGGCCTCGAGCTTGTCGGAGAGGTCGTCGATGGCCTCCGCGACGATCGTGTTGAGCACCGTGTTCGGCATCGCCAGCGACTGGCTGGAGCCGAGCGCGCGGAACTCGAACTTGTTCCCGGTGAACGCGAACGGCGAGGTGCGGTTGCGGTCGCCGCCGTGCTTCGGCAGGGCGGGCAGCACCGTCGCGCCGAGCTCGAGCTCGGACTTCGGCGTCGCCGCGTCCTCCGAGCCGGACTCGAGCGCGCGAGTAGACCTTCTCGAGCTCCGCGCCGAGGAAGATCGAGATGATCGCCGGCGGGGCCTCGTTGGCGCCGAGGCGATGGTCCTGGCCGGGCGAGGCGATCGACGCGCGCAGCAGCGCCTGGTGCTTGTTGACCGCCTGGATGACCGCCGCGCAGAAGAACAGGAAGCGGTAGTTCTCGTGCGGCGTCGCGCCCGGCTCGAGCAGGTTGGAGCCGGTGTCGGTGCCCATCGACCAGTTGTTGTGCTTGCCGGAGCCGTTGACGCCCGCGAACGGCTTCTCGTGCAGCAGGCAGACGAGCCCGTAGCGGCGGGCGACGTTCTGCATGATCTGCATCGTCAGCTGCTGGTGGTCGGAGCCGACGTTCGAGTTCTCGAAGATCGGAGCGACCTCGTACTGCGCCGGCGCGACCTCGTTGTGCCGGGTCTTGATCGGCACGCCGAGCTTCGCCAGCTCGCGCTCGGTCTCGAGCATGTACGCGAGCACGCGCTCGGGGATCGAGCCGAAGTAGTGGTCGTCGAGCTCGTGCCCCTTCGGCGGCTTGGCGCCGAACAGCGTGCGGCCGGTGTTGATGAGATCGGGGCGCTCGAAGTAGAACTGCTCGTCGATCAGGAAGTACTCCTGCTCCGGCCCGACGGTGGTGAACACGCGCGAGACGTCGCCGTCGCCGAGCAGGCGCAGCGCGCGCAGCGCCGAGTTCGACAGCGCGTCCATCGAGCGCAGCAGCGGGATCTTGTGGTCGAGCGCCTCGCCCGTCCACGACGCGAACGCGGTCGGGATGCAGAGCAGCGCGCCGTTCGGGTTCTCGAGGATGAAGGCCGGCGAGGTCGGGTCCCAGGCCGTGTAGCCGCGGGCCTCGAACGTGGCCCGGATGCCGCCGGTCGGGAACGACGACGCATCGGGCTCGCCCTGGATCAGCTCCTTGCCGGAGAACTCCGCGATCGCCGCGCCGTCGCCGGTCGGGCCGTAGAACGAGTCGTGCTTCTCCGCGGTCGAGCCCGTCAGCGGCTGGAACCAGTGGGTGAAGTGGGTCGCGCCCTTCTCCATCGCCCACTCCTTCATCGCGGACGCGACGGCGTCGGCGAGGATCGGATCGAGCGGGAGGCCCTCGTCGAGGGTCTCCTGGAGGCGCTTGAAGATCTCCGACGGGACGCGCTGGCGCTGGACCGAGGGAGAGAAGACGTTCGCCCCGAAGACCTGGTTGGCGGGTACCGTCAGGTCGGGCGCGCCCAGTGCGCCCCCGTTGGGGCTCCACTGCGCGGCGGTGACATTCTGCGTGCGGGTTCTGGGCATGCGCGCCAGCGTAGTAACCGTGCGCGCGCCAGCCTTTGTACAGGTGGCCAAACATCGCCGTTCCGCGTTCGCCGCGGCCTCGGAATCACGGAGTTTGCGGGCGAATCGACCGCCGGGAGAAAGAGCGGAGGCGATGTTTCGACACCGGTCCAATGACCCTGGACCGGGTGCGCCCGACACTCACCTCGCTCCCTTTCGACCGAGGAGGTTGTTGTCTTGCGACGTTCGTGGCTGGCCCGGGGATCCCTGCTGGGGCTCGTGGCCGCTCTGGCACTACCGGCGGTTGCCTCCGCCGACTCCCTGGATGCCGCCAATAACGGCGTGCTCCCCGAATCCGTGGCGATCAACTCGCTCTGGGTGATCATCGCGGGCTGTTTCGTGATGTTCATGCAGGCGGGCTTCGCCTTCCTGGAGGTCGGGCTTCTCCCGCGGCAAGAACGCGGGCACCGTGATCGCGAAGATCCTCACCAACTTCTCGATCGCGGCGATCATGTACTGGGCCGTCGGTTTCGCCTTCGCCTTCGGCGTCGGCGACATCATCGGCCATGACGGCTTCTTCCTGCGCGACTACGGCGACCCGCAGACGGCCTTCCCCGTCATGGGCCTGTCGGACGCGACGGTCGAGTCGAAGTGGTTCTTCCAGTTCGTCTTCTGCGCCGTCTCGCTGGCGATCGTGTGGGGCACGACGCTCGAGCGCATCAAGTTCGGCGTCTACATCATCTACGCGATCGTCTTCGCCGGGTTCATCTACCCGATCGGCTCGCACTGGGTGTTCGGCGGCGGCTGGCTGCAGGCCAACCTCGGCATGCAGGACTTCGCCGGCTCGACCGCGGTCCACATGATCGGCGCGACCGGCGCGCTGGCGGTGCTGCTGCTCCTCGGCCCGAGGCGCGGCAAGTACGGCAAGGACGGCCAGCCGCGGGCGATCCCGGGGCACAACATGCCGCTGTTCGGCCTCGGCGTGCTGATCCTGTGGCTCGGCTGGTTCGGGTTCAACCCGGGCTCGACGCTGGGCGCGCTCGACGGCCGCTTCCCCGAGGTCCTGGTGGTCACCCAGCTCGCCGCCTCCGCCGGTGTCGTCACCGCGGTCGCGGTCACGTACTGGAAGACCAAGTCGATCGACATCGGCATGGCCGGCAACGGCGCGATCGGCGCGCTCGTCGCCATCACGGCGCCCTCGGGCTACGTGGAGCTGTGGACGGCGCCGATCATCGGCGGCATCGCGGGCATCATCGTCCCGCTGGCGATCTTCGCGATCGACAAGAAGCTCGACGACCCGGTCGGCGCGCTCTCGGCTCACGGCATCGCCGGTATCTGGGGCACGCTCGCGTGCGGCATCTTCACCGCGCCGCGGTTCGCCGAGTACAACGGGTTCGGCGAGGCCGGCCTGATCTACAACGGCTCGTTCGAGCAGCTCGGCGTCCAGGCGCTGGGCATCGTGACGGTGTTCGCGTTCGTCTTCACGCTCTCGTTCGGCACGTTCTGGGCGATCAAGAAGACGTACGGCCTCCGCGTCAGCGCCGAGGAAGAGGACGCCGGGCTGGACATCACCGAGCACGGCATGTACGGGTACCCCGAGCAGTTCATCCCGGCGCCCGAGCTCGTGGGCTACGCGACCCCGCCTGGCGGGTCGCGTGACATCCCGCGTGCGGCGCCCTCGCCCAAGGAGGTCCCGGCAACATGAAGAAGGTCGAAGCGTTCATCCGCCACGAGGCGTTCGAGCCGATCCGCACGGAGCTGCTCGATCTCGGCTTCCCCTCGCTCTCCATCTCGGAGGTCAAGGGCTCGGGCCGGCAGAAGGGCATCACCGAGCGCTACCGCGGCGCGGAGCTGACGAACTACCTCCGTCCGAAGGTGAAGGTCGAGTGCGTGGTCGCGTCGGGTGACGTGCAGACCGTGGTCGACACCATCCTCAAGCACGCGCGTACGGGCTCGATCGGCGACGGGAAGGTCTTCGTCATGCCGGTCGAGGAGGCCTACAGGATCCGCACCGGCGAGTCCGGTGAGGAGACGCTGCAGGCCCACCCCGACTTCGCGGCGCAAGCGAACGCGTAGGGGAGAAGAGACAGTGGGCGCTGCCCACGACTCGGTAGGCGCGGGGCGGCCGGACAAGGCCGCCCCGCCGCCTCTCGTCGAGCGCCTGCGCGCCGTCCACCTGAAGATGGTGGACGCGGTGCTGGCGGGCGACGGGCTGGGCCGGGTGGCCGCGCTGGCGGCGGAGGCGACGGGCTCGCCCGTGGCGATCGTGATCCCGCGGCTCGGCCCGGCGGCGCTGTCGCCGGGCGCCTCGGCCGACGTCGGCGCGCTGCGCCGCTACGTCGGCGACCGCGCGCGCGGCCGCCCGGCCTCGGTGCCGCCGGAGATCGGCGGCGAGGTCCCGATCGCCTCGGGCGACGAGACGATCGGGCGCGTGCTGCTGCTCGGCGAGGCCGACGGCGAGGCGCTCGAGTTCCTGCACCTCGCGGCGGTGGCGTGCCTGACCGAGGTCGCCGTCGAGGAGGCGCGCGAGGAGGTCGAGCAGAACCTGCGCGGCTCGTTCCTCGAGGAGCTGCGCTCGCGGCCGGACATGGACCCGGTGGAGATCGTGCGCCGCGCGGGCCGGCTCGGCTGCGACCTCTCGCACGGCGCCGTCGTGCTGTGCGCGGAGCTGACCACCGACCGGCCGCGCCACGTGGTGGCGACGATCGCCGGCGAGTACCCGGGCGCGCTCGCGCAGCACATGGACGACCGCGTCTACGCGGTGCTGCCCGCCGACACGCCGGAGTCGACCCAGGCCGCCGCGCGCGACCTGGCCGCGCGCCTCCAGCGCCACGGCATCGTCGGCGTGTCCTCGTTCTACGGCGACCCGTCGGAGCTGTCGCGCGCGATCCAGGAGGCCGAGCTCGTGCTCGACGTCCTGCGCCGCTCCGACGGCGAGGGCGGGCCGATCGCCCGAGGACATCGGCGCGCGGCACCTACCGGCTGCTGTTCCGCGTGCTCGCCTCCCACCCGGAGGAGGTGCGCTCGTTCTACGAGGACACGGTCGCGCCGGCGGTCCGCTACGACGACCAGTACGCGACCGACCTGGTCGGCACGCTCGAGGCCTACCTCGACCACAACTGCAACATGAACGCGACGGCGGCGGCGATCTACGCCCACCGCCACACGGTCGCCTACCGGCTCGACCGCGTGAAGGAGCTGACCGGGCTCGACCCGATGCAGTCCGAGGACCGCGAGCGGCTCGGCCTCGGCCTGAAGGCCTACCGCATCATCGCGCCGCGCCTGCCCGCGCTGAGCGAGGGCTCCGGCGCATCGGGATGGCGCCCGCGCTGAGCGCTACTTCGACGCGCCCGGCGCTTCGCCGCGGACGACCTCGCCCGTGGCGTTCACGCGCGCGGGCACGGGCTTGTCGTCGATCTTGACCTTGAAGGAGCCGTCGGCCCGGCCGTCCGAGCTTGGCCTTGCCGTTGAGGCCGGGCGAGACGCGGTACTTGATCGTGTAGGAGCCGGGCTGGACGGCGGTGACCTTCCAGCGGAACGTCTTCGTCGCGCCGGCCTCGAGGCGGCCGAGCGACCACGTGTTGGTGGCGGCCGAGTCGCCGCCCTGCGGGCCCTCGTCGACGACCCACACCGGCCGCTCGGGGTCGGACAGGCGGTCGTCGTCGACGCGCTGGCCGAACGCCACCGTGCCCGAGCCGGCCTTCGCCGGATCGGTCTCGACCGTCACCGCGACGTTCGGGCGCGGCCTTCGAGTCGGCGTTGCGGACCTGCGACCTCCATCGTCGAGCTCTCGGCGATCGACTGCGATGCTCGGGAACGTCGCGTCGGCGACCTCGAGCGGTACGAGCCGGTCGGCTCGTCCTCGTCCTGGCGCGGCGAACCGCCGCAGCCGGCGACGAGCACGGCGGCCACGAGGACAGCGATGGCCGGCCGTGACCTCATCCGAGCGCGAATGTACCCCATCGCTACGAAAGTACCCGCAAGGGGCATGTTGAGCGCCAGTTACGCCGGTGCCGTGCGTTCGGTGCCCGTGCAACGGCATTGCGTAGGGTTCCACCGCCAACCGGGGAGATTGATGGTCCGAAGCGTCGCCGATCGAGCGTTCCTGCCAGCCAAGAGCCTGCTCGAGGAAGTCGGGCGACATGATGATCCTCACGGGGAAGACGATCGTGTCCGCCCTGCGCCCGCCGTATCCGTACGGCGGCGAGTTCGTCTCGCAGTTCCTGTTCGCGCTGCAAGCTGTGCTGGTTCCCGCTGCTCGTCTCGACGGTCGCCTTCGGCTACGGCGCGCCCGGCCTGCAGGCCGCCAACTTCCTCGTCCTGTTCGGCGCGCTCGACCGCCTCGGCGGCTTCTTCGTGCTCGCCTCGATCCGCGAGTTCGCGCCGTTCGTGACGGCGATCGTGCTCGCCGGCGTGGCCGGCACCGCGATCACCGCCGACCTCGGCGCGCGCAAGATCCGCGAGGAGCTCGACGCGCTGCAGGTGCTCGGCGTCGACCCGGTCAAGAACCTCGTCGTCCCGCGCTTCCTCGCGCTGATGCTCGTCACCGGCCTGTTCGACATCTACGCGCTGCTGTTCGGCATCTTCGGCGGCATCCTCGCCACGCTCGTCAACGGCGCCCCGCTCGGCCCGTTCTGGGCGACCTTCTTCACCAACGCCTCGGTCACGGACCTCTGGGGGTCGGTCCTCAAGTGCACCATGTTCGGCGCGATCATCGCGATCGTCTGCTGTTACAAGGGCATGACCGCGTCGGGTGGCGCCGAGGGGGTGGGCCGCGCCGTCAACCAGGCGGTCGTGATCGCGATCCTGGGCGTGTTCGCGTTCAACTACGTGTTCACCCAGACGCTGCTCGCGACCCATCCCGAGATCACGGTGATCAAGCTGATGAGCATCGGCTGGCTCAGCGTCCCGCAGGGACTGGATCGCCTCGTTCGGCGAGATCGTCAAGTTCTGCGCGCGCATCGTCGGCCGAGGTCTTCACGCTCGCGTGCTGCGCTTCTTCGGCGAGGCGCTGCGCCAGGCCGGCATCCTGATCCTCTCCTCGACGATCGTCATCTGGGGCCTGATCTTCATCATCGGCCTCCAGTGCGGGATCGAGGGCGCGTACTTCAACCGCTCCGTCGGCGCGCCGGCCTACGCGGGCGTGTTCGCGGCCTGGTGCGACCTGCGCGAGCTCGTGCCCTACGCGTTCGGCTACATGATGTCCGCGAAGATCGGCACCGGCATCGTCGCCGAGCTCGGCTCGATGCGGATCTCCGACGAGATCGACGCGCTCGAGGTCATGGGCATCCCGTCGCTGACCTTCCTGTGCGCGACGCAGCTGCTCGCGGCCTGGCTCGTGCTGCCGTTCATGTACCTCGCCGGGATCGGCGCCGGCTTCTTCGCCAGCTACCTGGCGGTGGTGCAGCAGATCGGCGAGGTGTCCTCCGGCGGGTTCTTCCTGATCTTCTGGATGTTCCAGAACCCGCCCGACCTCTTATACAGCGTGATCAAGGGCATGACGATGGCCACCGCCATCGTCCTCGTCGGCTGTTACTACGGGTACAACGCCAGCGGCGGACCGGTCGGGGTGGGCACCGCGACCGCGAAGTCGATGGTCCTGAACATCGTGCTCGTGCATCTCATCGGCATGCTGGGGACGCAGCTCTTCTGGGGCGCGAATCCACGGGCACCGATCGGAGGCTGAAGTGAGCGACGACCAGCAGACCGAGGAGCGCCGGCCCGAGGACGACCCGGACTACAAGCGCCGGCTGGAGGAGTCGCGCCGCGGCAGCGACCCGGACGACGAGTACCAGTGGCACACCGGCGCCCAGCGCCCGACCGGCGTGCCCGACGCCGTCGAGTTCGTCGAGGTCCACAAGGCGTTCGGCCGCAACAAGATCCTGCGCGGGCTCAACATGGGCATCCCGGAGGGCAAGATCTCGATGATCCTCGGCCCGTCGGGCACCGGCAAGTCGGTCTGCATCAAGCACATGGTCGGCCTGCTCTACCCCGACGACGGCGACGTGCTGGTCCACGGCGAGTCGGTCCCGAACATGGCCGACGACGACCTCTTCGAGATGCGCAAGAAGTTCGGCGTCCTGTTCCAGGACGGCGCGCTGTTCGGCTCGATGAACCTGTTCGACAACGTCTGCTTCCCGCTGCGTCAGCACACCGACAAGGGCGAGGACGAGATCGAGGACATCGTCTCGCGCCGCCTGCGCGAGGTCGGCCTCGAGGGCGCGCACGACAAGATGCCCAACGAGCTGTCAGGCGGGATGCGCAAGCGCGCCGGCTTCGCGCGCGCGCTCGTGCTCGACCCCGACATCGTCCTCTTCGACGAGCCGGACTCCGGCCTCGACCCGGTGCGCACGGCGCTGCTGTGCGAGCTGATCAAGGAGATCCACGAGGAGAACGGCGGCGCCTACGTCGTGATCACGCACGACATCATGTCCGCCAAGCGCGTCGCCGAGTACATCGCGGTCCTGTGGAAGGGCCGCATCGTCGAGTCCGGCCCCGCCGAGGAGCTCTTCAACTCGGACAACATGTTCGTCCGGCAGTTCCTCTCCGGCGCCTCGCGCGGGCCGCTGGGCATGGAATGAACCGCAGGCTCCGCCTCCCCTAACGCGAAGTAAACGAATCCGGGATAGTTTCCCGCGCCCGCACGGGCGACGCCGTGCACGGCTTGGATTCGAGTTGAGAGAGCGGAGGGTTCGTTGACGATCGCCCGAGGTGCGGCAGCCGCCGCGCTCGTCCTGGCGATCGTCCTCATCGCCCTGCTGCTCCTCCGCGGCGGCGACACCCATCAGTACGACCTGCTGTTCCAGAACGCGGGCCAGCTGGTCAAGGACGACGACGTCCAGGTCGGCGGCCGCCGCATCGGCTCGGTGCGCGAGATCGTGCTCACCGACGACAACCGCGCGCGCGTGCGCGTCGAGGTCGAGGAGCCGTAC
This sequence comes from uncultured Solirubrobacteraceae bacterium, assembly GCA_963730115.1. GTDB lineage: Bacteria > Actinomycetota > Thermoleophilia > Solirubrobacterales > Solirubrobacteraceae > DASQFQ01. The sequence continues at coordinate 1,166,354 of CAVSQM010000012.1, read as the reverse complement.
GCGCCGCTGCGCGAGGGCACCACCGCGGTCATCCGGCTCACGTCGCTGTCGGGCATCGCCAACCGCTACATCGCGCTCACGCCGGCGCCGAACTCGGCCGAGGAGCTCGACGACGGCGCGACGCTGGCCGCCGGGTCGACCACCGACGTCGTCGACCTCGACCAGATCTTCAACGCGCTCGACCCCGACGCGCGCAAGGACCTCCAGGGCGTCATCCAGGGCTTCGCCACCCAGTACGACGGCCGCGGCAAGGAGGCGGGCCAGTCGGCCGAGTACTTCAACCCGTTCCTGTCGAGCTCGCGGCGGCTGGTCAACCAGCTGACCCGCGACGAGGCGGCGCTGACCGACTTCATCGTCAGCTCGTCGCGCGCGGTCACCGCCGTCGCCGAGCGCCGCGACGACCTCGCCTCGCTGGTCGGCAACACCAACGCCACCGCTGCCGCCATCGGCAACGAGAACGTCGCGCTGGCGCAGGCGCTCGGGCTGCTGCCGACGACGCTGCGGCGGGCCAACACCACGTTCGTCAACCTGCGCGCCACGCTCGACGACCTCGACGTGCTGGTGGCCGAGTCCAAGCCGGCCACCAAGGACCTGGCGCCGTTCCTGCGCGAGCTGCGCCCGCTCGTCGCCAGCGCGCGCCCGACGATCAAGGACCTGCGCAAGCTCGTCACCCGCGAGGGCGCCAACAACGACCTGATCGACGCGACGCGCAAGATGCCGGCGCTGCAGCGCGTCGCCAGCCCGACGTTCCGCAACTCGCGCCAGGCACTGCAGAAGTCGCAGCCGGTGCTCGAGTTCATCCGCCCGTACGTGCCCGAGATCACCGGCTGGTTCCACGACTTCGGCCAGGCGACCGCCAACTACGACGCCAACGGTCACTTCGCGCGCATCCAGCCGATCTTCAACGCCTTCACCTACATCGGCGACGGCAACGGCGGCCAGCTCGTGCCGAACACGCTCAGCGGCAAGTTCGACGGCCTCTCGCTCAACAACTCCAGGCGGTGCCCGGGCGCCGCGAGCCAGCCCGCCGTCGACGGCTCGGCGCCGTTCCTCGACAACGGCAACCTCGGGCCCGACGACTGTGACCCGAGCCAGGTTCCGGCGGGCCCCTGATGAAGCGCCTCGCCACCGTCTGCCTCCTGCTGTCGCTCGCCGCCGCCGCGCTGCTCACCAGCGGTGCGGGCGAGGGCGGCACCTACAAGGTGCGCGCGATCTTCGACAACGCCGGCTTCGTGATCCCCGGCGAGGACGTGAAGGTGGCCGGCGTCAAGGTCGGCACGATCGACTCGATGGACGTGACCCGCGACTTCAAGGCCGCGGTGGTGCTCAACATCCAGGACCCGGCGTACCAGGACTTCCGCAGCGACGCGTCCTGCCAGGTGCGCCCGCAGTCGCTGATCGGCGAGAAGTTCGTCGAGTGCGAGCCGACGCAGCCGCGCGCCGCCGACGCCGAGCCGCCGCCCGAGCTGCGCCAGATCGAGGAGGGCGAGGAGGGCGAGGGCCAGTACCTGCTGCCGGTCGAGAACACGCAGAAGTCCGTCGACCTCGACCTGATCAACAACGTCATGCGGCTGCCCTACCGCGAGCGGCTGTCGCTGATCCTCTCCGAGCTCGGCACCGGCCTCGCCGGCCGCGGCAAGGAGGTCAACCTGGTGATCCGCCGCGCCGACCCCGCGCTCAAGGAGGTCAACAAGGTCCTCAAGCTGCTGGCGTCGCAGAACAAGGTGCTCGCCAACCTCGCGCGCGACTCCGACACCGTGCTGGAGCCGCTCGCGCGCGAGCGCGCGCACGTGTCATCCGCCATCGAGCACTCGAGCAACGTCGCCGAGGCGACGGCCGAGCGCGGCGACGACCTCGAGGCCGACATCGAGCGCCTGCCGCGCTTCCTGCAGGAGCTGCGCCCGACGATGCGGCGCCTCGGCGCGCTGTCCGACGAGGCGACGCCGGTGTTCCGCGACCTCGGCGCCCAGGCACCGGACATCAACCGCATGATCGAGGAGCTCGGGCCGTTCTCCGAGGCCGGCATCCCCGCCGTCGAGTCGCTCGGCGACGCGTCGGTGATCGGCACGCCGGCGATGCGCGACCTGCTCCCGGTCACCAAGGACCTGCGGCGGTTCGCGAAGGTCGCGCGGCCGGTCGGCAAGACCGCGGGCGACGTGCTCGAGTCGTTCCAGCGCGGCCGCGGCATCCATCGCCTGCTCGACTACACCTTCTACCAAGTGGCCGCCATCAACGGCTTCGACCGCTTCGGCCACTACCTGCGCGCGCGGCTGATCCTCAACACCTGCTCGCGCTACTACACGGCCCCGGTCGACGGCTGCTCCGCCCGCTTCGCCTCCGCGAGCGCCGCCCAGGCCACGAGCGCCAGCGCCGCCTCGGCCGGGGACACCGACCCGATCCTGCGCCGCACGACCGCCGCGCTGCAGGGCAAGGACCCCGACAGCGTCGCCCCACTGCCGCAGATGACGGCGACGCCCGAGCCCGCGAAGCGGATCAAGCAGAAGGCGGCGCCGAAGACGGCAACGCCGAAGGCGGCGGTCAAGCCCGCCGGCAACGTGCGTGAGGGCGAGGCGGTCCTCGACTACCTGTTCGGGAAGGACGAGGGATGAGGGGCCGCGGCTCTTCGATCGCGGGCAACCCGGTCCTCATCGGCGCCGCCACGGTGCTCGTGATCCTGGTGGCGATGTTCCTGTCCTACAACGCGAACGCCGGGCTGCCGTTCGTGCCCAGCTACTCGCTCAAGCTCCAGGCGCCGAGCGCCGCGAACCTGGTCAAGGGCAACGAGGTGCGGATCGGCGGTACGCGCGTCGGCGCCGTCGACTCGATCACCGCCCAGCGCCAGGAGGACGGCTCGAGCGTCGCGGTGGTCGGGCTCAAGCTCGAGCGCGCGGTCGATCCGCTGCCCAAGGACTCGACCGTGATCATCCGGCCGAAGTCGGCGCTCGGGCTCAAGTACGTGGAGATCACGCGCGGCACCTCCGACGAGGGCTACGACGACGGCGACACGATCCCGACCTCGGCGTCGACGCCGACCCCGGTCGAGTTCGACGAGTTCATCGGCATGTTCGACGAGGCCACGCGCCCGGCGATGCAGGAGAACCTACGCGGCTTCGGCGACGCCTTCGCGGGCCGCGGCTCGAGCATCAACGCCGCGCTCGGCGTCCTGCCCTCGCTGCTGCGCGACATCCAGCCGGTGGCGCGCAACCTGTCGGACCCGGACACGCAGCTCAAGCGCTTCTTCGACGAGCTCGGCGACGCCGCGAGCATCGTCGCGCCGGTCGCCACGGCGCAGGCCGAGCTGTTCGTGAACCTCGACACCACCTTCACCGCGCTCGACGAGGTGGCGCGGCCCTACATCCAGGACTCGATCACCGAGGGCCGCCCCGCGCTCGACGCGGCGATCCGGTCGTTCCCGGTCCAGCGGCCGTTCCTGCGCAACTCCGAGGGCCTGTTCCGCGAGCTCAAGCCAGGCGCCGCCGCGTTGCGCACCGCTGCCCCGGACCTCGCCGACACGTTCGACCAGGGCCAGCGCACGCTGCGCCGCTCGCCCGCCTTCAACCGCCGGCTCGCCTCGCTGCTGCAGGAGCTGCAGCGCTTCGCCAACGACCCGGTGGCGCCGCGCGGGGTAAAGGATCTGGCCGAGACGCTCGAGGTGCTCAACCCGACGCTGCAGAACCTCGCGCCGGCCCAGCTGCAGTGCAACTACATCACCCTGTGGTTCCGCAACGTCTCGTCGCTGCTGAGCGAGGGCGACGTCCACGGCACCTGGCAGCGCTTCATCATCATCGCCACGCCGGCGGGCCCGAACAACGAGGGCACGCCGTCGTCGGCCCCCGCCAACGGCGGCACGCCGACGCGCGACAACTACCTCCACTCCAACCCGTACCCGAACACCGCGTCGCCGGGGCAGCCGAAGGAGTGCGAGTCGGGCAACGAGCCGTTCCTCACCGGCCGCCAGGTGATCGGCAACGTGCCGGGTCGGCAGCCGTCGGTCACGGAGGGCACCAAGTAATGGCCGCCGCCGTCGCCCGCCGCCGCCGTAAGCAGCGCAGCCCCCTGACGATCGGGCTGATCGCGCTGGCGATCGCCGCCGTCGCGCTCTTCCTCGGCTTCACGAAGGACATCCCGTTCACCAAGGGCTTCCGGGTCAACGCCGTCTTCGAGTCGTCCAACGGGCTGCGCGTCAACTCGCCGGTGCGGATCGCCGGCGTCAACGTGGGCAAGATCAAGTCGATCAAGCCCCGGGAGGGCACCGACCAGACGCTCGTGGTCATGGAGGTCAACGACGCCGGGCTGCCGATCCACGAGGACGCGACCGCCAAGATCCGCCCGCGCATCTTCCTCGAGGGCAACTTCTTCGTCGACCTCAAGCCCGGCTCGCCGTCGGCGCCGAAGCTCGAGACCGGCGACACGATCAAGGTCACCCGCACCGCGACGCCGGTGCAGCTCGACCAGGTCCTCACCTCGCTGCAGAGCGACACGCGCCAGGACCTGCGCGACCTGCTCGACGGGTTCGCGCAGGGGCTCAACTCGAAGCCGAGCGCGGCCGACGATCGCGACGCCGATCCCTCGACCCGCGGCGAGACCGCGGCCGAGTCGTTCAACGACACCTACAAGGACTCGCCCGTGGCGCTGCGCGGCGGCGGCCGTCGTCAACGAGGCGCTGCTCGGCACCGAGCCGGAGCGCGACGTCTCGCGCCTGCTCAAGGGCGCGGCGCGCACGAGCGGCGCGCTGATCCGCAACGAGGGCCTGCTCAAGGACCTGATCACGAACTTCGACACGACGATGGGCGCGTTCGCGAGCGAGTCGACGAACCTGCAGAGCTCGATCCGGCTGCTCGCGCCGACGCTCGTGAACGCCAACGCCGCGCTCGCCTCGCTCAACGAGGCGTTCCCGCCCACGCGCGCGTTCGCGCGCGAGATCCTCCCCGGCGTCCGCGAGACGCCCGCCACCATCGAGGCCTCGTTCCCGTGGGTGCGCGAGACGCGCAAGCTGCTCTCCCAGTCCGAGCTGCGCGGCCTCGCCCAGGACCTCGCGCCGACCACGCGCGACCTCGCCCGCGTCACCGACGCCTCGCTGCAGCTGCTGCCGGAGATCAACGACACGAGCCGCTGCGCGCGCGACGTGATCCTGCCGACCGGCGACATCGTCGTCCGCGACGAGTTCACCACCGGCGCCGCGAACTACAAGGAGTTCTGGTACGCGATGGTCGGGCTCGCCGGCGAGAGCCAGAACTTCGACGGGAACGGCTCCTACGTGCGCTTCCAGCCGGGCGGCGGCGCCGACTCGGTCGCGCTCGGCTCGGCCAGCTCGCCGACCGGTCAGCTGATCGGCTCCTCGCCCGCGCCGGTGCTCGGCGTACGGCCGAAGTACCCGGGCAAGCGCCCGCCGTACAACGCGAGCGTCCCCTGTTACAAGAGCAAGATCCCGAACGTCAACGGTCCGTGGGCCGCCGTCGGCGCAGGTGAGGCGAAGCCATGAGGATGGCGATCCGCAAGCACTGGCTCGACTTCGTCGCGATCCTCGGCCTGATGCTGATCGCCGCGGTCGTCGGCGGCTACATCCTCGGCAAGCAGCGGCTGTCGCCGCCCGCCTGGGTGCCGCTGATCGGCCAGGACTTCTTCACGGTCAAGGCCGAGCTGTCGACCGCCCAGGCGGTCACGCCGGGCCAGGGCCAGACGGTCAACATCGCCGGCGTCCAGGTCGGCGAGATCTCCAAGGTCGAGCTCGTGGAGGGCAAGGCCGTCGTCACGCTGAAGATGCAGCCGAAGTACGGCCGCGTCTACAAGGACGCGACCGTGCTCCTGCGCCCCAAGACCGGGCTGAAGGACATGGCGGCCGAGCTCGAGCCGGGCACGCCGGAGGCCGGGCGGCTGGACGACGGCGGCACGATCCCGGTGGCCAACACGCTGCCCGACGTCAACCTCGACGAGATCCTCGCCTCGCTCGACACGGACACGCGCGACTACCTGACGATCCTCCTCGGCGCGGGCGCCGAGGGCCTGCGCGGCAACGGGCCCGAGCTGGCGCGCGCGATCCGGCGCTTCGAGCCGTCGGCGCGCTACGGCCGCAAGGTGTTCGGCGCGCTCGAGAAGCGCCAGCGGAACATCAAGCGCGTCATCCACAACCTGTCGCTGGTCATGGACGAGCTCGGGACGAAGGACGACCAGCTCGCCGAGTTCGTCGAGAACTCGAACGCGGTGTTCGTGCGGCTCGCGAATCAGGACGCGAACCTGCGCTCGACGCTGACCGAGCTGCCGTCCGCGCTCAACGAGACGCAGCGCGGGCTCGGCAAGGTGAAGGTGCTGGCCGACGAGCTCGGCCCGACGCTGCAGGCCCTGCGCCCGGCCGCCCGCGCGCTCGGCCCGACGCTGCGCGACGTGCGGCCGTTCGTGCGCGAGACGACGCCGATCATCCACGACGAGATCCGCCCGTTCGTGCGCGCCTCGCGCCCGACGGTGACCCAGCTCCAGCCGACGATGAGCGACCTCGCCAAGGCGACCCCCGACCTCACGCGCACGTTCAAGGTCGTCAACACGCTCCTCGACATGCTCGCCTACAACCCGCGCGGCCAGGAGGAGGGCTTCCTGTTCTGGGTGACGTGGGCGAACCACATCGGCAACCAGATCTTCACGACGCAGGACGCGCACGGCCCGATCCGCCGCGGCTTGTTCATCACCACCTGCCAGGACGTGCCGGTGCTCCAGCAGGTCACCCAGGCCAACCCGCTGCTGGGCACGCTGGTCGGGCTGCTGGCGCTCCCGACGCAGGACTGCCCGACCACGTCACAGGACCCCTTCGGCGGCGGATAGCGGATGCAGAAGCAAGCCCCCTCCTTCGGTCGCATCGCCATCATGGCCGCCTTCGCCCTGTCGTGCTTCGGGCTGCTGCTGTTCCTGTGGATCGCGTTCGGCGGCTCGATCCCGCTGAAGCCGCAGGGCTACCGCTTCACCGCCTCGTTCGCGGAGGCGACCCAGCTCGCCCAGGAGGCCGACGTGCGGATCTCCGGCGTGCCGGTCGGCAAGGTGAAGACGATCGAGCCGGACAAGACGACCGGCCGCTCGCTCGTCGTGATCCAGCTCGACTCGCGCTACTCGCCGCTGCCGTCCGACGCCCGGGCGATCCTGCGCCAGAAGACGCTGCTGGGCGAGACCTACGTCGAGCTGACCCCGGGCTCGCGGTCGGCGGAGCCGCTGGCCGAGGGCGGGCAGCTGAACGAGTCGCAGGTGTCGCCGACCGTCGAGCTCGACGAGATCTTCCGCTCGTTCGACCCGAAGACGCGCGAGGCGTTCCAGGTGTGGATGCAGACGCAGGCCCAGGCGATCAAGGGCCGCGGCCGCGACCTCAACGACGCGCTCGGCAACCTCGGCCCGTTCGCCGAGGACGCGGGCGTGGCGGTCGACATCCTCAACCGCCAGGAGGGCGCGCTGCGGCGCCTGATCAGCAACACCGGCGTGGTGTTCGGCGCGCTGACCGAGCGCGGCGACCAGCTCGGCTCGCTGATCGAGAACTCCAACCGCGTGTTCGCGACCACCGCCTCGCGCGACCGCGAGCTGCAGGAGGCGTTCGTGGCCCTGCCGACGTTCTCGCGCGAGTCGCGCCAGACGCTCGACCGGCTCGACGAGTTCGCCCGCGACACGAACCCGCTCGTGACCCAGCTGCGGCCGGCGGCGCGCGAGCTGAGCCCGACGCTCGAGGACCTCGCGAAGCTGGCGCCCGACGCCCGCGCGCTGTTCATCGACCTCGACAAGCTGATCACGGCCTCGAAGACCGGTTTCCCGGCCGCGGAGCGGATCGTGCGCGACCTGCGGCCGCTGCTCGCGCAGACCGACCCGGCGACGCGGCAGCTGATCCCGATCCTCGAGTTCATCGGGCTCTACAAGGGCGAGCTGAACGCGTTCTTCGCGAACACCGCGGCCGCCACGCAGGCGTTCGACCCCGGCAGCCGACTGCACTACCTGCGCACGACGAACCCGCTCAACCCGGAGAACCTCGCCGCCTATCCGCGCCGCCTCGGGACGAACCGCCCGAACCCGTACCAGCTGCCGCGCGGCTACGCGCAGCTGTCGAAGAACCTGCAGGTCTACGAGAACCGCCACTGCGGCCGCGCGGTGCCGGCGGGCGTGACGACCGCGCCGGTGGCCGTACCGACAGCGGTCCCGGTCCCGCCGCTCCCGGTCCCGACCGTGGTGCCGGTCCCGACCGTCCTGCCGACCGAGGTCACCGGCCTCACGCAGGCCCTGATCGACGGCGTCAACCAGTTCGCGTTCCCGGCCGGGAGCAACGTGCCGGCGCCGAAGTGCGAGAAGCAGGCCCAGTTCACGACCGGCGGGAACGCGACGGACTACCCGCAGGTCGAAGGCCGCTAGGCGCCTACCCTAGGCAGCGTGACGGCGCTCCTCCAACGGGTCGTGCGGGCCTCCGGACGGCGCCCGGGCCGGGTGCTGCTCGCGGTGGCGGTGGCGGCCGGGATCTGCGCCGCGCTCGCGCTGCGGCTCGAGCCGAGCACGGCGGTCGAGACGCTCGTCGGCAAGGACTCGGACTCCTACCGGGCGACCGAGGTCTACCGCGAGCGGTTCGGCGACCACTCGATCGTCGTGCTCGTGCGCGGCGACCTGGCCAACCTCGTGCTGACCGACAACCTCGGCCGGCTGCTCGGGCTCGAGGGCTGCCTGTCGGGCAACAAGCCGGACGACCAGCCGGCGCCGGGAGGCGCCAAGTCCCCGTGCGCCGAGTTCGCACGCACCAAGCCGGTGAAGGTCGTCTACGGGCCGGGCACGTTCATCAACTCGGCGGTCGGCGAGATCAACGACCAGTTCTCGAAGCAGCTCGGCAATACGCAGGAGCAGGCGCGCCGCGCGCGCCGGGCGGCCAGCCGGCTGGCGAAGGCCCAGGGCCGCGACGCTGCCGCGCAGGAGCGGGCGGCCGACGCGGCCGAGCAGCTCGTGTTCGCGGAGTTCACGCGCAACCTGCTGCAGCTCAACGTCCGCTATGGGCTCGGGCTCAAGGGGCTGCCGCGGCTCGACGACCCCGACTTCGTCTCGGCGCTGGTGTTCGACCCGCAGCGCGGCGCGACGACGCCGAAGGCGCGCTTCGCCTACCTGTTCCCGAGCCCGAACGCGGCGGTCATCCAGGTGCGGCTCAAGCCGGACCTGAGCGAGGCGGAGCGGCGGCGCGCGATCGAGTCGGTGCGCGGCGCGGTGGCGATGAAGGAGTGGCAGCTCACGAACGGCGGCTCGTACGTGGTCACCGGCGCGCCGGTCGTGGTCGAGGACCTGGCGGCGGCGCTGACCGACTCGCTGCTGCGGCTGCTGGTGGCGGCGCTGCTGGTGATGGCGATCGTGCTCGCGCTCGTGTTCCGCAGCCGGCTGCGGCTGCTGCCGCTGGCGGTCGCGCTGGCGGCGGTGGCGATCACGTTCGGGCTGATGTCGCTGCTCGGGGCCTCGCTGACGATGGCCTCGATCGCGGTGCTGCCGGTGCTGCTCGGGCTCGGCGTCGACTACGCGATCCAGTACCAGGCGCGGGTCGAGGAGGAGGGCGATGCGGAGCGCACCGCGCGCATCGCGGTGCCGACCATCGCCACCGCGGCGCTGGCCACCGGCGTCGGCTTCCTCGTGCTGCTGCTGTCGCCGGTGCCGATGGTGCGCAGCTTCGGCGTCCTGCTCGTGGCCGGCATCGCGATCGCGTTCTTCCTGGCCCTGAGCGCCGGCACCGCCGCGCTGGCGGCGACCGCGCGGCGGCGCGGCGGCGGCGGGCGGCTGGGCGCCTCGGCGCGCGGCGCGGCCGAGCTGGTCGACGACTGGTCGGCGCGCGCCGGGCGTGCGCTCGCGCCCGGTGCGGCGGGTGGGCGGCCGCGCGCGCGAGGCGACGCTGCGCTCCGCGCTCGGGCGGCCGCGGCGCGTGCTGCTGATCGGGCTGGCGATCGCGCTGCTCGGGCTGGCGGTCGACTCGCAGACGCGCGTCACCTCCGACCTGCGCGAGCTCGTGCCGCAGGACCTGCGCGGCGCGCGCGACCTCGACGCGCTCCAGAAGGCGACCGGGGTGGCGGGGGAGATCGACGTGGTCGTCGAGAGCAAGGACCTCACCGACCCGAAGGTCGTCGCCTGGATGCGCGACTACCAGGCCGGGCTGCTCAAGGAGTACGGCTACTCGGCGAAGAACGGCTGCGGGAAGGCGGAGCTGTGCCCGGCGCTGTCGCTGCCCGACCTCTTCCGCTCCGAGGCGGCGACCAAGGACAGCGCGGCGATCCGCGGGCTGCTCGACGCCGTGCCGCCCTACTTCTCGCAGGCCGTGATCACCGCCGACCGCAAGACGGCGACGCTGGCGTTCGGCATCAAGCTGATGCCGCTCGACGAGCAGCAGGAGGTCATCGACCGCATGCGCAGCGAGCTCGACCCGCCCGCCGGCGTGACGGCGCGGCTCGCCGGGCTGCAGGTGCTGGGCGCGGAGGCCAACGAGGCGCTGTCGTCGCCGCTGCGGCGGCTCGGGACGCTGCTGGCGGGGCTGCTGGCGGTCGGGCTGGTGCTGCTGCTCGTGTACCGGCGCTGGGAGCGGGCGTGGGTGCCGCTCGTGCCGATCGCGCTGGCGAGCGGCTGGTCGGCGCTCGTCCTGTTCGTGCTGCGGGTCCCGCTGAACCCGATGTCGGCCACGCTCGGCGCGCTCGTGATCGCGATCTCGACCGAGTTCTCGGTGCTGCTCACCGCGCGCTACCGCGAGGAGCGCGCAGCCGGGCTCGAGCCCGCGGAGGCGCTGCGGCGCACCTACGCGTCGACCGGCGCGGCGGTGGTCGCCTCCGGCGCGACCGCGATCGCCGGCTTCGCCGTGCTGGCGCTCTCCGACGTCCAGATGCTCTCCGACTTCGGGCGCGTCACCGTCGTCGACCTGTCGGTGTCGCTGCTCGGCGTGCTGGCGGTGCTGCCGGCGGTGCTGATGCTGGCCGAGCGCCGCGCCTCGGGGCCGCCTCCCGCGCCCGCGGTCGTGCAGGAGGAGCCGGCCGTCCCCGCATGAGCGAGCCCGGGCCGCCCCGGCCGCCCGCGGGCGCGTCGCGCTACACCTGGGTCGTCGGCGTGCTGGCGCTGGCCGCCATCGCCTACATCACGCTCAACACGCTCGGCACCGACGCGCCCGGCTCGCGCGGCCTGCCGAAGGGAGAGCAGCTGCCGCCCTTCGCGGTCCCGCTGGCGTCCTCGTCGCTGGAGGGCGATGCCCAGGTCGACCCGTCGAAGGCCTGCCGGGTGCGCGGCCCCGACGTCCTCAACTCGTGCCAGCTGGCCGAGCGCGGCCCGGTCGTGCTCGCCTTCTTCGCCACCCGCTCGGAGCGCTGCGAGCGCCAGGTCGACGTGCTCGAGCGGGTGCGGCGGCGCTATCCCGACGTCGCCTTCGCGGCGGTGTCGGTGCGCGGCGACCGCGGCGACGTGCGGCGGATCGTGCGGGAGCGCAAGTGGGGGATGCCCGTCGGCTACGACCACGACGGCGCGGTCTCCAACGCCTACGCGGTGGCGGTCTGCCCGACGATCACCTTCGCGCGCAAGGGCGGGAAGGTGGACGGGACGTCGTTCTCGCTGCTCGAGGAGGCAGAGCTCGCCCGGCGCGTCGAGGCGCTGCGATGACCTTCGTCGATCCGGAGATCGCCGCCGAGTTCCCGGAGCTCCGGCTCCACGAGCTGACGCTCGCAGCGCGCTCCGGCGCCTCCTCTCCGGAGCTGCGCGAGCGGCTGCGGGTCCTCTCCGACCGCTTCCGCGGCGCGCAGGCGGTGGCGCTGCGCCGGCAGCCGGTGCCGTGGGCCTACCGCGTGTTCTTCCGCCACATCGGCCTCGACCCCGACGAGCACCGCACGCCGGTCGAGGCGCTCGCGCTCGAGCGGCTGAAGAGCGGCGGCTTCCGCTCCCGCTCGACGCTCGACGACGCGCTCACGATCGCGGTGATGGAGACCGGCGTGCCGGTGTGGGCGCTCGACGCCGATCGCGTCGAGGGCGAGCTCGGCCTGCGTCCGGCGCAGCGCGGAGAGCGGCTCGGCGAGGGCGAGTACGCCGCCGACGTGCCGGCCGGCCGCCTCGTGCTGGCCGACGACGCCGGGCCGGCCGGCGTGTTGTTCGGCGCGCTCGCGCCCGGCCGCGGGGTGACCCGGGACACGACGCGGATGACGCTGCTCGCGCTCCAGGTCGCCGGCGTCCCGGACATCCACGTGGAGGAGGCGCTGTGGACGGTGTCGGAGGTCCTCCGGGATCATTCCGGGACGTGAGGACCGCAGGAATCATCGTCGCCGGGCTGGCCGCGGGCATCGCCGTGATGGTGCTGCAGCTCGGCAGCGACCATCTCGACGCGCGCGTGGTCTGGGCGGTCTTCGGCCCGGCCGTCGGCTGGAGCTTCATCGGCACCGGCCTGTACGCGGCGCAGGCGCGACCGGAGAGCCGGATCGGCCGGCTGATGGTGCTGCTCGGCTTCGCCTGGTTCCTGTTCACGCTCCAGGCTGCCGATGCGCCATGGCTCTACACGCTCGGGCTGGTGACCGGCGGGCTGTGGGGCAGCGTCTTCCTGCAGCTCGGGCTGAGCTTCCCCTCGGGCCGGCTGGCGACCCGCCTCGACCGCCGGCTGGTGATCGCGGGCTACGTCATCTTCCCGCTCGCGTTCGTGCCCGCGCTGCTGTTCGCCGGCCCGGAGGAGCTGGGCTGCGACGACTGTCCCGAGAACCTGCTGCTGATCCGGCCGGACGCCGACCTGGCCACGCTCCTCACCGCGCTCGGGGCGCTCGCCTACGCGCTGCTGTTCGTCGTCGTGATGCGGCGCGCGCTGGAGCGCTGGCGCGCCGCCGACGACTTCGAGCGCCTCCAGATCACCCCGGTCTACGTCACGTCGCTCGGCACGTTCCTGCTCGTCACCGTGGCGCGCGCGGGCGCCGGCGATGTCGCGTGGTGGGCGGCGTTCATCGCCACCGGTCTGATGCCGTTCGCGTTCCTGGGCGGGCTGCTGCGCAGCCACGTCTCGCACCTCGACCACGAGCTGCAGGAGCGCATGGAGGAGCTGCGGGCCTCGCGCGCGCGGCTGGTGGAGGCCGGCGACGCGGCACGCCGCCGGCTCGAGCGCGACCTCCACGACGGCGCACAGTCGCGGCTCGTCGCGCTGGCGCTGCTGCTGCGCACCGCGCGCGTCCGCGTGCGCGACGACGAGCAGCTGGGCGAGCTGCTCGACCAGGCGCAGGACGAGCTGCGCACGAGCCTGGCCGAGCTGCGCGAGCTCGCGCGCGGCATCCACCCGGCCGTGCTGAGCGAGCGCGGGCTCGAGCCGGCGTTGCAGTCGCTGGTGGCGCGCGCGCCGGTGCCGGTCACGGTCGAGGCGCCGGCCGAGGCGCGGCTCCCCGAGCCGGTGGAGAGCGCCGCCTACTTCGTCGTCTCCGAGGCGCTCGCCAACGTCGCCAAGTACGCGCAGGCGACCCAGGCGTCGGTGACGGTCGAGCGCACCAACGGCCAGCTCACCGTCGAGGTGGTCGACGACGGCGTGGGCGGCGCCGACGTCGCGCGCGGCTCGGGGCTGCGCGGGCTGCAGGACCGGCTGGCCGCGCTCGACGGGACGCTCTCGCTCGAGAGCCCCGCCGGCCGCGGCACGCGCCTGCGCGCGCGCATCCCGGTCCGATGACCGGACCGCGGGTTTCGCCCTCTGGGCGAATACCCGATAGGGAACCTGGCCCTCTGGGCCAGCGTTCCCCCTAGCCCACTGGCGCCAGCAGCGTCTTCTTCCCCTGGAAGGCGAAGAACAGGAGGTCGGCCATCGTGAACGTGCTGTCGTTCGGGCCGAGCGAGGGCTTGAACGCGGTGTCGCGGACGATCGAGTGCGCGCTGCCCTCGATCGCGCGGTGCATCGTCTCGGCGACGATGCGCGCGCCGACGCCGCGGAGCGCGCCGTTGTTGAGCTCGGCCTCGCGCAGGACGTAGAACCACAGCGGCGTGTCGCGCAGCACCTTGTCCCGCTGCTTGGTGGTCAGCGTGTCGAGCACGACGCCGCCCTTGCCGTCGCGGATCTGCGCCTTCGTGAGCCGCGGGAAGTTCACGCCCTTGGCCTTCATCAGCGTCGCCATCTGCTGGCCGGTCGCGCAGCGCACCATGCGCCCGCGGGTGAGGTTGCGGAACGCGAGGTTCCGCTGCGGGTCGCCGCTCGGGATGCCCTTGCCGCCGAACGTCGACGGCGGCAGGTCGGCGAGCGGGTTGACGATGTGGGTGTCGAGCGCCTTGGCGAAGTTGAACTTGCTCGCCGGGACCCCGAGGGCGGGGTGGCCGGCCGCCTTGAAGTCGTAGAGGCGGCGGAAGTCGGCGATCCAGTTGCTCGGCAGCTGGAGGCTGCCGCCCAGGTTGCCGCCGGTGGCCGAGAACGTGAACAGCAGCTCGAGGCTGCCGAAGCCGTCGTCGAAGATCTTGTTCCAGTTGTAGGTGGCGCGGATCATCGAGTGGCCGAGCCGGAAGGCGGCGACGCTGAACTCGATCGGCATCGTCGGCACGTCGGTGGGCGTGGCCCCGACCTCGAACACCTTGCGGCCCTGGTTGAAGACGTTGTTGACCGCGCTCGGGCGGCAGATCCGCGGCAGGTAGTCGGTGCGGATCATCCACTGGTAGTGCTTGGTGACGAGCTCGCGCGCGGTGGCGAACTTCTGCGCGGCGGGCACCGAGGCGGGCAGCGTGTCGAGCACGCGGTTGTGGAAGCGGATCATCGCCAGGTGGGTCTGCGCGACCGCGAGGTTCTCGTCGTTGCGGTGGTCGGGGATGACCGCCTTGCGCTTCGCCTTCTGGGTGGTGCCGGCGCCGCGCGGGAGGTCGAAGCCGTTCTTGGCCGGGATGCCGTCGGCGGCCACCGTCTTGCCCATCTTGAGGTGCATGCCGTCGGCCTCGTAGAACTTCGCCGACTCCGGGTCCTGCGGGCCGGCGCCGTACAGCGAGTCGAGGTCGAGGCTGGGCGAGCGGGCCTGCAGCAGCACGCTCGGGTTGATCTGCGTCCCGAGCATGACCGTCGTCTTGTCGAACGTCAGGTCGTGGTCGATGAACTGGCCGAGGTAGGTGAAGCCGGCCGGGATCTTCGAGGTCTCGCCGCCGCCGGCGGCCATCAGGGCGCCGAGCTTGCGGCGGTTCGGCTCGCCGAGCTGCTTGCCCGTGCCCTTGGGGCCCATGCGCGAGAAGCGGAACGGCGGGCCCGCCTTCGCGGCGGTCGCGAGCGTGCGACCTTCGTTGCTCTCCGCCAGCAGGCCCTCGCCGACGACGAAGTAGCTCTCGGAACCGTGTTTCTCCATGCCGCCGAGTAGACAGGAGTCGAGCAGCGCGCGCAACATCCGTACAGTTGCCCCGTGGAACAGCTGACGGCCCGTCAGGACACCCCGGTCCTGCTCCTGACCAAGCTGCATCCGCCGCCGGTCCCGGCCCAGACGGTGGCTCGGGAGCGCCTGTTCGAGCTGCTGCGCGCCGGTCAGGAGCGACGGCTCAGCCTGGTCGCGGGCCCGGCCGGGTTCGGCAAGTCGACGCTGCTGGCGGCGTGGCGCGAGATCGAGGCCGAGCGGCGCCCGGTGGCGTGGGTGACGCTCGACGAGGGCGACGACGACGCGGTGGTGCTGTGGTCGCACGCGATCGAGGCGCTGTGCCGCGCCTGCCCGGCGCTGCCCCACGAGGCGCTGGCGGCCGCGGTGGTCGGCGCGCCGCTGCTCGAGGTGGCGTTGCCGCGACTCGTCAACGAGCTGATCGAGGCGGGCGAGGTGGTGCTCGTCCTCGACGACTTCCACCGGCTCTCGAACACGCCCGCGCGCGAGAGCGTCGCGTGGTTCGTCGACCACATGCCGGCGACGGTCCAGCTCGTGCTCTCGACGCGCGTCGACCCGGCGCTCCCGCTGGGCGCGCTGCGCGCCCGCGGCCAGCTGCTCGAGCTGCGGGCGGACGAGCTGCGGTTCACGGCCGCGGAGGCGCACGAGTTCCTCAACGCGCGGCTCGGGCTCGGGCTGGGCGCCGAGGACGTCGAGCTGCTGGTGGCCCGCACCGAGGGCTGGCCGGCCGGCATCTACCTCGCGGCGCTGTCGCTGGCCGGCAAGCCCGACAAGGCCGGGCTCGTCCGCGCGTTCGACGGCACGAGCGCGCACGTCGTCGACTTCCTCTCCAGCGAGGTGCTGGGCGCCTACGAGCCCGAGCTGCAGGCGTTCATGCTGCGCACCTCGGTGCTCGAGCGGCTGTGCGTCGAGCTGTGCGACGCGGTGCTCGGCGAGCCGGTCTCGGCGGAGGCGCTCGAGTCGCTCGCGCGCACCAACCTGTTCCTGCTCCCGCTCGACGACCAGCGGCGCTGGTTCCGCTTCCACCATCTGTTCGCGCAGCTGCTGCGGGTCGAGCTCGAGCGGCGCGAGCCGGAGCTCGTGCCGGAGCTGCACCGGCGGGCGTACGCGTGGCACACCGAGTCGGGCACCACCGAGGAGGCGATCCACCACGCGATGGCGGCGGGCGCGTTCGCCGAGGCCGGCGACCTGATCGCGGGGACGTGGGTGCACTACGTCAACGGCGGCCGCACGTCGTCGGTGCGCGAGTGGCTGCTGAGCTTCCCGGAGGAGGTGCTCGGCGGCGACCGGCGGCTGCTGCTGGTCGCGGCGTGGGTCGCGGCGCTGCGCGGCAACGAGCGCGGGATGCGCTGGGCGCTCGAGCGCTTCCGGGCCCTGGGCGGGGCGGACGAGGGGCCGCTCCCGGACGGCTTCGCCTCGCTCGAGTCGAGCGTGTCGGTGCTGACCGCGGCGTTCGCGTGGGGCGACGTCGGCGCGGTGCTCGAGGTCGGCGCGCGGTCGGCGGAGCTCGAAGGGCCCGAGTCGCCGTGGCGGCCGGTGGTCACGTGGTCGCTCGGGTGGGCGCACTACTGCAACGGCGAGCTCGAAGCCGCCGAGCGCTGGCTGCGCGAGACCGCCGAGCTCGCGCCGGCCACCGAGCAGTGGGTGGTGGGCAGCGGGGCGATCGCCGACCTCTCGCTGATGGCCGGCATGCGCGGCGACCGGGCGGAGCAGATGCGGCTCGCGCTCGAGGCGCTCGACATGGCGCGCGAGCACGGCCTGCTCGACGCGCGCGAGGTCGGCGAGGTCCACACGGCGTATGGCGTCGCGCTGGCGGCCGAGGGGCGGCGCGAGGAGGCGCTGCCGGAGCTCGAGCGCGGCGTCCTCCTGCGGCGGCTGTGGGGGCAGCCGCTCGACCTGGCCGACGGGTTGATCGCGCTGGCTTCCGCCGCGGGCGAGGACGGGGAGGCATGGTTCGCCGAGGCGGAGGCGCTGCTGGCGGAGTGCTCCGACCCGGGTGTGCTCCCCCAGCGGCTGGCGGCCGCCCGGCGCGCGGCGGCGGCGCCCGAGCCGCTCACCGAGCGCGAGCGGACCGTCCTGCGCTTCCTCTCGAGCGGGCTGTCGGAGCGCGAGATCGGGCGCGAGCTGTACCTGTCGTTCAACACCGTCCACAGCCACGTGAAGTCGCTGTACCGCAAGCTCGGGGTCTCCTCGCGCGCCGAGGCGGTGGCTCGCGCGCGCGACTTCACCTAGGTGAGATTCGCGCGCGCTCCCCTGACCGGGCGGGAGGCTGCACGCGATGACGGACTACGAGCTCGTGCTCCGGGGAGAGATCGGCGATCGCTTCGGGTTGCTGTTCGAGGACATGCGCCTCGAGCGGGCCGACGGGACGACCGTCCTCACCGGCGACGTCCGTGACCAGGCGCACCTGCTCGGCGTCATCGGACGGATCCAGGAGCTCGGCCTCGAGCTCATCTCGGTCAACCCGAAGGAGTGACTATGCCCGACACCATCGTGCTCATCCACGGTTTCTGGGTGACCCCGCGCAGCTGGGAGGACTGGAAGGCGCGCTTCGAGTCGCGCGGCTACACCGTGCTGACCCCTGCCTATCCGGGCCTCGAGGTGGAGGTCGAGGCGCTGAACGAGGACCCGTCCCCGCTCGAGGCGCTGACCGTGCCGGCGATCATCGAGCACCTCGAGAGCGTGGTGCAGAGCGCCGGCGAGCCGCCGATCCTCATGGGCCACTCGGCGGGCGGCGTGTTCACCCAGCTGCTGCTCGACAAGGGCTACGGCGCCGCCGGCGTGGCGATCAACTCGGCGCCGACCGAGGGCGTCAAGCGGATCCCGCTGTCGCAGGCGAAGGCGACGTTCCCGGTCCTGAAGAACCCGGCCAACCGGCACCGTGCGGTCGGCTTCACCTACGAGCAGTGGGAGTACGCGTTCACCAACGGGTTCCCGGAGGAGGAGTCCCGGCGACTCTACGAGCGCTACCACATCCCCGCCTCGGGCTCGATCTTCTGGGGCAGCGCGCTGGCCAACATCCACCCCGGCAAGGACGACACCTACGTCGACTACAAGAACGACGCCCGCGCGCCGCTGCTGTTCATCTCCGGCAGCAACGACCACCTGATGCCGCCGAGCATCCAGCAGTCCAACGCCAAGCACTACAAGTCGGACACGATCACCGAGGTCAAGGAGTTCGAGGGGCCGCACCTGCTGCCCTCGTGGCCGGGGTGGGAGGACGTCGCCGACTACGCGCTGGAGTGGGCCGAGCGGCACGCGGGGCAGCCGAGCCGGGCGTGAAGCTCACCCACATCGGCGGCCCGACCGTCCTGATCGAGGTGGGCGGCTGGCGGCTGCTCACCGACCCGACCTTCGATCCCCCCGGCCGCAGCTACCGCTTCGGCTGGGGGACGGGGTCGCGCAAGCTGGCCGGGCCGTCGGTCGCGGCGGCCGACGTGGGGCCGATCGACGCCGTGTTGCTGAGCCACGACCACCACGACGACAACCTCGACCCGGCGGGCCGGGCGCTGCTGCCGTCGGCGGGCACCGTCATCACGACCTCGGCCGGCGCGGGCCGGCTCGGCGGGGACACGGTGGGCCTCGCCGACTGGGAGAGCACGATCCTCGCCGCTCCCGGCAAGCCGGCGATCGAGGTGGTCGCGACGCCCTGCCGCCACGGCCCGCCGGGCTCCCAGCCGATCGTGGGCCAGGTGGTGGGGTTCGCCCTGCGGTGGGAGGGCCAGCAGCACGGCGTCCTCTGGATCTCGGGCGACACCGTCCTCTACGACGGCGTCCGCGAGGTGCCGGCGAAGCTCCAGGTCGGCACCGCGCTGCTCCACCTCGGCGGCGTCCAGTTCCCGATCACCGGCCCGCTCCGCTACACGATGACGGCGGCCGAGGCGGTCGAGCTCCTCGGCCTGCTCCACCCCCGCACCGCGATCCCGATCCACTACGAGGGCTGGAAGCACTTCCGCCAGGGCCGCGAGGCGATCGAGGCCGAGCTCGCACGAGCGCCGGAGGACATCCGCGCGAGCGTCCAGTGGGTGCCGATCGGCGAGCCGGTGGAGGTCGCGGTCTGATCTCCGCGGGAGTAGGTTGCGGCGGACTCGTCCGGAGGAGGTCGTCGTGCTTGCGCAAGGTGCTCGTGGTCGTGGTGCTCGGGATGCTGGCCGCGCCGGGGGTCGCGGCGGCGGATCGGTACGCGCCGGGCGCGCAGGGCGGCGGCGACCCGTTCTTCCCGCTCGCCGGCAACGGCGGCTACGACGTCGCGCACTACTCGTTCGACCTGAAGTACACGCGCACGAGCAACCAGTTCAGCGGGAAGGCCGCGATCTTCGCGCGCGCGACGCAGAACCTCTCGCGCTTCGACCTCGACCTGCGCGACTTCTACGCGGTCTCGAAGGTGACGGTGAACCTGCGGAGGGCGACCTTCAGCCACAGCGGCCAGGAGCTCGTCATCACCCCGCCGCGCGGGCTCAAGCGCGGCAGGCCGTTCGTGGTCGGCGTCGAGTACGCCGGGCAGCCGGAGCCGGTCGTGGACCCCGACGACGCGATCGAGGGCTGGGTGCCGACCGACGACGGCGCGTTCGTGGTCGGCGAGCCGCAGGGCACGCCGGGCTGGATCCCGGTCAACGACTCGCTGCGCGACAGGTCGACCTTCGACTTCGCCATCACGGTGCCGAAGGGCAGCACCGCGATCGCCAACGGCGTCCTGCTCTCACGCCGCGACCGCGGCGACTCGACCACGTGGCGCTGGCTCGCGCCGTCGCCGATGGTGCCCTACCTGGCCACGGCCACCAACGGCATCTTCCAGACGCGGTTCGAGCGGCTGCCCGGCGGGCTGCGGCGCTTCGACGCCGTCGACCCGCAGACGCGCGTCGGCGACGACGACCCGCCGAACCCCGCGCTCGGCTTCGAGCGCCTCGATCCCGAGCCCGAGATCGTCGACTTCTTCTCGGAGCTCTACGGCCCGTACCCGTTCGAGAGCGTCGGCGGGATCATCGACTGGGCGCCCGACGTCGGCTACGCGCTCGAGTCCCAGACGCGCGTGAACTACGACCGCATCCCGCCCGAGTCGACCGTGGTGCACGAGATCGCGCACCAGTGGTTCGGCAACTCGGTCGGCCTCACGGTGTGGCCGGACATGTGGCTCAACGAGGGCTTCGCGACGTTCTCCGAGTGGATCTACGACGAGCGCCACGGCGGCCCGACCGCGCAGGAGAGCTTCGACGAGAGCTACGCGATCCCGGAGGACTCCGAGGACGGCCAGGACCTGTGGTTCCCGGCGCCGAACGCGCTGCCCGACGCCTCCGTCCTGTTCAGCACCCCGGTCTACACGCGCGGCGCGATGACCCTGCAGGCGCTGCGCGCCGAAGTCGGCGACCCGACGTTCTTCGCGATCCTCCGCACCTGGTACCGGGAGAACCGCAACAGCAGCGTCCGCACCGCCGACTTCATCAAGCTGGCGGAACGGCTCAGCCGCCGCGACCTCGACGCGTTCTTCCGCGTCTGGCTGTTCGAGGAGGGCAAGCCACAGAGCTGGTGACGAAGAGCGCAAGTCCCGCGCGGCTCGCGCGTTCTCACCACCGGATGCGCTGGAAGTTCGCCGCGGAGGACCCCAGGACTCCCGCTCAGGCTCGCGAGGCGGTGCGGGAGTTCGCGCGCGCGCACGGCGCCGACGCGGACACGCTCGCCGCCGTCGAGCTGTGCGTCTCCGAGGCGGTGAGCAACGCCGTGCTCCACGCCTACCGCAAGCTCGGGCGGCGCGGGCCGGTGGAGGTCGAGGCCCAGCGGCCGGACGGCTACCTCGTCATCCACGTCCGCGACCGCGGCTCCGGGCTGCGGCGGCGGGAGGACAGCCCCGGGCTCGGCCTCGGCCTGCCGCTGATCAACCAGACGGCGGCCGACCTCGACGTCCGCACGGCGCCCGCCGGCGGCACCGAGCTCACGATGCGCTTCGAGCTCAGCGGCCGCGGCGTGCAGGGCGCCGCGCGCTAGGCCACGCCGGCGTCGATCAGCAGCTTCCAGATCACTTCCTGGTCGACGACCTCGACGCCGAGCTTCTCCGCCTTCGCGGTCTTGCTCGCGCCGACGTCGGTGCCGCAGATCAGCATGTCGGTGTTCGCCGACACCGACGACGCGGTCGTCGCGCCGGCGCGCTCGGCCAGCCGCTGGAACGTCGGCCGCGGGATCTTCTCGCCGGTGCGCGGGTCCGCGAGCGAGCCCGTGATCACCACGGTCTTGCCGGCCAGCGGCGCGTCGGCCGACACCTCGGGCGGCAGGTCCTCCTCGCGCACGTCGAGCGAGACGCCGAGCTCGCGCAGCCGCACCAGCTCGTCGCGCGCGCTCTCCCGGTTGAGGTGCGCGTGCAGGGAGGCGGCGACCTTCGGCCCGATGTCCTCGACCTGCTGCAGCTCCTCCTCGCTCGCGTCGGCGACCTGCTCCAGCGTCGTGTAGCCCGCGCGGCACAGCCGGGTCGCGGCCGCCTCGGAGGCCATCGGGATCGCCAGCCCGATCAGCGCCCGCCGCAGCCCGACGTCGCACGACGCCTTGATCGAGTCGATCATCCGGTCGGCCGAGATGTCGGCGATGCCCTCGAACTCGAGCAGCTGCTCGCGCGTCAGCGCGTAGAAGTCCGACACCCGCTCGAGCAGCTTGTGCTCGTTGAGCCGCTCGATCCACACCGGGCCGACCGCCTCGATGTCCGCCGCCGCCCGTGACGCCCAGTGGATCAGCCGCCGCACGGTCTGGGCCGGGCAGGCGACGTTGGTGCAGTAGAGCTCGCGCGAGTTGCCCTGCTCGGTCAGCGGCTGCGAGCACGAGGGGCAGTCCGCGGGCGGCTCGATCTCGCGCTCCTCGCCGGTCCGCTTCGACGCGTCGAGCACCCCCGCCACGAACGGGATCACGTCGCCCGCCCGCCGCACCAGCACGGTGTCGCCGATCCGCACGTCGCGCGCGCGGATGACCTCCTGGTTGGCGAGCGTCGCGCGCGTCACCGTCGTGCCGCCCACGAACACGGGCTCGAGCACCGCCACCGGCGCGACCTTGCCGATCTTCCCGACGTCCCACACCACGTCGGCGAGCACGGTCGTCTTCTCCTCCGCCGCGAACTTGAACGCCAGCGCCCCGCGCGGCGAGTTCGAGCGCGTCCCCGCCGCCGCGTAGGCGCCGCGGTCGGCGAGCCGCAGCACGGCGCCGTCGAGGTCGTAGTCGAGCTCGTTGCGCGTCGCCTCGATCTCCGCGATGACGTCCTGGGCCGCGGAGGCGTCGTCGCAGTGGCGCATGTCGGCGGCGTCGAACCCGAGGTCGCGCAGCGCCTTCTCGAGGTCGTCGGCAGCGCCGTCCTCGACGTGCAGATCGAAGGCGAAGAACCGCAGGTCGCGCCCCTTCACCGTCGCCGGGTCCTTCGCGCGGATCGTGCCCGCCGCCGCGTTGCGCGGGTTGATCAGCGGCTTGTCGACATGCTCGGCGTTGTAGGCGGCGAACGTCGAGCGCAGCATCACGAGCTCGCCGCGTACCTCGGTCGTCCCGCCGGCCTCGATCCGGTCGGGAATGCCCGACGCCATCGCCCGCACCAGCGGCGTGACGTCGTCGCCCGTCGTCCCGTCCCCGCGCGTGATCGCCCGCGTCAGCCGCCCGCGCTCGTAGACCACCGCCAGCGACAGCCCGTCGAGCTTCGGCATCACCACCACCGGCTGCCCGGGGAAGCGGGCGAAGAAGTCGGAGACCTGCTCGGGCGTCGTCGCCTTCTGCAGCGACAGCATCGGCCGGCTGTGGCGCACCGGCGCGTGCAGCACCGCGGTCGCGCCGACCTGCTCGAGCGGGTTCGGGTCGGGCGTCAGCTCGGGGTGCTCGGCCAGCAGCGACCGCAGCTCGTCCTCGAGCGCGTCGAAGTCGGCGTCGGCGACGAGCGGCTCGCCGCGGTAGTAGGCGTCGCGCAGCTCGGTCAGGCGCGCCGCGAGCTCCTCGACGCGCGTCGCGGTGTCCGTCTCGGTGCTCACCCCCTGAACGCTACGCGCAGACGGTGAACCGGCGCTTCACGGTCTCCTTGCGCAGCTTCGAGCTGCCCCGCCGCTTGAAGTACACCCGGGCGTAGACGTGGTGAGGGCCGGAGGCCAGGATCATCGGCAGCGTGCGCTTGTAGGGCGCCTTGCGGTCGGTGCGGGCGACCACACGCTGACCGCCCTTCTTGTTGCGGTAGTAGAAGACGACACGCTTGACCCGCGGCTTGGACTTGCCCTTGCGCTTGCGGACGCTGAGCGAGACCGGCATGCGCTTCCCGCGCGGCGCGCAGTCCAGGCCGACCGCGAGCCCCACGCCGTTGCTCGTCGGGGGCGGCGGGGGAGCAGGCGGCGGCGCGGGCGTCGGCGCCGGGGTGGGCACGGGCGTCGGCACCGGCGTCGTGTTGTCGGGCGGCGGCACGCCGGACCGCTTGAAGGCGCTGCAGCCCTTCGTCTGCACGCAGATCGACACGCTGTACACCTGCTGGCCGAAGCGGAGGTTGGTGCAGCCCGCGTCGGCGTTGTTGGCGTCGTAGTAGGGCGAGCGGAAGGCCGGGTAGGTCCCGCGCGTGACCACGCGGGCGTAGGCCCGGTGGCCGTCGGCCTGGCGATCGCAGATGTCGACGATGTGGGCCTGGTCGCGGACGCAGGCCACGCTCTTGTCCTTCGGATGGCCCACGCACACCTTGGCCTGGGCGTGCACCGCCGCCGGCACGACCGCCGCGGCCAGCAGCATCAATCCCAGGATCGTCCCGCGGGCTCCCACCCGCACCAGATTACAGCCGTTCAGGGCTCAGGCAAGCGCCTGCAGATGCCGCCGCGGTTGTCCCAGCACGGCCTTGAACGCCCTGACCACCTCAGGATCGAACTGGTCGCCGGCGCACCGCTCGAGCTCCGCCAGCGCCTCCGCGCGCGACATCGCGCGGCGGTACGGGCGGTCGGTCACCATCGCGTCCCAGGCGTCGCAGACCGCGATCACGCGCGAGCCGAGCGGGATCTCGTCGCCGGCCAGCCGGTCGGGGTAGCCGTCGCCGTCGTAGCGCTCGTGGCTCGAGCGCACGAGCCGCGCGACGTCGAGCAGCGCCGGCGCGGCGGCCAGGATGCGCTCGCCGATGATCGTGTGGCGGCGCATGAACTCCCACTCCGACGCGTCGAGGGCGCCCGGCTTGCTGAGGATCGCGTCGGGGACGGCGAGCTTGCCGATGTCGTGCAGCTCCGCGCCCTGGCGCACCGCGCGGACCTCCTCGAGCTCGAGGCCGAGCCGCCGGGCGGTCTGCTCGGCCAGCTCGGCGACCTCGCCGCCGTGGACGCCGAGGTTGGGGCTGCGCTCGTGCACGGCCCGCAGCAGCACGTCCTTGGACTGGTTGCTGGCCGAGCGGCGGTCGCCGCGCTTGTGCGCGTACATGCGGCGGTCGGCGATGGCGAGCGCCTCGGAGACGCTGCGAGCCTCGAGCGGCAGCGCGACGGAGCCGGCCGACGCGCTGATCTCGAAGCCCTCGCCGGACTCCGACAGCGCCAGCCGCGCGCGGCCGACGAGATCGCCGGCGCCGCCGCCGGGAAGCAGCACGCAGAACTCGTCGCCGCCCATCCGGAACGCCTCGGCCGGCTCGCCGAGCTCGGCGAGGCGGCCGCCGAGGCGGCTCAGGAGCAGGTCGCCGGCCGGGTGGCCGAAGAGATCGTTGTAGGCCTTGAAGCCGTCAAGGTCGAAGAGCGCGAGCACGGCCGGCTCGATCTCGTCCTCGCCGAGCCGGCGCTCGAGCTCGGCGATCAGCGCGCGCCGGTTGCCGAGCCCGGTCAGTGCGTCGGTGGCCGCCTCGTGGCGGCTGGCGCGCAGCATGCGGCCGTTGTCGCGGAACGTGCCGCCGAGCCGGACGACGACCGCGAGCAGGCAGGCGCTCGCGGCCCACACCGCGAACGAGTCGAGCTGGACGTAGTGGTCGAGCAGCAGCAGCGCGGTCGCGCACAGCCCGGCGGCGAGCGGGACGGGGAGGAAGCCGCGGTCGGCCAGCACCTTGCCGTCGAGCTTGCGCGGCGCCTGCCACGCGGCGGCGCCGACCAGCACCATGCCGGCGGGCCAGGCGGCGTCGAGCACGCCGCCGACCTCGTAGCTCCCGCTCGCCACGCCGTAGAGGTAGATGGTGTCGGCGACGCCGAGCAGCACGAAGCCGCAGATCAGCGCCGACCACGCGCGCGCCGCGCTCAGGCCGAACACGCCGAGCAGGCCGGCGATCAGGCCGAGCAGCAGCAGGTCGCCGGTCGGATAGGCGAGGTTGGTGGCGACGGTCAGCGGGTCGCCGCCGGTGGCGTCCAGCACGGTGCCGTAGACGAGCGCGCCGGCGACGGCGGCGAAGCTGAGCGCGACGATCAGCCCGTCGACCCACAGCATCCACGGCAGCCGGCCGGCGCGGCAGCGGGTGAGCAGCAGCAGGCCGGCGAAGCAGGCGGGGTAGAGGCCGAGGTAGAGCGCGTCAGCGAGCGACGGGTAAGGGATGACCTCGCGGTGCTCGAGGAAGAACGTGTAGTAGAGCTCGGCGGCGGCGAAGCTCACCATCCCGAGCCCGATCACCAGCCACGGCGTGCGCTCGCGGCGGTAGGTGGCGGCGCGCCACAGGCAGCAGCCGGCGGCCATCAGCTCGACCACCTCGTAGAGGTGCTCGCCCCAGCGCGGCCACTCCGGGCCCAGGTTGGCGTAGTGCAGGACAAGCACGCCGACCAGGGCCGCGGCGACGGCCAGCGTCAGGCGGGCGGGATGGGGACGGGAGCGGCGCACCTCCACTCCGTTTCGACAAACGGAGCGGGGAGGTTGAGCGGTGAGGTCAGCTCGGGACCGCGGGGAGCCCGTCGATGCTCTCCGCGTTGTACTCGGCCTGGTAGGCGACGTAGGCGTCCGGGCCGTGGGTGCGGACTCGCTTGCGCGTCGAGGCGTCCATGTGCGGGCGCTCGCCCGTGTAGTCCATCAGCGGCACGCCGTAGCCGCACGAGGAGCCGATGCGCGCCACCTCGACGAGGACGATCGCGCGCCGCGACTCTGGCAGTGTCGGCTCCTCGAAGCCGGCCTCCTCGAGCAACGCGTCGAAGCGCGGGTCGTCCGGGAGGACGATCTCGCCGCGCCCGTGCAGGCGCACGATCCGGGGCGGCCCCTCGAACGCGCAGAACATCACGACGATGCGCCCGTTCTCGCGCAGGTGGGCGATCGTCTCGGCGCCGCTGCCGACGTAGTCGAGGTAGGCGACGCGGCGCGGCCCGAGCACCCGCAGCGTGCCGCCCGGGCCCTTGGGGGAGACGTTGACGTGGCCGTCGCCGTCGAGCGGCGCGCTGCCGACGAAGAACATCGGCTGGCGGGCGATCCAGGCGCGGAGGTGGTCGTCGATCTCGTCGTAGGTGCGCGCCATGGCTCAGCCCAATTCTCGCAGGGCGGCGATCAGCCGGTCGGTTGCGGCCGCGTCGCGCAGCGTGATGCGGACGTGGCGATCGTCGCCCCAGCGCTCGCCCGGGCGCGACCGCGATCCGCCTCACGCGCAGGTGGGCGGCGATCGCCTCGGCGTCGTGGGCGTCCGAGCTGAGCCACACGAACGGGGCGGCGCTCGGCGCGAACGACTGCGAGGTCCCGCGCAGCGCGCGGGCGAGCCGCTCGCGCTCGCGGGCGGCGGCCGCGCGGCGGCGGGCGATCACCTTGTCGCCGAGCTCGAGCGCCCACGCCGCTGCGGCCTGGGCGGGAGCGTTGACGCTGAACGAGGGCGTGAGCCGCTCGGCCAGCTCGGCGGTCGGCGCGAGCACGTAGCCGATGCGGAAGCCCGCCATCGCGTGCGCCTTGGCGAACGTGCGGAACACGAGCAGGTTCGGCAGCTCGGCGACGAGCGAGGCAGCGTCCTCGCCCGGCTCGAGGAAGTCGGCGAACGCCTCGTCGAGCAGCACCCACACGTCCTCGCCCACGCGCTCGCACAGCGCGCGCACCTCCGCGCGAGCGACGGGCGCGCCCGTGGGGTCGTTGGGGCTCGAGAGCGCGACCGCGCGCGTGTCCGCCCCGGCGCGCTCGATCAGCGGACCGATGCACCTGCCTCGGCCAGAGGCCTCGTCACCGCTTCGCTCGGCCCCGGCGACCGCGATCGGGCGCCCGCCGGCGCGCTGGGCGAGGTCCGGCAGCGGCCGCCAGCCCGGCCACGCGACCAGCAGCTCCTCGCCCCCGAGCAGCTGCGCGCACGCGTCCTGCAGCAGCTCGGCGGCGCCGTGGCCGACCGCCACCTGCTCGGGCCGCACCCCGTGGCGCTTCGCCGCCAGCTCGCGCACCTCGGTGGCGGCGGGGTCGGGATAGGCGTTCATGCGCCGCCGCAGGGCGAAGGTGGCGGCGTTGACCGCCTCCGGGTGCGGCGGCTCGTGCCAGGCCGTGCGCGCGAGGTCGAGCTCGGGCACGAACACGACCTCGCGCGCCCGCTGCTCGTCACGGCGCTCGCGCAGCTCGCGCGCCACCTGCTCGGGCGGCAGCGCCTGGAACTGCCGGTAGCGCTCGAAGAGCCGCCTCACTGCGGCGCCAGCGACGGTCCCGGCCCTTCGAGGATCAGGAACCAGAAGCCGAACGCCAGCACGGCGACGACCGCCGTGACCGCGAAGATCCGCGGCAGCGCGCCCTCGCGCTGGTCGATGCCGCTCGCACGCCGCACGACCTTCCAGATCGCGTCGAGCCGCACGGCCAGCGCGAGCGTGAGCATCAGCGAGGCGATCATCCCCGCGAAGGCGACCGCGATCCCGAGCGTCACCGAGTCCGTGTGGTAGTCGATCTGCGAGCCCACCCAGAGCCAGGCGATCGGCTGCGGGCCCCAGAGCGTGAGGCAGACGAGCGTCTCGACGAGGAGCACGAAGACGGCGAGCGCGCGATCGAGCCGCTGGCGCGAGCCGGGTCCCGGGTCCGGCTCCTCGGCGTAGTGCACGCGCGCCGTGCCCGGCCGGCGCCCGATGAACAAACCACCCGTATCCGTAGGATCGTTGCGCGCCATGGGAGCGGGTGGGAGGATAGAGGCCGTGTTGCGAAGCCCCGGTCAGGGTCGAGGTCGACGAACGCGCAGCCCGCCGTACGATGCGCGCCCAGATCGCCCGGCTCGAGCGCGAGCTCTCCTCGGCGGTGATCGCCGCCTACCCGCGGCTGCCGGCGGGGAGCGCCACGATCGCCCACGCCGGCCCGCGGCTGCTCGGGCTCGGCGAGCTCGAGCGCACGCGCGACGACCTCGCCGACCGCCTCGCCGCCGTGCGCGAGGAGGTCGCCCGCCAGGGCGAGCGGCAGGAGGAGGCGCGGCTGCTGATCGAGCGCATGCTGCTCGCGCCCCGCGAGTACAAGTGGGTCCGCGTCAGCAACGCCGCCCTCGGCGAGCCCGGCTGCAAGAACTGGCACGTCGTGCCGCGGCTCGGCGTGATCGGCATGCTCGCCGGCTGGTGGCACGTCAAGATCTCCTCGGGCTGTCCGTTAGCCACCTGACATCCGATGGGTCGTCGTAGCCGAGCGCGGCGCGCCGCGCAGCCGACCGCTGCCGCGCCCCAGGCGCCGGCTCCCGCGCCGCTGAGCGACGAGCGGCCGAAGGCGCCCTGGCACCCGTTCCCGCTCGTCGAGCTGTGCGTGCTGATCGGGATCGTGCTGATCGTCGTCGGCGTGATCGCCGGCCTCGACTCCGACCGCGGCCGCGTCGCGCTGCTGTGCGGGCTCGTGCTGGCGTCGCTGGGCGGGCTCGAAACTGCTCTGCGCGAGCACTTCACCGGCTTCCGCTCGCACTCGAGCCTGCTCGCCGGCCTGCCCGCCGTGCTCGTGGCCGGCGCGCTGTTCTTCGCGCGCGGGCCGTGGATCGCCGTCATCGCCGGCGGCGCGCTGACCTTCGCGTTCGGCTTCTGGACCTTCCGCGCCGCCTTCCGCCGCCGCTCCGGCGGACTGTCGTACAAGGTCAAATAGTTAGTCTGCGCGCGGTGAGCGAAGAGCGGCGCATGCAGCTCAGGGGGCTGCACCACGTCACGGCGATCTGCCGCGACCTCGAGACGACGATCGGTTTCTACCGCGACACCATGGGGCTCGCGATCGTCCACGACGGCCCGAGCGACGACGACCCCGACACGCGCCACGTGTGGTTCGGGGCGCTCGAGGGGCAGCCGGGGACGCTGCTGTCGTTCATGGAGTACCCGCAACTGCCGAAGGGCGTGGTCGGCGTCGGCTCCACGCACCACTTCGCGCTCGTGGTCGAATCGGCCGAGGAGCTCGAGGCGTGGCGCGACTACCTGCGGGGCAAAGAGGTGGAGTGCACCGACCTCTACGACCGCGGCGCGTTCAGGTCCGTCTACCTGCACGACCCCGACGGTCACGTGGTGGAGATCGCCACCCGGGGGCCGGGGTTTTCCGCCGGCCCCCGCGGATGACGGTCAGCCGCGCGTCAGTTCCGCACGGCCCATTCGCTGAGCGTGAACGGGTCAGCGCTCACGCCGGCGAGATCTCCGCGCAGCCGCGCGGCGAGTGCGCGCCGCTGTCGCTCGGTCATCGACCCCACGGACTTCGTCTCGGACATCGGGATCGACGCCAGGAAGCGCCGGCAGCGAGTACGGCCCCACCGGTGTTGGCTCATCAGCAGATCAGCGATGGCCATGCTCTCCGCTTCCCATGGGCACTCGATCACGACGTCGGCGACGGACGTCTCGCCATCGGTCACCTGCCGCTTCAACTCCGCTCTGGCCAAGCGGACACGATTGGCCTGCTGCAGCGCACGCATGTGCTGCGGCGCAGGCGCTGTCGCCGTTGCCTCCATCGAACCTCCCCGCGGCTCATCCTCTCCCGACGAGCCTGGTATCTCGTTTTCATGACACGGTCGTCCGCGCCCGCGATGCGGCGAGCGAGTGGAACAAGGCACTCTGGAGCCACCGCCCCCGGGCGGCCCTCCGAATCCGAGTCCTGCCTGTTCCCCTCTCTCCCCGGCTCGCGCACTGCGTGCCGACCGGTTGCGAACCGTAGTCAGTTCTCGACGCGGGGGTCAACGCTCAACCACCCTCGGCATTCGCAAAAAGCGGGGGATTTCTCCCGCGAGAGCCTTGTGCAAAGTTGGACAAGACCAAAAGACGGCAAACCGTGTCCTAGAGCCAAGAATGTGCTAAAGGGGCGCTTGTGATCCGAGTCGGCGTCGATGTGGGGGGTACGTTTACCGACCTTGTGGCGCTCGACGGTGAGCGCGTCACCACCGCCAAGGTGCCGAGCACGCCGAAGGACCAGTCGGAGGGCGTCCTGGGCGCACTCGAGACGATCGAGGCCGGCGATGTGTCCGCATTCGCACACGGCATGACGGTCGCCACCAATGCGCTGCTCGAGCGCCGCGGCGCCCGCACCGCGCTCGTCACCACCGAGGGATTCCGCGATCTGATCGAGCTCGCCCGCCAGGACCGCCCCGCGCTCTACGACCTCGCCCAGCGCCGGCCCGAGCCGCTCGTCCCGCGCGACCTCCGCTTCACCGTGCGCGAGCGGATGGGGCCGGACGGCGAGCTCGAGCCGCTCGACGACGAGAGCGTGACGAAGGCCGTCGAGGCGCTGCGCGAGGCTGACGTCGAGGCGGTCGCCGTCTGCCTGCTGTTCGCCTTCCTGCACCCCGAGCACGAGCAGACCGTCGGCGAGGCGGTGCGCGACGCGCTGCCCGACGTCCACGTCTCGCTCTCCAGCGAGGTGCTGCCCGAGTTCCGCGAGTACGAGCGCTTCTCGACCACGGTGGCCGACGCCTACCTCGGCCCCAAGCTCGCCGCCTACCTGGAGCGGCTGGCCGGCGGCGCCGACGAGGCCGGCGTGCCTGCGCCCTTGGTCATGCAGTCCTCGGGCGGCGTGGTCGACGTCGAGGCGGCGGCCGAGCAGGCCGCCGGCTGCGTGCTCTCCGGGCCGGCCGGCGGCGTCGTCGGGGCGGCGCACGTCGCCCGCGCGAGCGGCTACGAGGACGTGCTGACCTTCGACATGGGCGGCACCAGCACCGACGTCGCCCCGGTGCTGGGCGGCGAGGCGAGCACGACGACGGAGTCGGTGGTGGCCGGCGTCCCGATCAAGCTGCCGATGGTCGACGTCCACACGGTCAGCGCCGGCGGCGGCTCGATCGCGTGGGCCGACCCGGGCGGCGCGCTGCGCGTCGGGCCGCGCTCGGCCGGCGCCGACCCCGGCCCGGCCGCCTACGGCAAGGGCGGCGAGGAGCCGACCGTGACCGACGCGAACCTGCTCCTCGGCTATCTGGGCGACGGCGCCGAGCTGGGCGGCGAGCTGACGCTGTCGGCGGAGAGCGCGGAGTCGGCGCTGACGAAGCTCGGCAAGGAGCTCGGGCTCGACGCGCTGGAGACCGCGCTCGGCGCCGTGCGCGTCGCCAACGCCGAGATGGGGCGCGCGCTGCGCGTCATCTCGGTCGAGCGCGGGCTCGACCCGCGCGAGTTCGCGCTCGTCGCGTTCGGCGGCGCCGGCGGTCTGCACGCCTGCGCGCTCGCCGAGGAGCTCGGCATCCCCGCCGTGCTCGTCCCGCGCGCCGGCGGCGTGCTGAGCGCGCTCGGGCTCGCGATGTCCGACGTGCGGCGCGACTCCGTACGCCCGCTGCTCGGCGGCGAGGACGCCACCGACGCCTTCGAGGCGATGGAGAAGCAGGCCGGCGAGGACATGGACGACCCCGAGCTGCGCCGCCGAGCCGACCTGCGCTACCGCGGCCAGTCGTTCGAGCTGACCGTCGAGGCCGACGACCTCGACGCGGTCGAGGACCGCTTCGCCGAGGAGCACGAGCGCCGCTACGGCTACCGGATGGAGGGCGAGGACGTCGAGCTCGTCAACGCGCGCGTCGTCGCCACCGTGGCGGTCGACCGCCCCGAGCTGACCGCCGAGGAGGCGGAGGGCGACGCCGAGACCGGCGAGCGGAAGGCGAACTTCGACGGCGACTGGACCGAGGTGCCGGTCTACAGCAGCGCCGGCATGGGCGAGGGCTTCGAGGTCGAGGGCCCGGCGATCGTCGAGTTCGCTGAGGCGACGTGCGTGGTGCGGCCCGGGTGGTCGGGCGCGGTCGACGCGACGGGCACGCTGGTGCTGGAGCGCGGCGAATGAGCCTCGACCCCGTCACGCTCTCCGTCCTCGCCAGCGCGCTGAGCGGCATCGCCGAGGAGGCCGGCGCGGTGCTGATCCGCGGCGCCTACTCGTCGAACATCAAGGAGCGGCGCGACTGCTCGGCCGCGCTGTTCGACGCCGAGGGCGCGATGGTCGCCCAGGCCGAGCACATCCCCGTCCACCTCGGCGCGATGCCCGAGGCGGTGGCCGCGGTGATCGAGCACGAGCCCGACCCCGGCGACGTCTGGATCGTCAACGACCCCTACCGCGGCGGCACCCACCTGCCCGACATCACGCTCGTCTCGCCGCTCGACATCGACGGCGACATCCTCGCCTACGCGGTCACGCGCGCGCATCACTCCGACGTCGGCGGCATGCGGCCCGGCTCGATGCCCGCCGACTCTCGCGACGTCTACCAGGAGGGCATCGTGATCCCGCCGCTGCGCCTCGACGACGGCGTGCTCGAGCTGATCCTCGCCAACGTGCGCACGCCCGACATCCGCCGCGGCGACCTGCGCGCGCAGACCGCGGCCAACAAGCTCGCGGGGCGGCGGCTCGAGGAGCTCGTCGAGCGTCGCGGGCGCGACGTGGTCGAGCAGGCGTTCGAGGAGGTCGTCGCCTACGCGGAGCGGCGCACGCGCGAGGCGCTGAGCGAGGTGCCCGACGGCACCTACGAGGCCGAGCGGGCGATGGAGGGCGACGGCGTGACCGACGAGGACGTGATGATCCGCGCCTCGGTGAAGGTCGACGGCGACGCGCTGGAGATCGACTTCTCCGGCACCGACGACCAGGTGGCGGGCAACGTCAACTGCCCGCTGTCGGTGACGCGCTCGGCCTGCTACTTCGCGCTGCGTGCGCTGCTGCCGTCCGACGTCCCGGCCAACGCCGGCACCTACACGGCGCTGACCATCGAGGCGCCCGAGGGCTCCATGGTCAACGCGCAGTCGCCGGCAGCGGTGGTGGCGGGCAACGTGGAGACGTCGCAGGCGATCGCGGACACCGTGCTCGCCGCGCTCGCACAGGCCGTCGACCTCCCTGCCCAGGGCCAGGGCACGATGAACAACCTGATCATCGGCGGCCGTGGCTGGACCTACTACGAGACGATCGGCGGCGGCCAGGGCGCGAGCGCGTCCGGCCCTGGCCCGTCAGGTGTCCACGTCGGGATGTCGAACACGCTCAACACGCCGATCGAGGCGCTCGAGCTCGAGTACCCGATGCGCGTCGAGCGCTACGAGCTGCGCGACGGCTCCGGCGGCGACGGCGAGCATCGGGGCGGGGACGGCGTCGAGCGCGCGGTGCGCGTGCTCGAGCCGGCGACGCTGAACCTGCTGACCGACCGCCGCCGCCACGCGCCGGAGGGACGCGAGGGCGGGGCGGACGGTGCGTGTGGGGAGAACCTCCTCAACGACGAGGAGCTGCCGCCGAAGGCCACGCGGGAGCTCGCCGAGGGCGACGTCGTCGTCGTGCGCACCCCCGGCGGTGGCGGCTACGGCTCGGCCGGTTAGCGCGCGCGGGCGATCAGGTAGTGCCACTCGTTCTCGAGCCGGTAGCCGCCGTCGGCCGTGCGGCAGCCGGCGAGCGCCTCGAGGATCGCGGCGCGCGCCTCCGCCTGGCGCTCCTCGCCGACGATGGCGCCGAAGCCGCCGGCCGACATCATGCCGCGGGTGAGCTCGGCCTCGTCGGCGAACTCGTAGGCCCACTCGGTGCTGAAGGACTGGCCGGGGATCAGCCCCGCGTCGAGCGCGAGGTCTTGGAGCGCTCCGTGGCGCCACAGCTCGGTGGGGTCGAGGCGGCCGGGCGGCGGCGGGGGCCGGAAGCGCCCGATGGCCTCCTTCATCAGCCCGAGGTCGAACTTGTCGGGCCGCCCCCACACCTGGATGACCACCGGCGCGCCCGGGCGGGCGACGCGGCCCGCCTCACGCAGCGCCGCGACCATGTCGTCGGCGAAGAAGAACGCGTTGAAGCCGGTGACGGCGTCGAAGCTGTCGTCCAGGTAGGGGAGGTTCTGGAGGTCGCCGACGAACAGGTCGGCCTCCGGGACGCGCTCGCGCGCGATCCGGAGCAGGGGCTTGGAGGCATCGAGGCCGCAGACGACCGCGCCGTGGTCGGCCGCGACCCGCAGGAAGGCGCCGGTGCCGCAGCCGACGTCGAGCACGGTGGTCCCGGCGCCGATGCCGGCGCGGCGGACCGCCTCCTCGTAGGTCGGCATCTGCTGGGCCTCGACCTCGCTCCATTCGCGGGCGCGTGCGCCCCAGGCCTGGCCGTTGAGCTCGGCGGTCGTGGGAGATGTGATCGCCATTTCGGGGGACTCCTCTCGGAAGAGATAAGCTACGGTCCATAGATATAAACTACGGAAGATAGCTTTGTCAAGACCGGAGCTCAGCTTGTTCTCGTACGAGATCCTCGGCCTCGTCGGCCGCCAGGGGGTGGGTGCGCACGACCTGCTGCAGATGGCGAAACGGGGCCGGATCCTCGACTGGGCGGGCGAAAGCCAGTACTACGTCGAGCCGAAGCGGCTGGCCAAGCTGGGGTACCTGGAGGCGCGCAAGGAGCCCGGCAGGACGCGCGAGCGGACGGTTTACTCGCTGACCGATCAGGGGCTCGAGGCGCTGCGCGCATGGGCGGCCACGCCGGTCAGCTTCACGCCGCTCAAGAGCGAGCCGCTGCTGCGGCTGCTGATCGCCGACCTCGTGGGCGACGAGGTCACGCGCGAGAGCATCGCGACGCTGCGGGAGGACATCGCCGACCTGCGGGCGCGGGTGGACGAGAGCGACGCGGCGGCGCGCGGGCTGCCGCACCGCGAGACCTATCTGCTGATCGCCAATCGCTTCCTACGCAGGCTGCTCGAGCTGCACGAGCAGCTCATCGACGAGGTCGAGCAGGAGCTCAGGTAGATTCGGTCCGTGCCGCCGAACCGCACCACGCGCGAAGACGTCGATTCCCTGGTCGAGGCCCGCCGCGAGCTCGGCGAGGACATGGAGCCTGCGGTGATCGACGCGTTCCTCGATCGCGTCGAGGCCGCCGCCGAGGCCCGCGCGGCGGCCCAGAAGCGGCCGGACCCGCCGCCCTGGAACGACGGCCGCGGCGAGCAGCTCGCGCTGTCGATCATCTCGCTCGGCACGGGCATTCCGATCACCGCGATCGCCGCCGAGCAGGGCGGCGTCGTCGGGATGCTCGTCGTGTGGGCGGGGATCGTGGGCGTCAACTTCTCCTTCGCGCGCCGCAACCGGTGACGCACCCGCTGGCAGCGCACGCGGCGCTGGACTAGCCTGGGGCGTCCGCACGCGCGTCACCCAGCACCGCCGGTCCGCACCCGGGCAGCGAGGGACGGCGGTCGCTGCGCCCGCAAGCCTGCGCGCAACGCTCCTCGGCCTCTCCCGCAGCGTCGGCAACCGCGCCTTCACGGGCCTGCTCCAGCGCAAGGTCGGCTGGAGCGACGCCTCCACGCAGGGGAGGGCCTGGAACGCCGACGAGCGCGCCGTCGGCAAGGTCCGCCGGATCCCGCTCGAGGGGCTCGCCGAGGGCACCGACGCGAACGTCAAGAAGCCGACGGGCCGGATGGTCCCCGAGCTCTCCAGCGAGTCGGCGACCGGCAAGGCGATCGTGCTCGTCCCCGCCGCGCTCGACGCCGGCAAGCCGATCGAGGTCGCCGTCTTCCTCCACGGCCACACCGAGGATCGCGGCCGGCCGTACGCCGGCTATCGCACGCTCGTCGACCCCGCGCCGTCCACGAAGGGGCAGAAGCCGTGGCTCGCCGAGCAGCTCAAGCGCTTCCGCCAGGGCGTCGACGCGCAGGACACCGCGCCGGTGCGCGACGTCGCGCTCGACCAGGCTGCGCAGCAGCTCGAGGAGAGCGGCCGGACGCAGCTCGTGCTCGTGCTGCCGCAAGGTGGCCTGCACTCGCAGTTCAGCAAGGACGGCAAGAAGGACTTCGACGCCGGCCCGTACGTCAAGGAGATCCTCGCGCGGCTCAAGGCCGAGAAGCGCTGGACGGACGGCAAGGGGACGGTGCTCGACGTCATCCCGACGGTCTCGCGCATCACGATGGCCGGGCACAGCGGCGCGGGGGCGGCGCTGTCGAAGATGGCGGACAGGAAGGGAGCCCTCACGGGCGACCTCGTGCTCTACGACGCCATCAACGGTGACGAGATCGACGCGTTCAAGCGCTGGGTGACGAAGCGGCTCAACGAGGACCTCGCCGTGCTCGCGGACCCGGCGAAGAGCGACGCCGACAAGCTGGCCTACCTGCGCGACGCTCAGAAGCTGCGCGGCTACACGACCAACTCCTACATCAGCGCGTACATCGCGCTCGACGACCACATCGCGGAGTGGTTCAGGAACAACAAGAGAAAGCTCGGGCCGTGGGCAGCGTGCCTACGCGCGAACTACACGCTCGACTTCGTCGGCGTCAGCCACGAGGAGCTGATGCGCGGCTCGCGAGCGGGCCAGCCGCGCCCCGCCGGCACGGGCACGATCCTCGACGCCATCAAGGCCCTGCACCCGCCGGCCTACGGCTCGCCGGGCGCGTGCCCGCCGATCCCGAAGTCGCTGCGGCAGCGGCGGTACGGGCCGTAACACTTCCCGGACGGTGGTCGGAGAGGATCACGCAATGCGATCCCGGCGCGCGACGATCCTCGCCTGGGGACTGTGCGCGCTGACGCTGTCAGCTGCGGCCGTCGCGGCCGCGTTCGCCATCACGGTCGCGGGCACCGACTGGGCCGCGATCCTGCCCGAGGCGGAGCCGCCGACCGAGGGCGTCCTGCTGAGCCTGCTCGACGTCGCCTGGCTGGTCGCGTTCGCGGTCACCGGGGCCTTCGTCGCCTCGCATCGCCCGCGCAACCCGGTCGGCTGGTTGCTCAGCGCCGTCCCCGCGGCGCTGGTGCTGAACTTCCTCGGCGAGTCGTACTACTGGTACGCCGTGCGCGACGACCCGCAGTCGCCCGGCGCCCTCGCCGACCTCGGCCTCTGGTGCGCCAACGTGTCGTGGGTCCCGGCGGTGATCACCGTGCTGGTGCTGTTGCCGCTGCACTTCCCGACCGGGCGGCCGCCGACCCCGCGCTGGAGGATCGTGCGCTCGACCGGGCTCGCCGGCGGTCTGGCGCTCATCGCCGGCGCGTCCTTCGCGGTCGGACCGCTCGAGAACTACCCGTGGGTCGACAACCCGCTCGGCATCGCCTGGATGCCCGACCAGGCCCTCGTCGCGATCGGCATGCTCCTCTGGATCGGGTCGACGCTGGCCGCGGCTGCGTCGGTCGTCGTTCGCTTCCGCCGGGCGTACGGCGCGGAGCGGGCGCAGATCAAGTGGTTCACCGCGGCGGCGTCGCTGCTCGTCCTCGCGTTCGCGGTCTCGTTCGCGTTCGAGTCGTCGATCGGCGAGAAGCTGAGCTGGGCGCTCATCGCGACGGCCCTGCTCGCGCTGGCGCTCGCGGTCGCGGTCGGCGTGCTGCGCTACCGGCTGTACGACATCGACGTCGTCATCAACCGCGCGCTGGTCTACGGCGGGCTGACCGCCACGCTGGCGGCCACCTACCTGGTGGTCGTGCTGCTCGTCGGGCTGGCGGTGGGGCGCTCGGGCTTCGCCGTCGCGGTGTCGACGCTCGCGGTCGCTGCGTTGTTCGGCCCGGCGCGCGCCCGCATCCAGGCGGCCGTCGACCGCCGCTTCTATCGCCGCCGCTATGACGCGGCGCGAACGCTCGAGGCGTTCGGCGTGCGGCTGCGCGACGAGCTCGACCTCGAGGCGCTGGGCGCCGACCTGCGCGCGGTCGTCGACGAGACCGTGCAGCCCGCGCATGTGTCCTTGTGGCTGCGCGGGCCGACGCGGTGAGTCGAGCTAGCCGGCGCGGGTGACCGCCGGCTGCTCGTCGTCTTCGGTGGCGGGCGCGTCGGCGCTGGGCTCCTCGGGGGGAGCCTCCGCGGCCAGCTTGCGCTCCGCCTTCCGCTCCGCCTTGCGTGCGCGCTTGTCGCGCAGCTTGGCCTCGCGGTTGAGCTTCGCGAACGTGGTCTTCTTCTTCGCGTTTGAGCCCACTACAGGGTCTGCACGTTCGCCGCGCTCGGGCCCTTCGGCCCCTGCTCAGCGTCGTAGCTGACCTTGGCGCCCTCGGCGAGCGACTTGAAGCCGCTGCCGGCGATGCCGGTGTGGTGCACGAACAGGTCCTTGCCCTGGTCGTCGGGCGTGATGAAGCCGAAGCCCTTCTCGTCGCTGAACCACTTCACGGTTCCGGTTGCCATCTGATTTCCCTCCCGGGAGTGTGTGTGCGGGCGATACGCGGGAGGTGCGAGATGCAACAACTACGAACGCTGGCACTGCTTTCGCCGGGCAGGCTGCCCGGCACGATCCAGTCATTGTAGGGCGTCGAGCCAGCCGTCGAGGTCACGCACGTTCCATGCCATCGCGTCGGCGCCGCCGTCCGGCGTCTGCCAGCGCACGACGAGCAGCTTGCGCCCGACCGACTTGCCCAGCCACCAGCGGTCGCTCTCGACCGCCGTGATCGCTTCGCGCGGGATGCGCGTCTCGCGATCCGGGACCCACTGGCGGAAGCGCAGCTCGCCGGGGGTGAGCACGAGCCAGCCGTTGCCGCGCACCTGGCCCTTGCCGCGCGATTCCAGGCCGAGCCCTTGCACGTTCTCGCTGCGCTCGGCGGAGCTTCCGACCTCCGCCTCCATCTCCGCCTTCATCCGCCGCGCGCGGCGCGCCACCGGGAACATGGCGAGGAACAGGATCAGCGCGACGAACGCGAGGATCGAGACGACGAGGACGACGACCTCGAGCGCGGACATGTGTGGCACTGTATGCGCGGTGCACAGCCTGTTCGCGCTGCCCGCGGTGCTGCTGGCCCTGGCGCCGTTCCAAACGCTCTCGCCGTTCCACTCCTCGGCCAAGCCGCTGCCGGCGCCGGTCAAGGCGCAGCTCAAGCAGGGCGGGTTCTGGCAGAAGGGCTGCCCGGTCCCGCTCTCCGGCCTGCGGCTGCTGACCGTCCGCCACTGGGGCTGGGACGGCCGCGCGCACACCGGGCAGCTGATCGTCAACGCCCGCGCCGCGCAGCCGCTCCGGCGCGTGTTCCGCAAGCTCTACGGGCTGCACTTCCCGATCCGGCACATGCAGCTCGACGACTTCTACGGCCCGAAGCGCGACCGGCCGCAGGACGTGACCGCCTCGTTCGAGTGCCGCCAGGCGGTGCCCTCGCCCTGCACGGGTGGCAAGGGCACGGGCTCGTGGTCGATGCACGCCTACGGCCTCGCGGTCGACGTCAACCCGAACGAGAACCCCTACGTCGGCTGCGGCCAGAGCCGGGACCCGACGCTGCGGAGGTACCGCAACCGGTCCCGGCACCTGAAGGGGATGACGACGCCGCGCGCCGTGGCCGCCTTCGCCTCCATCGGCTGGGGCTGGGGCGGCGCGTGGGCGGGCGACACCAAGGACTACATGCACTTCTCCTCGAGCGGCGGCTGACTCAGTCGT
Organism: uncultured Solirubrobacteraceae bacterium; assembly: GCA_963730115.1. Taxonomy (GTDB): domain Bacteria; phylum Actinomycetota; class Thermoleophilia; order Solirubrobacterales; family Solirubrobacteraceae; genus DASQFQ01. Next base: position 1,126,550 of record CAVSQM010000012.1, on the reverse strand, counting down.
AGCTGTTGATCACGCGGATGTTGAGGGCCAGCATCAGCACGCCGCACACGGCGACCACCGCGTAGCCCTGGAGGATGTCGGTCCAGTCGAGGTCGACGAGCACGAGCGAGCGCAGCGCCTCCATCACGTAGGTCACGGGATTCAGCGTCGCCGCGATCTCCATCGGCCGCGTGAGCAGCTCGCGCGGCACGAAGTTCGGGGTCAGGAACAGCAGCGGGAAGAAGATCAGCCCGGCCGAGTTGGTCGCCGCGGCGCTGCGCGTCTTCATCGCGATCACCTGCATGAAGCCGACGAACACCACCGCCCACAGCGCGGTCAGCAGCACGAGCAGGACGAAGCCGAGCACGCCGCTGGCGATCTCGATCCCGAACGCCATCCCGAGCAGGACGATCGCGACCGCGATGAGCAGGCCCTTGAAGAACTCGGCGATCAGGCGCCCGAGCACGATCGAGCTGCGTGGGATCGGCGCGGCGCGCAGCTTGTCGAAGTAGCCGCCCTCGATCTCCTCGACCATGAACAGCGCGGCGGTGCCGAACGACGCCGCCAGCAGCAGCGACGCCGGGAGCTGGAACGCCCCGTAGCCCTGCCCGTAGAGGAACTCGGTCGTGGCGCCGGGGAAGATCTTCGCCGCCTGGCCGACGTTGACGACCAGGAAGAACAGCGGGATGAACAGGGTCGGGAGCAGCGCGTCGGGCGTCCGCCACCCCTCGCGCATCGCGCGCTGCCCGAGCAGCCAGGCCTGGCTCATGCCGTCACCTCCTGGACGTCGCCGGCGCCGCGGTCGCGGGTGCGGCCGGTGGCGTCGAGGAACACGTCGTCGAGCGTCGGGTCGCTGTCGAGGCCGCGGCGCTCGCGCAGGTCGGCCTTCAGGTGCTCCGGGGTGCCCTCGCGCACGATCAGGCCGTCGTCGATGATCGCGAGGCGGTCGCACAGCGCGTCGGCCTCCTCGAGGTACTGCGTGGTGAGGAAGACGGTCGTGCCGCGCTCGTTGATGCGGCGCACCTCGTCCCACACCGTGAGCCGGCTGGCGGGATCGAGGCCGGTGGTCGGCTCGTCGAGGAACAGCACCTCGGGCCGGTGGACGAGCGCCGAGGCGAGGTCGAGGCGGCGCTTCATGCCGCCCGAGTAGCTCTTGATCGAGCGGTCGGCGGCGTCCTCGAGCTCCACGAGCGCGAGCAGCTCGTCGGTGCGCGCGGCGGCGTCGGCGGGGGAGAGGCTGAAGAGCCGCGCCTGCAGGATCAGCAGCTCGCGCCCGGTCTGGCGCGGGTCGAGCCCGGCCTCCTGGAGCGCGACGCCGATGCGGTGGCGGACGCCGTCTGGGTCGCCGGCGACGTCGACGCCGGCCACGCGCGCGCTGCCCGCGGTGATCGAGAGCAGCGTCGTGAGCATCTTCACGCACGTGCTCTTTCCGGCGCCGTTCGGCCCCAGGAACCCGAAGATCTCGCCGGCGGAAACGCGCAGGTCGACGCCCTTGACGGCCTCGACGACGCCGGCCTTGTTGGGGTAGTGCTTGACGAGGCCCTCGGCCTCGACGGCGGGTGCGGTCATGTCGGTTGGACCGCTGTGGGGAGAAGAATTCATCGCCGAGCGAGGCTAGAGACCTCGCCCGACGATGTCTTCTCCAATTGTGCTCAGCGGTCGATGCGACCGATCTTCGACTCGTTGCCGGAGGCGTACCAGAGGTTGCCGTCCGAGCCGATGGTGATGGCGTCAGGCGCGCTCTTGGTGCGCACCGGGCGGCCGAAGAAGCCGCTGTAGCTCATCGAGCCGATCACGCCGGCGGAGTGCTGGGAGATGGAGATCCCGTGCCGCGTCGGCGCGAGGCTGACCGGGTTGGCGTTCTCGATCGGCAGCGGCGAGCGGCGCGTGATCACGCCGTCCGTCGTCATACGGGTGATGACGTTGGTGTTGCGCTCGGCGAAGTAGAGCGCGCCGTCGCGACCGCTGACGATCGGGCCGGGCAGCGAGTCGGGGGTGTCGAGCGGATACTCGGTCAGCTCGCCCGAGGTGGTGATGCGGCCGACCTTGTTGCCGCCCGACTCGGTGAACCAGAGCGCGCCGTCGGCGCCGACCGTGATGTCCGCCGCGAACGCGGCGGCGGTCGGGAGCGGGTACTCGGTCACGTCGCCGTCGGTGGTGATGCGCCCGATCTGGTCGCCGCGCGACTCGGTGAACCACAGCGCGCCGTCGGGGCCGGCCACGATGTCGGTCGGGAAGGCGCCGGGGGTCAGCTGGTAGCTGGTGATCTTGCCGCCGAGCGTCACGCGGTGGATCTGGTCGAGCGTGCGGTCGGTCACGTAGAGCGCGCCGTCCGGGCCGGTGGCGACACCGGCGGGGCCGCCGCCGACGGGCAGCGACGAGACCTTGCCCTTCGTGGTCACCCGCCACAGGCGGTTGAGGCTGCCGTCGGGGGCGTAGAGGGCGCCGTCGGGGCCGGTGACCAGATCGGCGGGGACGGCGTGCTGGGCGAGCTTGTACTCCTTGAACTGCTGGTGGGCGAGTGCGGTGCCGGGGAGCGTGACCGCGAGCGTCGCCACCGCCGTCGTGAGCAGGACGGCGGGCCTACGGAGGGGGAGCTTCATGCAGGACCTCTGTGGGGTTGGGGAGGGAGCCCGTGCAGGATCGCGCCTGAGATGTTGAGCCCGCAACGGAGTCACCTCCCGGACGCCCGGTACGGATTCCCGTACCTGTTCATGGGAAAGTCGCGCGGTGAGGCTCGGCAGGATCGGCGTCGTCGGCGGTGGCATCGGCGGGCTCACGGCGGCGCTGGCGCTGCTGCGGGCGGGCTTCGACGTCGAGGTCTACGAGCAGGCCGCGGCGCTCGGCGAGGTGGGGGCGGGCGTGCAGATCTCGCCGAACGCGTCGCGGGTGCTGCACGGGCTCGGGCTCGCGTCCGAGCTCGCCGCGACCGGCGTGCGCCCGCTCGCCTGGCATCAGCGCCGCTGGGACGACGGGCGGACGCTGCTGCGCACCCCGCTGGCCGAGCCGCTGGAGGCGGAATTCGGCTCCCCGCACTACCAGATGCACCGCGCCGACCTGCTGTTCGCCCTGGCCCGCGCGTTCCCGGCCGAGCGGGTCCATCTCGGGCATCGGCTGGTCGGTTTCGAGGACCGCGGCGACCGGGTCGAGGCACGGTTCGCGGGCGGCGCGTCGGCCGAGGTGGACGTGCTGGTCGGCGCCGACGGCATCCACTCGCTCGTCCGGCGGCAGCTGTTCGGCGCCGACGACCCCCGCTTCACGGGCTGCGTCGCCTACCGCGGGCTGGTGCCGGCCTCGCGCCTGCACGAGCTCGAGCTCGACGTGACGGCGCAGGTGTGGATGGGCCCGGGCCGCCACTTCGTGCACTACTTCGTGAGCGCCGAGCGGCTCGTCAACTTCGTCGCGATCGTCGACCAGGAGAGCTGGGTGGCCGAGTCGTGGACCCAGCCGGGCGACGTCGCCGAGGCGCTCGCCGCGTTCGAGGGCTGGCACCCGCAGGTGCGCTCGATCCTCGGCGCGGTCGACACCACCTACACCTGGGCGCTGTTCGACCGCACGCCGCTCGAGCAGTGGTCGGCGGGGCGCGTGACGTTGCTCGGCGACGCCTGTCACGCGATGCTCCCGTTCATGGCCCAGGGCGCCGCGATGGCGATCGAGGACGGTGCGACGCTGGCAGCGTGCCTCGCCGCTGACGGCGACGCGGTGGGCGCACTGGCGCGCTACGACGCGCTGCGCGTGCCGCGGGCGACGAAGCTGCAGTCACTGTCGACCACCAACAAGACGCGCTTCCATCTCCCAGACGGGCCCGAGCAGCGGGCACGCGACGAGGAGATGGCGGCCGGCGCGACCGACTGGTCGTTCAAGGCCGTCGCGTGGATCTACGAGCACGACGCCGCGGCGGTCGCGGCGTGACGTCGACCGCAGCGTGGCGCCACCTCGACGCGCGCGAGGGCTTCGAGGTCGTGCGCGTCGACGGGCGGCGGTTCGAGGGCGCGACGAGCGCCGTCGAGGAGGGCGAGGCGTGGGCGGTGCGCTACGCGATCGAGCTCGGCGACGGCTGGCGGACGCGGCGCGCGACGGTGTCCGCGCTCGGCGGTCGCGAGGTGCGCCTGGAGGCGGACGGCGAGGGCCGCTGGCGGGTCGACGGCGACCCTGCGCCCCAGCTCGACGGCGTCTTCGACGTCGACCTCGAATCCTCGGCCGTCACCAACGCGTTCCCGGTCCACCGCCTCGCGCTCGCGGTCGGCGAGGAGGCCGACGCGCCCGCCGCCTACGTCCGCGCGACCGACCTGCGCGTCGAGCGGCTCGAGCAGCACTACGTCCGCCTCGAGGACGGCGAGCGAGGGCAGCGCTACCACTACGCCTCGCCCGCCTTCGACTTCGAGTGCGAGCTCGCCTACGACGCGGCCGGGCTCGTGCTCAGCTACCCGGGGATCGCAGTCCGGGTCGTCTAGCCCGTGCGGGCGAACTCGAGCGCGGGATCGTCGACCGGCTCGCTCCGCATCGCGCGCACGTTGAGCGCGTAGTTCTGCGCCCGGCGCCACGGGTTCCCCGTCCCCTGCTTGGGGAACTGGTGGACCGAGCGCAGGATGTAGCCCGAGCTGAGGTCGGCGAACGGCACGGCGCTGATCGCGGGGTCGCGGTTGAGCGGCGTGCAGACCGCGTAGCCGCGCCGGCCCATGAAGTCGAGCAGCCGGCAGAACTGCTCGGCGGTGAGGTCGGCGCCGAGCGTCCAGGACTGGTTGGTGTAGCCGAAGGCGAACGCCATGTTCGGCACCCCCTCGATCTGCATCCCCCGGTACACGAGCGCCGCGCCGAGGTCGACCTCGCGCCCGTCGACGGCGAGGCGGATGCCGCCGAACGGCACCATCTTGAGCCCGGTCGCGGTGACGATCAGGTCGGCCTCGAGCTCGGCGCCGGACGCGAGCGCGATGCCGGTCTCGGTGAGCGTCTCGATGCGGTCGGTGACGACCGAGACGCGGCCGGCGCCGATCGCGTCGAAGAAGTCGCCGTCGGGCGCGATGCACATGCGCTGGTCCCACGGGTCGTAGCGCGGGTTGAAGTGCGTGTCGACGTCGAAGCCGTCCGGGAGCCGGCGCACCGCGGCCGCGCGCAGCAGTCGCCGCATCCGCGCGGGCCGGCGGCGGCTGAAGCGGAAGATCGCGAGCGCGAGCAGCACGTTCTTCCAGCGCACGATCGAATACGCGAGCCGGGTCGGCAGCACACGTCCGAGCAGGCCCGCGAGCGGGTCGTCCGCCGGCAGCGAGAGGACGTAGCTGGGCGAGCGCTGCAGCATCGTGACGTGGCGGGCCCGCTCGGCGAGCGCGGGGATGAGCGTCACGGCGGTGGCGCCGCTGCCGATCACCACCACGTGCTTGCCGGTGTAGTCGACGTCCTCGCGCCAGAACTGCGGATGCACGATCTCGCCGCCGAAGCGCTCGGCGCCCGCGAACGGCGGCGTGTAGCCCTCGTCGTAGCGGTAGTAGCCCGTGCACGTGAACAGGAAGGCGCAGGTCACCTGGAGCGTCTCGCCGGTGTCGCCGCGCTCGACCTCGACGGTCCAGCGCGCGTCGTCGGACGACCACTCGGCCGTCACGACGCGGTGGTGGTAGCGGATCCGCTCGTCGATCCCGTGCTCGCGCGCCGTCGCGCGCAGGTAGTCGAGGATCGACGCGCCGTCGGCGATCGCGCGCGAGCCGGACCACGGCCGGAACGGGTAGCTGAGCGTGAACATGTCCGAGTCCGACCGCACGCCCGGGTAGCGGAAGAGGTCCCAGGTGCCGCCGCTCGTCCCGCGCGCCTCGAGGATCGCGAACGTCCTGCCCGGGCAGCGCTGCCGCAGCCGGCAGGCGGCGCCGATCCCGGAGAGACCGGCGCCCACGATCAGGACGTCGACGTGCTCAGCCGTCATGTTGCCCCGACGAGGACCACTCGGGCGGCTCGTACACCCCGCCCGGCACGCCGCCGATGCACAGCACCCGCAGGCCGTCGGGGCCGGAGGACAGGACGCGCGCGGTCCCCGGGTCGACCTTGACCAGGTGCTCGGCGTCGAGCGGCAGCGGCTGCCCGTCGATGTCGACCGACCCCGATCCCTGCAGCGCGACGTAGAGCTCCTGCTGGCCGGACTCCGACTCGTCGTGCGACTTGGTCGAGTAGTCGGGCGGCAGATTCATGATGTTGGCCCCGAAGGCCGTGATCTCGAGGCCGGGGCGCACAAGCCTGGCGAACCCGTCCCACAGGCTCGGCAGCTCGTCGAGGGACTTCGCTGAGTAGCCGGACATGGTTCATCCTCCCACCATGGCCTCCTACTCCGTCAACCCCGCCGGCGTCGCTCGCGCACGTGAGCTGATCGAGAAGAAGCAGTACGTGCTCGACAGCGAGTGGGGTGAGGTGCAGCCCCGCGCGCCCGACGAGAACGCCTACCTCGAGAAGCACGGCTGGGACGAGTACGCGGCCTGGCACCTCGGGCTGACCGAGGGCGCCAACGACGAGACCAAGGCCCGCTACGCCTTCGTCTACGGCGACTTCCGCCGCCTCCACCGCATGGGCCTCGTCGCCTCCCTGTACCGCGCCGCCGAGTGGCGTCACAGCGAGATCATGCGTGCCGCCTACGAGCTCATCCAGGAGCTCGACGCCGCGAGCCGCTGATGGACCTCGAAGCGATCCGCGCCGAGCTCGAGCGACGCCGCCGCGAGATCGCGGAGCGCGTCGCCGGTCTGGCCGAGGCGCCCGAGCTCGGCGAGGCCCAGGGCTTCGGCAAGCGGATCGGCGACGGCACGACCGAAGCCATCAGCCGCCTCACCGACATCGGCGTCGGCCGCTCGCTCGAGCAGACGCTCGCGCGCACCGAGCGTGCGCTCGCCAAGCTCGACGAGGGCACCTACGGCACCTGCGACGGCTGCGGTGCAGAGATCCCGCCGCGCCGGCTCGAGGTCATGCCCGACAGCGTCCTGTGCGTGCAGTGCGCGGCGCTCGAGGCGCCGGCCGGCCCGCCCCGCCGTCGCTAGAGCAGGGCGTCGGCGAGCGCCCGGTAGTCCTCGACCGGCGCGGGGCCGTGGCCGAGCGGCTGCAGGCAGACATGGTCGGCGCCGGCGTCGAAGTGCGCCTGGACCGCCTCGGCGATCGCCTCCGCCGAGCCGTGCGGGATCACCGCGTCGATCAGCCGGTCGGAGCCGCCGTCGGCGATGTCGGCCTCGGTGAAGCCGAAGCGCAGCAGGTTCGACGTGTAGTTCGTCAGCCCCAGGTAGGTGGCCGCGTAGGCGCGGGCGTCCTCGCGGGCGCGCTCGGGGTCGGTCTCGACCACCACGGCGAGCTCCGGCGCGACGAGCGCGTCCGGCCCGACCCGCTCGCGCGCGAAGCGCGTGTGCTCGGGCGTCGTGAAGTAGGGATGCGTGCCCAGCGAGCGCTCGGCGGCGAGGTCGAGCATCTTCGGCCCGAGCGCCGCGGCGACCATCTCCTCCCGCGGAACTCCGCCGGCGTCGAGGCCGTCGAAGAACGTCCGCATCGCGGTCAGCGGGCGCGTGTAGTCGCTCGTCGCCTCCGGGTGGCCGACGCCGATGCCGAGCAGGAAGCTCCCGGGATACGCGCTCGTGAGCTCCGCGTGCTGCGCCGCCACGTCGGCGGGGTCGTGCTGCCAGATGTTGAGGATCCCGGTCGCGATCACGATCTCCTCCGACGCGTCGAGGTACGTGCGCGCGTCGGCCAGCGACGGCGAGCTGCCGAGCCAGAACGTCCCGTAGCCGAGCTGCTCGAGCACCGGCACGATGCCCGGGCCCGGCTGGTGGCGGCGCCAGACGCCGAGCCGCCCGAGGTTCACGCCGGTCCTGGCAGTGGGCCGTGCTCGGCCTCGAAGCGCTGCTTGACGTCGGCGAAGACATTCAGCGCCCGGTCGAGCGTCGCGCGGTCGTGCGTGGCCATCACGCTCGTCCGCAGCAGCGCGCCGCCCGGCGGCACCGCCGGGTGCAGCGCGGTGTTGACGAACACGCCGGCGTCGTAGAGCGCGCGCCACAGCAGCACGCACTTCCAGTCGTCCTCGACCAGCACCGGCACGATCGGCGTCGTGTGCGCTCCGCGGACGACGCGGAAGCCGAGCGCGTGCAGCCCGTCCTCCAGCACGCGCGCGTTCTCGAGCACGCGCGCGAACAGCGGCGGCCCGTCCTCGGAGCGGACGATCCGCAGCGCCGCCAGCGCCGCGCCGACCGCCGCCGGCACCGACGAGGCGGTGAACAGGAACGCCCGCGACTGGATGCGCAGGTAGTCGATGACCTCGTGCGACCCGGCGATGAAGCCGCCGCACGACGCGAGCGACTTCGAGAACGTGCCCATCCGCAGGTCGACCCGCTCCTCGACGCCGAACAGCTCCGAGGCGCCCGCGCCGCGCTCGCCGAGCACGCCCGCGCCGTGGGCCTCGTCGACCATCAGCCGCGCGCCGTGCGCCTCGCACAGCGCCACGATGTCGGGCAGCGGGGCGACGTCGCCCTCCATCGAGAACACGCCGTCGACCACCACGAGCACGCCGCCGCCGTCGCCGGCCGCCCGGGTCAGCTGCTTCTCGAGCTTGTCGAGGCGGTTGTGCCGGAACGGGCGCAGCTTCGCGCGCGAGAGCAGGCAGCCGTCGAGGATCGACGCATGGTCGCCGGAGTCCGCGATGACCGTGTCGCCGGGCGCCAGCAGCGTGCCGAGCGTGCCGACGTTGGCCTGGTGGCCGGTGGTGAAGACGATCGCCTCCTCGGTGCCCATCCACTCCGCGAGCTCGCGCTCGAGCTCGAGGTGCAGCGGCGTCGTGCCGTTGAGCAGCCGCGAGCCGGTGAGCCCGGTCCCGTACTGCTCGAGCGCGTCCCGCGCGCCCTGCATGACGCGCTCGTCGGCGGTCAGCCCGAGGTAGTTGTTGGAGCCGAGCATGACCCGCTCGGCGCCCTCCATCTCGACCACCGGCGCGGCCGGCGACTCGACGAGGCGGAAGTAGGGGAGGAGGTCGGCGTCGCGCGCCGCCTGCAGCTGCTCGGCGCGCTCGTGGCCGCGGACCTTCGCGAAGACGTCGATGGCGGTCGGCATATAGATTGCGGTCGGGTGGTCTCGAATCCGGTCGAAGTAACACCCGTCGCTTCACGGCGTGACAGGCGGGCGTTCATCGAGCTGCCGTACCGGCTGCACTCTAGCTCGGAGCAGTGGGTGCCCCCGCTGCGCCTGGAGCGGCGGCTGTTCCTCAGCCGGCGCCTGAACGCGTTCTTCAAGCACGGCAAGGCGCAGGAGTTCCTCGCCCGCCGCGACGGCCGCGTGATCGGCCGCATCACCGGCCACTACGACAACGCGTTCAACCGCTACCACGACAACAAGTGGGGCATGTTCGGCTTCCTCGAGTTCGAGGACGACCCGGACGTCGTGCCCGCCCTCCTGCAGGCCGCCGAGGGCTGGCTGCGCGAGCAGCACCGCGACCACATGATCGGCCCGATGGACTTCACGATGAACGACGAGTCCGGCGTGATGATCGAGGGCTTCGAGCGCCAGCCGATGATCAAGCAGCCCTGGCACCCGCCCTACTACCAGCGGCGCTGCGAGGAGGCCGGGCTCACGAAGGCGATGGACCTCCTGATGTGGGAGCTCGACATCTCCGACCGCGAGCACATGCTCCCGATCATCTTCACGCTCGCCGAGCAGCTCGAGGAGCGCCACGGGGTGGTGCTGCGCAAGATGTCCCGGCGATCGCTGCGGCGCGACATGGACCGCTTCGCCGAGGTCTACAACGAGGCGTGGAGCGAGAACTGGGGCTTCTCGCCCTACTCGAAGGACGACCTCGACCACTACGCGCAGGAGCTCCAGCTCGTCTTCGACCCGCATTGGTTCATGGTCGCCGAGACCAAGGAGCGCGAGACGGTCGCGGTCGCCATCACCGTCCCCGACATCAACCAGGTGCTGATGAAGATGAACGGGCGCCTGCTCCCGCTCGGCTGGTGGCACTTCCTGCGCCGCAACAAGCTGATGACGCGCGTGCGCGTGGGCTTCCTCGGCGTCAAGCCGTCGTTTCAGCACACGGGTGTGGCCGCAGCGCTCTACGTGGAGCACTTCGACATGGCCCAGGTGCGGCCGCAGACGTGGGGCGAGATGGGCTGGATCCTCGAGACCAACAAGGACATGAACCGGGCGATGGAGGCGATGCACGGCCGGATCGTGCGCCGCTACCGCGTCTACGAGCGCTCGCTGCGAGGTGGGGCTAGCCCGTCTTGAGGGTGCCCTAACTCGCGCGGTAGGTTTTGGACATGGACCGCACCGAAGAGCTCCGGGCCTCACCGCCCATGTTCCACTCCGCGCTGCTGGACCGATTCACGCGCGTGCACCCCGCCGTCCCGGTCCTGATCTACGCCCCTGTCATCGCCGTCCTGCTGCTCACCGGTGAGCAGCGCGTCGGTCTCGCCAACTCGCTCGGCCTCATGCTCGGCGGCTACGCCGTGTGGACGCTCACCGAGTACTGGCTGCATCGCGTCGTCTTCCACTACGAGCCCGAGACCGGCCTCGGCGCCCGCCTGCACTGGATGCTCCACGGCGTCCACCACGACCACCCGAACGACCCGCTGCGGCTGGTGATGCCGCCGTCGGCGAGCGTGCCGCTGGCGACGGCGTTCTGCCTCGTGTTCTGGCTCGTGCTCGGCTCCGACTACGCACCCGCGTTCGGCGCCGGCTTCCTGGCCGGATACCTCGCCTACGACATGGTCCACTACCACGTGCACCACCACCGGCCGCGGACGCGGGTGGGCAAGCGCCTGCGCGAGCTGCACATGCGCCACCACTTCCAGGACGACGAGAGCGGCTTCGGCGTCAGCGCCCCGTACTGGGATCGCGTGTTCGGCACGAAGCCGAAGGAGCGGTCCTAGCGGGGTTTTTGCCGGGGTGGCGCGAGGCGTCGGGCAGGTACGTCATGCTGTGCCGAGCGTGACCGACGAGCACGACACCCAAGCGACGCCTGAAGACGAAGAGGTGATCGAGATCGTCGACGGGCTCCCCGTCGTCGCCGATCACACCCGCGTGCTGGAGCCCAGCGTGCCGGCGCCGCTCCCCGCCCGGCAGGCCGCGGCGCTCGCGGCCACCGGCTTCGCCGCCGGCGCCGTCACCGCCGCGGTGGTCACGCGCCGGCGCGCCCGGCGCCCCGTGCGCAAGAAGAAGAAGGGCGTGGTGGGGGAGATCGTCTCGAGCAACTCGTTCCTCGTCGACGTCCACCTGCTGCGGCGGGATTGACGTCTCCCTGGGCTGACGCGCCGGTCGAGGTCCGCGTCGAGGTGACGCCCCCGTGGCCGTTCCGCATCGGCCGCGGCTCCGGCGACGGGATCCTGCGCCGCCGCGGGGCGACGCTGATGCGGCTGCTGCACTGCGACGACGAGCCGGTGCTCGTGGCGGTCGCGCAGACGGCGCCCGACCGCGTGCTGTTCGCGGCGCGGTCGGAGCAGCGGGAGGCGGCCGAGGCGGCGATCGCGCGCATGCGCTGGGCGACCGGCGTCGACGAGGACCTGCGGCCGTTCTACGAGCGCTTCGCCGGCGATCCGGTGATCGGCAAGGCGGTCCGCGCACGCCCGTGGCTGCGCATCCATCGCCGCGCGGCGCCGTGGGAGGCGCTCGCGTGGGCGATCACCGAGCAGCTGATCGAGCTGCAGCGCGCGCTCGAGATCCAGCGACGGCTGGTGCGGCGCTTCGGCTACCGCTGCCCGCACTCGGGGCTGCGCGACATGCCCGAGCCGGCGCAGATCGCGGCCCTGGCCCCGGCCGAGCTCCAGGGCTTCGACCTCGCCGCGCGGCGCGCGGTGGCCCTGCGGCACGCGGCGCGCGAGGTGGCCGCGGGGCGTGTCGATCTCAGCGACCGCGAGCGCGCCTGGCCGCGGCTCGCCGCGATCCCCAACGTCGGGACGTGGACGCTCGAGATGCTCTCGCTCCACGGGCAGGGCCACTACGACCGCGTGCCGGCGGGCGACCTCGGGTTCATCAAGCTGATCGGTCGGCTGAGCACCGGCCACCCGCAGGCGCGCGCCGACGAGGCCGAGGTGCGCGGCTTCTTCGAGCGCTACGGGGAGTGGAAGGGGCTGGCCGGCGCGTATCTCGTGACGGCCGCCGCCACGGGGGTGCTCACGGAGTCTCGGTCGCCCGCGGTTCCAGCCCCTCGCCCGGCAGGAACTCGTTGGTCAGGGCCTCTGCGGCCTTCGGCGGCTGCTTGAGCAGCTCCTGGTCGTACATCCACTCGCCGTAGGCGTTCCACTCGCTCGGCTCCTGCCAGCCGAACGGCTGGTCGCGGTCCTCGGGGAAGAAGACCGGCAGCGTCTCCGAGACGACGTCGGTCTGGAGGCCGCGCTCGAGCCCCGGGTCGACCTTGAGCAGCGCGTCGACGCCGACCTCGGGGTTCGCCCGCAGCCGCTCGTGGCCCTTGGCGGTGGCGCGCAGGAAGCGCCGGAGCTTGGAGGCGAACTCCTCGTCGAGGTCCTTGCGGCGGGCGACGAAGATCAGCTCGTTGTAGGTCGGCACGCCGAGCCGCTCCATGCGGAAGATCGTCGGCTTGCGGCCGCGGCGGCGGAGGTCGGTGCCCTCGTAGTTCCAGAACGCGCCGAGCGTGGCGTCGACCTCGCGCGACAGCATCGCGGGCACGAGGTTGAAGCCGACGCTCGTCTCCTTGACCGCCTCGGGATCGACGCCGGCGTTCTTGAGGATCGTCTTCAGGTAGGCGCTCTGGTACGGGATGCCGGCGGTGCCGACGCGCTTGTCGCGCAGGTCCTCGGGGCCGTTGATGGAGCCGCTCAGCGTCATCAGCGTGGTCAGCGGCTTCTGCACGAGCGCGCCGACGCCGACCAGGTCGGCGTCCTTGTCGCGCGCCAGCAGCAGCTCGGGCTCGTAGGAGATGACGACGTCGGCCTGGCCGCTCTGGAGCAGCTTCAGCGGCGCGGACGGGTCCGGCGGCGGCTTGAGCTCGACGTCGAGGCCGGCGCGCTCGTAGTCGCCCGCGGCCTGGGCGGCGTAGAGGCCGGCGTGGTCGGCGTTGGGGAAGTAGTCGAGGATCACGTTGAAGCGCTCGATCTTGCCGCTGCCGCCGCCGCTCTCGGACTTCTCGGCGCAGCCGCCGAGGGCGAGGCCGAGCAGCGCCGCAACGAGGATCGCGAGCCGCCTCATCGCCAGTTCACCACCCGGCGCTCGAGCAGCGAGAAGAGCCCGTAGAGGACGACGGCGAGCGCGAACAGCAGGAACGTGGCGGCGAACGCGCGCGCGGTCTCGAGCTGCCCGTTGGCGGTCAGCAGCGCGTGGCCGAGCCCGGAGTCCGAGCCCGCCCACTCGGCGAACACGGCGCCGATCACCGACACGGCGGCGGCGACCTTGAGGCCGGTGAAGGCGGCGGGCAGCGCGGCGGGCGCCTCGAGCAGCCGGAACGTCTGCCAGCGCGACGCGTCGAAGGAGCGCAACAGCTTGAGCGAGTCGGTGTCGACGCGGCGCAGGCCGTCGTACAGGTTGATGGCGACGGGGAAGAAGCAGACGAGCGCCACGAGCAGGATCTTCGGCGCCAGCCCGAAGCCGAGCACGAGGATCAGCAGCGGCGCGATCACCGGCACCGGCACGGCCTGCGAGCCGATCACGAGCGGCCGCAGCGCGCTGCGGACGGTGGGGGAGACGTGCATGCCGACGCCGAGCAGCCCGCCCAGCGCGACCGCCGCCGCGAGGCCGATCAGCACCTCCTGGCTCGTCACCGCGAGGTCCTCGCCCAGCAGGGCACGGTCCTCCCAGAGGGAGGTCGCGACCTGCGTGGGGGAAGGCAGGATCAGCTCGTCGACCCAGCCGAGCTCGACGATCAGCTGCCACGCGCCGAGGAACGCGATGACGATCAGAAGGGCGCCCATCACTCGACCCCCAGGGCCGTCAGCGCCCGCTCGCGCAGCTCGACCACCTTCGGGTCGGTCCGCTCGCGCAGCCGCGGCAGGTCGACTTCGATGTCGGCCACCACGCGCCCCGGCCGCGGCGACAGCAGCACGATCCGGTCGGCGAGCACGACGGCCTCCTCGACGTCGTGGGTCACGAGGATCACCGTCCGCGGCTCGCGCACGAGCGCGCCCGCCAGCCACCGCTGCAGCTGCGCGCGGGTCAGCGCATCGAGGGCGCCGAACGGCTCGTCGAGGCACAGCACCGGCCGGCCCGCCAGCAGCGTGCGCAGGAACGCCACGCGCTGGCGCATCCCGCCCGACAGCTCGGCCGGCCGCGAGCGCTCGAAGCCCTCGAGCCCGAACGCCGCGAAGTGCTCGTGCGCGGCCATCCGCGCCTGCGCCTTGGAGCGACCGGCCACGCGCAGTGCCAGGCCCGCGTTGTCGAGCGCGCTCAGCCACGGCAGCAGCCCGTCGCGCTGCGGCATCAGCGCCGCGGGCGCGGCCTCGATCGTGCCCGCGTCGGGCGTCTGCAGCCCGCACACGAGCTCGAGCAGCGTCGACTTCCCGCAGCCGCTCGGCCCGACGACCGCGAGCGTCTCGCGCGGCCGCGCGCGCAGGGTCACGCCGTCCAGCGCCTTGACCGCGCCGAACGCCTTGGCCACGCCATCGAGCCGTACTCCGGCGTGCTCGCTCTCAACTGGACGAGGCTCCACCACGGGAGCCTCGGTCTGCGTGCGCATCGCTCCCTCCGCGGGCATTACCCCACAGGTTCGAAGGGTCAGCGCCAGAGCGGGCGCTATCTCAGCCGGCCTCCGCCAGCCCCCCTGTTTGTCGTCCGCCATGCTACCGGGCATGGACACGCCGCCCGTCCTGCGCGGTGAGCGGGTCACCCTCCGGCCCGTGCGCGACGACGACGCCGACGCGCTGCTCGCGCTCCTGACCGAGCCGGCCGTCGCCGAGTGGTGGCAGGTGTGGGACGAGGCGCGGGTGCGGGAGCTGATGGGCGACCGCGACGAGCCTTCGCTCGCGATCGAGGTAGGCGGTGAGCTGGTCGGCGTGCTGCTGCTGGGCGAGGAGGCGTACCCGATGTACCGCCACGCCTCGCTCGACATCGCGATCGCCACCGAGCACCAGGGCAAGGGCATCGGGCCCGAGGCGCTGCGGCTCGCCATCCGCCACCTGATCGACGAGCGCGGCCACCACCGCTTCACGATCGATCCGTCGGCGGCCAACGAGCGCGCGATCCGCGCCTACGCGCGGCTCGGCTTCAAGCCGGTCGGCGTGCTGCGCCGGTACGAGCGCCACGACGACGGCCAGTGGCACGACAACCTGCTCATGGACCTGCTCGCCGACGAGCTTTTGTAGCGTCCCGGCGAGCATGGACTGGGAAGCCGAGGGGCTCCTCGACGGGCTCGAGGACGAGGAGTCGCGCCAGGCGCGCGTCGAGCTGCTCGACCGTCTGCACGACGAGGCGCGCTGCTCGGTCGACGAGCTG
Organism: uncultured Solirubrobacteraceae bacterium; assembly: GCA_963730115.1. Classification (GTDB taxonomy): domain Bacteria; phylum Actinomycetota; class Thermoleophilia; order Solirubrobacterales; family Solirubrobacteraceae; genus DASQFQ01. The sequence continues at coordinate 1,111,196 of CAVSQM010000012.1, read as the reverse complement.
CGCACCGCCGTGGAGGAGGACCGGCTCGTGCTGCTGCCGGTCGAGCGCCTGCTCGCCGGCGACAAGGCCTACAGCCAGCGCCAGATCGCCGAGGAGACCGGGCTCGAGCTCGACCAGCTGCGCGAGTTCCGCCGCGCGCTCGGGCTCGCGATCCCCGACCCGGACGCCGAGGTGCTCGGCGAGGCCGACCTCGAAGGCGCCAAGGACACGGCGGCGATCGTCGCCGCCGGCTTCTCGACCGAGGAGACGCTCGAGGTCACGCGCGTGCTCGGCCGCGGCATGGTCCGCTTCTCCGAGGCGCTGCGCGTCCTGTTCGCCCAGACCTTCCTCGAGCCCGGCGACACCGAGCTCGACCTCGCCCGCCGGCTCGAGACCGCGGCCGACGAGCTGCTCCCGCTCTCGAGCCGCCTGCTCGACCACGTCTTCCTCCTCCACATGCGCCAGCTCCTGCGCAACGACGTGATCTCGATCGCCGAGCGCGCCTCCGGGAAGGTGTCCGACACCACCGAGACCGCGGTCGCGTTCGCCGACCTCGTCGGCTTCACCGAGCTCGGCGAGACCGTCGACGTCGAGGAGCTCGGCGGGCTCGCGGGCCGGCTCTCGAAGCTGGCGAGCGAGGTCGTCGAGCAGCCGGTGCGCGTGGTCAAGCAGATCGGCGACGCGCTGATGCTGGTCTCGCCCGACGCCCAGGCGGCCGTCGAGACCTGCCTCGAGCTGATCGGGCGCGCCGAGGGCGAGGACGACTTCCCGCCGCTGCGCGCCGGCGTCGCGTACGGCCCGGCGGTCAACCGCTGGGGCGACTGGTTCGGCTCGACGGTCAACGTCGCGAGCCGCCTCACCGCCCGCGCCCGCCCGGGCGCCGTGCTCGTCACCGAGGCGGTTAAGGCGCACGCCGGCGACGACGCCCTCACCTGGTCGAGCGCGGGCGAGAAGAAGCTCAAGGGCCTCAACAAGCCCGTCACCACCTACCGCCCGCGGGTCAGGGGTTGACCGGCATTCGCTCGTCGCGGTCCTCGCCGAGCATCCAGTGGCCGGTGACGATGGCGTGGTAGAGGCTGAGGTGGTCCGGGAGCGTGGGCCAGGCGGGCATGCCCTGGGCGACCGACCGCTCGCTGAAGACCGGGAGGCGGCCGGGGTCGGCGAGCGCCGCGTGGGCCGCCATGTAGACGGCCTGGCCCTGTCCGGGCGTGACCGTGGAGTCGAAGATGACGATCGACAGCTCCGGGCGGGCGGCGAGGTTGCGCGAGTGGCGGGCGTCAGGCGAGGAGACCCACAGCAGCTCGGCGTAGCCGTCCGGCGCGTACCAGACCGGCGACGCCCAGGGAACGCCGTCGGCGTCCGCGGTGGCGAGCGTCATGTAGCGGCCGCCGTCGATGATCGCCCGAGCGCCCTCCGGTCCCGGCGCCACGGCTCGCCCGGTCATCGGGCCGCCCTGGTCTGCGCGGCGGCGGCGAGCGCGGCGACCGCCAGCGCCGCGGTGGCCACGTAGGCGCCGGCGCCGAGGCTGACGCGACCGGCCGCGCCTCCGTCGGGCGGATCGATCGACCAGGCGAGGAGGAACGCGGTGCCGAGCGCCAGCACACAGGCGGTCACCGCTGCCACCGCGCGCACCCACGGCGAGCGCGCGGCGATGATCGCCGCCGCGCCGAGCCCGGCGACGCCGAGCGAGGCGGCGATCTCGGGCAGACGGTCGAGCCAGTCGATCGAGATGCCGAACGGTCCCTCGAGCCGGTCGAGCGCGCCGAACAGCAGCAGCCCGCTCCACCACGGGAGCGCGAACGCCGCGAGCACGGCGCACGCCGCGGCGGCGGCGAGGACGGCGTTCGCGAGGCTGCCGCGACTCACGCGTAGGGCCGCGTGAGCGCCTTCACGAAGTCCTCGAGCTGGCGCGTCGTCCAGCACTCGTGCGCCTCGCAGTGCTGCTCGTAGGCGGAGATCACCGAGTCGCCGTAGTTCCAGTACAGGCGCGGCTCCGGGTTGAGCCAGAACGTGCGGCCGGCCAGCGCCACGATCGAGGCGAACACGTCGGCGCGCGGGTCGCGGCCGTTGGTGCGCGCGTCGCCGAGCACGATCACCGTGGCGCGCGGGTGCAGGTCGTCGGCGACCTGGGCGAGGAACTCGCGCCATACGCGGCCGTAGTCGGTGTAGCCGGACACGTCGGCCACGCCCGCGTCCTTCGAGATCGCCTCGGAGACGGCCTTGAACGAGCGCTCGCGCTCGAACACGTCGGTGACCTCCGAGATCCGCTCGACGAACACGAACGAGCGCATCTTGCGGAACGCGTCGTGCAGCGCGTGCAGCACGGAGAGGAAGAACACCGACGCGCTGGTGACCGAGGTCGAGACGTCGCACAGCACGTAGAGCTCGGGCCGCTTCGGGCGCCGCGGCCGGTACTTGAGCTCGACCGGCACGCCGCCGGTCTGGAGCGAGGCGCGCATCGTGCGGCGCACGTCGACGTGCGCGTGGCGCTTGCGCCCGCGCGTCTCGTGCCCCTGCGTGGCGAGCCGGCGCTTGAGCTGCGCCACGACGCGGTGGACGGCGGCGAGGTCCTGGAGCGGGCCGGACGGGAGCGCGCGGTCGAGCTCGTTCAGCGGCCGCGACGGCGGCAGCGCCTGCGTGCGCTCGATCTGCGCGCGCTCGAGCTCGCGCCGCAGGTGCTGCTCGAAGCGCCGGATCTGCTCGCGCGTGAGCGGCGCGGGCGGCGGCTCGCCGTCCCGCTCGCGGACCGGCCCGCCGGGCTCCGAGCGCAGCCCGAGCGCGCGCCGGATGCGCTGGACGTCGACCCCCAGGACCCCGGAGCCCTCGCCGCGGCGGCCGAAGGCGGCGATCGCGAGCCGCGCGAGGTCGCGCATGGCCGACTCGTCGCCGTCGCGGATCGCCTGGATGAGCTGCTCGCGCAGGTTGTCGTAGTCGATCTGCTCGCCGCCGGTGATGCCGTCGCCGTCCTCGTCCTCCGAGCCGGCCCCGGCGGGCCCCTCGCGCACGCCGCGCTCCATCGCGGCCGCCTCGGCGGCGCGGAAGAAGAAGCGCTCGAACACGAGGTCGAACACGCGCCGGTCCTCCGGCGACTTGGCGAGCGTCGCCGCCAGCGCCTCGCGGAACGCCGACTCCTCGGTCCAGCGCACCTCGCCGAGGGCGCCGAAGGCGTCGAGCAGCTCCGAGGTGCCGATCGCGAGGCCCTCCGCCCGCAGCTCCTCCGCGAACGCGACGACCCCGGCCGGCAGCGTCACGGCGCGACGCCCAGCCGGACGCCGACGCGCTCGGCGACCGTGTCGAGGTCGGTGCGGTGCTTGACGATGATCGACAGCGTCGAGCGGAAGACCTCGGCGTCGATGTCGTCGGCGCCCAGCAGCAGCAGCGCGCGCGCCCAGTCGATCGACTCCGCGATCGAGGGCGGCTTCTTGAGGTCGAGCTCGCGCACCATGTGGACCACCTCGACGAGCCGCTGCGCCACTCGCTCCGGCAGCTCGGGCGCGTGCAGGCGCACGATCTCGAGCTCGTGCTCGGACGACGGGTAGTCGAGCCACAGGTACAGGCAGCGGCGCTTCAGCGCCTCGGTCAGCTCGCGCGTGTTGTTGGAGGTCAGCAGCACCACCGGGTGCGTGCGCGCCTCGATGCGGCCGAGCTCGGGGATCGAGATCTGGAAGTCGGAGAGCAGCTCGAGCAGCATCGCCTCGAACTCCTGGTCGGTCTTGTCGATCTCGTCGATCAGCAGGACGACCGGGTCGGGCGAGGCGATGGCGGTCATCAGCGGCCGCTCGAGCAGGAACTCCTCGCCGAAGATGTCGTCCTGCACCGCGTCCCAGCCCGTGCCCTGGGCCTCGGCCTGGATGCGCAGGAGCTGCTTGCGGTAGTTCCACTCGTAGAGCGCCTTCGCCTCGTCCAGGCCCTCGTAGCACTGCAGCCGCACGAGCCGGCGGTCGAGGTACTTCGACAGCGCCTTCGCGAGCTCGGTCTTGCCGACCCCCGCGGGACCCTCGACGAGCACGGGCTTGCCGAGCCGCGCAGCGAGGAAGCTCACCAGCGCGGTGGACTCGCCCGGCAGGTAGCCGACGCCGCGGAGCCCGGCGGCGACGTCCTCGACCGCGGCCGGTTCGACGCTCATGGCTCAGGAGTCTAGGAACTGTGGAATGCTCGCCGCCCGTGCCGCTGGCCGCCTTCGACCCGTCCCCCGTCCCGTTCGTGATCCTGATGGCGGCGGGCTTCCTGATCGGCAGCATCGGCCACGTCTACAAGTCGAAGACGATGATCCTCACCGGGATCGGGCTCATCTTCATGGCCACCCTCGGGCTGCCGCTGGGGCTGTACCTGGCCGACCGGTAAGCGCGTCTTGACGCGCGCGCGGGCGCTGGCCTAGGGTCGGCGTGGGCTATGGCCCGCAGCCTTCACTCCCCCCAGCTCCCCGCCCGGAAGTCGACGTCCCAGCCGTCCGCCCGCCGCGGCGCGACGACCGACGGTGTGCTCGCGCTGCAGCGGATGGCCGGCAATCACGCCGTCGGGCAGCTGATCGCGCGCCAGCCCGACGACGACGTGAAGTCGTCGCGCCGCGCCGTCGTGATCTCCGAGGGCGAGCGCGGCAAGCGCGTCAAGTTCAAGTTCAAGCTCGCGGTTCGGGGCCAGATCCCGAAGGGCAACGACACGCTGGACAAGATCGTCGGCTCGACCGAGGCGGACAACGTCCGCAAGAAGTCCAGGGCGCTCGAGACGGAGTTCATCGCCGCCGACTGGAACCTGTTCCGGCTCGGGCCCGCGGACCTCGAGAAGCGGATGAAGGAGCTCGGCGTCAAGGCGACGCTCGAGTTCGAGCCGTTCGACGTCGCGGTCAAGGACGCGGAGGCCCACGATTTCAAGCTGCCCTCGATCGACCTCATGCGCTTCAACGCCAAGCTGGAGTGGTTCGTGGGCGGCATCGTCGTCGAGCTCGAGGTCTCGGCGAGCCTCAGCCCGACGATCGTGCTCGGCGCGGCCGACCGCAAGCTGCTGGAGCAGTTCGAGAGGAAGGTCAAGGACCTCCGCAAGGAGGTGCTCGATCTCGAGGGCGAGAAGAAGGCGCTGGAACGCGCGAAGCAGTCGACGGAGGGCGCTCGCAGGGCGAAGGACGCCGCGCTGCGCCGGCGGACCGAGCTCGAGACCGGGCTGAAGGACGTCAAGCAGAAGCACTTCCAGGCGACGATGCAGCGCGAGCAGGCCGACGCGGCGGTCGAGCGCGCGCGCAAGGCGCGTGACAAGGCGTTCAAGCAGCTCGACGACCTGAAGCTGAAGGACTGGGACGCGTACAAGAAGCAGAGCAAGGAGCTGCTCGACAAGTCCGGCAAGGAGATCACCGAGCTCAGCCGCAACGCCGCGAGCGCGCGGGCGCACGAGCTGAAGCTCGATCAGAGCGTCAAGTCGCGGGCCAGGCAGCTCGAGGTCTTCGACAAGACCGGTGAGGCCAAGCGCCTCGCGAAGGCCGCCGAGGCGCGCGTCAAGGACGCCGAGCGGGTCGAGAAGAGCGTCGCCCGCAAGATCGAGAAGCGGATGGCGCGCATCAAGGGCATGGCGCGCGAGGCCTCCAACATCGCCAGCCGCGGCAAGAGCTGGGTCTTCAAGAAGATCGTCGGCCCGCGGATGATCAAGGTCCTGGGGATGCTCACGAAGTTCATCCCCTTCGTGAACATCATCTCCTGGGCCGCCGACCTCTACGAGATCGGCAAGCTGCTGTGGAACTGGGACAAGCTCAAGTTCGGCATCGGCGGTGGCGACGGCGGCGCGGGCGGGAGCGGCAGCGGGGGCAAGCCCGACCCGTCCGGCAAGGGGTCCGGCACCGGTACCCCGGGCACCACGAACGCGCCCGGCCAGGGCGGCGGCACGGGCAAGGACCCGTGGGACCACACGCAGCCGCCTCCGCCGGCGGGCACCGGCTCGGGCACGCCGCCGCCGGGCGGCGTCACGAAGCCCGACCCGGCCGGGAAGTCGCCGACCGGCTCGGGGACCAAGCCGGACGGGACGGGCACCGGCTCGCCGCCGCCCCAGGGTCCGAAGGTCGACCCCTCACCCGGGGGAGGGCAGCCCGGCCAGGGCAACGACCCCACCGGCACGCAGGACACGCCCGGCGGCACCGGCCGGCCCGGGGGCACCGGCACGACGACCGGCACCGGCACCGGCACCGTCGGCGGCGGCCAGGGTGGCGGCGGGCAGAAGCCGCCGAAGAAGCCCGGCAAGCCGCCGGTGAAGCCCGGCAAGGGCGGCAAGGGCCAGCCCGGCGGCAAGGGCGGCAAGGGCGGCAAGGGCCAGGACACCCAGGATCCGCTCAAGAAGCCCGAGCCGAAGCCGAAGCCCAAGAAGCTCGTCTACCTGCGGGCGGTCGCGATCGGGCAGGCCGCCGCCGACGACATCGACGTGTTCAAGCCCGGGTCGACGCCCGAGATCGCGAAGTTCACGGGCCTGAACAAGTGGACGGCCGGCAAGAACGGCGGGCCGACGCACGACGTCGTGCACCTCAACGTCGAGCACGACGGCCAGCTCTACCGCGTGACCGGCGTGCCGATCCGCGTGACCGGCCGCAGCGAGGACGTCCCGGCCAACACGCCCGACCGCGACGAGTACTCGATCTACCTGCGCATGGAGGTCACGAAGACCCTCCGTCTCCAGGGCACGAAGCTCGTCATCAACGCGGGTGACGAGCTCCACCTACACCTGGGAGGGCAGCTACTAGCGCTCCGAGTCGAGGTCGGCCATCTGCGGCGCCGCGTAGCGGTCGCCCTCGGCCACCCCGGGCGGGAACGCCTCGTCGAGCCGGTCGAGCGCGGCGTCGTCGAGCGTGACCTCGAGCGCGCCCAGCGACTCCTCGAGCCGGTCACGGCGGCGGGCGCCGACCAGCGGCACGACGTCCTCGCCGCGCGCGAGCACCCAGGCGATCGCCACCTGCGCGGGGCTGGCGCCGACGTCGTCGGCCACCTCGCGCAGCGTCTCGACCAGGCTCAGGTTGTGCTCGAGCGCCTCGCCCTGGAAGCGCGGGCTGAACGACGTGCGGAAGTCGAAGCGGCCGCCGCTGTCGCGGTCGCGCGTCCAGTGGCCGGAGATCAGGCCGCGGGAGAGCACGCCGTAGGCGGTGACGCCGATGCCGTGGTCGCGGCAGGCGTCGAGGATCTCCGCCTCGACGCCGCGCGAGATCAGCGACCACTCGATCTGGAGGTCGGAGATCGGCGCGGCCGCCGCGGCACGGTGGATCGTCTCGGCGCCGACCTCGGAGAGGCCGATGTGGCGCACGAAGCCGGCCTCCACCAGCTCGGCGATCGCGCCGATCGTCTCCTCGACCGGGACGTTCGCGTCGAGCCGCGCGGGCCGGTAGACGTCGATGTGGTCGGTGCCGAGGCGGCGCAGCGTGTAGGCGAGCGCGGTCTTGACCGCGGCGGGCCGGGCGTCGTAGCCCAGCCAGGCGCCGTCCGGGCCGCGCTGGGCGCCGAACTTGACGCTGATCGCGACGTCCTCGCGAGGCCGGTCGCGCAGCGCGCGGCCGATCAGCATCTCGTTGTGGCCCATGCCGTAGAAGTCGCCGGTGTCGAGCAGCGTGACGCCGGCGTCGATCGCGGCGTGGATGGTGGCGATCGACTCCGCCTCGTCGGCGGCGCCGTAGAGGTCGGGGCTCATGCCCATGCAGCCGAGGCCGATCGCGCTGATGGTGGGTCCGTTCGTGCCAAGGGTTCGTGTGTCCATGTGATGAGGGTGCCCGCGAAGCCGCCCGGATAGAAACGCCGATCGGGCGTATGCTCACAACCGATCGTTGTGGCCGACCTCCGCTCGCTGACCGTCCTCGCCGCCGTCGTCCGCCACCGGTCGTTCACCCAGGCGGCGCGCGAGCTGCACGTCGCCCAGCAGGCGGTCAGCCGCACGGTGGCGCGGCTCGAGGCCGAGCTCGGCGTCGCGCTGGTGGAGCGGACCACCCACCACGTCGAGCCGACCGCGGCGGGCGCCGCGCTGGCCGCCGACGCGGAGTCGGTGGTCGCCGCCGCCGACGCCGCCGTGGCGCGGGCGCGCGAGCTCGGCGGCGCGCCGCCGGAGACGCTCGCGCTCGGCATGTCGCCGGGGCTCAGCCAGGGCGAGGTCGAGCGGATCCTCGACGCGCTCGGCGGCGCGCTGCCGGGGCTGCAGATCGACCTCGTCGAGTCGCGCCCGGCCGCCGTCGGCGACCAGCTCCGCGACGGCACCGCCGACCTCGTGCTCGCGCGCTACGCGCAGCCCGCGCCCGGCCGGCACGTCCTGCCGCTCGGGGTCACGCCGGGCGGCATGGCGGTGCCGCGCGAGCACCGCTTCGCCCGCCGCCGCAAGCCGCTGCAGCTCGCCGACCTGGCGGGCGAGCGCATGCTGATCTGGTCGCGCACCTCGGAAGGCACGAGCCGGCTGCAGACGCTGCTGGCCGGCGTCGACGTCGAGTGGACCGTCTCGACCGTCGTGGGGCGCGACGGGCTCGCCGACGTCGCCCGCGGCGCCGCGCTCGCCGTCTGGCCGGCCGACGACACGCCGCACCGCGACGTCAGGCTCGTCCCGCTCGACCCGCCGCTCGCGCTCCCGGTCGTCGCCGTGCTCCGCCACGGCACGCCGCCGCTGACGCTGCGGCGCGCCCTCGACGCGATCCGGGCCGCGCTCTAGGGCCGGTTGCGGCCGTGGAGGTCGTGGGCGTCGACCCACTCCTCCGCGACGATCGCCGACCCGAGCGACAGCTCGCCGCACAGCACCGTCGCCGCCACGATCTCGGTGAACTTGCGGACGCCGCCCTTGCCGTAGCAGCCGAGCAGCTCCAGGCACTCGCGCTGGGTGGCGAGTCCGGTGCCGCCGCCGTAGGTGCCGACGATCAGCGACGGGATCGTCAGCGAGTAGTAGTAGTCGCCGTTCTCGCGCAGCTCCGCGTAGGTGAAGGCGGCGGAGGACTCCGCGACGTTGGCGACGTCCTGCCCGGTGGCGATGAAGATCGCGGTGATGCCGTTGGCGGAGTGGGCGCCGTTGTTGTTGACGCCGGACATGAAGCCGCCGAGGTTCGAGACCTGGCGGGCCCGGTACATCAGCTCGGAGCTCGAGTGCATGATCTCGCGGAACAGGCGGTCCGGGATGACCGCCTCCGCGACGACGCGCTTGCCGCGCGTGCGCAGCATGTTGATCTGCGACGACTTCTTGTCGGTGGCGAAGTTGCCCTCGAGGAAGAAGCGGTCGATTTCCTTGTAGTGCTCGACGATCCAGTGGCAGGCGGCCTGGGTCGCCTTGCCGGTCATGTTCTGCCCGGCGGCGTCGCCGGTCGTGTAGTTGAAGCGCGTGTAGAGGATGCGGCTGGCCGAGTACTGCTCGATGTCCTGCAGGCGCCCCGACTTCGTCGTCGACTCCGCGACCTCCTTGATCTCGTCGAAGTGCTCGTCGAGCCAGCTGCCGAACTCGCGCGCCTCGCGGGCGCTCTCGAACAGGAACGCCGGCGCGCGCTGCATGCGGTCGTCCATGATCGTCGTCTTCACGCCGCCCACCGCGTGCAGCAGCTTCATGCCGCGGTTGTAGGAGGCGACGAGCGTGCCCTCGGCGGTCGCCATCGGGACGTAGAACTCGCCCTGCGCGTGCTCGCCGTCGACGAGCACGGGGCCGGCGATCCCGAGCGGGACCTGGGCGACGCCGGTGAAGTGCTCGACGTTGCCGGGCAGGACCGACGGGTCGAGCGAGTAGGAGCCGACGTGCTCGAGGCTCGCGCCGGCCTGCTTCTTCAAGAACTCGCGGCGGGCCTCGGCGGCCTCGTGGGTGTAGTCGTCGGACTGGCGGGGGACGGAGACGCGCTCGCGGGGCGTGGTGGTGGCCATGCGAGGTGTCTACCCGCCTCGCCGCCCTCGGATCGCCAACCGATCAGTAGCTGGGCGCCGAGACATCCCGCGGTTGGAGGCCGGAGGGACGAGAGCGGCGGCGAGTGCGGGTATACGTGGCTGGAACGGTCCCCGTCGCCGCAGGTTGCTCAGAAGAGGCGGTCGGGCGGCGGCGGAGGTTCGTCGGGGTCGTCCGGCTGGTCGCGGGGCCGCTCTGCCCGGCCCGGCGGCTCGGGCGCCTCGCCCTCCCACGACGGCGGCCGCTCGCGCAGCACCTGCGTGACCTCGGTGTGCTCGCGCGGCCGGCCGTTGGCGGGGCGCTCGCGCGGGCGCCGCTCCGGCACCTCCCACTCGGGCTCCTCGGCGATCGGGTTGGCGGGCTCGGGGCGGCCCGCGGCGCGCATCTGGGCCCCGGCCGCCACCAGCGTGCCCGCGGCGACCAGCGCGACGAAGATCCCCCAGTCGATGCCGACCGTCGCCGTCGCCCCGCTCACCTCCGGCTTGTCGAACAGGCGCCAGATCAGCAGCACCAGCACCCAGCCCCCGGCCAGCGAGACCACGAACCCGTCGCCGCCCGGGAGGTGGAAGCGCATCTGCCGGGCACGCGCCCACACGAGGTAGAGCACCGCGGCGGCCACCAGCAGGATCGCCGCCTCGACCCACGTGAAGACCTGGAACGCCGAGCGCGAGTCGGCCTCCCCGACGGTCGACACCTGGTACCAGGGCAGCACCATCGAGAAGATCAGCGCCGCCGCCGCGCCGCCGGCCAGGCGGGACTCCGGCGGCAGCCCGCGGAGCGCCTCGCCGACCTTCACTGCCCGACGCTCGCCGCCGATCGCGCCCGCATCGCGTCCATCAGGACCGCCGCGTCGGCCTCGCCGACCGTCCGCAGCTGTCCCTGGAACGCGAGCTTCCAGTGCTCGGGCGGCCACTTGCGGATCCACTCGAGGTCGTCCTTGACCGCCTCGGCCGGCAGCCAGTCGGCCTCCGGCAGCACCAGCTCCGGCTCGGCCTCGAAGCGCCACGGATACGGGTCGGCCTTGCCCGGCTTGCCCGGCCACACCACGGAGCGGTCCTCGAACATCGGGCCGGTCAGCCGGATCGCGGCCGCGAACGCCATCACCCGCGTCAGGTAGAGCACGATGCGGTCGCCCGGCTCCATCTGCTCGGCCATCAGCCGCCGCCGCTCCTTCATCCCGATCAGCGCGTGGCCGCGCGCGGCGGTCGCCTCGTAGTTCTCCGGCGAGCCGGTGAGGACCCAGGTGGCCATGACGCCCGAGTCTAAGGGGCCTAGTCGATGGGGATGTCCTGCACCTCGACCGGCTGCTCCGGCTCGCGCTCGAGCCGGGCGATCCACCAGTCGATCAGCGCCCGCAATGCCACCAGCATCTCGCGCAGCGCCTCGGCGAGCTGGCGCGTGAGCTCCGGCGGCACGGAGGTCCGCACCGACTCGATCAGGCCCGCGATCGCCTGCAGGTCGCCGAACGCGGTCCGCTCGCCCTCGGTCCGCTCGCCCTCGAACCCGCGCGGGGGCACGTTCGCGCGCTCACGGGCGGCGGCGTCGGCCTCGCGCACCAGCCGGTCGGCGGCGGCGTAGGCCGCGTCGACCTGCGAGCGCATCTCGGAGAGCGGGTCGGGCTCAGTCACTGAACGACACCAATAGCGAACCGTCGGTGAACGACGCGGACGCCGGCCGGTACGGGGCCAGCGCCGGCGGCAGGATGATCGTGCGCTTCTGGCCGTCGACCCGGACGACCAGCTCGAGCCCGATCTTCTTCAGCGAGATGTCGCCCTTCTGCGCGAACGGCAGGTCGAGCCGCAGCCGCGCCCCGTCGTCGTCGAGCGACAGCTCCTGCGCCAGCTGGTCGTGCAGCAGCGCACCCGCGTCGCCGCCGTCGAACAGCGCGTCGCCCAGCCGGTCGAGCATCGCCGGCCCCACGACCTCCTGCTCGAAGTAGGGCGCCCGCAGCACCGGCACGGGCGCGAAGCCCGACTCGACCAGCTCGAGCTGCTCGCGCTGCACCTCGCGCCAGGCGCCGAAGTAGCCGCCCTCCACCTCGTCGGGGAAGATCGCGGTTCACCACCACCGCGTCGGTCAGGTAGCCGTACAGCGAGAGGTAGGTGAACGTCCGCATCGCCTCGGCGATGACCATCCGGTCCGGCGACATCACGAGCCGGATCGAGACCGCGTCGCGGTCGCGCAGGATCTCGTTCATCGCGATCAGGTTCTCGACGAGCCGCTGGACCTCGCCGAACACCCGCTCGTCCGGCAGCGACATGTCGAAGAACGTCTTCGCCAGCGGCCGCGCCGCCGCCAGCAGCGCCCGCTCGCGGCCGAACACCTTGTCGAGCCACCACTGCGCGACGTCGGGGAACGACAGCAGCCGCAGCGTCTCGCCGGTCGGCGCGCAGTCGACGATCACGACGTCCCACTCGCCCTCCTCGACGTGGCGCTTGAGCTGCAGCAGCGAGAACAGCTCGTCGCCGCCGGGCGGCACGGTCAGCTCCTCGGCCGCGATCCGGTCGACCCCCTGGTCGACGAACAGCCCGCCGAGCCAGCCCTGCACCGCCGACCAGTGGCGCTCGAGCTCGTCCTGCGCCTGCACCTGCTGCGCGAACAGCCCGCCGCCGACGTCGGTCGGCTCGGAGCCCACCGGCGTCTCCAGCGACTCGGCGAGCGAGTGCGCCGGGTCGGTCGACAGCACGATCGTGCGCTGCCCGGCGGCAGCACAGCGGCGCGCGGTGGCCGCGGCGACGGAGGTCTTCCCGACCCCGCCCTTGCCCGTATAGAGGATCGTGCGCGGCCTCAACGGCCGCGCTTGCGCTTCTTCGGCTTCAAGACGTCGATCGTACCCTCGGTCGTCCCGACGTTCCCCGCCAGGTCGACGGCGGTCACCGCCACGTCGTAGACGCCCGCCTTGCGCGGCACGTTGACGCTGAGCGTCGGCGTGCCGTGACCGACCACCACCGCGGGCTTCACGTAGGCGACCTTTCCGCCGCGCGAGAACTTCAGCCCGACGCGCGAGATCTTCGACAGGCGCACCCGCACCTTGCCGAGCGCGCCGCCGCGCAGCGTCGACGTGGCGAGCGCGACGACCGGCTGCTCGAGCTCGTACTGGGCGAAGCGCAGCTCCGTGTCGCAGTAGACGGGATCGTCGGTGCGCGAGCACATGCTGCGCAGGAACGCGCGCAGCAGCTGGTGGTAGGAGAGGTCGGACTCGTGCTCGCTCGAGCCGCGCGAGTACAGCGACCACGCGCCGGTGTCGAACGTCGGCAGCGTCCGCCGCGCGACGCGCTCGCCCTCGACGTACAGCGCCTGCGCGTCGGGGTCGCCGGCGATCTTGCCGAGGTCGTAGAGCCCGACCAGGGCCTGGACGAAGCCGTTGATCACGTGCAGGTTCGGGTCGAACGAGTAGAGCGCGTACTCGGCGCCGTCGGAGGTCGGCACGCGCACGCCCTCCGGCGTCCGGGTCTTGAACACGCCGAGCGCCGCGCGGAGCGTCGGGTAGATCTCCTCCTCGCGGCCCACGCGCTTGGCGGTGCGCGCCATCGACTGGATGCCCGTGCCCTGCGCGAGCCCGGAGACCCACGGCGGCCGGCCGCCGCCGAACGTGAAGTAGTACTCCCAGGCGATCCCGCCGGCGCGCGGGACGGCGAGTGCGAGCAGCTCGTCCATCAGCGTGTTCATCGCGTCGTCGCGCTCGGCCCACAGCTGGTTGAGGCGGGCGAAGTTGGCGAGCGGGTGGAACTGCAGGCCCTGGCCCGGGAAGTACTGCCAGATCAGCTCGGAGCCGGGGAACGAGAGCCGGCGCGTGCTGGGGCCGGTGGTGTGCGTCGTCCAGTACGCGCGGTTGCGCTCGAGCGTCAGCCACAGCGGGACGAGCCGGGGGCCGTTCAGGCGCTTGAGGCGGGCGATCAGCTCGACGTTGGCGACCACGCCGCCGAGCTCCGTCTTGCGCGTCGTGCCCCGCGGCAGCCGCTTGGCCGCCCGCTTCGTCGCGTTGAACGCGGAGAGCCGCTCGTCCCGCTCGGTGACGGTGATCTGCCCCGTGCTCGCGAGCCGCTTGAGCTCGTTCTTGACCGTGCGCTTCGTCGCCCCCTCGGCAGCTGGTGCCGCAAACAGGAGGACAACACACACGCAATACGCCATTCGCCGAATTCGCCTGGAAGTCATCACCCCAATGCTAGGCTCGGCCCACGGTGAAGCGTTCACTGCAAGCAATCCTGCTCGCCCTTCTGGCCGCTCTGGCGCTGGCTGTGAGCGCCTGCGGCGGCGACGAAAAAGCGGCGTCGGAGGACACCGATGTCGACACGCTCCTGACCGAGACGTTCAAGGGCAACAAGGACGTCAAGTCGGGCAAGCTGGACCTCAAGCTCGACGTCAAGGCCCAGGGCGTCGAGAACGCCGAGGGCCCGATCAAGCTCAGCCTCGGCGGGCCGTTCCAGAGCGAGGGCGACGACAAGATCCCCAAGTTCGACATCGACCTCGCCTTCTCGGGCGCCGGCCAGAGCATCAAGGCGGGGCTGACCTCGACCGGCACGAAGGGCTTCGTGAACTTCAACGGGACCGAGTACGTGGTCTCCGACCAGGTCTTCCAGCAGTTCAAGACCGGCTACGAGCAGGCGCAGAAGCAGGGCGGCTCGAAGGAGGACCAGTCGCTCTCCTCGCTCGGGCTCGACCCGCGCGCGTGGCTCACCAATCCGAAGAACGAGGGTGAGACCGAGGTCGGCGACGACGAGGTCATCAAGATCACCGGCGGCGTCGACGTCAACAAGCTGCTCGACGACGTCAACAAGGCGCTGCAGAAGACGCGCGAGCTCGGCGTCCAGGGCACCGACCAGCTGCCGAGCCAGCTGACCGACGCCCAGAAGAAGCAGGTCACCGACGCGGTCAAGGATCCGCGGGTCGAGATCTACACCGGCAAGGAGGACAAGATCCTGCGCCGGATGGTGATCGCGCTCAGCATCACGGATCCACAGGGCTCGTCCGGCTCGGCCGACATCAAGTTCGATCTCTCCCTCACCGACATCAACGAGGACCAGGAGATCTCCGAGCCCTCCGGCGCCAAGCCGTTCGACCAGCTGCTCTCGCAGCTCGGCGGGCTCGGCCTCGGCGGCCTCGGCGGCGCGGGTGGCACGGGCGGCAGCGGCTCGTCCGGCGGCGGCTCGTCCAGCGGCAGCTCGGGCTCGTCGAACAACGCGAACCTCGAGAAGTACTCCAAGTGCATCTCGGACGCGGGCAACGACGTGACCAAGGCGCGCAAGTGCGCCGATCTGCTGACCAGCCCGTAGCGGCCTCTCGCCTTACGCGCATCGCGATCGTCGCGGCGATCGCCGTCGTGACGCTGAACATCTGGACCGGCGCCCCGCTGCTCGGGTTGTGGGTCGGCTCGCTGGTGGCACCGGACTCCGGGATCTCGATGACCGCCGTGTTCGTGGTGATCGTCGTGATCGCCGTCGCCGTGTGGGTTCTGCTGCAGCTGCTCGCCCGCCTGCAGGCCGCCTACGCGCAGGCGAGCGGTCAACCCGTGGCGCGGCGGCAGACCACCTGGCTGAAGCCGATGAGCGGCGAGCGGACGCACGGCAAGGGCGCGGTCGCCAAGCCGCTGAGCCCGGTCGACTACGTGGTCATCGTCTGCGTCGTGCTCGCGGTCGCCGCCTTCGAGCTCTGGTTCTTCTTCCTGGCCGGCTCGCCGTTTCGCTAGGTTCCGCCGCCATGCGACTGATCGTCTGCTGGAGCACCGCCGGAGCCGCCGGCCACGCCTGCGGCGCCGCCCACGCCGCCCTCAAGGAAGCGGGCTACGACCCGCAGGTCGAGAAGGCCTACTCCACCCGGCTGGTGCCGGACGCGCTCCAGCTCACCTCAGGCCGCAAGGAGGCGATCCGCCGCACCGGCAAGAGCGACGTCCCGGTGCTGATCCTCGACGACGACACCACGGTCGCCGGCTCGAAGGCGATCGTCGCCTGGGCGCGCGAGAATCAGGCGGGCGCGCCGAGCCCGAAGCCCGCCGCGTAGAGCTCGTCGACCCGCGCGAGCTCGTCCTCGTCGAGGTCGGGCACCGCGTCGGTGCCGGCGGCCGCCCACTCGTCGAGCTGGGCCGTCGTGTTGACCGTGTGCACGACGTTGCCGATCCCCGGCTGGGCGAGGATGTACTTGTAGGCCGCCTGGGCGAGCGTGCGCTCGCCGTCGCGCTTGAGGAACTCGAGCTGGTCGACCTTCTGCAGCCCCTCGATCAGCCATGAGCGCGGCCGGTGGCGGCGGTGGTCGTTGCCCTCGAACGTGTGCTCGGGCGTCAGGTGGCCCTCCAGCAGGCCCGAGGAGGTCGGCACGCGGGCGATCACGCCGACGCCGCGCTGCTCGGCCAGCTCGAGGAACTCGGCGCCCGGCGCCTGCTCGAGCAGGTTGTAGACCGTCTGCAGCGACGTCAGCCCGTCGCGCTGCTCGAGCGCCTTGACGCCCTCGTCGCGCCAGCCGATCTTCGGGCCGAGCGCGATCCCGTAGTGGCGGATCTTGCCCTCGGCCTTGAGCGCCTCGAGCTCGGCGAAC
This sequence comes from uncultured Solirubrobacteraceae bacterium, assembly GCA_963730115.1. GTDB lineage: Bacteria > Actinomycetota > Thermoleophilia > Solirubrobacterales > Solirubrobacteraceae > DASQFQ01. Next base: position 1,094,837 of record CAVSQM010000012.1, on the reverse strand, counting down.
AGCTCGTCGGCCTCGATGCCGTCCATGCGCGGGTTGTGGAGCTGGTAGAGGTCGACGTAGTCGGTCCGCAGCCGCCGCAGCGAGGCCTCGAGCGCGCGCCGGGTGTGGTCGGGCGACCAGTCGTGGGGGCGCTCGGACTCCTTGTGGGCCTTGCGGTCGGCGTCGATCACGTAGCCGAACTTGGTCGACAGCTCGTAGGCGTCGCGGGTCCGGCCGGAGCGCACCAGCGCCGTCCCGACCAGCTCCTCGTTGACGCCCTGGCCGTAGGTGTCGCCGGTGTCGAAGAAGGTGATCCCGAGGTCGAGCGCGCGGGCCACGAGCTCGTCGGGCTCCTCGTGCTCGCCCCACCAGTCCGAGCCCAGGGCCCAGGTGCCGAAGCCGACGGCGGAGGTCTCGAGGTCGGTGGTGCCGAAGCTGCGACGACGCATCAGGAGCCGAGAGTCTAGGAGGCCGGTTGCTTATGTAAGGTGAGTGGCCGTGCAGAGTCTGCGCCGTTTCCTCCTGAGCGGCGACGGGTGGCCGTACCTTCTCGTCCCCTTCATCCCGGTCGCGATCGCGCTCGAGCTCGCGCATGCCGAGGCGACGGTGATCTTCGCCTGCTCCGCGCTCGGCGTGATCCCCACGGCCGCGCTGATGGGGCAGGCCACCGAGCAGCTCGCGATGCGCTCCGGCCCGGGCATCGGCGGCTTCCTCAACGTCACGTTCGGGAACGCGCCGGAGATCATCATCGCCCTGTTCGCCCTCAACGAGGGGCTGCAGGAGGTCGTCAAGGCCTCGCTGGTCGGCTCGATCCTCGGCAACATCCTGCTCGTCATGGGCGCCGCGATGCTGATCGGCGGGCGCAAGCGCGAGCGCCAGTACTTCGACCGCACGGCGGCGGGCGTTCAGTCGCTGATGCTGATGCTGGCCGCCGTCGCGCTCGTCATGCCGGCGATCTTCCAGCTCGTCGCCGGCGGCGGCCTGCCGGGCCCGGAGGAGAAGGCGGTCAACTTCGGCGGCGACATCGAGCGCCTCTCGATCGCGGTGGCGATCGTCCTGCTCGTCACCTACCTCGCCGGGCTGCTCTTCTCGCTGCGCACGCACAAGGACCTCTTCAACCCCGAGCACGAGGCCGACGAGCACGACGGCGAGCCGTGGTCGGTGCGCAAGGCGGTGCTGATGCTGGCGGGCGCGGGTATCGCGGTCGGCGTGATGTCGGAGATCCTCGTCGGCTCGATCACCGAGGCGTCCGAGTCGATCGGCCTGTCGCCGTTCTTCGTCGGCATCATCGTCGTGGCGATCGTCGGCAACGCCGCCGAGCACTGGGTGGCGATCTACTTCGCGTCGCGCGACAAGATGGACCTGTCGGTCAACATCGCGATCGGGTCGAGCGCCCAGATCGCCCTGTTCGCCGCGCCGGTGCTGGTCCTGGTCTCGCTGTTCCTCGGTCCGTTCCCGATGTCGCTGGTGTTCAACGGCCTCGAGCTCGGCGCGATCCTCATGGCGATATTGATCGCCCAGGCGGTGACGCACGAGGGTGAGTCGACGTGGTTCGAGGGCTTCCAGCTCCTCTCGGTGTACGTCGTGCTCGGGCTCACCTTCTACTTCGTCGGATGACGGGCGGCGCTACCTCCTGGGTCCTGCTGGCGGCCCTCACGGTCTTCTTCCTGTGGGTCGACCTGCATTTCTTCGCCCGCGGGCGCGAGCCGAGCTTCCGCGAGGGCGTCGTCTGGAGCATCGGCTGGCTGGTGATCTCGCTGCTCGCGGCCCTGCCGCTCCTGCTCTTCGACGAGCGTGGAGCCGAGGACGCGGTCACCTACATCACCGTCTACTTCATCGAGCGCTCGCTGTCGCTCGACAACCTGTTCGTCTTCCTGCTGCTGTTCGCGTACTTCGGCGTGCCGACCGAGCACCGGGCGCGGCTGCTGTTCTGGGGCATCGCCGCCGCGCTGGTCCTGCGCGGCCTGGCGATCCTCGGCGGCGTCGCGCTGCTCGAGCAGCTGCACTTCTTCATCTACGTGCTCGGCGTGCTGCTGCTCCTGCTCGCCTACCGGATCTTGCGCGGGGTCGACGAGAACGTCGACCCGGACAAGAACTTCGTCGTGCGGCTGGTGCGCAAGGTCTGGCCGGTCACCGGCGAGTTCCACGGCAAGCACTGGTTCGTCAAGCAGGACGGCAAGCGCTTCGTCACGCCGCTGTTCGTCTGCCTGGCCGCGATCGTGGCGGCCGACATCGCGTTCGCGATCGACTCGATCCCGGCCGCGTTCGCGATCACCCGCGACTCGGTGCTGATCTGGATGGGCAACATCTTCGCCCTGCTCGGCCTGCGCGCGCTGTTCGTGCTGGTCGAGGGGCTGATCCGGCGCTTCCGCTACCTCGACGAGACGATCGCGATCGTGCTCGGCATCGTGGCGGTCAAGCTGCTGGTCGAGGACCTCTACAAGGTCGGCCCGGTGATGACGCTGGTGATCGTGTTCGTGGCCTTCACGATCGGGATCGTCGCCTCGGTGATCGCCGACCGGCGCGACCCGGACGCCGAGGCCAAGCGCGACGAGCGCACCGAGTCGCTCGCGTCGAACAAGAGCTAGCCGCCGAGGTCGCGCAGCTGGCGCTCGATCTCCGCGTCGACGTCGAGCGGCGGCTCGCCGCGCGCCTCGCGGCGGGCGTTGCGGGCGATCACGAGGTCGCGGACCTCCTCGCGCAGGGCGGGGTCGACGGCCGGCGCGGTGAGGCGGGCGAGCTCCGCCTCGACGTCGAGCGGCGCCTCGCCGCGGGCGGCACGGCGGTGGTTGCGGGCCTCGAGCATCTGGCGGATCTCGAGGTCGGCGTCGCCCCTCTGGGGCGTCGCCGGCCCGTCGTCACCAATGCCGCCGCGCCCGATCTGGTCGTAGGTGTCGCTGCGCAAGAAGAGCGTGATCACCGCGATCACCGCGGAGACCGCGACCACCGCGAAGATCACGACGCCGAACGCCTCCTCCATCGGCCACCATGGTCCCATGTGGCGACGTGTCAGACGCCGGACCATGGCGCCGAGGCGCCCCGCGCTGTTCCCCGGTCAGTACGCGCTGGCGCTGCTCAGCGGGTTGCTGCTGCTCGCGTCCATCGGGCTGGTCATGTGGGCGGTATTCGGCTGAGCCATTGGGAGTATCATGGTTGACTGACCAGTCAATCTGGAATTGGAGCTGACGCCACCGATGGTCGATTTCACCCTCACCGACGAGCAGAAGGCCTTGCGCGAGATGGCGCACGACTTCGCAGTCAAGGAGATCCGCCCCGTCGCCTGGGAGTACGACAAGGACGGCGCCTGGCCCGAGGATGTCCTGCGCAAGGCGTGGGAGGTCGGTCTCATGAACTCCCACGTGCCCGAGGAGTACGGCGGCCCCGGCGCCTCCTACCTGGATGGCTGCATCATCGAGGAGGAGCTGTCGTGGGGCTGCTCCGGCATCACGACGTCGCTGGGCGCCAACGGCCTGGCTTCCGCGCCGCTCGGCGTGGCCGGCTCCGAGGAGCTCAAGAAGCAGTACTTCGGGATGCTGACCGAGGACTTCACGCTCGCCTCGTTCTGCCTGACCGAGCCCGACGCGGGCTCCGACGTCTCCGGCATGCGGACCACCGCCAAGCGCGTCGGCGACAAGTACGTCATCAACGGCTCCAAGTGCTTCATCACGAACGGCGGCTACGCCGACTGGTTCACGGTCTACGCCAAGACCGACAAGGACGCCGGCCACCGCGGCATCTCGTGCTTCATCGTGCCCAAGGACGACACGGTCACCGTGGACAAGAAGGAAGACAAGATGGGGCAGCGGGCCTCCAACACCGCGACCATCACCTTCAACGAGACCGAGATCCCCGCCGACCACCTGATCGGCGAGGAGAACAAGGGCTTCAAGATCGCGATGATGACGCTCGACCGCACGCGCCCCGGCGTGGCGGCGATGGCGACCGGCATCGCGCGCGCCGCGTTCGAGTTCGCGACCAACTACTCGAAGGAGCGCGTCCAGTTCGGCGTGCCGATCGCGATGCACCAGGCGATCCAGTTCATGATCGCCGACATGGCGACGAAGGTGCACCTGTCGCGCCTCGCGACCTGGAACTCGGCCGTCCTGCTCGACCAGGGCAAGCGCAACACCGTCGAGTCCTCGCACGCCAAGCGCTTCGCCGCCGACACCGCGATGGAGGTCTCCACGGACGCCGTGCAGGTCTACGGCGGCTACGGCTTCATCAAGGACTACCCCGTCGAGAAGCTGATGCGCGACGCGAAGATCATGCAGCTCTACGAGGGCACCTCGCAGATCCAGCGACTGGTCATCGCCCGCGAGACGCTGCTGCCGCGGCGGATCGAGGAGCCGCAGCCCGCCGCCGCCTAGGCGGCGCACCGCTTCGTGAGCACGGCCCTGGGACAATCCGGGGCCGTGCCATCCCGCAAGACGACGCAGGCGGCGGCGGAGGCCGCGTCGGTCGACCAGGCGCGCGCAGCGGTCGACGCGCCCGGCACGGGCGGCCCCGCGAAGGGGCCGGGAGGCACCGACCCGCTCATCGGCGATCTCAGGCGGGCGGGGCTGCTGCCGCTGCTCGTCCTGCACTTCGTCTCCGAGGAGCCGTCGTACGGCAACCAGCTGATGGATCGCATCGGCGCCCTGACCGCGGGCGCGCTGGCGGTCAACCCGAACACGATGTACCCGCTGCTGCGCACGCTCGAGGCCGACGGGCACATCGCCGGCGAGTGGGAGCACCCCGAGCGGCGCTCGCGCCGCTTCTACCGGATCACCGCGTCGGGGCGGGACGAGCTCGAGCGGCTGGGCGGGGAGCTGCGGCCGCGGCTCGACCGCATCGCGGCGTCGATCGAGGCGATCCGGGCGGAGGTCCTCTAGTGGACTGGTGGTTCTTCGCGGAGGGGACCGAGGACGAGGCGCGCGACTATCTCGCGCGCTTCCTCGAGGAGGGCGCGGTGGCCGACGGGTTCGGCGAGCGGGCCGACTACAGCCTCGCGTCGGTGCCGGAGGTGCTCGAGGCGCTGCGCGGGCAGGTCGAGCTCGTCGAGGCGGTGCCGGCCGACGCGCCCGACTGGGTGCGCGACGTCGTCGCCGAGCACGGCGGCGGCTTCCGCGACTTCGCCGAGAGCTCGCGCTCGTGCGTGCTGCGCGCGGCGTATTACCTCGGCGCGAGCTTCGTGACCACCTACCCCGTGCTGCGCTGGGCGCTCGGCGGCGCCGAGCGGCCGGAGGTGCGCCAGCCGGTCGTCGCCGGCTTCGCCACCGGCGAGAGCCTCGTCGTGCTGCGGGCGGCCGAGTCGGTGCTCGCCGGCGAGGACGCCGAAGCCCTCGTCGCGCGCTGGCGCGAGGCCGTCAGCGGCTGATGGTCGACCCCACGACCCCCGCGGGATCGACCATCTGAGATGGGGCGCGTCCGCGCGGTCCAGAGCGTGCCGGGCCTCGCCTTCGAGGCGGAGGAGCTGTGGTACGACCCGCAGCGCTGGCCGGCATGGGTCGACGGCTTCGGCCACGTGGTGAAGCTCGAGGGCGAGTGGCCCGGCGTGGGTGCCCGCTCGGTGTGGGAGTCGCGGCCCGGCGGCCGCGGCCGCGTGGTCGAGCGGGTGATGTCCTTCGAGCAGCGGGTCGGCCAGACCGTGGCGGTCGAGGACGAGCGGCTCCGCGGCACCCAGCGGGTCACCTTCGAGCCCGGGCCGGACGGGGTCGAGGTGGCGCTGGAGCTCGAGTACGAGATCAAGGAGCGCAACCCGTTCACGCCCCTGACCGACGCGCTGTTCATCCGCCGCGCGCTGCGGGACTCGCTCAAGCGGTCGCTGGTGCGCTTCGCGCGCGAGCGGCAGGGCGATCTCGACCTCGGCGTCTGACTTCAGCGGTCCTCTCGGTGCGCCGGCCTCATCGAGGCGCGCCTGCTCGACGAGCTGCGGCTGATCGTGCACCCGCTCGCCGTGCAGGGCGGGAGGGCGCTCTTCGCTCGGCGGCAGCCGCTCGAGCTCGTGGCCTCCGCGCCCATGGCAGCCGGCCGCGTGAACCTCACGTACCGTCTCCGGCCGTGACGGACCGCGACCGGGTGGTGATCGAGGAGTTCCGCGCGAACGGCGGCACGGTCAGCGGCACGCTCGGCAGCACTCCGCTGCTGCTGCTCGGGACCACCGGCGCCAGGAGCGGCCGGCCGCGCACCACCCCGCTCGCCTACCGCCGGGTCGGCGGTCGTCTCTACGTCATCGCCTCAAGCGGCGGCCGGCCGACCCACCCGGGTTGGTACTTCAACCTGCGCGCGCATCCCGAGGTCACCGTCGAGATCGGTGACGAGCGCTTCGCCGGCACCGCGACCGTGCTCGAAGGCGCGGAGCGCGACCGCGTGTTCGCGGCGATCGCGGCGCGGTCGCCGGACGCCGGCCGGTTTCAGGCGCAGGTCGTGCGCACGATCCCGGTGATCGCGCTCGACCCGATCCAGGGGTAAGCGGGAACTACGGATTTTGAGGCGGCGCTCATCTGCCGATGATGTCCTTACACCGATGCGTCACCTGCCCCTGACCCTGCGCGCTCTCGTGCTGCTGCCGCTGCTGGCGGTCCTCACGGACCAGACGCGGGCGGCGGTGCTGTGCGAGCCCGGGTCGCAGAGCTGCCTCGAGGCGGCCGGGCAGGGCTGGTTCGCGAGCGCCGGGGTGGTCGCGCTCGCCGTCTATGGCGTCGGGCTGGCGCTCGTCGTCGCCCGGCTCGCCGGTCAGGCGCCCAGCCTCGGGCGCCTGTGGGCGCTCTCCACCGGCGCCATCTGGGCGAGCTGCGCCGCGCAGGCCGGCGTCGCCTCGCTGCTCGGCGCGGGCTCCGCGCTCGGCGGCGGCTGGCTCGGGCTGCTGGCGCTCGGCGTGGTCGCCGGCGCCGTGCTCGCGCTGGCGCTGCGTGTGGCGCCGAAGCTGGTCCGCGCGCTGCGGCCCGCCGCGCCGCGCCTCACCTCCTTCTCCGCGGTCGCCTCGCGCCCGCTCCAGCGCTCGTGGATGGGCACGAGCGCCGCCCGGCTGCGCCTCACGCGCGGCCGCGCGCCGCCGGTCGTCGCGTAGTTCCGCGACCGACCTGCACCCCATTCAACAGAGGAGTCTCTCCATGTCCACCACCGTTACCAAGCGCGAGCTGCGCGAGCAGCGCCGCGCCGAGCGCCAGGCCGCCGAGGCGGCCGAGCGCCGCCCGCGCCACCCGCCGTCGCCGTCGCCGGCCTGCTCGGCGGCGCCGTCGCCCTGGCGGCGATCGTCGTCGCCGTCGCCGCGATCGTCTCGTCCTCCGGCGGCGCCGCCCCGAAGGTCAAGCCCGTCGAATCCTCGCTGCTAGCGGGATCCCCGAGCGCAACGGCGTGCTCGGCGACCCGAACGCGAAGGTCACCGTCACCGAGTTCCTCGACCTCCAGTGCCCGATCTGCGCCGAGGCGTCCAAGCAGACGCTGCCGACGCTCATCAACGACTACGTGCGCACCGGCAAGGTCAAGCTCGAGGCGCGCACGCTGCACTTCCTCGGCCCGGACTCGACCGAACGCCGCCCGCGCGGCGGCCGCAGCCCAGGAGCAGGGCAAGCTGTGGCCGTTCCTGGAGGCGTTCTACGCCGCCCAGGGGACCGAGAACTCCGGCTACGTGACCGACGACTTCCTGCGCGACGTCGCCAACGCCGCCGGCGCTCGACCCGGACAAGGTGGTCGACGGCGAGCTCCGACGCAGGGCATGACGAAGGCCGACGCCGAGGCGGCGAAGCTGGGCGTGAACTCGACGCCGACCTTCACGGTCACCAAGGACGGCAAGACGAACGTGATCGGCTCCGGCGTGCTCGACGCGGCCGCGCTCAAGACGGCGCTGCGATGAGGCGCGCATCGATCGCGGTCGGGATCGCGGGCCTCGGCATCGCGGGCTATCTGACCGTCGTCCACTTCGCCGGTGGCGAGCCCGTGTGCGCGATCGCACACGGGTGCGCCACGGTGCAGAAATCGGCCTACGCGAGCCTCGCCGGCGTGCCCGTCGCGCTGCTCGGGCTGTTCGGCTACGTCGCCATCCTGGCCGCACTCGCCCGCGACGGCGAGCAGGGCCGCACGGCGGCGGCGTTCCTGAGCCTCGCGGGCTTCGGGTTCTCGGCCTGGCTGACCTACGTCGAGGTCGCCAGGCTCGACGCGATCTGCATCTGGTGCGTCGCCTCGGCGATCTGCATGACGCTGCTCGCAGGCCTCTCGGCGGTGCGTCTCGTGGCCGCCCCCGCGTGAAAGACTCAGGCCATGTTCGTCTTCAAAGCCGGTGTCGTGGGGGCAGGTGTCATGGGCGGGGAGATCGCCCAGGTCATCGCCTCCGCCGACATCCCCGTCCTGCTCAAGGACGTCAAACAGGAATTCGTCGACAAGGGCCTCGAGAAGGCCCGTGAGGTCACCCAGGGCCAGACCGCCAAGCTGGTCAAGAAGGAGAAGCTCACCCAGGAGCAGGCCGATGCCCAGCTCGAGCACACGCTCGGGCTGATCACCGGCACCACCGACTACGACGACTTCGGCGACGTCGACTTCGTCATCGAGGCGGTGCCGGAGAAGATGGCGATCAAGCACGAGGTCTTCGCCGACCTCGACGCGGCGACGCCCGGGCACGCGATCCTCGCGTCCAACACGTCAGGGCTCTCGATCACCGAGATCGCCGACATCACCCAGCGGCCGGACAAGGTCGTCGGCTTCCACTTCTTCTGGCCGGCCTCCTACATGCGCCTGATCGAGGTGATCGAGGGGGAGGAGACCTCGCCGGAGACCGCCCAGGCGGCGGCCAACTTCGCCCAGGCGATCCGCAAGATGGCCGTGCGCTGCGCCGAGTGCCCGGGCTTCGTCGTCAACCGCATCCTCGCCTCGACCGCGTCGGAGATCTGGCGCTACCAGGACGAGAGCGGGATCGACGTCGAGGAGATCGACAGGGCGCTCACCGAGGCGAAGCTCGTGCCGATGGGGCCGTTCCTCCTCGCCGACAACTCGGGCCTCGACACGGCACTGAAGGTCGCGCAGGACATGCGGGACGCCTACGGCGACCGCTTCTACGTCCACCGCGGCATGGCAGAGCTCGTCGAGCAGGGCAACCTCGGCCGCAAGAGCGGAAAGGGCTTCTATGAGTACTCCTGAGGCCGCACCGGCCGTCGACGAGGCGCTCGCCGAGCGCTTCCAGCTCAAAGCGTTCGTCGAGTCCTGCCTCGTTCTCGAGGAGGGCATCGCGGGCGTCCGCGATATCGACCTCGGAATGATGATGGGCACCGGGATGGTCCCCGGGCCGTTCGCGCGCGCCGACTTCCGCGGCCTCGACGACGTGCTGGCCGCGCTCGAGAAGGCCGAGGACGAGTGGGGCGAGCACTTCGAGCCGCCGCTGACCCTCCGCCGGCTCGTCGCCCAGGGCCGCCTGGGGGCGAAGTCCGGCCAGGGCTTCTACCCCTACCCGCAGCCTGACGACGGCTACGAGAATGCGGTGGTCAAGCTCGACACCCGTGACGGGTACGCGATCGCGTGGCTCGACAACGCGCCGATGAACTCGGTTTCGCCGGACGTGATCGGCGCGCTCGGCAAGGCCTGGGAGGCGGTCGACGGCAACCCTGAGATCAAGGCGATGATCCTCGCCTCGCCCAATCCGGCGCTGTTCAGTGCGGGCGCCGACATCAAGGCGTTCACGAAGATGGACGAGTCGTCCGGGCGCGAGCTGCTCGACGGCGCGCACGGCCTCCTGCGCTCGTGGGAGCAGTCGCGGACGATGACGATCGCCGCCGTCAACGGGCTCGCGCTCGGCGGCGGCTGCGAGCTGGCGATGGCGTGCGACATGCGCATCGCCGGCTTCTCGGCCACGTTCGGGCAGCCCGAGATCAACCTCGGCATCCTGCCCGGCTTCGGCGGCACCCAGCGGCTGCCGCGGCTGGTCGGGCCGGCCAAGGCGCTCGAGATGAACACCACGGGCGAGGCGATCTCGGCCGAGGACGCCTACGAGCACGGGCTCGTCAACCGGGTGGTCCAGGACCACGAGCTGTTCGACACCGCAGTGCGGTGGGCGCGCAAGTTCGGCCAGCAGGCGCCGCTGGCGCTCGAGCTGATCAAGCAGGCGTCGCACAAGGGCGACCTCGACGAGGGCATCGCCGCCGAGAAGGAGGCGTTCACGACCGCCTTCGTCTCGGAGGACGCGCGCGAGGGCATCGGCGCGTTCCTGGCCAAGCGGACGCCGGAGTTCAAGGGCAAGTGAGCAGCACCGACCCCGCCGCGCTGGCCGAGCTGATCCGCTCGGCCGGCTCGGTGGTGGCGCTGACGGGCGCCGGGATCTCCGTGCCGTCGGGGATCCCGGACTTCCGCTCGCCCGGGACCGGGCTGTGGGAGAACGTCGACCCGATGGAGGTGGCGCACATCGAGGTCTTCCGGCGCGAGCCCGAGCGCTTCTGGCACTTCTACGGCAACCGCTTCGCGACCTTGCGCGAGAAGCAGCCGAACGGGGCCCACTTCGCGCTGGCCGAGCTGGAGCGGCGCGGGCTGCTCGACGCCGTGATCACGCAGAACATCGACGGGCTGCACGCGGCGGCGGGGACGCGAGGACCTGATCGAGGTCCACGGCTCGATCTCGCACGCGTCATGCCTGGAGTGCCTGCGGCAGTACGAGCTGGAGGAGACGCGGGCGCGGCTGGCCGGCGATCCGGTCGGCGTGCCGCGCTGCGACTGCGGGCATCCGCTCAAGCCCGACGTCGTCCTGTTCGGCGAGTTCCTCCCGATGGACGCGATGGCGCGGGCCGAGCAGCTCTCCGAGCGCGCCGACCTCCTGCTGTGCGTCGGCTCGTCGCTCGAGGTCTACCCGGTGGCCGGGCTGCCGTCGGTGTGCCTGCGGGCCGGCGGGTCGGTGGCGATCGTCACGCAGGGCCCGACGAAGTACGACGGCGACGCGGCGGTCCGGCTCTCCGGCGACGTCGTCGCCGACCTCGAGGCGGTCGTCGCGGCGCTCTAGTTGCGGCCGGCGAAGTAGGCGCCGACGATGAACGAGAAGACGACGACCAAGATGCAGATCGTGAGGATGGCCATGGCCCTGGACGCTACTGGATAGCTAAGCGTGGCCGAGGAGCACCCCGACGAGCGCGATCACGACGCCGCCGAGGGTGACCTGGACGAGCGAGACGCGCATGCTGACCCGCAGGAAGCGCTTGCGCACGTAGGCGATCGCGATCAGCTCGATGCCGACGACGGCGTAGGCGACGGTCAGGGCGGTCGACAGGTCGGCGATCAGGAAGGGGAGGGCGTGCGCGCTGCCGCCGATGAACGTGGCGATCCCGGTGATGGCGCCGCGCGTGACCGACTCGCCGCGCCCGGTCAGGCTGCCGTCGTCGGACAGCGCCTCGGACAGCCCCATCGAGATCGCGGCGCCGAGCGCCGCGGCGACGCCGACGAGCAGCGCCGCCCGCGAGCCGCCGACGTAGGCGGCGGCGAAGATCGGCGCGAGCGTGGAGAGCGTGCCGTCGATCAGCCCGATCAGGCCGGGCTGGACGACCTGCAGGACGCGCGACCGGTCGTCCGCCTCGCTCCAGTGGGTGAGGGGGAGATCCGAGTGCATCTGCGAGCGATTCTAACGCAAGAAACTTGCAATAGCGACAAAGATGTTACAGTTAGGCGACCCGAATATGGACGACCTCAGAGAAACCCTCCGCGCGCGCGAGATGCGCGTCACGCCGCAGCGGCTCGCCGTCCACGCCGCGCTCCAGGAGCTCGGCCGGCACAGCACCGCCGAGGAGGTCCTCGCGCGCGTGCACGGGACGGTGCCGGGGGTGTCGCTGCCGACCGTCTACGCGGCGCTCGAGCTGCTCGCCGACCTCGGGCTCGCCAACCGCGTCCAGGCCGGGCGCGCGGTGCGGTTCGATCCGCGCACGCAACCGCACCACCACCTCGTCTGCACCGAATGCGGCGCGGTCACCGACCTCGACGCCGACGTCGAGCTCGGCCCCGCGCTGGAGCGCGCTCGGGCGCTGGGCGCCCAGGCGAGCACGGCCGAGGTGATCGTGCGCGGACGCTGCGCGGTCTGCGCCTAGCCCGGACCGCGGGTTTCGCCCTCTGGGCGAACACCCGCAAGGGAACCTGGCCCCCTGGGCCAGCGTTCCCCTAGCCCCAGACCTCGTCGGCGACCTCGACGATCAGCCGCAGCTTCGCTAGCTGGTCGTCGATCGTGAGCTTGTTGCCCTCCTCGGTGGACGAGAAGCCGCACTGGCCGGAGATGCAGAGCTGGTCGACGTCGACGTACTGCGACGCCTCCTCGATCCGGCGCTTGAGCAGGTCCTTGTCCTCGAGCTGCGGCCGCTTGGTGGTCACGAGGCCGAGCACGACCTGCTTGCCCTTCGGGACGAAGCGCAAGCGGCTCGAACGTGCCCGACCGCTCGTCGTCGTACTCGAGGAAGAAGCCGTTGACGTTGAGGTCGCCGAACAGCGCCTCGGCCACGAAGTCGTAGCCGCCCTCCGCCGCCCACATGGACTGGTTGTTGCCGCGGCACAGGTGGGTGGTGATCGCGAGGTCGTCCGGCTTGCCCGCCAGCGCGCGGTTGATGTTGGCGATGTACTGCTCGTGCAGGTGCTCGGGGTCGCCCCCGATCGCCTCGATGTGCTCGCGCTGCGCCGGGTCGTTGATGTAGGCGAGGCTCGTGTCGTCGAGTTGCAGGTACCGGCAGCCGAGCGCGTGCACGCGCTGGGCCTGCTCGGCGTACACCGTCGTCAGGTCAGACCAGAACTCGTCGATGTCGGGGTAGGCCGACTCGTCGATCGAGGAGTTGCCGCCGCGGTAGTGGACCATGCTCGGCGAGGGGACCGTGAGCTTCGGCGTGACGCCGTCCTGCACCGCGTCGCGCAGGAACGAGAACGCGTCGCCGAAGATCGGGCCGTCGCCGGGCAGAGCGATCTTGCCGTCCACGCGCATCGCGGGCGGCGCGTAGTCGTACTCGCCCTCCTCGTTGCGGAACTGCACGTGCAGGCTCTCGCCCTCGACCTGGCTGACGCCGTCGAGCGAGTAGATGAAGTCCATGTGCCACGAGGTGCGGCGGAACTCGCCGTCGGTGGCGTCCTGGAGCCCGGCTTCGCGCTGCTGCGCGACGACCTCGCGGATCGCGTCGTCCTCGACGGCGCGCAGCCCGGCGTCGTCGATCGTGCCGGCCTTGTGGTCGGCGCGCGCCTGGCGGAGCCGCTCGGGGCGCAGGAGGCTGCCGACGTGGTCGGCGCGGAACGGAGGAGAGGTTCGATGTGCCATGTCAGTCCTTGCTCGCGCCTTCCCAGATCATGTCCTCGACCGGGAAGGTCTTCTCGATCACGCCGTACTTCTGGGTGTAGCCGATCAGGTCGGTGAGCTGCTCGCGGTCGATCTCCGTCGGCCACAGCGGGAGCCGGATCTTCTGCACCACGTCCGGCGGGATCTTGGTGAACGTGGTGATCGTCTTGCGCGCCTCCTCCGGGTTGTCGGTGGCGTACTTCAGGGCCTTGTTGATCGCCCGGGCGAAGCCCTCGACGACCTTCTCGTTCTTCGCGATGTACTCGTCGGTGGTGGCGTAGGCGCCGTTGGGGAACAGCGGCCCCAGCGACTGGTAGACGGGGAGCACCTCGTTGCCGCCCGCGCCGAGCACCTGGGTGAGGAACGGCTCCGGGGCCCAGATCGCGTCCACGCGCCCCTTCTCGAGCGCCGCCGGCATCTCCGGGAACGGGACCTCGATGAACTTGACCGAGTTCGGGTCCGCGCCCTCGGCCTCCATGGCCGCCTTCACCGTGACCTCGCCGACCCCGCGCAGCGCGTTGAGCGCCAGCGTCTTGCCCTCGAGATCCTTCGGCTCGCGGATGTCGGAGCCCTTGGCCGACATGATCACCTGCCACTCCTTCTCCGGCGTCTCGGCGCCGTTGTCGGCGTTGGCGATCACCTTGATCGGGAGGCTCTTGGCGCGCCCCACGATCACCGGTACGTAGCCGAGGAAGGCGAACTGCGAGTCGCCCGCCACGAGGCTCGTCACGAGCTCCGAGCCGCCCTGCGCGAGCTGCGGCTCGATCTCGATCCCCTCCTCCTTGAAGAAGCCCTGGTCGCGCGCGATGTAGAGCGGCGCGGCGTTGGCGATCGGCAGCACGCCGACCTTCACCTTCGTGGTGCCGCCCTCGCCCGAGGCCGCCTGCTCGTCGTCACCGCCACAACCGCCCAACAGCGCGGCGCACACCAGCGCCACGATCCCGAGATGCCTGCGCATGAATTGCCTCCTCGACCGCCAGTCCCCGTCAGGGGATCATGCACGAGATCGGCGGCGCTTGACGCACGAGTGCGAGCAGCATCCCGTCCCAGCCCTTTACGCCGACGGTCTGCAGGCCGGTGGCGAGCAGCCGCGGCTCGGCGGCGATCGCCTCGACGACGCGGCGAGAGCCGAGCACCCGCGGGTCGTCGTCGGCGAGGTCGGCGAGCGCGCCGCGCCGGACGACGTTGTCGACGATCACCAGCCCGCCCGGCCGCGTCTTGTCGAGCGCGAGCACGAGGTAGTCGGCGCTGCGCTCCTTGTCGGCGTCGATGAAGACGAGGTCGAACGGCCCCTCGACGCCCGGCAGCGTCTCCAGCGCCGGCCCGACGAGGATCTCGACCGCGTCGCCGACCCCGGCGCGGTCGAGATTCGCACGCGCCACCGCCGCGTGGTGGGGATCGACCTCGAGCGTGACGATCCGCGCGCCCGCGCGGGCGAACCACAGCGTCGAGTAGCCGCCGAGCGTCCCCACCTCGAGCACCCGCTGGGCGCCCTGCATGCGCGCCAGGAGCTCGAGGAGGCGGCCTTGCAGCGGCGAGACGTCATGCGGCGGGCAGGCCCGCCGCGGCGGACGCGGAGAGGAGGTCGTCGAGCGCGGCGTCGGCCGGCAGGAGGAGCGTCGCGAGGTAGGCGTCGACGTCCTCCCAGCTCACAGCTCCGCCACCCGCGCTCGGAGCGTGGCCTCGAGGCGGCCGAGCGCTGCCTTGACGGCCTCGGTCTGCTCCGGCTGCAGCCCGCCCTGGAGCGCGGCGGCAGCCGCGGCGGCCACCGGCTCGCGGTGCGTGGCGAGCTCGTCGAGCCGCCGCGACACCTGCGCCGAGGCCCGCCAGCCCTCGAGCTCGGCGAGCGCGGTGTCGAGCGCCGCCGCCAGCTGCAGCGCCGCCTCTCGCTCGCGCTCCTGATCGAGGTCGAGCCGGGCGCGCAGCGCGAGCTCCTCGCACGCCAGCGCCACGTCGCGCCCCGACAGCAGCGCCGCCAGGCGCTGCTGCGGCGAGAGCAGCAGCGAGCGCTTCTCCCGCAGCGGCGGCAGCTCGGTCGCCTCCTCCCAGTCGCCGTCCGCCACCTGCTCGCCCGACCCGTAGCCGATCCGGGTCGCGAGCGCCTGGGCCTCGCTGACCTCGGTCACGTACGGGTCAGCCGACGACAGCCGATGCCCGGCGATCGCCCGGTTCAGCAGCACCAGCGCGTCGGCGACCGTTTCCGAGCGCTCCTCGACCGCGCGGCGCAGCCACGCCCGCGCGCCGTCCTCGGGCAGGGGGTCGGTCCCGATCACCGTCGCGCGCGTGATCGCGGCCGCCTCGACGCCTGAGCCGGGCGCCGCCGCTCGCGGTCGCCGGCGGCCGAGGCCGCGCCGCCGGCGCGTCGCGGCGCCCAGCTCGCCGATCACGACGACGTGCCGCGGATCGTCGCCCGCGAAGCGGCGCAGGACGTAGCGGCCCGCCTCAGGGCCCAGGGGCCCGGCGAACTCCCACTGGACGAAGGAGAAGCGGCGGCTCGCGGCCGCTCCCCCTCTACTCGCCGTGGTGCGCCTCGGAGGCGCGCTCGGTGACCTTCAAGGCGTGCTTGGAGGGCTTGATGCGGACCGACGGGTTGTCGATCTCCTCGAGCCGGTCGATGAGCTTGATCCACTGCTTCGGCTTGAGCACCGCGTTCATCTGCTTCGCGGCCTTCGAGTTGGTGCCGTACTGCGGCCGCCAGCCGATGTGGATGTGGTCGTGGTGGTCGCCCATCGCGTAGGTGTTGTCCGTGCCCGCGAACTTCATCAGCGTGATGATCTGGTCGGGCTTCATCGTCCCCTGCAGCGTCAGCAGGCGGCGCACGGCGAGCTCGGTGATCGAGCCGGCGCCCTGGTTGCCGAGGATCGGGATGCCGTTGATCTTCGCGATGTCGACCGCGTTGCCGGACGAGTGGTGCGAGACGTTGCCCGACGCGGTCAGGAACCCGTGGCCGCAGCGCAGCGACGTCACCGTCGGGCGCATGCCGGAGGCGGCGAGGAACTCGAGCGCGGCCAGCACGCGGCGGTCGACCTGGCCGGTGCGCACGTCGTGGCGCCCGCAGGAGTAGAGCTCGATGCGCGGGTTGGCGAGCACGTGCTGGACCAGCGCCTCCTTGCTCATCAGCAGGATCTGGCCGATCGTCGGCTGCTTGGCGTCCGGCCCGAAGAACGGGTTCTTGCCCGCCGCGCGGTAGATCGCCGTCGACTCGAGCAGCTTCCAGCCGTCGAGGATCGGCTTCGGATCGATGCGCGGGGCGCCGCGGCCGGCCGGGCGGATCTCGAACAGCACGTGCGGGGCCTGCGCCGAGGAGGTCCGGCCGATGCGGCCGAGGATCGTGCCGGCGACGATCTTCGAGCCGGGCTTGAGGCGCTTGATGCGGACGTCCTTGCGGTCGAGGCCGAAGACCCGCGAGAAGTAGTTCTTGAAGCTCGAGGAGCCGTCGATCTTGCCGGTGCGCTCGAACTCCTGCTGGCGGCCGCCGGCGCGCCCGGCGTTCGGGCGGCTCGGGTTGGCGAACAGCCGCTGCTTGGTGGTGACGGCCTGCTGCCGGGCCGGCTTGACCTTGGTCTTGCCGCTCGACTCGCGCCGGCTCTTCGGCTTCGCGCGCGCGGTGTCCTGCTTCGTCGTCGCCGAGGCGGGCGCGGTCGGCGCGGCGTCCTTGGCCGGCAGCTCGAGCTCCTTGGCGACCTGCTTGGCCGTGGTGGTCCGCTGACGCGGCGCCGGGTAGGACTTCGCGACCTTCGCGAGTCGCGCGTACGTGTAGGTGTTGCCGTAGGCGTCCTGGAGCTGGACGAAGCGGCCGAGGCGCTTGGAGCGGCCGACCCGCACGATCTTGCCGTCGTTGACGGCGACGACGGGCGCGCCGCGGCGGGCGAAGATCTTGATCCCGCGGCGGGTCTTCGAAGCCTCGACCACAAGTGCACGGTTACCCTGCTTGCGCGAGCGCTTGTTGAGCTTCTTGGCCTCGGCCTCGGACAGGTCGTCGGCGTAGGTCGCCTTGGCGGCGACGGGGAAGTGGCCTTGGGTCAGGCCGGTCAGCGAGCCGACGAGGTTCGAGGGCAGGCCGCCGATCAGACGCGCGCGCATGAGGACCGAGTCGACGTACCAGTCGGCGTGGTTGTAGGCGAAGATCGCCTTGCGCAGGTCCTGCTCGGCGCCGGCCGCCTTGAGGTAGCGGGCGGCGGCGAAGATCGCGTCGGCCGGGTTGTAGGGGTCCTTGAGGTCGTCCTTGTTGGCGTCGACGCCGTACTGCCTCCACGTCGCGGGCATGAACTGCATCCACCCGAGCGCGCCCGCGGAGGACACGTTGAGGTTGCGGCCGTAGTCGGTCTCGATCTCGTTGATCGCGGCGAGGACCTCCCAGCGCACGCCGTACTCGATGCCGGCGGCCTGGTAGAGCGGGAGCAGGAAGGGCGGGATCCGGAACTTGTCGATGAAGAAGTTCGGGACGCCGATCGGGGCGGCGCCGGGCTCGGCCAGCGAGAACGTCGGGTTGTTCGTGGTCGGCGTGCCGTCGAGCGCGCGGCCCGGGGCGGAGCGGCGCGGCGCCTTGCGCAGCTTGCGCTTGAGCTGCGACGTGAGCTTCTTGCTGTTGAGGTTGCCGGCGCGGAGCTTCTGGTTGCGCTGCGGGGACTTCCTCGCGCCCGGCGTCTGAGCCGGCGCCTGGACGTTGGGCTTGCGGCCGGAGCCGGGCTTCGGCTTGCTGCCCGGGGTCGCCGTGGCGCTCGGCTTGGGCGCGCCGGGGACGCTGGGGACGTTCGGCACGGACGGGACGGTCGGGACCGGGGCCTGCGGCGTCGGCACCGGCGTGGGCAGCTGGATCGGTCCGTTGTCGATGACCTGCGCGATCGCGCCCGTGATGCCGGGGATCTTGACCTGGCTCACCGGGGTGCCGGGCGGCACGTCGACGGTGACGTTGATGCGCTCGCCCGTGACGAGGACGACCGTGACGGAATGGAGCGCGGCGTCGGCCGGAAGCGCGGCGACGCCGAGGCCAACCGTGGCCGCGATCAGCGCGATGATGCCCTTCCGTCTTTTCATTTCGAGTACGCGTCCCCCTGCGCGTCGCAACGCTGAATCGGCGCTCTGGCGCTGCAGGTGCGACTCTTTCCACGAGGCCCCGGGACGCCGGTCACGCTACTGAGGTGATTCTGCCTTTGCAATTAGAGAACGGTTAACCGCCCGATACCTTGCGGCTATTGCTCGAATTGGTAGGAAGTCACTCCTGATCAACCCCCGCACAACGATACCTGAACCTCAAGTCGAGCTTTACTCATGTCCATGAAAGAGGAATCTTCGATGACCGACAGCGAGGGCCTGCGCGACAAGCTCGCCCGCTCGAGCGAGGACGCGATCGGCAAGCTCGCGCAGGACCTGCTCGAGAACCCGATCGTCAACTCCGCGATCTCGCGCGCCTTCGGGGCCCGCGAGCGCGCCGTGCAGGCGCAGGAAGCGGCGATGGGAGCGCTCAACATCCCGTCGGCGGCCGACATCGAGCGGCTGACGCGGCGGCTCCGCTCGGTCTCGCAGCGGCTCGAGGGCATCGAGGACGGCGTCGACCGGCTCGACCAGCGGCTCGAGTCGCTCAACAGCAAGCCCGCGCTCACCGGCACCGACGAGCGCCTGGCCGCGATCGAGGGCCAGCTCGGCAAGCTCTCGGCGGAACTTGGCGCGCTCGCCTCGGCGCTCGACACCCGTCCGGCTCCGCCGCCGCGCGAGCAGGAGCGGCTGGCGGTCGACGAGAAGCCGGCCGCGGCGAAGCCGAAGCGGAAGTCGCCGGCGCGCAAGAAGTCCTAGGGCGCTGGGCGTCCGCGGCGGCACCACCGAACGTCAACGGCTGGCTGGGTAGGAAGCGGGTTCCGGCCAGTTTCGTCCGGGTTGTCCTGCCTAGGGGTCGGTATTCGACCCAAGGGCAGGACGGCGTAGCCGAGTTCCGCAGCGGCGGCTCGATCCCACCCCTACCCAGCCTGGCGTTGACGTTCGCCCCGCGCCACCGCGGACGCCCGCTCAGCCCGCGCCGAGCGCGGTCACCGCAGCCTCGCCGAGCCTCAGCTCGGCGGCATGGAGCGCGTCGTCATCGATCCGGCTGCCCTCCGCGATCACGTCGGACACCGTGACGATGCAGCCGGCGGCGACCCCGCGCATCCGCGCGATCGTGAACAGGGTCGCCGCCTCCATCTCGATCGCCGCCGCGCCGGCCGCCGCCCAGCCCCGCGCCCGCTCCGGGTCGGGGTCGTAGAAGAGGTCGGCGGAGGCCACCGTCACGGCCGGGCCGGCCACGCGCTCGAGCGCGGCGGTCAGCTCGGCGTCCCCCTCGGCCCGCTCGCCGGCCCCGAGCGCCCGGCTCGCGCCGTCGACGCACAGCGCTGTGCCGGCCACCAGCAGGTCGCCGAGCGCGAGCCCGCCGGCGAGCGCCCCGCACGTCCCGACCCGCACGAGCCGGCGGGCGCCGAGCGCGATCAGCTCCTCGGCGACGATCGCCGCGCTCGGCCCGCCCATGCCGGTGCTCTGGATCGTCAGCGCGGCGCCGTCGGATGCGGTGCCGGTGTAGCCCCACAAACCGCGGTTGGTGTTGAGCACCTGCATGGGGGCGGCGAGCAGGTGCTGGGCGAGCCGCAGCGCGCGCCCCGGGTCGCCCGGGAGCAGCGCCCGTTCGGCGACGTCGGCGTTCGGCTTGAGGTGGACCGGGTGGGTGGCCATGAGGACCGGCATGGAACTAGACTTGCGCCGCCATGGCCAAGAAGGACAAGAAGAAGTCGAAGAAGAAGAAGGACAACTCCGGCACCGATCCGGTCGGTGCCGTGCGCACGGCGGTCGAGCGGACGTTCCAAGCCACCGCCGACAGCGCGCAGTCCACGCGCACGCGCGCGCAGGATCTCGTCGACGACGTCGCCGGCGCCGCCGGCCGCCTGCGCGAGATGCTCGAGCAGATGGGCCCGCTGGAGGACCTCAAGAAGCAGATCGACGCGCTGACCAGCCGCGTCGCCGCGCTCGAGAAGGGCAGCAGCACCTCGACGGCGAGCCGCTCCAGCGCGAGCCGCTCCACCAAGAGCCGCACGACCGCGAAGAAGCCGGCCGCCCGCACCCGCAAGCCGGCCGCGAAGGCGTCGAGCGGCACCCGCAAGCCGGCGGCCTCCCGGTCCACCGCGTCGCGCTCGACCGCGTCGAAGTCGTCCGGCACAACCCGCAAGCCGACCCGGTCGCCCGCCGCCAAGAAGTCGTCCTGATGGCCGATCCCGAGTTCGACTCGGCCAAGGAGTTCCGGACGGTGATCGACCAGATCTTCACGATGATGAGCGAGGACCCCGAGATGGGCCCTGCGCTGCGCGACGCGGACGTGCCCCAGCGCTTCGAGTTCGACGACTTCGACATGGTCGTGAACATCCGCGCCGGGGAGGGGGACGAGGGCAACCTCCACTGGGAGTGGTCCGACGACGTGGCCTGGAAGCCCAAGGTCAAGATGACCATGTCCTCGAAGACCGCCAACAAGTACTTCCAGGGCAAGGAGAACGTCGCCGTCGCGATCGCGCGGCGCCGGATCAAGACCGGCGGCGACGTCAAGGCGGCGCTCTCGCTGATCCCGATCACGAAGCCGGTCTACGCCCGCTACCGCGACCTGGTTGAGGCCGAGTATCCGCACCTGAAAATCTGACGCGCCGGCGTTGACACGCGGGTGCCCGAGGAGTAGACCTTGGGACACCATAAGGCCGGGAAGTGAGGGGGAAGCCCCTCGCAAGGCGTCGCCTCTGACGAACGCCGCCGGCCGAGGCAGCGGGCCGCATTGCCCGCAGGCGGCGGGACCACGACCGCGGTCCCGCCGCTTTATCTTTTTGGAGTGACGCTCGCCCACGCGCGCATCGTCGCCCGGCTGCACCGTCGCGGGCGCTCGCTCGAGCCCAT
This sequence comes from uncultured Solirubrobacteraceae bacterium, assembly GCA_963730115.1. GTDB lineage: Bacteria > Actinomycetota > Thermoleophilia > Solirubrobacterales > Solirubrobacteraceae > DASQFQ01. The sequence goes on along the minus strand of CAVSQM010000012.1, from coordinate 1,073,716 downwards.
CGGCGAGGTGAAGCTCAAGGGCTTCAGCGAGTCGACGGAGCTGTTCCTGGCGAGGCAGGCGTGAGCCCCGACGGGCTCGAGGCGCGCGTGCGCGAGGAGGGCCTGCTGCGGCCGGGCGCGCCGGTGCTCGTGCTGCTTTCCGGCGGGCCGGACTCCGTCTGCCTGCTCGACCTCGCGGTGCGGATCGCGGGGGAGGTGCGCGCGCTCCACGTCGACTACGGGCTGCGCGACTCCGCCGCCGAGGACGCCGCCCACTGCGCGGCGCTGTGCGAGCGCCTGGGCGTGACGCTCGCGATCCACCGCCCGCGGCGGCCCGAGGGCAACCTGCAGGCGTGGGCGCGCGACGCCCGCTACGCCGAGGCGTTCAGGCTCGCCGAGGGCGACGTCGCCGCCGGCCACACCGCGTCGGACCAGGTCGAGACCGTCCTCTACCGACTCGCGGCCTCGCCGGGCCGGCGCGCGCTCCTCGGCATGCGCCCGCGCGACGGCCGGCTCATCCGCCCCTTGCTCGGCGTCTGGCGCGACGAGACCGAGGCGTGGTGCGCCGAGCACGGCCTCGCGTGGCGCGACGACCCGAGCAACGCCACGCGCGCGTTCGCGCGCAACCGCGCGCGCCTGGACCTCGTGCCGGCGCTGCGCGCGCTCCACCCGGCCGCCGAGGCCAACGTCCTGCGGACGGTCGAGCTGCTGCGCGACGAGGCCGAGATCCTCGACGCCGCCGTCGACGCCGTGCTCCACGAGGCCGGCGACCCGCCGGCCGTCGCGGCGCTGCGCGCGCTGCCGCCCGCGCTCGCCCGCCTCGTGGTCCTCCGGCTGGCGGGCGGCGAGCCGGTGGGTCACCGCACGGACGAGATCCTGGCGCTGCCCGAACACGGCGCGCTCGACGTCGGCGGAGGCCTGCGCGCCAGGATCGAAGGCGGCCGCCTCACCTTCGGGCCGACCCCGCCCAGGGTCCGTGCCTAGACTGCACGAGCTCAGTGCTCCGCGACGAATCCATCGGCGAGATCCTCGTACAGGCCGACGACCTCCAGCACCGGGTGCGCCAGATGGGGGAGCAGATCACGAAGGACTACGAGGGCAAGGACCTGTTGCTGATCGGCGTGCTCAAGGGCGCCGTCTTCTTCCTCTCCGACCTCATGCGCCACATCGAGGTGCCCTGCGAGGTCGACTTCATGGCCGTCGCCTCCTACGGATCGAGCACCCAATCCTCGGGCGTGGTGCGGATTCTCAAGGACCTCGACGCCGCCATCGAGGGCCGCGACGTGCTGATCGTGGAGGACATCGTCGACTCCGGCCTGACGCTCTCCTACCTGCTCCGCAACCTGCAGGCGCGCGGGCCCGCCTCCCTCGAGGTGTGTGCCCTGCTGACCAAGCCCGAGCGCCGCGAGGTCGACCTGCCGACCCGCTACGTCGGCTTCGAGATTCCGGACAAGTTCGCGATCGGGTACGGCCTCGATCACGCCGAGCGGTATCGGAACTTGCCCTTCGTGGCCGCGTTACGGCAAGAGTAAGCCCTCAAACCGGGCCAAACCCCCTGGTAGCCTTCACCTTGTCGTGAGCCGCTTCTTCAAGAGCGCCCTTTTCCCGATCCTGATCGTGATCGTCCTGGCGTTCTTCGCCTCGAAGCTGATCAGCCGGTCGGATCAGGCCCCGGCGCGCTCGTTCGCCGGCTTCCTGGAGCAGGTCGAGAACGGCCAGGTCCGCACGGCGACGCTGAAGACCAAGGACAACTCGATCGACGTCCGCCTCAACGGCACCGACAAGAACAAGTACCAAGTCGGCTACCCGACCGACTACTCGGACGTCCTGGTCACCAAGCTGCGCGCCGCCAAGGCCGACGGGCTGATCCGCGACTTCGACGTCAAGCCCTCGCGGTCGAGCGTGATCCTGTCGCTGCTGACCTACGTGCTGCCGTTCCTGATCTTCATCGGGTTCTGGATCTTCCTCATGAACCAGGTCCAGGGCGGCGGCTCGAAGGTGATGTCGTTCGGCAAGTCGCGCGCCAAGCGGCTGTCGGTCGACTCGCCGAAGATCACGTTCCGCGACGTCGCGGGCGTCGACGAGGCGGTCGAGGAGCTGCACGAGATCAAGGAGTTCCTCGAGAACCCCAAGAAGTTCCAGGCGCTGGGCGCGCGCATCCCCAAGGGCGTGCTGCTCTACGGGCCTCCGGGCACCGGCAAGACGCTGCTCGCGCGCGCTGTCGCCGGCGAGGCGGGCGTGCCGTTCTTCTCGATCTCCGGCTCGGACTTCGTCGAGATGTTCGTCGGCGTCGGCGCCTCACGCGTCCGCGACCTGTTCGAGCAGGCGAAGCAGAACTCGCCCTGCATCATCTTCATGGACGAGATCGACGCCGTCGGGCGTCACCGCGGCGCCGGGATGGGCGGCGGCCACGACGAGCGCGAGCAGACGCTCAACCAGCTCCTCGTCGAGATGGACGGCTTCGAGGCCAAGGACAACATCATCATGATCGCGGCCACCAACCGGCCCGACATCCTCGACCCCGCGCTGCTGCGTCCAGGCCGCTTCGACCGCCAGATCACCGTCGACCGCCCCGACCGCAAGGGCCGCGCGAAGATCCTCGAGGTCCACACCCGCGGCAAGCCGCTGGCGAAGGACATCGAGGTCGACACGCTCGCGGGCCAGACCCCGGGCTTCACCGGCGCCGACCTCTCCAACCTCGTCAACGAGGCCGCCCTCCTCGCCGCCCGCACGGGCAAGAAGGAGATCACCCAGGTGGAGCTGGAGGAGGGGATCATGCGCGTCGTCGCGGGCCCCGAGAAGAAGACGCGCGTGATGGGGGAGAAGGAGCGGCTGATCACGGCCTACCACGAGATGGGCCACGCGATCGTCGGCCACTACCTCGAGCACTCCGACCCCGTCCACAAGGTCTCGATCATCTCCCGCGGCCAGGCGCTCGGCTACACGATCTCGCTGCCGTCCGAGGACAAGTTCCTCACCACGCGCGCGGAGCTGACCGACACGATGGCGATGACGCTGGGCGGCCGCGCCGCCGAGGAGATCGTCTTCGACGAGATCACGACCGGCGCCTCCAACGACATCGAGAAGGTCACCGCGACCGCGAAGCAGATGGTCATGCGCTTCGGCATGTCCGACAAGCTCGGGCCGCGCGTGTTCGGCCACGACCACAGCATGCCGTTCCTCGGCCGCGAGTTCTCCTCCGAGCCGGACTACTCGGACGAGATCGCGCGCGAGATCGACGACGAGATCCGCCGCATCGTCGAGACGGCCCACCAGCAGGCCAAGGACATCCTGGCCGAGCACCGCGAGGTGCTCACCACGATCTCCGAGATCCTCCTCAAGCGCGAGACGATCGAGAGCGAGCAGTTCGAGGCGCTGCTCGCCGGCAAGACCGAGGAGGAGGTCTTCGGTCCCGACGACACTCCCGCCGGCGGCATGCCCGAGCGGCCCGAGCTCCCGGCCCCGGCCGCCGAGCGCGCCGGCCGCGAGACGCCCCGCCCGCTCCCGCGCCCCGGCCTCGCCGGCGGCGCCGCCGAGGCCCGCGGCCTCGACCTGCCCGAGAAGCCCGAGATCGCCTGATCCAGAGCCCCGCTGCTCTGGGGGGTGACTCGAGTTCATCCCTTGGGAGGTTTCGCCGCGCCCGGCGAGGCTGCAGGATCGACGCAGAACCCCAAGGGCTGAGTCATCTGCGGCGGCTTGCGCCGCCGCCCCTCGTCCTCCAACTTCGGCCTGCGCCGTCGCGCGTCCCCCCTCTTGCGCTCCGGCCCGCGGCCCGCGGACATGACCCGCGGGCCGCGTCCGGCCGTGCTCCTCCGCCTAGCCCGCCGGCTGGAAGGTCTGCGGCGGCAGCGAGTCGCCGCCCGCGTCCTCGATCCCCGACAGGCAGATCGCCTGGACCTGCAGCAGCCACGGCTCCTTGGCGCGGCGCGTGTCCTGCGCCGCCGCCCACCAGCCCTGGTCGCCGTGGTCCTCGTAGGGCGCCGACCAGTAGACCGCGACGCCCGGCGTGTCGTTGGCGTGCGGCACGACCGCGCCGCCGCTGACCACGGTCGTGCCCTCGGGGCACTCGGCGGTCACCCACTTGTCGACCGTCGGGTCCTGGTCGGTGCTGCCGGGGACGACGTAGCGCTTGACGGCGGCGCGGCCGTCGTCCCCGGAGGCGCCGAGCGCGTAGCCGCCCACCGCGAGGCCGGCGGCTCCGACCAGGACGAGCGCGACGAGCAGCCATCGCGGCATGCCCGCAGCGTACGCGCGGCACGGGCGCGGGCCTAGGCGACCGCCTTCGCGCGCGCCAGCGCCGGGATGCCTTCGCGCCAGGTCGGCCAGGCCGGCTCCCAGCCCAGCTCGCGCTTGGCCCGCTCGTTCGAGACGCCGCGGATCTCGCACATCATCACCACGACGTGCTCGCCCATCAGGCGGCCGACCCAGCGCGGGACGTGCCGCGGCGGCGGCGCGCCGATCGCCTCCGCGACGGCCGGCAGCCAGTCGCGGGCGGGCGCCGGGTCGTCGTCGGCGATGTTGTAGATCCGGCCCGGCGTGCCGTGCTCGAGCGCGGCCAGCGTGCCGCTCGCCACGTCGTCGATGTGCACGAACGAGAACACGCCGCCGCCGTCGCCGATCGACCGGGAACTTGCGCGCCTTGACGGCCTCCCACTGCTCGCCGCCCGGCGCGAAGCTCGTGCCGGGGCCGTAGAAGCCGCCGTAGCGCAGCGCGATCCCGCCGGCTCCCGACACCGCGGCCTCGAGGTGCTTGATGGCCGCGAGCGTCGTGCGCACCTGCTTGGGGGGTTGCTGGTCCAGCGGGTCGTCCTCGGACTTGACCGGGCCGCCGACCCGCGCGTACGGCCACGCGCCGAAGCTCTGGGCGACGATCCGCTCGACCCCGTTCTCGCGCGCGGCCGCGACCAGGTGGTCGGTGCCCTCGGTGCGGAGGCGGTTGGTCGTCGCGAAGGAGCGCTCGAACTTGCGCAGGTCGAGGTCGCCGCCGAGCGCCGTCATCTCGTGGACGATCGCGTCGGGCCGGGCCGCGGCCACGGCGGCGCGGACGCCGTCGCGGTCGAGCCCGTCGACCACCACCGGCTCGGCGCCCAGCTCGCGCAGCCGCGCGACCTTCGACGCGCTGCGGGTGGTGCCGGTGACGGAGTGGCCGTGGTTGAGTGAGGAGGGGGATGAGCGCCTGTCCGACGGCGCCGGTCGCCCCGGCGAGAAAGATGTTCATGCCCCTCCGACGAGGCACCGTGCCAGCCTGTGACAGGTGAAGGAACTGCGTGCGCTCGCGTTCGCCATCGCCTACCGGATGCTCGGCAGCGTCGCCGAGGCCGAGGACGTCGCCCAGGAGGCGCTGCTGCGCCTGCACGACGCCGACGACGTGCGAGAACCCGCAGGCCTTCATCACCACCGTCACCACCCGCCTCGCCATCGACGTGCTGCGCTCGGCGCGCGTCCGCCGCGAGGCCTACACGGGCTCGTGGCTGCCGGAGCCGCTCGTCGAGGAGGACGACGCCGCCCGCCGGGTCGAGGACGAGGAGGCGGTCTCGCTCGCCTTCCTCGTGCTGCTCGAGCGCCTCACCCCCGACGAGCGCGCCGTGCTCGTCCTGCGCGAGTCGTTCGACTACCCGTTCGCCGACATCGCCGCGACCCTCGACACCAGCGAGGCCAACACCCGCCAGATCCTCAGCCGCGCGCGCCGCCGCATCGAGGACGGGCGCCCGCGCTTCGACCCCGACCCGCGCGAGCGCCGCGCGCTCGCCGCGCGCTTCCTCGAGGCGGCCCGCAACGGCGACATGGACGGCCTCCTCGCCCTGCTCGCGCCCGACGCGGTGATGATCGGCGACGGCGGTGGCAAGGCCCGCGCGATCCCCGCCCCGCTGCACGGCGCTCTGCAGATCGCGCGTGCCCTGCGCGCCTTCGGCCGCATGGCGGAGGAGTGGGGCGTCAGCTTCGAGCCGGTGCTGGTCAACGGTCAGCCCGGCTTCCGCACCGCGGACGCCGACGGCCGGCTCGTCAACGTGATCGCGATCGACGTCGAGGGCGGCGCCGTCAAGCGCCTGCAGTCGATCCTCAACCCCGACAAGCTCGGCCACCTCGGCCCGCTCTCCGACCTCGGGCTCAGACCGGTGCGGCCAACCCCACCGGCATGACGCCAGGCACCCCCCGTGCGGGGCGGCTCCGCAAGCGCGATATTGCTCCCATGCTCAACACGCCGTACACCAACTCCCGCCGCGTGATGGATCACTCCCACCGCGTCGCCGTGGTTCGCGAGGCCCCCCGCCCCGCAGCCAACCTGGCGTGGTGAGCTGAACCCTCCTCCCCTCCTCACTCTCTCTGACCGGCGCCCGCCTCGCTTCCCCCCAGCGAGGCGGGCGTCGGAGGTTAAGGGGTGGGGTTGCCCGCACCATCAGACACCCGCCAGCCCCCGTCCGCGGGCGGTCGCCGAGGAGGAGACTTGCGCCCATGATGACGACGCATTCCTTCCAGAGCCGCTCGCGCCGCGCCGACTCCCACGGCCCGGCCCCCCGCGTTCAGCGGCTCGGCGTCGCGAGCTCGCTCATCTGAGCCCCTTCGCCGTCGCCCGCCTCGCCACTCCTTCCCCGGCGAGGCGGGCGCCGGTGTGCCTGCGTTCGGTTAGGGTCGCCCTGCGGGGATGGCCGAGGGGACCGTCACAGAGGGTTGGCTCCACGACACGCTCGAGCAGCTGATCGCACAGATCCGCGCGCTGCTCGACGTCACCGGCGTGGCCTTCGTGACCGTCGACGAGGATCGCGCCGCGATCCGCCCCGCCGCCGCCTGGTTCGCGAGCGAGGACGCCTCGCGCGCGTTCAACCCGCTGCTCGCCCGTCCCTACGACCCCGAGCGCGGCGGCGTCACGGAGGCGGCGGTCGAGTCCGGCACCGGCGTGCTGATCCCGCGCGTCACCGACTGGCCCGGCGCCGAGGGCCTGCGCGAGCGCCTGGCGGACAACCTCGACGAGTCGCTCGCCGACCTCGCGTGGGAGTTCTACTCGACCGCCTCCTTCATCTCCGCGCCGGTGCGCACCGCCGGCGGGCGCACGTTCGGCGTCCTCGCGATCTCGTCCAACCCGCCGCTGCGGCCGCTCAGCGCCGAGGACCTGCGCTCGGTCGAGGTCTTCGCCCGGCTCGCCGCGCTGGCCCTCGAGCGCTCCGAGCTGCTCGAGCGCGAGGCCGGCCTGCGCCGCGAGGAGGGGCTGCTCAACCGCGCGCTGCAGGCGGTCGCCGCCTCGATCGACCTCGACGCGGTCTACCGCGCGATCGTCGAGCAGGCGGGCGAGCTGTCCGGCGCCACCAGCGTGCTGCTGACGCGCTACGACACCGCCGCGCGCGAGCTCCGCCACGTCGCCGGCCTGCACATCAGCGACCGCCTCGTGCGGGCGCGCTTCCGGCTCGGCGAGGGCATGCTCGGGCGCGTCGCGGCGTCCGGGCAGCCCTACGTCTCACGGCCGGAGGATCAGGAGCGCTTCGTCCGCTGGGTGATCGAGACGCAGGGGATCGGCTCGTTCATGCACGTGCCGATCATGCTCGGCGGCCGGCTGTTCGGCGTGCTGAGCGCGACCCACCAGATCGAGGGCCGCTTCGGCGAGGACGACCTGCGCCGGCTCGCGGCGCTCGGCGTCGGCGCGGCCGGCGCGATCGCGCACGCGCTCGAGTTCGAGCACGAGCGCCGAATCGCCCGCGCGCTGACCGCGGGCTTCGTGCCCGGCCCGCCCGACCCGATGACCGGGCTCGAGCTCGGCCTCGTCTACGAGCCGGTCGCCCACGAGGTCGGCGGCGGCGACGTGTTCGGCGTCTGGACGCTGCCCAGCGGGGCGGTCGCCGTGCTCGTCGGCGACGTCAGCGGCAAGGGGCTCGAGGTGGCGGCGGTGAGCGCGATGGTGCGCTTCTTCGTCGAGGCGCGCGCGTGGGACACCGAGTCGCCGGCCGAGGTGCTCACCCAGGCCAACCGGATCCTGAGCACGCGGATGCGCCGCGGCGGGTTCGCCACCGCGTTCCTCGCCGTCGTCGACGAGGGCCGCGTGCGCTACTGCAACGCCGGCCACCCGCCGCCGTGCCTGCTGCGGGAGGGCGGCGGCGCCGACACGCTGCCCGGCAGCGGGCTGCCGCTGGGGATCGAGGCCGACGGACAGCACGAGGAGCGCGAGGTCACGATCGGGCTCGGCGACGTGCTGTTCGCCGCCACCGACGGGCTGCTCGAGACGCGGCGCGCGGGCGCCTTCTTCGGCGACGACCGGCTGTCGGAGCTGCTCGCCGAGCACGGCCGCACGACGCCGCCGCAGCAGCTCGCCGAGCTCGTGTTCGCGGCCGCGCAGGAGTGGGCGCCGGTGCTACACGACGACGTCGTCGTGCTCGCGCTGCGGCGCGCGCCCGAGGTCGAGCTGCGCGACGAGCCCGCGTCCAGCCCGGCGGCGCAGCAGCTCTACGCGGAGTACCAGGCGCTCGTGCGCGAGCGGCTCGGCGAGGACTTCGAGCCGACCGAGGACATCTTCGCGAGCGAGCGGGCGTTCGAGGAGCCGCGCGCCGCCTTCGTGGTCCTCTACGCGCGCGGGGTGCCGGTGGCGTGCGGCGGCATGCGCTCGCTCGGCCCGGAGCTGGCGGAGATCAAGCGCATGTTCGTGACCGCGGGCGCGCGCCACCAGGGCCACGCGCGGCGGGTGCTGGCCGAGCTCGAGCGGCGCGCACGGGCGAACGGCGCGCGGCGCGTGCGGCTGCTCAGCACCGAGGTGCTGCACGAGGCGCGGGCGCTCTACGCCGCGTCCGGCTACGCGGAGGCCGAGGTCATGGACGTGGCAGGGCGGCGCGACGTGTGGCTCGAGAAGCACCTCTGAGGTGTGGTCTCCCACACCCGGACATGCCAGGTCACCCCCCTCGGCGGGTGTCCCCGGCGCTGGGACAGTTCCGCCTATGAACACGATGGAGCTTCGCACCCAGCTCAAGGCCCTCGAGGCCGAGCGCGCAGCTGCACAGGAGTGGGGCCTGACCGGCGTGCCCGCCTACATCAACGATCTCGACGGCGAGATCGAGATCTGGCGCGCGGCCTACACCTCGGCAGCCGTGACGGAGATCGCCTCGCTGCGCTCCGCGCTGTCGGGCCCGCAGGTCGGCTAGCCGCTCCCTGCTATGCCTGAGGCGCTTGCCGCGCCTCGCCGTTGACGTCTCCTCCCTGCGCGAGTCGCCCGACCTGCGACGGCTCGTCGTGGGCAACCTCGTCACCGGGCTCGGCACCCAGGCGGCGCTCGTCGCGCTGCCGTTCCAGCTCTACACGCAGACCGGCTCGGCGTTCCTGACCGGCCTGCTCGGCGCGGTCGAGCTCGTGCCGCTCGTCGTGCTCGCGCTGCTCGGGGGCGCGATCGCCGACCGCTTCGACCGGCGGCGGGTGCTGCTGCTCGACCAGATCGCGCTGGTGGCGTGCGCGGGCGGGCTCGCGGGGCTCTCGTTCGCGCTCGACGAGGTCCCGGTGCCGCTGCTGTACGTGTTCGGCGGGCTGCTGGCGGGCTTCGGGGCGGTCCAGAACGTCACCCGCTCGGCGATCCTCCCGAACCTCGTGCGGCCGGCGAAGCTGCGCTCGGCGCTCGCGCTCAACTTCGGGCTCTACCAGCTGACGCTGGTGGTCGGCCCGGGGCTCGGCGGGCTGCTGATCGGCGCGGCCGGGGTCGAGTGGGCCTACCTCGCCGACGCCGTCTCGTGCCTCGCGATGGTGGTCGCCGTGGTGGGGATGGCGCCGCAGCCGCCGATCGACGCGGGGCCGGTGGTGAGCATCCGGCGCTCGATCGGCGACGGCCTGCGGTTCGTGCGCGGCAACCAGGCGCTGATGGGCTCGTTCGCGATCGACCTGCTGGCCATGACGTTCGGGATGCCGCGGGCGCTGTTCGCGGTGCTCGCGCTCGACGTCTACGGCGCCGGCGCGGCCGGCACCGGGCTCCTGTACGCGGCCGTCTCGGCGGGGGCGACGGTGGCGGCCCTGACGACCGGCTGGCTCGAGCACGCCCGGCGGCTGGGGCGGGTCGTCATCTGGGCGGTAGTGGTGTGGGGGCTGGCGATCGCCGGCGCCGGACTGGTCGAGTCGCTGTGGCCGGCCGCCGCGCTGCTGTTCGTGGCCGGCGCGGCCGACAGCGTCTCCGCCGTCTGCCGCAGCACGATCAACCAGACGGTGACGCCGGACGCGATGCGCGGGCGCATGTCGTCGGTGTTCAGCCTCGTGGTGACGAGCGGGCCGCGGCTCGGGGACGTCGAGGCGGGAGCGGTGGCGGGGCTGACGAGCGCGCGCTTCAGCGTGGTCAGCGGCGGGCTGGCCTGCGTGGCGGGCGTCGCGCTGATCCTGATCGCGTTCCCGGCCCTGCTGCGCTACGACGCCGAGGAGGCATTAGCGTCCGCGGCGTGAGCTTCACGATCATGGGCGTCGTCAACGTGACGCCGGACTCGTTCTCCGACGGCGGGCGCTTCCTCGACGCGCAGTCGGCGATCGCGCACGGCGAGCAGCTGGCGGCCCAGGGCGCGGCGATCCTCGATGTCGGCGGCGAGTCGACCCGGCCGGGCGCCGACCCGGTGCCGGCGGAGGAGGAGCTGCAGCGGGTGGTGCCGGTGATCGCGGGCCTGGCCGGGACCGCGCGCGTCTCGATCGACACCTCGAAGACCGCGGTGGCGGTCGCGGCGCTCGACGCAGGCGCGTCGTACGTCAACGACGTCACGGCCTTCCGCGGCGACCCCGACCTTGCCGGGCTGGTGGCCGACCGCGGCGTCGACTGCTGCGTGATGCACATGCTCGGCACGCCGCGGACGATGCAGGACGACCCGCGCTACGGCGACGTCGTCGACGACGTCAAGGCGTTCCTGGAGGAGCGTCTGGCGTTCGCGGTCGCGGCCGGCATCGCCGAGGAGCGGGTGATGCTCGATCCCGGCATCGGCTTCGGCAAGACGGTCGAGCACAACCTCGCGCTGATCGCCCGGCTCGACGAGCTGGTGGCGCTCGGGCGGCCGATCGTGTTCGGCGTCTCGCGCAAGTCGTTCCTCGGCAAGCTCACCGGTCGTGAGCTGGACGACCGGGCCGTCGCGACGGCCGCCGCGAACGTGCTCGCGCTCGAGCGCGGGGCGTCCGTGTTCCGCGTCCACGACGTGCCCGAGACGCTCGATGCGCTCACCGTGGCGGCTGCTACGTTGCGGGCCGATGGCCCGTGACGAGTCCGAGGACTACGACGACGACGACGACCTGACGGACGACGACGACGACGAACGGGAAGGCCCCGAGGTCGGCGTCACGGTCGAGATCGTCGGCCTCTCGCTCTACACCCATCACGGCGTCTCCGCGGCCGAGCGTGAGGTCGGCCAGCGGCTCGTGCTCGACGTCCGCTTCGACGTCGGCGAGCCGGACGCGCTGGTCACCGACCGCGTCGAGGACACCGTCGACTACGGCGAGGTCTGCCAAGTGATCGCGCTCGTCGCGCAGGCACGCTCGTACAAGACGCTCGAGCGGCTGTGCGCCGTGATCGCCGACCGCCTCGCGTCGCAGTTCGGCGCCGAGAGCGTCACGGTCAAGGCCTCGAAGCCGGAGCCGCCGATCCCGCTGCCGGTCGAGGAAGTCTCCGTCGAGGTGTGGCGCGAGGAGCACTGAGGCTTGACGCTGAAGTAAGCAGTCACTAACCTCAGCGGCATGGTCGCCGCCACCCCCCGCCGCTCCGCCGAGGAGCGCCGCCGCGAGATCGTCGAGATCGCGATCTCGCACTTCGCGCAGCACGGCTACAACGGCACGTCCACCGACCAGGTCGCGCGCGAGGCCGGGATCTCGCAGCCGTACCTGTTCCGCCTCTTCGGCACCAAGCGCGAGCTCTTCCTCGCCTGCCACGAGGTGATGCACAGCCGGATCTCGGAGTCCTTCGCCGAGGCCGCGCGCGGCGTCCCGAAGGAGGAGCGGATCAAGGCGATGGGCGACTCCTACACCAGCCTGCTCGCCGACCGCACGTCGCTGCTGTTCCAGATGCAGAGCTACGCCGCCTGCGCCGACCCGGAGATCCAGACGCGCGTGCGCGAGCGCTACGCCGAGCTCGTGCGCCAGGTCGAGGAGGCCGCGGGCGCCTCGCCGGCCGACCTGTGGGCGTTCTTCTCCACCGGGATGCTCCTCAACGTCATCGCCGCGCTCGACCTCGACACGCTCGCGGTCGGGGGCGAGGAGTGGGCCCGCTGCTGGGTCGACCCGAAGACGATGCTCGAGGACGCGGCCGCCGCTCGCCTGGGCTGATGCTCGACCGCCTCGCCGCGTTCCTCTACCGCCGGCGCCGCCGCGTCCTCTGGGCCTCGCTCGTCGTGGTGCTCGCGGCCGGCTTCTTCGGCGGCCCTGTGTTCGGGCTGCTCGAGTCCGGCGACGACTTCGACGACCCGCAGGCGGAAGCGCCGCGGGCCAGCGAGGACATCGCCCGCGCCACCGGCGCCAGCGCCTCTCCCGACCTCGTCGCGCTCGTGCGCCTCGGCGCGCCCGCCGACTCGCCCGAGGCGCAGCGCAAGCTCGCGCGCGTCGCCTCCGCGCTCGAGGACCGCGGCGTCGCCGACGTCGCCGCCTACCGGAGCGGCGGCAACCGCGCGCTGGTCTCCGAGGACGGCCGCTCGTCCTACGTCGTCGCCACCTTCAAGGCCGACGACGGCGGCGCGCTCGAGCGCGTCCAGCCGCGGCTCGAGCGCATCTCCGGCGTCACCGTCGGCGGCGGCGAGGTCGCAGGGGAGCAGGTCGGCGAGCAGGTGTCCGAGGACATCGCGCGCGCCGAGCTGCTCGCGTTCCCGATCCTCTTCCTGCTCTCGCTGTTCGTGTTCCGCAGCGTCGTCGCGGCGCTGCTCCCGCTCGCCGTGGGCGGCGCCACGATCATGCTCTCGTTCCTGGTCATGCGGTTCGTCAACGGCGCGATCGAGCCGATGTCGATCTTCGCCCTGAACCTCATCACCGGGCTCGGTCTCGGCCTCGCGATCGACTACTCGCTGTTCATGGTCTCGCGCTTCCGCGAGGAGCTCGAGCGCGGCCTCGACACCGCCGCCGCGCTGCGCGCGACGATGGCCACGGCAGGGCGGACCGTGCTGTTCTCGGCCGTCACGGTGGCCGCGGCGCTGGCCGCGCTGCTCGTCTTCCCGCTCCGCTTCCTCTACTCGATGGGCGTCGGCGGGATCATCTGCGCGCTCGCCGCCGCGCTCGTCTCGCTGACGCTGCTGCCCGCCATCCTCGCCGCGCTCGGCCCGCGTGTGAACGCGCTCAGCCCGAAGCGGTGGCAGGCTGCCTTGCACCGCGAGGCGTCGGGCGAGCGCAGCGGCTTCTGGTACCGGCTCTCGCACATGATCATGCGCCGGCCCGTGCCGGTCGCGGTGGGCGCGTCGGCGCTGCTGATCGCGATGGGCCTGCCGTTCCTCGGGATCAAGTTCACCGGCGTCGACGCCGGCGTGCTGCCGCGCGACCAGTCGGCGCGCGTGGTCAACGACGCGCTGCAGACCGAGTTCCCGCCCAACCGCACCAGCCCGGTCTACATCGCCGCCCGCGGGGGCTCCGGCGACGAGGCGGCGATCCGGCGCTACGCCGCGCGGCTCGGCGAGCTGCCCGGCGTCGTCGGCGAGCCGACCGTGCAGCCGGCCGACGGCCTCTACCGGGTCGACCTGGTGGCGCCCGGCCCGCCGCTGGGCGAGCAGGCCCAGGAGCTGGTGGAGGACGTGCGGGCGGTGACGGCGCCGGTGCCGGTGCGCGTGGGCGGTGAGACGGCCGGCTTCCTCGACCAGCAGAAGGCGCTGGCCGGCTCGCTGCCGCTCGCCCTGGCGATCCTCGCCACCACCACGCTCGTCATCCTGTTCCTGATGACGGGGTCGGTCGTGCTGCCGATCAAGGCGCTGGTGATGAACCTGCTGACGCTGAGCGCGGCGTTCGGCCTGCTCGTGCTCATCTTCCAGGACGGCAACCTCGAGGGCCCGCTGGGCTTCACGAGCCAGGGCGCTCTGGAGGCGAGCCAGCCCGTGCTCCTGTTCGCGGTCGCCTTCGGCTTGTCCACCGACTACGGCGTCTTCCTGCTCACGCGCATCAAGGAGGCGCACGACGCCGGCGCGTCCAACGAGGAGGCGGTCGCGCTCGGGCTCGAGCGGACCGGCCGCATCGTCACCTTCGCGGCGCTGCTGTTCGTGATCGCGATCGGCGCCTTCGCGACGTCGCAGATCATCTTCATCAAGCAGCTGGGGGTCGGCACCGCGCTCGCGGTGCTGATCGACGCCACGATCGTGCGCGCGCTGCTCGTGCCGTCGCTCATGCGCCTGCTCGGCGACTGGAACTGGTGGGCGCCGCGGCCGCTGGCGCGGCTGCACAAGCGGATCGGGCTGTCGGAGAGCGGGCCGGCGACCGCGTGACCAACCCGTTCGACGCGGACACGGCGCTCGCGGGCGCCGACGGGCGCTGGCGCGCCGAGGTCAAGCCGCACTGGTTCGTCCAGCGCGGACCGAACGGCGGGCTCGTCGCCGCGCTCGCCACGCGCGCGCTGGTGGACCTGGCCGGGCCCGAGCAGTCCCCGCGCTCGCTGTCGCTGCACTACCTCGCGCCGCCGGAGGCGGGCGAGCTCGAGGTCCGCGCCGCGGTCGAGCGCGGCGGCCGCACCACCACCTTCGCCTCCATCCGCGTCCTGCAGGGCGACACGACCGTCGCCTACGGGCTCGGCGCCTGCAGCGCCTGGCGCGAGGGCCAGCCGGAGTGGGACGAGCTCGCGCGCCCCGGCGTCCCCCCGCCCGGCAAGCTCGAGAGCCTCGAGACCAACGGCGAGTTCCCGTTTCTCTCCAACTACGAGATGCGCCCGCTCTCCGCGCCGCACAACGGCGCCTGGATGCGCGCAGCCGAGCCGCGCCGCTCCGATCCGGTGCTGCTCGCAGCGCTCACCGACGCCTGGATCCCCGCCGCCTTCGCCCACATGGAGCACCCGACCTTCGTCCCCACCATCGACCTCACGATCCACTGGCGCGCGGCGCCCGGCGTCCCGGACGGCGAGCACCCGTGGGTCCTCGGCGTGTTCAGCACGCGGCTCGGCGCCGGCGGCACCTGGGAGGAGGACGGCGAGCTGTGGAGCGAGGACGGCACGCTGCTCGCCCACTCGCGCCAGCTCGCGATCGTCCGCACCCCACGGTGATCGGCCACCTCGGGCTCGGCTCGAACGTCGGCGACCGCCGCGCCAACCTGCAGGCGGCGATCGACGCGCTGCCCGCCCACGGCGTCCGCGTGCTCGCCTCGTCGTCGACCTACGACACAGAGCCGGTCGGCGAGGTGCTCGACCAGCCCGAGTTCCTCAACGCGGTCATCCGCATCGAGACCGACCTCGACCCGGAGGCGCTGCTCGGCGCCTGCAAGGCGGTCGAGCGCGAGCTCGGGCGCGCCGCGGGCGGGGTCCGCCACGGTCCGCGGCCGATCGACGTCGACGTGCTGCTGCTCGGCGACGTGGCCTACGAGTCGGAGCGCCTCACGCTCCCGCACGCGCAGGTCACCGCCCGGCGGTTCGTGCTCGTCCCGCTCCTCGAGGTCGACCCGGACGTCGTCCTGCCCGACGGGACGCGCGCCGTGGACGCGCTCGCCGCGCTCGGCGACGACGCCGCCGTGCGGCGCTCAGGCGAGCCACTCGGCGGGTAGCGCCCCCGCCGCGACGCGCCCGGGGTAGTCCGGGAACCACGTGCGCGCCAGGCCGCACGCCGCGTGCGAGCCGTGCACCCGCTCGATGTCCTCGATCGTCAGCAGCAGGGCGAGCCCCGACCCGATCTGGAGGTCGGCGGCGTTGGGCTGCTCGCCCCCGACGACGTCGTGCTCGATCCAGCGGTCGACGCGGTCGAGGTGGTGGTCGAGCGCCGCGAGGTCGGCGCGCACGTTCAGCTCCGTGCTGCCGTTGATCCGCTGCTCCGCCCGCGCTACCAGCGGAGCGGTGAGGCGGGCGAGCGCGTCCGGCAGCGGCAGCTTCGAGCCGGCGCCGAACGACGGCATCGACTCCGGGGAGCGCCGCAGCGCGATCCAGATCACGCGCCGCACCAGCGGCTGCAGCACCTCGTCGCCCCACTGCTCGGCGAGCTCCACCGACTTGCGCTCCTTCTCGTCGGCCGGCAGCAGCGGCGGCTCCGGCACCCGCTCCTCGAGCGCCCGGATGATCGCCCGCGAGCCGAGGATCTTCTCGCCGTCGAGCTTCAGGCCGGGCACCGTGCCGCCGCCGAACAGCGCGAACTGCACCGGCTTGTGCGCCACCGGAGGGATGTCGACGCGGCGGTAGTCGACGCCCTTGAGCTGGAGCGCTTTCTCGACCGCCGCGCACGGGTGCGATGCGGGGACGGCGTAGAGGGTCGCGGGCACGGGGTGCGCGAGTCTAATGTGCCGCGTCCATGCTCCTCGTCGTCGACGCCGGCAACACGCAGACCCACCTGGGGACCTACCGGGACGGCGAGCTCGTCCAGCACTGGCGCTTCGCCACCGTGCGCGAGTCGACGGCGGACGAGCTCGGCGCCGCGGTCCGCAACCTGCTCGCGCTGCGCGGCATGCACCTCGAGATGCTCGACGGGATGATCGTCTCCTCGACCGTGCCGCAGCTGCGGCCGGAGTGGACGGCGATGGGCACCCAGTACCTCGACGCCGACGTCAAGGTCGTCGGCCCCGGCCTGCGGACCGGCATGCCGATCCGCTACGACAACCCGCACGAGATCGGGCCCGACCGGCTGGTGAACGCGGTCGCGGGCTACGACAAGGTGGGCGGGCCGTGCGTGGTCGTCGACTTCGGCACCGCCGTCACCTACGACGTCGTCTCGGCCGCCGGCGAGTACCTGGGCGGCATCATCTTCCCCGGCGTCGAGATCGCGATGGAGGCCCTGACCGAGCGCGCCGCCGCGCTGCCGAAGATCGAGCTCGGCACCCCGCGCGCGCTGATCGGCAAGACGACGATCGACGCCATCCGGGCCGGCACCGTCTACGGCTACGCGGGGATGGTCGACGGCATCCTCGCGCGCCTGCGCAAGGAGCTGGGGCCCGAGACGCAGACGCTCGCCACCGGCGGCCTGGCGGGCGCGATCGTGCCGTTCTGCGACTCGATCGAGGAGGTCGACGAGCTGCTCACGCTCAACGGGCTGAAGCTGATCTGGGAGCGCAACCGGGCCTAGACTGCGTGGTCATGCGCTCCTTCCGCGAGCCCTGGACCCTCGGCGGCCTCACCATCCCCAACCGCGTCGTGCTGGCGCCGCTGGCCGGCATCGGCAACTGGTTCGTGCGCCTGCAGGCCAAGCGCTACGGCGCCGGCCTCGCGGTGTCGGAGATGGTCTCGAGCTTCGCCATCCACTACGGCAACCGCAAGACGCTCGACGAGCTGCTCGTCATCCACCCCGACGAGCGCGCGGGCGGGCCGGTCTCGGTGCAGCTGTTCGGCCACGACCCGGAGATCATGCGCAGCGCCGCGGCCACGGTCGCGCGCGCGGGCGCCGACCTGATCGACCTCAACATGGGCTGCCCGGTGCCGAAGGTGTGCAAGACCGGCGCCGGCGCCGCGCTGCTCGGCGACCCGGAAGGAGCTGTGGCGGTGGCGCGCGCCGCGCGCGAGGGCTCCGGGCTCCCGGTCACCGTCAAGCTCCGCGCCGGCCGCCAGCCGGGGGAGAGCGAGGGCGTCGAGGTCGCGCACCGGCTCGTCGAGGAGGCGGGCGTCGCGGGCATCAGCTTCCACCCGCGCTCGGCCGCCGTGCGCCACAAGGGCACGCCCGACTACGACCTCGCCAAGGAGCTCGTGGCGTCGCTCCCCGTGCCGGTGATCGTCTCCGGCGGGCTCGACGCGCCCGACCACATCCGCTGGGTGCTCGACCACACCGGCGCGGCCGCGGTCATGCTCGCCCGCGGCTCGCTCGGCAACCCGTGGCTGTTCGCGCAGCTGCTCGACGAGCGGCAGGGCGAGCCGACGCGCGAGCAGATCCTCGACGAGCTCGACTGGGTCGTCGATCGCGCGGTCGAGCACCTCGGCGAGGAGCGCGGGGCGCGCTACCTGCGCAAGTTCCACCCCTGGTACCTGTCGCGGCTCGGCGAGCCGCGGTCGACGCTGGCTGCGCTGCAAGGCGCAGACGGCCTCGAGGAGCAGCGCGACCTCCTCCTGCAGCTGCGCTACCATGCTCCGCCGCTCGCCAGCCGAGCCGCCTGAACACCGCATCCGTAAAGGACGCCGCGCCGATGCAAAAGGATGTACTCCTCACCCCAGAAGGCCTCGAGAACCTCAAGAAGGAGATCGAGCACCTGTCGACCGAGAAGCGTCGGGAGGTGGCCGAGCGCATCAAGGAGGCCCGCGATTTCGGCGACATCTCCGAGAACTCGGAGTACGACGACGCCAAGAACGAGCAGGCCATGCTCGAGGCGCGCATCGCCTCGCTCGAGGACAAGCTGCGCTCCGCGTCGGTGATCGACGCCTCCGAGCTCGACAACGACGTCGTGCGCGTCGGCTCGCTCGTCAACGTCAAGGACGAGGCGTCGGGCAAGTCGCTCAAGTACACGATCGTGGGCTCGACCGAGTCCAACCCGGCCGAGAACAAGCTGTCGAACGAGTCGCCCGTCGGCAAGGCGCTGGTGGGCCACAAGCGCAACGACGAGGTCTCGGTCCAGCTGCCCAACGGCAAGGCCCGCAAGCTCAAGATCACCAAGATCGAAGTCGCGTAGGCGTGAGCGAGGAGCAGCCTTCCGAGCTGCTCGCCGCCCGGCGGCGCAAGCTCGAGGCGCTGCGCGAGAGCGGGGTCGAGCCGTTCCCCCACGCATACCCCGGGGTGCGTTCGATCGCCGAGGTCAAGGCGCCCTACGAGGACCTCCCCGCCGGCGAGGAGACCGAGGACCGCGTGCGCGTCGCCGGGCGCCTGCACGCGCGCCGCGGCCAGGGCAAGGCGGCGTTCCTCGACCTCGACGACCGCACCGGCCGGCTGCAGCTGCACGCGCGCGTCGACGTGCTCGGGCGCGAGTCGCTCGACACCCTCATCGGCCTCGACCTCGGCGACCTGCTCGGCGCCGACGGCACGATCTTCCGCACCCGCCGCGGCGAGCTGTCGCTGAAGGTCGACGACTGGCAGCTGCTGGCCAAGTCGCTGCGCCCGCCGCCCGAGAAGCACCACGGGCTGACCGACGTCGAGACGCGCTTCCGCCACCGCGAGCTCGACCTGATCGCCAACGAGGAGGCGCGCGAGCTGTTCATCACGCGCGCCCGCGTGATCACCGCGATCCGCCGCTGGCTCGACGAGCGCGGCTTCGTCGAGGTCGAGACGCCGGTGCTGCAGCCGATCTACGGCGGCGGCATCGCGCTGCCCGTTCACCACCCACTTCAACGCGCTCGACCGCGACTTCTACCTGCGGATCGCCGTCGAGCTGTACCTCAAGCGGCTGATCGTCGGCGGGCTCGAGCGCGTCTACGAGATCGGCAAGAACTTCCGCAACGAGGGGCTGTCGCTACAAGCACAACCCCGAGTTCACGATGCTCGAGTGGTACGAGGCGTACGCGGACTACGAGGACGTCGCCCGCCACGCCGAGGAGCTCATCCACGACGTCGCCTCCCAGGTCGGCGACGAGCGCTTCAAGCCGCCGTGGAAGCGCGAGACGCTCGGCGACGCGATCGAGAGCCGCACCGGCGTCGACATCTACGCGCAGCGCACACGCGAGGGCTCGAGCAGGCGATGCGCGACCAGGGCCTCGAGGTGCCGCGAGGAGGACACCTGGGCGCAGCTCGTCGACCACCTGCTCTCAAAGCACGTCGAGCCCGACGCTCAAGGATCCGACGTTCCTCATCGACTACCCGGTCGAGCTGTCGCCGTTCGCCAAGCGCCACCGCACCAAGGACGGGCTGGTCGAGCGCTGGGAGGCCTACGTCGACGGCATGGAGATCGCCAACGCGTTCTCCGAGCTCAACGACCCGGACGACCAGCGCGCCCGCTTCGAGGCGCAGCGCGCGGCCGCGGAGGCCGGCGACGAGGAGGCGCATCCGTTCGACGAGGCCTACATCCAGGCGCTGGAGCACGGCATGCCGCCGACCGGCGGGATCGGCATCGGCATCGACCGGCTGGTGATGGTGCTGACCGGACGGCACTCGATCCGCGAGGTCGTGCTCTTCCCCGCCATGCGGTAGGAGCGGGTCGGCCGGAATGGCGCCGGTCCCCTGCGGTAGACTGACCCATGGCCGTCAGACATTTGTCGACCTCGTTCATCCACTCCGGCTGGCGTGCCGAATACGTGGGTGACACCACGTATCCCGTCCCTCCGACCCGTCCGGAACATCGCAACGACCCAGCGCTAGGGCTCAGCGTACTTAGCAGGAAGGAAGCCTCCAACCACCATGTTCGAGCGATTTACAGAACGCGCACGCCAGGTGGTCGTCCTCGCCCAGGAGGAGGCGCGGACGCTCAAGCACAACTACATCGGCACCGAGCACATCCTCCTCGGCCTTCTTCGTGAGGAGGAGGGTCTTGCCGCTCGCGTGCTGGAGAGCCTCGACATCACCGTCGAGCGCGTGCGCGCCCAGGTCGTGCGCATCGTCGGCTCCGGCGAGGAGGTGACCTCGGGCCAGATCCCCTTCACGCCGCGCGCGAAGAAGGTGCTGGAGCTGGCGCTCCGCGAGGCGCTCTCCCTCGGTCACAACTACATCGGCACCGAGCACATCCTGCTCGGGCTCGTGCGCGAGAACGAGGGCGTCGCCGCCCGCATCCTGCTCGACTTCGACGCCGACTCGGAGAAGATCCGCAACGAGGTCATCCGGATGCTGTCCGGGCCCCGGCGGTCGCCGCTCGGGCTCCGGCGGCCAGGGCCAGGGCGCCGCGTCCGGCGCCGCGGCCGGCCCCGGCGAGGGCAAGAAGTCCTCGAAGCTGCTCGACCAGTTCGGGCGCAACCTGACCAAGCTCGCCTCCGAGGGCAAGCTCGACCCGGTCGTCGGCCGCGAGGTCGAGATCGAGCGGATCATGCAGATCCTCTCGCGCCGCACGAAGAACAACCCCGTGCTCGTGGGCGAGCCGGGCGTCGGCAAGACCGCCGTCGTCGAGGGCCTCGCCCAGCGGATCACGAACGCCGACGTGCCGGAGCTGCTGAAGAACAAGCAGATCTACACGCTCGACCTGGCGGCCCTGGTCGCGGGCTCGAAGTACCGCGGCGAGTTCGAGGAGCGCCTCAAGAAGGTGATGAAGGAGATCACCCAGCGCGGCGACATCATCCTGTTCATCGACGAGCTCCACAACCTCGTCGGCGCGGGTGCCGCGGAGGGCGCGATCGACGCCGCCTCGATCCTCAAGCCGGCGCTGGCGCGCGGCGAGCTGCAGACCGTGGGCGCGACGACGCTCGACGAGTACCGCAAGTACCTCGAGCGCGACTCCGCCCTGGAGCGCCGCTTCCAGAAGATCACGGTCGACCAGCCGTCGCCCGAGGAGACCGTGCAGATCCTCAAGGGCCTGCGCGACCGCTACGAGGCGCACCACAAGATCAACATCACCGAGGAGGCGCTGGAGGCGGCCGCCGAGCTGGCGGACCGCTACATCTCCGACCGCTTCCTGCCCGACAAGGCGATCGACCTCATCGACGAGGCCGCCTCGCGCATGCGCATCAAGTCGATGTCCTCCCCGCCCGTGTACCGGGAGCTCGAGGAGGAGATCGAGACGACGCGGCGCGAGAAGGAGGCCGCGATCGAGGCGCAGGAGTTCGAGAAGGCCGCGTCGCTGCGCGACACGGAGCGCAAGCTCACGAACCGCAAGCGCGAGCTCGAGGACGCCTGGGAGTCCGGCGAGGGCGGCGAGCGGCCGTCGATCGGCGAGGAGGAGATCGCCGACATCGTCTCGATGTGGACCGGCATCCCGGTGTTCAAGCTCACCGAGGCCGAGACGCAGAAGCTCATGCGCATGGAGGACGAGCTGCACAAGCGCGTCATCGGGCAGCACCAGGCGATCGAGGTCGTCTCCAAGGCGATCCGGCGCTCGCGTGCCGGCCTGAAGGACCCGAAGCGCCCGACCGGCTCGTTCGTCTTCCTCGGCCCGTCAGGCGTCGGCAAGACCGAGCTCGCCCGCACGCTCGCCGAGTTCCTCTTCGGCGACGAGGAGGCGATGATCCGCATCGACATGTCGGAGTACATGGAGAAGCACGCGGTGTCGCGCCTGGTCGGCTCGCCGCCCGGCTACGTCGGCTACGACGAGGGCGGCCAGCTCACCGAGGCGGTGCGCCGCAAGCCCTACTCCGTGCTGCTGCTCGACGAGATCGAGAAGGCCCACCCGGACGTGTTCAACATCCTCCTGCAGATCCTGGAGGACGGTCGCCTGACCGACTCGCAGGGCCGCACGGTGGACTTCCGGCACGCGATCGTGATCATGACCTCGAACATCGGGGCGTCGGAGATCGCGCGCAACACGCCGCTTGGCTTCTCGGTCGGCGACGAGGACCACGGCATGACCTACGACGACATGAAGAACCGGGTCATGGGAGAGCTGAAGAAGGTCTTCCGCCCCGAGTTCCTCAACCGCATCGACGAGGTCATCGTCTTCCACAAGCTGCAGAAGGACGAGATCAAGCAGATCGTCGACCTCCTGCTGCGGCGGATCCGCAGCTCGCTCGCGGAGCGCGATCTCCAGCTCGAGCTGTCGGAGGGGGCCGAGGACTTCCTGGTCGACAAGGGCTGGGACCCGTCGATGGGCGCCCGCCCGCTGCGCCGGGCGATCCAGCGCTACATCGAGGACCCGCTGGCCGACTTCGTGCTCCGCGCGGAGCTCGTCGCCGGGCGGCACCGTGCTCGTGGAGCCGGCCGCCGAGGGCGACGAGAACCAGGACGTGAAGCTCTCGATCATCAAGCCCGAGCCGAAGCCGACCCCGGTCGGCGTGGGCGCGGAGGGCAAGGAGGGCGAGCAGGTCGACGGCCCGGAAGAGGGCGGAGTCCTCGACCAGCCCGCGGTCCCGCCGCCGGACCCCTCGGAGTAGCCGAGCTCAGAGATTGACCGGAGGGCCCGCCACGTGCGGGCCCTTCGTCGTTCTTGGCGGGCAGTGCTGGGTTCCGCCAGGGAAGTCCGCCAGGATCGGCCGAGGTGGCCGGCGGGTCCTGTCAGGAAATGGGACCCGCCGTCGACTTTTCTCCGCGCCGCGGGCGCCGCGTCGCGCCTGTGCCGGGGCCGAAAAGCTCGCCGGCCCGAAGCGCCCTTTCCTGCCACCCACCGGAGGAGCGCTATCCGCGCGCCGTCGTAAGCCAGGCGGAAGCAGCACTCAGCCGTCTGACCTCGCGGAGGGTCGTGCTGTGGAACTCTGCGAGATGCAGCGCCCTCGAGACACTGCACGGCGCCGGGTGATGAGCTTTCGGGCCGCCCGCCGTCACACATACCATGAACTCCATCACCGACGACCTCCGGCCGCTCGACGAGCAGGCCTTCGGCGCTCGCGTCGAGCCGCACCGCCGCGAGTTGCACGTCCACTGCTACCGCCTCCTCGGGTCGTTCGAGGAGGCCGAGGACCTCGTCCAGGAGGCGTTCCTGCGCGCGTGGCGCCGGCGCGAGACGTACGAGGGCCGCGCGTCGGTTCGCGCGTGGCTGTACCGGATCGCGACGAATGCCTGCCTCGACGCGCTCGACAAGCGCCCGCGGCGGCCGAGCGCGAGCGGCGAGGTCGCGTGGCTCCAGCCCTATCCCGACGAGCTCCTCGAGCAGCTGCCCGACCGGCGCGAGGGCCCGGAGGACGTGGCACTCGCCAAGGAGACCGTCGAGCTGGCGTTCATCGCCGCGATCCAGCACCTCGCGCCGCTGCCGCGGGCCGTGCTCGTGCTGCGCGACGTCCTCGGCTGCTCGGCGAAGGAGACCGCGCGGCTGCTCGAGACGACAGAGGCGTCGGTGAACTCCGCGCTGCAGCGCGCGCGGGCTGGGTTGCGGGAAACCCTGCCCGAGGACCGCGAGGCGTGGCAACACGCCGTCGAGCCGTCCGCCGCCGAGCGGGAGCTGCTCGCCCGCTACGTCGAGTGCAGCGAGCGCGCCGACGCCGAGGGCCTGGCCGCGCTCATGCACGAGGACGTCCGCTTCTCGATGCCGCCGACGCCCGGCAGCTGGGCCGGCCGAAGCACCGTCGTGCAGGGCTGGATCGACGGCGGGTTCGGATCGGAGGCGTTCGGCAGCATGCGGTGCGTGCTCACCCGCGCCAACGGTCAGCCCGCGGTCGCGGGCTACGTGCGCAAACCGGGCGACGCCGCGTTCGAACCGCTGGCGCTCGACGTCCTGCGGGTGCAGGACGGGGTCGTCACCGAGATCGTCACCTTCGACGGCGCGGTGTTCGAGCACTTCGACCTGCCGGCCACGCTCAGCGCGGCGCTCGGTGCGAGATGAACGCCCCCGCCTCGATCGCCGTCACGCCGGTCTTCGTTGCCGACCTTTCCGTCGAGGGCGAGCGGATGCCGGTCTACGTGCACGTCATCGACCATCCCGATGCGCGCGTGCTGGTCGACACCGGCATGACGGAGCTGCACCCGGCGATGGCCGACATGGATCCCCGCCTCCAGCCGCTGAGCGAGCAGGAGTTCGATCTCGCCGGCATCGACATCGTCGTCAACACACACCTGCACGCCGACCACTGCGGCGGCAACCACCTCTTCGCCGGCAAGCCGATCTATGTCCAGCGTCGGGAGCTCGACACTGCCCGTAGTCAGGACGGCTACACCATCCGCGAGTGGGTCGAGGCGCCCGGGGTGCGGTACGTCTCGGTCGACGGCGAGCTCGAGCTGCTGCCCGGGCTCCGACTCGTCCCGGCGCCGGGCCACACACCCGGCATGCAGATGGTCGTCGTCGAGACTGGCGGGCGCCCGGTCATCGTCGGCGGCGACGTGGCGGTGTGGTTCGGCGAGTTCGACGAGCCGCCCACCGAAGGCCGGCAGCGGGTCCTCGCGCTCGACCCCGAGCTCGTCTGGCTCACGCACGAGCGCGAGCCCTGGCGACCCCGCACCGTCTGAGGCATCAGTCGCCGCTCTGTCGCCGCTCCGCGGGCTAGCATCGCCCGCGATGGCCGAGACACCGGTTCAGGCGCGTCCGGGCGAGGCGCTCGTGTGGACGGACGGGGCGTGCCGCGGGAACCCCGGGCCCGGCGGCTGGGCCGCGATCGTCGTGCCGCCCGGCGGGGGCGAGGCGGTCGAGCTCGCGGGTTCGGCGGCGCACACGACGAACAACCGCATGGAGTTCACGGCCGCCATCGAAGGGCTGCGCCGGCTACCCGCCGGGAGCCACGCCTGCGTGGTGACGGACTCGCTGCTGCTGCTCAAGTCGATGACCCTGTGGGTGGTGGGGTGGAAGCGGCGCGGCTGGAGGACGGCGGGCGGCGCTCCGGTCAAGAACCGCGACCTGATCGAGGCGCTCGAGTCCGAGCTCGCGCGCCACGCCGCGGTGCGCTGGCACTGGGTGCGCGGCCACGAGACTGGCGCCGCGCACGCGCACAAGGCGCTCAACGACCGCGCCGACCGGCTCGCGGTCGCCGCCTCGCACGCGGTCGCGGGTTGATCTAGTTGAGGTTGCACTCGAAGACGATCGGGTGCGCCTCATCGGTGAGAGCCAGCACGGGCCACCAGCCGCGCTCGTCGGCTCCGTTCCCGGACTCGCCCAGCGCGACCGGGACGACGGTCGTGATCTCGTGGAGGTCGAGTGAGTCGTTCATCGCCGTGCTCCGCTGTCTTCGAAGCGGGAGGGTGTGAGCGCAAGGGTCTTCAGGCGGGCCAAGGGCTCGCGCCAGTTGCGAGTCATGGGGAGAACTTTCGTCGGAGGTTGATCGGGGAGGGCGCGTCGGCTCGCGGCCACGTGCGCGCGTCCCACATCTCAAGAGACACCGGACCCCACTCGGCCGTAACGCGCCGGCCGAAGGTTTTACCTCTCACATAGCGGAATACTTAGGCACCTGCCTAAGTGTGCGCTACCATGCGGCCGATGCCGACCGCCGACGCAGCACAGCTCGACCGGGCGTTCCACGCACTCGCCGACGAGAGCCGCCGCGCGATGGTCGTCCGCCTGTCACGCGGCGCGGCCTCCGTGAGCGAGCTCGCCGCACCGCTGGACATGTCGCTGCCGTCCGTGATGCAGCACCTCGACGTGCTGCAGCGCAGCGGCCTGGTGCGCTCGGAGAAGGTCGGCCGCGTCCGGACGTGCCGGCTCGAGCCCGGCCCCATGCGCACGCTCGAGCAGTGGATCGTCGAGCACCGCGCGAGCTGGGAGGGGCACTTCGACCGCCTCTCCGACGTCCTCGACGACGCCTTCCCCACCGACCAAGGAGACCGCCGATGAGCATCCGCCAGCACGACTTCACGATCGAGCGACGCTTCCGCCAGACCCCGGCGCAGACGTTCCGCGCGTTCGCGGACCCGGAGCTCAAGCATCGCTGGTTCGGTGTGCCCGAGGGCTGGACCGACGTCAACCGGGAGCTCGACTTCCGTGTCGGCGGCAGCGAGGTGAGCGTGGGACGCGATCCGCGCGGGGCGCTGCACGAGTTCCGCAGCCGGTACCACGACATCGTCGACGGTGAGCGGATCGTCTTCGCCTACGACCTCCTGCTCGACAGGCGGCTCATCTCCGTGTCGCTGACGACCGTCGAGGTGCGGCCCGACGGCGACGGCACGCGGCTCGTCTTCACCGAGCACGGCGCGTTCTTCGACGACCTCGAGGATCCGGCGGAGCGCGAGCACGGCACCGGCCTGCTGCTCGACGGGCTCGCCGCCTTCCTCGGTGAGCAGGTCGCCGCGTGATGCCGGACACCACCTGCCACATGTCGATCTCGCTCGACGGTTTCGTCGCCGGGCCGGACCAGAGTCGCGAGCACCCGCTCGGGAAGCGCGGGAGGGAGGTCCATGCCTGGCATCTCGGCGACGAGCGCGCCAACGAGGCCGACGAGACCGCGGCCGGCTGGCTCATGCGCCCGCGCGGCGCCTACGTCATGGGCCGCAACATGTTCGGGCCGATCCGCGGGGAGTGGGAGGAGGACTGGCGCGGCTGGTGGGGGCCCGAGCCGCCGTATCACGCACCGGTGTTCGTGCTCACCCATCACGCCCGCGAGCCGATCGAGATGGAGGGCGGGACGACCTTCCACTTCGCCACCGACGGCTTCGACGCCGCCTACGCACAGGCGCGTGAGACGGCCGGCGACGCCGGCGTGGACATCGCGGGCGGCGCCTCCACCGTTCGGCAGGCGCTCGTTGCCGGGGTCGTCGACGAGCTCACGCTCGACATCGCCCCAGTCCTGCTCGGGTCCGGCGAGCGGATCTTCGACGGCGTCGGATCTCTCGCGTTGGAGCCCGTCGAGGCGCTGCATTCGCCGCTGGCCACGCACATCCGCTACCGCCGAGCGAGCTGAAGGGTCGGAACGTGCTCGACCTGCGGCTGCTGAACGAGCGCCACGGATCGGACTTCGTGGCCGCAGGCGCCTACGCGGGCGGTGAGATCGGCGCGACGCGACTCGTCGACGGGCGTGGTCGGCGCTTTGTCTTGAAAGGTCAAGAGGCCGGCTTGGCGCCGGCCACCACCGAAGCGCTGCGCGCCCACGCGTATCCAGCGCCGCGCTACGTGCTCTGGGGCGACGGCTACCACGTGCAAGAGGAACTGCCGGGAGCACCGATGGAGACGTTGGCCAAGGTGCCTGCCCGGATCACGCAGCGGCTGCTCGAGCTCAACGAGCTACAGGCGGGCCGTGCCGTGGATGCTGACGGGAGCTGGCCCCAGCGGGTGATCGAGTCGGTGCTCGTCGGGTTCAGCGACTACATGGTGCTCGCGACGCTCGAGAAGCACTCCGAGGACACCCGCAGCCTCTTGCGGTTGTGCCAAGGAGCCGTCGAGCGCCACGCCGCAGCGCTGTCCACGACGCGAGACATCGTCCACTGGGACTTCACCCACCACAACATCCTCTGTGCTGAAGACCTCGTGACGGGTGTGATCGATTGGGGCGGCACGTGCAGCGGCGACCGCCTCTTCGATCTGGCCACCATCGTCTATTACACGGGCGACGCAACCCCGAAGATCTCGGAGTACGTCGTTGATCGCATCGGTCCCGAGGGACTCTCCGTCTACCTCGCGCACCTCGCCATCCGGCAGAGCGACTGGTCCCTTCGCCGGCACACCGCGCGTGCGGCAGACCACGCTGTGAGCCACGCGCTCCGCCTTGCCCTTCGCTTCCCCTGAGCCTGAGCCGCCGAACGGCGCGCTATGTCGAGAAGCTCTGACCGGCTCCGCTCACCAGGTGAAGGGCCACGACAGGCACGGCCCGCGACAACCCGGAGGCCCCGATGAGCACCGCCAAACCCGACATCGTCACCCCTGAGCAGTGGCGCGCCGCGCGCGAGGCGCTTCTCAAGCAGGAGAAGGCGCACACCCGCGCGCGTGACGCCCTTGCGGCCGAGCGCCGCCGCATGCCGATGATCCGCGTGGAGAAGGACTATCGCTTCACCGCGCCCGGCGGCGGGGACGTGACGCTGCTCGACCTCTTCGACGACAGCCGCCAGCTCGTCCTGTACCGGTTCTTCATGGATCCGGACATGGACGTCTACCCGGAGCGCGGCTGCCCCGGCTGCTCGATGTACGCCGACCAGCTGAGCAACCTGCTGCACCTGCGCGAGCGCGACACCCGCTTCGTCGCCGTCAGCCGCGGCGAGCAGAAGCACCTGCAGCGCTATCGCGAGCACATGGGCTGGGAGTTCCCCTGGTACACGCTGCGCGACGACTTCGACGCCGACCACGACGTCGCGGAGTGGCACGGCACGAACGTGTTCCTGCGCGACGGCGACGAGGTCTACCGCACGTACTTCATCGACGCCCGTGGCGACGAGGCGCTCGGGTCGACCTGGAGCTTCCTCGACATCACCCCATACGGCCGCCAGGAGGAGTGGGAGGACTCCCCCGAGGACTGGCCGCAGACCCCGCCCTACACCTGGGGCGGCTGGCACGACAAGTACGACCACACACTCTGACGTGCTCGCCCACGTCGCAGGCATCCGGTGATCCACGGCGGCGAGGCGGAGCGATCAGATGGCGAGGTTGCGACGCACGGCGTCGTTGGCGGCCAGGGCTTCGACGGTGGCCAGGGCACCCGAGACGGTTTCGGCGACGTTGGCGCGGCCGGTGACCGGTCCCCCGTGTCCTGGAACGAGGAGATCGATCGGGATCTGAGCGAGCCGGTGAAGGCTGTCGAGGTACTGGTCGAGGTTCGAGCCCCACAGGTTCGACATGAGGCCGATGCGATAGGTGCCCCGTTCGTCGGGGCCGAACGCTATGTCGCCGCAGACGCCGACGCGGAGGTCGGCGAGCTCGAACGTGTAGAGCGTCGAGTCCGGCGTGTGCCCGGGCAGGAAGTGCGCCGTTACCGCGATCCCTGACAGTTCGAAGCCCTCGCCGTCGTGGACGGGGTGATCCACGGCGAACGGCTCGAACGCGTAGTCGGGGCCGTGCAGCGGCGCGCCGATCAGCCGCTGGTCGCCGCGGTCGAGGTATTCGGCGCCGACGGCGTTGAGGTGGGTGCGCAGCCCGTAGCTGCTCTGCCACTCGTGCGCGGCCTGGGTGTGGTCCCAGTGCGAGTGCGTGAGCAGGAGCTCCCCTAGCCCGGCTGGGTCGACGCCGGTGGCGCGCAGGTTCGCCTCGATCTGAGCGCGGCCGGCCAGGCTCGCGCAGTCGATCAGCGCGGGCGCGCCGCCGCCCTGCAACAGGTATGCGTTGGCGTCGTCTTCGGCGGAGGCCGCGTCGACGACGCCGTCCCAGGAGCCGCCGCCGACTCGCCACAGCCGCGGCGCGATCTGCTCGGGGCGTGGTCGGGCATGAAGATGCGGCATCGGATCGGCCCCTTGATCAGTGTATGGCCACGCCGCGATCCGTCGGACGCGCGACCTCCCGTTGGCAAGGAGCAGCGTCAGCCGTGAGCTCTTCGTTGCTTCCAGCGGTACGCCGACTCTCTCAGTGCCGCGAGATAGGCGCCCTTCGCATGCGAATAGCTCGGGAGATCAGCGTGTCCCTGGTCGAGTGCCCGTTGCTTCACGGCCGCATACCCGGCCGCGGCGTCCGGGTGTTCGCGCAGGTAGTCGCGAATCGTCCGATTGTCGTCCAGCAGCGAACTGTGCGCAGCGAACACGTGGACGTTGATCGAAGGGGTGCCGGCCTTGCGCCGAGTCAGATACTCGCGCCCCCTCACGGCGCCTTGGCCGTGATGTTCGTATCCAAGCGCCTGCAACTCGCGGATCGCCTGGCCGACGCTGGCCTCGGGGACGGCCACCTGGATGTCGATGATCGGCTTCGCACGGAGCGGCACCGACGTGCTGCCGATGTGTTCGACGACGGGTTGCAGCGAAGCAAGCGCGTTCTCGATGCGAGCGGCTTCCTCTGCGTACCGGTGCGGCCATGCAGGGTCAGGATCGGACAGCTCCACATGCTCACGGAATGCGTCGTGCACGACGCGTAGAGAATGCCTGAGCGCTTTCGGCTGGGCGCGCGAGTCCGGCGAGGCTGCGCCGCGCGGCGTCACCTGCGGTCCTGATGAGCAGAGGCTACGCGCCAGGACGGGCGCCCAGCACGGCGCGAACGCACGCAGATCGGTGCCGCGAGGCGGTAGCGCTTACGACGGCGCGCGGATGCGTTGAGGGGCCCTTGAGCCCGGTCACTTACCCTTCGTACATGGCGTCCTACGCACCGGCCCCGTCGTCGACCCGCTCGCCCGCGAGCCTGGACCGCGTCCGCGGGTTCATCTTCGTGGGCGCGATGGTCCTCGTGATGTGGGTGCTCGAGGTCGCTGGACGTCGTCGGCGCCGGCTTCGACTCCGAGGGCATCCACCCGCGTGACGTCGACGGGCTGGACGGGATCGTCTTCGCGCCGTTCCTGCACGCGGGCTGGGGGCACCTGATCGGCAACACGGCCCCGTTCGTCGTGCTCGGCGCGACGATCGCGCTGAGCGGCCTGGCGCGGACGGCCGCGGTGACGGGCATCGTCGCGCTCGTGGGCGGCCTCGGGACGTGGCTGTTCGCGCCCGAGAACACGAACCACATCGGCGCGAGCGGGCTCGTGTTCGGCTTCGCCGCCTACCTGATCGCGCGCGGCGCCTGGACCCGCCGGATGCTGCACATCGGGGTCGGGCTGGCGGTGCTCGCGGTCTACGGGACCACGCTGGTGTTCGGCTTCGTCCCCACGCCGGGCGTCTCGTGGCAGGGCCACCTGTTCGGCGCGATCGGCGGCGTGATCGCCGCCCGGGTGCTGCACGGCTCTAGCCGTCGGCCATCTCCAGCAGCTTCGTGACCGTGTTCCAGTTGCGGTCGGTGGCCGTGACGCCGAGCTTCGCCTTGCCGAGCTGCTTGGCGAGCTCCGAGCGGCCCATCCCGTCCTTGTAGGCGATGTAGACCTCGCGGCCGCGGAAGGCGAGCGTGTCGGCGCCGAAGTCGGTCGCCTCGAGCTCCTTCGTCACCGACGTGTCCGGCTCGCCGTCGAAGAACGTCACGTGCAGGTTCTTCTTCGGGTTCGGCGTGTCCGGGAACGGGTTGGCGTCGATGACGGCGGCGAGCTCGTCGCGCGTGCGCACCACGACCTTGGACTTCACGCCGAGCTGCTCCTCGATCGCCTCGGCGAGCTGCTTCTCCAGCGTGGCCGGCTTGGCGCGCGCGGTGAACACGACGTTGCCGCTCTGCACCAGGGTCTGCACGTCCTTGTGGCCCAGCCCCTCGATCAGCTCGCGCAGCTCGGGCATGCTGACCCGGTTGGTGGCGCCGAGGTTGATCCCGCGCAGCAGTGCGATCCGGTTGGCGCTCACAGGTCGAACACCCGCCTTGCGTTGCCCTCGAGGAACAGGTCGCGCGTCTCGTCGTCGATCCGCAGCGCGTCGAGGTGCTCGAGCGCCTGCGCCGGCGCGATCATCGGGTGGTTGGAGCCGAACATGACCTTGCGGCTCCCGCCGCGCGTGCGGAGGTACGCGACGAGCTCGGGCGGGTAGCGGCGCGCAGTGTACGCCGAGGTGTCGATGTAGACACGCTCGTGCTTGCGCGCGACGGCGACCATCTCCTCCGTCCACGGGTAGCCGATGTGCCCGCACACGATGGTCAGCTCGGGGAAGTCGATGGCGACCTGGTCGATGTAGGGGATCGGCCGCCCGGTCTCCGAGGGGCGCAGCGGGCCGGTGTGGCCGACCTGCGTACAGAACGGGACGCCGAGCTCGACGCACGCCGCGTAGAGCGGGTAATAGCGGCGGTCGGTCGGCGGCGCCTCCCACAGCCACGGGAGCACGCGCAGGCCCTTGAAGCCGAGCTCCTCGACGCAGCGGCGCAGCTCGCGCACGGCGTCCATCGGCTTGGCGAGGTCGACCGCGGCGAGCGCGGCGAAGCGGTCGGGGTGCTCCTCGACCCAGGCGGCGACCTCGTCGTTGGCGATCAGCGACCCGCCTGGGCCGTGCCACGCGCTCAGCAGCCCGAAGCTCACGTCGGCCTCGTCCATGGCGGTGACGGTGACGTCGATCGGCGGCGGATCCTCCGGGATCGCATCGCCGGTCCAGCGCCGCAGCGAGTCGAACATGTCGTGGGCGAGGAAGCGCGCGGTCGGGTGCTGCATCCACACGTCGATCGTCATCCGCGATAGCTTGACGGGCGATGCCGCGCTACGGCCCTGACACCGGGAAGCTCGAGGTCCACACCTACCGCGAGGGCGTCGCCGCCAAGGTCGGCCACGACCTGATCATCGAGGTCACGAAGTGGGCGGCGAGCGACGACGGCGGCGCGCTCGAGCTGACCGCCGACCCGAAGTCGCTGGTCGTCCGCGAGGGCAACCGCGGCGTGAAGCCGCTCACCGACAAGGATCGCGCGTCGATCCAGAAGACGATCGAGAAGGACATCCTCGGCTCGAGCGAGATCGGCTTCACGTCGAAGAGCGTGGACGGCGGCACCGTCAAGGGCGACCTCACGATCGCCGGCCGCACGCAGCCCGTGGAGTTCGACCTCCGCCGCGACGGCGACCGGGCGCGGGCGACGATCTCCGTCGTCCAGACGCGCTGGGGCATCAAGCCCTACCGCGGCTTCATGGGCGCGCTGAAGGTGCGCGACGACGTCGAGATCGTGCTCGACGCCGCGGGCGTCGGCTAGGCCAGCACGCGGTCGAGCCGGATCGGCAGGTCGCGCACACGCCGGCCGGTGGCGTGGTAGACGGCGTTGGCGACCGCCGCCGCGGTGCCGACGATGCCGATCTCGCCGATGCCCTTGGAGCCCATCGGGTTGAGCTCGCCGTCGTCCTCGTCGATCCACGCGGCCTCGATCTCCTCGATGTCGGCGTTGACCGGCACGTGGTACTGGGCGAGGTCGTGGTTGAGGTAGTCGCCGAAGCCACGATCCATGACGCTCTCCTCCTGGAGCGCCATGCCGAGGCCCTGCGTCATGCCGCCGATGAACTGCGAGCGCGCGGTCTTCGGGTTGATGACGCGGCCGACGGCGAACACCCCGAGCACGCGCGGCACGCGGATCTCGCCGCTGTCGGCGTCGACCCGCACCTCGACGAACTGGGCGCCGTAGGCGTGCCGCGACAGCTGGCTCTGGGCCTTGATCTCGTCACCGGTGTGGACCGACACCTCGCCCTCGCCCTGCACGAGCAGCGCCTCGCAGGCGCGGACGACCGCGGTGCCCCATGACGCCGTCCCCATCGAGCCGCCGGCGACCGCGGCGACGCCGAAGGCGGAGTCGCCGATCTCCAGGTTGACGTGCTCGGGGTCGACGCCGAGCGCGTCGGCGGCGATCTGGGTCAGCACGGTGCGGGCGCCGGTGCCGATGTCGGTGGCGGCGATCTGGACGGTGTAGCCGCCGTCGGCCTCGTAGCGGGCGGTCGCCTTGGTGGGCGAGCGGTAGGCGGGGTAGGTGGACGCGGCGACGCCGGTGCCGATCAGCCAGCGGCCGTCGCTGCGGGCCTCGCGCTCCGCCCAGCCGAAGCGCTCCGCGCCCTCGCGCAGGCACGCGACGAGGTTGCGCGACGAGAACGGGATGCCCTTCTCGGGGTCGAGCTCGGGCTCGTTGCGGATCCGCAGCTCGATCGGGTCGAGGTCGCAGGCGATCGCGAGCTCGTCCATCGCCGACTCGAGCGCGAACATGCCCGGGCACTCGCCGGGCGCGCGCATCCAGGACGGCGTCGGGACGTCGAGCGCGACGAGCCGGTGGCGGGTGAGGCGGTCGGGCGCCGCGTACATCGAGCGCGTCGCGACGCAGGTCTGCTCGGCGAACTCGCGCAGGGTCGAGGTCTGCTCGAAGGCGTCGTGGGCGATCGCGGTGAGCCGGCCCGACCTGTCGGCCCCGAGGCGGACGCGCTGGATCGTCGGGGTGCGGTAGCCGACCGAGGCGAACATCTGCTGGCGCGTGAGCGCGCACTTCACCGGCCGCTCGACGACCTTGGCCGCGATCGCCGCGAGGACGGACTGCGGTCGCGGCGTGCCCTTCGAGCCGAAGCCGCCGCCGACGTGCTGGGCGATCACGCGGACCTGCTTGGAGTCGAGGTCGAACACCTGGGCGAGGATGCGGCGGGCGCCGTAGGTGCCCTGGATCGAGTCGTGGAGCGTGAGGCTGTCGCCCTCCCACATCGCGACGCTGGCGTGCGGCTCCATCGCGTTGTTGTGGATCGGGGCGGTCGAGTACGTGTGATCGACCTGGATCTCCGCGGTTTGCAGCGCTGTCTCGGCGTCGCCCTGCTCGGTGTCGGTGGGGAAGGAGGGGTTGACCTTGTCCGGCTTGTACAGGCGCGGGTGAGTGGCGGTCAGCTCGACGTCGTGGTCGCGGGCCGCGTAGTTGATCCGGAGGGTCGCGGCGCCCTCGCGGGCGGCCTCCAGCGTCTCGGCGACGACCGCGGCGACGATCTGGCCGCGGTAGTGGACGGTGTCGGACTGGAAGAGCAGCAGCTCGCCGTCGTCGGTCTCGCCGAGGCGGGGCGCGTTGTCGTGGGAGATGACCGCGAGCACGCCGGGCAGCGCGAGCGCCCGCTGCGGCGTCGATCGCGTCGATCTCGCCGGCGGCGATGGTGGCGGTGACCGCGGCGGCGTAGGCGAGGCCCTCGACCGGCTGCTCGAAGGCGTAGCGCGCCTGGCCGGTGACCTTGGGGCGGCCGTCGACCCTGCTCATCGCCGCTCCCACCGAGCGCGTCGTGATGCTCACGCGGTCAGCTCCGACAGCGTTCTCACGAGCACGTTCCGGGCCAACTGCACCTTGAAGGCGTTGTCCCGGAGCGGCTGGGCCACCTCGAGCTCCGCATCGGCCGCCTCCGCGAACGCCTCCGGGGTCGGCTCGCGGCCGCGCAGCACGGCTTCCGCGCGCTCCGCTCGCCACGGCACGTGGGCCACGCCGCCGAGCGCGATCCGTGCGTCCTTCACCGCGCCGTCCGCCAGCTCGACCACGGCGGCCACGGAGAACACCGCGAACGCGAAGCTCGCCCGGTCGCGGACCTTGCGGTAGACCGACCGCTGCGCGGGCTTCGACAGCTCGATCGCGGTGATGAGGTCGCCGGCGTTGAGCACGGTGTCGTGCTGCGGCCGGTCGCCGGGCAGCCGGTGCAGGCCGGGCAGCGGGATCGTGCGCTCGCCGTTGGCGCCGAGCACCTCGACGGTCGCCTCGATCGCGGCCAGCGCGACCGCCATGTCCGACGGATGCGTGGCGACGCAGTGCTCGGAGTGGCCGAGGATCGCGTGGTTGCGGTGCTCGCCCTCGCGGGCGGGGCAGCCCGAGCCGGGCTGCCGCTTGTTGCACGGCTTCGTGACGTCCTGGAAGTAGCTGCAACGCGTGCGCTGGAGCAGGTTGCCGCCGACGGTGGCGAGGTTGCGGAGCTGGCCCGACGCGCCGGCGAGCACGGCCTCGCTGAGGACCGGGTAGCGCTCGCGGATCAGCGGGTGCGCGGCGAGGTCGGTGTTGCGGACGGCGGCGCCGATGCGCAGCGTGCCCTCGCTCGGTCTCCTCGACCGTGTCGTGGGGGAGCCGGGAGACGTCGACGAGCCGGGTCGGCTCGGCGACGCCGAGCTTCATGAGGTCGACGAGGTTCGTGCCGCCGCCGAGGAACGTCGCGCCGTCGGCGCCGGCCTCGACCGCCGCGGCGGCGTCGCGGGCGCGCTCGAAGGCGAACGCCTTCACGCGACGGTGTCCGCGATCGCGGCGACGATGTTGGGATAGGCGCCGCAGCGGCAGAGGTTGCCGCTCATGCGCTCCCGGATCTCGGGCGCGTCGAGGGCGGCGCCCTCCTCCCGCGCCTCCTCGATCATCCCGACCGCGGAGCAGAGCTGGCCGGGCGTGCAGTAGCCGCACTGGAGCGCATCGTGCTCGATGAAGGCGGCCTGCAGCGGATGCAGGTCGTCGCCTTCCGCGAGGCCCTCGACCGTGGTGAGCTCGGCGCCGTCGTGCGCGACCGCGAGCGCGAGGCAGCTGTTCGCCCGCCGCCCGTCGATGAGGATCGTGCACGCGCCGCACTGGCCGTGATCGCAGCCCTTCTTCGCGCCGGTGAGGTCGAGGTGCTCGCGAAGGAGGTCGAGGAGCGTGGTGCGGACGTCGATGGCCAGCTCGTGCGGCTCGCCGTTGATGGTGAGGCTGAGCTCGGCGTCCATTGGGCGGGGAGGCTACCCCGCGATGGCGCGGCTTATCGCCGCGTCGCGGTGAGTTGGCTCAAGCCCCGCGGCCGATGGCGGTCGTCAGCGCCGCCCGGGCGCCCGGCTCGGCGTCGATCGCCGCCAACGCCAGGTCGGCGAACATGGCGCCGCGAGCAAGGTCGGCGACGTCATACGACGAGCCGTCGCGCTTGTCGAGCACCGTCAGCACCCCCACCGCGATGTCCTCCGGCACCAGCGGCACGACGATCATCGTGTAGGGCACGTAGCCGGTCCGGCGCGCGGTCGCGGCAGCGAAGTCCGGGTCGTTGCGGCAGTCCTGGATGACCTCGCCGACGCCGGTGGCGAGCACGCGGCCGGCGATGCCGTGGCCGGCGCGCAGTTGCATGCCGACGACCTCGTCGGCGCCCGCGCCCCAGGCGGCCTGGTACTCCAGCCCGCCGTCGGTGCGGCGCAGGGCGATCGACGTGGCGGCCGCGTCGAACACGCCGGCCGCGGTCTTGACGACGGCCTGCAGCACGCGGGCGGTCGCCTCGCCGACGGCGGCGGAGACGCCGATGTCGCGCCCGCGCTCGGTCGGGAGCCGGCCGCCCAGCCCGTCGGCGAACGCCTGCATCGACGGCAGCCGGCGCTCCGGATCGACGGCCAGAGCGGCGTCCAAGGTCGAGAGCAGCGTCGGCGAGGTGTCCGCCGGCGGCTGCACGCTCGCGTAGCGCGCGGGCACGCTCGTCAGCAGCGTCCACGCCGTCATGGCCAGCCCGTAGACGTCGGTGCGCGGCGACAGGGGCCCGCCCATGAACGCCTCCGGCGCCATGTAACCGGGCGTGCCGATGCCCTCGGTCGCGCTCTCGGCGGCCAGATCGCGCGCGATCCCGAAGTCCACCAGGACGACGCCGCGCTCGGGCGAGAGCATGAGGTTCTGCGGCTTGACGTCGCGGTGGATCGTCTGCTGGTCGTGGACGTAGCGCAGCGCCTCGGCGGCCTCCAGCGCGTAGCGGGTGACTTCGGCCTCCGGCAGCCCCGGGTTGCCGTCGCGGCGCAGGACGCGCGCGAGGTCCTCGCCCTCGATCCACTCCATCATCAGGTAGCGCCCACTCGGGTCGTCGACGGTGCCGAGCACCCCGACCACGCGCGGGTGGTGGAGCCGGCTGAGCAGCCGTCCCTCGATCTCGAAGCGCGCGGCGTGGCGCTCGTCGAGCAGCCGCTTGGCGGCCACGCGACGCCCGTCCGGCGAGGTGGCCTCGTAGACGCTGCCCATCGCTCCCTGCGCCACCGGCGGTCCGAGCCGATAACCGCCTACGAGCTCCGTGCCCGGCGCTGGAGCATTCACGGCGCCGAAACTACCGCAGCCACGCCCGCGACGGCCGCAACGGAGGCTTGTCGCGATCTTGGAGAAAGCTTGGGGAGCCGATAGCGTGCCGCCGACGTGGCTCCGTGGGAGATCCGGCTGTGCGGTCGTGCCGCGGTCAGCGACGGCGACGGGCTGACCGACGCGCCGTTGCCGGGCCGCCAGGGCCAGCTGCTGCTCGCCTACCTCGTGTGCCACCGGACGCGCGCCTGCCCTCGCTACGAGCTCGAGGACGTGCTGTGGCCGAAGCACGCGCCCGCGTCTTCCGACTCGGCGCTGTCGGCCCTGCTCTCGAAGCTGCGGCGCGCGCTCGGGCCGGACGCGCTGACCGGCCGCGCGGAGCTGCGGCTGACGCTGCCCGAGCCGCTGTGGGTCGACATCGAGGCGCTCGCCGACGCGGTCGAGGTCGCCGTCCAGGCGCTCGACGACCGCCGCTGGGAGGACGCCGCCGCCGAGGCCCGCGCGGCGCTGGGGTTCGGGGCCGAGCCGTTCCTGGCCGAGTGCGACGGCCCGTGGGTGCGCGACCGCCGCCGCGAGGTCGAGGGCCTGCGGCTGCGGGCGCTGGAGGCGCTCGGCGAGGCGGGCTTGCGGCTCGGCGGCCGCGAGCTCGACGCCGCCGAGCACGCCGCGCGCACCGCGATCGGGCTGGCGCCGTTCCGCGAGTCCGCGCACCGGCTGCTGATGGAGATCCACGAGGCGGCCGGCAACCCGGCCGAGGCGCTGCGCGCGTTCGACGAGCTGCGCCAGATGCTGCGCGACGAGCTCGGCACCGCGCCAGGGCCCGCCGTGATGGCCGTCCACGCCCGGCTGCTGCGCGGCGACGGCCCGCCCGCGGGCGCGGCAGCCGCCATCGACCCGTCGCCCGGCCCGCTGCCCGCGACGCTGGCCGCCGCGACCGCGCGGCATGCCTTCGTCGGCCGCGAGGTGGCGCTCGGCGGCCTGCAGGAGGCGTGGGCCGCGGCGATCGGCGACCAGCGGCAGCTCGTGCTGATCGCCGGCGACGCGGGGATCGGCAAGTCGCGCCTGGCGGCCGAGTTCACAAGCACGGTCCACCGCGACGGTTCGGCCGTGCTCTACGGGCGCTTCGACGAGACGGGCCCGGGCGCGTACCAGCCGATCCTCGAGATGCTGCGCGGCTGGTCCGGCGGCGCCGCGCTGACCGGCCCCGCCCAGCGGCTCGGCCCGCGCGCCGCCGACCTCGCGGCGCTGCTGCCCGAGCTCGGCTCCCCCGCGGGATCGGCGATCCGCGCCGACGCGGGCATCGAGCGCCAGCGCCTGTTCGACGCGCTCGCGGCGCTGCTGGCGGAGATCGCGGCCGGCGCGCCGCTGCTGCTGATGATCGACGACCTGCAGTGGGCCGACAGCCCGACGCTGCAGCTCCTGCGCCACCTGGTCCGCGCGCCGCAGCCGCGGCGCACGATGTTCCTCGGCACCTACCGCGAGGCCGAGGTGGGCGAGGACCACCCGTTGACCGACCTGATCGCGTCGCTGCGGCGCGAGGGGATGGTCACGCAGATCCCGCTCGAGGGACTCGTGCACGGCGAGGTCGGCGAGCTGGTGGCGGCCCTCGGCGCGGAGGCGCCGGCGGACTTCGTGACTGACCTCGAGCGCGAGACCGAGGGCAACCCGTTCTTCGTCGAAGAGATCGTGCGCCACGGCGGAGACCTCGAGGACGCCGGCGTGCCGGAGGGCGTGCGCGAGGTGACCTCGCGGCGGATCGCGCGACTGCCCGCCAGCGCCCGTGAGGCGATGCAGGTCGCCTGCGTGATCGGCGGCGAGTTCGACTTCGGGCTGCTCGAGGCGCTCGGGCCGCTGTCGGGCGACGAGCTGGTGTCGGCGCTCGACGAGGCGGTCGCCGCCGGCGTGCTCAAGGAGGTCGACGGCCGCGTCGGCCGTTACGCCTTCGCCCACGCGCTCGTGCGGGCGACGCTCTACGACGGGCTGTCGAGCCTGCGGCGGGCGCGGCTGCACTCGCGCGTCGGCGAGACCATCCTCGCCCGCCACCAGGGCGATCTCGACCCGTGGCTGCCGCAGCTCGCGCGCCACTTCGTGCGGGCCGCGCCCGTCGAGGGGCCGGCGCGGGCGATCGACTTCGCGCTCGCCGCGGGGCGGCGCGCCGACCGGCTACTCGCCTGGGAGGAGGCCGCCCAGCACTACCGCGGCGCGCTGCAGGCGCGGCAGGCGAGCCCTCGCGACCGCACCCGGGCCGAGCTCCTGCTCGCGCTCGGCGCGTCCGAGGAGCGGGCAGGGCTGGAGGGGGCGCGGGGCGCCTTCGCGGACGCGCTCGACGTGGCCCGCGAGCTCGGCGACGCAGCGCTGCTGGCTCGTGCCGCGCTCGGCGTGGCCGGGCCATGGTCGACGCTCGGGCGCGAGGACCCCGAGGTCGTCGCGGTGCTCGAGGAGGCACTCGGCGGGCTCGGCGAGGAGGACTCGCCGTTGCGCGCGCGCCTGCTCGCCCGGCTCTCGCTCGAGCTCTACTACGCGGGCCAGCCCGAGCGGCGGCTCGCGCTCAGCGAGGAGGCCGTCGCGATCGCGCGGCGGATCGGCGACGCCACGACGCTGGCGACCGCGCTCGACGCGCGCCACTACGTCCTGTGGCGGCCGGAGAACGTCGACGAGCGGCTCGAGGTGGCCGCCGAGCTGCGCCGGATCGCCGCCGACGCGGGCGACATGGAGCTCGAGCTCGAGGGCGCCGGCTGGACGGTGGTCGACCTGCTCGAGCTCGGCGACGTGGCGGGCGCCGACATCCAGATCGACGCCGCCTCGGCGCTGGCCGCGGTCGTCCAGCGGCCGCTCTACCTCTGGTGGACCTCGCTGTTCCGCTGCACCCGCGCGCAGCTCGACGGCGAGTTCGCCGAGGCCGAGCGGCTGGCGGGCGAGACGCTCGCGATCGGCCAGCGGGGCCACGCCGAGAACGCCCTGCACTACTACGCGATGGCGATGTTCAACATCCGCCGCGAGCAGGGGCGGCTGGGGGAGGTCGAGGACGCGGTCGCGCGCTTCATCGAGATGTACCCCGCGATCCCGGCCTGGCGCTGCACACAGGCGCTCATGCACCTCGAGCTGCGGCGGCTCGACGCGGCGCGCGAGGCGTTCGAGGCCGTCGCGGCGCCGGGCTTCGACGCCCTCCCGCGCGACGCCAACTGGCTGATCGCCCTCACGCTCGCCGCCGAGGTGTGCGCGGAGCTCGGCGACGCCGCCCGTGCGCGCGAGCTCTCCGGGCTGCTCGCACCCCACGGCGGCCGCAACGTGCTGGTCGGGCGGGCCGCGAGCTGCAACGGCTGCGCGTCGCGCCAGCTCGGCATGCTCGCGAGCGTCCTGCGCGACTGGGACGAGGCCGAGCTGCGCTTCTTCGAGGCCCGCGAGATGCACGTCCGCATGGGCGCGCGGCCGTTCCTCGCGCGCACCGAGCTCGCCTGGGCGGAGATGCTGCTGGCACGTGGGGAGCCCGGCGACGACGCCGCCGCCCGCGAGCGCCTCGCCGAGGCCGTCGTGATCGCCGACGCCCTCGGCATGGTCGCGGTGGCCGAGCGCGCCCGAGCGCTCGTCGCGGGGGGCGAACCCGTCCGCTCGCGGGCCTAGATTCAGGCGGTGGCCCGCTCACAGTTCGTCTGCTCCGCCTGCGCCCACTCATCGGCGAAATGGATGGGCCAGTGCCCGGGCTGCGGGGAATGGAACACCCTCAACGAGGAGGTTGCGCCCGCCGGAGGATCCCGGTCGGGCGGTGCTGCGCGCGCGGGCCGGGCGTCCGCCCGCGCCGTCAAGCCCGTCGCCCTCGCCGAGGTCCAGGCGCCCCGCATCCCGCGCCTGAAGACCGGGATCGGGGAGCTCGACCGGGTACTCGGCGGCGGCCTCGTGCCGGGCTCGCTCGTGCTCCTCGGCGGCTCGCCGGGCATCGGCAAGTCGACGCTCACCTCGATGGCGCTCGGCAACCTCGCCGGCGCCGGCCGGCGCACGCTCTACGTCTCCGGCGAGGAGTCCGCGGCGCAGATCAAGCTGCGCGCCGAGCGGCTTCCCGGCGCGGCGCTGCAGGTGCCGGTGATCTCGGAGACCGACCTCGACGCCGTCCTCGCCACGCTCGACGCCGAGCGGCCCGAGGTGTGCGTGATCGACTCGGTCCAGACGCTGCACTCGTCGGACCTGACCGGCGCGGCCGGCTCGGTCGGCCAGGTGCGCGAGGTGGCCGACCGCATCACGCGGCTCGCCAAGGCGCGCGACATCGCGGTGCTGCTCGTCGGCCACGTCACCAAGGAGGGCGCGCTCGCCGGCCCGCGGGTGCTCGAGCACCTCGTCGACTGCGTGCTCCAGTTCGAGGGCGAGCGCGAGCGCACCTACCGGACGCTGCGCGCGCTCAAGAACCGCTTCGGCTCGACCAACGAGGCCGGCGTGTTCGAGATGGCCGGCGGCGGCCTGGTCGAGGTCGCCGACGCGTCCGCGCGCTTCGTCGGCGAGGCGACGAAGGCTCCCGGCAGCGTCGTGCTCGCCGCCATGGAGGGCTCGCGGCCGCTGCTGGTCGAGGTCCAGGCCCTCGTGTCGCCGTCCGAGCTCGTCCCGCCCCGCCGCATCGCCAACGGGATCGACCGCAACCGGCTCGCGCTCGTCCTCGCCGTGCTCGGGCGCCACGCCGGCGTCGGCACCGGCAGCGCCGACGTGTTCGTCAACGTCGCCGGCGGCGTGCGCGTCGACGAGCCCGGCGCCGACCTCGCGGTCGCGCTGGCCGTCGCGAGCGCCCAGCGGGGCGTCGTGGCCGGCGACGGCGAGCGGCCGATCGCCTGCTTCGGCGAGCTCGGGCTCAGCGGCGAGCTGCGCTCGGTCGCCCACCCCGACCGCCGGCAGGCCGAGGCGCGCAAGTTCGGCCTCGGCCCCGTGGTCTGCCCCGACGCCGCGCCGACCCTGCGCCAGGCGCTCCGGGCAGCGCTCCCAACCCAGCCCCGCGCCAGGGCGGCCTAGCAGCTTCACATTCGCGCGTCAAGACCAGCTTTTCGCTCTACAGCAGGGATTTTGCCGACCTGGCGGGAGCGAATCGCTGCTAGAATGTGAACTGATGACGCCGCGATCAGGTGAAGAGCTCATCGAGCTCGAGGCGCGGCAGGAGCCCAGGCTCGTGAAGGCGCTGGAGATGGTCGCGCCGGGCTCCGCGGTCCGGGAGGGCATCGACAACATCGTCCATGCTCGCACCGGCGGCCTGATCGTGATCGGCGACCCGGACGAGCTCTCGTTCCTCTTCTCCGGCGGGATCAAGCTCGACATCGACTACACGCCGCAGCTGCTCTACCAGCTCGCGAAGATGGACGGCGCGATCGCGCTCAACTCGTCCGCCACCAAGATCGCCTGGGCCAACGTGCAGCTGATGCCCGACCCGACGATCCTCACCGCCGAGACGGGCACCCGCCACCGCACGGCCGAGCGCGTGTCCAAGCAGACCGACGCGCTCGTGATCGCGATCTCGGAGCGGCGCGAGGTCGTCAGCCTCTACGTCGACGGCGCCAAGTACATCCTCGAGGAGATCCCCGCGGTCCTGGCCAAGGCCAACCAGGCGCTCGCGACCCTCGACAAGTACCGCACCCGCCTCGACCAGGTCTCCACTCGCCTCACCGCGCTCGAGTTCGAGGGCGGCGTGACGCTGCACGACGTACTGACCGTGCTCCAGCGAGCCGAGCTCGTCACCCGCATGGCCGTCGAGATCGAGCGCTACATCGTGGAGCTCGGCACCGAGGGCCGCCTGATCGAGATGCAGCTCGAAGAGACGATGGTGGGCGTCGCAGCGGACAAGGCAGCGCTGCTGCACGACTACCTGGCCGACCCGGTCGACGACGCCTTCGCGATCGCCCTCGACGGCATCGCGCGACTGTCGCACCAGGACCTGCTCGACTTCGGCCGCCTGGCGGAGCTGCTCGGGTACGACCGCAAGGTCAACACGCTCGACTATCCCGTCTCACCGCGCGGCTTCCGCATTCTCGGCCGCATCCCAAGACTTCCCCGTCTCGTCGTCCAGAACATCGTCCGTGAGTTCCGCGGGCTCGACGAGATCCTCGCCGCGACGGACCCGGAGCTCGAGTCCGTCGAGGGCGTGGGAGAGATCCGTGCGAAGGACATCCGCGAGGGCCTTCGCCGGTTGCAGGAGATCAACCTCGTGGACCGTTACCTGCAGACCTAGCAACAACCCAGTTGGCGGCCCCACCGGGCCGACCCGACCGAGGAGGGCACCATCAGCACCGATACAGAGAACCTCGAAGACCTCGACATCAGCCGCGAGATCGAGTGCATCGACTTCGCCGTCGGCGACAACGTCGTCTACCCGCATCACGGCGCAGGTCAGGTCATCAAGAAGGAAGAGAAGGACATCCTCGGCGAGAAGCGCCAGTACCTCACGATCAAGATTCTTCACAACGACATGACCGTGATGGTGCCGTGTGAGAACGCCGGCAAGGCCGGCCTCCGCCGCGTCATCGACGAGGAGACCGTCAAGAAGGTCCTCTCCGTGCTCTCCGACGACGTCTCGGAGATGCCGAAGAACTGGAACCGCCGTTTCAAGCACAACCGGGACAAGATCAAGACCGGAGACATCTACGAGCTCGCCGAGGTCGTCC
Source organism: uncultured Solirubrobacteraceae bacterium (assembly GCA_963730115.1). GTDB lineage: Bacteria > Actinomycetota > Thermoleophilia > Solirubrobacterales > Solirubrobacteraceae > DASQFQ01. Next base: position 1,029,278 of record CAVSQM010000012.1, on the reverse strand, counting down.
GCAACCTCGCCATCCGCGAGCAGGACAAGGGTCTTTCCACGGGTGAGAAGCAGATGTTCACCCGCGCGAAGAAGATCCTCGCGTCCGAGCTGATGTACGCGCTCGAGATGGGTGAGGAGCAGGCCGAGGAGCACCTCGACCACCTCCTCCAGCGCTCCGGCGAGGAGAAGCTGGCGGGGGTCTAACCCCCCCGGGGAGACTGGAACGTGGCGGTCGCCCTCCTGGTGGCCGCGGGGAGTGGCGAACGCCTTGGCGCTGATCGCGCCAAGGCGTTCGTCGTTCTCGCCGGTCGCCCGATGCTGGAGTGGAGCGTCGCCGCCCTGCGGGCGGCGGCGATCGAGCGGATCGTCGTCGCGCTGCCGCCCGGGGAGGAGGCCCCCGACGGCTGCGCCGGCGTGGCCGGCGGCGCCACCCGGTCCGAGTCCGTGCGCCGCGCGCTCGCCGTGGCGCCCGCGGACGAGCGGATTGTCGTCCACGACGCCGCGCGGCCGCTCGTGACGCCCGAGCACTTCGCGCAAGCGCTCGCCGCGCTCGACGACGCCGACGCCGCCATCGCGGCCGCGGTCATGACCGACACGGTCAAGGAGGCAGGGCCCGACCGGCGGGTCGTCGCCACCCACGACCGCTCGCGCCTGTGGGCGATCCAGACCCCGCAGGCCTTCCGCCGCGAGGCGCTCGAGCGCGCGCTCGACGTCGACGCGGCCACGCTCGCCCAGGCCACCGACGACGCGTGGCTCGTCGAGCGCGCGGGCGGCACCGTGCGCGTGGTCGAGTCGACCCCCGAGAACTTCAAGGTCACCACGCCGCACGACCTGCGGGTCGCCGAGCTGCTGCTGGGCGAGCGCGGCGCGTGAACTGGCGCCTCGCGGCCCTCGGTGCCGCGGCGGGCCTGCTCGCGGGCCTGCTGGGGATCGGGGGCGGCATCATCATCGTCCCGGGCCTGATCTGGGCGGCGGGGCTCGACCGCCACACCGCTTCGGGAACCTCGCTGCTGGCGATCATCCCGATCGCCATCGTCGGCGCCGTCACCTACGCGGTCGCCCCCGGCGGTGCCTTCGAGCTCGAGGCGAGCGCGATCTTCGTCGCCGGCAGCCTCCTCGGCGCGATCCTGGGCGCCCGCGTCAACGCGCGCGTCTCCGAGCGTGCCCTGCGGGCCGCGATGGCCGTCATCACCGGCGTCCTCGGCGTGCGGCTGGTGATCCCGCTCGGCCTCGGCCCCGGCTCGGACGAGCTTGCACTCGACGCTGTCACGGTCGCGCTGCTGATCTACCTCGGCCTCCAGGGCGGCTTCCTCGCGGGTCTGCTGGGCGTCGGCGGCGGCGTGATCGCGATCGCGGTGCTGGTCGCGTTCACGGGCACGAGCCAGGTGCTCGCGCAGGGCATCGCGCTGACCGCCACGATCCCGACGGTGGTCGTCGGCGCGCTGGTCCACCAGCGCCAGGGCACCCTCGCACCGCGCGCGGGTCTCGCGGTCGGGCTCGTGGGCATGGCATTCGCCGTGCCCGGCGCGCTCGTCGCCTTCGCCGTGCCGGTCGGCGTCCTTCGGACGGTCTTCGGCGTCTTCCTGCTGATCGGCTCCTACCGGATGTTCCTCGCGCTGCGGCGCACGCCGGCGGCGGAGCCGACACCGCCGTAACGGCTCGCAAACGCCGGGGTACCTCTTGTCAACCGACGGTCAACAAGGGGGCCGAACGATGGCTGAGGACGCACCCAGAGAGAAGACCTTCCTGCTCGCCCGCCACGAGACGCGCGTGCTCGAGTGGCTGGCGCCGCGCCTGCCGGCGCGCGTCATGCCCGACCACATGACCGCCCTCGGGGTGGTCGCGGCGCTCGGGATCGGCGCCGCCTACTGGCTGACGCTGCGCGACCCCGCGTGGCTGTGGGTGGCGAGCGGCCTGCTCGTCTTCCACTGGCTGGGCGACTCGCTCGACGGCACGCTCGCGCGCGTGCGGCGGATCGAGCGGCCGAAGTACGGCTACTACCTCGATCACCTCGTCGACGCCGGCGCCACGATCGCCATCGGCGTGGGGCTGGGCCTCTCGCCCTACATGACGCTGGTCACCGGGCTGGCGATCGTCGTCGCCTACCTCGCGCTCTCGATCAACACCTACCTCGAGACGCAGGTGTTCGGCGTCTTCTCGCTCGGCTACGGGCGCTTCGGGCCGACCGAGGCGCGACTCGGCCTGATCGCGCTCAACCTGGCGCTGCTGGCGGGCGCCACGAGCGTGCTCGACACCGCCGGCCTCGCGCTCGCCGGCCTGATGCTGCTCGGCCTCGGCGTGCGCGCCGCGCGCAACCTCCGGGTCCTGGCGCAGCGCGAGCCTGCGGGGGTCGTGCGCGGCTAGTGCAGGCGCTCCGCGCGGAGGTGGTCGGCATGCGCGAGCGCCTGCTCCGCCTCCGCGAGCAATACCTGCAGGTCGCCGGAGGACGTGCCGTTGGTCGTCTCCAGCGCCGCGACGTACTCGCGCACCATCTCGGCGTCGGCGCGCCGCGCGTCTTGGAGGTCGTGCCCGTCGACGGCGGAGGCGACGTCGCGGAACATCGCCGACACGCGCGTGCCGCCGATGGTCCGGTTGGGCGCGATCTCGAGGCCGTCGGCGATCCGGGTCATCAGCGACAGCCCGGTGCCGAGCCCCGGGCTGTCGCTGCGCGGCTGCATCCCGCGCCCGCAGTCGCACACCCGCAGCAGCACGTTGCGCCCGGTGACGCCGGCGTCGATGAACAGCAGCCCGGGCGCCAGCGGCGGGTAGGCGTGGAGCACCGCGTTGCCTGCGGCCTCGGTCATCACGAGCGCGATGTCGTCGCGCCGCGTTTGCTCGACGCCCGCGCGATCGAGCGCCGCGGCGAGCTCCGCCCTGACCATGACAACGCTGTCAGAGGCGGCCGGGAGCGCCCGCTCGTAGAGAAGGCGCTCAGTAGTGGGGGACGCGGTTCAACCCTCCGTTTCGACCAAGCCGACCCTACACCGGATTGAGGGTTCATGGCTAGAGTCTTCGCGCGCGTGCTCACCGACTACCACGTCCATCTGCGCCCCGACGACGAGGGCACGCCCGCGGCGGAGTACTTCACCGCCGCGAACGCGGAGCGCTACCGCGCTGTGGCGGAGGAGCGCGGCATCGCCGAGCTCGGCGTCGCCGAGCACGTCCATCGCTTCACCGCGTCGCTCGACATCTGGCGCCACCCGTGGTGGCAGCACTGGGCGCGCGACGACGTCGACGAGTACTGCGCCTTCGTACGCGAGGAGACCGACCTGCGGCTCGGCATCGAGTGCGACTTCGTGTCCGGCCGTGAGGACCGGATCGCCAACTTCCTCGACGCCCGCGAGTGGGACTACGTGGTCGGCTCGGTCCACTTCGTCGCCGACGAGGCGGTCGACATGGAGGAGTGGAGCGTGTGGGGCCGCGGCGAGTCGGCGGAGAAGGTCTGGAAGCGCTACTTCGAGACCGTCGGCGAGGCGGCCCGCACCGGCATGTTCGACATCATGGCCCACCCCGACCTGGTCAAGCTGTGGGGCGGCGACGCCCCGGTCCCGAGCGGCGACCTGCGCCGCTACTACGAGCCGGCCATCGAGGGCTTCCTCGAGGGCGGCGTGGCGGTCGAGGTCTCGACCGCGGGGCTGCGCAAGCCGGTCGCCGAGATCTACCCGTCGCGCGGCTTCCTGGAGGAGGCGGTCGGCGCCGGGCTGCCGATCGCCCTGTCGAGCGACGCGCACGTGCCCGACCAGCTCGGCTTCCGCTACGAGGCGGCGCTGGAGCTGCTCGAGCAGGTCGGCGTGAGCGAGATCTGCGTGTTCGAGGGCCGGCGGCGGCGGCTCGAGCCGGTGGGCTGATGCGGACCGGCATCGGCATCGACTCCCACCGCTTCGAGGACGGCCGCCGGCTGGTCCTGGGCGGGGTCGAGATCCCCGGCGAGCGCGGCCTCGCAGGCCACTCCGACGCCGACGTCCTCACCCACGCGATCGTCGACGCCCTGCTCGGCGCGGCCGGGCTCGGCGACATCGGCCAGCACTTCCCCGACACCGACGAGCTGTGGCGCGACGCCGACTCGATGGCGCTGCTGCGCGACGTCGTCGAGCGCGTCGCCGCCGAGGGCTGGGCGATCGGGCACGTGGACGCCACGGTGATGCTCGAGCGGCCGAAGCTGGCACCCCACCGCGACGCCATCCGCGAGTCGCTCGCGAGCGTGGTCGGGAGCGTCAACGTGAAGTTCACGACCGGCGAGAAGCTGGGCTTCATCGGGCGCGAGGAGGGCGCCGCCGCGCTGGCGGTGGCGACGCTCGAGCCGATCGGGCCCTAGGCGGCGCCCATGCGCGAGCGGCGGCGCTCCGCGGCCGCGGAGCGCAGCTGCTCGTGCTCGACCTGGCGCTTGAGCTGCTGCAGCGAGCGGCGCAGGTGCCCGCGGACGGTCGGGGCGGAGATGTGGTCGGCGAGCCAGCCCCAGATCCCGGAGCCGGCCACGCCGTAGGAGAGCCGCAGCGTGGCCACGGTGCTGCGCCCGTCGTTCGCCGGCCGGAGCCGCCAGCGGCCGCGCTGGTCGACGCCGGTGATCGACGTCCACGCCAGGTCCGCGTGACGCACGAACTCGACGACCTCGATCAGCCCGCCGACCTCGGCGGACCCGACCCGCAGCAGCATCCGGTAGCGGGCGCCGAGGCCGGTGCGCTTCTTCCCGACCACCTCCCAGCGCGTGATGCCGGACATGAAGTGGAGGTAGCGCGAGGGGTCCGAGACGTACTGCCAGACGAGCGCAGGTGGCGCGCTGATCTCGAGCTTGGACTCGACCCTCACCCGATCACCGGCCAGCGGCGCTCGGCGGCGAGCGCGTCGAGGGTCTCCTGCATCTGGCGCACGAGATGGTCGTAGACCTCGTCGAGGTCGGGCTCGTCGCCGAACTCGCGGTGCAGGTCGATCGGCGGCAGCGCCTCGACGGTGATCTTGGCGGGCAGCGGCAGGTGGCCGAGCATGTCGCCGACGTTGACGCCCCAGGGCGGGGCGATCGAGATCGGCAGCACCTTCAGGCGGAACAGCTTGTCGAGCGCGAGGCCCTTGGCGAGCCGCTCGCCGCGCGACAGGAAGAGCGCGGTCTCCTGGCCGCCGATCGAGACGACGGGGACGATCGGCACGCCCTCGTCGAGCGCGAGGCGCAAGAAGCCCTTGCGGCCGCCGAAGTCGACGCGCCCGCCTTCCCAGCTCGGGCGGTGGACCTCGTAGTCGCCGCCGGGGTAGACGAGCACGGCGGCGCCGGCCGCCAGCGCCTTGCGGGCGTTCTCGTGCGAGGCCGCGACCGTCCCGTACTTGCGCAGGAAGGACAGTCCCGGCATCGACAGCACGAGGTTGTGGGCGAGCTGGTGGAAGACGCGCTCGACCCCGAAGTAGGTGCTGAACGCGAGCGTGAAGACCGCGGTGTCGGGGGTCAGGTTGCCGCCCGAGTGGTTGCCGACCAGCAGCACCGGCCCCTCCTCGGGCACGTTGCCCAGGCCGCGCACCTCGGCGCGGAAGTACAGCGACGCGAGCAGCCACAGCCGGGGGAGGCTCTCCCGGATGTAGTCGGGGTCGCGCTCGTCGAGGTCGGCCGCGGGGACGCGCGACTTGACGAGCTCCGCGACGCCCTGGACAAGGTCAGCGGTGGCCGCCATCAGACGGGCCAGTCTATTGGCGTCAGTTTGGATGCAAAATTGTCCTTGACCGCTTGACGAGCGCGGCATCGACGCGATATTGCATGCAGCATGGAGGCCTCCTCCGAGGCGCCGACCAGCGCGATCCGGGTCCACGACGAGCTGCGCACCGCCATCCTCGACGGGCACATCGCCCCCGGGGAGCGGCTGCGGGCCGAGGCGCTGGCGGCCCGCTTCGGCACCTCGCGCACGCCGATCCGCGAGGCGCTGCTGATGCTCGAGCGCGAGGGGATCGTGCACGTCGAGCCGAACCGCGGCGCGGTGGTGCGCGCGTTCGACCCGGCGGACCTGCTCGACCTCTACGAGGTCCGCGCGCTGATCGAGCCGCACGCCGCGCTGCGCGCGGCCGGCCGCATCAGCGAGCCGTCGCTGAGCCGGCTGCGCGAGCTGTGCGCGCTGGCCGAAAGGCGCGCGGCGACGGTGCCGGAGCAGATCGCGCTCAACGAGGAGTTCCACGCGCTCGTGATCGCCGCCGCGGAGTCGCCGCGGCTCACCGCCGCGCTGCGCGGTGTCGCCGGCATCCCGCGGTCGTTCCGGTCGGTGTTCTGGGCGGACGCGCGCCAGCGGGAGGAGTCGCTGTTCTGCCACCGCGAGCTGGTGCGCGCGCTCGAGGTGCGCCAGGGCGATCTCGCGGAGGCGGTGATGCGCATGCACATCCTCGGCGCCAAGGACTTCCTCTGGCGGGTGGTGCACCAACGTGGCTGACGCGCCCCTCACCGGCCTGCGCGTCGTCGAGTTCGGCCAGCTGCTCGCGGGCCCGTACGTCGGGACGCTGCTCGGCGACTTCGGGGCCGACGTCATCAAGGTCGAGGCCCCCGACGGCGACCCGATGCGCGACTGGGGCCGCCTCCGCCACAAGGACCACTCGCTGTGGTGGTCGGTGCTCGCGCGCAACAAGCGCTCGATCGCGCTCGACCTGCGCACCGACGAGGGCCAGCGGATCGCCGGCGACCTGTGCGCGAGCGCCGACGTCGTGCTCGAGAACTTCCGCCCCGGCACGATGGAGAAATGGGGCCTCGGGCCGGAGCCGGTGGCCGAGCGCAACCCGCGCGCGATCTACGCCCGCGTGTCGGGCTACGGCCAGACCGGCCGCTATCGCGACCGCCCTGGCTTCGCGTCCGCTGGCGAGGCGGTCGCCGGCCTGCGCTACATCAACGGCTACCCCGGCCAGGCGCCGCCGCGCTCCGGCATCTCGCTCGGAGACACGCTCGCCGCCCAGAGTGCGTTCCAGGGGATCCTGCTCGCGCTCTACGCGCGCGACGCCCGCGGCGGGCAGGGCCAGGTCGTCGACGCCTCGATCACCGACGCCTGCTTCGCGATGATGGAGTCCTCCGTCGTGGAGTACGAGAAGACGGGCTTCGTGCGCGAGCCCACCGGCCCGCGGTTGCCGCGGATCGCGCCGAGCAACGTCTACCGCTCCTCGGACGACCGCTGGGTCGTGATCGCCGCCAACCACGACACGCTGTGGCGGCGCCTCGCGAAGCTGATGGGGAAGCCGGAGCTCGCCGAGGACGAGCGCTTCGCCTCCCACCACGCGCGCGGCCAGCACGAGGACCTGCTCGACGAGATCATCGGCGAGTGGGCGGGGCGGCACACCGCCGACGAGCTCGACGAGATCGTCAACGAGGCCGGCGTCGTCTGCGCGCCGGTGTACACGGCCGCCGACATCTACGCCGACCCCTTCTTCCGCGAGCGCGGGCTGCTCGTGGAGCACGAGGACGAGGTGCACGGCGACATGACGGTGCCCGGGGTGGTGCCGAAGCTGTCCCGGACGCCGGGAGGCATCCGCTCCGCCGCTCGCTGGACGGTCGGCGCGGACACGGATGAGGTGATCCACGAACTGGAGGAGCGGCATGGCCTATCGGCTGGGGGTTGACGTCGGCGGCACGTTCACGGACCTGTTCCTGGTGGACGACGATGCGGGTCGGCAATGGCGAGTGAAGACGCCGTCGACCCCGGCCGATCCGAGCGAGGGGGTGCTGGCCGGCGTCCGCCGGATCTGCGAGACCGCCGAGATCGAGCCCGGCGTGCTCGGCAACGTCGTCCACGGCACGACGGTGGCGACGAATGCCGTGCTCGAGTCCAAGGGCGCGCGCGTCGGGTTGATCACCACCCAGGGCTTCGGGCAGATCCTGCACCTCGCGCGCTCGCAGACGCCGGGCCCGCTGGCCGGCTGGATCATCATGGTCAAGCCCGACCCGCCGGCGTCGCTGGCCGACACGCGCGAGGCGGTCGAGCGCATGGACGCCCGCGGCGAGACGCTCGTGCCGGTCGACCGCGACCAGGTCGCGGGCGCGATCCGCGAGCTCGTCGACGGCGGCGTCGAGTCCCTGACCGTGTCGCTCATCAACGCCTACGTCGACGGCCGCCACGAGCAGGAGATCGCCGATCTCGTCGAGGAGCTCTACCCGGGCTTCCCGGTCACGATGTCGAGCGCCGTGCTGCCGGAGTTCCGCGAGTACGAGCGGACGCTGACCGCCTGCATGAACTCCTACGTCCGCCCGCAGGTCGCCCGCTACGTCGACCGCCTCCAGAGTCGCCTGGGCGAGCTGGGCATCCGCTCGGAGCTCGACATCCTGCGCTCGGACGCCGGCGTGATGACGCCGCGCGAGGCCTCGCGCAACCCGGTCTACGGCGTGCTCTCGGGCCCCAGCGGCGGCGTCGCCGGCGCGCTCCACATCGCCCGCCGCGCGGGATACCCGAACGTCCTCACGTTCGACATGGGCGGGACCTCGACCGACGTCTCGCTGTGCCAGGACGGGGAGCCGACGATCGGCCGCGAGACGACGATCGGGCAGTTCCGCATCAAGGTCCCGAGCGTCGACGTGCACACGGTCGGCGCCGGCGGCGGCTCGATCGCCCACGTGCCGGAGCTGACCGGCGCGCTGCGGGTCGGCCCGGAGTCGGCCGGAGCCGATCCCGGCCCGGCCGCCTACGGGCGCGGCGGCGAGGCGCCCACGGTCACCGACGCCAACGTCGTTGTCGGCCACCTGCCGCCGCGGCTCATCGGCGGCGAGATGGAGCTCGACACCGACGCCGCGCGCGCAGCCGTGCAGACGATCGCCGATGCGATGGGGCTGACGCTCGAGCGCGCCGCCGAAGGCATCATCGAGATCGTCAACGAGAACATGGCCGGCGCGCTGCGGGTCATCTCCGTCCAGCGCGGCCACGACCCGCGCGAGTTCGCGCTGGTCGCGTTCGGCGGCGCCGGCCCGCTGCACGCCAACGCGGTCGCCGAGCTGATGGGCTCCTTCCCGGTGATCGTCCCGCCCTCGCCCGGCCTGCTGTGCGCGCTCGGCGACCTGGTGGCGGACTTCCGCAACGAGTTCGCACGCACGCTGATCCGGCTCGTGGGGGACGCGACGCCCGACGAGGTCTCGGAGATCCTCGACGAGCTCGAGGGGCGCGCCCGCGACTGGATGCGCGCGGAGGAGATTCCCGAGGCGGCGCAGGGCGTCGAGTTCGTCGCCGACATGCGCTACCACGGCCAGGGCTACGAGATCCCGGTCGCGATGGAGACGCGCGACCTGCCGGCGCTGGAGGCGCGCTTCAACGAGCTGCACGAGCAGCTCTACGGCTTCCGGATGCCCGACACGCCGGCCGAGATCGTCAACCTCCGCGCCGTCGGCACCGGCGCGCGCCCCGAGCCGGAGCTGCCCGAGGGCGAGCCGGACGGCGGGGACGCCGCCGGCGCGCGCACGGGCGACGGGCACTACGCGCGCGAGCAGTTGGCGCCCGGCCATCGCATCGAGGGACCCGCCGTGATCACCGAGTTCGACTCGACGACCGTCGTGCTGGAGGGCTACGTGGCCGAGGTCGACCGCTACTTCAACATCCTCATCCGTCCCCAGGAGGCCGGCCGATGACTGCGCTGCCCAAGGTCGCGGAGATCCCCACCGACCTCGACCTCGACCCGATCACGCTCGACATCATCGAGAACGCGCTGCGCCACGCCCGCTTCGAGATGGACGCGGTGCTGTTCCGCTCCGCGATGAGCCCGGTGATCCGCGAGCAGCACGACGAGTTCCCGATGATCACCGACCCGCAGGGCCGCATGGTCGTCGGGCAGTTCGGCGCCTACATCTCCGAGATGATGCGCGACTGGGATCGCGGCATCTACCCGGGCGACGTGATCCTCACGAGCGACCCGTACAAGTGCTCGGCGTCGATCTCGCACACGAACGACTGGCTCGTGCTCGTGCCGATCTTCTTCGACGACGAGCTGGTCGGGTGGGCCAGCCAGTTCGGGCACCAGATGGATGCGGGCGGGCGCCTCCCGGGCTCGCTGCCGACGGGGGCCACGACCGTCTTCGAGGAGGGCATCATCATCCCGCCGCTGAAGATCGTGGAGCGCGGCGAGGTGCAGGAGGACGTGCTGCGGCTGATCCTCAACAACGTCCGCCTGCCGGAGATGAACCGTGCCGACCTGTTCGCGATCATCGCCGGCTGCCGCGCCGGCGAGAAGCGGGTGATCGGGCTCTGCGAGCGGTTCGGCACGCCGGTCTATCTGGCCGCGCTGCAGGCGCTGCTCGATCGCACGCACGAGGCGATGCGCAAGCTCATCCTGCTCGCGATCCCCGAGGAGCCGCAGACGTTCGAGGACTGGATCGACGACGACGGGCTGGGCAACGGCCCGTACCTGATGAAGCTGACGATCTGGCGCGAGGGGGAGCACGCCTGGTTCGACTGGTCGGGCACGGACCCGCAGGCGGTCGGCCCGATCAACTTCTACCTCTCCGAGGGCATGTTCAAGATGTTCATCGGGGTCTACCTGATCATGGTCAACGACCCGCAGATCCTCTTCAACGACGGCTTCTATCCGCTGCTGCACGTGGTGATGCCGGAGGGGTCGATGCTCAACCCGCGCTACCCCGCGGCGCTGGGCTGCCGCACGCACGCCCTGACCCGGCTGTTCGACGTGCTCGGCGGCGCGCTGACCAAGCAGGCGCCGGAGCTCAACACGGCGGCGGGCTACGGGACCTCGCCGTACATGCTCTACAGCGGCTGGGACGGCGATGGCCAGTTCTACTACGCGATGGAGATCCTCTACGGCGGGATACCCGGCCGGCCGATCGGCGACGGCATGGACGGGCACTCGTGGTGGCCGCTGTTCGAGAACATCCCGACCGAGTACCTCGAGGCCTACTACCCGCTGCGGATCGACGGCTACACGACGGTCACCGACTCCGGCGGGGCCGGGCTGCACCGCGGGGGCAACGGGATCGAGAAGCGCTTCGTCTACCTCGAGCCCGGCCAGGTCTCGATCCACGACGACCGCTGGCTCACGCGCCCGTGGGGCGTGCTCGGCGGGGAGCCGGGCGAGCGCTCGACCAAGCGGCTGGTGCGCGCCGACGGCAGCGAGCAGGCGCTGCCCGCGAAGTGCGACGAGATCGAGGTGCAGCCGGGCGACATGCTCGTCTACCGGACGGCCGGGGGTGGGGGCTGGAAGGACCGGCTCGAGCGGCCGGCCGAGCTGGTGGCGCGCGACGTCGCCTTCGGCCTGGTGTCGGCCGAGAAGGCGCGCAGCGGCTACGGGGTCGTGCTCGCGGACGACGGCGCGGTCGACGAGGCGGCGACCGAGGCGGAGCGCAGCAGCCAGCGCGAGGCGCGGGGCGAGGTGGCGGCGTTCGACTTCGGGCCGCCGCTCGAGGAGACGCTCGCACGCTGCGAGGAGGAGACGGGGCTACCGGCCCCGCGACGAGCCGAGCCGCTGCGCTGGTCGCCGCTGGAGGACGCCGACGCGGCCCGCAGCCGCGTGCGCGCGGCCTGGGAGGCCGAGATCGCGGCCGGGGACGGCCACCCGGGATGAGCTCGGGCACGGGGGAGCCCGGCGGGCGGGACGCGCCGCCGGAGGCAGAGGGGGCCTTCGGCGGCCGCGCCGGCTTCGGCGCGCGGCCCGCCGTGATCGTCGTCGACCTCAACCGCGGCTTCACCGATCCTGACTCGCCGCTGGCCTGCGACCTCGACGCGCCGCTGGGCGCGACCCGCGCGCTGCTCGAGGTCGCGCGCGAAGCCGGCGTGCCGGTGGTCTTCACCACCGTCGCCTACGACGACGTGGCCGAGCGCGCGGCGGCCGTGTTCCTGCGCAAGGTGCCGGCGCTGGGCATCCTGCGCCCTGACTCGCCGTGGGTCGAGATCGACCCGCGGCTCGGCCGCCGCGACGACGAGCCGGTGGTCGTGAAGGCGTTCGCGTCGGCGTTCTTCGGGACCCCCGTCGCGGCGCTGCTGTCCGGGTGCGACACGCTCGTCGTCTGCGGCGCCTCGACCTCCGGGTGCGTGCGCGCGACGGTGGTCGACGCGATGCAGCACGGGATCGCGCCGATCGTCCCGCGGGAGTGCGTCGGCGACCGCTCGGAGGCCGCCCACGCGCAGGCGCTCCAGGACATCGGCGGCCGCTACGGCGACGTCGTCTCGCTAGGGGAAGTCACCCGCGCGGTGCAGGAGGCCGGGCAGGGGGCGGCCGAGCACGCCTGAGAGCCACTCGCAGACCGCGATCAGCGCGTCGAGGTCGGCGCCCGTCTCGACGCCCTCGCCTTCGAGCAGGTAGACGAGGTCCTCGGTGGCGATGTTCCCGGTCGCCCGCGGCGCGAACGGGCACCCGCCGAGGCCGCCGATCGAGGCGTCGAGCACGCTCGCGCCGTGCTCGAGGCCGGCCGCGGCGTTGGCGTAGCCGGTGTTGCGCGTGTTGTGCAGGTGCAGCCCGACCGGCGTCCCGGCGGCGGCGGCCAGCGCCGCGGGCAGCAGCCGCCTGACCTGGGCCGGCACGCCGACACCGATCGTGTCGGCCAGCATCACCTCGTCCGCGCCCGCCGCGGCCATCCGCTCCGCGTGCGCGACGACGACGCCGGGATCGACCCGGCCCTCGAACGGGCAGCCGAACGCGGCGCCGAGCGTCACCGTCGCGCGCATCCCCGCGGTGTGGGCGGCGTCGACGATCGCCTCGGCGGCGTCCGCCGCCTGCTCGAGCGTGGCGTTCTGGTTGCGCTGCGCGAACGTGTCGGTGACCGGGTAGGCGGCGTGCACCTCCGCGACGCCGGCCTCACGCGCGCGCTCGAGCCCGCGCGCGTTGAGCACGAGCGCCGCCCAGCGCGAGGCATCGCCGTCCAGTGCGGCCACGACCTCCTCCGCGCCGGCCATCTGCGGCACGCGCCGCGGATCGACGAAGCTCACCGCCTCGACCCGCGGGACGCCGGCGGCCGCGAGCCGGGTGCACAGCTCGGCGCGGACGGCGGGCTCGAGCACCGCCTCGTCGTTCTGCAGGCCGTCGCGCGGCCCGACGTCGCAGAGCACGATGTCCACGGGCGGAGGCTAGTGCAGACGTTCGCGGCAGCGCCACCGAACGTCAACGGCGGGCATCGAGGGGTGGTTGCGACGTGCGGCGGAGCCCACGAATGTCGTCTCGACCACCCATACGGTGGTTGAGGTGACATTCGTGGCCGCCGCGGCGGTTCGAACCCGATCCCTACCCAGCCGGCGTTGACGTTCGCCGGCGCTGCCGCGAACGCCCTACGCCGCCATCGGAGCCGCCGCGGCGGCGCCGAGCGCGTCGACCCGCGCGAAGAAGCGCGAGATCAGGCCGTTGGTGCGCTCGGGCACCTCGACCTGCGGCACGTGGCCGCAGCCCTCGAGGACGATCTGCTCGGCGCTGGGCAGCCAGCGCTCGACGTGGCGGCTGAAGCCGGGCGGGATCAGCTTGTCGTGCGAGCCCCACACGAACAGCGCGGGCGGCTCGAGCGCCTCCAGGCGCGGGAACAGCCCGGAGCGGCCGAACGGCGGGTCGAGGTAGATCGAGCGCGCGCTGGCCAGGAAGGCGAGGCGGGCGCCGGCGGAGCGGTAGATGCGCTCGAACTCGTCGACCACGATGTCGGCGACGCTCGGGTCGACGAGGTCGCGGTCGGCGAACATCGACCAGAACTGGCGCTCGATCCGGCCGCGGCCGAGCGAGTGCGGCAGCAGCCCGAGCTCAGGCCGCAGCAGCCGCACGAGCGGCTGGTAGCCGCGGCGGACGAAGGCCAATGCCGGGCACAGCAGCGCAAGGCCGCCGACGCGGTCGGGCTCGCGCAGCCCGACCTCGAGCGCGACCCGCCCGCCCATCGAGTTGCCGATCAGGTGCGCGCGCTCGATCCCGAGCGTGTCCATCACGCCGAGCGTGGCGCGCGCGAAGAACGGGGCGCCGTAGCGGGCGAGCGCGGGCTTGCTCGAGCCGCCGAAGCCGGGCAGGTCGAGGGCGTGGACGCGGTAGGAGCGGCTGAGCTCGGCGATCGTGTCGAAGAACGACGTCTTGGTCGCGCCCAGGCCGTGCAGCAGCAGGATGTCCGGCCCGGAGCCCATCGTGAGGGTGGAGACGCGCGTGCCGTGCTCGAGCACGACGTCGTGGATGCGCACGAGCGGCGGGCGGCCGCTGGGGAGGCGGAACATGCCCTCGAAGCCGACCGCCAGGTCGAGGTCGCCGCGGGCGTAGAGGAGGCGCTGCGAGAACGCCTCGACGCCGGACAGGTCGCCGCGGCGGAGGCGCAGCCAGGTGTCGGCGTCGGTGCCGATCACGACGTCGGCGTCGCGGCCGGTCACGCCGGCGCGGACGCGGGCGCCGTGGGTGGTACAGCGCACCTCCCAGGTGTGGCCGATATCGCCGAGACGGATGTGGTACGTCGCGTCGAAGTCGCGCTCAGCGCCCAGGTAGCGCTCCGGGAGCGTCCGGAAAGCCTCCTGCGCCTCTGCCAGGGCTGACACGGTCGGCGAAGGTACACGGATCACCGGTCTTTACGGGCTAAGGTCCCGCACCGTGCGGACGATTTCCCTGCATGACTCACGAACCGGCCGGGTGCAAATACTGCAACCGCGTGATGCCGGGAAGGTGGGCATCTACGCCTGCGGGCCGACGGTCTACTCGCGCGTCCACGTCGGCAACGCCCGCCCGTTCGTCGTCTTCTCGCTGCTCAAGCGCTTCCTCCAGCACGAGGGCCTCGACGCGGTGCTGGTGGCCAACGTCACCGACATCAACGACAAGATCTACGCGGCGGCGCACGAGGCGGGCGTGCCGTCGGAGGAGCTGGCGCGCGAGATGACCGCGCACTACGTCGCCGACACCGAGCGGCTGGGGCTCGGCCGCCCCGATCACGAGCCGCTGGCCTCGGAGTACGTCGAGCCGATCGTCGAGCTGATCGCGGACCTGGAGGAGCGCGGGCACGCCTACCCGGTCGGCGGCGACGTCTACTTCCGCGTCCGCTCGCTGCCCGGCTACGGCGAGCTCTCCCACCGCGAGCTCGACCAGATGGACCAGGGCGAGGGCGTCGAGGGCGCCGATCGCAAGGAGGACCCGCTGGACTTCGCCCTCTGGAAGGGCGAGAAGGAGGGCGAGGACACCTCGTGGCCCTCGCCGTGGGGCGCCGGCCGGCCGGGCTGGCACATCGAGTGCTCGGCGATGGCCGAGCAGCTGCTGGGGGTCGAGCTCGACATCCACGGCGGCGGCATCGACCTGCTCTTCCCGCACCACGAGAACGAGGCGGCGCAGACGCTCGGCGCGCGCGGCAAGCCGCTGGCCCGGCTGTGGATGCACAACGGGATGCTGCAGCTCTCCGACGAGAAGATGTCGAAGTCCGAGGGCAACATCCGCGGGCTCGGCGAGGCGCTCGACGAGGTCGGCCGCGACGCGCTGCTCCTGTACTTCGTGGCCGGCCACTACCGGCAGCCGATCGCCTACACGCGCGAGCGGCTCGACGCCGCGGCGGCGAGCGTGCGGCGGATCCGCGACGCCGGCCGCCGCCTGCAGCCCGGCGACTCCCCCGAGGACCTCGCGCGGCTGCGCGACGCGTTCCTCGACGCCCTCGCCGACGACTTCAACACCGCGGAGGCGCTGGCTCGCGTCTTCGACTGGATCCGCGAGGCGAACCGGCGCGAGGGCCCGGTCGGCGACGCCCAGCTCCGCGAGATGCTCGAGATCTTCGCGCTCGACAACCTGCTGGAAGCGGACGAGGGGCCGCCGGAGGAGCTGCTCGACCTCGCGCGGCAGCGGGCGGAGGCCCGCGCGGCGAAGGACTTCGCCGAGGCCGACCGGCTGCGCGACGAAGTTCGTGCGGCCGGATGGGAGATCCGAGATGGCCCGGAAGGGCCGGAATTGGTGCCTGCGGCATGACCGCTCCGGCCGCGCCCCGCCCGAGGAGGCCCTTGGCGGCCGCGCGCCGCCGCCGATGATCATCTACGGCCGCAACGCGGTCGCCGAGGCGCTTCGCGGCAAGCGGCGCGTGCGGCGGATCTGGGCGGTCAAGGGGGATTGGAGCGGCGCGCCCGTCACGCAGGCGTCGCCGGCCGACATCACCGCACGCTGCGGCTCCGACGCCCATCAGGGCGTCTGCGCCGAGGTCGAGGAGTACCGCTACGCCGACGGCGCGGCGCTCCTGCGCGCCCCCGAACCGTTCCTCGTCGCGCTCGACGAGGTCACCGACCCGCAGAACCTCGGCGCCGTCTGCCGCACCGCCGAGGTGGCGGGCGCGACCGGCGTGGTGCTGCCGGAGCGGCGCTCGGCCGAGGTCACGCCGGCGGTCTGCAAAGCGTCGGCAGGGGCGGTCGAGCACCTCCCGATCGCCCAGGTCCGCAACCTCGCGGACTTCCTCCGCGACGCCAAGGAGGCCGGGACATGGGTCTACGGCGCCGCCGCCGGAGCGCGCACCCCGTACCGGGCGCCCGACTACCGCGGCGGGGTCGTTCTCGTGCTCGGAGCCGAGGGGAAAGGCCTCAGGCCGAGGGTGAGGGATGCGTGCGACGACCTCGTCTCACTCCCCGTGCGGGGGCGCATCGATTCCCTCAACGTCAGCGCTGCCGCGGCGGTTCTTATGTACGAGATCTTGCAGCAACGCCTTGACACCTCCACATAACCGTGTCACATTCCCTCAATCATCACGCTGAGGTCGAGGGTTAAGGCACTCGATCGAGGCTCATAGGCGCCAGGGGAGGAGTGCGTCACGACATTTCGGGCCAATTCGGCTCGAGAAGGGGTGCGTTGTGGCACGAATCTCCCAAAAGCCTCAAGGTCAGCTTCAGGTTGATGATGGATTCCTCATCGCCTTGGCCAAGCAGGGAAACCCGGACGCGTACGACCGTCTGGTGCGGCGCTACTACTCGTTCGTCCGCCTGAAGGCCTCCTCGTACTTCCTGATCGGCGGCGACTCCGACGATCTCATCCAGGAGGGGCTCGTCGGGCTCTACAAGGCGATCCGCGACTTCCGGACCGACCGCGAGTCGTCGTTCCGCAACTTCGCGGAGCTGTGCATCACGCGCCAGATCATCACCGCGGTCAAGACCGCCACGCGCAACAAGCACACGCCGCTCAACGGCTACGTCTCGTTCTCGGCCACGCCCGCGGGCGCGAGCGACTCCGAGCCGACCCTCGACGAGGTGCTCCCCGGCTCGACCACGTGGGATCCGGTCAACCAGGTCATCTCCTCCGAGGAGCTGCGCTCGCTGGTCGCCTGCCTGAGCACCGTGCTCTCCGACCTCGAGTCGCGCGTGCTCTCGCTCTACCTCGACGGTCACTCCTACACGGCGATCGGCGAGCTGATCGACTGCGACTGCAAGACCGTCGACAACGCGCTGCAGCGCGTCAAGCGCAAGGTCGGCGCCCACCTCGACTCGCGCGCGGTGCTCGCCTGAGGGTCCGGCGGGCTTACCTGATGTAATCGAGCCGTGCCGACCTGGCTCATCATCGTCCTCGTCGTCCTGCTCGTCCTGATCGTGGGCGGCATGATCGCCGCCCGCCGGCGGCTGGTCGCGACGACCGACCGCTTCGAGGCACGGCTGGACGAGGTCAACCGCGACCTCGCCGCGGCCCACGCGGAGGACCGCGGCTGGGAGCGCGGAGTGCTCGAGGCCACCGCGCGCGACGCCTATGCGACGCAGAGCGGCAGCGAAGCCACCGACCTCGAGCTCGTCCAGGTCATCGACCGCCCCGGGACCGACGAGGACAAGGCGGTCTTCGAGGTCGACCACGGCAAGGAGCGCCTCACGCTCGGCCGCCGCGACGGCGAGTGGGTGCTGGAGAAGCTCGAGTAGCGCGCTAGGCCGCGCGCGGCCGCCGGTGGTCGGCGGACTCGCAGATCGACAGCACCTCGCCGAGGTCGTCGGTGACCATCAGCCGCTCGACGTCGTGCGGGATGATCTTGCCGCCCGCCAGCACCGGGCCCTGGAGCCAGTCGACCAGCCCCTGCCAGTAGGCGCTGTCGAGCAGGACGATCGGGAAGCCCTTGATCTTGCGCGTCTGGCGCAGGGTGGCGGCCTCGAACAGCTCGTCGAGCGTCCCGAACCCGCCGGGCAGCGCCACGAACGCGCTCGCGTAGCGGACGAACATGACCTTGCGCGTGAAGAAGTAGTGGAAGGTGAGGGGCAGGTCGACGTACTCGTTCATCGCCTGCTCGTGCGGCAGCTCGATGTCGAGGCCGATCGAGGGCACGCCGGCGTCCTGGGCGCCGCGGTTGGCCGCCTCCATCACGCCCGGGCCGCCGCCGGTGATGATCGCGAAGCCCGCCTCGCCGAGCAGCCGCGCGGCGCGGCGGGCGCGCGCGTACTCCGGGTGGTCGCGCGGGGTGCGGGCCGAGCCGAAGATCGAGACCGCCTTGCCGATGTGGGCGAGCGCCGAGAAGCCAATCCGCAGCTCCTCGGTGACGCGGTCGATGCGCGTCTCGTCGTCGAGGTAGGTCTCGACGTCGACCGATTCGGCCTCCAGCAGCTCCTCGTCGAGCGACTCGGCGCGCCGGAGGTCGTGATCCGCATTCTGGTCCACCACAACAGGGTAGGGCTGCGGTCATGAGAGCCACGATCCTCAACTGCACCCTGAAGCCGTCCCCCTCCGAGTCGAACACCGAGGCGCTCGCGCGCGTGGTGATCGACGCGCTCGAGCGCGAGGACGTCGAGACCGAGCTGATCCGCATCGCCGACTTCGACGTCAAGCCCGGCATCACCAACGACGAGGGCGACGGCGACCAATGGCCGGAGATCCTCGAGCACGTGCTCGCCGCCGAGATCCTCGTGATCGCCACGCCGACCTGGCTGGGCCAGCCCTCGAGCGTCGCCAAGCGCGTGCTCGAGCGGATGGACGCGCTCCTGTCGGAGACCGACGACGAGGAGCGGCCGGTCGCCTACAACCGCGTCGCCGGCGTCGTCGTCACCGGCAACGAGGACGGCGCGCACCACACGATCTCGGAGATCGCGGGCGGCCTGATCGACATCGGCTACACGATCCCCGGGCAGGCCTGGACCTACTGGAACAAGGGCCCAGGCCCGGGCGACTCCTACCTCGAGACCGACGACGACGAGGGCAAGGAGTGGTCGAAGACGACGGGCGAGACCGCGGCGCAGAACCTCGTCGCGGTCGCCAGGGCGCTCGCCGCCCAGCCGGTGCCCCCGCCGCCGTCGGGCTGAGTCAGCGGGCCTCGGGCGGGCGCAGCTGCTGCCAGGCGTAGGCGCCGAGCAGCAGCAGCGCCCCCAGCGCCACGAACGACGCGACGCGGTACATCGAGTCGAGCGACGCGAGGTCGTAGAGGAAGACCTTGCCGATCGTGACGGCGAGCAGCGCCAGCGCCGCGACCCGCAGCTCGTGGCGGTCCTGCACCAGGCCGGCGAGCAGCGTCGCCACGCCGACGACCGCCCACAGGCCGCTCAGCAGCGCCTGACCCTGCTGGCGGACGCCGAGGCCGCCCACCGCCGTCTCGCCGCCGACCGGCTGGAACGCGCTGATCAGCTCGGCCGAGGCGAGGTAGAGCAGTGTCACCGCGGCGATCGCCAGCAGCGCGACGCGGTCGACGTCCGGCATGCGCGCGGCCGCCAGCGCCGCGCCGGCGACGGCGAGCAGCGCCAGCGCGCCCAGCGGGTCCTCGAGGCCGTAGACGAGCGCGTCGGGCGGCGCGAGCACGATCAGGGCGTGCAGCGCAGCGCATCCGAGGAATCCGATCGCGGCGGCGCGGGCGAGCGGCTCGTCGCGCCGGCGTCGCGCGAGCTCGGCGAACGCGACCGCCTGGGCAGCCCAGGTCAGCGTGAGCGCCGGACCGCTGAGCACGACGGCGCCGAGGTACGCCACGAGGACGAGGGCGGTGCCCTCGAGCGCGGTCCGCGTGATCGGCGCCAGCGCCGGGCCGGCGATGCGCGCGGAGGCGAAGCAGCCCGCGGCGACGAGCGCGATCGCGAGACCGCCGGCCAGGTCTGCGTCGGCGCCGGCGCTGCTCAGCGGCGCGTCGTAGACGAGCGTGTGCCCGAGCGCGAGGCCGAGCTGGACGGCGACGCCGCCGAGCGCAAGCTCGGCGTCGAGCCGGTGGGTCGCCGCCCGGACGAGTGCGGCCATCGCCACGCCGGTGGCCGCCCAGCCGGCGACGAGCGGCAGGCCGTCCACCATCGACGCGAACGCGATGTTCCCCAGCACGACGCCGAGCACGGCGGCGGCGGCCGTGAGGTCGTGCGAGACGCCGGCCACGCGCCGGCCCGCCGCGGCGCCGGCCAGGTGCGCGACCGCGAGGGCGGCGAGCCAGGCGTGTCCGGCGGCATCCCCCGCGGTCTCCGACAGCGCGCCCCACCCGACCCACGCCAGGACGAGCGCGTTGAGCGCGAGCAGCAGATGCGGGGCGAAATCGACCGCCTCCGTGCGGGTGCGCAGCTCGAAGCCGACGGCGGCGAGGACGCCCAGGCCACCGAACGCGACCAGCGTGGCGAGAGTCTCGGTCGTGCTCAGCGTCTCCGTCCCCACCCAGGCGACCCACTGCGGGGTGGCGAGCAGGAAGGTTGCGAACGCGAGCCAGGTCCAGCGCTGCCAGAGCACCACGCCGACCGCAGAGGCGCTGGCGATGAACAGGAACGCCTCGGTGGCGGCGCCCAGCTCGGCGCCGACCAGCACGGGCGACGCCACGGCGCCGAGGATGCCCAGCCCGGCGATGCCCTCGGCCTCCCAGCGGATGGCGAGGATCGTGGCGGTTGCGGCGACCCCGAACGCGAGCGCGAGCCCGGACGCGGCGGGGATCAGGTCATAGGCCTGGACGGCCACGACGATGCTGGCGAACAGCCCGGCGATCCCGGTCGCCGTGGCCGCGAGCGCGCTTTCGGTGCGGCCGCGGCGCTCGTATCCGCGCGCACCGAGCGCCACGAGGGCGAACGAGGTGGCCGCCGCGAGCAGCGTGCGCGCCTCCTCGCCGATCCAGTCGCGCGAGACGGCGATCACGAGGAAGAAGAGCAGCCCTGCGAGCAGCGTCAGCCCGCCCGCCCAGGCGAGGACGCGGCCGCCGAGCAGGTCCTCGAGGGCCGGCGAGGTCGCCCGACGCTGCGGGGGCGGAGGGAGCTCGAAGCGAGGATTCGAGGGGGGAGCGACGGAGGCGGGGACGGGCGGCGGCGGGACGCGCGGCTGCCGTGGCGGCGGAGTAACGCCCACGGGGACCTCAGGATGCAGAAGGGTGTCCGACCGCAGCCGGACCGTGGCCGTCGGCACTCGCCGGGCCTCGAGCTCTGCCAGCCGGGCCTCGAGGAGCCGCGTCCGCTGCTCCAGCCCGTGCACCCGCTCGTCGATCGACATCCCCGAACCTCCGTGCTCGTTGTTGACCATCGGTCGGCAAACACCGATCCGGGCAATCGGTAACACCTGTCGACCGTCGGTCAGCTAGGCTCGCGGAATCGTGAGCGAGCCCGCCTACACGCGCCTGGACGTCGACGAGCGGCGCCGCCGGCTGCTCGAGCACGGGGTGGAGCAGTTCGCCAGGCACGGCTACGACGAGCTGTCGATGGCCGGGCTCGCGCGCGCCGCGGGCGTGTCGAAGGCGCTGCTCTACCACTACTTTCCGAGCAAGCAGGCGTACTTCACCGCCGTCCTCGCGGAGGGCGCCGCCGAACTGGCCGGCGTGGTCGACGTCGACGCGCCGCCCGCCGAGCAGCTCGACGCCTTCCTCGGCTGGGTCGAGCAGCGCGGCGCGGCGTACGCCACGTTCGTGCGCGGCGCGGCGCCCGAGGTGCGCGATGTCATGGAGCTCATCCGCGGTCACACCGCCGAGCGGATCATCGGCGGGCCTGCCCGGCGAACCGACGCCACAGCGGCGCACCGCGGTGCAGCGCCTGGCTGTGGTTCATGGACGGCGCGATCCTCGACTGGATCGAGCACCGGGATCTCGATCGCGCGACGCTGCGCGACCTGCTCCTCCGAGCGCTCGAGGGAGCGCTCGGCGAGCCGCTCAGCGCTTGATCTTCTCCAGGTCGACGATGAAGCGCAGGGCCTCGTTGGGCCCGATGTCGGGCGGCGAGCCCTGGGCGCCGTAGGCCAGCTCGGCGGGGATGGTCAGCTCGCGCCGGCCGCCCTGCTTCATGCCTGGGATGCCCTCGTCCCAGCCCTTGATGACCTTGCCCTCGCCGAGCTTGAACTCGAACGGCTCGCCGCGGTCCCACGACGCATCGAACTCGACGCCCGTGCTCCAGGTGAGCCCGACGTACTGCATGCTCACCGTGTCGCCCTTGCGCGCCGGCGTGCCCTTGCCCTCGACGATGTCGCGCTTCTGGAGCGTGTCCGGCGGCAGCTCGTCGGGCACCGTGACGACCGGCTTCTTCGACGTGTCGGTGTTGGCCGGCGTGGCGGTCGCGGCCGGCTCGGGCGTCGCCGCGGTCTCGCCGTCGCCGTCGCCCCCGCAGCCGGCGAGCGCGAGGACCAGCACGAGCAGCGAGAGGAGAAGCGTGCGATGCATCACAGCCGCGGCAGGGTAGCGGCTCGCGACCGTAGGATCCGGCGCATGGCCGCCGACCCGCTCCCGCCCGGTCCCGGTCCGATCCCGTTCAACCTGCTCGGCTGGACCTTCCGCCCCGTGCCGTTCATGGAGCGCTGCCGGGCCCGCTACGGCGAGCGCTTCACGGTCGACCTCGGCCCGCCCGAGGGCAAGTGGATCTTCCTCACGCAGCCCGACGAGATCCGCGAGATGTTCGCCACGCCCGCCGACGTCCTGCACCCCGGGGAGGGCGCCCGCGTGCTCGAGCCGATCGTCGGCTCGCGCTCCGTGCTGCTGCTCGACGGCGCCGAGCACATGGCCCAGCGCAAGCTGATGCTCCCCGCCTTCCACGGCGAGCGCATGCGCGCGCTGACGGGCACGATGGAGGAGGTGGCCGAGCGCGAGGTCGCGGCCTGGCGGCCCGGCGAGTCGTTCGCGCTGCACTCCCGCACCCAGGCGCTGGCGCTCGAGATCATCTTGCGGGCGGTGTTCGGGATGTCCGCGGGCGCGCGGCTCGACGCGCTGCGCACGACGCTGCAGGCGGTTCCTCGACGTCGGCTCGTCGCCGCTCACGCTGCTGCCGATGTTCCGCCGCCGCCTCGGCCCGCTGACCACGTGGTCGCGGTTCGTCGACGTGCGCGCCGAGGCCGACGCGCTGATCCTCGAGCAGATCGAGGCGCGCCGCCGCGCCGGCGACGAAGGCGACGACGTGCTGACGATGCTGCTCGCCGCGCGCGACGAGGCCGGCGATCCGATGACCGACCGCGAGCTCCGCGACGAGCTCGTGACGCTGCTGGTCGCCGGGCACGAGACGACCGCCTCGGCGCTCTCGTGGGGCTTCGAGCAGATGGTGCGCGCGCCGGACGCGCTCGCCCGCGTCGCGCGCGCAGCGGTCGAGGACGACACGGCCTACCTCGAGGCGACGGTCAAGGAGATCCTGCGCCGCCGGCCCGTGCTGCCGATCGCCGGGCCGCGCCGGATCAAGCAGCCGGTCGAGATCGGCGGCCGCCGCTATGACCCCGGCCCGGCCTTCGCCGCCTGCATCTACCTCGTGCACCACGACGCGCGCGTGTACCCGGAGCCCTACGCGTTCCGGCCCGAGCGGTTCCTCGACGGCAACCCCGGCAAGTTCAGCTGGATCCCGTTCGGGGGCGGTGTGCGCCGCTGCCTCGGCGCGTCGTTCGCGCAGCTCGAGATGCGGATCGCGCTGCGGGCGATCCTCAGCCAGGTCGAGGTCGCCTCCGCGCTCGACGGGCGCGAGGGCATCGGCCGCCGCTCGATCACGCTCAGCCCGCGCCGCGGGACGCCGATCGCGGTGCGCCCGCGGGTGCGCGAGCGGCTCCCCGCCGCCGCCTGAAGCTCCCCGCGCGCGGGCGCGCGCGAAGGGCTCCGGCGGGCCGCGCCGGGCGACCTCACCTGCCTCGGGGGCTCGGCCCGGCTGCGATCGTGCCCGGTGGACGTGCGCCCTCGCCGGTCTCGCGCTGGTGCTCAGCGCGTGCGGCTCCGATGGGAACAAGCGCGCGAAGACCCCGCCGCCCCCGCAGCAGGCCGCCACGCCCGCGCCGACCCGGGATGCGGCCTCGGAGGCCGACGTCGCGGTCATCAAGGGCTGGACCGACGCCCTGCGCGAGGGGCACGTGAAGGAGGCGACGCGGTACTGGGGCCTCCCGGCGCTCGTGTCCAACGGCACCCCGCTGTACCGCCTCAAGAAGCGCTCGGAGGTCGAGCTCTGGAACCGCTCGCTGCCGTGCGGCGCGACGTTCAAGGAGGCGGTCGACACCGGCGCGTTCGTGGTCGCCACGCTCGTGCTGACCGAGCGGCCCGGCGCGGGCCGGTGCGGCGGCGGGGTCGGCAACGAGGCCTACACCGCGTTCCTGATCCGCCGCGGCAAGATCGTCCAGTGGCGGCGGGTGGTCGAGCCGGCGCCTCAGGACGAGGCGCCGGCTGGACCGCAGAGCTGACTAGCCGAAGAAGACGCGCTTGCGGATGCGCACGCGCTCGGTCACGCGGCCGGCGGCCACGAGGCTGTTGCCCTTGAACGTGTAGCGGAGGCGGTACTTGCCGTAGCCGCGCTGCCGGAAGCGCTTGGTGAAGCGGCCCTTCGAGTCGACCTTCGCGCGGCCGATGCGGCGGTACTTGCCGCCCTTCCACTTCTTCGCGATGTAGATCGTGACGCGGCTGCCGCGGGCGCCGGTCTCGCGCACGAAGCCGCGCAGCTTGTAGTTCGGGCCGCGCGCGTCGGGGAACGCCACGCGCGTGAGGTCGAACGGCGCGATCGCGTTGACGGCGACGGCGCCGCTCCAGGGGGTGAAGAAGGTGTTGCGCGAGCCGCGGGCGACGATCACGTAGCGGCCCGGCCGGTCGAAGCGGAAGCTGGCGAGGCCCGTGGTGGTGTCCAGGAACGTCGAGGCCGACGGGCCGGAGATCGCGCCGTCGGCGCCGATGACGCCGCCGAGCGCGTAGCGGACCTCGTAGGTCGAGGCGCCGGGGTTGAGCGTGACGCCGATGTCGTAGCGGTTCGTGACCAGCGAGTTCGGCGCGCGCGTGAGCAGCGGGGCGGGCGGCGGCGTGACGGCGACGCCGGCGTTGATCGCGTAGCGGAACAGGTTCTGGCGCGCGGGGGCGCCGGTGCAGTCGTCGTTCGCCCAGTACTGGACGAGCACGGTGTAGGTGCCGTTGCCGCGGTAGTCGGCGTAGTTGTTCCAGTCCGGGCCGAACTGGGTCGCGCGGCACGGGCTGGCGCTCGAGACGGGCGTACCCGCCTGATCGGTGACCTGGGTGCGGAAGCCGGCGGCGTCGGCGGCCGGGACGGTGACCTTGGCGGTCACGTCCATGTTGCGCAACCCGAGGGTTGTGGTGGTGCTGAGCGGGACCGGCTGGCCCCCGTCGCCGGTGACGGTGACGGTGGTCGCGGCGGAGGCGGACGCGGGCGCGACGACGGCGGCGGCGAGCGCGAAGAGGATGATCAGTTGACGCTGGGACATGCGGCGTAGGGAAGCAGGTCGCCTGGCGCCCAGGAAGACCCAGGGACCGAGTTGAGCCCTAGGACCTACGCGTTCGTCCGCGTGCGGACCGTTCTATGCCGCAGCCGTGGTACGGCGGGCGAGTTCCTCGCGCACGCGCGGGACGACCTCGGTGCCGAGCAGCTCGGTCGAGCGCAGCGCTTGCTCGTGCGGGAGCGTGCCGAGGCTCATCTGCGCGAGGAAGCGATCGTGCCCGAACAGCTCGTGCTGGGCGAGGATCTTCTCCACCACCTCGTCGGGCGAGCCGACGAGCAGCGCACCGCGCGGTTGGCGCATCTGCTCGAACTGCGGGCGGGTCATCGGCGGCCAGCCGCGCTCGCGGCCGATGCGGGTCATCATCGCGGCGTAGGCCGGGAAGAACTCGTCGGCCGCGCGCTCGCTCGTCTCGGCGACATAGGTGTGCGAGTTGATCGACACCGGCAGCGTCGCGGGATCGTGCCCGCCCTCGCGCGCGGCCTCGCGATAGAGGTCCACCAGCGGGGCGAAGCGCGCCGGCTCGCCGCCGATGATCGCGACGGCGAGCGGCAGCCCGAGCAGCGCGGCGCGGACCACCGACTGCGGCGTCCCGCCGACCGCGATCCACACCGGCAGCCGTTCCTGCAGCGGCCGCGGGTAGACGCCCTGGCCCTCGAGCGCAGCGCGGTGGCGCCCCGACCACGACACGCGCTCGTTCGCGATCAGCCCCAGCAGCAGCTCGAGCTTCTCGGCGAACAGCTCGTCGTAGTCGTCGAGGTCGTAGCCGAACAGCGCGAACGATTCGATGAACGACCCGCGCCCGGCCATGATCTCGGCGCGGCCGCCGGACAGCAGGTCGAGCGTGGCGAACTGCTCGAACACCCGCACCGGATCGTCGGACGACAGCACGGTCACCGCGCTGGTCAGCCGGATCCGCTCCGTCCGCGCCGCCCCGGCGGCGAGCGCGACAGCCGGCGCCGACACCGCGTAGTCCGGCCGGTGGTGCTCCCCGACCCCGAACACGTCCAGCCCGACCCGGTCGGCGAGCTCGATCTCCTCGAGCAGGTTGCTCAGCCGCTCCCCAGGAGCGATCCCCGGCCCGACATCCGCAAACGTGTACGCCCCGATCTCCATCTCACGCCCACCCTCGGATTCGAACCGAGATCCCCTTCATTACAAGTGAAGTGCTCGACCAGTTGAGCTAAGTGGGCAACTCATGGTCGGCTGCCCAGCGGATGCCCTTCACCTGGCCGTTGGCGGGCGCGGTGACGCGTAGGCTCGCCGTCTTCAGCACCCCGGACTCGCCGACGGGCACAGCATAGATGCGGTCCGTCTCGGGGCAGTGGACGATGAAGACGTCGGCTTCGTCGGTGTACGAGCGGACGTAGGTTCCGTTGCGGTTGGAGCGGACGCTGCGGGTGCTGAACACGATCGCGCCGTTGCGGAGCCGGCCGGTCTTGCATTGCACGCGCAAGAACCGGCCGTCGAGATCGAGCACCAGGTCGTAGCGCTGGTTGGCGCTGAGGGGCCGCAGCACGCGGTAGCCGCGGCGGATGAGCGCGGCGATCACGATCGCCTCGGTGCAATCTCCGACGTCGACCGGGTGGGACCTGGCGGTGTTCCGCGGCGCAGGGAGCCTGTAGGTCATGGATGCATGAGGCCCGGGCGTGGAGAATCCGCCCCCAAGACCGAGCCTGCCGCGACCGGGAGCTGCTTCCGCGGTGGTGTGCGCTTCGAGCTGACGCGGGCGCGCTACGCCGAGCGGAAGCCGCGCTAGCGGGCCGGCTGGGCCGCGACCGGCTCGCGCTCGAAGCGCGGCGGGCTCACGCGCGTCGGGGCGGGCGTGTCGGTGAGGCGGAAGCCGGCGGCCTCGAGCACGTGACGGTCGCGCAGGCGCGCGAGCCGCTCGAAGGCGGTGTCGTCCGGCGCCCAGGCGCCGACCACCTTGCGGGGCGGGATCGGGCGGAGGCCGTGGACCGGCGGGTCCTCGAACGCGTGCCGCAGCCAGGCGAGGTCGTCGGTGATGCGGCGCGGGCGCAGCGTGGCGCCGGTCGTGGACCAGGGGTCCTCGCCGGTGCGGCGTTCGGGCACTCCGGGCGGGCGCGTGAGCGCCACCGAGAGCGCTCCGAGCCAGTTCGGGCGTTCACGAAGCAGTTCCAGCATTGACGAACCTGATTCCCGCTGGATGAGGGGCGAAACGCTTCTGGACGGCTGTTGGAACTTGCGGCGAATCGCTCATTCGTGCACGCGGTCGCCCGCGCGCCCGGCGCGGATCTCCTCGCGCCACCACTCCACGGTGTCCCCGAGCGTCTGATCGAGCGAGATCTCCGGCTCCCAGCCGGTGGCGTCGTGGAGCCGCCGGTAGGAGCCGCGGACCTCCATGACCTCGTGCGCGCGGCGGAGCTTCGGGTCGACCTGGTGGTCGACCTCCACGCCCGTCACGCCGCCCGAGCGCGGTCAGGAGCTCGGCGGCCGAGGCCGGGCGGCCGGAGCACACGTTGTAGATCCCGGGCTCGGCGCGGTCGGCCAGCTCGCGGTAGGCGCGCACGACGTCGCGCACGTCGGTGTAGTCGCGGCGCGCGTCGGGGTTGCCGGTCACGACGCGGATCGGATCGTCGCCGGCTTCGAGCCCCGCGGCGATCTGGCGCGCGAACGACGCGATCGCGTAGATCGGCTCCTGCCCCGGGCCGGCGTGGTTGAACGCCCGCGCGCGCACGATCCGCAACCCGTGCGCGTCGCCGAAGAAGCCCGCGAGCAGGTCGGCGTTCGCCTTCGAGACCGCGTAGGGGTTCTGCGGCCGCAGCGGCGCCGACTCGTCGACCGGCAGCGCGGCCGGCGGCCCGTAGAGCTCGGAGGAGCCGACGACGACGATCGCGGCATCGGGCGCCTCCGCCTGCACCGCCTCGAGCAGGTGCAGCGTCATCGCCAGGTTGTCGCGCAGGTAGGCCTCGGGCTCGCGCCACGACTCGCCGACGTGGGCGCGGGCGGCGAGGTGGTAGACCGCCTCCGGCTCCGCGTCGCGGACGGCGGCGCGCACGAGCTCGGCGTCGAGCAGGTCGACCGCGAGGCCGCTGGAGCGCGAGAGGTCGACGACCGTGTCGCCGGCGGCCGCGCAGTGCGCCGCGAGGTGGCGCCCGGCGAAGCCCGAGGCGCCGGTGACCAGGACGCGCGTCAGTCGACCGGCCCGACGGCCGCGACCAGGTGCTCGGCCGACCCGTGGCCGTTCGAGGCGACCGCGGCGTCGTCGATCGGCGCCGGTGCGTCGGCGGGCGGGTTGAGGCGCCGCTCCAGCTCGCCGAGCACGAACCCGAACAGCGCATGCCGCCACGTCGCCTGCGCGAACGCGCGCGGGTTGCCCCACAGCACGGGCATCTCACCGGCCGCGGGATGCGTCCGCTCGAGCAGGGCCGTCCCCGGCCACGTCGCCAGGTGCTCCGCCAGCCCGAGCATCACGCCGCGCGCGGCGCGCGGGCCCGGCAGCGACGGAGCGACGTTCGCGTAGATCGCGCCGAAGGCGGCGCCGTTGATCACGTGCGCGGCGAGCCCGATCGGCAGCCACGCCGGCTCGCGCGTGACCCATTTGCCGAGCAGCTCGACGTCGTCGTAGTCGACGCCGAACACCCGCTTGTCGAGCGGCTGCTGCGCCGCCCACACCGCTGCACCGGCCGCGCCCGCGAGGGCGCCGCGCAGCGTGCGGGTTCCGTTGAGCGCCATCTGAGACAACTGTAACGAGCCGCCGCTCACCGGGTACCCCTGGTCATGGAGCACGCGTCCCTGCACGCCCGCGCGCGAGAGAAAGGCGTCAATCCCCTGATGTACTGGCTCGTCCGAGGCGTTCTGCAGCCGTTCTTCCACCTCTACTTCCGCCTGTCGCGGATCGGCCGCGAGCACATCCCCGCCACCGGCCCGGTGATCCTCGCCTCGAACCACCGCTCGTTCCTCGACCCGTTCATCCTCGCCACGATCGCGCGGCGCCCGCTCTACTACGTCGCCAAGGAGGAGCTGTTCACCAGCCGCTTCACGGCCTGGTTGCTGAACAACCTCGGCGCGTTCCCCGTCCGCCGTGGCGCCGGCGACGCCGACATGATCGAGACCGCCAAGGCGATCCTCGGCCGCGGCGACGTCGTCCTGATCTTCGTCGAGGGCACGCGCATCCGCCCCGGCGCGCTCGGGCGCCCGCGCCGCGGCGTCGGCCGGCTCGCGCTCGAGACCGGCGCGCCCGTCGTGCCCGTCGCCATCATCGGCACCGAGGCGATCCGCAAGGGCTGGCGCGTCCGCCCGCACAAGGTGCGCGTCCGCGTCGGCCGGGCGCTGACCTTCCCGCAGGTCCAGGCGCCGTCGCGCACGCTCGCCACCGCGGTCACCGACCGCATCTGGCCCTGCGTGATGCTCCAGTGGGAGTGGCTCGGCGGCCTGCCGCCGCTGCGCCGCGCCGCCGTCATCGGCGCCGGCTCGTGGGGCACCGCGGTCGCGACCATGCTCGCCCGCGCCGGCCTCGAGGTCGACCTCGGCTGCCGCACCGCCGACCAGGCCAACGACATCGCGCTCAGCGGCCGCAACGACGAGTACCTGCCCGACATCGACCTGCCGGAGTCGATCCGCGTCATGCGCGCCGCCGACCTCGAGCTGTCGCGCCACGACATCGTCGCCTTCGCCGTCCCCTCGGCCGCCCTGCCGAGCGCGGTCGCCGCCCACGGCGGGTCGATCCCGCGCCGCGCCGGCGTGCTCGTGATGTCCAAGGGGCTCGTGCCGCCGCTCGGCACGCTGCCGTCCGCCTTCGTCACCGAGCGCGTCAACGCCTGGGCGGTCGGCGCGCTCGCCGGCCCCGCCCACGCCGCCGCCGCGCTCAGCGGCGGCGCCTCGCTCGTCGTCGGCTCGAGCGATCCCGCCTTCGGCCGCCAGGTCACCACCGCGCTGACCGCAGCCGGCTTCGACGCCGGCTACACGCGCGACCTCGTCGGCGTCGAGCTCGCCGGCTGCGCCAAGAACGCCGCCGCGCTCGCCGCCGCCGCCGCGTCGCACGCCGGCCCCAACGCCGCCGGCGCCGCCGCCGGCAAGGTGTTCGCCGAGATCGACGCGCTCGCCCGCCGCGAGGGCTCGGCGCCCGAGACGTTCGCCGGCCTGGCCGGCGCCGGCGACCTCGTCGCCACCGTGCTGGCCGACGGCTCGCGCAACCGCCGCGCCGGCGAGCTGCTCGCCCAGGGCATGCCCGCCGAGGACATCGACTCCGCGCTCGGCCAGACCGCCGAGGCGGTCGCCTGCGTCCCGCTGCTCGCCGAGCGCGTCCAGGCCGCCGGGGTGGACGCGCCGACCCTCAAGGGCCTGGCCGGCGTGATCGAGGGCGAGGTCGAGGCCGCGGACTGGACGGAGTCCCTCACCGCGCCGCGCCCGACCCCCAAGCGCCCGCAGAAGGTCCGCGCCGCGTAGCCTCCCATGCATGGCCTCGGACCCCGACAGACCATCCGCGGCGAAGGCGCAGCTGGATGCCGAGTTCTCGGCGCTCTACAAGGCCCACCTGCGCGACGTCTACTCGTACTCGTACTACCGGGTGGGCAACCACCACGACGCCGAGGACCTGACCGAGCAGACGTTCCTGCAGGCCTACCGGCACTTCGAGCGCGCGCAGCGCGAGTCCGAGGGGCGTCCGCTGCGGCCGTGGCTGATCCGCATCGCCCACAACCTGGCGGCCAACTACTACCGCGACCGCTCGCGCAAGCCGCAGACGCCGATCGACGACGCCTCGACGATCTCGGCCACGCACACGACGGAGGCGCTGGTCGAGGACCGCGACGACCTCAAGCGCATCCTCGAGTGCGTCCAGGAGCTGCCGGACGACCGCCGCGAGGCGCTGATCATGCGCTTCGCGCTGGGGATGGACAACCGCGAGATCGCGCGCGCGCTCGGGCGTACCGACGGCGCGACCAAGGTGTTGCTGCACCGAGCGATCAAGCAGCTGGAGCAACTGGTGCAGAAGGCGGAAGGACCCACGGGCGGGTGACATGAGCGACCGCGCCGTCGACATCGAGACCATGCTGCGCCAGGCGCTGGCGCCCGTCGAGCCGCCCGAGGAGCTGCAGCTGCGGCTGGAGACGACGCTCGGCTCGCTCGTCGAGCTGGCCGCCGACGAGCTCGAGTCGTGGGAGCTCTCGACGCTCGGCGATCCCAAGAACTGGCCCCGCCTCGGCCGGCCCGCCGCCGCCGCGGTGGTCGGCTCGGCCGCCGCCGTCGGGCTCGTCGTGCTGCGCACGCGCCGCCAGCGCCACCGCCGGCGCGCCCAGTCCAGCAACGTCGCCTCGCTCGCCGTGCGCACGTTGCGCGACGGCGGGCGCGAGGCGCGGCGGCTGCTGGACGAACTGCCCTGATCCGAAGAGACTCCACGGGCGTAAGGAAGCCCGTATGCCAGGATCGTCAGACCTTCGCGCGCTAGCCGACGAGGACCTCATGCACCTGGTCCAGCGCAACGACCCGCGCGCCTTCGAGGTCGTCTACGAGCGCCACTCCGGCGCGGCCTTCTCGCTCGCCTACCGGATGGTCGGGCGCGGCAACGTCGCCGAGGACGTCGTGCAAGAGGCGTTCCTGTCGCTGTGGCGCTCCGGCGCGCGCTACGAGCGCACTCGCGGCTCGGTCCGCACCTGGGTGCTGGGCATCGTCCACCACCGCGCCATCGACCAGCTCCGCCGCGCCTCCGTGCACGACAAGCGGCGCGCCAGCGACGAGGGGCTCGAGGAGCGCGTCGAGTCGAAGGAGCGCACCGAGAACGAGGTCGCCCGCCGCGACGAGGCCGCCACCATCCGCAGCGCCATGGATTCGCTGCCCGCCGAGCAGTCGCACGTGATCGAGCTCGCCTACTTCGGCGGCTTCACCCACACCGAGATCGCCGAGATCCTCGGGGCGCCGGTGGGCACCGTGAAGGGCCGGATGCGACTCGGGCTGGAGAAGCTGCGTAACTCCTTGCGGATGCTGGAGATGCCGTCGACATGAGCACCCCCGCCCGCGACCACGACCGGTGGGCCGACGCGCTCGGCGCCTGGCTGCTCGGCTCGCTGCCCGAGGAGGAGGCGGCCGGCTTCGCGCGCCACCTCGAGGAGTGCTCGGCCTGCCGCGACGAGGTCGCCTCGCTGCGCGTCGCCGTCGATGCGCTACCCGCCTCGGTCGAGCCGCGCACGCCGCCGCCCGCGCTGAAGTCGCGCATCATGGCCGTCGTCGAGAGCGAGGCCGAGCTGCTGCACGCGGCCGGCCCCGAGTCCGACCGCCCGCAGCGGCGCGCCACCGACCCCAAGCGCAAGCGCGGCCTCGGCGGGCTGTTCGCCCGCCCCGCGCTCGCCTGGGGGCTCGCCGCGGTGCTGCTCGTGGCCGGCGTCGGCGCCGGCGTGCTCGGCTCCCAGGCGCTCCAGGGCGACAGCGAGACGATCACCGCGCAGGTCCGCGGCGCCGGCAGCGCGACGCTCGAGGTCGAGGACAGCCACGGCCGCCTGGTGGCCAGCGATCTCCCGGCGCCGCCGAGCGGCCGCGTCTACCAGGTGTGGCTCGACAAGGGCGGCCAGGCGCCCGAGCCGACCAACGCGCTGTTCACGACCAGCCGCGACGGCTCGGCCTCGGTCGACGTGCCCGGCTCGCTGGACGGCGTCAAGCGCGTGATGGTGACCGACGAGCCCCCGGGCGGCTCCGACTCGCCCAGCGGAAACCTCCTGCTGACGGCAAGCACCTAGCGCCCTGATAGCGTCGCCGGCCCCGCATGGCCACCTGCTACCGGCACCCTGACCGCGAGACCGGCGTCTCGTGCTCGAACTGCGGGCGGCCCATCTGCCCCGACTGCATGACACCGACCCCGGTCGGCATGCGCTGCCCGGAGTGCTCGCGCGACCGCACGCCGGTGCGCACCATGGCCTCGCTGCACGGCGACCCGGTGCTCACCTACATCCTGATCGGGATCAACGTGCTGCTGTTCTTCGGCTCGCGCAGCTCCGCCCAGGCCTACTTCGACATGGTGCTGGCCGCCGGCCCGGTGGCCGACGGCGAGGTCTGGCGGCCGATCACCGGCGCGTTCCTGCACGCGCGCGGCAGCTTCGGCTTCATCCACATCGCGTTCAACATGTACCTGCTCTACATCCTCGGCGGGATGCTCGAGCCGAGCCTCGGCAAGTGGCGGTTCGGGGCGATCTACTTCACCTCGCTGCTGTGCGGCGCGTTCGGCGCGATCCTGCTCTCGAGCCCGAACAGCTACACGGTCGGCGCCTCGGGCGCCGTGTTCGGCCTGATGGGCGCCGGCGTCGTCTTCCTGCGCGCCCGCGGCATCGACCCGATGCAGTCCGGCCTCGGGCCGACGATCCTGCTCAACCTGCTGTTCCCGTTCCTGTTCCCGGGGCTCAACGTCTCGATCGGCGGCCACATGGGCGGTCTGCTCGGCGGCTTCCTGGCCGGCTGGATCGTGACCCGCATGAGCGAGCGCCGCTCGTCGCCGCTGCTGCCGGTGCTCGCGTGCGCGGCGATCAGCGCGGTCGCGCTGGCCGCCACGTACTACGAAGCGCGCGAGAAGATCGGCCTCTAGAGCGCGACCTCGAGCGCCTCGGCGGGCGCCTCGGGGACGCGGTCGGGGTGGAGGATGTGGGCCATCAGCTCGAGGCCCTCGACGAGGCGCGGGCCGGGGCGGGAGAAGTAGGCGGCGGCGTCGACGGCGACGACGCGCTTCGCACCCACCGCCGCGAGCTCGTCGGCGTAGTCGTAGGCCTCTTCCAGCGCGCGCTCGGCGTCGTAGCCGCACGGCATGACCACGATCACCTCGGGCTGCGCCGCGGCGACCTCCTCCCAGCTCCGCACCTCGGAGTGCTCGCCGGGCAGGCCGAGCACGTCGAGGCCGCCGGCGTGCTCGATCAGCTGCGGGGTCCAGTGGCCGGCGACGAAGACCGGGTCGAGCCACTCGAGCGCGGCGACGGTCACCGGCGCCTGGTCTCGCACCGCGAGCCGCACCTTGTCGATCCGGCTGGCGGCGTCCTGCACGAGGTCGACGCCGGCGTCGCGCGAGTCGGTCGCCTCGGCGAGCGTGCGGACGTCGCCGAGCACCTCGCCCAGCGTGTGCGGGTCGAGCGAGATCACCTGCGGCTCGGACTCGATCCGCTGCGCGACGGCGACGACGTCGTCGTAGGACACCGCGCAGACCGCGCACAGGGCCTGCGTGACGATCAGGTCGGGCTGCAGGTCGCGCAGGCGCTCCTCGTCGAGCGCGTAGATCGCCTTGCCCTGCTCGGTGAGCTCCCGGACCGCACGGTCGATCTCGGCGGGCGCGAGGCCGGGGCCGATGAGGTCGCGCGTGATCTTCGGCAGGTCGAGCGCCTCCGCGGGGTGGTCGCACTCGTGGGTGACGGCGGTGACCTCGTCGCCGAGCCCGAGCGCGAACAGCATCTCGGTGGCGGACGGGACGAGCGAGACGATGCGCACGAGGAGCAGGATATGAGCGCGGGGATTGACGGCGCTGGCCGTCGGGTAGCATGGCTCCCGTCGCCTGATGAACGACGACAACCCTCCTCGAAGTAGCAGCGCGCCTGCGAGGCGCCGCTCACCACGGTCCGCATGAGCGCTCTCCTGCTCATCGCGGTCTTCGTGCTGGTTCTGCTCAACGGCTTCTTCGTGGCCGCCGAGTTCGCGCTCGTGCGCTCGCGCCGCAGCACGCTCGAGCACGAGGCGCAGGAGGGCCAGCGCGGGGCTCGGGTCGCCGTGACGATCATGGACGACCTCTCGCGCTACCTGTCGTCGTGCCAGCTCGGCATCACGCTGACCTCGCTGGGCATCGGCTTCCTCGGCGAGCCGGCGGTCGCGGACCTCGTCGAGCCGCTGTTCGGCGACCTGCCGCACGGCGTGACGCTGGGGCTCTCCCTCGCCATCGCCTACCTCGTGACGACCTCGCTGCACATCACGATCGGCGAGCAGGTCCCGAAGATCTACGCGATCCAGAAGTCCGAGCCGGTCGCCCGCCTCGTGGCGCGACCGCTCTTCCTCTTCACCAAGGCGTTCCACCCGTTCATCGCGATCCTCAACACGGCGTCGAACGCGATCCTGCGCGTCGTCGGCATCCGCACCGACTCCTTCGAGGAGGGGGAGACGCCGGAGGAGATCAAGATGCTCATCCAGCAGTCGATGACCGGTGGCAAGCTCGACCCCGGCGAGGCGGGGATGCTGACCGGCGTCTTCCACCTCCACGAGCAGCAGGCGCGCCAGGTCATGACGCCGGCGCCGGCGGTGGTGACCGTCGACGTCGACGAGGACGTCGAGACCGCGCTGCGCCGCTGCATCGCCTCCGGCCACACGCGCATGGTCGTCACCGAGGAGCACAACCCCGACCGCGTCAAGGGCATCGTGCACGCCAACGCGCTCGCCCAGAAGCTGCTCGCCGAGGGGCCCGACGCCGGCCTCCAGGAGCTCGTGCGCGAGGCGCCGATCGTGCCGGAGACGAAGCCGCTCGACGACCTGCTGGCCGACCTCCAGCGCCAGCGGTCGTCGCTCGCGGTGGTGATCGACGAGTACGGCCGCACCGCCGGCATCGTCACCGTCGAGGACATCATCGAGGAGGTCGTCGGCGAGATCGACGACGAGACCGACCCGCTCGGCGGCGCGATCCGCAAGCTCGCCAACGGCGACTGGTTCGTGCGCGGCCACGTGGCGATCACCGACCTCCAGGACTACGGGCTCGAGCTGCCGGTCGACACCGACGCCTACAACTCGATCGGCGGCTACGTGTTCGGCGAGCTCGGCCGGCTGCCGAAGCGCGGCGACACGGTCAGCTCCAACGGCTACTCGATCCGGGTCGAGTCCGTGCGCGAGAACCGCATCGAGGCGGTGCGGATCCGCGAGCGCAGAGTTGTGTGACGGCGGCTTCGCAAAAGCCAACCCCGCGAAGCCGCACAGTTTCGAATCGAAACTCCGTGCGGTATTGCACAAGCGCGTCCCGGGCGCTACGTTCTCCGCAACCCACCTGGCCGCTTCGGCGGTTGAGGAGGAGAGAGGGAGATCCTGGGGAGGATCTACCGAGAGAACACAACGCGGCCGGCTCAGGGGAGCGAGCCGGCCGCGAAGTGTTTCTGGAGGAGGGGTTGCGATGAGGGTCAGTTCGTCGCACCCGGAAGTCTCCACTCCCGACTTCAACGGTCGCTAAAGGATTGCTTCAGGTTTCGTACGTATGGAACCCGCGGCCGCTCTTGCGACCGAGCGCGCCCTCGGCGATCAGCGTCTCGATGCGCGCGGGGATCTTCGCCCCGATCGTCTCGCCGATCGCCTTGGAGACGTCGAGCCCGACGAGGTCGAGCAGCGCCAGCGGCCCGAGCGGGTGGCCGGCACCGAGCTTCATGCACGTGTCGACCGCCTGCGCGTCCATGCCCGTGCGCTCGAGCAGCTCGACGGCGTCGAACAGGTAGGGGAAGAGCAGGCGGTTGACCACGAAGCCGGGCGTGTCGGCCACGTCGACGGCGGTCTTGCCGAGCGCCGCGCACAGCGCCCGGCTGCGCTCCCGCGTCTCCTGCGTGGCCTGCTCGGGGAACGCGAGCTCGACCAGCGCCATCTTCGTGACGGGGTTGAAGACGTGCAGCGCGGCGAAGCGCTCGGGGCGGCCGCTGTCGGCGCCGAGCTGCGCGGCGGAGAGCGAGGAGGTGGTGGTGGCGAGGATCGCGTCGGGGCCGAGGATCTCGCCCAGCTCGCCGAACAGCGCTGCCTTCGCGGCGTGCTCCTCGACGATCGCCTCGATCACGTAGGTCGTCTGCGCGAGCGCCTCGCGCTCGCAGGTGACCTCGACCGCCTCGGTGTCGAGCCACCCGCGCGCGGATTCCGCGCTGCGCTCCGAGCGCGCGCACAGGATCACGGGCCCGTGGCGCGCCGCGAGGGCCGCCAGGCCGCGCGCAATCGTCCCACTGCCGACGATCCCGAGCCGCTCGGGGAGCGGATGCTGGGTATTGGCTGACTCGCCAGTCAACCGCGCGTAGACTAATCCGCATGTCATTCACCGGTCGCGACGTCGTCATCGTCGAGGCGGTCCGCACGCCCATCGGGCGCGGCCACCCCGAGAAGGGCTACTACAAGGACACGCACCCCAACGAGCTGTTGGGCAAGTGCTTCACCGAGGTCATCGAGCGCGCGGGCATCGAGCCCTCAGCGGTCGAGGACGTGGTCACCGGCTGCGTCCAGCAGTACGGCGAGCAGATGTTCAACGTCGGCCGCAACGCCTGGCTGCAGGCAGGGCTGCCGATCGAGACGCCCGCCAGCACCGTCGACCGCCAGTGCGGCTCGGCGCAGCAGGCCTACAACTTCGGCGCGGCGCTGATCGCGGCCGGCGTGCACGACGCCGTGATCGGCAGCGGCGTCGAGCACATGGGCCACATCCCCATGGGCGTCGGCTTCAAGTGGGTCGACGACGTCGGCTCGCCGTGGCCGCCCGAGCTGATGGAGAAGTACAACCTGATCCCGCAGGGCCTGTCGGCGGAGATGATCGCCGACCAGTGGGAGATCCCCCGCTCCGAGCTCGACGAGCTCGCGGTCCGCTCCCACCGGCTCGCCGCCCAGGCGACCGAGGAGGGGCGCTTCGAGCGCGAGACGATCCCGTTCCGCGTCAACGGCGACACCTACGTCGCCGACCAGGGCATCCGCCCCGAGACGGATCTCGAGAAGCTCTCGCAGCTCAAGCCGGCGTTCAAGCCGGACGGCAAGATCACGGCGGGCAACTCGTCGCAGATCTCCGACGGCGCGGCCGCGGTGCTGCTGATGTCGGCCGACAAGGCCAAGGAGCTGGGGCTGACGCCGCGGGCGAAGATCGTCGACCAGACCACGGTCGGCGTCGACCCCGTGATCATGCTCACCGGCCCGATCCCGGCGACCAAGAAGCTGCTGGAGCGCAACGGGATGACGATGAACGACATCGACCTCGTGGAGATCAACGAGGCGTTCGCTCCCGTCGTCGCCGCGTGGAAGCGCGAGCTCGAGCCGGACATGGACCGCGTGAACGTCAACGGCGGCGCGATGGCGCTCGGCCACCCGCTCGGCTCGACCGGCGCGCGGCTGCTGACCACGCTGCTGCACGAGCTCGAGCGCTCCGACAAGGAGACCGGGCTCGTGACGATGTGCTGCGGCGGCGGCCTCGGCACCGGCACGCTGATCCAGCGGGTCTAGGCGGTTCGGCCTGGGTCGCCGAGGATCTCCTCGGCGACCTGGGCGAACGCCCGCAGCCACGGGCTGCGGTCACCTCGGCGCCAGACGAGCGCGCTCGGCCACGCTTGCAGGTCGGTGATCGGCACGCAGCGGATGCCCGGCTGCGCGAACTGGGCGGCGATCGAGGCCGTCGTCGGGTGCACGAGCCTGCCGCGGGCGATCATCGTGGTCAGCTCGCTCCAGTCGTGGTGCTTGAGCCGCCGGCGCTTCATCGGCCGGCCGGACGCCGCCCGCTCGGGGACGATCACGCCGACGAGCTCGGCGGGCACCATCCCTCGGACGTCGGAGACCTCGTAGTCGGCGATGTCGTCGGTGGTGACCTCGGCGCGCCCGCTCAGCGGATGGTCGGCGGCGACCGCGAGCATCCACGCCTCGTGCGCGAGCGTGGGCCCGATCACGAGGTCCGGCTCGTCGGCCGGGAGCCAGCCCGCCATGAGGTCCACCTCGCCCCGGCGCAGCGGCTCGAAGCGGTCTGACAGCGGCAGCTCCTTGACCTCGACGCCGCAGCCCGGGTGGCGCTCCTCGAACGCGGCGATCAGCTCGATCAACCCCGGGCCGGCGGTGATGCTGGTGAGGAGGCCGATGCGGAGCGTCGCCGCGTGCGTGGCGCCCTGGAGGACGGCGACGAGGCGCTCGTGGGCGGGGGCGAGCTCGGCGAGGAAGCGCTCGCCCGCCGCCGTCAGCGCCACGCGCCGGCTCGTGCGGTGGACGAGGCGCACACCGAGCTTGTGCTCGAGCGTGCGCAGGCTCTGGCTCACGCGTGACTGCGTGACCCCGAGCCGCTCCGCGGCCCGGCCGAAGTGGAGCTCGTCGGCGAGCGCGAGGAAGACCCGGATCTCGCGGAGCTCGATCGTCTCCCACATCGATGAGCGAGGCTACTCGATGCGATCGAGGATCGGCCGTTGATCGGGCGCCGGGCGGCTGGCACGTTTCAGGCCATGAGACAACTCGTGATGGCGATGATGACCACCTTGAACGGCCGGCTCGACGACCCCGACGCCTGGGTCACCGGCATCCCCGACGACCTCTACGCGGAGATCGACCGGGTCTATGAGAGCTTCGACACCGTCCTGGTCGGGCGGACGACCGCGCTCGAGATGGCCGAGTACTGGCCGGGCGCCGAGACGGACGAGGACGGCTCGGCGATCAGCCGCAGCATGGCCCGCAAGATGAACACCTACAAGAAGTACGTCTTCACCAGCTCGAGCGAGGAGCTCGAGTGGAGCAACGTGGAGCTCGTGCCGGTCGACGGCGACGACGCGATCGTCGCGTTCGTCGAGGCGCTGAAGGCACGTCCGGGCGGGGACATCCATCTGTCGGGCGGCGCGCAGCTCGCGCGCACGCTGATCCGGCTCGGCGTCGTCGACCGCTACCACCTCTTCGTCTACCCCGTCGTGTCGCCGGGGGCCAGCTGGTTCGGCGAGATCGACGGCAAGCGCGAGCTCGAGCTGGAGAGCGCCACGGCCTACTCGAACGGGGTGGTCGGCCTGTACTACGCATGAGTCCCCACTTTCTGGGGTCAGGTACTCTGCGGCTATGCCACCAGAGTCCACTTTCACGGGGACGTACGGCCGCGAGAGCGCTCATGCCGAGGTCTCCACCGCCCAGCTGCTGGGCCAGGTCCTGTTCCTCGTCGCGATCGCGCTGGGCTTCTGCGCGCTCGGCACCTATCTGGGCCGCGACCTCGAGCTCGGGACCGCCCGGATCATCTCCTTCGTGGGCTTCGGGATGCTGCTGGTGTCGTCCTTCGCCGGCGAGCGCTTCCGCGTCGGTCCGTTCGCGATGGCCTGGCTGTTCGCGACGGCCACCGCGATCGGGCTGGGGCTCGGGCCGGTCATCGCCTACTTCGCGACTGTCCAGGAGGCCGCGCTGACGCAGGCGGCGGCCGGCACGGCGGCGACCGTCGCCGGCGCCGGAGCGCTCGGCTTCGCGCTCTCGCCGGACCTGGCGCGGTGGATGCGGCCGCTGTCGCTGATCGTGTTCGCGGCGTGCATCGGGACGATCGTGTGGTCGCTGTTCGCGGGCGCGGTGTCGCCGTGGGTCAGCGCGATCATCTACCTGCTGTCCGCGGCGCTGATCGTGGTCGACTTCAACTACCTGCGCAAGCACGGGACGGAGAACGACGCGATCTGGCTGGCGACCGGGATCTTCGTCTCGATCGTCAACATCTTCATCTCGCTCCTGAACATCTTCTCCTCGAGGTAAGGACGCACATGGAGTCATCGTCGGCCACGACTCCGACCCCCGACGAGCAGAAAGCGCGCAAGGCTGCGGAGCTGCGCGGCGCCCC
Source organism: uncultured Solirubrobacteraceae bacterium (assembly GCA_963730115.1). Classification (GTDB taxonomy): domain Bacteria; phylum Actinomycetota; class Thermoleophilia; order Solirubrobacterales; family Solirubrobacteraceae; genus DASQFQ01. The sequence goes on along the minus strand of CAVSQM010000012.1, from coordinate 988,439 downwards.
GTTCCTCGTCTACCGCGACGACAAGGGCGCGCAGAAGATCGTCGAGCTCGACGAGACCTCGAAGACGCTCGCCGTGGGGCGTCGCTTCGAGGCCGACATCGCGCTGCCGTGGGACCGTGAGGTGTCGCGCCTGCACGCGCAGTTCGAGTTCCGGGCCGGCGAGTGGACGATCGACGACGACGGCTGGTCGCAGAACGGCACGTACGTCAACGAGTTCCGGCTCGACGGGCAGCGGCGGCTGCAGGACGGCGACATCGTCCGCTGCGGCCAGACCCACATCGCGTTCTGCCACACGCGCAACGTGAGCGTGGAGATGACGCTGGTGCCGGGCGAGCTGTCGGCGACGCCGCGCTTCTCGCAGCAGCAGCAGCAGATCCTGCGGGAGCTGTGCGGGCCGCTGCTCGGGGACGGCGAAGGCGTGAGCCCGCTGGCCGACGACGAGATCGCGGAGCGGCTGGGGACCGATCAGAAGACGGTCACGACCGAGCTCGAGCACCTCGCCCGCACGTTCGGGCTGAGCGAGATGCCGTTCTTCGAGCGGCGCGCCGAGATCGCGATGCTGGCGCTGCGCTCGGGGCTCGTGAAGGCCGACGAGTAGAGCGGTTCGCACGGCTCTCAGGGCCGTGCACACAAAGTACTGTATATTTAGTGCATGCTGTCGAACCGGCCCCTGTTCCCGACGCTGGCGGATCTCGACTACTTCGTGTGGACCGACGCGGCGCGGGCCGTGGCGCGGGCGCTCGAGCTCGGGCGCAACACGCTGATCCTCGGGCCGCGGGGAAGCGGCAAGACGTCGCTGCTGCACGTGGCCGAGCACCAGCTGCGCGAGGCGGGGAGGCCCGTCGCGTTCGTGTCGCTGCGCGGGGTCGACGACGCGGCGGCGGCCGTGCACCGGGCGGCCGTCGAGCAGGGCTGGCTCGGCGCTGCCACGCCGGTCGAGGATGGCCCGTTCGCCCCGACGGCGCTGCTCCGCCGGCTGTCGGCGGCGCCGGCGGGCGCGGTCGTGCTGGTGGACGACGTCGGTGCGGAAGCGGGCACGGAGCTGTTCGGGCGGCTGCGCGACGAGCTGTGGCAGCTCGGGCTCACCTGGGGCGCGGCCACCTCGCCGGCGGAGGCCGGCGCGCTGCTGAGCCCGCCCGCCGACGCGTTCTTCGAGCGCCGGGTCACGCTGGACGAGCTCGACGAGGATGCGCGGGTGCAGCTCCTCCGGGCCCGCGGTGTCGAGGATGAGCGCGCGCGGTCGCTGGCGCACGACGGTCCGGGGAACCCGCGCGAGTTGATCGCCTTCGCCCGCGACGCGGAGGAGAACGGCTTGACGCCGCACGCGCTGGCCGCTGCGGGCGAGCGGCTGCGCACCGAGGCCGAGGCGGTCGCGGGCCGTGCCGGCGAGCAGCTCGTCGCCGAGCTCGACGGCCTCGGGCCGGTGAGCGCGGGCGACGCGGCGCTGCTCGACCGGCTCGGATGGGACCGCCCGCGGGCGGCGCGCACGCTCTCGCGTCTCGAGGACGCGGGGCTCGTCCGCTCCCACCTCGAGCCGCGCAACGGCCGCAACGGGCGGCCGCGCAAGCTCTACGAGCTGACCCCGCCGACTGAGCTCCCGGCCGCGTGAGCGGCCTGCTCGAGTTGCTCGCGCGCGCGGGCGCGTTCCGTCCCGCGCTGCGGCTCGACGAGCTGGCTGCGGTCCACATCCCGTTCCGCGAGTTCGGGCTCGAGGGCGAGCCGGAGCGGATGATCGCCGAGGGCGTCGCGCAGCACACCGGGCTGACCTTGGTCGTCGGGGAGCGCGGCAACGGCAAGAGCAGCGCCCTCGCCTACGTGGCCGACCGGCTGGCGGGCGCTCGCGGCGAGGACGGGCGGCGCTACCTGCCGCTGTTCGTCCCCGTCGCTTCGCGCGGCGAGGGCGCCGCCGACGTGCGCGTGTTCGGCGCGATGGCGATCGGCAACGTGCTGGCGAGCTTCGATGACCTCACCGACGCGCAGGAGAACGCGTTCCGGGAGGCGACGGCGGAGGCGATCACGCGCGAGGCGCCGAGCCGCACGTTCAATGCGCACGTGGCCGCCAAGGTGTTCGGCGCCGGTGTCGAGGGCGGCGTGGAGTCGAAGGGCGAGGTGATCATGGTCACCACCCGCGGAGCCGCGCCGGACGAGCTCGGCGGCATCGCCACGCTCGCCCACACGCTGCGCGGCCGCGACCGCGAGCTCGTCCTCATCGTCGAGGACACCGACGGCTGGACGCTCCAGGACGGCGACGACGGGCGGACGCTCGCGCGGCGCTTCTTCGGCTCGCGTGCTTGCGCCGCTCGCCACCGCCGACGTGTCGGTCGTGGTCGCGGTGCAGACGCACTGGACCACGGAGGTGCCGGAGTTCTCCGCGCTCAACGAGCGGGCGGTCAAGCGCGTGACGCTGCCGCGGTTCGACGACCCGGAGCGGGCGGAGGTGACCGTGCGGAGAGTGCTCGGGGGCCGCATCGAGTGGGCGCTCGGCGGGCCGCGCAACGCCGCCGACGCGTTCACGGACGCCGCCATCGTGACGCTCGCGGAGACGCTGCAGCGCTCCGGCAGCATCCGCACCGTGCTCACGCTGGCGCGCGACGCGCTCGACCAGCTCGCGCCCGACTACCCCGCGCGCATCGACACGGAGCACCTCGTCGAGAGCGTCTAGTCAGCGGTACAGCGCGGCGAGCCGCTCGGCCTCGGCCTCGAGCGCGCGCCGGTCCTTCGCCGCCGGCCTCCCGAACGGCGCGAGCTCGACGCCGCCCTTCTCGTGGCGCCAGGTGCCGGCCACGGCGCCGTCGACGGTGAAGGTCGGGTGCGACTGCGGCGCCTTCGTGTGGAAGATCTTCGGACGGTGCTCCTCGGGGAGGACGCCGGTGCGGCGCGCGTGGACGAGCAGGCTCGCGTCCCACGTGCCGAGGAAGCGCGGCGGGGCGGGGGTGTCGGGGTCGGGGCGAGGAGCGCCGGGGACGTCGAGGAGGTCGCCGGCGAGGCCGAGCCGGTCGAGCGAGCCGGCGACGTCGCCCGGCGGCAGCCCGGTGAACGAGACGACGTCCTTGGCCGTGGCCGGGCCGAAGCCGCCGAGGTAGCGGGTGACGAGGTGGTCCACGGCGGCGTCGTGGCCCAGTTCGGGCGGCGGGCCGACCCAGTCCTCGGCGAGCGCGTAGAGGTCCGCGCGACGGCGCTCCCAGGTCCCGGACGGCGGCGCGCGCACGAGGTCCACCCACAGGCCGACCAAGCGCGCCGGCTCCTTGCCCACCAGCTCCTCGATCTCCTTGCGCCGCATGGTGGTGCCGCCGGCGAGCGCCTCGCGGACCCGTTGCGCGGCCTCGATGGGCGGGTCGGCCTTCGTCGTCCGCAGCCACGATGCGCGGCGCGCCTCCCGCACGGCGATGGCGAACGGCCAGTAGTCCTCGCGCGAGACGAGGTGGATCGTGCTGCGCATCAGCGTGGCCTGGACGACGCTGCGGTCCTCCAGTGCGCGCGTGAGGTCGTCGCGCGCGAAGCCGTCGACACGCGACCACAGGCCGATGTACATCGACGGCGCGTACTGCGCCTGCACACCCGCCATCCGCTCGAGGAGGCGAGGGATCGGGTCCGAGGACCGCTCGAGGAGGCCTTGGCGCGCGAGGAGAGCGCGGTTGAGCGCGCGCTGAGACAGGGCGTCGGGCAAGGCCGCGGATGATGCCGCGCCGAGCAGGCCAGCGGCGGAGCGCCGCGGCGGGTCGAGCGCGGCGGCCGCTTACGCGGCTTGCGCGGCCGGGCGGGAGCCGGCCTCGAGGCGGGTGACCAGCTCGTCCAGGCGGAGCTCCTCGAGCCCCTGCGCGACGGCGTCGAGCTCGCCGGCGCAGAACTCGACGAGGCGGCGGCCCTCCTGGCAGAGCTCGAGCGTCTCCCGCAACCCGGCCTCGCCGGAGTCGAGGCGGCGGATGACCTCCTCGATGCGGGTGCAGGCGGTCTCGTACGTCTGGGTGCTCATGACGCTTCACCGTACGGCTGGGGGCGGACGGACACGGTGCCGTCGTGGAGCCGCAGCGTCAGCTCCGGCTGCTCGCGCGCGGCGGCGGCGGAGGTGACCGGCTCGCCGCTCGGGTCCTCGACCAGCGCGTAGCCGCGCTCGAGCGTGCGCGCCGGCTCGTGGGCGGCGAGCGCGAGGCGCAGGCGGGCGAGGTCGCGTGCTCGCTGGACCTTCTCGGCGCCGGCCGCCGCGCGGGCCTTGCGCTCGAGCACGAGCGCGGTGGTGCCCGTGTGGCGTTCGGCCTCGGCGATGCGGCGGCGGCCCGTGGCGCGCAGCTCGCGGCCCTGCTGGTGCAGCCGCGCGCGGTGGCGGGCGACGTGGTCGGCCGGCGCCCGCGACAGCCGCGCCAGCACCCGCGCGCGCTCGACGATCGCGAGCCGGGAGCGGTGCTCGAGCCGCGCCGCCAGCCCTTGCAGCCGCGCCCGGGCCTCGGCGCAGTTGACCGGGACGGCCGCCTCGGCGGCGTGGGTCGGGGTCGAGCAGGCGATCGCGGCGACGTCGTCGATCAGCGTGCGGTCGGTGTGGTGGCCGACGCTCGAGATGACCGGCACCCGCAGCATCGCCACCGTGCGGCACAGGGTCTCGTCGCAGAACGCGAACAGGTCGGCCAGCGACCCGCCGCCGCGCGCGACGACGATGACCTCGATCTCCTCGCACGCCGCGAGGTCCTGCAGCGCGCGGGTGATCGCGGGGGCGGCGTGGCGGTCCTGCACCGGCGCGAACGCCCACACGATCCGGCCCGCCCAGCCGCGCCGCCGCAGCCCGGCCAGCACGTCGTCGCGGGCCTTGCCGCCCTCGCCGGACACGACGCCGATGACCCGCGGCAGCGACGGCCGCGCCAGCCGCTTCTGCGGCTCGAACAGGCCCTCGGCGGCCAGCGCGCGCCGCAACCGCTCGACCTGGGCGAGCAGGTCGCCCTCGCCGGCCACCCGCAGCTTCGAGACCGCGAAGGAGAACGACGGCGAGGACGCGCGCGAGCCCGGATAGAAGTCGCAGCCGCCCGCGGCGACGACGACCGAGCCGTCGCCGAGCGACTCGAGCCCGAGCGCGTCCCAGTCCTTGCGCCACATCGAGCACGGCAGCGCGCCGGAGGCGTCGCGCAGCTCGAACCACACCTTCGCCCGCCCGAGCTTGAGCCCGAACACCTCGCCGAACACCTGCACCCGCTTGAACGCCCGCAGCCGGTCGCGCAGCGCGTCGGCGTACTCGCCCACCGGCCACGGCCCGGAGAGGCGGCTGCCGGGGATGCCGTCGGGACGCTCGACCGGTCGCATGACCAGCAGAGGCTATGGGGAGGGTCGGATCGCCCCCACGAACTGCGCGAGCCCCGAGATCCGCCGCTGCACGCCCTCGAACCCCCGCTCCTCGAGCGCCCCCGTGATCTCGTCGCGGCCGAAGACCCGCAGGCCCGTGGCCACGCCCACCAGCGCCCCCACCGGCGAGGGCGTCAGCGGCGCGCGGGCCGAGGTCAGGATCGCCACCCGGCCGCCCGGCGCGAGCACGCGCGCCATCGAATCCAGGGCCGCCAGCGGCTCGTCGAACAGATGCAGCGCGGCGAAGCAGCAGATGGCGTCGAACGACCCGTCGCGGAACGGCAGCCGGATCGCGTCGCCGCGGATGTAGGCGACGTTCGCGGCCTCGCCGGTGTCCGCCACCGCCCGCGCGAGCATCGTCTGCGACGCGTCGAGCCCCACCACCAGCCCGCGACGACCCACCGAGCCGGCGAACTCGCGCACGAAGTTGCCCGGCCCGCAGGCGATGTCGAGCACGGTGTCGCCCGGCCCGAGCTCGAGCAGCTCATGGGCGATCCGGTGCTCGCCCGCCGTGCCCGGCCCCAGCGGCCCCATCAGCACGCGCCCCCACGCCGGCCGCCACCAGCGCTCGTAGACGACCGGGAGCCCCCGCGTCAGCATCAGCCGCTGGGCCGGTCCGCCGCCGCGGCGGCCCGCGCCGCCCAGCAGATCCAGGTAGCCGTCGGGGACGGCAGCCTGCTTCGGACGCCGAGCGGGATCGAGCAGCCCGATCGCGCGCTCGAGACCGGGGGAGAGGCTCACCCGCTGGTCGGGCCCTCGATGTACCGCGGCTGGTCGTGCTCGCTGACCGAGCGCAGCGCGCGCTGGCCGGGCTGCTCCTGCTCGCCGCGCGTCTCGCCCGTGAACGCGATCCGCTCGAGCCGCGCGATCTCCTGCTCGCCCAGCAGGCGGGCGGGATCCTCGGGCGGCAGCCCGCGGATCAGCTTGCGGATGCGATTGCGCAGCTGCAGCGCGAAGTGCGGCGTCGACGCGCCCATGAGCTGGCGCACGTCGTCGACGGTGACTTGGCGGTCGGGCCCGAGGCGCTCGGGCTGCTCGGCTTCGGCCATGCCGGGATCTTAGGACCCGGAGGCGACCGGCTGGATCTCGAGCAGCGCGTCGATGCGCGATTGCACGTCGACGGTGATCGCCTGCTCGTCGCCCATCAGCCAGCCGTGGTTGTAGACGCCGCGCACCGGGTCGTCGTCGAAGCCGGGCTGGATGTCGAGCAGATAGTTCTGGATCGGCGCGGCGAGCGTGTTCGGCTCGGCGAGGACCAGCAGCGGGCCGTACGTGCCCGCGCCCGAGAGCGCCGCGGCCGCCGCGGCGTCGGCGGGGCGATCGCCGTTGGCGAACACGATCCCGTGGCCGGGGTCGACCGCGTTCCAGCCGAAGTTGCCGTCGTGGAAGCGCGCGAAGGCGACCGAGCTCGCGGACGGGTCGGCGCCGGTGATGCGGCGCGTGGTGCCGAGCGTGCCGAGCTGCTTCTCCACGTTCTTCGAGATCGCCGACTCGGGGCCGAGCACGTAGATGCGCGGGCGCCGGTGGGCGGTGATGGCCGCCTTGGTGGCGGCCGGGAGCTTGTCCTTGTCGGCCCATAGCACCGGGTCGCCCTCCTTGGCGGCCCAGCCGGCGGCCGGCATCGCGTACTCGGGCGCGCTCGACGGCGCCACGACGACGGCGCGGCTCGGCTCGCCCGCGGCGGCGGTGTGGAGCTTGTCGATCGCCTGGGCGAGCTCGGCGGGGTCGGCGCCCTCGAGGTCGGTGGTCTTGCCGTCCTTCACCGCGGCGGTCGTCCCGACCCGGATGACCTGGGCGCCGCCGGCCTGCTCCGCGCCGCTGGGGTTGAGCTCGTCGAGCGCGGACTGCGTGGCCTCCGGCATGTCCTCGCCGTCGGACAGCAGCACGGGCGCGCGCAGCGGCCGGCTCATGAGCTGGGAGGCCGAGATCGCCGCGCGCCAGTCCTCGGCGTCGACCAGCGTCACGACGCGCGGGCGGGTGTCGCGCGAGCGCGAGGGATAGACCGCCTGGGCGACGCCGGCGGCGTCGGCGATCGGGTCCGCGCCGCCCACACGGGTGGTGTTCTTCGTGGCGAATCCGGGAAAGCCAAGGCTCTGACCCGCCTCCTCGTCGTCGCTCCCCTGGCCGACGACGGGCTCGCGCCGGTCCCCGTCGTCGTCGTCCCCGCCGCCACCGCAGCCGGCGGCGAGCAGGGCGAAGAGGGCGAGCAGCAGGACGAGCGGCCGGAGGATCACGACCGTGGACACGCTAGCCGTTGTCCAAGTCGTCGACCGCATATAGCGGAAATTCGCCGCTGCGGCAGAACTTTGTCAAGCGATGTGGAAAAGTCGACGATCACCGGTTGGACATAACGCGGCACCGGGGTATACAGTGCCGCGCCAACGCCGAGTGTCCGGAGTCATGCCGGGCAGCGGGGGACCCAGTTGTGTGGGGCGAGTTGGATCCTGAGCGATCCGAGCCGCGAGCTCTTTCAGCGGTAGCCCGTCAGCTAACCCCGTAGGCCGACGAAAGAGAAGTTTCATGGTTCGGACCGCCGCACGGGGCTTTCGCCTTGTCGTTTTCAGCTTGATGTTGTGCGCCCTCGCCCCTGCGGCTGCGTTTGCCGACGCGCCGACCGGCGGAGCCACCTACACGCCGCCGCCGCCCCCGCCGCCGGACCCGAGCACGGTCCCGCTGGGGCAGCCGCAGCCGATCGTGCCCGGCGTGCGCGCCGTGCTCCTGCCCGACGGCAGCGCGGCCGCGCCGGCCGACGCGCCGCCGCAGGTCCAGAACGCGATCTGGGCGGCCAACACGATCCAGCACCTGCCCTACAAGTACGGCGGCGGCCACAAGTCGTTCATCTCGCGCCGCGGCTATGACTGCTCCGGCACCGTCTCGTTCGCGCTCAACGCGGCGAGCCTGCTGAAGCGCCCGCTCGACTCGTCGTCCTTCATGCGCTGGGGCCTGAAGGGCCCGGGCACGTGGATCACGGTCTACACGAACCCCGGTCACGCCTACGTCGTGATCGCGGGGCTCCGGCTCGACACCAGCTCGGCCGGCGCCGGTGGCGGCAAGGGCCCGCGCTGGCGCGCCAAGGGCCGCCCGTCGGCGGGCTACAAGCTCCGCCACCCGCGCGGCTTCTAGACGTCCCTCCAGGCAAGAGGGCAGGGGTGGGGCGCTCGCTCGAAGCGGGCGGCGCCCCCTTGCCCGCGCTCGGCGGGGCTCAGGAGGAGGACGCCGGCACGGCCGCCGGCTCCTGCTGTGACTCGACGCGCTTGAAGCGCCCGGTCGAGACGCCGCCGGCGTGCGCCTGGTCGGTCGCCCGCTCGACCTCCCGGGGATCTCGCAGCGTGCGTTGGAACTGCTCCTCGTCAAGCTCGCCCTGCCACTTCGCGATCACCATCACCGCGGTCGAGTTGCCGATCGCGTTCGTCAGCGCGCGGCCCTCGCTCATGATGCGGTCGATGCCGACCACGAGCGCGATGCCGACGGCGATCGCCTCGGCGGAGAAGTAGTCGCCGCCGAACGCCTGCAGCGACGCGGTCAGGGTCACGAGGCCGGCGCCGGTGATGCCCGCCGCGCCCTTGGAGGTCAGGACCATCAGCGCGAGCAGGCCGATCTGGGTCGCCAGCGGCATGTCCTGTCCCGCGGCCTGGACGATGAACAGCGCGCCCAGCGTCAGGTAGATGCAGGTGCCGTCGAGGTTGAACGAGTAGCCCGTGGGCAGCACCACGCCGACGACCTGGCGCGACGCGCCGGCGGCCTGGAGCTTGGCCAGCAGCCGCGGCAGCACGGTCTCGGACGACGATGTGCCGACGATGATCAGCAGCTCGTCGCGGATCAGGCGTATGAGACGGAGGATCGAGAAGCCCGACAGTCGCGCGACCGTTCCCAGGACCACGAACACGAAGATCGCGCAGGTGCCCCAGAACGTCGCCATCAGCACGCCGAGGCTGGTCAGCGAGCTGCTGCCGAACTTCGCGACCGTGAACGCCATGCCGCCGAACGCGCCGAGCGGCGCGGCCCACATGATCAGGCGGATGACGCGGAAGATGATCTCGGCGGCGTACTCGAAGACGCTGACGACCTTCTCGCGCTGCTCCTGCGGGAGCCCGGAGACGGCCGCGGCCACGAGCAGCGCGAGGATCAGCACGCGCAGGATCTCGTTCTCGACGAACGGCGCGACGAAGCTGGTCGGCAGGAGGTCGTCGGTGATGAACGCGACGATGCCCTGGTCGCCGCCGGCTTCGTCGATCGAGGCCTTGGCGTCTTCCTTTGCGGAGGCGGAGACCTCGCCCTCGAAGCCGGAGCCCGGCTTGACGAGGTTGCCGGCCAGCAGGCCGAGGCCGAGCGCGATGACCGTCATCGTGAAGAAGTAGCCGAGCGCCTTGGCGGCAAGGCCGCCCGCGCGCGCCATGTCGCCCAGCGCGGCGATGCCGATGACGACGGTGACGAAGATGACCGGGCCGGTGACCGCCTTGATGACCTGGATGAAGGCCTCGGCGAGCCACTGCGCCTTCAGCGCGGCTTCCTGGGCGACGAGGCCGAAGATGATCCCGGCCACGATCGCGATGAGCACCCAGAACCACAGCTGCTTGTACAGCGGAGTGCGCTCCTGGTCCTGCGGCTGCGCCTCCCCTTGCTCCGCCACGTAAACCGGGTTACCCCCGGTTCACCGGTTCTCAACCGCCGACGATCTCGTCACGCTCTGCCAGGCGGTTGCGGCGCCGCGTCTGGGCGGCCCGCTCGCGCCGCTCCTCGACCTCCCCGGTGACCAGCAGCGGCGCCACCTCGCGCGGCCGGCCCGCGTCGTCGACGGCGACCATGGTCAGGTAGGCGGAGTTGGTGTGGCGCACCGTCCCCACCGCCGGCCGCTCGGCCTCCACGCGCACCCCGACCTCCATCGAGGTGCGCCAGACGGCGTTGACCGACGCGCGCAGCGTCAGCAGCTCGCCGATGTGGATCGGCTCGTTGAACGACATGCGGTCCATCCCCGCCGTCACCACCCGGCCGCCGGAGTGGCGCACGCCCGCCAGGCCCGCGACCTGGTCGCACAGCTTCATGATCACGCCGCCGTGCACGAAGCCGGCCGAGTTGAGGTCGGTCGGGCCCAGCCAGTGCACGAGGACGGACAGCGAATGCGCGACGGGCCGAGGCTCCACGGGCCGGGGTATACCATCGCGGCACCGAGGATCACGAACTTTCACAGGGAGGCCACGTTGGCCGGCATGGGCGGACGGATGTCCACCGTCATCAAGGCGAAGATCAACAAGCTCCTCGATCGCGCAGAGGATCCGGGCGAGACGCTCGAGTACTCGTACCAGCGCCAGATGGAGCTGCTGCAGAACGTCAAGAAGGGCATCGCCGATGTCGTGACGTCCAAGAAGCGCCTGCAGCTCCAGCAGTCGAAGCTCGAGCAGCAGGTCGTCAAGCTCGACACGCAGGCTCGCCAGGCGCTGTCGGCCGGCAAGGAGGACCTCGCGCGCACCGCGCTCGAGCGCAAGCAGTTCGCCCAGGGCGAGCTGCAGTCGCTCGACCAGCAGGTCGCCGAGCTCGAGCAGCAGCAGCAGACGCTGATCCAGAAGGAGCAGCAGCTGCGGACGAAGATCGACCAGTTCCGGACCAAGAAGGAGGTCATCAAGGCGCAGTACTCGGCCGCCGAGGCCTCCGTGAAGATCTCCGAGGCCGCCACCGGCGTGGGCGAGGAGATGGCCGACGTCGGGCTCGCGATGCAGCGCGCCGTCGACAAGACCGAGGGCATGCGCGCCCGCGCCGGCGCGATGGAGGAGCTCGAGGCAGCCGGCGCCTTCGACGACAACCTCGCGCTCGGCTCCGGCCAGGACGACATCGACCGCCAGCTCCACGAGCTGACCTCCCAGAGCCAGGTCGACGACGACCTCGAGCGCATGAAGGCCGAGCTCGGCCAGGGCAGCGCCGAGGAGTCGCCCGCGCTCGAGGAAGGCGAGAAGCAGCAGCAGGAGGGCCAGGCGTGATCGTCCGGATCGCGACCGAGGGCCAGTACCACTTCCCCGACGAGCAAGCCGACCGCCTCAACGACCTCGACAACTCCGTCGTGGAGGCGGTCGACGCCGGGGACGAGGACTCCTTCCACGAGCGCTTCGAGCAGCTGCTCGCGCTCGTGCGCGCGGAGGGCAGCCTGGTCGAGGCCGACGAGCTCGAGGGCTCCGACGTCATCCTCCCGCCGCCCGACACCTCGTTCGTCGAGGCGTCGGAGGAGTTCACCGGCGAGGGCCTGATCCCGGACTAGCTAGATCGGGATGTCCCAGAGCGGGAACCAGCGCTCGAGCTCCGCCTCGATCGGCAGCTCGGCGCCGATCTGGGCCTGCAGCTGAAGCTCGCGCTCGGAGTCGCGCTGCTGCGCGCCGCCGGACGGCACGAACGGGTAGAACGCGCCGCGCTTGTAGTTGTAGATCCAGTAGACCGGCTTGTCGTGGGCGTCGCGGAAGGCGAACACGGCCGCCAGCACGCGGTCGCCGTAGCCGCCCGCCTGGAGCGCGGTCGAGACGCCGTTGACGCCGACGACGAGGTCCTCGAACTCGGGGTCGGCGAGGATCATCCAGCGATAGCCGAACTTGTCGTCCTGCTTCTCGATCGTGGTGCCGAGCTCGTCGCCGGTGCCCTTCAGGACCTCTTCCATGTCGGCGACGATGGCGTCGAAGTCGCTGGTCGCCAGCGGCTGGAAGACGATCGCCGCCTTGCCGGGCTTGAGGGCCATCGACATCTCGAGCACGGGGCCGGCGGTCGCCATCGCGAACACGCGATCGGGCGCCGGCCCCTTGATCTTGCGCTTGCCGGTGAGAACGTCGAGGAAGCCCATCGGCCCCTCAGGTTACGTGAGGCGACCCTGGAGCTGTGACTCGAGACGCTGCAGCGCTGCGATCCGCTTCTCCATCGGCGGGTGCGTCGCGAACAGGCCCGAGATCGAGCCCTTCACGCCGGGCGGGAAGATGTAGAACGCGCTCAGCTCGCTCGACGCGCGCAGGTCCTGCTGCGGGATCCGCTCCATGCCGCTCGAGATCCGCATCAGGGCGGAGGCGAGCGCGCTCGGGCGGCCCGTGATCAGGGCGGCGCCACGGTCGGCGGCGAACTCGCGGTAGCGCGAGAGCGCCTGCATGAGGAAGAACGAGATCACGTAGACGGCCAGCGAGACGAGGAACAGCACGAGGAAGCTCGGGTTGTCGTCGTCGTCGCCGTAGCCGCTGCCACCGCCGAAGAAGAAGCCGAACTGGACGATGTACGCGGCGATCGTGGCGAAGAAGCCGGCCAGCGTCATGACGAGCACGTCGCGGTTGGCGACGTGGGTCAGCTCGTGGGCCATCACGCCTTCGAGCTCCGCGGGGGAGAGGAGCTCCATGATCCCGGTGGTCGCGCACACCGTCGCCGACTTCGGCGAGCGGCCGAGCGCGAACGCGTTCGGCATCCGGGTGTCGGCGACTGCCACCTTGGGCTTCGGCAGGTCGGCCTGCACGCACAGGCGGTCGATCATCGCGTGCAGCTCCGGTGCCTGCTGGGGCGTGACCTCGCGGGCGCCCATCGCGCGCAGCGCGAGCTTGTCGGAGCCGAAGAGCTGGAACAGCGCCAGGCCGCCGGCGATGAACGCGACGGTGACGCCGTTGACGCCGCTGGCGAGCAGGGCGACGACGAGCGCGACGTAGAGCGCGCCGAGCAGGAAGAACACGAAGGTCATCCGGATCTGGAGCCCGGTGTCCTTGCCGAATGAGTTTGGCTTTGCCATGGTGCTTACGAAGTATAAGCCGCTGCGACCGCGACTCCAGTGAAATTACGGACTGCTTAGGATCGGTGCGTGAATCTCGCCGCTCGCCAGTGGGACGTCGTCATCGTCGGAGCCGGTCACAACGGCCTGACCGCCGCCGCCTACCTCGCCCGCGCCGGCCGCAGCGTGCTCGTGCTCGAGCGCCGCGACCAGGTCGGCGGGGCCTGCACGCTCGAGGAGCCGTGGCCGGGCTTCGCGATCTCGCCGTGCGCCTACCTGGCCGGCCTGCTGCATCCGCTGGTGGTCGACGAGCTCCGGCTCGACCGCCACGGGTACGAGCTGATCCCGCTCCGCGACGAGGACCCGTACATCACGGTCCCGCGCGAGGACGGCACCGCGTTCACCGAGTGGATCGACGAGGACCGCACGGTCGAGGAGCTCGGCGTCGGCGACGGCCGCGGGTACCAGGAGTACACGGGGCTGATCCGCCGCATCCGCGACGCGCTGCGCCCCGACGGCCCCGACGACCTGTGGCTGGCCGAGCCGCCGAGCCGCGCGGAGATCGAGCAGCGCCTCGGCGGCGACGAGGTCGCCATCGCGACCGTGTTCGAGGACAGCTTCACGACGATGCTCGAGCGCTTCTTCTCCCCGCGGGTGGTCGACGCGCTGGCGGGCCAGGGCGTGATCGGGACGTTCGCCTCGCCGCGCGACCCCGGCACCGCGTACGTGTCCTGGCACCACTCGAGCGGGCGGCTGACCGGTGTCCCCGGCGCCTGGACCTACGTCCGCGGCGGAATGGGGAACGTGTCGTTCGCGCTCCGCGGGGCGGCCGAGGAGGCCGGTGCGGTGGTCGCCACCGGGGTGCCCGTGGGCGCGATCCGGCCCGGCGAGGGCGTCGAGCTCGAGGACGGCACCGCGATCGCCGCCCGCGCCGTGGTCTGCAACGCCGACGCCCGGCGCGCGCTCACCCTGCTCGACGGCGGCGCGCCGGCGGACTTCCGCGCGCGCGTCGAGGCCGTGCCGATGGAGAGCCCGGTGCTGAAGGTCAACTTCGCGCTCTCCGGCCTGCCCGAGTTCCCCGCCGCCGAGCACGCCACGCGCGGGACCGTCAACTGCATGCGCGGCGCGCAGGCGATGCACGACGCCTGCCGGCTCGCGCAGCAGGGCGAGGTCGCCGACGAGCTCTGGTGCGAGCTCTACTTCCAGACCGTCGCCGACCCGAGCGTCGCGCCCGAGGGCCGGCACGTGATGAGCGCGTTCTGCCAGTACGTGCCCTACGAGCTCGCGCAGGGCACGTGGGACGAGCGGCGGGACGAGATGGCCGACCGCGTCGAGCACTCGATCGAGCGCTTCGCGCCCGGATTCCGCTCGCTCGTGGTCGAGCGCGAGGCGCTCGCCCCGCCCGACGTCGAGCGCAAGATCGGCCTCACCGGCGGCCACATCTTCCAGGGCGAGTGCCTGCCCGAGTTCATGTGGGACCGGCGCCTGCCCTACCGCACCGGCGCCGACGGCGTCTATCTCTGCGGTGCGGGCACGCACCCGGGCGGCAGCGTGATCGCCGCCAACGGCCGCAACGCAGCGCTGGCCGTGCTCACCGACTTGGGGTAATCTCCGCCGCGCCGAATTCCCTGCAACGGTCAGGGAAGCGGGGGACCCACAGATGGTCTGGGGCGAATCGGGAGCTGGTGCTCCTGTAGCGCTTGCGCGCGAGCCCGTCAGCTAACCCCGTAGGCACCAGGTCATATGAACGGCTCGGCGTCGATCACGAGGGAGAAATCCCTGCACAGTGCAGGATTCCTTGCATGCTCCATAAGCGGGTGCGTGTCGCTGGAGACCGGGCGGAAGGCGTCCTAGAGTGGCCCGCCGCATGCGCAAGTCTCGGATCGGCCTCCTCATCGCGGTGGCAGTGCTCCCGCTCGCCCTGTGGGCGACGCTGCCCATGCTCACCGAGGGCTCGCCCCGCTCGCGGGCGGCGGCGATCGGCGGCCAGATCGACCAGAAGAAGAAGCAGATCGACGCGAAGAAGGGCCGCGAGCGCGTGCTCTCGACCACGATCACGCGCTACAGCCGCCGCATCAACACGCTGCAGGGCGACATCACCGTGCTGCAGCGCAAGCAGGTGGCGATCCAGGTCGACCTCGACGCCAAGCGGGCCGAGCTCGCGCGCATCCAGGAGGAGCTGCGGCAGGAGCGGATCCGGCTCGCGCGGCTGCGCGCGCGGCTCGCGGAGGCGCGGGTGGCGCTGGCCGACCGGCTCGTCCAGCTCTACAAGGCCGACAAGCCCGACGTGGTCACCGTCGTGCTCGAATCCGACGGCTTCGCCGACCTGCTGCAGCGCACCGAGTTCATGGAGCGCGTCTCCGACCAGGACGCGCGGATCATCGACCGCGTGCGCACCGCGCGGGCCGAAGCCAAGCGCACCGAGGCGCGGCTCGACTCGCTGGAGGACCGCCAGATCAAGGTCGCCAACGCGATCGAGAAGCGCCGCGACGCGGTCGCGCAGGTCAAGGGCCAGCTCGTCGACCGCCGCGATGCGTTCGCCCAGGTGCGCTCCGCCAAGTCGACCGCGCTGGCCAGCACGCGCGAGGACCGCCAGCACCTGGAGGGCGACCTCGCGGCGCTCGAGCGCGAGAACGCGGCGATCCAGGCGAAGCTCGCGGCCGCCCAGAACGGCACGGCGCCGTCTTCCGCCGGCCCGATCCGGCCGGGCTCGGGCGGGATGGTGTGGCCGGTCAACGGCCCGGTCGTCTCGCCGTTCGGCATGCGCTGGGGGCGGCTGCACGCGGGCGTCGACATCGCGGTGCCGGCCGGCACGCCGATCCGCGCCGCCAAGGCCGGCCGCGTGATCCTGCTCGGCTGGACGGGCGGCTACGGCAACTACACCTGCATCGGCCACGGCGGCGGGGTCTCGACGTGCTACGCGCACCAGTCGAGCTACGCGACCTCCAACGGGGCGAGCGTGAGCCAGGGCCAGGTCATCGGCTCCGTCGGCTGCACCGGCCACTGCTTCGGCGACCACCTGCACTTCGAGGTGCGGGTGGGCGGCGCGCCGGTCAATCCGGCCGGCTACCTCTAGCCGACCTCGTACGCTAGGAGCCGTCGTGCTCCCCGAGATCGACATCCTGGGCTTCCAGCTGCAGACGTTCGGCCTGATGCTGGCGCTGGCCCTCGTGTCGTCTGGCGTGCTGGTGGCGCTGCGCCTGAAGGAGATCGGGCTGCCGGTCGACTGGGTCTACGAGATCATGTTCTGCGCCGGCGCGGGCGGGATCATCGGGGCGAAGCTCTGGTTCGTCGTCGAGAAGGGCGACCTCGGGTCGCTGTTCTCCGGCACGGGGCTGGTGTTCTACGGCGGCGCACTCGGCGGTGCGCTGGCGGTGATGGCCTACGCGAAGTACCGCGGCTTCCTCGACTACCGCCTGTTCGACATGGGCGCCCCGGCGCTGGCGATCGGCTACGCGGTCGGGCGGCTCGGGTGCCAGCTGGCGGGCGACGGCGACTACGGCATCCCGTCGGACCTGCCGTGGGCGATGGCGTATCCCGACGGCACGGTGCCGACCACCGACGAGGTCCACCCGACCCCGCTCTACGAGTTCCTCGTGATGAGCGGCGTGACGTGGTGGCTGTGGCACATGCGCGACCGGCTGCGGCCCGGTGAGCTGATCGGCTGGTGGGCACTGCTGGCGGGGATCGAGCGCTTCCTCGTCGAGTTCATCCGCCGCAACGACGACATCGTGGGGCCGTTCAGCCTCGCCCAGTTCGTGTCCGTGGTGATGATCGTCGCCGGCGCCTGGTGGATCCTGCGCCTGCGCTCACGCGAGCCGGCGCCTCAGAGCTCGACCAAGCGGCCGAGCTCGCGTTCCTCCGCCCCGCGCAAGGCGAGCCGGGCCGCAGCGTCGTCCTCGAGGGCGACGCCGACGGACTTGTAGAGCGTCAGCTGATCGGGGCTCGTGCGGCCGGGCTTGCCCGCGACGAGCTCGCCGATCTCCGCGTGCGCGTCCGCGCCCTCGAGGTCGGTGCTGCCGGCGGGCGGCGGCGCGAGGGCGGACTCGCGCGACTCGACGACGACGAGCGCGTCGCGGACGAGGTCGGGGTCGAGCTCGCGGCCCTCGGCGGTGAAGCCGACCGAGTTGACGTGCGCGCCCGGGGCGAGCCAGGCGCGGAGGAGGACGGGCTCGGTGGCCGCCGTGGCCACGCAGACGACCCCGGCGTCGCGGACGGCGTCCCCGGGCGATGGGACCGCGCGGGCGCCGTGGCGTTCGGCAAGCGCGTGCGCCGCCTCCTCGCGGCGGCCCCAGACGCGGATCTCCGCCCACTCCCGTTCCCGGCACAACGCCGCCAGGTGGGCGTCGCCCTGGACGCCGGTGCCGAGCACGGCCAGCACGTCGGCGTCCTCGCGGGCCAGCAGCCGCGTGGCGAGGCGGGAGCCGGCGGCGGTGCGGACGGCGGTGATGGCGTCGCCGTCCATCAGGGCGGCCGGGGCGCCGGTGGCGGCGTCGACCACGACGATCGCCGCCTGGTGGGCGGGGTCGTGACCGGGGAAGACCGAGACGAGCTTGACCGTCACCGACTCGCTCGCGAACCGGTGCGCGCCCATCAGCAGGATCGTGCCCGCACCGGGCACCTCGACGCCCGCGCGGGGCGGCATCGAGGTGTTGCCCGCGCTGAAGGCGGCGAAGGACTCGGCGAGCTCGTCGACGAGGGCGTCCGGGTCGAGCGCGGCCTCGACGTCCGCGCGGGACAGGAGGCGGAGCTTCAAAGGCCGGCGCCCCAGGTGTCGGGCAGCCGGAACCCTTCGGGGAACGGGTCGTCGGGGTCGAGCACGAACTGGTGCGTGCCCGTGATCCAGGCGCGGCCGGAGATCGCGGGCACGATCGCCTCGACGTCGCCGACCGTCGTGCGGCCCACGATCCGGCCGACGAAGCGGGTGTCGATCACGCTCTCGTTGACGAGCTCCTCGCCGTCGCCGATCAGCCCGCGCGCGGCCAGGACGGCCAGGCGCGCCGACGTCGCGGTGCCGGTCGCCGAGCGGTCGAGCCGGCCCGGCGCCACCACGGTCGCGTTGCGCGCGTCGCCGCCCACCCGCGGCGCGGCGGTGAAGACGACGAACGAGAGCGCGCTCAGCGCCGGCTCGACCGGGTGCGCGATCACCACCTGCTGCTCCACGCACGGCCGGATCCGCTCGCCCAGCTCCGCCAGCTCGCGCGCCTCCTCGGGCACGATCGCGTAGCCCAGCGCCTCGGCGTCGACGAAGGCGCAGAACGCCCCGCCGTAGGCCACGTCGACGGGCACCTCGCCGAGCCCCGGCACGACCACCGGCGCGTCCAGCGCGGTGGCGAACGACGGCACGTTCTCGAACGTCACCCGCTCGCAGCGGCCGCCGCGGCAGTCGGCGGTCACGCGCACCAGCCCGGCGGGCGCCTCGAGCACCAGCTCCGTGACGGGCTCGGTCATCGGCACGATCCCGGTCTCGAGGAGCACGGTCGCGGTGTTGATCGTGTTCGAGCCCGACATGCCCTCGTAGGAGCACGACTCCATGATCAGGAAGCCGGCGTCGGCCTCCGGGTGCGCCGAGGGCAGCACGATGTCGAGCGACAGCGGCGCCGACCCGCGCGGCTCGAACAGCAGCAGCCGCCGCAGCTCGTCACCCTCGGCCTCGAGCCGGCGCATCTTCTCGAGCATCGTCGTGCCGGGGACGTCGAGCACCCCGCCGACCACGATCCGGCTCGGCTCGCCCTCGGCGTGGGCATCGACGCAGTGGAGGACGCGGCCGAACACGCGCCGACCTTAATCCATCGCCCCAAAGGGCAGACGTTCGTCCATCCGACCGCGATTGGCGCGGGTTTCTCGCACCGAGCACGTTTCCGCCTTCGAACATGGGACGTGGACTCCTCATCGGGACGGGCTGGGTGGGCGCCATCGGCGCCATCGCGCTCTGCACGCTCATGTTCCTGTTCACGTCGGTCGCCTTCCAGGGGGCTGAGAAGGCCGACCGCGTGACCACCCTGCCCTCGCTGCAAGAGGGCCGCGTCGCGCTTCCCCCTCCTGGTCGCGACGCTCCGTCTCCGACCTCCGCCCGGCCGACCCCCTCCGGCCCGGGCGGGGGTGGCGACGGTCGCTAGGTGATCACGCGCCGCAGCCAGCGCAGGGCGTGACCCTGCAGCTCGGCGTCGTGCTGGACCGAGCGGTGGTGGCCGCCGGGGACGACGACGAGCTCGGCGTTCGGCGCCACCCGTGCCAGCTCGCGCGAGTGCGCGACCGGGACGCGCTCGTCGCCCTCGGCGTGCAGGAGCAGCAGCGGCGCCTCGAGGCCCGCGACGTCCAGCTCGTTGCTCGCCAGGAACGCGCTGAGCGACGGCACGTCGGCGTCGAACTCGAACTCGCCGTTGCGCAGGCCGCGGGCGAGGCCGTCCGCGCTCGCCGGGCAGATCGCCACCGCGGCCTGCGCGCCGAGCCGGCCGGCGGCCAGGATGGCCAGATAGCCGCCCATGCTCGAGCCGCGCAGCGCGAGCGGCACGTCGCCGAGCAGCCCCGCCACGGTGGCGACGTCGTCGAGCACGCGAGCGTCGAGCGCGCCGCCGCTCTCCCCGTGCCCGCGCTGGTCGAAGCACACGGCTGAGAGCCCGGCGGAGCGCGCCGCGCGGGCGAAGTCGTGGTGGCTCTCCTTGGACGAGCCGGCGCCGTGGAGGATCACGACGCCGGCCCACGGATCGCCCTCGGGCAGCCACAGCGAGTAGGCCAGCCCGTCGACCTTGCCGAGCTCGGCCGGGGGAGCGGGGGTCTCATAGCGCATAATCGGCGCGCATCATGGCCGCCGCGACGCTGACCGTCTACCCCGGGGCCGCGTCCGTCCACGACGGCCGGCTCGCCATCGGCGGCTGCGACGCCCTCGATCTGGCGCGCGAGTTCGGCACCCCCGCCTACGTCGTGGCCGAGGACGACCTGCGCGCCCGGGCACGCGAGTTCCTGCGCGCGATGGCCGCCCATCACGGCGGCCGCTCGCGCGTGCTGTTCGCCGCCAAGGCCTTCCCGTGCACGGCCGTCCTGCGGATCTTCGCCGAGGAAGGGCTGGGCGTCGACGTCGCCTCCGCCGGCGAGCTGCACCTCGCGCAGCGCGCGGGCTTCGACCCCGGGCGGATGGTCGTGCACGGCAACGCGAAGTCGCTCGCCGAGCTGCGCGCGGCGGTCGAGCAGCGGCTCGTGGTGGCGATCGACAACCTCGACGAGATCGACCGGCTCGAGGCGGCGGCGGGCGACGGCCCCCAGCCGGTGCTGCTGCGGGTCGTGCCCGAGGTCCACACCGACACCCACGCCGCGGTGGCGACCGGCCACGCCGACCAGAAGTTCGGCCTCACGCTGGCCGAGGCCGCCCACGCCGTCGACCGCCTCAACTCCGCCGGCTGGGCCGACGTCCGCGGCGTCCACGCCCACATCGGCTCGCAGCTGTTCGACCTCGCGCCCTATCGCGACGCCGTGGCGGCGATCGCCGAGCTCGGCCCGTTCCCCGTCTACGACCTCGGCGGCGGGCTGGCGGCCGCCTACACCCCCGAGCAGCGGCCGCCGTCGGTCGACGAGTGGGTGGCCGGCGTGACGGGCGCGGCGCACGAGCTGCTGGGCGCGGCCGAGGCCGAGCTGTGGATCGAGCCGGGGCGCGCGCTGGTGGCGAACGCCGGGGTCACGCTCTACACGGTCGAGTCGGTCAAGCACCGCGACTCCACGTGGGTGGCGGTCGACGGCGGCATGAGCGACAACCTGCGCCCGATGCTCTACGGCGCGCCCTACTCGGCCGATGTGGCGGACCGGCTGGGGACGGACGGCGAGCCGGGCGAGCCCTGCCACCTGGCCGGCAAGCACTGCGAGTCGGGCGACGTCATCGCGTGGGACGTGCGGCTGCGCGACCCGCGGCCGGGCGACGTCGTTGTGACCCCGGCCACCGGCGCCTACGGCCACGCCATGGCGAACAACTACAACGGCGTGCCGCGGCCGCCGGTCATCCTCTGCGCCGGCGGCGAGGCGCGGGTGGCGGTGCGGCGGGAGACACTGGAGGATCTGGTTGCCCGGGACGTTTAAGGTCGGCCTGCTGGGCCACGGGACGGTCGGCTCGGCGTTCGAGGCGCTGCTGGCCGAGCGCGCCGACGCGGTCGAGGCGATCATCGGCGCGCGCCCCGAGCTGTCGGGCGTGCTGACGCGCTCGCGCGGCACGTTCGAGGAGATCCTCGAGGGGTCGGACCTGGTCGTCGAGCTGATCGGCGGGCTCGAGCCGGCGCGCGAGTACGTGCTGCGGGCCATGCAGGCCGGCAAGCACGTCGTCTCGGCCAACAAGCAGCTGCTCTCCAACCACGGCGAGGAGCTGTGGGCCGCCGCGCGCGAGCACGGCGTGCAGCTGCGCTTCGAGGGCGCGGTGGCGGGCGTCGTGCCGGTCATCCGCGTGCTCCAGGAGTCGCTCGCGGCCGCGCGCATCGAGCGCGTCCACGGGATCGTCAACGGGACGACGAACTACATCCTCTCCGCGATGGCGGCCGAGGGCATGTCCTACGACGAGGCCTTGAGTCAGGCGCAGCAGCTCGGCTACGCCGAGGCCGACCCGACCGACGACGTCACGGGCAAGGACGCGGCGGCCAAGATGGCGATCCTCGCGCGGCTGGCGTTCTCGACGCCCGTGCACCTCGACCAGGTCCGCTACGAGGGCATCGAGCACATCACCGCCGACGACATGGCCTACGCGCAGGAGCTCGGGCTCGGGCTGAAGCTGATCGGCACCGCGGAGCGGATCGACGGCGGCATCAACGTGCGCGTGCACCCGGCGTTCCTCTACGCCGAGCACCCGCTGGCGTCGGTGCACGGGCCGTTCAACGCGGTCACGGTGGAGTCCGACGCGATCACCGAGATCACCTTGTCGGGGCCGGGCGCGGGCGGGCCGCAGACCGCGAGCGCCGTCCTCGGCGACGTGATCTCGGCGATGATCCCGCCCGCCACGACGCCGGAGACGACCGACGAGCTGCCGTTCGTCACGGACGTGAGCTCGGCGTTCTACCTGCACCTCGAGGTCGCCGACCGGCCCGGCGTGCTCGCCCAGATCGCCGAGATCCTCGGCATGCAGGGCGCGTCGGTGAAGTCGGTCGTCCAGGAGGGGCTGGGCGACAACGCGCGGCTCGTGATGGTGCTGCACCCGCTGCTCGAGTCGCGTCTGTACGGGGCGCTGCGGCTGATCGGCCAGCTCGACTTCATGCGCTCGCCGCCGCGTGCGATCCGCGTGATCGACGAGGAGTTCACCTGAGCCGCGTCGGCCTCATCGAGCGCTACCGCGACCGCCTGCCGTTCGAGGACGGCGACCCGGTGGTGTCCCTGCTCGAGGGCTCGACGCCGCTCGTGCCGGCGACGCGGCTGTCGGAGCAGGTCGGCGCCGACGTGTGGCTGAAGGTCGAGGGCGCCAACCCGACCGGGTCGTTCAAGGACCGCGGGATGACGTGCGCGGTCTCCGCGGCGGTGCGCGACGGGGCGGAGGCGGTGATCTGCGCCTCGACCGGCAACACCGCGGCCAGCGCGGCCGCGTACGCGGGGCGGGCGGGGCTGACCGGCGCGGTGATCGTGCCGGAGGGCAAGATCGCCACCGGCAAGCTCGCCCAGGCGCTGATGCACGGCGCGCGGGTGATCGCGCTGCGCGGCAACTTCGACGCGGCGCTCAAGCTCGTGCGCGAGCTCGTCCAGCGGCACCCGATCGCGCTCGTCAACTCGGTCAACCCGTACCGGCTCGAGGGGCAGAAGACGGCGGCGTTCGAGATCGTCGACGAGATCGGCGAGATCGACGGGCTCTGCATCCCGGTCGGCAACGCCGGCAACATCACCGCGTACTGGAAGGGGTTCCAGGAGGCCGGATCGTCGCCGCGCATGCTCGGCTGGCAGGCGGAGGGCTCGGCCCCGCTGGTCGACGGCGCCCCGGTCGAGAACCCGGAGACGGTGGCGAGCGCGATCCGGATCGGCAACCCGGCGCGCTGGGAGGAGGCGATGGGCGCGATGACCGCCTCCCAGGGCGACATCCGCGCGGTCTCGGACCGGGAGATCCTCGACGCCTACCGCTGGCTGGCCGCGCACGAGGGCGTGTTCTGCGAGCCGGCCTCGGCCGCGGGCGTGGCGGGCCTGATGAAGCACGGCGCCGAGGGGGCGTCGAAGATCGTCTGCGTGCTCACCGGCCACGGGCTGAAGGACCCGCAGGTCGCGCTCGGCCACGCCGGCTCGGTGGTGCCGTGCGAGCCCGAGATCGAGGCGGTCGAGCAGGCCGTGCTCGGGTCGTGACTCGGCGCGCCCTGATCCTCGGGCCGCCAATGCCGCCCGAACTCGGCCCTTGAGACGACGTCGTCGCATTCGCGTTCCGGCCTCGTCGGCCAATCTCGGTCCAGGCTTCGACGTGCTCGCGGCGGCGCTCGCCATGCACATCGAGGTCGAGGTCGTGGAGAGCGGGCACTTCGGGGTCGTCACCGACCTCTCGATCGCGCGCGACCGCCGCAACCTCGTCGTGCGCGGCTTCGCCCGCCTGGCGGCGCCCGACGACTTCGAGTTCCGCATCACCTCCGACGTGCCGCTCTCGGGCGGCCTCGGCACGAGCGCGGCGGCGTACGTGGCCGGCCTGCTCGCCGCCGATTCGATCTTCGAGCTCGACGCCGACGTGCTCGCGCTCGCCACCGAGCTCGAGGGGCACCCGGACAACGTCGCCGCCGCGCTGCTCGGCGGCGTCGTGCTGTGCGCCGACGGCGAAGCGGTGCGGTTCGATCCCCCGGCGGGCCTCGAGGCGGTCCTCGTCGTCCCCCACCGCCACGTGCGGACCGCGAGGGCGCGCGCCGCGCTGCCGGCCGAGGTGCCGATGGCCGACGCGGTGTTCAACGTCGCCCACTCGTCGATGCTCGTGCTCGGCCTCGCCCAGAACCGGCTCGACCTCGTCGCCCGCGGCCTCGCCGATCGGTTGCACCAGCCGCGCCGTGCCGCGCTCTACCCCGAGTCGATGGCGCTGGTGGCGAGGGCGACCGAGTTCGGCGCGCTCGGCGCCTCGATCTCGGGCGCCGGCCCGACCGTGCTCGTGTGGACCCAGTACGACGCGACCGCGGCGGTGGTGGAGCGGCTGCGGGCTGAGACGGAGGGCTGGGCCGACGTGCTGCGGGTCCCGTTCGAGCCGCAGGGCGCGGACGTGCGGGCGCTCACCTAGCCGCAGGCGAACGTCAACGGCGGCATTGAGGGGTGGGTTCGAACCGCCGCGGCGTCCACGAATGTCAGCTCAACCACCCCACAGGTGGTCGAGACGACACTCGTGGGCTCTGCGGCACTCGAACCCATCCCTACCCAGCCGCCGTTGACGTTCGCCGAAGGTTCAGGCGCGGATGAAGACCGGTGTCCCCACGGGCACGACGCGCATCAGCCGCTGCACGTCATCCGGGTGCCCGCGCAGGCAGCCGAGCGAGGCGGCGGTGCCGACCGTCTCCACCTGCGGCGTCGCGTGGATCGCGAGGCGGTCGCCGCCCGGCCAGCCGGGCAGCAGCTTCGTCTGGTGCCCGGAGAGGGCGAGCGCGCAGCAGCCGTAGGGCGAGGCCGGGTCGTCGGGGTGGAGCTTGTCGGTGATCGCGAAGCGCCCGGTCGGCGTCTCGGTCCCCGGCCGGCCGACCGCGACCGGGAAGGAGCGGACGCGCTCGCCGTCGCCGCGGAGCGTCAGCCGCCGCGCGGAGCGGTCGATGTGGATCGAGAAGTCGGTCGCGCCCAGGCGCGTGCGGGCCTCGGGGATCCAGCCCGCCTTGCCGTTCGGGCGCTCGCTCGCCACCACGCGCAGCCAGCCGGCGCGCCGGGCGGTGACGCCGAGCACGCGCCGCGAGCCGAACTCCGTGCGCCGGCCGAGCCGGTGCAGCGCGCGGCCGCCGGGCGCGGCGCGGAGCATCGTGGGCTCCACGACGCGGGCGGTCAGGAAGCGGCCGTCGGGCGCGGTGGCGGAGGCGGCCGGCGTGGCGGCCTCGGCGACGTCGTCCTCGGCGGGTGTGAACGGCGGCGGCGACGGCTCCGCCTTCGCCCCGCAGCCGGCGAGCGCCACGGCGGCGAGAAGAAGGGCCGCGCGTTTCATGCCATCGAGGCTACCCGCGGCGCGCGTCGGCGCCGGGCGGCTACCGCTAGCTCGCGGCGGCGAGCAGTGGGCGCAGCTTGCGCCGGGGCGCGTCGAGCCCGATCCGCTTCAGCAGCTCGTCGGCCAGCGCGAGGTAGTCGGCGCCGAGGTCCGGCCGGTGGTCGAGGATCGACTTCGCGCTCTCCGCCGCCTCCGCGTAGGCGATCGACGCGCGGATCACGGTCTTGAACACCGCGTCCGGGAAGTGCTCGGCCAGCGTCTCGTAGGCCTCGCGCGAGTGCACCGTGCGCATGTCGGCGATGTTCATGAGCACGCCCACGAGCTCGAGATCGGGGTTGTAGTACTCCTTCGCCTGCTCGATCACGTCGAGTGCGCCCTGCACGCCCTGCAGCGCGAAGTACTGCGCCTCGGCGCTGACGAGCGCCCAGTCGGCCGCGACCAGCCCGTTGACGGTCAGCAGCCCGAGCGCCGGCGGGCAGTCGATGAGGATCACGTCGTAGCTCTGGCGCGGGCCCTTCAGCGCCTTGCGCAGCACCAGCTCGCGACCCATCTTGCCGGACATCGAGCGCTCGACCTCGGCCAGGATCGGCGTCGCGGGGATGATCCCGTCGTGCACGGCCTCGGAGGCCTTGGCCTCGCCGGAGAGCACGTCGGCGATCGTCGGCGCGGCGTCCGGCGGCACGTCGAAGTAGTCCGACAGGTTGCCCTGCGGGTCGAGGTCGATGGTCAGCACGGACAGCCCGACGCGCCGCAGCACGTCGGCCGTGGACCTCACCGTCGTCGTCTTTCCGGTCCCGCCCTTGAGGGACAGGACCGCGATCGTCTCGGCCATGAAGGGCCGAGACTGTAGCGAGCGCGGCTACTCGGCCATGGCGGCAGGCGCCGAGGCGCCCGAGCCGACCGTGGCGGTGTCGAAGTAGTGGATGTTGTGGCGGCCGATCGCGATCTCGTCGCCGTCGGTCAGCGGCGCCCAGTCGACGCGATCGCCGTTGACGAAGACGCCGTTCAGGGAGCGGTCGTCGAGCACGCGTACACCGTCCGCCTGGTTCACCACCAGTGCATGACGGCGGGACACGGTCGCGTCGTCGAACCGGATGTCGGCCGACAGCGAGCGGCCGATCCGCGTCCATTCGCGCGAGACGGGGGCCACGACGCGGCGGCCGCCGTCCTCGTAGGCCAGGTACTTGCCGGGCACCGTCAGGCCCGCCCGGGCCTCGGTGACCCACTCAGGGCGTGCGGAAGCAGGAGCGGCCTGCTCCTCCTCGGTGAGCGGTACCGACCCCTCGCCGCTGAGCGGCAGGGTCCCGGTCGCCTCGACTTCGCTGGGCGTGCGTGGATCCATCAATCTCTCCTCTGGCGCGCGCACGCGCCGTTCCAGCGACCCGACCTCCAGGGGGAATAATACGCAGGCGGTCAATGGGGTCGCCACCCGAGGCCTGCAAGCGGAAGGGCTTTGTTGCCCCATGGCGAAACTCCCGAAACCATGCTTTTTGCCGCGTCGCCCACGGCCCCGATCGAGCGCGCGCTGCTCCGGAAGAGCGTCGGCCTGCTCACCGACGCGCGGCCGCAATGCCACCACTGCCACCGCACGCCGCTCGTCGGCGAGCGCGTCTACCTGTACGCCCAGGCGCTCGTCTGCGAGCTGTGCCGCCCGCGCCGCCGCGACGCCCCGCAGCGGTCGGAGCTCGTGCGCTCGCCCGAGCACAAGCGCGCGGTTCGCGTCCGTAGGGGCCCCCTGCGGTAGAACTCCGGGGGTCGTGGACCCCGTCGAGCTCAGCATCACGATCGACCGCCCCCGCGAGGAGGTCTTCGAGTACCTCGCGGACATCGCGAACCACCCGGAGTTCACCGACCACTACCTCAAGCACTGGCGGCTGACGCGGGTCGACTCCTACGGTCCCGGCGCCGGCGCCCGCTACAAGATCGACGCGCCGTTCCAGCGCTTCGGATGGAGCGATCTCACCTTCATCCAGGTCGAGGCGCCGCGCCAGATCGTCGCCGTCGGCCGCGGGGGCAAGTTCAACCGCATCAAGACCTTCGCGAGCTGGACGCTCGAGCCCGCCAGCGGCGGGACCCGCGTCGAGTACGTGTTCGAGACCGAGCCGAAGCTCCCGACCGACCGTTTCGTCGAGTCGCTCGGCTTCCGCGGCTGGTTCAAGCGCAAGTCCAACAAGGGCCTGCGGAGGCTGCGGAGCATCCTCGAGGACAACGAGCGCCGCGGCACGCGTGCCACGGTGGCGGGGATCTAGACTGCGCGCCGTGGTGACCCGCCGCCTGCTCATGGTCCTCGCCCTCGCCGCCGCGCTGGCGGGCGTGGGATGCGCCGAGAAGATCGAGGTTCGCACGGTCGGCGAGACCGAGG
This sequence comes from uncultured Solirubrobacteraceae bacterium, assembly GCA_963730115.1. Classification (GTDB taxonomy): domain Bacteria; phylum Actinomycetota; class Thermoleophilia; order Solirubrobacterales; family Solirubrobacteraceae; genus DASQFQ01. The sequence goes on along the minus strand of CAVSQM010000012.1, from coordinate 960,944 downwards.
GCCTCTACATCGACGTCGGCGACCTCCGCTACCAGGTCCAGATCTCGCGCATCATCAATCCGCGCGACGTCGAGGACCGCCGCTACCTGGTCGGCCTGCCGGACAGCACGCTCGACCCGAAGCCCGACGAGGCGTGGTTCGGCGTCTGGCTGCAGGTGCAGAACACGACCTCGGAGACGACGCTCGACGCCGCCGAGGTGTTCGAGATCGTCGACACGCAGGAGAACACGTTCGAGCCGGTCGAGCTGGCCGAGAACGAGTGGGCCTACGCGCCCGTGCCGCTCGGGCCCAACAGCGTGCTGCCCAACTCCGAGTCGGCTGCCGGCCAGGGTCCGATCAACGGCTCGCTGCTCCTGTTCAAGCTCACCACCGAGGCGCTCCAGAACCGGCCGCTCGAGTTCAAGATCGTCAACCCCGAAGATCCCGAGGACGTCGGGATCGTCGACCTCGACGTCTAGTCCTTCAGCGCCGCCTCGATGACGGTCTTGGCCGCCGGCGCGGCCGTCTCGCCGCCCGCGCCCTGGCCGACCAGCAGCACCGCGACCGCCACACGCGGCTTCGCGTAGGGCGCGAAGCCGACGAACCAGGCGTCGGTGTCGGTCTTGTCCTCCTCCGGCACGGGGGTGGCGCCCGGCTCGACCGGCGCGGGGTCCTCGTTGACCGTGCTGCGCAGCTCGGCGGTGCCGGTCTTGCCCGCGACCTTGACGCCGGGCACGGCCGCGCCGACGCCGGTGCCGCCCGTGACGACGGCGCGCATGAAGCGTGCGATCACGCGGGCGTTGCGCTCGCTCATCGCGCGTGTCTCCTTGCCCTGCGTGCCGCGCGACAGCGTCGGCGCGACGCGGCGGCCGCGCAGCCCGATGGTGGCGCCCACGGTCGCGAGCTCGAGCGGCGTGGCGAGCACCTTGCCCTGGCCGATGGCCGACGAGCCGACCGCGAGGTCGTCGCCGATCTCGTCGGCGGCGGGGATCGTCGAGCGGGCGGCGCCGAGCGGGCCGGGGTCCTGGTTGAAGCCGAACTTCTCCGACGTCGCCACGAGCTTCTCGGCGCCGACCTTCGCGCCCATCGGGGCGAAGACGGAGTTGCACGAGTTCGCGAACGACTGCTTCAGCGTGCCGCCGCACGCCTCGCCGTGGGCGTTCTGGAGCTCGACGCCCTCGATCTCGGTCTGCGTCTGCACCGGGAAGCGCGCGTTCGGCTTGACCTTGCCGGCCTCGAGCGCGGCGGCGAGCGTGATGATCTTGAACGTCGAGCCGGGCGGCTGCGGGGCGGAGAACGCGATCCCGGACAGGCCCAGCACCTCGCCGGTGCCCGGTCGCATCACCGCGATCCCGCCGAAGCGCCCGGCCAGCGCCTCGACCGCCGCGCGCTGGATGTCGGGGTCGATCGCGGAGCGGACGTCGACGCCGTCGCGGGCCTCGGCCCGCGCCACGACGCGCGAGCCGGCGCGGAGGATGCCGCCGGGGCTGCCGGCCAGCCGCTCGTCGAACTCGCGCTCGAGCCCGTTGAGGCCGACCGGCGCGCCCTCCGGCACGCCGCGGCGCGCGAGCTCGTCGGCGCGCTCGGGCGGCGCCGGGCCGACGCGGCCCGCGACCTCGGCGGCCAGCGGGCCGAGGTCGGAGAGCCGGTTGGGACCCTTCGCGAGCGGGGTCCCGTCGCGGGCGAGGATGTCGCCGCGCTCGGGCAGCGTGGTCTCGCGCGTCAGCTTCTCGCCCGCCCGCAGGCCGGGGAAGGCCATCGGCGCGCGCCAGTCGACCGCCGGGCCGTCCTCCTCCTCGACCATCGGCAGGCCGACCGTCCCCCGCAGGCTGCCGAAGATGCGCGTCTGCATGGAGACCGGCAGGTCGTAGGAGCCGTCCGCGCCCTGCCTGGGCTCGCCGGCGGCGACCTTGGTCACCGTCGCCGTCTCGCCGGCGTCTCGGTAAGTGCGCACGAAGCGCTTCAGGCTCGCGCGCTTCTGCGCGTCGGCGGAGAGCATCGCGTGCATCGAGGCGTAGTCCCCGCGCTCCCACGCATCCGCCCAGTCGCGGGCCACCGAGGCGCCCGCGGGCTCGTGCTGAGCGCCCACGTAGACGCCCACCCCGAGCGCGATCAGCGCGGCGGCTGCGAGCGGCGCGAAGCGCTCGGGGCGCGAGCGCCGCCGCCGACGGGGAGGAGCCGGCTTCGGCCGGGAGGTCGTTGCCACCCATCGAGTATGCCCAAGCCGCCAGCGGCCGAGGCGGAGATGGCACGACGGTAGCGTCTGAGACATGACGGGTGTGGACTGGATCATCGTCGGGCTGCTGCTGCTGCTCGCCCTCTTCGGGTGGGCGCAGGGGTTCGTGACGGGCGCGCTCGCGCTGATCGGCTTCGCGCTCGGGGCGTGGCTCGGTACCCGCCTGGCGGGGCTCGTGCTGCCCGACGGCTCGCGCAATCCGTGGGCGCCGGCGATCGGCCTCGTGGGGGCGCTCGTCCTGGGCGCCGCCTTCGCCGCCGGCTTCGAGGGCCTCGGCTTCCGGCTGCGCTCGAAGCTGACGATGCCGGGCATCGGCTTCGTCGACGGCGTCCTCGGCGCGCTGCTGACCGCCTGCGTCGGGCTCGGCGTGGTGTGGATCCTCGGCGCCGTCGCCGTGCACTCGAGCGGCGAGGTCCGCTACGAGGTCCAGCGCTCGCAGATCCTCTCGCGGCTGAACAAGGCGCTGCCGCCGTCCGGGCCGCTGCTCAACGCGCTCGCGCGCTTCGACCCGTTCCCGCGCATCGACGGCCCCGAGGCGAACGTGCCGGCGCCGGCACGTGGCATCGCGCGCGACCCGGACGTCCGCGCCGCGTCGGCCAGCGTGGTGAAGATCCTCGGGACCGCCTGCGGGCTCGGGGTCGAGGGCTCGGGCTGGGTGGCGGACGACGGCATCGTCGTCACCAACGCGCACGTGGTGGCGGGGCAGGACGACACGCGCGTGCTGCTGCGCGGCAGGGGGCAGGGGCTCGAAGCGACCGCGATCGCCTTCGACCCGCGCAACGACATCGCCGTGCTGCGGGTCGAGGGGCTCGACGCGCCGGCGCTGCCGCTGGCCGACTCGCCCAGGCCCGGCACGTCGGCGGCGATCCTCGGCTTTCCCCTCAACGGCCCGTACGACGTGCGGGCCGGCCGGCTCGGGCAGACCCGCACGAGCGTGACCCAGGACGCCTACGGGCGCGGGCCGGTGCAGCGGCGGCTGGCCTCGCTGCGCGGCGTGGTCCGCTCCGGCAACTCGGGCGGCCCGATGGTCGACGGTCGCGGCCGCGTGGTGACGACGATCTTCGCCGCCACGACGAGCGGCGAGCGCGGTGGTTTCGGGGTCCCCAACGCGATCACGGAGCGCACGCTCGCGGGCGCGCGCGAGCCGGTCGACACCGGGCCCTGCGCCCGCTGACCCGCTCGCTACAGTCCTCCGGCCAGTGGCCAAGACGCTCGTCATCGCCGAGAAGCCGTCCGTGGGGCGCGACCTCACGCGCGTCCTCCCCGGCTCCTTCGCGAAGCACGAGGGCTACCTCGAGTCCGACGACCACATCGTCACCTGGGCGGTCGGCCACCTCGTCCAGCTCGCCGAGCCCGACGAGTACGACCCGAAGTTCAAGAAGTGGAAGATGGCCGACCTGCCGATCGTGCCGGACGAGTTCCGGCTCGTGGTCCGGGACGAGCGCTCGCGCAAGCAGATGACGGTGATCACGCGCAGCCTCGGCCGCTCCGACGTCGGGACGGTCGTGAACGCGTGCGACGCCGGGCGCGAGGGTGAGCTGATCTTCGCCTGGCTGTACGAGAAGGCGGGGGCGAAGAAGCCGGTCCAGCGGCTCTGGCTGTCGTCGATGACCACGAGCGCGATCAAGCAGGCGTTCGGCGCGCTGAAGCCGGCCGAGGAGTTCCACACGCTCGAGGAGGCCGCGCGCTCGCGCTCCGAGGCCGACTGGATCGTGGGCATGAACGCCACGCGCGCCGCGACGATCCGGCTGCGCTCGTCGTTCGACGGCGCGGTGTCGCTGGGGCGGGTGCAGACGCCGACGCTGGCCATCCTGGCGCGGCGCGAGGTCGAGATCCGCGAGTTCAAGCCGGAGAAGTACTGGCTGGTCGACGCCGTGTTCGAGCCCACCGAGGGCGAGGCCGGCCGCCGCTACGAGGGCCGCTACCACGCGGGGACGAAGCCGCGGCTCCCGAGCGCCGAGGAGGCGCAGGCGATCGTCGACGCCGTCCGCGGCCAGGCGGGGACGATCACCAAGCTCGAGACGTCGACGAAGAAGGAGCGCGCGCCGCTCCTCTACGACCTGACCTCGCTCCAGCGCGACGCCAACACGCGCTACGGCTTCTCCGCCCGCCGCACGCTGGCGGCGGCGCAGCGGCTCTACGAGGAGCACAAGGCGCTGACCTACCCGCGCACCAGCTCGCGCTTCCTGTCGACCGACATGGTGGACGAGATCAAGCCGACGGTCGAGGGCGTGGCCAAGAACCCCGTGTACGCCGCGCCGGCCCAGTACGTGATCGGGCTCGACGTGCTGCCGCTCGGGCGGGTGGTCAACGACGCCAAGGTCACCGACCACCACGCGATCATCCCGACCCGCTCCGAGCACCGGACGGACAAGATGAGCGACGACGACAAGAAGGTCTACGACATGGTCGCGCGTCGCTTCCTCGCCGTCTTCCATCCCGACGCCGTGTGGGAGAACACGCGGCTCGAGACGACCGTCGCCGAGCACGTCTTCCGCACGCGCGGCCGCGTGCTGCTCGAGCCGGGCTGGCGCGCCGCCTACGGCGAGGTCGCCGCCGGGTCGGGCGAGGCGCGCGAGACCGACGACGACGAGGTCGACCAGACGCTGCCGAAGCTCGCCGCCGACGAGCCGGTCGACACGCGCGAGGTCGCGTCGGCCGAGAAGGAGACCAAGCCGCCGCGGCGCTACTCCGACGCCTCGCTGCTGGGCGCGATGGAGACCGCGGGCAAGCTCGTCGACGACGACGAGCTGCGCGAGGCGATGAAGGACTCCGGGATCGGCACGCCGGCCACGCGCGCGGCGATCATCGAGCGGCTCATCGACGTCGGCTACATCGAGCGCGACGCGCGCTCGCTGGTGTGCACCGAGAAGGGCCTGAACGTGATCCGGCTGCTCGACGGGCACCCGCTCACCTCGCCGCAGCTGACCGGCGACTGGGAGCACCGGCTGGCGAAGATCGAGCAGGGCGAGGAGGCGCGCGAGCGCTTCATGTCCGACATCGCCGACTTCGCCCGCAGCACGGTCAGCGAGCTCGACGCGAAGCTCAAGGAGGTGCGCATCCCGCGCGCCAACCTCGGTCCCTGCCCGGTCTGCGGGCACGACATCGTCGAGAACCGCAAGGGCTTCTCGTGCTGGTCGCGCGAGGATCCGGGGTGCGGCTTCGTGATCTGGAAGAGCAAGGCGGGGAAGACGCTGCCGGTCGCCGTCGCGCGCGAGCTGATCTCGACGGGCAAGACCGAGAAGGCCGTCACCGGCTTCAAGGGCCGCTCCGGCCGCTCGTTCCGGGCACGGCTGGCGCTCGAGCAGACGCCCGAGGGCAAGTGGCGCGTCGAGTTCGACGAGCCGTGGGCGCGCGAGGGCGCGAAGCCGCCGGAGGGCGAGGCCGAGAGCAGCGAGGCCGAGACGCCCGCCACGGAAGCCGCGGCATCGGCCGAAGCGGCGTAGACGAGCCGCAGCTCGGGCGATGCCGAGCGGCATCGGCCGAAGCCGCCTAGGACAGCTGGTCGCCGTTGGCCGGCGGGCGGAAGCGCCGGGTCGGCACGCGGATGTCGACGGGCCCGCTGCCGACGTGTGCCCGGGCCGCGAACGGCTCGCGGTAGCGGCTCGAGTACGCCTGCAGCATCACCTGGTCGCCCTCGACGACGATCAGCGCGCCGATCCAGCTGTCGGGCGGCTCGGCATCGATGAGCTGGTTGAGGCGCGGGTCGGTGAGCAGGCGGTCGAAGTGCTCGGCCTTCGTGGTCTGGGAGCGGCGCACGGGCCAGTCGACGGTCGGCGCGAGCAGACTTCTCGTGCTTCCCGAGGAGATGCACTCGGCCGGCCTCGCGCACGTCGATCTCGACGCTCGCGTGCTGTGCGCCGACCTCGTCGAGCAGCAGCGAGCGCTCGACCTTCCAGCGCCGCTTCAGCTGCTCGCCGGGCTCGAGCGCGATGGGCGCCGTCGCCGGCGCGCAGCGGCCGGTCGGCGGGATCGTCTCGGGCTCGCGATTCTCGGTGATCTGCTGCTTCCAGCACCGAGGACTTCACCGCCTGGATCGATCGCGACGACCACGTGCGGCCGTGCCCCTGCTCGGCCGCACGCCGCAGCAGCGCCGCCCCGGCCTTTCCGCACGCGTCGGGCTCGAGCATCAGCGTGCGGTCGCGGCGGTTGACGATCTTCGCGTCGATCACGAAGCCGCGCTCCGCGTCGGACAGCTTCGCCTCGACCCCGATGCCACGGGCGGCGGTCGGGGTCAACGAGGCCTGGGGGAACGGGTCGTCGCGCCGGGAAGCAGCATGGCGGTGGCGACGATCGACACGGCGCCGAGCAGGCCGATGAGGAGGAGACGCACGAGGAGGCGCATCCACTCGTCATCGGCGGGTGGGGAGGACCGCTTTACGGATCCGCGTCGGTCGGCTAGCGACGGTCGACGCGGGCGCGCTGCGTGCCGACGATGCTGAGCAGCACCGCGATCGTGCAGACGATCGCGGCCGGCGGCACGTGCTCGCTCAGCACCAGCGCGGAGAGCGCGAGCGTGAGCGGCGTCTGCAGGAGCTGGGTCTGGCCGGCCTTCGCCACGCCGCCCGTGGAGAGACCCGCGTACCAGGCGAAGAAGCCGAGGAACATCGAGAACAGCGAGACGTAGGCGAAGCCGAGCCAGGCGTCGGTGCCGACGTCGCCCGCGGGCAGGGTCGCGAGCGCGACCGGGAGGCTGAGCGGCACCGCGAGGAGCAGCGCCCAGCAGATCGTCTGCGGGCCGCCGAGCGTGCGCGAGAGCGCGCCGCCCTCCGCGTAGGCGAGCGAGCAGAGCACGGTGGCGATCAGCAGCTCGACGTCGGCGAGCCCGATCGCGCCGAGCCCGCGCGAGGCGATGAAGGCGAGCACGGCGATGAGGCCGAAGCCGGCCGCGACCCAGAACCCGCGCGAGGGCGACTCGCCCGCGCGCAGGACGGCGAACACCGCGGTCCAGGCCGGGAGCAGCGCGATCACCACCGCGCCGTGGGTGGCGTCGACGTGGCGCAGCGCGAGCGCGGTGAACAGCGGGAAGGCGACGACGACGCCGAACGCGATGACGGCGAGCGAGCGCCACTGGGCGCCGTGGGGCCGGGGCGCCTTGACCGCGCGGAGCACGATCGCGGCGAGCAGCGCGGCGACGGCGGCGCGGCCGAAGGAGACGAACATCGGGTCGAGGTCGGCGACCGCGAGCCGCGTGGCCGGCAGCGAGAAGGAGAAGATCGCGACGCCGAGCGTGGCGAGCGCGAGGCCGCGCAGCTCCGCGCGGCGAGCGAGGCCGTGGCCGTCTTCGACCCCCGCCGGGCCCGATGCCGCTATCGCGGCGTCATCAATAACGTTACTCTCTCCGGGCACGCCTTAGAGTAACGCACCGTGCCCGCCGACCGCATCGCCACTTCCCTGCGCGACCTCGCCGCGACGCTCCCCGAGGGCGCCCGGCTGCCGTCCGTGCGCGAGCTGATGCGCGAGCACCGCGCCTCGCCCGTCACCGTCCAGCGCGCGATCGCGTTACTCGCCGCCGAGGGCGTGGTGGTGCCGCGGCCCGGGCGGGGCACGTTCGTCGCCGCCCCGCCCGCCGGCAACGGCGCGTCCGACCTCGCCTGGCAGGAGGTCGCGCTCGGGGCGCCGCGCGTCGACAGCCGCGCGCTGTCCGAGCTGCTGACCAGCCCGCCCGAGGGCACGCTGGCGCTCAGCTCCGGCTACCTCGACCCGCGCCTGCAGCCGACCGCCGCGCTGGCGACGGCGCTCGCCCGCGCCGGCCGCCGGCCCGGCGCGTGGGAGCGCGGCGCGGTCGAGGGCGTCGGCGAGCTGCGGACGTGGTTCGCGCGCGAGGCGGGCGGGCGCTTCGCCGCCCACGACGTCGTCGTCTGCCCCGGCGGCCAGGCCGCGCTCGTCACCGCCGTGCGCGCGCTCGCGCCGCCCGGCGGCTCCGTGGTGGTCGAGTCGCCGACCTACCGCGGCGCGCTCGCCGCCGTGCGCGCGGCGGGCCTGACCCCGGTGCCGGTCCCGAGCGACGCCGACGGCGTCCGGCCCGCCCTGCTCGCCGACGCGCTCGAGCGCAGCGGCGCGCGCGTCGCCTACGTGCAGCCGCTGCACGCCAACCCGCACGGCGCCGACCTGTCGGCCGAGCGCCGCGCCGAGGTGATGGCGATCGCGGCGCGCGCCGGCGCGTTCCTGATCGAGGACGACTGGGCGCGCGACCTCACCATCGACGGCCCGGCGCCCGCGCCGCTGGCCGCCGACGACGCCGACGGCCACGTCGTCTACGTGCGCTCGCTGAGCAAGGGCGCGTCGCCGGGGCTGCGGGTGGCGGCGGTCGCCGCGCGCGGGCCGGCGGGCACGCGGCTGCGCTCCGCGCGCGTGGTCGAGGACCTGTTCGTCAGCGCGCCGCTGCAGTACGCGGCGCTCGAGCTCGTCTCCTCACCCGGCTGGCGGCGCCACCTGCGGGCGCTGCGGGCGGGCCTGCGCGAGCGCCGCGACGCGCTCACCGGCGCGCTCGCCGAGCACTTCGGGCCCGCCGCGGTGTGGCGCGTGCCGAGCGGCGGGCTGCACCTGTGGCTGCGGCTCCCGGACGGGACCGACGAGGCGGGCCTCGTCGCCGCCGCGGCGCGCGCGGGCGTGCTCGTCAGCGGCTGCGGGCCGAGCTTCGCCGCCGAGCCGACCGGCCCGCATCTGCGGCTGACCTTCGGGGGCGCTCCGCCGGACGTCCTCGTCGAGGGCGCCGGGCGGCTCGCCGGGCTGCTGCGCTAGGCGTTCTCGAGCTCGGAGCGCGACGCGCGCACCGGCGGGTGCGTGTCCGCGGGCTGACGTGGCCGGCGGACGAAGAAGCCGAAGAACGCGCGGAAGGCCGCGCCGATCTCGGAGAAGGCCTCGGCCAGCGGGCTGCGCTGGGCGGGCTCGGGGCGCATGATGCGCGCGCGCACCTCGGGTGCGGACACGCAACCGCTGTCCAGCGTCCAGGCCACGAAGAGCTCGTTGGAGTCGATCGCCTCGGCGACCGCGCTGGCCAGCGCCAGGTCGGTATCGGTGTGCTCGGCCGGCAGGTAGAGGTGGGACATGGGGGAGGGCTCCCGGGAAGTGGACGGCTCTTCGTTAGGTAACGGAGTCCAACCCTCTCAACTTGAGCGATCCGCGCGCTTAAATCTGCCCTAAGCGGTTTGGAGATCTCCATACCGTCGGGGGCTCGCGCCACGATGAGCGGTCCGCATGCCGCTCACGCTCGTCACCGGTCCCGCGAACGCCGCCAAGGCGGGCTACGTCCTGGCGCGCCTCCGGGAAGTCCTGCACCGGGAGCCCTTGCTGGTGGTGCCGACGTCGGCCGATGTCGCCCACTACCAGCGCGAGCTCGCCGCGGGCGGAGTCGTGTTCGGGGCCCAGGTGCTGACCTTCGCGCGGCTGGGCCGGGAGATCGCGCGAGTGACCGGAGTTGGCGCGCGGCCGCTCGGTCAGGTCGCGCGCGAGCGCATCGTGCGGGCGGCGATCGCCGACGCGCGGCTGCGCGTGCTGGCGCCGTCGGCGGCGGCGCCCGGGTTCGCGCGCGCGGCGGGAGCGCTGTTCGCGGAGCTGCAGCGGTCGCTGGTCGAGCCCGCGCGGTTCACGCGCGCGCTGCGGTCGTGGGGCGGCGCGCCGTACGCGGACGAGCTGGCGGCGCTCTACTCGGCCTACCGGCGGCGGCTCGAGGCGCTCGAGCGGCCGGATCGCGAGGGCGAGGCGTGGGCGGCGCTGGACGCGCTCCGGGCGGAGCCGGCGGCGTGGGGCCGGCGCCCGGTCTTCTTCTACGGCTTCGACGAGCTGACCCGCGCGCAGCTCGACGCGGTCGAGACGCTGTCGCGGCTGTGCGAGGCCGACGTCTGGGTGACGCTCCCGTACGAGCCGGGCCGCCACGCGCTGGCGGGCAGCGCGGCGACGGTGGGCGAGCTGTCCGGGCTCGCGGAGGTCGTCGCGCTGGACGAGCGCGCCGAGCACTACGCGCCGGCCGCGCGGCCGGCCCTGCACCACCTCGAGCGCGGGCTGTTCGAGCCGGGCGGGGAGCGGCGGGCGCCCAACGGCGCGGTGCGGCTGCTGGAGGCGGGCGGCGAGCGCGCGGAGGCGGAGATCGTGGGCGCCGAGGTGCTCGAGCTGATGCGCGACGGCGTCGCGGCGGAGGAGATCGCCGTGCTCGTGCGGGGCGCCGGGACGGCCGCGCTGTTCGCCCAGGTGCTGGGGACCTACGGGATCCCGGTGGCGTGGTCGCGGCGGGTCCGTCTGGACCGGACGCGGCTGGGCGCCGGCGTGCTCGCGGGAGCGCGGGCGGCGCTGCCCGGCGGGCGAGCGGAGGACCTGCTGACGTGGCTGCGGACGCCGGGCCTGACGGCAGCCGGCGGCCGATGCCGTCGACGTGCTCGACGCCTGGGTGCGGCGCCACGAGGTCGTCGGCGCGCGCGAGGCCGCTGCCAAGCGGGCGCCGTGGGCGGTGCCGCGGCTGGACGCCCTCGCCGCCGCGGCCGAGGCCGGCGGCGAGGCGCTGCTCGAAGCGCTCGTCGCCGAGGCCGACGCGGCGTGGGCGGCGCCGCACGCGCGCCGCGCCGACGTCCTCACCCCGGGCGAGCGCGACGAGGCGCGGGTGGCGAGCGAGCTGCGCTCCGCCGCGGCCGAGCTGCGCGCGCTCGACCCGGACCTGCTCGGCGAGCCGGCCGACGTGCTCGACGCGCTCGGCGCGGTCGAGGTGTGGCAGGGCGACGACACCGAGGGCGTGCTCCTCGCCGACCCGCTGCTGATCCGCGCGCGCCGCTTCCGCGCCGTGTTCGTGTGCGGGCTGCAGGACGGCGAGTTCCCGACCCGGCCCGTGCCCGAGCCGTTCCTCGACGACGAGGCGCGGCGGGCGCTGAGCGCGGCGGCGGGGCTGCGCCTGCCGTTCCACGAGGACGTCCTCGACCGCGAGCGGTCGCTGTTCTACGCGTGCGTCTCGCGGCCCCAGGAGGTGCTGTTCCTGTCCTGGCGCTCGTCGGACGAGGAGGGCGAGCCGCTGGTGGCGTCGCCGTTCCTCGACGACGTGATGGCGCTCTTCACCGACGAGCTGTGGGAGCAGCGCGGGCGGCGCCTGCTGGCCGAGGTCACGTGGTCGCCGCGCGAGGCGCCGACGCCGCGGGAGCTCCAGCGCGCGCAGGCGCAGGCGCGCAACGAGCCCGACCCGCCGCCGCTGCCGGCGCCGGTCACCGAGGCGGTGCTGGCGCAGCTCGCGGAACGCCGGACCGAGGGCGCGCGGCAGCTCGAGACGTTCGCCGCCTGCGGGGTGCGCTGGCTGGTCGAGGCGCTGCTCAGGCCCGAGCGCGTCACGCCCGACCCCGAGGCGATGCGGCGCGGCTCGCGGGCGCATGCGGTGCTGGAGGCGACGCTGCGGCGCCTGAAGGACGCCACCGGGTCGGCGCGCCTGACCCCTGCGTCGCTGCCCGCGGCGCTGGAGGCCCTCGATGCCGCGCTGGACGGCATCGCGCTGGAGGGCGCGCGGGGCGCCGCCGCCCGGCGGACCCTGGAGGCCGACCTGCAGCGCTACCTGCGCCACGAGTGCGAGCGCGGAGCGGGCATGGAGCCGACGCAGCTCGAGTGGCGCTTCGGGCGCGAAGGCGACGAGCACGGGCCGCTTGCGCTGGGCGAGCTGTCGATCACGGGGCGGGTCGACCGCGTCGACGTCGGGCCGGGCGGCGAGGCGATCGTGCGGGACTACAAAGGCGCGTCCGCGCCCCCGGGCGCGGGCTGGGCGGAGGGTGGCGCGCTGCAGGTCGCGCTCTACATGCTCGCCGCGCGCGAGCTGCTCGGGCTCGAGCCGGTCGGCGGCCTCTACCAGGCGCTGTGGGCGCGCGACCCGCGGCCGCGCGGGCTGATCCGCGACGACGTCGCGGGGCGGTACGTGGCGACGGACGTCGTGTCCGAGGAGGAGCTGGACGACGCGCTCGACGAGGTCCGCGAACGGGCGCTCGACACCGCGCGAGAGCTGCAGGCGGGCGCGGTGAAGGCCTGCCCGGAGCGGTGCTCGCCCAACGGCTGCGCGTATCCGACGATCTGCAGGGCGGGCGGATGAGCGCGGCGACCGCCATCGCGCCCGCCGGCATCCCCTTCACCGCCGAGCAGCGCGCGGCGATCGACGATCGCGCCGGCTCCGCCCTCCTGGCGGCCAACGCCGGCTCGGGCAAGACGGCGGTCATGGCCGAGCGGTGCGTCGAGGCGGTGCTCCGCGACGGCGTGCCGGTCGGCGCGATCCTCGCGCTGACGTTCACCGAGAAGGCCGCCGGCGAGCTGCGCGAGCGGATCCGGCGGCGCTTCCTCGCGCTCGGCGAGGAGGAGCACGCGCGTGAGGTCGACGCCGGCTGGATCGGCACGATCCACGGCTTCTGCGCCCGGGTGCTGCGCTCGCGGCCGCTGGCCGCGGGGCTCGACCCGCGCTTCGAGGTCCTCGACGAGGGCGCGGCCGAGCGGCTCGCGCGCGACGCCTACGAGCGCGCCTTCGAGGCGTGGGCGGCGGCCCGAGGGGCGGCGGCGGTCGACGTCGCCGCTGCCTTCGGCCCGGGGCTGCGCGACATCGTGCTCGCCGCCCACTCGACGCTGCGCTCGCGCGGGGAGACGCGGCCCGTGCTGCCGGTGCCGCCCGAGGCGCCCGCCGCCCGACCCCGCGATCCTCGCGGCCGCTCGCGCCGACGCTGCGCGCTGCCTCGCCACCGCCGGCAACGGCAAGCGGCTCGAGGAGGCGCTCGACGCGCTCGAGACGTGCGAGCGAGTCCTTGGAGAGGGTGGTGTGCCGGTGCCGGCCGCGCTCGCCCCCGGCGAGCTGAAGAAGGGCTCGAAGGCGCTCGAGCAGGCGCCGTGCACCGAGTACCGCACGGCGTGGTCGGCCTACCGGCAGGGCTGCGCCGACCACCACGCGCGGCGCGCGCTGATCGAGATCGCCGACCTGCTGGAGCGGTTCGGCGCCACCTATGCCGAGGCAAAGGCCGCCCGTGCCGGGCTCGACTTCGAGGACCTCGAGCTCGACGTCCGCGACCTGCTCGCCCGCGACGCCGCCGGCCGCGAGCGCTGGGCCGAGCGCTTCCAGCTGATCATGGTCGACGAGTTCCAGGACACGAACCGGCTGCAGCTCGACGTCCTGCAGATGCTCGAACGCGACAACCTCTTCGCCGTCGGCGACGAGTTCCAGTCGATCTACGGCTTCCGCCACGCCGACGTGACGATCTTCCGCGAGCGGCGGGCGTCGCTGGGCGAGGGGCGGGTGCGGCCGCTGACCGCGAACTTCCGCTCCCGCGAGGAGCTGCTCGACGTGCTCAACGGCGCCTTCGCGCCCCAGTGGGCGGAGCGGTTCGCGCCGCTGCTGGCGGGCAATGGCGCGAACGGGAGCGGCGAGCTGCGCCTGTTCGACCCGGGCGAGCCGAGCGACACCGAGCCGCGCGTCGAGCTGCTCGTCACCGACGCCCGCGGCTGGGAGGAGGACGACCGCCTCGGGCTCGCGGGCGTGGAGGCGAAGCCGCACCGGCGCGCAGAGGCGCGCGTGATCGCCCACCGGCTCCGCCGCGAGCTGGAGGCGGGCCGCGCCGCACGCGACATCGTCGTGCTCGTGCGCGCGACCGCCTCGCTGCGGCTGTTCGAGGAGGCGCTGGAGGAGCAGGGCGTGCCGACCTACGTCGTCGGCGGCCGCGGCTACTGGTCCCAGCAGCCGGTCCGCGACGGCCTCGCCTACCTCGCCGCGCTGGCCAACCCGCTCGACGAGGAGGCGCTCCTCGGCGTTCTCGCCTCCCCGTTCTGCGGCGTCGGATCGGACGCGCTGATCCTGCTCGCGGGGGCGGGGAAAGAGGTCGGCGGCGTGTGGGCCGCCCTGCGGACCGCCGCGGCGGTCCCGCTCGCCGCGCTTGCGCCGGCCGAGCACGAGCGGCTCATGCAGTTCGCGCGCTTCTTCGTCGCCGAGCGCGAGCACGCCGAGCGGCTCCCGGTCGAGGTGCTGCTCGAGCGCGGGCTGGAGGCGACGGGCTACGACCTCGCCGTGCTCGCGCGCGCCGGCGGCGAGCGGCGGCTGGCCAACCTGCGCAAGCTGATGCGGCTGGCGCGCGAGTACGAGCGGGCCGAGGGGCGCGACCTGCGCGGCTTCCTCGCCTACGCCGCGACGCGCGACCTCGCCGCCGCCCGCGAGGGCGAGGCGCCGCTGGAGTCCGAGGGGCTCGACGCCGTGCGGCTGATGACGATCCACCGCGCGAAGGGGCTCGAGTTCCCGGTCGTGTGCGTGGCGGACCTCGGCCGGCAGGGCGGCGGCCGCACCGAGCGGCTGCTGATCGGCGCCGACGGCGCGGTCGGGCTGCGCCTCGCGACCCCCGGCGGCGGCGCCGCGGTCCCCGCGCTCGCGTACGAGCGCCTCGCCGCCGACGCGGCGGCGGAGGAGGACGCCGAGGAGCGGCGGCTGTTCTACGTGGCGATGACGCGCGCCTGCGACCGGCTGATCCTGTCCGGCACCGCCGACCCGGAGAAGCAGACCCCACCGCGCCCCGGTGGCCCGCCGCTCGACTGGATCGGCCCGGCCCTGCTCGGAGGACCGCTCGCACGGCTCACCGAGGGCGGCCCGGCGCCGCTCCACTCCCCGTTCGGGACGGCGGTCGCCGAGGTCGAGCGCGTCGTGCACAGCTCGTTCGACGGCCGGCCGACGCGCATCGCCGCCCGCCTCGTCACGCCGGGGACCATCGCGCCCGAGGCGCTCGTCAGCCGCACCCGCAAGGGCTCGCCCGGCACCGCGCTCCCGGCGAAGCCGAAGGTCGTCCCGGCGCCGTCCGCCGGCCGCCCCGCTCCGCAGCGCCTGAGCTACACCGCGCTCGGCCAGTACGCGAAATGTCCCTATAGGTTCTACCTCCACCGGACCCTTAGACTTCCGCCCGTCGCGCCCCCTCCGCCACCCCCCGGCGCGCCGGAGGCCGAGCACCCGGCGCTCGACCCGCGCATGCGCGGCGTGATCGCCCACCGGCTGCTCGAGGAGCTCGATTTCGCGCGCCCGGCACCGCCGCCGGCCGAGGCCGTCCACGCCATCGCGACCGAGGAGGGCGCCGAGCTCGGCGACGACGAGGTCGAGGACATCCGCTCGATCGTCGCGGCCTTCGGCGCCTCGCCGCTGTGCGCGCAGATCGCCGCCGCGGGCGAGGTCCGGCGCGAGGCGTCCTTCTCGTTCCCGCTCGACCCCGCCGGCGGCGCGCTCGTGAACGGCGTCGTCGACGTGCTCGCCCGCTCCCGCGAGGGCGACGCCCTCGTCGTCGACTACAAGAGCGACCGACTCGACGGCGCCGAGCCCGCGGACGTCGTCGAGCGCGACTACGCCACCCAGCGGATCGTGTACGCGCTGGCGGCGCTCCGCGGCGGCGCGCCGACCGTCGAGGTCGCCTACGCGTTCCTCGAGCGCCCGGACGCGCCGGTGAGCGCGACGTTCAGCGCCCGCGACGTGCCCGCGCTCGCCGAGCAGCTCACCCGGCTCGCCGAAGGCGTGCTCGAGGGCCGCCACCCGGTCGCCGCCGAGCCCCACCGCGCGCTCTGCGGCGACTGCCCGGGTCGCAAGACCCTCTGCTCGTGGCCCGAGGAGATGACGCTGCGCGAGCCGGCGGCCGCCTAGGGCCGCGCGCGAGCGGGCCGGGGGTTCCCGGCCCGCTCGTGAGCTTCCTCGTATCGGGCGGCGACTCAGCCGACCGGCGTGTGGGGATCGTGCTGCTGGCTCTTGGGGAAGCGGATGCGCTCACCGCCGCCCGGCAGCGCCGTCGTCCGGCGCGGCGTGATGTCGACCGCGACCTTCACCGGCGGGCGCAGCGTGCGGGCGGCGGCCAGCTTCGCCTTGCGCGTGGCGCCGACCTTCGCGACAGACGCGCCGCTCACCGTGAGGCGGAACGTGGAGTCGCACGCCGGCTTCGTGTACTGGGCATAGCCGTACTGGAACCAGGCGGCGCGGTTGGGGCCGATGCCGTGACTCGCGGAGGGCTGCTGGTAGTACAGCCAGTTGTAGAACTCCGAGAAGTCGTTGCCGCCCAGCCGGCCGGTGTTGTAGCCGTAGCGCGTATAGAGCCCGGCCAGGCAGTCCGCGTTGTACTCGCTGCGGAAGTTGGGGACCAGCGTTCCCATGCGGGCCTGCGCCCGGTGCGCCCACTCGTGGGCCAGGAAGCCGCCCGAGCCGTGGTCGCCGAGACGGTTCAACAGGCTCTGCTGCCCCCAGTAGTCGAGATAGATCGTGTTGGTGGTCGAGCAGTAGAACCCGTTCTCACCCGACCACGGGGAGGTGGGCCCGCACGCGGTGTTGTAGTAGCCGCCCGAGCCGTTGCCGTAGTACTGGACCCCCGGCTTGCCGTAGCTGTAGCCCCAGGCGGGCAGAGTGCGACGCCAGAAGTCCTCGATGCTGCCGTTGAAGGCGCTGGGCACCCAGCCGCCGAGCAGGTTCACGACGCCCGCCTCGGTGCTCTGGGCGGGCGTCAGCGCGCCGGCGCGTTCGGCGCTGAGGCCGCCCGCCAGGAGGGTGATGACGGCGACCGCGACGGCGATCGCTCGATTCCTGTGACTGGTGGTGCTGATGGACACGCTGCCCCCTCAAATCGCGGTAAATTGATGATCCGCAATCTGTCGGCTCGCAGCCGCCGTGCACAGAGACCCATGGGTTGGTCGCGACCAACCCATGGGCGCCGACCGCTCAGATGGGTCTGTCAGGCCCCGCCCAGCCGCCGCGCCAGCAGCGCCGGGGCGCCCGCGAGCACCAGCGCGGCCGCTCCGAGCACCTCCGCCCGCTCGCCGAGCGCGCCCAAGCGCGCCTCGACCGCCGCCGCCGACGGCCGGATCACCGACTCGGAGATCGCGCGGCGCAGGGGGTCGAGCAGGACGTCGCCTGCTCCGGCCAGCTCGCCGCCGATCACCACCAGCTCCGGGTTGAGCACGTTGACCATCGCCGCGACCACCTCGCCCACCGCCTCGCCGGCCGCCGCGACCGCGGCCAGCGCCGCCGCGTCGCCGGCCTCGACGAGCTCGACCACGCGCGGGACGTGCACGCCGAGCGCGTCGGCCACCGCCGCCGCGCTCGCCACCGTCTCCAGGCACCCGCGGTTGCCGCAGCGGCAGAGCGCGCCACCCGAGGAGACGACCCGCACGTGCCCGAGCTCGCCCGCGAACCCCAGGCGCCCCCGGTACGGCGAGCCGTTCAGCACCAGCCCGAGCCCGATCCCCGCCGACAGCCGCACGTAGGCGATGTCCCGAGCGCCGCGCGCGGCCCCGAAGCGGTGCTCGCCCAGCGCGCCCACGTTGGCGTCGTTCTCGAGCTTGACCGGCAGCCCCAGCCGCGCCTCCATCTCGGCCGCCGGGCGGACCCCGCCCCAGCCGGGCAGGATGCCCTCGACGTAGGCGGTCCCGCTCGCGAAGTCGACCGGCGCCGCCAGCCCCATCCCCACGCCGATCACGTCGCTCGGGTCGGCCTCCGCGCGCCGCAGCAGCCCGCGGACGAGCTCATGTGCGAGGTCGAGGCTCGCGGCGGGGGAGCTGTCGACCTCGGCCTCGGACCAGTCGTCGGCCACCGGCCGGCCCGCGAGGTCGCAGAGCGCCGCCCGGATGTGCCGGTGCCCGAAGTCCAGCCCCACCGCGAACGCCGCCCCCGGCGCCAGCCGGACCTGGATCGGCGGCCGGCCCGTCGGTCGCGGGCGGTCCTCGTGCTCCCGCACCGCTCGCTGCTCGACCACGCCCGCGCGCTCGAGCTCGTCGAGCACCGAGGCGACCGTCGGCCGCGACAGCCCCGTCTCCTGCCCGACCTGCGCGCGGCTGCTCTCCGGCGACCGGAACAGCGCCTCGATGACGCGCAGGCGGCTGAGCTCGCGAGGACTCCAGGGCTCGGTCATCTCACCCGTTTCAGCAACGACTTGACAAAAATCTCGCGACGACCGTATCGTCACACGGCATTCGGCCCACGGTAGCTCGCGGCGCCGACGCCCTGGGACCTCGGCGGGCCCGGCCCAGACCCCGCCGGGCCCTGCCGATGGGCGCTTGCTCAGGCGTCGGCAGGGACCTTCGCGGGCAGTGGCGGGCCGTCGTACTTGCTCGACAGCTCCGGCGAGCGCCGGAGATCGATGACCGCGTTGAGCTCCGCGCCCAGCAGCAGCACGACGTTCGTGAGCCACAGCCACACGAGCAGGATCACCGCGCCCGCGAACGCACCGTAGGTCGCCGAGTACGACGAGAAGTTCGAGACGTAGAAGAAGAAGCCGCCCGAGGCCACGATCCACGCCACCACCCCGAGCACCGCGCCCGGCGTGAGGAACTGGAAGCGCGGCACCTCGACGTTCGGCGCGGCGTAGTAGACGATCGCGTAGACCAGCATCGCGAACACCAGCGCCAGCGGCCAGCGCGCGATCAGCCACACCGTGGCGCCCTCGTCGCCGAGCCCGATCGTGCCCAGCAGGTCCCGGGCGACGTCGCCGCCGACGAAGATCAGCACGAACGTCACCAGCACGAGGACGAGCAGGATCAGCGTCCACATCAGATCGAAGGCCTTCTTGCGGATGAAGCTGCGCCCCTCCTCGACGCGCCACACGATGTTGAGCGCCCGGCCGACCGCGCCGAAGGCGCCCGACGCGCCCCACAGCGAGGTCGCGAGCGCGATCACCAGCGCCGTGAACGCGGTACCGCGCTGGCCCTGGGCCGACTCGAGCGCGCCGATCACCGCGTCGACCGTCGACTCCGGCGCGCCCGCCTGCAGCAGGTAGTCCGTGGCCTCGTTGATCAGCCCCTGGCGGCCGAAGTAGCCGAGCGAGGCGACGCCGAACAGCAGCGCGGGGAACAGCGACAGCAGCGAGTAATAGGTCAGCGCCGCCGCGTGGTCGGTCATCTGATCGTCCTGGAAGCGCTTGAACGCGCGCTTGAAGTCGCCGAGCTCGAGCCGCTTGCCGGGCCGGGGATCCTCGGAAGGGCTCATCTTCCGACCGGGTTCCCTGGCCTCTGGCCCGCTAACCCTTGCCGCCGCCGTCGCGCGGCAGCAGCGCGTGGCCGTCGACGACCGACTGCGCCACCTCGACCACCCGCCGCGAGTTCGCCCGCGCGGTCTCGCGCAGCAGCTCGAACGCCCGCCGCTCGTCGGTCGAATGGCGCTCCATGAGGATCCCCTTGGCGCGCTCGATCACGACCCGCCGCTGCAGCGCGCCCTCGAGCTGGTCGACCTTGCCGGCCAGCACGGCCGTCTCGCGGTAGCGCCGCAGCGCCACCTCGATCGCGCCCTGCACCGCTTCCGGCTCCGTCCCCTGGACGTAGGCGGAGATGCCGTGCTCGGCCGCGCGGGCCAGGAAATCGGCGTCGCCGTCGCGCACCGTCGCGATGACAGGTCCGGATGCGAACTCAACCGCCTCGGAGATGAGCGACAGCGCGTGCTCGTCGTCCTGGTGCACCATGACGATCGTGAGGGAGGGGTCCTCGCGGGAGATCAGCTCGGCCGCCTCGCGCACGGAGACCGCGAACGGCATGACTTCGTGGCCCAGCTCCTCGAGCGTCTCGCGCAAGACCTCCAGCTTGTTCTCGTCCTCGTCGGCGATGAGGACGCGCAGGTTCTTCTCCATTGTGGTGTTGCGCATCGGCTATCCCGCGTCCAGGCCCGCAGTAGAATCGTGAACGGCTCGGCCCAGTCCCCCGCCGCTGCCTTCTTCGCGCCCCAGAGACCCGGCGCCCCCATTGAGCCGTAGCGGCAGGAAGAGGGGCGTGACCTCCATAGAGAACCGACGACCCGAGCAGCGCACGGGCGGAGCATATTCCGCCGCGCGTACCGGTTCCCCGGATTCCACTCCTAGGGATCGGCAGGCCCGTGCCCAGGAAGACCGGCGCCTGCTCGAGCGCTACCACCACGAGGCGGACCCGGCCGCGCGGGAGGCGCTCGTCGAGCGCTTCCTCCCGCTCGCGCGCCAGCTCGCCCGCCGCTACCAGCGCGCGGGGGAACCGCTCGACGACCTCATCCAGGTCGCCTCGCTCGGGCTGCTCAAGGCGATCGAGCGCTTCGATCCCCAGCGCGAGACTGCATTCTCGTCGTTCGCCGTCCCCACCATCCTCGGTGAGCTCAAGCGTCACTTCCGTGACAAGGGCTGGTCCGTGCGCGTACCGCGCGATCTCCAGGAGCTCGCGGTCAAGGTCGACCGCGTCGGCGAGGACATGGGCCGCGAGCTCGGCCGGCTCCCGACGCCCGCCGAGATCGGCGAGCGCGTGGGCGCCTCGCCGGAGCAGGTGCTCGAGGCCCGCGAGGCCGCCGGCGCCTACCGCGCCGTGTCGCTCGACCGCCCGCGCAACGAGGAGGACGAGGAGGGCGAGCTCGTCGACGCCTTCGGCGCCGAGGACCACGGGTTCGCGGTGGCCGAGGACTCCGCCACCGTCGAGCGCCTCATGCGCGTCCTCTCCGAGCGCGAGCGCGAGGTGCTGCGGCTGCGGTTCGAGGAGGACCTCACGCAGTCCGAGATCGGCGACATCGTCGGCGTCTCCCAGATGCACGTGTCACGCCTGATCCGCCAGTCGATCGCGCGGCTGCGCTCGGAGGCCGAAGACCGCTAGGTTCCGCCCGTGCAGCACTGGAACCTCACGGACCTCGACGTCGAGCCGTCTCACCCGCAGATCCTCGACTCCAAGCGCGGCGAGTCACGCACGATCGCGCTGCGCCTGTCGGCCGGCGAGCAGCTCCAGGAGCACCAGGTCCACGAGCGCGCGCACCTCGTCGTCGTCGAGGGCGAGGTCGAGATCGGGCGCGACGGCGGCGAGGCGGTCAGCGGCGGCCCAGGCTTGCTGGCGATCTTCGAGCCCGGCGAGCGCCACGAGGTGCGCGCCACCACGGACGCGCGGCTCCTGCTCGTGCTCGCGCCATGGCCCGGCGAGGGCCACCCCGGCGCCCGCGACGCCTGACTAGTAGCCGGGCCGCTTGCCGTGGCGCCGCTTCGGCGGCACGCGACTGCGCCGCTTGCCCGCCTTCTGGGCCGACTGCAACCGCTCGAGCACCTCGTCGGACCACTCGTGCGTGCGCAGCAGCATGTAGCGGGCGGTGACCACGCGCATGTATGCGTCCGTCTCGGTCTCGCCCCGCTCCACGAGGTCGGCGTCGCGGAGCATCCGCGTCACCGGGTCGTAGTCCTCGTCGAACCAGACGCGGGCGATCTCCGCGCGGTCCATGAAGTGGCGGCGGCCCTGCATGGCGCGGAACCCCCACGCCTCGACTCCCTCGGCGAGGATCCCGTAGTCCCACGGGTCCGAGGGCTGTACGCGCGCCCGGCGCTTCTCGTCGAGCGGCACACGCTCGCGGAACAGCCGCTCGTGCCCCTTGACCGGGAGGTCGGAGACGAGCACGTCGGTGCCGGCGCCCACCCGCGTCTCGACCTCGGTGACGTAGGCGTCGATGTCCTCGCGCCTCAGCGAGCGGGCGACCGACACCCGGTGGTGCCCGTCGCGCACGAAGTGCAGCTCGCCGATCCGGAAGACGGAGATCGGCGGGAACGACTCGCCGCGCCGCTGGGCCTCGGCGATCCGCTGCCAGCGGGCGCGCAGCCGCGGGCTGGTGGGGCGGAAGGCGCGGTCGAAGTCCTTGGTGCGGTCGATCGTGCCGACGATCGAGTCGAGCGGGATCGTCTGCAGCCCGAGGTCGTGCTCGGCCACACGGCCGAGCGCGTCGATCACCTCCTCGAACGGGAGGATGTAGCCGACGTCGTCGGGCTCGAAGCGGAGGCGGCGGGCGAGCTCGGCCAGCATCCGCGAGCGCCGCGCGCGAGCGAAGTCGCTCTGTGCGTCGTCAGCGGGGAAGCCCGTGCCCACCGTTGGAGGCCGGGTAGGGAGAGCTACGAGCCCGCGCCGACGGCGTCGCCGTCGAGCGCGTCGTCGAGCGAGCGGACGAGGGTGAAGACGCCGTCAAGTCCGGTGATCTTGAAGGTCTTCACGATCGCGTCATTGTCGCAGACGACGACCAGGCTGCCGCGGCGCTGCTTGAGGCGCCGGTGCGCCCCGATCAGCACGCCGAGGCTGGACGAGTCGATGAAGGTGGTGCCCGACAGATCGACCACGAGGCGCGCGACGCCGTCGTCGATCGGCTGGCTCATCCGCTGCTTGAACTCGGGCGCGGTGAAGAGGTCGATCTCGCCGGTGACCGCGACGACGTGGGTGTCCTCGCCGACGCGGTGATCCTCGATCGCGAACTCGATGGCCATCAAGCGCGTGGTTCCCGGTCCAGAGCCGTTCCAGTCAGGCCGGGTAGGCGAGTCGCACGTGCAGGTACTCCGAGTCGCCCTCGGGCTGGACGGAGATGTCGTCCGCCAGCTGCTCGATCACGTTGCCGACGCCGGGCACCGCCGCGTCGACGATCAGCGCGTCGCCGCCGCCGGGCCGCAGCGGCCCGACGCGCAGGAACAGCGTGCGGTCGCCGGTCTCGAGGTCGACGTCGACCGAGGTGGCGCTGACGTGGGCGGGGGCGCGCGAGGCGATCAGGTCGGCGACCAGGACGGCGTCGTCGAGCCGGTCGAGCGGCAGGTCGGCCCGCGCGGCGAGCATGCCGACCACGCGGCGGAGGACCGGCCCCACCAGCGGGCCGCTGGCGATGGACACGCGCGTGGTGCCGGGAGAGCCGTTCGGGCCCGCCGCGGCGTCGGTCACGCGGCCTCGATCACGGGCGCGAACGACATCGCGACCCGGCTGCCCCGATTGTCGGGGCCGTGGGAGATCTCGAGATCCTCGGTGAGCGCCGCGATCAGCGGCAGCCCGAGGCCGGGCCCTCCGCCGTCGGGGCTCGGGGCGAGGCCGCGGCCGCGGTCCTCGACCACGACGAGCATGCCGCCCGGCTGCGGGCGCAACTCGACGCGCATCGCGCT
This sequence comes from uncultured Solirubrobacteraceae bacterium, assembly GCA_963730115.1. Taxonomy (GTDB): domain Bacteria; phylum Actinomycetota; class Thermoleophilia; order Solirubrobacterales; family Solirubrobacteraceae; genus DASQFQ01. Next base: position 937,907 of record CAVSQM010000012.1, on the reverse strand, counting down.
CTGCTCGTCGGCCTCCTGGCCTGCGTACGCGTGGCGGACGACGTTGGTGCAGGCCTCGGTCACGGCGAGCCGCATGTCCTCGACGAGGCGGCGCGGCAGGGCGAGCTCCTCGGCGATCGCCTCGAGCGCACGCCGGACGACCGCGATGTTGCGGGCGCGAGCGGGGAGCGAGAGGCGGACCGGTGACGGGGTGGCCGGGACCGGCTGCCAGTGCTCATGTGCCGTGGCAAATGGGGAGTGGGCACGCATGGCAGCGTACGGGTACCCGGCGCGGGCCGCCAACTAACCGGGATCAGGCGGCTCGGCGGGTGACGCCGGTCACACGCGCGCTGGTGTCCGCCGTGGCGGACTGCTCGTTGGCGCGTGCGCACAGCCACGAGAAGCCCGCCTGCAGCGCGTCGTTGCCCGCGGAGGCGGCGAGCACCGCGGTGACCGTACGGCCGGCGCGCGGCGCATGCAGGCGCAGGCCCACGAGCGCGAGCGCGCTCCACGCGCCCACGCAGCGCGTGCAGGTCATCAGCTCGCCGACCGCGTAGCGCAGGCGGCGCCCCTTCGGGCGCTTCTGATCGCCGTCCTCGTCGACGAACGGCTCGCGCAGCCAGCTCTCGGCCTTGTCGTGGACGATCAGGCGCGAGAGCGAGAACGTCGCGGCCGACAACGGCAGCAGCTCGGCGGGCTCGATCGGGTCGCGCGAGCGCGCGGTCGTGGCGAGCGCGGTGAGGAGCGAGCCGAACGCCAGCGAGATCGCGGCGTAGTCGCTCGGCTCCGTGGGGGTCTCGGAGACCGGCTTCAACTCAGATCGACGGCGGGGTCGGGTCGGGCGGCAGCGGCGTCGGGTCCGGCGTGGGCGCCGGCGGCTGCGGGTCCGGCCCGGGACCGGGCGGCGACGGGGGAGTGGGGGGACGAGGGTCCATGCCGGTTGCCTACCCAGCGTGCGGCGCGATTAACGCGACCGAGGCGCCCGTGGGGCGCCTCGGTTCATGAGGAGGAGGGTCGTGTTGCGCCCTGGCCCGGGTCGTTGGAGGGTGATCCGGAAAACTGATCGGGCGCGACGAGAGGTGATCTTCCCGCGCGTGCGGGCGGTCAAACCCGCGGTCTTTCAGGTGTCCTCGCGGTTGGCCAGCCGCTCGGAGTCCGGCTTGGGCACGCCCTCGCCGCCCTCGGCCTCGCCAGGGCTGGCGGCCTGCGCGCCGTCCTCGCCGCCGGGTGGCTCCTCGGTCTCGACGGTCTCCTCGCCATCGCCCTCCGGATCGTGGTAGGTCTCGCCCTCGTCGGTGTCCTGCTCGCCGGCGTGCTCGGTCGTGTCGCCGAGCGGCGACTCGTCGGTGTCGGCGAGGTTCTCGCCCTTGATGTCGGGTTCTTCTTCGTTCGCCATGTGGATGCCTTACCCGCGGGCGTTTGGCTGCCAATCACGACGGCGAGGATCAGTTGGGAGACCAACGACACGAAAGGAGCTCCCATGGCGGGCAAGCTGGATGGCAAGAAGATCGCGTTCCTGGTCGCGCCGGAGGGCATCGAGCAGGTCGAGCTGACCGAGCCCTGGAAGGCCGTGGAGGAGGCGGGCGGCACGCCCGAGCTGATCTCGACCGAGTCCGGCGAGGTGCAGGCGTTCAACCACCTCGACAAGGCCGACACGTTCGCGGTCGACAGGACGGTCGGCGACGCCGACGTCTCCGACTACGACGGCCTCGTGCTGCCGGGCGGCGTGGCGAACCCCGACAACCTCCGCATGGACGAGGGCGCCGTCGCCTTCGCGCGCGGCTTCTTCGAGGCGGGCAAGCCGGTCGGCGTCATCTGCCACGGCCCCTGGACGCTGGTCGAGGCCGACGTGCTCAAGGGCCGCACGATCACCTCGTGGCCGTCGATCCAGACCGACATCCGCAACGCGGGCGGCAACTGGGTCGACGAGGAGGTCGTGGTCGACGAGGGCCTCGTCTCCTCGCGCAACCCCGACGACCTGCCGGCCTTCTGCGAGAAGATCGTCGAGGAGTTCTGCGAGGGCGAGCACGAGGGGCAGGCCCGCAGCGTGGGCGCCTCCGCGTCTTGACCGTCGCGATCCTCGACATCGACGGCACCCTCGTCGACACGAACTACCAGCACGCGATCGCGTGGTACCGGGCGTTCCGCGCGCACGGGTTCGTGGTGCAGCTGTGGAAGATCCACCGGCACATCGGGATGGGAGGCGACCAACTGGTCGCCTCCCTGATCGGCAAGGCGGCCGACAAGGAGCACGGCGACGGCATCCGCGACGCCGAGAAGCAGGCCTACATGCAGCTGATCGGCGAGGTCGCGCCGCTCGACGGCGCGCGGGAGCTGATCCTCGAGCTCAAGGAGCGCGAGCACACCGTGATCCTCGCTTCTTCGGCGAAGGCCGACGAGGCCGACCACTACGTGGATCTGCTGCTCGTCCGCGATCTCGTCGACGGCTGGACGACCTCCGCCGACGTCGAGGAGACCAAGCCGAAGCCGGACCTCGTGATCGCCGCGCTCGAGAAGGGCGGGGGCGGCGACGCGGTGATGGTCGGCGATTCGGCCTGGGACTGCGAGGCCGCCAAGCGGGCCGACATCAAGTCAGTAGGCGTCCTCACCGGCGGCTTCAGCGACAAGGAACTGCTGGAAGCGGGCGCTTCCGCGGTCTACGAATCCATCGGACAATTGCGACGCGACCTCGATTCCACTCCGCTAGGCTGACGCCCTGCCCGGCGTGGGTCGGGTGAGGGGGAACTGCCCGCTCGGAGAGGCTTGGAGATCGAGGGAAGCACGAGGGACGAGACCGCGGGCTCGCGTTCGCAGGAGGATCGCCGCCTGCTCGTCCGCTACCACCGGCATGGGGACCAGTCCGCACGCGAGGAGCTCGTGCAGCGCCTGCTGCCGCTGGCGCGCCGCATGGCCCGCCGCTATCGCCGCTCCGACGAGCCGCTCGACGACCTCGTCCAGGTCGCCACGCTCGGCCTGATCAAGGCGATCGACCGCTTCGACCCGGCGCGTGAGACGGCGTTCTCGTCCTACGCAGTGCCGACGATGCTCGGCGAGCTGAAGCGCTACTTCCGCGACAACGGGTGGGCCGTGCACGTCCCGCGCGGGATGCAGGAGCGCGTGATGCAGGTCGACAACTGCGTCAAGGACATGTCGCGCAAGCTCGGCCGCTCGCCGAGCGCGGCGGAGGTGGCCGAGACGCTCGACCTCTCGATCGAGCAGGTGCTGGAGGCGATGGAGGCGGCGTCGGCGTACGACGCGGTCTCGCTCGAGTCCTACCGGTTCGGCGACGAGGGCGACGGCGAGACCTACGCCGAGTCGATCGGGTCGGAGGACGAGCGCTTCGAGCTCGTCGAGTACGGCGCGACGATCGCCCCGACGCTGCAGGCGCTGCCGCCGCGCGACCGCATCGTGCTGCACCTGCGCTTCGTGGAGGACCTCACGCAGGCCGAGATCGCCGAGCGCGTCGGCGTCTCCCAGATGCACGTCTCCCGGCTCATCCGCCGGGCGCTCGAGCGGCTGCGCACGGTCGCCGAGCACGCCGGTTGAGCCGCTCCGCGCTCGGGTAGCCCTGTCGAAGACCCCCGAAAACGGAGGATTCGACCCCCATGGGCATCACCGACAAGATCAGCGGCCGCGTCAAGAAGGCCGCCGGCGACCTCGCCGACGACGCTTCCCTGCGTCAGGAGGGCCGCCGCGAGGAGCGCAAGGGCGAGGCGAAGGAAGAGCTCGCCGACGCGCACGAGAAGACCGACCGCAAGGCCGAGGAAGTCGCAGACCTCGAGCGCAAGACAAAGTAACGTCGCCGAAGGCACTTGCCCAGGGCGGCGCCACCGCCGCGGTGGCGCGCAAGGGCAAGTGCCTGGCAGGCGAAACCCTCATCCGGGAGCTCCCGTTTCATCCGGGAGCTCGGTTTGCTGTGCCGACCCGCTGGGCAAGCCCGGGGCATGGAGACACCTGAGGAATCCGGCGCCGGCTATCCCGAAGAGCAGCCGAGCGAAGTCGACGACACGCCCGGCAAGCGCGACCCGGAGCAGGACCCCTCGGGTGGCGACGACGAGAACGCGCCCGACAACGACGAGGGCACGGCGACCGGCAACCCGGACGCGGCCGGCGCCGGCGACGACGGCTAGCTAGCTAGCCCTCGTCCCTCCGCAGCGCGAGCATCGCGACGTCGTCGCGCGGCTGCGTCGCGAGCCCTTCCAGCGCCGCCTCGGCGATGTGGTCGACGAGCCGCTGGGCGCTCCGGCCGGTGCAGCCGGCCGCCACGCGGGCCAGGTCCTCCGGCGTCCACACGCGGTGCGGCGCGTCGGCCTCGGTGACGCCGTCGGTGTAGAGCAGGAAGGTCTCGCCGGGCGCGAGCTCGGCCCTGACATCGGTGAGCCGCGGGTCCTCGACCAGGCCCAGCAGCGTGCCTCCCACCGCCATCTCCTCGACCCGCCCGTCGGCGCGCACCGCGATCGGCGCCGGATGGCCGCCGACCGCGAAGGTCAGCTTCGCGCCCCCACCTGAGCGGTCGAGATGCGCGATCGCGACGGTGCAGAAGCGCGTCGAGCTCTCGCGCAGCATCACCTCGTTGACCCAGCGCAGGATCGCCGCCGGCGAGTGCCTCCGCGCCGCCGCGGCACGGATCGTGTAGCGCACGAGCGCGGTCACGGCCGCGGCCTCGGCGCCCTTCCCGCAGACGTCGCCGATGACCGCGAACCAGTGGTCCTCGGTGGTCGCGAAGAGGTCGTAGAAGTCACCGCCGACCTCGTGGTCCTCGCCGGCCGCCTGGTACAGCGCGGCGACCTCGAAGCCGGGCACGTCCGGCAGGATCGGTGGCAGCAGCGACGCCTGCAGCGTCTGCGCGATCGTCGACCGCGCGCGGTACAGGCGCGCGTTCTCGACGGCTGCGCCGGCGCGCAGCCCGAGGTCCTCGGCGAGCCGCAGGTCGCCCGGGTTGAAGATCCTCCCCGACTCCGCGCTCACGAACGAGATCGCGCCGAGCACGCGGTCGCGCACCCGCATCGGGACGATCATCGCCGACGCCATCCCGAGCTCGCGGATCATCCGCAGGTGCTCCTCGTCCTGCGCCGCCTCGACGAGCAGCGCGTCGGGGATCTCCGGCCACAGCTGCGACTCGCCGGTCGTCAGCACCTGGTGGAGCCCGCGGTCGGCGCGCCGCTCGGCGGGGTAGCGCTCGGCGAGCTCCTCGGCCAGCGCGACCTTCTCGGGGTCGACGTGCTCGACCGCCACGCGCTGGGCCTCGAGCGGACGGTCGCCGGCGAGGTCGACCCCGACCCAGTCCGCCACCCCCGGCACCGCCAGCTTCGCGATCGCCGTGAGCGTGGCCTCGTAGTCGAGCGAGTCGGCCAGCACGCGGCTCGCCTCGGCGAGGAAGCGCTGGGCCTGCTCGACCTGCTTGAGCTCGGTGACGTCCTCGATCACGTTGATGGCCAGCCGCACCGAGCCGTCGGCCTCGCGCACCGGCTTCGCCTTGATGCGCGACCAGCGCGTCTCCTCCCCGCCGCGCTCGCGGAACTGCACCAGCATCGGCTGGGGCTCGAGGCCCGCGAGCGCCTGGCGGCCGGGCAGCGACATCAGCGACACCTCCTCGCCGGTCGGCGTCAGCAGCTCCCAGCGGGCCATGATCTCGGTCAGCGGCGCGCTCAGCAGCGCCTCGGCGGACGGGAACCCGAGCACCCGCACCGCCGCGTCGTTGGCGTACACCAGCGAGCCGTCCGGGCCCTGCGCGGTGACGGCGTCGGCGATGCCCTCGAGGATCGAGCGCAGGTCGTCGGCGACCAGCCGCTCGCCGAGCTGGGCCGCGCGCAGCTCGGTCACGTCCTCGCACGTGACGACCACCACCGGCGGCCCGTCGGCGGGTTGCAGCGGCTCCGCGCTCACGCGCAGCGTGCGTGCACCGCGCGGGGTGTCGCAGGTGAGCATCGCGCCACGGACGCGCTCGCCGCGCGCCGCGCGCACGGCCGGGAGCTTCTCCTCGGCCAGCGGTCGGCCGTCGGCGTCGCGGCAGCAGTCGGCGGGCAGCCACTCCGACGCCGCACGGCCCACCGGGTCCTCGCCGGTCAGCTCGTGGGCAGCCCGGTTGGCGGCCAGCACGCGGCCGCTTCCGGGTTCGAGAACCACGACGGGCGTCGGGAGCCCGTCGAGGAGCTCCGTACCGCCCGTCACGGGCGCCGACTCCCTCACGGACGGGAGTCTAGACCCGGGTGTGGGGGCGCTAGGCGAGGCCTTCGGCCTCGTACTCGCGCAGGTAGCCCTCGAAGAGGCGGCGGTGGCCCTCCTCGTCGCGCAGGATGTCGATGACCATGTCCTGCGTCACGAAGTCGACGCCGTCGGTGATCTCGATGATGTGGTTGTAGTGCTCGATCGCGCCGGTCTCGGCCTCGATCACGCCCTTGATCACGTGCACGATGTCGGTCTGGTGCTCAGGCGGCTGCAGGTAGGACTGCTCGGGGGTGAACTCCTGCGAGCCCGGGACGACGCCGTAGAGCTCCTTGATCCGGGCCGCGAACTGCTGGGCGTGCCCGAGCTCCTCCTGGACGTCTTCCTGCAGCGACTCGACGATCTCCTGGGCGCGCACGCCGTCGGGGTTGACGGACGCCTGGATGTAGCTCATGACCGTCTCGAGCTCCATCCAGTAGGCCTTCTTGAGGAGCTCGATGATCTCCTCGCGCTCGGTGCTCTTGGACTCCGACAGGATGCCGGTCGTGCTGGTGCGGGTCGCCATGATCTGACTCCTCTGGTCTCTAGTCCTGTTCCATTGTCCTACCCCGGTACGGGGCGGGCAAAAGGCCCGGATCTACGAGCCGCCGGCGCGGACGTAGTCGTCGTCGACGACGCCCTCGTCGGGCTCGGAGCTGAACCGCCGCATCGGGCGCATCAGGTCGCCGGGGCGGCCCGCCAGCGCGCGCCGGCGGCCGAGCGCGGACGCATCGGGCGGCGAGCCGCGCAGCACCCACGAGCCGTCGACCCGGCGGGTGAGCTCGCCGCGCTCCGCGAGCTCGCCGAGCGCGGTGGAGACGGTCGGGCGGCGCGCGCCCACCAGCTGGCCGAGGATGCGATGGGTGAGCGCGAGCGGCACGACGACGCCGTCGCCGGAGACGCGGCCCCAGCGCTCGGCCAGGTGCCACAGCAGCGCCTTCAGGCGGCGGTCGACCCGCGTGAGCTGCGAGATCGCCTGCGTGGTGGCGAGCCGCAGCGAGCGCTCGCTGAGGCGGTCGAACAGCGCGGCGGTGACCTCCGGCCAGCGCGCCAGCTCGGCGGCGAAGCGGCGGTCGAGGACCGCGAACGACGAGGGCGAGAGCACCGACCACAGCACGTCGACGGGCAGCAGGCTGCTGCTGCTCGGCGTCTGCCACGGGCGCAGGAGGTCGCCGGGACCGAGCAGCTCCGCGCTCACGTGGTCGGCGACGATCACCTCGCGCGCGACCACGCCGTCCAGCAACAGCAGGCCGACGTGGTCGGCTCCGGCGGCCTCGAGCCGCGAGACGTCCCACACGCCCACGCCGAGGCGATGCACGCGCACGACGAGCTCGCGCTCCGCCTCCGCGCGCCGGGTCCCGCTCAGCAGGCCCCCGAGATCCGGGTCCTCTTCGAGCAGGCGCACGGCATCAGTGGTGTTCCCCTTCACCTGCAGCGTGTGTGCCTACCTCTCCGATCGCTCAGCAGTAGTTGAAGTATTCAAAGCTGCCATACCCGTTGCGGTCAGTTCCCAGACACCTACTCGGGATAGCCGGCACGGTCCACCTTGTGGTGGTAGCGGGCACCGGCGATCCCGCCGAGGGCCGCGCAGAGCAGGGTCCCCAGCACGATCGCGAGGCTCGCGAGCGCGCCCGCGGTGGTCAGGGTCTCGTCGCCGACCGGCAGCCGCGGCAAGTTGGCGCGTTCGACCACGTTGTACTCGGAGCCGGCGATCACGGCGAGGATCGCGGCGGCGAGCGTGATCAGCAGGCCGACCGCCCACACGCCGATGCCCTGGCGGGCGCCGTCGAAGCGCGACATGCGGCCGGCCACGTAGCCGCCGCAGTAGTAGGCGATCGCGAGCACGGCGATCAGCGCGATCGCGCCGGCCGTCGAGAGCGTCTCGGCCGAGGCCGAGTCGGCGGCGTCCGAGGTCGTCTCCGTGAGGCCGATCGCGGCGCCGGCGGCGGCGAGCAGGCCGGTCAGCAGGACGGCGACGCCGACCGCGACCAGCCAGCCGAAGAACGCGGCGCCCCAGTTGATGCCGCCGTACTCCTCGCGCTGGCGGGCGCGCACGTGGTGCATCGTCTCGCGCGTGGCGACGCCGGACGGGTGCGTGGCGGTGCGCTCCTCCGGCGGCATCTCGCCGCGTACCGGGCGCTCGCCGTTCGCCGGGGTGGTGGCCGTGGCTCCGTCTTCGGTTGTGCCGCGATGCTTGAAGCGCTCGAACACGCTCGGGCTCCTGCCTTTCAACGTTCGCTTTGTACAGAGAGTTCCCGCGGTCTCGTGCGTTTAGGCCAAATCCGATGCGGTGACCACTGAGGTATATGCGCGTGATCAACGACGCCATGGGCGGCCCGATCGCGGCGCTCCTCGACAGAGGCGAGCAGCACGGATGCCTGCATCTCAGCGAGGTGGACGAGCTGGCTCAGGCGCTCGAGCTCGAGGAGGAGGACCTCGGCCGCCTCTACGAGCAGATGGAGAGCCGGCACATCGACCTGCGCGACGACTGCGGCCGCGAGGCCGAGCCGGCGCCGGTCGACGACGCCGCACTGGCGAGCGCGACCACCGACACGCTGCAGCTGTTCCTCAACGAGATCGGCCGCCACCGGCTGCTGACGCCGGACGAGGAGATCGAGCTCGCGCGCCGCATCGAGCGCGGCGACCTCGACGCCAAGGACCGGATGATCAACGCCAACCTCCGCCTCGTCGTCTCGATCGCGAAGAAGTACCAGGGCTCCGAGCTGACGCTGCTCGACCTGATCCAGGAGGGCATCCTCGGGCTCATCCGCGCCGTCGAGAAGTTCGACTGGCGCCGCGGCTACCGCTTCTCGACCTACGCGACGTGGTGGATCCGGCAGGCCGTCGAGCGCGGGATGGACGCGAAGGCCCGCACGATCAAGCTGCCGATCAACCTCGTGCGCAACCAGCGCAAGGTCGCGCGCGCGGAGAACCTCCTCTCCGCGAAGCTCGACCGGCCCCCGACCGACGCCGAGGTCGCGGCCGAGGCGCAGATCCCGCTCGCCGAGCTGCACGCGCTGCGCGACGCCGCGCGCACGGTCACGTCACTCGACCGCCCGCTGGGCGACGGTGAGGACGCCGCCTTCGGCGACCTGCTGCCGGGGGACGGGCCCGCGCCCGAGGACCTCGTCCACATCTCGCTGTCCGAGCAGATGCTGCGGCGCGCGCTCGAGGAGCTGCCGGACCGCGAGCGCACGGTCGTCGAGATGCGCTACGGCATCTCCGGCGGCGATCCGACGCCACTGCGCGAGATCGGGCGCCGGCTCGGCATCACGCCGGAGCGCGTGCGGCAGATCGAGTCACGCGCGCTCGGCCGGCTGGGCCGGATGCGCGAGCTCGAGGCGCTGCGGCAGGCGGCCTAGACCCCGGGCGGGTCGGCCGACGGGTCCCAGCGGCCGTCGTCGCCGACGGTCCCGGGCACCGGGTTCGCGTCCGCGGGGTCGGTCGCGCGGTCGGCGATGAAGGTCATGCGGACCTCGGCGCCCGACTTGGTCGAGCCGCGCAGCTCGAAGGAGTCCGACAGCGCGGCGATCAGCGGCAGGCCGAGCCCGAGGGCCGGGGCCTCACGGCGCTGGGGGCGCGGCTGGATGCCGGTGCCCCAGTCGCGGACCACGATCGTGAGCGTGGCCTCGTCGGCGAGCATCTCGACCTCGAGCGTGCCCACCTCGCCCTCGTAGGCGTGGACGACGACGTTGGTGCACGCCTCGGTGACCGCCATCTTCATGTCCGCCACCACGGCGGCGTCGAAGGCGAGCGCGTCGGCCATGCCGGCCAGCGCCTGGCGCACCACGCCGACGCCCTCGGCACGGGCGGGCATCGTGAGGCGGACCTCGGGGACGACGGCGACCGTCATCCGCGGACCCCGGCGCGCGCGTGCTCGATCGCCTGCGCGCGGTCGCCGACCACCGGCAGCACCGGCACGAGGCCCGTGATGTCGAGAATCCGCTGCACGCCCGGCTCCACTTGTTCGCCCACGCAGACGACATACCCCTGATCGGCGTCCAGTGCACGCCGTCGGGCGTCGAGCAACGCACCGAGCACGGAAGAATCCACGAACGTCGCCCCGGTCAGGTCGACCACGACCCCGCCGCGGCGCTCCAGCGCCTCGTCCAGCCGCTCGCGCAGCGTGGGTGCCGTGTAGATGTCGTGTTCTCCCTCCACGACCACGACCACCACGTCGTCGGCCGACTCGTCGAGGACGATCGGGTTCGCGTCCATTGCGGCACGCAGAGTACCCAAAGCGTGAAGCGCCCGTAACGTCTCTGGCCGCATGGCCGACCGTCTCGACAAGTACCGCTCCAAGCGAGACTTCGACTCGACGCCCGAGCCCGGAGGGGACGCCTCCGCCGAGGACGAGGCTCTGGACCGCTTTGTGGTTCATGAGCATCACGCGCGGCGCCTGCACTGGGACCTGCGGCTGGAGCGCGAGGGCGTGCTCGTCTCCTGGGCCGTGCCGAAGGGCATCCCGCCCGATCCCGCCAAGAACCACCTGGCGGTCCACACCGAGGACCACCCGCTCGAGTACATCGACTTCCACGGCGACATCCCGGCCGGCCAGTACGGCGCCGGGACGATGAAGATCTGGGATCGCGGGACCTACGAGACGCACAAGTTCCGCAAGGACGAGGTGATGATCACCTTCCACGGCGAGCGGCTCCAGGGGCGCTACGTCCTGTTCCGCACCCGCGGCGACGACTGGATGATCCACCGCATGGATCCGCCCCAGGATCCCGACCGCGAGCCGATGCCCCAGCGGATCGCGCCGATGCTCGCGCGCACCGGCACGCTCCCGCGCGACGAGGAGAACTGGGCGTTCGAGATCAAGTGGGACGGCGTGCGCGCGATCGGCTATGCCGAGGGCGGGCGGCTGCGGCTCGAGAGCCGCAACGGGAACGACATCACCCCGCGCTATCCGGAGCTGCGCGCGCTCGGGCCGGCGCTCGGCTCGCGCGACGCGGTGCTCGACGGGGAGGTGGTGGCGTTCGAGGACGGCCGCCCGTCGTTCCAGAAGCTCCAGGGGCGGATGCACCTGACCTCCGAGCACGCCGTGCGCCGGCTCTCGCAGTCCGACCCGGTCGTCTACATGGTCTTCGACCTGCTGTGGCTCGAGGGTCATTCGCTGATGGAGCTGACCTACGAAGAGCGGCGGGCGGCGCTGACCGAGCTCGGCCTCAGCGGCCCGACGTGGCAGAGCCCGGCCCACCACGTCGGCGACGGCGCGCGGCTGCTCGAGGCGTCAGCCGCTCAGGGGCTCGAGGGCATCATCGCCAAGCGGCTCGACTGCCCGTACACGCCGGGCCGCCGCACCAACGGCTGGGTCAAGGTCAAGAACATCCGCACCGTCGAGGCCGTGGTCGGCGGCTGGCTGCCGGGCAAGGAGGGTCGCTCCGGGCCGCCTCGGCGCGCTCGTCGTCGGCTTCTACGAGGACGGCGAGCTGCGCTACGCGGGCCGTGTCGGAAGCGGGTTCACCGAGGCGGAGCTCGGGCGCCTCGGCAAGCTGCTCGACGGGCTCGCGCGCGACGACAGCCCGTTCAGCGGCCGGCAGCCGCCGAAGGAGACCCGCTTCGTCGAGCCGCGGCTCGTGTGCGTGGTCGACTACTCCGAGATCACGAAGGCGAAGACGCTGCGCCAGCCCTCCTACAAGGGCCTACGCGACGACATCGAGCCGGAGGACGTCGGCCCGCCGGAGCCGGTCTAGATGCCTGCGTAGGGGCCGCCGACGTTCTTGTGGAACGCGGGGCGCGGGTCGTCGGCCGGCGCGGGCTTCGGCTTCGCCTCGGTGGTCGCGCCGAGCGGCGCGATCTCCATCCCGGGCGGCAGCTTGACCTTGAACTTCTGGCCGCTCTGCGTCTTCAGCTCGCGCTTGCGGTTGTCGGGCTCGTGCTGTGGCATACGACGATGGTAAGCGGTGTTGATGAAGTCGACGTAATCGTCGTCGGCGCCGGGCTCGCGGGCCTGGTCGCCGCGCGCGACCTCGCGCGCGCGGGCCACCGCGTGGCGGTGCTCGAGGCGCGCGAGCGCGTCGGCGGGCGCACGCTCAACCAGGAGATCGGCAACGGCAAGGTCGTCGAGGCGGGCGGCCAGTGGATCGGGCCGACCCAGGACCGGCTCGCCGCGCTGGCGGCGGAGCTCGGCGTCGCCACGTTCCCGACGTTCGGCGACGGCGAGCACCTCGTCGAGTTCGACGGCACCGCGCGGCGCTACCGCGGCAGCGTCCCGAAGCTGCCGCCGCACGGGCTGGCCGACTTCGCCCAGGCCGCGTTCCGGCTCGACCGGATGGCGAAGCGCGTGCCGGCCTCCGCCCCGTGGGCGGCGCGGCGGGCGGCCGAGTGGGACGCGCAGACGTTCCGCACCTGGATGCGCCGCAACCTGCGCACGCGGTCCGGGCGCGGGCTGATGGAGGGCGTCGTCGAGGGCGTGTGGGCGGCCGAGCCGGAGGACCTGTCGCTGCTCGGCGTCCTCTTCTACATCGCCTCCGCGGGCGGTCTCGAGCTGCTCATCTCGACCGACGGCGGCGCGCAGCAGGACCGCTTCGTGGGCGGCTCGCAGACGCTCGCGATCAAGCTCGCGGACGGGCTCGACGTGCGGCTCGGCACGCCGGTGCGGACGATCGAGTGGGGCGGCGAGGCCGTCACCGTCGAGGGGATCCGCGCCCGCCGCGCGATCGTCGCCGTGCCGCCGGTGCTGGCCGGCCGCATCGACTACCGCCCGGCGCTGCCGGGGCTGCGCGACCAGCTCACGCAGCGCACCGCGCAGGGCTCGGTGATCAAGTGCCACGCCGTCTACGACGAGCCGTTCTGGCGCGCGGACGGCCTCACCGGCCAGGCCGGCTCGAACGAGGGCCCGGCCAAGGTCATCTTCGACAACTCCCCGCCCGACGGCTCGCCGGGCGTGCTGCTGGCGTTTCTCGAGGGCGCGCTCGCGCGCGAGCTCGGGACCTGGCCGGAGGACCGGCGCCGCGCCGCGGTGCTCGGCACGCTGACCCGGCTGTTCGGCCCGCGGGCCGCCAGGCCGGAGGCGCTCTACGAGCAGAACTGGGCCGACGAGGAGTGGACCCGCGGCTGCTACGGCTGCTACCTGCCGCCCGGCGGCTGGACGGCCTTCGGCCGCGCGCTGCGCCCGCCGGTCGGCCCGATCCACTGGGCCGGCGCGGAGTATGCGGATCGCTGGAGCGGGTACATGGATGGGGCCGTGCGCTCGGGGGAAGCGGCCGCCGCGGCCGTCTCGCGCTCGTGACCCGTTTGCCGGTCTTTCCGACTGGGAAGGTGGTTGACATGACAACTATCGATACGCGCACCCGTCGGCTGGCGGGCACGGAGGTCTTCCCGATCGGGCTCGGCGCCATGCCGATGGCCCTCTCGGGCAGACCGCCGGAAGAGCAGTCGATCCGCACGATCCACGCGGCGCTCGACGCCGGCGTGAACCTGATCGACACCGCGGACGCCTACTGCGTCGACGAGAACGAGGTCGGCCACAACGAGCGCCTGATCGCCAAGGCGCTGCAGGGCCGCTACGACCGCGTCCTCGTGGCCACCAAGGCCGGCCACATCCGGCCCGGCGGGGCGTGGGAGATCGACGGCCGCCCCGAGCACATCCGCGCCGCCTGCGAGGCGTCGCTGAAGGCGCTCGGCACCGACCGGATCGACCTCTACCAGTACCACCGCCCGGACCCGAACGTGCCCTACGCCGAGACCGTCGGCGCCTTCAAGGAGCTCCAGGACGAGGGCAAGGTGCGCTGGATCGGGCTCTCCAACTGCACCGTCGAGCAGCTCGAGGAGGCGCTCGGGGTCGCCGAGATCGTCTCGGTCCAGAACCAGCTCTCGCTGGGCTACACCGGCCCGCTCGGCAAGGGCGAGGTCGACGCGTGCACGGAGCGCGAGATCGCGTTCCTGCCCTGGTCGCCGCTGGGCGGCATCGGCAAGTCCGACGGCACCGCCGACGTCGACCCGGTGCGCCGGGCCGCCGGCGAGCACGGCGTCTCGCCCCAGCAGGTCGCGCTGGCCTGGCTGCTCTCGCTCGGCCCGACCGTGATCCCGATCCCGGGCGCGAGCCGCCCGGAGAGCATCACCGACTCCGCCCGCGCGGTCGAGCTGGAGCTCACGCCGCGAGCAGCTCGACGCGATCAGCGAGGCCGCCACTTAGGTGGACGACCTCGTCGAGGAGAGCGTCCCGCTGCGCGGGGTGGCGCTGCAGGTGCTGCGCCCGCGCGACACGGAGGCCCTGCTCGACGACCACGCGTTCGAGCACGAGGAGTACCTGCCCTACTGGGCGGAGCTGTGGCCGAGCGGCGTGGCGCTCGCGCGCCGGGTCGCCGCCCGCGCGCTGCGCGGCGCCCGCGTGCTCGAGCTCGGCTGCGGGCTCGGGCTGCCGAGCCTCGCCGCCGCGCTGGCGGGCGGGCGCGTGCTGGCGACCGACTGGTCGCCGCAGGCGATCGAGCTGCTGCGCGACAACGCGGAGCGCAACGGGGCGGAGCTGGAGATGGAGATCGTCGACTGGCAGCGCCCGGCGCCGCTGCTCGCACGCGCGCCGTGGGACCTCGTGCTCGGCGCCGACCTGCTCTACGAGCGACGCAACGTCGCGCCGCTGCTCGAGCTGCTGCCGCCGCTCCTCGGCGCGCGCGGCGAGCTGTGGCTGGCCGACCCCGGCCGCGCCCCGGCCGACGACTTCCTGGCCGCGTTCGAGCGGCTGGCGGAGGAGGCCGACGGGCCGGTGACGGTCTACCGTCTGCGCCCGCGATGAGGACCGTCGTCTTCCTCCACGGGCTGCTCACCGACCACACGCTGTGGCGCAAGGTCCTGCCTGCGCTGGGCGACGGGATCGAGGCGGTGACGCCGACGCTGCCGCTCGGCTCGCACACCACGCCGGTGCCCGGCATGGATCTCACCCCGCCCGGCCTCGCTCGCCACGTCGCGGGGCTGCTCGAGCCCTACGACGACGTCCTGCTCGTCGGCAACGACACCGGCGGCGCGATCGCGCAGCTCGTCGCCGCCCACCACCCGGAGCGGCTCGGCGGGCTCGTGCTCACGAACTGCGACGCCTACGAGCGCTTCTTCCCGCCGCTCTTCCGGCCGTTGCAGCTGGCCGCGCGGGTGCCCGGCGGCGTCGAGGCGATCGCCGCCACGCTGCGCGTGCCCGCGTTGCGGAGGCTGCCGATCGCCTACGGCCGGCTCGCCAAGCGCCCGATCGAGCGCGCGGTCACCGACGCCTGGGCGGCCCCGAGCCGCGATCCCGCCATCCGGCACGACCTGCGGCGCGTCCTGCGCGGCGTCGACCCGCGCCACCTGCACGACGCCGTGCCGCGGCTGAGGAGGTTCGAGAAGCCCGTGACGCTCGCGTGGGCGCGCGAGGACCGGCTCGTGTTCCCACCCTCGCTGGCGGAGCGGCTCGCCGCCGACTTCCCGGACGCCACGATCCGGTGGATCGAGGACTCGTGGACCTTCGTTCCGGAGGACCGGCCGCACGAGCTGGCTGCAATTCTCCGTGCCGCCGCGGGCGTTCCGTCACAATAGGAACCATGCCTCGGTCGATCTGGAGCGGCGCCATCTCCTTCGGGCTCGTCAACGTGCCCGTCAAGCTCTACTCGGCGGTCTCGCGCAAGACCGTCCGCTTCCATCAGCTCAACTCCGAGACGGGCCACCGCATCGCCCAGAAGCGCGTGGACTCCGTCACCGACGAGGAGGTGTCCTACGACAAGATCGTCAAGGGCTTCGAGCTGACGAAGGAGCGGTACGTCGTCGTCACGCCCGAGGAGCTCGACTCGATCGCGCCGGAGAAGACCCGCGCGATCGACATCGAGGACTTCGTCGACCTCGAGGACATCGACCCGATCTTCTACGACCACCCGTACTACCTGGTGCCGGACAAGGGCGCGGGCAAGGCCTACGCGCTGCTGCTCGAGGCGATGCGCGAGTCCGGCAAGGTCGCGATCGCCCGCGTGGTGCTGCGCTCCAAGGAGCAGCTCGTCGCCATCCGCCCCGCCGCCGGCGACGTGCTGACCATGGAGACGATGATCTTCCACGACGAGGTCGTGCCGGCCGACGACCTCGACGAGGTGCCGGACGCGAAGGACCTCAAGACCTCGGACCGCGAGCTCAAGATGGCGCAGCAGCTGATCGCCTCGCTGTCGTCGGACTTCGAGCCCGGCAAGTACCACGACGAGTACCGCGAGAAGGTGCTCGAGCTGATCGAGCGCAAGGCCGACGGCGAGGAGATCGCGATCCAGCCGCAGGACGAGGAGCCGGAGAAGGTGCCCGACCTGATGGCCGCGCTCGAGGCGAGCCTGGCCGCCGTCAAGGATCCCGGCGCGGGCTCGACGAGCAAGTCCGACGCGAAGTCGAACGGCAAGTCCGGCTCCGGCAAGAAGTCGCGCGAGAAGGCCGGCGCGAAGAAGTAGTTCCGGCCGCGTCCGGGAAGACTCCTCGTCATGTCTCCCCGGTTGCGGCGCGCCGACTGCTCCTCCCCTGGCCTCACCCGCCGCAAGCACGGCAAGGGCTTCACCTACCTCGACTCCGACGGCGAGCGCGTCACCGACCCCGAGGACATCGAGCGGATCGCCGAGCTGGGCATCCCGCCGGCCTGGAAGGACGTCTGGATCTGCGCGGACACGCTCGGGCACCTGCAGGCGACGGGGGTCGACGCCGCCGGCCGCAAGCAGTACATCTACCACTCGCAGTGGCGCACACGGCGCGACTCCGAGAAGTTCGACGAGATGACGCGCTTCGCCCGCGCGCTGCCGCAGCTGCGCGAGCACGTCGACGGGCAGCTCAACGGCACGGAGGAGCTGACCCGCGACCGCGTGCTGGCCTGCGCGGTGCGCCTGCTGGACCGCGGCTTCTTCCGCGTCGGCTCCGAGCAGTACGCGGCCGAGAACGAGTCCTACGGGCTGGCGACGATGCGCAAGGAGCACGTCACGCTCGACCCCGAGCACTGCGGAATGGTGTTCGACTACACCGCCAAGAGCGGCAAGCGGCGCATCCAGGGCGTGGTCGACCCGGCCGCCTTCGATGTCGTCGCGGCGCTCAAGCGCCGGCGCGGCGGCGGGCCGGAGCTGCTCGCGTTCAAGAACGGCCGCTCGTGGTCCGACGTCCGCTCGGCTGACATCAACGAGTACCTCAAGGAGGCCACCGGCGACGACTTCTCGGCCAAGGACTTCCGCACCTGGGCGGCGACGATGCTGGCCGCGATCGGGCTGGCGGTGGCGGGCGATGCCGCGAGCACCAAGACCGGGCGCAAGCGCGCGGTCACGCGGGCGGTCAAGGAGGTCTCGCACTACCTCGGCAACACGCCGGCGGTCTGCCGCGCCTCCTACATCGACCCGCGCGTGATCGACGCGTACAACGGCGGGCTGGTGATCACCGGCGTGCTCGGCGAGCTCGCCGACACCGTGGCGCCGGGCGAGCTGCCGATCCACCAGCCGGTGGTCGAGCAGGCCGTGCTCGACCTCATCGACGAGCGCGAGTCGTCGCCGGCTCTGGAGCGGATCGCGGCCTGAGCGACGGCTCGGCCTGCTCCTGCTCCTCCTCGGCGACATCCCGGAACAACAGGCGCAGCGCCGGACCGCCGGTCACGCCGTGGACGATGATCGAGACGATCACGCACGCGATCGCCGTCCACACCACGAGCTCCTCCTCGCCGCCCGACAGCGCGCCGGCGCCGATCACCGTCGCGGCGTAGTAGAGGGTGCCGACGCCGCGCACGCCGAACCACGCCACGAACGACCGTCCGCCCGCGCCTTCGACCTGGGAGCCGATCAGCGAGAGGAACGTGCTGAGCGGCCGGATGACCACGAGCAGCACGATCGCCAGCACCCAGCCCTCCCAGCCGGGGGCGGTGAGCCCGGCGCCCGTGAGGAGCGAGCCGAGCAGCAGGATCGCGGCGAGCTCCATGAACTTCTCGACCTGCTCGGCCCCCGCGTGGACGCGCCCGTTGAGCTCGTGTCCGTGCTCGTAGCGGCGGAACGCGAGCCCGCCGGCGAACACGGCGAGGAAGCCGTAACCGCCGGCGGCCTCGGCGACGCCGTAGAGGATGAGCGCGGTGGCGACCGCGTGATAGCCGTCGAACGCCGGGGCGAGCAGCTCGCGGTCGCGCAGCACGTGGACGCTCCAGGCCGCCGCCCAGCCGACCGCGACGCCGATCGCCACGCCCGCGAGGCACGCGTAGAGCAGGTCGGCCACGAACCACTCGCCGAGCCAGCCGGTCCCACTTTCCTCGGCGACGAAGAGCCCGATCAACACGAGCGGCGCGGCGAGGCCGTCGTTGCCGCCCGCCTCCGCGGTCAGCGCGAAGTTCGGCTCGTGCTCGGCCTCGTCGCCGGGCGGCCCCACGCCGATGTCGCCCGCGAGCACCGGGTCGGTGGGAGCGAGGATGGCGCCCAGCAGCAGCGCCGCACCCAGCGAGAGGCCCATCACCTGGGAGCCGAACAGCGCGATGCCGGCCATCGTGAGCGGCATCGCGAGTACGAGCAGCCGCGTCACGGAGCTCCACTCGCGCCAGCGCAGCGGGCGGTCGAGCTTCAGGCCCGACGAGAACAGCGCGAAGATCAGCGCGACCTCCGCGACGTGCTCGATCACCTTCTCGTCCTCGAACGGGTCGACCCAGGGGATGTCGAAGATTTGGATCGCGGCCGCCGCGACCGCCCCGAGCCCGAGGTAGATCAGCGCGGCGGAGAACGCCCGCTCGTGCTCGTGCGACATCGCCCCCACCGCCGCGAAGACGGCGAGGCCGACGAACAGCAGGCCGATCGGGAAGGTGTCGGCGAACGTGAAGCCCGTGTCCGCCGCCGCGACGATCACTCGTTGGGCGGCGGCACCTCAGGCCCGTCCGGGTCCGGAGGCAGCGGGTCGTCGGGCTTGGGCTGATCCGGCCCTTCCGGCGTGTCCGGCACGGCCGGGCCCGGGTCCGGCACCGCCGGCTGCACCGGGGCGTCCGGCACGACCGGGGTGGTGGGGATGTCGGGCGAGGTGGGGACTTCGAGGACGCTCATGACGACGCCCCGCTGAGCTGGCGCTGCGCTGTCTCGAGCACCTCGACGCGCCGCTTGTGGCGCCCCTCGTACTCGCGGACGCGACGGGTGGTGGCCTCTTCGGCATCGGTCAGCCGTTGCGCGACCTCGCGTGCGGTCAGCTCGTCGTAGCCGTCGAACGGCTCGTCCTCCTGCAGCGACTTGGCGCGCTCGACCACCGTCGTGCGCTTGCGGTGCGACCGCTCGTAGGCGATCGTCGCCTTCAGCTGCGCCTGCGTGAAGTCGCTGAGCTTGCCGACCGCCTCGCTCGCGGTGAGCGAGTCGTAGTCGGAGGTCGGCGGCTGCGTCTTGCGCACCCGCGGGCGGCGCGTGGTGGCGGCCCGCTTCTGTGTCGTGCGGCGGGCGGAGCGGACGGAATCGGCCGCGCCGGTCTCGCCCCAGTCGAAGCTCGGGCGGCCGCCGGCGCGCGCCTGCGCGACGGCTTGGCCGAGGCGCGGGATGTGCTCGCGCAGCTCGCTCATCATCTGCTCCTCCTGGGCGCGGTGGCGCGCCGCGAGCCGCGCGGTCGGCTCGTCGCCGAGCGCCTGGGCGAGCGCCTCGATCGCGTCGTAGGTGGCGATCTCGAGCGCCTCGGTGACGACCTCGTCGCGGGCGTTCTTGAGCAGCTTCTGCTCGCCGCGCGGGCCGCCGCGCAGCAGGTCGAGCGGGCCCTTGGTGAGGACGAGCGCCTGGCCGACGGCGGTGGTCAGCACGCCGTAGGCGGCGTGGAGCACGCCCTGGCCGCGGCCGATCTCGCGGATCCGGCGGGCGACGGCCTGCTCGTGCTCCTGGGTCTCGGTCAGGTGGCGCTCGAGCGACGCGCGGTAGCTGCCCCGCGGCGTCATCGCGATGTGCGCGCGCAGGTTCGTCACCAGCGCCTGCTCGGTCGCGTGCGCCTCCTCGAGATACTGGAGCAGCAGCTTGCGCCCGGCCTCGCGCTGGGCGGGATCGTTCTTGTCGATCTTGGGTTCGGAAGCCATGTCCTAGAGCTAACCTCGCCACGCCCGGCCCAAACGCTCGGCTACCGTCGGCGTGCCATGCCGCCCGCCAAGCGCCTCGAGGTCGAGATCGGCGACCGCCGCCTCTCGCTCTCCAACCTCACCAAGGTCCTGTACCCCGAGGCCGGCTTCACCAAGGGCCAGGTGATCGACTACTACACGCGCATCGCGCCCGCCGTGCTGCCGCACCTTTACGACCGCCCGCTGACGCTCAAGCGTTACCCCAACGGCGTCGAGCAGCAGTACTTCTACGAGAAGCAGAGCCCGAGCCACCGCCCCGACTGGGTGCAGACCGCGGCCGTCTACAGCCGCCATAACGCGCGCACGATCGACTTCACGCTCTGCAACGACCTGCCGACGCTGGTGTGGCTGGCGAACCTCGCCGACCTCGAGCTGCACACGTCGCTGGCGCTCCACCATGACGTCAAGGCGCCCACTTTGATCGCCTTCGACCTCGACCCCGGGCCGCCGGCCACGATCGTCGAGTGCGCCGAGGTCGCGATGCGGCTGCACGAGGCGTTCCAGCACCTGGGCCTCGAGGCGTTCCCGAAGACATCGGGCTCGAAGGGCATGCAGGTCTACGTGCCGCTCAACACGCCCGCGACCTACGGCGAGACCAAGGGCTTCGCCCGCGGGATCGCCCAGGTCCTGGAGCGCCGCCACCCCGAGCTCGTGCTGTCGGACATGAACAAGACGCGTCGTCGCGGCAAGGTATTCGTCGACTGGAGCCAGAACGACGAGCACAAGACCACCGTGAACGTCTACTCGCTGCGGGCCCGCGAGCGGCCGACGGTGTCGACGCCGCTGGCCTGGGACGAGGTCGAAGGCGTGCTGGGCTCGCGCGACCCGGAGCAGCTCTCGTTCACCTCCGCCGAGGTCCTGCTGCGGGTTGCGGAGCGCGGCGACCTGTTCGCGCCGGTGGCCGAGCTGGAGCAGGAGCTGCCGGTCCGTTCCTCCGCGACCTGAACACCTGGGGCGCGACAAACTGCCGAGTTCGTGCGGACTCTTGACAAAGGCCCTC
Organism: uncultured Solirubrobacteraceae bacterium; assembly: GCA_963730115.1. Classification (GTDB taxonomy): domain Bacteria; phylum Actinomycetota; class Thermoleophilia; order Solirubrobacterales; family Solirubrobacteraceae; genus DASQFQ01. Next base: position 916,704 of record CAVSQM010000012.1, on the reverse strand, counting down.
GCGATGTAGGAGGGTCGGCCCCGGAGTGAGGACCGGGTCGCTGGAATCGTTGCGCGAGCTGAATCGCCTGCGCGTGGTGGAGACCCTGCGTGAGCGGGGGACCGCCAGCAGGGCGGAGATCGCGCGCGTCACCGGCCTGTCCCGCTCGACCGTCTCGAGCCTCGTATCCGACCTCCAGGCGCACGGGCTGATCGTCGAGCACTCCGATCCCGACGCCCCGGCCAGCATGGCCACGGGGCGGCCGCCGACCCTGCTCTCGCTCGATCGCTCGGCGGGAGCGGTGGTCGGCATCGACTTCGGCCACGACCGCATCCACGCCGCGGTCTCGGACCTCTCGCGCACGGTGCTGGCCGAGGCGGTGCGACCGGAGGACGTCGACCACGACGCCGAGAGCTCGCTCGACACCGCCGCCGAGCTCGTCGACGAGCTGCTCGACGAGACGGGCCTGAGCCAGACGGACGTGATCGGCGTCGGCATGGCGCTCTCGGGCCCGATCGACCATGACCGCGGCGCGGTCCGCCCGACCGCGATCCTGCCGGGCTGGGAGGGCCTCGCGGTCGCCGCCGAGATGAGCCGCCGGATCGGCGACCTGCCGGTGCACCTCGACAACGACGCCAACCTGGGCGCGCTCGCCGAGGTCACGCTCGGCGCCGCCCGCGACGCCCGCAACGCCGTCTACGTGATGGTGTCCTCCGGCATCGGCGCGGGCCTGATCGTCGACGGCCGCCCCTACCGTGGCGGCCGCGGCATGGCGGGCGAGGTCGGCCACGTGCTGGTCGACGAGACCGGCCCGATCTGCCGCTGCGGGAACCGCGGCTGTCTCGAGACATACGTCTCGGGCCCGGCCATCAGCGACCTGCTGCGGCGCAGCCGCGGCGAAGAGCTGAGCCTGGCCGACATCATCCGGCTCGCCCATGCGGGCGACGCCGGCTGCCAACGGGCGATCGCCGACGCCGGGCGCGTGCTCGGCCGCGTGGTCGCCGCAGTCTGCAATGTCTTCAACCCCGACACGGTTGTCGTGGGCGGAGACCTGGGCGAGGCGGGCGACGTCCTCCTCGATCCGATGCGAGAGGCCGTGAGCCGGTACGCGATCGCGCCGGCCGCGGAAGACGCACGGATCGTGGCGGGCGTCCTCGGAGAGCGAGCGCAGGTGCTCGGCGCGCTCGCCCTGGCCCTCTTGCAGTCCGAGCATCTCGCGGCGCGTCTGGCGCCGCATCCGCTGTCCATCCAACGAGGAGGAACAACGTGAAGTTCAGGGGGAGAGGGAAGTCGCTGGTGCTTGGCGCCGCGATGCTGGCCCTCGCCGTGCCGGTCGCCGCGTGCGGCGACGACGACGAGGGTGGCGGTGGAAGCTCCAGCAGTGGCGAGAAGTCGGCCGGCAAGGTCGCGGTGCTGCTGCCGGACTCCAAGTCCTCGGTGCGCTGGGAGACGGTCGACCGGCCGTTCCTGAAGCAGGCGTTCGACGCCGCGGGCGTCGAGTCCGAGATCCAGAACGCTGAAGGCGACAAGGCCACGCAGCAGCAGCAGGCCGAGCAGGCGATCACGAACGGCGCGAAGGTGCTGCTGCTCGTGAACCTCGACTCGGGCTCCGGCGCGGCGATCGCGGCGAACGCGAAGTCGCAGGGCGTCAAGGTCATCGACTACGACCGCCTCACGCTCAAGGGCGACTCCGACTACTACGTCTCGTTCGACAACGAGAAGGTCGGTCAGCTCCAGGGCCAGGGCCTCGTCGACTGCCTCGGGGACAAGAAGGCCGCCGTGGCCGTCCTCAACGGCTCGCCGACGGACAACAACGCGACGCTGTTCAAGAAGGGCTACGACTCGGTCATCAACCCGAAGTTCGAGTCCGGTGACTGGACCGAGGTCGCCGATCAGTCCGTGCCCGACTGGGACAACCAGAAGGCGCTGACGATCTTCGAGCAGATGCTGCAGAAGGCCGACAACAAGGTCGACGGCGTCCTCGCCGCGAACGACGGCCTCGGCAACGCCGCCATCTCGGCGCTGAAGCAGCGCAAGCTGCCGCAGGTCCCGGTCACCGGCCAGGACGCGACGCTCCAGGGCATCCAGAACATCGTCAATGGCGACCAGTGCATGACGGTCTACAAGGCGATCAAGAAGGAGGCCGACGCGGCCGCCAAGCTGGCCATCGCGCTGGCGAAGGGCGAGGAGCCCACCGAGGCGACGGCGACGGTCAACAACGAGACCAAGGACGTCCCGGCCGTGCTCCTCGAGCCGGTTGCGGTCACGAAGGACAACATCAAGGACTACATCGGCGAGCCGGACTTCCCGAAGAAGGAAGAGATCTGCGCCGGTGACCTGGCCAAGAAGTGCACCGAGGCCGGTCTGTAATGACCGACGAGACGGGGGGGCGCCAGCCGGCGCCCCCCGACTCGCCGATATTGGAGCTCCGGAAGGTCTCCAAGTCCTTCGGCGCGGTCCAGGCCCTCTTCGAGGTCGACTTCCACGTCGCCTCCGGTGAGGTCATGGCGCTGGTGGGTGACAACGGCGCCGGCAAGTCCACCCTCATCAAGTGCATCGCGGGCATCCACCCCGTCGACAGCGGCGAGGTCGTCTTCGAAGGCAAGCCGGTGAACATCCACGGCCCGAAGGATGCGTCCGACCTCGGGATCGAGGTCGTCTACCAGGACCTCGCCCTCGCCGACAACCTCGACGTGGTGCAGAACATGTTCCTCGGCCGCGAGGAGCTCGCGACGCTGCGGCGACTCGACGAGACGGGCATGGAGAAGCGGGCGTCGGAGACGCTCAAGGGCCTCTCCGTGACCACCATCCGCTCCGTCCGGCAGACGGTGGCGGGGCTGTCGGGCGGCCAGCGCCAGTCCGTCGCGGTCGCGAAGGCCGTGATGTGGAACTCCCGCGTGGTCATCCTCGACGAGCCGACCGCGGCGCTCGGCGTCGCGCAGACCAAGCAGGTGCTCGACCTCGTCGCGCGGCTCGGCGAGCAGGGACTGGCGGTCGTGCTGATCTCGCACAACCTCCACGACATCTTCCAGGTGGCGGACACGATCACGGTGCTGCGGCTGGGCCAGAACGTGAAGGAGTTCAAGCGCCGCGAGACCAACCAGCAGGAGGTCGTCGAGGCGATCACCGCCGGGCAGCTCTCGAAGGTTCCGGGACAGTCCGAGGAGGCCGTCGCATGAGCGCCGCCACCGCACCTCCGCCCGCGGCCGAACCCGGGTCGCCGGCCGCCAACACCGTCGGCGCCTACGCGCAGCGCTGGTGGACCGACGTCAAGAGCGGCGAGCTCGGCTCGCTGCCGATCGTCGTCGGTCTGATCATCATCGCGATCATCTTCCAGTCCCAGAACGACCGCTTCCTCACCTCGGGGAACTTCGTCAACCTGATCGTGCAGACGGCGCCGTACGCCGTCATCGCGATGGGCGTGACGTTCGCGCTGCTGCTGGGGGAGATCGACCTCTCGATCGGCTTCGTCTCCGGCGTCGGCGGCGTGCTGACCGCGATCCTGCTGACGCCGGACGGCAACGAGCTGCCGACCTTCGTCGTGCTCGGGATCGTGTTCGCCACCGGCCTCGCGATCGGCACGTTCCACGGGCTGATCATCACCAAGATCGGCGTGCCGTCGTTCGTGGTCACGCTCGCCGGCCTGCTCGCGTGGAACGGCGTCGTGCTGCTGCTGATCGGCTCGAAGGGCACGGTGATCCTGCAGAACGACTTCGTGATCGGGGTGGCCAACGACTTCCTGCCCGACGGCACGGCGTGGCTCCTGATGATCGTCGTCACCGCGCTGTACGCGGCGATCCAGCTGGCCAGCCTGCGCTCGCGCAAGGCGGCCGGGCTGGCCACCGACCCGACGCTGATCGTGGGGCTGCGGATCGCCGCCCTGGGCGCTGCGCTGGCGTTCGTCGTGTACCTCTGCAACCAGGATCGCGGCCTGCCGTACGTGGCGCTGATCGTCGGGGCGCTGTTCGTGTTCTGGACCTTCGTCCTCAACCGGACGAAGTTCGGGCGCCACATCTACGCCGTCGGCGGCAACGCCGAGGCGGCGCGGCGCGCGGGCATCAACGTCGACAACGTGCGCATCGCGTGCTTCGCGCTCGTGTCGCTCATGGCCGTGGTGGGCGGCATCATCCTCGCCTCCCGCCTGCGGTCGGTCGACACCAACACGGGCGGCGGCCAGGCGCTGCTGTACCCGATCGCCGCGGCGGTCATCGGCGGCACCTCGCTGTTCGGCGGGCGCGGCACGATGAAGGCCGCGCTGCTCGGCGCCCTGGTCATGCTCGGCATCGACAACGGACTCGGGCTGCTCGGCCTGTCGTCCGGCACCAAGTTCGTGCTCACCGGCGGCGTGCTGCTGCTCGCGGTCACCGTCGACTCCATCTCGCGGCGGGGGCGCGAGGCGTCGGGCAGGGCGTGATGCGGTGGGGACTGCTCTCCACCGCGAACATCAACGGGAAGCTCCTCGCGGGCGCCCGCGGGACCGACGAGGCGACGGTCGTGGCCGTCGCCTCCCGGGACCGCGGGCGTGCCGAGGAGTTCGCCCGCGAGCACGGGATCGAGCGCGCGCACGGCTCCTATGAGGCGCTGCTCGAGGACCCCGACGTCGACGCGGTCTACAACCCGCTGCCCAACTCGCTGCACGTGCCGTGGTCGGTGCGGGCGCTCGAGGCGGGCAAGCACGTGCTGTGCGAGAAGCCGCTGACGCGCCGCCCGGCGGAGGTCGAGGAGGCCTTCGCCGCGGCGGAGCGGGCCGGGCGCGTGCTCGAGGAGGCGTTCATGTGGCGCCACCACCCGCAGACGCACCGGCTGCGCGCGTTGCTCGACGAGGGCGCGGTCGGGCCGTTGCGGATGGTCAAGGCGTCGTTCTCGTTCCCGCTGGACGGCGTCAGCGACATCCGTATGCAGGCCGGCCTCGACGGTGGCTCGCTGATGGACGTCGGCTGCTACTGCGTCAGCGGCTGCCGGCTCGTGGCCGGCGCGGAGCCCGAGCGCGTGTCCGCCGAGCAGGTCGTCGGCGGTGACGACGTCGACGTCGCCTTCGCGGCGACGCTGCGCTTCCCCGGCGACGTGATCGGCGCCTTCCACTGCGGCTTCGCGGTCGGTCGCCGGCACCACCTCGAGGCGATCGGCGAGGAGGGCTCGCTGTTCCTCGCCGACCCGTGGCACGGGCGCTCGCCCGTCATCGAGCTGCGCCGCGAGGACGGCGTCGAGCTGATCGAGATCGACGACGCCAATCCCTACACCCACGAGCTGATCGACTTCGCGCGCGCCGTCCGCGGCGAGGCGTCGCTGCTGCTGGGCAAGGCGGACGCGCTCGGCCAGGCGCGCGCGATCGAGGCGCTCTACCGCTCGGCGGAGTCCGGCTCGGCGGCGGTGCTGTGACTGCCGACGACGGAGATCGTGCCGACGAAGCGGGTCGGCGCCTCCTCGATCTCGGCGATCTGCAGCTCGACCCGGAACGAGCGGCCGTGGGCGTCGAAGGCGGGCACCTCGACCGCGCGGCCGGCCAGCACGGACTCGCCGCCGGCCGCGACGCGCTGCATCCCGCGCGCGTGCGCGCCGCGCAACGCGGGCGGCACGATCAGCTCGGCCACCGTGCGGGAGACCGCGTCTCCGGCGCTGTAGCCGAACAGCTTCTCGGCGCCCTCGTCCCACCGCGTGACGATGCCCTCGGCGTCCATCCCCACGTGAGCGGCGGGCTGCTCCGGCACGCGCCGCACCCTAATTCATCGGCCAGAGAGGACTGACGACGTGAAGACGAGCCCTGGGAACGCGGCGCTGGCGGCGCCGGCATGAGCGTCGCGGTCGGACTCGACGTCGGCACGACCGGCCTGAAGGCCCTGGCCGTCTCCGAGGACGGCGAGGTCGTCGGGCGCGCGGAGCTCGAGTACGGGCTCTCGACGCCGAAGCCCGGCTGGGCGGAGCAGGATCCGGAGGATTGGTCGCGCGCGGCGTCGGAGGCGCTCGAGCAGCTCGGGGCCGACGAGGTGGCCGGCATCGGCCTCTCGGGGCAGATGCACGGGCTCGTCGCGCTCGACGCGGACGAGCAGGTGCTGCGCCCGGCGATCCTGTGGAACGACCAGCGCACGGGCGCGGAGTGCGACGAGATCGAGGAGCGGATCGGGCTCGAGGCGCTGATCGCCGCGACCGGCAACCGCGCCCTGACCGGCTTCACGGCGCCGAAGCTGCTGTGGCTGGAGAAGCACGAGCCGGAGGTGCACGAGCGGATCGCGCACATCCTGCTGCCGAAGGACTACGTGCGGCTGAAGCTGTGCGGGGAGCGGGCGATCGACGTCGCCGACGCCTCGGGGACGCTGCTGTTCGACGTCGCGCGGCGGACGTGGAGCGAGGAGGTGTGCTCGGCGCTCGGCGTGCCGGCGGAGTGGCTGCCGCGGGCGCTGGAGTCGGCGGAGGTGTCGGGCGAGACGTCCGACGGGATCCCGGTCGCCGCCGGCGCGGGCGACCAGGCGGCGGGCGCCCTGGGGGTGGGCGTCACGCACGCGGGCGAGCCGCTGTCGGTCGTGCTCGGCACGTCGGGCGTGGTGTTCTCGGCGCTGCCGGAGTTCGCCGCCGACGAGCAGGCGCGGGTCCACGCGTTCTGCCACGCGGTGCCGGAGACGTGGCACGCGATGGGCGTGATGCTCAACGCCGCGGGCGCGCTGCGGTGGCTGCGCGACGCCCTGGGCGGCGGCGACTACGACGCGCTGGTGGGCGAGGCGGCGGAGTGGGAGCCGGGTGTCGAGGGCTTGACGTTCCTGCCCGTACCTGGCCGGCGAGCGCACCCCGCACGCCGACCCCGATGCGCGCGGCGCGTTCGCCGGGCTGTCGCTACGCCACGACCGCGGCGCGCTCGTGCGCGCGGTGCTCGAGGGCGTGGCGTACGGGCTGCGCGACTCGCTCGACCTGATCGCCGAGCTCGGCGACCTGCCCGACCGCGGGCGCGTGTCGGGCGGCGGCGGCCGCTCGGAGCTGTGGCTGCAGATCGTCGCCTCCGCGCTCGAGCTGCCGCTCGAGCGCACCGCGGTCGACGAGGGCGCCGCGTTCGGCGCCGCGCTGCTCGGCGGCGTGGCGGGCGGGCTGTGGGCCTCGCCGGCCGAGGCCGTCGAGGCGACCGTGCGCCCGACCGGGACGGTCGAGCCGGTGGCCGAGTGGGTCGAGGCGTATGCGGAGGGGCGCGAGCGGTTCCGGGCGTTGTATCCGGCGCTTCGAACATCAACTGCGGCTGGGTAAGAAGCGGGTTCGAACCGCCGCGGCGGCCACGAAAGTCACCTCGATAGGCCCACAGCCCATCGAGACGACTTTCGTGCCGCGGCGGCTCGGACCCGACCCCTACCCAGCCGCCGTTGACGTTCGCCGCGTCAGGCAGCGAGGTCGACCGCCGCCGTCAACGGCCGCAACTCCTCGGCGTACGACACCGAGTGCCGGAGCAGCCGGCCGCCCGGCTGCACCTCGTAGGTGCCCATCCGCCACAGCGGCGGCGAGTAGGCGTGCAGGGTGACCGCGGGCTCCGCGCCGGAGTGCTGCACGCGGTGGATGTCGGAGGCCTCGAACGAGAACGCGCCGCCGGCCTCCACCACGCGCGACGTCGGCGAGCCGCCGAGCACGAGCCGGTCCTCGCGGACGCTGCCCGAGACGACGGCCACCGCGCCGGCGGAGGTGTCGTGGTCGTGGAAGCCGGTGTCCTGCTCGTCCATCCAGCAGATCAGCCACGCGGCGACGTCGTCGTTGCGCAGCAGCTCCGAGTAGCAGCGCGCCGCGCGGTCGTGCTCGACGAGGTGCGACCACAGCTGCGGCCGGCTCGCGAGGCCCTGGACGAAGTCGACCAGCTCGGCGGGGTTCATGCCGGCACCGCCACCGGGCCGAGGATGCGATCGGGGTTGCCCACGGTCAGCGCGTGCTCGACGGCGTCGCCGAGCGGGACGGGCCAGGGCGCCGCGACCACCGGGCGGTCCGAGCCGTACACCAGACGGTCGACGCCGACCATCCGCAGCATCGAGTCGAGCGTGCGCGCGCCGTAGGACGAGCTGTCGAACCACACGAGCGGGTCGTGCACGGCCTCCGCCGGGCCGCCGCGCGCAGCGAACCGTTCGGCGTGCAGCGGGCCGAGGCCGGCGAGCATCGCGAACACGACCCGCAGCCGCGGATGGCGAGGCCGGCCGAAGGCGGCGAACGCGTGCCAGGCCGCGCTCATCTGCGCGACGTAGTCGGTCAGGGCGGGCCACCAGAGGGGCGCGGAGGGGTCGGTCGCGGCGGGCCCGGGATGCACGAAGAGGGGCGCGTCGCGAGCCTCGAGGCGGTCGAGGAGCGCATCGGCGCGCCCTCTGAGCAGCGCGCTCGCCGGGAGCGTGACGCCGCGCGCGCCCGCGTCGAGCACCGCGTCCACGTCGGCGGCGGTCTGCACGGCGCCCCACAGCTCGAACGGCCCGCCCAGCTCGAGGATGCCGCGGTTGAACGCCTCGAGCAGCGGCGCGGCCTCCGCGGCCGGGAGGGCCTCGATGCCGAGCGCGGTGGAGAGGGAGATGACGATGCGGTCCGCCGGGTCGGTGGCGGCGCGGGCGGCCGGGTCGTGGTCGGCGGGGTCGAAGGCGCTGGCGGGCTCGCCCGCCAGCTCCAGCCGCCAGCCGCGCCCGTCGCGAGCCAGCCGCGGTGCCGCCGACCGTGCCGCCAGCAGCCCGATGAGGAGCTCGGGGAGGAGGTGCTGGTGGAGGTCGGTCGGCATCGCCAGGACCATAATAGAACAAAGCCTACAGGTTTAGTAGGAAAAGGTGCGACCGGACATGCCGAAGGGACCGCCGCGCGCTCCGCGGCGGCCCTCGGCGGGATTCCCTAGGCCGGGCTGCCGGCCTTCGCGACCTGCTGGGCCGCGCCGGCGATCGCCTCGGCGTCGATGCCCGCGGCGTGCAGCAGCTCGTCGGGCTTGCCCGACGTCGGCATCTCGCGCACGGCGAGCTTGACCACCGGCGGCCGGTCGTCGGCGTCGGCCAGCGCTTCCAGCACCGCGTCGCCGAGCCCGCCCTCGGGCCAGTGGTCCTCGACCGTGACGATCGCCCCGCAGTCGCGGGCCGCCGCCTGCACCGTCTCGGCGTCGATCGGCTTGATCGAGTAGGCGTCGATGACGCGGGCGCTCACGCCCTCGCCCTCGAGCTGCTCGGCCGCGGCGACCGCCTGGTCGACGGTGATGCCGCAGGCCACGATCGCGACGTCGTCGCCGTCGACCACGACGCGGCTGCCACCGATCGTCACCGCCTCGTCGGCCGGCGTGCGCACCTGCGTCTTGCCGCGCAGCGTGCGCAGGTAGGAGATGCCGTCGCGCTCGGCCATCGCCTCCACGAGCTGGGCCGTCTGGTTGGCGTCGGACGGGTGCAGCACGCAGCTGCCGAACACCGCGCGCAACGACGCGAAGTCCTCGAGCGCCATTTGCGACGGGCCGTCCTCGCCGATCGACACGCCCGCGTGCGAGCCAGACAGGCGCAGGTTCGCGCGCGAGATCGCGCCCATGCGGATGAAGTCGTACGCGCGCGTGAGGAACGCGGCGAACGTCGAGGCGAACGGCTTCCAGTCGCGCACCTGCATGCCGACCGCCGCGGCGATCATCTGCTGCTCCGCGATGAACATCTCGAAGTAGCGGTCCTCGTGCGCCTCGCGGAACATCTCCGAGTGCGTCGAGTTCGAGACCTCGCCGTCGAGCGCCACGACGTCGCCGCGCATCGAGCCGAGCGCCGTGATCGCCTTGCCGTAGGCCTCGCGAGTCGCGACCTCCTCGCCGACGTCCCACGTCGGCAGCTCGCCGCCGTCGACCTCGAAGGTGTGCGGCTCGCGGCCGCCCTCCTCGGGCGTGGCCACCTCGACCGTGAGGTCGCGCTCGCCGCCCAGCTCCTCGATCGCCGCCTCGGCATCCTCGATCGGCTTGCCGTGCTTGCCGGGCTGGTCCTCGACCGCCTTGACGCCCTTGCCCTTCTTGGTGCGCGCGACGATCACCGTCGGCTGACCGGTCGTCTCGCGCGCCTCGGCGTAGGCGGCGTCGATGGCGTCGTCGTCGTGGCCGTCGATCGCGATCGCGTGCCAGCCGAACGCCTCGGCGCGCTTGACGTAGCGGTCGAGGTCCCAGCCGACCATCGTCTCGCGCGTCTGCCCGAGGCGGTTGACGTCGATGATCGCGGTCAGGTTGTCGAGGCTGTTGAAGGCGGCGTGCTCGAACGCCTCCCACATCGAGCCCTCGGCCATCTCGGAGTCGCCGCACAGGCACCACACGCGGTAGGGCAGGCGGTCGAGCTTCTTGCCCGCCAGGGCGACGCCGACGGAGATCGGCAGGCCCTGGCCGAGCGAGCCGGTGGCCACGTCGACCCACGGGATGATCGGGACCGGGTGGCCCTCGAACTTCGACCCGAACCTGCGGAACGAGAGCAGCTCCTCGTCGGAGATCGCCCCCGCGGCCTTGAGCATCGCGTAGTAGAGCGGCGACGCGTGGCCCTTGGAGAAGATCAGGTGGTCGTTGTTGGGGTTCCCGGGGTTCTGGTAGTCGAGGTGGAGGTGCTTCTCCATCAGCACCGCCATCAGGTCGGCCGCCGACATCGACGACGTCGGGTGGCCGGAGTTGGCGGCCGCCGACGAGCGGACCGAGTCGACGCGCAGCTGCTGGCCGAGCTCGCTCATGCCGCCACCAGCCGGTCGCGCTTGTCCTCGACGTCGGAGAACAGCTCCTGGAACGACTTGGCGAACTTCTCGACGCCCTCCTTCTCGAGCACCGCCACGACGTCGTCGTAGTCGATGCCGGCGGCCTTCAGGTCCTCGAAGACCTTGCGGGCGGCCTCGACGTCCTCCTCGATCGTGTCGCCGCGGATCTCGCCGTGGTCCTGGACCGCCTCGATCGTCTCGCGCGGCATCGTGTTGACGGTGTCGGGGCCGACGAGCTCCTCGACGTAAAGCACGTCCCGGTACTCGGGGTTCTTGGTCGACGTCGACGCCCACAGGCAGCGCTGCGGGCTCGCGCCCTTGGCTTGCAGCGCCTCCCAGTCGGAGCCCGAGAAGACCTCCTTGTAGGTCTGGTAGGCGAGCTTGGCGTTCGCGATCGCGAGCTTGCCCTTGAGGTCGTCGTGGCCGCCGATGTCGTCGAGGCGCTTGTCGGTCTCGCTGTCGACGCGCGAGACGAAGAACGAGGCGACCGACGAGAGCTTGCTCAGGTCGCCGCCGCTCTCGGCCAGCCGCTGGAGGCCGCGGATGTACGCCTCGGCGACCGCGCGGTGCCGCTCGAGCGAGAAGATCAGCGTCACGTTGACGGCGATGCCGGCGGCGATCGACTCCTCGATGGCAGGCAGCCCCTCTTCGGTGGCGGGGATCTTCACGAACAGGTTCTCGCGGTCGACGAGCTCCTTGAGGCGCTTCGCCTCCGCGATCGTGCCGTCGGCGTCGTGGGCCAGGTTCGGGTCGACCTCGAGCGAGACCCAGCCGTCACTGCCGGACTCGTGGACGGACTCGAGCACGTCGCAGGCAGCCTGGATGTCGCGCACGGCCAGCGCCAGGAAGATCTCCTTGGGCTCGCTCTCCTTCTCCAGCACCTCGCGGAGCTGCTCGTCGTAGGCGTCGCCCTCGGCGATCGCGCCCTGGAAGATGGTCGGGTTGGAGGTGACGCCGTGGACGCCGTCGTCGACCAGGCCGGCGAGCTCGCCGTCCTGGATGAAGGAACGGGAGAGGTAGTCGACCCAGACGCTCTGGCCGTGTTCGTCGAGCTGCTGGAGGGGGGTGGGGGCCATGCGGAATCTCCTCACGCGGTCGGGGTGCAACACATAAGTCTGCCCTGCCCGCGCGGGCGGGGGAGTGAAACGCTCGAAACCGCTGCTCAGGGGCGCTCAGCGCGAGGGTCGCGCGAGCTGACGCAGCCAGTCCTGCACTGCCTGCTCGTCCCGCCGAGCCTCGCGGCGCAGGGCGGCCCTCGCCTGGCTCGCGCGCACCGCGTTGGACGGTGTGCGCGTCGCGGGTCGGGGTCGGCCGCCGGAGGTGGGGGGCGAAAGCGCAGACTCTCGACCGCGCCCTGACGGGCCTTCGGAGATCAAGGACATCGTGCGAAAACCTACAAGTCCGAATGCGCCGTGTCTAGTGCTTTCTGTCCTAGATCTGAGTTTGCCATCCGACGAACTGTCCTAATCCCCTGCACACTCTGGGAAAGCCGGAAAACGGCGCTGCAGCGGGAAATTTCGGTGGCAGCGCGCCCAGAAATGTGGAGAGACCGGTCGGTCTCGGCTATTGACACTGCGTGGGGTCAGCGTTCGATCAGCGCGTGCGTGATCGGGACGCCGAGGCGCTGCTCGACGTCGGCCAGGCCCTCGTCCTCGCGGTAGTCGAGGTCGCCCTCGGGATGCGAGAAGACGACGATGCGATCGGCGTCGAACGTCGCCAGCGCGTCCTGGATCGCGACGGCGGGCTCGCTCTCGCCGGTGTCACCGGCGGCGTCGATGCCTTCCTCCTCGAGCCGCTCGACGGTCTCCTCCTGGGCGGCCTCGGCCTCCTCGATCGCCTCGTCGGAGTCGGAGACCCAGAACGCGATCGGCGACTGGTTGGTGGCGGGCGAGACGACGAGCACCTCGGCGCCCTCGACCTCGTCGCCCAGCACGGAGCGCAGCAGGTTGGCGTCGACGGGCTCGGGGGTCAGGACGAGCAGCTTCACGTCGAAGCCGCTACCCCCGGCTCGTCCGCGCACAAACGGCGCGGCGAGCTGCGGGGAGACGCGCAGCACCAGCACGGCGACGTCGTCGCGGACCTTGCCGCCCTGCACGCCGAGCACCGCGTCCTCGATGTGGCGGGCGGTGGCGATCGGCGCGCGGCCGTGGCATTCGCTGACCACGCGCGCGAACTGCTCGGGGCCGAAGCGGTGGTCGAGCGGGCTCGCCTCGATCACGCCGTCGGTGTAGAGGATCATCGAGTCGCCCGGGCGCAGCACCACGTTCTGCGGGCGGATCTCGGGGTCCGGGAGGATCCCCAGCAGCGTGCCGGGCAGGCCGGCCGTCTCGACCCGCCCGTCGGCGCGCAGGATCAGCGGCAGCGGGTGGCCGCCCGAGGCGATGCAGCCGGTCACGCGGTCGCCGTGCAGGGCCAGCGACACGTAGAGCACGGTGCAGAAGCGGCTCTGCGGGGTCTCGCGGCGGATCGCGTCGTTGAGGTCCTGGAGCACGACGCCCGGGCTGTCGGAGTGCAGCGTGGCGGAGGCGCGCGCGGTGTAGCGCGCGAGCGCGGTCACCGCCGCCGCCTCGGCGCCCTTGCCGCAGACGTCGCCGATGACGACCGCCCACTCGCCGTCGCCGGTGCGGAAGCAGTCGTAGAAGTCGCCGCCGACCTCGTTGCCCTCGCCCGCCGCGACGTAGCGAGCGGCGAGCTCGACGCCGGGCACGTCGGGCAGCTTCGGCGGCAGCAGCGAGCGCTGCAGCGTGCGCGCGACGTTGGCCCGCTCCTCGTAGAGCCGCGCATTGTCGATCGCCAGCGCGGCGCGGCGGCCGAGGTCCTCGAACAGCTCGAGGTGGTCCTGGCCGACGACGGATCCGAAGCCGAGCGCCATCACGCCGAGCGTGCGCCCGCGCGCCTGCAGCGCGACGAGCACGGTGCTCTTGATCGTGAAGTGATCCATCAGCTCGCGGTGGCGCTCGTCCTGCGCCGGCAGGGCAGGGCCCTCGGGGTGCTCGACGAGCTGCGAGCGACCGCTGGAGAGCGTGTCCAGCAGCGGGTGCGAGCGGCGGTCGGCCAGCGGGTAGCGGTCGATCAGCTCGCGCAGCATCGCCTCGTCCTCGCGGTCGCGCGCGACGCAGATCATGCGGCGCACGCGGGCGCGGGAGCCGAGCAGGATCACGCAGGTGTCGGCGAGGTCGCGCACCGACAGGCGCGCGAGCGCCTCGACCGTCCGCTCCTCGTCGAGCACCGCGTCGAAGGTCGCGCTCGCCTCGGCCAGGAACGCGGCGCGCTCGAGCAGCCACTCGCGCTCGGCCTCGGCGTGGGCGCGCAGGGTCACGTCGCGGCCGACGACCACCAGCTGCTGACGGCCGCCGATCTCGAGCGGCACGCCCGCGATCTCGAGCGGCACGCGGTGGCCGTCGCGGTGCCGCATCGTGAGCTGGTAGCCGGGGTCGCTGAGGCCCTCGAGCCGCTTGCGGGCGCGGTACTTGGCCTCGTCGCGCTCGCCCGACTCGACGATGTCGAACATCGAGGGCAGCGCCTGCAGCTCCTCGGCCGAGTAGCCGCAGATGGCGAGGAACGCGGGGTTGGCGTAGACGAGGCGCTCGTCCTCGAGCACGATCATGCCCTCGCCGACCTCGGAGAGCGCGCGCAGGAGCGACTCGTAGCGCGCGGTCTGCTCGCCCAGCGCGCGATCGGCGGCGCGGCGCTCCGTGACCTCGAAGACCACGCAGCCGACCCCGAGGATCTCGTCGTGGCCGCGGCCCCGCACGGGCCAGTACGACGTCTCGAACTCGCGCCGCACGCCGGGTGCCGCGCGCGTCTCGCCGACGGCCTCGACGGACAGGTCGCGCCCGCTCTCGAGCACCTCCCGCAAGGCCGCCACCACGCCCTCGACGTCGGGCACGATCTCGCTGACAGGGCGGCCGAGCTGGTCGGCGGCCGGCATGCCGTTGATCTCGGCGAGGTGGTCGTTGATGCGCATGAGCCGCAGCTCGCGGTCGTAGAGGCCGAGCCCGACCGGCGCGCGCGCGAACACCGCGTCGAGCATCCCGTAGGCCTCGTCGGCCTCCCCGAGCAGCGTCGCGCTGTCGACCGCGGCGGCGCAGCGCTGCGCGAGCTCGGCGGCCAGCACGCGGTCCTCGGCCCCGAGCTCGCGGCGGGCGGCCAGCGTCAGCGTCCCGAGCTGCTCGCCGCGCGCGAGCAGCGGCGCCACGAGCTCGCCAGGGCCGGCCGCTCCGGGCGCCTCGAGGGTGATCGTGCAGCGGTCGGCGACCACGGTGGCGGCGGCCTCGACGGCGCGCAGCCGCGCGCCGATCTCGCCCGGGCCGGCCAGCGCCTCGCCGGCGGCGGCCAGCACGCCGGCGCGCGCCGCGGCCGCCTCGCGGCGGGTCCGGATCAGCGCGCCGCCGGTGGCGAGCGCGCCGACCACGCCGACGGCGAACACGAACAGGATCCCGTTGGCCGGGTCCATGTCGTGGGTGAAGATGCGCGAGATCGCCGCCGCCAGCAGCGCCAGCGCTCCGATCGCGGCCGTGCCGCGCCAGCCCGCGCCGAGCGAGGCCAGCAGGGGGGCGATGCCGTACAGCGCGATGACGGTGACGTCGGGCCCGGTCGCGAGGTCGATCGCGAGCAGCACGACGATCACGGCGAGCGCGGCAACCGCCCAGGGTCGGGAGCGGGTCTGGCCCATGGCGTTCTCTACCACGTCCTACGGCATCGGTGGGGGATTTCGACCAAACTCCCCCTGTCCGTCTGGGGGTAGACGCGGCGCCGCGGGTGTCACAGCATGTTCACGTGAACGTCCGCGCGAGCAGGGACGCTTCTCCCATGGCCGTCGCGCTCCCCCGCGAAGACCGGCGCCGCGGGCGGCTTTCCCGCACGCGCGTGACGCTCGACGGCGGCGTCTCGACCGCGGTCTACGTCGCCGCCTATCCCGAGCGGACGACGGACCTGCGGGTCGCCGTGCTGCGCCGCCCCGCGCAGCTCGAGCCGTGGTGCGCGACGCGCGGCGTCGAGGACGCGGTGGTGGGTGGCTTCTTCGTGCGCCCGGGCGGCATGCCGCTGGGAGAGCTGCGCACCCACGGGGTCGCCCGCCGCCACGTGCCGTTCGCGGCGCCGTGGGCCGACGTGCGCTCGTGCGTCCACGTCGACGGCGGGACGGTGCGGATCGCGCAGCGCGACGAGCTGCCCGCGCAGCCGCGCGGCGATCTCCTGCAGGCCGGCCCGCTGCTCGTGCGCGACGGCGCGCCGTGCTTCGAGCGCGCGCTCGATCCCGAGGGCTTCTCGGCCGGGCAGGCGCAGTTCGACTCCGACATCACCGAGGGCCGGCATCCGCGGGCGGCGCTCGGCCTCGCGCCCGGGCGCCTGATCGCGGTCGCCTGCGACGGGCGCTCGCGCCGCGACGCCGGGCTCACGCTCGAGGAGCTCGCGCGCGTGATGGCGGCGCTCGGGTGCCGCGTGGCGATCAACCTCGACGGCGGCGGCTCGACGTCGCTGGTCTGCGGCGGGCGGCTGGTCAACCGGCCCTACGCGGACGTCGACCTGCCCGAGCCCGGCGGCCGTCCGGTCTCGACCGCGCTGCTCTTCCTGTCGCGCTGAACGTCAACTGCGGCTGGGTAGGGATGGGTCCGGACCGCCGCGGCGGCAGTCGTCCTGCCTAGGGGTCGCTATCCGACCCCTAGGCAGGACAACCCAGCCAGACCGGTCCTGAAACCCAGCCGCCTTTGACGTTCGCCCGGAGCTAGCCCGCGGCTCGATGTCGAGCAGCTCGTCCGCGC
Organism: uncultured Solirubrobacteraceae bacterium; assembly: GCA_963730115.1. Classification (GTDB taxonomy): domain Bacteria; phylum Actinomycetota; class Thermoleophilia; order Solirubrobacterales; family Solirubrobacteraceae; genus DASQFQ01. The sequence continues at coordinate 900,292 of CAVSQM010000012.1, read as the reverse complement.
GCTCGTGGTCGACCTGGAGCGTGGTGTGGCGGATGCCGAAACGCTCGCCGAGCATGCTCTGGAGCTCGCGGCGGATGCGGTGGCAGTCGTCGCCGGGCGCGACCATGACGTGGGCGGCAAGGGCGGGGAAGTCGGTGGTGACCTCCCACACGTGGAGGTCGTGGACCTCGACGACGCCGGGCTCGCTCGCGAGCGCGCGGCCGATCGCGTCGGGGTCCATGCCCGCCGGGCGCGCCCTCGAGCAGCACGCGACCGGAGTCGCGCAGCAGGCTCCAGGCGGTGCGGAGCATGAGGAGCGCGACGAGCAGCGCGGCGATCGGGTCGGCGGCGCGGAAGTCGAAGAGCAGGACGAGCGCGCCGGCGACGACCGCGCCGAGCGACGCGTAGAGGTCCATCAGCACGTGGGCGCGGGCGCCCTTGACGTTGAGCGAGCTGGCGCTCGCGCCTTGGCGAGCGCGTAGGCGGCGGCGATGTTGACCGCCGCGCCGAGCAGGCCGACGGCGATCACGATCCCGCCGTCGACGTCGGGCGGGTCGAGCAGGCGCCGGACCGCCTCGAAGCCGAGCACCCCGGCGAGCACGAGCAGGGTGGCGCCGTTGGCCTGGGCGCTGAGGATCTCGGCGCGGCCGAGGCCGAACGTGAAGCGGCCGGAGGGCGGGCGCGCGGCGAGCGTGGCGGCGGCCAGTGCGAGCGCGACGGCGCCGGCGTCGGTGAGCATGTGGGCGGCGTCGGAGAGCAGCGCCAGCGAGCCCGCGACGAGGCCGGCGACGACCTCGACGACCATGAAGCCGAGGATCAGCGCCGAGCGCGAGGCGGAGCTTGCCGCGGTCCGCGTCCGCGCCGATGGCGTGGTCGTGACCGTGGTGGTGGTCGTGGGGCACGGAACTAGGCTACGCCGGTGCTGCCGCGATGAGCCGCGTCCTGATGGGCCTCATGTTCTTCCCCCGCGGGGGCTCGGCGCACGTCGCCCGCAACCTCGCCACCGCGCTGCCGCACGCGGGCTGGGAGGCCGCGATCGTGTCCGGCTCGCTCTCCCGCCCCGGGCGCCCCGGCGACGCACGGGCGTTCTACCGCGGCCTCGACCTGCATCCCGTCGACTTCACCGCTGCCCTCGACGCCCCCGACCCGCTGCTCGCCGACCCGCCCTTCCACCCCTCCTTCGAGGACCGACCCGGCGCGCCCGACCGCGTCTTCGCCTCGCTCGGCGACGACGTCGCCGACCACCTCGTGGCCGCGTGGGCGCGCGCGCTGGAGGCCGCCGGGGCGCGTGACGCCGACGTGCTGCATCTCCATCACCTCACCCCCCTCAACGAGGCCGCGGCCCGCGTCGCGCCCGACGTGCCCGTCGTCGGCCACCTCCACGGCACCGAGCTGCTGATGCTCGAGGCCATCGAGGCCGAGCCGGAGCGCTGGGCGCACGCGGCGGCCTGGGTGGAGCGCCTGCGCGGCTGGGCGGCGGGGTGCGAGCGCCTGCTGGTGCTCTCCCGCAGCCAGGACGCCCGCGCCGAGCACCTGCTCGGCGTGCCGCACGAGCAGTGCGTCGAGGCTCCCAACGGCTTCGATCCCGGGCGCTTCAAGCCGCGCGAGGTCGACCGTGGCGCCCACTGGGCCGAGTACGTCCCGGCGCTCGCCGGCTACGACGGCCCGGTGCTGCTCTACGTCGGGCGCTTCACGGGCGTCAAGCGGGTCCCGCTGCTGATCGAGGCCTACGGCGAGGCCCGTGAGCGCTTCGCCGAGCGCGCGCCGCTGGTGCTCGTCGGCGGCTTCCCCGACGAGTTCGAGGGCGAGCACCCCGACGAGGCCATCGCGCGCACGGGCGCGCGCGACGTTCATCTGGCCGGCTGGCACGAGCACGACGTGCTCCCGAGCTTCCTCAACGCCGCCGACCTCGTCGTGCTGCCCTCGGTGGCCGAGCAGTTCGGCCAGGTCCTGGTCGAGGGGATGGCATGCGCGCGGCCCGTGATCGCGGTCAACTCCCACGGCCCGGCGGAGATCGTCGACGCGGGGGAGACCGGCTGGCTGGTCGGGCCCGACGATCGCGTCGCGCTCGGAGATGCGCTCGTGGAGGCCGTCAACGACCCCGAGGAGCGGCGCCGGCGCGGCGCCAACGCCCGCGAGGTGGCGGTCGAGCGCTATGCGTGGCCGGCGCTCGCCGAGCGGGTGGCCGCGGTCTACGAAACGGCCCAAACTCGTGGCTGATGCGAATTTGTACCTCTGTACATATTCACGCGCCCGAACGATTGCTACCTTTCCGCCTCCGCCTCAGGGCCCCCGCCCGCGCACCGGGAGCACGCCATGCACCGCACGAGACCGACAGCCCCGGTCGGCCTGTACGACCCCAGCTATGAGCACGATGCCTGCGGCGTCGCCATGGTCGCGCGCCTTGACGGCGTCCCCAGCCACGAGACGGTGCAGCGCGCCGTCATGGCGCTCGAGAACCTGGAGCACCGCGGCGCAGCGGGCGCCGACCCCAACACCGGCGACGGCGCCGGGATCCTGCTCCAGCTCCCCGACGAGTTCCTGCGGTCGAAGATCGACGACCTCCCGCCGAGCGGACGGTACGGCGTCGCCGTCTGCTTCCTGCCCCAGGACGACGAGCGCCGCGCGGAGCTCGAGCAGCTCCTGACCGACGCGGTCGAGGCGGAGGGCCAGCGAGTCGTCGGCTGGCGCGACGTCCCGGTCGACAAGGACTACGTCGGCATCACCGCCAACTACTTCGCGCCGTACATGAAGCAGCTCGTGGTCGCCGCCGCCACGCCGGAGACCGAAGGCGACCAGGACGCCTTCGAGCGCAAGCTCTACGTGATCCGGCGCGTCGCCGAGCTCGCCGCGGGCCCGGACCTCGTCGTCCCGTCGTTCAGCAGCCGCACGATCGTCTACAAGGGCATGCTCACCGCTCCGCAGCTGCTCGGCTACTACCCCGACCTGCAGGACACCCGGACCCAGACCGCGCTCGCGCTCGTCCACTCGCGCTTCTCGACGAACACGTTCCCGAGCTGGGAGCTCGCGCACCCGTACCGCTACATCGCCCACAACGGCGAGATCAACACGCTGCGCGGCAACATCAACTGGATGCGGGCGCGCGAGTCGCAGCTCGCGTCCGAGCTGTTCGGCGAGGAGGACCTCGCGAAGCTGCTGCCGATCGTCCGCCCCGGCGGCTCCGACTCGGCGACCTTCGACAACGTGCTCGAGCTGCTCGTGCTCGCGGGGCGCTCGCTGCCCCACGCGGTGATGATGATGATCCCTGAGGCGTTCGAGGACCGCGACGACCTCCCCGACCACCTCACGGGCTTCTACGCCTTCCACTCCTGCCTGATGGAGCCGTGGGACGGCCCCGCCGCCGTCGCGTTCACCGACGGCCGCGTGATCGGCGCCACGCTCGACCGCAACGGCCTGCGGCCCGGCCGCTGGATGGAGACCAAGGACGGCTGGGTCGTGCTCGGCTCGGAGACCGGCGTGATCGACGAGCCGGCCTCCAACATCGTCCGCAAGGGCCGTCTGCAGCCCGGCAAGCTCTTCCTCGTCGACGTCGAGGACGGCAAGATCGTCTCCGACGAGGAGGTCAAGCGGCAGGTCTCCACCCAGCAGCCCTACGGCGACTGGTACCGCGACGGCGTCATCAAGCTCTCGGACATGCCCGAGGCGCAGCCGGCCGTGCCGCGCACCGAGCCGCTGCGCCTGCGCCAGCTCGCCTTCGGCTACACGCAGGAGGACCTGCGCGTCCTGCTCGGCCCGACCGCGGCGGGCGCCGCCGAGCCGATCGGCTCGATGGGCAACGACCTCGCGCTGGCCGTGCTCTCCGACCGCCAGCCGCCGCTGTTCAGCTACTTCAAGCAGCTGTTCGCGCAGGTCACGAACCCGCCGATCGACCCGATCCGCGAGTCCGTGGTGATGAGCGTCGGCTCCGGCGTGGGCTCCGAGCGCAACCTGTTCGACGAGACGCCCGAGCACGCGCACCAGCTGTCGATGAAGACGCCGATCCTGCGCTCGCACGAGCTCGAGAAGCTGCGCCAGGTCGACTCGTCGGTCTTCGAGGCCCACACGCTCGACATCACGTGGCCGGTCGGGGCCGGGCCCGACGGGCTCGCCGCGGCGATGGAGCGCGTGTGCGCCGAGGCGAGCGAGTCGATCGCACGCGGCGTCAACATCCTCATCCTCTCCGACCGCAACGTCGGCGCCGAGCGCGTGCCGATCCCCGCGCTGCTGGCCGTGGCCGGCGTCCACCACCACCTGGTGCGCGAGGGCACGCGCCTGCAGGCCGGCCTCGTGCTCGAGTCCGGCGAGCCGCGGGAGGTCCACCACTTCGCGACGCTGATCGGCTACGGCGCGTCGGCCATCAACCCGTACGTGATGTTCGAGTCGCTCGACGAGCTCGTCGCCGACGGCCGGCTGCCCGAGGGCATGAGCGCCGACGAGGCCCAGGACCGCTGCGTCAAGGGGATCGCCAAGGGCCTGCTCAAGACGATCTCGAAGATGGGCATCTCGACGATCCAGTCCTACACGGGCGCGCAGATCTTCGAGGCCGTCGGCCTCGCCCCCGAGCTGATCGACAAGCACTTCCCCGGCACCGCGTCGCGGATCGGCGGCATCGGCATCGACGTGCTCGCGGCCGAGACGCTCGACCGCCACGCGCGGGCCTACCCCCGCACCCACGAGGACCTGCTGCCGGTGGGCGGCATCTACGCGTGGCGCCGCGAGGGCGAGCACCACATGTGGAACCCGGAGTCGATCGCGCTGCTCCAGCACGCAGTCCGCCACGGCGGCGCCGAGACCTACGAGGAGTACTCGCGGCTGATGAACGACGACGCCGCGCGCAAGGCGACGCTGCGCGGGCTGCTCAAGTTCAAGCTGCTGCCCGAGGAGGAGTGGCTGCCGCTCGACGAGATCGAGCCGGCCAAGGAGATCGTCAAGCGCTTCGCGACCGGCGCGATGTCGCTCGGCTCGCTGTCGCGCGAGGCGCACGAGACGCTCGCCATCGCCATGAACCGCCTCGGCGGGCGCTCCAACACCGGCGAGGGCGGGGAGGACCCCGTCCGCTACACGCGGGACCCGAACGGCGACTCGCGCCGCTCGGCGATCAAGCAGGTCGCCTCCGGGCGCTTCGGCGTGAACATCAACTACCTCGTCAACGCCGACGAGCTGCAGATCAAGATGGCCCAGGGCGCCAAGCCCGGCGAGGGCGGCCAGCTGCCGGGCCACAAGGTCGACCGCTACATCGGCTCGATCCGCTTCACGACGCCGGGCGTCGGCCTCATCTCACCGCCGCCGCACCACGACATCTACTCGATCGAGGACCTCAAGCAGCTGATCTACGACCTGCGCTGCGGCAACCCGCGCGCGCGGATCAGCGTCAAGCTGGTGAGCGAGATCGGCGTCGGCACCGTCGCGGCGGGCGTGGCGAAGGCGAACTCCGACCACGTGCTGATCTCCGGCCACGACGGCGGCACCGGCGCCTCGCCGCTGTCCTCGATCCAGTCGGCCGGCGTGCCGTGGGAGATCGGGCTGGCCGAGACGCAGCAGACGCTCGTGCTCAACGACCTGCGCTCGCGCATCTGGGTCCAGACCGACGGCCAGCTCAAGACCGGCCGCGACGTGGTCGTCGCCGCGCTGCTGGGCGCCGACGAGATGGGCTTCTCGACCGCCCCGCTGATCGCCACCGGCTGCATCATGATGCGCGCCTGCCACCTCAACACCTGCCCGGTCGGCGTGGCGACGCAGGATCCGGAGCTGCGCAAGCGCTTCCAGGGGACGCCGGAGCACGTCGTCAACTTCTTCTTCTTCGTGGCGAACGAGGTGCGCGAGCTGATGCGCCGCCTCGGGATCCGGCGGTTCAACGACCTGATCGGCCGCGCCGACCTGCTCGAGGCCGACGACGCGATCGACCACTGGAAGGCGCGCGGCGTCGACCTGACGCACGTCCTCACCGTGCCCGAGGTCCCCGAGGGCACGCCGCTGCGGCGCGTGCGCCCGCAGGACTCGCCGCTGCCGATGGCGCTCGACTGGGAGCTGATCGAGGCGGCGAAGGACGCCATCGACCACCGCAAGCCGGTGACGGGCGAGTTCAAGATCCGCAACGTCCACCGCTGCGTGGGCGGCATCCTCTCCAGCGCGGTCACCGAGGTGCACGGCGCCGAGGGCCTGCCGCCGGAGACGGTGCGCTTCACGCTGCGCGGGTCGGCGGGCCAGTCGTTCGGCGGCTGGCTGGCGCCCGGCGTCGAGCTGACGCTGATCGGCGACGCCAACGACTACACCGGCAAGGGCCTGTCCGGCGGTGTGCTCGCCGTGCGGCCGCCGGAGGACGCGGCCTACGTCGCCGAGGAGAACGTGGTGATCGGCAACACCGTGCTCTACGGCGCCACCGCCGGCCGCGCGTTCTTCCGCGGCCTGGCGGGCGAGCGCTTCGCGGTCCGCAACTCGGGCGCGAGCGCGGTCGTCGAGGGCGTTGGCGACCACGGCTGCGAGTACATGACCGGCGGCCGCGCGGTGATCCTCGGGCCGACCGGGCGCAACTTCGCGGCCGGCATGAGCGGCGGCGTCGCCTACGTGCTCGACGAGGCCGGCACGTTCGGCGACCGCTGCAACATGGAGCTCGTCGGCTTCGACCCGCTCGAGGAGTCCGACGTCTTCGAGCTGCACGAGCTGATCGAGGAGCACCACCTGCGCACGCTCTCGCCCGTCGCCGCGCGGATCCTCAGCGACTGGACCGCGACGCTGCCGAAGTTCATCAAGGTCATGCCGCACGACTACAAGCGCGCGCTCGCCGAGCTCGCCGAGGCCGAAGCCGAGCAGGGCCGCCAGGAGGTGGCCGCCTAGTGGGCGAGGTCGGCGCCTTCCTGCGCATCGAGCGGGTCAACAACCCGGAGCGGGACCCGCGGGAGCGGACCGCGGACTACCGCGAGTTCGTCAACACGCTGCCCGTCCCACAGTTGCAGGAGCAGGGCGCGCGCTGCATGGAGTGCGGCGTGCCGTTCTGCCACAACGGCTGCCCGCTCGGCAACCTGATCCCGGACTGGAACGACCTCGTCTATCGCGACCGCTGGCGCTCGGCGATCGACCAGCTCCACGCCACCAACAACTTCCCGGAGTTCACGGGCAAGCTGTGCCCGGCGCCGTGCGAGGCCGCCTGCGTGCTCGAGATCCGCGAGGGCGACGCGGTGACGATCAAGCAGATCGAGGTCTCGATCATCAACCGCGCGTTCGACGAGGGCTGGGTCGTCCCGCGGCCGCCCGAGTACGAGACCGGCCGCACGGTGGCGGTGATCGGGAGTGGTCCGGCGGGCCTCGCCGCCGCGCAGCAGCTGCGGCGTCGCGGCCACACGGTCACGGTCTACGAGCGCGACGAGGCCGGCGGCGGCCTGGTGCGCTTCGGGGTGCCGGACTTCAAGATCGAGAAGTGGGTGGTCGAGCGGCGGATCGACCAGTTGCGCGCCGAGGGCGTGCAGTTCGAGTTCGGCGTCGACGTGGGCGTCGACGTGGGCGCGGACGAGCTGCGGGCTCGTCACGATGCCGTCGTCATCGCCACCGGCTCGCGCGTACCGCGCGACCTGCCGGTGCCGGGGCGCGAACTCGACGGCGTGCACTACGCGATGGAGTACCTCTACGGCCGCAACCGCTGGGTCGCGGGCGACGGCGAGGGTCAGTCGCCGGTCAGCGCGGCCGGCAAGCACGTGATCGTGATCGGCGGCGGTGACACCGGCGCGGACTGCGTCGGCAACTCGCACCGCGAGGGCGCGGCGTCGGTGACCCAGATCGAGCTGCTCGGCGAGCCGCCCGCCAAGCGCCCCGACGACATCACGCCGTGGCCGCGCTGGCCGGTGAAGCTGCGCCGCTCCTACGCCATCAAGGAGGGCGGCGAGCAGGACTTCTCGATCTCGACCACCAAGCTGACCGGCTCCAACGGGCGCGTGGAGGAGATCCACTGGGTGCAGAACAGCGGCAAGCCGCCGTTCGACGCGATCGAGGGCACCGAGACCTCGCGCCCGGCCGACCTCGTGCTGCTGGCGATGGGCTTCCTGTCGCCCGAGCCGGCGGTGCTCGAGCAGCTCGACGTCGAGAAGGACCAGCGCGGGAACGCCAAGGCGGGCGCCTACGCGACGTCGGCCGAGGGCGTGTTCGCCGCAGGAGACGCGCGCCGCGGCCAGTCGCTGATCGTGTGGGCGATCAACGAGGGCCGCCAGTGCGCCCGCGTCGCCGACCGCTACCTGGCCGGCCTGCCGGTGCGCGACCCGCGCGAGGCGCTGTCCGCGGGCGCGTCCGAGCGCGCGGGCTCCAAGGACCTCGGTGCCGATCCGCCGCAGAAGGCGTCGTTCGGCAGCGGGCAGGGCGTCACGAGCTGAGCGGCGTCGCGGTGGCCGTCGCCTGGCTCCGCGAGATCGAGGCGTACGACGACGAGCGCAACGCGGTCTGCACCGGGCGCTTCGAGTGCCGGGTCGGCGACGAGGCGGTCGAGCTGCCGTACGAGGCCGCTGTGGCGTGGGCGCGGGAGCGCGCGGAGCGGGCCTACGCCGACGTCGAGTGGACGCGCTACGCGCTGCTGGGGACCGACCGCGAGATCCCGCCGCTGCCTCCGGAGCTGGCGGAACGCCTGAGGGTCGGCCGCCGCAGGCCGGCGCGCGACGCCTGGCGCGACCGCGTGGAGGCCGCGCCGCCGGTGCGCTGGGAGATCGTCGTGCACCTGCGGCCCGACGATCTCCGCAGCGAGGCCCGCCCCGCCACCGAGCGCATCGTCGAGCGTGTGGAGGCGCGCATCGCCGCCGCCGGATGCCGCGACATCGCGCGGTCGAGCGACGAGCTCGACGCCGCCCTCGCCGATATCGACGCGCAATGGCGGCGGGCGGGTAAGCCCGAGGAGTTCGGCTGGACGACGTCGTCCCGGCTCGCCTACGTGCTGACGGCGACCTCCGACGCCCCGACCTACCGTCCCGTGCTCGCCCGCGTGCGCGCGGCCGCCCTCGAGGAGCTCGAGGCTGCCGCCGGGCGGATGCCCTACGAGGCGGGTGGGGGCGACATCGAGGGCCGCTGGGGCCTCGACGTCGACGTCCACCCGCCCGGCTATGAGCCACAGCCTGTGTTCCTCTGAACGCGCATAGGATCGGTCGCATGCTGCTGGGCCGCGCTCCCGAGTGCGAGCGCATCGAGAGGCTCGTGGCCGACGCCGGAGCGGGCGCGAGCGGCGTGCTCGTGGTGCGCGGCGAGCCGGGGATCGGCAAGAGCGCGCTGCTCGAGCACGCGGCGGAGGTCGCCGGCGACGCGACCGTGCTGCGCGTGCGCGGGGTGGAGTCCGAGGTCGAGGTCGCGTTCGCCGGCCTGTCCGAGCTGCTGCGGCCGGCGCTCGGTGAGCTCGGGCGGCTGCCCGCGCCGCAGGCCCGCGCCCTCGACGCCGCGCTCGGCCTCGCGCCGGCCGCCGCCGCGGAGCCGCAGCTCGTGGGCGCCGGCACGCTCGGGCTGCTGGCCGCGCTCGCGGAGCAGCGCCCGGTGGTCGTGCTGGCCGACGACGTCCACTGGCTCGACCGCCCGTCGTCCTCGGCGCTCGTGTTCGCGGCCCGGCGACTGCTCGCCGACGCGGTCGCGATCGTGTTCGCCCTGCGGGCGGGGGAGGCGCCGGCGGTCGAGGCGGCCGAGCTCGACACGCTGACCCTCACCGGCCTGGCCGCGGGCCCGGCGCGCCGGCTGCTCGCGGCGCACGCGGCGCGGCCGGTGGCGGAGGACACCGCGGCATGGCTGCACGCGGCGACGGGAGGCAACCCGCTCGCGCTCGTCGAGGCGGCCGCCGAGGCGCCGAGGCTGCGCCCGGGGCCGGTCGGCGGCCAGGTCCCGATCGGCGCGCGGCTCGAGCGGTCGGTCGGCCGCCGGCTCGACGCCCTGCCGGAGGCCGCCCGCAGGGCCCTGCTGGCGGCCGCCGTGGCCGACGCCGAAGCGATCGAGCCGGTTCTGGCCGCGGCGCGCGCCTTGGGCGAGCGGGAAGGGTCGGCCGGGGCCGGAGCGCCGGCCGAGGGCGGAGGCCGGCCGGGGGCGGAGGGCCAGTTGAGGCAGGAGGGCCCGCCGGGGGCGGCGGGCAGACCGACCTCGCTCTCGCGGGCCTCGAAGCCGCGGAGGCGGCGGGTCTCGTCGAGCTCGCTCCCGGGCGTGTCGCGTTTCGCCACCCGCTGACGCGCTCGGTCGTGCTCGCGCGTGCCGTGCCCGCCGACCGCCGGGCCGCCCACCGCGCGTATGCGGCGGCGCTCGACGGTCCGCGGGACGCCGAGCGGCGGGCGTGGCATGCCGCCGCCGGCACGCTCGAGCCGGACGAGGCGGTCGCCGGTGCGCTGGACGGGGTCGCCGAGGCGGCCGGCGCGCGTGGCGGGCATGCCGCGGCCGCTGCGGCGCTCGAGCACGCGGCGCGCCTCACGCCCGAACCGCCGCGGCGGGCCGAGCGGCTCCGCCGCGCCGCCGACGAGGCGTGGCTCGCCGGGGATGGCCCGCGGGCGCTCGTGCTGCTCGACGACGCCGCTCCGCTCCCCGCCGCCGGGCCCGAGCGGGCCGAGGCCGCTCATCTCCGTGGGCGCGTGCTGGCTCGGCGGGGGCCCGTTCCGCTCGCCATCGACACGCTTCACCGCGGCGCCGAGGCGATCGCCGCCGAGGACCCCGCCAAGGCTGCCGCGATGCTCGGGGAGGCGGCGTTCGCGACGCTCTACGGCCCGAGCCCGGCGGCCGACATCGAGCAGCTGGGGCGCCGCGCGCTCGCGCTTGCGCCCGTGGCCGACCCGCGCGCCCGCGGACTGGCCGCCACCGCGCTCGGCGCCGGCCTCGTCATGCAGGGGCGCGGGGAGGCCGCGCGCTGGCTCGACGAGGCGGCGGCGCTCGCCGAGACGACACCGGCGCTGCGTGAGGACCCGCGCACGGCCGCGCTCGTCGGTGTTCCCGCCGCGTTCCTCCGCAGCGGGCCCGAAGCGTACGAGCCGCTCGCCCGCGCGATCGCGCTCGCGCGCGAGCGCGGCGCAACCGGCGTGCTGCCCTTCGCCCTCTTCTATCTCGGCGTGGGAATGGCCGCAAGCCCGCGCTGGGCGGAGGCGACGGCGCACTTCGAGGAGGCGCTGCGGCTGGCCGGCGAGGCCGGGCTGCGCGTCGACGCCGTCGCCTCGCTCGCCGGGCTCGCGCGGCTGGAGGCGCGCCGCGGCGACCCGCGCGCAGCCGAGCACGCCCGCACCGCGCTCGGCCTGGCGCGCGAGTTCGGAACCCCGTTCTTCGAGACCTGGGCGCTCCACGCCGAGGGTGAGCTCGCGCTCGGCGCCGGCGACCCGGAGGTGGCCCGCGCCGCCTTCGAGGCGAAGGCCGCCGTGCTGGTCGAGCACGAGATGCGCGACCCGGACCTGTCGCCCGCGCCCGAGCTGGCGGAGTTGGGCGGCCGCGGCGACCGGGCGCGCGCGCTTGCCGGCGAGGCGCTCGCCGCGGCCACCGCCAAAGGCCGGCCCTGGGCGCTCGCCCGCGCCCATCGCGCGGTCGCTCTCGCTGAGGCCGACGACGAAGCGGCGTTCCGCGAGTTCGCCGCCGCGCTCCAGCAGCACGACCGCGAGGACGACCTCTACGAGCGCGCCCGCACCGAGCTCTGCCTCGGCGAGCGGCTGAGACGCACCGGCCGCCGCTCCGACGCACGCCGGCCCCTGCGCTCGGCGCTCGACGCCTTCGACGCGCTGAGGGCCCGGCCGTGGGCAGACCGCGCCGGAGCGGAGCTGCGCGCCACCGGCGAGACCGCTCGCCGCCGCGATCCGTCGTCGCTCGACGAGCTCACCCCGCAGGAGCTGCGGATCGCGCTGATGCTCGGCGGCGGCTCGACGACCCGCCAGGCCGCCGCGGCGCTCTACCTCAGCCCGAAGACCGTCGAGTACCACCTGCGCAACGTCTACCTCAAGCTCGGCGTCAACTCTCGCCCGGCGCTCGCGGCGGCACTCCGGGCCGGCGGGGCCGGCCCGGAGGCGCCGGGGGGAGCTACGGGCGTGCTTCCAGCACGACGTTGAACGGCGTCTCTGCCGCGCGCCGCACGCGGCTGAACCCGGCCTGCTCGAGCACGTCGCGCAACCGCGCCTCGCCCGCCTGGGCGCCGAGCGCGAGCCCGACCTCCTGCGACAGCGAGCTCGGCGTGCACAGCAGCGTCGAGAACGCGTAGTACGCGCGCCCGACCGGGTTCAGGTTGTCCTCGAGGCGGTCGCCGGCGATCGGCTCGACGATCATCCAGGTGCCGTCCGGCGCGAGCGCGGAGCGCACCTGGCGCGCGGCGCCGACCGGGTCGCCCATGTCGTGCAGGCAGTCGAACGTCGTGACCAGGTCGTAGGCGCCGGGGCTGAGCGAGTCGGCGTACTCGGTCGCGAACGTCACGCGGTCGTCGACGCCGGCCGCCGTCGCCAGCCGCTGCGCCTCGGCGATCGAGCCGTCGTGCGCGTCGGTGCCGTGGACGGTCGCGTTCGGGTAGCCCTCGGCGATCACGATCGACGAGGCGCCCTGCCCGCAACCGACGTCGGCGACGCGACCGCCGGCCGAGAGCTTCTCGTGCACGCCCTCGAGCGCCGGGATCCAGGACTGCACGATGTTGGCGCGGTAGCCGGGCTCGAAGAAGCGCCGGCAGCCGTCGTGCACGTCATGGTCGTGCTCGTGCCATCCGAAGCCGGACCCGCTGACGAACGCGTCGGCGATCTGATCGCGCGAGTCCGCGGAGCCGAGCGCGAGCTGGAACGCCCCGCCCACGAACGCCGGGCTGCCGGGGTCGGCGAACATCAGCGCCTGCTCGGGTGACATCGAGTAGCGCTCGTCTGCGGCGTCGTAGCCGACCCAGCCGCTGGCGGCCTGGGCGGCGAGCCACTCGCGCACGTAGCGCTCGGCGGTGCCGGTGCGCTCGGCGAGGTCGGCGGAGGTCAGTGGCCCGTGCGCGGCGAGCTCGCGGTAGAGGCCGAGGCGGTCGCCGATGGCGACGAGCGCCGCGTTGACGGTGGCGCCGAACTCGACGACGGCCTGCCCGAGGAGCGCGTTGAGGCGCTCCTCGTCGATGGGGGGTGAATCGGTGATCGACATGGCGGCGACGCTAGGCGCGGCCCGGCGCGGTCGCCTCAGGGGCCCCACCTAGTGTCGCTTGACCACCACCTCGGGGGGGCGGAGACTCGGCAGCGGGATGCGAGCGCTCGAGCCCGGACAGCCAGGGCACGCGTCGAGGTCGACGGCGTCGGCATCGCCTACGAGGTGTTCGGCACCGGCGACCGCACCATCGTGCTGGCGCCGGCGTGGGCGATCGTCAACTCGCACTTCTGGAAGGGGCAGGTCCCGTTCCTGGCGCGGCGCTTCCGCGTGGTCACGTGGGACGCGCCCGGCACCGGCCGCTCCGACCGGACCGAGGACCCGGCACACCACGGCCGCGGTGTGCGCGATGCCGTGGCGGTGCTCGACGCCACGGAGACGGAACGCGCGCTGCTGGTGGGGCTGTCGCTGGGCGCGGCGATCGCGCTGTTCGCCGCCACGCTGCATCCGGATCGCGTCGCGGGCGTCGTCGCGCTGGCCTCGACCATCCCACAGCTGGTCCGCGGGCACGCGTGGTTCGAGCAGTCGTTCGAGGAGGATCCGGGCACGGACGAGGGCTGGGACCGCTACACCCGCGGCTCGTGGCACCGCGACTACCCCGGATTCGTCGAGCACTTCGCGCGCGAGATGCTCCCGGAGCCGCACTCGGAGAAGCTGGTCGATGACATCGTCGGCTGGGGCCTCGACGCGGGGCTCGGGGTGCTCGAGGCGACCATGGACGCAGCGCCCGGCTACCGGTCGCGCGAGCAGGCCGAACAGCTGGTCGCGGGCGCGCGCTGCCCCGTGCTGGTGATCCACGGCGACGAGGACGCGATCTCGCCGCTCGCCTGCGGAGAGCGTGTCGCCGAGCTGACGGGCGGTGAGCTCGTCGTGTTCGAAGGCTCCGGCCACGCGCTGAACGGGCGCGACCCCGTGCGGGTCAACGCGCTCATCGAGGACTTCGCGGAGCACGTTCTCGGCGTTCCGCCGCGGCCGCCGCGGCGCTGGACGCGCGCGCTCGCCCGCGGCAAGCGCGCCCTCCTCGTCTCCTCCCCGATCGGGCTCGGGCACGCCCGGCGCGACCTGGCGATCGCGCACGAGCTGCGGCGGCTCGTGCCCGGGCTCGAGATCGACTGGCTCGCACAGCACCCGCTGACCGCGGCGCTCGAGGCGGCCGGCGAGCGCGTCCACCCGGCGAGCGCCGGGCTCGCCAGCGAGTCGGCCCACCTCGAGGCGCTGTCCGGCGCCCACACGCTGCCCGTCTTCCAGGCGATCCGCGAGATGGACGAGATCCTCGTCGCCAACTACATGATCTTCCGCGACGTCGTGCGCGACACCCCGTACGACGTGTGGATCGGCGACGAGTCGTGGGACGTCGACCACTTCCTGCACGAGAACCCCGAGGACAAGCGCGCCCCGTTCGCGTTCCTCACCGACTTCGTGGGCTGGCTGCCGCTGCCCGGAGGGCGGCGAGCGCGAGGCGTTCCTGTGCGCCGACCTCAACGCCCTGATGATCGAGCAGGTCGAGCGCTTCCCGTTCGTGCGCGACCGCGCGCTGTTCGTCGGCGAGCCGGAGGACGTCGTGCCGGGCGCCTTCGGCCCCGGGCTGCCGGAGATCCGCGACTGGGTGCCGCGCCACTTCGAGTTCGTCGGCCAGACCACCGCCGCGGCGGAGCCGTTCGAGCGCAACGGCGGACGGGCCGCTGTGCGTGGCCGCGGTCGGCGGCTCGGCGGTCGGCGGCGAGTTGCTGGCCCGGCTCGTGGCGGGCTACGAGGCGGCGGCCGAGCGGGTGCCCGGGCTGCGGATGGTCGCGGTCACCGGCCCGCGGGTCGACCCGGCGTCGCTCCAGGCGCCCGACGGCGTCGAGGTCCGCCGCTACGTGCCGGACCTCGACCGCGTGCTCGCCTCCTGCGACGTCGCGCTCGTCCAGGGCGGGCTGACCACCGGCATGGAGCTGATCGCGGGCGGGACGCCGTTCGTCTCGTTCCCGCTCAAGCGCCACTTCGAGCAGCGCATCCACGTCGCCCACCGGCTCGCGCGCCACGGCCACACGCGGGCGCTGGAGGTCGAGGACGCCACCCCCGACGGCGTGGCGGCCGCCGTTGCCGGCGCGCTGGCCGAGCCGGTCCGCTACCGCCCGATCGCGTCCGGCGGCGCCGCCCGCGCGGCGGAGCGGATCGCCGAGCTGCTCTAGCCCAGCGCGGCCATGCCGGCCTCGACGAACGCGACGGCGTCGTCGAGCAGCGCGTCGATCTCCGCAGGGGTGAGGGGGCGGCCGCCCGCCTCCATGCGCGCGGCAGCGGTGTCCTCCGCGATCCCGAACGCGGCGATCAGCGCGGCAGCGGACAGCCGCGCGGCGACACGGGCGTCCGGCCCCAGCTCCGCTTCGAAGGCATCGGCGACGGTGTTCTGGATGTCGCGATAGATCTGCAGCCGCCGCGCGCCGACGGCGGGCACCTCGTGCGCGAGGCGGAGCTGCAGCAGCAGCTCGGGCTCGATCCAGCCCGTGAGCTCGCCGAGCCAGGCGCGCACGGTGGCGATGGTGTCCTGGCCTTCCGGGCGCTCGGCCAGCGAGGCGGCGAGCGAGTCGACCGCGGCGCCGGCGTCGCCGAAGACGATGTCCTCCTTGGTGGGGAAGTAGCTGAACACCGTGGCGCGCGAGACGTCGGCCGCCTCCGCGATGCGGTCGAACGTCGTGTGCGTGAAGCCGTGCTCGTCGAACAGCGCCATCGCGGCGTCGCGGATCGCGAGCCGGGTCGCCTGTTTCTTGCGTTCCCGCAGGCCTGACATGACGCGCCGAAGAGTAGCACACTGAGTCCGAATACAAACTGAGTTGATTTTTAGACTCAGTATGGCTACAGTGCCGCGCCATGACCTCCCTCCTCTCCTCACTAGCGTCATTCGTGGGCCGGCGGCCGCGCCGCGCGACCCTCGCCATCCTCGTCGTCCTGATCGCCGTCATCGGCGGCGCCGTCGCCGTCGGCGGCGCCTTCAAGGACGACTTCACGGTCCCCGGCATCGAGTCGCAGCGCGCCCAGGACCTGCTCGAGCAGCGCTTCCCCGCCCAGTCCGGCACGCAGGCCACGCTCGTGTTCAGCGCCGAAGACGGCACGCTCGCCAAGGGCGAGATCAACGCGACGCTCGCCAAGATCGCCGACCAGCCGCACGTCGTCTCGGTCGACGAGCTGCGGGTCTCCAAGGACGGCGGCACGGCGTTCGCCACCGTCGGCTACGACCAGACCGCCGAGAAGCTCGACGCCTCCGCGCGCGAGAAGCTCGAGGGCGCCACGGCGGGCCTCGAGCGCTCCGGGATCGACGTCGCCATGTCCGGCGAGCCGATCGACGGGGCCGCGACCGGCGGCTTCCCGATCGGCGAGCTGATCGGTCTCGGCATCGCGATCGTCCTGCTGATCGTGGTCCTCCGCAGCCTGCGCGCGGCGGGCAACGCGCTCGCCGCGGCCTTCGCCGGCCTCGGGCTGGGCTTCGGCGCGCTGATGTGGGCCGCCGCCGCGACCGACGTCCCCGGCCTGGCGCCGACCCTGGCCGGCATGCTCGGCCTCGGCGCGGGCATCGACTACGCGCTGCTGCTGGCGGCACGGCAGCAGGAAGAGCTGCGAGCCGGCCATGAGCCGCTCGAGGCGGCGCGCCGCGCCAACGCCACGGCCGGGCACTCCGCCGTCACCGCGGCGGGCATCGTGCTCGTGTCGATCTCCGGCCTGCTGGTCACCGGCATCCCGTTCGTCGGCCGCGCCGGCGTGGCCGCCGGCCTCGTCGTCCTCGCCTGCGCCGTGATGTGCGTCGTGTTCCTCCCCGCCCGCTTCGCCCGCTCCGGACGCCGCATGCTCCCGCGCCGCGAGCGCGCCGCTGCCCCCGTCGCATCGGCGGCACCGGCCAAGCGCGCGCCGTGGGCGACCCGCCGGCCCGGCCTCGCGCTGCTCGCCGCCGGCGCCGTCACGGTGGCGCTCGCCGCCCCGGCCGCGGGCCTCGAGCTCGGCCAGCCCGATGACCGGAACCTCTCCACCGATGCCACGCAGCGCCAGGCCTACGACCGCCTCGCCGACGGGTTCGGCGCCGGCGTCAACGGGCCGCTGGTCGTCGCCGTCTCGCTCCCCGAGGACGGCGCCGGCCCGGCGCTGAAGCGGCTGGAGAACGGCCTGGCCGCCGACCGCGAGGTGGCGTCGGTGACGTCGCCGACGCTCAACCGCGCCGGCGACACGGCCGTCATCACCGTCACCCCGAAGCACGGCCCGCAGGACGACGCGACGCGCGCGCTCGTCGACCGGCTCCGCGCGCAGGCGATCCCCACCGCGCTCGAGGGCACGGACGCACGCGCGTACATCGGTGGCCGCACCGCTCGCTTCGGCGACGAGGCCGAGAAGATCGCCGGGCGGATCCCGCTGTTCGCGGCCGCCGTCGTCGGGCTCTCGCTGCTGCTCCTGCTGGCTGCCTTCCGCTCCTGGCGGATCGCCGTGCTGTCGGCGCTCTTCAACCTCGCGTCGATCGCCGCCGCCTACGGCGTGGTCGCCCTGGCGTTCCAGACCGCGACGGGTGCGAGCCTGCTGGGCGTCGAGCAGCTGCCGGTCGTGCCCTACGTGCCGCTGTTCATGTTCGCGATCCTGTTCGGCCTCTCGACCGACTACAACGTCTTCCTGCTCTCGCGCGTCCGCGAAGAGTGGGGCAGGCACCCGGACCACCGTGCCGCGATCGCGGCGGCCTCGGCCGGGACGCGGAAGATCATCCTGGCGGCGGGCGGCATCATGATCGCCGTCTTCATGGGCTTCGCCACCGATCCCGACCCGGTGATCAAGATGACGGGGCTCGGGCTCGCGACCGCGGTCCTGGTGGACATCACGCTCGTGCGGATGTTCATGGCGCCGGCGGCGCTGACGCTGCTCGGCGATCGGCTGTGGCCCGAGAAGCGCCGCCGCCGCGCGCCGCGGCAGGCCCGGCGGATCCAGGAGAGCGTGTCCTGAGGGCGTTGCGTCGCGCCGGGGCGTGTGCGACCGTCGCGGACCCCCCGGTGCGACGTCCAGCCTTCAATCACCTCGCGCCCGTCGGCCTCGCGGCCGCGGGCGCGGCGCTCGCGGTCGGCATCGCGACGGGAGCCGTCGCGGTGCCGAACCTGGCGGGTGCCCTGTCCGATGCCACGGACTCGCTCGGCAGCTGGCTCTACCTCGCCGTGCCCGCGCTCGTGTTCCTCGAGACCACGGTGCTGGCCGGCTTCGTGATCCACGGCGAGCTCGCCCTGCTCGCCGGGGGCGTCGCCGCCGAGCGCGGCGACGCGTCGCTGGCGCTGCTGATCGCGGTGACCTGGGCGGCCGCCGTGACCGGTGACAGCGTCAGCCTCCTGCTCGGCCGCCGGCTCGGACGGCCCTTCCTCGAGCGTCGCGCTGCCCGCTTCGGCCCTCGGCTGGCCCGTGTCGACGACTTCTTCGCGAGGCACGGCGGCAAGGCGCTGTTCCTCGGGCGCTTCACCGGCTTCACGCGCTCCGTGCTGCCGTTCATGGCCGGCAGCTCGGGCCTGCGCCTGCCGCAGCTGCTGCCGTACAGCGCCGCCAGCGGGCTCGTCTGGACCGCCTCGTTCATGGTGATCGGCTTCGCGTTCTCGGAGTCCTTCGCGGACGCCGGGGAGACGGCCACGAGGGTGGCGCTCGTCGGCGTCCTGCTCGTCACCGCGGGCTATGTCGCGACCGCCCGGCTGCGGCGCGCGGGCTAGCCTGGCGGGATGGCCTATTCGACCGCCGAGGCGCGGCAGCACATGCTCGACGACCTGGCGTCCGCGATCGACGAGCTCGGCGCCGCGCTGGCCGCGCTCGGCGACGCCTACGAGGCGCTCGACGAGCAGACCGCCGACCGCATGGAGGCCGAGCTGTTCCGGCCCGTGCAGGTGACCTACGGGCGCGCGCAGCGGGTGCACAGCGGGTTCGCCGAGCGCCACGGGCTGCCCGCGCGCAGCTTCGCCCCCTCGGCCGCGGGCCGCGTGGGGCAGGACGCGCGGAGCCTGCTCGACGCGGCGATCGAGGCGGTCGAGGAGGCCGAGCAGCTGCTGGTCGAGATCCAGGACTCGATGATGCCGGTCGAGGTCGGCGACGCCGAGCTGCGCAGCGGGCTGGCCGCCCTCCGCGAGGCCGTCGGTCCGCTGCCTGACCGCGGCGCCGGGCTGCTGCGGACGCTCGGCCGGTAGGCTCGCCGCATGGCCGACTGGACGCGCGTCATCTCCCCCGACGTCCCCGAGTTCCCGGTGTTCGCCCACGCCGCGATCGCCGGCGACACGATCTACGTGTCGGGCATGCTCGGCATCGCCGAGGATCAGCAGGGCGTGGTCGAGGGCGGCGTCGGCGCCGAGACCAAGCGGTCCTTCGAGCTCGTCGAGCAGATCCTCGCCGCCTGCGACGCCACGCTCGCCGACATCGTCAAGGTCAGCGTCTTCATGCCCGACCTGGCCGAGTGGGGCGAGCTCAACGAGGCCTACCTCGAGATCTTCGGCGCCGACACGCCGGCGCGGATCGCGGTCGGCTGCAAGGACCTGCTGTTCGGCGCCCGCGCCGAGTTCGACTGCGTGGCCTACAAGCCGGGCTAGAGCGAGTCCACCGCGTCGAGCAGCCGCTCGACGTCGCGCTCGTCGTTGTAGTGCACGAAGCCGGCCCGGACGGCGCCGTGCGGGGCGAGGCCGAGCAGGCGCTCGAGCTCCCAGGCGTAGTAGTTGCCGTGCCAGACCGCGACCTTGCGCTCGGCCAGCGCGGCGGCGACCTCCTCCGACGTGCGGCCCTCGACGGTGAACATCAGCGTCGGCGTGCGGTCGCGGGCGCGGCCGTGGACGGTCACGCCCGGCAGCCCGTCGAGGCCCTCGAGCGCGCCGGCCAGCAGGTGGCCCTCGTGCGCGCGCACCGCGTCCCAGCCGACCGTGCGGGTGTAGTCGGCGGCCGCGGCGACGCCGGCCAGCGCCTCGAACGGCGGCGTCCCGCTCTCCCAGCGGTCGGGCACCGTGTCGAGGGCGGGGAGCAGCTTGTCGGGGGTGAGCTCGGCCAGCAGCTCGGTCGTCGCCCACAGCACGCCGACGTGCGGCCCGAACCACTTGTAGGCCGAGCAGGCGAGCGCGTCGCAGCCGAGCGCGGCGACGTCGATCGGCCGGTGCGGCGCGGCGTGCACGGCGTCGACGTACACGCGCGCGCCGGCGGCGTGGGCGGCGTCGACGATCCCGCGCAGGTCGGGGACCGTGCCGACGGCGTTGGAGGCGTGGGTGACCGCGACCCAGCGCGTGCGCTCGGACGAGCACCGCCTCGACCGCGCTCGCGGGCAGCTCGAGCGTCTCCGGCTCGGGCTCGGCGAAGCGGATCGTGCCGCCGTTGCGCTCGGTGTGGATGACCCACGGGCGCACGTTGGCGTCGTGGTCGAGGCGCGTGACCACGACCTCGTCGCCGGGCTCGAGCGTGCGCCCGACGGCACCGGCGAACGCCAGCGTCAGCGCCGTGAAGCTGGCACCGAACACGATCTCGCCCTCCGGGGCGCCGAGCAGCGCGCCCGCGCTCGCGCGCGCCGTCTCGAGCAGCTCGTCGGTGGCGAGCGCGGCCGCGAACACGCCGCCGTGGTTGGCGCCGCGGCCGGAGCGCATCCAGGCGTCCATCGCCTCGATCGCGCTGTCGACCACCTGCGTCCCGGCCGGCCCGTCGAGGCGGGTCCAGTCGGGGTCGGCGAGGC
Source organism: uncultured Solirubrobacteraceae bacterium (assembly GCA_963730115.1). Classification (GTDB taxonomy): domain Bacteria; phylum Actinomycetota; class Thermoleophilia; order Solirubrobacterales; family Solirubrobacteraceae; genus DASQFQ01. The sequence continues at coordinate 879,573 of CAVSQM010000012.1, read as the reverse complement.
CCGGGAAGCGCTCGCGGTTCATCCGATGCGGGCGGCCGCGGCCTCGACGAGCTCGGCGTCGTGCGGGTAGGTGAGCACGTCGATCGCCTCGGGCGGCGCCAGCCAGCGCAGCTCGTCGACCTCGTCGTTGGGCGTGAACGTGTTCTCGGCCTCCGGCTCCATCAGCCAGTAGCGCACGACCTTGGCGCGGCCCTTGCGGTCGTTGTACGAGACCGGGTCGAGCTCCTCGCCGAGCCGGCAGCGCAGCCCGATCTCCTCCTCGACCTCGCGCAGCGCGGCGTCCTCCCACGATTCGCCCTTGTCGAGCTTGCCCTTCGGCAGCGACCAGTCGTCGTACCGCGGGCGGTGGGCGATCGCGATCGCGACCGTGTCGCCGGCCCGGCGCCACACGACGCCGCCGGCCGCCTTCACCTCCGCCGCCTCGGGATCGACCGCCATCGGCGGCACGCTACCGGCCGAGCGCCGCGCGCACCCGCTCGCCGGTGGTGGCGACGTCGACCTTGAGGTCGCCGAGGATGACGTCGGCGTGCACGCGGATGAGCGGGCCGCCGGTCGGCGCCCTCGGGCTGGCCGCGCACCTTGCGGTCGCCGAGGATGCAGCGCCCGGTCAGCTGCACGCGGGCGTCGGGCGGGACGTAGATGGTCACGTCGCCGAGGCGGACCTTCACGTCGATCGTCACCTCGGCGGGCACCTCGGCGCGGCGGAGGTCGATCTTGCAGTCGCCGAGCACCGCCTTGACCTCGAGGTGCTCCGGCACGAGCCAGTGGCCGCCCTGCTGGGTGCTCGAGAGCAGCGCCCCGATCCGCTCGCCCACCACCTGGAGCGACGGCTCGGTGGTGCGCCGCGCGGCGGGCAACCCGGTCTCGGGCAGGTCGCGGCGCAGCGCCACGAGCTCGCCGCGGGTGGTGGCGCCGTAGGCCGCGGCGGTGCGCTCCTCGAGCTCGTCGGTGGTCAGCCGGCCCTGCGCGGCGTGGTCGCGCAGCGTGTCGACCAGTGCTTCCCGCTCGGCGTCCGACGCGCGCAGGTGGTCGTCCGCCATGCCGGGATCGTAGCCAGCCGAGAAAAAGTGACGCCGGTGTCACTTTCGGCTACCGTTGCGCGCATGCCCACGCTCCCCACCACCTGCGTGATCGGCGCCGGCTCCTCCGGCATCGCCGCCGTCAAGGCGCTCGCCGCTCACGGCTACGACGTCACCGCCTACGAGAAGTCCGACCGCGTCGGCGGCAACTGGGTGTGGGGCAACGCGAACGGGATGTCCTCCGCCTACCGCTCGCTGCACATCAACACCTCGCGCGAGCGCATGGAGTACTCCGACTTCCCGATGCCGAAGTCGTATCCCGACTTCCCGCACCACACGCACATCGCGCGCTACTTCGACGACTACGTCGACCATTTCGGCTTCCGCGACCGCATCCGGTTCGAGACCGGCGTCGAGCATGCCGCACGGCGGACCGACGGCGTGTGGGAGATCGCGCTCGACGACGGCTCGACGCACCGCTACGACGCGCTCGTCGTCGCCAACGGCCACCACTGGGACGCGCGCTGGCCGGAGCCGGCCTTCCCCGGCGCGGACGACTTCGAGGGCGTGCAGATCCACTCGCACGACTACAAGGGCGACGACCCCGACTTCTTCCGCGACAAGACCGTCGTGGTGCTCGGGATGGGCAACTCGGCGATGGACATCGCGGTCGAGGCGAGCTTCGCCGCCCAGCACACCTACCTCGCGGCCCGCCGCGGCGCGCACGTGATCCCCAAGTACCTGTTCGGCAAGCCGATCGACCAGATCGGCGGCTCGCCCAAGATCCCGTTCGAGGTCCGCCGCCGGGTGCTCGAGCGGATGCTGAAGGTCTATCTCGGCGACATGGAGCGCTACGGGCTGCCGACGCCCGACCACCGCTTCGGCAACGCCCACCCGACGGTCTCCGACGACATCCTCTCGCGGATGGCGCACGGCACGATCACGGCCAGGCCGAACATCGCCTCGCTCACCCGCGACAGCGTGCGCTTCGCCGACGGCTCCGAGGTCGAGGCCGACGTCGTCGTCTACTGCACCGGCTACAAGGTCACGTTCCCGTTCTTCGACGCGGGCTTCATCTCGGCGCCGGACAACGACCTCCCGCTGTTCCGCCGCACGTTCCACCCCGACATCCCGAACCTGTTCTTCGTCGGGCTGCTGCAGCCGCTCGGCGCGATCATGCCGATCGCCGAGGCGCAGGGGCAGTGGGTGAGCGACTACCTCGGCGGGCGCTACGCGCTGCCCTCCCCGGGCCCGCTGCGCGCCGACATGGAGGCCGAGCGGCGCAAGATGTTCAAGCGCTACGTCGCCTCCAAGCGCCACACGATGCAGGTCGACTACGACGACTGGATGGTGGCGACGGCGAAGGAGCGCAAGGCGGGGGCGGAGCGCGCGGCCATGCGGGACAACCGGCTCCCGGTGCCGCCGCGGGCGGCCGACCCGGCCGTCGCGGCGTGACCGGCGTCGTCGCCGGCGGGCGGCGCGAGGCCACCAAGGCCGCCAACCGCGCCGCGATCCTCGCCGCCGGGCGCGCGGTCTTCACCGAGCTCGGCTACGGCGCCGCCAGCGTGCGCGAGATCGTGCGCGGCACCGAGCTCGCGGCCGGCACGTTCTACAACTACTTCCCCGACAAGGAGTCGGTGTTCCGCGCGCTCGTGCACGAGGTCGGCGCCGAGGCGCGGCGCCGCGCCCGCGCCGCCCGCCAAGGCGCGTCCACGCCCGAGGGCTTCGTCGAGGACGCCTATCGCGCCTACTTCTCCTTCATCGTCGAGGACGCCGGCCGCGCCGCGTTCCTGACCCGCAACGCCGGCGCCATCCGCACGATGTTCGAGGAGTCGGAGGCGCCGGCGGGCATCGACGAGCTGGCCGCCGACCTGCGCGCCGCGATCGCGGCGGGGCTGATGCCGGCGCTCGACGTCGAGCTGTGCTCGGCGGCGATGGTGGCGGTGGCGCTCGAGCTCGGCCAGCGCGTGACCGAGGGCGCCGCCGACGTCGACGGAGCCACCCGCTTCGCGACGGACCTCTTCCTGGGAGGTATCGTCCGCGCGTCGTGAAGTGGTTGTTGGCGCTTGCCGCCCTCCAGATCGGCATCGCCGAGAACCGTCCGGACCTGTTCGCCGACCCGCTGTTCACCGGGCTCGGCGTCAAGCACGTGCGCGTCGTCGTCTCCTACGACGTGATGACGAGCCGCGACGACGAGCTGCAGCGCGTCACCGACTACCTGACCGCCGCGAGGGCGCAGGGCATCGAGCCGCTCGTGACCTTCGAGCACGCGCGCGGCGCGGCCGAGCGCTGCCGGGAGAAGAAGTTCAGCCGCCGCAAGCGCCAGTGCAAGCTGCCGACCGCGCGCTCCTACCGCAACCACTTCCGGCTGTTCCGCAAGCGCTTCCCGTGGGTGCGCACCTACGCGGCCTGGAACGAGATCAACCACTTCACGCAGCCGACCTACCGCAGACCCGGAGGCCGCCGCTCGCTTCGCCGACATCGCGCGCCGCGAGTGCCGCGGCTGCCGGGTGGTGGTGGCCGACGTCCTCGACCAGGCGGACAACCCGCGGGCGAAACGGCCGCGCTACCGCTCGACGCTGCGCTACATCAAGCGCTTCCGCGCCGCGCTGAAGTCACCGCGCCGCCGCTTCTGCGGGCTGCACAACTACTCCGACATCAACCGCTTCCGCGACCACGGGACGCGGACGATCATCAAGGCGCTCCGCTGCGAGCAGATCTGGCTGACCGAGGCCGGCGGGATCTACCGGTTCGGGCGCTTCGGCACCTCGGCGGACCGCCAGCGGCGGGCGACGAAGTACATGTTCACGCTCGCGCGGCGCTACCCGCGGATCCGGCGGCTCTACGTCTACACCTGGTTCGGCCGGGTCACCCCGCGCTTCGACGCCGGGCTGGTCGCGCGCGGCCACCCGCGGCCTGCCTACCGCGAGCTCAGGCGGAGGCTGCGGCTTCCTCCACCGCCTGCGGCAGGCGGCTCAGGTCGGTGATCCGGACCGTGGCGAGCGATGCGTCCTCGCCCGAGTCGCGGCGGTCGACCCACACGCGCGGGAGGTCGCGCTCCGACGCCGTCTTGATGTCGTGGAACCACGACTGCGCGGCGTGCACCCAGCGGCCGCGGTCGCCGTCGGTGCGCTGCTCGAAGCCGTCCCAGTGGCCGGGCGCGGGCTTGTAGGAGCCGACCTGCTCGGCGGTGACGGTGAGGTCGAACGTCACCGGCATGCGGTCGAGCGTCGTGGCGAGCAGATCGTCGTCGCAGTTGGAGAGGATCGCGAGGCTCCAGCCGTTCTCGCGCAGGGCGGAGAGGGCCGGGCCGACGTCGTCGAAGATCGGGACCTCGGGCCAGCCGTCGACCAGCGCGGTCTCCGCTCCGGCGGGGAGCTCGATGCCCTCGCGCTGCGCCGCCCGGCGCAGCGTCTCGGTGAGGACCTCGCGGTAGGCGGGCGCGGGGTCCTGCGCCTCGACCTCGGCCTCGAGGTCGTGGTAGGCGTGCAGCAGGCGCTCGGCGTCGTCGGCGCCGACGTGGGGCGTCAGCGCGTTGCGCATCCCGCCCAGCCAGTCGGCGAGCGTGCCGTAGCAGTCGAAGGTCACCCAGTCGCGGCTCATGTGCGAAGTTCTACCGATGTTCCGCGGCTTCGGTCCTGAGGCGTTCTGGTGGTTCGACGGGCTCGAGCGAGACAACTCGCGCGACTACTTCACGCGTACCCGCGATCTCTACGAGCGCGAGGTGCGCGAGCAGCTCGAGGACCTGCTGTACGAGCTCGGCGGCGAGGTCAAGGTCTTCCGGCAGCACCGCGACCTGCGCTTCTCGCGCGACAAGCGGCCCTACAAGGAGCGGACCTACGGGGTCGCCGGCGGCCTCTACGTCCAGCTCTCGGCGCGCGGGATGTACGTGGGGACCGGCTACTACCGGGTCGAGCCCGACCAGCTCGAGCGCTACCGGGCGGCGGTCGACGACGACGAGAGCGGCCCGGTGCTCGAGGCGGCGCTGAAGAAGGCGCGGCTCGACGTCGAGGGCGCGAGCCTCAAGACGGCGCCGCGGGGCTACCCGCGCGACCACCCGCGGATCGAGCTGCTGCGGCGCAAGCAGCTGATCGTCGGGAAGGCGCTGCCGGGGGACGGGGGCATCGCGCGCGACCCGGCGCTCACGCTCGCGCGCGGTGTGCGGAAGGCGTCGGCCCCGATCGTGGCCTGGCTCAACGAGCACGTCGGGGAGAGCCGTCAGGGGTCCGGGTAGGGCTGCGCCGGCACACCGGGCGGCGCTTCGCGGGTGCCGAGCTCCCACGCCCCGCCGTGCTCCGTGCGGATCGTGCGGCCCTTGGAACTGAGCTCGACGCTTGCGATCGAGCAGTTCGTGCTGCGGTGCTCGCCGCCCGACGGGTCGGAGTAGATCCACGAGACGAGCGGGTCGGCGCGGACCGTGATCTTCAGGCCGCTCGCCTCGACGCTGCCGCCCTGCGGCCGCGCGTCGACCCGGGCGAGCCCGCGGACGCGTGTGCGCTCGCCGTCGAGGTGCAGCGCGCCGTTGGCGATCCACGGCGTCGTGAGCGGGCCGACCTTGATGCGGCCGAGCGCCACGTCGAGCCAGGCGTCCGGCGCTCCCTCGAAACCGACGCCGTGGAGCCAGATCCAGCGCTCGGCGTGCTCGGCGCCCCAGTTGTGGCCGACGACGCCGGGCCAGCCGTCGAGCTCCCAGTCCTCGACCCGGCCGGAGATCGTGGTGTCCGGCAGCGGGCTCTCGGTCTTCGTGCGCGGGAGCGGCGCGTCATAGAGACGGGGGTGGGGGAGGTGGCGCAGCGGCTCCGACGCCGGGCCGAAGCTGAGGTCCCAGCTCGCGCTGTGGCCGAGCGCCTCGGCGTGGCCGCGCGCGCCGCGCGGGCCGAAGTGGCTATCGCCGAGCGTCAGCCAGTCGCCGGGGCGGGGGTCGGGCAGCGACTGCTTGACGGCTCGCGGCGGCCGGCCGGCCTCGAACAGCGTGCACCACAGCGCCCCGGTCGGCGGGCCGCCGGGGCGCTTGAACACGGTGTGGCGGATCCAGGCGCTGCGGCCGCCGGCGGGGTCGGCGGCGCGCAGGTAGTAGGACTCGTAGTGGCCCTTCTGCGGCGCGACGGAGGCGAAGCGCGGGGCGCTCATGGCCCCAGTGTCCCGAACCGTCCGCACAAGTCGGCATTCATGCCGTCCGACCGGCTCCCTACCGTGCCTTCCGTCCCGTCCGCTTCGGAAGGCGAAGAGAGCGACACACATGCCCCTCTGCTTCATCGATCCGCAGGATGCGATCCGCGTCATGGTCGAGTCGGTCGGTCGCGAGGCTCGCCGTCAGCTGCTGGGCGAGCTGGTCCGCGCCTGGGTCGACGAGATCCCCGAGGAGGAGCTCGCGTCCCATTACGCGAAGGCCCTCATCGACCTCGACGAGCACGACCTGTCGATGCTCGCCGCCTGGCACGCCTCGATGGAGGTCGGCACCCCGATCGCCAACCGCGACTTCCTCGTCAACGCGTTCGGCGCGCTCGGCGACGCCCGCCGCGAGGCGCTGAAGATCGCCGCCGGCATGCGCGGCGAGGAGGCGTTCAACGCCGGCGTCGCGGAGGAGCAGGCGCTCGAGACCGTGCTGCCATGGCTGTCCGAGCAGCGCTGCGAGGAGCTCGCGGCCGAGTGCCTCGAGCTCTACTGCTGGGACCGGCTCGGCTCCGAGAACTAGCCCCGGGCAACCGCCGGGAGTAGGGTCGGTGCATGGCCACCACCGCTCCCGCACCCCCCACGACGGGCTCGAACACCGACGTCATCCGCTGGTCGTTCGAGCAGCTCAACCGCCACGACCTGACCGCTCTCCGGCAGCTCTGGACCGCCGACACCGTCGAGCGCTTCCCCGATCGCACCTGCCACGGCGCCGATGAGGTCGTCGCCTACTTCGAGGAGACCTTCGCGGCGCTTCCGGACTTCCAGATCGAGATCCAGAGCCTCGTCGCCGACGGCGACGACGTGTTCGTCCGCTGGCACATGACCGGCACGCAGGAGGGCCGGATCCAGGGCATCGACGGCACCGGCAAGCGCCTCGAGCTCGACGGCGCCGACCACTTCACCCTGCGCGACGGCAAGATCGCCTCGAACTTCGTGATCTTCGACCAGATGCAGTGGGCCCGCCACATCGGCCTGATGCCGCTTGCGGACTCCACGCCCGACAAGGCGATCAAGGCCGCCTTCAACGCCAAGACCCGCGTGGCGAAGGAGATTCAGGCGCGCCGCAGCACGTCGTAGCGCCCGACGCCTTCGCGCCCGTCGAGCGTCCACGCGAAGAAGGCGCAGTCGAGCCGCAGCTGCCCGAGCTCGACCGACGACCCGCACAGCACCTGGCCGGACCCCCGGCGCGGGTAGTCGTCGTCCTCGCCCACCCATAGCTCGAGCCCGACCCGCCGCTGGTGGCCGTCGCCGTCATAGGTCGTCGAGACGCGCGGCTCGTCCATCACGACCGTGCCGGACGCGTCGAGCAGCGCGCCCCAGCTCTCCTCGTCGGCGTGGCTGGCCGCATCGGCCGGCCGCACCGCCGTGTAGACCATCGACGGCCCCTCGGCCAGCCACAGCCCGAGCGAGCGCGTCAGCGCGATCCGGCCCCAGTCCGCCGTGCCCCACGAGCGCCCGCGCTGGCCGAGGCAGTCGATCGGCCGCCCCGCCGCGGTGCCGCGCACGCGGCACAGCTTCTCGTGCCCCTCCATGCCGCCCAGCTCGAACAGCTCGGCGGGCGGGGAGACCGCCTCGAACTCGAGCTCGAAGCCCGGCTCGCCCTCCAGCGTGACCGCCCAGCGCGCGTGCGGCTCGAGCTCACGCACGCTCAGCCCCGGCAGCGCCACGGCGTCCCATGTCGCCTCGGCCACCTCGACACTGCCCTCAGCCACCACGGCAACCGGCTCGCGCCCCGCGAACAGCACGCCGAGCGCGCTGCCCTGGCCGTTCGCCACCCCCGCCCGGGCCAGCCCGAAGAAGCCCGCCGCGCGGTCGGCGAACGCGAACGTCTGCGAGTCGGTGAAGCCCTCGCCGCCGGCGAGGATCGGCTCCGGGCTCACGCGGTGCCCCGCGGCAGGTGGTCGGCGTCGACGTCGACCGCCGTACCGTCCACGTCTCCGGGCCGCCCGCCGCGCGGCGGCGGATAGCCCATCCCCGCCCCGGCGCGCGTGCGCGCCGCGACGATCATGCGGTCGGCGAAGCGCTTGACGAGGATCGCGCGGACGAGCGCCCGCGTCGGCGGGATCAGCAGCACGAGCCCGAAGATGTCGGTGATGAAGCCCGGGGTCAGCAGGAACGCGCCGCCGAAGATGACCAGCGCGCCGTCGAGCGTCTCGCGCGCCGGCGGCCGCCCGGCCTGGAGCGCCTCGTTGAAGCGCCGCCACGCGATCCGCCCCTGCGAGCGCATCAGCAGCGAGCCGATGATCGAGTCGGCGATGAGGATCGCGAGCGTCCACCAGACGCCGATCTCCTGACCGACCTGGATGATCACGGCGAGCTCCGCGATCGGCACGACGATGAAGATGAGGATCAGGATGGGGAGCATGTCCCCCCTTACGTTACGCCGTGGCGACTACGCGCCCTCGAGCGCGACCGCCGGCTGCCGGTCCAACCCGACCATGCCGATCAGGCGCCGGATCTGCGGCTGCGCCCCGAGCAGCAGGATCGCGCGGCCCTCGGCGCGCAGCCGCTGGGCGAGCACGGCGAGGTCGATCATCAGCGACGGATCGGCGAAGCGCAGCTCGGACAGGTCGACGCAGACGTCGCGCGGCGCGTGCAGCGCCATCGAGAGCGCACGCCGGCGCCGGCCACTCGTCGTCCTGTCCTCATCCCCCTTGACGAGCAGGACGACCTGCTCTGCGTCGTAGATGACGATCGGCGAAACCTACACCCCACTATCCTCAAAGTGTGTTCACCGAGGAAGACGTCACTGAAGCTCTCTCCAACGTCATCGATCCCGAGCTCGGGCTGGACTTCGTCGAGCTCGGCCTGGTCTACGACGTCAACATCGACGGCAGCAAGGTCGACATCACGTTCACGCTCACCACGCCGGCCTGCCCGATCGGCCCCCAGGTCTCCGAGCAGATGAAGGAGTTCGTGGGCGAGATCGACGGCGTCGAGGAGGTCGTGCCGAGCATGGTCTTCACCCCGCCGTGGACCCCGGACAAGATGTCCGAGGACGCGAAGTTCGCGCTCGGCTACTGATCGGCGTGCCAGAGCCAAAACCGGGGACCGACCGGGCGGCTCGATCAGCGGTTTGCAAACGAACTGCAAACGCGCCCCTAAATCACGCGGTGAACAGTGACGCGACACGCTCGGCGGCGTCCTCTTGCATCGCCGGCACCGCGTGGCTGTAGACGTCCAGGGTGATCGCCACGGAGGCGTGCCCGAGGCGCTCCTGCACCACCTTGGGATGCACGCCGCGGCCGAGAGCGAGCGTCGCCCACCCGTGACGTAGGTCATGCACGCGGATCACTGGCAGGTCCGCTCGTGCCGCGTGCCGCGTGAACATCCGGGAGAACGACCGCGGCCACATCGGCGTGCCGTCCTCGCGGCAGAACACGAGCCCGTGATCGCGGTAGGCGGGGCCAAACGCGAGATGCTCGCTGGCCTGTGCCTTGCGGTGCGCGCGCAGCGCCTGCACGGTGCCGGCGTCCAGCGCGATGTTGCGACCTCGGCCACTCTTGGGTTTCGATATGCGCGGTTCGCGCGGGCCGTCGATGAGGGTCTCGAGGATGGTGATGCGGCCGGCGTCGAGATCCACGGCGCGCCAGTGCAGGCCGAGTACTTCGCCGCGGCGCATGCCGGTCGTGGCGGCGAGTCGCCACGCCGCGGCGAGCCGGTCGTCGCTGACGTGTCGCAGGAACCGGGATGTCTCGTCGGCGCTCCACGTGCGCATCGTCGGCGCCTTTGCCTCGCTGGCGGACGGTGGATCCGCCGCGTCGGTCGGGTTGCGCACGAGCAGGTTCTTCCGCACCGCGTCACTGAGTGCCCGGCGCAGCACCGTGTGGGTGTAGCGGACCGACCGGGCGCTGAGGCCGCCTGTACCGTCACTACGGCCGGTTGCGAGGAGGTTGCGCGTAGAGCTGGTCGACGCGCGCGGCGGTGAGCGCCTGCAGCGGGATGTGGCCGACGTTGATGGTGACGCGCCGCAGCGTGTCCCGGTAGCTCTCCCACGTTGCGGGGCGCAGCCTCGATCGCTGGGTCGTCAGCCACAGGTCGCACCATTCGGCGACGGTCGTCCGCGCCGGTTCGATGTACGCGCCACGGTCGAGCCGGCTGACAATGTCGGCGAGGTCACGTTCGGCGGCCCGCTTGGTCGCGTAGCCGCTGTGCCACTTCTGGCGGCGCTGGCCGGTCTCGGGGTCGCGGCCGACGTCGACCACCACCGCCCAGGTCTTGCCGCGTTTGCGGACGTGTCCTCTCATGACTGCTCCCCGTTCAGGTAGGCCTCGACGGCGTCGAGGGTGAGCGAATACCGCTTCCCGCCAGCGATTACGCGGCCGTAGCGGAGGATCTGCCAGCCGCCGTAGTCGCGCGCTCGCGGGTCTCTCCGCGGGCTCTTGCGGATCACGAGTCCTTGCCGTTGTGCTGCGCGTCGTGCCCGGTTCTCGCGGGCTTTCAACTCTGGGTCGGTATCCATACGTGGAACGTACTCTGCGCGTACTCGGAGCGCAAGCTAACCACGTAACACAGTGTGTGTCCGACGTGCCACACCGTGTCACAACACAGATGCAGAGCCAAATTGCCTAGGGGTCTGTCCTTGATTTGTCGCCCCCGGACGTGGCATCATCAAGCGCATGTTTTCAAACAGAGAGGACGCCCAGTGAGTACGACAGCCGGTCTGACCCTCGCGGACTTCCCGGGTGACGTGCTGTCCGTGGAGGTGTGCCCCACCTGACCTCGACGAGCTGCTGCGCCGTGCGAAGCAGTAGAAGCGGACGTTCAGGTTGTTCCCGCTCCCGTCCCTGGCAGTGCTCCCGAACCGGTGGATGGTGGAAACCTCGGGCTGGGGAAAAACGGCGGGGAATCCGGTAAAGCCCTTGGGGTCTCCCCAATTCCCGACGTTTCCCCACCCGCGATTCCACCACCCCGGACGGGACGTGCCGGAAGTGCCGCTACCCGCGAACGTCGTCAGGTTGCCGAAGGCGGGGAAGGGTTCGAAGAACGCGGTTCGCAGGTTGCGGATTGAGATGGAGTTGAGGGAGCGGCCGGCTGATTCGGACAGGGCGATTGCGCGGACGGTTGGTTGCGATCACAAGACGGTCGCGACGGTTCGGCGCGAGGTCGACGAGCGGCCGGCGTAGATGCGCGCGTTCTTCGATGCAATCCGTCGTGAGTTCCGTGAGGATCCGGAGTTAGAGGAGCTGCGCCGCGCGCTGCGGGTGTTGGGGGCTACGTGGCGGGATGTGGTCGCCGCGGTCATTTTCGTTGTGATCCTGCTCACGTTCGCGGCTGCTTTCGCGGCCGCCGTTGTGGTCGGCGATTCCACCGGGTCGGAGTGGCTGCGCTGAGCGTGATGCGGCTGCTGCTTGTGGTCGGCGTGCTGGGCGTGTTGCTCGGACGCAGGGTGTTCGCATGTGACCAACCTGCGCGGTGGGTCCGGGGTCATACCCGCCGACAAGCAACCCACCCCCGGAAAGGGGACACCATGTTCAGCACCACCCTCAAGCGCTCGGCCGCCGCTCTCGCGGTCACGGCAGGACTGTTCGCGGCGGCCGCACCGCCCAGCCACGCCTGGAGCTGGGGCCTCCAACAGTCCGGCAACGTCGTCGCGCCGCCTCTCCAGACCGGCCCGGCGAGCAACAGTGTCAACAACATGTTCGGCGGCGACGACGCCGTGCGAGGCACGCAGGTCGGCAGCGAGGGGGGGACGGCTTCCTCGACATTGGCACCACAGAGACACTCGACATGAACGCGATGAACGGGAACGAAGGGGACGACACGCTGATCTGGTGAACGTGACCCGAGCGGCTGTCACTCGCACTGCCCCCTCGGTCTCCCAACGCAAGCCCGGCCTGGCGCATCCAGTCAGGCCGGGCGTGCGTTGTCGCTAGTCGGCGCGGGGTCGACGAGCGGCCGGCGTAGATGCCGGTGTTGCCGCATCGGGGCGCTACCCGCCGCTCATCGCAACGTAGATCGAGTCGTGGAACGTGAGTTTGAGGCCGGCGTGGTTGATCGTGATGTCGGTCACGCGGGCCGGGTCGAAGTAGATGCGGTTGCGGTCGCCGCCGCTGAACGGGAGCCAGGCAAGCCCACGCTGATGCCCCGCGTCCTCGCCGAGTCCGACCTTGCCGAGCGTCACGTGCATGGCGACCGGGAAGTAGTCGTTGTTGTCCAATGTCGGATCCTCGACGCCGACTTCGACGTAGACCTCCTGGCCCTCGCGTTCCGTGAGCCAGTCCATGACGTCATCGAACGTCGGCATCGGCTGAGCGTACGCCCACACGACTTTTCGCACGTACCCGTTCGCCCTCAGGGGGTCGTGACGTCGCCGGCAGCGCTCCGGTGCTAACGCGTTGCAAACGCACCACCCCCCTCCATGGTGGACGGGGCAACATGAAGGGTCGGCGAGGCCCGCGAAACGACCTGCAAATACGCACCTTTCCGTACGGGGGAACACGGGCCGTCACGAGTCGCGTCGGACAAGATGTCCGAGGACGCGAAGTTCGCGCTCGGCTACTAGCTCAGCGCGTAAAGACCGCCACGGTTCGCGCCGGCACCGTGAAGGCGCCGGTCTGGTAGCGCGACTGCTTCACCACGGGGTCGCCGCCGCCCGCCTGCACCGGGTGGAGCGCGAACTCGCGCCCCGCCGTGCCCGCGACCGCCTGCGTGGTCTCCGCCGGCGTGGCGTTGAAGACGACCACGATGCGGTCTGAGAGCTTCATCACGATCACACCCGGCGTACCGGTGGTCGGGAATGAGACGTCGCGCTGGATCCGCGCCGCGCTCCCGAGCCGGAACAGCGGCGACGAGAAGCGGATCGCCAGCAGCTCGTCGGCGCGCGCGTGCGCCGCGCGGATGTCCGCCGGCGACGGCCGCAGCGCCGGGTCCTCGAGCAGGGGTCGCTGGAAGTCCCACTTGGCCTCGTTGTCGGCCCGCGGCGGGAGCCCGGAGCCCCACGTCGACTCCTCGTAGCCCCAGTCGATCCGGTTGAACCAGTCGCCGGAGTTGTACGAGTTGCGGTCGAGCGACTTGGAGCGCAGCAGGTCGCTGCCCGCGTGCCAGAACGACGGCGACTGCCCGAGCGCGGTCGTCGCCAGCGCGATCGTGTTCATGCGAACGCGGTCCGCCATCGCCGTCGACTGCGGCAGCTTGTACTGGAGGACGTCGAACAGCGTCTCGTTGTCGTGCGCGTCGACGTAGGTGATGGTCTCGTCCGGCTCGGCCGCGTAGCCGGCGGGGGAGCCGTTGTAGTCGACCTCCGAGCCCTTGACCGTCTGCCCGCTCGAGTCCGTGAACGTGTAGTCGCGCAGGTTGGCGGCGAGGCCGAGCTTGACCAGGTCCTCGGAGTGCCGCAGGCGCGCGAGCTGCTCGTCCTGCGTGCCGTTGACGGCGTCGCCGTTGGGGTCCGTGTAGAGCCCGGTCGCGAAGCCCTGGATGTGTGGGTTCGCGTCGAACGGTCCGCCGCCGCGGACGGCGTCGCGCAGCCGGTCCGAGAACGAGCCGATCCCGGTCCCGAACAGGTTGAGCTGCGTCGCCTGCACGAAGCGCGCGTCGTTCGCGACCTCGCCGAAGTTCCAGCCCTCGCCGTAGAGGTAGATGCGCTTGCCGTCGATGCCGTCGCGGCGCAGCGTCAGCCGGTCGAGCGTGCGCCGCAGCTGCACCATCAGCGCCTTCGGCTGGTGGCCCATGAGGTCGAAGCGGAAGCCGTCGACCTTGTAGTCGCGCGCCCACGTGACGACCGAGTCGATCATCAGCTTGCCCATCATCCGGTGCTCGGTCGCGGTGTTCTGGCAGCAGGTCGAGGTCTCGACCGCGCCGGTGGCCGGGTTGAGGCGCTGGTAGTAGCCGGGGACGATGCGGTCGAGGACGGACTTCGGGTCCTGTCCTGAGGCCGGCGTGTGGTTGTAGACGACGTCCATCACGACGCGCAGCCCGGCGCCGTTGATGCCCTTGACCATCGCGCGGTACTCGCGGGTGCGCGCCCCGCCGTCGGGCTCGGCGGCGTAGGAGCCCTCGGGCGCCGTGTAGTGCAGCGGGTCGTAGCCCCAGTTGAAGCCGTCGCGTGTCGGCCACCGGCTCGATGCACGCCTGCTGCTCGGTCGCGGCGGGCCCGAACGAGGGCAGGTCGCACGGCGGCTCCTCCTGCTCGGCCCGGCGCTCCTCGATCGTCGCGATGTCGTTGGTGGGCAGCAGGTGCAGCGTGTTGAGGCCGTGCTCGGCGAGGTCGCGCAGGTGGCGCATGCCGTCGCTGCCGGCGTCGGTGAACGCGAGGTAGGTGCCGCGGTGCGTCGCCGGGACGGTCTCGTCGGTGATCGAGAAGTCGCGGACGTGCAGCTCGTAGATCGTCGAGTCCGTCGGGTGCGCCAGCCCGGGCTTGCGCAGCGAGCGCCAGCCCGGCGGCGCGAGCGCCGGATCGTCGAGGTCGACCAGCACGGAGCGCTGCGAGTTCGTCGTCAGCGCCAGCGAGTACGGGTCGGTGACGACGTTGGTGACGACCGCGTCGGCGCGCGGCGCGTAGACCTGCACGCGGTACGCGTACTCCGCGTTCCGCCACGACTGGCGGCCCTTGACCGACCACGTGCCGTCGCGTGAGCGGCGCATGGCGAGGCGCCGGTCGCCGAGCAGCCAGCTCGACGTCCTTCGCCGTCGGCGCCCAGACGGAGAGCTTCGGCGTGCCGCGGCGCCAGGTCGGGCCGAGCCGGCGATCCGCCGCGCGGTCGCCGTAGAGCTGGTCGAGCACGCCCGGCAGCTGCACGCCGGTGGCGGTCGTGACGCTGCCGTCCGCGCCGTACGCGGCCACCACGAGCTGGCCGGTGAGCAGCTCGCGGATGCGCCGCCGAGCGGCGCGCGGCACGTCGAGCGCACCGAAGGACGCGAGGTGGGGGAACTTCGTCGCGCAGCCCGGCGTCGAGCCCACCGGCGTCGAGCGTCAGCGGATAGGACTCGCCGGCGATCTGGCCGTCGGCGAGCTCGAGCCCGCCCTCGGGCGCGACGTGGAGGCGGTACGACACGGCGCCCGCGGGCGCGTTCCAGGCGATGACATCACGTCGCAGCCAGTGCGCGCCCTGCTCGGCGCCGGGCTTCTTCGGCACGTCGTCGGAGATCACGTGCGTCGCGTGGTCATACGTGAACGTGACCGGGCCGCCCGGCGCCTGCAGCGCGAGGTTCGCGCCGCCCGGCGCTCCGCCGGCGCCGTAGTTCTCGTCCCACGAGCCGTTCAGCGCGACCTTGTACTCGTAGCTGCCGGCCGGCACGTCGAAGCTCGCCCGGAAGATGCCGGGCGACCCGGCGACGGGTGCGAGGTGCGTCTGCGCGCACTCGGGCGCCCAGTCGTTCGGGCAGCCCAGCTCGGACTGCAGCGAGCCGACGAGCGTCACCGTCGACGGCACCGGCGTGTGATCGGCGCGTGCGGCCGGAGCCGCCATCAAGAGCACCACCAGACCCGCCACGAACGTTCGCACCGCCGCCTCCCGCCTCGACCGCGCGGAGGATACGGGACTGCGTCAGCTTCGAGAAGCGGCCGGCTTCTCCGCCGCGGGCTTCTTCTGCGCAGCCGGCTCCGGCTTCGCCCGGCCGTTCGATGCGCGCCGCTTCGTGGCGGCCGTGATCAGCTCCCGCAGCGAGTCGTCCACCATCTCGCCGAAGTCCTCGAGGTCGTGCATGGCGTCGTAGTCGCCGAGCAGCCCGAAGTCCATCGAGCCGTTGTAGGACATGATCGCCACCGCGAGCGCATGGTTCCGGGGCAGGAACGCCATCGGGAAGATGTCCTGCAGCTCGCGCCCGAGCACGTAGAGCGGGAACTGCGGGCCCGGCACGTTGGTGACCAGCAGGTTGAACAGCCGGGTCGAGAAGTTCAGCCGCGACGCCTGCGCCATCACCGTCGGCGGCGTGAAGTTCTGGACGCCGGCCAGCACCTCGGCGCCGACCGCCTGCTTGGACTCCTTGAGCCCGTCCATCGCCGCGCGCACGACCTTCAGCCGCGCGACCGGGTCCTCGACGTAGACCGGCAGCGGCCCGCGCATGACCGCGAGCTGGTTGCCGAGGCTGCCGCGCTGCTCGCGCGTGCGGATGGAGACGGGCACGAGCGCGCGCAGCTCGAGCCCCTCGGTGCGCGTGCCGCGTGAGCGCAGCCACTTCTGGAGGCCGCCCGACACCACGGTCAGCACGACGTCGTTGACCGTGCCGCCGAACGCGTTCTTGACGAGCTTGAAGTCGTCGAGCTCCTCGCGCAGGAAGACGAACCGCCGGTGCGGGCCGATCTCGACGTTGAGCGGCGTCTCGGGCGCCGGGTTCAGCGTCGCCCACGCGATCTCGCCGACGCCCTCGATCGCCTCGCGGGTGGCGCCGAACGTCTCGGCCGGGCGGCGCGCCGCGGACGCCGCGCGGCCGGCGAGCTCGAACGGCGTGCGCACGAGGCCGCGGATGCCGCGCGCGGCGAGGTCGAGCGACGACGGCTCCGACTGCGGGCGCCACGGCTCGCCCTCGGTCGGGAGCTGCGGGGGCACCGGCTCGGCGTCGAACAGCACCGTCGCGAGGTCGACGCCGGAGATGCCGTCGACGAGCGCGTGGTGGGTCTTGGAGATCAGCGCGAAGCGGTTGCCCTCGAGGCCCTGCACGAGCCACGTCTCCCACAGCGGCTTGGCGCGGTCGAGCTGCTGGGAGTGGATGCGCGCGGCGAGGTTGCGCAGCTGCTCCTCCGAGCCGGGCGCCGGCAGCCCGGTGTGGCGGACGTGGTACTCGAGGTTGAAGCTCGGGTCGTCGATCCACACCGGCCGGCCGGTCTCGATCGGCGGGAACGCCAGCTTCTGCCGGTAGCGCGGGACGAGGTGCAGCCGCGAGCGGACCTGGTCGACGAAGTCGACGTAGCCCGGCGGCGGGCCCTCGAAGATCATCACCGCGCCGACGTGCATGTGCGACGACGGCCCTTCCTGCGCGAGGAAGGATGCGTCCACCGCCGTCAGCCGGTCGCCGTGGGCTTGCGCCATGAGGCCGATCCTATAGTGCGATGGATGGTCAGAAACGCACAGCGCAACATCGGCACCGAAGGCCTCGCAGCGTCCCCGCTCGGCCTCGGCTGCATGGGGATGTCCGAGTTCTACGGGACGGGCGACGAGGGCGAGGCGGTGCGCACGATCCACCGCGCGCTCGAGCTCGGCGTCACCCTGCTCGACACCGCCGACATGTACGGCCCGTTCACGAACGAGAAGCTCGTCGGCCGCGCGGTCCGCGAGTGGGGCGGCGAGCGGCCGCTGATCGCGACGAAGTTCGGCAACGTGCGCGGTGAAGGGGGCGAGTTCCTCGGCATCCGCGGTGACGCGGAGTACGTGCGCAACGCCTGCGAGGCGTCGCTGCAGCGCCTCGGGCTCGATCACATCGACCTCTACTACCAGCACCGCGTCGACGCCGAGACGCCGATCGACGAGACCGTCGGCGCGATGGCCGAGCTCGTGCAGGAGGGCAAGGTCCGCTACCTCGGGCTGTCCGAGGCGGGCGCGGACACGATCCGCAAGGCGGCCGCGGTGCACCCGATCGCCGCGCTCCAGTCCGAGTACTCGCTGTGGGAGCGCTCGGTCGAGGAGGAGATCCTCCCGACCGTCCGCGAGCTGGGGATCGGCTTCGTCGCCTACTCGCCGCTCGGCCGCGGCTTCCTCACCGGCAAGATCCGCTCGGTCGAGGACCTGCAGGAGGGCGACTCGCGCCGCGCGGGGCGCTTCCCGCGCTTCGAGCGCGAGAACCTCGAGGCCAACCTCGCGCTCGTCGAGCAGGTCGAGGCGGTCGCTGCAGCGCCACGGCGCGACGCCGGGCCAGGTCGCGCTCGCGTGGGTGCTCTCGCGCGGCGACGACGTCGTCGCGATCCCGGGCACCAAGCGCGTCGAGCGCGTGGAGGAGAACCTCGGGGCGCTCGAGGTCGAGCTCACCGACGAGGACCTCAGCGAGCTCGACAGCCTCGCCGACTCGGTGGCCGGCACGCGCTACACCGCCGAGGGGATGCAGACCGTCGGCCGATGAGCGGGCACACGGTCACGACGACACCGAGCGAGCGCCACGTCCGCGTCGGCGCTCGACGGCGAGCGATCGCGGACTCCGGCCGTGCGCTCGAGCTGCACGAGACCGGCCACGCGACCCGCTACTACCTGCCGCTCGCCGACGTCCGCGAGGGCGTCTTCCAGCCGTCGGACAGGACGAGCCACTGCCCGTTCAAGGGCGACGCGACGTACTACTCCGCCCAGGTGAACGGCCAGCTCCACGCCGACGTGGCGTGGAGCTACCCCGAGCCGATCGCGGCCGTCTCGGAGATCGCGGGTCTCGTCGCGTTCTATCCCGACAAGGTCGCGATCACGGTCGACTAGCGCTTCAGCGTGACCGTGGCCTTCGCGCCACCGCCGCTGATAGCGAGCTTGACCTTGCGGGCGCCGCGGAGCGCCTTCTTGCCCGCCTTCGTGAAGCGCAGCGTCACCGCGGCGCTGCCGTCGGCGGCCACGTTCGCGGTGCCGTTGGCGACGACCTTTCTGCCGCGCTTGGCGACGACCGGGCGTTTGCCCGGCCGGGCGCCGCGGAGCGTGACCTTGAGGCCGGAGCGCAGCGCCTTGCCGAGCTTGGCCTTCGTCACGCGCAGCTTCGCCTGCGCGGGCAGCGGGCCGACGGTGACGCCGCCACCGCCCGCCGGCTTGCCGCCGCCGGTGGTCGAGCCGCCGCCGGTCTGGCCGCCGCCGCTCGGCCGCGGCGCCGGGTTGACGTTGGCCGGGCCCCAGTCGGCGGCCGAGCCGCCGGGGAGCGCGAGCGTCGGCTGGACCGTGCAGTCGCGCGCCTGGCGCTTGACCCAGATGCCCTCCTTGCCCTCGAGGGCGAGCGCGTTGCCGTCGGGCGACCAGCTGGGCCCGGCGAGCCCGTCTTCCTCGCCGGTCGCGCAGCCCTGGAACGGGTCGGGCGTGGCCGGGTGAGCCGGTCCGCGCGTCGGGCGCCGGGTACCACATGAGGTGGGTGCCGCTGCCGTAGCCGCGCACGACCGCGAGGTCGGTGCCCTGGCGGTTCGCCTCGCCGTCGCCGAGGTCGGTCGAGGGGTCGGCGTAGTCGCTGTCGTCGAACCAGTGCTTCGCGGCGCCGCCGAAGTCGTGGAGGTTGACCTGCGAGCCGTAGCCGCCGAACTGCAGCGTGCGCGAGTTGCTCACCCACGAGGGGTCGCGGAAGTACGTGGTCTTGCCGGCCGCGGGCGCGGTGTAGCGGTCGGCCGCGGTGTAGGCGGTGACCGAGCGCGCGCCGCACGAGGCGCCGACCGGGCACTCGTAGCTGACGAACGTGTAGGCGATGCGCTTGCCGTCGGGCGAGATCGCGACGTCGACCGGCGGGCCGTCGACCGGGTGGCTGACCGAGTTGATCAGCGGCTCGGGATCGATCCGGTTGAGGACGGTGCCGTTCTGGGTCATCCGCACGATGTCGTCGTGGCGGCTGACGGCGATCGTGCCGTCGTCGGCCTGCGAGGGGGAGCGGTAGGGGGAGTCGGGCGTGCCGTCGGTCGTCACCTGGTAGGCGCCCGTGCCGTCGGGCTTGGAGAGCCAGACGTCGCCGGCCTTCAGGTAGACGATCGAGTCAGCGCTCGCCGCGGCGGGGACGGCGGCGAGGCAGAGCCCGGCCAGCACGAGCGCGCGGCGGAGGGTGGAGGGAGTCGGGAGCATGGCGCGGCATGCTGCCCGCCCCGGATCCGGAGCACATCAGGGATTCCCCTAGCGCTGCGCGAGCCACTCGCGCGCGGCCTCGGTGAGGGCGCCGATGCCCGCCGCGCTGAAGCTGTGGGTGCCGGGCACGGCGACGACCTCGCGGCCGGGCGCGCCGGGCGGCATCCCGAACGGGTCCGATTCGCCCTGGATGACGAGCGCCGGGACCTCGACGCCGTCGAGCTCGTCGAGCCGGGTCTTGGCCGGCTTCCCCGGCGGGTGGACGGGGAAGGCGAGGCACAGCACCGCGACGGCGCCGGCCGCCGCGGCCGTCCGGCACGCGACCCGGGCGCCGCTCGAGCGCCCGCCGGTGACGAGCGGGAGCCCGCCGAGGTCGAGCTGCTCGACGACGGCCAGCCACGCGGCGTCGAGCTGGTGCGCGGGCGCCGGCGACTTCCGTCCCGCGACGAGGTAGGGCTGCTCGACGAGCGCGACGCGGTAGCCGAGCTCGAGCGCGACCGCGGTGACCGCCTGCAGGTCGCGCGCCTTGAAGCCGCCGCCGGCGCCGTGGCCCAGCATCAGCGCCGCCCGCGGCTCGCCCTCCGGCTCGTGGAGGTGCGCGCGCGCCGGCCCGTGCGGTGTCTCGATCATCGGCGCAGCACCCGCGCCTCCCACGGCCGCAGGACCTTCTCCTCGCCCGGCTCCGCGTAGTTGCCGAGCACGAGCTCGCCGCCCGCGTCGTCGCAGCGCGACCGACGCGTCCTCGCCCGAGAAGTTGCCGAGCACCAGCAGCTCGTCGTCGCCGAGCCGGCGCGTGAACGCGTAGACGCGCTCGTCGCCCTCGAGCAGCATCGTGAAGTCGCCGTGCGCCACCACCGGCTCCGTGTGGCGCAGCGCGATCAGCCGCCG
Source organism: uncultured Solirubrobacteraceae bacterium (assembly GCA_963730115.1). GTDB lineage: Bacteria > Actinomycetota > Thermoleophilia > Solirubrobacterales > Solirubrobacteraceae > DASQFQ01. The sequence continues at coordinate 858,833 of CAVSQM010000012.1, read as the reverse complement.
GTAGTGGTGGAACACGGAGTCGGGATCGGCGATCGCCGCCTCGGCGTTGATCTCGGCGGCGTTCTCGTTGACCGGGATCCACGGCTCGCCGGTGGTGAAGCCCGCGTGCGGCCCGGCGTCCCACTGCATCGGCGTGCGCGCGTTGTCGCGGCTCATGGTCCGCAGCGCCGCGAGCACCGCGTCGGGGTCCTGGCCCGCCTCGATCGCCTCGGCGTGGTGGTTGAGCGACTCGATGTCGCGGAACGCCTCGATCGAGTCGAAGCGCGTGTTCGTCATCCCGAGCTCCTCGCCCTGGTAGACGTACGGCGTCCCGCGGTGCAGGTGGAGGATCGTGCCGAGCAGCTTCGCGGCGCGCACCCGGTGCTCGGGCGAGTCGTCGCCGAACCGCGACACGACCCGCGGCTGGTCGTGGTTGTTCCAGTAGAGCGAGTTCCAGCCGACCTCGGCGAGGCCCTCCTGCCAGCGGCCGAACGTGCGCTTGAGGTCGGTCAGCCGCAGGCCCCGGACGTCCCACTTCAGCTCGCCCTGGTCGATCCCGACGTGCTCGAACTGGAAGACCATGTCGACCTCGCGCCGCGCCGGGTCGGTGAACAGCTGCGCCTGCTCGACCGTGACGTCGGGCATCTCGCCGACGGTCAGCGCCTGCTCCTCGCGTCCCTCGAACACCTCGCGGTGCATCTCGTGCAGGAACTCGTGGATGCGCGGCCCGGAGATCCAGCCGTCCTCGGGCTTGTCGGGGTCCTTGGAGAGCATGTTGATGACGTCCATGCGGAAGCCGTCGACCCCGCGGTCGAGCCACCAGCGCATCATCGAGTAGACCGCCTCGCGGACGTCCGGGTTCTCCCAGTTGAGGTCGGGCATCGAGCTCGCGAACAGGTGCAGGTAGTACTGGCCGGTCGCCTCGTCGAGCGTCCAGGTCGGGCCGGAGAAGTACGAGCGCCAGCCGTTGGGCTCGTCGCGCCACCAGTACCAGTCGCGCTTCGAGTTGCCGCGCGACGAGCGCGACTCGAGGAACCACGGGTGCTGCGCCGAGGTGTGGTTGACCACGAGGTCCATCACCAGCTTCATCCCGCGCTCGTGGACGGCGGCGAGCAGCCGGTCGAAGTCCTCGAGCGTGCCGAAGGCCGGCTCGACGTCCTGGTAGTTCGAGATGTCGTAGCCGTTGTCGTCCTGCGGCGAGGGGTAGATCGGCGACAGCCAGATCACGTCGACGCCGAGCCGCACGAGGTAGTCGAGCCTCGCCTCGATCCCGGCCAGGTCGCCGATCCCGTCGCCGTTCGCGTCCGCGAACGAGCGCGGGTAGATCTGGTAGACGACCGCGGTCTTCCACCACGGCTCGGCCGCCTCCGCGCGCTCCACCTCCGCCAGCCGCTGGTGCAGCCGGTCGCGGAGCTCATTCGGGTCGAGCGCGGCGTGCGCGCGCCGCCGGCGCGCGACGACGACGCCGGTGGCGGCCACGCCGGCGACCCCCGCGGCGCCCAGCAGCTTCCAGTAGTTCGGTCGCATGGCTCGCGTAGGTTAGGGAGCGTGCCGAGACTGGTCCTCGACGACGCGATCGCCACCTCGGCGACCGGCGACCTGTGGCTGTTTCGCGGCCGCTCGCTGGCCGACCGCGCGATCCAGGCGGTGACCAACGCGCCGGTCAACCACGTCGGCATGGTGGTCGCGCTCGACGACCTCCCGCCGCTGCTGTGGCACGCCGAGCTCGGGCGCTCGCTGCCGGACGTGTGGACCGGCAAGCGCCAGCGCGGCGTCCAGCTCCACGTCCTGCGCGACGCCGTGCGGACGTGGGGCGACCGCTACAACCAGCGCGCCTACCTGCGCCAGCTCGAGGGCGAGCTCACGCGCGAGCACGAGGACAAGCTGATCAAGGTCATCGAGCGCTTCGACGGCCGCTCGTTCCCGAGCTCGGCCGGGCTCGCGCGGCAGTGGCTGACCGGCCGCTATCGCCGCCGCGAGACCTCGCTGGAGACCGTCTACTGCGCCGAGCTGGTCGCGCTCACCTACCAGGCGATGGGGCTGCTGCCGGATCGCCGGCCGGCGAGCTGGTACGACCCCGGCCGCTTCTGGAGCGGCGACCGGATCGACCTCGAGCCGCCCTACGCGCTCGGCGGCGAGATCGAGATCAGCTGACCGGCGCGCCCTGGCGCAGCAGCTGGAGCAGGACCGCGGGCGGCTGCGCGCCGGAGACGGCGATGCGCCGGTCGACGACGAAGGTCGGCACCGCGTTGATGCCGAGGCCGCGGGCGGTCTGCTCGTCGGCCCGGACCTCGGCGGCGAAGCGGTCGCTCGCGAGCATCTCGCCGGCGTCGAACCCGACCTCCGCGGCCAGCCGCACGAGCGTCTCATGGTCGGAGAGCAGCTCGCCCTCCGTGTGGTGGGCGCGCAGGAGCCGCTCCTTCATCTCCGTCTGCAGACCATGCTCGGCGGCGAGCTGGAGCACGCGGTGGGCGTCGAACGTGTTGGCGCCGCGGGTCAGGTCGAAGCGCATGTCGAGCCCGTCGCCGGCGGCCATGTCGCGCAGCTGCTGCTGGCGCGCTCGCGCGTCGTCGACGCTCATGCCGTACTTCTCCGCCAGGTGCTCGGCGCCGCTGCGCTCACGGGCGGCGGGCGCGGTCGGGTCGAGCTCGAACGAGCGCCAGCTGACCGCGACGTCGTCGCGGCCCTCGAACTCGGCCAGCGCGGCCTCGAACCGGCGCTTGCCCACGTAACACCACGGGCAGGCGACGTCCGACCAGATCTCGACGTTCATGCGCTCCATCATCACAGCAGCGCGGTGGCGAGGCCGGCCAGCGCGGTGACGATCAGCACGGCGGTCAGCACCGGCTCGTAGTGGTGGTCGGCGAGGCGGGCGAACACCGGGCGGCCGAGCACGTGGCCGACGACGGCCGCGGGGGCGAGCGCGGCGAGCGCCTGCGGGTCCGGCGCCTCGGCGCCGCCGAGCGCGAGCGCCGCGCCGCCGAGCGCTGCGAGGCCGATGAACGTGACGGTCAGCGTGTCGCGCGTCTGCACCGGCGTCGCGCCGCGCGCGAGCGCGTAGAGGACGACCGGCGGCCCCGCCGTGTTGGTCGAGGTGGTCAGCGCGCCCGAGGCGAAGCCCGCGGCGGGCGCGGCCCAGCGCGGCGGCTCGTCGGGGCCATGCGCCCGTCGCTGCGCCAGCGCCCGCACCGCGAGCGTCGCGAACACGCCGAGCGTCACCCCGACCTGGAGCGCCGTCGCGCCGAGTGCCTGCAGCAGCACCACGCCCACCACCACGCCCGGGATCGCCCACCCGAGGATGATCAGCGAGTCGCGCACGAGCGGCTGCGGCCGCCGCCCCTCGGTCCCGAGCGTCATCAGGTTGACGATCAGCCCGAGCACGATCAGCAGCCAGACCGCCTCCTCGGGCTCGGCGGCGGCGAACAGCAACGGCGCGGACACGAGCGCGAACCCGAACCCGGTCGCCGACTGCAGCGCCGCCCCCGCGAGCACGGCAACACCGGCCGCGATCTCGAGGGCGCCCACCACCGGCGCAACCCTACGACCCTCAGGGCTTCGTCTTGCGGCGGTCGGCCTTCGACGCGCGGCGGAACGTGATCGGGTCGGTGATGACCAGCTCGTGCGCGTCGTCGTCGAAGCCGGTCGTGCGGCTCATGAGGAAGCGGTCGCCGAGCCAGGTCACCGACCGGGCGCCGCTCGTGCCGCGCGCGGCGGACAGCCTGCGCGTGCGGAGGTCGTAGCGGAAGAAGCGGTTGCCCTGGCCCGAGCCCTGGTTCGTGCGTGCGAAGTAGATGCTGCGGCCGACCACGCTCGGCGTCACCAGCTGGCCGAAGTTCGCGCCGCCGCTGCCGACGTAGAAGAGGTGGCGCAGCCGCTTGCCGTCGACGCGGTAGAGCACGGCCCGCGTGCAGCACGTCGGGACGATGTCGGTGCGGTAGACGACGAACAGGCCGCGCGCGCTGAGCTCGACGTCCTCGATCGCCAGCGTCTCCTTGAAGCGCGGGCGCGGCTGGCGCTTCGTGTCCCCGCCCGCGCGGAGGTAGAGCACGGGCTTGCCGCTGACGCGGCGGACGAAGCCGAGCCGGGCGAAGTGGATGCTCGGGTGCAGCTCGGTGCCGGGCGTGTTGACCTCGGCCAAGGGCGACTCGACGCCCGTGGCCGGGTCGAGCTGGAAGAGGTCGCCGCGCCGCGAGTAGACGACGAGCGGCGCGCCGCCCGGGCCAGGGCCGACGTCGAGGTCGAACGGGGCGGGCGAGGCGTCGACGTCCGGCGAGTGCGGCGCGCCGCCGACCAGCAGCCGCAGCCGGTACACCCGCGCGGCGGCGTCGTACGAGCTCCACGCCACCACGTTCCCGTAGGCGTCGGCGGTGAACGAGAAGGACTCGGTGGCGAGCCGCTGCTCCGCGGCGGCCGGGGCGGCGCGCGGCGAGCACGACCAGCAGGGCGAGGACAGCGGCGAGCGGCTTCATGGACCGCAGAACTGCGCCTGCGAGCGGAAGTTGCGCAGGATTCCTGCCACCCTGTCCGGCAGCGAACCTGAGGAGGCGGTAGCACGATGGCATGGGACTTCTCGACGGAGCCCGAGTTCCAGCAGCAGCTCGACTGGATGCGCGACTTCGTGCGCGAGGAGATCTGGCCGATCGAGACCGTGTTCGAGGAGCTCGGCCAGGAGGGCTTCGAGCGCGCCATCGAGCCGCTCAAGGAGCAGGTCAAGGAGCGCGGGCTGTGGGCCGCCCACCTGCCGCCCGACCTCGGCGGCCAGGGCTTCGGCCAGGTCAAGCTCGGCCTCATGCACGAGATCCTCGGCAGCTCGGTGTTCGCGCCGTCGGCGTTCGGCAACCAGGCGCCCGACTCCGGCAACTCCGAGATCCTCGCCATGGCCGGCAGCGAGGACCAGAAGGACCAGTACCTCTATCCGCTGCTCAACGGCGACCTGCGCTCCGCGTTCTCGATGACCGAGCCCGAGACCGCCGGCTCCGACCCGACGCTGCTGCAGACGCGCGCCGAGCTCGAGGGCGACGAGTGGGTCATCAACGGCCACAAGTGGTTCTCCTCCAACGCCTCCGTGGCCGACTTCCTGATCGTGATGGCGGTCACCGACCCCGAGGCGCAGACCTACCAGCGCGCCTCGATGATCATCGTGCCCGTCGACACCCCGGGCGTGACGATCGTGCGCGACATCGCGACGATGGAGCACCCCTACGAGCACTTCGGCCGCATCGGCGGCCACTCGGAGATCCTCTACGAGAACGTGCGCGTGCCCAAGGAGGCGCTGCTCGGCCCGCGCGGCGCGGGCTTCCTGATCGCCCAGCAGCGGCTCGGCCCGGGCCGCATCCACCACTGCATGCGCTGGCTGGGCGTCTCCCGCCGCGCCTTCGACATGCTCTGCGAGCGCGCCCAGAGCCGCTACGCGTTCGGCTCCAAGCTGGGTGAGAAGCAGACGATCCAGAACTGGATCGCCGACTCCGCCGCCCAGATGCAGGCGGCGCGGCTGATGACGCTGCACGCCGCGTGGAAGATGGACACCGAGGGCGCCTCGGCGGCGCGCCAGGAGATCGCGCTGATCAAGTTCTTCGGCGCCGGCGTGATGCACGACGTCGTCGACCGCGCTCTGCAGATCCACGGCTCGCTCGGCTACTCGACCGACCTGCCGCTCGAGCAGATGTACCGCTTCGCCCGCGCCGCCCGCTTCTACGACGGCCCGGACGAGGTCCATCGCCAGAGCGTCGCGCGGCGGATCCTCCGCGGCTACGAGGCGCCCGAGGACGGCGTGCCGACCGAGCACGTCCCCACCCGCCGCGAGGCCGCGCGCGAGCGCTTCGCCCACCTGCTCGAGGCAGTCACCTCCAACGATTGACTAGGGCGTGCTCCTCGTGAAGGCCCTCGTGATCGGCATGGCCGTGGCGATCCTGCTCGCCGCGGGCGTCGCCGTGGCCGCGGTCGGGGGAGCCTTCGAGGGGGAGGAGAACCCGGCGGCGCGGCCCGCCGCGCTGAAGACCGACCGCTTCGACGGCCGGCGCGCGTTCGCCGAGCTTCGCCGCCAGGTCGAGCTCGGCCCGCGGCCGGCGGGCTCCAAGCGGCTGCGGCAGCTCGCGGTGCGGCTGCGCGACGGGCTCCCGCGCGGGCGCTTCGAGGCCGTCCCCGGCCACCCGGGCCTGCGCAACATCGTCGGCCACCTGCCGGGGACGCGCCCCGCGGTCGTCGTCGCCGCCCACTACGACACCAAGCAGCTGCCCGGCTTCGTCGGCGCCAACGACGGCGCGGGCGGCACCGCCGCCGTGATGGAGCTCGCGCGCGTGCTGCGCCGCACCAACCGGCCCGAGGGCGCGCCGGAGCTGCGCTTCGTGCTGTTCGACGGCGAGGAGGCCACCGACGACCGCCGCGACTTCCGCGCCACCGGGCCTGCGCGGCTCGACCGCCTACGCGCGCCGCCACGCCGACGAGCTGCGGGCCGTGGTGGTGCTCGACTTCATCGCCGACAAGCGGCTGCGGATCCCGCGCGAGGAGGGCTCCGACCCCGAGCTGTGGTCACGCCTGCGGACGGCCGCTCGGCGCGTCGGCGCCGGCTCCACCTTCCCCGCCGGCACGCAGGCCGAGATCACGGACGACCACACGCCGTTCGCCGAGGCCGGAGTGCCCGCGATCGACCTCATCGACTTCGACTTCCCCTGCTGGCACCGGACGTGCGACGACCTGAGCGCGGTGTCGGCGACGTCGCTCGACCGCTCCGGCGAATCCGTGCTCGAGCTGCTGCGGAGCTGGCGCTAGCCGAGCTCGAACCAGTAGCGGCCGACCACCCAGTCCTCCGGGACCGGGCCCCAGAAGCGCGAGTCGTCGGAGGCGCCGCGGTTGTCGCCGAGCATGAACAGATGGCCGTCCGGCACCGTGATCGGCCGCGGGAAGCTGCATGTCTCCACGTCCTCGCAGGCCTGCGGGCCGTCGGTGGTCTCCGGCTTGCCGTTGCGGATCAGCTTGCCCTCGCGCAGCGCGATCTCGTCGCCGCCCTCCGCGACGATCCGCTTCACGAACGTCACCTCGGCCTCCCCGCCCGCCGGCCGCGCGCACATCGCGCCGACCGGCGGCGCGCCGCCGCCGCACATCTGGCCGCCCCGGCGCTCGGCGCCTCGCGGCGGGTGCAGGACGACGACGTCGCCGACCTCCGGCTCGCCGACGTTGAGCACCGCGAAGCGGTCGCCGACCTGGATCGTCGGCTCCATGCTCTCCGACGGCGCGCGGTAGAGGCCGCCGACGAGCACGAAGACCACCACCGCGACCACGATCAGCCCGCCGGCCGCGAAGAGCGCGAACAGCGCCGCTCGTCCCATGGCGCTGGATCCTAGGCGCCTACACTGGCTGTGATGGCCACCACCAGCCTCCCCGCCCCCGAGCGGCTGCTGCTCGCCGCGCCGCGCGGCTACTGCGCCGGCGTCGACCGCGCCGTGCAGACGGTCGAGCGCGCGCTCGAGCTCTACGGGGCGCCGGTGTACGTGCGCAAGGAGATCGTCCACAACAAGCACGTGGTCGCCCAGCTGCGCGAGCGCGGCGCGATCTTCGTCGAGGAGCTCGACGACACGATCCCCGAGGGGGCGACGACCGTCTTCTCCGCCCACGGTGTCTCGCCGGCCGTCCACGCCGATGCCAAGCAGCGCAACCTCTTCACGCTCGACGCCACCTGCCCGCTCGTCACCAAGGTCCACGTCGAGGCGAAGAAGTTCGCCGCCGAGGGCTACACGATCGTGCTGATCGGTCACGCCGGCCACGAGGAGGTCGAGGGCACGATGGGCGAGGCGCCCGAGAGCATCGTGCTGGTGGAGACCGAGGCCGACGTCGACGCGCTCGAGATCGAGGATCCTGAGCGGATCGCCTACATCTCCCAGACCACGCTGTCGGTCGACGAGACGCGCGCGATCATCAACCGCCTGCGCGAGAAGTTCCCGTCCATCACCGGGCCGCGCACCGACGACATCTGTTACGCGACCACCAACCGCCAGGCGGCGGTCAAGCAGATGGCCGCCGAGTGCGACCTCGTGCTCGTCATCGGGTCGTCGAACTCCTCGAACTCCCAGCGCCTCGTCGACGTCGCGCGCGACTACGGCGCCGACGCCTACCTGATCGACAACGAGCGCCAGGTGCGCGACGAGTGGCTCGAGGGCAAGCGCGTCGTCGGCATCAGCTCCGGCGCGAGCGCGCCCGAGGAGCTCGTCACGCGCCTCGTGGACTTCTTCCGCGCCCGCGGCACCGAGGACGTCTCGGAGTTCGAGGTCATGCGCGAGGACGTGCGCTTCATGCTGCCGAAGACGGTCCGGCAGGCGATGGCCGCCCGCGAGGGCTAACGCTTCAGCCAGGCCCGGATCTCGTCGCCGTGCTCGTCGAGCCGCGGCGGCCGGCGCCGCAGCGTGCCGACCGGCGGACGGGCGAGCGGGACGCCGTCGGCCTCGAGGATCGGCTCCAGGCCGAGCTCCTCGGCCATCGCGTAGGCCTCGGCGACGTCGTTGATCGGGCCGACCGGGACGTTGGCCTCGCGCAGCACCTCGACCCAGTGGGCCGCGGGCTCGGTCGTGAACACCGCCTCGAGCGCCTCGCCGAGCTCGGCGATGTGCTCGACCCGCCCCGTGTTCGACGCGAAGCGCTCGTCGGTCGGCAGGTCGCCCAGGCCGATCGCCTCGCACAGCCGCGCGAACAGGCGGTCGTTGCCCGCCGCCACCGCGAACGGGCGGTCGGCGGCGTTGTAGGTCTCGTACGGCGCGATGCTGGGATGGCGATTGCCGCGGCGGCCCGGCAGCGCCTCCGCCGACACCCAGCCCGAGCCCTGGTTGAGCAGCGAGGTCAGCACCGAGTCGAGCAGCGAGATCTCGACGTGGCGGCCCTCGCCGGTGCGCTCGCGCTCGACCAGCGCCGCCTCGATGCCGGCCACCGCCAGCAGCCCGCACACGAGGTCGACGACCGCCGCGCCGACCTTCACCGGCTGGCCCTCGGCCTCCCCGGTGACGCTCATCAGCCCGCCCATCGCCTGCAGCAGCAGGTCGTAGCCCGGCAGCCCGGCCGCGCGCTCGGACGAGCCGAAGGCGGTGATCGAGCACGACACGAGCCGCGGGTTGCCGTCCCGCCGCAGCGTGTCGCCGTCGAGCCCCCACGACGCCATCAACCCGGGCCGGAACGACTCGATCAGCACGTCGGCCCGCGCCGCCAGCTCGCGCGCCAGCTCGCGGTCCGCCGTCGTCCCCCAGGTCGAGCGCGACCGAGCGCTTGTTGCGGTTGAGCCCGAGGTAGTACGTGGACTCGCCGTCGCGCCACGGCGGCCCCCACGCGCGGGTGTCGTCGCCGCCGCCCGGCCGCTCGACCTTGATCACGTCGGCGCCCAGGTCTCCCAGCGTCATGGCGGCGAACGGACCCGCCAGGACGCGTGAGAAGTCGGCGACGAGGAGCCCCTCGAGCGGGCCTGTGGAGGCGGTCATCGGCGCCGGAGCCTAGTCTGCGGGGCCTGTCCACGCTCGTCGTCTCCGACCTCCACCTCGGCTCCATGCGCGGCTCCGACCTGCTCCGCCGCCCGGAGCTGCGCGCGCCCCTGCTCGAGGCGCTCGAGGGCGCGAGCCGCCTGGTGATCCTCGGCGACGGCCTCGAGCTGCGCGAGAACGCGCAGCGCGACGCGGCCGCGCTGGCCGGGCCGGTGCTCGAAGACCTCGGCCGCGTGCTCGGCCCCGAGGGCGAGCTCGTGCTCGTCGGCGGCAACCACGACCACGGCCTCGTGGCGGGCTGGATCGACGGGCGGCTGCAGTCCGAGCCGCCGGGCTTCCTCGGCCTCGAGCAGGTGATGTCGCCGGAGGACGCCGGCCCGCTCGCGGTCCGCCTCGCCGAGTACGCCGCGCCCGCCCGCGTGACCGTCGCCTACCCCGGGCTGTGGCTGCGCGAAGACGTCTACGCGATCCACGGCCACTACTCCGACCTCCACACCACCGTCCCCACCTTCGAGCGCCTGGCCGCCGGCGCGATGGCGCGCTGGGTCGTGCACCTGCCCACCGACGACGCGACCGCCGACGCCTACGAGTCCGTGCTGGCGCCCATGTACGCGTGGATGCACGCGCTCGTCCAGCGCTCCGAGAACGGCGCGATGACCGGCGGCGCCGGCGCGTCGGCGCGCGCCTGGGTGGCGCTGGCGGGGGAGGGGCGGCGCGATCACCCGGTGCGGGCGGCCGCGCTCGGCGCCGGCTATGCGGTCGCCGTCGGCGCCATCAACGCGATCGGCCTCGGCCCGATCGACCGCGACCTGTCCGGCCAGGCGCTGCGCCGCGGCGGCCTCGGCGGCATGCGCGAGGTGCTGCGGCGGCTGGGCGTCAGCGCGCCCTACGTCCTGTTCGGCCACTCGCACCGCTCGGGCCCGTGGCCGCGCGACGACCTCGGCGAGTGGACCGGAGCCGGCGGCACGCGGCTGATGAACACCGGCAGCTGGTGCTACCAGCCGCACTTCCTCACCGCCGAGCCGAACCGCTCGCCCTACTGGCCCGGCACGGTGATCCGGGTGGGGGAGAGCGGCCCGCCGGAGCTGCTCCGCCTGCTCGGCGAGCGCGGCCACGACCAGCTGCGGCCGCCGCCGTTCACGGAAGCGCAGGCGTGAAGCAGGTCGCGTAGCAGGTGACGCCCGGACCGAGCTCGAGCTCGAGCTCCCCGCGCGTGTGGCGCCCGTGCTCGAGCAGCGGGTACGCGCCCGGACCATCGACGGCGAGCTCGCGGCCGTTCGCGACGACCGTCCCGGCGCCGTCCAGCACCACCCACACCGCGCCCGCCTCGTAAGGGCCGGAGTACGGCCCGGCCTGGTCGGCGGTCTGGGCCGGCAGCAGCACGCCGTCGGCGTCCTCCGGCCGCAGCGGCGGCAGCACGTCGCGCTCGATGCCGAGCAGCGCCTGGATCTCCCGCTCGGTCTCCGCGTAGGCGCCCTCGCCGTAGTGCATCGAGTAGAGCGCCCCCTGCAGATCCCACAGGTAGCGCGCCGGCCAGCCCTCGTTGCCGTAGAAGTCCCACAGCTCGAGCCGCTCGTCGATCACCACCGGGTATTCGATCCCGAGCCGCTCGACCGCGGCGCGCACGGCGTCGTTGTCGCGGGCCGGCTCGAAGCCGCCGGTGTGGATCCCGATCACCCGCAGCCCGGCCTCCGCGTAGCGCTCGTGCCACGCCTTCACGTACGGCAGGGTGCGCAGCGAGTTGACGCGGCAGAAGTCCCAGAACTCGACGAGCACGGGGCGCCCCTTCTGCTTGTCCATCCGCAGCGGGGCGACGTTGATCCACTCGAGCTCGCGCGGAAACGGCGGGGCGGGAATGGCACTCGGCGGCGCGCGCAATTCCTGTTCGACGCTAGCAACCGAAACTTTTGGTCGGTAGCGGGGTCTCTGTATGTCTGGATAGGCTCAGCCAAGCCTGGGGCCTTCCACCCCTGTCCCGACATGCATTGCCCAATCCCCATTCTCCTGAGGAGGAGACTCTTTGCGTAAGTTCCTGATCGCGGCCATCGCCGCGCTCGCCTCCATCGCGCTGGCCTCGGTGGCCGTGGCGCAGAGCCCGGAAGTCGAAGCGACCACGACGGTTGCTCCGAGCAAGGCCGGCACCAAGAAGAAGCCGAAGCCGACGTCGATCTCGACGTTCGTCAAGAACAACATCGAAGGCACGCACCGCCTCGAAGATCGAGATCGACTTCCCGTCGACCGTCAAGATCTCCGGCAAGGGCCTGACGAAGTGCGCCCTGAGCCGAGTTCTCCAAGCCTGGCGGCAAGGCCAACTGCCCCGCCAAGTCGAAGGCCGGCGTCGGCATCACCCACGCCGTCCTGGGCCCGCAGCGCGCCCCGCTCAACTTCAACGGTCTCCGCCTACGTCGGCGGGAACAACCTGGTGATCTTCTACATCGAGCAGATCGGCGGCTCGGTGACCAAGGCGCTCCAGGGCAAGATCTCGAGCGCCAGCGGCAAGTACAAGCAGAAGCTCGTCATCGAGATCCCGCCGGACCTGCAGCAGCCGGCTCCCGGCCTGTACGGCGCGCTGACCGATCTCAAGACGTACGCTGTACAACAAGAAGGGCAAGAACAGCCTGATCTCGACGAACGGCTGCAAGAAGAAGAAGCACACGTTCGGCGCGAAGCTGACGTTCGCCGCGAACTCCGCCCCGGCGCCGAAGCCGAGCGCCTCGGGCACGTCGACGGCGAAGTGCAAGTAGTCACGCGTAGACAGTCCTGAAGGCATCGACGGCCCCGCTCCGGCGGGGCCGTCGTCGTTAACGGCCATCCTGTAGGCCGTGCTGGTGGTCCCCGTCTTCGCCCACGGCCTCGTCGGCCGCGCCGATCTCCCGATCCCCAAGAGCCTGTTCGCGGCCGCGGCCGCGATCGTGCTCGTCGCCTCGTTCGTCGCGCTGGCCGCGCTGTGGTCGACGCCGCGGCTGCAGGAGCCGCGCGAGCGGCGGCTGTTCCGGCTCCCGCTCGCGGTCGACGCCTGCTCGGGGCGCTCGGCGTCCTCGCCTTCGCCGTCGTCGTCTACGCCGGGCTGGCGGGCACCGACTCCGTGCAGGACAACCTCGCGCCCACCGCCGTCTTCGTGGTCCTGTGGGTGGGCATCCCGTGCGCGTCGCTGCTGTTCGGCGACGTCTTCCGGCTGCTGAGCCCGTGGCGCGCGATCGGGCGCGCGGTCGGCTGGATGGTGGCGCGCGTGGCGCCGGCCGAGCCGCTCGACTACCCCGAGCGCCTCGGGAAGCGCCCCGCGGCGGCGGGGATCCTCCTGTTCGGGGCCGTCGAGCTGTGCTGGGCGCAGGGGCGCGAGCCGCAGACGCTGGCGGTCCTCGCGCTGCTCTACCTCGTCGCCGCGTTCGTGGGGATGAGCCTCTACGGCGTCGAGGCGTGGACGCGCAACGCCGACCCGTTCGGCGTCTACTTCGGCCTGTTCGCCAGCCTGTCGCCGCTGACGCGCCGCGACGGGGTGCTCCACGCGCGCCCGCCGGTGATCGGCGCGACCGGGCTCGCACCGGTGCGCGGGCTCGTCGCGCTGCTGATCGTGGCGATCGGGATCACGGCGTTCGACGGCGGCAGCGAGGGCCCGGCGTTCAACGAGGTCGCGCCCGACGTGCAGGACTTCTTCCGCTCGCTCGGCATCGGCATCGGGAGCGCGCTCGAGCTGACGTTCGTGGCCGGCCTCGCCTTCACCGTGCTGCTGGTGGCGGCGATCTACTGGGGCGCGATCGAGGGCATGGGGGAGCGCGGGCTGCGGCGGCCGCTGTCGCGGGGCGAGCTCGGCCTCGCCTTCGCGCACACGCTCGTCCCGATCGCCGCCGCCTACGTCGTCGCCCACTACTTCTCGCTGCTCGCCTACAACGGGCAGGACATCTGGCGCCTCGCCTCCGACCCGCTGGGCGACGGCAGCGACTACTTCGGCACCGCCGATCGCCGCATCGACTACTCCGTCGTCTCGGCGACGGCGATCTGGTACGTCCAGGTGGGCGTGCTCGTGGTCGGCCACGTGTCGGCGCTCGTACTGGGGCACGACCGCGCGCTCGCCCTCTACCGTGATGCCAAGGCCGCCTCGTGGTCGCAGATCGTCATGCTGGTGCTGATGGTGTGCTTCACCGTGCTGGGCCTCTTCCTGCTCTCCGCCTCGAACTCGTGATCGTCCTCGCCCACGCCGGCCACTGGCTCGTCTCGCTCGCGTACATCGCGCCGCTGGTGTTCCTGGTGGGCGTGATCCTCGTCGGCAAGTTCCGTGACCGGCGGACCGGGTCCACCGATCCGAACGACTGACACAACCGTTTCGGCCCATGGTGCGAATAGGTGCACACATGGGCCGCCACGAACTGAAGCTCCTCCTCGACCAGGTCCCCGACACGCGGGAGCTGATCCTGCGGCGCGGGTCGGCGCTCGACGCGCTCTACATCGCCTGGAGCGACGCCCACGAAGAGGCCGAGGGTGCGTGGCTTACCTGGCGGTCGGGTGGCGGCCGTGAGGCGTACCTGGCCTACCGCGCGGCGGCCGACCGCGAGGACGCCGCGCAGGACGCGCTAGCCCAGCCGCTTCAGGTCTGACGCCAGCCCTTCGGGCGTCAGCTGCGAGTGCGGGAAGCCGACCCGCTGGCGCCCCTCCCGGTCGACGACGACCACGTAGGCGGAGTGGTCGAGCTCGCCGCGCTGGGGCGCGATCCCGTAGCCCTTCCACACCGGCGCGAGCTCGCGCGCCGAGCCGAGCACGAAGCGCATCCGCCCCGTCACGTGCTGCTCGAGCAGGAAGCGCCGCGCGCGCGCCCGCGTGTCGTTGGCCGGGTCGACCGAGACGGCGAGCACCGGCACGTCGCGGCCGAGCTCGTCGAGCGCGCCGCGGATCGACTGGACCTGGGCGGGGCAGGTGTCCTCGCAGGTCGAGTACACGAACGTCATCACCACCGTGCGGCCCTTGTACTGCGCCATCGACACCGGCTTGCCGTCCTGGTCGCGCAGCCGGAACTCCGGCGCGCGGGCCTCGGGCGGCCGCAGCGCGCCGGCGAACGCGCTCGGCCGGGCGAACCGGGTCCTCCGTGCGCTGCATCGCCGCGATCCACACGCCCGTCACCGCGGCCGCGGCGCACAGGCCGAGCGTGGCGAGGGCGTAGAGGACGCGGGTCGGCACCCGCCGAAGCTTAGGCTTCGGTCAGACCGCGCCGGATCGCGTAGCGGACGAGCTCGACGCGGTCGCGCATCCCGAGCTTGCGCAGCAGGTTGGCGCGGTGCGACTCGACCGTCTTCTCCGCCAGGTGGAGGATCTCGGCGATCTGCTTGTTGGTGTGCGCCTCGGCGATCAGCTTCAGGACCTCCTGCTCGCGCGGCGTCAGCGGCTCCTCCGGCCCGGCGTGGTCGTCGGACATCCAGTCGCGGATCAGCTGGCGCTCGACCGCGGTGGTGAGGAACGCCTCGCCGCGGTGCACCGCGCGGATGGCGCCGAGCAGCGCCTGGTCGACCTCGCGCTTGAGCACGTAGCCGGACGCGCCCGCCTTCAGCGCGTCGAACACGTAGCGCTCGTCGTCGTGCATCGAGAGCACGAGCACCTGCGTGGCGGGCATGTGCGAGCGGATCTCGCGCGCCGCCTGGATCCCGGTCATGCGCGGCATCGAGACGTCGAGCACGCACAGGTCGGGCTTGGAGGCCAGCGCCTGCTCGAAGGCGTCGACGCCGTCCTCGGCCTCGGCCACGACCTCCATGTCGGGCTGGCGGTCGATGAGCAGGCGCATGCCGCCACGGACGATGCCGTGGTCGTCGGCGATGAGGATCTTCATGTGGCTCCCATGGTGAGTTCGATCGTGGTGCCCTCTCCCGGTGCCGAGTAGAGGGCGAGGTTGCCGCCCACGAGCAGCGCGCGCTCGCGCATGCCCGAGAGCCCGAGTCCGCCGACGCGCCCGCGCGGCCGGCCGTTGCGGCCGGCGTTGCCCGGGCCGGGGTCGAAGCCCCTGCCGTCGTCGGTGATGCGGAGGATCGTGCGGCCGACGAAGGAGAGCTGGACGCTGACGTGGCGGGCCGCAGCGTGCTGGGCGATGTTCGACAGGCTCTCCTGCGTGACGCGGTAGATGACGAGCTGCTCCTCGTCGGTGAGCAGCGGCAGCTCGCCGTGGCGCGAGAAGCGCGCGTCGATGCCGGTGCGCTGCGAGAAGTCCTCGACCTGCGACGCGAGCGCCGGGATCAGGCCGTGGTCGTCGAGCGCGGTCGGGCGCAGCTGGCGGGCGAGGTGGAGCAGCTCTTCCATCGCCTGGTTGGCGAGCCGCTTGGTCTCCTTCAGCTCGGGGCGCAGCGCGTAGGGCGCGTCCATCGTGATCGCCTCGAGCCGCAGCAGGATGCCGGTCAGCGCCTGGTTGACCTCGTCGTGGAGGTCCTGGGCGATCCGCGAGCGCTCGCGCTCCTGGCCGCGCAGCACGGCGCGGCCGGCCTGGCGGCGCTCCTCCTCGAGCCGGACGAGCATGGAGTTGAAGCCGGCGTTGAGCTTCTGCACCTCGCGGGCGGCCCAGCGCGGCGGCTTGGCGCGCATGCCGGGCGCGTGCAGGTCGACCTGGTCCATCGTGCGCACCAGCCGGTCCATCGGCTCGAGCCGGTAGCGGAGCAGCAGCGAGTTCAGCAGCACGGCGCTGAACACCGCGAGCGCGAGCAGCAGCAGGCCCTCGGTGCTGGCGGCGTCGCTCAGCCGGTCGCGCGCGACGATCGCCGCGATGATGGCCGTGGCGCCGACGAGCAGCGAGTTGACGGCGAGGACCTGGGTGAGGAGCGTGCGCGTGCGCATCCGCTGGTCCTATCGGCCATTCGTCCAACAAGCCTTATGGGGTTTGACCCTTGTCGCGGCGTGGAGCGGCTTGTACCGTGTGTCACATGCGTGCGCAGATGACAGACGCCTCCCTCGCGCCGGCTCCCGCCGGTCGCTCGGGCGTTCTCTGAGCGCACCGGGCCTCGAAAGATCTCGACGCGGCCCCCGGGGCCTGGCGGAGGTTCGATTCCTCCGGGCCGCATCCATGGGCACTCCGACCCGACACGACGCATCCCTGCGAGTCCCGCTCGAGACGGGTCGGGACCTCCCGCGCGCGCGTTTCCTCGAGCAGCTCGCGACCGGCGCGCTGGTCCACCTCGGCCACGACACGTTCGCCGCGGAGCTCGACGCGACCACCGCCGCCGCGCTCGGCGAGCCGGTGCTCGTGCGCGCCAGCGCGGACGGCGACGAGCTGGAGGCCCTCGTCCGCCTGGCGGACGGGGGCGTCGTGCTGCTCGACTACGGCTACGGCTCGCTGACGCTCGAGGTCGCCGCACCCGCGCGCGAGACGGTGACCGCCGCGCTGAAGCGCCTGCGCGGCGCGCTGGCCGCGCCGGAGCGCGACGAGGGCGACGTGCCGTTCACGTTCTGGGCCGCGGCCCGCGCACGGCAGCGCGACGTCGAGGCCGAGGCGTGGCCGGAGCTCCGCGGGAACTACGCGCAGGCGACCGCGGCGGCGCTCGACGCCGTCATGCGCGTCCGCGCGCCGGAGCGCGGCCGGCTGCTGCTGTGGCACGGCGCGCCCGGGACCGGCAAGACGCACGCGCTGCGCGCGCTCGCGCGCGCGTGGCGTCCGTGGTGCGCCGCGCACTCGATCCTCGATCCCGACGCGCTGCTGTCGCCCGATCCGCGCTACCTGCTCGACGTGCTCGAGTGGGACGAGGACGGCGACGACCGCTGGCGGCTCCTCGTGCTCGAAGATGCCGGCGAGCTCGCCCGCCTCGACGCCGGGCGCGCGAGCGGGATGACGCAGCTGCTCAACCTCACCGACGGCCTCCTGGGCGGGAGCGCCCGCGCGCTCGTGCTGATCACGACCAACGAGCCGGCCGGCTCGCTCAACCCCGCGCTGCGGCGGGCCGGACGCTGCCTGGCCGACGTCGAGTTCGCGCCCTTGAGCGCCGCGGAGGCGAGCCGCTGGCTGGGCGACGCGGAGGTCTCCCGCCCGCATACGCTGTCGGAGCTGTTCGCGCTCCGCGACGGCGGGCCCGAGCGGCCCGCGAAGCGCCCCGCGTTCGGATTCGGGCGAGCTATACTTTCTGAAGCTTTGAAACCTGACCTGGAACGAGTGATTTCATGAGCCCGACCGGAGCGGAGGTCATCCGGAAGATCCGCAGCCAGGTCGAGGAGGTCGACCCCTCGGTGGTGCAGGAGCACCTCGGGAACGGCATCGTCCTCGTCGACGTGCGCGAGTCCGAGGAGTGGGACGCCGGCCACATCGCCGGCGCCAAGCACGTGCCGCGCGGCTATCTCGAGTCGCGGATCGAGGGCGCGGTGTCCGACCGCGACCAGCGCGTCGTCCTCTACTGCGCCTCCGGCCAGCGCTCGGCGCTCGCCGCGAACACGCTCAAGCAGCAGCTCGGCTACGAGAACGTCGCCTCGATGACGGGCGGCATCACGCTGTGGAAGGACCGCGGCTACGACGTCGAGGTCCCGCAGTCGCTGACCAAGGAGCAGCGCGAGCGCTACTCGCGCCACATCCTCGTACCGGAGATCGGGCTCGAGGGCCAGACGAAGCTGCTCCAGTCGAAGGTGCTGCTGCTGGGCGCCGGCGGGCTCGGCTCGCCGACCGCGCTCTACCTCGCGGCGGCCGGCGTCGGCACGCTCGGCATCGTCGACGACGACGAGGTCGACCTCTCCAACCTGCAGCGCCAGGTCATCCACACCACGGACCGGATCGGCGTTGCCAAGGTCGACTCCGCCGAGGAGTCGGTGAAGGCGATCAACCCGGACGTGAACGTCGTCAAGTACAAGACCCGCCTCGACGCGTCGAACGTCATGGAGATCATCGAGGGCTACGACGTGATCGTCGACGGCGTCGACAACTTCCCGACGCGCTACCTGCTCAACGACGCCACCGTCCGCCTCGGCATCCCGGTCGTCTCGGCCTCGATCCTCGGCTTCGACGGGCAGCTGTCCGTCTTCAAGCCGCACGACGGGCCCTGCTACCGCTGCCTCTACCCGGTGCCGCCGCCGGCCGACATGGCGCCCTCCTGCGGCGCCAACGGCGTCCTCGGCGTGCTGCCGGGCACGATGGGCCTGCTGCAGGCGACCGAGGTCATCAAGCTGGTGACCGGCGCCGGCGAGCCGCTGGTCGGCCGCCTGCTGCTCTACGAGGCGCTGGGCGCGACGTTCACCGAGCTCAAGGTCCGCCGCGACCCGGAGTGCGAGATCTGCTCGAAGGACCCGTCCGAGATCTCCGACGACGAGCTCGGCGTGTTCCCCGACTACGAGGCGTTCTGCGCCGCCGCAGGCTAAATGGTCGACTGGATGGAGACCCCCGCCATCAGAGGTGTAGGCCGGATGCCTACACGGGGTAACTTCTGACGCACATGGCCATCGTGAAGATCCCACCCGTGCTGCGCCCTTCCGTGGGCGGTGAGAAGGAGGTGCAGGCCGCCGGCGAGGACGTCGGCGCCGTGCTCTCCTCGCTCGCCGAGCAGCACCCCGACACCCAGTCCCAGCTCTTCTCGGGCGAGGGGCAGCTCAACCGCTACGTCAACGTCTACCTCAACGACGAGGACGTCCGCGTGCTCGACGGGCTGCAGACGACCGTGTCCGAGTCGGACACGCTGGTGATCCTGCCGGCGATGGCCGGCGGGGGAACGCTGGCCTAGAAGGCCAGGTTCCCCGCTAGCCGCCTAGGCCCTCCGGCGGGCGCGCGGACAGCACGGAGAAGTCGCCGTCGCGGAGCCGCTCGGCGGCGGCGGTCAGCGCCGCCGTGGTGACCCAGGTCAGCTGGCCGCCGACGCTCACGCGCTGCGCGCCGGCCGCGACCACCTCGTCGAAGCTCTGCCCGCGGCGCGCGAGGACGTTGACCGGCTTGGAGACCGCCTCGCAGATCGCGCGGACCTCGTCGACGCCGGGGAGCCGTGGGGCGTAGAGGACGTCGGCGCCCGCGGCCTCGAAGGCCTGCAGGCGGGCGATCGTGTCGTCGAGGTCGTTGTTCTCGTGGACGAAGTTCTCCGCCCTGGCGGTGAGCACGAAGTCGGCCGCCCTGGCCGCCTCGACCGCCTCCGCGATCCGCTCGACCGCCTCGTCGAGCTCGTAGATGCGGTCCGTCGCGACGTCGTAGTCCTCGATCGAGCCGCCGGCCGCGCCCGCCTCGGCGATGCGCGTGATCGCCTCGCCGGGCGGCCCGTAGCCGTTCTGGAGGTCGACCGACAGCGGGAGGCTCGTGGCCGCCGCGAGCACGCGCACGTGCTCGACGACCTCGTCGAGCGTCACGTCGCCGTCGGCCCGCCCGAGCGTGTACGCGAAGCCGCTGCTGGTGGTGGCGAGCGCCTTGAAGCCAAGTCGCTCGAGCACGATGGCCGACCCGATGTCCCACGGGTTCGGAATGAGGAACGGCTCACCTTCGTGAAGTGCGCGGAAGCTCATCCGCGGCAGGCTACGCCTGCGGCAGCACCTGCGACTTCACACCGCGGCCCTCGCGCACGTTCTCGAGCGCGTCGGCGAAGCCGTCGAGCGGGAAGTCGTGGGTGAGCATCGCCGCCGGTGTCGATCGCGCCCGCCGCGACGAGGTCGAGCGCCGGGCCGAACGAGTGCAGCACCGCCATCGAGCCGAGCACGGTGATCTCGTCGTTGTAGATCCGGAACGGCGACAGCTCGACCTTCGCGTCGCCGTGGGCGACGCCGAACACCATCAGCCGCCCGCCGCGCTTGAGCGCGTCGAACGCGCTCTCGATCGCCTTCGGGTGGCCGGTGGCGTCGACCGCGACGTCGAAGTGGCCGAGGTCCTCGGTGCTCGCCGCCACCGCGTCGGCGCCCAGCTTCTCGGCCAGCGGCAGCTTGCCCTCGTTGGTGTCGACGACCGCGACGCGGCTCGCGCCCGCGCGCAGGATCAGCTGCTCGAGCAGCAGGCCCATCGTGCCGGCGCCGACGATCAGCGCGCTCTCGCCCGGCTGGACCTGGAGGCGGTGCATGCCGCGCACCGCGCACGAGGTCGGCTCGACCAGCGCGCCCTCGCGGAAGCTGAGCTCGTCGGGCAGCGCGTAGGCGTTCTCGGCCGGGACCTTCACGTACTCGGCGAACGCGCCGTCGACGCGGTCGCCGATCGCCGACCAGTTCGCGCACAGGTTGCCGCGCCCGATCCGGCACATCTCGCACTTGCCGCAGAACAGCGACGGGTCGACGGCCACGCGGTCGCCCTCGCGCCAGTTGTCGACCTCGGTGCCGACCGCGGCGACCTCGCCGGCGAACTCGTGGCCGGGGATGATCGGGTAGGGCGTGGGGGCGAAGGCGCCGTCGGCGATGTGCAGGTCGGTGCCGCACATCCCGCAGGCGCCGACCTTGACGACGAGGTCGTGCGGGCCCGGCGTGGGGTCGTCGCGCGTGCCGATGGTCAAGTTGCCCGGCGATTCCCAAATGGCAGCCCTCATGTCAACACCTCCGTTGATCCCCGAAGGGGATCCTTCGGGCGGCGCCGCTGGCACCGCTGAGGGGCCTCGTCAGGGCAGCACCATCGGCTTGACGCTCTCGGGGTCGTCGCGCCCGGCGCGCAGGGCGGCCTCCGCCTCGTCGAGCTCGAACCGCCGCGACATGATCGCCTTCAGGTCCACCCGTCCGGTGGCGGCGAGCGCGATCGCGGTCGGGTAGGTGTTGGCGTAGCGGAACGTGCCCGTCACCCAGACCTCGCGCGACTGGATGACGGCGAGCGGCAGCGTGCCCTCCTCGCCCGGGCCCATGCCGACGAGCACCGCGGTGCCGGCGGGCCGCAGCGCCTTGATGCCGGCGGTCAGCGCGTCCGGGTGGCCGGAGCACTCGATCAGCGCGTCGAAGTCGTCGCCGAGCTCGTCGCCGGGCGCGGCCGTCGCGGTCGCGCCGGTGCGGCGCGCGAGCTCGAGCCGGTGCGCGTTGACGTCGGAGACCGTCACCTCGGTGGCGCCGAACGCGCGTGCGCACTGCATCGCGAGCTGGCCGATCGGCCCCGCGCCGGTGACGAGCACCCGGTCGCCCGCGCTCACGCCCGCCTTGCGGCAGGCCCACACGCCCACCGAGAGCGGCTCCATCAGCGCGCCCTCCTCGTCGGACAGCGAGTCCGGCAGCCCGAACGCGAAGTCCTCGTGGATGTTCACGAACTCCGCGAACGCGCCGTCGACCGGCGGCGTGGCGAAGAAGACGACGTCGGGGCAGAGGTTGTAGCGGCCGGCGCGGCACTCGCGGCAGCGCCCGCACGGCACGCCGGGCTCGAGCGTCACGCGGTCGCCGACCGCGTGCTTGGTCGCGCCCTCGCCGAGCTCGACCACGCGGCCCGCCGACTCGTGCCCGAGGATCAGCGGCGCCTCGACGACGAACGGGCCGATGCGGCCGTGCTCGTAGTAGTGGACGTCGGAGCCGCAGACGCCGACCGCGGTGATCTGGACGAGCACCTCGCGCGGCCCGGGCTGTGGGCGGTCGCGCTCCTCGATCCGGATCTCGCCCGGCCCGTGGAGGACGGCGGCCTTCACTCGCCCGTCACCGCGCCCAGGGTGAGCCCGGTCACGAGCCACTTCCGCACGATCAGCCCGACGACGATCATCGGCGCCACCACGATCGTGCCGATCGCGGTCAGCTGCCCCCAGTCGATCTCGGTCTGCGTGACGAGCTGCGAGGCGGCGATCGGAAGCGTCTGCGAGTCGGGTCCCGAGAACGTCGAGGCGAACGCGTAGTCGTTCCACGAGAACACGAGGCAGAGGATCGCAGTTGTCGCGATCCCCGGGAGGACGAGCGGCACCGCGATCTTGCGGAACGCCGTCCAGCGCGACGCGCCGTCGACGAGCGCGGCCTCCTCGAGCGAGGGCGGGAGGTCGGCGAAGAACGCGTTCATGATCCAGATCGCGAACGGCAGGTTGAACGACAGGTAGGCGACGATCAGGCCCCACGTCGTGCCGAGCAGGTTCGTGGCGCGGAAGATCACGAACAGCGGCAGCACCACGGCGGCGATCGGCGCCATCCGCGTCGAGATGATCCAGAACGCCACGTGGTCCTTGCCCCGGAAGTGGCTGCGTGCGAGGCCGTAGCCGGCGAGCGTCCCGAGGCCCACGGCGATGATCGTCGAGACGCCGGCCGCCAGGATCGAGTTGACCGCGTACGCGCCGATGCTGTTGCCGCCGCTGAACAGCGCCTCGTAGTGCTCGAGCGTCGGCGTGAAGGCGAGCTGCGGCGTCGTGGAGGTGAGGTCGTCCTGCGGCTTGAGCGAGGACGTCAGCATCCACAGCAGCGGCACGAGCGTCCACAGCAGCACCACCGCCAGCAGCACCTTCGAGCCGATCCGGCCGGCCTTCATCGCGCCAGCCCTCGCTTCTTGAGGGTGCGCAGGAAGAGGTTGGCGAGCAGGATCGAGACGGCCAGCATCGAGAGGCCGATGGCCGCCGCGTAGCCGAGGTCGAAGAAGCGGAACGCCGTCTCGTAGAGCCGGATCGGGACGATCTTCGTCGCGTCCGCCGGGCCGCCGTTCGTGGTCGTGTAGATGATGTCGAAGTAGCGGATGGCGTCCATCGAGCGCACGAGCAGCGCCACGATCACGACGCCGGAGATCATCGGGAAGACGATGTGCCGCAGTCGCTGCGTGTAGTTCGCGCCGTCGACGCGCGAGGCCTCGATCACCGGCTTGGGCAGCGACGAGAGACCCGCCAGCACGATCAGCGCGATCAGCGGCGTCCACTCCCAGACGTCCATCAGCGTGACCGCGATGAACGCCGACGTCGTGCTGCCGAGGATGTCGCCCGAGTAGAGGCCCGTCTCCCGCAGCACCCAGGCGTAGAGGCCGAAGGTCGAGTCGGTGAGGAAGCGCCCGAGCAGCCCGACGATCGCCGGGGCCATGAACATCGGCATCAGCAGGAGGGAGAGGACGAGGTTCTTGCCCCACACCATCGAGTGCACGAGCAGCGCCATCCCGATGCCGAGCGTCATCTCGAGCCCGACCGTGAGCACGAAGTAGACGATCGAGCGCACCCACGCCGCGCCGACCGACTCGTCGCTGAACAGCCGGGTCCAGTTGTCCAGGCCGGCCCAGTGCAGGTCGATGCCGCCGATCAGCCCGACCCGCGACAGGCTCATCAGGATGATGTAGACGAACGGGAAGATCGAGAGCAGCGCCAGCAGGATCAGCGCCGGCGCCATCATCCGGCCCGCGAACGTGAAGCGGCTCTCCTTGCGCCAAGACGGCGCGACCTTCGGCGCCGGCACTGCGGCTGCGCTCGACGGCGGTGGCCATCAGGCGTTCCTCAGCGCGTCCGCGTTGTCGATCGCCTGGACGAAGCCTTCCTTGGTCTTGGTCATGCACTGCTCGGGGCCCTGCTGGCCGGCCAGCATCTTCGAGAGCTGGGTGAAGATCGCCGTGTCGCACTCGTTCCAGGCGGCGATCTTCGGCCGCAGCCCGATGTTCTCGGGCTTCCAGGCCTCGAACACCGCGTCGGCGGTGAGGATGTTCGGCATCTTCGAGGGCGGCTTCTTCGCCTTCTCGACCTCGGGCAGCTTGTAGACGGAGTCGCGCGTCGGCGTGCCGCCGCCGACCTCGCTCTTGAGGTTGGCGAGCTGCGTCTCCTTCGACGTCGCCCAGTTGACGAACAGCCACGCCGCCTTCTGCTCGCGCTCCGGGGACGTGGCGTTGATGCCGACGCCGGTGCCGCCGTACATGTTCGCGCTGCGCTTGGGCCCGCGCGGGAGCCGCGCGTAGCCGATCTTGCCCTTGAACTTCGACTCCTCGTTGCCGGCCGCGAACTCGTGCCAGTTGACCGCCATCGCCATCTGGCCGGCGGCGAACGCGGTGCCGAGCCCGTCCCAGTCCCAGCCCTTGCTGCCGGGGTGCGCGATCGAGACGAGCCGGTTGTAGAAGTCGGCGGCCTCGATCGCCTCGGGCGAGTCGAGGATCGGCTCACCCGGGTCGGACGAGCCGAAGCGGCCGACGGTGCCGCCGTCCTTGAAGTAGTCGCCGCCGTAGGCCCACAGCACGTTGGAGAAGTCGTTCATCAGCGAGTCGTGCTGCTTGGCCTGGTGGCCGTGGCCGTACGGGACGTCGTCCTTGGCGTTCTCCTTGAACCACTTGGACGTCTCGTAGAACTGCTCCCAGGTCGAGTCGTCGGACGGCATGGGGTCGAAGCCGAGGTCCTGCTTCATGCGGTCGCCGTGCTTCTCGAACAGGTCCTTGCGGTACTGCCAGATCATCGTCGGGGCGTCGTAGGGCAGCGCGTAGAGCTTGTCCTTGTCGACGAACTTGCCCGCGGCGTCGAGCTGGGTCGGGATGAAGTCGCCGACGTCGTCGAGCTTCGGCAGGTCCGGGTCCTTCATCATCTCGTTGAGGTCGACGAGCGCCTCGTGGTAGGGCGCCAGGATCTGGTACGGGTCGGCGTAGATGATCTGGTAGCTGCCGACGCCCGACGCGAAGTCGAGCGCGACCTTCTGCACCAGCGCCGCGAGCTCGAGCTGGACGATCTTGATCTCGATCCCGGTCTGCTTGGTGAAGGGCTCGAGGTTCGCCGCGATCGCCGAGGTCGGGGCGGTGTTCTCCGAGATCAGGTTCAGCGTCGTGCCGCCGAACTGCTTCCACTCGTCACCGGCGACCGGCTTCGCGGAGTTGGACGATCCGCATCCGCCCAGCCAGAGGGCCGCGCCCCCCGCTCCTGCCATTCGCAATACGTCCCGCCGGCTGTACGTCATGCCCCTCCCAGGGGCTTGCCCTACCCGAGGTCGCGTTTGTCGTAACGACCGCTATGGCTATACTTTCTGAAGTGGCGGGTCATGAGCTGCAGAACCGCCCCTGCGGGGGCCGGTACGGCGACATCGTGCAGGCGATCGGCAACACGCCGCTCGTCGAGCTCAAGCGCCTGTCGCCCAAGCCCGGTGTGCGCATCTGGGCCAAGCTCGAGTCGCACAACCCGACGGGCTCGGTCAAGGACCGCGTCGCCCGCGCGCTGATCGAGGACGCCGAGGAGAAGGGCCTGATCGGCCCCGGCCAGACGATCCTCGAGCCGACCTCCGGCAACACCGGCATCTCGCTCGCGATGATCTGCTCGCGCAAGGGCTATCCGGTCAAGGTCGTGATGCCGGAGAACGTCACGCCCGAGCGCACGCAGCTGCTGCAGATGTACGGCGCGGAGATCGTGTACTCGCCGGGCGACAAGGGCTCCAACGGCGCGGTCGAGATGGCGCTCGACATGGCCGCCTCCGACGCGAGCTACTACATGCCCTACCAGTACGGCAACCAGGCCAACCCGGCCGCCCACTACAACGGCACGGCGCCCGAGATCCTCGAGGAGCTCGACGAGATCTCCGCCTTCGTGGCCGGCCTCGGCACCGGCGGCACGCTGATGGGCAACGGCCGCCGCATGAAGGAGGAGTTCGGCGACGCGATCAAGATCGTCGCTGCCGAGCCGATGCAGGGCGAGCCCGTCCAGGGCCTGCGCTCGCTCGACGACGGCTTCATCCCGCCGATCATCGACATCGAGCTGCTCGACCGGAAGATCTTCGTCACGAACCACGACGCGATCGTGTGGACGCGGCGGCTGCTCGACGAGGAGGGCATCTTCGCCGGCGTCTCCTCGGGCGCCATCGCCTCGATCGCCGTGCGCATCGCGAACGAGCTCGACGAGGGCAACGTCGTCTTCATCGTCTGCGACGACGGGTGGAAGTACCTGTCCTCCGGCATCTACACTCGTCCTGTCGAGGAGATCGAGAACCTCGACTCCACCGTGTGGTGGTGAGCCCCGAAGGGATCTGAGCGATGCCAATCAACGTCGGCCCCATGGAACTGATCATCGTGCTCGTCATCGCGCTCATCGTGCTGGGCCCGAAGCGCCTGCCCGAGGCCGGCCGCGCGGTCGGCAAGGGCCTGCGCGAGTTCAAGGACTCGCTGAGCGGCGCGTCGCACCGGGACGATGACGACGACGAGGGCGACGCCGAGCCCTCCGCCCTGCGTTCCGAGGGCACCTTCACGCCTCGGTGAGGATCCCGCGCGAGATGCTCGACCGGATGGTCGAGCACGCCCGGCGCGAGGCGCCGAACGAGTGCGTGGGCGTGATCGGGGTGCGCGGCGGCGAGCCGCGGCTGCTGGTGGAGGCGGAGAACGCCCGGCGTTCGCCGCTCGCCTACGAGATCGCGCCGCAGGAGCTGCTGCGCGTGCACGACCGGCTCGACGAGGACGACCTCGAGGTCGGCGCGATCTACCACTCGCACACGCGCACCGAGCCGGTGCCGTCGCAGACCGACATCAACCTCGCGTTCTATCCCGAGGCGCTGTACATCATCGTGGGCCTGGCGGGGGAGAATCCCGACGTGCGCGCGTTCAGGATCGTCGACGGTGAGGTGAGCCAGGCCGAGTTCGAGGTGGCGGGGTGAGCGCGCACGCGCTCGTCTGCACCGCCTGCGAGACGGCCGGTGCGCCGGACGAGCGCTTCTGCGCCACGTGCGGCCTCCCGCTCGTCCATTCCGCCGAGGTCGTCGCCGCGGCGCCGCCGGTGACCGCGGCGCAGGAGCGCGCGCGCAAGGTGCGGTCGGCGTACGCGCAGGGGCCGCTGGTCCGCGTCGCGGCGGCCCGCAACCAGCCCGAGGCCGAGCTGCTCCAGGGCATGCTGCTCGAGGAGGGCATCCCGTCGCTGCTGCGCCGCTCCGGCGGCTTCGACGTCCCGGACTTCCTGGCCGCCGGCCCGCGCGACGTGCTCGTCCCGCAGTCCGGCGAGAGCGTCGCCCGCGAGGCGCTGGGCGTGCCGGCGCCGGGGAATCCGCCCCCGCCCACCCTGCCGCGGCGGGGCACGGCGGCGCCCTGGGTGCGGGCGCTCGCGGCCGCGCTCGCCGTGCTCATCGTCGCGCTGGTGGCCGCGGGCGTGATTCGCCGCCATCGCGCCATGATCTGGATCCGCTACGTCCTGCCGGCCGTGCTCGTCCTCGCCGGCTTCGTGATCCTCTTCGTCGTCGACGGCAGCGCCAAGTGGGACGGCTTCGCGATGTGCGTCGGCGCCGGCCTGTCCGTCCTGCTCATGAACCTGCTGTTCCGCTTCGGCGCCAAGGGCGACGAGGAGCGCGCCCAGGAGGACGCCGCGCGCGAGTACCTCGCTCAGCACGGGCGCTGGCCGGACGACGAATAACGGCGGCCGCGCGAGCTTGGGGCCGCCCGGCCCGTTGTTCGTGCGATGTATCAGGTTCAGGACTCAAGCTCGCTCGTCGCCGGGCACCGTGCGCTGCTGCGCACGCGCGCCAAGGGGCGGCAGGTGCCGCGCACGGTCATCCTGCTCGGCTTCACGAGCCTGCTGACCGACATCTCGTCCGAGATGGTCGCGGCCGTCCTGCCGCTCTATCTCGTCTACGCGGCCGGCTTCACGCCGCTGCAGCTGGGCCTGATCGACGGCCTCTACCGCGGCGCTGCGGCGATCGCGGCGCTGGCGAGCGGCTTCGCCGCCGACCGGCGGCAGCGCCACAAGGAGGTCGCCTCGCTGGGGTACGGGCTGTCGGCGGTCTGCAAGCTCGGGCTGGTCGCCGCGGGCAGCGCCGCGAGCGCGATCGGCGCGATCGTCATGCTCGACCGGATCGGCAAGGGCATCCGCACTGCCCCGCGCGACGCCCTGATCTCGCTGTCGGCCTCGCCGAAGACGCTCGGCACGGCGTTCGGCGTGCACCGGGCCATGGACACGACCGGGGCGATGCTGGGGCCGCTGCTGGCGTTCGGCATCCTCGCGATGGCGCCGCTGGCGTTCACCTCCGTCTTCCTCGTCTCGTTCTGCGTGGCGCTCGCCGGGCTCGGCGTGATCGTGCTGCTGGTCCCGGCCCACCGCAAGCGCGCGCGCGAGCAAGCCGCCGGTGTCGCTGCGCGCGGTCGCGCCGCTGCTGCTCGTGCCGCGCTTCCGGGCGCTGATCCTGGCCGCGTCGCTGCTCGGCGTCGCCACCATCAGCGACGCCTTCCTCTACCTCGCGATGCAGCGGCACCTCGACCTCCCGCCGGCGGCGTTCCCGCTGCTGTTCGTCGGCGCCTCGCTCGCCTTCATGGTGCTCGCCATCCCGGTCGGGCGGCTCGCCGACCGGGTCGGGCGCGGACGGGTCTTCATCGGCGGCTACCTGGTGCTGCTGCCGGTCTACGCCTCGCTGCTCGGGCCCTCGACCGGCGTCGCGGGCCTGGCCATCGGGCTGCTGCTCGTCGGCGCCTCCTACGCGGCGACCGACGGCGTGCTGCCGGCGCTCGCCTCGTCGACGCTCGACGAGGACGTGCGCGCGAGCGGGCTCGCGGTGGTGACCACGGCGACGAACCTGGCGCGCTTCGTCGCGTCGGTCGGCTTCGGCGCGCTGTGGACGTTCGCCGGGCTGAACACCGCCGTGCTCGTATGCGCGATCGCGCTGGTCGTCGCGGTCGTCGTCACCGCGGTGGTCCTCCGCGCCACGCGCGCCGGAGCCCGCCGGTGCGTAGCCGCGGCGGCGCTGTTCGTCCTGCTCGCCACGGTGCTGCGCGCTGGTGGCGGTCGGCGCCGTCGTGAGCGCGGTGATGGCCCAGCGCAAGACCGCGCGCCGCGCCGGCGGCCCGCACCGCCCAGCTGGCGCCGCCCTACGTCGTGTTCCGCGCGCTCGAACAAGAGCGCCGGGCCGGCGCACATGGGCGAGCTCACCTCGACCGCCGGCGGCCGACCCCGGTCATGTGCGGCGCCCCACCGGGCGGCTGTGCGAGCGCGTCTACGCGAGCGCGACGGGCGGCATCTGCATCGCGCGCAGCCGGTCGCTGATCGGCGCCTACGACGCGCAGCTGCTGAGCCCGGACGGGCAGCGTCCGGCACAAGATCGGCCTCTCCGGCATCCCGAGCCGCGCGCGCGTCTCGGCCGACGGCCGCTACGGGGCGACGACGATGTTCGTCACCGGCCACTCGTACGCCGAAGGCCGGGCAGTTCTCGACCCAGACGCTGCTGATCGACATGCGCCGCGGCGAGCACGATCGCCGACCTGGAGACGTTCACGGTCTCGCGGGACGGGCGCGTGGTCGACGCCGCCGACGTCCAGTTCTGGGGCATCACGTTCGCGCGCGACAGCGACACGTTCTACGCGACGCTGGCCACGGGCGGGAAGACCTACCTGATCAAGGGCAGCGTCAGCGGCCGCACCGCGCGCGACGATCCGCGACAACGTCGAATGCCCGTCGCTGTCGCCCGACGGGACCCGCATGGGCTACAAGAAGCTGGTCGGCACCAAGGCCGCGACCTGGCGCTTCCACGTCCTCGACCTCGCCACCGGCGCCGACACGCCGCTGGCGGAGACGGCGCTCGGTCGACGACCAGATCGAGTGGCTCGACGACGATCGCATGCTGTACGGCAAGGGCGGCGACATCTGGACGGTGCCGGCCGACGGCAGCGGGGCGCCGAGCCGCTACCTCGCCAACGCCGACTCGCCCGCCGTCGTCCGCTAGCCCGGCCGCGCGAGCCGGTTGAGGTGCGAGCGCCAGGCCTGCTCGGTCTGGCGCAGCGGGCGCCCGTGGAAGGCGCGGTCGAGCGCCTGTGCCGGGTCGGGGGCGTGCGCGAGCTCGAGGCACGCGTCGTCTCCCTCCTCGCGGGCCAGCAGGTCGAACACGGTGCCGCCGAGCAGCAGCGCGTCGCGGCGGCCGGGCGGGAAGCTCGGGGCGGGGCGCTCGCGGGTGCGCAGGACGACGGCCGGGCGGACGTGCCTGGTCTGGCCGGAGAAGAACTGCGCCGCGCCCTCGAGCCGCCACGGCGCGTCCGCGGGGCGCAGGCGGAGCCGCCCGCGGCGGGCCGGCGCGAGCAGCCGCTTCGCGAGCAGCGCGCTCGGCGCGAGCATCAGCAGCTCGAGCGAGCCCTCCACGTTGGAGGCGCGCTGCGCGAGCACGCGCGGCGCCAGCACGTGGATCTCCGCGTCGGTGACGGTCCCGACCACGTAGCGCCGGGCCGGCGGGGTGGGTCCGCGCGCGCTGGAGCGGGAGCCAGGGCTGGGCGGCATCGAGCTGGGCGCCGGTGGGGTGGAGGACGACGGCGAGCTCGCCGGCCTGGACGTCGAGCCGCCGCTCGAGCTGCCGTCGCGCGTACTCGAGCTGGGCGAGCACGCGCTCGGCGTCCTCGGCGTCGCGCTCGTCGTGGCGGGCCACGAACGTGTCGGAGGCGGTCTCGAGCCAGGTCATCGGCGGGGGCGGATTGTCGCCCACGGCGGGGCGTCCGTAGGGTTCGCGCGATGGCGATCCCGATCCTGCTCGACTGCGACCCCGGGCACGACGACGCGGTCGCGCTGCTCCTGGCGGCGGCCGACGACGCGATCGACCTGCTCGCCGTCACCACCGTCGGCGGCAACTGCTCGCTCGACCTGGCGACGCGCAACGCACGCCGCGTCGCCGCGCTCGCCGGCCTCGACGGCGTCCCGATCGCCGCCGGCGCGGCCGGCCCGCTCGCCGGCGGCGCGCTCCACACCGCGCCGGACATCCACGGCCTCACCGGCCTCGACGGCTACGACACCTGGACCACCGAGGCGGAGCTGGACCCGCGGCCGGCGCTCGAGCTCATGACCGCCACGCTCGAGGCGGCGCCCGAGCCGGTCACGATCGTCCCCACCGGGCCGCTGACCAACGTCGCGCAGCTGCTGACCGCCCGCCCCGACCTGCACGAGCGGATCAACGAGATCGTGTTCATGGGCGGCTCGACCGGCCGCGGCAACACCACCCCCGCCGCCGAGTTCAACATCTACGTCGACCCCGAGGCGGCCGCGATCGTGCTCGGCAGCGGCCTGCCGCTGACCATGATCGGCCTCAACCTCACCCACCAGGCGCGCGCGACGCCCGACATCCTCGAGCGCATCCAGGCGCTGCCCGGCGAGCCGGCGGCCGCGGTGGCCGGCTGGCTGGCGTTCTTCGGCGCCACCTACGAGCGCGTCCACGGCGAGTTCGCCCCGCCCGTCCACGACCCGTGCACGGTCGCGCTGCTGATCGACCCGACGCTCATCCGCTCCGCCGACACGTTCGTGGCGGTCGAGACGGAGGGCCGCTGGACGCGCGGCGCCACGGTCGTCGACCTCAACGAGCGGCTGGGACAGCCGCGCAACGCCCGCGTGGCGCTCGAGCTCGACGCGCCGAGGTTCTGGGACCTCGTCATCGCCGCGCTCGAGCGCCTGGGGCACTAGCCTCAGCCGCATGGGCAAGCTCGTCTACGCCGCGATCACGTCGCTCGACCTCTACGTGGCCGACGAGTCCGGCAACTGGGATTGGTCGTATCCGGACGAGGACGTGCACACGGTCGTGAACGAGATGACCCGGTCGTGCGGCACCTGGCTGCTCGGGCGACGCATGTACGACGTGCTCGTCGCGTGGGAGACGGTCGACGACCCGGCGCCGGAGATGCGCGAGTTCGCGGAGATCTGGCGCTCGAGCGACAAGATCGTCTACTCGCGCACGCTGCAGGAGGTCGCGAGCAAGCGGACGACGATCGAGCGCGAGTTCGACCCCGAGGCGGTCAGAGGCTTGAAGGAGACGGCAGACCACGACCTCAGCGTCTCGGGTCCCGAGCTGGCCGCCCAGGCGTTCCAGGCCGGCCTCGTCGACGAGCTCCACCTGTTCGTCTCGCCGGTCGTGGTCGGCGGCGGCAACCCCGCGCTCCCGAGCGGCGTGAAGGTCCCGCTCGAGCTGGTGGGCGAGCGCCGCTTCGGCAACGGCGTCGTCCACCTGCGCTACGCGGTTCAGCCGGCGTAGACGCGGCGCTCGAAGGCCAGCTCGCTGGTGACCCCGCGCTCCACGAGGATCGCCTCGGCCGCCTCGAGCGACTCGGCGCCGGTCACCGCGTCGGCGAGCCGCGCTGCGCTGCCGATCGCCGCCTCCGGGTCGAAGTAGAACGACACCGAGCCGACCGGCGAGAGCTCGACCGTGCGGCGCCCGCCGCGGATCGTCGTGGTGCCGTACTCGCCGCGCGCGCAGCGGAGCGCCATCGCGCTCGCCTCCGTCGGCACTTCCGCGACCGCCCCCTCCAGCCGCGTGGTCTCCTCGGGCGTGAGCCCCCACGCGCCGAGCAGCCCGCCGGCGGCGGCGACCTCGGCGACGCGCTCGAGCACCTCCTCGACCTCCAGCTCGCCGTCGCAGCCGGGCCCGAAGACGACGCCGACGCAGGGGAGCGACAGGTAGCGCGAGGCGGCGAGCATGATCGCGTCGCACAGCGGGCTGGCGAGCCCGGGCTCGTCGCCGTGGGCGAGGACGTCGCCGCCGACGTCGACCAGCGCAACGCTGTCGCAGCCGAGCCGCTCGGCCGCCGCCTCGATGCCCGCGGCCGCGCCCGCCGGCCCGCCGTGCGGGTCGATCAGCGCCACCGGCTCGCCGAGGAAGCGCGCCATGTTCGACTCCGCGAAGCGGAACGGTCCGGGGCCGGCGGTGTCCGGCCCGGCGAGCGCGCTGTACTCGTGCAGGCGCTCGGCGCCGGTCAGCTCGTCCAGGCGGCGCGGGCCGGGGCGCGGGTCGATGACGCGCCGCTCCCAGGAGACGCCCCCGACGCGGCCTGCGGGAGCGAGGTCGGCGGTCGCGAGCGCGCCCACGACGTCGCCGCCGCCCCCGATGCCGATCGACAGCACCGAGCGCGAGGCGGCGAAGAACGCGTGGCTAGGCGTAAGCAGGCGCGCCGCGGCCGTCGGCGATGCCGGCGATCTCCTCGGAGGCGCGCTCGAACTCCTCGTCGGAGAGCACCGGGGTGCCCTCGAACGGGAGGTCGCGCGTGATCTCCAGGAAGGAGCGGCAGCCGCCGTGATCGTCGCGGACCTTGACGGTCACGGGCCGCGGGATCCGGTAGGTGCGCAGCAGCAGCACGTGCAGCGGGTGATGGCGCTTCCAGGACAGCCGCTTCTCGGCGTAGTCCGGCGTCCACACGTAGAAGGGCGACAGCTCCTCGACCGCGCGACGGTCCGACACCGTCCAGGCCCCGGCGACCTCGGCCCACGCGCGGATGCGCACGCGATCCGGCTGGTGGATCCCGCCGTCCTGCGTCAGCGCATGCGCCGGCGGCTCGCCCTCGGCCCACACGCCCTCCTCGAGCGCACGGCGCAACTCGGGCTGGTGGGACTCGCGCACCAGGTCACGGCGCTGGTGATCGAAGGTCGGATAGAGGAAGAAGCGATCGTGCTCGACCTCGAAATGCTTGTTGGGCTCGCGGATGCCGCCCTTGCGCAGCGTGACCAACTGCTCGCCCTCGGCAAGCGCGCGCACGGTCACAGCCCATTCCTTGAAAGCGATTGGCATAGGTGAGTTGGAGAGAGTGGATCGGAACGGCGAGGTACTGCCTTGTCTCATCACGGGCAGAAACACCGCTTTGACGAGACGTCACATACTATGCACAAAGTGCCGAAAACTCATAATTCCCCTGCAAATTCAGGCCTTAGTTCTAATAGGACGCATTCCGGACAAACGCTTCCACCGGCTTTCCAGTGCGGTGGTCAGATGCGAGTGTCGGCGAGCCCCTCGACGACCTCGAGCACGGCGGCGAAGTCCTGCTCGCCGAGACCGCGGCCGACGCCGGCGGTGTAGAGCTCGCGCGCGAGCGCCGCGAAGGGGAACGGGGCGCCGTTCGTGCGGGCCTCGTCGAGGCACAGGCCGACGTCCTTGAGCATGTGCTCGAGCTTGAACAGCGGCGAGTAGTCGTGCTCGAGCATCGGCTTGCCCTTGAGCTGCAGCATCGTCGAGTTGGCCGAGCCGGCGCCCATGACCTCGAGCAGCGCCTCGAGGTCGACGTCGGCGCGGCGGCCGACCACCAGGGCCTGCGCGAGCGCGGCGCAGTTGACGGCGGCGACCGAGTTGGAGATCACCTTGACCGCCTGGCCCTGGCCGACCTCCCCGGCGTGGACGATCTTCTCGCCCATCGCCTCGAGCAGCGGCATCGCGCGCTCCATGTCGGCGTCGCTGCCGCCGCACATGATCGTCAGCGTGCCGTCCTGGGCCTTGGGGGCCGAGCCGGTGACGGGGGCGTCGACGAAGCCGTGGCCGGCGTCGGTGAGTGTGCTGCCGATGCGACGGGCGTCGGCGGGGGCGATCGTGGTGCAGTCGACGAACAGGGTCTGCTCGGGCGCGGTCTTCGCCGCCCCCTCCTCGCCCAGCAGCATCTCGTCGACCTGGGCGCCGTCGACCACCATCGTGATCACGGCGTCGGCGCCGTCGGCGGCCTCGGCCGGCGAGCCGGCGACGGTGCCGCCGTGCTCCTCGGCCCACTTCTCGGCCGTCTCGCGGGTGCGGTTGAAGACGTGGAGCTCGTGGCCGGCGCGCACGAGGTTCGCGGCCTGGCGCGATCCCATGATGCCCAGCCCGATGAAGGCGACGCGCATGGCGCCGCAGGCTAACGCCTAGGCAGCGACCTGGACGCCCGGCGCCTCCTCGACCGTGATCTCACCGTCGGCGAGGTGCTGGTGCGAGGGGCAGTAGCCGTTGTGGGGCAGCGGCATCCGCTGGCACGGCGTGCCCTTGCGGGTGGTCGCGCGGCATTCGAGCCGGTTGCCGGCCAGGTCGTAGCCCTGCAGCGTCTGGGCCTCGAACCATTTGCGCGCGAACGTCATGTAGCGGTCGACGACGCGGTAGACGTGGTCCTGCGAGCAGATCGGGAAGTAGATGCGGATCTCGCGGAACAGGGTCCGGGACGGCTTGGCGAAGTAGTGGCGGTCCGTCGCCAGGCGGTAGACGGCGGCCTCGATCGCCCGCAGGACGCGCTCCTGGTTCGAGTTGTGGCCCGGCGGGATCGGGTCGGTGAGGATGTCGGGGGCCAGCTCCCGGTAGATGGAGCGGCTGAGCTGATACACGGTTTCGGGTGCCTCCTGGTCGGCCCGCGCGGTTCCCGCGGACCTCGAATCCGGCAGATTGCGCCTGCCTTGTTAGTTCAGAACGAGGCGAATGTTGAGTTCGCATTAAGGGACCGACTGCGTCAGCCCCATCCCTCGTGGACGACTTCCATGTCTCCCGCCGTGACGATGGAGTGGTACCCGTCAAGCCGGGGGTCGCTATCCGGAAAGTCCCTGCGCAGGTGCGCGCCGCGGCTCTCATGGCGCGCCAGCGCTGAGATCGCGACAAGGCGGGCGAGCGGGTGCGTCGTGCTGTCCCGGAGCTGTTGGAGCTGTGGCGCGTCGCGCTCCAGCCCGGCGCCGTGCCACACGGCCTCGCGGGTGCGCCGGTCGGGCGGGGTGACGTCGGCGGGGATCGGCGTGCCCTCGGTGGCGGGGGCGGGCTCGTCGAGCCCGGCCGCCGCGGCGCGGCCCCCGAACACGAAGCACTCGCTGAGCGAGTTGGAGGCGAGGCGGTTGGCGCCGTGGAGGCCGGTGCAGGCCGTCTCGCCGACCGCGTAGAGGCCGGGCGTGGCGGTGCGGCCGTGGAGGTCGGTGACGACGCCGCCCATCACGTAGTGGGCGGCGGGGGAGACGGGGACGAGCTCCTGCATCGGGTCGAGCCCGGCCTCGCGCAGGGCGGTGACGACGTTGGGGAAGCGCCCGGGGTCGGTCTGGCGCATGTCGAGGTGGACGTGGGGCTGGTTCGTCTCGTCCATGCGCCGGCGGATGGCGCGGGCGACGGCGTCGCGGGGGGCGAGCTCGTCGACGAAGCGCTCGCCGCTCTGGTCGAGGAGCGTCGCGCCCTCGCCGCGGACGGCCTCGGAGACGAGGAAGCCCTCGCGGTGGGGGATCCCGGTGACGGCGGTGGGGTGGAACTGGACGAACTCGAGGTCGGCGAGGGTGGCGCCGGCCGCGCGGGCGAGCAGGAGGCCGGAGCCGAACGAGCCCGGCGGGTTCGTGGTGCGGCTCCAGAGCGCGGCGGCGCCGCCGGTGGCGAGGATGACGGCGCGGGCCCGAAGGGTGCGGCCGTCGTCGGTGTCGAGGCCGGTGACGCGAGCTCCGGGCTCGGCCACGCCGGTCCCGGCGATGCGGAGCCCTGTCGCGCGGCGGCTCTCGAGCACCTCGATCCTTGGGTGCTCCGCGACGGCCGCGCTGAGCTCGCGGAGGATGCGGCGGCCGGTCGCGCTCCCGCCCGCGTGGGCGACGCGGCGGCGCGAGTGCCCGCCTTCGAGGCCCAGCGCGAGGTTGCCGTGGCGGTCGGCGTCGAAGCGGACGCCGAGGCGCTCGAGGTCGCGGAAGCGCCCGGGCGCCTCCTCGGTGAGGATGCGCGCCGCGGAGGTGCGGACGATGCCGCGGCCCGCGTCGATCGTGTCGGTGAGGTGGAGCTCCGGCGAGTCGTCCTCGGCCAGCGCCGCGGCGAGCCCGCCCTGCGCCCAGTAGGAGGCGGTCTCGGCGAGCGGGCGGGCGGAGATCAGGGCGACGTCGGCGTCCTCGCGCGCGGCGCAGAGCGCTGCGTAGAGACCGGCCGCCCCGGCGCCTACGACGATGAGGTCGGCCCGCTCCATGGCAAGTCCCTACGGTATCCGCGTGCCCCGGACCGTCTGGCTGCGCCACGAGCTCTCGCTCGCCCACGAGGTGCCCCGCCATCCCGAGCGCCCGCAGCGGATCGTCGCCCTCGAGGCCGAGATGGAGCGGCACGACTGGTTCGGGTGCGACGTCGTGCGGCCGGGCGACGCCACGCGCGAGCAGCTGCTGGCCGTGCACCCGGCCTCGCACATCGACTACATCGAGGAGCTGTGCGCGGGCGGCGGCGGGCACATCGACATGGACACCGTCGCGATGGCGGCGACCTACGAGGCGGCGGTGCGGTCGGCGGGCGGGTCGGTGGCGCTGGTGGACGCGCTGCTCTCGGGCGAGGCGGCGAGCGGGTTCGTGGGCATGCGGCCACCCGGGCACCACGCCGAGCCGCGGCGCGCCATGGGCTTCTGCTTCTTCGGCAACGCGGGGGTGGCGGCGCGGCACGCCCAGGCCGCGTTCGGCGTCGAGCGGGTTCTGATCGTGGACTGGGACGTCCACCACGGCAACGGGACGAACGCGATCTTCCACTCCGATCCCAGCGTCCTGTTCATCTCGATCCACGAGTGGCCGCTGTATCCGGGGACAGGGCCGGCGTCCGACCTCGGGCGCGGCGACGGCGAGGGCTACACGGTCAACCTGCCGGTGCCGGGCGGCTCGGGCGACGAGACGTACCGCTCGCTGGTCGACCACGTCGTGGCGCCGTTGATCGGAGCCTGGGAGCCGGGGCTGGTGCTGGTGTCGGCGGGCTTCGACGCCCATTCCCTGGACCCGCTCGCCACGTGCCGCGTGAGCGAGCGCGGCTACGCGGAGATGACGGCCTCGCTGCGGAGGGCGTGCGCTTCGGTCGGCGCCCCGATGGGGCTGATCCTGGAGGGCGGCTACTCGCTGGAGGCGCTGACGGGGTCGGTGGCGGCGCTGATGCCGGTGCTTGTGGCGGACTCACCGCCGACGGTCACGAACGGCGTGCCGGTCCACCCGCTCGCGGAGGACGCCGCCTCGCGGCTGGCGCCGTGGTGGCCGGGTGTGGGCTCGGCGCAGCGCGCCTAAGCCCGGTTGGCGGCCCTCCGCGGGTCCCCTCGCCGCCCTCCGCCGGGGGCCTCCGCGGCTGCTCAGCGCGGGACGATGCGGCGGGCGTAGGCGTCGCCGCCCTTGCCCTCGGCGGCCGCCTGCGCGGCCGCCCGGTCGTCGTACTGGCCGGAGAACACGACCCAGTAGCCCTTGCGGAGCGACGAGAAGTCGTCGGAGTTCAGGACGCCGGCGCCGCCCCCGGCGGCGCGGGCCTTCTTCTCGGCCTCGGCGCGCGAGCCGGTCGACGCGATGATCACCGTCCACGCGGTCTCGCCCTCGGGCCAGCTCGCGAGGCCGCCCGACTCCGGCGACGGCGCCGTGCTCCCGGGGGTCGGGATCGCGTCAGGCTCCGCTTCCGACTCGGCGCCGGGCGCCGGCGTGGCACCGGGAGCGGGCGTGGTGCCGGGAGCCGGCGTCGCGCCCGCCTCCGGCGTCGGCTGTGGTGCGGTCGTGGGAGCCGCCTGGGCAGCGCCGTCGTCCGGCGCGACGGACGGCGTCGCGGTCGCGCCGGGGGTCGGCGTCTGGGCCACCGGCTGCGGGTCCCCGCCGAGCTCCACGAGCGACAGCACGAGCGCCGCGACGAGCAGCGCGAGCACGGTGCCGACGAGCAGCACCGGCAGCTTCCACCGCGGCGTCGGAGCGATCCGCGTCCCGACCGCGTTGCCGCAGCTCAGGCACCACTCCTGATCGGGAGCCAGCTCGGCCCCACACCGCGGGCACGCCCGCGTCTCGACGGCGGGCGGAGGAGTCGCGACGTCGGTCACGCCGACCGGTCCCGGCTCGTCGCGGGCTCGGCGACCTCGGTGGGCGCCTCGGAGTCGACGCGGCCGTTCCCGGCGCCTTCGGACTCGCCTGCGGGCTTCTCGGCCGCGGCTTGCTCCGCGGTCGGGGCCTGCTCGGCGTCGGCCTTGTCCGCGGCCGGAGCCTCGACGGCGGCCTGCTCGTCGTCGGTCTGCTCCGCTGCGGCCTTGGCGGCTTCAGCCTTCGCTGCCTTCCTCGGCAGGCGCTTCTTCCTCGCAGGTTTGGCGGCGCCGGCGTTCTCCGCCGTGGACTGCGCGGCCTCAGCCTGCGCGGCCCCGGGCTTGCCGGCCTCAGCCTGCACGGACTCAGCCTGCGCGGCGCCGGGCTTGCCGGCCTCAGCCTGCGCAGACTCAGCCTCAACTTCAGCCTCAGTCTTCGGGGTCTCGGCCTTCTCCGCCTCGGCCTTCTCCGCCTCGGCCTTCTCTGCCGCGGCCTTGTCGGCTGCCGCCTTCTCGGCAGCCGCTTGCTCCGCCGTCGCCTTCTCCGCGGCCGCGCGCCGCTCGGCCTCCGCCGCGGCGGCCTCGCGCGCCGCCTCGGCCAGGTTCGCGCCGCACTTGGCGCAGAACGTCGCGTCGCTCGGGTGCAGCTCGCCGCAGCGGGCGCAGGTGCCGCCCACGCCCGGCTCGCGCACCACGGTCGCGCCGCGCGCCACGCCCAGCACTGCCTCGATCTCCGTCAGCTCCGCGTCCAGCGCGATCAGCCGATCCACCTTCTCCTGCGCCAGCTTTCCCGGATCCTGCTCGCGGCGGCGCGCCTCGTAGACCAGCCCGCCCAGATCCCGTAGTGCGAGCTCGCGCGCCTTGCGCAGGAACCGCGCGCGGCGCCGGAGCTTGCCGCGGCGGCCCGTGACCGCGCGGCGCTCGACGTCCTCGGGCGCGACGCCTGCGGGCAAGCGCTGCCCGTCCTCGCCGGTGGCGGGATTCGCGGGGGCGGATCCGTGGGCCGGAGCGGGCGCGATCGGCTCAGTCCGGGTCTCCTCGGCGGCGCCCGGGCGTCTGATGCGTCGAAGGAGGCCGCTCATGAATGTCGGAACGCGCTGGGCGCGCCGTCGGAGCGAGTATAGGTGGCCCTCAGGCCGCTTCCTGCAGCAGCGCCTGCCACGCCGCGACCACCCGCGCGGCCATACGGTCCGCGGAGAAGCGCTCGGCGGCGCCGCGCCCGTCGACCCGCGGGTCGGGCACCTCGAGGTGCGGGGCGAGCGCCGCGCGCCACGTCTCCGGGTCCCATTCCAGGCACGCCGACCCCTCGATCCCCGCGAGCGCGACCGCGTGGGCGCCCACCGGCGTCCCGAACGCCGGCACCTCGCACGCCGACGCCTCGATGACCGCCAGGCCCATGCCCTCGTCCTGCGACGGCACGATCACCGCGTTGGCGGCGTTGATCCAGAACGGCACCTCCTCCGCCGGGACACCGCCGAGCGTCAGCAGCGGCACGTCGCCCGCCGCCTCGCGCGCGCGATCGAACCGCTTCAGCGGCCGCGACGTCTCGTGCGGGAACAGCAGGTACGGCCCGTCCGGGTCGAGCCCGAGCCGCTCGCGCGCCTCGGCCCGCGGGATCGGCCGGAAGCGCTGGAGGTCGACGCCGCAGGGGAGGATCGCCACCCGCCGCGTCCGTCCGGCGCCCGGGATGTTCGCGCTGAACGCCCGCGACACCGCCGCCGGCAGCGCCATCAACGGCAGCGCCGCGAGCGTGAACGGCTTCGACTTCGGGTGCAGCAGATCGTTGCCGTGCAGCGTCACCACCAGCGGCCGCAGCCCCGCGAGCAGCGCCGGCCAGGCGACGAGCCCGAAGTGCACGTGCACGACGTCGAACTGCTCGGCGTCGTAGCGCCGCCGCAGCTCGCGCGCCGCGCGGCCGTAGTTGCGCGTCCCGCCGACGAAGTGGAACAGCTCGACCTCGACGTCCCCCCGCCGCCGCAGCGCCTCGACCTGGTCGCGCACGAACGGCCCCGACCACGGCCGCTCGGCCGTCGGGTACATGTTCGTGACGACGAGCGCGCGCATGTGAAGCGGCGAGCCTACGCACCTTCGGCACGCTTTCGTCACATCTGCGCGTGGCGCCGTGACGCGCCCCTCCCGAGACTGCGATCCAGGCTCCGCGACCGAGCGGAGGAGACCGGGAAGAGGAGACGGAGATGGGCTACGAGGCGATGGGCGCGGTGCACGCGTGGGCGGCGCACGCGTG
Organism: uncultured Solirubrobacteraceae bacterium; assembly: GCA_963730115.1. Classification (GTDB taxonomy): domain Bacteria; phylum Actinomycetota; class Thermoleophilia; order Solirubrobacterales; family Solirubrobacteraceae; genus DASQFQ01. Next base: position 817,999 of record CAVSQM010000012.1, on the reverse strand, counting down.
GGCGCGCGTGCGCGAGCGCGGGGAATCCGGGCAGGGGACGGTCGAGTACGTCGGGCTGATCCTGCTCGTGGCGGTGATCCTCGCCGGGGTCGTGAAGGCGAGCGGCTCGTTCTCGGACAAGGGCATCGCCGACGCGGTGGTCAAGAAGCTGAAGGCCGCGATCGACGGCGTCGGTAAGTAGCGCCCGCCGGTCGTGCCAGACTGGCGGCGTGGCCGAGCGCGCCCTCCCCGAGGAGCTGCGCCGGCGCCCGGTCGGGGTGTTCGACTCGGGGGTCGGCGGGCTCACCGTCCTGCACGAGCTGCTCGTGCAGCTGCCCCACGAGGACTTCGTCTACCTCGCCGATGCCGCGCGCTTCCCGTACGGAAACCGCACGCAGGCGGAGCTCGAGAGCTTCGCGCTGGAAGTGGCCGAGGAGCTGATCGCGCGCCGGATCAAGCTGCTCGTCGTCGCCTGCAACTCGGCGACCGCGGCGGCGCTGCCGGCCCTGCGCACGCGGCTGATGGAGACGACGCTCGGCGTCGACGTCCTCGGCGTCGTCCAGCCCGGGGCGGTGCAGGCGGTGGCGGCCACGCACAACGGCCGCGTGGGGCTGCTCGCCACGCCGGCCACCGTGGCCAGCGGCGCCTACGAGCGCGCGATCCGCGACGCCGACCCGTTCGTCGAGGTCACCGCCGTGGCATGCCCGGACCTGACCGCGATCATCGAGGGCGGCTTCCCGTTCGACCGCCGCGTCGTCGACACCGTGCGCGCCTACTGCGCGCCGCTGCGCGAGGCGCAGGTCGACACCGTGATCCTCGGCTGCACCCACTACCCGCTCGTGCGCCCGATCCTCCAGCGCACGCTCGGCCGCGGCGTGGCGATCGTCACCTCCGGAGCGCCGCTGGCGCGCCAGGTCGAGCACGTCCTCGGCGCGCGCGGGCTCGGCAACCCGGCGGGCGGCGAGGGTGACTACCGCTTCCTCTCCACCGGCGACGTCGACGCGTTCTCCGCCCTGGGCACGCGCTTCCTGCAGATGCCGCTCGGCCCGGTCGAGCACGTCGACCTGCGGGAGCGGGCGGCCGCATGAGCCGCCAGCGCAGCGGCGGCCGCGCCGCCGACGAGCTCCGCCCGATCGCCATCGAGGCCGGCTTCGTGCGCCCCGCCACCGGCTCGGCGCTGATCTCCTGCGGCGAGACGCGCGTGATCTGCACCGCGTCGGTGCAGGAGTCAGTCCCGCGCTGGATGGCCGGCCAGGGCCGCGGCTGGCTGACCGCCGAGTACGGGATGCTCCCCGCCTCCACCGGCGACCGCAAGCAGCGCGACGTCTCCAAGGGCCGCCCCGACGGCCGCACCGTCGAGATCCAGCGCCTGATCGGCCGGTCGATCCGCGGGGTCGTCGACTTCAAGCGGCTCGGCGAGCGCACCGTCTACATCGACTGCGACGTCCTGCAGGCCGACGGCGGCACCCGCTGCGCCTCGATCACCGGCGGCTACGTCGCGCTCGAGCTGGCCTGCCGCCGCCTGGTCGAGGAGGGCAAGCTCAGCGCGATCCCGCTCACCGGCACGCTGGCCGCCGTCTCCTGCGGCGTGGTCGACGGCGAGCCGCTGCTCGACCTCGACTACCCGGAGGACTCGAGCGCGGAGGTCGACGCCAACGTCGTCATGACCGGCGACGGCGGCCTCGTCGAGATCCAGGCCACCGCCGAGCGCACCCCGCTCAGCCGCGCCCACCTCGACGACCTGCTCGCGCTCGCGGGCAAGGGGATCGAGGGCCTGCGCGCCGCGCAGGCCGCCGCGACCGCCTAGCACCACGCCCATGCCCGCCCGGCTCGTCCTCGCGACCCGCAACGCGCACAAGCTGCGCGAGTTCCGCCGCCTGCTGCCGGACGTCCCGCTCGAGCCGCTGCCCGACGACGTCGAGCTCCCGCCCGAGACCGGCGCGACGTTCGAGGCGAACGCGCTGATCAAGGCCGAGGCGGCCGCCGAGGCCACCGGCGCGCCCGCGATCGCCGACGACTCGGGCGTCGAGGCGGACGCGCTCGGCGGCCGCCCCGGTGTGCGCTCGGCCCGCTACGCCGGCGAGGACGCCACCGACGCCGACAACCTCGCGAAGCTGCGCGCCGAGGCGCCGGCCGGCAGCGGCCTGCGCTACGTCTGCGCGGTCGCCTACGTCGAGCCGGGCCGCGCGCCCCGCACCACCGAGGGCACGTGCGAGGGCCGCATGGCCGAGGAGCCCCGCGGCGAGGGCGGCTTCGGCTACGACCCGGTCTTCATTCCCGCCGACCTCGAAGACGGCCGCACGATGGCCGAGCTCTCAGACGTGGAGAAGGACCGGATCTCCCACCGCGGACGCGCCGTCCGGGAGGCGGCGGCATGGCTGCCCCGGTGACGCACGGGCCGGGGTCGCGCTCCCGCGCCGCCGCGATCTCGATCGCCTCCAACAGCGGGCTGATCCTGCTCAAGATCGTGGCCGGCGCGGTGACGGGGTCGGTGGCGATCATCACCGAGGCGATCCACTCGGCGATCGACCTGATCGCCTCGATCGTCGCCTACTTCTCCGTTCGCACGGCCGAGACGCCCGCCGACTCCTCCCACCGCTACGGACACGAGAAGTTCGAGAACGTCGCGGCCGGCGTCGAGGGGATGCTGATCCTCGTCGGCTCCGGCGTGATCGTCTACACCGCGGTCGACCACCTCGTCGAGGGCACCGAGATCGACTCGATCGGATTCGGCATCGCGGTCGTCGCCTTCGCCACGGCGGTCAACCTGATCGTCTCGACGTACCTCTACCGCCGCGCCCGCGAGACCGACTCCGCCGCCCTCGCCGGCGACGCGGCCCACCTGCGCACCGACGCGTACACGTCGCTGGGCGTGCTCGTCGGCCTCGCGCTGGTCGAGATCACCGGCGCGACCTGGATCGACCCCGTGGTCGCGCTCGTCATCGCCGTCGCCATCGTCTACACCGGGCTGAAGGTCGTCGCGGGCTCGTGGCGCGTGCTGGTCGACGAGTCGCTCCCCGACGACGAGACCGCCGCCATCCGCGCCGCGATCGAGACCTTCGGCGAGCGCGGCGTGGCCGGCTACCACGAGCTCCGCACCCGCCGCGCCGGCCCGCGCCGCTACGTCGACGTCCACATCCAGTTCCGCTCGGGCACGACGCTGGAGGACGCCCACGCGATCGCCCACGAGCTCCAGGACACGATCCGCCAGCGGTTGCGCGGCGCCGACGTGCTTGATTCACTTGGAGCCGGAGGACCGGGTCCGGCCGGGGGAGGAGATCGGCGCGCGCGCTGTGAGGGGCTCCGGCGAACTGCGGCATTGAGGGAAGGGTCCAACGCCCACGAGTGTCGTCTCGACCACCTGTGAGGTGGTTGAGATGACATTCGTGGCCGCCGCGGCGGTTCGAACCCGACCCCTACCCAGCCCGTCGTTGACGTTCGCCGAAACTGCCGCGGCAGACCGCTCAGCGCAGGTTGATCGCCGCCGACAGCGCCACCGCCAGCAGCACCCCCGCGTACCCGAGGTAGCCCGTCAGGAGCAGCAGCACGCAGGTGATGAGGCAGATGGCGACGGTGGCCAGCCAGGCGATTCGAGACAGCGGCATCGGCGGGTATCCTCGCGCCTTCGCATGACGGACGCACTCACGCCCGACCAGGCGCTGGAGTACCTGCGCACGCTGTCGGCCGACATCGACGAGGCCGCGGTGCTCGCCGCCGACGGCTCGCTCCTCGCCGGCCCGGAGGAGCTCGCCGAGCCCGCGCGAGCCCTCCTCGCCGCCGCGCCCGAGGCGGACGACGTCGAGGTCTCGCTCGCCGAGGGGAGCGTCTTCGCCGCCCGCTCCGACACCCACGCCGTGGTGCTCGTGTGCGGCCGCTACGCGCTCCCCGCGCTCGTCCGCTTCGACCTCCGGGTGGTCCTCACCGACCTCGCCGGCGAGCGCCGGGACGTCGCGTGAGGCGCCCGGGCACGCGCGGTCCCGTCGGCGCGGTGAGCGCCTCGCTGGCCCGCCGCCGCAAGCTGCGCGAGCCGCGCGTCGTCGTCCGCAACGACCGCGGCGAGCTGCGGACGCTGAGCGACGACGACCCCGCCGCGCGACGCCTCCAAGAGGCCGCCGAAGCCCTGATTTCCGCGGCCCAGCGCCAATCCGGCGTCTGAATCCAGGCGAGAAAAACCCGCAATTTGCGGGATTGCTGGTAGAAAGCGCTCTACGGCGTCCGAAGGCGCTGTTAGCTTCGCCCAATCCACGACCCCGCGCGGGAAACTGACCCCCGCGACGGCAAAGGAGGAGCCATGACGAAGTCGGAATTCGTCGACAAGGTGGCGTCAACGAGCGGTCTGTCCAAGAAGGACGCCGACAACGCCGTCAACGCGGTCATCAGCACGATCGAGACATCGCTGAGGAATGGTGAGGACGTCAACTTCACCGGCTTCGGCAAGTTCCACGTCGCCGAGCGCGGCGCCCGCGAGGGCCGCAACCCTCGTACCGGCGAGTCGATGACGATCGCCGCGAGCAAGGTCCCGCGCTTCACGGCGGGCTCCGGCCTCAAGAAGGCCGTCAAGTAGCACCCGCTGTGCCGGGCGCCGGTGAAGCCTCACCGGCGCCTGGTTTCGGCGCTCGGCTCGCGGACGCCGTCGAGGCCCGCGAGTCGCAGATCGTCCTCGGGATCGACCCCGACCCCGCACGCCTCTGGCCCGACGTCCGCGAGGCCAACGGCGCGCAGCGCGAGCGCGTCGCGATCGCGCTCGTCGACACCGCCGACGCCGCCGGCGCCCCCGGGCCCGCTCCCGCCGCCGCCGAGGCGGCCGCCGCGGTGCTCGTCCACTGCCGCGCGCTGATCGACGCCGCCGGCCCCGCCTGCGTCGCGGTCAAGCCGCAGCTCGCATGCTTCGAGCGCCTCGGCTCCGCCGGCTGGCTCGCGCTGGAGGCGACCTGCGACCACGCCCGCGCCGCCGGGCTGCTCGTGCTCGCCGACGGCAAGCGCGGCGACGTGCCGGTGACCGCCGCCGCCTACGCGCAGGCGCTCGTCGGCAGCACGCCGACCCCGTTCGGCGCCGCCCCCGGGCTCACCGTCGACGCGTTCACCGCCAACCCGCTGCTCGGGCGCGACGCGGTCAAGCCGCTCGTCGAGGGCGCCCGCATCGCGGGGGCGGGCGTCTTCCTGCTCGTCCGCACCTCCAACCCGGGCGCCGCCGACGTCCTCGACCTGAAGCTCAGCGACGGCGCGCCGCTGTGGGAGCGCCTCGCTGCCATCACCGCCGAGCTCGGCGAGGGCGAGCCGCTCCACGACGTCGGCGCGGTGACCGGCGCGACCGTCCCCGCGCACCTGGCGCGCATGCGCGAGCTGATGCCGCGCACGCCGTTCCTGCTGCCCGGCGTCGGCGCCCAGGGCGGCGACGTGCGCGACCTCGCGCCCGCGTTCGCGGCCGGCCGCGCGGGCGGGCTCGTGACCGCCTCGCGCTCGATCGCCAACGCCCACGAGGACGCCGGCGGCACCCCCGCCGCGGCGGCGCGCGCGGAGGCCGAGCGTCTGCGCGGCATAGCGTGGGGTCTCGCCTGAACGCCTGGGTACCATCGCTCCATGGCCCGTCGCAGCCCCGCGCGCTTTCTCGCGCCGCTCGCGCTGGTGGGCTTCGTCGTCGCGCTGTTCCTCGTCGTGTCCGCCACCACCAAGGACGACGGGTCCCGCGAGGGTGAAGCGCAACCTGCTGCGACCGCGACCGCGACCCCCGCGAAGAAGGGCAAGGAGCGCAAACAGCGGCGAACCTACCGGGTCAAGCCGGGCGACACGCCATCCTCCATTGCGGAGAAGACGAACGTGCCGCTTTCGCAGATCGAAGAGCTCAACCCCAAACTCGACGACCAGACGCTGTCCGTCGGGCAGAAGATCAAGCTGCGCCCGTGAGCCCCCGCGTCCTCGCGGGGCTGCTGGCCGCGGTGCTGGCGCTCGTGCTCGCGCCCGCCGCGCACGCCGCTGACCCGCCCCCGCCCGTCTCGTCGCAGAGCGCCCTCGTGATCGAGGGCTCGACCGCCGACGTCGCCTACTCCAAGCAACCCAACCGCCGGCGCGCGGTCGCGTCGGCGACGAAGCTGATGACCGCGCTGCTCACGCTCGAGCGCAGCCGGCCGTCGACCGTGTACCGCGCGGTCCGCTACCGCGCGCTGCCCGCGGAGTCGAAGATCAACCTGCAGCCCGGCGAGCAGATGACGGTCGCCGACCTGCTGCGCGGGCTGCTGATCGAGTCCGCCAACGACGCCGCGGCGACGCTCGCCACGCGGGTCGGCGGCTCCGAGGCGGAGTTCGTGCGCGCCATGAACACCCGCGCCGAGAAGCTCGGGCTCAACAACACCCACTTCGCCAACCCGATCGGGCTCGACGAGGCGGGCAACTACTCGACCGCGCGCGACCTCGTGCGGCTTACGCTGCGCCTGCGCGCGTTCGACTTCTTCCGCCGCACCGTCGCGCGCGAGCGCGTCACGCTGCGCACCGGCAACCGGCCGCGCACGCTCGAGAACCGCAACACGCTCGTGCGGCTGCCGGTGGTCACCGGCGTCAAGACCGGCCACACGCAGCAGGCCGGCTACGTGCTGATCGGCTCGGGGCGGAAGAACGGGATCACGCTGGTCTCCGCCGTGCTCGGCGCGCCGAGCGTGGCCGCCCGCGAGGCCGACACGCGCAAGCTGTTCGCCTGGGCGTTCAAGCTCTACCGGCGCGTGCGCCCGATCTCGCCCAGCGAGGTGCTCGCGCGCGTGCCGATCGAGTACCGCCGCGGCGCGGAGCTCGCGCTGGTGGTCGGCGACACGTCGCGCCGCTTCGTGATCCGCCGCGGCCAGCACCTGCGGCGCTGCGCCCTGCGGGTGCCGACCGAGGTCTCCGGGCCGGTCATGCGCGGGCAGAAGCTCGGCGAGGTCGACATCTGCCGCGGCGAGAAGAAGAAGATCGCGACGCTCCCGGTGGTCGCCTCCGCCGACGTGCCGGACGCGGGCTTCGCGGTCCGCACCAAGGACCGCTTCACGCGCCCGTGGACGCTGCTCCTGGTCGTGATGCTCGGGCTGGCCTGTACGCTCGGGCTCTCGCGCATGCGGCGGCGCGGCTCGGGCGGTCGTCGCGGCTCGCGCGGGGAGCCGGAGGCCGCATGATCATCACCGTCACCCTCAACACGGCGATCGACAAGACGCTCGCGGTGCCGAACTTCCGCCTCGGGCGGCGCCACCGCACGGTCGAGCAGACCGAGATGCCGGGCGGCAAGGGCGTCAACGTCGCGCGCGTGCTGAAGACGCTCGGCCAGCCGGTGATCGCCACCGGGCTCGCGGGCGGCGCCACCGGCACGCGCATCGTCGAGCAGCTGACCCAGCTCTCGGTGCTCTCCGACTTCGTGCGCATCCGCGAGGAGTCGCGCACCAACACGGCCGTGATCGATCCCACGACCGGCGAGCAGACCGAGATCAACGAGCGCGGCCCTCGGGTGTCCGAGCAGGAGATCGAGCTGTTCACCGACAAGCTGCTCTACCTCGCCCAGGGCGCCAGCGTGTGCGTGTTCGCCGGCTCGCTCCCGCGCGAGGTCGACATCGACGTCTACGCGCGGCTGATCCGCGAGCTCAAGCGGCTCGGCGTCGACTGCGTGGTCGACACCGACGGCGACCCGCTGCGGCGGGCGGTGCGCGCGGAGCCGGACGTGATCTCGCCGAACGTGCTCGAGGCCGAGGAGCTCGTCGGCCACGAGTTCAACGACGAGGAGGACCACTGCATCGCGGCGCGCGAGATGGTCGGCCTCGGCGCCCACTCGGCGATCATGACCGCGCCCGACGGCTGCTACGCGCTGATGGCGCCCGAGGAGCCAGGCGGCGCAGCGCACGCTCTACCGGGTGCGGATGCCGGCGGGCTCGATCGAGCCGCGGGCGACGGTCGGCTCGGGCGACGCCTTCCTCGCCGGGTTCGTGGCCAGCCGCTACGCGGGGCGCGCGCACGTCGACTGCCTCGCCTACGGCGTGGCGTGCGGCGCGGAGTCGACGCAGCACCTCGGGGCCGGCCTCGTCGACCCCGAGCAGGTCGGCCGCCTGCGCTCCGAGATCGAGGTCGATCGGCCCGCCTTGCCCGCGGAAGTTGGGTGACTTTCCGGGGCTTCATAACCCCGGACGGCGGCTAGCATGGACGCCTCACCTTCCGTCCGCCGCCAAACCTAGGATCCCGTCATGGAAGTAGAGATCGGCAGAGGCAAGAAGGCGCGCCGCGCCTACGGTTTCGACGACATCGCGATCGTCCCGAGCCGCCGCACGCGGGACCCTGACGACGTCGACATCACGTGGACGCTGGGCCCCTACCGCTTCGAGCTGCCGCTGCTGGCCTCGGCGATGGACGGCGTGGTCTCCCCGGAGACGGCGGGGATCCTCGGTCGCCTCGGCGGCCTGGCGGTGCTCAACCTCGAGGGCATCTGGACGCGTTACGAGGACGCCGACTCGCTGCTCGAGCGGATCGCGCACCTCGACCGCGAGGAGGCGACCCGCGAGATGCAGGAGATCTACGCGGAGCCGGTCAAGCCCGAGCTGATCGCCCAGCGGATCGAGGAGATCAAGGCCCACGGCGTCGTCGCCGCCGCGTCGCTGACGCCGCAGAAGGTCGAGCAGTGGCACGAGATCGCGCTCGAGGCGGGGCTCGACATCCTCGTCATCCAGGGCACGGTCATCTCGGCCGAGCACGTCTCGACGCAGGGCCACGTGCTCAACCTCAAGGAGTTCGTCCGCGAGGTGCCGGTCCCGGTCGTGCTCGGCGGCTGCGCCAGCTACCACACCGGCCTGCACCTGATGCGCACCGGCGCGGCGGGCGTGCTCGTCGGCGTCGGCCCCGGCGCGGCCTGCACGACGCGTGGCGTGCTCGGCATCGGCGTCCCGCAGGCGACCGCGATCGCCGACGTGGCGGCCGCCCGCTCCCAGCACATGCTGGAGACGGGCGAGTACTGCAAGGTGATCGCCGACGGCGGCATGCGCACGGGCGGTGACGTCGCGAAGGCGATCGCCTGCGGCGCCGACGCCGTGATGATCGGCTCGCCGCTGGCGCGCGCCTACGAGGCGCCGGGCCACGGCTACCACTGGGGCATGGCGACGTTCCACTCCTCGCTCCCCCGCGGCGCCCGCGTGGCGACCGTGCAGAACGGGTCGATCGAGGAGATCGTCCTCGGCCCCGCCCACGAGAACGACGGCACGTTCAACATCATCGGCGGGTTGAAGACCTCGATGGCCACCTGCGGCTACCAGGACATCGCCGAGTTCAACCGGGCGGAGCTGATGGTCGCCCCGGCGCTGCAGACCGAGGGCAAGCAGCTGCAGCGCGACCAGCAGATCGGCATGGGTGCGCGCGGCGGCGGAGTGGCGCTTGTCGCAGACTGAGCTCCGCTCCGAGGGGCACGGCTCGGCCGTCGCGGCCGACCAGCCCCTGGAGGAGCTCGCGCTCGAGCGCGAGCTGGCGACCGACGAGGTCGTCGTGCTCGACTACGGCGGGCAGTACTCGCAGCTGATCGCGCGCCGGGTGCGCGAGTGCGGCGTCTTCTCCGAGCTGCTGCCGCACCACGTCGGCGTCGAGGAGGTGCGCCGGCGCCGGCCGAAGGGGCTGATCCTGTCCGGCGGGCCGGCCTCGGTGTACGCGGACGGCGCGCCCCGGCTCGACCCGGCGCTGCTCGAGCTCGGGATCCCCGTGCTGGGCATCTGTTACGGCATGCAGGCGCTGGTGCTCACGCTCGGCGGCCGCGTCGAGGGCGCCGAGGTGGGGGAGTTCGGGCGCTCGCAGCTGAAGGTGACGGACACCGGGCGGCTGCTGGCCGGCACGCCGCCGGAGCAGTCGTGCTGGATGTCGCACCGCGACACGGTCTACGAGCCGCCGCCCGGCTTCACGGCGCTGGCGAGCTCGACCGAGTCGCCGGTGGCGGCGCTCGAGGACGTCGAGCGCGGCCTGTACGGCATCCAGTTCCACCCCGAGGTCGTCCACACGCCCTACGGCCAGCACGTGCTGACCACCTTCCTCGAGGAGATCTGCGGCTGCGCGCGGACGTGGAGCCCGGCCTCGATCATCGAGGAGCAGATCGAGAAGATCCGCACCCAGGTCGGCGACGGCCGGGTCATCTGCGGGCTCTCCGGCGGGGTCGACTCGTCGGTGGCGGCGCTGCTCGTCCACCGCGCGATCGGCGACCAGCTGACGTGCGTGTTCGTCGACCACGGCCTGATGCGCAAGAACGAGGGCGAGCAGGTCATCTCCGCGTTCCGCGACCACTTCAAGGTGCCGCTGGTGGCGGTCGACGCCGAGGATCGCTTCCTCCGGCGCCTCGCCGGGCTGAGCGAGCCGGAGGCCAAGCGCAAGGCGATCGGCGCCGAGTTCATCCGCGTCTTCGAAGAGGAGGCGACGAAGCTCGAGGGCGCCGCCTACCTCGTCCAGGGCACGCTGTACTCGGACGTCATCGAGTCCGGCGGCGGCACCGGCGCGGCGACGATCAAGTCGCACCACAACGTCGGCGGCCTGCCGGAGGACCTCGAGTTCGACCTCGTCGAGCCGCTGCGCGCGCTGTTCAAGGACGAGGTCCGCGCCGTCGGGGCCGAGCTCGGGCTGCCCGAGCGGCTGGTCTGGCGCCAGCCGTTCCCGGGCCCTGGCCTCGCGATCCGCGTGGTCGGCGGCGAGGCGACGAAGGAGCGCCTCGACACGCTGCGCAACGCCGACGCGATCCTCCAGGACGAGATCCGCAAGGCCGGCCTCTACCGCGAGCTGTGGCAGTCGTTCTGCGTGCTGCCGGACATCCGCACGGTGGGCGTGCAGGGCGACGAGCGCACCTACGGCTACGTGGTGGCGATCCGCGCGGTGACGTCGGACGACGCGATGACCGCCGACTGGGCGCGCCTGCCCTACGACCTGCTGGAGCGCATCGCCTCGCGCATGATCAACGAGATCCGCGAGGTCAATCGGGTGGTGCTCGACATCACGTCGAAGCCGCCCGGCACGATCGAGTGGGAGTAGCCTCGCCGGCGTGGCGCTGGGGCCGGACACCATCCGCGAGCTGTGGGGGCACGCGGACGGCTACCTCGCGACCGCCGAGCGCGAGCTCGATCCCTCGGGCATCCGCCGCGGGCTCGTGACGCTCGCCGTCGCCGGCTCAGGCGGCGACGAGGAGGGCTTCCGCGAGCACGTGCTCGAGGTGCGCCGGGTGGCGCGCAAGATCGGGATGGACCCGGTGCCGCTGTTCGACGCAGCGGCGGCGATCGTCGACCCGGAGGACGACACCGCGCGCGAGATCCTGGTGACGACGCCGCGGACTTAGGACGACTTGTCCCACGCCGTCAGCAGCGGCAGGGGATCGATCGGCGCGCCACCGCTGTACCAGCCCGGCGACTTCCAGACCTCGAAGTGGAGGTGGCAGCCGAAGGCGCGGCCCGTGTCGCCGACGAAGCCGATCGGCTGGCCCGTGTAGACGTGGTCGCCCTGGTCGACCAGCGAGGCTTCGCGCAGGTGCATGTACGAGTAGTCGTTGCCGGTGCCGTCGCCATCGATGACGATGTAGTGGCCGGCCGCCGAGTGGTACTGCTTGAACTTCACGCGCCCGCCGCGCGCCGCGACGAGCGGGGTGCCGCACTTGGCGAAGACGTCGTGCCCCTGGTGGCCGCGGCCGCCGCCGAACACTCCCGCGCCGGTGCCGTACGTGTGGGCGCCCCGGATCGGGAAGATGTGGCGCTGGAAGAGGAACGAGCCGGGCACGGACTTGACGGGCGTGCCGGGCGGCGGCGTCTGCGCCGAGGCGGCGGTGACGCCGGTCGCCGAGGTGGCGAAGACGCGGAACGCGTAGCGGCCGTCGCGCTGGACCTTGCCGCCGGCGGTGCCGTCCCAGTTGATCGTCTGCGGCACGTTGGGCGCGATCGCGCCGGGCTCCCAGCGCACGATCGCGACGCCGTCGGTGAGCCGGACGAGCTCGATCGCGACCGTCACGGGCTCGCTGCCGCGCACGATGTAGGAGACCTGCGCCTGGCGCTCGGCGCCGTAGAAGACGCGGTTGCCCTGCGTCTCGACGTCGATGCCGAGGCCGTCGGAGGTGGTGGCGGGCAGCACCGGCGTCGGGTCGATCATCAGCGGGACCGGCGTGGGGCGCGACTCCGCGCCGTCGGTCGAGACGAGCTGGACCGGGCCGCTGACCGCGGTGCGCGGCACGCGCGCGTCGACGTAGGACTTCTTCGCGCGCAACGGGGCGACGGCGACGTCGTCGGCGGCGCCCGCCGCGCCCTGGAAGACCACGGAGTCGACGCGCTTGAGCTTCTTGCCCTGCACGCGGACGCGCGAGCCGGTGTGGCCGGCGGTCAGGCCCATGCAGGCGGTGCGGCACTGCAGCGCCTTCACCTTGGGCGTGGGGGAGGCGAGCGCGCCGCCCGTCGGCGGGGTGGCGGCAAGCGCCGGCGTCGCCACAGAGACGGCGAGAACCGAGCCGAGCAGGTATGCACTTGTTCGTCGCGGCCGGCGAACCCGGCCGTCGACCACCGCGGAATGCGGCACCGGCGCCCTCTTGAGTTGGTCGTCTCGCCTACGGGGTTAGCTGACGGACTCGCGCGAGTTGCGCTACCAGGTGGCAGTACCTGGATTCGCCCCAAACTTCGGTTCCCCCGCTCCGACGACCCCCTCGGTTGTCGGACTCGGCAGACTTATGACGCCGGGCACTATACCCGCGAACCGGGCAGATCCCACCCCCGCTATCCTGCTCACCGCCGCGCGCCTCCGCGCAGCGCCTGCATGCCCATGAAGACTTACGTCGCCACACCGACCGATCGCGAGCGCAACTGGCTGCTCGTCGACGCCGAAGGCCAGACCCTCGGCCGCCTGGCGACCCAGATCGCCGATGCCCTGCGCGGCAAGCGCAAGCCGACCTACACGCCGCACATCGACACCGGCGACTTCGTCGTGGTGATCAACGCGGAGAAGATCACCGTCACGGGCAACAAGCGCGCCGAGAAGCGCTACTACCGCCACTCGGGCTACCCGGGCGGCCTCAAGTCGCGCACGCTCAACGACATGCTCGAGCGCCGGCCCGAAGAGGTCATCCGCCTCGCGGTCCGCGGCATGCTGCCCCGCAACCGTCTCGCCCGCAAGCAGCTCACGAAGCTCAAGGTCTACGCCGGCCCCGAGCATCCGCACGCTGCCCAGCGGCCGCAACCCCTGGAGATCACCACCTGATGGCCGAAGAGAACCGCCCGCCCGAGGAAGAGCCGACCGAGGAGACCCCGGTCGAGGACGCTCCCGTCGAGGAGACGCCGACGGCGGAGGAGACCCCGGCCGAGGAGACCCCCGTCGCCGAGGCCGAGGAGGCCGCGGAAACCGAGGCTCCGGCCGAGGAGCCCGCTCCGGCCGCGGAGGCCGAGGAGCCCGCTCCGGCCGCCGAGGCCGAGACTGCGGCCGAGGAGCCCGCTCCGGCCGCCGAGGCCGCACCTGAGGCTGAAGCTGAGGCTGAGACTGCCGACGATGAGGACGCCGACGAGGAGGAGCCCGCCCCGCGCGAGAAGCCCCTCATCCCCGGCGCCGACCTCGAGGTCGACATCGTCCGCGAGGGCGAGGCCGCCCTGCGCGGCGACGGCAGCGGCTACGACGAGGACGAGGAGGACGGCGAGGGCGGCGACTCGGGCGACGAGGTCGAGACGGTCCAGCCGATCTCCGTCCAGATCGACCTCGCCTCCGGCGCGCGCTACCGCGCCACCGGCAAGCGCAAGACCTCGGTCGCGCGCGTGACGCTCAAGCCCGGCACCGGCGCCTACGTCATCAACGGCCGCACGCTCGAGCAGCACTTCCCGCGCTTCACGCTCCAGCGCAACATCCGCCAGCCGCTCGAGACGGTCGGCTACGAGGAGCGCATGGACGTGGTGGCCAACATGCACGGCGGCGGCGTCTCGGCGCAGGCCGGCGCGCTGCGCCACGGCATCTCGCGCGCCCTCATCGAAGCCGACCCCAACCTCCGCTCGGAGCTCAAGCGCCGCGGCTTCCTCACGCGCGACCCGCGCGTGAAGGAGCGCAAGAAGGCCGGCCTCAAGAAGGCCCGCAAGCGGCCGCAGTTCTCCAAGCGCTAGCGCGTCCTTGTCCCGTCGCCTCTTCGGCACGGACGGGGTCCGCGGCGTCGCGGGCGAGTTCCTCACCGCAGAGCTGGCGCTGACGCTCGCCCGCGCGGCGACCGCCCGCGTGAGCTCCCCGAGCCGCGCGCCCGCCCGCGTCCTCGTCATCCGCGACACGCGCGAGTCGGGCGAGATGCTCGAGGCCGCCGTCGCCGCGGGGGTCGCCGCCGCCGGCGGCGAGGCGCTGCTCGGCGGCGTGCTGCCCACGCCGGGCGCGCCGCTGCTGATCGGCCGCTACGGCCTCGACCTCGGGCGTCGTCATCTCCGCCTCGCACAACCCGTACCGCGACAACGGCGTCAAGTTCTTCGGCGGCGACGGCTTCAAGCTCTCCGACGAGACCGAGGCGGAGATCGAGGAGGCGCTCGACGCGCCGGCGCCGATCACCCCGAGGATCGGCTCCGTCCGCCGCCTCCACGGCGCGCTCGAGGACTACCTGCGCGGGCTCCACCAGCGGTTCGAGGCGCCTCGACCTGTCCGGTCGCCGGATCCTGCTCGACTGCGCGCACGGCGCCACCTACCGCGCCGCCCCGGAGATCTTCCGCCGCCTCGGCGCCGAGGTCGACGTGCTGGCCGACGAGCCGGACGGTCGCAACATCAACGACAACTGCGGCTCGACCCACGTCGAGCGGCTCGCCGGCACGATGACCAAGGGCGAGCACGACGTCGGCTTCGCGTTCGACGGCGACGGCGACCGCGTGCTGGCCGTCGACCGCGCCGGCGCGGTCGTCGACGGCGATGAGCTGATCGCGCTGGCCGCGCTGCACCTGCGCGACGCCGACCGGCTCCCGGGCAACGGGGTGGCGGTGACGGTGATGACCAACTACGGCTTCCACACCGCGATGCGCTCCGCGGGCGTCGACGTGGCCACGACGCCGGTCGGCGACCGCTACGTGCTCGAGGCGCTGCGCGAGCGCGGCTGGGCGCTGGGCGGCGAGCAGTCCGGCCACATCATCGACATGGGCTTCGTGCCGTCCGGCGACGGCATCGCCGCCGCGCTGCTCACGCTCGAGTCGCTGGAGGGCGCCGACCTGGCCGAGCGCCACGGCATGGAGAAGCTGCCGCAGAAGCTCGTCAACGTCCGCATGGCCGACCGCGCCGCGCTCGCCGCCGCGACGGCCGCCGCCCGCGAGGCGATCGAGTCCGAGGCGGCGCGCCTCAAGGGCCGCGGCCGCGTGCTCGTGCGGCCCAGCGGCACCGAGCCGCTCGTGCGGGTGATGGTCGAGGCGCCGACGGCGGAAGAGGCCGACGAGACGTGCGAGCGGCTCGTGGCGGCGGTTGAGAGCTCGGCCTAGCGGCCGGCGAACCAGTCGCTCGCGTCCTCGGGGAGCGAAGCCGCCGGCTCGCGCATGCCGGTGACCCAGTCCGCGTCGCGGCCGTCGGTGCTGTTCGAGGAGCCGAGCCGGCCGTCGTTGCCGTTGCCCGCCGGGGAGGGGCCCGGGCACACTGACCGGGGGTCCAGCCTTTTTTCTGGACTGGGAGGACCACCGCCAGCGCACTAGAATCGCCCCCTCATGTGCGGGATCGTGGGATACATCGGGGACCGCCCCGTGCAGGAGGTCCTCCTCGAGGGCCTGCGCAAGCTCGAGTACCGCGGCTATGACTCCGCCGGGATCTCGATCCTCGACGACGGCCGCTTCGCCTCCGTTCGCGCCGTCGGCAACCTCGACGCGCTGCACGACGCGCTGAGCGAGTCCGCGCCCGCCGAGGACGCGCCGGTCGCGGTCGCCGAGCGCGCGCCGACCACCGGCATCGGCCACACCCGCTGGGCCACGCACGGCCGCGTCAACGAGGCCAACGCCCACCCGCACTCCGACGACGACGAGCGCGTCCACGTCGTGGTCAACGGCATCGTCGAGAACTACATGGAGATCAAGCAGGCGCTCGTCGCCGACGGCGCCACCTTCAGCTCCGAGACCGACGCCGAGGTCGTGGCGCACCTGATCTCGCAGCGGATCGAGGCCGGCGACGACCTGGTCGAGGCCGTGCTCGCCGCCTACGCGCGGATCCGCGGCCACTACGCCTTCGTCGCCGTCTCCGCCGACGAGCCCGAGCTGCTGGTCGGCGCGCGCAAGGAGTGCCCGCTGGTCATCGGCCGCGGCGAGGGCGAGCAGTTCGTCGCCTCCGCGATCCCCGCCTTCCTCGCGCACACGCGGAACGTGCAGCTGATCGAGAACGACGAGATCGTCGTCGTGCGCCGCGACGGCGTCGAGTTCCTCACCGCCGCCGGCGAGCCGATCGAGCGCGAGATCGACGAGGTCGACTGGAGCCAGGAGGTCGCCGAGAAGGGCGGCTACGAGACGTTCATGCTCAAGGAGATCCACGAGCAGGCGGACGCGGTGGCCGAGACGATCGCCGACCGGACGGTCCGCGGCGACGGCGTCGACCTCGGCGACCTCGGCGCGATCGACGACGCGTTCTTGCGCGAGTGCAACCGCATCGTGATCGTCGCCTGCGGCACCTCGTACCACGCGGGCCTGATCGGCCGCTACGCGCTCGAGCAGTGGGCGCGCGTCCCGGTCGAGATGGACATCGCCTCCGAGTACCGCTACCGCGATCCGGTGGTCGGCCCGAGCGACCTCGTCGTCGGCATCACGCAGTCAGGCGAGACCGCCGACACGCTCGCCGCCATGCGCCTCGCCCAGGAGCGCGGGGCGAAGGTGCTCGCGGTGACGAACATCATGGGCTCGCAGGCCACCCGCGACGCCGACGGGGTCCTTTACACGCGCGCGGGCCTCGAGGTCGGCGTCGCCGCGACCAAGACCTTCGTCGCCCAGGTGGCGGCGATGTACCTGCTCGCGCTGCGGCTCGCCGAGCTGCGCGGCACGCTCCCGCCCGAGCGGCTGGCCGGTCTCGTCGCCGATCTCAAGCACATCCCGCACTGCATCGACCAGATGCTCGGCAACGGCCTCAGCGCCGCGATCGACCGCACCGCCGAGGCGCATCACACCGCCGAGTTCTTCCTCTACCTCGGGCGCCACGTCGGCCTGCCGGTCTGCCTCGAGGGCGCATTGAAGCTCAAGGAGATCTCCTACATCGCCACCGACGCCTACGCGGCCGGCGAGATGAAGCACGGCCCGATCGCGCTGCTGAGCGAGAAGACCCCGGTCGTCGTCGTAGCCACGGAGTCCCCGGTGCTCGAGAAGGTCGTCTCGAACATGCAGGAGGTGCGCGCCCGCGGCGCGCACGTGATCGCCGTCGCCAGCGAGGGCGACATCAGCATCGGCGAGCACGCCGAGGAGGTGCTGCGCATCCCCCGCACGGACTGGATGCTGCAGCCGATCCTCGCCGTGATCCCGCTGCAGCTGCTGGCCTACCGCATCGCGCGCCTGCGCGGGCTCAACGTGGACCAGCCGCGAAACCTCGCAAAGACCGTCACGGTCGAGTAGCGCCGCGGCGCCACCCGCCCCAGGCCTGTACTTCTGGGGAGCTGCCCTGGGAGAAGCCCGCCGCGAGCATGCGCGTTCATGGGCATGGAGAATTCTCTGCGTGGCTCCCGTGTCCTGATCACGGGCGGCGCCGGCGCGATCGGCTCAAACCTCTGCGATCTCGTGGTGCAGGCCGGCGCGCGCGAGATCGTCGTGCTCGACAACTTCGTCCGCGGTCGCCGCGACAACCTCGCCTGGGCTGAAGCGAACGGCCCCGTCGCCGTCGTCGAAGGCGACATCTGCGACCGCGAGCTCGTCGACGAGCTGACCGAGGGCATCGACGTCGTGTTCCACCAGGCTGCGATCCGGATCACGCAGTGCGCGGAGGAACCCCGACTGGCCAAGGAGGTCATGGTCGATGGCACCTACAACGTGCTCGAGTCTGCGGTTCGCCACGACGTCCGCAAGGTCGTCGCCGCGTCCTCGGCGTCCGTCTACGGCCTCGCCGAGACGTTCCCCACGACCGAGGCGCATCACCCCTACGCGAACGACACGATCTACGGCGCGGCGAAGGTCTTCAACGAGGGGATGCTGCGCAGCTTCCATGCCATGTTCGGCCTGGACTACGTGGCGCTGAGGTACTTCAACGTCTACGGGCCGCGGATGGACATCCACGGCGTCTACACCGAGGTGCTGGTGCGCTGGATGGAGCGGATCACGGCCGGCACCCCGCCGCTGATCAACGGCGACGGGTCGCAGACGATGGACTTCGTCTACATCCCCGACGTCGCGCGGGCGAACATCGCCGCGGCCGACGCCGACGTGACCGACGCCGTCTACAACGTCGCGAGCGGCACCGAGACGAGCCTGCTCGAGCTCGCGCAGATGCTGCTGAAGGTCATGGACTCGGACCTCGACATCGAGTTCGGGCCCGAGCGCGCCGTCAACAAGGTGCCCCGCCGGCTGGCGGACACGAGCGCGGCCCGGCGCGACCTCGGCTTCACGGCCGAGACGGACATCGAGGCCGGCCTGCGCGGCCTGGTCACGTGGTGGCGCCGCGAGCGCGCTCCGAGCCTGGCGGCGACGTCGTGACGTCGATCCCGATCTCCAAGCCGTTCTTCACCGGCGCCGAGGGGGCGGCGGTCGCCGCCGCCGTCGAGTCGGGCTGGGTGTCCCAGGGCCCCCGGGTCCGCGAGTTCGAGGCGGCGTTCGCGGACGCCGTCGGCGCCGCGGACGCCGTGGCGACGACGAGCTGCACCACGGCGCTGCAGCTCGCGCTCTACGTGACGGGCGTGGGCCCCGGCGACGAGGTCATCGTGCCCTCGCTGTCCTTCATCGCCACCGCCAACGCGGTCTGGCAGTGCGGGGCCACCCCGGTCTTCGCGGACATCGACCCGCGCACCTACAACCTCGACCCGGCCGCGGCCGAGCGGGCGATCACGCCCCGGACGCGGGCGATCATGCCGGTCCATCAGGTCGGCCTGCCGGCCGACATGGACGCGTTCCTCGAGCTCGGGCTCCGGCACGACGTCGCGATCGTCGAGGACGCCGCCTGCGCCATCGGGGCGTCGTACCGCGGTCGCCCGATCGGATCGCTCGGTCCGATGGCCTGCTTCTCCCTGCACCCCCGGAAGGTCATCACCACGGGGGAGGGCGGCATGATCGCGGTCCAGGACCCGGAGGTCGCGGCGCAGCTGCGCTTCCTGCGACAGCACGCGATGGACGTCTCGGACCTCGCGCGCCATGCGGCGAACGACGTCGTCATCGAGCGCTATCCCGCCCGCGGCTGGAACTACCGGATGACCGACATGCAGGCGGCCCTCGGCCTCTGCCAGCTCGACGCGCTCGAGGAGATCCTCGCGCGCCGCACGCATCTCGCCGCGCGCTACACCGCCGCGTTCGAGGACCTGCCGGCGCTGCATGCCCCGTACGACCCGCCGCACAGCGAGCGCACGTGGCAGTCCTACTGCGTCCGCGTCGACCCGCGCTCGCCGGTGGGCCGCACGGAGCTCATGCGCCTGCTGCTGGCCGACGGCATCGCGACACGTCGCGGCGTCATGGCCATCCACCAGGAGGACTCCTACTCCGCGGAAGGGCCGTACGACCTGCCCCACACGGACGCCGCCGCCGCGGACGTCCTGATGCTCCCGATCTATCCGGGCCTCGCGGATGACGAGCAGGACTTCGTCATCGAGCGACTGGCCACCCATACCGACGCCGTGGCGGTGGCAGCGTAAGGACATGAGATGAGCACGAGCACCATGGAAGGCGGCGACCTGACCGCGACCGCGACCGTTCTCGGAACCCGTGAACGACGGACGTGCGATGCCGCCTGCCGCGGGCTCGACCTCATCGCCACGGCGGTGCTGCTCATCCTGCTCGCGCCGCTGCTGCTGCTGATCGCGCTGGCGATCAAGCTCGACACGCCCGGGCCCGTGCTGTTCCGCCAGCATCGCGTGGGCCGGGGCCGCCGGCAGTTCCTGGTCGCGAAGTTCCGCACCATGACCCACGGCGCCGACCACGACGTCCACCGCGACTACATGCTGGCGCTCATCGAGTCCGGCACGCCCGCGCCGAAGCTCGCGTCCGACACGCGCGTGACGCGTGTCGGCGCCTTCCTGCGTCGCACCAGCCTCGACGAGCTGCCGCAGCTGTGGAACGTGCTGCGCGGCGAGATGTCGCTGGTCGGCCCGCGCCCCCCGATCCCCTACGAGGTCGAGCACTACCCCGCCCACTGGTTCGAGCGCTTCCAGGTCAAGCCCGGCGTGACCGGGCTGTGGCAGGTCAGCGGCCGTTCCGAGGTCAGCCTCGAGGAGATGATCGCCCTCGACGTCGAGTACGTGCAGCGCCGGTCGGTCCTGCTCAACCTGTGGATCCTGCTGCGAACCGCTCCCGCCGTCCTCAGCATGAAAGGTGCCGGATGACCCTCCGCCGTGTCTTCTGCGCGCTGGCCGCGCTGACCATCCTCGGCGTCGCCGCCCCCTCGGGTGCCTCGGCGCAGAGCTCCAACCCGTGCGCGGTGCCCGTCACCAACCCGATCGCGTGCGAGAACACCAAGGCCGGCACGCCTGAGAGCGTCTGGGGCATCGACGGCAACGACGGCGACGAGGCACTGCAGGGCTTCGCCACCTCCATGAGCATCAACAAGGGCGAGGCCGTCTCGTTCAAGATCGACGCGACCACCCCCTACCGGCTCGACATCTACCGCGTCGGCTATTACGCCGGCAACGGTGCGCGCCTGATCCAGTCGTCGCTCACGCACACGACCACGAACCAGGGGGCCTGCACGACGCACTCCTCCACCGGGCTGATCGACTGCGGCAACTGGTCCACCTCCGCCACCTGGACCGCCCCGAGCACGTCCGTGTCGGGCCTCCACTTCGCCCTGCTCACGCGCACGGACAACGGCAACACGAGCCAGGTCCCGTTCGTCGTGCGCGACGACGCGAGCACCTCTGACGTCGTCGTCCAGACCTCGGACACGACCTGGCAGGCCTACAACAACTACGGCGGCAACAGCCTCTACATGTGCGAGGTCGCCTGCCCCGCGGGCGATCCGGACGGCTACCGCGCCGCCTACGCGGTCTCCTACAACCGCCCGTTCACGACCACCAGCGAGCCCTCGTGGTGGCGCTCGGCCGAGTACCCGATGATCCGCTTCCTCGAGGCCAACGGCTACAACACCAGCTACATCTCCGGCCTCGACACGGCCACGCGCGGCAACCTGCTGGGCAACCACCGCACGTTCATCTCCAGCGGCCACGACGAGTACTGGAGCGGCAACCAGCGCGCCAACGTCGAGGCGGCCCGCGACAACGGCCTCAATCTCGCCTTCTTCAGCGGCAACGAGGTGTTCTGGAAGACGCGCTGGAGCACGAGCCCCGTCAACGGGGCGGCCAACCGCACGCTGATCAGCTACAAGGACACGCACTTCCAGCAGCGCCAGGACCCGGTCGAGTGGACGGGCACGTGGCGCGACCCGCGCTTCGCGTCGCAGCCCGAGATCGGCTCCGAGAACTCGCTCACCGGCACCTCGTTCCTCGTCAACGCCGGCTCGGCCGCGATCACGGTCCCGTGGACCTACAAGTCGCTGCGCCTGTGGCGCAACACGTCCGTCGCCAGCCTCGCCACCGGGCAGAGCGCCACGCTGGCGCCGCAGTCGCTCGGCTACGAGTGGGACGAGGACCCCGACAACGGCTTCCGACCCGCCGGCCAGTTCCGCGCGTCCTCGACCACCGTCTCGGGCGTCGAGATCTTCGCCGACCACGGCACGTGGACGAAGATCGGCACGGCGACGCACAACCTCACGCTCCACAAGATGCCGAGCGGCGCGCTGGTGTTCGGCGCCGGCACGGTGCAGTGGTCGTGGGGCCTCGACAGCGCCAACCCGATCGGCAACACGCCGAACACGACGATGCGCCAGGCGACCCTGAACCTGTTCGCGGATATGGGCGTGCAGCCCTACGCGCCGCTCTCCGGCTTGATCCGGGCGACGAAGACGACCGACACCACGGCGCCGAGCGCGACGATCACGTCGCCGTCCTCCGGCGCGACCGTCACGGACGGTAACCAGGTGACCGTGACCGGCACCGCGGCCGACACCGGCGGCGGCGTCGTCGCCGGCGTCGAGGTCTCGACCGACGGCGGCTCGACCTGGAACATGGCCACCGGCACGACGAGCTGGACCTACACCTGGAAGGCGCACGGCGCCCCGACCGCGAACCTGCGCGTGCGCGCCGCCGACGACAGCGGCAACACCGGTACCGGCGGCACGGGCATCAACGTCAACGTCTCCTGCCCGTGCTCGATCTGGGGCGACTCGTACACCCCGGCCCAGGCCGACAGCGGCGACACCGGCTCGATCGAGCTCGGAGTCAAGTTCAAGTCCGACATCTACGGCGCCGTGACCGGCGTGCGCTTCTACAAGGCGGCCGCCAACACCGGCACGCACACCGGCAGCCTGTGGACCGCCGACGGGACCCGCCTCGCGCAGGCGACGTTCTCGAGCGAGACCGCTTCCGGGTGGCAGAAGGTGACGTTCGCGACGCCGGTCCAGGTCCAGCCGAACACGACCTACATCGCGTCGTACCACGCGCCGAACGGGCACTACTCGGCCACCAAGGACCACATGTGGCCTGGCTCCTCGCCCGGCCCGCACAGCCGCAGCACGCTCGACGCCAAGCCGCTGCACGCGGTCAAGAACTTCGGCTCGGTCACGAACGGCCTCTACGCCTACGGCGGTACCAGCACGTTCCCGACGGAGTCCTTCTCGGCGACGAACTACTGGGTCGACGTGATGTTCACCCCGACGGCCGCTCCGGGCGCGGTGTCGAACGTCAACGCCGTCGCGGCGGGCACGACCTCCGCGTCGGTGACGTGGAACGCCCCGACCACGGGCGGCGCGCCGAGCTCCTACGTGGTCACGCCGTACATCGGCTCGACGGCGCAGACCCCGAGGACCGTCACCGGGAGCCCGCTCCCGACGTCGACGACGGTCACCGGCCTCACCACCGGCACGACCTACCGCTTCACCGTGCAGGCCGTCAACCCGGCCGGCAACGGGCCCGCGTCCGCGCTCTCGAACGCCGTCACGCCGCTCAGCGCCGTGGTGCCGACCGCACCGCGCGACGTCGTCGCGCGCCCGGTGACCGGCGCCGCGCAGGTCGAGTGGACGGCTCCCCAGAGTGATGGCGACAGCGCCATCACCGGCTACACGATCACGCCGTACATCGGCGGCGTCGCCCAGGACCCGGTGCAGGCCGGGGCGAGCGACCGCAGCCTCAAGGTCACCGGCCTCACGAACGGGACCGAGTACACCTTCCGCGTGACCGCGCGCAACGCGGTCGGCAGCGGGCCGGCGTCAGGGGCCTCGAACGCCGCGACCCCGCAGAACACGATCTACGAGCTCGCGACCCCGGTCACGGTCGACAGCGGGGACACCGGCTCGGTCGAGCTCGGCGTCAAGTTCCGCTCCGACGTGAGCGGGACGGTCACCGGCGTGCGCTTCTACAAGGCCGCCGCGAACACGGGCACGCACGTCGGCAGCCTGTGGTCGGCGACCGGCACGCGGCTCGCCCAGGTGACGTTCACCAACGAGAGCGCGTCGGGCTGGCAGACGGCGACGTTCTCGAGCCCGGTGTCGATCACGGCCGGCACGACCTACGTCGCGTCGTACCTCGCGCCGAGCGGCCACTACTCGGTCACGTCCGAGGGCCTGGAGCAGGGCCGCGACAACGCTCCGCTGCACGCGTTGGCCGGCACCGGCACGCCGAACGGCGTCTACGTCTACGGCGTCGCCGGCGGCTTCCCGACCAGCTCGCACAACTCTGGCGACTACGCGGTCGACGTCATGTTCTCCGCGCCGAAGCCGGGCGGGGTCGGCAACGTCGCGGCGGCCGAGGCCGGTCCGACCGAGATCAACGTGACCTGGACCGAGCCCACGACCGGCGGCACGCCGACGTCGTACCGGATCACGCCGTATGACGGCGCGACCGCGCTTGCGCCCACGAGCGTCGCGGCGCCCGCCACCAAGAAGAAGATCGGCGGCCTGACCACCGGCCACACCTACCGCTTCACGGTGCAGGCGATGAACGGCAGCGGTGGTGGCCCGGTCTCGGCGCAGTCCAACGCGGTCACGCCGAGCGCGCCGCTCGCGCCGGGTGCGCCGACCGCGGTGGTCGCGCGGCCGGCGACGAAGTCGGCCCAGGTCTCCTGGACGGCCCCCGAGGACGACGGTGGCAGCGCGATCACGGGCTACACGATCACGCCGTACATCGGCAGCACTGCGCAGGACCCCGTGGATGTGTCCGGCTCGACCACGAGCAAGACGATCACCGATCTCACCAACGGGACCGCGTACACGTTCCGTGTCAAGGCCGTCAACGGCGTCGGCACGGGCGCGAACTCCGCCGCCTCGCAGGCGGCGACCCCCGGCTACACGCTGTTCGAGTTCGCGACGCCGGGCACGGTGGACTCCGGTGACGGCGGCGCCGTCGAGCTGGGCGTCAAGTTCCGCTCGGACCGCGCCGGGACGGCCACCGGCGTGCGCTTCTACAAGGCGGCGGCGAACACCGGCACCCACATCGGCAGCCTGTGGTCGGCGACCGGGACGCGCCTCGCGCAGGTGACGTTCAGCGGTGAGAGCGCGTCCGGGTGGCAGTGGGCCGGCTTCTCGACCCCCGTGGACCTCACCGCCGGAACGACGTACGTGGTCTCCTACCACGCGCCCAACGGCCACTACTCCGTGACGGGCGGCGGTCTCGCGAGCGCGTTCGACAACGCTCCGCTGCACACGCTGGCGGGCTCGTCGACGGACAACGGCGTCTACATGTACGGCAGCTCGAGCCAGTTCCCGACGAACTCGTACAACGACGGCAACTACTGGGTCGACCTCACGTTCGCCGCGGATCAGCCTCCGGGCACGCCGACCGGCGTGGCCGCGACCGCGGGCCAGGCCTCGGCGGACGTCTCGTGGACGGCGCCCGCCGGCGGCGGCCCGGTCGAGTCCTATGAGGTCACGCCGTACATCGGCTCCACGGCCCAGACCAGCAAGACGATCACCGGGACGCCGCCGCAGACCAGCACGACCGTCTCCGGGCTCACGCCGGGCACCGCGTACACGTTCCGCGTGCGCGCCGCCAACAGCGAGGGCACGAGCGCGCAGTCGGGCGCGTCGAACAGCGTCACGCCGACCTCCGCGGGCCTGCCGGCGGCGCCCACGGGCGTCAGCGCCACGCCCGACTCCGAGGCCGCGGTGGTGCGCTGGACGGCGCCCAACAACGGCGGCAGCGCGCTGACGAACTACACCGTGACGCCGTACGTCGGCGGCTCGGCGGAGACGCCCGTGACCGTCAATGCCCCGGCGACGCGGGCGACCGTGACCGGCCTCAACACGAGCACCAGCTACACGTTCCGCGTCCGGGCGAACAACGCCAATGGCGCGGGCGATACGTCGGCGGAGACGAGCGCGGTGACGCCGCTGCGCTCGATCTTCGGCTTCGCGACGCCGGCCACCATCGACTCCGGCGACGGCGGCGCGGTCGAGCTCGGCGTGCGGTTCAGCAGCAGCGCGGCCGGGAAGATCGCCGGCGTCCGCTTCCACAAGGCGTCCGCGAACACCGGGACGCACGTCGGCAGCCTGTGGACGGAGAGCGGCACCCTGCTCGCGCAGGCCACCTTCGCGGGTGAGGACGCGTCCGGCTGGCAGACGGTCCTGTTCAGCACCCCGGTGCCGATCGCCGCCGACACGACGTACATCGCCGGCTACCACGCGCCGAACGGGCACTACTCGCTGACGAGCCGCGTGTTCGACGGCACGGCGTTCAGCAACCCGCCGCTGACCGCGCTGGCCGACGGCAGCGCAGGCAACGGCCTCTACCGCTACACGGCCACGCCCGCCGTCCCGACGAGCAGCTACAACGCGGCGAACTACTTCGTCGACGTGCTCTACGGGCCATGACCGTGCGCCCGCTCGCCATGCTCCTCGCCGCGACCGTCGCGCTCGCCGTGGCCGGCTGCGGCTCCGACGAAGGGAGCTCCAAGGCGCCCAAGGGGTCGCCGCAGAACCCGATCGCCGCAGTCACGCCGGACCCGCAGGGCTTGACCGGCGAGGGCGGCGGCAATCCCGCCAAGCCCGACTATCAGCGGCTGCTCGACAGCCAGCGCGACGCACCGCCGCAGGGCAAGCGGGACAACCCGTGCGCGCTGGTCACGAAGGCGCAGGCGCAGGCGATCCTGGGCGGGAAGCTGATGGACCCGGTGTCGATGCCCCAGGGCCCGACCTGCATCTACCGCAACCGCTCGAACGCGCGCTACGCGACGATCTCCGTCCAGGCGCGGAGCTTCGCCGCGCTGCGCCGCCAGCTCAAGCGCGCCCAGCGCGTCGACGTCGCCGACCGCCGCGCGTACTGCGGCGTGCACGGGCGGCCGATGCTCTATGCCTCGCTCGGCGGCGGCAAGGTGCTTAGCATCGCGGCGCAATGCGACGCCGCCGTCCGTCTCGCCCGCCGCGCGGGAGCGCGCCTGCAGCCATGACGACGATGGCGGTGCAGGATCCCGGGTGGCTGCTCAACGAGCGCTACATCGGGCCGACGACACGCTCGCGCAAGCTCGACCTCTACTACGCGCTCAAGCCGCTGATGCCGCGCAAGCTGCAGCTCGCGCTGCGCCGCGCCTACGCGCCCCGCCAGGCGCAGCGCGCCTTCCCGGCGTGGCCGTTCGAGCCCAGCCTCGTCGAGCATCGCGACGGCGAGCTGCTCGCGGAGCTCCGGGCGAGCGGGCTGGAGCGCCTGCCGATCGTCAACTTCTGGCCCGAGCGCAAGCGCTCGTGCGTGCTGCTGACGCACGACGTCGAGGGCCCTGCCGGGGTCGCGAACGTCATGCGCGTCATCGAGCTCGAGCGCCGCTACGGCTTCACGTCGTGCTGGAACTTCGTCGCCGAGTGGTACCCGATCCCGGACGGGCTGTTCGATGAGGTCCGCGCGAGCGGATGCGAGATCGGCCTCCACGGGATCCTGCACGACGGCAAGCTGTTCTCCAGCCGCGAGAGCTTCGAGGCGAACCTGCCGAAGATCCGCGAGTACGGCGAGCGCTGGGGGACGGTCGGCTTCCGCTCGCCGGCCACGCACCGCAACGCCGACTGGATGCACGAGCTGCCGGCGGAGTACGACAGCTCCTTCCCGGACAGCGACCCGTTCGAGCCGCAGCCCGGCGGCTGCTGCTCGATCATGCCGTTCCGCTTCGGTGACGTCGTGGAGCTGCCGCTGACGATGATGCAGGACCACACGATGTTCGAGATCCTCCGCGAGCCGGGGATCGATCGCTGGGTGGAGAAGGCGGACTGGATCACGCGCCATCACGGGCTGGTCAACCTCAACGTCCACCCGGACTATGTCGTCGAGCAGCGCTACCTCGACCGCTACGAGGCGTTTCTCGAGTACCTCGCCGAACGCCGTGACGCCGCCTGGCACGCCTTGCCGCGCGACGCCGCGCGCTGGTGGCGGCAGCGAGAGGGGCTGTCGATCTCGGCCAGCGGCGAGATCCGCGGCGCTTCGGACGAGCAGGCCACGGTGGCCTTCGTGCGCGAGCACGAAGGCCACCTGGTCATCGAGCCGTAGTCAGCAGGTCCGGCTGGACGCGGGCGCCGGGGCCGGCGCCAGGTTGTCGTCCCAGACGTTCCCGCACGACGTCGTCGCGCTGCGGTTGAACTCGGCCCAGACGCCGTACTGGCCGCCGTTGGGGAAGTAGCCGTTCTCGTCGCGGTTGCCGCGCGCGATGTGGTTGTCGCGCACGACGATCGGGCCGGTCACGTTGCCGGTGCCGTTCTTCGCTCCGCCGTACATGACGTAGCCGCCGCCGGCCAGCAGGTTGTTGGCGACGCTGACCTGGCCGATGCCGCCGAAGTCGTTGAAGAACGAGATCGCGGCGGTCTGCGCGACGGGGTTGAGGATCGTGTTGTGCTCGAGGATCGACGGGTTGCCCTCGCCGCCGTTCAGGTACGCCTCGACGTGGTCGCCCTGGAACACGAGCTGCGAGAACAGGTACGAGTCCCGGATCGTGCCCGGGCCCTTCCACGCGCCGGCGAAGCCCTTGACGTAGAGCCCGTTGGCGGTGACGGCGCGGTCGCCGTTGTTGCGCACCCCGTGGTCGACCTTGGTGTCGATCGTCGACGGGTCGAGCGGGTTGTCGTTGGCGGGGCTCTTGTCGACGGTGACGATGTCGAGGTTCTGGAGCACCGTGCCAGCGACGCCGTCGCCGGACTGGCCGAGGCGGATGCCGTAGCTGCCGCACGGGCTCGAGCACCCCGAGTGGACGTGGATCCGCGAGTTCCGGACCGTCGCGTTGTTCCCCTCGATCGCGATCGGGCCGGGGATGTCGAGGTTCTGGACCGTGACGTTGTTGCCCGTGATGCGCAGCGTCCTGGAGCCCGCGTCCCAGGCGGCGCCGGAGGGGAGCGGCGCACCGGGCACCGCCTGGAGGGAGCCGGACGGGCCGGTGTTGTCGATGTCGGGGAAGTCGCAGGCCGACGGGTCCCTGAAGCAGCGGCGGCCTGGTGTCGGCGTGGGCGCCGGGGTCGGGCTCGGAGTCGGCGTGCTCGTCGGCGAGGGCGTGGGCGTGGACGATGGCGCGGGCGTCGGCGTCCCGTCCGGGTCGTGTCGGCGTCGGCTCCGGATCGGGATCCGCGTGCGGCGGACCCGCCGCGGGGTGGCCGGGCGGCAGGACAGGGGCCGGGATCGGCGTCGTGAAGGGGTTCACCGCCGGCGTCACCGAATGGGCGTACAGCGAGGCGCGCCCACGGCGCCGCATCGCGCGGCCGCGCATGCTGCGCTGCGGTAGCCGCTTGAGCGAGCTGCGCGCGGTCCGCACCACCTTGCTGCGGCCGGCTCGCTTCGTGACGTAGCGCAGCCGGCCCTTCGCCCGCCGGGGCTGCAGGATCGAGGTCCAGTACGCGGTCCCGGCGACCACCATGCGCCGCTGCGCCGCGCACGTGTTCCATCGTCCGCCGACCGGCCGGCGGACGACACACCTGGCGACCAGCGCGGACGGCATGCGCCGGCGATCGCGATGCAGGCCGACCTCCACGCGCCGCGCGCTGTTCGACCGCGCGATGTAGACGCTCAGGTGATCGACCCAGCCGGAGCGGGACGCGACGCTGCGGAAGGCGACGGCGCGGCCGGCGCGATCGCCCTCGACCTTCGAGTAGACGGTCGGCGAGCCGACCGATCCCCCGCCCCAGGCGGTGGCCGGCAGGGTCAAGAGCGCCCCGAGCACGGCGGACGACAGGAGCAGCGATCGCGATCGCATCGGCGAGTTCCCCTTTGGTTGATCGACCGTGTTCATCGGCTACCAGTGGACGCCCGCGGGCTTGCGGTAGCCGATCGGCAGTTCGCCGGACGTGGTGCACGCGGCGGCGGTGCACTGGCCGTCCGCGCTCATGGCGTGGTCGCCGACGAGGTTGTCGCGGGCGGTCGTGCCGCTCTGCGTGAAGCCCGCGCCCGAGCTGTAGTTCATCTTCGAGACGACGAGGTTGCGCTCCCAGACGTTGTTGGACCCGCTCTTGAGCCCGAACTGGAGGTCGGGCTTGTCCGCGAACTGGGTGCCGTTGTCCCACCACGTGTTGTTGCGGAACGTCGCGTTGGAGCGGGACGTGCCGCCGGTGCCGAGATCGCCGATGAACGGCAGCCCGAGGGCGTGCGCCTCGACGTTGTTCTCGAACAGCAGCGAGTTCGTCGTGCCGGCGTGGATGGCCATCGAGTTGCAGCCGGTGGTCGGCCCGCCGGCGCTGAACCAGCCGCAGTGGTGGAAGTAGTTGTTCGTGACTCGCGTGTTCGGCCCGTTCCCGATCAGCTGGAGGTCGTCCGAGTGCTCGTCGGAGTTCGCCGGGCGGGCCGCGTAGGCGACCTCGTTGCGATCGACCAGCAGGTCCGCGTCCATGCCGAGCTGCATCGCGTCGGCGCCGATGTGGTGGAGGTAGTTCCGCTCGATCCGCATCCGGTCGCCGTGGAAGGCGCGGATGCCGTAGCCGGTGTTGCCGGAGTTGTCCGCGGTGGTCCAGGCGAGCTCGCTGTCGCGGATCGTCACGTCGTGCGAGGTGGAGGAGACGTGGATCAGGTTGTCGAGCGTCCGGCCGGCGTCGGTGCCGCCGAGGCGCGACTGCTCGATCGTGATCAGGTTCGAGTTGCCGATGCTGGCCGAGCGGAAGCGCGCCCGCAGCGTGATCCGCGAGGAGCCGGCGAGCTGGACTGCGCCCATCGAGCCTGCCGGGCTCGTGCCCACGTAGCGGTCGCTCGAGCTGGTGAGGTTGTTGAGGTTGACGTTGCCGACGGCCGCGGTCACGCAGACGTCGTCACCGGACTGGACGGCCGAGCGGACCTGCGCGGCGGTGGTCGCCGTGGTCGCGCCGCTGACGCACGAGGGCTGACCCAGCGGGGGGAGGTCCGGATCCGGATCCGGGGTCGGAGCCGGCGTGGGGGTGGCGGTCGGGGTCGCCGTGGGCGTCGCGGTCGGGCTCGGCGTCGGCTCCTGGGCCACCGGCGGCAGCGGCGGTCCGGCGTCCGGGGCGACGAGCGCGGGCAGGGCCAGGGTCTCCGAGAACGCGGAGGCGCCCGCCGCGTCGGCGAACAGCGACGCCCGCCCGCGGCGCATGGCGAGGCGGCCGCGCTTCCACGACCGCGGCAGTCGCCTCATCCGCGCTCGCCGGCTGTGCATCGCGATGCTGCGCCTTCCGGCGCGCGTCACGAGCAACCGCAGCCGTCCCTTCGCGCGGCGCGGCTGCAGGACCGTCGCCCAGTACGCGATTCCGGCGCGGACGCCGGCGGGCTTCATTGCGCAAGCGTTCCACACTGCCGCGCGCGGCCGCGTGACCACGCAGCGCCCGAGCCGGGAGGACGGCCGCCCCGCGCGGTTGCGGTACAGCCCGAGCTCGACGCGCCGCGCCGTGCTCGTCGCCGCGAGGAACACGTTGAGCCGGTCAACCCGCCCCGACGCGGCGGCCAGGCTGCGGAAGGCCTCGGCCCGGCCCGGCTTCGCGCCATGCGTACCGGGGAAGACGGAGGGCGTGCCGATGGCGCCGCCCGCGAGCGCGGTGGCGGGAGCGGCAAGCAGCGCGCCGAAAACGGCAGCGGGCATCAGAAGCGATCGAGATCGCATCGCGGCGGGTTCCCCTTTGAGTGCTTCCGCTGGCCGCGGAATCAGGTTGATTCAGCGCGAACCGGGCACCCGCCGCCCGAGCTCAACGCAAAGCCTTCTGCCCCTACAGGTCAGAATGATAACCACGGCTTTCGCCGAGGCGCGTCCCGTCCTGCAAAGACCGACTTTCCAGCCGCTGTATCGGCCGGCGACGTCCCGCGCCGAGCCTCGCGGCGCGCCGCTGGACGAATGACCGAGCTACCAGTGGACGCCCGCGGGCCTCCGGTAGCCGATCGGCCCCGCGCCGGGGTTGCAGGCCGCCGCGAGGCACTCGCCGATCGCGGACATGGCGTAGTTGCCGACGAGGTTGTCGCGCGCGGTGGTCCCGCTCTGGGCGAAGCCGGCGCCGCCGCTGAAGTTCATCTTCGAGACGACGAGGTTGCGCTCCCAGAAGTTGTTCGAGCCGCCGTCGAGGCCCCATTGGAGGTCGGGCTGGTCCCCGAACTGGGTGCCGTTGTCCCACCACGTGTTGTTGCGGAACGTCGCGTTGGAGCGCGACGTGCCACCGGTGCCGAGGTCGCCGATGAACGGCAGCCCGAGCGCATGGGCCTCGACGTTGTTGGCGAAGAGGAGCGAGTTCGACGTCCCCGCGTGGAGCGCCATCGAGTTGCAGCCGGTGGTCGGCCCGCTGGCGGTGAACCAGCCGCAGTGGTGGAAGTAGTTGTTGGTGACCTGCATGTTCGGGCCGTTGCCGATGATCTGCAGGTCGTCCGAGTGCTCGTTGGAGTTCGCCGGGTCGGGCGGCGTAGGCGACCTCGTTGCGATCGATGATCGTGTCCGCGCCGTCGAGGCCGACCTGGATGGCGTCGGCGCCGATGTGGTGGATGTAGTTGCGCTCGATCCGCAGGCGGTTGAGGTTGTTGAACGCGCGGATGCCGTAGCCGGTGTTGCCGGAGTTGTCCGCGCCGGTCCACCCGATGTCGTTGTCGCGGATCGTGATGTCGTCGCCGCCGGAGGCGATGTACAGCAGCACGTCGAGGATGCGGTTCGACGGCGTGCCCCCGATCCGGGAATGCTCGATCGTGATCTGGTTCGCGTTCTCGATGACCGCCGACTCGAAGCGGGCCCGGATCGTGATCCGCGACGCGCCCTGCAGGCGGAGCTCGCCGATCGACCCGGCGGCGTCCGTGCCGACGTACCGCGTCTGGCCGCTCTGCAGGTCGCCGAGGTTGACGTCGCCGACCGCGGCCCTCACGCACACGTTCTGGCCGGCGCTCACGGCGGAGCGCACCTGCCCGGCGTCGGTCGCCGTCACCGCTCCGGCCACGCACGACGGCCGGCCGAGCGGCGGGAGCGGGAAGACCGGGGGCGGCCCGACCCCCGGTGCCGGCAAGGCGCCGCCCGGAGCGAGACCCGAGGTCGGCGACCCGGCCCGCCGGACCCGGATCTTCTTCGTGCGCCGGTAGCGCCGGCCGTTCCGGTTGGTGACGGTCAGACGGATCCGCTTGACGCCCGCCGTCCGGAAGCGGTGGCGGAGCACCCGGCCCTTGCCCTTGCCGAGCTTGCGCGCCTTCTTGCCGCGCAGCTGATGCCAGCGGTAGCGGCAGCGCTTGCACTTCGAGGCGCGCGCGTCGAACTTGACGAGCTGGCCGACCTTCGGCGCGCGCGGCGTCGCCTTGAAGCGCGCCTTGGGACTCACCTTGGCCGGCGCCGCGGAGGCAGCGACCAGCACGAGGATGACAGACCGCGACGAGCCTGCGCACCGCCGCAACCTACTGCCCCGGTCAGCAGCGTGCGCTGTCGGGGCTCCTCGTCGGCGAGAGGTTGTCGTCCCAGTAGTTCCCGCACGCCGTCGTCACGGCCCGGTTGAACTCGGCCCACAGCCCCAGCTTGCCGCCGTTGCGGTAGTAGCCGTGGGAGTCCTGGTTGCCGCGCGCGATGCGGTTGTCCCGCACGAGGATCGGGCCGGTGACGTTGCCGCTCCCGTTCTTGGCTCCGCCGTACATGACGTAGCCGCCGCCGGCCATGAGGTTGCCGACGATCTCGACCCGGCCGATCCCGCCGAAGTCGTTGAAGAAGGAGATCGCGGCGGTCTGCGCGACGGGGTTGAGGATCGTGTTGTAGCGGAGGATCGAGGGGTTGCCCTCGCCGCCGTTGAGATAGGCCTCGACGTGGTCGCCGTCGAACACGAGCTGCGAGAACAGGTACGAGTTCGTGATCGTCCCCGGGCCCTTCCAGGCGCCGCCGAAGCCCTTGATGTAGAGGTGGTCGGCGGTGACGGCGTTATCGCCGTTGTTGCGCACGCCGTGGTCGACCTTGGTGTCGATCGTCGACGGCTCGAGCGGGTTGTCGTTGCCCGGATTCTGCTCCACCGTGACGATGTCGAGGTTCTGCAGCACCGTGCCGGAGACGCGGTTGCCGTCCTGGCCGAGCCGGATGCCGTAGCTGCCGCACGGGCTCGAGCAGCCGCCGCCGGCCCCGATCCGCGAGTTCCTGATCGTCACGTTGTTGCCGTCGACCGCGACCGGGCCGGGGATGTTCAGGTTCTCGACCGTGACGTTGTCGCCGGTGATGCGCAGCGTGCGGGCGCCCGAGTCCCACGAGGCGCCCGAGGGAAGCGCCGCTCCGGGCACGTTCTGCAGCGCCACCGCGGGGCCGGTGTTGTCGGCGTCCGGATAGCCGCACGCTCGAGGGATCGGCGAAGCAGCCCTTGCCGGCCGGGCGCGAGCTGCCCGGGAGGGTGCCGGGAGCGGGCGCTCCGGCCCCGGGGGCGGTCCTGATCCTGAGCTTCTTGGTGCGCCGCACGCGGCGGTCCTTGCGGTCCGTCACGGTCAGCCGGATGCGCTTGACGCCCGCGCTGCGGAAGCGATAGCGCAGCACCTTGCCGCTGCTCTTCTTGCCGAGCTTGCGCGGCTTCTTGCCCGTGCGGATGAGGCGCCACTGGTAGCGGCAGCGCTTGCACTTCGACGCGGACGCGTCGAGCTTGACGCGCTGGCCGACCAGGGGCGACTTCGGGGTGGCCTTGAACCGGGCCGTGGGCCCCTTCTTCGCGGCCGCGGCCCCGCCGGCGACGAGCGCCACGAGGCCGACGACCAGCAGCGTCCGCATTCCGGGCACGCTACTGGCGCGACGACTTGGGTGCTGCGGGCTCCGTGTCCGTGCCCACGACGGCGAGCACGCTCTCGCCGGCGCGGACCCGCTGCCCCGGCTGCACGTTGATGAGGACGTCCGGCCGTGCCGGCAGCACGACGTCGACCTGGGAGCCGAGCCGGATCACGCCGACGCGCTGCCCGAGGGCGACGTCCTCGCCGACCTTGACGTAGGAGGCGATCTGGCGCACGAGCCGCGAGGCGATCTGCACCATCGCGATCTCGATGTCGCCGCGCTCGATCACGGTCGTCGCCCGCTCGTTCTCGTAGACCATCTCCGGCCTTCCGAGCGAGCCGAAGCGGCCGGGGAAGTGCTGGCGCAGGCGCACGCGGCCCGAGATCGGGGCGCGGTTGACGTGCACGTCGAGGAAGCTCATCGCGATCCCGATCACCACCGCGTCGTCCGTCCGCAGCGGCGTCTTCGTCAGCTCGACGAGGTCGTAGTCACGCCCCTTCTTGGTCGACGACGGGAGCTTCCCGCCCTCCGAGCGGCGCACGTAGACGATCTCGCCGTCGGCAGGGCTGATGACCACGTCGTCGTCGACCTGCGGCGGCGTGCGCTGCGGGTCGCGGTAGAAGCGGTAGGCGAGGATCGCGAACGAGAAGCTGAGCGCGAGCCCGGCCACGAGCAGCGTCCGGACGACCTGCGACAGATCGACGGCCGTGGTGACCGCCGCGACGATCAGCGCCGACAGCAGCGCGAGGCCGCTCACGGAGAAGGCGACCCGGCGGACGCCGAGCTCCCACTTCCAGGCGAGCGGCAGGCAGAAGGCGAGCGCCAGCAGCGCGCCGGCGAGCGTTGGGACGAGCACGTTCAGAACCCCCGTTTGACGGCGAGATACGGCAGCAACGCAACCTCGGCGAGCCCGGGCAGCGGATCGTCGCGGCTGAAGACGGCTTCCACGTGCGCGCTGCGCAGCGAGCGCAGGTACTCGCGGACGGTGAAGTCGCCGGCCCGGATCTGGACCCAGCCGGTCGGAAGATCGGTGAGCAGGCGCACCCAGCGGACGCCGGCCCGCGCGCGCTGCGGCGCGACCGGCTGCCCGAGCGCCTGGCGGTAGAGCAGGTACGGGAAGTCGACGCCGGCGGCGGGGGCGATCGTGTGGTAGCCCCAGGTACGCGCGTTGAAGTCGAGCAGCTTGAAGACGCCGGTGCGCGGGTCGCGCTTGTACTCGAGCTCGACGAGTCCGTCGTAGCCGATCGTGCGCAGGATCTTCTCCGACAGTGCCTCGACCGCCGGCTCGTCGACCGTCTCGACGAACGTGCTGGCGCGGCCGAAGTCCGGCGGGTGCTGGCGGCGGCGCCGGCAGACCATGGTGGCGACCGGCTCGCCCTTCGAGTACATCGCGCAGTAGGCGAACTGCTGGCGCCCGTCTCCGGGGATCAGCTCCTGCACGATCATCTGGCCCTGGCCGGCGATCGCCCACGCCCGCTCGAGCAGCGTGCGCAGCTCCTCGTGGGTGTCGGCGCGCCAGGCCTTCGCCTTGGTCGCGTAGAAGAAGTGCTCCTTGATCGCGGGCTTGATCGCCCACGGCGGCTCGGAGTCGATCTGGTCGACCTCCGCGAGGTCGGCCGGCTGCCAGCTGCGCGGCGCCGGGACGCCCACCTGCTCGGCGATCGTGGCGGTGTTGCGCTTGTCCCAGGCCCAGCGGACGGCGTCCCAGGGCGCGGTCACCACGCGGAAGACCTCGCTCAGGCGCTCGCGGTTGCGCGCGATCGCGGCCACGGTCTCGTCGCGCGTCGGGTAGAGGACCCAGCCCTCGAGCCCGCGGCGGCGGGCGATCCGCAGCAGGTCGTCGACGACGCGGGCCTCGTCGCCCATGTCGGCGATGCGCTCGTAGCTCTCGCAGTAGCGGGAGAGGCGCGTGATCGAGCGCTCGTCGTCGACCACGACGACCGGCACGCCGTGGCGCCCGACGCTGCGGGCGATGCCGAGCCCCTGGTAGTCGCCGCCGAGGACGACGGCGCCGGCGGCGCCCGAGAACGGCGACGAGCTGCCGTCGACGTTGGGGTGTGCCTCGATCGTGCTCATGTGTCCATCAACGCGGCGGACGTGACGTTCCTTCCGGCGGCCGTGGCCGGCGCCGGCTGCCCGAGCGCGCGGGCGTAGGCCCGCAGCAGCGAGCGCTCCTGGTGCTCCCAGGCGAGCACGCCCTCGGCGCGTGCGCGCCCCGCCTCGCCCATCGCGCGGCGGCGCTCGGGGTCGTCGAGCAGCTCGTCGACGCGGGCCGCGAAGTCGTCGACGTCGTCGGCGGTGGCGAAGACCGCGGCATCGCCGGCGCCGACGCGCGACTCCCGCAGGTCGTAGGAGACCATCGGGCGGCCCATCGCCATGTACTCGGAGATCTTGATCATCGACGAGACGTCGTTGAGCGGGTTCTTCGGGTCCGGCGCGAGGCAGACGTCGGAGGTCGAGAGCACCCGAGCGACCGTGTCGTGCTCGACCCAGCCGCTGAACTCGACGTCGCCGGCGAGCCCGAGCTCGTCCGCGAGCTGCTGCATCTCGGCGAGCACCTCGCCGTCGCCCATGAACACGGCGTGCCAGTCCTGGCGGCGGCGCTTGAGCGCGGCCAGCGCGCGGATGGCGTGGTCGACGCCGTCCTGCGGCCCCATGACGCCGACGTAGCTGAGCAGGTAGGGCTTGCCGCGCTTGAGCGCCGGGTCGGGCTCGACCGGGGTGAAGCGGGTCAGGTCGGGGCCGGTGCGGACGACGAACACGTCCTCGGGGCGGCGGCGCCCGCGCGTCAGCGCGACCTGGCGGTAGGAGTCGTTGACCGACAGCACCACGTCCGCGATCCGGAAGGCCACCTGCTCGGCGAGCAGCGTCGCGCGGTGGACGAGCCCGCCGGGGCGGCCGAAGCGCGATGCGAACAGCTCGGGCGTGAGGTCGTGGTGGTCGAAGATGAACCGGGTCCCGTGGCGGCGCAGCGGGAGGACGGCGAGCAGCAGGAAGTCGGGCGGGCTGCAGGCGTGGACGAGGTCGAACGGCCGCTGCTTGGCGAGCCGGCGGGCGAGCCGCCCCATGCTCCAGAGCGCTGACGCGTACTCGAGCCCGTAGGCGACGATGCCGCCGTCGGCGGTGCGCGGGCGGTAGCGGTGGATGTCCACGCCCTGCAGGCGCTCGTAGGGCTCCTGGTGCCGGGTGGCGCCCTGCGGGCACACGACCGTGACGTCATAGCCGGCGCCGGTCAGCGCACGGCACTGGTTCCAGACGTGCCGGTCCTGGGGGAGCGGCTCGTTCTGGACGAGGATGAGGATCCGGGGATTCGGCATCTTGGCTAGGCGGCGAGCCGCAGGGGCGTGGGCGCGGTCGCGCTGACCTTGCCGTCGACGAACATCAGCATCCAGCGCTCGAGCGCCAGCAGCGAGAACAGCCGCTGGCTCGCCTTCTTGTCGTCGAGCTTCGCGCGCTCGACGAGATCGAGCACGACCGCGCGGTCGTACATCCCGCGCTCCAGGGCCGGCCCTTCGAGCAGCGTCTCGCGCACGAGATCGTCGCGGTGATGCGTGAGCCACGCGCCGAGGCCCTCGTGGAAGAAGCCCTTCTTCGGCTTGTCGATGATGTAGTCGTCGACGAGGCCGCGGCTGGCGCGCTTGAGCAGCTCCTTCTTGCGCATCCGCGAGACCCGCCGCGAGTCCGGGAGCCGCGAGCAGAAGGACACGACGTCGTGGTCCATGAACGGCACGCGGACCTCGAGCGACGCCGCCATCGACATCTTGTCGAAGTACAGGAGCATGTTGTCGACGAGCGCCACGCGCGTGTCGAGGTGCAGCGTCTCGCCGAGCGGCGACATCGCCACCGGCGGCAGGTGCTGCGCGACGACGCCCGCGATCTCGGCCTCGGCCTGCGGGTGCCGGAACTCCGGGCTCAGCAGCTCCTCGCGCTCGCCGGGCTGCAGCACGCGGCTCATGGCGAGCAGGCGCTCGACCGGGTCGTCGGTCGTCAGCGCGAGCATGCCGCGCGCGAACGTGGAGCGCTGCACGGGCCGGCGGGCGGCGCTCGCGGCGAGTCGCAGCGCCGGCGCCGGGACGGCGCGCTGCAGCATCGCGGCGGCCGCGGCGATCTCGTGCTTGCGGTAGCCGCCGAGCAGCTCGTCGGCGCCCTGGCCGGACAGCGCGACGGTGACGTGCTCGCGCGCCAGCCGGCTGAGCAGGATGAAGCCGAGGCAGGAGACGTCGGCGATCGGGCCCTCGAGGTGCCAGATCGCCTCGTCGAGCAGGCCGACGTGCTCGGAGGCGCTGGTCACCAGCGCGTGGTGGTCGGTGCCGAAGCGCTTCGCCACCATCTCGGCGTCGCCGAGCTCCGACACCTCGTCCTCGGCGAAGCCGATCGAGAAGGTCTGCACGGGCCGCGAGGACTGCTCGGCCATCAGCGCGGTGATGAGGCTCGAGTCGAGGCCGCCGCTCAGCATGACCCCGAGCGGCACGTCGCTGATCATGCGCGCGCGCACGGACTCGCGCAGCAGCTCCATCAGCTGCTCCTGCTCCTCCTCCCACGCCAGCGCCTCGCGCGGCGCGCCGTCCTCCCACGGGTTCCAGTACGGGCGGTGGTCGACGATCTTGCCGTCCTCGAAGACCATCAGCGCCGCCGGCTCGAGCTTGCGGACGCCGGCGAACAGCGTGTACGGGCCGGGCACGAAGCCGTGGGCCAGGAACAGCTCGGCGCCCATCGGGTCGAGCTCCGCGCGGACCAGGCCGCCGGCGAGCAGCGCCTTGACCTCGGAGGCGAACGCCAGGCCCTCGGGCGTGTGGGCGTAGTAGAGCGGCTTGACGCCCATGCGGTCGCGGGCCAGCACGAGCCGCCGGCGCGGCTTGTCCCACAGCGCGATCGCGAACATCCCGCGCAGCCGGCGGACGAAGTCGGGCCCGTGCTCCTCGTAGAGGTGCACGATCGTCTCCGAGTCGCCGTGGGTGGCGAGCGTGTGGCCCTTGCCGACGAGCTCGGCGCGCAGCTCGGGGAAGTTGAAGAGCTCGCCGTTGAAGACGGCGGTGACCTGGTCGTCCTCGGTGGCGACCGGCTGGTGGCTGCCGGCGACGTCGATGATGCTCAGGCGGCGCATGCCGAGCGCGACGCCGGCGTGGATCCCGTGGCCGGCCTCGTCGGGCCCGCGATGCTCGATCGCGGAGGTCATGGCGGCGAGGGTCGAGATGTTGAGCGGCCGAGCCCGGGGGTCGCTCGCGGCGATGCCGCAGATTCCACACATGCCCAACTAACGGAGCCGCGGCGCTCCTCTTTCGTGGAAGCTTGGAACGTCTCGGACGTTCCTTGGGCATGGACGCCCGTTTCCTCATCATCTCGCCCATGCGCAACGAGGCCGCGCACGTGGAGCGCGTGGCCCGCGCGCTCGCGGCCCAGACCCACCCGCCCGCCGAGTGGGTGGTCGTCGACGACGCCTCGACCGACGACACCGCCGCCCGCCTGCACGCGCTCACGGACGAGATCCCGTTCCTCAGCGTCCACACGCGTGAGCCGGACGGCGAGCCGGTCGTCGACCGCCTCAAGGTCGCGGCCGCCCCGCGCGCCTTCAACTACGGCCTCGCCCACGCCCGTGTCCAGGACTGGACCCACGTGGTCAAGCTCGACGGCGACATCGAGCTGCCGCCCGACTACTTCGAGCGCATGCTCGAGGAGTATGCGCGCGACCCCTCGCTCGGCATGGCCGCGGGCAACCTGATCGAGCCGCGCGGCGGCCGGATGGTTCCGATGCCGATCCCGCGCCACCACATCCACGGCGCGCTCAAGTGCTACACCCGCGAGTGCTTCGACGCCATCGGCGGCGTGCAGACACGGCTCGGGTGGGACACGATCGACGAGACCTACGCGCGGCTGCGCGGGTTCACGACGCGCAACTTCGACGAGGTGATCGCGATCCATCACCGCCCGCACGCGAGCGCGGACGGGACGCTGCGGGGCCGCGCGCGCCACGGCGAGTGCGCGTACATCGCGCACTTCAGCCCGCTGTGGGTCGCGTTGCGCTCGCTGAAGGTCGCGCGCGACCGGCCGTTCGGGATCTCGGGCGCCGCCTTCTTCTACGGCTATGTCCGGTCGGCCGTCACCCGCGTCGAGCGCGTGCCGGACCCCGAGTTCCGCAAGTTCGCCCGCGGGGAGCTGCGGGCGCGGATGCGCGACGCCGTCCTCGGCACGCTCCCGCGCCGGCTGACCTGACGCATGGATCTCGGCCGGCACCTGCGCGAGCTGTTCTCGCTCCACCGCTCCGTCGCGGTGTGCCTCACGCTCGCGCTGCTGGCGGCGCTCAACACGGTCTACCGGCTGCCGACGCTCGAGCCGCGCTCGGTCGAGATGGCCTCCGCGACCGCCGAGGTGCTCGTCGACACGCAGCAGAGCGCGGTCCACGACCTGCGGCAGGGCTCGAGCGAGTTCGAGAAGATGACGAACCGCGCGGTGCTGATCGGCAACGTCATGGCGAGCCCGCCGGTGCTCAGGTTCATCGGCGCCCGCTCGGGCGTCCCGGCCAACCGGATCCGCGTGCAGCCGCCCCTGACGCCGGACTTCCCGCGTCCGCTGAGCGGCTTCGGCGAGGATCCGAAGACGCGCGACCTGCTCGAGTCGACCGACCAGTACCGGCTCAACATCCAGGCCAACCCGACGGTCCCGATCCTGCAGGTGTACGCCCAGGCGCCGAACGCGAAGGCGGCCGCGACGCTCGCCAACGCGTCCGTCGAGGGCCTGCGCGACTACCTCGACGCGACGGCCAAGGCCCAGGGAACGCCGGCCGGTGACATCGTGCGCCTCACGCAGCTCGGCCGCGCCAAGGGCGTCGTCGTCAACGGCGGGATCCGCTTCCAGCTCGCGCTGGCGACGTTCCTGGTCGTGTTCGGCCTCAGCGCCGCGACGGCGGTCCTGATCGGCCGGGTCCGGCGCGGCTGGCAGGACGCCGCCGCGCTCGAGGACGCGTTCGACGCGCCTCCTCAGGACTCGCCGGCGCGCTCGGCGTAAGGCCGGTAGCGCGGCGGCACCAGCCCGAGCACGACGAGCAGCGCGAGCCGCTCGGCGGCGACGCGCTCCTTGAGCTCCGGCCGGCGCCGCGAGGGTGCGGCGAAGCCGATCCAGCGCACGGCGTGGCGCAGTGCCAGCGCCGCGCGGAAGACCGTGCGCGCGGGCAAGCGGAAGTGCTTGCGCGCGTAGAGGACCTTGGAGTAGGAGTTCTGGGCGAAGAGGTCGGGCCGCTCGGTGCGGCCGGTGTGGTGCGTCAGGCGCATCGCCGGCAGGTGCCGGATGTCCCACCCGGCGGCGCGGATGCGCTTGCACCAGTCGGTCTCCTCGGAGAAGAGGAAGAAGCGCTCGTCGAGCCCGCCGGCCTGCTCGACCGCCTCCTGACGGGCGAGCAGGAAGCTGCCCGAGAGCCAGTCGGCGGACTGCTCGCACTCGTAGGCCTCGGGGCGCGACTCGTCCTCCTGGAGGTGGGCGAGCGCCGGCACGCGCGTGAGCATGAGCGCCTCGCCGAGCTGGCGGGTGGGCGACGGGAAGCGCCGGATCGAGGCCTGGAGCTCGCCGTCGGGGTAATAGGTGATCGAGCTCGCGACGCCGACCTCGGGCCGCTCGTCCATCGCCGCGACGAGCTCCGCGAGCGTCCCCTCGACGATCTCGACGTCGGGGTTGAGCAGCAGGACGTAGCGGCCGCGGGCGACGCGCAGGGCGACGTTGTTGCCGGCGGCGAAGCCGATGTTCGGACGGCGCAGGACGGTGACGCCCGGCAGCTCGCGCTCGATCGCGTCAGGGGTGTCGTCGGTCGAGCCGCTGTCGACGACGAGCCACTCGGCCGTGAGCGGCCCGGTCGCGGCCATGGCGGTGCGCAGCACGCGCAACGCGAGGTCGCGCCCGCCGTGGGTCACCACGATCACGCTGAGGTCCGGCTGCTCCGGCATGTCATCCAGAGAACGTGGCCGGGACCGCCGCCCTTCCGCGCGAGAAACCTGCGCGCCGGAGCGTTGGATGGTCGGATGTGCGGAATCATCGGACAGCTCCGGCCCCACGGGCACCCCGTGGACCCGGAGCTTCCCGCGCGGATGTGCGCGGCGCTCGAGCACCGCGGGCCTGACGCCCGCGGTGTGTTCCGCGACGGCAACGTCGCGCTCGGGATCCAGCGCCTGCGGGTCATCGACCTCGCGACCGGCGACCAGCCGATCTTCAACGAGGACCGCTCGGTGGCCGTCGTCCTCAACGGCGAGATCTACAACTACCGCGAGCTGCGCGAGGAGCTGATCGCGCGCGGCCACACGCTCACGACCGCGGGCGACACCGAGGTGATCGCCCACCTCTACGAGGAGTACGGCGTCGACTGCGTGACCCGGCTGCACGGGATGTTCGCCTTCGCGCTGTGGGACGCGAAGCGGCAGCAGCGGCCTGATCGCGCGCGACCGCGTCGGCAAGAAGCCGCTCGTCTACAGCGTGCGCGACGGCGTCCTGAGCTTCGCCTCGGAGATGGCGGCGCTGCTCGCCGACCCCGAGATCCCGCGCGAGGTCGACCACGAGGCGATCGACGCCTACCTCGCCCACGGCTACGTCCCCGCGCCGCTGACGGCGCTGCGGGGCGTGCACAAGCTGCCGCCCGCGAGCACGCTCGTCTTCCGCGACGGCCGCGCCCGGATCCGCCGCTACTGGAAGCTCGACTACACGGCCAAGCTCGAGGACGAGTCCGTCGAGGAGCTGTGCGAGCGCATCCGCTCCGGCCTGCTGGAGGCGACCCGCAAGCGGATGATCGCCGACGTCCCGCTCGGCGCCTTCCTCTCGGGCGGGATCGACTCGTCGGCGGTGGTCGCGGCGATGGCGCAGCAGTCGAGCGAGCCCGTGCGCACGTTCTCGATCGGCTTCGACCACCAGGAGTTCGACGAGCTCCCGCACGCGCGCCGGATCGCGCAGCAGTTCGGGACCGTCCACGAGGAGTTCCAGGTCCGCGCCGGAGGCCGTCGAGGTCCTGCCGAAGATCGTCCGCCACTACGGCGAGCCGTTCGCCGACTCCTCGGCGATCCCGAGCTTCTACCTCTCCGAGCTGACCCGCCGGCACGTCACGGTCGCCCTCAACGGCGACGGCGGCGACGAGTCGTTCGGTGGCTACACGCGCTACGTGGCCAACGCGCTCGCCGGGCGCCTCGACCGGATCCCGGGCGGCGTCCGCCGCGCGCTCGGCGCCCTCGGCGGCCGGCTGCCCGAGGGCGGCGACATCTCGAGCGTCCGCAACCGCGCGCGCCGCCTCACCGGCGCGCTGGCGATGGACCCCGCGAGCCGCTACGCGCAGTACATGGCGTGGTTCGACGCCGAGCAGCGGCGCTCGCTCTACACGGCCGAGTTCGCGGCCGGGCGCAACGCCGAGCCGTATGACGCGATCGGCGCGTCGTGGGCCACGGCATCGGGCGCCTCGGTCATCGACAAGATGCTCGAGGTCGACGTCGACACCTACCTCGCCGGCGACCTGATCCCGAAGATCGACATCGCGACGATGGCGCACGCCCTCGAGGCGCGCTCGCCGTTCCTCGACCACGAGCTGATGCAGCTGGCCGCGTCGATCCCCGCGACGTTGAAGGTCCGCGGCTCGGAGAAGAAGTGGATCCTCCGCGAGGCGCTTCGCGAGTGGCTGCCGAACGACCTGCTCGACCGGCCCAAGCAGGGCTTCTCGGTGCCGCTCTCGGCCTGGCTGCGCACCGACCTGCGCTCGTGGTCGCGCGAGATCCTGCTCGACCCCGCGACGCTGGGGCGCGGCTACTTCCGCGCCGCCGAGGTCGAGGCGCTGCTCGACCGCCACACGGCAGGCGTCGACGCCGACGACCACCGCATCTGGTCGCTGCTGATGCTCGAGCTCTGGCACCGCGAGTACGTCGACGTCTCGACCGTTGGGCTGAGCCATGCCGCCTGAGGCCGCCGAACCGCTGCACACGACCGCGCGGCGCGCCCTGTGGTGGAGCGTCGCCAACAACATCGTCGGGCGCGTCGGCACGACCCTGATGGGCATCGTCCTCGCGCGGCTGCTGGTGCCGGAGGACTACGGCGTCTACGCGGTCGCGCTCGTCGCCCTCAACGGCCTGCTGAGCATGAACGAGCTCGGGGTCAGCCTGGCGATCGTGCGGCGTCCCGGCGACGTCTCGAAGATCGCGCCGACGGTCAAGACGCTGGCGCTCGGCTCCAGCCTCGTGCTGTGGGCGCTGATGTTCGCGGCCGCGCCCCACGTGGCCGCGGCGGTCGGCGCGCCGGAGGCGGCGAACGTCCTGCGCGTCCTGACCCTGTCGGTGCTGATCGACGCGCTGACCGCGGTGCCGTCCGCGCTCATGACCCGCGACTTCATGCAGAAGGAGCGCCTGATCGTCGACACGGCCGGCTTCGTCGTCGGCGCGGTCACGGCCATCGGCCTCGCGATCGCCGGCTTCGGCGCGTGGGCGCTGGTGTGGAGCGCGCTCCTCGGCAACATCGTCAACGCCGCCTTCATCCTGCGCTACTCGCCGGACCACCACCCGTACGGCTTCCGCCGCGACGTCGCGCGCGGCCTGCTCGCCTTCGGGCTCCCGCTGGCGTTCGCGAGCCTCCTGATCATGGCGCTGCTGAACATCGACTACGTCGTGATCGGCGGCCAGCTCGG
This sequence comes from uncultured Solirubrobacteraceae bacterium, assembly GCA_963730115.1. Taxonomy (GTDB): domain Bacteria; phylum Actinomycetota; class Thermoleophilia; order Solirubrobacterales; family Solirubrobacteraceae; genus DASQFQ01. The sequence continues at coordinate 773,173 of CAVSQM010000012.1, read as the reverse complement.
GACGGTCCAGCTCGGCTTCTACCTGCTGGCGTTCAACCTCTGCTCGTGGCCGGTGAACATGTTCTCGGCCCCGGCGCGGCGCGTGTCGCTGCCGCTGTTCGCGCGGCTGCACGCCGGCGAGACCGGCGCGTCCGCGGCGTTCGTGCCCGTCTGCACGATCCTGCTGCTCGTCACGCTGCCGGCCTGCCTCGTGATCGGCGCGCTGGCCGAGCCGATCGTCCGCGTGGTCTACGGCGAGGCGTGGCTGCCGGCGGCGGCGGTCCTGCCATGGCTGATGGTGCTCGCCCTCGTGCGCGTGATCGGCGAGCTCGTCTACGACTTCCTGGTCGCCCTCGGTTCCTCGCGCTCGAACCTCACGCTGCAGGTGATCTGGCTCGGCGCGCTCGTGATCGCGTTGCCGATCGCCGTCCGCGGCGGTGGCATCGAGGGCGTCGCCATGGCCCACGCGGGCGTCGCGGCCTTCATCGTGCTGCCCGCCTACGCGGTCGTCCTCAGCCGCGCCGGCGTGTCGCTGCGGGCGATGGCGGCCCAGGTCTCGCGGCCGCTGGTCGCCACGCTCGCCGGCGCCGCGGTGGCGGTCGCCGTCGCGGTGCTCGTCGCCGACCAGTTCATGCAGCTCATCCTCGGCGCCGGGCTGATCGGCCTCGTGTACCTGGCGATCGTCTATCCGATGCGGAGCATGCTCAAGGGCCCGGTCTGGGGATCGGCATGACCGAGCTCGTCGTCATGGTCCCGGGCAACCCCTGGGACGGCCACCGCCTCGGGCAGCACCACCTCGCCGCGCAGCTCGCCCGGCGCGTCCGCGTGCTGTGGGTCGATCCGCCGATCTCCCGCATGACGGCGCGCCACGACGCCTCGGCCGCAGTCGCGCTGCGGGAGGACCGGCTGCGGGAGGTCGCGCCGAACATCATGCGCCTGAGCCCCGTGACGGTGCCGGGGGTGACCCGCCCGGTGCTGCGCGAGCTCGCGCTGCGCCAGTCGCGCCGCGCGGTGCGGCGCGCGGTGGGCGCGCTCGGCGGCCGGGCCCACACCACGATCGTCGCCTCGCTCAACGACATGCTCGACGTCGTCCCGGGCGCCCAGCGCGTCTTCTTCGGCACCGACGACTACGTGGCCGGGGCGGCGCTGATGGGCACCGACCCGCGCTGGCTCGAGCGGCTCGAGCGCGCACAGCTGGCCAAGGCGGACGTCGTCATCGCCGTCTCGCCCGTCCTGCGCGACAAGTGGATCGCCGAGCGCTCGGACGTCCACCTCGTCCCCAACGGGTGCATGGCCGCCCAGCTCGCGACCACCGCCGACGCGCCGCGCGCGAGCGAGGTCACCCTGCCGGGGCCGATCGCCGGCTTCATCGGGCACATCTCGGACCGCATCGACCTCGGGATGCTCGAGGCGGTCGCCGACTCCGGCGCGTCGCTGCTGCTGATCGGGCCGAGCTCGCCGACGTTCTCGCTCGCCAAGCTCGAGGCGCTGCTCGCGCGGCCGAACGTGCAGTGGGTCGGGGCCAAGCGCTTCGAGGAGCTGCCCTCGTACCTGAGCGCGATCGACGTCGGCCTCACGCCCTACCACCAGACGGCGTTCAACCGCGCGAGCTTCCCGCTGAAGACGCTCGACTACCTCGCCGCCGGCCGGCCGGCCGTGGTGACCGATCTGCCCGCGCACCGCTGGCTCGATACCCCGCACGTCGACATCGTCCGCACGCCCGAGGCGTTCGCGACACGGACGCGCGAGCGGCTCGCCACCCCGCGGCGGCCGGAGGACGACGCCGCGCGGCGCGCGTTCGGCGCCCGGCACTCGTGGGCGTCGCGCGCGCAGGACGTCATCGAGCTGCTCGGCCTCGACGCACCGGCACGGCACGGAAGGGCGGCATAGAGATGCGAGACCTGCTCGTGGTGGGCGCCGGCGGCTTCGCCCGCGAGACCGTCGAGGCGGTCCGCGCCATCAACGCGGTCTATCCGACCTGGCGGCTGTGCGGCCTGCTGGACGACGACCCGGGCCGCCACGGCAGCCTGGTCGGGGGCGTGCCCGTCATCGGGCCGCTCGAGCACGTCCACCGGGAGCCGCGGGCGCAGGTCGTGCTCACCACCGGGCGGCCGGACAACTACATCAGCCGGCCGCTGATCGCCTCCCGCCTGCGGCTGCCGGACACGCGCTACGCCACCATCGTCCACCCGACGGCGACGGTCGGGGAGACCTGCTCGATCGGCGCCGGCTCGGTCCTGCTCGCGCACGTCGACCTCACCGCCGACGTCGTCGTCGGCCGCCACGTCGTGGTGATGCCCCAGGTCGTGCTCCCGCACGACGCGCGCGTCGACGACTTCGCGACGCTCGCCTCCGGCGTCCGCGTCGGCGGCGCCTGCCACATCGCCGAGGGCGCCTACATCGGCGCGGCCGCGGTCCTGCGCGAGGGCACCAGCGTCGGTGCGCGTGCGCTCGTCGGGATGGGCTCGGTCGTGACCCGCGACGTGCCGAGCGAGCGCAAGTGGATGGGCTCGCCGGCCGCCGACGCCGGGTTCGCGCCGCTGCCCGAGCTGGTCCGGGAGTCCGCGTGAAGGTCGTCGTCTACCCGCACCGGCTGGAGATCGGCGGCAGCCAGATCAACGCCATCGAGCTGGCCGCGGCCGTTCGCGACCTCGGCCACGAGGTGATCGTCTTCGGCCAGCCCGGGGCGCTCGTCGCGCGCGTGCAGGACCTCGGCCTCGAGTTCGCGCCCGCGCCGCAGCCGCGCGGCCGCCCGGCGCCGAAGGTCATGCGGGCGCTGCGCCGCCTCGTCCGCGAGCGCGGGGTGGACGTCGTCCACGGGTACGAGTGGACGACGGCGCTCGAGGCCTACTGGGGCCCGCGGATGCGCGACGGCGTGCCCGCCGTGGCCACCGTGATGTCGATGGCCGTCGCGCCCTTCCTCCCGCTCGACATGCCGCTGGTGGTGGGCACCGAGCAGATCGCCGACCACGAGCGCCACGCCGGTCGCGAGGCCGTGGCCGTGATCGAGCCGCCGGTCGATGTCGTCGAGAACGCCCCGGGGGTCGCGGATGTCGCAGCTTTCAAGCGCGCGCACGGCCTGGATCCGGATGCGCTCACGGTGGTCTGCGTGAGCCGGCTCGCCGCCGAGCTCAAGCTCGAGGGCCTGCTCGCGGCGGCCGACGTCGCGGGCCGGCTCGCCGAGCCGTCCGGGATGCAGCTCGTGATCGCCGGTGACGGCCCCAGCCGCGACGAGGTGGCCGCGGCGGCGGAGCGGGCGAACGCGGCCGCCGGGCGGCGCGCCGTCGTCCTCACCGGCGAGCTGCGCGATCCGCGGCCGGCGTACGCGGCGGCCGACGTGGCGCTGGGCATGGGCGGCTCGGCGCTGCGGGCGATGGCATTCGGGCGTCCGCTGGTGGTCCAGGGCGAGCACGGCTTCTGGGAGACGCTGACGCCCGACAGCGCCGAGCGCTTCCTGTGGACGGGCTGGTACGGCGCGGGCGAGGGGCGCGAGCACGGCGCCGCGCGGCTCGAGCAGCTCCTGCGCGGGCTCCTGGCCGACCCCGGCCGCCGCGCGGGCCTCGGCGGCTACGCGCGCCGGCTCGTCGAGGACCGGTTCTCGCTCCAGTCGGCGGCCGTGCGGCAGCTCGAGCTCTACGAGCGCGCAATCGGCGGGGTTCCCGAGCGCCGCCGGGACCTGCTCGCGCCCGGGGGCGCCTCGGCCTACAAGCTGGCGGCGTACCGGTTCCAGAGCCGCGTCGACCAGGTGCGCGGCCGGCTGACCGCCGACGACTTCAACGCCAAGGCGGTCGCCGGACAGCGCGCCGGGTGATCGTGGTGCGTCGCGTCCCCTTCGACCGCCGGCTCGCCCTGATCGCGCTGTGCGCGGCCGTCGCGACCGCGTGCGCGATCTGGAGCGTCTGCACGATCAGCCTCGCGCCGCCGGGCATCTCGCCGCGCCAGATGGACGTGGCGGCGGCCACCGCGCGGCTCGCGGTCGACCGGCCGAAGCCGCTGATCGGCGACGACCAGGCGACGGAGTACGACTACGAGACGCTGGTGACGCGCTCGGTGCTCGTCGCGACGCTCGCCTCGTCGGAGCCGGTGCTCGACTACATCGCGGCCGAGGCAGGGCTCGATCCCGACGACATCTTCGCCACCTCGCCGGTGACCAGCGGCGTCCAGACGGTCTTCACCGAGCCCGACAGCGAGCGCCGCGCCGAGCAGATCGCGGGGGCGGACAAGCCCTATCGGCTCGAGGCGCGGGCCGGCCAGACGCTCCCGACGCTCGACCTCTACACGCAGGCGCCGACGGTCGAAGAGGCCCGCCGGCTCGCCGACTCGGTCCTGCCGGGCGTCCGCGCCTACCTGGCGGAGACCGCGGCGGAGCAGGGCGCCGATCCGGCGAAGGAGAGCGTGCTCACGCAGCTCGGCCCGGCGCGCGGGGCGCTCGTGAGCGGCGGCACGCGGATCCAGATCGCCGGGCTCACGTTCCTCTTCGTGTTCGCGCTGACCGCCATCGGCGCGTTCCTGATCCTGTGGCTGCGCGCCCACCGCGCGGGCCGCGTCATGTCGCCGCCCGAGCCGGCCGGCAACCGATCGATCGCTCGCGAGCTGGTCGCCCACGCCGGCGACTGGCCGCGGACCACACGGGTGCTGCCGTGGCTGATCGCGCTGCTGATGGCGATCGTGTTCCTGGTCCCGTTCAACGACATCCTGCTCGACGTCCCGCTGCCGATCGACCTCTACTTCGACCGGCTCTTCCTGCCCGCGATCATGGTCGTGTGGGCGGTCGCGCTCGCGGCCGGCGGGCCCGACGCCCCGCGCATCCGCCTCAGCTGGACGCACGCCGCGATCGGCGGCTTCGTGGCGGTCGCCGGGCTCAGCATCGTCCTCGGCGCCCGCGACATCCAGCACGGGCTGAGCTGGGACCTGGCGGTCAAGAAGCTCGCGCTGCTCGGGTCCTACATCAGCCTCTTCGTGATCGTCGCGAGCGCGATCCGGCGCTCCGAGGTGCGGGCGTTCACCACCTACACGCTGATCCTCGGCTGCATCTGCGCGTTCGGGCTCATCATCGAGTACCGCTTCGCCTACAACGTCTTCTACCGGGTGTCCGACACGCTGCTCCCGGGCATCTTCCAGGTCGGCGCCGTCGACTCGTCCGGCGTGGACGAGATCGGCCGGCGGGAGGTGCGCGGGCCGGGCCAGGCCCCGCTGGAGACGGTGGCGATGATCGCGATGGTGCTGCCGATCGTGATCGCGCGGCTGATCCATCCCACGGGTGAACGCTGGGAGCGCGTGAAGTACGGGATCGCCGCGGCGATCCTGATGGCCGGGATCGTGGCGACGTTCCGCAAGAGCGCGTTCATGGCGCCGATCTCGGTGTGCCTGACGATCGCGTACTTCCGGCGCCGCGAGCTGCTCAAGCTGGCGCCGCTGGGCGTCGTGATGATCCTGGTGGTGCAGGCGCTGTCACCGGGCGCGCTGACCGGCGTGCTCGGCCAGCTCGACTCGAGCCGCCTCGGCGTCAACACGGTCAGCGACCGCACGGCCGACTACGACGCGATCCGCCCCGACGTGTGGACCAACCTGCTGATCGGGCGCGGCTACGGCAGCTACGAGCCGTCGACGTACCGCATCCTCGACATGGAGCTGTTGCGACAGCTCGTCGAGGGCGGGGTGCTCGGCGTGCTGGCCTATCTCGCGATGGGGGCGACCGTGGTCGCGGTGGCGCGCGGGCCGATCCGGACGCGCGATCTCTACGACGCTCCCGTGGGCCTGTGGGCGGCCGCCGCGGCGGTCTGCTTCATGGTCGTGTCGACGCTGTTCGACGTCATGTCGTTCCCCCACGTGCCCTACATCTTCTTGTGGACGGCCGCGCTGCTCACGGTGATCGTGACCCAGCCGCGGCCGGCGCCCCCGCCACCGGAACCCGACCTCGCGCCACGGGAGGCCGAGGAACACCGCGAGCTGGAGCCGGCATGGAGCTCCTGAATCCCCTGCGGCTGCTCGCCCGCCGGCGCCGCGTGGTCGCGGTCGGCGCGATCCTGTCGGTGCTGCTGGGCATCGCCGCCAGCGGCTACGTGCCCGTCGGGCCGTTTGCTTCCCCGGAGCGGCACGCGGCGCTCGCCACCGCGCAGATCCAGATCGACACCGCGCGCCCGCTCGCCGCGGACGTGCGGGCGAACACCGCGGCGATCGCGGACCAGGCGGTCCTGCTCGGCGAGCGCCTCGCCTCCGACGACGCGCGCAGCATGATCGCGTCCCGGGCCGGCGTCCCGCTCGAGGACCTCGCGGTGCTCAGCAGCCGCACGGCGATCGTGGGCCGCGCGAGCCCGCTCGCCCGCGCCGCGGTCGACGCCTCCGCCTCGGTGCAGACGCCGGTTCGCCTGACGGTGACCACCGCGGGCGACACCCCCATCATCTCGCTCGTGGCGGCCGCACCGGATCGCGAGACCGCTTCCCGTCTCGCCTCGGCGGCGGCGCCGGCGCTCCGTTTCGTGATCGCCTCCGGCGCCACGGTCAAGAAGCAACTCGAGGTCAAGCCGCTCGCCCGCCCGCGCACGGCCGCGGTCGTGAGCGGCGGCCCCCGGCCCTTCATCGGCGTCCTCGTGGCACTGTTCGGCTTCGCGGGCTGGTGCTGCTGCGCCGTCATCCTCGGCGGCCTCGGCCGCGCCTGGCGCAAGGCCGGCGACGGCCTCGCCGACCCGCTCGGCTGGCCCCGCTAGCCCCCGGGGTGGCGCCGCCGGCGCCGACAGGAGAGGATCTGCCTTGCATGATCGGCGAGATCGACCCGGCGATCCAGCGGCTCGAGTTCAAGGTCACCGTGCTGCCCGCGGAGGAACCGAAGGTGGAGGCCGAGCTGCGCAGCGCGCAGGTCAGCCCGGCGCGGCGCAAGGTGTACTTCTACGACACGCCGGAGCTCGGCCTGTTCGCCGAGGATCTCGTGCTGCGCGCCCGCGTGACGGACGGCGACGATGACGACTCCACGGTCAAGCTGCGACCGCTGCCGCTGCCCGACATCCCTGCGAGCTGGCGCGCGGCCGAGGGAGTCCGCATCGAGCTCGACGTGGTGGGCTCCAAGCAGGTTCCCTCGGCCAAGCTGGACGGGAAGCCCGACCGCGGCGAGATCGAGGAAGTCGCACACGGAGCCCTGAAGCTGAGCAAGCTGTTCAACAAGGCGCAGGAGGCGGTCTTCGCGGAGACGTTGCCAGGCGGAACCGCGTTGGAGGATCTCGCCGTGCTCGGCCCGGTCGACGCGCGGAAGTGGGAGCTTCCGCCCGCGACGTTCCCGCACGAGCTCTCCGTCGAGCAGTGGTCACTGCCGGACGGGACGCACTTCGTCGAGCTCTCCTTCAAGGTGGAGCCCGACGAAGCCGAGAGCGCGGAGCGTGACTTCCACGCCCTGCTCGACCGCCTGGAGATCGGCCACATCGGCGATCCGGAGCCGAAGACCCCGAGGGTGCTCCGGTTCTTCGCCGAGCGGCTGCGCTAACCCGACTGGCCCTGGCGTGCTGCCGAGGCCTTGGCGCGCCGCTTGCGCGCCGGGAGCGGGGCGGCCGAGCCGTTCCCGTTCGTCTCGTGCGTGTGAGACGCGGTCTTGCGTGATGGGCGGCTTGCGCGTCGCGGTCTTGCGTGCGGCGGGCCGGCGGTCCTTGCCGTCCACCTCCCCCCGCCTCGGCCTCCGCGCGCTCCGCGTCGCGCCAGGTCCTGACGAAGCGCGGGATCAGCACGGTGCCGGCGCACCAGAGCACGAGCACGAACAGGCCCGCGAGGATCGCGAACAGCCGGCGCGGGCCCTTGGTCACGGTCGCGGAGGTCGCCGGGCCGAGGGGCTCGATGACGAGCTGGCGGGCGTCGGGGACGTTGTCCGCGGCGGCGACCGACTTCAGGTACTCGCGCAGCTCCTTGACCGCCGACGTGGCGAGCAGCTCGGCCGTCGCGGGGTCGGGCGCCTGCACGCGCATGGTCAGGATCGGGAGCGTCTCGTCGACGAAGAGCCCGAGCACGTTCGCGTCGCGATCGCCGACCTTGACCTTGACCGAGGGACTGGTGGTCGTCGTGGTGGTCGGCGCCGTGTCGGCGCCCGCGGGCGCGATCACGATCAGCTTGTTCGCCTTGACCCCCGCCGCCGTGGCGATGCGGTCCTTGAGCGGGCTGCTCGACATGAGGTTCGCGAGCAACCGCGCGCGCGTCGAGAGGCCGCCGAGGTCGATCGTGGCGCCCTCGACGTCGGTGCTGCCGCCGCCGACGTCGACGATCTGCGAGTTCGGGGAGTCGACCAGGACGTCGGACGCCGCGATGCCGGCCGCGTACTGCCGGCTCTCGACCTTCGGCGGCAGCCCGAGGCTGACCCGGTACGACATGAGGATGACCAGCGTGAGCGCGTAGGCGATCCCGATGCCGACCGCGTAGCGGCGGCGCCAGAGCTCGCGCATGATCACGATCGCCACAGGCTCACCTCCGTCGGTGCCGCGGTTCTCGCAGGGGTTCATGTCGGCGCTTCCCATCCGTATGGAATCCAACGCGGGCCGCCGACCGTTTCTTTCGGCCGCCTAGAGCCGCACGACGCGTCCGGCGCCGAGTCCGCTGGTGACCCCGCGGAAGTCGACGACGAGCTTCGCCTCGGAGACGACGCGCTCGGGGTCGAGGTCGGGGTGGACCGTGACGATCGCCACGACGTCGGCGTCGAGGACCTCGTCGAGCGGCTGCGAGGCCAGGCCGAAGTCGGGCAGCTCGGGCACGTGCGGGTCGTGGTAGACCAGCTCCGCCCCGCGGTCGGCCAGCAGGCGCATGATCTTGATCGCGGGCGACTCGCGCACGTCCCCGACGCCGGCCTTGTAGGAGACGCCCAGGATCGCGATGCGCGATCCGCGGACCGCCTTGGCGTCCTCGTTGAGCGCACCGGCGATCTTCTCGGCGCAGAAGTAGGGCATCTCGGCGTTGATCTCGCCCGCCAGCTCGATGAACGCGGTCTTCGAGTCGTACTCGCGCGCCTTCCACGAGAGGTAGAACGGGTCGACCGGGAGGCAGTGCCCGCCCATGCCGGGGCCGGGCTTGAAGGACATGAAGCCGTAGGGCTTGGTGGCGGCCGCCTGGACGACCTCCCACACGTCGATGTCCATCCGGTCGCAGAGCATCGCGATCTCGTTGACGAGCGCGATGTTGACCGACCGGAAGATGTTCTCGAGCAGCTTCGTGAGCTCCGCCACCTCGAGGGTCGAGACCGGCACGACCGCGTCGCAGACGCTCCCGTAGAGCGCGCTCGCGCGCTCCAGGCAGCGCTCCGTGAGCCCGCCCACGACCTTCGGCGTGGTGCGGAGCGTGAAGTCGGTGCGGCCCGGGTCGATGCGCTCGGGTGAGAACGCGAGGCTGAACGTCTCGCCCGCGCGCAGGCCGGACTCCTCGAGCAGCGGCGCGAGGCGCTCGCGCGTGGTGCCCGGGTACGTGGTCGACTCGAGCACCACGAGCTGCCCCTCCTGGAGCACGCTCGCGAGCGCGGCGCCGGCGGACATGAGCGGCTGGAGGTCGGGCTCGCGGTTCTCGTTCAGCGGCGTGGGGACCGCGATGACGACGGCGTCGACCTGTGCGAGCGCCGCGTAGCGCGTGGTCGCGTGCAGGCGCTCGCCGACCTTCGCGAGGCGCTCGGACGGGATGTCCTCGATGTAGCTGCGCCCCGCCGTGATCGATGCCACCTTGCTGGGGTCGACGTCGAGGGCGACCACGCGGTGGCCGGCCTCGGCGAATTCGACCGCCAAGGGCAGCCCGACGTAGCCGAGCCCGATGATCCCGACGCTCACGCCGGTGTCCTGTTGCATGCCTGTTGCCTCCGCTTCTCGGTCGCCGCTGTCAGATCAACGCGCGGCGGGCTCGGTTTCTCACATCGGTCACGTGATCGTCACCTCGGCACCGTCGCCGACCGACAGGCGCATCGCCGTCGGGACCACGAAGCTGCGCGTGATCCGGGCGCCGCGGCCGATCACGCTCGTCTCGAGCCGGTTCCCGACGTGCAGCAGCTCGGCCTCGTCGAGCACGATCGAGTGCTCGATCTGCGAGCCGTCGATCGTGACGTTGGCCCCGATCGAGGTGTAGGGCCCGACATACGCGTGGGAGAGCTGCGCCCCGGGCCCGATGATCGCCGGCCCGCGGATGAGCGTGTGCTCGAGCCGGGCGGACGGATGCACCTTGACCGGCCCCTGGAACTCGCAGGTGGGGAACGCCTCGGCGTCCACGTCGCGCTCGAGCCCGGTCAGCATGCGGCGGTTCGCCTCGAGCAGGGCGTCCTGCTCGCCGTGGCAGGGGAGGCAACCGTCCATCTCGCGGACGAGCACCTGGCCGCCGTGGCGCCGCACCCCGGCCACGAGGTCGCCGCACAGCAGCGGCCGCTCGCGGAGCAACGTGACAGCGCTCGCGCTCAGCAGATAGCCGCCCGGCACCTGGTTGCCCAGGCGGTCCTGGGGCGCCCCCGAGAACCGGAGCGCCATCGCGTCCAGCTCGTCGTGGGCGAACTCGGCGATGTGCGGGTGGATCTGCTCGCGGTGCAGCGCGTCCGCGGGGCGGACGAGCACCGAGTCGTCGGCGACGAAGTCACGAGCGGCGGTCAGCGCGCCGCTGATGCCGGTCGCAGGCGCCCACTCCACGTAGCGGACGGCGAAGTCCCAGTCGGAGCCGTCGCCGACGGCCGCGCCGATCAGGCGCGCGCTCTCGGGCTCGACGGCGATCGTCGCCTCGCGCACGCCGGCGCCGCGCAGCGTCTCGAGGTGGTGGAAGAGGATCGGCCGGTTGGCGACCGGCACCAGCTGCTTGGGCCCGGACTGCACGCTCGGCCATGGCCGGTCGAGGTCCGTGCGCCCCGCGAGAATCAGTGCCTTCGCGATCTCCACGACCAACAACGCATGAAGGGGCGCGGTTCAACCGCGCCCCTCCACGACTTTTCGCCTGTCCGTCTAAGCGGCGGCCCGCTCGAGCTGCTGCCCGAGCGCCACCGGCTCGCCGTTCAGGCGCAGCGACGTCTCCGCCGCCTCGATCACGGCGACCGTCTCGAGGCCGAGCTGCGCGTGCGAGCGCGGCAGGACCCCGGTGCGGATCGCGAGGGCGAAGTCCTGCAGCTCGAGGCTGAGCGGCTCCGCCGCCTCGACCCGCGGGACGACGATGTCGCCGCTGCGGTAGCTGAGCTGGAACTCGCCGAAGTTCGCCGGCGCCTCGAACTCCATGCCCCGGTCGAACACGCGCACCGACTCGTCGGCCGCGGTGTCGTCGTACTGGACCATCCGCCGGCTGCCGACGAACACCATCTCGCGCACCTTGCGGGGCGCCAGCCAGGAGATCTGGATGTTGGCCGTGACCCCGTTGGCGAACGTCAGCGTGAGGAACGCGACCTCCGGGTTGTGCTCGCGGAAGATGCTCCGCGCCGACGCGCTCACCTGCGTGACCTGCTGCTCGAGCAGGTAGAGCAGGATCGAGATGTCGTGCGGCGCCAGGTCGCAGATGACCCCGTCGGGCTGGTACTTGCCCAGGTTCATGCGCGACGACGTGACGAAGTACACCTCGCCGAGCGCACCCTGGCGGATCAGGTCGCGGACCTTGTTGACCGGCGGGCTGTAGAGGAACGTGTGGCCGGGCATCAGCACCCGGTCCTCACGGCTCGGCGACCGCGAGCAGCTCCTCCGCCTCCGCGGCGGTGCGCGACAGCGGCTTCTCGACGAGCACGTGCTTGCCGCTCTCGAGCGCTGCCCGCGCGATGTCGTAGTGGGTGCGCGGCGGCGTGGCCACCAGCAGCGCGTCGATCGACGGGTCGGCGAGCACGTCGTCGAGCTCCGCGAACACCGGGACGCCCGGCGTCTTCGCCTGGAAGGCGGCGGCACGCGAGGCGTCGCGCTCGCACAGCGCCGCCAGCTCGAGCTCGGGGCGCTCCATCACGTTGCGCGCGAGGTTCGGGCCCCAGTAGCCATAGCCGACCACGGCGATGCGCAGCGGGTCCTGCTGGATCGAATCCGCCGACACGAGCCGGCGGACGGACGGTTGCTTCCCAGAGCTCATGACGCCTCCATGTCGAAGTCCCGGACTGCCTCGATCACCTGCGCGACCTCGCCGTCGGACATCGACGGGAACAGCGGCAACGTGCAGATCTGCTCGGCCAGCCGCTCTGCGACCGGCAGGCTTCCCTCGCCGAGGCCGAGCTCGGCGTACGCCTCCGTGCGGTGGATCGGGAAGGGGTAGTGGACGGCCGTCGAGACGCCCCGCTCGTCGAGGAACGCGCGCAGGGCCTCGCGGCGCTGCGTACGCACGATGAACAGGTGGTAGACGTGGTCGCCCTGCTCGTTCGCGGGCGCGGGAAGCTCCACGCTCGAGTCGGCCAGCCCGTCGCGCAGCATCGCCCCGAGGCGCCGCCGGTCGTCGTTCCAGCCCTCCAGCCGGCGGAGCTTGACGCGCAGCAGCGCCGCCTGGAGCGCGTCCAGGCGTGCGGTCGTCCCGACCATCCGGTGGTGGTAGCGGGGCTGCTCGCCGTGCGAGCGCAGCAGCCGGACCCGCTCCTCCAGCTCGGGATCGGCGGTCACGACGGCACCGCCGTCGCCCCACGCGCCGAGGTTCTTCGTCGGATACATCGAGAAGCACCCGATGTCGCCGAACGTGCCGACGCGCTGGCCGTGGTAGCGGGCGCCGTGCGCCTGCGCGCAGTCCTCGACGACCTTGAGGCCGGCCCCGCGGGCCACCTCGAGCAGCGGCTCCATGTCGACCGTCGAGCCCATCAGGTGGACGGGGATCACGCAGCGCGTCCGCGGGCCGATCGCCGCCTCGAGCGCGTCGGCGGTCATCAGGTGGCTGGTCGGATCGACGTCCACGAGCCGCGGCGTCGCCCCGGCGAGGCTGACGCCCTCGGCCGTCGCGATGAAGGAGTTCGTCGGCACGACGACCTCGTCACCCGGGCCGATGCCGAGTGCGCGCAGGGCGAGCACGATGGCCTCGGTGCCGGAGGACAGCCCGACCGCGTGGGCGGTCTCGCAGTAGGCGGCGAACTCGGCCTCGAAGGCCTCGAGCTCGGCGCCCATGGTGAACGCGCCCTTGTGGGCGACCTCGCTGACGACGGCGAGCAGCTCCTCGAGCAGCTCGGGGTCGGCCTGGTCGAGGCGCGTGATCGGGATGCGCGCGAGCGCGGAGGAGACGGGCGCCATCACGCAGCCATCCGGGTCTTGACGGTGGGTGCGCAGTCGCGCTCGGTCAGGACGGCACGGAGCGCGCCGCGGCCGCGGTGGTGCAGGCCGTGGATCGACGGCTCGGTCTTGCCGAGCCGGCCGGCGATCTCGCCGGGGCTCAGGCCGACCACGTGGCGCAGGACGATGACCTGGCGCTGCTCCTCGGGGAGCGTGGCCAGCGCCTCGCGGAAGTTCAGCGAGGAGCTCTCGCCGGTGTTCTCGTGCTGCGGCTCGAGCTCGCGGACCTCTTCGCACGGCACCGCACGGCGCTGCACGCATGTGGTCCACGGCCACGTTGCGGGCCACCCGGAGGATCCAGGCCGCGAACGGGACCTCGCGCTGCTCGTACTTGGGCAGCGTCGTGATCAGCTTCGTGAACACGTGCTGGGTGACGTCCTCGGCCTCGAACTCGTCGCGGACGATGCTGCGGACGTAGCCGTAGACGTTGTCGGCGTAGCGCAGATACAGGAAGCGGAATGCCTCCTGGTCGCCCGCCTTGGCCCGGGCGACCGCCTGGGCGACGACCCGGTCCAGCTCGGGGCCTTCCTCGAGTTTGGTCCGGCTGCGAAAGCGACCAGCCGAGCGCCGGGTGTCCAGCTCGTCGGCTCGCGCGCGAAATGCGTTGGTCATGCTGAGTGGGCCTTCCATCATCGGTGTCGGAGTCGAACGAGGGGTCACGCGGCGTACGGGACGGAGGTGCTGTCCGCGGCCGGCGAGAAGACGTCGGTGAGCCCATGCATGTGGGCGTAGTGGCTCGCCTCCGTGCGGTTGGCGACGCCGAGCTTCCGGTAGACGTTCGAGAGGTGGAACTTGACCGTCTGCTCGGTCACCCAGAGCTGGCGGGCGATCAGGCCGTTGGAGGCCCCGCTCGCGACGAGCCGGAGGATCTCGAGCTCGCGCGGGGTGAGCTTGCCGTGGGTGGCGTTGACGCTCGCGGTCGCGCTGCGGTTCGAGAAGGCGTGGTGGATCGTGCCGGCCCAGATCTCGCGCACGAGCAGGCCGAGCGTCGTCGGCTGCACGGTCTTCGAGATCGCGGCGTCGGCGCCGGCGCGGACGGCGTCGCCGAGCCAGTCGGCGTTGGCCTCCGCGGACAGCGCGACGATCTTGGTGGCCGGCACGGCGCGGCGGATCTCGGAGATCCGCGCGACGGCGTTGGCCGACCAGGTCATCTCGTCGACGATCACGACGTCGGGGCGCGCCTCGGCGACGGCCGCGCCGCACGCGCGCCGCCCGTCGACGTAGCCGGCGACCTGCACGCCGCTCGTGCCGCGGAAGCTGCGGCGGATCGCCTCGGCCGCGAAGCCGTTGTCGGTGACGATGACGACGAGCATCAGGCCGCCTCGCCCTCGGGCGGGCCGCCCAGCCAGAAGCGGCGATGGGCGCGCCGGGCCCGGCGCGAGAAGCGCGCGAGCACGATCACGTTGTCTGGTGTTGCAGCTTCGGGAGCCAGGCGCTCCTCGCGCGGGCTCTCGTCATTGGGCCGGCGCAGTAGGGCGTCCGTGAACGGGATCACCGTCGCGCCGTGTTCGGCGATCATCGACATCTCCTTGTCACGCCGCCATCCGGGTCGGCTGGGATTCGTCTCCGCCTGCGGAGACCACTTCCTTCAAGACCACGCCGAGCGTGTCGGGGCCGGCGGTGGCCGGCACGACCGCGCTGGCGCCGGCGCGCAGGGCGTCGGCGAGCCAGCCGGCGTCAGGGCGCTCGGTCCGGACCACGACGCGCGTGTCCGGGAGCAGCTGGTGGATCTCTTCGAGGCGCTGGAGCGCGAGCCGCGGCCAGTGCATCTCGTCGAGCAGCACGAGGTCGGGCGCGCAGCGCTTCAGGCCGGCGCCGATCCGCGCGTGACCGTGGCAGTGGCGCACGATGTTCACGCCCGAGAGCGAGGCGAGGCCGCGCGTCATGGCCTCGAGGGCCGGGCCGCTGTCGGCGATCAGCGCGACCGAGATCACGACGACACCTGCGAAGACGGGCTGAAGCGACCGCTCGTGCGATCGAGGTGCAGGCGGAGCGAGCGCAGGATGTCCTGGACGCTCTCGCGCTCGGCCGAGGCCAGCGCGCTCATGAACGAGGCGGCCTCGGGGAAGCCCTCGCTATCGGCCTCGTACTCGTAGACCGGGAGGCGCGCGCTCAGATCGAGCTTGGCCGTGAGGATGCTGATGAGGTTCTGCAGCGTGGTGTCGCAGGGCTGCGCGCTGCGCAGGTCTGCGAGACGCTGAGCCGTGGACATGGGTCGGCGGGGCTCGGACACGAGGATCACTGTCTCCGGAGCGGGCCGCCGTTGGAAGGTGGACTTCCTCTGAGCGGCGGGGGGCCTGCACGACCCTTGGGTAGGTCAGGTCGAGGTCCCCGACCGGGGGACCACATCCCCTGTCGCGGGGTACCTCTGGACGAATGGCCAGGTGACGAAGTTCCCCTTGACAGGTACCTTCCTGACCGGGGCCGAGTTGCCCCGAGGGGGGTGATCGACTACGTTCGTTCGCCCGCCCTTTGCGGGAGCCACGAATGGCAAACACTGGATCAATGGCGGACACGGAACAGTCACACGCGCGCGCGGTCATCGCTGATGACGACCCCTTCGCGAGGAGGGTCATCAAGGACGTACTCCAGAGGTCGGGCGTGATCGTGATCGCCGAGGCCCGGGACGGCCGGCAGGCGGTCGAGCTGACGATCCACTACCAGCCCGACGTCGTGGTGATGGACGTCGTGATGCCCGAGCTCGACGGCATCATGGCAACGCGCCAGATCCGCCGGCAGCTGCCCGACCAGCTGATCATCGTGCTCACCGGCGCGGGCGAGGACGATCACGAGCTCGGGCTGCAGGCGCTGAAGGCCGGGGCGAGCGGGTTCCTCTCCAAGGACCTCGAGATCGAGGCGCTGCCGCGCGCGATCGAGGGCCTCCGCGCCGGTCAGGCCGCGATCTCGCGCAAGATGACGCTCGCGCTGATCGAGCGCCTGCGCGAGGCGCCCACCGGCTCTTCGGGCATGCGGCCGGTCAAGAGCCCGCTCACCGCCCGTGAGTGGGAGGTCATCGACCTCCTCAAGGAGTCGAAGACCACCGACCAGATCGCGGACGAGCTCGTGCTGTCGCCCGAGACGATCCGCTCGCACGTGAAGAACATCCTGCGCAAGCTCGACGTCCGGTCGCGCGACGACGCCGTCGCCGCCGCCGACCGCATGCGCAGCGCGCCGCCGAACGGCGCCTGAGCGACGCGGCCCTACGCGGCCGGCAGGACGAAGTAGAAGGCGTTGCCGTCGCGCTGCGGCTCGACGCCGATGCTGCCGCCGAGTCGCTCGACCAGTCGCGCGCAGATGGCCAGGCCGAGGCCGGACCCTGGGGCGCGGCGCTCGCCGGGGATCCGCCGCCACGGCTCGAAGATCCGCTTCGTCTGGTCGGCCGGCAGCGGCGCGCCCTCGCTCGCCACCATCAGCTTCCAGCCGTCCTCGTGGCGCTCGGAGGCGATCCGCACCAGCCCGCCGTCGCGGGGCCCGTACTTGATCGCGTTCGTGAGCAGGTTCTGGAAGATGACGGTGAGCAGTCGCGTCTCGGCGCGGACCGTCGGCAGCTTGCCGACGTCGGCGATGACCTGGCGGTCGCGCATCCGGGGCCCGAGGTCCTCGAGCACCCGCGCCACGACCCGGTCGACGTCGACGGGCTTGAGCTCGAGGCCGTTGGCGGACCGGGCGTCCATGAGCAGGGCGTCGACCATCTGGCGCGCCCGGGCCGCTCCGCGGCCGATCGCGTCGAGTCGCGCGCGCTGCTCGGGATCGAGCGAGTCGCCGAGGTCCTCGGTAACCATGATCGTGCCGCTCTCCGCGACGATCAGCGGCTCGGACAGCTGGTGGGCCGCCGTCGCGGCGAAGCCCTCCATCGAGCGGCTGTGGTCGCCCAGATCCTCGACGAGCACCTGGAGCTCCTCGACGCGGCGCTGGAGTCGCGCGGCCTCGTCACGCGCGTCGGCGGCAGCCTGGTGCTGCGCGGTGCGCTCGTAGCCGACGGCAGCGATGATCTCGCCGCCCCAGCCGGGGACGAGGGTCCAGTGCACCAGGCGCGGGGCGCCGGCGGCGGCCGCGATCCGCAGCTCGAGCTCCGGCTGCGCCTCGCGGTGCGTCAGCGCCCGCTCGATCGCGTTGCGCATCGGCGCGTGGTCGTTCGCGCAGACGATCGCCGTCCAGTGCGCGCCGAGCAGCTCGTCCGGGTCGTAGCCGAGCGTGGTGGCCCACGCTCCGGACATGTGCGTCAGGCAGCCGTCGCCGTCGAGGCAGAACCTCAACTCGCGCGACAGCGCGGCGAATGCCCGCTCCCGGGCCGCGACCGAGCGCGGCCCAGCCTCAGGGTGCTGGGGGAGCGCCGCCATCGCTGTATGCATTGCTTGCGTCACCCGTGACGACATACGCCCATGTCGCTCGGGAAATCCTTGGGGGCCATTCCGTTCTCTTCCCGTCCGTGTTTTGAGCCCTGGCCTCCGGCACATCGAGAGTAGCCGAGCCTCCGGAGCCGAATCAAGTGGCGAAACGGGCAACTGGACGGATAGAGTCGCCGTCCGGATGGGCAGCGTCGGCATCGACCTTCTCGAGATCGAGCGGCTGGAGCGGGCCTTGGCCCGTCGGCCGCGCCTTGCGGAACGTCTGTTCACGGACAGCGAGCTTCGATACGCCAAGAGCCGGCCGCGCCCGGCGATGCACCTCGCGGCGCGCTTCTGCGCCAAGGAGGCGGTCGTCAAGGCGCTCGCGCTCGAGGTCTGGAATCCCCACGACGTCGAGGTGGTGCGCGAGGGCGAGGGCGCGCCGGAGGTGCGCCTATCCGGGCACGCCGCGGCGCGCGCGTCGGAGCTGGGAGGCTCGGTGGCGATCTCGATGACCCACACGCGGGCCATGGCGGGCGCCGTCGCCGTGGTGGGTCGGTGACGAACCCGCGCTGGCTCGAGCCGCTGCCGGACGCCCAGCTGATGCGGGCGACGGACTCGTGGGCGATCGAGACCAAGGGCGTGCCGTCGCGCCAGCTCATGGAGCGCGCCGGCGAGGGCCTGGCGCGGGCGGTCGGCAAGCACGCGCCGGCCGGGCGGATCGCGGTGATCTGCGGCAAGGGCAACAACGGCGGCGACGGGCTCGTGGCCGCTCGCCTGCTGCGCCAGGCGGGGCGCGACGTCGACGTGCTGGCGGTGTGGCCGCCGGAGTGGATGGGGGAGGACGCGCAGGCGCAGGTCAAGGTCCTCCCGGGCCCTGCGCCGGTGCCGTTCCACCCCGACCGGCTCGAGAAGGCGCACGCGATCGTCGACGCCGTGCTCGGCACCGGCTTCGAGGGCGCCCCGCGCGACCCCGCCGACGCGGTGATCCTCGCCATCAACGCCGCCCGGGCGCGGGTGATCGCCGCCGACGTGCCGAGCGGCGTCAACGCGAGCACCGGCGAGGTCGAGGGCGCGGCGGTCAAGGCGGTCGCCACGTCGACCTTCCACCAGGCCAAGCCGGGGCTGTGGATCCACCCTGGCAAGGCGCACGCCGGCACCGTCGAGGTCGTCGACATCGGCATTCCCGCCGGCGCTCCGGGCGAGGCGGAGATCGGGCTGATCGGCGGCGGCGTGCTGTTCGACATGCCGCGCCGCACCGCGGACTCGACGAAGTTCTCCTCCGGCAACGTCTTCATCATCGGCGGCTCCCACGGGCTGACCGGCGCGCCCTCGATGGCCGCGCTCGCCGCGATGCGCGCCGGAGCGGGCTACGTGACGGTCGGCGCGCCCCACAGCCTCGAGCTCTCGTTCACGGTGCGGCTGCTCGAGGCGATGATGGTCGGGCTGCCCGAGCGCGACGGAGCGCTGACGCCGACCGCGCTGCAGCCGGCGCTCGAGGCGATCGACCGCGCGGACGCCGTGGTGCTCGGCCCTGGGATCGGCAAGGACAAGGGCGCGCAGGAGCTCGCACGGGAGCTGGTGGAGCGCATCGACGTCCCGCTCGTCGTCGACGCCGACGGGCTCAACGCGCTCGCCGGCGGGGAGATGGAGGAGCTCGTGCGCGTGCGCCCGTGGCCGACCGTGATGACGCCGCACGCCGGCGAGCTCGGCCGCATGCTCGGCATCGACTCGAAGGAGATCAACGCGCACCGGCTCAAGTACGCGCGTGAGGCCGCTGTGAAGGCGAAGGCGATCGTCGTGCTCAAGGGCGACGACACGCTCGTGGCGACGCCGACCGGCGTGGCCGTCTCGCGCGGCGTCGCGCCCGCGCTCGCCACCGCCGGCACGGGCGACGTGCTGTCGGGCGTGATCGGCGCGATGCTGGCCAAGGGCCTGGCGCCCGCCCACGCCGCCGCCGCCGGCGTCTACGCGCACCTGCGCGCCGGCCAGATCGCCGCCGCGCCCGACGGGCCCGACGGGGTGATCGCCTCCGACGTGATCCGCGCGCTGCCCGCTGCCCTGGGAAGCTAGGAGCGATGGCGCTGACCGTGCGCGACGTGATGGAGAGCGACCCCGTCTTCGTCTACGAGGCCGACCCCACCGAGCGGGTGCTCGAGGTGCTGCGCGAGCACGAGCTGCCGGGCATCCCGGTCGTCAACGACGGCGGGCGCTGCGTGGGGATCATCACCGAGGAGGACCTGATCCTCTCGGGCGAGAACGAGGACCTGCACCTGCCGCACTACTTCCAGCTGTTCGGCGGCTTCGTGTTCGTCGAGCGCTTCAGCCACTTCGAGGAGCGCCTGCGCAAGGCGGTCGCCGCGACGGCCGCCGACCTGATGACCCCGGACCCGATCACCGTCGAGCCCGACCTGCCGGTGTCGGAGGCCGCGCGCCTGATCGCGGAGCGCAAGCACAACCGCCTGCCGGTCATCGAGCACGGGCGGCTGATCGGCGTCGTGACCCGCCTCGACGTGCTCGAGGCGCTCACGCGGGAGTAGCGGTGTCACTGCGGGCGCAGGCCCGGGTCGACCTCGGCGCGATCGAGCGCAACGCCGCGCGGCTCGCGGCGGTGGCGGCCCCCGCTGCGCTCTGCGCGGTGGTCAAGGGCGACGGCTACGGGCACGGCATGGTGCCGGCCGCCCGCGCGGCCCGGGCGGGCGGCGCGATGTGGCTGGCGGTGGCGACCGCGGACGAGGCGCGCGGCCTGCGCGCGGCGGGCATCGAGGGCCCCGTGCTGGTGATGGGCGCGCTGTCGCCGCAGGAGCTCGAGGTGGCGCTGGCGGCGGGCGCCGACGTGGTGGCCTGGCGCGAGCGCTTCGTCGAGCGGCTGGCGCCGGGCGCCCGGGTCCACGTCAAGCTCGACACCGGCATGGGGCGGCTGGGCACGCGCGACCCCGAGGAGGCGACGCGCGTGGCCGAGGCGGTCGCCGCGCGCGGCGACCTGCGGCTGGCGGGCGCCATGACCCACTTCGCCACCGCGGACGACGACCCCGGCTTCATGGCCGAGCAGCTCGCGCGCTTCACGCCGTGGGCGGAGGCGCTCAAGGCCGCCCACCCCGACCTCCTCGTCCACGCCGCCAACTCGGCCGCCACGCTCGGCGAGCCCGCCGCCCGCTTCGACCTCGTGCGCTGCGGCATCGCCGTCTACGGCATGGACCCGTTCCACGAGGACCCGGCCCCGCACGGGCTCGAGCCGGCGCTCTCGCTCGTCACCTACGTCGCCGAGGCCAAGACCGCCGCGCCCGGCCAGAGCGCGGGCTACGGCCGCCGCTTCGTGGCCGAGGCGCCGACCTGCGTGGGCACGCTGCCGATCGGCTACGCCGACGGCGTGCGCCGCGCGCTGACCAACAACGCCGACGTGCTCGTCGGCGGCCGGCGCGTGCCGCTGATCGGCACCGTCTCGATGGACAACATCACCGTCGACCTCGGCGAGGGCGGCGCCGGCGCGGTGGGCGAGGAGGCGGTGCTCATCGGTGCCCAGGGCGGCGAGCGGATCCTCGCCGAGGAGGTCGCGCGCCGGATCGGCACCATCAACTACGAGGTGACCTGCGGGATCTCCGGCCGCGTGCCGCGGGTCTACGGGCGATGAGCGACAACCTCCAGGCCGCCCGCCGGGGCATCGGCGACCGGCCGGCCTGGATCGTCGGCGGGACGGTCCGCGACCGCCTGCTCGGGCGCGACACCACCGACCTCGACATCGCGCTCGCCGGCGACACGGAGGACGCCGCGCGCGCGATCGCCCGCGCGGGCCGTGGCACCGCGTTCGAGCTGTCGGGCGCGTTCGGAGCCTGGCGCGTCGTCGGGCGCGGCCACAGCTGGCACGTCGACATCGTGCGCTTGCGCGATGACGACGTCGACGCCGACCTCGCGGCGCGCGACTTCACCGTCAACGCGATGGCCGAGCCGCTGGCCGGCGGGGAGCTGCTCGACCCCCACGGCGGCCGCGCAGACCTCGAGGCGCGGCGGCTGCGGATGGTCAGCGCCGCGGCGCTCGGCGAGGACCCGCTGCGCACGCTGCGGGCGGCCCGGCTGGCCACGGAGCTCGGGCTCGACGTCGAACCGGACACGGCCGCCGTCGTCCGCGAGCGCGCGCCCGAGCTCACGCGCGTCGCCGCCGAGCGCGTGTTCCAGGAGCTCAAGAAGATCGTGGCCGGCGAGCGGCCGGTGCCCGGCCTCGAGCTGATGGACGAGCTGGGGCTGACCCCGGTCGTGCTGCCGGAGCTCGGCGCGCTGCGCGGCGTCGAGCAGAACGTCTTCCACCACCGCGACGTCCACGGCCACACGCTCGAGGTGCTCGCGGCGGTCGCGCACCTGCAGACGGGGGCGCCCGAGCTGGGGGAGCACGCCGATGCGGTGCGCGACCTGCTGGCCGAGCCGATGGCCAACGACCTCACCCGCGGCGGCGCCATGCGCTTCGCGGCGCTCCTGCACGACGCCGCCAAGCCCGCCACCCAGGGCCGGCGGCCCGACGGGCGGGTCACGTTCGTCGGCCACGACGCCGAGGGCGCCCAGCTCGCGCGCGACGTGCTGCGGCGCCTGCGCGCCTCGCAGCGGCTCGCGGACTACGTCGCCGCGCTGACCCTCCACCACCTGCGGCTCGGCTTCCTCGTCCACGAGCGGCCGCTGTCGCGGCGGGCGGTCTGGCGTTACCTGACCGCCACCGAGCCGAACGCCGCCGACGTCACGGTCTTCACCGTCGCCGACCGGCTGGCCACCCGCGGCAAGAACGCGGAGCCCGCCATCGCCGCCCACCTCGAGCTGGCCCGGGAGATGCTCGGCCCTGCGCTGGAGCGCCGCGGCGAGGCGAAGCCGGAGCCGCTCGTGCGCGGCGACGAGCTGGCCAAGGAGCTCGGGGTGCGCGGCCCGCGCATCGGCCGGCTGCTGGCCGAGCTCGAGGAGGCGCAGTACGCGGGCGAGATCCGCACCCGCGAGGACGCGCTCAGCCTCGCGCGCTCGCTGCTCTCCTGATGACCGTCTCCGCCACCCGGGCGGCGGCCGCCACCGTCTCGAAGTCGACGTTGTGCGGCACGTCGCGCTGCGAGTGGTAGTTGGAGGGCATCTTGTACTCGTCGCAGGAGGCCAGCGTGGCGACCGGGAGCCCGGCCCGCAGGCGCCGGCAGCGCGTCGGTGGCGAAGCCCAGCCGCAGCCCGCGCCGCAGCGGCGCGCCGGCCTCGGCCGCGGCCGCCGCGATGAGGTCGCGCACCTCCTCGTCGTAGTCGGTCATCCAGACCATCCCCTCGCCCTCGAGCAGGAGCAGCTCCGGCGAGCCGAGCGTCTCCAGCACCACGATGCGGGTGCTCGTGGGGTCGAGCGACGGCCCGTGGCGGCGCACCCAGCCGCGCATGCCCTCCATGAACGACTCCTCCGAGCCGGTCGAGACGAGCAGCACGCGCACGCCCTCGACCGGCTGCTCGCGCAGGAGCCGCGCCAGCTCGAGCAGGACGGCGACCGCGGTGAGGTTGTCGTTGGCGCCCGGCACGACCGTGCGCGTGCCGATGTCGGCGAACGCGAGCGCGCCGCCGGCCGAGATGGCGAGCCCCAGCTTGCGCGTCCACGGGATCGCGGCGAGCGCCGGGCCGGCGGCCACCAGCCGCATCACCTGCGGCGAGGTCTCCTGCTTCGCGTACCACTCCGGGAACGCGTCGGCGATCAGGCGCTGGAGCTCCGGGCGGAAGATCAGCCCGC
This sequence comes from uncultured Solirubrobacteraceae bacterium, assembly GCA_963730115.1. GTDB lineage: Bacteria > Actinomycetota > Thermoleophilia > Solirubrobacterales > Solirubrobacteraceae > DASQFQ01. The sequence goes on along the minus strand of CAVSQM010000012.1, from coordinate 749,948 downwards.
CGTTGGCGGCGTCGTGGTGGGCGACGAACACGAGGGTGTGGTCGGCCGCGGGGTCGCCGGCCGTGGCGGTCACGTTGTACGTCATGCGATGCGGCAGCAGCCGGCGGAACACGTGAGGGCCGCCGGAGACGTCGTCGACGATGCCCGCCGCCGCCAGCAGCCCGAGCGGCGCCAGCCGGCGCCCGCCAAGCCCGGCCAGCACCCCGGCCGCCGACAGGAGCCCGAGCGGCAGCGGCATCGATCCGACCGCGCGCTCCTCCTCGACGACCGCCGCGACGCCCTGCGCCTCGAGCTCGCCGCGGATCCACTCGGCCGCCCGCCGCTCGCCTTCGGACGCGGACGGCCGGTCGAACGACGCGAGGTGCTCGACGGTGGCGCGCAGACGGGTGATGTCGACCGGCATGAGCGCCGCAAGGTACCCTGCGGCGGGTCGATGGCTGCTGATCCCGACTGCCTGTTCTGCAAGATCGTCGCCGGCGAGGTGCCGTCCACGCTCGTGCGCGAGGACGACCGCACGGTCGCGTTCATGGACATCAACCCCGCCACGCGCGGCCATCTGCTGGTCGTCCCGCGCGAGCACGCCACCGATCTGCGCGACATCGACGCCGAGGACCTGCACGCGGTGCTCGACGCCGGCCGGCAGATCGCGCGCACGATGGAGGAGAAGCTCGGCGCCGACGGCGTCAACCTGCTGAACTCGTGCGGACGGGCGGCCTGGCAGACCGTCTTCCACTTCCACCTGCACGTGATCCCGCGCTACGACTCCGACCCCCTGCGGTTGCCCTGGCACCCGGCGCCCGGCGACCGCGACGAGATCGCCGCGGCGGCGGACGACCTGAGGGGCTGAGCGATGCGGCGGGCGGCGATCGCGATCCTCGTGCTGGCGGGCGTGCTCGCGGCCCCGGCCGTGGCGCAGAGCCCGTCGTTCCAGAAGGACTCCGCCAGCGACGGCCGCGGCAAGCTCGATCTCGTGCGCGTCGCGCTCGGGCCGCGCAACGACGGCCAGCTGCGCGGCGAGATCACGATGGAGAAGGCGTGGACGACCGCCGACCTGCGCGAGGGCGGCGGCCAGTCGGGCTCGATCTGCCTGCAGCTCTGGACGGCGCGCGTGCCCGGCGACGCCCCGCCGGACTACCTGGTGTGCGCGACGCCCGCGCCCGAGGGCGACGAGCTGCGCGGGCGGGTGCTGCGCGACCGCTCGAACGGCCTCCCGCGGCAGGTCGCCGCGGCCACCGTGAGCCGTCCCACCTCGCGCACCGTCTACCTCCGCTTCGCGCCGCCCGCCATCGATCGGCCCGCCGAGATCCTGTTTGCGGGCGAGGCCGTCACCCGCGCGTCGAAGTGCCCGCGACCGCTCGGTTGCCGGGACACGGCGCCCGATGCTCCCGGCACGCGAAATCTGAGCTTGCGTTCGCCCTCCGCCTCCGGTTAGCGTTGTCCGCGTCAGGACCGGTCATGGGGGCCGGTCGAAGACAGCCAGCGAGGTTCCGCACGTATGGGCACCGGGACGGTTAAGTGGTTCAGTGACGACAAGGGCTTCGGCTTCATCACGCCCGATGAGGGCGGCCGTGACCTCTTCGTCCACTTCAGCGGCATCACCGGCGACGGCTACCGCTCGCTCGCCGAGGGCACCAAGGTCTCCTATGACGAGGAGCAGGGCGACAAGGGCCCGAAGGCGGTCAACGTCGCAAAGCTCTAGCTGACGTCGCGCAACCCCGGCCGCGCTGTCGTGTTCAATGCCGGGATGCGCCTCTCCCAGAAGGGACCCCTTGCGCTGCTCGCGGCGACCGTGCTCGCGGCGCTCGCGCCTGCCTCCGCCGGGGCGAAGATCATCGAGATCGGGCAGTCGGCCGCGCCGACGGCGCCGTCGTGCCCGAGCAACCCGTGTCAGGCGGTCTCCCGCACCACCGGCTACCAGGCCAAGGTCGCGACCAACCGCGGGCTGATGCGGGCGCCGGCCGACGGCAAGATCGTCGCCTGGACGATCACGCTCGGGACGCCCGCCAAGCGCCAGATCAAGTTCTTCAACGACAACTACGGCGGCGTCTCGATGGCGGGGATCTCGATCCTCAAGCCCGGCACGCGGCTGTTCCACCGGGTCCTCAGCCGGAGCCCGCTGCACAGCCTGCAGCCGTACTTCGGGACGACCGTGCAGTTCCCGCTCGCGACCGCGCTCGACATCAAGAAGGGCCAGGTCGTCGGCCTCACGGTGCCGAGCTGGGCGCCCGCGCTGGCGCTCGGGATGGGCAATGACACGTCCTGGCGGGCGAGCCGCGCCCGCAACAACTGTGCGGAGCCGGGCACGCAGTCGGCGCAGCTCGACCTCCGCGACCTGGCGCAGTACCGGTGCCTGTACCGGACCGCGCGCCTGACCTACAGCGCGACGCTGATCACGACGCCGAAGCCGCCCAAGCCGGCGAAGCCGGCGAAGGGCTGAGCGCCGGCCCGCGTCAGCAGGCTCCGGCGTTCTCCTCGCAGAACTGCTCGAACTGCTCGGGCGCGGAGCCCGCCGGCGGCTGGGTGTCGGTGGCCGGCGAGTCCTCGGTGGCCGGCGCCGGCGTGGCCGAGGAGTCGGTGCCGCCGGTGTCGGTGCCCGTCGCGCCGGTGCTGCCGGTGGTGCCGTCGTCGGCGGGCGCCGGCGTGGCGTCGCCCTCGGCGTCGGCGGTCGGGGTGGGCGTCGCGTCGGCGTCGGCGTCCTCGTCGTCGCTCGCCTCGCCGTCCTCGGAGAGGTCCTCCGCGCCCTTCTGGTGCGGCACGGTCAGGTTGACCGGCGCGCCCGGGACCTCCTCGACCTCGGCCTCGCCGGAGCCGCAGCCGGCGGCCACGAGCGCGAGCACGAGTACGGTGAGAAGAAGAGCGGATCGGAGCAGGCGCACGGTGGCGGAAAGGCGCGTCAGCGCGGAAGCGCGGCCATGCGGCGGCCGCAGGTGGGGCAGTCGTTGAGGTCCTTCTGGGCCATCTGGTCGCACCAGTTGCAGAAGCGCAGGGTCTCGACCGACCAGGGGAGCTTCGACTTCGAGGGGTGAAGCGGGAGCAGCTTCCCGACGACCTCGAGCGGCTCGCCCGTCTCACGGTCGAGGTAGGTGCGCCCCGGCTCGGCCTCGACGAGGATCTCGCGGCCGGTAGAGGGCGTGCGAAGGCGATACTCCTGGCCCATCGCCGGGACCTTAGCAAGGGGCTCGGCCGCCTCCGGCTAGGGTCCCGCACCGTGCGGATCTTGATCTTCCACGGCTATCTGCTCGGCGGGACCGGCTCGAACGTCTACAACGCCCGCCTGGCCGCCGCGCTCGTGCGCGCGGGGCACGAGGTGCACCTGCTGTGCCAGGACCGCGAGCCGTTCGCGCAGGCGTGGGTCGACGCCGCGGGGAACTGGGACGGCGGCGCGCTGGCGGTCGAGACACGGCGCGAGCCGGTGCGCGCCACGGTCTACCGCCCTGACCTCGGCGGCCTGCTCCCGGTCTACGTGGCCGACCGCTACGAGGGCATCGAGGCGAAGCCGTTCGCGGAGCTGAGCGAGGCGGAGCTCGACGGCTACCTGGAGCGCAACGTCGCCGCCGTGCGCGAGGTGGCCGAGCGCGCCCGGCCCGACGTGGCGCTGGCCAACCACCTGGTGATGGGCCCGTGCGTGCTCGCGCGGGCGCTCGAGGGCGTGCCCTACGCGGTCAAGGTCCACGGCTCGGCGCTGGAGTACACGGTCAAGCCGAACCCCGCGCGCTTCCTGCCCTACGCCCGCGAGGGGCTGGCGCCGGCGCAGGCCGTGCTGGTCGGCTCCCGCCACACCGCCGAGAGCCTGTGGGCGGCGATGGCCGACCCGGACCTCGAGGCGCGCACGAAGCTGGGGCCGCCCGGCGTGGACATCGAGGAGTTCCAGCCGCGGGAGGCGAAGGCCGCGCGGGAGGGCCTGGAGAGCCTGGTGGCGCGGCTCGCGGCCGCGGGCCCGCCCGCCGCCCCCGGGTCGTCCTTCGCCCGCGACGAGGGCGCTGCGGCGGCGGCCCTCGGCACCATCGCCGCCGACGACCGCCTCGTCGTCTTCGTGGGCAAGCTGATCGCCTCCAAGGGCGTCGACCTGCTGCTCGCCGCGTGGCCGCTGGTGCTCGAGCGGGTGCCGGAGGCCAAGCTCGTGGTCGTCGGCTTCGGCGCCTTCCGGGAGGGGCTGGAGCGGCTCGCCGCCGACCTCGCCGACGGCGATCTCGACGGTGCGCGGCGCACCCGCGGCGAGAACGGGCTGGAGCTCGCGTACCTGCGCGCGTTCCTCGACCACGCGCCCGATGGCTACGGCGGCGGCCCCGACCGGATCGTGTGGGCGGGGCGGCTCGATCACGCCGAGCTCGCCGACCTGCTGCCCGCCACCGAGGCGATGGTGGTGCCGAGCACGTTCCCCGAGGCGTTCGGGATGGTCGCGGCGGAGGCCGCCGCCTGCGGCTCGTTGCCCGTGGTGGCGCGTCACAGCGGGCTCGGAGAGGTCGCCACCACGCTCTCCGAGGTCGTGCCGGAGGCCGCCCGGCCGCTGCTGAGCTTCGAGCGAGGGCCGAACGCGATCCCCGAGCTGGCGGCCGCCGTGGCCGGCTGGCTGGAGGCGCCGGACGACCTCCGCGCGGCGACCCGCGAGGCGATGGTGGCCATCACCCGCGAGCGCTACTCGTGGGAGGGTGTGGCGCGGACCATGATCGCCGCCGCCGAGGGCGACGTGGCGGGCTTGCCCGCCCCCTGAACCGGTACGATTCCGCGCCAATGCCGAGAGGGAGAGGACTGGCCGCCGTCGCCGCCGCTGCGTTGCTCGTCGGCGCATCGGGTTGCGAGCTCAAGGACGACGGGGACAACCTCGTCGCGGGCAAGGAGAACTTCGTGGCCAAGTGCGGCTCCTGCCACACCCTCAAGCGCGCCGGGACCACGGGCGTGACCGGCCCGAACCTCGACGAGGCCTTCCAGCAGGCGCGCGAGGCCGGCTTCGGCGAGAGCACGTTCCAGGGCATCGTCTACGGCCAGATCGTGCACCCCGCCCGCACCGACCAGACCGACCCCGCCACCGGCAAGCCGTTGCCGCGGATGCCGGGCAAGATCTTCACGGGCGAGGACGCGCAGGACGTCGCCGCCTACGTCGCCAGCGCCGTCTCCAAGGGCGGCGAGGACCAGGGCCAGCTCGCCGCCGCCGGCGTCAAGCGCTCCAACAAGGTCGCCAAGGCCGAGGGCGGCACGCTCTCGATCCCCGCCGACCCCGGCGGCGGTCTCGCCTACACGTTCGGCTCGGCCGAGGCGGACGCCGGGTCGCTCGAGATCGACTCGAAGAACGAGTCGTCGGTCGACCACAACATCGCGCTCGAGGGCAGCGGAGTGAACGAGGAGGGCCCTGTCGTCAAGGACGGCGGCGTCTCCAAGGTCTCCGCCGACGTGCAGGCCGGCGAGTACACGTTCTTCTGCTCCGTCCCGGGCCACCGCGAGGGCGGCATGGAGGGCAAGCTCACCGTCAAGTGACGGCCGGGCGCTGCGCCGCGGCGCGCGCCTCGTCGGCATCGTGCTGCTGCCCCGCGCGGAAGAAGAAGAACGCCAGCGCGAACACCATCAGCACGATGTCGAGCGAGACCATCATCCCGCCGGCGAGCTGCTGGTCGTGGATCGGGCTGAGGCCGAGCGCGCGCTCGCCCGTGCCGTAGACGCCGGTGTAGACCGGCTCGCGGATCAGCACGAACGACATCCCCAGGAACATGCCGAGGAAGCGCGCGCCGAGGATGTGGCCGATCTTCCACAGCTCGCCGCGCAGGCGCCGCCGCTTGGGCTCGAGCACCGCCCACCACACGAGCACGCCGATGGCGATGAACGAGGCGTGCTGGAGCGCGTGCACCAGCGGGTAGCGGACCGCGGCCTCGAAGAACACCGAGAAGTGCCAGCCGTAGAGCACGAGCGCGTAGACCGGCAGCGCCACCAGCGGCTTGCGCAGCCAGCGGAAGCCGCCGCGCAGCCAGTGCGTCCGGGCCAGCGGCACGAGCACGTCGCGGGGCAGGAAGAAGGCCAGGACCGGGTTGCGCAGCCCGACCAGCATCAGCGGCGCCGCCAGGTCGGCGATCAGCAGGTGCTGGAGCATGTGCATGGACAGCCCGTCGTCGCCCAGCGAGTCGATCGGGCTCAGCAGGCCGACGATCCACAGCGCCATGGCGGCGTGCCAGGCGGCGATCTGCCAGCCGGGGACGCCCACGCCACGCCCGCGCAGCACCCGCAGCGCGTGCAGGTACAGCCCCTCCAGCAGGACCAGCCAGACGACGATCGCCATGCCCGTAGTGTGGCGCTAGAAGAGTGCGCGGACCAGCAGCACGAGCCCGGCGATCACGGCCATGACCACGAGCACGTAGATCAGGAAGCGGAACGCCTCCGCTTCGGAGCGGAGCGGGTTGAGCACGGCGCTAGATGATGTAGACGGTCGTGTAGACGACGATCCACATCACGTCGACGAAGTGCCAGTAGATGCCCGGCACCTCGACGCCGCGGTGCTCCTCGGGCGTGAAGTGGCCCCGGAACGCCCGGATCGTCGTGAACGCGAGCAGCGTCAGGCCGACCGCGACGTGGGCGCCGTGGAGGCCGGTCAGGCCGTAGAAGATCGACCCCTGCGCGTTGTCCTGCGGCGCGAAGCCGATGTGCACGTACTCGTTGATCTGGATGAAGAGGAACGTCGCGCCGAGCAGGAACGTGGTGAGGATGCCCGCCTGCAACCCGAAGCGGTTGTTGGCCTTGGCCGACTCGAGCGCCCAGTGCATGGTGAACGACGACGACAGCAGGATCGCGGTGTTGACGCCCGCGATCAGCTTCGGGAGCTCCTCGCCCGGGGCCGGCCACGGGTCCGCGGCCACGACCCGGATGAAGAAGTAGGCCGTGAAGAAGGCCCCGAAGACCATCACCTCGGAGATGATGAAAAGCAGCATGCCGAGCAGCTGCGGCTCGACCCGCGAGGAGCGGTTGGCCTCGGGCGGCCCGTGATGGTGCTCGTCGTGGACGCCGGCGTGGCTGCCGTGCGTCCCGGCGACGGAGGCGGCCTCCATCAGGCGGTCACCTCGTCCTTGGCCTCGATGTGCTCGACGGGCTTGCCGCCCTCGCGCTGGAGCTTCTCGATCAGGCCCTTCTCCACCCACGCCGAGCGGTTCGACGGCAGCGTGGAGACGACGACCTCGGAGATGTGGAAGTACTGCAGCGCGTTCATGGCCGCCGTGTAGGGGTCGGGGTCGCCGATCATCCCGGCCACCACGATCTTCTCGGACCGCAGCGACTCGAGCAGCGTGTTCAGGCGGTCGCGCGCGGCGGTGACGGCGCGGCCGTCGCCGGAGTCCTGGGGCACGACCACGATGAAGCGGCGCGGGCCCTCGCCCGCGAGCTTCTCGAGATGCTTGACGAGCTCGCCGCCGGCCGCGGTCTGGTTGGCGAGCACGAGCGTGACGTCGAACGGCAGGCCCTCGGAGTCGACGTCGACCACGATGTGCCTGACCGGGAGGTCGGTCTCGTTCTCGAGCCGCTCGGGCAGGTCGCGCCGCAGCCAGCCGGACGTCACCGCGGGCAGCGTCGAGATGATGATCTCGTCGATCCCGTGGGCGCCGATGGCGTCCGTGGCGGCGTTGAAGGGGTCGGCGTCGCCGACCTCGCCGGTGCCCTCGATGCCCTCGTCCTTCATGAACGCGAGCGCGAGGTCGACCCGCACCTGGGCGGAGTCGCGCACCGCCTCGTCATAGATGACGTTGCCGTGGCGCGGACGGCTCTGCGGCACGACGACATGGAAGCGCGCGTCGCCCTCGGCGGCGCGGTCGCGGATGGCGTCGAGCAGCTCCTTGCCGCCGATCGTCTCGTTGGCGAGGACGAGGATGTCGGCCATCACTCGTCGCTCCTGCCGGACTCGGACTCACCGGCCGGCACCGCTTGTGGCTCGGCTGGTCGCTCCTCCTCGGCGGGCCGGAAGATGCCGTGCACCGCGCCCGGGACGCCGTACTCGTACGGGCCGCCGACCACGGTCGGGACGTTGTCGAAGTTGAAGATCGGCGGCGGGGAGGAGACCTGCCACTCGAGCGTCAGCGAGCGCCACGGGTTGGCCTCGGCGCGCGCGCCGCCCTTCCAGGAGGAGACGACGTTGTAGACGAAGATCAGCGTCGAGATCCCGAGCGCGAAGCTCGCGAGCGAGATGAACAGGTTCCAGCTCGCGAACTGCTCCGAGTAGTCGGCGACGCGCCGCGGCATGCCCTGGACGCCGATCAGGTGCATCGGCCCGAACGTCAGGTTGAAGCCGATGAACGTCATCCAGAAGTGGATCTTGCCCAGCGTCTCGTCGTACATTCGCCCCGTCATCTTCGGGAACCAGAAGTAGACGCCGGCGTAGATCGTGAACAGCGAGCCGCCGAACAGCACGTAGTGGATGTGGGCGACGATGAAGTAGGTGTCGGAGACGTGGATGGTCAGCGGCACCATCGCCAGCATCACGCCCGAGATCCCGCCGAGCGTGAACATGGTCAGGAAGCCGAGCACGAACAGCATCGGCGTGTCGAGGTGCAGCACGCCGCGCCACAGCGTCGCCAGCCAGGAGAAGATCTTGATCCCGGTCGGGACGGCGATGATCGCGGTGGTGACCATCATCGGGATGCGGATCCAGCTCTGCATGCCCGAGACGAACATGTGGTGCGCCCACACCGTGAAGCCCAGGAGCACGATCGCGAGCAGCGAGAAGGCCATCATGCGGTAGCCGAAGATCGGCTTGCGCGCCTTCACCGACAGCACCTCGGAGACGATCCCGAAGCCCGGCAGCATCATGATGTAGACCGCCGGGTGGGAGTAGAACCAGAAGACGTGCTGGTACATCAGCACGTCGCCGCCCCGGTCGGCGTTGAAGAAGTTGAAGTGCAGCGCGTAGTCGAGCAGGACGAAGAACTGCGAGGCGGCCACGAACGGGGTGGCGATGACGACCAGCAGCGAGGTCGAGAAGTTCGCCCACACCAGCAGCGGCATGCGCCAGAAGCTCATGCCGGGCGCGCGCATGGTGATGATCGTCACGAGGAAGTTCAGCGCGGTGGCGATCGATGACGCGCCCGCGAACTGCACGCCGATGGTGAAGAACAGCTGGCCGATCGGCACCTCGGTCGAGAGCGGCGCGTAGGCGGTCCAGCCGGTGGCGAACGAGCCGCCGGGGGCGAGGAACGACGCGGTCATCATCAGGCCGCCCAGCGGCAGCATCCAGAACGACAGCGCGTTCAGGCGCGGGAACGCCATGTCCGGCGCGCCGATCATCAGCGGCAGCACGAAGTTCGCCAGCCCCGCGAAGACGGGGATGATGAACAGGAAGATCATCAGCGACGCGTGGACGCTGAAGAGGCCGTTGTAGGCGTTGGCGTCGACGAACTGGGCGCCCGGCGCCGCGAGCTCCGCCCTCACCAGCATCGCCAGCAGGCCGCCGACCAGCATGAAGAAGAACGAGGTGACGACGTACTGGATGCCGATCACCTTGTGGTCGGTGTTCACGCGGAAGTAGTCCTTCCACGTGTGGGCGCCGTGCGAGGAGTGGTCCTCGGGCCGGGTCGGCTTGCCCGACGCCCAGTAGAACCAGTAGTCGAAGGCGCCGAGGCCGACGAGGAAGAACAGCGGCGAGGCGATCAGCGAGACGGTCAGGACGGCGTTCTGGAACCGCTCGTCCCAGCCGTCGGCGCCTTCGAACGGGTTCGAGAAGCCGTACGCGGCGCGGACCACCGTGATCAGCACGAGCGAGAAGAGCACGCCGAGCAGCGTGAACTCGCCTGCGCGAATCAATCCCGGTGCTCGCATCCTCGCCGCCATCAGCCTCCGATCCTCACTTTGACGCGACCTCGACAAGGTAGTCGGTCAACGCCTTGATCTCCTCCGGCGAGAGGGTGTCGCCGTAGTTGGTGGGCATGATCCCATCCTGGTAGCCCTGTGCGACGTCGTCCCCCGGCTTCTCGATCGACTCCTGGATGAAGGCGGCGTCCTTGCCCTTCAGGACCTCGTCGAGATCCGGGCCGATCGTCGCGTCGGTGCCGGCGTCGGCCAGCGTGTGGCAGGAGCCGCAGGCGGGCTGTGAGCCGCTCGCGAAGAGCGTCTTGCCGTCGGGCGCGGCGCCGCCGGCCTGCTCCTCCTCGCCGCCGCCTCCGCCTCCGCCGCCACCTTCGGCCCGCGCCCGCCTGTCCTCGAGCCACTGCTCGAACTTGTCGGGCGAGACGACGTGCGCGCTCTGGCGCATCACGGAGTGGCCGAGGCCGCAGAGCTCGGCGCAGACGACGGGGTAGGTCCCGCGCCGGTTCGGGGTGACCCGGAAGCTGGTGGTGATGCCGGGCACGGCGTCGATCTTCTGACGCCAGGCCGGGACCCAGAAGTCGTGCAGCACGTCTTTCGACTGGACGTCGAACTTGATCTGCTTGCCCTCCGGCACGTAGAGCTGGCTCGACGCGATCTCGCGGCCGCCGGGGCCGGCGTAGAAGAACGTCCAGGTGAACTGCTCGCCCACGACGCGGACCTTCATCGCGGAGGCGTCGGCCTCCTCGATGTCGCGCAGGACGACGTAGGCGTAGGAGCAGAGCGCCACGAGCAGGATCGCGGGGACGGCGGTCCAGATCACCTCGAGCCGCGTGTTGCCGTGGATCGGCGGGCCGTCCATCAGCTCCTCGCCGGGGCGCATGCGCCAGCGCCAGACGCTGTAGAGCACGACCGTCTCGACGAGCACGAAGACCGGGACGGAGGCGATCAGGAGGACGTCCCACAGCGTGTCGATGTCCTTGGCCTCCTCGGAGGCCGAGACCGGGAACCAGTTGATCAGCAGCCCGAGGGCGACACCGCAGACCGATGTGATGACCCCGATCGCCAGCAGTGGCAGAACGTGGGTCCGAGCTTGCCTCTCCTGGCCCATTCGGGCGGCATCCTATGCAACCCGAGCGACGGAGGCGGCGGCGACTAGGCGGCGTGGGCCAGGCTGTTGCCCGCGCCCGCTCCGCTGGAGCGGAACGCGGACGGCGCCTGACCCTGGTACCGGCGGAACGCCTTGGCGAACTGGGCCGGCTGGCGATAGCCGACGCGGCGCGCGACCTCGCGCACCGTCATGCCGCGGCGGGCCAGCAACTCGGCGGCGCGCTGCATGCGCACGCGGGTCAGGTGCTCGCGGAACGTGGTGTCGCCGATCTCGGCGTAGGCGCGCTGAAGTTGGCGCCGCGACGATGCCACCCGGCGGGCGATGTCGTCGAGGGAGAGGTCGCTGGCGAACTCCTGCTCGACGATCGCGACGGCGTCCTCGAACAGGCTGGTGCGCAGCTGCACGGTGGCGGGGCGTTGAATAGGCACATAGGGAATACGTCCCCACGCGCCAACTGGATCAAAGTGGAAGCGCTTCCCATCGCACCACGCCCCGCCTGTCCGGACGATAACATTGCGGCAATCGTTGCAAGCAGGCGGACGGGGAGAGGGTCGAGATGCGGGTGCGGGACGGCATGAGCACGATGGTGCTGACGGTGGGACCGAACCACACGTTGCGCCAGGCAGCACACTCCATGGCCGACCGCCGCGTCGGCGCGGCCGTCGTGCTCGACCCCGACGCGCCCGGCCTCGGCATCCTCACCGAGCGCGACATCCTCCTCTCCATCGGCGACGGCGAGGACCCCGACACCGAGATCGTCGCCGACCACCTCACCTCCGAGCTCGTGTTCGCCGGCCCCGACTGGTCGCTCGAGCAGGGCGCCGCGGCGATGGTGCGGGGCGGCTTCCGCCACCTGATCGTGATCGACGAGGGCGAGGCGACCGGCGTGCTCTCGGTCCGCGACATCGTGCGCTGCTGGACCGACGACGGCGCCAGCTGTGAGGTGCCGCAGTCGCCGATGGTGGCGTCTTCATAGGCGTTCGCGGCCGTTTCGGCGAACGTCAACGGCCCGCATTGAGTGGAGGGTCGGGGTGCGGATGGCCAAGTTGTCCACGTTGGTCCCGCTATGCGGGATCAACGCAACAAACTTGCCCGCCACGGCGGCCGAACCCGCCTTCCTACCCAGCCAGCCGTTGACGTGCGCCGGTGAAGCCGCGGACGTCACGCAGACGGCATCCACCGCACCGCCACGACAAGCGCGTCGTCCGACCCACGCGTGTGCGACGCGAACACGCGCTGCGCCTGCTCCTGCGCCGGCACGCCCGGCTGGAGCGACGAGCCGAAGTCGGCCGCCACGCCGTCGGTGGCCATGACCACGCAGTCGCCGGGCGCCAGCGTGGTCCGGACGAGCTTCACCGCCGGCAGCGACCACCCGAGCACGCCGCCGAACAGGGTGGGGGAGTCGTCGGAGTCTCCGCGCTGGCGGTCGGCCCGCACGAGGCGGCCCTCGACGTTGCCGATGCCCGTCCAGGTCAGCCCGCCGGTCGCGAGGTCGAACCACGCCATCGTCGCCACGACGCCGCGCGTCGAGCGCAGCGCCTGGTGGCAGCGCTTGAGCGTCTGCTCCGGCGGCTCGCCCGCGTGGGCCCGCAGCTCGACGGCCGCCGCCTCGGCGGCGTCCGCGGCCGCTCCGCCGTGGCCGAGCCCGTCGATGACCGCCACGAGCGCGCCGCCCTCGTAGGGCGCCCAGACCGCGAGGTCGCCCGACCGCTCCTGGCCGGCGAGCGGCTCGCCCGCCTCGCCGCGCTCGAGCGCGGCAGGCCAGCCGGCGTCAGAACACACGCACGCCCCGATCGGCGGCCCGGGACCATTTGACGAGCCGCACCGTCGTGCCCTGCCTCGGTGCGCTCTCGATCTCGAACTCGTCGACCAGCCGGCGCGCTCCCGGCAGCCCGAGTCCAAGTCCCCCGCCGGTGGTGTAGCCATCCTGCAGCGCGCGCTCGATGTCCTCGATGCCCGGGCCGTTGTCGGCCGCGACCACTTCGATGCCCTCGCGGCCGTCGCCGTCGCGCACGATCCGCAGCGTCACCTCGCCGCGGGTCGCGTAGGTCGTGATGTTGCGGGCCACCTCGGAGATCGCGGTGGCGAGCAGCGTCTGGTCGGTCGAGCTCAGCTCCAGCTCGCCGGCGAGCTCGCGCGCACGCTGGCGCGCGGTCACGACGTCGGCGTCGGACTCGATGGCGATCCGGCTCTCAGTCTCCACCTGCGAGCGGCTCCTTCAGCTGGGACTGCAGGAGCGCCAGCCCCTCCTCGAGGTCGAGCGCGGTCTGCACGTCCTCGAACTGCATGCCGAGCTGGACCATCGCGAACGCGACCTCGGGCTGGATCCCGACGATCACCGTCTCGGCCCCGCGCAGGCGGGTCATGTGCGCGATCCCGCGGAGCGAGCGGGAGACGAACGAGTCCATGACGTCGAGCGCCGTGACGTCGACGATGATCCCGCGCGACCGGTGGCGGGTCACCTGGCCCATCACGTCCTCGCGCAGCTGCAGGACGTCGGTGTCCGTCAGCGCGGTCTGGATCGACGCGATCAGGACCGGGCCCTGCTTGAGGATCGGGACGGCCAACTAGCGGGCCTCGGTCGGGAGGTAGTCGCCCTGCGTGACCTCGTAGCCGAGCAGCCGCTCCGCCTCCTCGATGCCGCCCTGGAGATCGCCGACCGCGTTGACCTTCGAGAGGTCCACGCCGAGCGTGACGAGCGTCTGGGCGATGTCGGAGGAGAGGCCGGTGATGATCACGCTGGCGCCCATCAGCCGCGACGCCTCGACCGTCTGCACGAGGTGGTTCGCCACCGTCGAGTCGATCGTCGGCACGCCGGTGATGTCGATCACGACCACCTTGGCGCGGTTCGCGCGGATGCCGCGCAGCAGCTGCTCGGTGAGCTGGCGGGCCCGCTGCCCGTCGAGCACGCCGATGATCGGGAGGATCAGCAGGCGCTCGCGGACCTGGAGGACCGGGGTCGAGAGCTCCCGGATCGCCTCCTGCTGCTGGCGGATGACGCGCTCGCGCTCGCCGACGAAGTTGCCGGCGACGATGTTGGAGATGCGGTTGGCCGCCGGCTCGTAGGCGTCGAGCACGCGGTTGAGCAGAGCGAAGTCGGACTGGTACTTCTGGAACAGCGAGCGCGCGAGCACGTCGCGCAGCAGGAGCACGATGCTGACGACCTCGTCGACCTCGACCCCGCGCGGGATGATGCGCTCGGAGAGGTTGCGCGCGTAGTCCTGCAGCGCCTCGGTCGAGCCCGTCTCCAGCACCTCGACGTAGTTGTCGTAGACCGACGTCGCCTCGTTGAAGATCTCCTCCTGGGTCAGCGCTGTGAGCAGCTGCGCCTCCGAGATGCGGCGCGCCCACTCCTCGCGCAGCTGCGTCCGGTTCGCGCGCAGGTGGGAGACCAGCTCGCGGAGGAGGCCCTCCGTCGCATCACCGTGGCTGTCGCTCGCCGTCGCCTCGGGGGGTATCTCAGCCATCGCTCTCCTTCGGGGTGGGTTCCGGCTCGGCCTCGAGATCCGGCCCGAGCGCCAGCACGGCCATATCGTCGCGCAACCGGCCCATCGAGGCGTGCATCACGGCCCGCTCGACGCGCTCTGCGACCTCGGCCGGCCGCAGCCCGCCGCACTGCTGGAGCAGCTCGACCAGCTGCTCGGTGCCGAACACCTCGCGCCGCTGCCGCCGCACCTCCGTGACACCGTCGGTGTAGAAGACGATCACGTCGCCCTGATCGAGCTCGATGGCGACGTCGGCGAGCAGCGGCTCGGCGTCGGAGCCGAGCAGCGTCCCGAGCCGCCCGACCTCTTCGACGCTGCCGTCGCGGTGGACGACGAGCGGCAGCGGGTGGCCGCCGCACGCGAGCTCGAGCCGCACGTGGCCCGGCACGATCTGCATGTGGGCGTAGGCGACGGTGCAGAAGCGGCCGTCGGCGACCTGCTCGCGCAGCTCGCGGTGCAGCAGCGTCAGCACGCCGCTCGGCCGGTGCTCGTAGGCGGCCGCGGCCCGCAGCGTGTGGCGGGCCAGCGCGGTCACCGCGGCGGCCTCGGGGCCCTTGCCCTGGATGTCGCCGATCAGCGTGGCCCAGCCGCCGTCGCGGGCGCGGTAGAGGTCGTAGAAGTCGCCGCCGAGCTCGACGCCCTCGCCGGCGGCGTTGAAGCGCACGGAGGCGGACAGCCCCGGCACCGCGGGCAGCGCGCCCGGGCGCAGCGAGCGCTGGAGCGTGCGCGCGATGGTGCGCTCCTGGCCGTAGAGGCGCGCGTTGGCGACCGCCCCCGACGCGAGCTGGCCGAGCTGGGTGAGGATCGCGTCGTCGCGGGGCGTGAACTCGCGCTCGGGCTGGTCGACGACCTCCAGCGAGCCGAGCTCGCGGCCCTGGGCCTGCAGGTTCACGCTGGTGCGCGAAGGTGTCGTCGTGGAGACCTCGAGCTCGGTCGGCGACGTCGCGCCGAGCGGCGGGCGGCGCGG
This sequence comes from uncultured Solirubrobacteraceae bacterium, assembly GCA_963730115.1. Taxonomy (GTDB): domain Bacteria; phylum Actinomycetota; class Thermoleophilia; order Solirubrobacterales; family Solirubrobacteraceae; genus DASQFQ01. The sequence continues at coordinate 734,620 of CAVSQM010000012.1, read as the reverse complement.
TTCGGCGGCCAGGATCGCGATCGACGCGCGCTCCGCCCCGAGCGCCTCGCGGGCCGCGTCGGCCGTCAGCTGGAGGATCTCCTCGACGCCCAATGACGAGTTGATCGCCACCGACGCGTCGGCGAGCGCGCGCAGCTGCTCGATGTGCTCGTGCTCGATGCGCGCGATCTCCTGTACCTCGATGTAGCCGCGCGCGGCGATCTCGAAGGTCGACAGGCTCTCGCGCAGGAATTCCGCGGCCGCGCGCACGATCTCGCCCTGGCGACCGGGCGGCGCGGAGGCCAGCGCGACGGTCAGCGCGCGGTGATGCGCATCGGCGAAGTCGAGCACGCTGTACTGCGCGGAGACGGCCTCGCGCCCCAGCGCGTACGCGGCGCCGAGCCCGCTCTCACCGCCCTCGCCGAGGTGGGCGGCGAACGCCTGCGCGTAGCGGTCGGCGAGAGCCGGCGCGCCCTCGGGCGAAGACACGTCTGGCTGCTCGACCCCCACGGCGCGAAGCCTATTGGTGGAATCCCGGACCAGCTAGTGGTGGGAGTGGTCGAGCGGGAGCTCGGACATCTCGTGCGAAGCCGCGCGGATCCACAGGACGAGCGAGGTCAGGAAGATCACGAGGCCGACCACGGTGATCGTCAGCGAGAGCGTGATGCCGACCAGCGCGAGCGTGAGGCCGACGGCGTTGACCACCGGCAGGATGCTCGGCTCCGGCATGTGGATCTCCTCGCCGACGGGCGGTGCCTCGGTCTCGATCTCGGCCATCAGGCGGTGTAGATCGCGGCCGCCAGGAAGGTCAGGCCGAAGCTCAGGAGCATGATCGTCGAGACGATGAAGCCGGTGCGGAGGTTGCGGCGTGCGAGCTTGCGGTCCACGGTCGCGAGTCTACAGGCGGGTGTCGGCCACCATCGCGAGGAACAGCAGCGCGAGGTAGAGGAGCGAGAACAGGTAGGTCCGCAGCGCCGCCCGGCGCTCGGCGGAGCGCTGCAGGCGCACGGCGTGGAACAGGAAGGCGCCGCCCAGCGCGACCGCCACGGTGGCGTAGAGCGCGCCGAAGAAGCCGAACACGACCGGCAGCAGCGTCAGCACCACCAGCAGGCACGTGTAGAGGACGATCTGGCGGCGCGTCTCGGCCTCGCCGTGCACGACCGGCATCATCGGCACGCCGACGCGCGCGTACTCGTCCTTCATCAGCAGCGACAGCGCCCAGAAGTGCGGCGGTGTCCAGTAGAAGACGATCGCGAACAGGTACAGCGCCGTCGGGTCGAGGTGGCCGGTCACGGCCGCCCAGCCGACCAGCGGCGGCACGGCCCCTGCGGCGCCGCCGATGACGATGTTCTGCGGCGTCGTGCGCTTGAGCCAGACCGTGTAGACGAGCACGTAGCCGAGGAAGCCGGCGAGCGCGAGCGTGGCGCTCAGGACGTTGACGGTCGTCGACAGCAGCAGGAACGACAGCCCGGAGAGCACGATCCCGAACGCCAGCGCGGCGGCCGGCGAGATCCGCCCGGCGGCGACCGGCCGGTTGGCGGTGCGTGCCATCTGGGCGTCGATGTCGCGGTCGAACCAGTGGTTGACCGCGCCCGCGCCGCCCGCCGACAGCGAGCCGCCGAGGCAGGTCAGCGCCACGAGCCCGAGCGACGGGTCGCCGGCCACGTACATCGTGGTGATCGTCGTCAGCAGCAGCAGCGACTGGACGCGCGGCTTGGTCAGCTCGACGTAGTCGCTGACCACCTGGCGCGCGCCCGCGAACGGGAGCGCGTGCTGCCGGGTGGTGGTGACGCGGGACGCCTCCATCAGAGCCTCACCGGCCGGCCGGCCCGGTAGCGCTGCTCGACGCCCGTCTCCTGCTCGATCTGGCGGCGGATGTCCTTCATCGGCTCGACCGAGCGCACGCGCGGGACCGTGTCGAAGTTGTTCTCGGGCGGCGGCGACGGCGTGAACCACTCGAGCGTGTTGGCCTTCCACGGGTCCGGCCCTGCGACCTTGCCCTGCTTGAGCGAGCGGACGACGTTGATGACGGTCAGCAGCACCGAGAACGCGAGGATGAACGCTCCGATGGTGGAGATCAGGTTGTAGATCGGGAGGCCGTCCCGGTCGGGGTACTCGTAGACGCGACGCGGCATCCCGGACAGGCCGGCCGAGTGCTGGATCAGGAAGGTCACGTGGAAGCCGATCAGGAAGAGCCAGAACGAGACCTTGCCGAGCGACTCCGACAGCATCCGGCCGCTCATCTTCGGGAACCAGTAGTAGAGCGCGCCCACCATCGCGAAGGCCGTGCCGCCGAACGCGGTGTAGTGGAAGTGGGCCACGACGAAGTAGGTGTCGGTCAGCTGCCAGTCGACGGGGAAGACGGCGAGGAAGATGCCGGTGATGCCGCCCATCAGGAACGTCGCGATCCCGCCCACGCAGAACAGCAGCGCGACGCGGTACTCGATCGTGCCGCGCCACAGCGTCGCCACCCAGTTGAAGATCTTCACGCCGGTCGGCACCGCGATCAGGAAGCTCGAGAGCATGAAGAACGCGAGCACCACCGTCGACATCGGGGTCGAGAACATGTGGTGCGCCCACACGAGCAGCCCGAGGAACGCGATGGCCGCGGTCGACGCGGCGATCGCCTTGTAGCCGAAGATCGGCTTGCGGGCGAACACCGGCAGCACCTCGGAGAAGACGCCGAACGCGGGCAGGACGAAGATGTAGACCTCGGGGTGGCCGAAGAACCAGAACAGGTGCTGCCACAGCAGCGCCGAGCCGCCCTCGGTCGGGATGAAGAAGCTGGTGCCGAAGTTGCGGTCGAGCAGCAGCATCGTCACCGTCGCGGCCAGCGAGGACAGCGCGATCACGATCAGGTACGCGTAGATCAGGATCGTCCACACGAACAGCGGGATGCGGCCCCAGCCCATGCCGGGCGCGCGCATGTTGTGGATCGTGGCTATGAAGTTGACCGCGCCGAGCATCGACGACAGGCCGGTGAGGTGGACCATGTAGATCCACGCGTCCTGGCCGTTGGACGGCGAGTACTCCTTCGCCGACAGCGGCACATAGGAGAACCACCCGGCCTCCGGCGGCGTGAAGAACACCGTCGCGTAGAGCGCGATGCCGCCGAACAGGAACATCCAGTACGACCACGCGTTGAGGCGCGGGAAGGCGACGTCCCGCGCGCCGATCATCAGCGGCAGCAGGTAGTTCGCGAAGCCGGCCCACACCGGCACGACGACGAGGAAGACCATCGTCGTCCCGTGCATGGTGAAGATCTGGTTGTACTTCTCGGGCGTCAGGAACGTGTTGTCCGGGGTCCCGAGCTGGATCCGCAGCAGCAGCGCCTCGACGCCTCCCAGCAGGAAGAAGACGAGGACCGTGTACAGGTAGAGGATCCCGATCTTCTTGTGGTCCGTGGTCGTGATCCACGAGGTCCAGCCGCGTGCTTCCGGCGCGACGCGGTGCGCCAGGATCTGCGGCCGCCGCTGGGTGAGGCGGGCGGTCGTGGTCTCGGTCTCGCGCTGGGTGGTGGCCATGGGTCGGGGGAGTCTTTCCTACTCGGGCTGCTCGGCGGCTTCCTCTTGGGCCTTCAGGAGCTCCTCGCGCTGCCGCGCGCCCTCCTTGCGGGCGGTCTCGATGTCGGTCGCCTGACGGCCGACCCACGCTTGATACTCGTCGAAGGGGACGGCGCGCACCTGGGCGACCATGTTGGCGTGGTTGCGCCCGCACAGCTCGGCGCACTGGCCGAGGAACGTGCCGGGACGCGTCGCCTTGAACCAGGTCTTGTTGGTGTAGCCGGGAATCGCGTCCATCTTGCCGCCCAGCTCGGGGATCCACCACGAGTGGGCAACGTCGTCGGAGGTGATGTCGAGGAGCACGGTCATGCCGACCGGCACGACCATCTCCGTGTAGGCGAAGACGGTCTTGCCGCCCTGGCGCGGGTACTGGTAGCGCCACACGTACTGCTGCCCGTCGACGACGATGCGCAGCGAGTCGCCCTTCGGCGGCGCCTCCTGGTCGGTCGAGGCGAACTGCGCGTTGGCGGCGACCGGGTTGCCCTGCGCGTCGATGTCCGACGCCGCGGGGTCCTTGATCCCCGGGAGCATGATGAAGGTGACCGCGGTGATGAACACGAGGATCACGGCGGCGCCGACCGTCCAGCCGACCTCGAGCCGCGTGTTGCCGTGGATCTGGGCCGCCACGCGGCCGCGGCCGGCCTTGAACTTCAGCATGAACCAGATCAGCAGCGCCCTCGACGCCGACGAACACGACCAGCGCCATGATCAGGATCAGGAAGTAGAGCTGGGCGATGTCGTCCGCGTTGGGCGACGCCCCTTTTTCGGGGAGGATCAGCCCGGCGAAGGTGTTGACCAACGTGATCAAGGCGGCGGAAGTGTATAGACGGGCCAGGGCGCTTCAGCGCCCGGTGGTCACGCCCCCTTGAACTCCGGGGGACGCTTGGCGAGGAACGCCTGCACGCCCTCGACGAAATCGCCCGAGGCCGCCATCTCCTGCTGGATCGTCGCCTCGAGCTCGAGCTGCTCCTCCATTCCCCGGTAGATCCAGGCGTTCAGCTGCCGCTTCGATCCGGCATATGAGGCCGTGGGCCCGGTGGCGAGCCGCTCGGCGAGGGCGTCGACCTCGGCCTCGAACACGTCGTCGGCGGCGACGCGGTTGACGAGGCCCCACTCGAGCGCCTTGAGCGCCGGGATCCGCTCGCCCAGCATCGCCATCTCGGCCGCCCGCGCGTGGCCCACGCGCGCGGGGATGAAGAGCGAGGAGCCGCCGTCCGGCACGAGGCCGATGTTCACGAACGCGAGGAGGAAGTAGGCCGACTCGCGCGCGACCACGAGGTCGCAGGCCAGCGCCAGCGAGCAGCCGATGCCGACCGCGGGTCCGTTGACGGCCGCGAGCACCGGCTTGGGCATCTCGCGGATCCCGGTGATGATCGGGTGGTAACGCTCGCGCAGCACGCTGCCGACGTCGGGGTGGCCCTCCGGCGTGGGGTTGAAGCCGGCCTTGAGGTCGGCGCCGGAGGAGAACGCGCGGCCCGCGCCGATGATCGTCACCGAGCGGACCGAGTCGTCGCTCGCCGCCTCCTCCACCGCGGCGCGCAGATCGTTGCCGAACTGCTCGTTCCACGCGTTCATCGAATCGGGGCGGTTGAGCTCGATGCGCAGCTCGGCGCCGTTGGAGGCGCCGCGGCGCAGGGTCACGGTCTCGGCCATCGGCGGCATCCTACGGATAGCCTGGAGGCATGGCCCGCCCCCGGATCGGCATCTGCACCGCGATCGAGCGCGCCCGCTGGAGCTACTGGGACGCGGAGGCGTACCTCCTCGACCGCAACTACGTCGACGCCGTCCAGGCCGCGGGCGGGATCGCGCTCATGCTGCCGCCCGACGCGGAGACCGATCCCGACGAGATCCTCGACGTGCTCGACGGCTTGATCCTGGCCGGCGGCGCGGATATGGACCCCGCCAGCTATGGCGCCGAGCCGCACCCGATGACCAAGGGCACCAGGCCGGAGCGGGACACGTTCGAGATCGCGCTGGCCCGGCGCGCGCTCGAGCGCGACATTCCGATCCTCGGCATCTGCCGCGGCATGCAGGTCATGAACGTGGCCTCCGGCGGCACGCTCCGGCAGCACCTGCCCGACGACGTCGGCCACGAGGACCACCGGCGCGTCCCGGGCTCGTTCGACGGCGCCGACCACGACGTCCGGCTCGCCGAGGGCTCGCTCGCCGCGCGCGCGGCCGGGGAGGTCGACCACGCGACGAAGTCGCACCACCACCAGGGCGTCGCACAGCTGGGGGAGGGCCTCGTGGAGACCGGCTGGAGCACGCTCGACGAGCTGCCCGAGGCGATCGAGGATCCGGAGCGGCGGTTCGCGCTCGGCGTGCAGTGGCACCCGGAGGCGGACCCGACGTCGCGCCTCATCGCTGCGCTGGTGGAGGAGGCGGCAGGTCGACGCGCGTCAGCCGCCGGAGCGGCACCGTGAGGCGATCGGTCGACCGATCGAACTCGTCGAGGCCTCCGACGGCCGCGAAGGCCTCACGAACCGCGTCGAAGTAGTCCTGGGACACGACCGCGGTGCCGGCCTCGAACCGCTCGCGCGCAGCTTCGCTGCCGAGGTACGTCCACACCGTGCCCCCGAGGTCGACGTCGAGCCGCGGCGTGACGTCGATGCGGTCGTAGTTGCGCTCACGCCGGTCCAGCCGCTCCAGCACCCCCTGGGTGACGGGGAAGGCGACCCCGTTGAGCCGTCCCTCCGGCGCGGGATAGACGTTGAGGAACGCCACGTGGACCGCCGGGCGCTCGCCCGTTTCGGGGTCGACGTAGTACTTGTAGCCAGGGATCGTCCGGCGGTTGTCCATGGCGACGTTCCAGGCCCTGCGGTGGCCGAGAAGCTGGCACGGGATCCCGCCGGCGAGCCGGAACAACGACCCGTAGCCGAATACGAACGTCCTCATCGAGCCCGTAGAGGCTACGTCTCCGCCGCCGTCGCGACTACACTCGCCCGCGCTGTGCGCCGGTCGACCGCCATCCGCCTGGTGGCGTGCACGGCGCTCGCAGCAGGTCTTGCGGCGCCGCTCGTGCGCCGCCGTCTGACACTCCCGCCACCGGTCGTGACCGCGACGGCCGCCACGGCGCCGTTCGCGCTCTGCATCCTCGTGCCGCGCTCGCGCACGCGCGACGTGGCCGTGATCTGCCTGCAGATGTGGGCCTACGTGGTGACCTACAAGATGCCCGCCGACGACCCGATCGAGCTCGAACGTCGGGTGCACATCGACTACCCCGTCCACGTCGACCGGCTGCTCGGCGGCGGCACGACCCCGACGCTGCGGCTGCAGCGCACGTTCGGCCGCCCGGGCCGCATCAACGCGGCCGAGCAGACGCTGATCTGGTCGCACTGGATCTGGTTCCTCGTGCCGCACGGCACCGCCGCCTTCCTCCTGCTGCGCCACCGCGACCGCTTCCCCCGCGGTGCGTGCCTCCTCTACAGCACCTTCGACCTCGGCCTCATCGGCTACTGGGCGGTGCCCACGGCCCCGCCCTGGTACGCGGCTGCGCGCGGCCGGATGGCGGACGGGCGGACGCCGGATCTGCGCCGGATGATGGTCGAGTACGGGGAACGATTCTGGAAGTCCAACTGGGGGCCTCTGTACGGTTTCCTGGGCGGGAATCCCCTCGCAGCGATGCCATCCCTGCACTTCGCCACGTCAGTCCAAGCCGCTCACCTGCTCTCCGAGACCGGCAAGGTCGCCGGGACGCTCGGCTGGGCCTACACGGGCACGCTGGGTGTGGCGCTCGTGTATCTCGGTGAGCATTACGTGGTGGACCTGGCGGTCGGACTGGCCTTGACGCAGCTCGTGCGCAAGGGCGCGCCCCTCGCCGCGCCGCTGTTCCGGCAGATCGGTGCCGGGGTCCAGCGGCTGGAGGCGGGGGCGCGCGGGTGAACTCGACCACGACCCGCCACGACGTCGACCCGAAGGCGCCCAACGACGAGGACGAGCACGAGGAGCACCCGCCGCGGCTCGACATCACCCCGCGCTCGCTCGCCGGCTTCCTGCTGTTCGTGGTGCTGGCGATCGTCGCGCTCTACTTCCTGCTCCCGCAGATCGCCGGGCTCGAGGCGACCTGGCACCGGCTCGAGGAGGGCAGCCCCGTGTGGCTCGGGCTCGCGCTGCTCTTCGCGGTCGGGATGTTCGGCGGCTACGTGCTGCTCTTCCACGGCGTCTTCGCGCGCGAGGCCGCGGGCCGGCTGACCCTGCGCGAGAGCTACCAGGTCTGCATGGCCGGCCTGGCGGCGACGCGGCTGTTCTCGGCCGGCGGCGCCGGCGGCGTCGTGCTCACCGCCTGGGCGATGCGCGGCGCCGGGCTGCGGCGGCGGGTGGTGGCGGACAAGATCATCTCGTTCCTCACGCTCACCTACCTCGTCTACACCGTCTCGCTGATCGTGTTCGGCTACGGGCTGCGCTACGGCGTGTTTCCCGGGCCGGACCCGTTCACGATGACCGTCATCCCGGCCACGCTGGCGCTGATCGCCACCGTGCTGGGGCTCTCGATCGCGTTCGTGCCGACCGACTTCGAGCGCCGGCTGCACCGGCTCTCGCTGCGCCACGGGCGCATCGGCCGGCTCGCGCAGCGGCTGGCGACGCTGCCGGCCACCGCCTCGAGCGGCGTCCGCGACGCGCTCGCCCACCTGCGCTCGCGCGACCCCGCCCTGCTCGGCGCGATCGTCTACTGGGCCTGCCAGATCGCCGTGCTGTGGGCGTGCTTCGAGGCGTTCGGCGAGTCGCCGCCGCTCGCCGTGCTCGTGCTCGGCTTCTTCATCGGCATGCTCGGCAACCTGCTGCCGCTCCCGGGCGGGATCGGCGGCGTCGACGGCGGGATGATCGGCGCCTTCGCGGCCTTCAACGTCGACGCGGGCCTCGCGGTGGTCGCCGTGCTGGCCTACCGGGCCTTCACGTTCTGGCTGCCGACGATCCCGGGAGTGATCGCGTATCTGCAGCTGCGCAAGACCGTGGACCGCTGGCGGGCGGCACGTCCCGCGCTACACTATACAAACTGAAGTAAGGAACCCGGACGGGGGAGAAACCCAGCAACCATGGCGAACGTCGAGCAGGTCATCATCGTCGGCAGCGGCCCTGCCGGCTACACCGCAGCCCTCTACACGGCGCGAGCGAACCTCAACCCGCTCGTGATCGAAGGCTTCCTGTGGGGCGGGCTGCTCCAGCAGACCACCGACGTCGAGAACTACCCCGGCTACCCCGAGGGGATCATGGGGCCGGAGATGATGCAGCAGTTCCGCGACCAGGCGGAGCGCTTCGGCACGCGCTTCATCACCGACAACGTGACCAGGATCGAGCCCGGCGCCGACGGCGAGCCGCACACCGTCTGGGTCGAGGACGACGAGTACAAGGCCCGCACGGTCATCCTCGCGATGGGCGCCGAGCACAAGAAGCTCGCCGTGCCCGGCGAGGAGGAGCTCGGCGGCCGCGGCGTGTCCTACTGCGCGACCTGCGACGCCGCGTTCTACAAGGACAAGACGACGGTGATCGTGGGCGGCGGCGACTCCGCGATGGAGGAGGCGCTCTTCCTCGCCAAGTTCTCCTCGCACGTGACGATCGTCCACCGCCGCGACGAGTTCCGCGCCTCCAAGATCATGCTCGAGCGCGCCCAGAACACCGAGAACATCGAGTTCCTCACGCCCTACGTGGTGGACGAGTTCGCGGCCGACGAGTCCGGCGTGCTCGGGATCGCCAAGCTGCGCAACCCCGACACGGGCGAGCAGCGCGACCTCGAGATCTCCGGCGCCTTCATCGCGATCGGGCACGAGCCGCAGTCCGAGCTCGTCGAGGGCATCGTCGACACCGACGAGAACGGCTACGTCGTCACCGAGGGCAAGTCGACGCGCACGAAGGTGGACGGCATGTTCGCGGCCGGCGACCTCGTCGACCACACCTACCGCCAGGCGGTCACCGCCGCCGGCTCCGGCTGTATGGCCGCGCTCGACGCCGAGTGGTACCTGCGGGACAACCCGCAGGTGCCGACGCCGGCCGCGCTCGAGGGCACCGGCGACCTCGCCGAGGCCCAGTGGGCGACGCCCGCCGGGCGCTCCTAGGGCGCCGGGAAGCGGGCCCTCATCCCTTGAGGGCCCCGGCCACGAAGGCGCCGACGATGAAGCGCTGGAGCAGCACGAAGAGCACGATCGCCGGCAGCACGGCGAGCACGCTGCCGGCGGCCAGCACGCCCGTCGAGTTGGCCGCGAAGTTGCCCTGGAAGTTCAGGATGCCGACGGAGATCGGCAGGTTCGACGGGTCGGTCAGCAGGATGTAGGGGATCACGAACTCCGCCCAGGCGAGCAGCGCGGTGATCACGAACACGGCGGTCAACCCCGAGCGGGCCACCGGCACGATCACGTTCCAGAACGCGCCCCAGCGCGTCGCGCCGTCGATCAGCGCCGCGTCGTCGAGCTCGGTGGGGATGCCGTCGAAGAAGCCCTTGAGCATCCACGTGGCCAGCGGGGTGAGGATCGCGATGTAGACCAGCCCGGTGGCCGGGATCGAGTCCAGCAGCCCCAGCGAGGCGAAGTAGCGGTACAGCGGGAAGGCCAGGATCAGCGGCGAGATCATCTGCAGCGCCAGCACGGCGACCAGCAGCGCCTTGCGGCCGCGGAAGATCATCCGCGAGAACGCGTACGCGGCGGGGGCGGCGACGGCGATCGCGCCGACCGCCCCGATCCCGGCCAGGATCGCCGAGTTGAGCAGGAAGCGCGGGAACTGGGCGGATTCCAGCACCTGCCCGTAGTTCTCGAACGTCACCGTGTCGGGGATCGGGTTGATCGAGGTGACGAGGATGTCGGCCTGGGTGCGCAGCGACAGCGAGAGGATCCACAGCAGCGGCACGCCGAAGAACAGCAGCACCCCGGCCATGCCCGCGTAGGTCCACTTGTCGATCACGGCGCGCCTGCTGCTCCATCGTGCGCGTCATCGCTCCTCCTGGCCGAGCAGTCGGCGGTAGACGGCGGTCAGCAGCAGGCTCACGAGCAGCAGGAGCACGGCGAACACGCAGCCGCTGGCGAGGTTGAAGCCCTGGAAGACGGCGTTGTAGCTGCGCAGCGCGAGCACCTCGGTGGCCTGCGCCGGCCCGCCGCCGGTCAGCGACAGGATCATGTCGAAGGTGTTCAGCGTGGCGATCGTGATCAGGATCACGTTGACCAGCAGCACCGGGCGGATCTGCGGCAGCGTGACGTGCCACAGCGACCGCAGCCGGCTCGCGCCGTCGACCCGCGCGGCGTCGTAGAGCTCGCGGTTGACGGTGTGCAGCGCCGCGTAGAGCAGCAGCATCGTGAACGCGGTCCCGCGCCAGATGTTGGCCGTGACCACCGACACGACCGCCAGCTTGGTGTCCGAGAGCCAGGCGACCGGCGCGAGCCCGAACGCGTTCAGGAACGCGTTGACGAGCCCGTACGGGGCCTCGTTGAGCACCACCTGCCAGACGACGCCGATCAGCACGCCGGGCATCACCCATGCGGTGAGGACGACCGAGCGCACCAGCACCGCGCCATGCAGGTCCCGCGCGACCGCCCGCTGCACGATCAGCGCGATCGCCAGCCCGAGCAGCAGCTGCCCCGCGACCGAGGCGCCGACGAAGATCGCGGTCACGCCGAGCACCTTCGGCAGGGCCGGGTCGGTCAGCGTCTGCTCGAAGGTCCGCAGCGTGTACGCGTAGTCCTCGCGAAGCAGCGTCGTGTCGGTCAGCGAGAGCCGCAGCACGTTGAAGCATCGGCCACAGGAAGAACACGGTGGCCAGCGCGAGCAGCGGCGCCAGCCACGCAGGTCGACTCGGGCAGGCGCAGCGCCGGGCCGCCGGTGGGCCGCCTGGTCGCCTCCCGCCCGGAGACGCGGGTGCCGACCGCGGTCATCCGGCCGCCCGCCGTCAGCAGCTCGAAGGCCTGGTCGGTGCGGTCGCCCGCGGTCTTCAGCGCCTCCTCGGGCGTCGCCGAGCCCGTGATGACGCTGCCGATCGCCACCTGCAGCTCACTGGACATCGCGGGATAGACGGCCAGGCCCGGCCGCGCCTGGCCCTTCTCCAGGTACTTCCGGAAGGTCTTGAAGATCGGCTCCTGGAAGGTCTTCAGCGAGGAGAACAGCTTCTGCTGGGTCGGCAGCTCCCCGACCAGCTCGTTGCCCTTGCCGATGTAGATCTCCTTCAGGATCGAGACGCAGGCCTCGACCTTCTCCGGGTCGTCGGTGAACGCGCCCATCGTCCAGCCGCCCGTCCCCGTCGCCGTCTGCCCCGGCTTCATCCCGGGGATCTCGGAGACCTCCCACTTGGCCATCTCCTCCTTCGGCAGCAGGTCCTCGAGCGTCGGGTACTGGAACGATCCGCCGAGGAACATCGCCACGCTGCCGGACTCCGCGGCGGTCTCGAACTCGCTGTAGTTGACGAACGTGGCGACGCGCTGCGGGGACGCGCCCGACTCGACCGCGTCCTGCAGGAAGCGCAGGACGTTGAGCATCTTCTCGGCGTTGTCGCCCTCGTCGAACACGGGCCGGCCGTCGGCGTCGAGCAGCTCCCCGCCCTGCAGCCAGAAGTACCCGAGGTTGTCGAAGGTGGTCCCCTCCCAGCGGCCGCCGTTGAACAGGTAGCCGTCGACGCCGTCCTGCTCGCCGGCCTTCCGGGCGGCGGTCAGCAGCTCATCCCAGGTCCGCGGCGCCTCGGGCACCAGCTCGGTGTTGCGGTAGATCACGCGCAGGTCGGTCGACCACCACCACGCGTAGATCCGGTCGTCGGGGCCGGTGATGACGTCGCGCACGTAGGGGAACAGGTCGTCGACCTCGGCCTGGGAGAAGTGGCCGTCGAGCGGGGTGAGCGCCTTCTGCTGGATGAACAGCGGGACGCTGAAGGAGTCGACGTTGGCGCAGTCCGGGGCGTTGTCCACGCGCGCCTTCTCCAGCAGGCGGGACTGCTCGGTCGTGGTCTGCGAGTCCGGGACGATGACCAGCTCCAGGCGCCAGTCGGGATGGCGGCGGGCCCAGTCGGCGTAGAGCTTCTCGAACCCCTTGGCAGTCGCTTCCTCCGGCGCCTGCGGCGAGTAGGCGGAGTTGATCTGGAGCTTCAGGACCTTGTCCGCGCCGGGCATGCCGACACGGTCGAGCCCGACGATCTCGTCGTCGCTCCCGCAGCCGGCGAGCGCCATGAGGGCGAGCGTCGCCATCGCCGCCAGTGCCCGGTTGAGTCCCCGCGCGCTCATCCTCCTCCCGCGACCGTCGGTACCCGGCCGAGGCGGGCGAGCAAACGGTTCGACGCTAGACGCCGACGTTCAGCGCCAGCGTGATGCGGTCCTCCGGGCTCCCGGAGGCCCGCGCCAGCTGGCTCGCGTAGCCGTCGCTGAACACCATGTCGCCGTCGAGCGACGTCTGCGCCAGGTTCTCGACGCTCTGCTCGTAGCCGGCCGTCGCGAACACCGCCTCGCAGACGTCCTGCGGCAGCGCGATCTGCGAGGTGCGTAGCTTCCCGTTGCCCGCCGTCGCCGCGTCGAGGTTCTCGTAGACCTCGAAGTGGATGTGCGGCCAGCGCCCTTGGTACGCCGCCGGGAAGATGGTGTCGAACGTGAGCTTGCCGCCGGCGTCGCTCTCCTGCACGCCGCGGAGGTAGTTCTCCGACGCGATGTCGCCGTCATAGAGCGAGTAGCGGCCCGCGATGTCGCAGTGCCAGACGTAGACCGCGGCGCCCGCGAGCGGGCCGCCGCCGCCCGCGACGTCGAGCAGCGCGAGCTCGAGCGTGGCCGGGACGCCCTCGGCCACGCCGGAGGCGTCGCCGAAGCTCTTCGTGATGTCGCGGCGGACGACGCCGCTCTCGCTGAGCACGTTGGGCCCGTTCGAGCCGTCGCCCGGGAACGGGCCCGCGGTCTCCTCCGGGACGGAGGCGGTGTCGCTCGTGCCGGAGGAGGAGGACGACGACGAGGACCCGCAGCCCGCGAGCAGCAGGCCGAGCCCGCCCGTCATCGTGCCGAGCGCCCGGCGACGGCTGATGAGCCGCGGCAGGTCGTGTGACAGGCCACCGTCGTGATCGTGCATGCACGCACTGTCGCCCGCGATCCTGAGAACCGCCTGAGACTCGGGCGGCTCCCAGGAGACCCTTAACGCGGTCACAAGGCCGGGCTGCAGCCTCGATGTGGTCCATGACCCCGAACAGGAGGTGGACCATGAAGGCCATCCTCGCCGCCTGTCTGCTGGCGGCGTGCGCATTCGCGTTCGCGATCGGCGTCGCCCAGGCCGACAGCGGCGGCACTGCCACCGCGCCGAGTCAGAGCGCGCCGGCGACGCAGCCGGTCCAGCAGGAGCAGCAGGAGCAGCAGCAGCCGCGCGACGACTGTCCCGAGAAGGACGGGGACGGCGGCAGCGGCTCCCAGGGGAGCTCCGGCTCCTCGGGCTCAGAGCAGCAGTTCTGAGCCCAGGCCGCGCGGGGCGGGCTGGAGCGGCATCATGGAGCTGACCTGCCGTCAGTGAGGAGGAAGCCCCATGAGCGACACCGCCGTCCAGCCCGCCACCGCGGTCGACCAGTGGCTCGCGAGCTTCGAGCGAGGCCCTGACCGCGGGCGACCCCGCGGCCGCCGCCGAGCTGTTCCTCGAGGACAGCTACTGGCGCGACCTCGTCGCGTTCACCTGGAACATCAAGACCGTCGAGGGCCGGGACGGCGTCGAAGACCTGCTGTCCGAGACGCTCGCCCGCACCGGGCCGAGCGGCTGGCGCACGTCGGAGCCGCCCACCGAGGAGGAGGGCGTGACCGACGGCGTGGATCGAGTTCGAGACCGAGGCCGGCCGCGGCAACGGGCTGCTGCGGCTCAAGGACGGCAAGGCGTGGACGCTGCTGACCGCGCTCTACGAGCTCAAGGGCCACGAGGAGCCGAAGGGTCCCGGGCGCCGCAAGGGCGTCGAGCACGGCGCGAGCCAGGAGCGCGAGACGTGGCTCGAGGCGCGCCGCGCGCGAGGCCGAGCGAGCTCGGCTACGAGACGCAGCCCGACGTGGTGATCGTCGGCGGCGGCCAGGGCGGCATCGCGCTCGGCGCGCGGCTGCGCCAGCTCGGCGTGCCGACCATCATCGTCGAGCGCAACGAGCGCCCCGGCGACTCCTGGCGCAAGCGCTACAAGTCGCTCTGCCTGCACGACCCGGTCTGGTACGACCACCTGCCCTACATCAAGTTCCCCGAGAACTGGCCGGTGTTCTCGCCGAAGGACAAGATCGGCGACTGGCTCGAGATGTACACCCGGGTCATGGAGCTCAACTACTGGAGCTCCACCGAGGCCAAGAGCGCCACGCTACGACGAGGAGGCGGGCGAGTGGGCGGTCGTCGTCGAGCGCGACGGCGCCGACGTCACGCTGCGCCCGAAGCAGCTCGTGCTCGCCACCGGCATGTCGGGCAAGGCCAACGTGCCCGAGATCCCGGGCATGGACGTCTTCCGCGGCGACCAGCACCACTCCTCCCAGCACCCGGGGCCGGACGCCTACGCGGGCAAGCGGTGCGTCGTCATCGGCTCCAACAACTCGGCGCACGACATCTGCGCGGCGCTGTGGGAGGCCGGCGCCGACGTGACGATGGTGCAGCGCTCCTCGACCCACATCGTGCGCTCCGACACGCTGATGGACATCGGGCTCGGCGCGCTCTACTCCGAGGACGCGGTCGCCGCGGGGGTCACCACGGAGAAGGCCGACATGATCTTCGCCTCGCTGCCCTACCGGATCCTGCACGAGTTCCAGATCCCGCTCTACGACGAGATGCGCGAGCGCGACGAGGACTTCTACGACCGGCTCGAGGCCGCCGGCTTCGACGCTCGACTGGGGCGAGGACGGCTCCGGCCTGTTCATGAAGTACCTGCGGCGCGGCTCGGGCTACTACATCGACGTCGGCGCCTCCGAGCTGGTCGCGAGCGGCGACGTCAAGCTCGTCAGGCGGCACCGTCGACCACCTGACCGAGGACGCGGTGGTGATGGAGGACGGCACCGAGCTGCCGGCCGACCTCGTCGTCTACGCGACCGGGCTACGGCTCGATGAACGGCTGGGCCGCCGACCTCATCTCCCAGGAGGTGGCCGACAAGGTCGGCAAGGTCTGGGGCCTCGGCTCGGACACCACGAAGGACCCGGGGCCGTGGGAGGGCGAGCAGCGCAACATGTGGAAGCCGACCCAGCAGGAGGCGCTGTGGTTCCACGGCGGCAACCTGCACCAGTCGCGCCACTACTCGCTCTACCTGGCGCTGCAGCTGAAGGCGCGGGTGGAGGGCATCGACACGCCCGTCTACGGCCTCCAGGAGGTCCACCACACCAGCTAGACCGGTGGGTTGAAGCCTCCCAGCGCGTGGATGCGCGTGCGGAAGTCGGTGAAGCCGACGGTCGAGCGGTCGCCGCGCGAGAACAGGACGAGGCTGGCGTTCCGGAGCCCGCGCGGGGTCACCGGGCGGATGCAGTAATGGGCGGGCTCGTTGGTGAGCCGGGTGCTGCGCCACGTGCGGCCGTCGTCGGGCGTGAACCACGCCTCGACCTGGTGGAAGGCGCCGGTGCGGCGCGACAGGTAGACGATCCGCGGGTCCTCGTGGTCGAGCGTCGCGCCGCCTGAGGTGAAGGACGGGAAGCCCGGGCCGGCCTCGACGATCTTGCGGCTGATCCAGCGCTCGCCGTTGTTGTAGGCGTAGAAGAACGTGTCGCGGTTGCCGACCCGGCGCGTGTAGACGATCCGCGGGCGGCCGCGATCGGTGAGCGCGATGTCGTGCGGCCAGGCGCTGCCCTTGGCCTTGGTGAAGCGGTAGATCCGCTCGAGCTTGGAGATCGGCAGCGGGACGTTGCGCAGGCTGCCGAGGCGCTTGCCGTTGGCCCCGAGGATCTTCATGTTCTCGTAGACCATGTAGTAGAGGCTGTTGTTGAAGTGGTTGGCGTGGCCCTCGGTGAAGATGCCGTGGATCCGCGTCTTGCCGTCGCCGCAGTACTTCGAGTAGGGCCGCTCGTCGCTGTGCGAGCGCAGCAGCTCGCGCGCCGGCACCCAGTCCTTGCCGTTGCGGGTGTAGGAGAACGTCGGGTTCCAGCCGCCGCCGCGCCAGAACAGCCACAGCTTGCCGCGCTGCTGGATCGGGTTGGGGTAGGTGAAGCCGAGCCCGCCGGGGACGTTGGTCTTCACGAGCCGGACGGGGGAGAAGCCGCTGATCGAGAGCGGCTGCTTCGAGATCCGGTAGCGCATGCGGCTCGGGCGCAGGCTGGGCGGCGGCAGCACGCGGCCCGAGTGCGGGCTGAAGAAGACGGCGATGCGGCCGTCCGGGCGGAAGACGAGCGACGGGTTGTTGTGGTCGTCGACCCCGAGGCCCTTGTAGATGACCTTCTTGGTGAAGCTCCCGTCGGGCCGGAGGTGGGCGACCCAGACGTTGCCGGTGGTCGAGATCCAGCCGGTGAACGTGTGGCCGTTGCGGGAGATCGCGCGCGGGTCGCCGAAGTACGACCAGGCTCCCGCGCCGAGCTCCGTGCTCATGCGCTCAGCGCTTGGCCCGCTGGACCCGCAGCTCGTAGCGCGCGTCGAGCGTGCGCGTGCGCTGCGCGATGTAGACGACGAGGTAGGCGGAGCGCTTGCGCCGCGACGGGTTGCGCAGCGTCAGCGTGTCCTTGCGGCGGCCGCTGCGGCGCGAGCGGCCGATCAGCTGCTCGTCGTCGGCGGTCGAGCTGGCGCTGCGGGTGAAGGCGGCGAGGTCGGGGTTGCCGAAGCGCGGCCTGAGCGTCACGCGCACGCGCGCCCGCGGGGGGAAGACGATCCGGTAGACGTCGGCGGGGTCCTCGTACTTGTCGACGAGCGCGCGCAGCTTGCGGGCGCTCCCGCGCTGCCAGATCGGGCTGTCGACGCGGCCGGTGGCGCGGCCGTTGATCCACGGCATGTCGTCGTTGGGCTCGCGCGGGTCGATGGCGGGGGCGGGGGCGCTGAGGGCGCCGAGCACGTTGAGCATCCCGTAGCCGGTGGCGGAGTCCCAGCCCCGGCGCTCCAGGTCCTTGGCGGAGTCGCGCAGGGCGCTCGAGATCTGGTCGACGCTGTAGCCGGGCTTGGCCGCGCGCACCCAGGCCGCGGCGGCGGCGACCATCGGCGCCGCGAAGCTCGTGCCGGTGACCGCCTCGTAGCCGTCGGGGGTGCCGTCCTCGTCGAACTGCGCCGGGGTGGCGGTGAGGATCCCGACGCCCGGCGCCGAGAGGTCGACGGCGGAGCTCGCGCTCGAGAAGAACGGCGGCTTGAGGTCGTTGCCGACGGCGGCGACGGTGAGCACGTGGGGGAGCGAGGCGGGGAACAGCAGCGGGTTGCCGGCGGCGAGCTCGTTGCCGGCGGCGGCCACCAGCGTGATGCCGCGCGAGGTGGCGATCTGGAGCTGGACGTACTCGGCGAAGCACGGCTCGGTGGCGCCGTAGCTCATGTTGATCACGGCGGCGCCCTGCTCGATAGCGCGCGCGATGCCGGCCACGGAGTTCGCGCAGCGGATCTCGTTCGGGAGGGCGACGTTGAGGGCGCGCATGCCCGGCCAGACGCCGAGGATGCCGCTGTCGTTCTTGGGCGCGGCCGCGACGGCGGCGGTCTCGGTGCCGTGCGCGCTCTCGAGCGGGAAGCCGCCGAGCGTCGTGATGCGGCCGCCGGCGAACTCGGGGTGGTTGATGTCGGCGGTGCTGTCGACGAGCGCGAGCAGCGGGCTCGTGTCGGTGACCGGCGGCGGGACGAGGCTCGGGTCGACGATCGCGGCGCGCCAGGAAGCCTGGGCGTCGAGCGGGTCGGGCGGCGGGTTCTGCAGCCGCTTGGCGGGCCGGTCGGCCTCGGCGTAGAGGAGCAGGCCGCGGGTACGGAGCGCGGCGGCGAGCGCCCGCGCGCGCCCGCGCGAGATGACGTAGGCGCCGGTGCCGACCCGGCGGGCCCTGTGGCGGGCGGCGACGGCGTCGGCGGCGGCGGACGGCCGGGCGCCGACGATCCAGGTGGAGGTCGCGGCGGCCGACGCGTCCCCCGGGAGGGTCATCGGCGGCGTGAGGGTGGCGGCGCCTGCCGGGGCCACGACCGCCAGCAGGATCGCGACGGTCAGGAGGGACAGGCGCATGAGATCACTGTAGGTAAACCCCGAGCGGTCAGGAACGGAGCGGCGTTCCGGTCCGGGCCGCTCGCAGCAGTGCGGGCGCCGCGCGGTAGCGCTCCTCGCGGTACTCGTCGTAGAGCGCGGCGATCACGCCGAGCACCGACGACGGGCCGATCGCGTCGCCCCACTCGAGCGGGCCGCGGGGGTGGTTGAGGCCGAGCACCATGCCGGCGTCGATGTCCTCCGGCGCGCCGACGCCGTCGCCGATCGCGAAGCACGCCTCGTTGACGAGCTGGCACACGATCCGGCCGAGCACGAGCCCGGGCGCGTCGCCGACCCACTCGACGTGGCGGCCGAGCGAGGCGAAGAACGTCTCGGCGGCCCGCGCGGCGGCGTCCGAGGTGGTGGGCGAGCGCGTCAGCTCGACGAGGCCGCCGAGCGGCGCGGCGGCGAAGAACCCCGCGGCCGGGCCATCCGGGTCGAGCTCCGCGAGCGGCGCCTCGTCGCAGAGGATCACCTGCGGTCCGCCCTGCAGGGGCGGGGTCTCCTCGTCCAGCCCGCCGCAGTCGACGACGATCGCCGGCACCGCTTCGTCCTCCGGGTCGGCCACGCGCCAGCCCGCGGCCTCGGCCGCCTCCCGCAGCTCGTCGGCCAGCGCGGTCCAGCCGCCGATCACGACGAGGCCGTCGCCGCCGGCCTCCGGCGGGTCGGGGTCGGGCGGGCGGTGCTCGCCGTCCTCGGGGTACTCGTACCAGCCGCGGCCGGACTTGCGGCCGTGGTGGCCCGAGGCCACCTTGCGCGCGGCCAGCATCGACGGGCGCCAGCGCGGCTCGCCGAACGACTGCGCGTAGAACGACTTCGAGATCTCGAAGCCGGTGTCGATGCCGACGAGGTCCATGAGCTCGAACGGGCCCATCCGGAAGCCGCCGCCGAGGCGGCAGATGCGGTCGACCTGCTCGACCGTCGCCAGCCCCTCCTGCACGAGCCGCAGCGCCTCGAGCCCGAACGGGCGGTTGCAGCGGTTGACGAGGAAGCCCGGGCCGTCGACCGCGTCGATCACGTGCCGGTCCATCGCGCGCCCGAGCTCGCGCGTGCGCTCGAGCGCCGGCTCGCCGGAGCGCTCGCCCGCCACCACCTCGACGAGCTTCATCACCGGCGCCGGGTTGAAGAAGTGCATGCCGACCACGCGCTCGGGCCCCGGCAAGGAGGCCGCGATCTCGGTGACCAGCAGCGACGAGGTGTTGGTGGCCAGCACGCAGTCGTCGCGCACGACCTCGGCGACCGCGCCGAACAGCTCGCGCTTGAGCTCGAGCGACTCCGGGGCGGCCTCGATGACGACGTCGGCGTCGGCGAGCGCGGCGAGCTCGGGCGCCGGCTCCAGCCGGGCGCCCGCCTCCTCGTCCAGCCGCTTGCGCGCGTTCGCGAGCCCGCGCTCGAGCGCGTCCGCGTCGGGGTCGTGGACGAGCGTCCGCGCGCCCGCCGCTGCGGCGAGCTGCGCGATGCCGGCCCCCATCGTGCCGGCGCCGATGACTCCGACGACGGTCACTACGACGGGATCAGCGCGTTGATCCCCGTCTCGGCACGCCCGATGATCAGCTTCTGGATCTGCGAGGTGCCCTCGTACAGCGTCGTCACCCGCACGTCGCGGAAGTAGCGCTCGACCGGGTGGTCGTCGACGTAGCCCGAGCCGCCGTGCACCTGGATCGCCAGGTGCGAGCAGTTCTGCGCCGCCTCCGTCGCGTAGAGCTTCGCGATCGACGTCTCCGTCGTCGACGGTCGGCCCTGGTCCTTCAGGAAGCCCGCGCGGTAGACGAGCATCCGCGCCGCGTCGGTCTGCACGCGCATGTCGGCGATCATCGCCTGCACGAGCTGGAACGACGCGATCGGCCGCCCGAACTGCTCGCGCTCCTTCGCGTAGGAGACGGAGGCGTCGAGCGAGCCCTGGCAGATGCCGACGCAGCCCGCCGCCACCGAGTAGCGCCCGGAGTCGAGCGCGCTCATGGCGATCTTGAAGCCGTCGCCGACCTCGCCCATCAGCGCGTCGTCGTCGACCTTCACGCCGTCGAGCGTGAGCTCCGCGGTGTCGGAGCCGTGCAGCCCCATCTTCCCGTGGATCTCCTGCGACGAGAAGCCGTCGCTGGCGGTCGGGACGAGGAACGCCGCGAGCCCGCGGTGCTGCTTCTCCGGATCGGTCTGGGCGAAGATCAGCGCGACCTCGGCGTGGTTGCCGAGCGAGATCCACATCTTGTTGCCGGTGATCTCCCACCCGCCGTCGACCTTCTCCGCGCGCGTGCGCTGGTTGGCGGCGTCGGAGCCGGTGTCGGGCTCGGTCAGCCCGAAGCAGCCGAGCGACTCGCCCGAGCACAGCTTCGGCAGCCAGCGCCGCTTCTGCTCCTCGCTGCCCCAGCGCACGATCGACGAGCACACGAGCGAGGTCTGCACCGAGATGACGGTGCGCATCGCCGAGCAGCCACGGCCCACCTCCTCGACCACGACCGCGTAGGTCAGGTAGTCGAGCCCGGCGCCGCCGTAGTCGCTCGGGACGATCGCGCCCAGGTAGCCCTGGTCGGCGATCTTCCGCACGAGCTCGGTGTCGAAGTGGTTGTTGCGGTCGTTCTCGCGCGCGCGAGGAACGACCTCCTTGTCGGTGAACTCGCGAGCGGTGTCTCGGATCAGCTGCTGCTCGTCTGACAGATCGAAGTCCATTCCTGCCACGCTAGCGCGAGTTCGACGTGATCGGCCGCGCCCGCGGCTTCCTCACCCAGGCACACATCCACGCGCTCCAGGAGGAGCGCCGCGAGCTGC
Organism: uncultured Solirubrobacteraceae bacterium; assembly: GCA_963730115.1. Taxonomy (GTDB): domain Bacteria; phylum Actinomycetota; class Thermoleophilia; order Solirubrobacterales; family Solirubrobacteraceae; genus DASQFQ01. The sequence continues at coordinate 713,262 of CAVSQM010000012.1, read as the reverse complement.
TGCGGGTGCTCACGCCGTTGCTGCGCCCGGCCCTGCGCTGGAACCACGCGTGGGCGATCGCGCGCGCGGTCGAGGGCCTCGAGCCCTACGCCCGCGCGCGCGCCGCCACGCGTGTGACGGCCTAGCGGAGGTCGAGCCTCAGGACCTCGCCGTCGCCGGCCTCGGTGGAGCGGTTGGTGACATAGAGGTGACCCCGCTTGCCGACCGCGACCCCGCCGGGATTGGTCAGCGTCCCGGCGGGAAGCTCGACCTGCCTCGGCGTCTTGCCGCGCCAGCCGACGGTGAACAGCGCGCCGTCGCTCGACGGTCCGCCGAGCGGGGGCAGACGGTCGTGATCGATCTCGAGCACGTAGAGCGTGCCGTCCCTGCCGAAGTCGATGTCCATGATGTTCGTGAAGCCGCTCGCGTAGACCGAGACGTCCCCGGTCCGCGGGTCGATCCGGTACACGTTCGCGGCGCCGGCGGGGAACGGGAAGCCGGTCAGCTGGCTCATGTAGAGCGCGCCGTCCGGGCCCTTGACGACCGCGGTCGGCACGGTCTGCATGCGGAACGGATCCGGCCCGCCGAACGGGATCTCGCGGTCCGCGAACAGCGCGACGACCGAGATCTGGCCCCACCGATTCGCGCGCAGCACGGTGTTGCCGCCCGCGTCGGCGACGAAGAAACGACCGTGGTCCGCCCACACGTCGACCGGGTTGGAGTCGATGCCCGCGGTGCCGACCTCGGCATCCGGGTTGTTCTCGTTCTCGAACTCCCACGGGTCGGCGATCTCGACATGGCGCTTCCCGAACGGGACGACCTTGCGCAGCGTTCCGTAGAACCGCGACACCCGATCCTCGTCGACCAGCGTCGGGTCACGCAGCACCGGCTCGGCGTTCGGCGCCGCGCCGCGGGTCGGGCCGGTCGGGCCGCCGTTGGTGAAGTAGACGTCGTGGCCGTCGACGAAGATGCCGTGCGGACCGATCGCGGTGTCGCCGTTCGGCGGCGCGAACGACGCCAGCCCGGTCACGACGCGATGCTTGCCCCACTTGGTGATGCGCGTGATCGCGCCCGTGTCGCCTGTGCAGGCGCGGCCCTCGGCGCTGTCGAAGCACGACTTGGCCGGCGTCTCCACGCCGCCGCCGGTGCCCGATTCGGCGACCCAGACGCCGCCGTCCTTGCTCACCGCGACGTGGCGCGGGTTGTCGAGACCTTCCGCGATCTGGTCGACCTTGACCGGCTTCGGGTGGTGGGCGCTCGCGGGTGCCGATGCGATCAGCGCCAATCCGGCGGCCAGCACACCCAGGGTGGTCTTGCTCCTCACGGCCCAATCCTCCTTTGGAGTTGACTCCCGTCCGGCCGACTCTAAACCGGTTAGGGTCGCCCGATGCGGATCAAGCCACCGGCGCTTCACGACGGTGGCACGATCGCTGTCGTCGCGCCGTCGAGCCCGCCGCAGACGCGGTCGGACACCGAGCAGGCGACCGACTACTTCGAGAAGCTCGGCTACACGGTGGTGTTCGGACCGCACCACCGAGAGGTTCACGGTTATCTCGCCGGCATCGACGAGCACCGCGCCGCCGACCTGCAGTGGGCGCTCACCGAGCCCGGGATCGACATGGTCCACATGCTCGGCGGCGGCTACGGCGCCGCGCGGCTGTACCCGCGGATCGACTGGGACTCGCTCGGCGACCCGCGCATCGTGTGCGGCTTCTCCGACATCACCGCCATCCACCTGGCGCTCGCCGCGCACGGCCCGTGGGTCACGTTCTACGGCCCCAACTTCACGCGCTTCACGCGCCGCAAGGACGAGCTGACCGACGAGACCAAGGAGTGGTTCCACCGCGCCTTCACACCAGCCCCGCTGGGCCGCGTGTTCGAGGACCCGGAGAACCCCTACGTGCTCACGATCGGCGGCGGCAGCGCCGAGGCGCCGATCGTCGGCGGCTGCATGACGCTGCTGTGCCACAGCATCGGCACGCCGTACGAGCTCCAGACCGACGGCTGCATCCTCATGATCGAGGACCTCGACGAGGAGCCCTACATGGTCGACGCCGGGCTGAACCACCTGATCCGGGCCGGCAAGTTCGAGAACGTCAAGGGCTTCGTGTTCGGCACCGACGTCAACCTCAAGGAGAACACGATCCCGGAGTACGTCGGGTCGAGCCTGTCGATCGAGGAGATCCTCGACGAGCTGATCGCGCCGCTCGGCATCGCCGCCATCGCCAACGTGCCGGTCGGCCACGGCAAGCACATGGCGACGATCCCACTGGGCGCCACCGCGCGCCTCGACGCGGACGCCAAGACGCTCGACATCGTCGAGGCGGCGGTGTCGTGAACGCGGCGATCGACCGCGACTTCGGCGACCACCTCGAGCGCGTCCGCGACTTCCTGCGCATCCCCTCGGTCTCGGCCTACGACGGCGACCTGCGCTCGACCGCGCAGGCGGTGGTCGACCTGATCGAGGCGGCCGGCGGGAGCGCCGAGATCGCCGAGCCGGGCGAGAAGCGCCCGACGGTGGTCGGCGTCATCGACGGTCCCGGCCCGACCGTCCTGCGCTACGGCATGTACGACGTGCAGCCGCCCGGCGCGGGCTGGAGCCGCGACCCGTTCGCGGCCGAGGTCGAGGACGGCCGCATCTACGCGCGCGGCGCGGCCAACTCGAAGGCGGCGCTGGCCGGCAGCCTGCTCGCCTTCGCCGGCGCCGACAGCCCGTGCCGCCAGGTGCTGCTGATGGACGGCGAGGAGGAGCTCGGCAGCCCGCGGCTCGCGCGCTTCTGCGAACAGCACCGCGACGAGCTGCGCGCCGACTGGGCGCTCGACTTCGACATGCACGAGGGCGACGACGGCTCGGCGCCGGTGGTGGCGGGCTGCAAGGGCCTGCACGAGCTGGAGCTGCGTGCCGGCGACGGTGTCGACGTCCACTCCTCGCTCGTCGGCTCGGTGCCCGCGCCGGCCTTCGACCTGATGCGCACGCTGATCACCCTGCAGGACGAGGTCCCGGCCGCGAACGTGACGTGGATGATCGCCGGCACGCCCGCGGACACGAGCCGCACGGTCGTTCCCGGCATGGCCCGCGCCGGCATCGACCTGCGCTTCGACGACGGCGGCGAGGAGCTGCTCGAGCGAGTGCGCGCGCTGATCCCGCCCGAGGTCGAGCTGATCGTCAAGGGCGTCTACCCCGCCGCCACCTCGCCCGTCGACGCCCCGCCGGTACAGGCGATGGCGCGCGTCATGGAGCGGCTCGGCACGACGCCGGCGATCGCGCCGCAGGCGCCCTGGTGGGGCCCTTACTTCCTCTACGGCGCGCCGTTCGCCAGCGGCGGGCTCGGTCGCTCGGCGGGCGCCCACGGCCCCGACGAGTGGTGCGAGGTCGACGGCCTGCGCCGCTTCATGCACATGGCCCACGACACGGTGGAGGAGCTGGCGGCGGCGTGAGGCTGCGCTACGAGGAGCACACCTGGCCCGAGTTGCGCGAGCTCGCCCAGCGCGACGACCTCGTCGTCGTCATCCCCACCGCCACGCTCGAGGACCACGGCTACCACCTGCCGATCGACACCGACTCGCGGCTCGTCACCGGGATCTGCGAGCGGGCGGTCGAGGCCAGCGGCGGCCAGGCGCTGCTGTTCCCGACCCAGGTCCACGGCTACACGCCGCACCACCTCGACTTCCCCGGCAGCGTGACGCTGCGCTGGAACGTGTTCGTCGAGGCGCTCGTCGACCAGGGCCGCTCGCTCTGCCACCACGGCTTCGACCGCATCCTGATCGTCAACGGCCATGGCTCGAACCAGCCGCTGGTCGACATCGCGGCGCGCCTGATCAACCTCGAGCACCGCAACGCGGTCTGCGGTTCGTGCTTCTACCTGCAGTCCGAGCGCGGCAAGCAGGTGATCGCCGAGGTCCGCGACTCCGAGTTCCCGGGCGGCATGGCGCACGCCTGCGAGCTCGAGACCTCGATCTACCTCGCGCTCGAGCCGGACCTGGTGCAGATGGACAAGGCGGTGAAAGAGATCCCCGAGTGGGACTCCGAGCACGTGTGGCTGGACTGGTCCGACGGCCCCCTCTCCGTGTGGCCCCACTGGTCCGGGCTTAGCCGCAGCGGCGTGGTCGGCGATGCAACTGTGGCCACGCGGGAGAAGGGCGAACTCTTGCTCTCCGCGGCGGTAGCTGAGATACGTGCGTTCATCGCCGAGATGGCGCGGCGACGACGGCTACCAGGAGAGGATCACCATGAGGGTTAGGGCACTCGTCGCGCTCGCGATCGCGATGGCGCTCGGCGGTGCGGCGCCGGCCACGGCGCAGGAGGGTGGCAAGACCTTGCGCCAGGGCTGGGCCCAGGAGCCGCAGACGCTGAACCCGTTCATCGACCAGGACGAGGAGGACTTCCGCATCTGGTCGCTCAACTACGACCTGCTCGTCAACTTCAGCCCCAAGGATCTCGGCCCGGCGCCCGGCATCGCCGAGAAGTGGACGGTCTCGCCGGACAAGAAGACCGTCACCTTCAAGCTCTTCTCCGGCCACAAGTGGTCCGACGGCCAGCCGATCACCTCCAAGGACGTCAAGTACAGCCTCTCGACGTTCGCGGAGAACAGCCTGCTGTTCCCGAGCTACGTCGAGAACGTCACCTCGATCGACACGCCCGACGACCTGACGGTCGTGATCAAGACGAAGCAGCCCGACGCGCGCATCGTCGGCGGCCTGTTCGTCTACATCCTTCCGGAGCACGTCTGGGGCAAGCAGCCGGTGAAGAAGCTGACGTCGACCTACAAGCCGCCGGTGCCGACCGTCGGCAGCGGCCCCTACGTGGTCAGCGAGGTCGACCGCGGGCGGCTCATCCGCATGACCCGCAACCCGAACTTCCGCGGCGAGAAGCCGACCTTCGACGAGGTCCAGTTCATCAAGTACGGCAACACGGACGCCGTCGATCGCGCGCTGACGCTCGGCGAGATCGACCTCGTCCCGGAGGTGTCGGAGTCGAGCTTCGGCCGTCTGCAGAAGGCCAAGGACGTCGAGGCGGTCAACGCCGCATCCCCGTCGTTCACCCAGCTCACATTCAACCTCTGCAGCGAGAAGAACTGCCCGCAGGCGAAGTTCAACCCTGCGGTCCAGGACGTCACCGTGCGCCAGGCGATCGCCTACGCGATCGACCGCAAGCGCATCAACGAGATCGCCTCGCGCGGCGTCGCCTTCGAGGGGCACGGGCTGCTGCCGCAGTACTACAAGGCGTTCTACGAGCAGCCGGCCGAGGACTACCCGCTCGACGTCGACAAGGCCAAGCAGATGCTCGAGGACGCGGGCTGGAAGGCGGGCGAGGACGGCGTCCGGGCCAAGGGCGGCCAGAAGCTCTCCTTCGACCTGTTCGTGCGCTCGGAGTCGCAGCAGAACATCCAGGACGCGCGGCTCGTGCGCGAGATGGCCAAGCCGATCGGGGTCGACTTCAAGGTCCAGGTCGTCTCGGTGGACAAGCTGACCGAGATCACCACGCGCAAGGTCGACGGGAAGATGGCCCCGGAGTTCGACACGTTCATCTGGGGCTGGGGCGGTGACCCCTATGACCCGAGCACGCTGCTGAACCTGCTGACCACGAAGGCGATCGGCGGCTCCTCCGACGCCTTCTACTCCAACCCCGAGTACGACCGCCTCTACGCGCAGCAGTCCGGCGAGTTCGACGAGGCGAAGCGCAAGGAGATCGTCAAGCAGATGATCGGGCTCGCCCAGCGCGACCTGCCCTACATCGTGCTCACCGTCGACCCGGTGCTGCAGGCGTACCGCACGGACAAGCTGGCCAAGCCGACGCTCTCCTGCCCGCAGCCCGACGGCGACATCACCTGCGATCAGGTCAACTACGCGGCGCTCACGGCGCTCAAGCCGGCGAGCGCCGCCGCGGGCGGTGGCGGCAGCGACGACGGCGGCACCAGCGGGCTGATGATCGTGCTGATCGTGATCGGCGCGCTGGTCCTGATCGGCGCCGTCATCCTGCTGCTGCGCCGGCGGCGCGCCGGCCAGGAGGCCGTGGAGATCGAGCGGTAGGCGCCGTGCGGCTGCGCTGGCTCGCGGGGAAGGTGCTCGCCGCCCTGCTGACGCTCGCGTTCGTCCTCGTCTTCAACTTCTTCCTGTTCCGGGTCATGGGCGACCCGACCGCCCAGCTCGCGCGCCTGCCGCGCGCGAGCCCGGAGGAGATCGTGAAGCTGCGCGAGTACTACGGGCTCGACAAGCCGCTGCTCGGGCAGTTCGCCGACTACGTGCAGGACACGCTCAAGGGCGACCTCGGGGTCAGCCAGCGCTCGCGCGACACGGTGGCGTCCGAGCTCGGCGAGGCGATCCCGTGGACGCTGCTGCTGATCGGCGCCGGCACGCTGCTGGCGACGGTGCTGGGGACGTGGCTGGGGGTGATCGCCGCCACGCGGCGCGGCACCGCCTCGGACGACTCGCTGCTCGGCTTCAGCCTGTTCACCTACGCGGCGCCCGAGTACTGGATCGGGATCATCCTGATCCTGCTGTTCGCGGTCGCGATCCCGCTGTTCCCGGCGGGCCAGCAGATGACGCCGGGGGCCGACTTCGACTCCTGGTTCGCGCAGGCGGCGGACGTCGCCGAGCACATGGTGCTGCCGGTCGCGGCGCTCACGCTGATGCTGCTGGGCCAGTACTTCGTGATCATGCGCTCGTCGATGGTCGACGTCCTGACCGAGGACTTCGTGACCGTCAAGCGCGCGACCGGCATGCCGTGGAATCGCGTCGTGCGCAAGCACGCGGTGCCGAACGCGCTGCTGCCGCTGGTGACGCTGGCGGCGCTCCAGTTCGGGGCGATCGCCGGCGGGGTGATCACGATCGAGACGATCTTCTCCTGGCCGGGGCTCGGCGAGCTCACCTACAACGCGATCAACGACAAGGACTTCCCGGTGCTGCAGGGGACGTTCCTCGTCTTCTCGATCTCGGTGATCGTGGCCAACCTGCTGGCCGACTGCCTGTACTTCTTCCTCGACCCGCGGGTGCAATCCGCATGAGCGAGACGCGGCGGCTGCTGCTGCACACCAAGCGCGGGCAGTTCGGGATCGCGGTGCTCGTGCTGTTCCTGTTCCTCGCCGTGTTCGGCTCGCTGCTGGCGCCCGAGGACCCGCGGGCGTCGAGCGTCGACGTGCTCGAGGGGCCGTCGGCCGACCACCCGCTGGGCACGACCGAGGCGGGTTCGGACGTGCTCTCGCAGCTGATGGTGGGCGCGCGGGTGTCGATCGTGGTCGGCTTCGCGGCCGCCGTCATCTCGGCCCTGCTGGGCGCCGCTGTGGGGCTGGTCGGCGGCTACTTCGGCGGCTGGACCGACCGCTCGCTCGACGCGTTCGAGAACTGGTTCCTGGTCATCCCGACGCTGCCGCTGATGGTCGTGCTGGCGCGGCTGCTCGACCCGTCGCTGACCGTGCTGATCCTCGTGATCGGGCTGACGAGCTGGGCGGGCACGGGGCGGATCGTGCGCTCGCAGGTGCTGACGCTCAAGGAGCGCGCGTTCGTCGAGCGGGCGCGGGCGCTGGGGGCCAGCGACTGGTACATCATCCGCGTCCACGTCCTCCCCAACGTGCTGCCGCTGATCTTCGCCAACACCGTGCTGATCGTGGCGGTGGCGATCCTCGCCGAGGCCGGGCTCGCCTTCCTCGGGCTCGGCGATCCGAACAGCATCTCGTGGGGGACGATGCTCGAGGCCGGCTTCGAGGCGAGCGCGCCGAGCGCCGGCGCCTGGTGGTACGTGGTGCCGCCCGGGCTGTGCATCACGCTGCTGGTGTTCGCGGTGGCGCTGCTCGGCTACCTGTTCGAGGACCAGGTCAACCCGCGGCTGCAGGAGCAGCGGTGAGCGCCCTCCTCGAGGTCACCGGGCTCAGCGTGCGCCACCGCGGCCACCCGATCGTCGACGGCGTCGACCTCACGCTGGCGCCCGGCGAGGCGCTCGGGCTGGCGGGCGAGTCGGGCTGCGGCAAGAGCACGACCGCGCTGTCGCTGATGAAGCTGCTGCCGGGCTCGCTCGAGCAGGAGGGGACGATCGCGCTGCGCCCGCCCGGGGTGGAGGAGCCGATCAACATCGACCGCCGCACCGAGCGCGGCATGCAGCTCGTGCGCTGGCGCCACGTCTCGCTCGTCTTCCAGGGCGCGATGAACGCCCTCGACCCGGTCAAGCGCGTCGGCGGCCAGATCGGCTCGGCGATCCGCCTGCACGAGCCGAAGGCCCGCTCCGCGGACGTCGACGCACGGGTGATCGAGCTGCTCGGCACGGTCGGGCTGCCCTCGCGCGTGGTGCGCTCCTACGCCCACCAGCTCTCGGGCGGCCAGCGCCAGCGGGTGATGATCGCGCTCGCGCTCGCGTGCCGGCCGTCGCTGGTGATCGCCGACGAGCCGACGACCGCGCTCGACGTCGTCATGCAGGCGCAGATCCTCGAGCTGCTCGAGCGCCTGCGCGAGGAGCTCGGGCTCGCGCTGATCCTCATCAGCCACGACCTCTCCGTGCTGGCGGAGACGTGCGACCGGATCGCGGTCATGTACGCGGGGCGGATCGTCGAGACCGGCCCGGTCGACCAGGTCTTCTCCGCGCCCCAGCACCCGTACACCAAGCGGCTGCTCGAGTCGCTGCCGGTGATCGGCGGGCGCCGCGAGCTCGCGACCCCGATCCCGGGCGGCCCGCCCGACCCCGCCGACGCCCCGCCGGGTTGCTCGTTCCACCCGCGCTGCCCGTACGCCGCCGAGGAGTGCCAGCAGCCGCCGGCGCTGCGCGAGGTCGCGCCCGGGCAGTCCGCTGCCTGCCACTTCGCGCCCTGGGAGCGCTGGCCGGAGCCGGTGGTGGCGGCCGAGGAGGAGGCGCCCGGATGACGCCGCTCATGGAGGTGCGCGACCTCGCGGTCCACTTCGACACGACGAAGGCGCTCGACGGCGTCTCGCTCGAGTGGCGGCGCGGCGAGATCCTCGGCGTGGTCGGCGAGTCGGGCTGCGGCAAGTCGACGCTGGCGCGCGCGATGCTCGGGCTCGTGCCCACGACGGCGGGCAGCGTGGCGGCCGACGGCACGGAGGTCGCCGGCAAGGCGAGCCTGCGCGCGCTGCGGCGGTCGGTGCAGATGATCTTCCAGGACCCGTACCAGACGCTCAACCCGCGGCGGCGGGTGCGCTCCATCGTCGCCGAGCCGCTCGTGGTCACCGGCGTGGCCGCGGGCGAGCACGAGGCGCGGGTGGCGCGCGCGCTCGAGGAGGTCGGGCTCGCGCCCGCGCGCTTCGGCGACCGCTACCCGCACCAGCTCTCCGGCGGCCAGCGCCAGCGCGTGGCGATCGCGGCGACGCTGGTGCTCGAGCCGGAGGGCATCGTCTGCGACGAGCCGGTCTCGATGCTCGACGTCTCCGTGCGCTCGCAGATCCTGCACGTGCTGCTCGAGCTGCAGCGGGCGCGCGAGCTGGCGCTGCTGTTCATCACCCACGACCTCAGCCTCGCCTGGCAGCTGTGCGACCGCATCGCGGTCATGTACCTCGGCCGGATCGTCGAGCAGGGCGACGCGCGCGACGTGATCGAGCGCCCCGGCCACCCCTACACGCAGGCGCTCGTCGAAGCGGTGCCGCCGCGCAAGCAGCGGCACGCGCTCGGCGGCGAGCTGCCGGACGCCGCGAACCTGCCGCCGGGCTGCCGCTTCCACCCGCGCTGCCCGAAACGCTTCGAGCCCTGCGACTCGGTCGACCCCGAGCTCTATCCCGCGGCCGAGCCGGCCCACGAGGCCGCCTGCCTGCTGCTCAGGGGGTAGGTGCAGAACCGGGCGTTCCTGGGTATTAGGGTGCCCTAATGCGGTATGCACTGGCCATCCTGATCGCCGTCCTCGCGCTCGCCGCATGCGGCGGCGACGACGAGAGCGCGGAACCGCAGGGCGGCGCCGGCTTTCCGGTGAAGGTGAACGACAAGTTCGGCACGGCGACGATCGACGCGCAGCCCAAGCGCGTGGCGACGGTCGGCTTCAACGAGGCGGACTTCGCCCTGGCGCTCGGCGTCCGGCCCGTCGCCGTGCGCCAGTTCCTCGGCTCGTTCGACTACAAGACGCGCCCGTGGGCGCCCGAGCAGGGTGCGCCGGAGGAGGTCGGCGGCGCCGAGATCAACTACGAGCGGCTGGCCTCCGCGCGTCCCGACCTCATCCTCGGCATCTACTCGTTCATCAAGGGCGGCGACTACGACAAGCTCTCCGCGATCGCCCCGACCGTCGCGCAGGGCAAGCAGTACGCCGACGGCGCCACGCCGTGGGACCAGCAGCTGCTCACCACCGGCCGCGCGCTCGGGCGCGAGGGTCGCGCGCGGCGCGAGGTGGCGAAGGTCAAGGGCGAGTTCGCCGCGGCCCGCAAGGAGCATCCCGAGTTCGCGGGCAAGACGATCACGGTGATGTACGACTCCGGCGGGAGCCGCTTCGTGCTCAATCGCGACGACCTCCGCTCGCAGTTCTTCGCCGACCTCGGGTTCCAGACGCCCGCGAAGTACTCGGAGCGTGGCTTCGAGACGAACCTGTCGAGCGAGCAGCTCTCGCTGCTGGACACCGACGTGATCGTCCTCATCACCGATCCGGGGTCGAAGCTGGTGTCCTCCAGGCTCTTCCGTGAGCTCGAAGTCGCTCGCGAGGGTCGCGTTGTCACGCTCGCCGCGGACGGGACCGAAGCCGGCGCGCTCGGCTACAACAGCCCGCTGAGCCGCCCGTACCTGCTCGAGCGCATCGTCCCGGGTCTTGCCGCCGCCGTCGACGGCGACCCCGCGACGAAGCCCTAGTCCATCACCGTCCGGCTCTGCTCGCGCATGAACTGCGGGAGGTAGTGCGGCCCGAGGCCGCCCTTGCCCGACACGCCGCTCTGCTTCCAGCCGCAGAACGCCTGGATGCCCGGCCAGGCGCCGGTCGTCGCGCCCTCGCGGCGGTTGACGAACAGCACGCCGGCCTCGGCACGGTCGAGGAAGGCGGCCTGCTCGTCGGCGTCCTTGGTGAACACCCCGGCGGTCAGCCCGTAGTCGACGGCGTTGGCCTCCTCGAGCGCCTCCTCGAACGAGTCGACGGCGGTGACGGTGAGGAACGGCAGGAACAGCTCATCGCGGGTGAGGCGGTGGCCGCGCGGCAGCCCGACGGCGATCGTCGGCGCCACGAACCAGCCCTCGCGGGGGAGCCGCTCGCCGCCGAGCGCGACCTCGCCGTCGCGGCGCGCCTCGGCCGCCGCGGTCTCGTAGCGCTCGAGCGCCGCGGGCGAGACGACCGGGCCGAGTGAGCTGTCGGCCTGCGACGGGTCGCCGGGCACGAGCCGGCGCGCGCGCTCGACGAGCTTGTCGACCAGCTCGTCGTGGACCGCGCGCTCGACGACCACGCGCGAGCACGAGCTGCACTTCTGGCCCGACAGCCCGAAGGCGGAACGAGCGATGCCGTCGGCCGCCCGGTCGAGATCGGCGTTGGCGCTGACCACGGCCGGGTTCTTGCCGCCCATCTCGGCGATCAGCGGGCGCAGCGGCCGCCGGGCGTGCAGGGTGCGGGCGATCTCGTGGCCGGCCTCGGCGGACCCGGTGAAGGCGACGCCGTCGACCGGCGCGTCGACCAGCGCGCGGCCGACCCGCTCGCCGCCGTGCACGACCTGGACCGGCAGCCCGGCCCCGATCGCCAGCTCGCCGACGAGGTGGCCGGAGCGCGGTGACTCCTCGGCCGGCTTGAGCACGACGGCGTTGCCGGTGACGAGCGCGCCGGCCGCCATGTTGACCGCGAGCGCGAACGGGAAGTTGAACGGACAGATGACGGCGAACACGCCGTAGGGCCGCATCACGGAGACGTTGCTCTCGTGGTCGGTCAGCCGGCCCATCTCGATCCGGTAGCCCTCGTGACGCTCCATCTGGGCGCAGTAGGTCTCGATCAGGTCGACGCCCTCCTGCACCTCCGGGAGCGCCTCGATCCGGTTCTTGCCGGTCTCGGCCGACACGACGCCGGCCAGCTCGACCAGCCGCTCGGAGATCTGGCCGGCCATCGCGCGCAGCATCTCGGTGCGCTCCGCGAGCGGGCGGGCGGCCCACGCGCGCTGCATGGCGCGGGCGGCAGCCACCGCCTGGCCGACGAGCTGCGGCGAGCCGCTGTAGGCGGCGGAGACGACCCGCGACGGCTCGCACGGATCGCGGCGCTCGAAGACGGCGCCCTCGGGCCAGGGCTCGTGATCGAGCTCATGCCGCCGACGCTATCTGCTATGACTTTCCCCGCTTGCCCACCGACTTGGTGGGGTAAACCAGTTCCCGTCCCCTCCCTGGAGCGCTCCCGCATGACTCGATCCCGTCTGCTGTTCGCCGTGCTCGTCACCGGACTGATGGCCGTGACCGCCTGCGGCGGCGCGTCCGACTCGACCTCCGACAGCGGTTCGTCGAGCGACAAGGGCAAGACCGCCCTCTCGCTGGTCGCCTACTCGACCCCGCAGGTCGTCTACGACGAGATCATCCCCGACTTCCAGAAGACCGGCGAGGGTGAGGGCGTGGGCTTCAAGTCCTCGTTCGGCGCCTCCGGCGAGCAGAGCCGCGCCGTCGAGGCCGGGCTGAAGGCCGACGTCGTGACGTTCTCGACCGAGCCCGACATGACGCGGCTCGTCGACGCCGGCCTCGTCGGCAAGGACTGGAACAGCACCCCGAACAAGGGTCTCGTCACGACCTCCGTCGTCTCCTTCATCGTCCGCGAGGGCAACCCGAAGAACATCAAGACCTGGGACGACCTGATCAAGCCGGGCGTGGAGGTCCTCACCCCGAACCCGTTCACGTCGGGCGCCGCCAAGTGGAACCTGCTCGCGGGCTACGGCGCCAAGGGCGACGGCGGCAAGAACCCCGAGGCCGGGCTCGACTACCTGCGCACCCTCATCACCAAGAACGTGAAGGTCCAGGACAAGTCGGGCCGCGAGGCGCTGCAGACGTTCACCTCCGGCACCGGCGACGTGCTGCTCTCGTACGAGTACGAGGCCACCACCGCCCGCAAGAAGGGCGAGAAGCTCGACTACGTGATCCCCGACGACACGATCAAGATCGACATCGACATCGCGAAGACCGAGGACGCCGACCCCGCCGCGCAGAAGTTCGTCGACTACGTGCTCTCCGAGCCAGGTCAGAAGCGGTTCGCCGACTGGGGGTACCGCCCGGTCAACGAGGCGGTCCTCGCGGCGAACAAGTCCAAGTTCCCCACTCCCTCCGGCCTGTTCACGATCGATGACCTCGGCGGCTGGTCGAAGGTGAACGACGAGCTCTTCGACGTCGAGAAGGGCTCGATCGCCAAGATCGAGGAAGAGGCAGGGGTGTCGACCGCCTCATGAGCGTCGCGCTCCCCGTCCCGCGCCGGCGCTCCGGCGCCGGCGTCCCGCGCGGGGGGCTGGCGATGGGGCTGTCGATGCTGTGGCTCAGCCTCATCGTCCTACTGCCGCTCGCCGCCGTCGTCGCGAAATCGTTCGACGGCGGCGTCGGCGAGTTCTGGGACGCGGTGACGTCGCGGCAGGCGGTGAGCGCGCTGCGCTTCACGCTGATCGTCTCGCTCGCCACCGCCACGATCAACGCGGGCTTCGGCACGCTGATCGCCTGGGTGCTGGTGCGCGACCGCTTCCGCGGCAAGAACGTCGTGAACGCGGTCATCGACCTGCCGTTCGCGCTGCCGACGATCGTCGCCGGGCTCACGCTGCTCGCGCTCTACGGCCCGGGCAGCCCGATCGGGGTCAACGTGGCGCTGACCAAGACCGCGGTCCTGCTGGCGCTGCTGTTCGTGACGCTGCCGTTCGTCATCCGCTCGGTCCAGCCGGTGCTGCTCGAGCTGGACCGCGAGATGGAGGAGGCCGCCGCGTCGCTCGGCGCGCGCCCGTTCGTGATCTTCTGGCGCGTGATCCTGCCCTCGCTGCTGACGGCCATCCTGTCCGGCGCGGCGCTCGCGTTCGCACGCGCGGTCGGCGAGTTCGGCTCCGTGGTGCTGATCTCGGGCAACATCCCGTTCGACACGCAGGTCTCGTCGGTGTTCGTCTACAAGCAGATCGAGTCCGACAACCCCGGCGACGCCGCGGCGGTCTCGGTGGTCCTGCTGCTGCTGTCGCTGCTCGTGCTGATGGCGATCCGCTGGCTGGGCGCCTGGGGGAGCCGGCATGAGCGTTGACCGCAAGAGCCGCATCGGCCTGCGCGTGGTGGCGCTCGGCTACCTCGCCGTGCTGCTGCTCGTGCCGGTCGGGCTCGTCTTCTACCGCACCTTCGAAGGCGGGATCGGCGCGTTCCTCGAGTCGATCACCACGCCGGCCGCGATCCACGCGCTGTTCCTCACGCTCCAGGTCGCGCTGATCTGCGTGCCGCTCAACGCCATCTTCGGCGTGCTGGCCGCGATGGCGCTCGTCCGGGGGCGCTTCCCCGGCCGGCGGCTGCTCGACGCGCTGATCGACCTGCCGTTCGCGATCTCGCCGATCGTGATCGGCCTCTCGCTGCTGCTGCTCTACGGCCGCACGGGCTGGTTCGGACCATGGCTCACCGAGCACGGGATCCAGATCATCTTCTCGCTGCCGGGGATCGTCCTGGCCACGCTGTTCGTCTCGATGCCGTTCGTGGTGCGCGAGGTCGCGCCGGTGCTGCAGGAGATCGGCGACGAGCAGGAGCAGGCCGCGGCGACGCTCGGCGCGAACGGCTGGCAGACGTTCTGGCGGGTCACCCTGCCGGCGATCCGCTGGGGCCTCGCCTACGGCGTCGTGCTCTCGACCGCACGCGCGATCGGCGAGTTCGGTGCGGTCAGCGTCGTCTCCGGCAAGATCGCGGGCGAGACCGAGACGCTGACGCTGCTCGTCGAGAAGCGCTTCCAGAACTTCGACCTCGCCGGCGCGTACGCTGCGTCGGCCCTGTTGGCCGTGATCGCGCTGGCCACACTTGTGTTCATGTCCGTGATCGGGTCCCGGAGGGCCGAATCGTGATCGCCGTCGAGTCCGTCTCCAAGCAGTTCGGTGACTTCACCGCCCTCGACGACATCTCGTTCGAGGCGCCCGACGGCAAGCTGACCGCCCTGCTCGGCCCCAGCGGCTCGGGCAAGTCGACGCTGCTGCGCGTGATCGCCGGCCTCGAGGTGCCCGACAGCGGCACGGTCATCGTCTCCGGCAACGACGCGACGCGGCTGCCGCCGCAGAAGCGCGGGATCGGCTTCGTCTTCCAGCA
This sequence comes from uncultured Solirubrobacteraceae bacterium, assembly GCA_963730115.1. Lineage (GTDB taxonomy): Bacteria > Actinomycetota > Thermoleophilia > Solirubrobacterales > Solirubrobacteraceae > DASQFQ01. The sequence goes on along the minus strand of CAVSQM010000012.1, from coordinate 698,126 downwards.
CTACGCCGCGTTCAAGCACATGACGCTGCGCGACAACGTCGCGTTCGGGCTGAAGATCCGCAAGAAGCCGAAGGCCGACATCACGGCCAAGGTCGACGAGCTGCTGCACCTCGTCGGGCTCGACGGCTTCCACGACCGCTACCCGAGCCAGCTCTCGGGCGGCCAGCGCCAGCGGATGGCGCTCGCCCGCGCGCTGGCGGTCGAGCCGAGCGTGCTGCTGCTCGACGAGCCGTTCGGCGCGCTCGACGCCAACGTCCGCGCCGACCTGCGCGCGTGGCTGCGGCGGCTGCACGAGCAGGTCCCGGTCACGACCGTGCTCGTCACGCACGACCAGGAGGAGGCGATGGAGCTCGCCGACCTGATCGTGCTGCTCAAGGACGGCAAGATCGCCCAGTCCGGCGCCCCGCGCGATCTCTACGACCGCCCCGCCGACGAGTTCGTGATGGGCTTCCTCGGCCCGGTCTCGAAGGTCCGCGGCGAGCTCGTTCGCCCGCACGACGTCGCGCTCTCCGACCGGCCGGAGGACGGCTGGGAGGAGGCGATGGTCCAGCGGGTCGTGCACCTCGGCTTCGAGGTGCGGGTCGAGGTCGTGCGCCACGACGGCGAGGAGGTCTCGGTGCAGCTCACGCGCGCAGAGGCCGAGGCGCTCGAGCCCGAGTCGGGCTCGATCGTGTGGCTGCGGCCGCCGTCGAGCGCGAAGGTCAGCGCCTGACCCACGCCTCGGGGTCGTCCCCGAGGTGCTTGATCTCCGGCGGCAGCTCGCCGGCGGCGAGCTCGGCGAGCGTGACGTGCTCGACGACGCCGCGCACGCTCGCGCGCACCGCGATCCAGATCTCCTGCAGGTGCTCGGCGGCGCCGAGGTACTCGACGTCCTCCGGCGCCTCGCCGCGGACGCTGGCCAGCGGGCCTTCGACCGCGCGGATGATGTCGGCGAGGGAGATCTCCTCGGCCGGCTGGGCGAGCCAGTAGCCGCCGTCGGCGCCGCGCTGGGAGCGCACGAGCCGCGCGTGGCGGAGGTCGGCGAGGATGTTCTCGAGGAACTTGTGGGGGATCTTCTGGGCCGTGGCCAGCGCGTCGCCCTTGACGGGCCCGCCGCCGGCGGCGGCGAGCTCCGCGGCGGCGCGGAGGGCATAGTCGGCTCGAGCGGAGATGCGCATGCCGCGGGCAGACTACGCTGCGGGGATCGACACCTTCACCGTGATCGTGATCGTGGGCCTCGTGCTGATGGTGCTGGCCGTGCTGGCGCTGGGCCAGTTCTATCCCGGTTCAGGCGCCGAGCAGCTCGACTGGAAGCCCACGCGCTCGCCCCAGGTCGAGGCGCAGAACGAGGTCGACGACGTCGCCCAGATGCTCGAGGCGCAGAACGAGCGGCGGCGCCGGCGCGGCCTGCCGGACCGCACGGAGGAGGAGATCGCGGCCGAGGTGCGCCGCGACCACGCCGAGCTCGACGAGCGCGCGGCGGCGTTCCGGGCGCGCGAGGATCAGGGATCGCCCGGGTCCTGATCATCGGCTGCGGCGGGCGCGGCCAGGCGCTGGCGCGCTCGCTCGTCGAGGCGGGCCATGCGGTGCGCGGGACGACGCGCTCGGCGGCGCGCGTCGAGGCGATCGCGGCGGCGGGCGCGGAGCCCTACGTCGGCGACCCGGACCGGATCGGGACGCTGATGGAGGCGGTCTCCGGCGTCACGATCGTCGTCTGGCTTCTCGGCTCGGCGGGTGGCGACGGCGCGGAGGAGCTGCACGCCGGGCGGCTGCGGATGCTGTGCGAGAAGCTCGTCGACACCCACGTGCGCGGGCTCGTCTACGAGGCGGCGGGATCGCTGCCGGCGGAGGTCCTGGCCGGGGGCGTGCAGGTCGTGGAGCGGGCGGCGGCGACGTGGTCGATCCCGGTGCGGGTGCTGCGTTCCGATCCTTCGTCGTGCGAGGCGTGGACGCGCGATGCGGTCAGCGCGGTCGAGGCGCTTCTGGCGTGACGAGCGAACGTCGCGGCTGGGTGGGGGTCGGGTTCGGCCGGGGGCGGCACGAATGTCGTCTCAACCCCCGTATGGGTGGTTGAGGTGACATTCGTCGCGCGGAGGCGGCACGAAAGTCATCTCGATGGCGGCTATAGGCGGTTGAGGTGACACTCGTCGCGTGAGGCGGCTGATTCTCTGGGGCGGTGTGGGGATCGCCCTCCTCATTGCCGCCGTTGTGGGCGTCTCGCTGCTCCGCGGCGCTGACACGCCGCCCGCGCCGGCGCTGCCGAAGCAGCCGGCCGCCACACCGAGCGGTGATCTGTCGGGCACGCTGCGGCCGGCCGGCGGATCGTACGTGGGCTACCGGGTCGACGAGACGCTGATCGGCATCGGCCTCAACACGGCGGTCGGCCGGACGGGCGCAGTGCGCGGGACCGCGCGCGTCGAGGGCGGGCGGATCGTGACGGCGCGCTTCGAGACCGACACGCGGACGCTGCGCTCGGACGAGGCGCGCCGCGACGAGGCGCTGCGCCGCCGCGGGCTCGAGACCGACCGCTACCCGCTGGCGCGGTTCGCGCTCGCCGGGCCGGTCGAGATCGAGCGGCGCCTGACGGCGCGCGGGCGGCTGACGCTGCACGGGCGCACCCGCGAGGTGCGGGTACGGCTGCAGTCTCGCCGGAGCGGGGTAGGACTCGATCTCGTGGGGTCGACTCCGATCGAGTTCTCCGATTACGGCATGGAGCCGCCGAGCGTCGCCGGCGTGGCCTCCGTGCGCGACCACGGCCGGATGGAGGTGCGGCTACGTCTCCGCTAGACCGCGCGGAGATCTCCGCGCTCACGCACAGCGGCGTCGCGTTCGCGAACCCGCTGGACGAGGCGGCGATCGACGCCGCCATCGACGCGCTGCCGCTGGCTGAAGGCGCGCGGGTCATCGATGTCGGCTGCGGCGCCGGCGAGCTGCTGGCCCGCATCAAGGCGCGCCACGGCGCGCGCACCGAGGGCATCGAGCCGGCACCGGAGTGGGCCGCCGCCGCGCGTGAGCGCGGCGTCGACGTCGTCCACGAGGCGCAGTTCACCGACGTCACGCTCGAGCTCGGCGGCTACGACCTCGTCTGCTGCCTGGCCTCCTCGCACGCGCTCGGGCCGTGGGAGCAGGCGCTGGGCGGCCTGGCGGCGCTGGCGCGGGCCGACGGCGGCCTGGGGCTGGTGGCCGAGGGGTTCTGGCGCCGCGACCCCAGCGCGGGCTACCTGGAGGCGCTCGGCGGCGCGAGCGCGGACGAGCTGCCGAGCGGGCTCGACGGGCTCGAGGCGGGCGCGCGGGCGGCCGGGTGGGAGGTCCTCGACGCGGCGGTCGCCTCGGACGAGGCGTGGGCGGCCTACGAGGAGACGCTCATCGTCAACGGCGAGGCGGCGCTGGAGAGCGAGGACGACCCGCGCTTGCGCGAGTGGGTCGAGGCCGCGCGGGCCCGCTGGGAGCACCCGGACGGCAAGGACACGATGGGCTTCGCCCTGCTCACGCTGCGTCGCGCTCCGTGATCCGCTCGAGCGTGCGCCGGCCCGTGCGACTCATCGCCGGGTTGCTGTCGGCGTAGTACCAGACCAGGCCCATGGCCTGCTCGAACGCCCACGCGGCGCCGCGGGCCCATTCCAGCTCGCCCGAGCCCAGGTCGGCGCGGAAGGCCTCGCGCGGCTCCAAGTCGAGCAGGTGCCAGGCGGCGACGAGATCGAGGGCAGCGTCGGCGGGTCCCAGGCCGCCGACGTCGATCACTCCGGTGAGTCGCCCCTGCGCGACGAGCAGGTTGCCGGGGATGAGGTCGCCGTGGGTCATCACGTCGTCGTCCTCGCGGGGGAGCTCGCGGAGCTCCGCCCAGACGCGGCGCAGCGTCGCAACGTCGAGCAGGCCCTCGCTGCGCGCGAAGCACGTCTCCATCCAGCCGTCGTGATCCGGCAGGTGCCCGCCGCGACCGTCGCCGGCGAACCTCCGGCCGCGGGTGTCGATCGCGCGAACGCCATGGATGAACTCCGCCAGATCGTGGGCGAACGCCTCCGTGTGCCCGTCGGGCGTGGCCACGGTGCCGGGCACCCAGGTCTGCACCGACCACGGCAGCGGGTAGTCGGGTCCCGGCTCGGCGATCGCCACCGGCTCGGGTGTGGCGAAGCGGGTGCGGCCGTGGAGCTTGCGGGCGGCATGCGCCTCCGCCTCCAACCACTCGCGGATGTCGTCACGCGGCACCAGGGGGAAGCGCGCGAGGAGTGCGTCACCGAGGCGGAAGAGCGCGTTGACGGTGCCCTGGGACGGGAGGGCGCGGACCGGCAGATCGCGCCACTGCGGGAACTGATCGTCCACCAGGCCGCGGACGGTCTCCGGGGTGACGCTCAGCTGCCCCGGGTGCATGCGCTACGGCGTGCCGCCGTGCGGGGTCAGCCGCGCCAGCAGGTCACGGACCATGCGCGCGGTCGCGCCCCAGATCAGGTGGTCGCCGACTTCGTAGGTGTCGGTCCGGAACGGCACGCCGCGGCGGATCAGCCGCCGCTCGCCGTGGGCCGCCCGCACCGCCTCCAGCGGCAGCTCCAGCACGTAGGCCACCTCCGTCGCCGCCGGCACCCACGTGAAGCCGGGCTCGATCAGGCCGACGAACGGATAGACCGCGTAGTTGGTCACGAACGTCGGCGTGGGCGGGAGCGCGCCGACGATCTCGACCGCGTCCGGCGGCAGCCCGATCTCCTCGTGCGCTTCGCGCAGCGCGGTCGTGGCGAGGTCGGCGTCCTCCGGGTCGCGGCGCCCGCCGGGGAACGAGATCTCGCCGGCGTGGCGCTTGAGGTCGTCGCGGCGCTTGGTGAAGACGGCGTGCAGCTCGCCGCGCTCGTCGAGATACAGCGGCGCGAGGACGGCGGCCTCGGTGCCGCCGTGGACGTCGATGGCCAGCGCCGTCTCCGGCGCGAGCAGGGCGCCGCGGAGCTCCTCCGCGAGTGCGGCCCGGGTCCTCAGGCGAGCTCGACCCGCTCGTCGAACACGACCTCGCCCTCGAGCGTGCGGTGGACCGGGCACTTGGCCGCGATCACCTGCAGTCGCTCGACCTGGTCCTCGGAGAGGTGCGCGGGCATCTTCATGATCGTCTTGAACGTCGTCGCGCAGCCGCGTTCGGCGGGCATGTAGTCGACGTCGATCTCGAGCCCGTCGACGTTCCAGCCCTTGCGCTTGGCGTACATCTCGACGGTGATCGCCGTGCACGAAGCCAGCGACGCGGCCAGCAGCTCCTGCGGGCTGGGGCCCATGTCGTCGCCGCCGGAGTCCTCCGGCTCGTCCGCGGTGAGCCGATGCCGGCGCACCTTGAGGTCATGGGTGAAGTTCTCCCGCTGGCGCGCGACGGCTCTCATGCCGGAGAGCTTAGGCGAGCGGGTTGAACAGCTCGCCCGTCAGCACCTTGGGGAAGAAGTAGGTGGACTTCGGGGGCATGTTCACGCCCGCGGCGGCGACGTCGCGGACGCGCTCGACGGGCGTCGGGCTCATGAAGAACGCGGCCTCCGCCTCGCCCTGCTCGACGCGCTCGCGGGCCTGGGCGGTGTCCCGGGCGTAGTCGAGCCCGTGGAGGTGGGAGATGTCGTCCTCGCTCATGCCGAGCGCCTGCTTGAGGATCAGCGCCTCGAGCACCGCGGTGTCGAGGCGGCGGTAGGGCTCGGGCATGTCCGGGAGGGCCCGGTCGGCGATCGCGGCGTCCTTGAGCGTGAGCCGCAGCGGGCGGCGATGGTGGGCGTCGAGGTAGCCGAGGCTGATGCGGCCGTCGTCGGCGGCGGTCGGCTGGAGCTCGTCCGCCTCGATCTCGGTCATCTCCCAGTCGCGCTGGATCGCCTCGCGCAGCGCCTGGCGCTTGTCGTCGGGCAGCTCGGTCAGCAGGCGGTGGGTGGGGAAGACGGTGAGGCCCGGGTCCTGGAGGGCGACGAGGCACATGAGCACGTAGCGGTGCCCGCCCTCGCCGCCGACCTCGTCGGCGTAGACGCGGGCGGTCTCGTAGCGGTGATGCCCGTCGGCGATCAGCAACTCGGTGCCGGCGAGGGCGGCGGTGACGGTGCTGAGCGCCTCGTCGTCGCCGACCCGCCAGAGCCGGTGCTGGGTGCCGTCGTCGTCGGTCACCTCGCCCCACGGGACGGTCTCGGTGTGCGGGGAGAGCGCGCTCCACGCCGCCTCGTCGGGGTCGTCGTAGAGGCTGAAGATGGGGGAGAGGTTGGCCCGGGTGGCGCGGGTGAGGCGAAGGCGGTCCTCCTTCGGGCCCGGGTGCGTGCGCTCGTGGGGGCGGATGCGGCCCGGGCCGTAGTCCTCGACCCGCACGCGCGCGAAGAAGCCCTTGCGCGTGTAGCGGTTGCCGTCGGGGCCGGTGTAGTCCTGGGCGAGCGCCCACAGCGCGGGCTCGGGGTCGCGGACGAGGACCTCGTCGGCCTGCCACTGGCTGAAGAGTGAGGCGGCGTGGGCGTAGGGGTCGAGGTCGCCATCGGCCTGCGGGAGGTCGATCTCGACGACGTTGTAGGGCGAGCGGGCGGCCAGGTCGGCGCGCAGCTCGGTATCGATCACGTCGTAGGGCGGCGCCACGACCGGCGGCAGGCCGCCGACGCGGTCGAGCGCGTAGTGGAGGGCGTTCAGGGGCTGGACGTCGGCCACGGGGCGCGGAGGCTAACAACGCCTCCCGCGCGCTACCGCCGGAAGCCGAAGTCCGTGGTGTAGGTGGCGCCGGACTGGGCCGCGGACAGCCGCACGGGCAGCCCGGTCTCGATGCCGATCCCGATCTCGCGGAACGAGCGCTGCAGGATGTTGGCGCGGTGGCCGGAGGAGCGCATCCAGCTGCGGTGGATCTGCGCGGCGCTCGCGAGGCGGCCGGAGCCCCACGCGATGTTCTCGCCCAGCGCCCAGCTGCGCGCGTTGCTCGTGTAGCCGGTACGGCGCACGCGGTCGACCATGTCGGCGCCGCCCGGTGACGTGTGGTCGAAGAAGCTGGCGCCCACCATGTGCGAGGAGTGGCGCTCGGCGGCGCGCCGCAGCTTGGGGTTCTCCTTCAGCTTCGCCAGCCCGCGCTCGGCGCGCTCGCGGTTGTGCAGGCAGAGGACCGCGTCGCGGACGAGCTCGAGATTCGCGCTCGTCGGCTTGAGGTCGGTGTTGGCGCAACCCTGCGCGGCGCCGGCCGTGGCGGGCGCGAGCAGCGCGGCGAACGCGAGCACGACGGCAAGGCCTGGACCCTTGCGAAACACGGTGGAGAACACGGACAGCCTCCCGGAACGTCTGGTGGATTCGGATCAGTTCGACCGACCCGAAGCCCCATGAGCGTTCCTTCGGCAACCCGGCTGGCTCGTAGTGCGAGCCCCGTGGCTTTGCGTCCCGTCCTCGCGGACGGTTTGCCCTTTCGGGAGGCGAACCTAGGAGGAATATCGGTTATGGAGCGGCACGCTTGAGCGTCCGTGGACGCCGGTGGACGGATAAGCGGTGCGCGCGTGTTAGTCGGGGTGACCGGATTCGAACCGGTGACCTTCCGGCCCCAAACCGGATGCTCTACCAGGCTGAGCCACACCCCGAAAGGCGCAGTCTAGAGCCAGGATTCCCGCAGGCGGTCCAGCCCGGCCACTAGGCTCAGCGTCCGTGGACCGCTTGACCGCGCGCAACTCCGCGGGCTACCAGGCGCCGGTCGGCCTCGCCGCCGACCCGGTGGTGTTCTCGCTCGTCGACGGCAACCTGTCCGTCCTGCTCGCGCGCCGGCTGGAAGAGCCGCAGAAGGGCACCTTCGCGCTCCCCGGCGGCTTCGTGGGCGCCGAGGAGTCCCCGCGCGAGACCGCCGAGCGCAAGCTGCGCGAGAAGACCGGTGTCGGCTCGGTGCACCTCGAGCAGCTCCGGACCTACGCGGACCCCGACCGCGACCCCCGCGGCTGGCTGCCGAGCATCGCCTACCTCGCGCTCGTGCCGCCCGAGGCGCTCCCGGAGGACGGGCCGCCCGACCGCGACGCGAGCTGGCACCGCGTCGACGCGCTGCCCGAGCTCGCGCTCGACCACGCCACGGTCGTCGACGACGCGCTGTGGCGCCTGCGCGCCCGGCTCGCCGACAAGGCGTGGTTCGTGCGCGTGGCCGGCGGCCTGCTCGCCGAGCCGTTCACGCTCGGCCAGGCCCAGCGGCTCTACGAGGCGCTGCGCAGCGAGCCGGTGGACGCCGCCAACTTCCGCCGCGACGCGCTCGCCACCGGCCTGCTCGAGCCGACCGGCGAGCGCCGCTCCGAGGGCGTCGGGCGGCCGGGCAAGCTCTACAGCCGCCACGCGGGCTGAGCTCGGCCCTTCTGTCTGCCCGAATCGCACTGGACACCGGAGCGTCGGGCGGCGAGGATGCCCGCGATGCGAGCGAGTCGCACCTCGTCGCTGCCCGGACGCATGGACGCGCACATCGAGCGCGACGTGCCCGCGGTGGCCCGCAAGCCCAACGTCGAGCAGACGCTCGAGCTCCAGCGCACGGTCGGCAACCGCGCGACGACGCAGCTCATCTCGCGCGAGATCCGCACGATCCAGGGCGAGTCGGTGTACGTCCGCAACGACGCCCAGGCGGCCGCCGCGGAGCGCATCATCAAGCGGATCCGCCGCCGCTACGGGATCAGGATCCGCAGCGGCCAGCTCGTGAAGTCGACCAAGGGGCGCTACACCAAGGCGCCGGCCAACGAGCTGATGAAGGTCAAGAAGCGCCACTGGCACATCCGTGAGCTGCGCGCGCTCGAGAAGGCGTGCAAGCACTTCGCCCCGATCCTCGGCTCCAAGCGCGACGACTCCACCCGCAAGGACGACGCCCAGGAGGTCAAGTACTTCGGCAAGGCGACGCACTCGGTCGACACCAACTCGGCCTCCGGCGTCGCCGACAGCACCACCCTCGGCGAGTACTACCGCTCCGACAGCACGGCCGGCATCTACAAGATCGCCGAGAAGGACACCTCGTTCGGCGCCGACGTCGACAAGAGCCTCGAGTGGGTCTGCACCCACGAGCTCGCGCACGGGCTCATGGACTACGTCGAGGAGGACCTGCGCAAGGCCGCCGGCTACTGGAAGGACCACAGCACGAAGACGGGCTCGGGCGAGGAGCCGTGGTCGAGCTATGCCAAGACGAGCCTCGGTGAGGACCTCGCGGAGTCCGCGACCGCCTACTTCATCAAGCGCGAGGCGTTCAAGACGAAGTGCCCGAAGCGCTTCGCCGTCATCGACGCCGCGGTGAAGGGCTGGAAGAAGTCGGCGCCCGCGGCCACCGCCGCGGCGGCGGCCGGCGCTGGGATCGGCGGGCTCGTCGGCGCGGTCGGCGCCGGCATGGCCGCAGCCGCGGCAGGCGCCGCCGCGGGCGCGGCGGCGGGGCCGGGGGGCCGGCACTGAGCCTGCCGGAGGCGATCGAGGAGGCGCGGGCGCTGGCGGGGAGCACGCGCGCCGAGGTCCTGCAGCGCCTCGGCGCCGGCGAGGACGCGGTCGCCCGCGGCGTCGAATACGGCCCGCGCGACGGGCTCGACGAGGTCGAGACCCCGACCGGCCGCGTCGTCTTCGACGGCGACCGGGTGGCCGTCGTCTACGTGTCCGGGCGCGCCGCCGGCGCCTCGCCCGACGCGCTGCTCGCCGAGCTGGGCGAGGGCGAGACGCTGCCCGGCGCGGCGAGCGCCGGCTCCGAGCTCCACGTCTACCCCGACCGCGGCATCGCCTTCTCCCACGACGCGGACAAGCTCGAGATGGTCGAGGCGTTCGCCCCCACGACGCTCGACGACTACAAGCGGGCGCTCTACCGCGACCCGCCCACGTTCATCCTCTGAGCCTCGCACTAGGCTTCGCCGAGAGGCCCCGTAGCTCAGCTGGATAGAGCGGCTGCCTTCTAAGCAGCGGGTCGCAGGTTCGAGTCCTGCCGGGGCCGTGCGGCTGCCCGCACCTCCCACCGGAAGCTGGCACCGTGGCGCGAGGCCTGCCCGGCCGGGACGATCGTCGGCATGACCCCCTTCTTCCTCTCCGACCGCGATCGGCTGCTGCTCGCGTTCGCTCAGGTCGCCTCCTACGGCATCGCCGCGCGCGACGCCTACGGCGACAGCGCGACCGAGGCCCACGCTGCCGTTGCCGCTGATCTCCGCCTCCGCCATCCGCACGGGATGGGCGCCTACGTCTTCTGGACCCGCACCGACGACGCCCGCAGCTTCGACGCCTACGGCCGCCTGATCGCCGAGCTCCCGCTCCACACCGGCGGCGATGGAACCGCCGAGGCCGTGCGCACCGCCGTCGCGCTCAACGGCATCGAGCTCGCCATCGACGGCGACGACCTGCGCGCGCTCGGCACCGGGACGCTGACGCCGAACTAGCCCGAGCACCGGACGGCGACGCCGAGCGCCGCCGTCCGGGTCGCGAAGCCCGGCTGGCTCAGAGCAGCTCCATGCCGTGCCGGCGGACGATCTCCGCGATGTCCGCGGGCGGCATGAGCTCCGCGGGCGCGGTGGTGAGCGCCTCGGCCGGGACGCTCGCCTCCTCGACGAAGTCCTCGAAGCCGCCGGGGGTGAGGACCCAGACCATGCGCGCGCCCTCCGGCCCGACGTCGAAGCGGTGGGGGATGCCGCGCGGGCCGAAGGCGTGCTCGCCGGCCGTCAGCTCGACGACGTCGTCGCCGACCGTGATCGACACCGAGCCCTCGAGGACGTAGAAGCCCTCGTCCTCTTCGTAGTGGACGTGCAGCGGCGTGCCGACGTTGGCGGGCCAGGTGCAGTCGAGCAGCGTGTAGCGGCCGCCCGTGTCGGCCGCCGAGGCCTTGATGGTCATGAGGCTGCCGAAGAACCAGCGGGGCTGGCCCTGGGCGGTGGGGTGGGGAGAGGGGGAGGTGATTGACATTGCGCTAGAGTACATTGACGGAGGAAATTCGTCAACAAAATGTCTCCGCGAAAATACGACATGGGGAAACGCGCCGCCGCAGCGGCCGAGACGCGACGCCGGATCGTCGACGCCACGCGGCAGCTCCACGCCGAGCAGGGCATCGCGGCCACGAGCTGGGAGCACATCGCGGAGCGCGCGGGCGTCGGGGTCGGGACCGTCTATCGCCACTTCCCGTCGCCGGACGAGCTGATCCCCGCCTGCGGGCAGGTCGTGGCCGAGATCGTCGCCCTGCCCTCCGCCGAGGACGCGGTGGCTGCCTTCGCGGGCGTGCGCGGTCGCGAGGCGCGGCTCGCGCGGCTGGCGAGCGAGGTGTTCGCGATCTACGAGCGCGGCGCGCCGGCGCTCCGGGCGGTCCGCCGCGAGCCGGACGTCCATCCCGCGGTGCGCCAGACGGCCGACGCGCTCGATGCGACGCTCGACGCGCTCGTCGATGCCGCGCTCGCGCCGCTCGACGTGGGCGAGCCGCAGCGGCGGCTCGCGCGCGCGGTGCTCGACCTCGGCACCTGGGATGCGCTGCGCGCGCAGGGCGTCGACCCGGTCCCGGCGGCCGGCGCGCTGCTCAGCGCGGCAGCGGCGCCCCGTCGAGCAGCGCGAGCTTCTGCGGGCGGGTCAGCTGCTTGATCCGCCACTCCAGGCTGCGCGCCGCGCGCTCGCTGTCGAGCTCCCACGAAGCCGCGAGCTCGACCGGCAGCCGGCGCGCGGTGTACCGCGAAGCGCGGCCCGTGTCGTGGGCCGCGAGCCGCTTGTCGACGTCGACCGTCCAGCCGCAGTAGAGCGAGCCGTCGGCGCAGCGCAGCAGGTAGACGAACGCCACCGTCGCGGAGGCTAGGGGGCGAATCGGACCACCCGATGTCCTACCGTCGGGTGTCGTGACCACCGCCGCCACCGCCATCGACGACCGCGCCGCCGAGCTCCTGCGCGAGCTCGCGGGCCCGCAGGCCGAGTTCCGCGAGCACCAGCTCGAGGCGGTGCGCGACCTCGTCGTCGACCGCGCCCGCGTGCTGTGCGTGCAGCGCACCGGCTGGGGCAAGTCGGCCGTCTACTTCCTCGCCACCGCGCTCGGGCGCGAGGCCGGCGCCGGGCCGACGCTGATCGTCTCGCCGCTGCTGGCGCTGATGCGCAACCAGATCGCCGCCGCCGAGCGGATCGGCATCCGCGCCCACACCATCAACTCGACGAACCGCGACGCCTGGGCCGAGGTCCGCGATCTGCTCGCCGCCGACGCCGTCGACGTGCTCCTGATCAGCCCCGAGCGGCTCAACAACCCGCAGTTCCGCGCCGAGATGCTGCCGCTGTTCGCCGAGCGCGTCGGGCTGCTGGTGATCGACGAGGCGCACTGCATCTCCGACTGGGGCCACGACTTCCGGCCCGACTACCGCCGCATCGCCGACATGCTCGAGCGCCTGCCCGAGGGTGTGCCGGTGCTGTGCACGACGGCGACCGCCAACGACCGCGTGGTCGGCGACGTCGAGGAGCAGCTGCAGATCGGCCGCGCGGACACGCTGCGCACCTACCGCGGCCCGCTCGGCCGCACCAGCCTGCGCTTCGAGGTCGTCGAGCTGCCCGCCCAGGCCGACCGCCTCGCGTGGCTGGTGCAGCACGTGCCGCAGCTCCCGGGCTCGGGGATCATCTACACGCTCACGAAGCGCGACTCGGAGCTGGTCGCCGAGTGGCTGAACGGCCACGGCGTCGCCGCCGAGGCCTACAGCGGCGACTCCGCGACCGAGGACCGCGTCGCGGTCGAGGAGCGGCTGCTGCGCAACGACCTCAAGGCCGTCGTCGCCACCAGCGCCCTCGGCATGGGCTACGACAAGCCGGACCTCGGCTTCGTCGTCCACTACCAGGCGCCCGGCAGCGTCATCGCCTACTACCAGCAGGTCGGGCGCGCCGGCCGCGCCATCGAGCACGCCGAGGTGGTGCTGCTGCGCGGCCGCGAGGACCGCCGGATCCAGGACTTCTTCATCGAGCAGGCGTTCCCGCGCCGCGAGCTCGTCGACCGCGTGCTGACGCGGCTCGCCGACGGCGGCGCGACGACGCAGGAGCTGATGGCCGAGGTGAACCTCGGCAAGGGCCGCGTCGACGCGATGCTGAAGGTGCTCGACGTCGAGGGCGCGGTCGAGCGCGACGGCTCGCGCTGGCACGCCAGCTCCGGCAGCGACTGGGAGTACGACGCCGAGCGCTACGAGCGCATCACCGCGCTGCGCCGCAGCGAGCAGGCGGCGATGGCGCAGCTCGGCGCCGACGGTCGCTGCATCATGCGCGCGCTGCAGGAGGAGCTCGACGACCCCGACCCGCAGGACTGCGGTCGCTGCTCGGTCTGCGCCGGGCCCCGCTACGACGGGCCGCTCGACCCGGAGCTGGTGCGCGAGGCGTCGCTGCACCTGCGCAGCCGCCCGCTCGTGCTCGAGGTCAAGAAGATGGCGCCCGACGCCGAGGGGGCGATGCGCAAGATCCCCGACGGCGTGCGCGCCGAGGAGGGCCGCGCGCTCGCGCGCCTCGGCGACGGCGGCTGGGACCCGCTCGTGCAGGCGGGCCGCACGGCCGGCCGCTTCGACGACGAGCTGGTCGCCGCCGCGGCCGAGGTCGTCAAGGCCTGGGGCATCCGGCCGCGCTGGATCGCCGCCATCCCGTCGCACCGCAGCGGCGAGCTCGTCCCCGGCTTCGCCCGCGCGCTCGCCGAGCGCCTCGGCGCCGAGTTCGCGCCGATCCTCGAGCGGGTCGGCGACGGCCCGCCGCAGCGCGACATGGCCAACTCGCACCAGCAGGTCGCCAACGTCCGCGGCGCGTTCAGGGTCACCGGCGCGCCGCCGCCCGGGCCGGGCCTGCTCGTCGACGACATCCGCTTCTCGGGCTGGACGCTGGCCATGGTGTCCGGCCAGCTGCGGGGCAAGGGCGCGGAGGCCGTCTACCCGCTGGCCCTGAGTACCGCGTACTGATCCCGGGGATGCAAGAGGGGTCATGGAGGACCTGCTCGACACCCTGACCCGCGGGAACCCGCTGGCGGTCAAGACCGTGCTCGCCTCGGTGATGTTCGGGCTCGCGATCTACCAGCTGCTCCTCGCCGCGGTCGGCTACGGGAAGCTGCGCCCGCGCTTCCTCGACTCGGCGCCGGCGTTCATGACCCACCGCGCCTCGGGCGACGTGATCGTCGTGCTGCTGCTCGTGGTCGGTGCCATGTGCCTGGCCACGGGCGAGGGCGAGGACGACGCCGCCTTCCACGCCGTGACCGGCTGGGCGCTGCTCGGCTCGGCGGGGGAGTACCTGTCATGAGCCGCCAGCTGATCGGCTCGATCCTCGTCGCGCTGGCGATCGTCGCCGTCACGATCGTCGTCGTGACCGCCAAGCTCGGCCCGAACGCCGAGGAGCGCGACGACGACAGCGGCGGGAACCGCACGGAGCAGCGCGAGGACAACTCCGGCAAGGGGAGCGACGAGGACTAGCTAGTCGCCGAGGAACTTGAGGACGGCGAGCACGCGCCGGTGGTCGCTGTCCGACGGCGGCAGGTCGAGCTTCATGAACACCTGCTTGACGTGCTTCTCGATCGCGCTCGCCGAGATCTCGAGCTCGTTCCCGATGCCGGTGTTCGAGCGGCCCTCGGCCATCAGCGTGAGCACCTCGAGCTCGCGCGGGGTCAGCTCGCCGAGCGGGCCGCGGTTGTCGCGGCGGCCGAGCAGCTGCGCGACGACCTCCGGGTCCATCGCGGTGCCGCCGGCCGCCACGCGCTGCAGCGACTCGGTGAACTGGCGCACGTCGGCGACGCGGTCCTTGAGCAGGTAGCCGACGCCGCCCTCGTCGCTGGCCAGCAGGTCGCCGGCATAGCTCTCCTCCACGTACTGGGAGAGGATCAGCACCTTCGTGCCCGGCACGCGCTCGCGCGCCTCGATGGCGGCGCGCACGCCCTCGTCGGTGAAGCTCGGCGGGAGCCGCACGTCGACCAGCGCGAGGTCGGGCTTGTGCTCGACGATCGCGTCGACGAGCGCCGGGCCGGTGTCGACGGCAGCGACGATCTCCCAGCCGCGGTCGCGCAGCAGGCGCGTGAGGCCCTCGCGCAGGAGGGTCAGGTCTTCGGCGATCACGATGCGCACGGCAGCTCCGCCCGGATGGTGGTCCCGAGCTCGCCGGACTGTACGGCGAGCCGCCCGTCGAGCGCCTCCACCCGCTGGCGCAGCCCGGTCAGGCCGGAGCCGTTGGCGTCGGCGCCGCCGTCGCCGTCGTCGCTGATCTCGACCCGCAGCCAGTCGGCCTTGTGCTGGATCCGCACGTGCGCCTGCGAGGCGCCGGAGTGCTTGGCGACGTTGGTGAGCGCCTCGACGGTGACGAAGTAGGCGGCCGCCTCGGTGGCGGCCGGCAGGCGGCCGTCGACGTCGACGTTGAGCGCCACCTCGACCGGGTTGCGGGCGGCGATGCTCGAGAGCGCGGGCCCGAGCCCGCGGTCGGTGAGGATCGCGGGGTAGATGCCGCGGCTGAGGTCGCGCAGCTCGGCGATCGCCTTCTTGGCCTCGCTGTGGGCGCCGGTGATCAGCTCCTGCGCGCCCTCGGGGTCGCTGGCCATCTTCTCCTGCGCCATGCCGAGGTCCATGGCCAGCGCGACGAGCCGCGCCTGGGCGCCGTCGTGGAGGTCGCGCTCGATCCGCTGCAGCTCGGCGGCCTGGGCGTCGACGGCGCCCGCCCGCGTCCGCTCCAGCTCCTGGACCCGGCGCCGCTCGCTCGGCGCCAGCAGGCCCTTCCCGAACGAGCCCATCCCGAGCGCGAGCGCGCGCGTGAACGGGACGGTGATCGCGAACAGCACGAGCCCGAGGGGGATGACCGCGAACGCCTCGTGGGTCGTGTCGACGTTGATGAGCCCGAGCTCCACGCCGCCGGGGATCGACCACGACCAGATCGGCAGCGAGATCATGGCCAGCGAGCTCGTCCAGAAGACGATCGCGAGGACGAAGGCGGCGAGCCCGAAGACCGGCAGCAGGATCAGCAGCCACAGCAGGTCCTTCCAGACCGCGGAATCGCCGATCGCGGTGTAGAGGTAGCCGAGCATGCCGCGCCGCTGCTGCGGCAGGTAGAGCGACAGGATCGGCTCGCGCAGCAGCCAGCCGGCGCGGCGGCGCTCGCCGCGGGCGAAGAAGCGGATCGAGGCGACGGCGGCGATCAGCACCGGGATCCCGAGCCAGATGATCAGCAGGCCGGTCCCCAGCGACAGCATCGTCACCAGGTAGGTGAACGGTGATCCCGCCGATCGGGAACGAGCTGAGGATGTAGGCGTTGCTGCGCCAGACGCCGGGCATTTGCAGCGAGGTTAGGGGCGCGGGGGCGCGACTTCCATCCGGCGGGCCGAACGCGCCGCTGGGGAGAACCTCACCCCCGCGGCGAGAGGATCACGACCGGGATCTCGCGCTCGGTGCGCGCCTGGTAGGCGGCGAACGCCGGGTAGTGCTCGACGAGCCTCGGCCACAGCCGCGCCCGCTCGTCCGCATCGGCGATGCGGGCGCGCACGCGCCGGCGCTCGCGGCCGACCTCGGCCTCGGTGTCGGGCGCCGCGCGCAGGTTGTGGATCCACGCCGGGTCCTTCGGCGTGCCGCCCATCGAGCCCACGATCACGAGATCGCCGCCGTCGGCGAGGTAGAGCAGCGGCGTCACCCGCGCCTCGCCGCTGCGCCGGCCGACGTGGTGGAGCAGCAGCACGGGGTTGCCGTCGAACGAGCCCATCAGCCGCCCGCCGGTCGCGCGGTAGACCGCGTTGTTGAGCCCGGTGAAGCGCTTCCAGGCCGCGAAACCGACGCTCCCGGGTGCCGGCGGCTTGGCGAGCGAGGTCAGCGCGCTGAAGGGCTTGCGCACAAAGGAGGCCACGTGGGTACCGTCCCATACGCACACCGAGGAGGAGACGCACTACATGACCAATCTGGCCGGCATCGTCACGGAGACCGCTGAGCGTCTCCCTGACGCGATCGCGTACAAGCTCGATGACGTCGAGGTCAACTGGCAGGCCGTCGACGAGGGCAGCGCGCGGGTGGCGGGCCTGCTGAAGGCGAAGGGCGTCGAGCCCGGGGACCGCGTCGGGGTGATGCTCCCGAACGTCCCGTACTTCCCGATCGCCTACTACGGCATCCTGCGCGCGGGCGGCACCGTGGTGCCGATGAACGTGCTGCTCAAGGGGCGCGAGGTGAAGTTCTACCTCGAGGACCCGGAGGCGAAGGTCGTCTTCGCGTGGCACGACTTCGCCGAGGCCGCCGAGAAGGGCGCCGAGGAGGCCGGCACCGAGGTCGTCATCGTCAAGCCGGGCGAGTTCGAGAAGCTGCTCGGCGACGCCGAGCCGGAGCGCGAGGTGGCCGACCGCGACGGCGACGACACCGCGGTGATCCTCTACACGTCGGGCACCACCGGCCAGCCCAAGGGCGCCGAGCTGACCCACGACAACATGTTCAAGAACGCCCAGTCGATGCTCGCTGTATTCGGCACCGAGTCCGACGACATCGTGCTCGGCGCGCTGCCGCTCTTCCACTCGTTCGGCCAGACGTGCTGCATGAACACCTGCGCGCTCTCCGGTGCGACGCTGACGTTCATCCCGCGCTTCGACCCCGCCAAGGCGCTCGAGATCATCGAGCGCGACCAGGTGACGATCTTCGCGGGCGTGCCGACGATGTACAACGCGATGCTCAACGATGACTCGCGCGACGAGCGCGATCACTCGTCGCTGAGGATCTGCTGCTCGGGCGGCTCGGCGCTGCCTGGCGAGCTGATGCGCGGGTTCGAGAAGGCGTTCGACTGCAAGATCCTCGAGGGCTACGGCCTCTCGGAGACCTCGCCGGTCGCCTCGTTCAACCACCCCGACAAGGAGCGCAAGGTCGGCTCCATCGGCACCCCGATCGAGGGCGTCGAGATGAAGCTGGTCGACGACGACGGCAACGACGTCGAGCAGGGCGAGGTCGGCGAGATCGTCATCAAGGGCCACAACGTCATGAAGGGCTACTGGAACCGCGAGGAGGCCACCGAGGAGGCGATCGTCGACGGCTGGTTCCACTCCGGCGACATGGGCAAGGTCGACGAGGACGGCTACTTCTTCATCGTCGACCGCAAGAAGGAGCTGATCATCCGCGGCGGCTACAACGTCTACCCGCGCGAGATCGAGGAGGTCCTCTACGAGCACGAGGGCGTGCTCGAGGCCGCGGTCGTGGGCGTCCCTGACGAGTCGATGGGCGAGGAGGTCGGCGCCGCCGTGGTCCTCAAGAAGGGCCAGGACGTCTCCGCCGACGACCTCAAGGCCTACGTCAAGGGCGAGGTCGCCGGCTACAAGTACCCGCGCAAGATCTGGTTCGTCGACGAGCTCCCCAAGGGCCCGACGGGCAAGATCCTCAAGCGCGAGATCGAGGTGCCGGAGGAGGCCAAGACCGGCTGATGGCCGAAGGCACCGCCAGCCTCGACACGCTCCTGGCGGACGCGGGCCGCGGCCCCGTCCGCCGCTGGTTCCCCGGGGTGGCGGGCGCGAAGCTCGCCGCCCGCCTCGCCACGCGGCCGTGGAAAGTCGCGCGCCGCAGCGCGGGTTACGGGGTCGAGCTGGCCAAGATCACGGTCGGCCAGTCCGACGTCGCGCCGTCGAAGAAGGACCGCCGCTTCAAGGACGAGGCGTGGAGCGGCAACCCGGCGTTCCGCCGCCTCGCCCAGGTCTACCTCGCGGCGGGGAAGTCGGTCGACGACCTGATCTGCGACGCGGGGCTCGACGAGCGCTCCGAGCGCCGGGTGCGCTTCAGCGCGGAGAACATCCTCGACGCGCTCGCGCCCACGAACTTCCCGGCGCTCAACCCGGCGGCGCTGAAGGCGACGCTCGACACGGGAGGGCGGAACCTGGTGCAGGGCAGCGCGAACCTCGTCCACGACCTGTCGCGGCCGCCGCACATCCCGGCGATGGTCGACACCAAGGCGTTCACGGTCGGCAAGGACCTGGCGGTGACCCCCGGCGCGGTGGTGCTGCGGACGGAGCTGTTCGAGCTCATCCAGTACGAGGCGAGCACGCCGAAGGTACGGGAGACGCCGCTGCTGCTCGTTCCGCCGATGATCAACAAGTTCTATATCGCCGACGTCGCCCCCGGCCGCAGCATGCTCGAGTACTTCGTCGGCGCCGGCCAGCAGTGCTTCACGATGTCCTGGCGCAACCCGGACGAGCGCCACGCCGAGTGGGGTCTCGACGATTACGTCTCCGCGGTCCTGGAGGCGCTCGAGGCGGTCGAGACGATCTCCGGGTCCTCGCAGTCGCATGTGATGGGGCTGTGCGCGGGCGGCATCACGGCGAGCTGCGCGATCGGGCACCTCGCGGCGACGGACCAGCTCGACCGGATCGCGGGGCTGACGCTCGGCGTGTGCGTGCTCGACAACGGGAACGCCGGGACGGTGGGCGCTCTGGTGGACCGTCCGACGGCCGCGGCGTCGGTCGCGGAGTCCCAGCGCAAGGGTTACCTCGACGGCCGCGCGCTGGCGGGCGTGTTCGCGTGGCTGCGCCCGAACGACCTGGTCTGGAACTACTGGGTCAACAACTACCTGCTGGGCAAGGACCCGCCGGCCTTCGATGTCCTCTACTGGAACGCCGACTCGACGAACATGCCCGCCGGATTGCACCGCGACTTCATGGAGCTCTCGCTCGCCAACGACCTCGTGCGGCCGGGCGAGCGCGTGGTGCTGGACACGCCGATCGACCTCTCGCAGATCACGGTCGACTCGTACCAGGTGGCGGGGATCGCCGACCACATCACGCCGTGGCAGAGCAACTACCGCACGACGCAGCTGCTCGGCTCCGACCCGCGCTTCGTCCTCTCCACCAGCGGGCACATCGCGGCGCTCGTCAACCCGCCGGGCAACGAGAAGGCCAGCTACCAGACCAACGACGCCAACCCGCCCGAGGCGGAGGCGTGGCTGCGCGAGGCGACCCAGCACAAGGGCACGTGGTGGGACGACTACCTGGCGTGGCTGGGCACGCGCTCGGGGGCCGAGAAGCCGGCGCGCAAGCGGCTGGGCGGCAAGGGCTTCAAGCCGCTCGACCCCGCGCCCGGCACGTACGTGCTGGACTGACCGGTGGCGCGGGCCGGCGGCCTCTACTACGAGCGCCACGGCGCCGGCGAGCCACTGTTGCTGATCACGGGCTGGACGATCAGCGCCGCGGTGTTCGAGCCGGTGCTGGAGCGCTACGCCGAGCACTTCGAGTGCGTGCTCTACGACCACCGCGGCTCCGCGCGCTCCGGCGGGCGGTCTCCGGCCTCGATGGGCGCGCTGGCCGACGACGCCGCGGCGCTGCTGAGCGCGCTGCGGATCCCGCGCGCGCACGTCTACGGCGTCTCGATGGGCGGGATGGTGGCGCAGGAGCTGGCGCTCCGGCATCCGGCGCGCGTGCACGGCCTCGTGCTCGGCGGCACCACGCCGGGCGGCCCGTTCTCGCCGCGGATCGGCCCGGCGGACGTGCTGGCGATCGCGCGCGGGGGCGTCGAGGAGCGCGGCATCCGCGCGCCGGTGCTGTTCTCGCCGGAGTTCCGCCGCGAGCAGCCGGAGCGCGTGCGCTCGCTCGTGCGGCACTTCACCGCGCACCGCAGCTCGGTCGGCGCGATCGCCGCCCAGACGCTGGCCAGCGCGCGCTTCTCGACGGTGTCCCGGCTCACGCGGCTGCGCGCGCCGACGCTGGTCATGCACGGCGAGCGCGACCGCCTCGTTCCGCTTGCCGCCTCGAAGCTGCTGGCGGCGCGCATCCCCGACGCGGAGCTCGCGGTCGTGCCCGGCGCCGGGCACGCCTACGCGCTCGAGGCTCCCGGCGAGTCGCTCGAGCTCCTGCTCGACTGGCGCGAGCGGAGCTTCGGAGCCACGGTCTCCGCCACGAGCTCGAGCTGGCGCCGCTCGTCGCCGAGCGGCCAGAGGTAGACCCGTTCGCAGCCGGCCTCGGCGTAGCGCGAGAGCAGCTCGGCGCAGTGCGCCGCGGGCCCGACGCAGACCTGCGGGCCGAGCTCGCCCGGATCGCGCCTCAGCATCGGCGCCAGGACCTCGGCCAGCACCCGATCGCGCTCGGTCGCGTCCTCGGTGACCCAGGTCCACATCGTCGCGAGCGCGTTCGGGAAGCCTTCCGGCTCCCGCCCGCGGTCCTCGAGCGCACGCGCGAGCGTCGCGCGCGCCTCCGCGAAGCGTTCCGGCGTCGTGTTGTAGGCCGAGGCGAGCCAGCCGTCGCCTGCGCGCGCGACCCGCGCGAGGCCCGCGCGCGAGCCCCAACTGCCGATCCAGAGCGGGATGCCACCCTCGCGGCTCGGACCGGGCGCGCACTCGACGTCGGCCACGCCCGGGTAGTACCGCGGCCGCTCGGGCATCGGGGCGCCTCTGAGCAGCGCTCGCAGGACGTCGATCGCCTCGTCGAATCGCGGCCAGCGTTCGTCGAAGGGAATGCCGACGAGCCGATAGTCACGCTCCGAGGAGCCCGGGCCCAGCGCCGCGACCAGCCGGCCGTCCGAGACCACGTCGAGCGCGGTCAGCAGCTTCGCGACGGGCAACGGTCCGCGCACGACGGCGAGCGCCACCGTCGTCGCCAGCTCCATGTCCCCGGACCGCCCGACGATGCTCGCGAGCGCCGTCGGACCGTCGAGCCAGGGCGTCTGGAACACGAGGTGGTCGTTGGCGGCGACCGCGGCGAAGCCGGCGGCGTTGGCGGCGTCGACGGTCTCTTCCAACCGCGTCAGCGAGAGCCGGTCGGCGCCGAACGGGATCAACGGCAGATGGACACCGAGCTCCATCCGCCCATGCTGCCAGCCGTGGGGGCTACTCGCTGCGCTGGGCGGTCCTGACCGCGAGCGCGACCGTGCCGGCGATCAGCAGGCCGCCGAAGAGCACGAGGCCGGGCGCGTCGTCGGCCTCGCCGAGCACGATGGCGGCGACGCCGATCGCGGCGGCGGCGGCCCGATAGACGAGGTTGCGCGGCTTCCTCAGTGCGAGCTCGAGCAGGAGACCGGTGCCGCCCAGGAGGACGGCGGCGAAGACGAAGTCGAACACACCCCAGTCGATCCCATCGGTGAACTGCATCGCCACGAGCGGCAGCAGCAGGATCAACGCTGTCGCGAGCGCGACGCGGACGACGGCGGTCTTGCGCATCTTCACTTCCTTCGGGTTCGAGGTCTGGGCGATCGTCTGGGCGCGCCAGGCAGCGTCGGCGGCGAGGCCGCGGACCATGCGGGCGGCGATGCCGAGGGCGATCCGCCGATCGCTGGTCCCGTGCGCGCGTTCATGGGTGATGTGGTCGTGGAGGTCGGCGTCGATCTCGTCGATGCGGCGCCGGGCGATCGGCGCGGGCAGCTGCCGCGTGTAGAGCCGCACCCACCGTGCCACCAGCGCCGCCGTGCGCTCCGAGGTCATGCGGGCTCCGAAGCGACGCGGGGCGGACGGGCGGTGGCCGGTTCGCCGGCCAGGACCCGCCCGGCGACGCGGGCTCCCTGGCCGGTGAGCTCGTACAGTCGCCGGCGCGGTCGTCCCTCGGCCGCGGCGGCGTCCTCCCAGCGGGAGGTGAGCAGACCGAACTGCTCGAGCCGGCCGAGGGCCTTGTACAGCGTCCCGTGGCCCGTCAGAGCGCGCGAGGCGCTCTGCTCGCGCATCGTCTGGGCGAGGCCGAAGCCGTGGAACGAGGGATGCCCCGACCGGCGCATCGAGAGCGCCGTCCCGAGGATCTCGGTCTCGAGCGGCAGCAGGGTGTCGGGCTTGCGCCGCGGCATGCGCCGGAGAGAATAGGAAGATATCTTCCTATTGTCAACGACGACGACGCCGCGACGCGAGCGATACTGCGTCGGCGGATGCGCAAGAGCGACAGGCATCAGCCGGGTCGCGCGAGCCGGACGCTGATCATCGTCAGCTACGTGCTCGCCGTCGTGCTGCCGGTCATCGGGATCGTCCTGGGCGTCATCGTCCTCAACAACGGCCCGCGCAACCACGGCGTCGGCATCGTCGCGCTGTCGATCGTCGTCGCGATCGTGAGCTACGTCTGGCTCTACTGAGGTGGGCTGGGCGGAGCGGCACATCGTCAACCGCGCCGTGCTCCTCGGGACGCGACTCGGCCGTGACATCGACGGCGTCCGCGCGCTGGAGGTCCGCGGGCGGCGTACCGGCAAGACCCGCCGCACGCCCGTGAAGGTGCTCGAGCTCGACGGTGAGCGCTACCTCGTGTCGCTGCGCGGGAGCTCCGGGTGGGTCCAGAACCTGCGGTCGCAACGGAGCGCGCGCCTCCGATTCGGGGGCAAGGTCGAGGAGGTCGAGGCGATCGAGCTCGCAGACGACGAGAAGCGGCCCGTCGCGCGGGCCTACCTCGACGCCGCCGGCCGAGGCGAGCCGCGCGAACGGCTCGGGTGGGCCGCCGACGGCGTGTCCGACGAGGAGGCCCGACGGGGAGCGATGAGCGTGCCGATGTTCAGGCTCCGGAGCTAGCCCAGGCTCCGTCCCATCCGGAGCACGTCGTCGCGCTCGGCGACGCGAGCCTCGAACCCCGCGGCGCGGTACAGCCGGATCGCGGAGCGGTTGTCGGCGTAGACGTTGAGCTCCAGATGCCGGATCGCCAGCGCGCGCGCCTCCTCGATCACGGCACGGATCAGCTCCGTCCCGAGGCCGCGGCCGCGATCGGCCGGAGCGACGCCGACACGGGCGAGGAGGGCCCTCCCCTCGTCGAGCCGCACAAGCTCGGCGTGCGCGACCCGGCGAGCCGCAGGCCCAGGTGCCCACCCGGTCCAGGCATGGACGCGCGGATCCGCTCGGAGCGCGTCGAGCTGCGGCTCCGTCAGCGGCCACGCCAGCGACTCGCCGGCGAAGCGGCGCAGCGCGGCGGCGTCCGGGAACCACGCCATCAGGTCCTCGTCGTCAGCGGGCTCGAACTCCCGAAGCAGCAATCGCGGCAAGGTACCGTCCACCCCATGACTGACGACGAGGATCTGCGCGAGCTGATCAAGCAGGCCGACTCCGAGGTGGTCGAGGAGCTCATCCAGGCCGCCGTCAGCCTGAACGAGTCGTCCCGCTAGTCGTGTTCGAGCTTGCCGTTCTGGTCACCGTCTTCGCCGGCGTGTGTGTCGTCCGCCCACGTTGGTCGTCGTTGCTCGTCGTGCTCGTTCCAGCGGGTCTCGCGTTTCTGTGGCTTCTCTTGAATGAAGACGTGCCCGGCGAGGAGATCGGCAGCTCAGACATCGCGTGGTTCGTCGGAATGAGCGCCGTGGTCGGTGCGGCCTTCCTGCCGGTTTGCGCGCTCGGCGTCATCGCCGGAGGGACGCTGCGCGGGCGACGGGCACGGCGACCGGCCGCGTGAGGCCGGAACCGCTCTAGTCGAGCGGTGACAACAGCAGTGACGTCACGTCCTCGCCGCCGGTCGCCAAGGCGGCGCCGGGCGACCAGGTCGCGGGGGCGCCGCCCGGCTGGCTCCTGCGACCGGAGCCGTAGCCACGAACGTCGGGACTCACCCGCCGTGCTCGCCCACCACCTGCTGGGTGGCGACGTTGAGGCGGTTCCAGAGGTTGATCTGCGCGATGTCGAGCACGAGCGCGCCGAGCTGCTCCTCGTCGAAGTGCTCGGCGGCGGCGTCCCAGATCGCGTCGGGGACCGGCTCGGCCGCGTCGGCGACGCGCGTCACGGCCTCGGTCAGGGCCAGCGCGGCGCGCTCGGCGTCGCTGAAATAGGGCATCTCGCGCCAGGCGGCGACGGCGAACACGCGCTCCTCGCTCTCGCCGGCACGGCGCGCCGCCTTGGCGTGCATGTCGACGCAGACGCTGCAGCCGTTGATCTGGCTGGCGCGCAGGTGCACGAGCTCGTGGTTGATCGGCACGCGGGCGCCGCTGATCGTCTTCGACAGCGCCATGAGCGCGTCCATCGCTCCGGCGACGGCGAAGGCGGGGTTGGTCATACGGGCGGTCATCAACATCGGCCTTGGCTCCTTGGTCACATCGGTTAGTTGCGGTCGGTCATGGCCTTGACCAACCGAATCGCGAGGATGTGACGAGATGGATGAGTTCGAGGCACACCGACCACATCTGCACGCCGTGGCCACGCGGATCCTCGGCTCGCGGGCCGAGGCCGACGACGCGCTTCAGGAGGCGTGGATCCGCATCGACCGGGCCGACACCAGCGACGTGGACAACATCGGCGGGTGGCTGACGACGGTCGTCTCGCGCGTGTGCCTGACCATGCTCGACGCGCGCAAGCGCCGTCGCGAGGAGCTGCTCGAGGGCGGGCGGCTGCCCGACCCGATGATCACGCGGGTGGACGAGACTGCGCCCGACCCGGAGGCGGAGGCGCTGGCGGCCGACGCGGTCGGCGCGGCTCTGCTCGTCGTGCTCGAGTCGCTGCAGCCCGCCGAGCGCCTGGCGTTCGTGCTCCACGACATGTTCGCGGTGCCGTTCGAGGACATCGCGCCGATCGTCGACCGGTCGCCGGCGGCGGCGCGGCAACTGGCGTCACGGGCGCGCCGCCGCGTCCAGGGCGCGGATCGCCACGCGCCCACCGCCGATCGGCAGATCGTCGACGCGTTCCTGTCCGCCGCCCGCGACGGCGACTTCGAGGGCCTGCTCGCGGTGCTCGACCCCGACGTCGTCCTGCGCGCCGACGAAGGCGGCGGCGCGCTCCACATCGTCAAAGGCGCCCACGCGGTGGCGAGCCGCGCGCGGTACTTCGGGACCGGGCGCGTGGCTCACCCGGCGATCGTCGACGGCGCGGCCGGCTTCGTCGCCACCGAGGACGGTGTCCCGGTCGCGGTGCTCGCCTTCACCGTGGTCGACGGCCGCATCACGGCGATCGATGCCCTGAACGGACCGGCGCGGCTCGCCGGGCTGGGCATCGAGGGAGTGATACCGCGGCCGACGACGCAGTAGCGGCTGCCCGCAACCCCGACGTGGAGGCGACCTGCGAGCATCGTGCCGATGGCGCAGATCGCGGTCACCTTGCACCCGTCGGGTGAGGCGTACGTGGCGCTCGTGGTCGGGGAGCCGCCCGAGGTCCGCGACTCGGTGGCGCTCGACGAGCTGGAGGCGGCCGACGCCATCCCCGCGCTCGACGGCCTCGTGCTGGACCTCGACCACTACGGCCGGCTCGTCGGGCTGCGGGTCACGGGCGCAGTCGACTCGATCCTCGCGCCGTCGCTGCTCGAAGCGGCGGCGCCGGCCGCCGGCGCGTCGCTGACCGAGTTCCCGGCCGACGACGCCGAGCGCGCCCGGCGCTTCTGGTCGGGCTTGCTCGGCGTGGAGCTGGAGGCGCGCCGGGCGGGGGAGGGAGAGGGCTGGCAGACACACGGCGAGCCGGCGGTCGGTGTCCACGCTCGCGGCCGCGGCCCCGGCGACACCTTCTCGCTGCCCTACTTCGCGGTCACCGAGATCGCCGAGGCGCTCGAGCGGGTCGAGGCGCTGGGCGGGAGCGTGGTCCACCCCGGCGAGGCATGGGCGATCTGCAAGGACTCCGAGGGGAATCCGTTCGGGCTCGCGCGCCGAGGCGGCGCGTAGCCGCTCAGGCGGCGCGCAGGAGCTGCGCGATCGCGCTCAGGTCCACGGCCGCCTCCGAGACGGGTGCGAGCGTGGCGGCCTCGGCGGCGACGCGTCGTGCCGCCGCGCGGTAACAAGGCTCCTCCAGCAGGCGGGAGACGGCCGCGGCGAGCCGCGGTACGCCGGCCGCGCCGCCGTCGAGCGACAGGCCCGCGCCGAGCTCGGCGACCCGGCGGGCGTTGATCGGCTGGTCGGCGGACAGCGGCAGGAGGACGAGCGGGACGCCGGCCACGAGCGCGGCCAGGGTCGTCCCGGCGCCACCGTGGGCCACCATCGCCGCCGCGTGCGGCATCACGCTCGCCTGCGCCACCCAGCGCTCGACGTGGACGTTGGGCGGCAGCGGGCCGAGCTCGGCGGGGTCGGCGTGGCGGCCGACGGTCACGAGCACCCGCGCGCGCAGCTCGGCCAAGGCGTCGATGACGTTCCGGTAGAGGCCGGGGAAGTGGCCGTCGGTCGGGACGACCGTGCCGAAGGACACGGGCACGAGCGGCGCCGTGGCGTCGTCCCACCAGTCCGGCGGAGGACCCGCGTAGCTCGGCGTGGGCACGCGATAGCGGCGTACGAACGCCGGGACCTCGCCCTGGTGCTCGTCGAGCCGCATCGGCACCTGGGTCAGCACCGGCGCGCGGCGCGCCCGGTCCGCGCCGGGGTCGCCCGCGACGCCGACCTTCGCCCGCAGCTCGTCGACCGCCCCGGAGGCCATCGCGAGCCACCAGTCCTCGTAGGGCGTCGCGAGCGCGATCCCGACGCGGACGTCGGGGACGCCGTAGGCCTCGGCGGCCACGAGCGACGCGACCTCGGCGGTCTCGCGCGCGATGACGTCCGGCCGCCAGCGCTCGACGAGTCGCAGCATGTCCGGGAGCGCCGCCCGCGCGTGTGAGCCGACGAACAGCTCGGTCGTCGCGATCGCGATGCGCTCGAAGCCGAACCGGCCGGCCATCATCTCGCCCACGTGCGCCAGTCGCTCCGGGTCGGCGGCGGCCACGGGCTCGTACGGCAGCGCGGCGCGGTAGGCGAGCTCCGCGACCGCCGGCGGCCCCGCGACGAGCACGTCGTGCCCGGCGTCGCGGCACGTCTGGGCGAACGGGATCAGCGGCGCGAAGTGGCCGGCGCTCTGGGTGGAGGCGAAGAGGACCCGCATGTCCATGTGATTTCTAGGCCCTCGCGGCCCGCCGCGAATCGGCAGCGGGTGCCCATTTTGCGTGCCCGGCTACCTAGGGTGGGACCATTCGTCGTGATGGACCAGGTCCTGCTCGAGCGCGACGACACGCTCGCCGCACTGAACGGCGCCGTCGAGGATGCCGCCGCGGGCCACGGGTCCGTCGTGCTCGTCAGCGGCGGGGCCGGCATCGGCAAGACGAGCGTGGTCCGCGCCTTCACGCGAACGGCGGCCGGCCGCGCGCGCCTGCTGCTGTCGTCGTGCGACGACCTGACGACGCCGCGAACGCTGGGCCCGCTGCGTGACGCCGCGCTCGAGTCCGGCGGCCCGCTGGCGGAGGCGTTCGCCGAGGGCCGGCCCGTCGACCGCGTCTTCAGCGCGGTCATGGCCGAGCTCGCCGTCGCGCCGCCGACGGTGCTCGCCGTCGAGGACGTCCACTGGGCCGACGACGCGACGCTCGACGTGCTCGGCTACGTGGCGCGGCGGATCGAGCCGGTGCCCGCCGTCCTCGTCCTGAGCTTCCGCGACGACGAGCTCGGCCCGTCGCACCCGCTGCAGCGCCTGCTGGGCGCCCTGGCCGGCTGCCCGGTGCGGAGGCTGGCGCTGCCGCCGCTGTCGCGCACCGCGGTGGGGCAGCTGGCGGCGAGCACCGGCGCCGACGCCGACGCCGTGCACCGCGTCACCGACGGCAACCCGTTCTTCGTCACCGAGGTGCTGGCCTCGCCGGCCGACGCCGTCCCCGCGACCGTCGTCGAGGCGGTGCTCGCCCGCGTCCGCCGCCTCGGCCCGGGCTGCCGCGAGGCACTCGAGCAGCTCTCCGTCGTGCCCTCGCGCATCCGCTTCGAGCTCGCCGGCGACCTGCTCGGCGACCGCATCGACACGCTCGCGGAGGCCGAGCTCGCCGGAGTGCTCGAGGTCTCTGCGAGCCATCTCGGCTTCCGCCACGAGCTGGCGCGGCGGGCGATCGAGCGCAGCCTGCCGGCGCTCGCGCGGCGGCGCCTGAACGCGGAGGTGCTGCGTGCGCTCCAGCAGCAGGAGCGGCCCGACCGCGCGAGCCTGATGCACTTCGCCGTCGAGGCGGGCGACGTCGAGACCGTCCTCGCCGTCGGCCCGGACGCCGCGCGCGAGGCGGCGCGAGCCGGGTCGCACCGCCAGGCGCTCGCGCACCTCGAGTCGGTCCGCCCCCACCTGCCCGAGCTCGGCGAGCGCGAGCGGGCCGCCCTGCTCGACGACTACGGCTGGGAGCTCTACAACGCGCATCGCTTCCGCGAGGCGGTGGACGCCGCGCGGGCGGCGGCCGAGCTGTACGAGCAGCTCGGCGACTCGGTCGCCGTCGCCCACTGCCTCGTGCGCTGCTCGCGCCACCTGTTCATGGCGGGCGAGACGGTCGAGGCCGAGGAGTGCGCGGACCGGGCGGTGGCGATCCTCGAACCGTCGGGCGACGCCGCCGCGCTCGCGTCGGCGTCGCTGCACCGCGGCGCGATCCTCGCGCTCACCGACGAGTTCGAGCGGGCGACCGGCATGCTCGAGCCCGCGCGCGAGCTCGCGCTGCGCGCCGATCGCGGTGACCTCGCCGCGCTCGCGCTCAACTACCTCGGCGTCGCGGCGGTCGAGCGCGGCGACCCCGGCGGCCTGCGGCTGGTCCGCGACAGCGTCGAGATCGCCCTGGTCGAGGCCCACCACGAGGTCGCCGCCCGCGGCTACTGCAACGTCGCGGAGCTGCTCTACCGCGAGGCGCGGCTCGACGAGCTGGACGCCTGCATCGCCGAGGGCCTGCCGTTCGCCCGCGAGCGCGGGTTCTGGTCGCACGCCTACAACCTCGAGCTGCACCGGCGCGTGCTGCAGCTGCGCCGCGGCGACCTCGACGGCGCGCTCGCGGGCCTCCGCGAGCTCGTCCACGGCGTCGAGGACCCGGGCATGCTGTTCGCCTACAGCGTGCCCTGGCTCGGCCGGGCGCTGGCGCGGCGCGGCGACCCCGCGGCCGGCGGCCTGCTGGCCGGGGCGTGGGACGGCGCCCAGCGCCAGCGGCTGCTGCTCGGCGTCGCGTACGCGGGCCTGGCCTACGTCGAGTTCGCGTGGCTGACCGGCCGGCCGGACATCGCCGAGCGCGTCGCGTCCTCGCTCGCGCCGCGGCTCGCACACCCCGGCGCCGCGCCGTTCCGCGCCGAGTTGGAGCGCTATCTCGCGCGCGCCGGCCTGCCGGCCGAGCCGTTCGCCGGCTGCCCGGAGCCGTGGGCGGCGGGCCTGCGCGGCGATTGGCGGGCGGCCGCCACCGGCTGGGCGGCCGCGGGCGACCCGTACGAGCAGGCGCTCGAGCTGACCGGGTCCGGCGACGCGAGCCGGGTCGCCGACGGCCTCCGGATCCTCGACGTCATGGACGCCGCGGGCGCGGCCGCGCGCGTGCGCGCGACGCTGCGGGCCGCCGGGATGCCCGCGGGGCGCGGCCCGCGCGCGGCCACGCGCGCCAACCCGGCCGGCCTCACCCAGCGCCAGCTGGACGTGCTCGAGCTCCTCAGCGAAGGGCTCACGAACGCGCAGATCGCGGAGCGGCTTGTGCTGTCGGTGCGCACGGTCGACCACCACGTCGCGGCGGTGCTGGAGAAGCTCGGCGTCTCGTCGCGCCACGAGGCCGCCGGCGCCGCCCAGCGGCTCGGCGTCGGGGCCGGCGGCGAGCACGCCGCCGGCCCTGCCGCACCTAGTCGACGCTGAGCTGGATCGTGTCGGGCGCCAGTCCGGCGCTGTCGACCGTGTCCTGCCCGCCGCGCGTGTCGACCGCGAGCGTGTCGGCGGCCACCTCGGCGTGGGTGATGTTGACCGTCGCCGACAGGCCCGTCAGCCGCGCGGTGCCGCGGCTGCCCGCGACCGTGATCGCATCCGCGCGATCGGTGCCGGCCACCTGCACGCGATCCGCCTGGCCGTCTCCGCCCGGGCTGCCGAACGACGGCGCGAGGCTGACGTCGACGAGGTCCACCGGCGTGCCGGTGAGGTCGCCGACCGCGAACGTGTCCGCTCCGCCGAGCGCGAGCGTGTCGATCTCCTCGACGCCGTCGAGGTCCATCTCGATCGCCCCGACGTCGCGCAGCAGGCGCACGCCGCGGCCGTCGCGCGAGAGCTCGAACGCCTCGGGGTCGGCGCTGCCGAGGAAGAACAGCGAGTCGTGCCCGCCGCGGCCCTCGACTCGATCGTTGCCGTCGCCGGGCTTCCAGCTCGTGCGGTCGGGGGCGCCGCCGAGGTCGACGAAGTCGTCGCCCTTGTTCGGCGTCACGTCGTCGAACTCGTCGCCGCCGAGCAGCACGTCGTCGCCGCTGCCGCCGAAGATGACGTCGCCGCCGTCACCGCCGTCGACCGTCAGCCGGAGCCCGTTCGCCGGGAGGGAGGAGCCGCTCAGCTGGTCGTCGCCGCCCCGGCCGTCGAGGCGCAACGTGTCGGTCGGGCCCGCGTCGTCGATCTGGACGAAGACCGGCAGCCCGATCACCGACACGGGGCCGCCGGCGAACGTGAACATGTCGACGAAGTCGCGATCCGGCGTGCCCGCCAGGCGGGTCTGGCCGAAGGCGCCGTGCAGCTCCTGCAGCGTCGTCCACGAGAGGTCGCCGACATCGACGCGGCCGGGGCCGCCCGGCGCGGCGAGGTCGAGCCGCTCGACGCGGTCGAGCGCGACCGGCACGCCGCCGTCGGCGCGTGCGCGCCCGCGTGCGGCGGAGACCTCGAAGTCGCGGTTGGGCGTCGAGGACGTGTAGGTCAGCGTGTCCTGGCCGCCACCGCCGTCGACGCTGACCCGCTTCAGCGCGCTGCGCCGGGTCGTGTAGTCGACCGCCCCGTCGCCGTCGAGGTCGACGGTCAGGGCATTCGCGGTGAGCTTGAGCGCGATCTGCTCATCGGCCGCGCCGCCCGTGACGAGCAGCGTGCGATGGCGGACCTCGAACGGAGGCGGCGCCGGCGCGTCGACGAACTCGCGGTCGCCGTGACGCGTCACCGCGCGGCTCAGGTCGCCGCCGATCGACTCGGCGAAGGCGCGGGCGAACTCCTCGTCGGCAAGGTCGGCGATCAGGATCAGCCGCCCGTCGAGCGTGACCGAGCCGCCGAACAGCCGAGCGGCCGCGTCCTGATCGGCGAGCAGGCCGTCGCGGAGCGCGTCGGCGGTGACGCCCGGCACCTCGAGCTCGATCGCGTCGACCGCGGGATCGCCCGCGTCGAGGTTGTCGAACGTGAGCACGGACTCCTGGTGGAAGCGGGTGCCGATCGTCTCGGCGATCTCCTGCAGCTCGGCGCTGTCGACGCGGTCGACGTCGAAGCGGCGCGAGCGCTCGAAGGTCGTCGTGCCGAAGTCAGAGGAGAAGAACACGCCGTCGAGCAGCTCCGAGCCGCGCGGCGCGCCGCCGCCCTCGCGCACGATCCGGGTGGCGACGCGCGCGAAGCGCCCGAGCCGGTCGTCCAGCCGCGGGTCGTCGGGGTCGGTGATCACCGCGGTGTTGTTGGTGGCGAAGATCTCGGCGTCGGGGACCGGCTGCGCGGCATGCGCGCCCGGCGGCGCGACGAGGGCGAGCGCGGCGGCGACCGCTGCCGCCGCGATCGCAGGGAACACCTGGGGAGGGGGGAGGTGGTTCATCATGCGCGCGACTCTCCCCGGCCCGGCGCCGGGCGCGCATCGGCAGGCGCTGCCCAACTTGCGGGCCGGCGCTACCGATGCGATCAGGCGTCTCTGAGGGTCTCGAGGCCGGCGAGGATGAGGTCGAGCCCGAACAGGAACTCGGTGCCGTAGTCGTAGCCGGCCTTCGCGACGTATCCGCCGACGACCTCGACGAGGTGGGGATAGTCCGCCAGGACGGCTGCGTAGTCCTGCATCTGCTGCTCCGCCACCGCCGCGAAGTCCTCCGCGCTCTCGGGCGACATGTCCTGCTCCTGCAGCGCGAACCCGTAGATGTAGGCGTCCTGGACGGAATAGGCGTGGACGGTCATCTCCAGCGAGAAGCCGGCCGCGCGCAGGCAGCCGAGCACCGCGTCGTGGAGCCGGAGGTTCGCCTCCCCGTGGGTCGAGCGCCCCTCCATCAGGCCGACCGCCCAGCGGTGGCGGTTGAGCGCGTCGCGGGTCGAGACGGCGCGGCGTCGCATCGCGGTCTTCCAGTCGAGGTCGAGCGACGGCGGCTCGATCTCGCCGAAGACGATGTCGATCATCCCGTCGACCAGCGCCAGCTTGTTCGGGAAGTAGTAGTAGAGCGACATCGCGGCGACGCGCAGCTCCTCGGCGAGCTTGCGCATCGACAGCCACTCGATGCCGTGACGATCGGCGAGCGTCACGGCGGTCTGCAGCACGAGCTCTCTGCTCAGCGGTGCTCGGGTGTCGGTGGCTGGATCGGATCGCATTTTCTCGGGCGGTTCGGTTTACCCCACTTGCCGCATCTTACAGCGTAAGGCTAGAGTGCCTTACACCGTAAGAATCGCGACCGAGGAGAGCTCGATGCAGCCCCGCAATCCCGCAGCCCGCGCAGGTCGATGGAGCGCCAAGCACCGCAAGACGGCCATCCTCGGCTGGATCCTGTTCGTCGTCCTCGCCACCGTCGTCGGCGGCAAGGTCGGCCAGAGCGATCTCGACGACTCGGCGCGGGGGAGCGGCGAGTCCCAGCGCGGCGAGGAGATCGTCGCGGCCGCGGGCTTCCCCGACCGGGCCGGCGAGCAGGTGCTCGTGCAGGGCGAGCGTGCGGACGATCTTCAGGTGACCGCCGCGGTGCGTGACGTCACGACGCGCCTGGAGCGGATCAAGGGTGTCACCGGGATCGAGTCCCCGCTGACCTCCAAGGACGGCCGCTCGGTGCTCGTGAGCTTCGAGCTGGCCGGCACCGACGCGCAGGCGGAGAAGCTCGTCGACGGTCCGCTCACCGCCGTCGCCGCCGTCCAGGCCGCTCACGACGACGTGCGCGTCGAGCAGTTCGGCGAGGCGTCGGCCGCCAAGGAGATCGCCGCCCAGGACAAGCAGGACGGCAAGAAGGCGGAGAGCATCTCGTATGCCCTGCTGCTGATCATCCTGCTCGTCGCGTTCGGCGCGGTCGTCGCGGCCGGTGTCCCGCTGGTGCTCGGCGCCACCGCCGTCGCCGCCGCGGTCGGCCTGCTCGGGCCGGTCAGCCGGCTCTACGCGCTCCCGTCCGACGTGGCCGAGCTCGTGGTGATCATCGGCCTCGCCGTCGGCGTGGACTACGCGATGTTCTACTCGCGCCGCATGATGGAGGAGCGCGACCGCGGCCACTCGGCCGAGGCCGCCGTCGAGATCGCCGCCGCCACGTCGGGCCGTGCCGTGCTCATCTCGGGCCTCACGGTGATCACCGCGATGGCCGGGCTGCTGCTCGCCGGCAACCCGATCTTCGTCGGCTTCGGCATCGGCACGATGCTCGTCGTCGCCGTCGCGGTCCTCGGGTCGATGACCTTCCTGCCCGCGATGCTCTCGTTCCTCGCTCAGAAGAACTGGCTCGAGAAGGGCCGCGTGCCGTGGGTCACCAAGCGCCGCCACCAGTCAAAGGGCGAGTCGCGCGTGTGGGGCGCCGTCCTCACCCGCGTCCTCAAGCGCCCGCTCGTGTCGGCCGTGCTGGCCGGCGGCCTGCTCGTCGCGCTCAGCCTCCCCGCGCTCGGCATCCAGTTCAAGGACCCGGGCTACGACGGCTACTCGCGCAGCCAGCCGGTCATCCAGACCTACGACCGGCTCCAGGCCGCCTTCCCCGGCGGCGCCGTCCCGGCCACGACCGTGATCAAGGCCGACGACGTCACGGCCGCGCCGGTGCAGTCCGCGATCCAGCAGCTGCACGATCGCGCGCTGGCGAGCGGCCGGCTCTCGGAGCCCTTCAGCGTCGAGGTCAGCCCCGACAAGACCGTCGCCGTCGTCGCGCTCTCGGTCCAGGGCAGCGGCACCGACGCGGCGTCCGAGCGCTCGCTCGAGGTCCTGCGCTCCGAGGTCGTCCCCGCCACCGTCGGCAAGCTCGCCGGCGCCGAGGTCGCGGTGACCGGCGTGACCGCCGGCTCGAAGGACTTCATCGACAACCTGACGGCACGCGCGCCGCTCGTGTTCGCGTTCGTGCTCGGGCTCGCGTTCATCCTGCTGCTGGTCACGTTCCGCTCGATCGTCGTGCCGATCAAGGCGATCGTCCTCAACCTGCTGTCGGTCGGCGCCGCCTACGGCATCCTCGTGCTCGTCTTCCAGGACGGCCACGGCGAGCAGCTGCTCGACTTCCAGTCGGTCGGCGGCATCGCGCCCTGGATCCCGCTCTTCCTGTTCGTGATCCTGTTCGGCCTCTCGATGGACTACCACGTGTTCATCGTCAGCCGGATCCGCGAGGCCGTGGACCGCGGCATGAGCAACGACGACGCGGTCGCCCACGGCATCAAGAGCACCGCCGGCGTCGTGACGAGCGCGGCGCTCGTGATGGTCGCGGTATTCGGCTCGTTCGCGCTCGCCAGCGATCAGCTGGCCCAGCAGATCGGCGTCGGCCTCGCCGCCGCGATCCTGATCGACGCGACGATCATCCGCGCCGTCCTGCTGCCGGCCACGATGAAGCTGCTCGGCTCGCGCAACTGGTACCTGCCCAAGCGCCTGAGCCGGCTGCCGAAGCTCGAGCACGAGCCGGCTGCGCCGGCCGCAGCGTGATCCACTCAGCGCCCGCCCTTCGGGGCGGGCGCGTTCCATTCGCGGCGCAGGCAGGCGTAGACGCGCAGCGTGGTCCACTCGTCCTTGAACCAGTCGGCCTCGACCAGGCGCGCCTCGCAGCGGAAGCCAAGCCGCTCGAGCAGGCGGTGGACGGGAAGGTTGCGATCGTCCGCCTCGGCGAAGACCCGATGGATGCCGTGCTGATCGAACAGCCGCGTCACCAGCGCGCCGAGCGCCTCCGTCGCCAGTCCGCTGCCCTGGGTCGCGGGAGCGAAGGTCACGCCCACCTCGGCGGTCTGCGGCTGGTCGGTCGCGACGCGCACCGCGCAGTCGCCGCACAGCTTCCCGGTGGCCCGGTCGACGGCGGCGACCTGCAGCCACGGGCCTGGATCGCCGAGGGCGACACCGTCCTGCGTCGCGATCAGCCGCTCCGCGTCGGCGCGCGAGTACGTGCTGTCCCACGATTGGTAGCGCGCGACGCCGGGGTCGCTGCGGTAGTCGGCGAAGGCCTGGGCATCGTCGAGGAGAAGCGGTCGCAGCACCAGCCGCTCGGTCGCGATCTCGAGCACGGCGCACATCTTCCTCTCTGGTGGAATGCAGCCAACGCGAGCCAAAGGAGCTCCAGATGCATGAGGACCATCCGGTCCGGTTCTCGGTCGACTATCCCGACCGTCCCCTGAACCGGCTCACCACCGCCTTTCGGATCTTCACCGTGATCCCGATCGCGATCGTGGCGGCCAGCATCGGCGGCTATGCGAGCAGCGGCCACTACGACGCCAGCGGCGACGCGCAGACGATCGTCATCGGCGGCACGGGGCTGCTCTTCCTGCCGCCGCTTGCTGATGATCCTCTTCCGCGAGAAGTACCCGCGCTGGTGGTTCGACTGGAACCTGGAGCTGCTGCGCTTCAGCAACCGCATCGGGACGTACTTCGCGCTGATGAGCGACCGCTACCCCTCGACCGACGAGCACCAGTGGGTGCACCTCGACGTCCCCTACCCCGACGCCGAACGCGACCTCAACCGCTGGCTGCCGCTCGTCAAGTGGTTCCTCGCCATCCCGCACTACATCGCCCTGTTCTTCCTCTACCTGGCCGCGACGCTGCTCGTCATCGGGGCGTGGTTCGCGATCCTGTTCACCGGTCGCTATCCGCGCGGCATCTTCACGTTCATCGAAGGGGTGACCCGCTGGCACAACCGCGTGGTCGGCTACGCCTTCATCCTCGTCACCGATCGCTACCCGCCGTTCTCGCTGAGCCAGCGCGAGGAGCCCGCCTCGCCCGCGCATAGCGCTTGACCACGTAATAGGCGGCGCGCGGCGTTCCGCCCAGGTCGACCAGGCCTGCGTCGAATGACGCGTCGCGCGGTGCGCCGAACCACTGGTAGACGAACAGCCGCGTGA
The DNA here is from genome assembly GCA_963730115.1 of uncultured Solirubrobacteraceae bacterium. Classification (GTDB taxonomy): domain Bacteria; phylum Actinomycetota; class Thermoleophilia; order Solirubrobacterales; family Solirubrobacteraceae; genus DASQFQ01. The sequence goes on along the minus strand of CAVSQM010000012.1, from coordinate 661,583 downwards.
TCCTCGACCGCAGGCCGCGTCGCCTCGAGTCGTAGCGGCCGGCAAGCCGGAACATCCAGCGCGTGCGCCGCGCGGCTCGCGCCGGCGAGTAGCCGAAGTGCGGGCTGTTGCCGACCTTGACGACGCCGTTCGTCTCGGTCAGCCAGACCTCGCCCGGCACGATCCGGAGCAGCGTGCGCGTGTCGGCGGACGTGAGGTGGTTGACGTCCTGGTAGTTGTGCAGGCCCCACAGCCGCGGGTGCCCCGGGGCCTGCCTGAGGAACGACTTCACGTAGCGCCGCATGTTCGACGTGTCCAACACGTCGGCGGCCATGACGCGGAACCGGCGGCGGCGGCTCTCACGGCGGAGCACGCGGTAGTAGCGGACAGCGAGCCGCGGGCTCCTGAACGTCGGTTGCGAGATGTGGTTGACCTCGTTCCAGGCCGAGTACGTGCGCACCCAGGGGAACCGGTTGTCGAACCGGCGGAACGCCGCGCGATACGCCCTCGCCCCCGGAGCGCGGCAGGCCCGGCTGCGCGAGTAGCGTCGACCCACGAAGCAGCCGCGGTGCGCGGTGAACGTCACGAGCACGTCTTGGCGGTGGGCGCGGGCGGCGGCCATGAAGGCCAGCACCTCGGGCACCTGCCCGGTCCTGGCCCAATCCCACGGAACGAGGTAGCGGACGCGCTTGAGCCGGAGGTCCTGCCACGCGGGGCTGCGGAACATCTCAGCGCTCTGCTCGGCCATCCCGACGCGGTAGCCCGTGTCGGCGGGCCGCGCCCCGAAGAGCATCGCGATGAGGAGCGTCATGAGCGCGGCGGGCAGCATCGGCGCGGCGACGGGACGTCATGCCAATCTCACCACAGCGCGGGACCGCAATGGTAAGGATCGCGACATCACTGCACGTTCGCGCAGTAGTGGTTGATCTGCCGTGCATCCGGGACTAGCGTCGGGCGATGACCGGATCGCGAATCCGGAACCGCTCTCCGCCCCGCGCGCGCCGATCTCCACAGCTCTGTCGCGAAAGGAGGTAGGAGACGTGCGAAGCAAGCGCAGGCTCTACGCGGGAATCCTCGCCGTCGCTGTGCTCGGGGTGATGTCCGGGCCGGCGGTCACGACGGCCCAGGGGAAGGGGAAGAAGGTCCTCCGGATCGTTGCCACCGAGACCCAGTTCGAGTTCCTGGACTTCGGGGCACCGGGACCTTCGCTCGGCGACGAGCTCGTGTTCTCGGAGCGGCTCTCCCGCCGCGGCCGATCGATCGGCGTGAGCGGTGTGGTCTGCACGGCCACACAGGTTCAAGCGCCCTATGGCGACCTGATGTTCCAGTGCGTCGCCACCCTCAAGCTGCGGCGCGGGCAGATCACGCTGCAGGGATTGATCGAGGTCCAGGGCGAGGACGACCCGGGTCCGTTCACCGTGGCGATCACCGGTGGGACCGGTCGCTACAAGGCCGCGGGCGGCAAGGCGGTGGTCCGTGACGTGAGTCCGACGAAGTCGGTCTACAAGCTGCACTTCAAGAAGCGCGGCCACTGAACGCCGCGCAGCATGCCGGGGCCGCCTCGCGAGGCGGCCCCGCCCTACAGCTCGATGACGAGGTAGCGGAAGCTCACCGGGCCGGGATCCGCAGGCGCGCCGGTGAAGTTGCAGGCCAGCACCGAGATGCTGCGGTCGCCCGGGCCGAGCAGGCCGGTGACCTGGATCGCCGGCGGCCAGTTCGCGGGCGCGGTGATGAGCGCGACGGCGTCGCCCGCCGCGTTGGAGAGCCCGATCGGGAGGACTTGGCAGGCGCCGGGTCCGATGGGGCCGAAATCGAGCTGCGTGTGACCCTGGTGGCGCCCCAGGTCGCGCGCCCGTAGTGAGCCGTCGGCCACCGCCGGCGAGCCGACGGCGCCGGCGGCGAGCTCGCTGGACCGGACGGCGCCGCGGGCGATCGACCCGGATCGGACCGCTTGGGGCCGCAGCTTCGCCGCCGTCACCGAGCGATTGGCGGGCGTCCGGAGCGCGCGGCGCGCACGCGCCGAGAGCTCCTTGGCGGCGAGGCTGCCGTCGCGGATCTTCGCTCCGGTGACGGATTCGCCGGTCAGGCGGGCGCCGGAGATCTTCTGCGCCGCCTGTTGAGCGCCGGCCGGTCCGCCGAGCGCGACGAACAGGGCGGCGGACGACAGGACGAGCGCGGCGGACGGGCGGCGCATGAGAACCCTCCAAGGAACGACGACGGTGCTCAACAGTCTTCCCGCCCGCGTCGCGATGCAGCCATGCAAGGATCTGCCGGTGAACGCGACCACTGCGTTTCGCGCGGCCGTCGTCCAAGCCGCGAGCGCCGGCTTCGACCGGGACAAGACGCTCGCCAAGGCCGAGGCGCTGACACGGGAGGCGGCCGGCCAGGGCGCGCAGCTGGTGGTGTTCCCCGAGGCCTTCGTCGGCGGGTACCCGCGCGGGTCGGGCTTCGGCGCCGTCGTCGGCAACCGCACCGACGCGGGGCGCGAGGAGTACCGGCGCTACTGGGCCGGCGCCGTCGACGTTCCGGGACCGGCCGTGGAGGAGCTGGGCCGGATCGCGGCGGAGAGCGGCGTGTTCCTCGTCATGGGCGTCATCGAGCGCGACGGCGGGACGCTCTACTGCACGGTCCTGTTCTTCGACGACCAAGGCACGTACCTGGGCAAGCACCGCAAGCTCATGCCGACCGCCTCCGAGCGCCTGGTGTGGGGGTTCGGGGACGGCTCGACGCTGCCGGTGTTCGACACGCCGCTCGGCAAGCTTGGCGCGGTCATCTGCTGGGAGAACTACATGCCGCTGCTGCGCACGGCGATGTACGCGAAGGGCATCGAGATCTACTGTGCGCCGACCGCGGACGCGCGCGAGGCGTGGCAGTCGACGGTCCGCCACATCGCCCTCGAGGGGCGGTGCTTCGTGCTGTCCGCCAACCAGTTCGCCCGCCGCAGCGACTACCCGGCGGACCATCCGCTGCCGGGCGACGATCCTGACGCCGTCATCTGCACCGGAGGCAGCGTGATCCTCGGCCCGCTCGGCGAGGTGCTCGCGGGCCCGCTGACCGACGGAGAGGGCATCCTGGTCGCGGAGCTCGACCGGGATGAGATCGTGCGCGGGAAGTTCGACTTCGACGTCGTCGGGCACTACGCCCGGCCCGACGTCTTCTCCCTCACCGTCGACGAGTCGCCGCGCTAGGCGACGCGCGCGGCCGGCTCCAGCACCCACCGTGCGAAATCGGCGGGAGCCACGTTGCTCCCGCACAGGATCGTGGTGACACGCCGCCCGGCGAACCGCTCCGGCTGCTCGAGGATGGCGGCGATCCCGAGCGCCGCGGACGGCTCGACGACGAGCCCCGCATGCTCATGGATCGCACGCATGCCGGCCTTGATCGAGTCCTCGCGCACGAGCACGACGTCGTCGAGGACGACGAGCAGGTCATCCAGCACCTCGGGGATCGGGCAGCGCCCGGCGACGCCGTCGGCGATCGTGTCGATGCGGTCCGTCTCGACCACCGTTCCCTGACGCCACGACAGCGCCATCGCGGGCGCTCCGACGGGCTGGATCCCGATGACGTCCACGTGGTCGGCGAGCGTGCGCGCGACGTAGGCCACGCCGCTGGCCATCGCTCCTCCGCCGAGCGCGACGAGCACGACGTCGAGCCGCGGGTCGTCTCGGACGAGCTCGAGGCCGATCGTGGCGGCGCCCTCGCAGGTGGCGAGGTCCAGGCTGTCCTCGACCAGGTAGGCGCCGTCCGCCTCCGCGATCTCTCGCGCGCGCAGGCGGGCGTCCTCGATGTCCTGCCCTTCGAGCCGCACGTCGGCGCCGAAGGCGGCGATCTGGCGCAGCTTGAGCGGGTTGGCGGTCGTCGCGGCGACGACGGTGACCTCGAGGTCTCGACGCGAGCCGCTGTAGGCCAGCGCCTGACCGAGGTTCCCGGCGCTCGCGCACACCACGCGCGACGCCCCCTCCCGGCGAGCCACGGCGGCCACCGTCTCCGTGCCGCGTCCCTTGAAGCTCCGGACCGGGTTGAGCGTTTCGATCTTCAGCGTCACGGCGCACCCGAGTGCGCCGCCGAGCGGCGCACACGGCAGCGCCGGCGTGTCGAGGAAGACCGGGTCGATGACGTCGGCAGCGCCCCTGACCCGATCGAGCTGGATCCGAACGCGGTCGAGGCCGATCACGACACGCAGGATGCCATCCGGCCGCGGCGACCCGCTGCGCTAGCCGCGGCTGCGCTCGCGCAGCAGCGCGCGCAGGTCGCCCACCGGGCCGAGGTGCCGCAGCTTGTCCGGGTTGACGATCGCGCTCACGCCCTGGATCTGGCCCTCCGCGACGTCGAGGATCACCACGCTGATCAACCTGCCCTCGCGGTCGAGGAACAGCGCGCCCGGTTGCCCGTTGATCTCCTCGCGGCGCGTGCTGAGGCTGCCGAGGCGGGCGAGGAGGCGCAGCCCTGCGACCAGCAGGCGCGCCACCCTGGCGCGGCCGTGGACCGCACGCGCGGCGGCGGGCGCCTTGCCGCCGCCGTCGCCGCGGAAGACGACGTCGTGCGCGAGCAGCTCCTCCAGGCCTTGGAGATCGCCCTCTTCGGCGGCTGCGAAGAAGCGGGTCGCGAGTGCCTCGCGCTGTTCGCGGACGGCCTCGAACCGGGGGCGCCGCTCCTCCACGTGGCGGCGAGCCCGGTTGGCGAGCTGGCGGGCGTTCTGCTCGCTCGTGCCCACGATCTCGGCGATCCGGGTGTAGGGCTCGTCGAACACCTCGCGCAGCAGGAACGCAGCGCGCTGCTCGGGCGACAGGCTCTCGAGCAGGACGAGAAAGGCGAGCGACAGCGAGTCCGCCATCTCGGCCTTGCGAGCCGGATCGTCGTCGGAGCTCGCGACGAGCGGCTCCGGCAGCCACTCGCCCACGTAGGCCTCGCGCCGGACCCGCGCCGAGCGGAGGTGGTCGAGCGAGAGCCGTGAGACCACCGTCGACAGGTAGGCGCGCGGTGAATCGATCCGCTCGCCGCCCGCGCGCGCCCGGTGGAGGCGGAGGAACCCTTCCTGCACGATGTCCTCTGCCTCGCTCACGCTGCCGAGCATGCGGTAGGCGATGGCGAACGCCGACGGGCGCAGCGCGTCGAATTCTTCCTCCGTCATCGGCCTAGCCGAGTCCCTGCGCGAAGCCCTGGCGCCAGCTCGCATAGCGAGGTGTCCAGCCGAGCTCGCGCTTGGCCTTCTCGTTGGAGGCACCCTTCGCCTCGGTCATCATGGCGGTTGCCGCCTCCCCGGCGGCCAGCCGTGCCAGCCAGCGTGGGATGCGCCTCGGCGGCTTGGCATCCAGCGCGCTCGCCAGCGCCGGCAGCCACTCCCGTACGGGCGCAGGCTCGTCGTCGACCACGTAGTAGACACCCGGCCGCCCGCGCTCGACGGCGACCGCGGTCGCCGCCGCGGCGTCCTCGACGTGGACGTGTGAGAAGACGCCGCCACCGTCGCCGACGATCGGGAACCGGCGCTTCCGGATCGGCGCCGCCATCACCGCATCGGGAGCCAGGCTGGTCGAGGTCCCCGGACCGTAGAAGCCGCCGTAGCGCAGCGCGAGACCCTCTCCCCACTCGATCGTCGTCACCGCCTGCTCCAGGTAGAGGTAGCCCGCCTGCGCCGTCCGCAGCGGCGCCGGCGGGTCGGCGGGACCGAGCGGATCGGCCTCGGTCTGCACCGGCCCGCCCGTGCGGGCGAAGCGGAACGCCCCGAAGCTCTGCGCCACGAAGCGCCGTGCCCCCACGGCGCGACCGGCGGCCAGGAGATGGTCCGTCCCCTCGGTCCGCAGCCGGTTGGTCATGGTGGCCGCGGCGGAGCGGTCGGGGCGCCGCGCCTCACGCATGCTCATGGGCCCGGACAGCGCCGTGAGCTGATGCACGATCACCTCGGGCTCGGCGGAGGCGACCGCCTGGGCGACCGCGTCGGGGTCAAGAGCGTCGGCCACGACCGGGCGCGCTCCCAGGCTGCGCACCAGCTCCTGCTTCGATGCGCTCCTCGTCATGCCGACCACCTCATGGCCTCGCGCCACGAGCTGCGGGACGAGCGCTCTGCCGAGGACGCCTGTGGCGCCGGCCAGGAAGACCTTCATGGTTGCTCCTCTCGTCTCATTGCCCTTGTGAGACGAGATAGGGCCACCGCCCGTGACAGTGCGATCGACCTGTCACAGCGCCGGCCGGCGAATCGTCCTACGGGTATGAAGCACACGCCCCCCACATACGCGAAGGCGCCCCAGCCCTCACGCCCGACGTTCGGAGAGATGCTCGGGGAGGTGATCGATCTCAGCGTCGGCGTCGGCGTCGGTCTGCTGCCTCTGCTGCTGCTCGCGGTGCCCGGGATGATCCTCTTCGTCGTCCTGCCGGCCATCTTGCTGCTCGCGCTGGCGGTGCCGGTGGTCGCCATCGGCGCGGTCATCGCGGCGCCGCCGTACCTGCTGTCGCGCCGCCGGCGGCAACGCCGGCGGCGCATCGTGTCGCGTTCGCGAGAGCCCCTCAGCAGCCGTGCAGGTCTACGAACACCTCGTCGTTCGTTCTGATCTTGTGCCAGCCGGGGCCCCAGTTGATCGCGCTGATGGTCTTCGTCCATGGCCACCGCGTCACCTTGCCACCGCTCATCAGGCAGCCCGCGCCGACGTAGATGCCGTCAACGTCGACACTGCCGCCGCCGAGCGACGACCAGGGCCCGACCCAGCGCACCGGCCAGGGCTCGGCCCACGCCTGCCCCCACTGGAGCGTCGTGTGGAAGCCCCTGCCGGTGTCGTTGTGGACCGTTCCGCACACCGTTCCATGGCCGGGCATGGACGTGCATCCCCCGGCGTGTGCGGCACTCGCGATCGACAACGAGCCCGCGAGCACCAGTCCGGCGACGAGCAAGCCCCTGCGTGCACGCTTGTGCATGTGATCCTCCAGATCGGTCGACTACAGGAGCTGATCCTGCGAGTGCCGACTTGGAGATTGCTTGGCAGGCGCTTGGTGTCGGCGTCAGCTCTGGTGCTGGCCCGCCCACGCCATCAGCGCGAAGACGAGCGCTGCGCCGAGCGCGAGCACGATGGAGGTGAGGGTTCCGAGGTCGTCCATGGACCGAGTGTCGCGCCCGACGCTGAAGCCCCCGTCAAGACCTCCTCAAGCGGGGCTGAAGACTCGCTCCGGGTTCAGCCGGCCAGGATCGTCGCCGCGAGCGCGATCCGGTGGTCCTTCGTCCAGGGCGGCCCCAGCCTCGCCCGCGGTCCCTGCAGCACCCCGTCGGCCCGCTCGGCCAGCACGGAGACCGCCTGACCGACCACCGCCTTCGCGTCATACAGGTGGACCTCCCAGCCGCGGGCGTGTGCCAGCTCGGAGAGCTCTTGGCGGTACATGATCGCGTCGGCTCGGGCCTCATAGGGCGCGCGACGCTGGACGGCGATGTCCTCAGGAAAGTCGAGCGGCCAGGTCCGCAGGGAGATCGAGACGACCGGCGCGGGCAGCGCGGCCGCGAGCTCGTCGAGTGCAGCCGAGGTCGCCCGGACGACGGACGCCCGCGCCTTCGCGACCAGCGCAGCCGTGGCAGCGACGTCGAGCCGCGCGCTCTCGTAGTGGATCGGCGCCGCCGTCACACCGGGCTCGATCAGCGCGAGCCGGCGGCGGTCCACCACCTCGTGGTCGGCGGACGCCGTCACCGCGACCGCCCAGCCGAGGTGATCCGCGATGCCGAGCCGCACGTCGCGGATTATCCATTCAGTGCCTCGTGGCTGTGCCTGGGCTCAACCCGAGGCGCGGGTGCGCGTGCGGCGCCGCACGAGCTCTTCCACGGAGTCGGGGACCTGCGCCGTCTCGGCGGCGCTGCCTCCGTGCGTGACCGACGGCACGGCCGCGTGGCAGGTCGGACAGCGGTGGGCGGGAGCGGTGAAGACGGTTCCGCAGAAGCAGGCGACGGTCCAGCTCATGAGGTGGTCTCCTTGTGTAGAAAGATCGGTCTTGGAGACAGAGGTGGCGCGCCGCGATCTGATACGTCCGCTGCAGCCGGTCGACACCACGACGGCCGCGTTCGTCGGCGAGCATCCGTCGGGGGCGCTCGACCGCCCGGCGCTGATCACCGACGTGAGCGAGCTCGAGCGCGCCTACGGATCGCCTCGAGGTCGCCTCGCAGAAGCGGCCCAGCACTTCTTCGCCAACGGCGGCGCGCGGCTGTACCTGCTGCCCGTCGCCGGCCTCGAGCATGACCCGGAGGCGGCGTTCGCCCGGCTCGACGACGTCGACGAGCTCAGCATCGTCGCGAGCCCGGGCCACGGCAGCGGTGCGGTGATCGAGGCCGGCGCCGGCTACTGCGAGCGCCGCCGGGACTGCGTCTTCCTGGCCGACCCGCCGCCCGGCGCCGGCCCGGCGGAGGTGCGCAGCCTCGTCGAGCGACTCGCTGTGCGGAGCTCGTACGCCGCGCTGTACTTCCCGTGGCTCCAGCCGCAGGCGCCGGCCAGCGCCTTCGTCGCCGGTGTCCTCGCCGCCAGGCCCGTGTGGGAGGTGCCGGAGGGCGCAGTGCTCAGCGGCGCGACCGGCCTCGCGCACTCGCTGTCCGAGCGTGACCGCGCGAGCCTCGAAGCGCTCGGCGTCAACACGCTGGGTACGAGGGGAGGGGAGGTGGTCCTCGGGGCGTCGCAGACGCTGGCTCCGGAGTGGAGGTACGTGTCGATCCGCCGCACCGCCAGCTTCATCGAGCGCAGCATCGACCGCGGGACGCAGTGGGCGGTCTTCGAGCCCAACGACGAGCCGCTCTGGGCACGGCTGAGGTCCAGCATCGAGGCGTTCCTGACGGCCCAGTGGCGCCTCGGCGCCTTCCAGGGCACGGAGCCGGACGAGGCGTTCTTCGCCACGTGCGACCGGACGACGATGACGCAGGCCGACATCGACGCCGGGATCGTGAACGTCGTCGTCGGCTTCGCACCGCTGAAGCCCGCCGAGTTCGTGGTCCTGCGGATCGGGCTGTGGGCCGCGCGGGACGATCCGGACCCGTAGGTTCCCGGCGATGAGTCGTCATGCCTTCCGCGAGGCGGTCGAGGGCGCCGGGATCGACGCCGCCGTCGCGCTGCTCGCCGAGGACGTCGTCTTCCGCAGCCCCGCGGTCTTCAAGCCGTACGAGGGCCGGGAGACCGTCGCGACGATCCTCCGCACCGTCTTCCACGTGTTCGAAGACTTCCGGTACACCGACGAGCTCGACGGCGACGGCATCCAGGCACTGGTGTTCGAGGCGCGGGTCGGGGATCGCTCGCTCCAAGGCATCGACCTCATCCGACCGGACGCGCACGGCCGGATCGCGGAGTTCACCGTGATGATCCGGCCCGCCTCGGGCCTCATCGCCCTCGCCGAGCGCATGGGCCCGGCGCTCGAAGCCGCCGGCGTCCGCTGACCCTCAGTGCGCGGACTCTCGTCCGCGCATATGCATGACCGCGACCACGATCGCGCCGACGACGAGCCCCAGGATCGCCGAGGCGCCGGTGTTGGTCAGCCAGGCGCCGACGCCGCCCGCGCCGCCGAGCGCATGGTCGACGTCCTCTTCGAGGTGATGGACCGCGTCGTAGGGCGCGTGGACGCCGAGCTCGTCGAGGCCGACGAGGAGGATGTGCCCTCCGACCCAGAGCATCGCGGCGATCCCGACCTTCGAGAGCACCGACAGGACGACCGGCATCGCGCGCACCAGCCCGCGCCCGAACGACGCGGCCGACCCTTCGCGTTTCTGCGCCAGGCTGAGCCCGACGTCGTCCATCTTCACGATCAGGGCGACGGCTCCGTAGACGCCGGCCGTGATCGCGAACGCGACGACCACGAGGATCAGGGCGCGCGAGAGCAGCGGCTCGTCGGCGACCTCGTTGAGCGAGATCACCATGATCTCCGCGGAGAGGATGAAGTCCGTGCGGATCGCTCCGCCGACGAGCTCGTCCTCGTTCTCCGGCTCCGTGCGCGGCCGCCTCCTCCGCCTCGTGGGAGTGCGGGGCCACGTACTCCCACAGCTTCTCCGCGCCCTCGTAGCAGAGGTAGGCGCCGCCGACCATCAGGATCGGCGTGAGCAGCCACGGCAGCAGCTCGCTGAGCACGAGCGCGGCGGGCAGGATGAACAGGAGCTTGTTCCGCAGCGAGCCGACCGCGATCCGCTTGATCATCGGCAGCTCGCGCTCGGGCCGGAAGCCCTGGACGTAGCGCGGGGTGACCGCGGCGTCGTCGACGATCACGCCGGCGGCCTTCATGCTCGCGCGACCCGCGCCGGCGGCGACGTCGTCGACCGAGGCGGCGGCCGCGCGGGTGAGCACCGCGACGTCGTCGAGGAGCGCAGCGAGTCCGGCGCTCATCGCGTGGGCGTGCCCGCTGGCTTCACGGCGCGAAGCCTAGGGGCGCCGTGCGACGACGTGGTTGTCGGTCACGATCTCCCCGATGGACAACGCGTGGATCGCCGACCGCCTGGAGGCCTTCGCCTCGCTGCTCGAGCTCGCCGACGCGAACCCGTACACGGCGCGCGCCTACCGCCGCGCCGCCGACACGATCCGCGGCGCGCCCGTCCCCGTCCCGGAGCTGATCCGGAACGGCCGGGTGCGCGAGCTGCGCGGGATCGGGTCCGGGATCGAGGCGCGGCTGCGCGAGCTGGTCGAGACGGGGGAGATCGCCGAGCTCGCTGAGCTGGAGCGCGAGCTCGCCCCTGGCCTGGTGGGGCTCGGGCGCTATCTCGGGCTCAGCGCCAGGCGGTCGGTGGACATCGCCCGTGCGCTCGGGGTCCGCACCCCGGAGGAGTTCCGCGCCGCCGCGGCGGCCGGCCGGCTCCGGACCGTTCCCGGCATCGGCCCGAAGCACGAGGCGCGGATCCTCGAGGCGCTCGCGCGCGAGTCCGAGCCGCGGCCGCAGCGCGGCTTGCTGCTCGGCCAGGCGTGGGAGCTCGCCGGCGGGATCGCCGACCACCTCGACGGCGAGGTGGCGGGCGACGTGCGGCGGTGGCGGGACTCGTGCGAGCGGCTCGCGGTCGTGTGCGCCGTCGCGGAGCCGTCCGCCGTGCTGGCGCGGTTCGCGGAGCTGCCGCAGATCGTGGCGATGATCGAGCAGGAGGACCGGCGCGCGGTCGGGCTGACGATCGAGGGCGTCCCGGTCGAGCTCGTCGCCGCGGAGCCCGAGCGGTTCGGGACCGAACTGCTGCGCGCGACCGGCGCGCCCGCCTTCGTGGCGCCGCTCGAGCCGCTGCCCGACGCGCCGGACGAGGCGGCGGTCTTCGCCGCGCTCGGCCTCGCGTGGTGGCCGCCCGAGCTGCGCGAGGAAGCGCCGGACGGCGAGCCGCCCGCGCTCGTCGAGACGGACGAGATCCGCGGCGACCTGCACTGCCACACGACCTGGTCGGACGGCCGCGCGAGCGTGGTCGAGATGGGGCGCGCGGCGCAGGAGCGTGGCTACGACTACGTCGCGATCTGCGACCACACGCCCGCCGTGGGCGCCGTCCGCGGGCTCACGCCCGACGACGTCCGCCGCCAGGCCGAGGAGATCCACGCCGCGAACGAGCTCCTCGCGCCGTTCCGCGTCCTGCGCGGCATCGAGTGCGACATCCTGCCCGACGGCCGGCTCGACCTTCCCGACGACGTGCTGGCGGAGCTCGACTGGGTCCAGGCGAGCGTGCACGGCGGCCAGCGGATGCCGCAGGAGGAGATGACCAGGCGCGTGGAGGAGGCGCTCCGCAACCCCTACGTGCGCTGCCTCAGCCACCCGACGGGCCGGCTGATCGGCCGCCGGCCGGAGAGCGCACTCGACCTCGATCACATTTACGGCGTCGCGCTCGAGCACGGCGTCGCGCTCGAGGTGAACGGGCTGACCCCGCGGCTCGACCTGCGCGGCGAGCACGTGCGGCGCGCGCTGCGAGCGGGCGTGCAGATCGTCTGCTCCACGGATGCGCACTCGACGCTCGGGCTGGCGAATATGACGTACTCCGTTCAGACGGCGCGCCGTGGCTGGGCGACACGCGCGGATGTCGTCAACACGCGGCCGCTGCAGTCGATCCTGGACTGGCGCCGAGCCGCCCGCTGACCGGCGCGTGCACGGATGGCTGCCCGCGCGGCTCTGGCTCCGTGCCGAGCCGCCTGGTAGAAACGGCATGTGGCGGTCGAGCAGGCCCGGCAGGAGCCCGAGCGCGTCGGCAACGACGCCGTCGCGCCCGTCGGCAACGCCGCGCCGGCCCGCGCCCCCGACCTGGGCCGGCTTCGCCCCGCCGACGTCCTCGCGCTGCAGCGCTCGATCGGCAACGGCGCGGTCGGGCGGGTCCTCTCGCGCGCCGTGCGCCTCGACGGCGGCAAGCAGAAGGTCGACGAGGCGCACTACAAGACCGGCAAGGGCAAGAACATCGGCACCCGCCACAAGGTCTCGGCGCTCATCGACGATCCGGTCAAGCGCGTCTTCAAGAGCACGATCGAGCTCGAGAACTACGCCGAGGGGATCTCCGATCACATCGGCGACGTCGCGACGCAGGCCGCCGGCACGTTCTGGTTCCGCCTGCCGCTGGACAAGCTGACGGTCATCGGCGAGGAGCACCACAACAAGGACGGCAACGTCGAGGACGTCATCCGCGGCCTGCGGACGATCCGGTGGATGTACGAGCCGTTCAACGAGCTCAAGGCGGTCGGAGCGCTCGCCATCCCGTTCACCGAGACCGACGCGCAGCTGAAGGCGATCAACCAGGGGATCTCGATCGCCCCGTTCTCCGGCGCCGGGCTGTTCGATCCCGAGCTCGAGAACATCGTCATCAAGGCGCTCACCGGCACCACGCTCACGCGCAACGAGTACATCGCCGCGTCGAAGAAGGGGCGCGAGGCGTTCAAGGGACGCGCCAGCACGAACGACTACTCGTTCGGCGAGCGCATCGCGCTCTACCTGTCGATGGCGATCCACATCGCGCACGACCTCGCGCAGCACGACTTCGGGAAGGCGCAGGCGACGGACTCGAAGTTCATCAAGGCCGGCCGCGCTCTGAAGAAGGTCTACCTCAAGCGGCAGGGGATGCTCGACGCCATCACGGCGGCGAAGGACGGCGATCAGCTGATCGGCATCTACGAGCTGACGGAGTCCGGCAACTTCGCGAGCCTGCCAGGGCTGAAGGAGTTCACGCTCGCGTTCCACGAGTACGGCGCCCGCTACATCGAGCAGCTGGGCAGCGAGAGCGCCAACGCGGAGCTCCAGGAAGAGGGCAAGAAGCTGGCCAAGAACCCGAAGGCCACGCTCGGCGACCTCAGTCCGGCGCGCGAGGCGATCATGTGGCAGAAGATCCAGGGCGCCTCGTCGTATCTGATCGTCGGAATGGGCGACGCGCACCGGGTCTCGCTGCAGCCGAAGCTCGACGCCGCCGGGATCCCGCATTTCAAGATCGACGAGGAGCTCGTGCGCCAGCAGCAGGCCATCGACGCCGCGTGGGTGCCCTGATGACCGCCTCCGACGCCGACCGCGAGCGCGCCGCCGAGCTCTACGCGGAGGCGCGCCGGCTGCACGGCGAGAAGGACTACTACGCGGCGCGCGAGCGCTACCAGGAGTCGCTGCGCCTCCATGAGGACGACGAGGTGCGGGAGGCCTACACGCGGCTGATGGCGACGCTCGGCCCGCTCTGAAGCACCAGCGCTCTCGGCGTGGTATGCACCGAGGCCGCACCCGGGGAGATCGGAGAGGACCACGTGCCGCCCAGCAGCGTCCATTTCAACGGCTCGGTCAACCTGCCTGACGGCGAGACCGTGATGCAGGAGATCAGCACGCGCATCCCGACCGGGGTGCGCCGGATGACCGACGGCGAGACAGGCGAGCGCGGCTACTGGATCCTGTTCCAGATCCAGAAGTTCCTCGCGATGCCCGAGTTCGAGTCGGCCACCGCCGCCGCCAGGGCCTACGAGACCGAGGAGGACGCGCCGGAGATGCCCCGGCTCCGTCTCGCCGACGGTGCTTCGGCGGACACGATCAGCTGGCCCAACCTCGGCTACGCCGACGCCTACGCCGAGTCGTTCGAGATCTTCAACCGGCTTCAGCGCGACGGGACGATCGCGGAGGGCGTGCGCTTCCAGATGCAGTACCCGACCCCGCTGGCCTCGATGGCGGGGACGATCGTGCCGGAGGACATGCCGGCCGTGGCCGCCGCCTATGAGCGTGCGCTGTTCGCCGACCTCGACAAGGCGTTGGCGGCGTTGCCGCACGACCGCTGCGCGGTGCAGTGGGACGTCGCGGTCGAGTTCGGGCTCCTGGAGGGAGCCATGGGACCCGGCTCGGCGATGCCGATGGACCAGGTCACGCCCGGCCTGGTGCGGTGCGTGGACCAGGTGCCGGAGGACGTCCCGGTCGGGCTGCACCTCTGTTACGGCGACTACGGTCACCAGCACTTCACGCAGCCCGAGTCCGTCCAGATGCAGGTGGACCTCGTCAACGCCGTCAACGCCGCCGCGCGGCGGCCGGTCGACTGGGCGTCGTTCACCGTCCCCCAGGCGAGAAGCGATGCCGACTATTTCGCGCCGCTGGGCGCGTTGGCGGCCGGGCCGGAGACCGAGCTCTACTTCGCGCTGGTCCCCTACCACCCCGACGATCAGCCGGAGGGCACCACCGCCGAGCAGATCGAGCACATCGACTCCGCGCTGGCGGGCTCGTCGGCCGGGTCGCGGGAGTGGGGCATCTGCACGGAGTGCGGGATGGGGCGCGTGGCGGCCGGCGACGTGCCCAGGCTGCTCGATCTCCATAGCGAGATCCTCACGACCTGAGGAGGCGGCACTCAGCGACCCGTCTCCTACCTGAGGAGGACTCGGGATCAGCAGTTGGTCGCGGCCCTGACGCGACCCGGCGACGACGCGGTCGCGCCGCCGCGCGCTTAGCGTCGGCGGCATGGAATCGACACTCAACAAGCCCCTTCTCCGCGCTCTCAGGCGGGACGTCGCCGCGGCCGCCGTCACCGCGCCGGTCGTGTCCCTTCACGACGTCCGCAAGGTCCACGGCCGCGGTGACGGAGCCGTGGTCGCCCTCGACGGGCTCAGCCTCGGGCTCGCGCCGGGCTCGTTCACGGCCATCATGGGTCCGTCGGGGTCGGGCAAGAGCACGTTGCTGCACGTGGCGGCGGGGCTCGACCGGCCGACCTCCGGCAGCGTCTCGCTGGCGGGCACGGATCTGGCCGGCCTCAGCGAGCGGAAGCTGACGATCCTGAGGCGCGAGCGGGTCGGGTTCGTGTTCCAGGCGTTCAACCTGATGCCGTCGCTCACGGTCAGCCAGAACATCGCGCTGCCGCTGCGCCTCGACGGGCGCCGTGCGCGCCGCTCGCAGGTTCGCGAGGTCGCGGCGCGCGTGGGCCTGGACGACCGCCTGCGCCACCGGCCCTCGCAGCTCTCCGGCGGGCAGCAGCAGCGGGTGGCGATCGCCCGGGCGCTGGTCACCCGGCCCGAGGTCGTGTTCGCCGACGAGCCGACCGGAGCGCTCGACACCCGCACCGGCCGCGGCGTGCTCGCGCTCCTGCGCGAGGTCGTCGATGCCGACGGCCACACGGTCGTGATGGTCACCCACGACCCGGTGGCCGCGGCGCACGCCGACCGCGTCATCCTGCTCGCCGACGGGCAGATCGCCGGGAAGCTGGAGGCGCCCAGCGCCGACCAGGTCGCCGAGCAGCTCGCCCACCTGGGGGACTGACCGATGCTCCGTCTCGCCCTCCGCAGTGCCCGCGGCCGCCTCGGCACGTTCACCGGCGCGCTGGTCGCGCTGATCGCCTCGTCGGCGCTGGTCATGGCCGGCGCCATGCCGCTCGAGTCGGCGCTCCGCACCCAGCCGCCGGTCGAGCGCTACGCGGCCACCGCGGCGGTCGTCACCGGCCAGCAGACGATCGGAACGGAAGACAAGGTTCCGCTCACCGAGCGCGCGCGGGTCGACTCCGCGCTCGCCGCTCGCCTGGCCGCCGTCCCCGGCGTTCGTGCCGCGATCGCCGACGTGTCGGCCCCGGCCAACCTCGGCGGGCGCACCGCGCAGGCCCACGGCTGGGGCAGCGCCGCCCTCACGCCCTACGCGCTGACCGCCGGCCGCGCGCCCGCCGGGCCCGACGAGGTCGTCACCGGCTACCGCGCGAAGCTCGGCGCGCGCCTGCGCCTCGCGTCCTCCGAGGCCGCTCGCACCGTGACGGTCGTCGGGGTCGCCCGGCCCCGTCACCCGGCGGGTCAGCGGGCGGCGATCTTCCTCACCGACGCCGAGGCGGCGCGGCTGGCCGGCCACCCGGACCGGGCCGACGCGATCGGCGTGCTCGCCGCCCCCGGCTTCGACGCCGCGCGGCTGCGCGCGGCCTCCGGCGACGCGGTCGTGCTCACCGGGGACGACCGCGGCAAGGCCGAGCACCCCGACCTCCAGGCCGGGAGAGAGCCGCTGATCGCCGTCACCGCGTCGTTCGGCGGCATGGCGCTGTTCATCGCGATCTTCGTCGTCGCCAGCACGATGGGCCTGTCGATCCAGCAACGCGAGCGCGAGATCGCGCTGCTGCGCGCGGTGGCCGGGACGCCCGGCCAGATCCGCCGCATGATCGCCTGGGAGGCCGTGATCGTCGGCCTCGTCGGGTCCCTGATCGGGCTCTGGCCCGGAGCCGTGCTCGGCCGAGAGCTGGCCGAGGGGCTCGTGGAGCACGGCATCGCCCCGCCGAACCTCACCGTCAGCGCCGGCTGGCTCCCGATCGCGGCTGCCGTGGGCGGCGGCGTGACGGCGGCGCTGCTCGCGGTGCTCGGCGCCGGCCGCCGCGCCGCGCGCGTGCCGCCGACGCTCGCGCTGGCCGACGCCGCGGTCGAGCCGAAGCTGCTGGGCCCTGGCCGCATGGTCGGGGGCCTGATCGCGCTCGCCGGCGCGGCGCCGCTGTTCGCCGTCTCGATCTCCAGCAGCAACCCGGAGACGGTGGGTGCGACCTCGCAGATGACCGCGCTCTTCCTCGTCGCGGCGGCCGGCTTCCTCGGCCCGATCGTGGCGCGCTTCGCGGCCTCGATCCTGGGGCCGCCGCTGGCGCGGCTGTCGCGCGTCGGCGGCTTCCTGGCCTCCTCGAACCTGCGCACCGCCACCCGGCGCTTCTCGTCGGCCACCACGCCGCTGGTGCTGACGGTCGCCCTGAGCTGCACCCTGCTCTTCAGCGCGACGACTACGGACCACGCCGTCACCCAGGAGCGCCGGGCCGGTCTGGACGGCGAGCTCGCCATCACGGGCGCCGGTGGCGTGCCGCCGGCGGCGCTCGACGACGTCCGCGCCACGCCCGGAGTGCGCTCGGCGGTCGCGCTGACCCCCACGACGCTGGCGCCCAGCCTCGGCGTCTCCGACGAGGTCATCTCCGCCGCCGTCCTCAGCGGCGGCCAGGGCGGCGGCTTCGACGCCGGCGTGACCGCCGGGTCGCTCGCCGACCTGCGCGGCAAGGCGATCGCGCTCGGGCAGCGCCGGGCCAAGGACGCCCACGCGGAGCTCGGCGACCGCGTCGCGGTCAGGCTCGGCGACGGCGCCCGCACGCACGCCACGGTCGTCGCGATCTACAGCCGCTCGCTGGGGTTCGGCGACGCCCTGCTCGCCCCCGAGCTCGCGGCCGGCCACCAGACCGACCGGATGCTCGGGACGGTGCTGGTCAAGGCCGGCGACCCGGCCGCCGTCGGCCGGCGCCTGCGGGCCCTGGGCGACCGCTACCCCGGGCTGCGGGTGAGCGACCGCGCGTCGCTGGCGACCGTCACCGACGCCGACCGCGAGATCAACCGCTGGCTCGGGCCGCTGTTCGTCGCGATCATCTTCGGCTTCACGTCGATCGCCGTGATCAACACCCTGGTGATGATCGCGCTGCAGCGCGGCCGCGAGCTCGGGCTGCTCCGGCTCGTCGGCGGAACGCGCCGGCAGGTGCGGTCGATGGCGCGCTGGGAGGCCGGCCTGATCATCGCGATCGGGCTGGGCGTCGGGCTGGCGATCGCCGCCACCGCGCTGCTGCCGCTCAGCCAGGCGCTCACGGGCAGCGTCCGTCCCTACGTGCCGCTCGACCAGCTCGGGGCGATCCTCGGCGTCTCGGCGCTGCTCGCGCTCGTGGCCCTGACGGTGCCGACGCGGCGAGCGCTGCGCACGCGACCGGTCGAGGCGATCGGGTTGAAGGAGTAGCTCCCGTTCGCGGGCTTCGCGCACTCGCGCGGCAACCTCTCGCGGTACGAGCCGGGCGTCGAACGGGCGCCGTCATGGGCACGCCGAACGGCTCGACTCGGCGCTCTAGCTGCGATGGATCACGATGTGACGCGGATCGCGCCACGCCGCCGGCGGAGGTTCCAGCCGAGACGGTTGAGCCCGATGCCGCCGGCGAGGATGAGCGCGTTGAACACCCAGTAGAGGATGTCGCGGCCGTCGCCGCCGCCCTCGGTGTAGACGACGACGGTCTGGATCGGGAACACGATCGCCCACGCCACCAGATACATCGTCAGCCCGCGCTTGCGCGTCCGAGCGAAGTACCCCATCGGCCCAGCCACCAGCACTGCCAGGATCAGCTCCATGTCAACGGTCCTTTCGAGTTCGCGGCATGGCTGCCACGATCTCGGCCCGGTCGTCCCGGCCGCTAGGTGGCGTGCTCCCGATCGGGCCGGGAGATGCGTCGGGGTCAGTCCGCTTCGCGGCCGAGGCCGGCTTCGCGCGCCTTGATCACCGCGCCGGAGCGGTCGGTGACGTGCAGCTTGTTGAAGACGTTGGAGACGTGGTTCTGGACCGTCTTGACCGTCAGCACCAGCTCGGCGGCGATCGCCGAGTTGTTGCGGCCGCGCGCGATCAGCTCGAGCACCTGGCGCTCGCGGTCGGTCAGCTCGGGGAACGGGCGGGCCGCAGCGGAGCCCGCCGAGAAGTACGCCATCAGCCGCTCCGCGATGGCGGGCCCGAAGATCGCTTCACCCACGGCGACGGCGTGGATGGCGCGCAGCACCTCGTCCTGGTCGGCGCCCTTCAGCAGGTAGCCGCGGGCGCCGGCGCGCATCGCCGCGAAGACGGAGTCGTCGTCCTCGTACATGGTCAGGATCAGCACCGCGATCTCCGCGCTGCGGTTGACGATCTGTCGTGTCGCCTCGATGCCGTTGCGGCCGGGCATCTTGATGTCCATGAGCACGACGTCGGGCGCCAGGTCGAGCGCCATCTCGACCACGGCGTCACCGTCGGCGGCCTCCCCGACGATCTCGATCCCGGCGGCCGATTCGAGCATCGCGCCCAGGCCCCGGCGAAAGGCCGGGTGATCATCGGCCACGACGATCCGCAACGGCGCGGTCACGCGGGGGCCCCGATCGGGAGCACGACGACGACGAGCGTGCCGCCGCCTTCGCGGGGACCGACGTCCGTCCGACCGCCCAGCTCCGCCGCGCGCTCGCGCATCGACGCCAGTCCGACTCCCATCTCCGTCGCCCCTGCGAGGCCGAGCCCGTCGTCGGCCACGGCGATCCGCAGGTCGCGCCCGAGGTCGAGCTCCACCCGGCAGGTCCGCGCACCGGCGTGGCGCGACACGTTCGCCAGCGCCTCGAGCGTGATCCGGTACGCCGCCACCTCGACCGCCGCGGGCAGCTCGGGGAACGGCGCGGGCGCCTCGATGCTCACCTCGAGCTGCGTGCCGTTCCCGCTCAGGCGCCCTGCGTGCGCCTGCAAGGCCGAGACGAGGCCGAGCTCGTCGAGGGCCGGCGGGCGCAGGTCGTGAGCCACGCGGCGGATGTCGGCGATCGCCTCCTGGGTCTCCCCGCGCAGCTCCCGGATCACGCGGGCCGCCTCCTCCGGGTCGTTGTCGATCAGGTGGCCGGCAGCGTCCAGCCGGAAGGCCATGCCCGCGAGCGTGGGGCCGAGGCTGTCGTGGAGGTCGCGGCGCAGCCGGCGGCGCTCCTCCTCGCGGGCGGAGACCAGTTGCTCGCGTGAGCGCTGGAGGTCGGCCGTGAGCCTGACGCCGTGCAGCGCGACGCCGGCGTGGGAGGCGAGATCGGCCAGCAGGCGCCGGTCGGCCGCACTCAGCTCCCTGCCCGCGGGCGGCCGGACGGTCAGCCGCCCGATCGCCCGGCCCTGGTAGGCGAGCGGGATCTCCTCGCCCGTGCCGCCGCGCGCGCTGCCCTGCGACGCGATCAGCTCGAAGCGCCCGTCGCGCTCGAACTCGAGCGCGACGTAGGGGACCCGGAGCGCTTCGGCGATCGTCTCGACGATCGACTGGGTCACCGCCTCCGGCGCCAGCGTGGCCTGCAGGCGATCACCGAGCCGCGACAGCGCCGCGTACGGGTCGTTGCGGTCGCCGTACACGCGGCGGTCGACCCACGCCTGCACCCGCAACCGCAACGGCTGGAAGCCGATGGCGACGATGCCGGTGGCGACCAGCCCGAGCGCTCCGCGGGCGTCCACCAACGTGCTGAGCCCGCCGACCACGGCGACGTAGACCGCGACGACGCACGCCGTGAGGATCCCGTAGACCAGCGTCCGGCTCAGGACGAGCTCGATGTCGAACAGGCGGTAGCGCAGGATCGCGATCCCGATCGCGATCGGGATCGCCAGCTCCATCGCCATCACGGCTGCGGCGGTGAGCCACGTGGTGTCGCCGGTCAGCGCGTAGTCGAGCGCGCACACGACCAGCGTCGCCGGGATCGACAGGGCCCCGTACGCCAGCCACAGGAGCTGCCGGCGCTCACGGCCGACGGCGCGGTGCAGGCGCACCCGGGCCGCCCAGGCGGCCGCGAACAGGCTCGCCAGCGTGCCGAGCCAGAACGGGGCGATGATCCACTCGGCGGGCAGGGTCGGCACGGGCCGCTCGACGGCGGCGAACGGCTCGGCGAGCGGCCCGGGCGCGAAGGCCAGCGCCAGGACCAGGCCTGCGAAGGAGACCGCGGCGCCGATCGCGACGGGGCGCCAGCCGGGCGAGGGGAGCCGCCCGTCGGGGAACACCATGACGATGGCGACCAGGCCGGCATACAGCGCGGGCCACCCGGCCTCGCCCACCAGCGCGACCCACTGCGCGCCCGGGAGCGAGCCGGGCTCGTCGATCAGCCCGTACTGGGCGTACGGGCCCGTCAGCCCGATCAGCGCGAGCATGAAGGCGTGGCCGAGCAGGAGGTAGCCGATCAGGTTGTCCGACCGCAGCGAGATCAGCAGGCCGGCGACGAGCGGCGCGGGGACGATCGCCGTGAACAGGACCAGGTCGCCGGCCCAATCGCCGCTGATCTGCGTGTGGAGGTAGAGCGTGAAGGCGGTGAGCGCTGTGATCACCACAGCGCTCAGCGCCACGATGCGGACTCGAGCCGGGCCGCCGCGAGCTGCTTCCGCCATGGGGTGATTCTGACTGCAGCACGCCGCGGCGTGGGTCGGCCACCGGCGATTTCCCGGGGCCGGCGGGAGCACGCCCGCTATCGACCGGGAAGCACCCTCACTCGGCCCGCGAGAACCGCCGGATCGCGAGGCCCAGCATCACCACGCCGAGCAGCAGCACCATCCCCACCTCGAACAGCACCGGCAGGTGCCAGCCGAACCAGCTGATGCCCGGGTCCAGCGTCTGGCGCGCCGCCTCCGACACGTCGAGGTGGTTGAACACCAGGTGACGCATCGGGTCCACCGCGTAGGTCAACGGGTTGATCCGGTTGAGCACCTCCAGCCAGGCCGGCAGCCCGTCGACCGGATACAGCGCGCCGGACAGGAAGACCATCGGGAACACGGCCAGCTGCATCACCCAGGTGAACGTCTGGGCCTGCTTGATCGTGACGGCCACCAGCACGCCGAACGCGCTGACGCTGAAGGCCAGCAGCACCAGCAGGCCGAACGCGCCGAGGATCAGCAGTGGGTCGTAGGGGACGCCGACGAGCCCGGCGAGCGCGAGGACGATCACGCCCTGCGACGCCGCGATCGTCGCTCCACCCAGGCACTTGCCGATGATGATCGACGTCCGGCTCACCGGCGCGACGATCATCTCCCGCAAGAACCCGAGCTCCCGGTCCCACACCAGCGAGGCGGCGCTGATCACCGCCGTGAAGAACACCGCGATGCAGACGACGCCGGGGAAGATGAACGTCTTGAGGTCGACGCCGTCGGTGGAGGCGGCGGACAGCGACTGCAGGCCGGAACCCAGCACGAACAGGAACAGCAGCGGCTGGATCAGCCACATCATGACCTGCGAGCGGTCGTTGGCGAAGCGGATCATGTCGCGGCGCCAGACGGCCTTCGCCGCCCGCACCTCCGAGCGCCAGCTGCGCTCCGGCACCCGGCTGGCGACGACGTCGGCCGTGACGGCGGTCATCGCTTCGCTCCCGCCATCGCGCGCATCATGGCCCGGTTGAGGTCGCCCGGGCCGCTGGTCTCCGCATCGCGGATCGTCGTGCCCGTGTAGCGCATGAAGACGTCATCCAGCGTCGGCCGCGAGACGGCGACCGAGGTGATCGGGACGTTCAACTCGGCGAACAGCCGCGGGACGAACTCCTCGCCGTTCTCGACGTGGAAGGTCACGGCGCCGTCGGCCACCGTGGCCTCGATGTCAAAGCCGGCGTGGAGCGCCGCGATCGCCGCGCCGTCGTCGTCCGTGCCCAGCACCACGCGGTCGGCCCCGACCGCGGCCTTCAGCGCCTCCGGCGTGTCGAGGACGACGATCTCGCCGCGGTCCATGATCGCGATGCGGTCGCAGAACTCCGCCTCGTCCATGTAGTGCGTGGTCATGAAGATCGTCGTCCCCTCCGTCTCCTGCAGCGCCCGGATGTAGCGCCAGATCGAGCTGCGCGTCTGCGGGTCCAGGCCGATGGTCGGCTCGTCGAGGAACAGCACGCGCGGCGAATGCATCAGCCCGCGCGCAATCTCCAGGCGCCGCTTCATGCCGCCCGAGAACGTCATCGCAGGCTGGTCGCGCCGGTCGGCGAGGCCGACCATCTCGAGCATCTGGTCGATCCGAGCCGGGATGACGCCGGGGTCGATCCCGTACAGCTCGGCGTGGAACCAGAGGTTCTGCGCGGCCGTGAGGCGGACGTCGAGCGTGGGGTCCTGGAAGACCAGGCCGACGTTGCGGCGCACGTCGTCGCGCTGGCTGACGACGTCGAAGCCGTTGACGCGCGCCGCCCCGGACGTGGGTTCGGCGAGGGTGCAGAGCATGTTGATCGTCGTGCTCTTACCGGCGCCGTTGGGGCCGAGGAATCCGAAGACCTCGCCCTGCCCGACGGTGAACGAGACGCTGCTGACCGCGTCGACGTCGCCGTAGGACTTGACGAGGTCGTCGACCTCGATGGCAGGTGGGAAATTGGAAGTCACGGCGCGGCATAATAACGCTACAGTCACTGAATTTCTACTGTCGCTAAAGTGATATGATCATGTCAGGCGCACAGACCGAAGGCCTCCGTGCCCGCAAGAAGCGCGTCGCTCGGGAGGCCATCGCCGCGACCGCCCGCCGGCTGTTCGCCGAGCACGGATTCGACACCGTCACCGTCGCCGAGATCGCGGCCGCCGCCGACGTCTCGGAGAAGACGGTGTTCAACCACTTCCCCACGAAGGTGGACCTGGCGTTCGCCGGGCGCGAGGAGGGCATCACGCAGTTCGTCGCCGCCATCGCCGGCCGGGCGGGGACGGATTCCGTCCTCGATGTCTTCCGGGCGATGACCCAGACCGTGCTCGACGTGTTCGTCGCCGGTGGGGACGAGGACATGCTCGCGGTGGCCAAGATCATCCGCGGCAGCCGCGCGCTGCAGGAGCGCCTGACCGTCGGGTGGGAGTCGGGGGCCGCGGCCATCACCGCCGTGATCGCCGAGACGTCCGGCGCGGACGATGACGACCTCGTGCCCGCCATCGTCGCCCGCACGCTGTGGTTCACGCACCGCTCGATCTTCCTCGCCGCGCTGAACGGCCTGCTGGCCGAGGAGGACCCCGAGCAGCTCGCCGCCCGGCTCCGGGTCGCCGCCGACCGGGCCTACGACCAGCTCGCCGGCGGGTTGGGGGAGTACGGCACCGGCCATTCGACACTCGAGTCAGGCCGGGGATAAGCTCGGACCGCAGGCCAACCGAGGAGGAGAGGAGCGGAGGTCGTGGCCGACGCCGGGCTCGCGGAGGTGCGGCAGACGACGCCGCCCAGCGCCGTACCGGTGACGGGCCTGCGGCGGGCGCTGCTGGCCCTGGCGGCGGCGGGCGTGGTGTTCGGCGTGATCGTCTCGCTGACGCTCGCGACCAGCGAGCACGCGCAGGTGCGCGGCCTCGAGGCGGTCCTCGCGCTCGTCATCGGGTGGGGGTTCATCGGTGCAGGGCTGTACGCCTGGTGGCGGCGCCCGCAGAACAACTTCGGCCCGCTGATGACGGCCACGGGGTTCCTGTTCTTCGTCTCGGAGATGGCGGCGTCGAACTCGGCCGCGGTCTTCACCGCCGCCACGCTGTGGGGCAACCTCTTCCTCGCGGTGGTCGTGCACATGCTGCTGGCGATGCCGACCGGCCGCCTGCGGAGCAGGGGAGAGCGCGCGCTCGTCTGGGCTGCCTACATCTTCTCGTCACCGCTGTCCCGGAGCTACGCGCTCGTCGTCGAGCCGGAGGACTTCGGCTGCGAGACGTGTCCGGACAACCTGCTGCGGGTCACCAACGATCCGGACCTCGCGCGCGCGATGGACACGGTGATCAACTGCGCCGCGTTCGTCATCTTCGCGCTCACGGCCCTGTACCTGTGGCGGCACTGGCGCGAGGCCGACCGCGCGGAGCGCCGCGCGCTCGGGCCCGTCCTGTTGACGGGCGCCACCGTGCTCGCGCTGCTCGAGATCGGCCTCATCGCCGAGCTGTCCGGGCACACGACGATCGCAGAGCTCGGCTACTACGCGACCCAGGCCGCGATCCTTCCGCTGCCCTACGCGTTCCTGGCGTCGTTGGCTCGCAGCCGTCTGACGCGCGGCGATGCCGTCAGCGACCTGGTCGCCCGGCTCGGCCAGGCCCCGGGCCAGGAAGAGATCCGCGAGGCGCTCGCCCGGGCGCTCGGCGACCCGTCGCTGGAGCTCGCGTACTGGCTGCCGGAGTTCGACACCTACGCGGACGTCGACGGGCGTCCGCTCGACCTTGTCGATCTGAACGGAGACAGGGCGACGACGCCGATCAGACGCAACGGCCGGCCCGTCGCGGCGTTGCTGCATCACGCCGCGCTGCGCGAGGATCCGGCGCTGCTCGATGCCGTCGCGGCCGCCGCGGCGATCGCGCTGGAGAACGTGCGCCTGAACGTCGAGCTGCGGGCACGCCTGGAGGAGCTGAAGGGGTCGCGCGCACGCATCGTCGAAGCCGGCGACGCGGAGCGCCGGAGGCTCGAGCGCAACCTGCACGACGGTGCCCAGCAGCGGCTGGTGAGCGTCGCGCTGCAGCTGCGGCTGTTGCAGGGCCAGATCCGCGGCGACCCGGAGGGCGCCGAGAAGATCGCGACGCTGGCCAGCGACGAGCTCTCGCAGTCATTGCACGAGCTCCGCGAGCTCGCGCGCGGGCTGCATCCGGCGGTCCTCGAGCACGGGCTCGGCGCTGCGCTGAACGCGCTGGCCACGCGATCGAAGATCCCGACCACCGTCGAGTACGAGGCCGGTCGGCTGCCCGAGCCGGTGGAGCTCGCGGGCTACTTCGTGGCCTGCGAAGCCCTGACGAACGTGGCGAAGTACGCAGACGCGACGACGGCCACGGTCCGCGCCTGGCGTGATGGGCCCGTCGCGCTGATCGAGATCGCCGACGACGGCGTCGGCGGCGCCGACGAGACGGGCGGCTCAGGGCTACGGGGCCTCGCCGATCGCGTCGCGGCGCTGGAGGGCCGGCTGCGCGTCGAGAGCCCGACGGGTGCGGGCACCGTCGTCACCGCGGAGCTGCCCTGCGAGCCGTGATCGCCTACCGCGGCCGTCCGCACGACCCGTCCGAGCACGCCTCGCGCGTCTGCATCAACCCGACCGCCCAGCAGGTCGGGCATCCGCGCCATGCGACCGCCGTGACGATCAGGAGTGCGAGGGCCGCCGGTGTCGCGGCGGCGCCGGCGACGGCCGCCACCAGCGCGAGCAGCCCGAGCGCGCCGCGGGCGTAGTGCTGCTTGACCGATCGGCTGGCCAGGGGCGAGGACGGCATCGTTGGTTCTAACGCGCTCGCGGGCCGACCGGATCAGCGGCTGCCGCTAGTCCGACCACTGCTCGCCGACGAACAGCCGCGCGCCCATCTGCTCGTCGGTCTGCTCGTTGAACTCCCACAGGCCCTTGAGCCGCGAGCGCAGATCCTCCGGCAGCCGGTCGGCGCCGTGCTGGTCGATCTCGACCAGGTTGCCCGCCGGGTCGCGCACGTACAGCTGGACGACGTCGCCCGGCAGCTCGACGAGGCGGTTCCGGAACGCCTCGTCGTCGAACGCCCCGCGCCGCTCGGCCGCGCGATAGACGGGCTCCACGTCGTCGACGGTGATGCCGAGGTGGTGGTGGCTCGTCGGCGTGATGTCGCGCTCGAAGAGATGCAGCTGGGTGCGGCCGAGCGCCAGCCACTGCACCGGGATGCCGAAGTTGGGCGTGGGGATCGGTTCGGCGCCGAGCAGATCCGTGTAGAAGTCCACGGACTCCTGCAGGTCGAGGGCGTTGATGCTGACGTGATTGATCTGCAGGCTCATCCGCGTCCCTTCCATTTCGAGAGGTGTGCATCGTATGTCCGAAGTCGTCGTCGTGGGGTCGTTCACGGCTCAGCCCGGCAAGGAGGCCGAAGCGGTCGAGGCGCTCAAGGCGCTCGTCGACCCCACCCACCGCGAGGAGGGCTGCATCCTCTACGCGCTGCACCAGGGCACCGACGACCCGAGCCGGCTGGCGTTCGTCGAGCGCTGGGAGTCGCGCGAGCTGCTCGACGCCCATCTCGAGAGCGAGCACGTGTCGAAGGTGCTCGAGCGGGTCGAGGAGCTGTTCGGCGACAGCGCCGACATCGTGGTCTACGAGCCGCTCGAGGGCGGCGAGGCGAAGAAGGGCTCGCTCGCCAAGCACGCCGGGGGCTGACCAAGTGGTCCCGCCGGTGCGGCTCGACCACTGCGTGATCCACGTCTCGGACTGGGACGTGTCCAACGTCTTCTACCGCGACGTCGTCGGCGCCGAGCTGGTCGAGACGGGCGGCCGCCTGGCCTACCGGTTCGGCGCCCAGCAGCTCAACCTGCACGGGCCGGGCGTGTCGCCGGCGCAGGTGGCGCGGCTGCCCGTCCAGCCGGGGAACAGCGACCTCTGCTTCGCGTGGGATGGCCCGATCGAGGACGCCGTCGCCCATCTCGGCGCCTGCGGGGTGGCTGTCGAGCTCGGCCCGGTCGAGCGTTCCGGCGCGCGCGGGGCGGGGCTCAGCGTCTACTTCCGCGACCCGGACGGAAGCCTGCTCGAGTTCATCGCTTACGCGTGAGGCGTGTCCCCGTGGGGCCAGCGCGCAGCCGGGACGATCGCCGCCCGCATGATGTCGCCCGTCACCGACCGGCCGCGCCGGCGAGCGATCGGCGCGACGGTGGCGGCGAGCGCCCGCTGAACGGCCTGCGGCGGCCGCTCGAGGACGATCTCACGGGCAAAGGTCTCCGCCAGCAGCGCGGCGTCGACGAGCTTCGGCATCCCCTTGGCGGTGGTGCGCCCGACCACCGCCAGACCCCAGACCGCGCCGATCATGCCGGTGAACAGCCCCGGCGGCGTCACCGAGACGCGCGCCCGCAGGTCGCCCCCGCCGGCGTTCCACCAGTCATGGACCACCCCCGGAGGGACGGTGACCGCTTCACCGGTCCGGAGCTCGCCGCGGTCGTCACCGAGCCGATACCCCATGACGCCCTCCACGACCTCGAAGCGCTCCTCCTGAGCGGGATGGGCATGCGGGCCCGCCACCGCGGCTCCCGGCACGGCGAGCAGCTCGTGCACCGCCCGCTCGGCCGTGTGTTCGACCACGCGGGCGTACTCGCCCGTGACCGGGTTGTGCAGCACCGTCCCGGCCGCGAACAGCTCGCGCACCTCCGAGGAGCCGAGCTCACGAGCACCCATGTGCCGATGCTCTCACGTGCCGCGCCGACGGGGCAATAGCCGGTGACGGTCCCGCTCGATCACGCCCATGTCCCGGCGATCCTCGCGGCGTTCGACCTCGGGTCGTGGGGCCGGCTCTCGGACGGGCCCGTCGCGAGCGGGCGGCTCGGCTCGATCTGGCGGCTGGAAACCGAGCGCGGGAGCTGGGCGGTCAAGCAGGTCGGCGACGCCCCCGACGACGAGGTCGCCGAGCTGCTCGAGGGCGCGGCGTTCCAGGAGGCGGTGCTCGCCGCCGGCGTTCCGACGCCCGCGGTGCGACGGACGCGGGCGGGCGAGATCATCGCCGACTGCGGCGCGGTGCGGGTCAGGCTCCACGCCTGGGTGGAGCTTCACGAGCCCGATCCGAACCTCGACGCGGCGGAGATCGGGCGCTTGGTCGCCGGTCTCCACCGCGTCGACTTCGCGGGCTCGATCGGCGTCGACCCCTGGTACACCGAGCCGATCGGGGCGGCGCGATGGTCCGAGCTCAGCAGCGCGCTCCGCGCGCGTCAGGCTCCCTTCGCCGACGAGCTCGACGCGCTCCTCCCGGAGCTGGTCGCCATGGAGGCCTACCTCGGCGGCCCGCCGCGCGACCTCCGAACCTGCCACCGCGACCTCTGGGCCGACAACGTCCGGCGCACGCGCGACGGCGGTCTCTGCGTCTTCGACTTCGACAACGCCGGTCTGGCCGACCCGTCGCAGGAGCTCGCCCTGATCCTCGTCGAGTACTGCGCGGATCCGGGGCGGGCGGGCGTCGTCCGCGCCGCGTATGCGGAGGCGGGCGGACCGGGGCGCGTCGAGGGCCCGGCGGACTTCGCGATGCCGATCGCGCAGCTCGCCCACATCCTGGTCGAGGGCTGCCGGCGCTGGCTGACGGCCACGACCGACGCCGAACGGGCCGACAACGAGGGCTGGGTCCGCGAGTTCGTCGACCGACCGCTGACCCGAACGGTGATCGAGGCGCTCCTGACCGATTGACCCGGGGCCGTGTGCCGGGCGTAGGCTGCGCGCGTGGATCCCCGCGACAGCCCGTACTCGCCCGGCGCCGGGACGTCTCCGGGGTTGCTCGCCGGCCGGGAGCGCGAGCTCGAACGGTTCTCGATCCTGATCGACCGGCTCGCGCTCGGGCGCTCGGCGGAGTCCGTGCTGTTCGCCGGCTCGCGCGGCATGGGGAAGACGGTGCTCCTGCGCGAATGCGAGCGCCGCGCCAAGGCGGCCGGATGGTTCACGGCCTTCGAGGAGGTCGACCCCGACCTTCCGCTGCGCCAGGTGATGGCGTTCAACGCGCGCGACGTGCTGTTCGAGATGAGCGCGAGCAAGCGCTACGGCGATCGCATCAAGCGCGCGCTCGGCGTGCTCAAGGCGTTCACGTCGGTCGGGATCCTCGGGGTCAAGTTCAACATCGACGCGGAGCTGATCCCGGGCACGGCGGACAGCGGCGTCTTCCGTCGCGACCTGCTCGCGCTGTTCCGTGAGCTCGGCCAGATCGCGGCGTCCGACCGCTCCGGCGTCGTGTTCTTCCTGGACGAGCTGCACACGCTCCGCGGAAGCGAGGAGATGGCGGTGCTGGATGCGGTCATCCACGGGATGTCGCAGGACGCGCTCCCGGTGACGGCCGTCGGCGCCGGCGTCTTCTCCGGTCCGGGCTACCACGATCCCTCCGAGCCGATGGGCGTGTCGACGTACGCCGGCCGCCTCTATCGCGTCCTGCGCCTGTACCGGCTCGACCGCGAGAGCGCGGCGCAGGCCATCGTCGAGCCGGCGCGCGCGCTCGGAGTGGCTTTCGAGCCCGCCGCCGAGGCGGCCGCGATCGAGTTCGCGGACGGCTCGCCGTACTTCCTCCAACTCATCGGCGAGCAGGCCTGGGAGGAGGCGGCAGGGCAGTCGATCACCCACGACGATGTGGTCAGTGCCGAACGCCACGTGAGCCGTCGGCTCGACGAGGAGTTCTACCCGCGGGTGCTCCGAGGGCTCGACCCCGACGCCCGCCAGGCGCTGACGCGCATCGCCGAGCTCGGAACCAGATCTGTGTGGCGCGACGACCTCGTCGCCGCCAGCGGCCGGTCCTGGCCCGAGCTGTCAGAGCCCGTGAGCACGCTCATGACCCGGGGGATCGTCGATGTCGCTGGCTCGCGGCTCTACTCGATCGCGACGCCGGGCATGACCGGATATCTCAGCCGGTCGGGCGCATTGGGCGAGCCCTGAGCCGCGCGGTCACGCGACGCGGCGAAGGGCGCCGCGCTGCGAGTGCTCGAGTGCGAGCGCGCCGGCGTCGATCGCGCTCGCGAACGAGACCTCGCCGAGGCACCCGGGGGCGGCGACCTGGTCGCCGCACAGGAAGACGCCGTCGCCGCGATCGATCGCCGGCCGGTCGCGCCAGGTGGTGCCGGGGAGATCGAGCGCGCCGCTGCGGCCGTCCATCACCTGGCGGCGGCGCCAGGTGACGCGGTCGCCCCAGCCCTCGAACGACGCGTCGAACAGCCGCTCCAGGCGCCGTCCGGCATCGTCGGCGCTCTCGTCCGGCCGGATCGGCATCTGGGCCTGGACGAGCTGCTCGCCGGCCGGCGCCAGCGAGGCGTCCCGCGCGGAGTACCGCTCGATCCAGCCGGAGCTCTCGAGGTCCGACACGACCCACGGGTCGCCGTGGCGCTCGCGCAGCGCGAGGTCCAGGCAGACCGTGCGTCCGCTGGGCCACTGGAGCGTCTCGTCGTCGAGCAGCCGGCGCGCGTCGCGCAGCTCGAGCGCGACGATCACCGGGGCGCCCGGGAGGGCGTCGACGCGCTCACCGGTGATGACCTCGACGCCGAGCGAGCGCGCGTGGCGCTCGAGTGCGTCGACGAGCGTGCTCCAGCCGCCGACGATGAAGCGCGCCGGGGGTCGCGCGCTGAGCAGCAGCCGCTGGCTGCGCTCCCACACGAAGGCCGCCGAGAGCTCGCCGGGGTCGTGGTGGAAGGTGTAGACGCCGGCGAGCGCCGACAGGAGGGCGGCGGTGCGGGCGTCGCCGTGGTCGGTGGCCCAGGAGCGGAAGTCCCGGTCGACGGGCGCCATCCGCCCGCGCAGGCGCAGCCCGGAGGGGATCAGGCTGAGCGGCGGGGTGCGGTGGATCGTGCCCTCGTAGTGGAAGCGGACGCCGGTCAGCGCCGGCTGAGCGAACGGCGGCATCAGGTCGCGCGCGCTGAGCCACTCCCACAGGACGCCGCCCGTGTAGATCGCGTGCGGGCCCAGGTTCGCCTTGTAGGGATTGTCGGTGCTGCGAGCGCGCCCGCCGAGCTGCTCATGCGCCTCGAAGCAGCCGGACGCGCACTCCGCGCTCGGCGCAGGTGATGGCCGCGGCCAGCCCCGCGACTCCGCCTCCGATGACCGTGATGTGCCGCATGGGCGTGCACCGTACGGCGCGGCTGGCCTCGCGTACAGTGCCAGTTGTGGGCCACGAGAAAGGGCCAGTTGACCTGCTGGTGGAGCTCGACCGCCGCGACGAGCTGCCGCTGCATCAGCAGCTCGAGCGCACGCTGCGCGGCGCGGTCCGCGCCGGCCGCCTGCAGGCCGGCACGCCGCTGCCCTCGAGCCGCCGCCTGGCCGACGAGCTCGGCGTGTCGCGCGGCGTCGTGACGGCGGCGTACGACCAGCTCGCCGCCGAGGGGTACCTCGAGACCAGGCAGGGCGCTCCTGTCCGCGTCGCGCGCGGCGTGCGCGCCCAACCTTCCCGGCGCGCCCACGCCCTCGCTGCTGACGAGGTTCGCCTACGACTTCAGCCCGGGGCTCCCCGATCTCGCGGGCTTCCCGCGGGAGCGCTGGCTGCGCTCGCTGCGCAGCGCCTGGCGCGAGACGGCGCTGGACGCCGTCGGCTACGGCGACCCGCGCGGCGTCCCGGAGCTCCGCGAGGCGCTGGCCGACTACCTCGGCCGGGTTCGCGGCGCGGCCGCCGATCCCGAGCATCTCGTCGTCTGCACCGGCTTTCGCCAGGGCCTGTCACTGACGTGCCGCTGGCTGCGTGCCAGCGGCATCGAGCGCGTCGCACTCGAGGATCCCGGCTGGCACGCGCAGCGGCTCATCGTCGAGGAAGCGGGCCTGACCGTCGTCCCGATCCCCGTCGACGCGGATGGGATCGACGTAGCCGCGCTCGGCGAGAGCGGCGCCGACGCCGTCGTCGTCACCCCGGCGCACCAGTTCCCGACCGGCGTCGCCCTGAGCGCGCAGCGGCGAGCGGAGCTGATCGAGTGGGCCGAGCGCGGCGACCGCCTGATCATCGAGGACGACTACGACGCCGAGCTCTGCGGCGAGCGCGTCGGCGCGCTGCAGGGCCTCGCCCCGGACCGCGTCCTCTACATCGGCTCGGCGAGCAAGCGGCTGACGCCGGGGATGCGCCTCGGCTGGCTGCTCCCGCCGTCGTGGTTGTCGTGGGCGCTGATCTCCGCGAAGGCGATCGAGGACGCGGGCTCGGAGATCGCGGGACAGCTCGCGCTCGCCGACTTCATCGCGCGCGGCGAGCTCGAGCGCCATCTGCGGCGCATGCGGCTGCGCTATGCGCGGCGTCGCGAGACGCTGCTGGCGACGCTCGCGCGGGAGCTCCCGGCCTGGCGGCCGTACGGAAGCGGCGGGCTGCACGTGCTCGTCGATCTGCCGGACGACGTGGACGAGCCGGCGCTCCTGGCGTCTGCCGCCCGCCGCGGGCTCGGGCTCGAGGGCCTTTCGCTCCACAGCTACGCCGGGACCTGCCCGCCCGGTCTGGTGCTGGGGCACGCCAACCTCGCGGAGCCGGCGATCGAGCGCGGGGTGCAGCTGCTCAGCCTGGCTCGATGTTCTGATTGAGGTGGAACACGTTGCCGGGGTCGTAGGCGGCCTTGAGCGACCTGAGGCGGGCGAGCTTGGCGGGCCTGTATGCGCGCGCCACGCCCGCAGCGCCCTCGTCGCTCATCGCGTTGACGTACATGCCGCTGGCGAAGGGCTCGAGCGAGGAGGCATGGCGTCGGGCGGCGGCGATCCGCTGCGCGTCCTCGGCGGGATCGGACCAGCGCGCGGAGCCGACGAACTCGAAGATCGCGTCGCGCTGGCTGAAGGCGGTGTCGGCTTCCGGCACCTCGGCGATCGCGCCGCCGTAGGCCTGCAGGGAGCCGGCCGGCAGCCGCTCGCCGTACCCGTCGGGCGTGCCGCGGAGCAGGAACGCGTCGATCGCCTCGTCCGGCAAGGAGCGGAAGTAGTGGCCCTTCCAGTAGCGGCGCAGCGCGTGGCCTTGGAGCGTGTCCTCCATCCGCTGCAGCTCGACGTACGAGACCGCCTCGACGCGCTCCGCGACCGGGCGGCCGAGCGCGCGCAGCTCCGGGAGCAGCTGCCGGTCG
This sequence comes from uncultured Solirubrobacteraceae bacterium, assembly GCA_963730115.1. Lineage (GTDB taxonomy): Bacteria > Actinomycetota > Thermoleophilia > Solirubrobacterales > Solirubrobacteraceae > DASQFQ01. Next base: position 628,330 of record CAVSQM010000012.1, on the reverse strand, counting down.
AGCTCGGGCTCGCCGGCCCACACGAAGCCGACGCTCGCCACCGGCCGGTTGCGCCACTCCGGCGCGAGCACCGGCGAGAGCGACTCGCCCACCCAGGCGGTGAACGTGGCCGCGCGAGGGGCGATCGCGCTCAGATCGCGCCAGCCGCGCAGCACTGCCGCCGCATCCTCGATCGCGAAGAACAGGTCGACGACGTGCGCCTGTTCGGCCACCGGGTGCAGCCGGAACTCGAACTCGGTGACGACGCCGAAGTTGCCGCCACCGCCGCGCAGGCCCCAGAACAGATCGGGGTTCCCGGCCTCGTCGACGCGCAGCCGCTCGCCGTCCGCGGTGATCAGCTCGTAGGCCTCCACGTTGTCGCACGACAGGCCGAGCTGACGCGCGAGCCAGCCCATGCCGCCGCCGAGCGTCAGCCCACCGGCGCCGGTGTGGGACACGTTGCCCGCGGTCGTGGTCAGCCCGTGCTCCATCGCGGCGCGATCGAGCGCGCCGAGCAGCGCTCCGCCCTGCACCCACGCGCGACGGCGCTCGGGATCGACGCGGACGCCGCCCATCGGTGTCAGGTCGATCGACAGGCCGCCCTCCGGGACGCCGAGCCCGAGCACGCTGTGCCCTCCGGAGCGCACGCCGATCTCGAGGTCGCGTTCGCGGCCGTAGCGGATCGCCTCGACCACGTCGTCCGCACTCGCGCAGCGGAAGATCCCGTGCGGCCGGTGGTCGACCATCGCGTTCCACACCGTCCGTGCCTCGTCGTATCCAGGGGCGCCGGCCTCCAGGAGCCGGCCATCCGTCGCAGCGCGCGTCATGCGGACGGATTCTCCCGGACGCGCGTTGCCGTGGTCGACCGGGCCAGCCCCAGACCCGGCTGGGGATGCCCGTACCGCCTGGCTAGCTGACGTTCAGCTCGGAGAGCTGATCGGGAAAGCGCTCGACGAGCACAGCCTTGGCGGCGGTGGCGTGACGCGGATCCTCGAGGCGGACCGCGACCTCGACACCCGTGCTGCCGTTCTCGGCCATCCGGAATCTCGCCCCCACGGGCGCCAGCAGCGCGAACCCGCGCCGTCGCAGGACGTCGGTCACCAGTCGCACCACGGCATCCAGGAGCGCGTTGCCCTCGCCGCGATCCACTTCAGTGCGCACGCCCGCCACCTACCCGGCGAGACGACCGCTCAAGCCCGGTACGGACGGGTGAGGGCCATATGCTGATTCCAAGGATGGAGTTCCGACGCGATCGGCTCACCTGGATCGCGTACGCGCTGCTCGCGTGGTTCGCCTACCTCCAGGCCGCACCGGGCCTCGTCATCGGGCACCTGCGCGACGAGCTCGACCTGAGCTACTCGATCGGCGGGCTGCACGTCGCGGCGTTCGCGGCCGGGGCCCTGGTCGCGGGCGTGATCTCCGCACGGATCGAGCGCGCGCTCGGGCGGCGCGCGCTGTTCTGGTCGTCGGCCGCGCTGATGGCCGCGGGGGCGATCGGGTTGACGGCGGGGCGCACCGCTGTCGTGACCATCGGGTCACTGCTGGTCATGGGTGTCGGCGGCGGCCTGCTGCTGGTGACGATCCAGGCCCTGCTCGCCGACCACCACGGCGAGCGCCGCGCGGTCGCGCTGACCGAGGCCAACGTGGCGGCCAGCATCGCCTACGTCGGGCTGATCGGCGTGCTGTCGCTGACGGCGGCGCTGGGCGCGGGCTGGCGGGTCGCGGTGCTGGCCTCGCTCGCGGTCCCGGTGGTCGCGTGGGGGAGCAACCGACGGCTGGCGATCGACGCGCCGCCGCCCTCGCACGTGGCGCACGGCCGCCTCCCCGCCGTGTTCTGGATCGCGGCCGCGATGCTCTTCTGCACCACAGCGGCCGAGTGGTGCGTCAACGCCTGGGGCGCCACCTTCGTCGAGGACGCCGCCGACGTGTCGACGGACACCGCGGTGGCGCTGATGGCCGGCTACTTCGGCGGCGTGCTGGCCGGGCGCGTGCTCGGCAGCCGGCTGACGCGCCGGCACGATCCGGCGCGGCTGCTCGCGGTCGCGCTGGCCGTGTCCGCCGCGGGGTTCGCGATCCTGTGGCCGGCGACGGCGCCCGCGCAGGCGCTCGTCGGCCTGACGCTGCTGGGGATCGGGCTGGGCAACCTGTTCCCGATGGGACTGTCGGTGACCGTCTCGCTCGCATCGGACCGGGCGGCGCTGGCGAGCGGACGGGCCGTGGCGACGACGTCATTCGCGGTGCTCCTGGCGCCGCTCACGGTCGGGGCGCTGGCCGACGCAACCTCGCTGACGGCCGCGCTCGTGGTCGTGCCGATCCTGCTCGTGCTCGCCGCGGCGGCGCTCGCGCTCGTCGGTCGAGCGCGTTAGGCGATCGCGGCCTCGGCGAGCGCGGCCACCAGCGCGGCGGTGCCGGGCGGGTCGGGCGGATCGCCGTAGGTCGCGGCGAGGACGTGTCGGCGCGAGCCGGGCAACTCCGAGGCGACGACGCCGTCGGCGCGGTGGGCGCGCAGCGCGAGTCCCGGGATCGTCGTCACGCCCAGTCCGGCCGCGACCAGCGACTGCATCACGATCATGTCGTCGGAGACGTAACCGATCCGCGGCTCGAATCCCTTGTCGGCGCACACCGACAGCAGGTGGCTGCGGCACCGTTCGCAGCCGGCGATCCAGGTCGCGTCGCGCAGCGCGGTGAGCGTGCGGACGCGCTTGGTCGACAGCAGGTAGACGGGATCGTCGAGCAGGTGGTGCAGGCGAACGCCGGCGGGCTCGGGCGGGCTCTCGTCGTAGCGGAAGATGATCGCGACGTCGATCTTGCCGGCGCGCAGCAGGTCCAGCGATTCGGCCGGGTGCGTGTCCGTGAGGCTGACTTCGAGGGTGGGGTACTGGCGGGCCAGCGTCGCCATGGCGTGCGGCACCAGTGCCCCGATCGCCGACGAGAAGCCGGCCAGGCGCACCCGCCCGGCGGTCAGGCCGACGTGCGCAGCCAGCTCCGCGTCGGCGGCGTCGATCCGGCCGATGATCTCGGCGGCGCGATCGGCGAGCAGCTCGCCGGCCTGGGTGAGCCGGATGCCGCGTCCGACCCGTTGCAGCAGCTGCGCGCCGGTCTCGGCCTCGAGCCGGGCAAGGTGGTGGCTGACCGACGGCTGCGAGTAGTCGAGCTCCTTGGCCGCGGCGGTGACCGAGCCGAGGCGGGCGACGGCGTCGATGACCCGCAGCCGCGTGACGTCCAGCATCCATCAAGCATATCTATGGATGTGCGCGAGAGTTGGCATTGGACGTATACGTCGACGTGGCGCAGGCTATGGGCATGGCCATCACCCAGACCCGTCCCGTCGCCGAGCTCGCCGAGCTGGTCGCCGGAACCCGCGCCGCCGTTGCCGCACAGGCCGACTGGTCGGGCACCGCCGAGCTCGTCGCCGAGCAGCTGCGTCGGCATCTGCCCAGCCCTGACGTGCTGACCGCCGAGCAGCGCCTCGGCTCGCCCGACGGCTACCGCGGCCACACCCTGCATGTCGAGCCCGACGGCTCGTTCTCGATCGTCGGCCTGGTGTGGCGGCCCGGCCAGATCACGCGCATCCACGATCACGTGACGTGGTGCGTCTTCGGGGTCGATCCAGGGCGTCGAGCACGAGGAGCTCTTCGACGCCGACCTCACGCCGCTCGGCAGCAGCGACAACCACGTCGGCGACGTCAGCGGCTTCGCGCCGCCCGGCGACATCCATCGCGTCCACAACACCTCCGACACGACGGCGATCTCGATCCATGTCTACGGCACGGACGTGACGCGCATCGGGTCGAGCGCCCGGCGCTACTACGACTGATGTCGAGAAACTCTGATCGGCTCCGCTCACCAGGGTGAAGGGCCACGACAGACGCGGCCCACGACGCCAGGAGACCACCATGCCGAAGTACCTGCTCCTCAAGCACTACCGCGGCGGCCCTGAGCCGCACCATCCGTTTCCCCCGATCGACCAGTGGGCGCCCGAGGACGTGGAGGCGCACTTCGCGTTCCTCCGGCACGTCGGCGAGCTGCTGCGGGAGAACGGCGAGTACGTCGACGGGCAGGCGCTCACGCCGGCGCAGACCTGGGTGCGCTACGGCGGCCCGGACGCCGCGCCGGTCACCACCGACGGCCCGCTGCCCGAGACCAGCGACCTCGTGGCGGGCTGGTACATGGTCGACGTCGAGTCGCACGAGCGCGCGGTCGAGATCGCGGCCTACATCTCCTCCGAGCCCGGCCCGGGCGGCGGGCCGCTGCACGAGTGGATCGACGTCCGGGAGGTCATGTCCGAGTGACGCCACGGCTGGACGAGGGCGCGCTGCGCGTTCTCGTCCCGCGGGTGCTCGCGGGCCTGGTGCGGCGGGGCGAGGACTTCGACGCCGCCGAGGACGCGCTCCAGGAGGCGCTGCTGGAGGCGCTGCGGGTGTGGCCCGAGCATCCGCCGGACGATCCGCGCGCGTGGCTGACCACGGTCGCTACGCGGCGGCTCGTCGACGCCCGCCGCAGCGAGGCCGCCCGGCTCCGCCGCGAGGAGACGACGTCAGCGGAGCCGCGGGCGGGCGGGCATGGAATCACGGAGGAGGGCGACGACACCCTCTTCCTGCTGTTCTGCTGCTGCCACCCCGACCTCGCGCCCGCCTCCCAGGTGGCCCTGACGCTGCGCGCGGTCGGCGGCCTCACCACTCGCGAGATCGCCGACGCCTTCTACGTCCCGGAGGCGACGATGGCGCAGCGGATCAGCCGCGCCAAGCGGACCCTGCGTGGACGCCGCCTGGACCAGCCCGGCGACCTCGCCGTCGTGCTGCGCGTGCTCTACCTCATCTACACGGCCGGCCACGGATACGGACCCACCCGCCCGGACCTGGCCGGCGAGGCGATGCGGCTCGCCCGCCAGCTCACCCTCGCCACCGAGGAACCGGAGGCGCGCGGGTTGCTCGCGCTGATGCTCCTCAACCACGCGCGCCTGCCGGCGCGGCTCGATCGCGAGGGCCGGATCGTCACGCTCGATCGGCAGGACCGCGGGCTGTGGGACACGCGCGAGATCGCCGAGGGCGTGCGGGTCCTGCAGTCGGCGCTGGCCGTCCAGCGCCCCGGCCGCTACCAGATCGAGGCCGCCATCGCCGCCTTGCACGACGACGCGGCAAGCGCCGAGGAGACCGACTGGGCGCAGATCCTCGCCTGGTACGACGACCTCGTCGCCCTCGCCGACGACCCGGTGCGCCAGGACCCGGCCGCCGTGCTCGGCCGCGCGGTCGCGGTCGGCCACGTCCTCGGCGCCGCCGCAGGGCTGCGCGAGACCGACCGGCTGCGCGACGTGATCGGCGACCGCCACCGCTGGCACGCCGTCCGCGGCCACCTGCACGAGCTGGGCGGCGACCTGCCGTCCGCGGCCACGGCCTACGCGGAGGCAGCGCGCCAAGCCGCGAACGTCGCCGAGCGCGATCACCTGGTCCGCCAGGCCGCACGCGCGCGGTCCCGATCGCTCAGCTGAAGAGCTCGTCCAGCAGCTCGTCGTCCGCGCCCGACTCGGCGAGGAACTCCCGGCCGGCGCGAAACGCCGCGGCACGGGGCGTGATGGCGTTCTCGTCGGCGGCGGCGAGGATGCGGGCGACGCCCTCGCGGATCAGCGCCTCGATCTGCGTCAGCGCCTCCGGCGGGGACGCGCCCTGGCCGACCCGGGTGTAGAGGTGGATGCCGCCGGCGTTCGCGATGAAGTCGGGGACGGCGACGATCCCGCGGCGATCGAGCTCCTCCACGGCGCCCGGACCGTACGGGACGTTCGCACCCGGGGCGACGACCGCGCAGCGCAGCCGCGAGGCCACCTCGCGCGTGATCGAGTCCGGCCGCGCGCCGGGCACGAGCACATCGCACGCCAGGTCGAACAGCTCCTCGCGCGGGCGGACGGGCGCCGGCCCGTGCGCCACGAGCGCGTCGCCGAACCGCTCGCGCAACGCGAACAGCTCGTCGACGTCGAGGCCGTCCGGATCGGCGAGCAGCCCGTCCACCGTGCTCACGCCGACGATGCGGGCGCCCGCGCGCGCGGAGGCGAGCGCCATCCCCGCGCCGACCTTGCCGAAGCCCTCGATCGCGATCGCGGCGCCCGTCAGCGCGCGGCCGCCGTGGGCCAGCGCCGCCTCCGCGGCCGCCTTGACGCCGTGGCCCGTGGCGAGGTCGTCCATGTCGACGCCCTCGTGGCTCTGTGCCCAGAGCGGCGGCGGGCCGTCCAAGCCCTCCGTGAAGTCGGCCGGGGACGTGCCCATGTCGGGCCCGGTGATGAACTCCTCGCGGTAGGGCTCGAGTGCTCGCCGATAGGCGGCGAGGACCTCGTCGCGCGCGCCGCCGGCGAACCGCACGCCCGCCTTCGCGCCCGCGTAGGGGACGCGCCAGACGGCGAACTTCCAGGTCATCGCGCGCGCGAGGCGCGCGACTTCCTCGACGTCCACGTCCGGCAGCATCCGCGTCCCGCCGGCCGCGATCGAGAACTGGTCATGGTCGACGACCACGAAGGCCTCGAGGCCATGGCGGTCGTCGCGGAGCTCGATCAGCCGCACGCCGTGAGCCTAGACAGACACGGCCGGCACGCGGGTCTGCCACGGCAGGACGCGCTCGAGCTGGGCCGCGACCTGCAGGAGCAGATCCTCACGCAGCGACTGGGCGGTGAGCATCACGCCGACCGGCAGGCCGTCGTCGGTCTCGGCGAGCGGGAGGCTGATCGCCGGCTGGCCCGAGAGGTTGGCGATCGCGGTGAACGGCACCTTCGAGAAGACCTCGTCGATCCAGGCCTCCGCCGTGCTGATCCGCGCATCGTCCTGGTCGGGCGCCCCGGAGGGGAGGGCCGGCGTCGGTGCCGTGGGGCAGAGGAAGAGGTCGTAGTCGTCGAGGAAGCGACCCCAGCGCCGGGCGGTCGAGTTGACGACCCGCGCGGCCGCCTGGAGGTCGAGTGCGGTGAGCGCTCGCCCGTGGCGGATGCACGCCCACGACGCGGCCTCGACGAGTCCGGGGCCCGCGGCGCGATCGGTCGCGCGCTCGAACGTCGCCGCCAGCTCGGCCAGGTCGACCGACCACACCGTCGTGACGCACTCGCGCAGCACGTCGTCCGCGACGGCGGGGCAGGCTTCCTCGACCTCGTGGCCCAGGTCCTCGAGCGCCTGGGCCGTCGCCCGCACCGCGGCGTCGACCGCGGGCGCGGTCTCGACGCCGAAGAACGAGCGACGGTGGACGGCCACGCGCAAGCGGCCGGGCTCGCGCTGCAGCGCAGCGGCGAACGGCGTGGGCGGCCGCTCGACGTAGTAGCGATCGCCGGGCGCAGGGCCGGTGATGGCATCGAGCAGCAGCGCCGCGTCACGCACGCTGCGCGTCAGCGCGAACTCGTGCGCGAACCCTCCGACCGCCTCGCCCACCGCCGGCCCGATCGGCACCCGCCCGCGCGAGGGCTTGAGCCCGACGAGCCCGCACCAGGCCGCGGGGATGCGGATCGAGCCGCCGCCGTCGTTGGCATGGGCCATCGGCACCGCGCGCGACGCCACGAGCGCGGCCGCGCCGCCGCTCGACCCGCCCGGGCCGCGCGCCGGATCCCAGGGGTTGCGCGTGGGCCCGTGATCGACCGGCGCCGTGTCGATGTTGAACGCGAACTCCGGCGTGGCGGTGCGCACCAGTGAGATCAGGCCCGCTGCCCGGAACCGCTCGGCCAGCGTGGCGTCACGCCGCGCGACGAAGCCGTCGAGCAGGCGGCTGCCGAACCCGAGCGCCCGGCCGGCCTCGGGGAGCGTGTCCTTGACCGCGAACGGCACGCCCGCCAGCGGCCCGTGCTCGGCCGCGGCCGCGTCCTCGTAGGGTCCCCCGACGACCGCGTTGAGCTGCGGTTCGACCGCCTCGATCGCCCGCAGCGCGGCCGCTCGCACCTCTCCGGCGCCGACCTCACCGGCCCCGATCAGGCGGCGCAGCTCTGTCGCGTCGCAGACGGCGTAGTCGTGGAGGTCCATGGCCGCCAGTTTTCCTCACCACGAGCGTTTGACGCTGTACGGGTGTGTTGCACCAGGGATCGGGAGAAGGAGTGGTTACACGGATGTCAGCGGATACGCCGTTACGCGTGGTCATCGCGGATGACGACGCGCTCGCTCGGCGCGTGACCAAGCACGCGCTCGAGGCGGCCGGGATGAGCGTGGTCGCGGAGGCCGAGGACGGGCGCGAGGCGGTGGCGCTCGGCTTGCATCACCGGCCTGACGTCGTCCTCATCGACGCTGTCATGCCCAGGCTCGACGGCATCCTGGCCACGAGCCGCATCCTCGAGGTGTGTCCCAGCCAGGTCGTGATGGTGCTGTCGGGTGCCGGCGAGGGCGAGCTCGGGTTGGAGGCGCTGCGGGCCGGCGCCGCCGATGTCGTGCCCAAGGACGCACACCTCGACGAGCTGGCGCGTGCGGTCGCAGCGGCGGGACGGCGGGAGCCGGCGGTCTCGCGCGCAGCCGGCTAGCGCCGGAAGAGCAGCAGCGCGATCTCCGTGCCGACGAGCGGTTGCTCGGACGTGCGGGCGGCGCTGTCCGTCTGGAGCTGCTGCAGCGCGGTGTACATCTCGTCGAGCAGGCGCGCGGCCTCGCTCCATCCCTCCTCATCGAGCTGGAGGCTGATCCGCCGGACCTGGGCGTCGGGATGATCGAATCCACCCGCGACGCCGGCGTCGGCAGCGTCGGACACGGTGTCACGCAGCGTGCGCGCGACCGCCGTGCGGCGGAACGCGATCGGCAGCCGCGCCCACTCCGCGGCGTCGAGCCACGGATGCACCAGCGCGCGATAGCGATGCTCGAGCGCCCCGCGGCGTTGCCGCGTGCCCACGAGCTCGAGGAACCCGAGCCGGTGGAGGAGGCGCACGTGGTAGGCGAGGTTGCCCAGCGGCGTGCCGAGCGCGCGCGCCAGCTCGTTGGGGCTCGCCTCGCCGCCGGCGCTCAACCGCTCGAGGATGCGCTGTCGCAACGGGTGCGACAGCACCTTGGCGAGATCCGGATCGATCGGCCGGTCCCGCCCAGCTTCCGTGCCGGGAGGAGACATTGATCAATTGAACCTTGTAAAGCGCCCGACGGCCCTCGCCGAAAGGCCAGTCCCGAGTGCGCTGGGCTGCCAGGATCCCGTCGATGAACGACGCTGACCGGCGCGACGCCTCGCTGGATCTGTCCGGCGACGACCTGCGCGCGCTGCTCGCGGGCGTGACGGCGCTGGCCGAGCAGACGCTGGCCGCCACCCAATCGGGCCCGATCTTCGACCGCCCGCCGGCCGCCGACGCGATCGACCGCATCGTGGGCGCGGACCGTGGCCTGCCGGCCGACGGCGAGAGCGTCGAGGAGCTGCTCGCGGCGTGCGCGGCCGTCCTGGCCGCCGGCCGGCGGACGACGCCGGCGTTCTTCGGCTATGTGCAGTCCCCGCCCGCGCCGGTCGCGGTGGCGGCGGACCTGCTCGCATCTGCGGCCGATCAGAACCTGACCTCGTGGCGGTCGGGGCCGGCCGCTGCCGCGGTCGAGCACCAGACGCTGCGCTGGCTGGGTGAGTTCGTCGGCTTCGACGCGGCCGCGACCGGGCTCCTGGTGAGCGGAGGGTCCGCCGCCAACCTGACCGCGCTGCTCGTCGCGCTGCACACGGTCGCCGGCGCGGACCAGGACCGCCGCGCGATGCGGGTCTACGCGTCCGCCGAGACGCACTTCTCGGTCTCCAAGGCGGCGGCGGCACTCGGCGTGGGGTTCCAGCCGGTGGCGGTCGATCGCGGCCGCCGGCTCGACCCGGCGGCGCTGCGGACCGCGATCGCCTCCGACCGAGCCGCCGGCCTGCTGCCGATCTGCGTCGTCGCGAACGCCGGCACGACGTCGACCGGCGCCGTCGACCCGCTCGACGCGGTCGCCACGGTCGCGGCTGACGCCGGCGTGTGGCTCCACGTGGACGGCGCCTACGGGGCACCCGCGGCGGCAGATCCGGCCTCCCGCCATCTCTTCGCCGGCCTGGAGCGCGGCGACTCGCTGTGCATCGACGCCCACAAGTGGCTCTACGCCCCGGTCGACTGCAGCGCGCTGCTGCTCCACGACGCCACGGCCACCGCGCGGGCGTTCGGCGCCGGCGCCGACGACTACGTCCGCGTCCTCGCCAGCCAGCCGGCGGAGACGTTCGCCTTCTGGGACCACGGGCTCGAGCTCAGCCGCCGCTTCCGCGCGCTCAAGCTGTGGGCGACGCTCCGCCTTCACGGCGCGCGCCGGCTCGCGGCCGCGGTCGCCGAGGACATCCGCGTCGCCGGCCACCTCGCAGAGCTCGTCGCCGTCGCGGAGGACTTCGAGCTGCTCACCGGCCCGGGGCTGAGCATCTGCTGCTTCCGGCACGCGCCGCCGGGCGTCGACGAGGCGGCGCTCGACGCACACAACGAGCGGATCCTGCAGGCGCTGCAGCACGACGGCCGGGTCTATCTGTCCAACGCCACGATCGACGGGCGCTTCGCCCTGCGCGCCTGCGTCACGAACTTCCGCACCACGCGCGCAGACGTCGAGCGGGTCCTCACGGTCGTGCGCGAGCTGGCTCGCTGACCGACGACGCACCAGTCGCCCGCGGGCACGCTACGCTGTCGGGGTCAGACAGCGAGGGCAACCTGAGGGCGAGACCTTCACCAGAACGTCCCCTTCCCGCGTAAGCCGCCTGATCTTCTGATGGCCGAGAGTCCACCTGCGGGTGGGCTTTCCGCGTTAAGGGACGATGTCGCTCAGCGTCGTCGTGTAGCGCTCGCCGGATTCCTCGAGCTCGCCCTCGATGTGCAGGCGCGCCGGGCCGTCGTCGGTCCACAGCTCGAGGAAGTAGGCCCATCCCGGCATGTCGGCGTCGTCGGACTTGGTGATCGCCTCGACCCGGTAGATCTCGCGCGGCGGCAGCACGAGCGCCTCGGGGCAGTCGTCCTCGACGCGACGGCGAAGGTCCTCGACTTCGAGCCGGTTGCGAGACAGCTCGCGGAGCTCCTCGTAGTCGCCATCCACGACGAGCTCGACGATGTCCTCCAATGCCCTGTACATCGGGTCGGGCATCAGCTCGAGCCCGTCCACGATCGCTTCCTGCCCACCGAACTCGTGGCTCGGCGACAGCCCGAGTCGTTCGTAGAAGTAGTCCTCGCAGGCCGCGCGCGCCTGGCGGCGGATGCCCTTGGACAGCCCCGCGGCGCTGAGCGCGAAGCTCGCCGCCTCGATCGCTTCCTCGAGCGTCCGGTGGCGGCGCGTGAGCTGCGCGGTGATCGCGCGACCGTGCTCCGTGTCGCGCGCCATCGAGGAGCCGTCCAACAGGATCGAGGGAGCCTCGTGGCGGCTGTAGCCCGCGCAGGCCCGCACCGCGGAGTGGAGGACGATGAGGTGGTCGCCCATTATCGACCGTCGGGTCGAGGGCGTAGGAGGAGCTCGGCCACGACCGTGCATCCTACGAACGCGACGCGACCGGCCGCCGCACGGCGGCGGCGCCCTACCTCACAGTAAATGAGGTAGGGCTCTCACACCTAGACGTTCACTTTGTACCCGACTGCCACGTCTGAGATGGTGAAGCTCGCGCCGCTGACGCTCGTCACCTTCAGCGCGTTCCCGCTGGCCTGCAGGTCCCCGTGGTTGAGGACCTCGGTCACGGAGCGGATGTCTCCGACACCGAACGCCTCGGAGACCACCACCGTGCCGTTGAGCTCGAGCTCGAGCTCGCAGACGCCCGCCGGGTCGACCGAGAACTGCAGGTAGGGGCGGTCGGTGAGCGACTCCGAGCTGCTCAGGCCCGGGGCGCCGAACGCCCCGTACTCGAAGTCGGAGTTGGGGTTGGGGTTGCTGCGGTCCGGGAGCGTGACGTCTCCCTGCTGGACGATTGTGTAGTTGGCGGCTTCGGCCATGACAGCTCCTGTGTGTTGGTAAGCCTCGCCCGATGCGAGACTCAGAGTGAAGGGGCCGCCGCGTAAGGTGCTGATACACCATCCCGGAGCGCGCGCAGCTCCGCGTTGCGTGACAAGCGTGCGAGCGAGCGGGCGCGGATCGGTCCGATGCTTCCGACGGGCATCGCCAGCCGATCGCTGATCTGCTGGTAGTCGAGCGTCGGCTGGACCAACAGCAGGGTCAGCAGCCGGCGGTGGCGGTCGGGGAGCGTGGCGAGCGCTCGCGTGAGGATGGCGCGGCGCTCGCTTGCCAGGGCGCTCGCTTCGGGGCCGGCGGACTCGCCGCTCAGCTCCACGTCATCGGTGAGACGCTCGCGTGCGCGGCAATGCTGGAGCCGTATCGCCTCGCGACGCGTCGCGGTGGCCAGCCAACCCGCGATGGCAGCGGGCTCGCGGAGGCGCTCGAAATCCTGGAGCAGCGCCAGCCAGGTTGCTTGCACCACGTCATCGATGTCTGCGGGCGCCAGCCGGCAGGAGGCGGCGATGTTCCGGAGCGTCGTGTCGAAGCGGCCGATCAGCTTGCGCCACGCCGAGCTGTCGCCGGCGCGAGCCGCCAGGACGAGCTCGACGAGCTTGCCGTCGATACCGGGCGGGGCTGCATGGTGGGGCGTCGTGCTCATCGTGCGGCGATCCTCGCGACGCCCGGGCGGCCGCGCATCGTGGAGGGCTCCACGATCTTTTTCTCGCAGCTGGCGTCGCCGACGCGACCGGCGTACGGTTGGCGTGTGCGGGGCATGCTGCTCGATCGCGACGCCGAGCTGGGCGCGCTGGAGCATCGGCTGAGCGCCATCGGCGCCGGTGAGGGCAGGGTCGTGGTCGTCGAGGGGCCGGCCGGCATCGGCAAGTCCAGCCTGCTGGCAGCCGTCGCGCGGTCGGCCGCAGAAGCGGGCATGACGGTCGCCGGTGCGCGCGGCGGACCGCTTGGGCAGGACGCCGTCTGGGGCACCGCCCGCGACTTGCTCGAACCGCTGCGCTCCCGCCCGGACTGGAGCGAGCTGAACGGGGGCGCCGCGGCGCTCTCGCGGCGCGCGCTCGACCCGGAGGCGCCCGAGCCGGCGCTGGCCGGCGACGCGATGCACGCCGCCGTCCACGGGCTGGTGTGGCTGGCCTGCAATCTCGCCGCGCGAGCGCCGACCGTGCTGATCGTCGACGACGTCCATTGGGCCGACGCCGCGTCACTGCGCTGGCTGGCCGAGCTCGCGCGTCGGATCGAGGAGCTGCCCCTCGGCGTGCTCTGCGCGGTTCGGACGGGAGAGCCGCCCGGCGCCCCGGAGCCGCTCGCCGAGTTGCTCGCGGCCGCCCTCGAGCCGCCGATCCGGCCGCGCCCGCTCGGCCCCGACGCCGCCCAAGCGCTCGTCGCCGCACGGCTGCCTGCCGCAGACGCCGAGTTCGCGCACGCCTGCCACGCGGTCACCGCCGGCAACCCGTTTCTGCTCGGCGCGCTGCTCGATCACCTGGTGGCCGAGGACATCGCGCCGGACGCGGCGACCGCCGGGCGGCTGAGCGCCTTCGGCCCGGACCAGATCGCCCGGGGCGTCGAACGTCAGCTCCAGCGCCTCTCGGCCGGCGCGAGCCCGCTCGCGCGTGCGCTGGCGGTCCTCGGACCCGGCGCGCCGCTGCGCCACGCCGCGCGGCTGGCGCGCCTGGATCCTCGCCACGCCGCTCGCGCGGCCGACGGACTGCGCGCTGCGGGACTCGTGCACGGCGACGGGCCGATCGCGCTCGCGCATCCGCTGATCGCGGGCGCGCTCTACGCGGACCTGGCCCCCGGCGAGCGGGCTTTGTGGCACTCCGACGCGGCGCGGATGCTGTCCGACGAGCACGCCGACCCCGAGCGAGTCGCGCTGCATCTGCTGCGCACCGACCCCGAGGCTGATCCGGGAACCGTTGCCGCCCTGCGCGCGGCCGCGGCCAGCGCAACCGCCCGCGGCGCTCCGGAGAGCGCCGCGCGCTTCCTCCGCCGCGCGGTCGCCGAACCGCCGCTCGACCCGGATGTCGGCGCGAGCGTCCGGCTCGAGCTCGGGCTCGCGCTCGCCGCGCAGGTCCAGCCGGACGCGGCCGCCATGCTGCACGAAGCCGTCGAGCTCGCCGCGTCGGCCGCACAACGCACCGAGATCGCCCTGCGCGGCGCCCGCGCACTCGGGCTCGCCGGCCGCTTCGACCATGCCCTCGACCTCAGCCGCCGAGGACTCGAGAACAGCGCCGAAACCTCGGCCGATGATCGCGAGCGCCTCGAAACCGAGCTCATCGCCAACGCCTGGCATCACGCGGACACCATTGACGAGAGCCGGACACGGCTGCAAGCCCAGCGCCTGGAGCCCGGCCGGCTCGGGCTCTGGCGCGTCAACGGCGCCATGGAGGCCATGCTCGACGGGAGACCCGCCTCCGACGTCCACGCGCTGCTCGAGCCGCTGCTCGCCGACGGCGCGCTCGACCGCGAGTCTGACTCGCTCCTGCCCACCACCGCCACCGTCGCCCTCATCGTCTACGACGACCTCGACACCGCGACGGCGCGCTGCGCCGCGCTGATCGATCTGGCGCGACCGCGCGGCTGGCTGATCGCGCTCGCTCACGGCAGCTTCATGCGGGCCATGGCGCTCGTGCGCGCCGGCCGCATCCGCGAGGCGCAAACCGACGCCCGCTTCGCCTTCGACTTCAAGCTGGCCAACAGCCCGGCGCCCGCTCTGCTGTGGTCGCTGCACCCACTCGTCGATGCCCTCACCGAAGCCGGCGAGCTCGAGGCCGCCGACACCGCGCTCGCCGCCGCCGGCCAGCTCGACGAGCCGCCTCGCGGCGCCCTCGAGTCACCCATGCTGCTGCAAAGCCGCGCGCGGTTGCGGCTCGCCCAGCATCGCCCCGCCGACGCCCACGCCGACCTGCAAGCCGCCGCCGCCCGCTGGCACCAGCTCGACGTCCGCAGCCCTGCGCTCGCCTCCTGGCGCGTGGACGACGCCCGCGCGCTCATCGCCCTCGACGACACGTCCCAAGCTCGAGACCTGGCGATGGAGCACCTCGAGCTCGCCGAGCGACACGGCACGGCAGGCCCTCACGGAGCCGGCCTGCGTGCGCTCGCGTCCGCAGGCGACCCCGACCAGCGCGTCGAACGGCTCGAATCGCGCAGTCGACCTGCTCGCGGGCTCGCCGGCGCAGCTCGAGCACGTCCGCGCGCTGGTCGACCTCGGCGCCGCGCTCCGCCGCGCAAACCGCCGCGCCGACGCCCGCGCGCCGCTGCGCCAGGGACTCGACCTCGCCCAGCGCGGCGGGATGCGGCTGCTCGCCCGTCGCGCGGACGAGGAGCTCCACGCCGCCGGCGCGCGCCCGCGCCGCACCGCACTGACCGGGCCACACGCGCTGACGGCCTCCGAGCATCGCGTCGCGCACTTCGCCGCCGAGGGCCACTCCAACCGCGAGATCGCCGAACAGCTCTACATCACCCGGCGCACCGTCGAGACCCACCTCACGCACGTCTTCCAGAAGCTCGACATCAGTGCGCGCGCCGAGCTCCCTGCCGCGCTGGCCGCGAGCGACGGCGCCACCCCCGCGACGGCTCTGACCTGATCCCGGCCCTGCCGCGCGCGCCATCGCTGTGCGGGATGACACGCGGATTACTGGCCCCATCCGGCAGCGCCCGCAGGCTGCCCTCAGCCGTGAAGCGCGCTGCCGGGGCCGCCGAAGCGTTGCCGCTCTGCCTCGACCGCGGCGCTCCGGGCCGCCTCGCTGTACTCGTTGTCGCGCTCGAGGCGCATCTGACGCTCCGCCTCGCGCTCCGAACGCGCGGCGCGGCGTTCGGGACCGGGCAACTTCCACTCGCCCATCCACGTCAGCGCTGCGCGCCCTCGCCTGGCGGTCCGACTGGTGCGGAACATCCTGGCCTCCTCGGTGAGCGGAAAGCCGACACTAACCGCGCCGGGGTCAGCGCCGCAACCGAACCTAGTCGGCCGGCCCGCCGCGCAGCGGGCGGCCGTCGAGGACGCGCCGCTCGTTGTCGCGCAGGCGCGGCTCGTAGTGGTTGAAGAACACCTTGCCGACGAGGTCGCGTCGGCTGCGCACGCCTGTCTTCTCGAAGATGTGCTTGAGGTGCTGTTGCACGGTGTGTGGTGAGACGACCAGCTGCTCGGCGATGCCGGTCGTGGACTCGCCCTGCAGGACGAGTCGTGTGACCTCCTGCTCGCGCTCTGTCAGCCCGTAGGCGGCCATGAGCAGTGGCTGGATCCGCGCCGGGTGGCCGGGCTCGACGATCACGGCGACGCGCCGCGCATCGCCCGAGACCAGCGGCGCGCCGTGCAGGACGATCCACGTGCCGGACTCGCCGACCACGCGCGCGAGCGCGACCTCGCCGGCCCGATCCGTGCCCGAGGCGGAGCGCAGCGCCTGGCCCGCGACCCCGAGCACGGCTGCGGGGAGCCGCCCGTCGCCGGCGCCGGGGAGCTCGGCCAGCCAGCGCTCCGTGCCGGGCGTCGCCGAGTCGACGTCGAGCTGGTCGTTGAGGACGAGCAGTCCCGGCGCCTCCGGCGTGTCGGCGTCGCGTGCCTCGCTGATGAGCAGCGCGCGGCGGATGCCTTCGGCGATCGCCGGGGCGACCGCGCGCAGGAAGCGCTTGGCGTCGTCGTCGAAATGCTCCTCTCCCGGCTCGCGGTAGAGGCCGAGGCAGCCCCAGGTGGCGCCGCCGCGGGTCCGGAGCGCGAGCAGCAGCTCCTGGTCGCCGCCCATCGTCATGTTGGCCTGCCAGCGCGGGCTCTGGGACGGGTCGCCACCTGACGCCTCGTGGAGCGTCGAGATGCCGGACGGCGAGCGCGCGACGGACGCCATGTCGTGGACGTCGTCGAGCAGGTACTCGTCGCGCAGCATCGCTTCGGGCAGCTCGTAGTACATCGCCGGGTTGAAGTGGCTCGTCATCAGCAACGACGCCGGGTCGAGCGTGAAGCAGCAAGGACCCTCGCTGTTGGGGACGAGCGGCGACATGATCTCGGCGACGTCGCGCCACATGGTCACCAGGTCCGAGCCGCGGGCAGAGACGTCCTCGATCCGCTCAACGCCGCGGTCCATGCCGAACGCGCCCATGGGTGCAGCCTACGCGCGAGCGCCCGACGAGGACACACCAGCTTTCTGGTACAGACGGCGGGCGGCCCGCACGGTTGCCTGTCCGCCATGGCCGCAGGAGCGCTGACCCCCGAGGAGCTCGACACACTGCTCGAGGACGCCTTCGTCGTCTGCGACGTCGCCGCGGTCCCCGAGCTGTTCGAGGCGCAGGCGCTGCTCGCGGCCGGCGGTGCGGCGAGCGCGCGCGGCGCGGGCATCGCCGCGTTGGTCGCCGGCCTGTGGGCGCACGACGTGACCTACATCCCCGGACCGCGCCGCGTTCTCCAGGTGAACGACACCGCGCTGATCGTCACCGGGCGCGCGATCAGCGTCGCGCGCCGCGACGCGGACGCCCGGTGGCGCTACACGATCGCCCTGCTCGACCCCAACCCGAAGGAGCCATGAGATGAGCAACGCCGCCATGTCCGAACGTGCGCGCTGGTGGTTGGACGGCCTCGCCGTGATCAAGGCCGGCGCCGCCGACACGAACGGTCAGCTGACCGTCGTCGAGGTCACCGAGCCGCCCAACGCGGAGGCGCCGCTGCACGTCCACCACCGCGAGGACGAGGCGTTCTACGTCCTCGAAGGGAGCGTGACGATCCAGGTCGGCGACGAGGCCGCCGTCGAGGCGCGCCCCGGCGATCTCGCCTTCGGCCCGCGCGACGTCCCGCACCGCTACACCGTCGGCCCGGACGGCTGCCGCATGCTCTTCATCTGCACGCCGGGCGGGTTCGAAGACCTCGTGATCCAGATGAGCTCACCAGCCGAGAGCCTCACGCTCCCGCCCGCGTCGACGGAGGAACCCGACTGGGAGCACGTCGCCTCCGTCGCCGCCGCCAACCAGTGCGAGATGCTCGGCTGAGCCCGTCAGCCGGCGCGATCGTCGAGGATCCGCTCGATCTCCTCGTAGCCGCGATCGCGGGCGTGCTCGAGTGCCGTGACGCCGTCACGGTCGGGGATCGTGACGTCGGCGCCCGCGTCGACGAGCAGTTTCACGATCCGCTGGTGCGCGCGACCGCCGTCGCCGAGCACCACCGCCTCCAGCAGCGCGGTCCAGCCGAGCCGGTTGACGTGGTCGATCGGGATCGCCGTCTCGAGCAGCGCGGCGACCATCTCGACGTGGCCGCGCTCGCTGGCTGGAATGTGGGCGGTGCCGCCGAAGCGGTTGGTCGCGCGCAGGTTCGGTCGCGCGCGCAGCACCTCGCGCAGCAGGGCCACGTTGCCGTTCTCGCCGCACAGCAGCAGCGGGTTGCTGCGGTTCTCGTCCTGGAGATCGACGTCCGCGCCGGCGTCCAGCGCGCGCCGCCCGGCGGCCAGGTCGCCGGCGGCCGCGCTGCTGATCAGCTCGCGCCGAGCCATCGTCGCGTCACCGTATACGGGCACCGTGCTCGGTCAAGCGAAGCGGGCGTCCAGGTTCGCGACGGTCTCGCGCAGGGCCCGCTCGATCGCCCGCTTGACCAGCAGGCGATCGGCGACGCCCTTGAGGCCCGCTCGGGGAGCGAACTCGACCGCCGCCCGATACTGGAACCCGTCGCCGTCGGGCGCGAAGTGGCGCTCATGGCGGGCATCGGGCAATCCGCGCTGGACGGTCGTGTACTCGATCACCCGGTATGGCTCGATCCGCCCAAGCGTCATCTCGAGCTCCACGTCGCGGCCGAGCAGCCGCAACACGAGCCAGGCGCGATCGCCGACCGCGCCCCAGCGTGACCGTGGAGCGATCCGCACCAGCCGCGGCCAATAGGCCGGCCAGTTGCCGATATCCGTGATGTAGTCGTAGCCCTGCTCGAGACTCACCGGAAAGCGCCGCCGAACCTCAACGCGGACGCCGCTGGTCGTCACGGCCGGGCCTCGAGCACCAGGTTGAAGGGCGTCTCGTCCGCGCGGCGGAAGCGCGTGAACCCGCCCGCGGTGACGACCTCGCGCAAGCGTGCCTCGCCGGCCTGCGCGCCGAGCGCCAGGCCGACGTCCTGGGACAGCGACGCCGGGGTGCACAGGAGCGTCGAGAACCCGTAGTAGGCACGCCCGATCGGGTTGAGGTTGTCCTCGACGCGGTCGCCCGCGGCGGGTTCGACGATCATCCAGGTGCCGTCGGGGGCGAGGGTCCCGAGCACGTGCCGCGCCGCGCCGACGGGGTCGCCCATGTCGTGCAGGCAGTCGAACATGGTCACGAGGTCGTAGTCCTCGCCACTGTAGGCGGCGGCGGGCTCGACCTCGAAGTGGACGCGGTCCGAGACGCCGGCCTCCTCGGCGCGGCTGCGTGCGGTGTCGATCGAGCCGGCGTGGTAGTCGGAGCCCACGAATCTCGAGTTGGGGAAGGCGCGGGCCATGACGATCGTCGAGGCGCCGTGGCCGCATCCGACATCGGCGACCCAGGCCCCCTGCTGAAGCCGTTCGACGACGCCGTCGAGCGCAGGCAGCCAGGACTCGACGAGGTTGGCGTTGTAACCGGGCCGGAAGAACCGCTCGCAGCCGTCGTGGACGTGATGGTTGTGCTCGTGCCAGCCGACGCCCGCACCGGAGCGGACGGCGTTGATGACCCGCGGCGAGTCCAGCACCGAGCCGAACGCGTCCTGGAAGAGCCCCGGCAGGTAGGCCGGGCTGTTCTCGTCGCAGAACGCCACCGCCTGCTCGGGAGGCAGGCTGTAGGCGCCAGCGTCCGGGTGGTAGTCGACGAAGCCGCCCGCGGCCTGGGCGTTGAGCCACTCGCGCACGTAGCGCTCGGTGGTGCCGGTGCGCGCGGCCAGCTCGGACGGCGTGAGCGCGCCGGCGCCCGCGAGCGCCCGGTAGAGCCCGAGCTGGTCGCCCATCACGACGAGCGCCGCGTTGAGCGTGGCGCCGACCTCCTCGACGGCGCGAAACACGAACTGGTCGAGCTTGTCGGCGTCGACCGGCGCTTGATCGATTGTCGCCATCTTGCTTCCTCCTTCGGACCGAGGCCCTTCGGTGTGACGGAAAATGTGGGGCTAGAAAGTACGATCGGTCGCACTTGTCGCAGAGTACGACCGCTCGTGCTAACTTGTCAAGCCCGACCTGTCCCGAGAGCGGCGATGGCGACCTCCCGTACCACCCGCATGCGACGCACCCGCGCCGACGGCGAGCGCAGCTACCAGCTGATCGTCGACACCGCGGCCCGGCTCGCCACCATCGAGGGCCTCGAGGGGCTCTCGATCGGCCGCCTGGCCGACGAGATCGGGATGAGCAAGAGCGGGCTCTACGCGCACTTCGCCTCGAAGGAGGACCTGCAGCTCGCCGCCATCGACGCCGCCGAGGCCGTCTACGCACGGGAGGTCATCGCGCCCGCCACGGAGGCACCCGAGGGCAGGCAACGCCTCGAGCTGATGTGCGAGCGGTACCTGTCCTACGTCGAGCGAGGCGTGTTCCCCGGCGGCTGCTTCTTCGCCGCCACCGCCGCCGAATGGAACAGCCGCCGCGGCCCGATCAGGGAGCGCGTGCGCGCGGTGCTCGACGGCTGGACCCAGCTGCTCGAAGCCAACCTGCGCGCGGCCCAGCAGCACGGCGAGCTGGAACGCGGCGCCGACCTGCCCCAGATCGCCTTCGAGATCAACGCCCTGCTCCACGAGGCGAACGGCCACTTCCTGCTCTTCCGGGACCCCGCCGCCCTCGATCGCGCCCGCAAGGCGATCGACCACCGGCTCGCCGCGGCGCTCGGCTAGGGTGCGGCGCGCTCATGGCGCTCCAGACTCGAGGCAGCGACATCGTCGACGGCGCCGGTGAGGCGATCCGCCTCAAGGGCGTGAACATCGGCGGCTGGCTGAACATGGAGAACTTCATCACCGGCTACGCCGCCAACGAGACGATGATGCGCGCCGCCGTGCGCAAGGTGCTCGGCGACGATGGCTCCGAGCTGTTCTTCGAGCGGCTGCTCTCAGCCTTCTACGCCGACGCCGACGCCGCGTTCCTCGCCGAGACCGGCCTGAACTGCGTCCGCATCCCGGTCAACTACCGCCACCTGGAGTCCGACGCCAGGCCCTTCGAGATCATCGAGGACGGCTTCCGCCACCTCGACCGCGCGATCGCCGCGGGCGCCGAGCACGGCGTCTACACACTCGTCGACCTGCACGCGCTGCCGGGCTCGCAGAACCAGCACTGGCACTCGGACAACCCGACGCACCGGGCGCTGTTCTGGGAGCACCGGCATTTCCAGGACCGCGTGGTCGGCATCTGGGAGGCGATCGCCGACCGCTACAAGGGCAATCCCTGGGTCGCGGGCTACAACCTGATGAACGAGCCCGCGGACGAGTCGCGCGCCGTCGTCGGCCCGTTCTACGACCGCCTCTCCGCCGCGATCCGCGAGATCGACCCGGAGCACATCCTCTTCTTCGACGGCAACACGTACTCGACCGAGTTCGGCTTCTTCGGCGAGCCGCTGGAGAACGCCGTCTACACGCTCCACGACTACGTGCCCGCGGGGCTCGGCCGCGCCGACGAGTACCCCGGGCCCGAGTCGGCGGAGGCGAAGTTCCTCGAGCGCTCGGAGTACGCGCGCCGCACGGGCACGCCGATCTACGTCGGCGAGTTCGCCCCGATCTACACGGGCGACGAGGCGGTCGACGCCGAGCGCCGCCGGATCCTCGACGATCAGCTCCAGATCTACAGGCGCTACGGAGCCGGGTTCGCCACGTGGATGTACAAGGACCTCGGCCGCCAGGGGCTGACCTCCGTCCGGCCCGACTCACCCTACGGCGAGCTGGTCGCCGACTTCGTCGCGAAGAAGCGCCGGCTCGGCGTCGACCAGTGGGGGAGCACCGGCGGCGAGAACCCCGAGGTCACCCAGCCGCTCCAGGACCTGGTGGCGCGCGAGGCGCCGGACTTCGACCCCTACCCGTGGGGAAGGTTCGACTTCGTGCGGACGCTGGTGCTCAACATCACGCTCGCCCAGCCGCTCGTCGGCGAGTACGCCGAGCTCTTCCGCGGGCTCGGTGAGGACGAGCTGATCGCGCTCGCGGACTCCTTTGCGTTCGAGAACTGCGTCGTCCGGGAGAGCCTGCGCGACCAGCTGCGCGCGGCGTGAGCGCCGGCCTCGGACTTCTACGACGACGAGCTGCGGGCGCATCACGAGCATCTGCGCGCCGCCTACGGGATCAGCCGCGGTGACGAGGTGCTGGACATCGGCTGCGGAACCGGGCTCACGACTCGCGAGGCGGCCCGCGCCGCGGCGCCCGGCCGCGTTGTCGGCGTCGACGTGTCCGAGCGCGCGCTCGAACGCGCCCGTCAGGTGACGGCGGCCGAACGGCTCGACAACGTCCGGTACGTGCTGGGCGACGCCCAGGTGCATCGCCTCGACCCGGCCGGTTTCGACGTCGCGATCAGCCGCTTCGGGACGATGTTCTTCGCCGATCCGGGCTCCGCGTTCGCGAACATCGCCGCCGCCCTTCGACCCGAGGCGCGCCTGGTGCTGCTGGTCTGGCAGCGACGCCAGGACAACGAATGGGCGCTGGCGATCGACGCCGCGCTGGGCGACGCGGCGCAGCCACCGCCCTCGGACGCGGACCCGTTCTCGCTCGGCGAGGCCGAAGCCACCGCGCGCATCCTCGAGGGCGCCGGCTTCGCCGGCGTGCGGTTCGAGGACGTCCGCGAACCGGTCCGCTACGGCCCCGACCCCGACGCCGCGCTCGCGTTCGTCCGGGGGTTCCGGGATACGAGCGCGGCCCTCGCGAGCCTCAGCGACGGCGAGGCAGCTCGCACCGTCGAGCGCCTGCGCGAGATGCTCGCGGCGCACCACAGCGACGAGCACGGCGTGGTCCTCGATTCGCGCTCGTGGTTGATCACCGCCCGTCGCGCTAGTCGATCTCCGCGGTGACCGTGAGTACGGCGCGGCCGAGGATGTGGCCGAGGAAGTTGAAGCCGAGGAATGCCGGGGTGGCGTCGGCGGGGACGCCGATGCTCTCGGTGTCGAGGGCGTGGACCACGAAGAAGTACCGGTGCGGGCCGTGTCCGGCCGGCGGTGCCGCGCCGATGAAGCGGGTCGAGCCTGCGTCGGTGCGGAGCTGGAGCGTTCCCTCGGGCAGGCCGGAGCCGGTGTCGTCGCCCGCGCCCTCGGGCAACTCGGTCACCGTGGCCGGGATGTCGGCGACCGCCCAGTGCCAGAACCCCGACTGGGTCGGGGCGTCGGGGTCGTACACCGTGACGGCGTAGCTCTTGGTGCCCTCAGGGGCGCCGCTCCACGACAGCTGCGGAGAGATGTCCTCGCCGCCGGGGACGCCGAAGAGGCCGGACATCTGAGCGGGAGGCGTGCCCCCGCCTTCGGTCAGCGTCGTGCTCGTGACGGTGAAGCTCGGTACCTCCGGCAGGCCTGCGAAGGGATCGTTGGCGGTCATCCGTGCATGCTAATCGCCCCTGAGCGGGCCGGCTCACCCGCCCCGGTAGCGGAAGCGGAGGAGCACGCCGCGGTTCTCGAGGGTCCGGGTCGGCAGGCCGTCGGTGCCGCGGGCGAAGCCGCGCTGATCGGTCGCGACGTAGAACGTCCGGCCGTCGGGATCGAGCGCGATGTCGCGGTAGCGGTTGACGCTCGTCCAGTAGGGCACCAGATCACCGACGGTCGACCGGCCGTCGGCGCTGAGCTTCAAGCGGTAGACGGTTCCGTACTTGAGGCTTGTGATGAGGAGCGAGTTCGCCCATCCCGGCACGGCGCCGTCGGTGTAGACGTCGACGCTCGACGGCCCGATCGTCGGCCAGCAGACGAACGGCGTGTCACCGCAGCGGGGCTGGTCGAACGGGTGGTCGGAGGGCACGGTGAAGAAGGTCCGGATCGGTTCGACGAAGTCCGGGCTGCTCCACGCGCTCTCGTTCTGCCGGGGAACGGACGGCGGGACCACGTAGTTGTCGTAGGTCAGGCCCGGGCAGGGCACGCCGACCGAGCGTGACCAGTTGTCGTAGGTGTAGGCCTTGTCGTCCTGGTAGCCGAGCACGTGCGGCCAGCCATAGTTGCCGCCGGCGCGGAGGATGTTCAGCTCGTCGTCGGACTTCGGGCCGTGCTCGACGGAATACAGCAGGCCGCCGGGTCCGAACACGATCCCCTGGGCGTTGCGGTGGCCGTAGCTGAAGACGTGGCTGCGGACCCCGCCGAAGGCCGGGTTGTCGGCCGGGACGGAGCCGTCGGTGTTCAGCCGCAGGACCTTGCCCTGGTAGGTCTGCCAGTCCCGGTCGGCGACCTGCTTGGCGGTCGGCAGGTCCTGAGAGCGGATCGGGGTGCAGAAGTTGTCGAACTGGTTGTTCCCCTGGTCGCCGATCGTGTAGTAGAGCTTGCGATCGGTGCCGAGCACGAGCCGGCCGGAGTTGTGGTCGTTGCTGGCCGGCATGCCGGTGATGAGGTTCTTGGGCTCGGTCAGCCGGCTCGCTCCGCGCGCGTACGTGTAGCGGCGGATCTTCATGCGGCGCAGCAGCTGGTCGGGATCGGGGTCGGCGTCGTACGCGTAGGCGACGTAGACGTGGCCCTTCGCCGCCTTGCCGACCCGCGGCGAGAGCGCGAGGCCGACCATGCCGTCCTGGGCTGCCGGGTCGTCGGTGAGGTAGAGGTCTCGGACGCGCAGCAGCGTCGTCTTGCGCCCGGACTTGGGGTCGACCCGCGAAACGCGCCCGGCGTCCTGCTCGGAGACCCACAGCTTGCCGTCGGGCCCGTAGGTCACCTCCCACGGGTTTTCGAAGCCGGATGCGAGCACCCGCTCCGAGAAGTCCTCCTGGCCTTGGCCCTTGGCGGCGGCACCGCCCGCCATCAGCCCCGAGATCCCCAACGCGAGCACGCACACTGCCCCCGCCCTCGTCCACATACGCCTCATGGCCCCCTCCTAACGCTGGACACCCCGACCCTACCCACGCCGGCGGCGCAGAATGCCACGACATCCGCGCCTGGCCCCGCGTGTCTACTCTTCGCCCCATCGGGGAGGCTCGAGCGAAGGGGGAAGCCGTGGATGCGCGCGTCGAAGGTCTCGTGGCGGAGGCGAGGTCCGGCGATCTCACAAGGCGCCAGGTGGTCGAGCGGGCGGCGGCGCTCGGGGTCAGCGCAGCGGCGGTGCTCGCGCTGCTCGACGGCCCGAGCCTGGCCGCGGCGGCGGACCGCGGGGTACGACCGAAGAAGTGGCAGAAGGGCAAGGGCTGGGGCTGGGTGTGGGGCCCCGATGACGAGCTCGGAGCGCTCAACGAGCTCAGCCCCAAGCTCGCGCGCAAGGCGCTCGCCCATGCGCGCGGGCACGTCTATGACCTCGGGCTCGAATACGACCGGCGCTCGTTCAAGTTCTCCGGACACGCCAACGGGGAGATCACGACCTACCGCTCCCCACAAGGGCTGCTCCTGCAGCGCGACCGGCCGGAGGTCATCGATCCCAGCTCCAACTCCACACACACGACGTGGGCGAGCTGCCTGAACACGATCTCCGACAACGTCGCGACGCAGATCGACGGGCTCGGGCACATCTACGAGGGCGATCCGCCGCACGCGTACAACGGCTTCAAGGCGAGCGAGATCGTCGGCGATCACGGCCTCGTCAAGCTCGACGTGACGACCATCCCACCGGTGGTCGCGCCCGCCACGCTGATCGACGTCGCCGGCTACCTCGGTCGCGAGAACCTGCCCGGGCACTACGCGATCGGCCCCGGGCTCCTGCGTGCCGCGCTGAGTCAGCAAGACGTCGACATCGACCCGCTCGACGTCGTCCTCATCCGCACCGGGACCGCCGGCGTGTGGCTGCGCGGCGACGGCGTCGGAGCCAACACGGAGGAGCTCGAAGCGGTCGACTCTGCCGGGATCACCGTGTCGGCGGCCCGCTGGCTCGTGGAGGAGAAGGGGGCGCTGATGATCGGATCCGACACGAGCGCGGTCGAGGTCACCCCGCCGCCCGAGCAGCTGCCCGACGGCACGAGCTTCAACCCCGTGCACGTCTATCTGCTCGTGCGCCAAGGCGTGCACATCCTGGAGCTCAACAACCTGGAGGACCTCGCGCGCGACGGTGTCTACAAGCTCGGCTACGTCCTCAGCCCGAACAAGATCAGGGGCAACGTCGCCGGCACGGTGCAACGACCGGTCGGGCTCGCCTGAGCGCAGAACGGATGAGGCGGCAAGACCGCCATGAGCGCATGCGGATCGTCCGCGCCGTCCGGCGCGGACAGGTCCTGCCGACCCGCGAGGACGCGCAGGACGCCTACAAGGTGGCGATCCAGGAGCGTCGCGCGCTGCCGCGCGTGCGGCTCGGCTACCTCGTCGTCGGTGTGCTCTCCGCCGTCGGCGTCGTCGTCGGCATCGTGGGGCCGTCCGTGCTCCTGCCGCCGAGCGTGGCACTCCTCATCTTCATCGTCGTGGCGTTCGCCTTCTATCTGCCGAAGCTCGACCGCAACCTCGCGCAAGCGGCGAGGCTGAATCGCAAGGCGGCCAGAGGCGGCACGCCTTAGGGCACGAGCGCGTCGCCGATGACGCGGTACGCCTTGCGGTTGCAGGCCAGGCCGATGTGGCTGCCCGTCACCTCGACGTTGCGCGCGTAGGGGACCGTGCAGGCCTCCCACCACACGACGCCGTCCCCGCGCGAGTAGATCGAGACGAGCTGCACCGAGGCCGGGAACTCGCCGGCGAAGTCCCGGGTGAAGCGGCAGCGGCAGGTGTCGGTGAAGCACCCGTTGCGGGCGACGCGGTCGGTGGTCTGGACGTGGACCCAGCGCACAGCAGCGACCGCGGCACGGGTCGGGATCGAGATGTCGAACGCGGTGTCGAGCCCGGCGCCGAGCGAGATGACGCGCGAGACGAGGTCGGGGCGCCGGTGTGCCAAGGCCTTGGCGAAGTGGCCCCCGCGGCTGTGGCCGATCAGCGCCATCGGCCGCCCGGCCTCGCCGAAGATCCGCTCGGCCCGTGCCTCGAGCGCGTCCAGCGAGCGGTCGGAGCAGCCGACGTTCACGGCGATCCCCGAGCGGTGCGGGCGGTGGCCCATGCGGTCGAGCCAGCCGGCCATCACCGACAGCGATGCGTCGCCCGCCAAGAAGCCCGGGATCAGCATCACCGGCCCGCCGTCGCCGCGCGGGACGCCCTTGCCCGCGAAGACGGGGTCGATCACCAGCCGGCCGAGCTCCGCCTGCCAGCGCAGCTCGGCGCCGTGGCGGCCCCACCAGCGGCGGGGCGCCTCGGGCCCGGCGGGCGGGGGCGGGGTGGGGTCGAAGGCCTGGGTCACGCCTGCGAACTCTGCCAGTTCGCCAGGCGGTGGTCAGCGGGAGCGGGCGTGGACCACGTTGATGACCGCGATGCAGACCCAGGCGACGATCGTCGCAAAGGTGGCGCCGAGCTCGCCGAGATTGTGCGCGGCGGCGGCGACGAGCACGCCGAGCCCGATCGAGCCCAGCGCGATCACAACGGTCACCGAGTCGCGCCAGACGTTCGGGCGCCGCTCGAGCCGCTCGGCGAGCGAGAGCAGGATCGCCTCGTCGTAGTCGCGGCCGAGCTCGCGGCGGGTCTCGGCGGCAGCATGGAGCTCTTCGGTCCTCATGCGGCCGAACGTAGCCCGCCGGCCCACGATCTTCAACGAAGAGTGGAGGTAGCCTCAGCGCAGACGCCGGCTGTCCTCAGCAGCGGCGCGTACTATGTGAGCCGCAGGTCGCCGTGGTGGGCGTAGCTCAGCTGGTAGAGCTCCTGGTTGTGGTCCAGGCGGTCGGGGGTTCGAGTCCCCTCGCTCACCCTCATGTCGAGTGTCCCCGCCACGCAGAGCGTCCGCTCCGCGGACGGGACCGAGATCGCGTTCGACCGGGCCGGTGGGGGGCCGCCCGTGATCCTGATCGAGCCCTCCGCGCACTACCGCGAGTTCAGCGCGCTGAGCGGACTGGTTCCCTGGCTGTCACGGGAGTTCACCGTCTACGTCTACGACCGCCGGGGCCGCGGCGAGAGCTCGGACACGACACCGTACGCGCCCGAGCGCGAGGTCGAGGACATCGGGGCGCTCATCGCGGAGGTCGGCGGCCCGACGCACCTGTACGGGTATTCCTCGGGTGCACTCCTCGCCCTCCGCGCTGCCGCTGACGGCCTTCCCATCGATCGACTGGCCGTGCTCGAGCCGCCGCTCCAGGACGATGACGCTGTACGTCCAGATCCCCTGACCAACGAGCTCGCGGCGCTCGTCCGCGCGGGCCGGGACGGCGATGCGGTCGAGCGCTTCCACCTGAGCATCGGCGTGCCCCCCGAGTTCGTGACCGAGATGCGGCGTAGCCCGCAGTGGGCGAAGATGGAGTCCGTCGCACACACCCTGGTGTACGACTGCATGATCTCGGACGCCACCACGTCCGCTCTGCTGCGCTCCGTCGAGGTTCCGACCCTGGTGCTCGACAGCGCAGGCAGCAGCGACAACCTCACCGGCTGGGCGGCCGCGGTGGCGGGCCAGCTACCAGCCGGGAGTCATCGAAGCCTCGCGGGCGAATGGCACACCGTCCCGGACGAGACGCTCGCTCCCGTGCTGATCGAGTTCTTCCAGGGGTAGCCGATCGGCCAACCCAACTAGGATGCGCCGATGCCTGAAGGTCTCGCCGGCAGGACTCTGTTCATCACCGGCGGGAGCCGGGGCATCGGCCTCGCCATCGCCGTCCGCGCCGCCCGCGACGGCGCCAACGTCGCGCTCCTGGCCAAGACCGCCGAGCCGCACCCGAAGCTGCCGGGGACGATCTACACCGCCGCCGAGGAGATCGAGGCGGCGGGCGGCACGGCGCTGCCGATCGTCGGCGACGTCCGCGACCCCGACTCGGTCACGCAGGCGGTCGAGCAGGCCGCCGAGCGCTTCGGCGGCATCGACATCCTCGTCAATAACGCGAGCGCGATCAGCCTCACCCCGATCGAGCAGACCGAGCCGAAGCGCTACGACCTCATGCAGTCGATCAACGCGCGCGGGACGTTCCTCGCCATCCGCGCGTGCATCCCGCACCTCAAGCGCGGCACCAACCCGCACATCCTGAGCCTGTCGCCGCCGATCAACCTCGCGCCGCAGTGGCTCGGCGCGCACGCCGCGTACACGCTGTCGAAGTACGGGATGTCGCTGCTGACGCTGTCCGCCGCCGAAGAGCTGCGCGAGGCCGGCGTGGCCGCCAACACGCTCTGGCCGCGCACGATCATCGCCACCGCCGCGGTGCAGAACCTGCTCGGTGGCGACGAGGCGATGGCGCGTGCCCGCTCGCCCCAGATCTACGCCGACTCGGCCTACGAGATCCTCATCCAGCCGGCGCGCGAGTACACCGGGCAGAGCCTGATCGACGACGAGGTGCTCGCCGCCGCGGGCGTCACCGACCTCGAGCAGTACCGGGCCGGACCCGGCGACGGGGAGCTGATCGGCGACCTGTTCGTCGATCCCTCGCCGCTGCGCGGCGTCAGCTAGCGCACCCGCGCGTAAAGCCCCCTCCCTCGGATGTCGATCAGACGGGGGACATGGCTGTCGTCGCGACGTGGTTCCTCGTCGGCGTCTTCGCCGCCTGCGGGGCGGCGCTGCTCGCGCGTGCGCTGAGCCGGCCCGCCGAGCGCGCCGCCTGGGGCCCGATGGGCGCCGGGCTGCTGCTCTACGCGATCGGCAGCGTCGTCTACAACCTCGACAGCGGCGCCGGCTTCCCGTCGCCCGCCGACGCGCTGTGGCTCGCGCTGTGCCCGCTCTGCCTCACGGGCATGGTCGGCCTCGTGCGCGCGCGCAACGTGCACGTGAACACGAGCCTGTGGCTCGACGGCCTGATCGGCGGCACGGTGGTGGCGGCGGTGGCGGCCGTCTTCCTGCTGCACCCGGTCGTGGCGATGGGGGAGGAGTGGGTGACCGCCGTGCATCTCGCCTACCCGCTCGGCGACCTCCTGCTGATGGGCTTCGCCGTCGTCCTGTGGGGCGCCGGCGGCTGGCGCCTCGACGCCTGGTTCTGGCTCGCGGCGGCCTTTGCCCTGATCGGGATGAGCGACAGCGTGTACGTGGCGGCGCAGTCGGGTGAGGGCTGGAACCCCGGCACGACCGTCGACCTCGGGTACGCCGCCGGCGCCGTCGTGCTCGCCGCCTCCGCCTGGCGCTCATCGATGTGCGCGAACCAGGCCTCGCCGACCGCCCGGGTCGCGCTGCCGATCATCTTCACCGTCGCCGCGTTCGGCCTCGTGGTCTACGAGGCGTTCACCGACCTCGACCCGTTCGCGGTGGCGCTGATCCGGCTCACCCTGCTGGCCGTCGTCGCCCGGCTCGGCCTCACGCTGTGGTGGTTGTCGCGGCAGCGCGCCGACCTCGAGGAGCTCGCCGCCTCCGACCCGCTGACCGGGCTCGGCAACTACCGCGCGTTCCAGGAGCGGCTGCACCGCGAGGTCGCCGTCGCCGAGGCGACCGACACGCCGGTGAGCGTCGTCGTGCTCGACCTCGACCACTTCAAGGTGCTCAACGACACGTTCGGACACGCCGAGGGCGACCGTGTGCTCCAGATCACGGCCGAGACGCTGTCGCGGACGGTGGGGGCGGCGGGCTTCGTCGCGCGCGTCGGCGGGGAGGAGTTCGCGATCGCGCTGCCCGACACCGGCGCGGACGACGCCGTGCGGGTGGCCGAGCGCTGCCGCGCCGCGCTCGCCTCGCTGGCGGTCGCCGGCCCGCCGCTGGCGTGCTCGGCCGGCGTTGCCTCCCACCCGGCGCACGCCACCGGCGTCGCCCAGCTCCTGCACGCCGCCGACGGCGCCCTCTACTGGGCCAAGCGCAGCGGCCGCGACCGCGTGCGCGCGTTCGACCCCGAGCACGTCGTCGCGCTGTCGCTGGCCGAGCAGCGGCGCGAGGTCGAGGCGCTGCTCGCCCGCGCCGACGGGATCCTGCCCGCCTTCCAGCCCGTGATGGAGGTCGCCACCGGCCGCGTCGCGGGTTACGAGGCGCTCGCGCGCTTCGCCCCTCCCTTCGCCCGCCCGCCGCAGCTGTGGTTCGCCCAGGCGCACCGCTGCGGGCTCGGGCCGGCGCTCGAGGCCGCCGCCGTGCGCGCCGCGCTCGCCGTCCCCGGCCGCCCGGCGGGCACGTTCCTGGCGCTCAACGTGTCGCCCGCCGCGCTGCTCTCGCCGGAGGTCAAGGCGGCGCTCCCGCTCGACCTCGACGGCATCGCCATCGAGCTGACCGAGCACGAGGCCTTCGACGAGGACGTCGCGCTCGAGCTCGCGCTCGTCACGCTGCGCGAGCGCGGCGCCCGCATCGCGCTCGACGACGCCGGCGCCGGCTACGCGGGGCTCCAGCAGCTGATCCGCCTGCGGCCGGACATCGTCAAGGTCGACCGCTCGCTGGTGGCGGGCATCCACGCCGACGCGTCGAAGCGCGCGCTGCTCGAGGCGCTCGCGCGCTTCTCCGGCACCACCGGCGCCGCGGTGTGCGCCGAGGGTGTCGAGGAAGCCGCCGAGCTGCGCGCGCTCGCCGGCCTCGACGTGACCTACGCACAGGGCTACGCGCTCGCGCGGCCGGCGCCGGCCTGGCCGGCCATCCCCGCCGCCGTCGCCGCCGCGGTGGCGGCGGCCGACGACCACGGCATGCGCGCCGCCGCCGCCACCGAGGCGGCCTCGCTCGGCGAGGTCACCGAGGTGCTCGCGCGGGCGCGCACGATCCCGGAGCTCAAGCTCGCGCTCGACGGCGTCACGCGCCTGCTCGGCGCGGAGGAGGCGGCGATCTCGCAGTTCGACCGCGGCGCCGGCTGCCTCGTGACGATCAGCGACCACGAGTGGTCGCCGGAGGGCGAGCGCTGGCGCATCGACGACTACCCGACCACCGCGCACGTGCTCGCCGAGCAGGCGATCGGCCAGGTGATCGCCGGCGACCCGGCCAGTGACCCCGCGGAGCTCGAGGTGCTCGAGACGGCCGGGATGTGCGCCGTCCTGCTGATGCCGCTGGTGTTCGAGGGCACCACGATCGCGCTGTTCGAGGTGTACCGCCGCGCACCCCAGGCGTGGACCAACACGCAGGTCGACCGCGCCCGCGTGCTGGCCAACCACATCGCCGCCAGCCTCGCGCGCGTGATCGTGCGGAGTAACGCAACTGACCGGAGCTCGAAAAACTCGGGCGCCGGGGTACGCTTTCCCTAACGCGGTCACGCTCGCTGCGGGCTCGTGGCTCGCCAGTCAACGCTCTAGACGCCTTCCCCGACGGTTGGGGCCAGACGGACGGTGCAGGCCTTCCTTTCCGACAGGAGATGGCGGATGCACAGCACCGATCCGCAGAGCTTGATGAGGCAGTACCGGATGACGCGCGACCCGCGCGTGCGCGAGGCGATCGTCACGCGCTTCCTCCCGCTTTCCCGCAGCCTCGCCCGGCGCTTCGCGTCCGGCGGTGAGCCGCTGGAGGACCTCGAGCAGGTCGCTGCGCTCGCGCTCGTGAAGGCCGTCGACGGCTTCGACCCCGGCCGCGGCACGGCGTTCTCGTCCTACGCCGTGCCCTGCATCGCGGGGGCGATCAAGCGCCACTTCCGCGACTGCGGCTGGTCGGTCCGGGTGCCGCGCGAGCTGCAGGAGCGGGCGATGACCGTCCACGCGCTCGAGAACGAGCTGGGCAGCGCGATCGGCGAGTCGCCGACCATCGCCGAGCTGGCCGAGGCCGCGTCGCTGACCCCGGAGGAGGTCCTCGAGGCGCGCGCCGCCTATCGCGCGCTGCACGCGAGCTCGCTCGACGCCAAGCCGCCGGACGCCGACGGCGAGTCGCCGTCGCTGCTCGACACGCTCGGGACGACGGAGGACGGCTACGGCTCGGCGCTCGACCACGCCGCGCTCGACTCGTTGCTGGACGAGCTCGACGAGCGCGACCGCGCGATCATCCAGCTCTACTTCCGCGAGGAGCTCACCCAGTCGCAGATCGGCGAGCGGCTCGGCTACTCGCAGATGCACATCTCGCGGCTCCTGCGGCGCGCCGTCGGCGAGTTGGAGAAGGCCGCCGTCTAGTGGATAGCGTGCGGGGGCGATGAGCGATGACCCCCGTGCCGGCGAGCTGCCGGGCGAAGACGACCTGATCGACGTCGACGCGCTGGTCGCGGCCTACCACGACGAGCGCCCCGACCCGTCGGAGGACACGCAGCGCGTGTCGTTCGGCACGTCCGGCCACCGCGGCACCGCGACCGCGCGCACGTTCAACGAGGCGCACGTGCTGGCGATCGCCGAGGCGGTCGCGCGGCACCGCAAGCGCGAGGGGATCGACGGCCCGCTGTTCCTCGGCCGCGACACCCACGCGCTGTCGGAACCCGCCACGCGCACGATCGTCGAGGTGCTGGCCGCCCACGGCGCCGACGTCGTGCTCGCCGCCGACGACGGCGCCACGCCGACGCCGGTGATCTCGCACGCGATCCTCGGCCACAACCGCGGCGGCGGGCGCGGGACGGCGGACGGCATCGTCGTCACCCCCTCGCACAACCCGCCCGGGGACGGCGGCTTCAAGTACAACCCGTCGCACGGCGGGCCGGCCGACACCGACGTGACCGGCGCGATCCAGGACGCCGCCAACGAGCTGCTGGAGGCCGGTCTCGATGGCGTGCAGCGCGTCCGTTTCGAGGATGCGGAGGTCCAGCGGCGCGATTACATCAGCGCCTACCTCGACGACCTCGAGGCGGTCATCGACCTCGAGGCGATCCGCGGCTCGGGCCTGAAGCTGGGGGTCGACCCGCTCGGCGGCGCGAGCCTCGCCTACTGGGAGCGGATCGCCGAGCGCAGCGGGATCGACCTCGAGATCGTCAACGACGAGCTCGACCCGACGTTCCGCTTCGTGCCGCTCGACTGGGACGGCAAGATCCGCATGGACTGCTCGTCGCCGTACGCCATGTCGCGGCTGCGCGACCTCAAGGACCGCTTCGACGTCGCGTTCGCCAACGACCCCGACGCCGACCGGCACGGGATCGTCGTGCCGTCCGCGGGGCTCATGAACCCCAACCACCACCTCGCGGTGTGCATCGAGTACCTGTTCGGCGGCGCGCGCGAGTGGGGCGAGGCCGGGATCGGCAAGACGCTGGTCTCGTCGAGCATGATCGACCGCGTGGCCGAGGACCTCGGGCGCCGGCTCGTCGAGGTGCCGGTCGGCTTCAAGTGGTTCGTCGAGGGCCTGCTCGACGGCTCGCTGGGGTTCGGCGGCGAGGAGAGCGCCGGCGCGTCGTTCCTGCGCCGCGACGGCGGGCCGTGGTCGACCGACAAGGACGGCCTGATCCCGTGCCTGCTGGCGGCCGAGATGACGGCCGCCGACGGCCGCGACCCGGGCGCGCGCTACGCGTCGCTGGTCGAGCGCTTCGGCGAGGCCGTCTACAAGCGCACCGACGTCGCGGCGACGCCGGACGAGAAGGCGGTGCTGAAGAAGCTGTCGCCCGACGAGGTCGAGTCGTCCGAGCTGGCGGGCGAGGAGATCACCGACGTGCTGACCGAGGCGCCCGGCAACGGCGCGACGATCGGCGGGCTGAAGGTGGTGAGCGCCGGTGGCTGGTTCGCGGCGCGGCCGTCGGGCACCGAGGACGTCTACAAGGTCTACGCCGAGTCGTTCCGCGGCGAGGAGCACCTCGAGCGGATCGTCGAGGAGGCGCAGGAGATCGTGAAGGGGGCGCTCGGCGGATGAACGTCGCCTACCTCGCCCCGCTCGTCGCGCTCGTGGTGGCCGCGGCGCTGGCGGGCGGCGCGCTGCTGCTGATCCGCCGCCCGGGGGCGGTGCGGCCGCCCGGGCCGACGCCCGACGTGCCGCGCGGCCGCCGCGTGGTGGTGATCGGCGGCGGGTTCGGCGGGCTGCAGGCGGTGAACAAGCTGCGCAAGGCCGACGTCGACGTGACGCTGATCGACCGCCGCAACTTCCACCTCTTCCAGCCGCTCGTCTACCAGGTCGCCACCGGCGCGCTGTCGCCGGGCGAGATCGCGACGCCGCTGCGCTCGGTGTTCAGCCGCGCGCGCAACGTGCGGGTCCTGCTCGGCGAGGTCGCCGACATCGATCTCGAGCACCGGGTCGTGCACCTGGAGCCGCCGCTCGCCGAGCTGCCGTCCGCCGAGGTGCCCTACGACACGCTGATCGTGGCGGCGGGCTCGAAGTACTCCTACTTCGGCCACCCCGAGTGGGCCGAGCTCGCCCCCGAGGTCAAGTCGCTGGAGAGCGCGCTCGACGTGCGGCACCGCATCCTCGAGGCGTTCGAGGCGGCCGAGCTCGAGGAGGATCACGAGAAGCGCCACGACTGGCTGACCTTCGCGGTCGTGGGCGCGGGGCCGACCGGCGTCGAGATGGCCGGCCAGATCGCCGAGCTCGCCGGCGACACGCTGCCCAAGGACTTCCGCGCCGCCGACCCTTCGGCGGGCCGGATCCTGCTCGTCGAGGCCGGGCCGCGCGTGCTCGCGGCCTTCCCGCCCGACCTGTCGGAGAGCGCCCAGCGCCAGCTCGAGCACCTCGGCGTGACGTGCATGAACGACGCGATGGTGGTGGGGATCGACCACGAGGGCATCGAGCTGGAGTCGCCCGACGGCACGCGCCGGCGGGTGGGCGCGCGCACGGTGGTGTGGGCGGCGGGCGTCGCCGCGGCATCGCTCGCCGGGAGGCTCGCGGATGCCGGAGGCGCCGAGGTCGACCGCGCCGGCCGGATCGTCGTCGAGCCCGACCTGACGCTGCCCGGCCACCCCGAGGTGCTCGCGCTCGGGGACATGGCGGTCGTCAAGCGGGCGGACGGCGAGGGCGTGCAGGACCTGCCGGGAGTGGCGCCGGTGGCGATGCAGCAGGGCCGCTACGCGGCGAAGGCGGTCGTGCGGCGGCTCGCGGGGCAGGACGTCAAGCCGTTCAAGTACGTCGACAAGGGCAACCTGGCGACGATCGGGCGGGCCCGGGCCGTGGCCGAGATCAAGAACCTGCACTTCGGCGGCGCGCTGGCCTGGCTCCTGTGGCTCGGGATCCACATCTTCTACCTGATCGGGTTCCAGAACCGGCTGCTGGTCCTGCTGCGCTGGAGCTTCTCGTTCCTGACCCGAGGGCGGGGAGCACGCCTGATCACGGGCGAAGGTGCACCCTCCCGGGTACGGATTTCCACACCCCAGGAGTAGAGACCGCAGCATTGGGCCGGCAGGCCCCGAGGCGGATCATCGTCAGCACGATGATCACCCGGCCACTCAGCCTCGTAGGACGCCGCGAGCTCTTCCTCTTCCTCGGCGCGTACCTCGTGTACTCGGCGTCGCGCTACGTCTCGGTCGGCGACATCACGACGGCCACCGGCCACGCGGAGTGGATCGTCGGCCTGCAGCAGAGCATCGGCGTCAACGTCGAGAGCTCGGTGCAGTCGGCGCTCAACGGCACCGCCGTCATCTGGGCGCTCAACAACCTCTACCTCGCGGCGCAGATCATCGTCGTGCCCGGCACGCTGATCTGGCTCTACCGCCGCAACCACGACATCTACGTGAAGCTGCGCAACACGGTCCTGGCCACCTGGCTGATCGCGATCCCGATCTACGCGCTGTTCCCCGTCGCCCCGCCGCGCCTCGCCGGCATGGGCATGCTCGACACGATCACGCAGGGCGGCGGCGTCCGGCTCGACTCCACGCTGACGACGTCCTTCTACAACGAGCTGGCCGCGGTGCCGAGCCTGCACGCGGGCTTCGCGCTCGCCGTCGGCGTCGCGCTGGCCGCGTCGTTCAGCAACCGCTTCGCGAAGGTGCTCGCCTGGTCGTGGGCGCCGCTCATCGGCCTCGCGGTCGTGGCGACCGGCAACCACTTCATGTTCGACATCGCCGCGGGCCTCGTCGTCACCGTCGCGGGCTACGTCGTCGGCAACGCGGTCGACCGCAAGTTCGCCGGCCGAGCGCGGCCGTGGCGCCGCCCGGCGCTGCACTCGCCGCTGCCCGCGTAGCGCGACTCTTCGCTTGCGCCGCGGCGCGCGCGGGTACCATCGTCGTGCTTGTCCCTGGGACACGTCGACCTGCTCTGGCTGGTCGCGGGCGTGGTGCTGCACCTCTGCTCGCAGCTTTCGCGTGGGCGCGGCTGGCACACGATCGTGTGCGCCGCCCATCCCGAGGCCGACCGCCCGCGGCGGCGCGACGTGCTCGCCACCTGGGTGGCGGGAGCCGGCGCCTCGGGCGTCCTCTCCGCGCGCGGCGGTGACGCGCTGCGGGTCCTGCTGCTGCGGCGGCGGATGACGACGACCTGCCCGACGCTCGTCGGCACGCTGGCCGCGGAGACCGTCGCCGAGACCGCGCTCGGCGCGCTGCTGACGATCTGGGCGCTGAGCGCCGGCTTCATCCCCGGCCTCCACAGCCCCGGGCTCGCCACCGCTTCGCTGATCGCCGCCGGCGTGCTGCTGCTCGTGCTCGTCGTGTGGCGGCTCGCGCGCCGGGTCCCCGCGCTCGCGCGCGCGTGCTCCGACGCCCGCCGCGGCCTCTGCCTGCTCGGCAGCCCCGGCGCCTACGCGCGGCACGTCGTGCCGTGGGGCGTGCTCAGCCGCGTGCTGCGGATCGGCGCGCTGGTGTGCCTGCTCGCGGCGTTCGGCCTGCCGGCGACGCTGACCGGCGCGCTCGTCGTGATGGTCGCCCACAGCTCCGGCCGCCTCGTGCCCTTCGGCCCGGCCGGCGCCGGCGCCAGCCTCGGCCTCCTGGTCGCCGCGTTCCCGGCGGTCACCCACACCAGCGTCAGCGCCGGCCAGGTGACCGCGTTCTACCTCGGTTCGACCGCCGTGCTGACTGCAGTCGGGATCACGCTCTCGGCGCTGATCCTGATCCGCGAGCTCGGCCTCGGCGGCGCCCGCACCGCCGCCGCCCAGGCGCTCGAGCGGCTGCGCGAGCCGCGCAAGGCGCCCGTGCGGGTCCCAGCGGCCTGAGCTAGCGCCGTCCTCCTTTCGCGCGCTGGATCCGGCGCTGCTCGCGGTGGATCCTCCGCGTGGCGTCCTTGCGCGCCCGCCGCGCGCGGTCGTCGCGGCGGGACTCCGCCCACGCCTGCTCGCGGCCGAGCTGCTCGTGGGCGGCCAGGCGCTCGGGCGCCAGGCGGCCGTCGGCGAGCGCCTCCGCCACCGCGCAGCCGGGCTCGCCCGCGTGGCGGCAGTCGGCGAAGCGGCAGCTGCGGGCGAGCTCCTCGATGTCCGAGAAGACGCTCGCCAGCCCGCTCGCCTGCTCCCAGATCCGCGGGAGCTTGAGGCCGGGCGTGTCGATGATCGTGCCGCCGCCGGCCAGCGGCACGAGCTCGCGGCGGGTGGTGGTGTGGCGGCCGCGGTCGTCGGCCTCGCGGATCGGGCCGGTGGCCCGCGTGCCGCCGGCCAGCGCGTTCAGCAGCGTCGTCTTCCCGACGCCGGAGGCGCCGAGCAGCACGCCGGTGACGCCGGGGCCGAGCAGGGCGGCGACCGCGTCGAGCCCGCTGCCGTCGACGGTCGACACCGGCAGCACCGGCGCCGCGCCCGCGACCGCCGCGCGCACGTCGGCCACCCGCGCTGCGGGGTCGGGCTCGAGGTCGGCCTTCGACAGCACGACGAGCCCGTCGGCGGGCGCGTCGGCGGCGAGCGTGAGCATGCGCTGGATCCGGCCGACGCTCAGCTCGCGGTTCATCGACGCGACGACGACCACGAGGTCGACGTTGGCGGCCAGCACCTGCGGCTCGCCGCCGCCGTGCGCCGCGCGGACCAGCGCGCTGCGCCGCTCCTCGACGGCGTGGACGGCGCCGGACTCCGGGTCGCACACGACCCAGTCGCCGACCGCGGGCAGGTCGAGGGGGCCGGCCGCGGCGTGCCGCAGCCGGCCGGTGAGGAAGCCGGCGCGCGGGCCGGCCTCGGTGATCAGCTCCAGGCCGCCGCGATGGACCGCGGCGACACGGGCGAGATGGGACAACGGGATGCTCCTGACGGTTCGAAAGGACTCGGACGTGGAGAGACCGGAGCGCGCGCGGCGGCGCGCCCGGTCAGCGGACCGAGTCGGCGGTGCGGAGGTGTCGGAGCGTCGTCAGCAGAGGTCTTCGCCACGGAAGGTACCGGCGCGGCCGCTGCGGCTCAAGGGGGGTTGACCACACCTCGGTTCGGGCATCCTCCCGCCCATGCTCGAGATGGTCGACGTCGCCGCCCACCCGCCGCAGCGCTTCGAGTCGGTGATGGAGCCTGAGCCCTACGAGAAGCTTGCCGAAGGGATCCGCACCGCCCGTGAGCTGCTGGGCGAGCGTACGGTCTGGAACGTCAGCTCGACCGCCAAGGGCGGCGGCGTGGTCGAGCTCCTGCTCCCCCTGATCGGCTACGCCAAGGGCGCCGGGGTCGACGCGCGCTGGGCGGTGATCGAGGGAAACCCCGAGTTCTTCACCGTCACCAAGCGGATCCACAACCTGCTCCACGGCTTCGAAGGCGACGGTGGCGACCTCGGTGACGACGCCCGCAAGACGTATGAGGACACGCTCGAGGGCAACGCGCGCGAGCTCGTCGAACGCGTCGACGACGACGACATCGTGCTGTTGCACGACCCGCAGACCGTGGGCCTGATCGGGCCGCTCAAGCGAACCGGCGCGCGGGTGATCTGGCGCTGCCATATCGGCGTCGACGAGCCGGACGACCTCGCGCGGCGCGCGTGGGACTTTCTCCGCGTCGACGTCGAGCAGGCCGACGCGTACGTGTTCTCGCGCGAGGCGTTCGTCTGGGAGGGACTCGACCCCGACAAGGTCGCGGTCATCGCCCCGTCGATCGACGCCTTCAACGCCAAGAACCAGGAGCTCGGGCCCGACCAGGTGCGGGCGATCCTGGCCACCGCGGGGATCGTCGAGGGCGGTGACGGCAACGCGACGTTCAAGCGGGGCGACGGCAGCGAGTCGCGCGTCTCCAGCCGGGCCCAGATCTACGAGGACACCCGCATCACGCCCGAGGACAAGATCGTGCTCCAGGTCTCGCGCTGGGACCGGCTGAAGGACCCGGAGGGCGTGATCCGCGGCTTCGCCGAGCACGCCGAGGCACACGAGACCGGCGCGCACCTGATCTACGCCGGGCCGGCGGTCGAGGCGGTCTCCGACGACCCCGAGGGCAAGCAGGTGCTCGACGAGGCGATCGCGCTGCGCGAGGCGCTGCCGGACGAGGCCCAGCGCAGCATCCACCTCGTGTGCCTGCCGATGGACGACGCCGAGGAGAACGCCGCGATCGTCAACGCGCTCCAGCGCGCCGCCGACGTCGTCGTGCAGAAGAGCATCGCCGAGGGCTTCGGGCTGACCGTCGCCGAGGCGATGTGGAAGGGACGGCCGGTGGTCGCCACCGCCGTCGGCGGCATCCAGGACCAGATCGTCGACGGCGAGACCGGCGCGCTCCTGGCCGACGCGCACGACCTCGACGCGTACGGGGCGGCGGTCCGAGCGCTGCTCGAGGACCCGGACCGCGCGCGCAGGATGGGCGAGGCGGCGAAGGCGCGCGTGCGCGACCGCTTCCTCGGCGCCCGCAGCCTGCTCGACTACCTCAACCTGATCTCGCGCCTCCTCGCTTAGCGCGCCGCTTGTCGAGGCGCCAGCCGAAGAGCAGTCGGGCCCAGTCGACCACGCCCGCGGCCAGATGGCCGAGCGGGCCGCACACCAGCCAGCCGGCGAAGCGAGCGCGCATGAGGCCACGGTATCGTCGTACGCCGCTCATGGCCGCCCCTGTCTCCACCACCGTCACCGAGCTGCCCGAGTCGCGCGTGCGCGTCCAGGCCGAGGTGCCCGCCGACGAGGTCGAGAAGCGCGTCGCCGTCGCCGCCCGCGCGCTCGGCCGCAACCTGCGCATCCCCGGCTTCCGCAAGGGCAAGGTCCCGCCGCCGGTGATCATCCAGCGCGTCGGGCGCGACGCGGTGCTCGACGAGGCGGTCCGCGAGTCGATCGCCGGCTGGTACAGCGCCGCCATCGACGCCGCCAACGTCGTCCCGGTCGGCGAGCCCAGCCTCGACCTCGACGAGCTCCCCGGCGAGGGCGAGCCGCTGCGCTTCTCGATCGAGATCGGCGTCCGCCCGACCGCCCAGCTCGGCCAGTACGAGGGGCTCGAGGTCGGCCGCCGCGACCCCGAGGTCGACGACGAGACGATCGACAAGGAGATCGAGCAGCTGCGCGACCGCATGGCCAAGCTCGAGACCGTCGACCGCGCTGCCGCCACGAGCGACTACGTGGTCATGGACTTCCTCGGCACCCTCGACGGCGAGCCGTTCGGCGGCGGCGAGGGGCGCGACCAGATGGTCGAGCTCGGCTCCGGCCGGCTCGTGCCGGGCTTCGAGGAGCAGCTCGAGGGCGCGTCGGCCGGCGACGAGCGCACGGTCAAGATCACCTTCCCCGAGGACTACGGCGCCGAGGACCTCGCCGGCAAGGAGGCCGAGTTCGCGGTCACCGTCAAGGAGGTCAAGGCCAAGGAGCTGCCCGAGCTCGACGAGGACTTCGCGGCCGAGGCCGGCTTCGACACGCTCGACGAGCTCCGCGACGACATCCGCGAGCGGCTCTCCGAGGCGCAGACGCGCGAGATCGAGGCCGAGTACCGCGAGGCCGCGCTCGACGCCGTCGTCGCCGCCGCCACCGTCGAGGTGCCGGAGGCGCTCGTCGAGGCCCGCGCCCGCGAGCTCTGGGACCAGATGGCGCACACGCTCTCGCACCAGGGGATCTCGAAGGAGATGTACCTGCAGATCGCAGGCGGCAAGAGCGAGGACGAGGTCCTCGAGGAGAACAAGGAGCCCGCCGAGCGCGACCTCCGGCGCGAGGCCGTGCTGGCCGCCGTCGTCGAGGCCGAGGGCATCGAGGCGAGCGAGGACGAGGTGCTCGAGTCGGTCGAGCGCGCCGCCGCCGCCGAGGGCGGCTCACCGAAGAAGCTGCTCGAGCGCCTGCGGTCGTCGGGCCGGCTCGACTCGCTGAAGGCCGACCTCGCCCAGCGCAAGGCCATCGATCACATCGCCGAGGCCTCGAAGCCGACGAAGGTCGAGCAGAGCACGGCCGAAAGAGCCGCCGCGAGCGGGCTCTGGACGCCCGGAAGCTAGCCTCCCGGCGGGGTGGGGCGGCGCCGTCCCGTTGCTAGAGTCGGCCGCTGTGCAGGAAACGCCGTGCTGATCTGAAACTAAGCGAGGACCGTGAGCCCACTCGTCCCGATGGTCGTCGAACAAACCTCACGCGGTGAGCGTGCGTTCGACATCTACTCCCGTCTGCTCAACGAGCGGATCATCTTCCTCGGCACGCCTGTCGACGATCAGATCGCGAACCTGGTCGTCGCCCAGCTGCTGCACCTGGAGTCCGAGGATCCGGACAAGGACATCTCGCTCTACATCAACTCGCCGGGCGGCAGCGTGTACGCGGGGCTCGCGATCTACGACACGATGCAGTTCATCAAGCCCGATGTATCGACGATCTGCGTGGGTATAGCGATGTCGATGGGCGCACTCCTCCTGAGCGGCG
Source organism: uncultured Solirubrobacteraceae bacterium (assembly GCA_963730115.1). Classification (GTDB taxonomy): domain Bacteria; phylum Actinomycetota; class Thermoleophilia; order Solirubrobacterales; family Solirubrobacteraceae; genus DASQFQ01. The sequence goes on along the minus strand of CAVSQM010000012.1, from coordinate 586,090 downwards.
GCGCGAAGGGCAAGCGGATGGCGCTGCCGAACGCGAAGATCCTCATCCACCAGGTCTCGTCCGGCTTCCAGGGCCAGGCGACCGACATCGAGATCCACGCCCGCGAGGTCATCGAGCTGCGCCGGCGCCTGGACGAGATCATCGCCGAGCACACCGGGCAGGACCTCGAGAAGGTCCGGCAGGACACGGAGCGCGACTACTTCCTCAGCTCGGAAGAGGCGGAGAAGTACGGAATCATCGACCGGGTGATCTCCGAGCACTAAGCTCGGAGGGCGCTGCGGCCGAAAGGGGACAGGAACCAGTGGCACGCCCGACGGACTCCAACGAACAGCTCCTCTGCTCCTTCTGCGGCAAATCGCAGCGGCAGGTCAAGAAGCTGATCGCCGGGCCGGGCGTCTACATCTGCGACGAGTGCATCGATCTCTGTAACGAGATCATCGACGAGGAGCTCACCGCCCCGCCGAGCTTCGACATCGACAACCTGCCGAAGCCGCGCGAGATCTACGACGTGCTGCAGGAGTACGTGGTCGGGCAGGAGCAGGCCAAGCGCACGCTCTCCGTCGCGGTCTACAACCACTACAAGCGCGTCCAGATGATGCAGTCGGACGACGCCGACATCGAGCTGCAGAAGAGCAACATCCTGCTGCTCGGGCCGACCGGCTGCGGCAAGACGCTGCTCGCGCAGACGCTGGCGCGGATCCTCAACGTCCCGTTCGCGATCGCCGACGCCACGGCGCTGACCGAGGCCGGCTACGTCGGCGAGGACGTCGAGAACATCCTGCTCAAGCTGATCCAGGCCGCCGACTACGACGTCAAGAAGGCCGAGACCGGGATCATCTACATCGACGAGGTCGACAAGATCGCCCGCAAGGCCGACAACCCGTCGATCACGCGCGACGTGAGCGGCGAGGGCGTGCAGCAGGCGCTGCTGAAGATCCTCGAGGGGACGACGGCAAGCGTGCCCCCGCAGGGCGGGCGCAAGCACCCGCACCAGGAGTTCCTGACCATCGACACGACGAACATCCTGTTCGTCTGCGGCGGCGCGTTCGCCAACCTCGACAAGGTCATCGAGCGGCGGATCGGCCACAAGGGCGTCGGCTTCGGCGCCGCGATCGCCTCCAAGCTCAACAAGGACACCGGCGAGGTCTTCGAGCAGTGCCTCCCGGAGGACCTGATGCAGTACGGGCTGATCCCCGAGTTCATCGGCCGCCTGCCGGTCACCTCGGCGGTCCACCAGCTCTCGCGTGACGACCTGATCACGATCCTCACCGAGCCGCGCAACGCGATCGTCAAGCAGTTCCAGCGCTTCTTCGGCTTCGACGGGATCGAGCTCGTGTTCGCCACCGACGCGCTGAAGGCGGTCGCCAACAAGGCGCTCGAGCGCGAGACCGGCGCCCGCGGCCTGCGCTCGATCATCGAGGAGACGCTGCTCGAGGTGCAGTTCGAGCTGCCCTCCCGGCGCGACGTCAAGAAGTGCGTCGTGACCAAGGACACGATCGACCGCGGCGTCAAGCCGACGCTGGTCACCGTCGCGCCCGAGGACGAGAAGGGCGACGACGCCGGCGAGGCGAAGTCGGCCTAGCTCGTTATTGCTCGGCGCCCTGCGCGCCGATGTAGGACTGGTGAGCAACTCTGGGGTGCGCCGGCTCGAGGATCTGCGACGCGACGCGTCGGCGGCTGCGCGCGATCTCCAGGCGGGCGACGAGGCGCTCGATGCGCGCGAGCTGCGGATCCTGCTCTCGGTCTCCTCGGCGGTGGCGGCCGCCACGTCGCTGACCGATCTGCTCGACCGCGCGGCCGACGAGGCGCGGATGGCGCTGGGCGCCGCCTCGATCTCGGTGTCGCGCTGGGAGTCGCAGGCGGAGATCCTGCGCACGCTGATCAACGCGGGCCGCCTGGGGCCGGGGGAGAGCCGCCACCCGGTCGACGAGATCTACCGCCTGTCGGGCGACGACCCGCTGAAGCGGCTGCTGCTGCAGGGCCGCGCGTACGTCGGCGTGGTCGACGACATGGCGCTGCACCCGCTCGAGCGGTCGCTGCTGGAGCGGATCGGCGCGCGCTCGTGCGTGGCGGTGCCGCTGATGGTCGGCGAAGCCGCGTGGGGCGAGCTGTGGGCGACCCGCGACGCCGGCGCGCCGGACTTCGGCGAGCACGACGTGCGGCTGCTGTCGGCGATCGCGAGCCAGGTGGCCGCGGGCATCGCGCGCGCGGAGCTGTACGGGCGGATGACGGACATCGCCTTCACCGACGAGCTGACCGGGCTGGCGAACCGGCACGCGCTGAGCGAGCGGCTCGAGCTGGCGCTCGAGCGCCTCGAGCGCGGCCGGGTGGCCGAGGTGTCGCTGCTGCTGTGCGACGTCGACGACCTGCGGGCGCTCAACCAGCGCCGCGGCCACCACGGCGGCGACTGGGCGCTCAAGGCCGTGGCCGGCGCGCTGCGCTCGGCCGCCGAGGCGCTGCCCGACGCGCTCGTGTGCCGGCTGAGCGGCGACGAGTTCGCGGTGCTGGCGCCGGGCGCCGGCGAGGAGACGCTGCGCAAGGTCGTGGGGCGGGCGATCGAGCGGCTGGCCGTGCACCGCCCGCCGGTCCACATGTCGTGCGGGATCGCCTCGACCCGCCACGGCGCACGCACGCCGTCGGAGCTGTTCTGCGCCGCCGACACCGCGCTCTACACCGCGAAGCGCACCGGCCGCGGGCGCGTGGTCGTCGCCGGGCCGGAGCCCGAGGCCGCCCCGCGCTCCGCCGGCCGCCCCGGCTCGCGCCGCGCCCGCCGCGACGGGCTCGACGTCGACACGGCCGAGCTGATCGCGCAGGGGCTGCACCTGCTCGACGCGCCGCTGCGCGCCGCGCCGCCGCTCGAGCGCCTCGAGGGTCTGGCCACGTCGCTCGGCGCCACGCTGCGCGCCGCGGCTGCCGCGGTGTCGCTGTGCGCGCACGGCGGCGGCGAGATCGAGACGCTGTTCGAGCTCGACCTGCGGTCTGGCTGGTCGACCGGCGTGCGCCAGGGCATGGACGGCTCCCGCTACCGGCTCGAGGACTACCCGCGCACCGCGACGCTGCTGGGCGAGGGCGGCGCGCTGCACCTCTACGCGGGCGACGAGAGCGCCGACGCCGCCGAGCGCGCGCTGCTCACCGAGCTGGGCGTGACCGACGTCGTGCTGGCCGCCGCCGCGGACGGCCGCGGCGCCTGGCTGCTGGAGATCTACGGCGACGCCGCCTCCGCCGACCTGTCGGCGGTCGACGGCGTCCTCCGCCTCCTCTGCGACCACGCGGTGCGTCCGGCGAGCGGCCTGCGCGCCGACCGCCGCAGCACGCAGAGCCTGCGCGCGGTCCAGTAACCGGCGCCGCCGCGCGCCGCTGCGCGCGATCCTTCGCGCGCATGAAGGCCGCGCTCGTTGCCGGGCTGTTCCTGCTGCTCGCCGCTCCCGCCGCGGCGGTGCCGCCGCTGCCGATCCCGGAGGGGCCGGCTGCCGGCTCGCTGCCGGTGTTCTCCGGCTCGCCGGCGGCGCAGCGGCCGGTGGCGGTCGCGGACCCGCCGCGGCATCCGTTCATGGCGCCGAACTCGCGCTCGAACCTGCACGTCGACGCGTACCAGTCCGACGTCCACCAGGGACCAGGGCCGCTGGGGCGGGGGATGCGGCGGCGGTCGACGTTCCTCGAGGGCGTCTGCGCGTCGGTGACGTTCGACTCGCGCGGGCGCATCGTGACCGTGTGCGTGGGCGTCGAGGGGCCGAAGCTCGTGCTGCTGGAGCCGCGCACGCTCGCGACGCTGGCGGCGATGCCGCTGCCGCCGCGCGTGCCAGGGCCCGGCAACCTGTTCACCGACTTCGCGGGCGGCGGCTACTTCTACCTCGATCACCGCGACCGGGCGGTGATCCCGACGACCACGCGGCACATCTTCGTCGTGCGCCAGACCGGCGGCGCGACGGGCTTCGCGATCGAGCGCGACTACGACCTGAGCACCGTGGTGCTGCCGGGCGACAAGATCATCTCGGCGCTGCCGGACTGGCGCGGGCGGCTCTGGTTCGCGTCGACCAACGGCGTGGTCGGGACGGTCGACCCGGCCAGCGGCGCCGTCCGCTCGCGGCCGCTGGGGGAGCGGATCGCGAACTCGTTCGCGGTGGAGGACAGCGGCGCCGTCTACGTCGTCACCGACGCCGCGCTGTACCGGCTCGAGGTCGGCCCGGGCGGGCGGCCGCAGCCGGTGTGGCGCGAGGCGTACGAGAACTCGGGCGTGCAGAAGCCCGGCCAGGCGAGCGCCGGCTCGGGCACGACGCCGACGCTGATGGGCGACGGGCTCGTGGCGATCACCGACAACGCCGACCCGATGAACGTGCTCGTCTACCGCCGCGGCGGCGGCGAACGCATCTGCCGCCAACCCGTGTTCGAGAAGGGCGCGAGCGCGACCGACCAGTCGCTGATCGGCACCGGCCGTTCGCTCGTGGTCGAGAACAACTACGGCTACGCCGGCCCGGTCGCCACGCAGGGAGGCCGTACCACCTCGCCGGGGCTCGAGCGCGTCGACCTGGACGCGGGCGGCGGCTGCCACTCGGCCTGGCGCTCGGCGGAGCGCGCGCCCTCGGTGGTGCCGAAGCTCTCGGCCCGCAACGGCATCGTCTACACGTACACGAAGGACCCGGTGGCGAGCGACCCGAGCGCCGACGCCTGGTACCTGACCGCGCTCGACTTCGCCAGCGGCCGCACGCTCTACAAGCGCCTGGGCGGCGAGGGCCTGGGCCACAACAACAACTACGCGCCGATCACACTCGGCCCGGACGGCACGGCCTACGTGGGCACGCTGGGCGGCCTCGTCGCGCTGCGCGACCGCGTGCCGCCGCCTGGCGCGCAGGCGGTCTCCGGCCCGCGGCTGCGGCTGCACGTGCGGCGGCTCGGCCGCGAGCGCGCGCGGGTGCGGGTGCTGGGCGGCGGGACGCGGCTCGTGCGGCGGGTCGATTTCGTGCGCGGCAAGCGCCGGCTGGCGCGGGACCGGAAGCGGCCGTTCACGCGCGTCGTACGCGTGGGGCCTCGCCGGACGCGGGTGAAGGCGCGGATCCTGCTCGAGGACGAGCGGCGAGTGGTGCGCTCGCGCACGGTGAGCGCCGCTCGGCCGCGCTGAACAGCGCGGCGCCTAGGCGCCGCGCAGGAACCGCTTGATCGCCGCGTGCGTCTCGCGCGGCGCCTCGAGCTGCGGCACGTGCCCGCAGTCCAGCTCCACGTGCCGCGCTCCCGGCAGCGCCTCCCGCACGTGCCGCGCGAACGCGATCGGCACGAGCCGGTCCTTCTGCCCCCACACGAACAGCGACTCGTGCTCCAGGGCGCGCAGGCGGGTCCAGAACCCCTCGTCGCCCTCCGGCTCGTCGAGGTAGATGTTGCGCAGCGCCGCGTAGAACGCCGCCCGCCCGCGCGGCTGCATGTACGCGCGCAGGAACTCGTCGACGCCGACGGCCGACCAGCCGTCGCGGCCACCGGGCACGAAGCGGCGGACGGCCTGCTCGATCACCGGCCGCGGCGTGATCTGGATCAGGCCGAGCTCGGGTCGCAGCGCCTTCACCAGCGGCGTCCACGGCCGGTCGCGCAGCCACGCCAGCGACGGCGTCAGCCCGACGATCCGGCCGACCCGGTCGGCGTTGCGGAAGCCGACCTCGAAGGCCACGCGCCCGCCCATCGAGTTGCCGATCAGGTGCGCGCGGTCGATGCCCGCCGCGTCCATGAAGCCGCACACCGCGTGGGCGAAGAAGCGCGGGTCGTAGGCGGCGCGCAAGGGCTTCACCGAGTCGCCGAAGCCCGGCAGGTCGATCGTGTAGACGCGGTACTCGTCGGCCAGCGCCGCGACGGTCGGCAGGAACGACGCCTTCGTCCCGCCGAGGCCGTGCAGCATCACCACCCGCTCCGCGTCCGGCGGCCCGGCCCGGGCGACCGCGATGTTGCCGAGTGACGTCCGGACCCGCGCGAGCTCGAGCCGCGCCGGATCGTCGCTCCCGCTCGTGGCGGCGAGGAAGCCCACGCCGAGGTGGAGGTTGTCGCGGATCTGCAGCCGTCCGCCGCGGAACGCGTTCATGCCGCCGCGCAGGTCGCGCGCTACACGCGCCCAGGTGGCGCGGTCGGCGCACAGGCGGGCATCCGGGCGCTCGTCGCGGTCGACGGGCTCCAGCATGGTGCGAGCCCTTGCGCACCAGGAAGTCGCACTCGCCGACGTCGTCGACCACCAGCCGCAGCCGCGCGCTGCCGTCCGGCGCGTCGAACGCCGACGGGTCGAAGCGCGCGAGCAGGGGCTCGAGGACCGGGGGAGCGACGGCCATGTCGCGCCTCTTACCCGCTGAGGTCCGCCTATCCTCATCGTCCCCCCATGAGCGACCTCGAGAACCGCACCCGCTACGACGCCTCCGAGGCCGAGCCGCGCGTCTTCGAGCGCTGGGAGGCGTCCGGGCGCTTCCACCCCGAGCCGACCGGCTCGCCGGAGGAGAACTTCTCGATCGCGATCCCGCCGCCGAACGTCACCGGCGCGCTGCACATGGGCCACGCGCTCAACGGCTCGATCCAGGACGCGCTGATCCGCCACGCCCGCATGCAGGGCCGCAACACGAAGTGGATCCTCGGCACCGACCACGCCGGCATCGCCACCCAGACCCAGGTCGAGCGGGCGCTCAAGGCGGAGGGCAAGCGCAAGGAGGACCTCGGGCGCGAGGCGTTCCTCGAGCGCATGTGGGAGTGGCGGCGCCAGTACGGCGGCACGATCATCTCCCAGTACCGCCGGCTCGGCGCCTCGGTCGACTACGAGGACGAGCGCTTCACCCTCGACGACCGCTACATCCAGGCGGTCCTGAAGGTCTTCGTCGACCTCTACGACAAGGACCTGATCTACCGCGACAACTACATGGTCAACTGGGACCCCGGCTCACGCTCGGCGATCTCGGACCTCGAGGTGGAGGAGCGCGAGGTCTCAGACACGCTGTACTGGATCGACTACCCGCTCGAGGCCTGCAACGGGACGGTGACGATCGCCACCGTCCGCCCCGAGACGATGCTCGCCGACACCGCGATCGCGGTCCATCCCGACGACGACCGCTACACGCGGCTGGTGGGGGAGACGGCGATCCTGCCGATCGTCGGCCGCCGCCTGAAGATCATCGCCGACCCCTACGTGAAGCCCGAGTTCGGCACCGGCGCGCTGAAGATCACGCCCGGCCACGACCCGAACGACTTCGAGATCGGCCGCGCCCACGGGCTCGAGGAGATCACCGCGATCGGCGAGGACGGCCGCATGACCGCGGCGGCCGGCGAGCGCTTCGAGGGCCTGACCGCGCTCGAGGCGCGCGAGGCGGTGGTGGAGGCCCTGCGCGAGGAGGGCCGGATCACCAAGACCGAGCCGTACACGCACAACGTGCCGTTCTCGCACCGCTCCGGCGAGCGGATCGAGCCGCTGATCTCGCTGCAGTGGTTCATGCGCATGGACGAGCTGGCCGCGCCGGCGCTCGACGTCGTCCGCGACGGCCGCGTCCGCATCCGACCCGAGGGCCAGCGGCGGCGCTACTTCGAGTGGATGGAGAACATCCGGCCGTGGTGCATCTCGCGCCAGCTGTGGTGGGGGCACCGGATCCCCGTCTGGTACCGGGGCGAGGAGACCTACTGCGGGATCGAGCCGCCGGAGGGCGAGGGCTGGGAGCAGGACCCCGACGTCCTCGACACCTGGTTCTCCTCCGGCCTGTGGCCGTTCGCGACGCTCGGCTGGCCCGAGGACACCCCGGAGCTGCGAGCGTTCTACCCGACCGACGTGCTGTCGACCGGCCGCGACATCATCTTCCTGTGGGTCGCCCGGATGATCATGTTCGGGCTCGAGCTCACCGACGACATCCCGTTCTCCGACGTCAACGTCCACCCGATCATCCAGGCGCCCGACGGGCGGCGGATGTCGAAGTCGCTCGGCACCGGCATCGACCCGCTCGACCTGATCGACGGTGGCCCGCGACCGCCCGTCTTCGAGCAGGCCGGAGAGTTCCCCGCCTACGGCGCCGACGCCGTCCGCTTCGGGCTGCTCGCGATGTCCTCCTCGCAGGACGTCCGCTTCAACGAGGACAAGGTGGCCCAGGGCCGCCAGCTGACCAACAAGCTCTGGAACGCGTCGCGGCTGCTGCTCCTGCGCGTGCCCGGCGAGCTGCCCGAGCCGCGGGCGGTCACCGTCGAGGACGCGTGGATCCTCTCGCGCCTGCAGCGCGCGAAGGCGGCGACCGAGAAGGCGTTCGAGGACTTCGAGTTCCACCGCGCCGCGCTCGGGCTCTACGACTTCGTCTACGGCGACCTGTGCGACTGGTACCTCGAGCTGATCAAGCCGCGGCTCTACGCAGATGACAACGCCGAGGTGTGCGCCGTCGCGCTGCACGTCCTGCGCGAGACGCTCACGCTCGCCCACCCGGTGATCCCGTTCGTGACCGAGGAGATCTGGTCCTACCTGCCCGGCAGCGACGGGCTGCTGATGGTCGCGCCGTGGCCGGCGCCCGACGACGCGCTGCTCGACGAGGCCGCCGAGGCCGAGCTGGCGCGCGCGATCGCCGCCGTCCAGGAGCTGCGCGCGTGGCGCGACCGGGTCGGCGCTGCGCCCGGGCGCGCGCTGGAGGCGCGGCTGGACGCGTCCGGCTACGAGCGCACGGCGGACGCGGTGGCGCGGCTCGCGCGGGTCGAGTGGACCGAGAACGGCACGGCCCCGATCGCGACGGTCCCGGTCCCGGGCGGCAACGTCGCGGTGCTCGAGTCCGACGCCGTCGACACCGAGGCGGAGGCGAAGCGCGCGGCGGCCGAGCGGCAGCGGCTCGACAGCGAGATCAAGCGGTCGGAGGGCAAGCTCGCCAACGAGGGCTTCGTGGCGAAGGCCCCGCCGCCTGTCGTCCAGGCCGAGCGCGACAAGCTCGCGCGCCTGCAGGCGGAGCTGGAGGCGCTGGGGTGATGCACGGCCCTGGCCCGGCGCGGAGGCGCGACCTGTGAGCTGGTCCCTCGAGCGCGCGGAAGACCATCTTCTGTCTCTCGAGCTGTTCGGGATGCGCTTCGGCCTGGACCGCATGCGCCGGCTCCTCACCGCCCTCGGCAGCCCGCAGCGCGCGTTCCGCGCGATCCACGTGGTCGGCACCAACGGGAAGAGCTCGACGGTCCGGATGGCGGCGGCGATCCTCGACGCGCACGGCGTCCGTACCGGCTCGTACTTGTCGCCGCACCTCTCGACCTTCGCGGAGCGGATCCGCATCGGCGACGCCGACCTCGAGCCGGACGCCTTCGGCGCCGCCGTGGAGCGCGCGGCGGCCGCGGCGGTCAAGGTCGACCGCACGCTGTCGGGCGGCGAGCGCGTGACCCAGTTCGAGCTGCTCACCGCGGCGGCGTTCTCCGAGCTGGCCGAGCGCGGGGTCGAGGCGGCGGTGGTCGAGGCCGGCCTCGGCGGCCGCCACGACGCCACGAACGTGCTGGCCGCGCCGGTCGCGGTGCTCACCAACGTCGGGCTCGAGCACACTCGCTGGCTCGGCCCGACGATCGCCGACATCGCGCGCGAGAAGCTCGCCGTGGTCGCGCCCGGGTCGACGCTCGTCGTCGGCGAGCTCGAGCCCGAGGCCGAGGCGGAGGTGGCGAAGGTCGACGCCCGGGTGGTGCGAGCCGACCCGGCGCAGGGAGCGCCGTTCACGGGCTTCCAGCGCACCAACTTCGCGGTCGCGCGGGCCGCGGCGGAGGAATTCCTGCCGGGCGCGCTGGATGACGCCGCGGTCCTGCTCGCCGCGTCGTCGCTCACCGTCCCCGGCCGCTTCCAGGTCACCTCCGAGGCCCCGCTGACGATCGTCGACGGCGCGCACAACCCGTCCGGGGTCGCCGCGCTCGCGTCGGCGCTCCGCGACACGATCGGCGAGCGGCCGCTGATCGCCGTCCTCTCCGTGCTCGACGACAAGGACGCGGCGGGCATGCTGCGGGAGCTGATCCCGCTCACCGCCGGCGCGGTCTTCACCGCCAGCCGCAACCCGCGCGCGCTCAGCCCGGCGACCCTCGCCTCGCTGTGGAGCCAGCTCTCCGGACCGCCCGCCGAGATCGAGGGCGACCCGCGCGCGGCCGTCGAGCGCGCGCAGCAGATCGCCGGCCCAGACGGGCGCCGTCGTGGCCACCGGCTCGATCTACCTGATCGCCGACCTGCTGTCGGACCCGGGGCGCCGGAGGGCGTCGGCGCTGTGAGCCCGCGAGGCCCTGGCGTGCTGCAGATGGTGGCGCTCGTCGCCGTCGTCGTGGCGGTCGTCATCCTCGTCTTCTTCGCGCTCGGCTACCTGTTCGGTCGGATGTTCCTGTAAGCACCCGGGTACTCTGTCGCGAGTGCGCATGCTGACCCTCGGCGTCTTCGGGATCGACAACGACAGCGTCAACACGGGCTTGAACGTGTTGATCCTCGTGCTGCTCGTCGTCTGGGTGGCGCTCGTCTTCTGGACCTTCAGCGACGCCCGCCGGCGCATCGACGACCCGATGCTCGTGGGCTGCGCGACGCTCGCGTCGCTGTTCCCGTTCGTCGGGACGATCGTCTACATGATCATCCGCCCGCCGGAGTTCCTGGACGACGTGCGGCTGCGCGAGCTCGAGATGCAGGGCGCGGAGGCGCGCCTGACGTCGTTCGACTACCAGCTGTGCCCGTACTGCGACTACGAGGTCAAGAGCGACTACCTGCGCTGCCCGAGCTGCATGCGGCGGCTCAAGGAGCGCTGCTACTCGTGCGGCAAGCCGATCGACCCCGCCTGGAAGCTGTGCCCCTTCTGCGAGGCCGAGACCGGCGCCGTCCCGCCGCCCTCCGCGCGCCGGAGGCGCCGCGGCGGCACCTCGTCGGAGCAGGCCGTGGCGGAACCACCGCCAGGGTAACGTCGCGCGGAGGTCGCCGACTGCGGCGGCCTAATCTTTCAGGGCGTTCCGCGGTGCGCCGCAGGCGGCGATCGGAGCGCGAAACCCTTAATCAAGGAGCCCAAGTTGGACCGGACCCTCATCCTGGTCAAGCCGGACGCGTTCGCGCGCAACCTGACCGGCGAGATCATCAGCCGCTTCGAGCGCAAGGGCCTGCGCATCGCCGCCCTCAAGCACATGACGATGGATGCACAGCTCGCCGAGCAGCACTACGCCGAGCACGAGGGCAAGCCGTTCTTCGGTGAGCTCGTGAGCTTCATCACGTCCGGCCCGCTCGTCGCGATGGTGCTCGAGGGGGACGAGGCCGTGCGCGCCGCGCGCCAGGTGATCGGCGCCACCAACCCGCTCGAGGCGACCACCGGCTCGATCCGCGGCGACTTCGCCGTCGAGGTCGGCCAGAACATGGTCCACGGCTCGGACTCCGCCGAGTCCGCCGAGCGCGAGGCGAAGCTGTTCTTCCCCGACCTCTGATCCTCGCCTCCGCCTCGCCCCAGCGGCGGGCGATCCTCGAGCAGGCGGGCATCGCCTTCGAGGTGCGGGTCTCCGGCGCCGAGGAGGAGACCCGCGGCGAGCCGCGCGCCGTGGCGGTCGAGAACGCGCGGCGGAAGGCGCTGGCGGTCGAGGGCGAGCTGATCCTCGGCGCCGACACGATCGTCGTGCTCGACGGCGAGATCCTCGGCAAGCCCGCCGACGCGCAGCAGGCCGCGGAGTACCTGGGCCGGCTCGCCGGCCGCACGCACGAGGTCGTGGGCGGCGTGGCGCTCGTCGAACGGGGTCAGATCCGGACCGCCGTCGAGGTCACCGAGGTCGACGTCGCAGCCCTCGACCAGACAACGCTCGAACTGGTACGTGAGGTCGAGGGAGTGGGAGGGCCGCGCGGGCGGCTACGCGATCCAGGGCCGCGGCGCAGCGCTGATTACCGGAATCCGGGGCGACTACCTGAACGTCGTCGGGCTCCCGCTCGCGCGCCTCCTCAGCCTGCACCCCGGCCTGCATCCGGCCACCCCGATTTCCAGGGGTTCCGCGGGGGGCGTTCGGTAGACTGCCCCGACGCGCCGCGACCCTCACGGGCCACGGGCCACGGCCGCGCGCGCAGGGTTCCTCCTCATGGGCTTCTTCTCGTACCTCACCGGCTTCGGTGGCCGCGACATGGCGGTCGATCTCGGCACGGCCAACACGCTCGTCTACGTGCGTGGCCGCGGCATCGTGCTGTCCGAGCCGAGCGTGGTGGCGATCGACTCCCGCACCGGCGAGGTCCACGCGGTGGGGATCGAGGCCAAGCGCATGCTCGGCCGCACGCCCGGCACCATCAGCGCCATCCGGCCGCTGAAGGACGGGGTGATCGCCGACTTCGACGTGACGGAGGAGATGCTCCGCCACTTCATCCAGAAGGTGCACCAGAACCGCTGGGCCCACCCGCGCGTCGTCGTCTGCGTCCCTTCCGGCGTCACCGGCGTCGAGAAGCGCGCGGTCGAGGAGGCGTGCCTGAGCGCCGGTGCGCGCCAGGCCTACCTGATCGAGGAGCCGATGGCCGCGGCCATCGGCGCCGGCCTGCCGGTGGGGGAGCCGACGGGCAACATGGTGGTCGACATCGGCGGCGGCACGTCCGAGGTCGCGGTGATCTCGCTCGGCGGCATCGTCGTGTCGCAGTCGATCCGCGTCGGCGGCGACGAGCTGGACGAGGCGATCATCAACTACGTCAAGAAGGAGTACAAGCTCCTGATCGGCCAGCAGACGGCCGAGGAGGTCAAGCTCGAGATCGGCTCCGCCTACCCCCTGGAGGAGGAGGTGCAGGCGGAGATCCGCGGGCGCGACCTCGTGTCTGGGCTGCCCAAGACCGTGGTACTCACCTCCGAGGAGGTCCGTGCCGCGCTCGAGGAGCCGCTCGTGCAGATCATCGACGCCATCAAGGAGACGCTGGACCGCACTCCGCCCGAGCTGGCGTCGGACATCATGGACCGCGGCATCATGCTCGCCGGCGGCGGCTCCCTCCTGCAGGGCATCGACGAGCGCCTGCGCGAGGAGACGCAGATGCCCGCCCACCGCGCCGAGTCGCCGCTGACCTGCGTCGCGGTCGGCTCGGGCCGCTCGCTCGAGGAGTTCGAGGCGATCCACCGCTCGAACCGCAACAACAACTCGCGCAACCGGCGGCCCAGGCGATGAATACGCCAACCACTTCGGAGACACTTTTCGCATGTACGACAAAGCGGTACGGAGACGACGGGCGGTTCTCGCCGTCCTCGTCGCCCTATCGCTGATCCTGCTCAGCGCCTACTTCGGCGAATCCAGCTCCGGCGGTCTGCACAGCGTCCAGCGCGGTGCGATGGAAGTGCTCGCCCCGATCCAGGAGGGCGCGAACCGCGTCGTCAAGCCGTTCCGCGACCTGTTCGGCTGGTTCGGCGACACGCTCGACGCCAAGGACGAGCGCGACAAGCTCAAGAAGGAGCGCGACGCCCTGCGCCAGGAGGTCACCGAGCTCCAGGTCCAGGGCACCGAGAACAAGTCGCTCCGCGGCCTGCTCGACATCAACTCGGCCGGCGGCATGAAGGCCTACGAGCCGGTGATCGCGCGCGTCTTCGCCCGCTCGCCCAGCACCTGGTACTCGACGGTCGAGATCAACAAGGGCTCGAGCGACGGCGTGCGCCCCGACCAGCCGGTCATCAACGGCGAGGGCCTGATCGGCAAGGTCAAGTCGGTCTCCGACGGCAACGCGATCGTGATGCTGCTCACCGACCAGGAGTTCGGCGTCTCCGCCAAGGCCGCCCGCTCCGGCGAGCCGGGCTCGATCGACCCCGCGGTCGGGGCGCCCGGCGACCTGCTGCTCGAGCTCGTCCCGCGCGGCAAGCTCGTGCGCAAGGGCGAGCGGATCGTCACCGCCGGCACCGTCTCGACGCGCCTGCGCTCGCTGTTCCCGCCCGGGATCCTCATCGGCACCGTCAACCGGGTCGACGAGGGCGAGGGCGAGCTCGACCGCCGCATCCACGTGCGCCCGGCCGCCGACCTGCGGCGGCTCGAGTACGTCGAGGTCCTGACGAAGCCCGACACCGACCTCGTCGCCTCGACGACGGCGACGCCGTGACCCCGACCGGCCCCGCGATCGCCCGCCTCGTCGCCCTCGGCCTGCTGGGGGGCATCCTCCAGCTGACCGCGGTCGCGCAGTTCACCATCTTCGGCGTGCCCGCCGACCTGTCGCCGCTGCTGGTGGCCTCGGTGGGGCTGCTGATGGGCTCGGTCCCGGGAGCGCTGTTCGGCTTCGGCATCGGGCTGTTCGCCGACACCGCCCTGCTGCAGACGCTCGGCATCTCCTCGCTCGTGCTGACCGCGGTCGGCTACGGCGCGGGCCGCCTGCGCGAGCTGCGCGACCCGGCCCACGCGCTCGTCCCGGTGGCGGTCGGCGCGCTGGCGACCGCCGTCTACGCGGTCGGCTTCTCGGTCATGCAGTTCCTGCTCGGCGTCGACGCCCCGGTGTCGCTGCTGCTGGTCCGCCAGATCCTGCTGCTGCTCGTGCTCAACACGCTGCTCGCGCTGCCGGTCCACATGCTCGTGCGCCGCTGGCTGTCGCCGTTCCTGCCCGACGACCCGCGCCGCCGCCGCCGCCGCGCCTACACGACCGGCGGGCTCAGCCCGCTCTCGCGAGCCTGAGTCTTGCCGCCGAACCTCGAAGAGCGCCGGCCCGCGATCACGCCGCAGCTCGCGGTGCGCGTCGCCGTGCTCGGCGGGATCGCGTTCGCGCTGTTCGCGATCGTCTTCTTCCGTCTCTGGTTCCTGCAGGTGCTGTCGGGCGACGACTACGTCACCCAGGCCCGCGAGAACCGCGTGCGCAAGATCAAGATCGAGGCGCCGCGCGGCGACATCGTCGACCGCAACGGCAACCGGCTCGTGCGCACGCGCGTCGCGCCGGTCGTCCAGATCGTGCCGAGCGGGCTGCCCGAGGCCGAGCTCGAGGTCGCCGACGCCTACCGCCGGGCGCGCAGCGCCTCCGAGCAGCGCCGGCTGGCCGCCGCCGACCAGCTGCGCTCGCTCGAGCGCCGGCGCCGCGAGGAAGAGCGCCGCTACACGAAGGAGGAGCGCCGCCAGCACCGCCGCCTGGCCCGCGCCGCGCGCCGCGCCGAGGCCGTCGCCGTCCCGCCGCTGCCGGCGCAGGCGGTCGAGCTGCGGCGCTCGTTCCGCCGCCTCGGCCGGGTGCTCGAGATGTCGCCGCGCACCGTCCAGCGCCGCGTGATCGAGGGCATCGCCGAGGCGCCCTACTCGAACGTGACGATCAAGACCGACGTCAAGCGCTCCGCCTTCAACTACCTCAAGGAGCGCAAGGACGAGTTCCCCGGCGTGGCGGTCGAGAAGCTGTACCTGCGCTCGTATCCGCACAAGGAGCTGGCGGCGCAGCTGTTCGGCACGCTGCGCGAGATCTCGCCGGACGAGATGAAGAAGAAGAAGTACCGCGGCGTGGCGGCCGGGACGCGGATCGGCGCCGACGGCATCGAGGAGACCTACGACCGCTACCTGCGAGGCCAGGACGGCTACACGCGTGTCGTCATCAACGCGCTCGGCAACCGCGACGACCGCCGCGAGGTCACCCGCCGCGAGCCCCAGCAGGGGCAGCGGTTGCGCCTGACGCTCGACCTCGGCCTCCAGCGCGCGGCCAACAACGCGCTCAAGCAGGCGATCGCGGCCGCCAACGGCAACGGCAACCCCGCCAAGGCGGGCGCCTACGTCGCGCTCGACCCGACCAACGGCGAGGTGCTGGCGCTCGGCTCCTACCCGTCGTTCGACGCCAACGTGTTCGCCAAGCCGCTGTCGCAGGAGCGCTTCGACGAGCTCAACTCGGAGGAGAACGGCGCCCCGCTGTTCAACCGCGCGATCGCCGCCGCCTATCCGACGGGCTCCGTGTTCAAGCCGATCACGGCCATGGCGGCGCTCGAGGAGGGCATCCTCACGCCGACGCAGACGATCTTCGACGACGGCGAGTTCAAGCTCGGCCCGCAGACGTTCAAGAACGCCCGCGACGCCCGCTACGGCCTCCTGAACCTATCGCAGGCGCTCAAGGTCTCCTCCGACGTCTTCTTCTACACGCTCGGCGACCGCGCGAACCCGCGCGGCCCGATCATCCAGCGCTGGGCGCGCAAGCTCGGGCTCGGCAACCGCACCGGGATCGACATCCCCGGCGAGTTCGACGGCCTGCTGCCCGACTCACGCTGGCGTGACGCCGGCTACGCCCGCTACCAGAAGTGCGTCAAGCGCGAGAAGGTGCCGGCCCAGACGTTCGCGGCGCTGCAGAAGTGCGGCGGCATCGAGCGCCCGTGGTCGACCGGCGACAACGTCAACCTCTCGGTCGGCCAGGGCGACCTGCAGGCGACGCCGCTGCAGATGGCCGTCGCCTACTCCGCGATCGCCAACGGCGGGCGCGTCGTGCGGCCGCATCTGGCGGCGAGCGTGGAGGACGGCCTCGGCCGCGCGGTCGAGGAGTTCCGGACGACCGCCAAGCGGCACGTCAAGTTCTCCGAGGCCAACCAGTCGGTGATCCTGGACGGCCTGCGGCGTGCGGCGGGCGAGGAGGACGGCACGTCGGCCGACGTCTTCTCGGGCTTTGCGGGCGGCAAGCTCACGGTCTACGGCAAGACCGGTACGGTGGAGCGGATTGGTCAGCCCGACCAATCCTGGTACGCCGCCTACGTGCCCCACCCAAGCCGCCCCATCGTCGTCGTGGTCACCGTGGAGAAGGGCGGCTTCGGCGCCGAGACGGCCGCGCCGGCCGCGCGCCTGATCCTGTCCAACTGGTTCGACCTCGGCAACGACAAGTTCAAGCAGGGGGACTCGGCGACGCGATGAGCGCCTCGAGCACCATCCAGCCCGCCTCCGAGCCGCCCGCGCCCCTCGTCCCGCGCGAGTGGCGGCTGCGGCTCGACCCGCTGCTGCTGCTGGCGACGCTCGGGATCGTGGCCTGCTCGTTGATCGCGATCAAGGGCTCGACCGCCGACGACGTCGCCGGCCAGCCGTACTACTACCTCGAGCGCCAGGCGATCTACGCCGCGGTCGGGATCGTGCTCATGTACGGCGTCTCGCGGATCGACTACTCGCGGCTGCGCGAGCTCAAGTACGTCGCCTACGGGCTGTTGATCGCGTCGATCCTGCTGGTGTTCGGCCTGGCGACCGCGACCCGCGGCTCCAAGCGCTGGATCGAGCTGCCGTTCTTCCGCTTCCAGCCGTCGGAGCTGGGCAAGCTGCTCTTGGTCATCGCTCTCTCCGGCTTCATCGTCGACCGGATGCGGCGGATGGGCCGCGAGGTGACGGCGCGGATCATGGTGCTGGCGCTGCTGCCGGCGATGCTGGTCATGGCCCAGCCCGACCTCGGGACGTCGCTCGTCTACGTCGTCGGCGTGCTCGCGCTGCTGTTCGTGGCGGGTGCGCCGTGGCGCCACTTCGCCGCGCTGGCGGCGCTCGGCGTGATCTCGATCACGCTCGTGCTGACCGCCGCCCCGGCGATCGGCGTCGAGGTGCTCAAGCCCTACCAGGTGCAGCGCCTGACCGCGTTCCTCAACCCTTCCGGCGATCCAGGGGACGCGGGCTACCAGCAGCAGCAGTCACGGATCGCCATCGGAAGCGGCGAGAAGACGGGGCGTGGCGTGGAGAACGCCACCCAGACCGGGCTGAACTTCCTGCCCGAGCACCACACGGACTTCATCTTCGCGGTGGTCGGCGAGACCTACGGGTTCGCCGGTGCCGCCCTCGTCCTCTCGCTCTACGCGCTGCTCATATGGCGCGGGCTGCACATCCTCACCGTTGCGAAGAACCTGTACGGAGCGCTGCTCGCCGGAGGCATAACGGCGATGCTGCTTTTCCAGATTTTCGTAAATGTGGGTATGACTGTGGGGATCATGCCGATCACGGGAGTCCCGGCACCCCTTTTGAGCTTCGGCGGCTCGTCGATGCTCGTCACTTTCCTGGCCATCGGCCTTCTGCAATCGGTCCACGCGCAGGCGCGCGACACCGCTTCGCGGAAGGGACGGGCCACCGTCTTCTAACCCAATGAGGAAGATTCACCTTGAAGAAGCAAGTACTGGTCACGGCCGACCGTGGGGAGACCCGCGTCGCGATGTTGGAGGCGCCGGGCAACCCCGCAGCGCCCACGAGCGGAGCCAAGAAAGGCGGTCGCCGCCCGAAGCCGGGTGACGTCCCCGCGGGCTACCGCGCCGCCGAGATCTACTTCGAGCGCCGCGGCTCGCGCTCGATCGTCGGCAACATCTACAAGGGCAAGGTCGACAACGTCCTGCCCGGCCTCGAGGCCGCCTTCGTCGACATCGGCCTCGACAAGAACGGCTTCCTGCACGTCGACGAGATCGTGCTCCCGGGCGTCGAGCAGGTCAAGCGCGGCCGCGGCAAGAGCGGCCCGCGCATCTCAGACCTGCTGGCGCCGGGGCAGGAGATCGTCGTCCAGGTCGTCAAGGACCCGCTGAAGTCCAAGGGCGCACGGCTCTCGATGGAGATCACCATCGCCGGGCGCTACATGGTCTACGCGCCCACCGGCGAGGGCATCGGCGTCTCGCGCCGGCTCGACGACAAGGAGCGCGACCGCCTGCGCAAGGAGGCCAAGCAGCTCGACCTCGGCGGCGGCGGCGCGATCATCCGCACCGCCGCGCAGGGCGCCAAGCGCGCGGACTTCGAGCGCGAGCTGCAGTACCTGTTCAAGCTCAACGAGGTGCTGCAGAAGCGCGTCGAGGCGACGATGGCGCCCGACATGGTCTTCCAGGAGGCCGACCTCTCGATCCGCGTCGTGCGCGACATCTTCTCCGAGCACTTCGAGAAGGCGATCGTCGATGACCCCAAGCAGCACCAGCGGCTGGTCTCGTTCTTCACGCGCACCGCGCCGGAGCTCGTGGACCGCGTCGAGCTGTGGGAGGAGCCCGCGGACCTGTTCGAGGCGTTCGGCGTCGACAAGGTCATCGAAGGGATGCTCGCCAAGCGCGTCGACCTGCCGAGCGGCGGCTACCTGATCATCGACTACGCCGAGGCGCTCACGGTCATCGACATCAACTCGGGCTCGTTCACGGGCCGCGGCAAGTCGGCCCGGCTCGAGGACGTGATCACCAAGACGAACCTGGAGGCCGCCGAGGAGGTCGTCAACCAGCTGCGGCTGCGCGACATCGGCGGCATCATCGTCATCGACTTCATCGACATGGCCCGCGCGCGGAACCGCGACGCCGTGCTCAAGACGCTGCGCAAGTCGCTCGACGAGGACCGCACGAAGACGTTCGTCGTCGAGATCTCCCCGCTCGGGCTGGTCGAGATGACGCGCCAGAACGTCACCGACGGCGTGCGCGAGATCATGACCAAGGCATGCCCCGTCTGCGGGGGCGAGGGCGTGGTGAAGTCCGAGGAGACGATCGCCATCGAGGTCGAGCGCGAACTGCGCACGATGGTGGCCAAGGCCGGCAAGGACGCACCGGAGGCCTACCTCGTGCGCCTCAACCCGCGCGTGACCCACTGGTTCACGCACGACGGAGCGCACAACCTGCACGCGCTCGAGGACGAGACCGGCCGCAGGTTCTTCTTCGAGGGCTCGGAGGGGCTGCCGCTGGTGCACTTCACGGTCACCCAGGAAGGCGACCGCGAGGAGATCGAGCAGCAGGCCGTGCCGTTCGCCGCCGGCGACGAGGTGCACGTGCACATCGTCGAGCCGCACATGTACAACGAGGACGACGCGGTCGCCAAGGTCGACGGCTACATGATCGAGGTCGTCAACGCGATCCCCTACGTGGGCGAGAAGAAGCTCGTCCACATCGAGGAGGCGGGCCGGACGCTCGCCCGCGCCGTGCTCGTGGGCGCGGACGCCGAGGAGGCCGCGGAGGCCGCCAAGGAGCGGGCCAAGGCCGCCAAGGCGCGCGCGCGGCGCAAGCCGCGGGCGCCGGTCAAGCCGACCGCGAAGCCCGCCGCCAAGCCGAGGGCCAAGGCGGCCCCGAAGGCGGAGGAGGCGCCCGCCGCGAACGACGGCGACAAGCCGAACGGCGACGACGAGGCGCTAGAATCGAAGCCTCGGCGCCGCGGCCGCAGAGGCGGACGGCGCCGTTCGCGTGCGAAGGCCGAAGCCAGCGAGTGATCTGAACCGATGCCCGAATCCACTTACGCAGTCGTCAAATGCGGCGGCAAGCAGTACAAGGTCGAAGAGGGGACGACCCTGCTCGTCGACCGCATGAGCGGCGACGAAGGCGCGTCCGTCGACCTCGAGCCGCTGCTCTACGCGGGCGGCAAGGACACGCTGTTCCAGGGCTCCGACCTCGGCCGCATCCAGGTCAAGGCCAAGATCGTCGGCCACGAGCGCGGCCCGAAGCTGCGCGTGTTCAAGTTCAAGCCCAAGCGCGGCTACAAGCGCACGACGGGGCACCGCTCCGAGCTGACCCGGATCGAGGTCACCGGCATCTCCGTCGGCAAGGGCTCGTCATCGTCGAAGAAGCAGACCGAGGAGGCCGAGGATGGCTCATAAGAAGGGGCTCGGCTCCAGCCGCAACGGCCGCGACTCCAACGCCAAGCGCCTCGGCGTCAAGGTGTTCGCGGGCCAGACCGTCACCGGCGGCGAGATCATCGTCCGCCAGCGCGGCACCAAGTTCCGCCCCGGCACCGGGGTCGGCATCGGCAAGGACGACACGATCTTCGCCAAGGGGCCGGGGATCGTGCAGTTCAACGAGGGTCGCCGGGGTCGCGTGATCTCGGTCGAGCCCGCGGCGACCGAGTAGCTCAGCGCACGAGCCCTTCCCGGCGGAAGGGCTCGGAGGGAAGCTCGATCGCGGCCGGGGCCACGTGCCTCCCGGTCTCGAACCCGCGGCTGCCGAGCGGCACGGGCGGTACGCGGAGCCGAGCGCAACGGCGGCCGGACCTGGCCTTCTGCCGCTGCCGGACAGCGCACGCCGCACGACGAGCGGCCCGGCCGCGACCGCACCGTCTCACCCGCCGGCGGTGCGGCGTTCGCGACGAGGTCCGCCCCGCTCGGGTCGCTCCAGAACCCCGTCGCGGAGGCGCTCGCGGGCAGCGCGAGGAGCGCCGCGGCGACTGCGGCCACGGCGAAGTAGCGCTGCCGACGATCCGCCATACGGCCGATGCAAGCAGCCGCGTCGCGGCACGACACCCCCCGTTCGGCCAGGGTCCTACTCTCCCGGACTGATGCGCGCGATCACGTTGATCCCCGGCCGGCCCGGCTCCGCGCAGCTCGACGAGGTGCCCGAGCCGGCGCCCGCGGCCGGCGCCGTGCTCGTCGACGGCCTCGCGCTCGGGATCTGCGGCACCGACGTCGAGATCGTGCATGGCGAGTACGGCTTTGCGCCGGGCGGGGAGGAGCGGCTGGTGCTCGGGCACGAGTCGCTCGGGCGCGTGCTGGAGGCGCCCGCGGGCTCGGGCTTCGCGGAGGGCGACCTCGTGGTCGGCATCGTCCGCCGCCCCGACGCGGTGCCGTGCGGCCCGTGCGCGGCGGGCGAGTGGGACTTCTGCGCCAACGGCGAGTACACCGAGCGCGGGATCAAGCAGCTGCACGGCTACGGCTCGGAGCGCTGGCGCGTGGAGCCCGAGTTCGCGATCCGGCTCGACGCGGGCCTGGAGGACGTCGGCGTGCTCCTCGAGCCGACCAGCATCGTCGCCAAGGCGTGGGAGCAGATCGAGCGCATCGGCGCGCGGTCGACGTTCGCGCCGCGCACCGTGCTCGTCACCGGCGCCGGGCCGATCGGGCTGCTGGCGGCGCTGCTCGCCGTCCAGCGCGGCTACGAGGTGCACGTGCTCGACCAGGTGACCGACGGGCCGAAGCCGGAGCTCGTGCGCCGGCTCGGCGGCACCTACCACGCGGGCGACGCGTCTGCCGCCGGCAGGGTCGACATCGTGGTCGAGGCGACCGGCGCCGGCCCGGTCGTCGCCGGCGCCCTGCGCGGCACCACACGCAACGGCATCGTCTGCCTGACCGGCGTGTCCTCCGGCGGCCGCTCGCTCGACTTCGACATCGGCGGCTTCAACCGCGATGTGGTGCTCGAGAACGACGTCGTGTTCGGCACCGTCAACGCCAACCGCCGCCACTACGAGGCGGCGGCGAAGGCGCTCGAGGACGCCGACCGCGAGTGGCTGCGCGGCCTCATCACCCGGCGCGTCCCGCTCGATCAGTGGCAGGACGCGCTCGAGCGACGCCCGGACGACGTCAAGGTCGTCGTCGACCTTGCCTAGTTCGGCTGCGCGGTCGGGCGGATCAGGATCTCGTTGACGTCCATGTGCGGCGGCTGCTGGACGGCGAACATGACCGCGCGGGCGATGTCGTCGGCCTGCAGCGGCTCGACCGGCAGCGGAGAGTCGAAGAACGGCGTGTCGGTCATGCCGGGCTCGATCACCGTCACGCGCACGCCGGTGTCGTTGAGCTCCTGTCGCAGCGACTCGCCCATGCCGGTGATCGCCCACTTGGTCGAGGAGTAGAGCGAGCCGACGATCGCGCGGCGACCGGCGACGGAGCCCGTCAGCAGCATGTGGCCCGTGGACTCCTTGAGGGCGTCGAGCGTGGCGCGGATGGTCAGCGCGGCGCCGTAGACGTTGGTGAGCACCATCGCCTTCCAGTGCTCGACGTCGCCCTCCTGGAAGCCGCGGGGGGCGCCGAAGCCGGCGTTGGCGAACACGATGTCGAGCCGCCCGAAGGCGTCGAGCGTCGTCTGCACCATCGCCTGCTGCTGATCCCACTCGGTGACGTCGCAGGTGACGGCGATCGCGCGCTCGCCGCCGCCGAGCTCCTCGGCCAGCGCGTCGATCTTGTCGGTCGAGCGCGCGGCGAGGACGAGGCGGTATCCGGCCTCGGCGGCCTGCCGGGCGGTGGCGGCGCCGATCCCGCTGGAGGCGCCGGTGATGAGGAACACGGGGTCTTGGTCTGAAGCCATGCGGCTACGGTTACCCCGCTTTGCTCCACGACCGAGCGAGAATCGAAGTGCGCGCCGGGCGGGGAGGGGACGGCTCCGTCTCCTTCCGCCGCGAGGCGCACGTGCCCAAGGGCGGCCCCGACGGCGGCGACGGCGGCCGCGGCGGCGACGTGCTCGTGCGCGTCGACGACTCGTTGCGCGACCTGCAGGCCTTCCGCCGTCGCGCGCACTTCCGCGCCGAGCGCGGGGGGCACGGCCAGGGCTCGCAGCGCAGCGGCGCCGAAGGAGATCAGCTGATCATCGCCGTGCCGCCCGGCACCCAGCTCGAGCGCTGGGACGGCACGCGCTACGACCTCGTCGTGCCCGGGCAGGAGGTCACGATCGCGCGCGGCGGCGCCGGTGGTCGCGGCAACAAGCGCTTCACGAGCGCCGTGCGGCAGGCGCCGCGGCTCGCCGAGAAGGGGCTGGAGGGCGAGGAGGGGGTCGTCGAGCTGCACCTCAAGCTGCTCGCCGACGTCGGGCTCGTCGGCGTCCCCAACGCGGGCAAGTCGTCGCTGATCTCCCGCCTCACGCGCGCGCAGCCGAAGATCGCCGGCTACCCGTTCACGACGCTCGAGCCGGTGCTCGGCACGCTCGAGGCCGCGGACCGCCAGCTCGTGATCGCCGACATCCCGGGGCTGATCGAGGGCGCGAGCACCGGCGCCGGCCTCGGCCACGACTTCCTCGCCCACGTCGAGCGCACGCGCCTGCTCGTGCACGTGCTCGACCTCGCCCCGCTCGACGGCTCCGACCCGGTGGAGAACCACGCGGTGATCGAGCACGAGCTGGCCGAGCACGATCCGCGCCTCGCCGCGCTGCCACGGATCCTGGCCCTGTCCAAGGCCGACCTCGTCGCGCCGGAAGACGCCGCGGCGGCGGCCGAGGAGTGGCGTGGCCGGCTGGCCGCCGCCGCCGGCGACGACCTGCCGGACGCGGCGCTGCCGGACACGCCGATCATCATCACGTCGAGCGCGACGAGGCAGGGCCTCGACGAGCTCGCCACCGAGCTGCTCCGCCGCGTCCCGGTCGTCGACCCGGTCCCGCTCGAGGAGGGCCCCGACGAGCTCGCCGAGTACCGCGTCTACCGCCCGGCCGCCGCGCGCGAGTTCGAGGTCGAGCGCCTCGGCGCCGGCGAGTTCCGCGTGACCGGCGAGGCCGTCGAGCGGCTGATCGCCCGCCACGACATGGAGAACGAGGAGGCGCTCGCGCACGTCGAGCGCCGGCTGCACCGGCTCGGCGTGATCACCGCGCTCGAGAACGCCGGCTTCACGCCCGGCGACGACGTCGAGATCGGCGGGATCGTCTTCGAGCTCGACCCCGGCGCTCCCCTGTAATGCGGATCTGGATCGACATGACGGCGCCGGCACACCCCGTGGTGTTCCGGCCCATCATCCGCCTGCTCCGCGACGCGGGCCACGACGTCGAGGTGACCGCGCGCGACTACGCGCAGAACATCCAGCTGCTGCAGCGGATGGGGATGGAGCACACGGTGGTCGGCCCCGGGCACGGCGGGGCGTCGACCGCCGGCAAGGCGCGCGCGCTCGCCGGCCGTAGCTGGAACATGCGCCGCTTCGCGGCCGGGCGCGGGTTCGACCTCGCCGTCGCCCACGGCTCCAACGACCTCGCGCTCGCCGCCGCCTCGCTGCGGATCCCGGCCGTCAACACGTTCGACTACGAGTTCGCCGTCCAGCAGCACAACATCGGCTGCCGCCTCGCCCGCCGCGTGATGACGCCGGACACGATCCCGCCCGAGCGGCTCGAGCGCTTCGGCGTCGGCCCGCGCAAGCTCGTGCAGTACGCGGGGCTCAAGGAGGAGTACTACCTGGCCGACTTCGCGCCCGACGCCGGCGAGCTCGAGCGCCTCGGCGTCGACCGCGGGCGCGTGGTGGTGATCGTGCGCCCGCCGCCCGAGGTCACGCTCTACCACCGCCTCTCCAACGACCTGTTCCCGCACGTGCTCGAGCGCCTCGGCCGCGATCCCGGCGTCCACGCGGTGGTGATCCCGCGCACGGTCGAGCAGCGCGAGCAGTTCGTGGCCGCCGCGCTGCCGTCGCTGATCGTCCCCGCCGACGCGGTCGACGCCCAGAGCCTGATCGCCCTCGCCGACCTCGTGGTGTCGGCCGGCGGCACCATGAACCGCGAGGCGGTCGCGCTCGGGACGCCCGTCTACAGCACGTTCGCGGGCCGCCTCGGCGGCGTCGACGAGCACCTCGTCCGCGCCGGCCGCCTGCGCATGCTGGTCGCCGCGGACGAGATCGAGCTGGTCAAGCAGCACGGCGAGCGCGAGGTCGCCCGCCGTGACCCTGCCGTGCTCGTCGACCTCATCCTCGGAGCCGTGGCACCTTCACGCGGATGAAGTCGCTGTAGTCCGGCAGCGCCGGGTTGCGGCCCGTCGAGCCGAAGTTCGTGTCGTTGACGATCGCGAGCTCGTCCCGGCCGACCGGCAGCACCGCCTCGATCGTGACGTAGGGCATCCTGAACGGGTCACGGAGGCCGAAGTCGCCGGGTCGCACCGGCCCGCGGAGCGCGATCCCGCGCGGGTCGGTGATGTCCAGCAGGTCGGCCACCTCGCGCTTGCCGTGGCGATCCCACACGAACGCCCGCTTGTGCAGCGCGGCCGGGCCCTGGAAGTTGTCGCGCTCGAGCGAGACGAAGCGCCTGGAGTCCAGCGCCGTGAGGTCGGAGACGAGGTAGGTCGGGTCGGCGACCCGGTACTCGCGGTACCTGCCGACGTAGCGCCGCTTGGCGATGTCGAACGTGTACGAGCGCCGGACCGTCTTGTCGGCGTCGTCGGCCAGCGGGCCCTCGAGCGTCGGGTACAGCGTCCGGCCGTCGGGCGAGATCGCCATCCCCTCGAAGCCGTTGGAGGAGGCGAGGTTCGCCGCCGGCCCCGGCAGCGGGTTGTCGGGCGAGCGCACGCCGGGCAGCGCGATCGGCGCCTCGAGCACCTTGCCGGTCAGGTCGGTGTGGAGCAGGAACGGGCCGAACTCGTCGCCGAACCACAGCGTGCCGCGGCGGTCGATGCGGAACGACTCGATGTCGAAGTCGCCGCCGGTGAGGTAGCGCTGCTCCGTGCCCTCGTTGACGATCGCGAACGGGACCTCGTGGTTCGGGTCGCGCAGGTTGATCGCGCCGAGGATCTCGACGTCGCCGCCCTGCGGCTCGACCACGTAGACGCGCAGCAGGAACGAGCGCGAGTTGGCCTTGTTGCCGAAGCCGTTGTCGGGCATGGCGAGGGAGGTGCCGTGCGGACCGTCGAGCAGGGCCGAGAAGCCGCCGACCGGCTGGCGGGCGCCCGGCTGCGGCGCCGGGTCGGTGTTGGCGACGCCGGCGAACGGCGCGCGCCACGAGGCGTCGGCGGGCAGGATCGCGCGGTCCGTGAGCCGCGGATCACGGTCGTGGGCGGCCGCCGGGGCGGCGGCGAGGGCGAGCAGGGCGAGGGTGAGGAGCGTCGTTCTCGGCATGTGCGACACAACAGCGCGAGGGCGTCCGGCGCATGTAGCGGTCCTGAGAACTCCTAACCTCTGGCGGGCCATGCCCACCGTCGTCGTCAAGCTCGGATCCTCCGTCGTCGCCGAGGCGTCCGGCGAGCTGCGCCCCGGCGTGCTCGAGCGCGTGTGCGACGAGGTCGCCGCGCTGCACGGCGAGGGCGTCGACGTGGTGATCGTCACCTCGGGCGCCATCGCCCGCGGCATGCGGCTCCTGGAGCTCCCGATCCGCCCGCGCGCGATCGAGGACCTGCAGGCGGCGAGCGCGGTCGGCCAGGGCAAGCTCTACCGCGTCTACGACGAGCTGCTGCGCGACCGCGGGCTGACCTCGGCGCAGGTGCTGCTGACGTTCTTCGACATGAGCGCGCGGACGCACTACGTCAACGCGCGCCGCACGCTGCGCAAGCTGCTCGACTGGCGGATCGTCCCCGTCATCAACGAGAACGACACGACGACGACCGACCAGGTCTCCTTCGGCGACAACGACTTCCTCGCCGCCCAGGTGGCGGTGCTGACCGGCGCCGACCTGCTCGTCCTGCTGACCGACACCGGCGGGCTCTACACCGCCGATCCGCGGATCGACCCGGGCGCGACGCTGGTCGACCGCGTCGAGGACCCCGAGGCGCTCGGGGTGCTCGACATCGGCCACGCGACGTCGCCGCTCGGCTCCGGCGGCATGCGCTCGAAGGTGGTGGCGGCGGACATGGCGACCGCGGCCGGCATCAGCACCGTGATCGCGTCGGGGCTGGAGCCGGGCGTGATCGGGCGCGCGTGGGCGGGCGAACCGACCGGCACGCGCTTCGCGCCGCGGCCGAGCCGCCACTCGAGCTTCAAGCTGTGGCTGAAGTACGCGAAGCCCGCGCAGGGCACGCTGTGCATCGACGCGGGGGCGGCGCGCGCGCTGCGCGAGGGCGGGACGTCGCTGCTGCCGGTCGGGATCGTCGAGGTGCGCGGGCGCTTCGACGCCGGCGACGCGGTCGACGTCCGCGGGGCGGGGGACTCGCTGGTGGGCAAGGGCATCTGCAACTACTCGGCGGTCGAGCTGCGGCGGGTGATGGGCCGCAAGTCCGCGGAGGTGCGCGAGGAGCTCCCGCGCGCGACCGAGGAAGCGGTCCACCGGGACTACTTCGTGCTCGCCTAGACTTTTCAGGCGATGGCCGTCGCCTCTCCCTCCGTCACCGACACCTGCCTCGCCGCCCGGGCCGCCTCGCGCGCGCTGGCGACGATGAGCGGCGCGGACAAGGACGTGGCATTGCTACGGGTCGCCGACGCGCTCGAGGAGCGCGCCGCCGAGGTGCTCGAGGCCAACGCCCGTGACCTGGAGGCAGGCCGCGAGGCCGGGCTCTCCGACGCGCTGATGGACCGCTTGGCGCTCGACCCGGCGCGGATCGCCGGCATCGCCGACGCGGTGCGCGCGATCGCCGCGCTGCCGGATCCCGTCGGCGAGGTCATCGACGGGCAGCGGCTGCCCAACGGGCTCGACCTGCGCAAGGTGCGCGTGCCGCTCGGCGTCGTCGCCGTGATCTACGAGTCGCGGCCGAACGTGACCGTCGACGCCGCGGCGCTGTGCCTGAAGTCGGGCAACGCGGTGGTGCTGCGCGGCTCCGCCGCGGCGGCGCACTCGAACGCGGTGCTGGCCTCGATCGTCGCCCCCGAGTTCCCCGACGGCGCGGTGGCGCTGCTGACCGGCGGCCGCGAGCAGCTCGCCGAGCTGGCGACCCAGGAGGGCGTCGTCGACCTGATCATCCCGCGCGGCGGCGAGGGGCTGAAGAAGGCGCTGAGCGAGGTCGCGCGTGTGCCCGTGATCTACGCGGCGTCGGGCAACTGCCACGTCTACGTGGATGCGTCGGCGGACCTTGACGACGCGCTGCGGATCGTGATCAACGCGAAGACGCAGCGGCCCGGCACGTGCAACGCGGCGGAGACGCTGCTGGTGCACGCCGACGCGGCGTCCTCGTTCCTGCCCGCGGCGGGCGCGGCACTGCGCGACGCCGGCGTCGAGCTGCGGGCCGAGGAGCGCGCCGCCGCGCTGCTCGACGGCGCCGTGGCGGCCACCGAGGAGGACTTCGGCGAGGAGTTCCTCGCGCTCGTGCTCGCCGTCAAGGTCGTCGACTCCTACGAGGAGGCGATCGAGCACGTCAACCGCTACGGCTCGGGCCACTCCGAGGCGATCGTGACCGGCAGCGCCCAGGCGGCGCGGGCGTTCCAGCTCGGCGTCGACGCGGCCTGCGTGTACGTCAACGCCTCCACGCGCTTCACCGACGGCGGCGAGTTCGGGATGGGCGCCGAGATCGGCAACTCGACCCAGAAGCTCCACGCGCGGGGCCCGATCGGCCTGCGCGAGCTGTGCACGTTCAAGTACCTGGTCGAGGGCGACGGCCAGGCGCGAGTCTGAGTGGCGCGGGTCGGCCTCCTCGGCGGGACGTTCAATCCGCCCCATGTCGGGCACCTGCTGTGCGCCGAAGAGGCGCTGTCGGCGCTCGAGCTCGACCGCGTGCTGCTGCTGCCGGTGCACACGCCGCCGCACAAGGAGATGCAGGCGGACCCGGGGCCGGCGGTGCGGCTCGAGCTGTGCCGGCTCGCGGTCGGCGACGCGCCGGGGATCGAGGTGTCCGCGCACGAGATCGACCGTGGGGGACGGTCCTACACGGTCGATACGCTGAGAGCGCTCCATGACGCACGACCCGAGGACGACCTGACCTTCATCGCCGGCGCCGACCAGGCGGCCGGGCTGCCCGGATGGCGCGACCCAGCTGCCGTGCTCGAGCTCGCCGAGCTCGCGGTCGCCGAGCGCGAGGCCACGCGCCGCGACGACGTGCTCGACGAGCTCTACGGCCTGCCCGGCGTCCCCGAGCGCGTCCGCTTCTTCGCCATGCCCCGCATCGACATCTCCTCCTCGCTGATCCGGCGCCGCGTCGCCGACGGCCGCCCGATCCGCTGGCTGGTGCCGGACGCGGTCGAGCGCGAGATCGCGTCGCGCGGTCTCTACCGGGCGGAGGTGGCGGCGCGATGACCGTCGAGGAGAGCCGCGCGCTCGCCGACCGCATCGCCGAGCTGGCGGCCGACAAGCTGGCGGCCGACGTCGTCGTGCTCGACCTCCACGACGTGATCGGCTACACCGACTTCTTCGTCATCTGCTCCGGCAACACCGAGCGGCAGACGAAGGCGATCCACGACTCCATCCACCAGGGGATGAAGCACGAGTCGGGCCTGCTGCCGAGGCGGGTCGAGGGCCTCAGCGAGTCGCGCTGGATCCTCATGGACTACCTCGACGTCATCGTCCACGTCTTCACGCCGGACGCGCGCGACTACTACCGGCTCGAGCAGCTGTGGGGCGAAGCCCCGCGGCACGCGGTCGGCGCTTAACCGACCGAGGCCGCCCTCTCGGGCGGCCTCGTGGCAATGGAGCTGAGGGGGCTCGAACCCCTGACCTTCTGGCTGCCAGCCAGACGCTCTCCCAGCTGAGCTACAGCCCCTGGGCGAGCGCAGTTTATCGTGGCTCAGTGCGGAGCGAAGAAGATGCTCGCCTTCCGCCAGATGTCGGCCACGGGCAGGGCCTTCCTCCAGATCGACACCTCGTCGAGGTCGCCGATCAGCGCCAGGTCGCAGGTGCCGCCGTAGGCGCCGATGGTCGCGTTGCCCGCCGGCGTGCCGTAGCCGATCGGCTCGGTGCGCGGCTGGCCGGTCCCGACTTCCTTGCCGTCGATGAACAGGCGGACGGTCTGGCCGTCGAACGTGCCCGAGGCGTTGTGCCACTTGCCGTCCCACACGCCGCGGCCGGCGTTGTCGGAGACCGTGAAGCCGTAGGCCTCGCCGTTGGCGACGTAGAACGCGAGGCCGCCGCTCGCCCCGGTGTAGAGGCCGTAGGAGGCGGTCGCGCAGTCGTTGGAGCCCTTGGCGACGAGGTACTTGTAGTTGCCGGGCGTGTCGCTGCCGCGGAACCAGGCCGAGACGGTCACCTGCTGCGTCTCGAGGTCGCCGGAGTCGGGGATCGTCACGAAGTCGCCGCCGTCGAAGTGCAGCGCGGAGCTCCAGAAGAACGCGCCCTTGATCCAGGACGGGTCGTTGGCGTCCACACCCGGCGTCGAGCCGAGCTGGCCGTGATTGCGGTTCCCGGACCAGTCGCGGACCGTCTGGCCCTTGCCCTCGTTGAGTGGCCAGTAGCCGCTCAGCGGGAAGTCGTAGGACGCAGCAGAGGCGGTGCCGGGGAGGCAGAGGACGGCAACGATGGCCGTACAGAGGATGAGTGCACGATGTCGATTCACGCCGCGCAGCATCGCGGTAATCGATATGACGCCACCACGGCTGATGGTCCAGGGTTTTTCGACGCTAACCTCACCCGCTCATGACCACCGAGCGCCGCTACGACCCGAAGACCATCGAGCCCAAGTGGCAGGCGCTGTGGGAGCGTGAGCGGACCTGGGAGGTCTCCAACGACGCGGCGGCCGGCGCCGACGCGTTCTACGTCGCCGAGATGCTCCCCTACCCGTCCGGGGAGCCCCACATGGGGCATCTGAAGAACTACGCGGTGGGGGATGCGGTCGCGCACTTCCAGCGCCGCATCGGCCGCCGCGTGCTGCATCCGATCGGCTACGACGCGTTCGGGCTGAACGCCGAGAACCACGCGATCAAGAGCGGCGAGCACCCGCGCGAGTCGACGCGCAAGTCGATCGAGGCCTTCCACCGCGACTTCCACACCTGGGGCGTGTCGTTCGACTGGTCGCGCGAGCTCGCGACCAACGAGCCCACCTACTACCGCTGGACGCAGTGGATCTTCCTCAAGCTCTACGAGCGCGGGCTCGCCTACCGCGCCGACGCGGCGGTCAACTGGTGCCCGAAGGACGCGACCGTGCTCGCCAACGAGCAGGTCATCGACGGCCGCTGCGAGCGCTGCGGCACCCCGGTCGAGGCGCGCCAGCTCGAGCAGTGGTTCTTCCGCATCACCGACTACGCCGACCGCCTGCTCGACGACCTCGAGACGGTCGAGTGGCCGTCGCACGTGATCCGCATGCAGCAGAACTGGATCGGCCGCTCCGAGGGCGCCGAGGTGCAGTTCAGCGCGCCCGAGATGGGCGTCGACTACCCGGTCTTCACCACGCGGCCGGACACGCTGTTCGGCGCGACGTTCTTCGTGATGGCGCCCGAGCACCCCGACGTGCTGCGGCTCGCCGAGGGCACCGAGCACGAGGACGAGGTGCGCGCCTACGTCAACCACGCGCTGACCGAGTCGCACGAGGACCGCGGCGACGCCGAGCACGAGAAGACCGGTGTGCCGCTCGGCCGCACCGTCATCAACCCGGTCAACGGCGAGCGCATCCCGATGTGGGTGGCCGACTACGTGCTGATGGAGTACGGCACCGGCGCGATCATGGCGGTGCCGGGCCACGACGCGCGCGACCACGAGTTCGCTGAGAAGTTCGGGCTGCCGATCAAGCGCGTGATCGAGGGTGGCGACGGCGAGCTGCCCTACACGGGCGACGGCGCGCTGGTCGACTCCGACCCGCGCTTCGACGGCATCGGCAACCGCGAGGCGCTCGAGCAGATCGTCGACTGGCTCGACGATCAGGGCCGCGGCCACCGCTCGATCAACTACCGGCTGCGCGACTGGCTGCTCTCGCGCCAGCGCTACTGGGGCTGCCCGATCCCGATCATCCACTGCCCCTCGTGCGGGCTCGTGCCGGTGCCGGAGGAGGACCTGCCGGTCGAGCTGCCCGACGTCGAGGACTACGCGCCGAAGGGCCGCTCGCCGCTGGCCGCGGCGGAGGACTGGGTTCGCGTCGAGTGCCCCTCGTGCGGCGGCGACGCCCGGCGCGAGACGGACACGATGGACACCTTCGTCGACTCGTCCTGGTACTTCATGCGCTACTGCGATGCGCGCAACGACGAGGCGGCGTGGGATCCGGCGGTGCTCTCGCGCTGGATGCCGGTCGACCAGTACATCGGCGGCGTCGAGCACGCGATCCTGCACCTGATGTACGCGCGCTTCTTCGTGAAGGCGCTGGCGGACATGGGGCTGATGGACGCCCAGGAGCCGTTCGCGCGGCTGTTCACGCAGGGGATGATCACGCGCGACGGGGCGAAGATGTCCAAGTCGAAGGGCAACGTGATCTCGCCGGTCGGCTACGTCGAGCGCTACGGCGCCGACACCGCGCGCTGCTACATCCTCTTCATCGGGCCGCCGGACCAGGACGCCGACTGGTCGGACGAGGGCGTCGAGGGCGTCCACCGGTTCCTGTCGCGGCTGTGGCGGCTGGGTGTCGACGTGGCCGAGCTCGTGGGCGAGCCGGGGCCGGCGCTCGGGCCGCTCGACGGGGTGGTCGGCGACGACCTCGAGCTGATGCGCAAGGCGCACTGGGCGATCGACAAGGTCACGAACGACATGGCGGGCCGCTTCGCGTTCAACACGGCGATCGCGGCGGTCATGGAGCTGGTCAACGAGTGTTACCGCCGGCGCGACGCGGCCTCACCCGGCGCGATGCACTTCGCGACGGCGACGGCGGCCTCGCTGATCTTCCCGTTCGCCCCGCACTGCGGGTCGGAGGTCTATGAGCTGCTGACCGGCGCGCGGGTGTGGGAGGAGCCGTGGCCCGACGCCGACCCGGCGCTGCTCGAGCGCGACACCGTCGAGCTGGTCGTGCAGGTCAACGGCAAGCTGCGCGACCGCGTGCAGGCGCCGGCGGGCGCGTCGCGCGAGGAGCTCGAGGGGCTGGCGCGGACGGCGCGGATCGAGGGCCACGTGAACGGCAAGGACGTCGTGAAGGTCGTCGTCGTGCCGGGCAAGCTCGTGAACTTCGTCGTCCGCTAGGCGCACTTTCGTCACACAGCGGTGCTGATCCGCTCGGGGCCGCCGCCTAGCGTCGGCGGGCGTGCCCGACACGCCTCGCCACGTCATCGCGCTGTGGGCGCTCGGGCTGGTGGTGGTGCTGCTGCTCGGCGCGCGCTACCTGAGCCGCGGCGGGGAGGCGCCGAGCGCTCCGGCGCCGCCGATCCACGTGGGGGAGGGCGGCGCGTCCGCGCGGGTGACGGTGCACGTCGCGGGCGCGGTACGGCGGCCGGGCGTCTACCGGCTGCCGTCGCGCGCCCGGGTGGTCGACGCGGTCCGCCGAGCGGGCGGCGCCCGCCGCCGCGCCGACCTGTCCGCGCTCAACCTGGCCGCCAAGCTCGAGGACGGCCGTCAGGTGGTGGTGCCGCTCCGGGGCGCGGCGGGCGGCGCGGCGGGCGGCGGGCCGGCCGAGGGCGTCCCGCTCGACCTCAACACCGCCACCCCTGAGCAGCTCGACGAGCTCGACGGCATCGGCCCCGGCATGGCCGCGGCGATCCTCGAGTACCGCGAGCAACACGGCGGCTTCGGGTCGGTCGAGGAGCTCGCGCAGGTTCCGGGGATCGGGGAGAAGCGCCTCGCGGCGCTGCGCGAGCGGGTGCGGGTGTGAGCGCGCGCGCCGTCGACGCGGCGCGCGGGCTCACGGCGGCCGCCCGCGGCCACCCGCGCCACGTCGTCCTCTTCGCGCTCGCGGCCGGCCTCGCGCTCGGCCCGATCTCGCCGGCCGCCACGGTCGGCGCCGCCGCGGTCGCGGCGCTCGCCGCGCGAGGGCGGGTGGCGGTCCTCGCGGTCGCCGCGACCCTTGGCGGAGCCACGCTCGCCGACGCCCGCCTCGCCGTGCTCGACGCCGGCTCCCTGCGCGCGATGACGGGCCAGCGCTGGGAGGGAACCGCCGTCCTCCTCGAACCGGTCCGCCGCCACGGGGCCCGCGCCTCGGCCCGCGTGCAACTGCGCGGGCTCGACGAGGTCGCCGTGGCGCGCCTGCGCGTGCCGTCGGAGCCGGCCTTCGCGGCGCCCGGCGCTCCGGCCTCGGCCGCCGGCCCTATCCGCGCGGGCTCCTCCGCCTGGCCCGAGGTCGGCGCCGTCGTGGCGGTGGCGGGCCGGGTCGCGCCGCTGGGCGAGTACGACGCCTACCAGGCCCGCCGTGGCGCTCACGCCGCGCTCGAGGTGGACTCGTTCCGTCCGACAGGCGCGTGGCGAGGTGGGGTGGCCGGGGCGCTCGACCGGGTGCGGCGGCGGGCGGAGGCGGGGCTCGTCCGCGGGTTGCCGGAGGCGGAGGCGTCGCTGCTGCGCGGGATGGTCCTCGGCCAGGACGAGCGGCTGTCGGAGGCGGTGCGGACGGACTTCCAGCGCTCCGGCCTCGCTCATCTGCTGGCAGTGTCGGGCCAGAACGTCGTCCTGCTCGCGATGCTGGCGCTCGGCGCGGGGATGGTCGCCGGCCTGAGGCTCCGCGCGCGGCTGGCGGTCGCGTTGATCCTCGTCCTCGTCTACGTCCCGCTGGCGGGCGGCGGGCCGTCGATCCAGCGCGCGGGGGTGATGGGCGCCGCGGGGCTCGTGGCCGCGCTCGCGGGGCGCCCGGCGTCGCGGTGGTACGCGCTCGGCCTCGCGGTGGTGGTCACGCTCGCGCTCAACCCGCGCGCGTCGGGCGAGGTCGGGTGGCAGCTGTCGTTCGCCGCCGTCGTGGGCCTGCTCGCGCTCGCGCCGCGCTGGCGCGAGGGCCTGCGGCGCGCGCGGCTGCCCGGGCCGATCGCCGACGCCGCGGCGGTGACCGCGGCGGCCACCGTCGCCACCGCGCCGCTGATGGCGCTCTACTTCCAGCAGGTCTCGCTGGCGTCGCTGCCCGCCAACCTCGCCGCGGCCCCCGCGGTCGCGCCGGTGATGTGGCTCGGGATGCTCGCCATCGCCGCCGCGCAGGTGTCGCCCGCCCTGTGCGTGCCGCTGAACGCGCTCAACGGGCCGCTGCTGGCCTATGTGGAGTGGGTCGCCCACGTAGCCGCCGCGCCGCCGGCCGCGGCGCTGCCGGTCCGGGTCGGGGGACCGGTCGGCCTGGCAGCGACGTACGCCGCTGCGGGCGCCGCGATGCTGGCCGCCGGCCGGGTGTGGAGGTGGCTCGGCCGGCCTCGAGCGGCCGGATCCGGAGGGCCGGCGCGCAGCGTGAAGCGTCGCCTCGCGGCGGTCGGCGTCGCGCTGCTCGCCGCCGGCCTCGCCCTCGCTCCCAGCCTGCGCGGCGCCGACGCGCCGTCGCCGGGCGAGCTCGTGGTCTCGTTCCTCGACGTCGGCCAGGGCGACGCGACGCTGCTGCAGCACGGCGGCGCCTCGATCCTCGTCGACACCGGCCCGCCCGGCGGGCCGATCCTCCGGCGGCTGCGGGAGTCCGGCGTCGAGCGGCTGGACATGCTGCTGATCACCCACGCCGAGGCGGACCACGAGGGGATGGCGCCCGAGATCATCCGCGCGTTCCGGCCTCGGCTCGTGCTCAACGGCGGCGCCGGCTGGCCCACCCAGGTCCAGCGGAGCCTGCCGCGGACCGCCGTCGCGGCATACGCCGGCCAGCGCCTGAGCCTCGGCGGCATCCGGCTCGAGCTGCTGTGGCCGCCACGGCCCCCGCCCGGCTGGCGAGGCGACGGCAACCCGAACCTGCGCGCGGTCGTCGCGATCGCCCGGACCGGGGACTTCGACGTCCTCCTGCCCGCGGACGCGGAGTCCGAGGTCACCGCGGCGCTCCCGCTTCCCGACGTCGACGTCCTCAAGGTCGCCCACCACGGGAGCGACGACGAAGGCCTGCCCGCCCTGCTCGCCCGCACGAAGCCGGAGTTCGCCGCGATCGAGGTCGGGAGCGAGAACACCTACGGACATCCGACACCCGCGACCCTCGCGGCGCTGAAGGCGGCGGTGCCGACCGTCGCCCGCACCGACCGCGACGGCACGGTGCGGCTGCGGGTGGCCGGCGGCCGCATGCGGATCGAGCCGTGAGCGCCTCTAGACTCGGCCGCGGTGCCCACGTTCAAGTCCGCCTACCTCGTCCTCGGCGACGACCACGGCCGCATCGCGGAGCGCCGCGCCAAGCTGCGCGCGCTCGCGGAGTCCGAGTCGGGCGCCGGCGGGGTCGAGGTGCTCGAGGCCGACGCCTGCACGGCCGAGAACGTCGTCGCCGCGCTCTCCACGATGAGCTTCGCCATGGGCCGCCGGTTCGTGATCGCCGACGGCGTCGAGCGCTGGAAGGACGCAGACGTCGAGGCCGTCGCCGCCGCCATGGAGGGCATGGACGGCGAGACGATCACCATCGCCCTCTTCGGCCGCGAGGAGAGCCGCTACAAGGTCCCGGACGGGCTGCGCGCCGCCGTCGAGCAGGCGGGCGGCGCGATCGCCGTCGAAAGCGGCGTCAAGCCGTGGGAGTTACCCAGCTGGGTCCAGCAGCGCGCCCGCGAGCAGGGGCTGGAGCTCGACAAGGCCGGTGCCAAGGCCCTCGTCGCCCAGGTCGGCGAGCGCCAGCAGCGGCTGCTGCGCGAGCTCGAGAAGCTCGCCATCGAGCACGGCCAGGGCGTGTCGCTGGGCGAGACGGAGATCGAGGAGTCGGGCGCCGCCAGCTCCGAGCGCAAGGTGTGGACACTGGGCGACGCGCTCGTCGCCGGCGACGAGAAGGCCGCCATGCGCGCCCTCGTGGAGCTGCGCGGGCAGGGCGAGCGGGTCCCGCGGCTGATGTTCAACATCGCCGACCGCCTGCGCGACGCGATCAAGGTCGCCGAGGCGCTCGCCGCCGGCAAGCCTGCCGCCGAGGCGCGCAAGGGCCTGCGGATGAGCCCGCGCGTGGCCGCCCGCTTCGTCGACGAGGTGAGCAAGCGCGACCTCGAGTCCTTCCGGCACGCCCTCGAGGTGATCGCCGACCTCGAGCTCGAGACGCGCGGGGGCGGAGCCACCCAGGGCGCCCTGCAGGAAGACACGCTCGCGGTGCGAGCGGTCGTCGCGGCGGCGCGCTAAGCGGCCGAGCCGCGGCGCAGCTTGGCCGCGCGGGACTTCTTGCGCGCGCCCGCGTTGCGATGCAGCGCGCCGCGCTTGACGGCCTTGTCGATCGTCTGGATCAGCTGGCGGTGCTCGGCGTCGGCAGCCTCGTCGTCGCCACCCTCGACCGCAGCCTGGAGCCGCCGGAAGTACGTCTTGACCGCCGACGTGTAACGCCGGTTCTCGAGTCGCTCGCGCTCGGTGCGGAGGATCCGCTTCTTCTGTGAGGCGATGTTGGCCATCGGAACGGGCGCCTACTATAGCGGCGCCTCGTGGAGCCTCCGGCCCCTCAACCGTCCCGCCGGATAGCGCTCAACACGGTCATCTTCTCGATCGCGACGGGGCTCTCCCGGATCGCCGGTCTGATCAGGGAAGTGGTCGCGTCGAGCTACTTCGGGACCTCGGGGCCGTTCTCCGCGTTCACGATCGCGTTCCAGCTCCCGAACCTGCTGCGCGCGCTCGTGGCCGACAGCGCGCTCTCGGCCGCCTTCGTCCCCGTCTTCACGGAGCTGCTCGAGCAGCGCAAGCGCAAGGAGGCGTTCCAGCTCGCCGGCGCGCTGTTCGGCCTCATCCTCGTCGCCCTCGGCCTGCTCACGCTCATCTTCATCGCGGTCGCCCCGTTCGTGATCCCGCTGATCACCGGCAGCGAGTTCAACGGCGAGCTCGACGACCTCACGGTGGGGCTCACGCAGGTGATGGCCCCGATCGTCGTCCTGCTCGGCCTCAACGGCCTCGTCGTCGGGATCCTCAACGCCTACGACCACTTCACGATCCCCGCGATCTCCCCGGTGGTCTGGAACCTCGTGATCATCCTCGGGCTGGTCGCGTTCAAGCCGCTGTTCAAGGGCCCGAACGAGGTCTACGCCTACGCGATCGGGGTCCTGCTCGGCACCGTCGTGCAGTTCGCGATGTGCCTGCCCGTGCTCAAGCGCGTCGGCTTCGAGCTGAAGATCTCGTTCAGCTGGCGCGATCCGCGCATCCGCAGCGTCCTGATGCTGATGCTGCCGGTGACGATCGGTCTCGGCCTCATCAACTTCAACGTGCTGATCAACTCGTCGCTGGGCTCGCTGGTCTCGGTGTCGGCGCCCGCGGCGATCGACCGCGCCTTCCGCCTCTACATGCTCCCGCAGGGCATCTTCAGCGTCGCGGTCGCCACCGTCCTCTTCCCGGCCCTCAGCCGCTACGCCGCCCGCCGCGACTACGACGGCCTGCGCCACACGAGCGCCAACGGCGTGCGGCAGATCGCGCTGCTGCTGATCCCCGCCGCTTTTGCCACCGCTGTGCTCGCCGAGCCGCTGACCCGGCTCGTCTACGAGCGCGGGGAGTTCGGCGCGGCCTCGACCGACGAGGTCTCCGAAGCGCTGTTCTGGTTCAGCTTCTCGCTCGCCTTCAGCGGCGCGAACCTCCTGATGACGCGCACGTTCTTCTCGCTCCGGCGCCCGTGGTTCCCGACCGCGCTCGCCGGCATGTCGCTGCTGGTCAACACGGGCGTCTCCGCCGCCCTCTACGGGCCGCTGGGGATCGGCGGCATCGTCATCGGCACCGTGGCCGGCTCGGCCGCCATGACGGTCGCCCAGGCCTACTACCTGCGCCGCCAGCTCAACGGCTACGAGATCGGCCGCACGCTCCGCGCCGTCGCCGGCATGCTGGCCGGCGGGGCGGTGCTCGGCCTCATCGCGTTTGAGGTGTGGGACGTGCTCGACGACGCCCTCGGCCGCTCGCTGCTCGCGCAGTTCGCGTCGCGTGAGCGCCGCGCTCGCCCTCGGGAGCGCGGCCTACGCCGCGGTGGTGATCGCGCTCCGCATTCCGGAGGCGCACCAGATCATCGACCTGATCCGCGGCCGGATGGGGCGCGGCGCCTCGTAACCTGTCCTCCGCCCATGGCGGACCAGGCCCACATCCGCAATTTCTCGATCATCGCCCACATCGACCACGGGAAGTCGACGCTGGCCGATCGCATCCTCGAGACGACCCACACGGTCGACCCGCGCAGCATGCGCGCGCAGCTGCTCGACTCGATGGACCTCGAGCGCGAGCGCGGGATCACGATCAAGGCCCAGGCCGTGCGCGTGTTCTACGAGGCGCAGAACGGCGAGACCTACCAGCTCCACCTCATCGACACGCCCGGCCACGTCGACTTCACCTACGAGGTCAGCCGCTCCCTCGCCGCCTGCGAGGGCGCGCTCCTGGTGGTCGACGCCTCCCAGGGCGTCGAGGCCCAGACCGTCGCCAACACCTACCTGGCGGTCGACTCCGGGCTCGAGCTGATCCCGACCCTCAACAAGATCGACCTGCCCGGCGCCGAGCCGGAGCGCGTCGCCGAGGAGATCGCCGATCTGATCGGCGAGGACCCGCACGAGGTCAGGCGCATCAGCGCCAAGACCGGCGACGGCGTCGCCGAGGTGCTCGAGGAGCTCGTCGCGCGTGTCCCGCCGCCCCACGGTGACCCCGACGCCGCTCCGCGCGCGCTGATCTTCGACTCCGAGTACGACCAGTACCGCGGCGTGATCGCCTACATCCGCGTCGTCGACGGCACGTTCACCAAGGGCGAGGCGATCGCCGCGATGGCGGCCGGCACCCAGGCCGACGTCGACGACATCGGCTTCTTCACGCCGGCGATGACACCCGCCGACAAGCTGAGCGCGGGCGAGGTCGGCTACCTCATCACCGGGATCAAGGACGTCGGCAGCCTGCCCGTGGGCGACACCCTGACCACGCGCGCGAACCCCGCCACCGAGCCGCTGCCCGGCTATCGCGACGTCAAGCCGATGGTGTTCTGCGGCCTCTTCCCGATCGAGTCCAACCAGTTCGAGGAGCTGCGCGACGCGCTGGAGAAGCTGTCGCTCAACGACGCCGCGCTGTTCTGGGAGCCGGAGAACTCCGACGCGCTCGGCTTCGGCTTCCGCTGCGGCTTCCTCGGCCTGCTGCACATGGACATCGTGCGCGAGCGCCTGGAGCGCGAGTACGACGTCGACCTGATGGCGACGATGCCGTCGGTCGAGTTCGAGCTGACGCTCACCGACGGCACCGAGCTGACCGTCCACAACCCGTCCGACATGCCCGACCCCGCGCGCATCGAGGAGGTGCGCGAGCCGATGGTCCGCGCCTCGATCCTCGCGCCGAAGGAGCACATCGGCAACATCATGGAGCTCTGCCAGGAGCGCCGCGGCGAGCACCAGGGCATGCACTTCCTGTCCGCCGAGCGCGTGCAGGTGACCTACGACCTGCCGCTCGCCGAGATCGTGCTCGACTTCTTCGACCAGCTGAAGTCGCGCACCCGCGGCTACGCGTCGCTCGACTACGAGCCGACCGGCATGAAGCCGTCCGACATGGTCAAGCTCGACGTGCTGCTGGCCGGCGACCCGGTCGACGCGCTGTCGATGATCGTGCACCGCGACAAGGCCTACGAGGCCGGCCGCGGGCTGGTCGAGCGGCTGCGCAAGCGGATCCCGCGGCAGCAGTACGACGTGCCGATCCAGGCCGCCGTGGGCGCGAAGATCATCGCCCGTGAGACGGTCAAGGCGTTCCGCAAGGACGTCACCGCCAAGTGCTACGGCGGCGACATCTCGCGCAAGCGCAAGCTGCTCGAGCGCCAGAAGGAGGGCA
Organism: uncultured Solirubrobacteraceae bacterium; assembly: GCA_963730115.1. Classification (GTDB taxonomy): domain Bacteria; phylum Actinomycetota; class Thermoleophilia; order Solirubrobacterales; family Solirubrobacteraceae; genus DASQFQ01. The sequence goes on along the minus strand of CAVSQM010000012.1, from coordinate 545,369 downwards.
AGCGGCGCATGAAGCAGGTCGGCCGCATCGAAGTGCCGCAGGACGCCTTCCTGGCCGTCCTGGAGCTCGACGGCGACTAAGGCACGCCGAAGGCGTCGCCGCGCAAGCGCGCCTAGCTGGGCGGCGGGCCGGGCGCGTCCGGGTTGTCCGGGCCCGGCATCTGGTCCTGCAGCGGCTTCACGACCGGCGGCAGGTGGTGCCCGTGATCGTCATCGTCGGGCGGAGGCGGCGGGGGCTCCTCCGGCGGGACGGGGACCTCGGGCGGCGGCGGCTCCGGGTTCGGGGTCGGCTCGGGCCCGGCGGTCGGCGTCGGTGTGACGACCGGCTCCGGATCCGCGGTCGGCTCGGGCTCGGGCGTCGTGGTCGGCTCGGGCTCCGGGGTGGTGGTCGGCTCGGGCTCCGGGGTGGTGGTCGGCTCGGGCTCCGGCGTGGTGGTCGGCTCCGGCTCCGGCGTGGTGGTCGGCTCGGGCGTCGGCGTCGGGGTGGGACCCGGGCCGGGGCCGTCCGGCGCGCCGGGCGGGCGCGAGGAGACCGGGCGCTCGGGCGCCGGGGCAGCCGCCTCGTCGCCGCCCGGGAGGGTCGGAGCCGGCGCGGGCACGTCGGGCCCGGCCACGGGCACCGAGGGCGTCGTGGGCAGGCTGCCGGTCACGGGCACGAAGGGGATGGGCACGGTCGGCGCGGCGCCGGGCACGCCGCCGCCGGTCCCCGGCTCGCTCTCGCCGATCGGCGTCGTGCCGCGGCCGTCGAACCCGCCGCCGCTCGGGTCGCTCCCGCCGCCGCCCGGGCCGGTTCCGCCGCCGCCGCCGCCGGCGCCGGGGCCGGCCGCGCCGCCGGCGCCGACCGCGGGGGCGAACTGGGCGAGCGCCTCGCGGGCGGCTTCGAGCGGGTCGTCCTCGGCGCGTCGCGCGCGGCTGCGGGCGGACTCGCGCTTGACCTGCGACCCGGGCTCGGCCGCGGGCGTGCGCAGCTGGACGTCGCCGCGGCGATCGTCGATCACCCGGTCTGGCCAGTCGCTGAAGTCCACGAAGGGGTCGACGAGGGCCACCAGCAGCAACGGCACCGCGACAAGCCAACCGAGGACGTTGAGGGCCGCGAGTACCTTCACACGCCTGCTCATGTGAACGGGAGTGTTCCACGGTTCGCGGCAGAGGGAACCTCACAAAGGTCCAGGTAGGGTCCAGACCCCGTAACCAGGAGGCAAGCTTGGCGCTGAAAACCGATGCGGTGGGGAAGACGTATCCGCCCATGAGCTACGCCGTGGGCCGCGAGAAGGTGCGCGAGTTCGCCGCCGCGGTGGGCGAGGAGGATCCCCGCCACCACGACCCCGAGGCAGCCCGCGAGGCCGGTTACAAGGACGTCGTGGCGCCGCCGATGTTCGCCGTCGTCTTCGCCGGTCGCGCGATCGGCCCGGCGCTGTTCGACCCCGACGTCGGCATCGACTTCGGCCGCATGGTCCACGGGGGCCAGGAGTTCGTGTGGGGTGCTCCGGTCGTCGCCGGCGACGAGATCGACACCGAGGTCGAGATCAAGGACGTCAGCGAGCGCGGCGGCCTGAAGTTCTTCGTCTTCGAGAGCCGCTCGACCAACCAGGACGGCGAGACGGTGGTCACCGGCAAGTGGACCAACATCGTCCGATGAGCGCGCTCGAACCGGGCCAGGACCTGCCCGAGCTCAAGGTCACGCCGGACAAGTACCTCACCTACCGCTACGCGGGCGCGTCGGGCGACTTCAACCCCATCCACATCGACGAGGAGTTCGCCCAGTCGGTCGGCCTCCCGGGCCGCATCCTGCACGGCCTGTGGACGATGTCCCAGGTCGCGCGCGCGATCAACGCGGCGGGCGACGGGCCGGAGGCGCTGCGGCGGCTCGAGGTCCAGTTCCGCGGCATGGGCTTCCCCGAGCAGGAGATCGCGGTCACGGCCAGCGTGAAGGGCGTCGAGGACGGCGTGGCGACGATCGAGGCCGAGGCAGAGCAGGACGGGCGCAGGATCATCCGCAAGGCGAAGGCCGAGCTGCGCGTCGAGTAGTTCTGGCCCCTTCTTACAATCGAACACATGCTCTCGCCCCGCCAGGAGCTGCTGCTGGGCAAGGTCGTGGACGGCTTCGCCGCCACGGGCCAGCCCGTGGGCTCGAAGGCGCTCGCCGCCGACCGCGAGGTCGAGCACGGCCCGTCGACGATCCGCAACGAGCTTGTCGTGCTCGAAGAGCTCGGGCTGCTCGCGCACCCGCACACCTCCGCGGGGCGGGTCCCGACCGACAGCGGCTACCGCTACTTCGTCGACCACGTGCTGCCGCAGCGCGCGTCGAAGGCGGTCGAGCCGCGGGCGCCGGAGCTCACGCTGGCGCGCCGCGAGGTCGACGAGGCCATGCGCGTGACCGCCGAGACCCTCTCCCAGGTCACGAACCTGCTGGCGATCGTCACCGCGCCGCCGATCGCGACGACGACGATCCGCCACGTCGAGGTGCTCGCCCTGCAGCCGCAGGTGCTGATGGTGGTGATCATCACGTCGACCGGCGGTGTGTCGAAGCGGGTGTTCGCGTTCGACAAGCCGGTCGATCCAGGCCTGGCGGAGTGGGCGGCCGTCTACCTCAACGAGCAGCTGGTGGGGATGGGCCTCGGCGCGCGCATGCTGCACATCCGGCTCGAGGACCCGTCGCTGCCGGCCACCGAGCGCGCCTTCCTCGCCCAGCTCGCGCCCGCCTTCACCGAGCTGGCCGAGACGGCCGAGGACTCGCTCTACGTCGACGGCGCCGCGCGGCTGCTGTCCGAGTACCGCTTCCAGGACATCACGCAGCTCAACGCGGTGATGGAGATGCTCGAGCGGCGGGTGACGCTGCTGAGCGTGCTCTCCGACGCGCTCGCCGAGCGTGACCTCTACGTGCGCATCGGGCAGGAGAACGCCGCGCCGGCGCTGCACGGGCTGTCGCTGGTGGCGGCCAACTACGGGCTGCCGCGGCGCAACCTCGGGACGGTGTCGGTGATCGGGCCGACGCGCATGGACTACGCGGTGGCGATCCGCTCCGTGCGCGCGGCGGCGGTCCAGCTCTCGCACTTCGTCGAAGACGTCTACGGCGAGTCCTGATGGCCCGCGACTACTACGAGACGCTCGGCGTCGAGCGCGGCGCCGACGACGCCGCCGTCAAGAAGGCGTTCCGGCGGCTGGCGCGCGAGCTGCACCCGGACGTCAACGCGCACGACCCCGACGCGGAGGAGAAGTTCAAGGAGGCGGCGGCCGCCTACGAGGTCCTCTCCGACCCCGAGCGGCGCCGGCTCTACGACACCTACGGGGAGGACGGGCTGCGCGGCCGCGGCTACGCGCCGGACATGGACGCGTTCGGGTCGGTCAGCGACCTGTTCTCCGCCTTCTTCGGCTCGGGCGGGTTCGACGCCGCGTTCGGAGCCGGCCGCCGCGGCCGGCAGGGCGGGATCCAGGGCGGCGATGTCGTGATGGCCGTTTCGATCGACCTCGCCGAGGCCGCGCGCGGGGCGCAGGTGGAGATCGCCTACGAGGCGGCGGCGCTGTGCCCCAGCTGCCACGGCAACGGCGCGGAGCCGGGCACGCCGATCGTCGACTGCCCGCGCTGCGACGGCACGGGCCAGCACCAGCGGGTGGCGCGCACGGCGTTCGGCCAGCTGGTGCGGACGTCGGTGTGCGACCAGTGCGAGGGCGAGGGCCGGATCCCGGAGACGCCGTGCAGCGAGTGCGAGGGCGCCGGCATGGTCGGCGAGCAGCGCCGCGTGGCGGTCGACATCCCGCCGGGGATCGCCGACGGGCAGCGGATCCGGCTCACGCGGCGCGGCCACGCGGGCCAGCGCGGCGGGCCGCCGGGCGACCTCTACGTCGTGGTGCGGGTGCGCGAGGACGAGCGCTTCCTGCGCGACGGCGAGGACCTGGTCACGGTGATCGACGTCGCGGCGCCGCTGGCGGCGCTGGGGACGACGGTGCAGGTGCCGACCTTCGACGGCGACGTCCCGCTCGAGATCCCGGCCGGCACGCAGCCGGGGGAGACGATCCTGCTGCGCGGGCGCGGGCTGCCGCCGCTGTCGCGCGGGCGGACGGGCGACCTGCGGGTCGTGGTCAACGTGGCGATCCCGCGGCGGCTGTCGCGCGAGCAGCGCTCGATGCTGCAGGACTTCGCCGCGACGATCAACGAGGACAACCTGCGTTCCGACGAGGGGATGCTGGCCAAGCTCAAGCGGGTGCTCGCCGGGTGATCCGCCTCGCGGTGCGCGTGCCGCGCGCCGCGGCGGAGATCGTGCTGGCGGAGCTGCTCGAGCTGTCGCCGGGCGGGTTGGAGGAGTCGGATGTCGATGACGCCGTCGTCGAGTACGCGCTCTACGGCGCCGCCGGCGAGCTGCCCGACCTGCCGGCGGTGCGCGCGGCGGCGGGCGACACCCTCGTCGAGGTGTCGACCTCCGAGGTCCCCGACGACTGGGCAGACCGCTGGAAGGCCTGGCACCGGCCGGTCGACGTCGCCTGGCGCTTCCGGCGGCTGCGGGTGCGGCCGCCGTGGGAGGAGCCGCTTGCCTCCCAGGACGGCATCGACCTCGTCATCGACCCCGGCCAGGCGTTCGGAACGGGCGCGCACCACACGACGCGGCTGTGCCTCGAGCTGCTGCTGGAGCTCGACCCGGGCGGCGCCCTCGCCGACTGGGGCTCGGGCAGCGGCGTGCTCGCGATCGCGGCGGCGCGGCTGGGCTACGAGCCGGTGCTGGCGGTCGACGTCGAGCCCGCGTCGCTGGAGGCGTCGGCGGAGAACGCTTCGCGCAACGGCGCCGCGATCGAGGTGCGGCGCGTGAACCTCCGCCGCGAGCCCGCCCCGTACGCGCCGACCGTCCTCGCGAATCTGGTGAGACCGCTGCTGCTGGACGTGGCGCGGCTGCTCGAGCGTCCGCCGAACCGGCTGATCATGTCGGGCCTGCTCCGCGAGGAGGCGGACGAGGTCGCGGCGGCGTTCTCGGCGCACGGCCTCATCGAGAAGGACCGGCGGTTCGGTGGGGAGTGGGCCGCGGTGCTGCTCCAGCGGTGACGAATGTCACCTCGACCACCTCCTGGGTGGTTGAGGTGACATTCGTGGGCTAGAGCCCGGCGCCGACGAAGCGGTCGGCGGTGCCGGCGTTCGCCTCGACGACCGAGCGGGCCTTCAGGCACCACTTGAGCCTCCGCGGCGGGACGGCGGGGTCGACGCGGACGACCTGGCCGTCCTTGCCGAGCCAGATCAGGTCGAGCGGGAAGCGCATCGTGAACGTGTGCACGGAGCGGCAGCGCGGGATGTGCAGCGCGAGCCGCTCGGGCATGACGTCGAGCTTCGCCAGGCCCTTCATGCGGGACCCGCGGCTGTTGGCCTCGGCGACGCGCAGGCCCCCGCTCAGCTCGCGGCCGGGCAGGCCGTCGAGCCGCGGGCAGGCCTCACTCGATGCAGAACTCGCAGCCGCCACCGCCGCCGCCTCCGCCACCGCCGCCGCCTCCACCGCCGCTGGGCGGGGCCTGAGGCGTGTACGTGGGCGGCGTGGGGGTCGTCGGAGTGGTGCTCCGGGGCTGCGACGCTGCGGCACGGCGCCGGGCGGCGGCGCGCCGGCGGGCGGCGGCACGGCGGCGCGCGGCGCGGCGTGCGGCGCGGGCCTTCTGGGCGGCGCGCTGGGCGCGCTGGGCGCGGCGGACGGCCGCGGCCTCCTGGCCGACGGCGGCGCTGCGCTGGTCGGCGAACGCGCGCTGCAGCTGCGCGAACTCGGCGCGCTCGGCGGCGGTCGGGCCGGTCGCGGCGGGCGGTGTCGGCGTGGCGGTCGGCTCCACGGCCGCCTGCGACGAGGTCCGGGACGGCGGGTCGTCCTTGCCGGACATCGCGCTCGTGAGCACGCTGACGCCGATCACGATCACGCCGATGCCGAAGGCCGCGTAGAGCGCGACGAGCACCAGCGGGTTGAGCTTGCGGCGCGGCGGCTTCGGCGCGGGCGCGGGAGCCGGCTCGGGCTCCCAGTCCCAGTCCGCGTCCTTGTCGGCCGCGGAGGCAGGCTGCGACGGAGGGCGCAGGCTCCCAGTCCCAGTCGGTCGGCGCGTGCTCGACGGGACCCGCGTCGGCGGGCGGAGCATCGGGCTCCGGCGTGTCTTCGGCCGAAGGATCGGTCTCAGGGGCGGCCTCGGAAACGGCCGGAGCGGCGGTCTCTGGCGAGGGCGGAGGCGCGGCGTCGGCGGGGGCGTTCCCGTTGGCTGCCGCGGGCTCCTCGACGTCGTCCCAGTCGTCCCACTCGGGCTCCTCGTCCCAGGTCGGGGCGGCGGCGGGCGGGGCGCTGCCGTTGCTCGCCGCGGGCGGCTCGTCCTGCGCAGGCGGCGGCGGTTCCGCGACGGCGGTGTCGCCGCCCCAGTCGAGATCGTCGTCCCAGTCGAGCTCGCCGTCGGAGGCCGTCGCGTAGGTCGCGCCCGTGGCGCCCGCGCCGGTGGCGACCGCGGCGGTGCGGCCGCGCGAGCGGGAGCGCGTGCGGCTGCCGTTCGCGCTCCCGTTGGCGGAGCGGCGCCGGGCGGCGTGGCTCGTCGTCCATTGCTTCCCGGCCTTCGCGTGGACACGCCCGCGACGTCGACGGCGGAGGCGGGGGATGGCGATGAGGCTGATGCCCAGGACGGCGGCGAGTGCGAGGACGATCTCCATATCGCTCCTACATGGTGCCAGCGCCGGGCGTCCGTACCAAGGCGTGGCCTCCGTTGATCACTATGTTCATGTTGTGCCCGCTAACCCGGACGGACAGGCATCGGATCGCTCCGGCGAGCGCCCGGTTCCGGTGATCCTGGCGTTCGGCCTCAAGCCCGAGCGGTTCGTCGGGACCGAAGGACGGATCGACGCCGTGCTCGAGCCGCCGTCCGCCGAGGAGGCGGACGTGCTCGTCCAGGCGCTCTCGTCCGGAATCGAGGCAGGCGGCGCCGTGATCGCCGTGCTGCCGCAGTGGTTCGCACCCGAGGGCGCGCTGCGCCTGGCGATGGCGCGCTCGATGCTCGACACCGACCGCGTCGCCGTCCACGAGACCGCGCTGCCGCCGCTGGCCGGCGCCGTGCTGTGCTCGCTGGCGTCGAGCCTCGCCCCGCACATGCCCTCGGCCGGCGTGCTGGCCTCCGTGCTGCCCGAGCTCGAGAGCGAGCTGCACGTCTTCACGTGGCTCGGGTCCGTGTCCGGACTCAGCGCGCCCGCGCCGAGCTTCGGCCAGCACCTCGCCTCGCTCGGGCCGAACAGCGCGTTCGGCGTCTCGAGCTGGCCGGAGCCGTCCGTCCACAAGCTGGCCTCCGGCGAGCCGGGCGTCCCGCTGCCGGAGATCGCGCGCCCGTCGCGCATGGTCATCGCCCCGCGCAACGGCGACCCGAGCTGGTCCAAGGACATCGTCAACCGCGCGCTCGGCGGGCTGCCCAGCGCCGAAGTCGAGGCGACGCCCAACGGCCCGTCGTGGTGGGGGACGCAGAAGGTGGTCGAGAGCGTGGTCTTCCCGGTCGACGTGGAGGAGCTGGCCGAGGACCTGCTGGCCGGCGTCGATCCGTGGGCCTGCCGCTGGTGCCGCGAGCTGATCGCCCGCTCGCCGTGCCCGCTGTGCGGCCATCGCGGCCGCCCCCGTCGTCGCGCGCAGTCGCATCAGCAGGGCGGCGTCCGCAAGTAGGTGGCCGGGGCGCGGGTCTTGCCCGTGCCCGGCTCCTCGTAGGTCATCGTCGCGCGGGTGTAGTAGCGCCGCTCCCCGCACGGCTTCGGCTGCGACAGCACGATCACCGCGCTGGACTCCTGCACGAGCCCGTTGACGCAGCTCGGCTCGCAGACGAGCGTGCGGACGCGAGCGCGGCCGGTCGCGCGCGGCGTGCCCCAGCCCGCCCACCGGAGCTGCTGCAGCTCCTGCTCGCGGTTGACGTCCATCGACGTCGGCTCGACGCCGACGCGGTTGCGGAGGTCCACCACGCCGATCGCGCCCGCGGCCAGCGCGGGCTTGGCGCCCGGCTCGTAGGCGAGCGGCTGCGGCGTCGCGGCCGGCGGGATCTTCACCGCGGGCTCGCCACCCGTGCCCGCCGCCGGCTCCTCGTCGGAGCCCCCGCCGCACCCGGCGAGCGCCAGGCAGATCACGGACACGCCCAGGAGTCGCCGCATCATCAGCCGCAGAACTTGTCGTTGAGTGCCGCGGCCTGGCCCGCCCGCTGCGCGTAGCGCTCCGGGTGGCCGGAGATCTGCACGGCCTGCGCCAGGTCGCCCGGGTCCGCGTACTTGTGCTCGATCCGCTTCGCCCGGCGCACGAACTCCGCCGTCGCGTAGTACGGATCGCGGACCTGCTCCGGCGTCCCCCAGCCCTTCGACGGGCGCTGCTGGAACGGCCCCTCGGAGTCGCGGTCCCCCCAGTCGAGCGCCTTCACGCCCGATTCCACGATCGCCGTCTCCCACGCCGCCAGGCGCACCTTGGGCGACACGTTCATACGGTCGAGCACGTCGCACATCGCGTTCGCCACCCGCGGGTCGGGCGGCCCGAACGGGATCCCGCCGGGCCCGCCCACGAACTGCGCGGCCAGCCCGACCGGCGCCGGCGCGTCCCAGTCGACGAGCTTGACCTCGAGGAAGGTGTCCTGCAGCGGGCCGGCCGCGCCGCCGCCGAGATCGATGCCCGCGCCCGTGCCGGGGTTGATGTGCACGTGGTCGTAGTGGTTGGGCTCCTGCCAGATCGTGTTGAAGCCGAGCTTCTGGAACCAGTCGATCTGCGAGTCGATGATCCCCTTCTCGTTGCCCGCGTAGTTGAGGTCGATGGCGCCCGAGTTGCCGCACTTGTAGTGCCACGACGTCTTGCTGCGCTCGCCGTCGGCGGTCGACTTGGGCGGGTCGCCGAGGCGCGCGTTCTCGCCCGTGATGGCGCCGTGCGACTGCAGGAAGCGGCCGAGCGTGTAGAGGTCGTCGCAGTCGGCGGGCTGCTTGATCTTCTTCGCCAGCGCCTTCCACTCCGCCTCGGAGATCGGGTCGTAGGTACCGCCGCCGCCCCCGGCGCCGGTCGGACCCGCCACCGCGGCAACGAGCTCGACGCGGGCCCGCGCCGACGCCTTGCCCTCCTTGTTCTCCTTCGGCGGGTCGATCTTCTCCTCGGTCGTCACCCAGGCGCGGACGTCGGCCCCCTCCATCTTCATCTGGGTGAGGCGGGCGTCGTTCTTGCGCGCGTAGGTGGTGGCGGCGGCGCGCACGAGCGACTCGTTGACGCGCGCGAAGTCCGAGGTCCCGGTGGTGGCGACCTGCGCGATCAGCTGGTCGCGGATGTTGCGGGCGCCGGCCAGGGCAGCGGCGTCGGCGGCGGTCTGGGCGTCGGAGCGGAGGACGGCGGCCTTCCCGACCGTGAAGGCCAGCGTGCCGATCGCCAGGATCGCCAGCATCAGCATGATCAGGCCCGGGAGGATCTGTCCGCTCTCCCTGCGCAGCATCGTCTCGGCAGCGTAGAGGCGCCCTGGCCGCCGAGCCTGGGTCCGAGGACTCAACATTCGTCCGGGACCAGGGCTCAACCTTTCGCTGGGACCTTCCAAACCACTGGACAGTCCGTATTTTCAAGGGCGATGAATCCTCGCCAACGTCGCGGCCTGCTCCTGCTGGTTCTCTCCGGTCTGGGGCTGCTCGCCGTCTTCGTCCTCGTCGCCTCCTACGTCTCCGACGTCCGCACCGAGGTCGATCCCAAGATCAAGCTGCTCACCCTGTCCAAGCCCGTGAAGGCGTTCGAGTCGATCCCCGACGACGCCGTCACCGAGATCACGATGCCGCGGCGCTGGGCCCCGCGCACCGCGCTCCGCGACCGCTCGCAGCTCGTCGGCTACGTCGCCGGCACCGACCTCCAGCCCGACTCGCTGCTCCAGCGCGACATGCTGGTCTCGCCGCCCGACCTCGGTCCCGGCCAGCGCGAGGTGGCCATCCTCGTCGACGCCGAGACCGGCGTCGCGGGCAAGATCGGCCCTGATTCCGTGGTCGACATCGTCGGCACCTTCGAGGGCGACCCGGAGCGCGGCATCTCCCCGCGCTCGACCGTCGTCGTGCCCGCCGCGCGCATCATCGAGGTCGGCCAGGCGCAGCTGAAGGGCGGCCGCGGCGTGCAGCAGGCCGAGTCCGACCCGCAGGAGGTCGTGCCGGTCACGTTCGCGCTGACGCCGAAGCAGCAGCTGCAGGTCACCGAGGCCGAGTCGTTCGCCCAGGAGGTCCGCCTGGCGCTCCGGCGGCCGGGCGACATCGCGCCGCTGAAGAAGAACGAGAAGACCTACACGCGGCCCGAGCTGCGATGACCCAGCACCGCCTGCTGCTCGCGATCGCCGACGCGGAGCTCGCCCAGAGCGCGTCGGCGCTCGCCGGCGAGGGCGAGGAGCTGCAGGTCGTCGACCGCGTGTCCGACGCCGAGGAGCTGGCGCGCGCGCTGCGCCGGCTCGAGGTCGACGTCGTCGTCCTGCACGACGCGCTCGGCGCCGTGCCGGTGCTCGACGTGGCGCGCGAGATCGGCTCGAGCTTCCCCGAGGTCGGGCTCGTCCTGATCGCCGCCGACGACTCGCCGGAGATGTTCCGCGCCGCGATGCAGGCCGGGCTGCGCGACGTCGTCTCGCTGCCGCTGTCGCTCGAGCAGCTCGAGGCCAGCGTGCGCGCCGCCTCGCAGTGGTCGCGCACGCTGCGCGACCGCGTCGCCGGGGAGGAGTCGGCCGGCGCGGCGCTCGGCGGCCAGCTGATCGCCGTGGCGGGCGCCAAGGGCGGCGTCGGCACCACCACCGTCTGCCTCCAGCTCGCGCTGGCGGCGGTGCGCGCGGCGCCCGGCCGCCCGGTCTGCCTCGTCGACTTCGACCTCCAGAAGGGCGACTTCCGCTCGTTCCTGGACATGCCCTACCGGCGCTCGGTGGTCGACCTCGTCGAGGTCGCCGACGAGATCTCCGTGCGCCACCTGCAGGAGACGCTCTACACCCACAAGGAGGGCTTCCGCGTCCTGCTCGCGCCGGACGACGGGGAGCGCGCCGAGGAGGTCAACGCGCTCGCCGCGCGCCCGATCCTCTCGGCGGTCAAGGCCCGCCACGCGCTGACGATCGTCGACATCGGCGCCCAGGTGTCCGAGGCGAGCGCGATCGGCGCCGAGATCGCCAACCGCGTGCTGATCGTCACCCAGCCCGACGTCGTCTCGCTGCGCGGCGTCAAGCGGCTGTTCGACCTCTGGAAGCGCCTGCAGGTGCGGGAGGACGACGAGGACGTGCTCGTCGTGCTCAACCGCGCGTCGCGCAAGCTCGAGGTCCAGCCCGACCTCGCGCGCAAGGTGATCGCCGGCAGGCTGGCCAAGACGACCATCCCCGCCGACTTCTCCGCCTTCGAGGCGGCGGTCAATACGGGTACACCGGCACGTATGGAAGACGCGAAGCTGCGCGCGAGCTTCGACCACCTGCTCGACGAGGCCGACGCCGTGCCCGCGACCGGGGAGGACCCCGACACGGACCCGTCGGAGCCGCGCGGCCTGCTGGCCCGGCTCGGCGGCGAGCGCGGCCAGGGCAGCGCCGAGATGATGGGCCTGCTGCTGCCGCTGGGGCTGGTGGTGCTCGCGCTGTGGCAGATGGGGCTGCTCGGCTACACCTACCTGCTCGCCGGCCACGCGGCGCGCGAGGGCGCGCGCGAGCTCGCGGTCAACACGGTCGACACCAAGACGGACAAGCCGTACCGCGACGCCGCGGAGGAGGACCTCCCGAAGGCGTGGCGCAAGGGCGCCAGGATCGAGATCGACAAGGACGACCCCGTCACCGTCAACGTGAAGCTCGTCGTCCCCGTCGTGCTCCCGGGGCTCAAGAGCCCGTTCGAGGTCTCCGACCACGCCTCGACGTCGATCGAGGAGAACCCGCTCCCGCCCTCGCAGGTCAAGACGCCGGAGCCGAAGTCATGAGGGCGCGGCTGCTCGACGAGTCGGGCCAGGCGTCCGCGGAGCTGATGGGCATGATGGTCTGGCTGCTGCTGCTGACCGTGATCGTGTGGCAGGTCTGCCTCGCGGCCTGGACCTACACGCAGGTCTCCAACGCCGCGCGCACCGGGAGCCGCGTCGAGGGCCGCGGCGGCGACGCCGAGAAGGCGGCCAAGAACGCGCTCTCGAAGCCGCTCCAGAAGACGATCGAGAAGATCGACGTCAAGGGCGACAAGGTCACCGTCAAGGTGCGGATGCCGCTGCTCGTCCCCGGGCTGCTGCACTCGGACCAGCTGATCGCCACCCGCTCCGCGGAGCTGCCTTCCTGATGGGCCTGCGCGACCGCATCGCGGGTGAGGCCGGCGCCGGTCGCTCCAACGGCGACGACGGCGACGGCGTCTCCTACTACCGCCGGCGGCTGCTCGAGGAGGTCAACCTCAACGAGATCGCCGAGCTGTCCTCGGCGCAGCGCCGCGCCCGCCTCGAGCGCGTCGTCGGCCGGATGGTCTCGCGCGAGGGGCCGGTGCTCTCGACCGCCGAGCGCACGCGCCTGATCCGGCGCGTGATCGACGAGGCGATCGGCCTCGGCGTGCTGGAGCCGCTGCTCGCCGACCCGTCGGTCACGGAGATCATGGTCAACGGGCCCGACGAGGTGTACCTCGAGCGCAACGGCCGCCTCGAGCGCGCCGACATCACCTTCACCGACGAGGGCCAGCTCTACCAGACGATCGACCGCATCGTGTCGCAGGTGAACCGCCGCGTCGACGAGTCGAGCCCGATGGTCGACGCGCGCCTGCCCACCGGCGAGCGCGTCAACGTGATCATCCCGCCGCTCGCGCTGCGCGGGCCGACGATGACGATCCGGCGCTTCCCGCGCCTGTTCACGCTCGACCAGCTGACCGAGATGGGCTCGCTGGACAAGCCGACGCACGCAGCTGCTGCGCGCGGTCGTCGAGGGCAAGCTCAACGTCGTCATCTCGGGCGGCACCGGCGCGGGCAAGACGACGCTGCTGAACGCGATGTCCGCCGCCGTCCCGCCCGGCGAGCGCATCATCACGGTCGAGGACAACGCCGAGCTGCGGCTCCAGCAGCCGCACGTGGTCACGCTCGAGGCGCGGCCGTCGAACGTCGAGGGCAAGGGCGAGGTCTCGATCCGCGACCTCGTGCGCAACTCGCTGCGCATGCGCCCCGACCGGATCATCGTCGGCGAGGTGCGCGGCGCGGAGACGCTCGACATGCTGCAGGCGCTCAACACCGGCCACGAGGGCTCGCTGGTGACCGTGCACGCCAACTCGCCCGACGACGCCATCCACCGGCTCGAGACGCTCGCGACGATGAGCGATCTCCACATCCCGTTCGAGGCGCTGCGCGACCAGATCAACTCGGCGATCCACGTGATCGTGCAGATCGACCGCTTCGCCGACGGCCGGCGCCGCATCGCCGAGGTGGCGATCGTGGCCTCGACGCGGCGCGAGACGTTCCGGCTCGGCACCGTCGCCCGCTTCGAGGCCGACCCGATCGGCCCCGACCGCCACGTCACCGGCAGCTTCCGCCACTTCCCGCTCCCGCCCGCCGTCCACCGCCGGCTGGAGCTGATGGGGCTCGACGTGCCCGCCGAGTTCGGGCCCGAGGCCGACCTCGACCGGACCCCCGTGCGGAAGGCCTCGCTAAGTGGAGAAGGACACGCTCGCGCTGCTCCTGCTGCTCGCCGTCATGGTGCTCGCGCTGATCGGCGCGACGCTGTGGGTCGGCGGCTCCAACCGCCGCGCGGCGCTGGCCGCGCGCGGGCGCGAGGAGGGCAGCGGCAGTGCCTATCGCGCCGCGCTGGAGCGCTTCGACGCCCGGCTGCGCCGCATGCGCTCGGGGCAGAAGCTGGCGAACTGGCTGCGCGCCTCGGGCGGGCCGCTGTCGCCGGTCGACGCGGTGGCGATCGTCGTCGTCGGCGGGCTGCTGCTGGGCTTCCTGCTGACGCTGCTCGTGCCGCCGCTCGTCGCCTTCATCCTCGGCTACGTGTTCGTCGTGCTGGGGATGCGCTGGTACGTCGAGCGCGCGCGGGCCAAGCGGCGCGACGCGTTCATGGACCAGCTCCCCGACCTCGCGCGGATGCTCTCCAACGGCACCCAGGCCGGGCTCTCGATCGCCGGCGCCGTGCAGATGGCGGCCCGCGAGCTCGACGATCCCGCGGCGTCGGAGATGGCCAGCGTGGTGCAGGAGATGCGGCTCGGCCAGCCGCTCGACCGCGCGCTCGAGCGCCTGCAGGAGCGGCTGCCGTCGCGCGAGGTGGCGGTGCTGATGACCACGATCGTGATCCAGCAGCGCGCGGGCGGCGACACCGTGCGGGCGCTGCAGGAGCTGGGCGGGACGCTCGAGGCGCGCAAGGACCTGATCCGCGAGATCCGCACGGTGCTCTCGGGCTCGGTGTTCACCTCCTACGTGGTGGCGGGCATCGGCATCGCGACGATCGTGCTGATGAACCTCTTCACCCCGGGCGTGATGCGCGAGATGACCTCGTCGCTGCCGGGGCTGCTCGCGCTCGGCGTGGCGGGCACGCTGTGGGCGATCGCGTTCGTGCTGATCCGGGCCTCGACCAGGGTGGACGTGTGAGTCTCACCCCGCTGCTCGCCGGGCTGCTCGCGGCGGCGTGCGTCAGCGTCGCGCTGCTGTCGGTGCCGATGCTGCTCGACCGCGGGCCGGTCGACCGGCTGGCGGCGCGCACCGGGGCCGAGACCGCGGGCGGGCGGCGGCGCTCGCTGATCCGGCGCATCGTCGACCGGATGGCGTCGCGGCTCGGGCCGCGGCTGGCGCCGGGGATCCGGCTCTCGCGGCGCGAGGCGATCGCGCGCCGGCTCGACCTCGCCGGCCGCCCGGGCGGGCTGACCGTGCAGGGCTTCATCGGGACCAAGGGCGCGCTGGCGCTGCTGGCGGGCGGCTTCTTCGGCTTCCTGGCCATCATCGGCGGCTCCTGGCTGATCGCCTTCCTGGCCGCGTTCACCGCCTGGTTCCTGCCCGACATCCTGCTCGCGCGCTCGGGCCGGCTGCGGCAGGAGCGGATCGAGCGCGACCTGCCGGACTTCCTCGACATCCTCGCGGTGACCGTGCGCGCCGGGCTCGGCTACCGCAGCGCGCTGCAACGGGTGGCGGAGTCGCTGGGCGGGCCGGCGGGCGAGGAGATCCTCACCGCGCTGCGCTCGATGGACCTGGGCGCGACGCGGCGCGACGCCTTCCTTGCCCTGCGGACGCGCAACGACTCCGAGTCGCTGTCGACGTTCGTCGGCGCGCAGCTGCAGGCGGAGGAGCTCGGCGTCCCGCTGTCGGAGGCGCTCAACGACATCGCGCTGGACATGCGGCGCAGCGCTGCCCAGAACGCGCGGCGGCGGGCGGCGCGGGCCGCGCCGCGGATCTCGCTGATCGTGACGACGCTGATCGTCCCCGGGTCGATCATCCTCATCCTCACCTCGATGATCCTCGGCACCGACATCCTCGACTCCGGAGTCCTCGGCGGTGGCTGAGCGGATCCTCGCGCGAGGTGAGGGCGGTGCCGGCGGCTGGCTCGAGTCGGCCTGCAAGGGGATCCTCACGTTCCGGGCCGGGATCCTGCTCATGACGGTCGTCGCGCTGTGGGGCGAGAACGGCGACCGCACGCTGCCCGCGGTGGCGATCCTGATGGCGGCGATCACCACCGCCATCCCGCTGCTGTTCTGGGATCGCGTCGGGCCGGCGTTGGTGCGCCACCCGGGCTACCTGGCGGCCGAGCTGGTGCTGGCGACGCTGATCCTCCTGATGACCGGCGTCAACTCGCCGTTCTTCTACTACACGCTCGGGTCCGCGCTCCTGGGCGGGCTGATCTACGGCTGGCCTGGCGCGGCGCTGTTCTCGGTGATGCTGATCGGCGTCTACTTCTGGGTCGTGAACGTGCGCGACGAGGAGGCGGCCACGCTGGTCATGCCGGCCTTCTATCCGCTGATCGCCGCGGCGGGGGCGGCGCTGCGCGGGCTGCTCGACCGCCAGGCCGAGACCGAGTCGGAGCTCGCCTCCCAGTCCGAGCGCGCGCGGCTGGCGCGCGACATGCACGACTCGCTGGCCAAGACCGTGTCGGGCATGGGCTTCGCGGCGCTGGCGCTGGCGCGGCGGATCGAGCGCGATCCGGAAGGCGCGGCCGAGGAGGCGCGGCGGCTGGCCGAGGACGCGCGGCAGGCGACGCGCGAGGCGCGCGAGATCATCGTCGGCCTGCGCTCGGACGCGGGCGAGCAGCTGCCGCTGGACGCCGCGCTGCAGGCCGAGGCGCGGCGCTGGGCCGAGTCGACCGGCGTGCGCGTGGAGCTGATGGTCGAGGAGGTCGGCGAGCTGCACCCGGTGGCGGCGCGCGAGCTCGAGTGGATCCTGCGCGAGGCGCTCGGCAACGTCGAGCGGCACGCGCGCGCCGGGCTGGTCACGGTGCGGCTGCGGCGGCTCGGGGGCCGCGCGGTGCTGACCGTGATCGACGACGGGCAGGGCTTCGACATGCCCGACGAGCTCGAGGAGCTCGCTCGCGGCCGTCATTTCGGGGTGACCGGCATGCGCGAGCGCGCGCAGCTGGCGGGCGGGGACCTCAGCGTCGAGTCGGCGCCGGGGGAGGGCTGCGTGCTGTCGGTGTGGATGCCCGCCGAGGCGCCTGTGCCTGCGCCGGCGCCCGCGCGGAAGCCGGCCCCGGTGGCGCGCAAGGCGCGGGCCGCGAAGCCGGCGGCGGAGCCGGCACCGGCGCCAGAACCGGCCGCGGAGCCGGCACCGGCCGAGCCGGCCGATACGCTGCCGACCCGCTCCGTCCCCGGTTACACCTGGCGATGATCCGCATCCTCCTGGTCGACGACAACGCGATCGTGCGTCGCGGCATCGCGTCGTTGCTCGCGGAGGCCGACGGGCTCGAGGTGGTGGGGGAGGCCGGCGACGGCCGCGAGGCGATCGCGAAGGCCGAGGAGCTCAAGCCCGACGTCGTCTGCCTCGACGTGCGGATGCCGGTCATGGACGGCGTCGCGGCCGCGGGCCCGCTCGCGCAGCGATCGAAGGTCCTGATGCTGTCCTACTCCGAGGACGAGCACCTCGTCACCGGCGCGATCCGCAACGGCGCGGCGGGCTACCTCGTCCACGGCCGCTTCGAGCCCGAGGAGCTCGAGGGGCGGATCAAGGCCGTCGCCCGCGGCGAGATGGTGCTCTCGCCGGCCGTCACCCCGGCGGTCTTCGACGTCCTCCGCCGCGCGCCCGGGCCGTCCAACGACGAGGACGAGCTCGGCCTCGGCTCGCTCACCGCCCGCGAGCGCGAGGTGCTCAACCTGCTCGCGCGCGGCCACTCGAACCGCGAGATCGCCGAGGAGCTGGTGATCACCAACAAGACGGTCAAGAACCACCTCTCGCGCATCTACGAGAAGATCGGCGTGCACTCCCGGGCCGAGGCGATCGCGCTCTGGCTGGGCGTTCGCGACGCCTGAAGCAGCTCCCTGGGACCCAGGGGGTCCCACGCCGATTTGGGACCCCCGGCCCCCTCGAAGTTGAGCCCTCGGCCTCTCGTAGGACCGCAGAGCCACGGGAACAATGACCGCAGTCAATCGGTCAACTCCACTCCAGGGGGCTCAGCACCATGTCGGACATCACCACCACTCTGCAGAACGTCTACCGCGAGTTCTTCATCCAGGCTCACAGCGCCGGCGTTCGTGTTCGCAACCGCGTCGCCGACCAGTCCGGCCAGACCGCGGCCGAGTACATGGGCATCCTGCTCGTCGTCGCCGTCATCATCGGCGCCCTCATCGCCGCTGACGTCGACGGCAAGATCGCCAAGGCGGCGGGCGACATGGTCGACAAGATCGCCGGCGGCAAGGAAACCCGCTAGCCCACCTGCCGAAACCGTCGGGACCGAGCGTCCCGATACCGCGCCCCGGAGCCTGCGCCCAGGTTCCGGGGCGCTTTTTCGTGCGCCACCGCGAGTCGTATCCTTGATGCAGGTGCAGATCACCGAGCAGATCAGGGCGGACGTGAACGCGGCCATGAAGGCCGGTGACCGACACCGGGCCTCCGCGCTGCGGCTCGTCGTCTCCGAGTTGCAGAAGGACGCGAAGGAGGGCAAGGGCGACGAGCTCGCCGTCCTGCGCCGCGAGCGCAAGCGCCGCCGCGAGTCCGAGGCCGCCTACCGCGACGCCGGGCGCGACGACCTCGCCGAGACCGAGGCGTACGAGGCGACGACGATCGAGGCCTACCTGCCCGCCGAGCTGTCCGACGACGAGCTCGACGCGCTCGTCGCCGCCGCGATCGCCGAGACGGGCGCCGAGGGCCCGCGCGACATGGGCAAGGCGATCAAGCACGTCATGAGCGCCGCCGGCGGCCGCGCCGACGGCAAGGCCGTGTCCGGCAAGGTCAAGGAGGCGTTGACCGCCTAGTGGCGCGCCGCCAGCTCGAGCTCTCCAACGACGTCGCCGCCGAGCTTGCCGGTGCGCAGGACCAGATCCTGCGCACGCTCGAGGAGCACCTCGACTGCGCCATCTACCTCCGCGGCAACGTCGTCACGCTCGACGGCGACGCCGACGCGGTCCAGGCGGGCGCCACCGTCGTGCGCGAGCTGTCCTCGCTCGTCGCCCGCGGCCACGAGATCGGCCCCGCCACCATCGAGTCGGTCGCGCGCGTGCTCGACGAGCGCGAGTCGCCCGCCCAGGTGCTCGAGGACGTCGTCTGGCGCCACCGCAACCTCAAGGTGGCGCCGAAGTCGGTCAACCAGAAGAAGTACGTCGACGCGATCCGCCGCTCGACGATCACCTTCGGCGTCGGCCCGGCCGGCACCGGCAAGACGTTCCTGGCCATCGCGATGGCCGTCGCCGCGCTGTCCAAGCGCGAGGTCAACCGGATCATCCTCACCCGCCCCGCGGTCGAGGCCGGCGAGCGCCTCGGCTTCCTGCCCGGCGACCTGATGGCCAAGGTCGACCCGTACCTGCGCCCGCTGTTCGACGCGCTGCACGACATGCTCGACGCCGAGCGCGTCGCCGCCCACCTCGAGCGCGCGGTGATCGAGGTCGCCCCGCTCGCCTTCATGCGCGGCCGCACGCTCAACGACTCGTTCGTGATCCTCGACGAGGCCCAGAACACGAGCCCTGAGCAGATGAAGATGTTCCTCACCCGGCTCGGCTTCGGCTCGCGGATGGTCGTCACCGGCGACATCACCCAGGTCGACCTGCCGCGCGACCAGAAGTCCGGGCTGATCGTGGTCAACGACATCCTCACCGGCGTCGAGGGCATCGAGTTCATCCGCTTCGGCGGCGAGGACGTCGTGCGCCACAAGCTCGTCCAGCGGATCGTCGCCGCCTACGACGAGCACTCGCAGCTCCAGGCGCCCGAGCTCCGACCCGCCCGGCGCCAGAACAAGTAGTGCTCGACGTCGAGGTCATCGGCTCCTCCGACCTGCCGGACGAGTCGCTGCGCCGGCTGGTGGCGATCGCGCTCGCCTCCGCGGCGGTCGAGGACGGCCACCTGGCGGTCGAGTTCGTCGACTCGGAGCGGATCGCCGCGCTGAACGCCGAGCACCGCGGCATCGACGGCCCCACCGACGTGCTCTCGTTCCCGGTCGACCTCGACGGTCCCGAGGTCGGCCCGCGCGAGCTCGGCGACGTCGTCATCTGCCCCCAGCACACCGAGGACCTCTCCGAGGCGGTCGTCCACGGCACGCTCCACCTCGTGGGCATGGACCACGAGACCGACCACGGCGAGATGCTCGCGCTGCAGGCCGAGATCATCTCGTGGGTCAAGTGACGCGCTCGGGCTTCGTCGCGCTCGCGGGGCGGCCCAACGTCGGCAAGTCGACGCTCGTCAACGCGCTCGTCGGCCAGAAGGTGGCGATCGTGTCCGACAAGCCGCAGACCACGCGGCGCGCGATCCGCGGCGTCGCGACCCGGCCCGACGAGTGGCAGCTCGTGCTGACCGACCTCCCGGGCGTCCAGCGCCCGCGCGACGCGCTGACCGAGCGCATGCAGCGCCGCGTCGAGCACGAGCTCGAGGACTCCGACGCCGTGCTGCTCGTGCTCAACGGCGAGCAGGGCGTCGGCGGCCCCGGCGACCGCTTCATCGCCGAGGCGCTGCGCGGCGCCGGCGCGCCGGTGGTGATCGCGGTCAACAAGATCGACCGGCTCGACAGGACGCGCACCGTCGCGGCGCTCCAGGCCGCCTCCGAGCTCGGCCTCGACGGCGACGTGTTCCCGATCTCCGCCGCCCGCGGTCACGGCATGCGGCCGCTGCTCGAGCACCTCGTCGAGCTCGCGCCGGAGGGCCCGTTCCTGTTCCCCATCGAGGAGATCTCCGACCAGCCCGAGCACGTGCGGCTCGCCGAGCTCGTGCGCGAGCAGGTGCTCCATCGCACGCGCCAGGAGGTGCCGCACGCGGTCGAGGTCCAGGTCGACGAGATCGTCGAGCGCGACGACCTCGTCGAGATCCACGCGCTGCTGTGGGTCGAGACCGAGTCCCAGAAGGGCATCCTCATCGGCCGCCGCGGCGCGATGATCAAGGCGATCGGCACCGCCTCCCGGCGTGAGCTCGAGCACGCGGTCGGGATGCGCGTCCACCTCGACCTGTCGGTCCGGGTCCGCCGGTCGTGGCGCGCCGACGACGCGCTGCTCGACCGGCTGGGGATCACGTAGCGAACGTCAACGGCGGCTGGGTAGGGGTGGGGTTCGAACCGCCGGAGAGCCCACGAATGTCACCTCGACCACCGTCATGTGTGGTCGAGGTGACACTCGTCGACGAAAGTCAGCTCGATGGCGGCTATATCCGATCGAGACGACACTCGTGGGCTCCGCGGCAGCTGAACCTGCTCCCACCCAGCCGCCGTTGACGTTCAGCGGCGCTGCCGCAGCCGCTCCCACAGCTCCGCCGCCACCGCCAGCTCCAGGTGCCGCACCCGGGCGTGGCCGCCCTTGCCGACCGCCACCGCGAGGTCGGCGAGCCCGGCCCGGCGTTGCAGCGGGTTCTGCGCGATCGCGTGCTCCTGCAGCCGCGCGGCGGGCGCGAGCAGCGTCGACCACGCGAGCCGCCGCGAGCTCATCGCCAGCCGCCCGTCGCGCAGCCGCCAGCCGGCCGCGCGGTAGTCGAGCCAGCCGTCGAAGGCCAGCAGCGGCGCGAGCAGCAGCGGCCACGGCGCGATGTCCGGGAAGACGAGGCAGGCGACACCGCCCAGCGCCGCCCCGGCGAGCGCGCCCGGCAGCACGTAGCGGCGCGCCGCGCGCGGCGGCGGCGGCGCCAGCCCGGTCGGCTCGTCGGCCAGCTCGGGCAGCAGCTGGGCGAGGAACGGCTCGACCTCGTCGCGCCGCAGCAGCGGGAACAGCGTGCGTGCCGCCGCGTGCTCGGCGGCGTAGCCCGCCACCTCGACGCGCAGGGTGCAGAGCCCGAACGGTCGCCGCAGAAGCCCCTCGACGACCCGCACGCCGTGCACCCGCCGCACCGGCACCGCGGCCTCCGAGCGCTGCAGCAGCCCGCGCCGGATCCGCAGCCGCTCGCCGTCGCGCGTGACCGTGAAGCCCGCGAAGGTCACGAGCGCGCCGGCCACCGACAGCGCCCAGGCCAGGAGCAGGAGCCCGACGGCCGCGAGCTCCCAGCCGAACGCGCTGTCCGGCGCCAGCCGCGTGGCGGTCTCGACGTCGCTCGGGTCGCCGAACGTCTGCGTCAGCAGCTGCGAGCCGGCCGCCAGCACCGGCAGGATCACGCCGAGCTGCCCGGCCGTCAGCGCCGCCAGCAGCAGCTCGCGGCGGCTCAGCCGGCGCTCGGGGAGCGCGACCTCCGGCGTCTCGGCGACCTCGACCTCGGGGCGGCGCGCGCGCACCGCCTCGCGCAGCCGCTCGACCGCCGCCGGGCCGAGTGCCTCGAGCACGATCTCGCCCTTGGCGCCGCCGCCCGCCGTCTGCACGCTGAGCGCCACCACGCCGAACAGCCGCTGCACCGGCCCGGCCACGGTGTCGAGGCCCTGGATGCGGTTGAGCGGCACCGTCGTCGACTTCTTGCTCACGATGCCGCTCTGCCAGTGCACACCGCGCTCGTCGACCGCGTAGCGCGTGCTGCGCCAGCGCATGAAGCCCATCAGCGACGCTCCCGCGACGCCGACCACGAGGTAGAGCGCGCCGCGCCACAGGGCCTGCGTGTCGAGCCCGCTGCCCGCCACCGCGGCGACGAGCAGGATCACGATCGGCGCCGCGGCCTCGCGCAGCGCCGCCAGCGCCAGCACGGCGATCGCGGCGGGGTGGAGCTTGTGCGCGTCAGAGCTCATCGGCGGTGCGGGCGAGGCCGGCGATGTGGTCGCGCAACCGCCCGGCGTGCGCCTCCTCGAGCGCGGGGATCGTCGTCGCCCCCGCCGCGGTGTGGACGACGACGGTGGCGAGCCCGAGCGCCTGATCGACCGGCCCCTGCGTGGTGTCGACGTGCTGCACGCGGAGCATCGGCACAATCGTGCGGGTGATCCGCAGCGTCCCGTGGCGGAGGTCGATCTCCTCGTCGCGCACCTCGTAGCGCCAGCGGCTCCAGCGCAGCTCCGGCACGATGCCGACCCCGATCGCCGCCACCACGAGCGGCAGCAGCATCCAGGCGACGCCGCCCGGCGCGGAGGACTGCAGGAAGCCCGCCGCGATCAGCGTGATCACCGTCGCCATCAGCCCCTGGGCGCGCCACAGCCAGCGCGCGGTCGGCGCGAGGCGGCGGGAGGGCTCGGGCGACATGGGCGATTCCGTGGCCTCGGGCAGCGCAGACCGGTGCGGTGCTCGCGGAATCACTCGCACTAGTGTTGCGCGCCATGCCCACGGCCTTCGTCACCGGTGGCTCCGGCTTCGTCGGCGGCCGCCTCATCGAGCGGCTCACCCGCGACGGCTGGAGCGTGCGCGCGCTCGCCCGCTCCGACCGCGCGGCCGACGCCGTGCGCACCCGCGGCGCCGAGCCGGTGCGCGGCGAGCTCGGCGACATGGAGGCGCTGACCGCCGGCCTGGAAGGCGCCGACGCCTGCTTCCACGCCGCCGCCAAGGTCGAGGACTTCGGGCCCTGGAAGGACTTCGTGCGGGTCAACGTCGAGGGCACGCGCAGCCTGCTGCGCGCGTGCCGGGCCGCCGGCGTCGGCCGCATGGTGCACGTGAGCACCGAGGCGGTGCTGATGCACGGCCAGCCGCTCGTCCACGCCGACGAGCGCTACCCGCTCGCGCTGCGCTCGAAGGCGCCCTACTCGCGCTCGAAGGCGATGGCGGAGCAGGTGGTTCTGGAGGAGGGCGGCGGCGCGCTCGAGGCGGTGATCGTGCGCCCGCGGTTCGTGTGGGGCCGCGGCGACACGACGCTGCTGCCGCTGCTGGTCGAGGGCACCCGCTCGGGCGCGTTCCGCTGGGTCGGCGGCGGGCGCCAGCGCACCTCGACCACGCACATCGACAACACCGTCGAGGGCCTGTTGTGCGCCGCCGAGCACGGCCGCGGCGGCCGCGCCTACTTCGTGTGCGACGACGGCGACGTCATCTTCCGCGAGTTCGTCGGCGACCTGATCGCCACGCAGGGCGTCACGCCGCCCACCGGCAACGTGCCGACCTCGGTCGCCCGCGCCATCGCCGCCGGTGGCGAGACGGCGTGGAAGCTGCTGCCGCTGCGGGGCGGGCCGCCGCTCACGCGCTTCGCCGCCTGGGTGGCGTCGCAGGAGTGCACGCTCGACGACACGCGGGCGCGCAGCGAGCTCGGCTACGCGCCGGTTGTCAGCCGGGAAGCGGGAATGCGAGAGTTGCGCGACACGGTGACCGCCTGATGCGCCTGCTGCTCACGACCGTCCTCCTGTTCGCGCTCGGCGTCGCGGCCGCGCACGCCGTCGACAAGGACGGCGGCTTCGGCAACGACACCGTGCGCGGCGGCGCGGCCGCCGACCGGCTCAGCGGCGGCTCCGGCAACGACCGGCTGATCGGCCTCGGCGCCAGCGACCGCCTGCGCGGCGGGAGCGGCAACGACGTCGCGGAGGGCGGCGACGGCGACGACGTGATCGACGGCGACGACGGCGACGACCGGCTCGACGGCGGTCCCGGCAACGACCGCATCGTCGAGAAGCGCTTCGGCAGCGACACGATCAGCGGCGGCGACGGCGACGACTTCATCGAGAGCGGCCGCTCCCACGACGAGATCCAGGGCGGGCCCGGCAACGACACGATCAGCGGCGGCTCGGGCCTCGACACCGTCGACTGCGGCCCGGGCGAGGACATCCTCTACGTCAACCTCAACTCCGACCGCGGGCGCGCGGTCAACTGCGAGACGGTGCTCGACGAGCCCGACATCCCGCAGCGCAGCTGCGACGAGGACGGCACCGAGGCGGGGGAGACCGTGCTCGGCACCGACGGCAACGACGACTGCGACGGCCGCGCCGGCGACGACGACGTCGAGGGCGCGGGCGGCTCCGACCGGCTGCTGGGCGGCCTCGGCGACGACCGCATCTTCGGCCGCTTCGGCAACGACCGCATGTACGGAGGCGCCGGCGACGACGAGATCGAGGGCGGCCGCGGCCGCGACACCGTCTACGGCGGGGCGGGCAACGACCAGCTCAACGGCGGCTACGACCGCGACCGGCTCTACGGCGGGCCCGGCAACGACACGCTGATCGCGCCCGCGCTCGGCAACGACTTCCTCGACTGCGGCTCCGGCCGCGACATCGCCTACGTCTCGCCGGGCGACAAGACCCGCGGCTGCGAGCGGAAGATCAATCCTCTGTAGGCGGCGCGAGGCCCTCGCCGAGCACCTCGGCCAGGTAGTGGTACTCGTCCAGCCCGACCTGGGCCTCGAACAGCAGCGGCAGCTCGAGCACCGGCGCGCCCGCCTCCTTGCGCAGCCGCTTGACGTGCGAGCGCTGCGTGAGGACGCGCTCATGCTCGGCGAGCGCCGCCCGCACCGCGTTGAGCGCCTCCGGCTCGAGCCCGTTCTTGGCCGCGCTGCGCAGCCGCTTCGCGTCGGCCCGGGTGTAGCGCTCGGGGTAGAGCTCGTTGACGATCACCGCGTCGAGCCCGAGCCCCACCGCGTCCTCGAGCTTGCTGCCCAGCTCGAGCGTCTCGTTGACCGGCATCTCCTCGGCGAGCGCGACCGCGAGGTAGCCCGTGCGGCTGGGGTCGCCGAGCATCGCGGCGACCTTCTGCGCCGTGCGCGAGATCGGGCCGACGCGCGCGATCTCCGCGAACGTCTTCGGCGTGGAGAGCATCGCCAGCCCGTGGCCGGAGGCCGGCGCGTCGACGATCACGAGGTCGTAGGTGCGGTGGTGGCGGTCCCAGCGCTCGAGCTGGGCGAGCTCGAACACCTTGGCGATGGTGATCATCTCGCGGGCGCCCGGCGCGGCGGCCACGAAGTACTGGAACGCCGAGGAGCGCGCCAGCAGCCGCACCGGCGGTCCGCCGCCGAGCTGCTTGGAGAGCCACTCCTGGAGCGCCAGGTTGGGGTCGATCGAGATCGCCCACAGGTTCTCGGCCAGCTCGACCTCGACCTCGCGCTGGACGCCCTCGCGCTCGAACGCGCGCGAGACGCGCTCCTGCTGGGCGACCTCGCAGACGATGGTCCGCCGCCCCGCCGCCGCGGCGGCGAGCCCGAGCGCGGCCGACACCGTCGTCTTGCCCACCCCGCCCTTGCCCGTCACGTAGATGAGGTGCTTGTCGAGCAGCCCTGGCATCGTTAGGCCCGAGAGGATGACGACTCAGGCGATCGACCCCGCGCTCAGCCGCGCCTACGAGACCTGCCGGCGGATGCAGCGGCGCCACGACCCGACCTACTACTGGGCGACGCGCCGGCTGCCGGAGGAGATCCGGCCCGCGACGCACGCGCTCTACGGCTACGTCCGCACCGCCGACCAGATCGTCGACGGCCCGCGCCGCGACGGCCGCCCCGAGGCGCGCCGCGCCGACCTCGACGCCTGGGAGGCGGAGCTCGCGGCCGGGAGCGCCTCCAGCCAGCCCGTGGTGCGCGCGCTCGCCGACGCCGGGCAGCGGCACCGCCTGCCGCTCGGCGAGCTCGAGCTCTACATGCGCTCGATGCGGCTCGACTGCGCGCCGGTGGACATCGAGACGTGGGACGAGCTCGTGGCCTACATGGAGGGCTCGGCCGGGTCGGTCGGCCGCATCATGGCGCCGCTGCTCGGGGTGCCGGAGGACCACCACGCGGGCTTCGGGCGGCTCGGGCTCGCGTTCCAGCACGCCAACTTCATCCGCGACGTGCGCGAGGACCGCCGGCTGCACCGCATCTACCTCCCCGGCGAGGAGCGCCGCCGCTTCGGCGTCGAGGAGCGCGACTTCGACGCGACCGCGGCGACCCCGCAGCTGCGGGCGCTCGTCGCGCACGAGGTGCGCCGGGCGCGCGGGCTGTTCGCGAGCGCCGACGCGGCCGTCGAGGCGGCGCCCGCCTCGGTGCGCCCCGGCATCCGGCTCGCCTGCACGATCTACCTCGGCGTGCTCGACCGCGTCGAGGCGCTCGGCTACGACGTGCTCGGCCGCCGCCCGCGGCTGCCGGCCTGGCAGCTCCCGCTCGTCGCGCTGGCCACGCTGCGCCGATGACCCGGCGGGCGACCCTGCGGGGCGAGGCGCGGACGCCGCTCGACGAGCGCGCCGACGTGCTGATCTGCGGCGCCAGCTTCGCCGGGCTCGCGGTGGCGCGCGAGCTGGCGGGCTGCGGCGCCGACGTGCTCGTGATCGATCGCTACGAGATCGGCGAGCGCCAGACCAGCGCGTGCGCGATCCCGACGCCGTGGCTCGCGCCGATGGGCATCCGCCGCGCGGCGCGCCAGGAGCTCGCGTGCATGAGCTTCCACACCCCGCACGGCAGCGCGCGCCACCGGATGCCGTGGAGCTGGACGTCGTTCGACTACCGGACGCTGTGCGAGGAGCTGT
The DNA here is from genome assembly GCA_963730115.1 of uncultured Solirubrobacteraceae bacterium. Taxonomy (GTDB): domain Bacteria; phylum Actinomycetota; class Thermoleophilia; order Solirubrobacterales; family Solirubrobacteraceae; genus DASQFQ01. The sequence goes on along the minus strand of CAVSQM010000012.1, from coordinate 518,612 downwards.
GGGAGCAGTGCGATGCGCGCTTCGAGGTGGCGAAGGTCGACCACCGCGAGGGCGACACCGTCATCACCGATCGCGGGCCGCTGCGCGCGCCGCTGATCGTCGACGCCCTCGGCTGGCGCCGCGTGCTCGGGCCCGCGGCGAACGTCCAGCCGCCCGAGGCGATGATCTCGCGCGGCCTCGAGGTCCACCCGGACGGCGGCGGCGTCGACCTCGACGTGTGGATCGACCGCTCGCTGATCCGCCGCGGCTACGCGTGGTCGGTGCCGGCGGCCGGCGAGCAACGGGTCGGCGTCGGCTCCTACGAGCCGCGCGACCACGTCAAGGAGCCGACGCGCGAGATCGCCGCGCGGGTCGGCGTGCCGCCGGTCCGCTACCAGGGCAACTGGTTCCCGCACCAGCTGCGCCCGGCGGCCGAGGACGGCGTGTTCTTCGTCGGCGACAGCGCCGGCCACTGCTTCCCGCTCTCGGGCGAGGGGATCCGCACCGCGTTCTACTTCGGCATCGCCTGCGGGCGCGAGCTGCGCGCCGTGCTGGCCGGTGAGCGCACCCGCGAGGCCGCGCTCGCCGCCTACGGCGGGTTCTCGGGCCGCCACGCGCCCGCCTTCGCGTGGGCGCTCGCGCTGCAGCGGCTGATCCCGGCGCTCCCGCCGCGGCTGCTCGCTCGCCTGCTCGCGCTCGCCGGCCGGCGCCGCGTGAGCGCCCGCGCCTACGGCTGGTACCTGCGCCAGGCAGACCCGGCGTTCGCGGCTCAGAAGCCGTAGCCGTACTGGGACTGGAAGAAGTTGCGCATCTCGACCTCGAGCTGCAGGCGCGTCTCGCGAAGGTTGCGACCGATCTGGTCGACCTCCGCCTGGATGACGTCGTAGGCGAAGCCGGAGACGTTGAGCGGGCCGCTCTCCGGTACGGCCGGCGCCGGGATGGCGCGCGCTTGCGCCCTGTCGAACGCCTGCCCGCCGGCCAGCGTGACGCCGGCCGCCGCGGCCCGCGCCTCGGGTGTCGATGCGCCGGCCCCCGGCCCGGGGTCGCGCGCGAACTCGGCGAACGGCCGGTCGGCCACGTTCTCGGGCGCGTAGGCGTTCATCGTCCGGCCCAGGCGCTCGAGGGCGAGGCGGCGGATGGCCGGGATCTGCTCGGCTTCGGACAGCCGGCCGACCTGCCGGGCCATGTCGAGCACGACCTCCTCGTCCTGCATCAGCATGATCGCGTGGTGCTGCGGGTGCGCGGCCGCCGCGGCGGCGAACGCGCGGTAGAGCGCCTGTACGTAGGCCATGTACAGCGCCGGGCGCAGGCTGATGTAGTCGGGCGCGTGCGCATCGGACACGAACTGCGCGAGGTGACCCGAGACCGGCTGGTACATCATCCCCTCGTCGGCGATCGTGCTGTGCGCGAAGGAGTCGCCGAGCGCGTGCACCGACAGGCCGAACTCCATGGTCGACGGGTCGAGCGCGCTGGTGGTGACGATCCGGCGCGTCCGCTCCTCCGCCGACGGGCGCCCGGTCAGCGCGTGGCCGCCTCGCTGCACCTCGTCACGCGCACGCACCGAGGGCATCCCGGGGAAGCCGGTCAGGCCCTGCGGGATGGACTCGAGCGCCATGTGGGTGGCGTCGAGCTCTGAGACCTCGTCGGGCATCTGCGTGTAGAAGGCGATCCGGAACGCGGTCGTGTCGTCGAAGCCGACCGCCATCGCGACGAGGTAGGCGGTGTAGAAGTGCCCGGCCTCGCCGTAGTAGTGCACGAGGCCGCCCTCGCGCACCGGGCCGTCGCCGGGGGCGCGCGCCTCGCGTTCGGCGGCCGCGCGGCGCTGCGGCTCGAGCGTCACGCGCACCGACGGCTCGCGCCGCGCCTGCTCGACGTGCACGAGCTCGTGGCCGAGGATCTCCGGCGACACGTTCGGGGAGGCGAACACGTGCGAGCCGACCGCCAGCGCGGGCACGCCGAGGTCGCGCGTGAGCCGCTGCGCCGCGCCGTCGGTGTGGAGGTGCCCGGCGTCGCCGAGGGCCTTCGAGGTGCTCCCGATCGCCCGCCCGACGCGGTCGCCCGCGAGGTCGGGGTCGACCGTCGCGCTGCGGCCGAGCAGCTGGGCGACGGCGCGGTTGCCAGCGCTGCGCTGAAGGCGCAGGATCGCCGCTGCGGGCGAGCCCGCCGGCAGGGGCGCGACCGCCGCCGGTGCCCCCTCGGGCGCCTTCGGAGCCTCGACCCGCCCGGGACCGTGCTTCGACACGATGCGAGGCTACCTAGAATCCGCGCCCCGATGGACGAGATCTCCTATGACGACCGTGGGCTCGTCCCCTGCGTGGTCCAGGACTGGGCGAGCGGCGAGGTGCTCACCCTCGCCTACATGAACGCCGAGGCGCTCGAGCGCACCCGCGCCACGGGCGAGATGCACTTCTGGAGCCGCTCCCGCGACGAGCTGTGGCACAAGGGCGCGACGTCCGGCCACACGCAGGCCGTGCGCGAGCTCCGCTACGACTGCGACGCCGACGCCATCCTCGCGCTCGTCGAACCCGACGGCCCTGCCTGCCACACCGGTGCGCGCACGTGCTTCCACAACGGCCAGCTCGAGCCCGCCGCGCCGCATGAGGCGCTGCCCGCGCTCGAGCGGACGGTCGCCGCCCGCCGGGCCGCGCCGCCCGCGGGCTCCTACACCGCCGAGCTGCTCGCCGACCCGGCCCTGATCGGCGAGAAGGTGCAGGAGGAGGCGGAGGAGGTCGCCCGCGCGGCCCGCGACGAGTCCGACGAGCGCGTGGCCGAGGAGGCCGCCGACGTCCTGTACCACCTGATCGTGCTGCTGCACTCCCGCGGGCTGACCCTCGCCGACCCCGAGCGGATTCTCGATGGCCGTCGCCGCTGACTACAACGTCATCCCGGTCACCGAGACCTTCATCGCGGACACGGAGACGCCGGTGTCCGCGTTCCTCAAGCTGCGCGGCTCCGGCCCGAGCTTCCTGCTCGAGTCGGCCGAGCAGGGCCAGCGCGTCGGGCGCTACTCGTTCATCGGCGTCGAGCCGCGCAAGGTCGTGCGCTGGAGCCTGGCCGACGGCGGCGACCCGTACGCGATCGCCGCCGCCGAGGTCGCCGAGCACCGCCAGGCGCCGCTCGCCGACGGCCCGCCGTTCACCGGCGGCGCGGTCGGCTTCTTCGGCTACGACTGCGTGCGCGCGGTCGAGCCGCTGGGCGAGCCGAACCCGGACATGCTCGGCCTGCCCGACATGGCGCTGATGCTGTCCGACGTGCTGGTGGCGTTCGACCACCTCAAGCACACCGTCACGATCCTCGCCAACGCCTATCGCGACGAGCCCGGCGGCGAGGCGCGCGCCCGCGAGCGGATCGCCGAGGTGCGCGAGCGCCTCGCCGGACCGCTGCCGCGCCCGGAGCCGCACCCGGAGCGGCCCGAGCCGCAGTTCGAGCCGAACATGCCGCGCGAGGCGTTCGAGGGCATGGTCGCCCGGATCGTCGAGTACGTGCACGCCGGCGACGCCTTCCAGGTCGTGCCGTCGCAGCGTTGGAGCGCGCCGAGCCCGGTCGAGCCGTTCTCGATCTACCGCGGCCTGCGCGCCGTCAACCCGTCGCCCTACATGTACTTCCTCGACTTCGAGGACTTCCAGATCGTCGGCGCCTCGCCCGAGCCGCTGGTGACCGTCTCCGGCCGCGCCGCCTCGACGCGCCCGATCGCCGGCACGCGCCCGCGCGGCGCCGATGCGGACGCCGACATCGCCATCGCCGCGGACCTGCTCGCCGACGAGAAGGAGCGCGCCGAGCACGTGATGCTCGTCGACCTGGGCCGCAACGACCTCGGCCGCGTGTGCGAGTACGGCACCGTCGAGGTCGAGACCTTCATGGCCGTCGAGACCTACTCGCACGTGATCCACATCGTCTCCAGCGTGCGCGGCGAGCTGCGCCCCGAGGTGAGGGCGATCGACGCGCTGCGCTCGGTGCTCCCGGCAGGCACGCTGTCGGGCGCCCCGAAGGTGCGCGCGATGCAGATCATCGACGAGCTCGAGCCGGTCAAGCGCGGCGCCTACGGCGGCGCGGTCGGCTGGCTGTCCTACGCCGGCGACCTCGACACCTGCATCTGCATCCGCACGGTCGTGGTCAAGGACGGCGTCGCGCACGTGCAGGCGGGCGGCGGCACCGTCGCCGACGCCAAGCCCGACTACGAGTACGAGGAGTCGCGCGCCAAGGCCCGCGGCGTGGTGCGCGCGATCGAGCTGGCGGCCGGGCAGCGGGAGTGGCCGTGACCCGCGTCCTCGTCGTCGACAACTACGACTCGTTCACCTACAACCTCGTCCAGTACCTGGGGGAGATGGGGGCGGAGCTCGAGGTGGTGCGCAACGACGTCGCCTCCGTCGACGACCTGCTCGGCCGCACCTGGGATCGCGTCGTCGTCTCGCCCGGCCCGTGCACGCCCAATGAGGCCGGTATCTCCGTCGACGTCATGCGGCGCTTCCCGGAGGCGGGCGTGCCGACGCTCGGTGTCTGCCTCGGCCACCAGTCGCTCGCGCAGGCGTTCGGCGGCACGGTCGTGCGCCACATCCCCATCCACGGCAAGACGACCGAGATCGAGCACGACGGCTCGGGGCTGTTCGACGGCCTGCCGAGCCCGCTCGTGGTCGGGCGCTACCACTCGCTGGTGGTCGATCCCGAGCTCCCGGAGGTGCTCGAGCCGACCGCGTGGGGCGGCGGCGTGCTGATGGCGATGCGCCACCGCGAGCTGCCCGCCTACGGTGTGCAGTTCCATCCCGAGTCGGTGCTCACGCCCGACGGCAAGCAGCTGCTGGAGACCTTCCTTGCCTAACCCCGTCCTCACCGAGGCGATCGACGCGCTCGCCCACCGCCAGGACCTCTCGGCGGAGCAGACCGCCGGCGTGCTGGCCGAGATCATGGCCGGCAACGCCTCCGAGGCCCAGACCGCGGCGGTGCTGATCGCGCTGCGCACGAAGGGCGAGACGATCGACGAGCTGGTCGGGCTGGCGACGACGATGCGGCTGATGGCGACGCCGGTGACCACCGCCCGCGACGACCTGATCGACACCGCCGGCACCGGTGGTGGGCGCCCGACCTTCAACGTCTCCACCACCGCCGCGCTGATCGCGGCGGGCGCCGGCTGCGCGGTCGCCAAGCACGGCAACCGCTCCGCCACCGGGCTCTCGGGCTCCGCCGACCTGCTGGAGGCGCTGGGCGTGCGCATCGACCTCGCTCCCGACGCGGTCGCCCGCTGCATCGAGGAGGCCGGCTTCGGCTTCATGTTCGCCCCCGCCCACCACGGCGCGACGCGCCACGTGGTGCCGGTGCGCAAGGAGCTCGCGGTGCGGACGATCTTCAACTTCCTCGGCCCGCTGACCAACCCGGCGGGCGCCACGCGCCAGGTCATCGGCGTCTCCGACCCCGCCTTCCTCGACACCATCGCCGGCGCGCTGGCACGTTTGGGGGCCGAGAAGGCGTTGGTAGTTTCAAGCCAGGACGGACTGGACGAGATGAGCACGGCTGGCACCACCACGGTCGTCGAGGTCGACGGCACCGAGATCAGCTCCTACGCGCTGGCGCCGGAGGACGTCGGCCTGCGCCGCGGCGCCTACGAGGACCTCGCCGGCGGCCCGCCGGAGCACAACGCCGACGTCACCCGCCGCATCTTCGCCGGCGAGCAGGGCCCCGCGCGCGACCTCGCGGCGCTGAACGCGGGCGCCGCGATCTACGTCGCGGGCCGCGCCGACACGCTCGAGGCCGGCGTCCGCGCCGCCGAGGAGACGCTGGACTCGGGGGCTGCCGCGAGGGCGCTCGACACGCTCGTCGCGCTGACGCAACAATTGGCGCCGTCTTGAACAACGTGCTGGAACGGATCGTCGGAGCGACGCGCGAGGAGCTGGAGCGGCGCCGCTCGACCACACCGCTCGCTCGCCTCGAGGCCGCGCTCGAACAGCGGCCGGCGGGTCGCCCGTTCGGCGAGGCGATCGCCGCGCCGGGCATCTCGCTGATCGCCGAGCACAAGCGCCGCTCGCCGTCGGCGGGCGTGATCCGCGAGGGCGCCACCGTGGCGGAGGTCGCCCGGGCCTACGAGCGCGGCGGCGCGGCGGCGATCTCGATCCTCACCGAGGAGCAGCACTTCGGCGGCTCGCTCGAGGACCTGCAGGCGGCGGTCTCCGCCACCGAGCTGCCGGTGCTGCGCAAGGACTTCATCGTCGACCCGTACCAGCTCTACGAGTCGGCGGCCGCGGGCGCCGACGCGATCCTGCTGATCGTCGCCGCGCTCGACCACGACGACCTCTTCGAGCTGCACCGCGAGGCGCGCGGCCTCGACCTCGACGTGCTCGTCGAGGTCCACGACGAGTACGAGCTCGAGCGCGCGCTCGACGTCGACGCCGAGATCCTCGGCCTCAACAACCGCGACCTCACCGACTTCACGGTCGACATCGAGCGCACCTACGAGCTGCTCTCCGACGTCCCGGCCGGCAAGACCGTCGTCTCCGAGTCCGGCTTCTCGACCCGCGAGCAGCTCGACGACCTCGACCGCGTCGGCATCGACGCGGTCCTGGTGGGCGAGACGCTCATGCGCGCCGACGACATCGAGGCCGCCTGCCGCATCCTGGCGGCCGGCCACGAGCGCGACTTCGAGTAGCAACCGCGCGGTTTAGCTGGCGCTGAAGGGTGTCGGCCACGCTCAGCGTGTCATGCCCGCGCGCTCTGTCGTGATCCCGCTGGCCGCTGCCGTGATCGGCGGCGGCGTGACCGCGGGCGTGCTTCTGGGCGTGGGTGCGGTCGGGGAGGGCAAGACCACCACGGTCATCCGGCAGGCGCCGCTGGGTTCGGCCGCTCCGGCCTCCACCTCGCGGCCGAGCGGGCTGACCGCGCGCGACATCTACCGCCGTGCCGCGCCCGGGGTGGTGTTCGTCCGCGCGCGCTCGGTGCAGCAGACGCAATCGCCGTTCGAGGTCTTCCCGCGCCAGCAGGAGAACGTCTCGACCGGCTCGGGCTTCGTGCTCGACGAGAAGGGTCACATCCTCACCAACGCGCACGTGGTGGCCTCGTCGCTCGACGTCCGCGTGTCGTTCTCCGACCACCGGACGGTCGCCGCGCGGGTGATCGGCAAAGACGCCGACACCGACCTCGCGGTGCTGTCGGTCAACCCCGCGGAGGCCGAGCTCGAGCCGCTGGCGCTCGGCGACTCGCGCTCCATCAGCGTCGGCGACCCGACGGTGGCGATCGGCAACCCGTTCGGGCTCGAGCGCACGCTCACCACGGGCGTCGTCTCCGCGCTGCAGCGCAAGATCACGGCCCCGAGCGGGTTCGCGATCGAGGACGTCATCCAGACCGACGCCGCCATCAACCCGGGCAACTCGGGCGGCCCGCTGCTCGACGCCGCCGGCCGCGTGATCGGGGTCAACTCGCAGATCGCCACCGGCGGCGACGGCTCCACGGGCAGCGTGGGCATCGGCTTCGCGGTGCCGGTCGAGACCGTCAAGCGCGTGCTGCCCGAGCTCGAGCGCAACGGCCGCGTGCGCCGGCCGTTCCTCGGCATCCGCGGCCGCGAGGCGGCCGACGGCGTGCTCGTCGAGACGGTCGTGGCCGGCGCGCCGGCGGCCGCGGCGGGGATCCAGGGCGGCGACCGCGAGGCGATGGACGAGCGCGACGGCAGCGTCGTCGTGCTCGGCGGCGACACCGTCACCCGCATCGGCTCGCGCCGCGTCCGGACGATGGACGACGTGCACACGGCGATGGGCGAGCTCCAGCCGGGTCAGAAGGTCGAGGTCGAGCTGAGCCGCGAGGGCAAGCCGGTCAAGGTGACCGTGCAGCTCGGCGAGCGACCCGGCGGTACGGCCGCCGAGTAGCGCGTCCCGCCTACGATGTCCTCGTGACGAGGGCGAAGATCTGTGGCATCACCCGCCGCGAGGACGCCGAGCTGGCCGTCGGCCACGGCGCGTGGGCGATCGGGCTGATCCGCTGGCCGCGCTCGCCGCGCGTGTGCGACGCCGACACGGCCGCCGCCATCGTCGGCGAGCAGCGCCGCCGCGCCGCCTGCGTCGGCGTGTTCGTCAACCCCACCCTCGACGAGCTGGCCGCCGAGGTCGAGGGGATCGGCTTCAGCCACCTCCAGCTGCACGGCGACGAAGGTCCCGCGTTCTGCACCGAGGCCGCGCGCCGCACCGGCTGCAAGATCATCAAGGCCGCGCAGGTGGCCACCGAGGGCGACATCCGCGACCTCGAGCGCTTCCGTACCGACTTCCACATGCTCGACGCCGCCGCCGGCGCCATGCGCGGCGGGAGCGGCCGGACGTGGGAGTGGGAGCTGCTGAGCGCGCGCCGCTCCAAGGTCCCGCTGATCCTCTCCGGCGGCCTGGGCCCCGACAACGTCGCCGAGGCGATCGCCGCCACACATCCCTACGCGGTCGACACCGCGTCGGGCACCGAGTCCGAGCCCGGCGTCAAGGACCCCGAGAAGGTCCGGCGCTTCCTCGAGGTCGCCATCGCAGAGCCCGTGGCGGCGGCATGACCGCCGTCGAGCACCGCTTCGGGCCCTACGGCGGCCAGTTCGTCCCCGAGACGCTGATGCCGGCGCTCGCCGAGCTCGAGGCCGCCTGGCTGGAGGCGCGCGCCGACGCCGGCTTCCAGGCCGACCTCGCGCGGCTGCTCACGCAGTACGCCGGCCGGCCGACCCCGCTCTACGAGGCGCGGCGGCTCTCGGAGGCGGCCGGGCGGCCGATCTACCTCAAGCGCGAGGACCTGCTCCACACCGGCGCCCACAAGATCAACAACGCGCTCGGCCAGGCGCTGCTCGCCAAGCGCATGGGCAAGACCCGCATCATCGCCGAGACCGGCGCCGGCCAGCACGGCGTGGCGAGCGCCACCGCCTGCGCGCTGCTCGGCCTCGAGTGCATCGTCTACATGGGCACCGAGGACATGCGCCGCCAGCAGCCCAACGTCCAGCGCATGGGCCTGCTGGGCGCCACCGTCGAGCCGGTCGAGGCGGGGGCGCGGACGCTCAAGGAAGCGGTCTCGGCCGCGATCCGCGACTGGGTCACCAACGTCGGCGACACCCACTACATCATCGGCTCGAGCGTCGGCCCGGCGCCGTTCCCGGCGCTGGTGCGCGACCTCCAGCGCGTGATCGGCGACGAGGCGCGCGCCCAGGTGCTCGAGCAGGCCGGGCGGCTGCCCGACCGCGTGATCGCCTGCGTCGGCGGCGGCTCGAACGCGATCGGCATCTTCGTGCCGTTCGTCGAGGACGCGGAGGTGCAGCTGATCGGCGTCGAGGCGGCGGGCGAGGGCATCGACAGCGGCCGCCACGGCGCGCCGCTCACCGTCGGCGGGCGCGGCGGCGTCCTGCACGGCGCGTTCTCGGCGATCATGCAGGACGAGGACGGCCAGATCCTCGAGGCGCACTCGATCTCGGCCGGGCTCGACTACCCCGGCACCGGCCCGCAGCACGCGCACCTGCGCGACACCGGCCGCGCGCGCTACGAGGCGATCACCGACCGCCAGGCGCTGGACGCGTTCCAGACCGTGGCGCGGCTGGAGGGCATCATCCCGGCGCTCGAGAGCTCCCACGCCGTCGCCTGGGCGCTGGCGGCAGAGCCCTCCGAGCTCGACCTGATCTGCCTCTCGGGCCGCGGCGACAAGGACCTCGCCGAGGTGCTGCTGGCGCTGCAAGACCCGGGCGGGGCGTGAGCGCCGACACCGGCATCGAGCGGATCGCCGCCGCCTTCGCGGCCACGAACGGGCGCGCCGCGCTCATGCCCTACCTGATGGGCGGCTTCCCCGATCTCGAGGCGTCGCGGGCGATCGGCGAGGCCTACGCCGACGGCGGCGCCGACCTGGTCGAGCTCGGCGTCCCGTTCTCCGACCCGCTGGCCGACGGCCCGGTCATCCACGCCGCCGGCACGAAGGCGCTCGCGGCGGGCGTGACGGTGCCGCAGGTGATCGAGCTCGGGCGGGCGCTGAGCGAGCGCATGCCGGTGGTCCTCATGTGTTACGCGAACCAGGTCCTCGCCCGCGGCGTCGAGCGCTTCGCCGACGAGCTGGCCGGCGCCGGTGTCAGCGGTCTGATCATCCCGGACCTCCCGCTCGAGGAGACTCCGGCGGTGCTGGCGGCCTGCGACGCGACCGGCGTCGCGCTCGTCCCGCTGGTCGCTCCCACCACCCCCGAGGACCGGCTGGATCGCATCGGCGCCCAGGCCCGCGGCTTCGTCTACACGGTGTCGGTGACCGGCACCACCGGTGAGCGCGAGGGCGTGGACTCCGCCGACCTGCTGAAGCGGGTCAAGGCCCACTTCGAGGTGCCGGTCGCGCTCGGCTTCGGCATCTCCACCCCGGAGCACGCCGCCGCGGCCGCCGCGGCCGGCGCAGACGGCGTGATCGTTGGCACCCGGCTGGTCCGGGCGGCTGCCGACGGCGAGGACATGCGGGCGCTCGTCGAGGGCCTCGCGGCCGCGCTCGGCCGCGCCGACGCGTAAGATCCCGCCGCGATGGGGCTCTTCCTCACCACCTGCGCCGGGCTCGTCCTCTGGATCGTCCTGTGGGCCATCGACGTCAAGTCGTTCGACGCCTTCTTGCTGACCCTCCTGATGATCATCATCGCCGCCACGATGCGGATCGTCACGCCGTACCTGCCGGGCAATCGCCCGAGCCCCGACGAGCCCTCGTAGCGGGCACCGCCCCGCACCCCCCGGTACGCCGGGTTTGCCTGTGCTCCGGCGAGCGTCCTAGTATTCCGGGTCGCAAATCCGAGTCACCCTGAGGAGGGTCTCTTGAGAGTACGTTGGTTGGCAGTCTGGAGCTGCCTCATCGCAGCCATGGCTTTTGGCGTCGCCGCATGCGGCGACGATGACGACAGCGGTGGCGGCGGTGGTGGAAAGGCCAGCGGGGACACGCTGACGATCTACTCGTCGCTCCCCCTGCAGGGCGATTCCCGTCCGCAGTCAGAAGATGTTGTCCGCGGCGAGCAGCTGGCCCTGGAGAAGGCCGGCGGCAAGGCCGGAGATTTCACCATCAAGTACGTCTCGCTTGACGACGCCACCGCGGCGACCGGCAAGTGGGAGCCCGGCAAGGTCTCCGAGAACGCCCGCAAGGCGGTCGGCGACGACACCACGATCGGCTACCTGGGCGAGTTCAACTCGGGCGCGTCCGCGATCTCGGCCCCGCTGCTCAACGAGGCCGGCATCCTGCAGGTCTCGCCTTCGAACACCTACGTGGGCCTGACCCGCTCTGAGGGTGCTGAGAAGGGCGAGCCGGCAGAAGTACCAGCCGTCCGGCACGAAGACGTTCGCTCGTGTCGTGCCCGCCGACCACATCCAGGCGGCGGCGCAGGTCGCCTACATGAAGGATCAGGGCGTCACCAAGCTCTACATCCTCAACGACAAGGAGGTCTACGGGAAGGGCGTCGCGGACCAGGTCGAGAAGATCGCCGGCGAGCAGGGCATCGAGGTGCTCGGCAACGACGGCATCGACACCAAGGCCGCGAACTTCCGCGCGCTCGCCTCGAAGATCAACAGCGCCGGCGCCGATGGCTTCTTCTTCGGCGGCATCACCCAGAACAAGGGCGTCCAGGTGTTCAAGGACGTGCACGCCGCCAACCCGGACATCAAGATGTTCGGCCCTGACGGCGTCGCCGAGTCGGCGTTCAGCGAGAAGCTCGGCGCCAAGGTCGAGAAGAACGTCTACATCACGAACCCGACGCTGGATCCGAAGGAGTACCCGCCGGCGGCTCAGGACTTCTTCTCGGAGTTCAAGTCGAAGTACGGCAAGGATCCGGAGCCCTACGCGATCTACGGCTACGAGGCCATGAGCATCATGCTCGAGGCCATCAAGAACGCCGGCGAGAAGGGCAACGACCGCCAGGCCGTGGTCGACGAGCTGTTCAAGATCAAGGGCCGCGAGTCGGTGCTCGGCACGTACGACATCGATGAGAACGGCGATACCACGCTGTCGGACTACGGCGGAAATCGCATCGAAGGCGGCAAGCTCACCTTCAACGAGGTCATCAAGGCCCAGACGGGCAACTAACGAAGGCATCAGGTTCTGCAACGTCCCGCCCGCAGGATTGCGGGCGGGACGTGAACCTGAAAGGCTGCGCGCCACACGGCGATGGAAGCTGCCTCCGTACCTCAGCCGCAGGCCCCTCCGGGCAAGCGCGTCACCGACTTCATTGGGGCACAGATCCTCTGGATCCTGCTGGGCGGCGTGCTGCTCATCCTGCTGGTCGCAGGATCCCGTCAGGACGCTGAACAACGTCGTCGACGGGCTCTCGATCGGCACGATCTGGGCGCTGATCGCGCTCGGGTACACGCTGGTCTACGGCATCATCGAGCTGATCAACTTCGCCCACGGCGAGGTGTTCATGATCGGCTCGTTCATCTCGGTCTCGATGTACGCCACGCTCGGGATGACCGAGACCACGGGCGTCTTCGTGCTGATCCTCGGGCTGCTCGCCGTGCTCGCGATCTCGATGCTCGGCTCGGGCGTGCTCAACGTGATGATCGAGCGGGTCGCCTACCGCCCGCTGCGCAACGCGCCCAAGCTCGCGCCGCTGATCACGGCGATCGGCATGTCCTTCATCCTGCAGAACGTCGGCCTGCTGTGGCGCCCCACGCCGGATTCGCCGCCGGACCTCATCCGCTCGCAGCAGCAGGTGCTCGACATCGGCGGGATCACGTTCGTGCGCTCCGACTTCTTCGCCTGGATCGTGACGATCCCGCTGCTGATCGCGCTGCTCTACTTCGTCGGCCAGACCAAGTACGGCAAGGCGATGCGTGCCTCGGCCCAGGACCCTGACGCCGCCCGGCTCATGGGCATCAACGTCGATCGCACGATCGGCCTGACGTTCCTGCTCGGCGGCCTGCTGGCCGGCGCGGCGGGCCTGATCTACGCGCTCTACAACGGCACGGTGCAGTTCAACCAGGGCTTCACGGCCGGCCTGATCGCCTTCACCGCCGCCGTCATGGGCGGCATCGGCAACCTCAAGGGCGCCGTGGTCGGCGGCCTGATCATCGGGATCATCCAGCAGACGGTGGAGTCGCGATTGGACAACGGCTCCGCGTGGGCGCCCGCCGTGGTGTTCGCGATCCTCGTCCTCGTCATGGTCTTCCGTCCCCAGGGCCTGTTCGGGGAGGAGACGCGCGAAGGATGAGCGGCGCGACCAAGACCCGCTCGTCCGCCCACGGCCGCTCGCGGCTCGCCCCGGTCGGCGACGCGTTCAACACGGTCGCCGGGCTGCTCCCGAACTGGGCGTGGGGGATCCTCTGGCTCCTCGTCGCGATCCTGTACGGCCTCTACGGCTCCGAGTTCAACGACGGGCTGTACGAGTCGATCATCACGACTCTGGCCTACGTGATGATGGCCCTGGGCCTGAACATCGTCGTCGGCTTCGCGGGCCTGCTCGACCTCGGCTACGTCGCGTTCTTCGCGATCGGCGCGTTCGTCGCCGGCTGGTTCATGTCCGGCCACTTCGCCGACTCCAACGTCCACATCCTGGTCGCCGAGCAGACCAAGACGCTGCCGGGCATCCACATCAACTTCTTCTTCGTGGCCTGCATCGCCGCGGCGTTCACGGCGCTGTGGGGGGCGATTCTGGGTGCGCCGACGCTGCGTCTGCGCGGCGACTACCTCGCGGTCGTGACGCTCGCGTTCGGCGAGATCGTGCCGCGCGTGTTCGAGCTCTCGACCAGCGGCCCGTTCGGGTTCGGCGACCTCGACATCTCCAACGGCCGCCAGGGCATCACCCCGGTCGACAAGCCGTACTTCCCGGTCCCGGGCCTCGACGAGATCACCCGCATCGACATCACGCCGTTCTACTTCATCGCGCTGGGGATGCTGCTGGTCGTGCTGTTCATCAACATCCGCCTGCGCGACTCGCGCCTGGGCCGAGCCTGGATCGCCGTCCGCGAGGACGAGGTCGCCGCCGCCGCGATGGGCGTCCACCTCGTGCGGGTCAAGCTGTGGGCCTACGCGATCGGCGCGGCGATCGGCGGCTTCGCGGGCGTCTTCCTCGGCGTCTTCCAGAACACGATCAACGTCGACCAGTTCGAGTTCGGCTTCTCGGTCTTCATCCTCTGCATGATCATCCTCGGCGGCATGGGCAACCTCGCCGGCGTGATCCTCGGCGCGGTCGCGCTGTCGATGATCAACCGCTTCCTGCTGCCGGAGCTCAACGGCGTGCCGGAGAAGTTCGGCCTCGAGTTCGACGTGACGTCGATCTCGTTCGGCATCTTCGGCTTCCTGCTGCTGGTGATGATGGTGCTCCGGCCGGAGGGCTTCCTCCCGAACCGCAGGCGCAAGATCGAGCTGCACGAGGACGAGTTCGAGGACTCGCTGATCGAGGTGAAGCAGCCGTGAGCGAGGTTCCGCCCACCAACGGCAACGTCCTCGAGGCGATCGGTGTCACCAAGCGGTTCGGCGGCCTGGTGGCCGTCAACGATGTCGACTTCGTGGTCCCGCACAAGTCGATCGTGGCCATCATCGGGCCGAACGGCGCCGGCAAGACCACGTTCTTCAACTGCATGACCGGCCTCTACAAGCCGACCACCGGCCAGGTCGTGTTCAACGGGCGCGACATCACCGCGAAGGCGCCGCACATCGTCACCCAGGCCGGGGTCGCGCGCACGTTCCAGAACATCAAGCTGTTCAAGACGATGACGGTGCTCGAGAACGTGCAGGTCGGCCGCCACGCGCGCATGAAGGCGCGCATCACCGGCTCCATCTTCCACACGCCGTTCGTGCGTCGCGAGGAGAAGGAGGTCGAGGAGTACTCGCGCGAGCTGCTCAAGCTGGTCGGCATCCCGCGCCGCCACCAGGACCTCGCCGTCAGCCTGCCCTACGGCGACCAGCGCCGGCTCGAGATCGCGCGCGCGCTGGCGTCGGACCCGCAGCTGCTGCTGCTCGACGAGCCGACGGCGGGCATGAACCCGCAGGAGTCCGAGGAGCTGCGCTCGCTGATGGAGAAGCTGCGCTCCGAGCGCGGCATCTCGCTGCTGCTGATCGAGCACGACATGAAGGTGGTCATGAACGTCTCCGACCACATCACGGTGCTCGACGGTGGCGAGAAGATCGCGGCCGGCACGCCGCAGGAGGTGCGGGAGAACCCGCGCGTCAT
Organism: uncultured Solirubrobacteraceae bacterium; assembly: GCA_963730115.1. GTDB lineage: Bacteria > Actinomycetota > Thermoleophilia > Solirubrobacterales > Solirubrobacteraceae > DASQFQ01. Next base: position 503,533 of record CAVSQM010000012.1, on the reverse strand, counting down.
CGAGGCCTATCTGGGGAGCCAGGCATGAGCGACGGCAACGGCGCCGCGGCGACCAACGGCGGCACGCCGGTCCTCGAGGTCGAGGACATCCACACCTTCTACGGCTCGATCGAGGCGCTGAAGGGCATCTCGCTGACCGTCAACGAGGGCGAGATCGTCACGCTGATCGGCTCCAACGGCGCCGGCAAGTCGACGACGCTGCGCTCGATCTCCGGGCTCAACCCGCCCAAGCTCGGCAAGATCAAGTTCCGCGGCCGCGAGATCCACGGCCTGCTGGGCTACCAGGTCGCCGAGCTCGGGATCGCGCAGGCGCCGGAGGGCCGGCGCGTGTTCTCGCGCATGACCGTGCTCGAGAACCTCGAGATGGGCGCCTTCACCCGCAACGACACCAGCATCCGCGAGGACATCGACCGCGTGTACGAGTTGTTCCCGCGCCTCAAGGAGCGCGAGAAGCAGAAGGGCGGCACGATGTCCGGCGGCGAGCAGCAGATGCTCGCGATCGGGCGGGCGCTGATGGCCAACCCGAAGCTGCTGCTGCTCGACGAGCCGTCGCTCGGCCTCGCGCCGGTGATCGTCGACAAGATCTACGAGATCATCCGCGAGATCAACGCGCGCGGGGTCACGATCCTGCTGGTCGAGCAGAACGCCAACTACGCCCTCGACGTCTCCCAGCGCGGCTACGTGCTGGAGACCGGCAAGGTGGCCCTGTCCAACGACTCGGAGTCGCTGCGCAACGACCCCGAGGTGATGAAGGCGTACCTGGGCACATGACTCCCGTCTTCGCCGCCGGCGGCGCCGTCTACCTCTACCTCCTGTACGCGTGGCTGCTCAGCGCGATCTTCTCGGCCGAGCTCTCGCGCTCGAAGGGCTACGGCGAGAAGGCCGGGCTCGGCACCGGGCTCCTCCTCACCGTGGTCGGCGTGGTCATCTGGCTCGTGATCCCGCCGAAGGACGCCACCGCCGAGTGGCACGAGCGCAAGCCGTGGCAGCCGCGCCAGAAGCCGCGCGAGACCGAGATGGCCGGCGAGGCCTCCGCCGGCGGCCACGGCGAGACCGCGATCTCGAAGTAGGCCGTAGGCCAGTCAGAGCGCGGCGCGCAGCGCCTCGTCGAGGTCGGGGTGCGCGAACGCGTACCCGAGCTCCTGCGCCTTGCGCGGGATCACCCGCTGGCCCTCGGTGACGATCTCGGCCATCCCGCCGTAGAGCGCGCGCACCGCGAACGCGGGCACGGGCGCGACGGCGGGGCGGTGGAGCGCCTTGCCGAGAGCGCGCGAGAACGTCGTGTTGGTCACCGGCGTCGGCGCGGTGGCGTTGACGGGGCCGCGCCACGCCTCGCCGTCGAGCGCCGCAAGGTAGAGGCCGACCATGTCGTCGACGTGGATCCACGCCATGTACTGGTCGCCGCCGCCGACGGGCCCGCCGACGCCGAGCTTGAAGAACGGGAGCATCTTCGCCAGCGCGGGGCCGCCGCGGTCCAGCACGACGCCGGTGCGGAGGCAGACGACGCGCAGCCCGAGGTCGGCGGCCCGGTGGGCCTCGCGCTCCCACACCACGCACACCTCGGCGAGGAAGCCGTCGCCGGCCGGCGTGCGCTCGTCGACCTCCTCGTCGCCGTGCGGGCCGTAGTAGCCCACCGCGGAGGAGGAGATGAGCACGCGCGGGCGCGGGTCGGCGGCCTCGATCCCGGCCACGAGGTTGCGGGTGCCGAGCTCGCGCGACTGGAGGATGCGGCGCTTGGCGTCGTCGTTCCAGCGCTGGGCGACGTTCTCGCCCGCGAGGTGGATGACGGCGTCGCGGCCGTCGAGGGCGGCCTTGGGGGCAGGCTCCTGCTCGGGCATCCAGCGCACCGCGCCGGGGCCGGAGGGGTTGCGCGAGAGGGTGGTGACCTCGTCGCCGCGGGCACGCAGGCGTTCGACCAGCTCGCTGCCGATGAGGCCGCTGGCTCCGGTGACGGTGACGTTCATGCGACAGGTACGGGGGAGGGTTCCTCTGCGTTCACCCCGCCACACCGGCCAGCACGCTCGCGGCGGGGCGGGGCGCTCCGGATCATGGATGTCACATGCCCATCATCTCGATTACCAACCTGACAAAGGACTTCGGCCCGGTACGGGCCGTCGACGACCTGAGCTTCGACATCGACGAGGGGAAGGTGGTCGGCTTCCTCGGTCCCAACGGATCGGGCAAGACGACCACCCTCCGCTCGCTGGTCGGCCTGGTCACCCCCACCACCGGGACGGCCACCGTCCACGGCCTCCCGTACGCCGAGCTCCGCGATCCGCTGACGCAGATCGGCGTGATGCTCGAGGCCGCCTCGCATCCCGCGCGGACCGCACGCAACCACCTGCGCGTGCTCGCGACCGAGGGCGGCATCCCCGCCTCGCGCGCCGACGAGATGCTCGAGCTCGTCGACCTCGGCGACGCCGCGCGACGCCGTTCGGGCGGCTTCTCGCTCGGCATGACCCAGCGTCTGGGTCTCGCCGCGGCGCTGCTCGGCGACCCCCAGATCCTCGTGCTCGACGAGCCCGCCAACGGCCTCGACCCCGAGGGCATCCGCTGGCTGCGCGACTTCCTGCGCGGCCTGGCCGCCGAGGGGCGCACGGTGCTGCTCTCCAGCCACGTGCTCTCCGAGGTCGCCCAGACCGTCGACGAGGTCGTGGTCATCAACCACGGCAAGCTGATCACCCACAGCCCGCTGGCGGCGCTCGCTGCCGGAGGACCCCGCGTGCGGGTGCGCTCGCCGCAGCTCGAGAAGCTCGCCAACGTGCTCACCGCCTGGGGCTTCGACGCGGACTACGACGGCGTCGACGCGCTGGTCGTGGTCGGCTCGAGCCAGGCGGCGGTCGGGCAGCTCGCCTTCGACCACGGCGTCGTGCTGCACGAGATCGTCGCCGAGTCCTCGAACCTCGAGGACGTCTTCTTCGACCTCACGACCACGCCCGATCTGGAGGTGGCGGCATGATCGCCCTCGTCAAGGCGGAGCTGCTCAAGCTCCGCACGCTGCGCAGCACCGCCTACGCGGCCGCCGGGCTGCTCCTCATCACGTTGCTGACCGCCGGCCTCGCCATGGGCGACGCCGGCGACGAGAACTTCAGCACGCCGGCCGAGCTGCGCGACACGGTCGTCGCGATCGGCTACGCGGCCGTGTTCTTCCTCGCCGTGCTCGGGGCCAACGCGGCCGCCGGCGAGTACCGCCACCGCACGATCTCGCAGCGCTTCCTCGCCAGCCCGGCGCGCCGCCGCGTCCTGGTGGCCAAGCTCATCACCTACGCGCTGGTCGGGCTCGTCGTCGGGCTCGCGGTGACGGCGATCGCCGCCCCGCTCGCCGAGGCGGTCGTGAGCTCCAAGGGCTACACGCTCGACCTCGGCGACGCCGGCCTGCTGATGGCGGGCCACATCGCGGTCGCGACCGTCCTGGGCGGCATGCTCGGCGTGGTGGTCGGGGCGCTCACGCGCAACCCGACGACCGCGATGGTCGTGATCTTCGGCGTCTGGATCGCCGAGAAGATCGCCGGCGGCTGGCTGGGCGAGGCCGGGCACTACCTCCCGTTCACGCTGGTCGAGAGCACGCTCGGGCTGATCAAGCCGATGGCGTGGGGCTACGCGGCGCTCGCGCTGAGCGGCGTGATCGCCGGCCTCGGGCTCGCCGCCCAGCGGCTCACCGTGCCGCGCGACGTCACTTAGGAGTCGATCGCGCGGAAGTCCGACGTGTCGCCGGGGGCGTAGCCCACCTCGTCCCCGGCGGCCGTCGCCGTGCCCTGCTCCTTGGCCTGGGCGGCGACCGCGTCGGCGACGGCGGCGGCCACGTCGCGGTTGAAGACCGAAGGGACGATGTAGTCCTCGCGCAGCTCGTCGTCGGCGACGATCTCGGCGATGCCGCGGGCGGCGGCCATCTTCATCTCCTCGGTGATGGCGCGGGCGCGGACGTCGAGCGCCCCGCGGAAGACGCCGGGGAAGCAGAGGACGTTGTTGATCTGGTTCGGGTAGTCGGAGCGGCCGGTGGCGATGATGCGCGCGTACGGCGCCGCCTCCTCGGGCGTGACCTCGGGGTTGGGGTTGGCCATCGCGAAGACCATCGCGTCGCGGTTCATGCGCGCGAGCGCCGCGGGCGGCATCACGCGGGCGCCGGAGAGGCCGACGAACAGGTCGGCGCCCTCGATCACGTCGGCGGGGCCGCCGGTGCGCTGCTCGGGGTTGGTGTGCTCGGCGAACCAGCGCTTGATGTCCGGCATCGAGCCGTCCAGGTAGTCGGCGCGCTGGGTGTGCAGCGCGCCCCTGGAGTCGCACACGATCTGGTTGCCGACACCGGCGGACTCGAAGATCTTGCCGACGGCGACGCCGGCGGCGCCGAGGCCGACGATCAGGACGTTGAGGTCCTCGAGGCGCTTGCCGGTGATCTTGACCGCGTTGAGGAGCGCGGCGAGCGTGACCACCGCGGTGCCGTGCTGGTCGTCGTGGAAGACCGGGATGTCGAGGCTCGCCTTCAGGCGGTCCTCGATCTCGAAGCAGCGGGGGGCGCTGATGTCCTCGAGGTTGATGCCGCCGAAGCCGGGGGCGATCGCCTCGACGGTGGCCACGATCGCGTCCGTGTCCTTGGTGCTGAGGACGATCGGGAAGGCGTCGATGCCCGCGAACTCCTTGAAGAGCATGCACTTGCCCTCCATCACCGGCATGCTCGCCTCGGGGCCGATGTCGCCGAGGCCGAGGACGGCGGAGCCGTCGGAGACGACCGCGACCGTGTTGCGCTTGATCGTGTACTGGAAGGCCTTGTCGCGGTCGGCGTGGATCGCCATGCAGACGCGGGCGACGCCGGGCGTGTAGGCCATGCTGAGGTCGTCGCGGGTCTTGAGCGGGTGGCGGTTGCGCTGCTCGATCTTGCCGCCGACGTGCATGCGCAGGGTGCGGTCGGTGCTGTCGATGACCATGGCGCCCTCGACGGCGTCGATGGCGGCGACGATCTGCGCGCCGTGCTCGTCGCCGGCGGTGTCGACGGTGATGTCGCGCAGCGTGTGCCCGCCGGAGAGGTTCACGAGGTCGACGGAGCCGATCGTGCCGCCGGCGTCGCCGATCGCGCTCGGCGACCTTGCCGAGCATGCCGGGGCGGTGGTCGATCTCGACCCGGATGGTCAGCGAGTACTGGGCGGAGGTGGCTCCGGACATCGGCGGGCCGCATGTTAGGTGAACTAGGCTTGGCGCCGGGATGAGGGACTCGGACGCCCGGCGCGCGGCGATCGTCATCGGGCTGTTCCTCGCGCTGTTCGCGGTGCGGTTCGTGCTCGACGACCCGACCTACATCGGCACGACCTACCTGCTCGTCCTGCCGACCGTGCTCGCGGCGCTGTGGTTCGGGGCGCGCGGCGGGGTGGCCGTGGCGGTCACGGCGGCGGTGGCGTTCTTCGTGGTCGAGCGGCTGGACCCGTCGATGGACGTCGAGCTGCACACGGTGGTGTGGGCGGCGGTCGTCCGGCTCTTCGCGCTCTCGCTGGTGGCGGTGCTGGTCGCGCGGCTGTTCGACCGCCAGCTGGCGCTGGCGCGGGAGCTCGACGAGGCGGAGGCGGTGCGGGACGCGCTGCGGCCGGCGATCGTGGTGCCGCGGCCTGAGCTCGAGCTCGCGGCGCACTACGTGCCGGCCGAGCAGGGCGTGGGTGGCGATTTCTTCCTCACCGCCGAGGGGCCGCGGGGGTCGACGGTGCTGCTGGTCGGCGACGTGGTGGGGAAGGGGGTGACGGCGGCGCGGCGGGCGGTGTTCGTCCGCACGTCGCTCGTGACGTTCGCGCCGTTCGAGGACGACCCGGCGCGTCTGCTGCGGCTCGCGAACGCGGCGCTGGTCGACCGCGTGGGGACGTCGGTCGACTACGTGACGGCGGTGTGCGTGGTGCACCGGCCGGCCGACGCGACGCTGGCGTGGGCGATCGCGGGGCATCCGCCGCCGCTGCGGCTCGAGGACGGTTCGCTGCTGGACGCCGCGGGGGCGGGGCAGCCGCTGGGGCTGGAGTCCGTGCTGGACGTGGAGAGCTCGAGCGAGCCGCTGAGCGCAGGCGGCCGGCGTGCTGCTCTACACGGACGGGATCCTCGATGCGCGCAACGGGTCGTCGGAGCGGTTCGGGGAGGAGCGGCTGCGGTCGCTGGTGGCCGCGCACGGGCGCGAGAGCGCGACGGCGCTGGTGGAGCGCCTGCAGGCGGCGCTGGCGGCGTACGCCCCGGCCGGGGGCGACGACGTGTGCCTGCTCGCGGCGCGGAATCTGGCGCCGGTAGCCTCCGAAGGCGATCGATGAAGAAAGTCGACCCGCTCATCGCGCTGGAGCTGCCGGCGGAGCCACATTCGGCGAAGGTGGCGCGGGACGCGATCGCCGGCCTCGACGGCCACCTCGGGTCCGTCTTCGGTGACGTCGTGCTGCTGATCTCGGAGCTGGTCACCAACAGCGTGCGCCACGCGGGGCTCGACGCCACGCAGCCGCTCCAGCTGTCGGTGGCGACTTCGGGCGACACCGTGCGGGTCGCCGTGCGCGACCCGGGGCCGGGGTTCCGGCCCCCGCGGCCGCCGTCCGATCCGGGTCATGTGGGAGGCTGGGGCCTCGTGCTGGTCGACCAGCTCGCGGAGCGATGGGGGGTCGATCACGATGGTGAGGCGAATGTCGTGTGGTGTGAGCTGAAGCGGCGATGAGCTTCTCGACGAGCCTGGAGCGGCGCGACGACGCCGCGATCGTCGCCCTGGCGGGCGATCTCGACATCGCCACCGAGGCGCAGGCGCTCGAGGAGCTGGCGGCGGCGATGGACGGCTGCTCGCTGCTGGTCGCGGATCTGCGCGAGCTGCAGTTCCTCGATTCCACCGGCGTCCGCGTCCTCCTCGCCACGGAGCTGCGGGCGCGCGAGCACGGGATGCGCTTCGCGGTCGTCCGCGGCGGCGGGATGGTCGCGCGCCTGCTCGAGGTCACGCGGATCGATCAGCGCTTCCCGGTCGTCGACGACCCGGACGAGCTGATCGGCGGCGGCGGCGCGGGCTAGCTAGTAGCCGAGGCGGGCGAGGCGCTCGGCCTCGGCCTTGCGCTTGGCGTCGCGCTCGGCGCGCCGCTGCTCTTCGCGGCTCTGCTTGTCCTTCTGATCGTCCTCGAGGCCGATGATGCGGACCTGGCGGCGGAGGGCGCCGTCGCGGCCGAGCGCGGCGAGCTCCTCGCGGCCGGCGGGCCGGTCGTCGCGGGGGCCGCGGTCCTGGCGCCCGCGCCCGTCGCGGCGGCCTCCGCCGCGGCGCGGGCCGCGCTCCTCGCGCGGCGGCTGCGTGACGGCCTTGACCTCGCGGACGGGGGTCGCGGCGAGCCGCACCCACGCCTGGAAGACGGGATCGCCGGGCTTGAGCCCTTCAGCGCGCTCGCAGCAGACCGCGGACCACTTCATCGTCTGCCCGTCCTCACGGCGCGGGGGAGAGAGGGCCTCGCGAACCGCCTCCGGCCCCCCGACGCGCTCGACGGCGGCGACGAGCCGAGCCTGCACCCGAGCCGACCGCTGCGCCTCGTTGACGGGCTCCGGCTCGGAGCGGGGCGGGAGCGGCCTCGGCAGGCGCCTCACCCTCGGCGGGCGGCTGCGCCTCGGCGGGCGGCTGTGCCTCGGCGGCGGGCTGCGGGAGTGGAGGGCTGCACGGGAGCCGTGTCGCCCTTGCGAATCTCGGTCAGCCGCGAGTAGAACGCACGGCGATGCCGCTCGGCAGCGGACGGCCGGCGCCGCTTCGGCCGCGGCGGGCGGGCCGGCTTGGACCCGGCCGGCTTGGCGTCGCCGGCGGCGCGGCGGCGAGCCCCTTCGGCGGCGGGAGCGGCGGGAGCCCCGTCGGCGGCGGGCGCGGCGGGAGCCTCGTCGGCCGGCGGGCGCGGCGGGAGCGGCCGGCGGAGTCGGCCGGCGTGCCTCGGCGGGTGCGGCGTGTCGGCGGCGGTCAGGGGTGGCTTCGGCGGCCGAAGCGGCCTCGGCGGCGGGTGAAGGTGTGGCCTCGGCGGCGGGCGGTGTCTCCGCGGCGGCCTCGGCGGGCGGCGGGGCGTCGGTCGTGGCTTCGGCGGCAGGTGGCGCCTCGGCGGCGGGCGGGGTGTCCGCGGCGGGTGAAGGTGCGGCCTCGGCGGCGGGCGGTGTGCTCCGCGGCGGCCTCGGCGGGCGGCGGGGCGTCGGTCGTGGCTTCGGCGGCAGGTGGCGCCTCGGCCGCGGGCTCGGGGGTCGCCGGTGTCGGGTCGGCGGGGGTGCCCTCGGCTGCCGGCGGCGTGTCGGCCGTGGGTGTCTCCGGCGCGGGCTCGTCGGCCGTGGCGGCCTCTGCCGGCGTCGGCACCTCGGCGGCCTCGGCCGGTGGGGCGGCTCCCGCGGCGGTGGCGGCGACGTCCGGCGCCGGCGGCTCCGGTGGAGCGTCGGCCGGTGGCGCTTCGCCGGCCGGGGAGTCCGGCGCTTCCTTCGCGGGCGCCTCGGTGGCGGCGGCCTCGGCGGGGATCGGCACTTCGGGCTTGTCTGACTCGGTGGTCTCTTCGGCCATCGCGGGACTCCAGCCTATCGAGGGGTTCGCCCGACCGCGCCGAGGCCGACCCGCCGGGCGACATAAAGTGTTCTCCCGCGATGGCCAAGGGCAACGGCAACACCCCCAAAGAGCTCTTCCTGATCGACGGGAACTCGCTCGCCTACCGCGCGTTCTTCGCGCTCCCCGAGTCGATCGCCACCTCCGACGGCCGCCCCACGAACGCGATCTTCGGCTTCGCCAGCATGCTCGTGAAGATCCTCACGGACTACGGCGAGGTGCCGACCGTCGTGGTGTGGGACGCCGGGATGTCCGGCCGCAAGGAGATCTCCGCCGACTACAAGGCCCAGCGCTCCTCCCGCCCCGACCTGCTCAAGCAGCAGTGGCCGGCGCTCCGGCCGCTCGTCGAGGCGTTCGGCTACCGCAACATCTCCGTCGAGGGCTTCGAGGCCGACGACGTGATCGCCAGCCTCGTCCGCCAGGCCCAGGAGCGCCAGATCCCGGTCATGGTCGTCACCGGCGACCGCGACGCCTACCAGCTCGTCGGCGACGGCGTGCGGATCATGACCACCTCGAGGGGCATCACGGACACGAAGGTCTATGACCGCGAGGGCGTCATCGACCGCTACGGCATCCCGCCCGAGCTGATCCCCGACTTCATCGGCCTCAAGGGCGACACCTCCGACAACATCCCCGGCGTCCCCGGCATCGGCGACAAGACCGCGTCCGACCTGCTGCAGCGCTTCGGCGACCTCGAGACGGTCCTCAACAGCGTCGACCAGATCTCCGGCGCCAAGCGCAAGGAGAACCTCACCAACCACGCCGAGGACGCCCGCGTCTCCAAGCAGCTCGCGACGATCGTGTTCGACGTCCCCGTCGACCTCGACCTCGAAGCCGAGATCGGCCGCCGCCCCGACCGCAAGGACCTCCGCCAGACGTTCCGCGAGTGGGAGCTGCGCGACCCGCTGCGCCGCCTCGAGGAAGCCCTCTTCGAGCTCGAGGCCGAGGAGATCCCCCGCCCCGAGGCGCAGGACGCCAAGACGATCCCGATCCGCGAGGGCCGCCCGCAGGACGTCGACATGCTCGGCGGCGACCCGCTCGCGCTCGTCGCGCTCGCGCCCGAGATCGCCGAAGGAGAGCTGATCCCGCGCGAGACGCAGTGGCGCTTCGGCGCCTACTCCGGCGGCAGCCATGTGCTCGTCGGCGCCGTCGACGACCCCGCGCAGCTCGTCGCCGCCGCCAAGCAGCGGCCCGTGGTCGCCCACGACGCCAAGGCGCTCGGCGACGTCCCGCCCAACCTCGTGTTCGACACCGAGATCGCCGCCTACCTGCTCGACCCCGCCCGCCGCGGCTACCCGCTCGACGAGCTCACCGAGGAGCGCGGCATGGCCGTCAACGCCGACGACGAGCAGGGCGCCCGCGCCGTGCTCGTCCACACGCTCGCCGAGCAGCAGGCCGCCCAGCTCAACGAGCGCGGCCTGGTCGACCTCCTGACCGACATCGAGCTCCCGCTCGTGCACGTCCTCCGCGAGTGCGAGAAGCAGGGCATCAAGCTCGACACGCAGAAGCTCGAGACCGTCGCCTCCCGCATCCGCGCCGACGCCGACGCCCTCGAGCGCGAGATCTGGGACGACGCCGGCGAGGAGTTCGTGATCGGCTCGCCCCAGCAGCTCGGCCAGATCCTGTTCGAGAAGCTCGGCCTCTCGCGCAAGCGCCGCGGCAAGACCGGCTTCTCCACCGACGCGCGCGTGCTGCAGGCGATCCGCGACGAGCACCCGATCATCCCCAAGATCGAGCGCTTCCGGGAGCTCTCCAAGCTCGTCCAGACCTACCTCGACGCGCTCCCCACCTGGATCGGCGACGACGGCCGCCTGCACACGACGTTCCTGCAGGTCACCGCCGCCACCGGCCGCCTCGCCAGCATCAACCCGAACCTCCAGAACATCCCGATCCGCACCGAGACCGGCCGCGAGATCCGCGCCTGCTTCGTCGCGGAGGCCGGCAACTCCCTGATCTCCGTCGACTACTCGCAGGTCGAGCTGCGGATCCTCGCCCACGTCGCCGACGAGCAGGTGCTGCGCGACATCTTCCTGCGCGGCGAGGACGTCCACACCGAGACCGCCGCCGCCGTCTTCGACACCGCTCCCGAGCACCTCACGGTCGGGATGCGCAGCAAGGCGAAGATGGTCAACTACGGGATCGTCTACGGCCTCTCCGCCTACGGGCTCGCGGACCGCCTCCAGATCGAGCAGGACGAGGCGCAGGAGTTCATCGACCGCTACCTCGAGCGCTTCCCGGCCGTCGCGCAGTTCATGGCCGACGCCGTCACCCAGGCCGAGGAGCACGGCTACGTGAGCACCCTCTTCGGCCGCCGCCGCCAGATCCCGGAGATCCGCGCCCGCAACTGGCAGACGCGCAAGCTCGGCGAGCGGCTCGCGGTCAACAGCGTCATCCAGGGCACCGCCGCCGACATCATCAAGGTCGCGATGGTCCGCTCGCACGACGCGCTGCGCGACGCCGGCCTGCGGACCCGCTGCATCCTGCAGATCCACGACGAGCTGCTGTTCGAGGGCCCGGTCGAGGAGGCCGAGCAGGCAACCGAGATCGCGCGCCGCGAGATGGTCGGCGCCGCCGAGATGGACCCGCCGCTGGCCGTCGAGTCCGGCGTCGGCCCGAACTGGCTGGACGCGAAGTAGTGGACCGCGGCCTCGCAGTCGTGCTCACCGCCGTGGTCGGCGGGATGGTCGCCCTCCAGGGGCCGATCAACTCGACGCTCGGCAAGACGATCGGCAACTTCCAGGCCGCCTTCTTCTCGTTCGCGACCGGCACGATCATCCTCGCGGTGATCGCCGGCCTCGTGCGCGGCGGCTACGGACAGATCGCGGAGGCCAGGACGCTCGCGCCGCAGTACCTGATCGGCGGCGTGCTCGGCGCCTGCTACGTGTCGACCGTCCTCGTGACCGTGCGCACGCTCGGCGCCGGCGGGATCGTGGCCGCCACCGTCGCCGGCCAGCTGACGATGGGCGTGATCATCGACCAGTTCGGGCTCCTGGGCCTCGACAAGGACCCGATCAGCGCGAGCAAGGCGATCGGCGTCCTCCTGCTCGCCGTCGGCACCTTGCTCGTTGTCCGGGGGTAGGGTCACCGCATGGCCACCACCACCACACGTCTTCTCAGCAACTACGTGGGCGGCCGCTGGACCGAGTCCGAGTCCTCCGACCTGCTCGACGTCACCAACCCCGCCACCGGCGACGTGATCGCCCGCGTCCCGCTCTCCACCGCCGGCGAGCTCGACGCCGCGGTCGCCGCCGCGCGCGCCGCGCTGCCCGCCTGGCGCGCCGTGGCCGTGCCCGAGCGCGCCCGCCGGCTGTTCACGCTGCGCGAGAAGCTCGACGCCCGTCGCGAGGACCTCGCGCGCTCGGTCACCACCGAGATGGGCAAGACGCTGCCCGACGCGCGCGCCGAGGTCGGCCGCATGATCGAGATGGTCGAGGCCGCCTGCGCGGTGCCGACGACGATGCAGGGCCGGATCATCGAGGACGTCGCGCGCAACGTCGACGCCGAGACCGTGCGCCAGCCGGTCGGCGTGTGCGCGGCGATCGTGCCCTTCAACTTCCCGGCGATGGTGCCGTTCTGGTTCCTGCCGTTCGCGATCGCGTGCGGCAACACGTTCGTGCTCAAGCCGTCCGAGCAGGTGCCGATGACGCAGTCGCTCGTGTTCGAGTCGCTCGACGAGCTCGACCTGCCCGACGGCGTGGTCAACCTCGTCAACGGCGACCGGCAGATCGCCGACGCGATCCTCGACCACCCGGATATCGACGCCGTGTCGTTCGTCGGCTCGGCGAAGGTCGCGCGCCACGTCTACGCCCGCGCCGCGGCGCGCGGCAAGCGCGTGCAGGCGCTCGGCGGGGCCAAGAACCACATGGTCGTGATGCCGGACGCCGTGCTCGACAAGACCGTCGGCGGCATCCTCGGCTCCGCCTTCGGCGCCGCCGGCCAGCGCTGCATGGCGGGCTCGGTGGTCGTCGCGGTGGGTGACGCGCACTCGCGCCTGCGCGACGCGCTGCGCGAGGCCGCGGCCGACATGAAGGTCGGCGACGGGCTCGAGGAGGGCGTCGAGGTCGGCCCGCTGATCTCGCGCTCCGCCTGCGAGCGCGTGCGCGGCTACGTCGACCGCGCCGAGGCGGAGGGCGCGGAGATCGTGCTCGACGGCCGCGGCGCTCCGGACGGGTTCGTGGGCCCGACGATCGTCGACGGCGTCAATCCCGAGATGGAGATCTGGCGCGACGAGGTGTTCGGGCCGGTGCTCGCGATGGTCCACGCCGAGTCGCTCGAGGACGCGATCCACACCGTCAACGCCAGCGCCTACGGCAACGGCGTCTCGATCTTCACCGAGTCGGGCGCCGCGGTGCGCCGCTTCCGCCACGAGGTCGAGGTCGGGATGATCGGCGTCAACGTCGGCGTCGCGGCGCCGGTCGCGTTCTTCCCGTTCTCCGGCTGGAAGGACTCGTTCCTCGGCGACCTGCACGCCCACGGGCCGGACGCGGTCGAGTTCTACACGCGCAAGAAGACCGTCACGAGCCGCTGGTTCTCGGGTGGCGAGACAGGCCGGTATTTCGTAGAGTCCTGAGCGTCATGAGCGGGCGGCGAATCTGGGCCGTGATGAGCGAGAGCTTCTGGATCCTGCTCCTCGCGCTGGTCCTCCTGTTCGTCTTCCTTCTCGCGCTCGGCGCTTACTCGATCGGCGAGGTCGCCACGCTCACGTTCGTGATGGTTGCGCTGTTCCTGCTCTGGCTCGGCCACGCGATCTGGGTCTCGCGGCACTCGAGCGGGCGCGACCCGCGGGCGGTCGAGGCGCGCGAGCGGCGGGGGTTCTAGCGCGGAGGCCGCGGATGCCCCGGGCCGCTCTCGACGGTGTCGAGCTGGAGTACGAGCTCCGGGGAGAAGGCGATCCGGTCGTGCTGATCCACTGGGGCGTCTGCGCCGCCTGGGCCGCGCCGCTGCTGGACGCGCCCGCGCTCAACGAGCGCTACCGGCTGCTGGCCTACGACCGCGTCGGCTTCGGCGGCAGCAGCCGGGTCGAGGGCCCGCTCACGATGGCCGATCACGCCGAGCACCTCCGCCTGCTCATGCGGGAACTGGGGATCGAGTCCGCGCACCTGGTCGGGCACTCGTCGAGCGCGCTGATCGCGCTCCAGCTCGCCGTCGACGCCCCGGAAGCGGTGCGCTCGCTCGCGCTGCTCGATCCGGCCCGGCCGGCGCCCGAGACCGAGGCGCAGGCAGCCTTCCTCCGCGAGGTGGTCGGGCCCGCCATGGGTCGCTACCGCTCAGGCGACGAGGCCGGCGCTGTCGACACGTGGCTGAGCGGCGTCTTCGGGCCCGACTACCGCGCCACGCTCGACGAGCAGCTGCCCGGGGCGTTCGAGCAGACGCTCGCCGAGGCGGGCTCGTTCTTCGGCCAGGAGCTGCCCGCCGTGCAGCAGTGGGCCTTCACCGAGGCGGACGCGCGGCGGATCGACCGGCCCGTGCTGATCGCCAAGGGCGAGCACAGCGCACCGACCTTCGAGGAGCGCCGCGCGCTGCTGCTCTCGTGGTTGCCGCACGCGGAGACGTACGACCTCCCCGGCGCCAACCACCTGATGCACGCCCAGAACCCGGGCGCGATGGCCGACGCCCTCGCCGCGTTCTTCAGGCGTCCTGATAGACGGTGACGACCTCGGTGTAGAACTCGCGCGCCGAGCGGCCCTGCTCGTGCGGGCCGAAGCCCGAGCCCTTGAGGCCGCCGAACGGCACGTGGACGTCGGCGCCGGCGGTCTGGGAGTTCACGTGGAGGATGCCCGCCTCCGCCTGCTCGACGAACTGCTGCGTCGCCGGCAGCGATGAGGTGAAGAGCGCCGCCGAGAGGCCGAACTCGACCGCGTTGGCCCGCTCGATCGCCTCGTCCAGCGCGCCGAAGCGGTAGAGCGAGGTGACCGGGCCGAACACCTCCTCGCACGAGAGCATCGCGTCGTCGGCGACGTCCTCGAAGACGGTCGGGGCGACGAGGTAGGCGTCGTCGTCGGCCCGCTCCCCGCCGGCCAGCACCGAGCCGCCCTCGGAGCGCCCGCGCTCGATCGCGCCGAGCACGTCCTCCATCGCGCCCTCGTTGACCAGCGGCCCGACCTCGGTCTCCGGGTCGGCGGGGTCGCCGACCCGGCCCGCCTGCACGCGCGCGAGGAACGCGTCGCGGAACGCCTCGTAGGCGCCGTCCTGCACGTAGATCCGCCGCGTCGCCGTGCACTTCTGCCCGGCCGACCAGAACGCGCCCGCGTAAGCCGCCTCCGCCGCCCGGCCGAGGTCCGCGTCGTCGAGCACGATCAGCGGGTTGTGGCCGCCGAGCTCGAGCTGCGTGCGCTTGCCGAGCCGCCCCGCCGCCTCGCGGATCCCCTCGCCGACCGGCACCGACCCGGTGAACGAGATCGCGCGCACGCCCGGGTGCTCGACCAGCGGCGTCCCCACCGCCGACCCGCGCCCGACCACCACGTTGAGCACGCCCGCGGGCAGCCCGGCGTCGTCGAGCGCCCGCACGATGTGCAGGCCCGTCAGCGGCGAGTCCTGCGCGAGCTTCAAGACGATGGTGTTGCCGTAGATCAGCGCCGGCGCCAGCTTCCAGACCGGGATCGCGGCGGGGAAGTTCCACGGCGTGATCAGGCCGACCACGCCGACCGGGCGGTGCACGGTGTAGACCGGTCCGCCGGTGACCGCCTGCTGGAACAGCTCGCCGACCGGGCGGAACGCCTCGCCGGCGGAGTAGCGCAGGATCTGCGCCGCCCGCGCCGCCTCCATGCGCGCCTCGCGCAGCGGCTTGCCCATCTCGCGCGTCATGTCCTGCGCGATCGCCTCGGCGCGCTCCTCGATCAGCGCCGCCGCCGCGGTCATCACGCCCGCCCGCCGCGCCGCCGGCCCGCGCGCCCACTCCGCCCGCGCGTCCTCCGCGGCCTGCACGGCCTCCTCGACGTCCTCGCCCGTCGAGCTCGGGAACTCCCCGACGACCTCGTCCGGGCGCGCCGGGTTGCGCTTCTCGTAGGTGTCGCCGCCGGCGCTCGGGCGCCACTCGCCGGCGATGTAGTTCGCGGGTGCGATCAGGGTCTCGGCCATGGCGGGATCCTACGCCGGTCAACTACCCTTGGACGGACACGGACGCGAGGGGGAATCGATGAAGGAACTGCTCGACGACATCCGTCGCTGGCGCGACGAAGGCGAGGACGTGGTGGTGGCCACCGTGGTCGGCACCCGCCGCTCGGCGCCGCGCCCCGTCGGCTCCTCCTTCGCGGTCGCCGGCAGCGGCGCGCTGTGCGGCTCGGTGTCCGGCGGCTGTGTCGAATCGGCGATCGTGCAGGAGGCCGAGGAGGTCTTCTCCACCGGCAAGCCCAAGCTCCTCACCTACGGCATCTCCGACGACGAGGGCTGGAACGTCGGCCTGCCCTGCGGCGGCGAGATCGACGTCTTCGTGGAGAAGGTCGAGTGAGCTACCTCGAGCGCCTCGCCGCGATCCAGGAGCGCGGCGGGCGCGCGGTGCTGTTCACCGTCGTCGAGGGCGACGGGGCGGGGAGCAAGCTCCTCGTCGAGGAGGGGGAGACGGGCGTCGAGCTCGCCGACGAGGCCGACGAGGTCATCCGCGGCGCGCGCAACGCGCTGCTCGAGCTCCCAGGGCGGAAGGTGTTCGCCGAGGTCTACATGCCGCCCCCGCGCCTGTTCGTCTACGGCGCGGTCGACACCGCCGAGGCGCTCTGCCAGGCCGCCAAGCTGCTCGGCTGGAGCACGTACGTCGCCGACGCCCGCCGGGCCTTCGCGACCGCCGAGCGCTTCCCCAGCGCCGATCACCTGATCGTCAAGTGGCCGGTCGAGGCGATCGAGGAGGTCGCGCCCGACCATCAGACCGCCTTCGTCGTCCTCACCCACGACGCCAAGTTCGACCAGCCCGCGCTCGAGGCGATCCTCCAGACCGAGGCGTTCTACGTCGGCGCGCTCGGCTCGCGCCGCAACCAGGAGAAGCGCCGCGCGCGGCTGCTCGAGGCCGGCGTGCCCGAGGAGGCGCTCGAGCGCATCGCCGGGCCGTGCGGGCTCGACGTCGGCGCCGAGTCGCAGGAGGAGACCGCGCTCTCGATCCTCGGCGAGATCCTCGCCGTGCGCGCCGGCCGCCCCGGCGGCCGGCTCAAGGACGCCAAGCGGCGCATCCACGCGCAAGAGGACACGCCCGCCCCCGCGTGATGGATCCCGGCATCCAGAAGGTCCTCGACGGGATGAACGCGCTCGAGGGCCCGCCCGCCCACGAGGTGCCGGTCGATCAGGCACGCGCCGGCCACGAGCAGGAGACCGAGCTGCTCGGCGGCCCCGGCGAGGAGGTCGGCAACGTCGAGGACGTCGAGCTCGCCGGCGTGCCCGTGCGGCTCTACACGCCGCTCGAGCCGGCCGGCGGCGCGATCTCGTACTTCCACGGCGGCGGCTGGGTGGTCGGCTCGATCGACTCCTTCGACACCGCCTGCCGCGCGCTCGCCAACGCGTCCGGCGCGACGGTGGCGAGCGTCGGCTACCGGCTGGCGCCCGAGCACCCGTTCCCCGCGGCGCTGGAGGACTGCGCCGCGGTGACCCGCACGCTCGACCAGCCGGTCGCGGTGGCCGGTGACAGCGCCGGCGGCAACCTCGCGGTCGCGGTCGCGCGCCGGCTGCGCGACCAGGTCAGCGCGATGGCGCTGATCTACCCGGTGACCGACGCCGGCCTGAACACGCCCTCGATGCGCGACTTCAAGGAGCGCTACGGCCTCACCGCGGCCGGCCTCCAGCGCTACTGGAACCTCTACCTCGACGGTGCCGACGGCTTGCAGCCCGACGCCTCGCCGCTGCGCGCCGACGATCTCGCCGGCCTACCGCCCACGTACGTCCTCACCGCGGAGTTCGACGTGCTGCGCGACGAGGGCGAGGCGTTCGCGGGCAAGCTGCGCGAGGCGGGCGTCGACGTCACCCAGCGTCGCTTCGACGGCACCATCCACGGCTTCTGGCGCTGGATGGCGGCCACGCCGAAGACGCGCGAGGCGATCGACGCGATCGGCGCCTGGCTACGCGACGGGCTCCGCGCGGGCTGACCCGAGGTCGTAGAAGACCCCGGAGACCTCGAGCCCCGGCAGCGCCTCGCGCACGCGCCCGACCCCGTTGCGCACGACCGCGCGGGCGACGTCGTCGTCGCCGTCGTGGGCGCGACAGTCGGAGTGGGCGATCAAGACCACGGCGGTGGTTCCCGCGAGGGTCCGCGATGCCTCGAGCGAGTGCAGGACGTCGTTGCTCACCACCGCGCCGGCGTTGCGGATCACGTGGGCGTCGCCGAGCTGGAGGCCGAGGGCGCGCAGCGGGTCGAGCCGCGCGTCCATGCAGGTGACGATCGCCAGCCGCCGCGCAGGAATCGAGGACGGCGGCGCCGCCACCTCGGGGTCGGGTGTGGCGCGGCCGAAGGGCGCCCAGCCGAAGTCGGATGCCACTAGGCGGCGAGCTCCGCGGCCGGCTCGTCCAGCGCCAGCGGCGGCGCGGGCAGCGCGAACTCGGGCGGGGCGATGCGCCAGTAGTGCCCGAACGCCCACGCGGCGGCGCGCGGGTGCGTCATCGAGCGCACGAGTGCGTCGCGGGCACGCGGGCGCAGGCGCCACACCGTGTCCTGCCAGCGCTTCATCCACGCGAACTTCCAAGCGCGCTCGGCCGAGAAGTGGGCGTAGCGGACCAGCGCCTGCTCCCGCGACTGCTCTCCCTCGAGCACGGCGCGCAACTCGCGCCCGGCGGCGATGCCGAAGTAGAGCGCCGTGCGGATCCCCTCGGCGGTCAGGGGGATGCAGTGGCCCGCCGAGTCACCGACGAAGAAGACGCCGTCGGCGGCCGCCGGGCGGATCGCGTGGGGGATCCAGTTGCCCTGGTAGCCGTCGGGCGGGAGCCCGACGTCGCCGGCGAGGCGGACGGTCGGCTCCTTGACGTGGTGGCGCGGCTCGAACGACCCGACGCCCACCCGGACCTCGTCGCCGGCGGGGAACGACCAGCCGTAGCCCGCCTCGACGTAGCCCTTGTGGATCCAGACCTCGAGATCCGTGCCGGTGCCGGCCGGATGGACCTCGAGCCCGCGTGACATCAGCGCCTCGGGCGGGGTGACCTCGCGGTCGGGGTCCAGCAGCCGTCGCCAGCCGAGCGCGTCGACGATCAGCTCCGCCGAGACGTCGCCGCGGTCGGTGTGGATGACCTCGCCGGTGCGCCCGGAGACCTTGGCGGTCTCGAACTCGGTGAACGGCCCGCTCTGCTCCCACAGCAGCGCGCAGAGCAGCCGGTAGTCGAACGTCGAGAACGTCCACGGCAGCGGCCAGCGGGCCGTGATGGTCGGGGTGTGGAAGACGAGCGAGTCGAACGTCTGGAGCACCGCGGCCTCGAGCCCGAGCTTGACGAGCCACTCCGTGGGAGCGGCGCACGCGGAGGTCTGGCGCTCCCCGATCTCGTAGCGGTCGAGCACCAATATCCGGGCAGAGGTTCCCCGCAGCTCGCGCGCGACGGCGAGACCGGCGAACGAGGCGCCGCAGATGACGACGTCGAAATCGCCGCTCAGCGGCGTTCTCTCGGCTCCACGCTTGGTGGCGCGTACGGGCATCTTCGCTACAGTATCTCGCCGCTGATGGAAGCCACTTTGACCCCAGAAGCCCCGACGGATATTCACATCGTCGAGGGCTCGAACGGGATGCTGATCGAGGTTGATGGTCAGATCCTTCCCAACTACGACGCGACGATCGTCCCCTTCGAAGAAGGCGACGTCGTCACCGGCAAGGTCGTGCGGATCGACAAGGACGAGGTCCTCGTCGATATCGGATACAAGAGCGAAGGGGTTATCCCCAACAACGAGCTCTCGATCCGTAAGTCCGTGGACCCGTCCGAGGAGGTCGAGCTCGGTGAAGAGGTCGACGCCCTCGTGCTCACGAAGGAGGATCAGGACGGCCGCCTGATCCTGTCCAAGAAGCGTGCTCGCTTCGAGCGCGCCTGGCGCCGCATCGAAGGCGCCGCCGAGTCCGGCGAGCCCGTCACCGGTTCGGTGATCGAGGTCGTCAAGGGCGGCCTGATCGTCGACCTCGGGGTGCGCGGCTTCCTGCCCGCCTCGCTGGTGGACATCCGCCGTGTGCCGAACCTCGACGAGTACCTCGGTCAGAACATCGAGACCAAGGTCATAGAGCTCAACCGCTCGCGCAACAACGTGGTCCTGAGCCGCCGCGCGGTCCTCGAGGAGGAGCGCAAGGAGCAGCGCCAGGCGATCCTGGAGCGCCTGCAGCCCGGGCTCGTGATCGAGGGCCAGATCTCCAACATCGTCGACTTCGGCGCGTTCGTCGACCTCGACGGCATCGACGGCCTGATCCACATCTCCGAGCTCTCGTGGTCGCACGTCAACCACCCGAGCGAGATCCTCTCGATCGGCGACACCGTGCAGGTGAAGGTGCTCGATATAGACCGTGATCGACAGCGCATCTCCCTGGGCCTCAAGCAGACCCAGGAGGACCCGTGGCAGCGTGTGGTCGACACCTACAACGTCGGCGACGAGCTCGAGGGCAAGGTCACCAAGGTCGTCGCGTTCGGCGCGTTCGTGGAGATCCTCGAGGGCGTCGAGGGGCTCGTGCACATCTCCGAGCTCGCCCAGCACCACGTCGAGAACCCGCGGGAGATCATCCAGCCGGGCGACGACGTCAAGGTCAAGATCCTCGAGATCGACTCCGAGCGGCGCCGCCTCTCGCTGTCGATCAAGCGGGTCGAGGGCCAGGTGCTGCCGCAGCGCGACACGATGGCTCCGTCGGAGACGCCCGACGGCGGCGCCGGCGACCTCGACAACGTGCCCGAGCTCGGGCTGTCAGAGGATGTCTTCTCCAACGCTCCCGAGGCCGAGGCGCCCGCCGAGGCCGAGGCTGTCGAGGAGGAGCCGGCCGCCCCGGATGCGGCCGTCGAAGAAGCCGCCTCCGAAGACGACCCTGAAGAGCAGCCCTAGCCCGCCCTTCGTCGGCCTGACCGGGGGGATCGGGGCCGGCAAGTCGGAGGCGCTCGCCGCGCTGGAGCGCCTCGGCGCGGCGACGCTCTCCACCGACGCGGTGGTGCACGAGCTGTACGAGGACCCGGAGGTCCGCGCCGCGGTGCTGGAGCGCTTCGGCACCACCGATCGCTCCGAGATCGCGCGCGCCGCCTTCGCCACCGACGAGGGCCGGAAGTGGCTCGAGGAGCTGCTCTGGCCGCGGGTCGGGGCGCGGATGTGGGAGTGGCGCCAGGCGCAGGAATCCCGCGACCCGCCGCCGCGCGCGCTCGTCGTCGAGGTCCCGCTGCTGTTCGAATCCGAGATGGACGCGGCGTTCGACGCTACCGTGGCAGTGGTGGCCGACGAGGCCACGCGCCGGGAACGGGCAGGGGCGAGGGGGCACGCGGCGCTCGACGAGCGCACGTCGCGTCAGCTCACCCAGGAGGAGAAAGCCGCCCGCGCGACGTACACGGTCGCAAACTCCGGAACGATCGAAGCTCTGGAGCAGACGCTGACCGGGGTACTTGAGAAGCTGAGCCAGGCATGAGCACGCGATCCGCCACGACCCGAAGCCGACCCCGCGCCGTCTCGCGGCGCCGCCATCGCCTGCGGCGCGTGGTGTGGCTCGCGGCCGCGGTCGTGGTGCTCGGCGGCCTGATCGCGGCGGTCGTGGCGCCGCGGGTCGACAAGGCGGTGCAGGAGGTCGTGCTCCCGCTCCGCCACGACGACATCATCCGCCAGCAGGCGCGCGACAAGGGACTCGACCCGGCGCTGATCGCGGGCATCATCTTCACCGAGTCGCGCTTCCGCGACCAGACCTCGCACGCGGGCGCGAAGGGCCTGATGCAGATCCTGCCCTCGACCGCCGACGACATCGCGCGCAAGTCGGGCGGCACCGCGTTCAAGCAGGGCGACCTCGCCAACCCGCAGGTCAACATCTCCTACGGCTCCTTCTACCTGCGCTACCTGCTGGAGCGCTACGGCGGCAACGAGGTCCTGGCCATCGCGGCCTACAACGCGGGCGAGGGGCGCGTCGACCAGTGGATCTTCGACGCGCGCCATCGCGGCGAGGAGTTCGACCACGCGCGGCACATCCCGTTCCCGGAGACGCGCCACTACGTGCAGCAGGTGCTCGAGGTGCGGGGCCGCTACCGCACCGAGTACGGGCGGGAGCTCGGGCTCTGACACCGCAGGGCCGCACCGCGCTCGTGACCGGCGTGGGCCGGCGCGAGGGGATCGGCGCCGCGGTCGCGGAGCGGCTCACGGCCGACGGGCTGCGGGTCTTCACGCAGAGCTCGGAGGGGGCGACCGACGTCGTCGCCGACTTCACCGACCCCGAGGCGCCGGCCACCGTCATGGCCGCCGCCCGCGACGCGCTCGGCCGGGTCGACGTGCTGGTGGCCAACCACGCCGTGTCCGTCGACCATTCGCTCGAGGAGCTGACCGCCGAGTCGGTCGACCTCGCGCTGGCGGTCAACGTGCGCGCCACGCTACTGCTGACACAGGCGCTCGCCGCCGGCTTCGAGGGCAGCGAGGGCGGCCGCGTGATCCTCCTCACCTCCGGCCAGGCCCGCGGCCCGATGGTGCGCGAGATCCCCTACGCCACCAGCAAGGCCGCCCTGAGCGGCATCACGTTGACGCTGTCAGCGGCATTGGCGCCACGCGGGATCACCGTCAACAGCGTCAACCCCGGCCCGACCGACACCGGCTGGCCCGACGCCGAGATCCGCGCGGCGGTCGAGGCGGCGATGCCCCGCGGCCGCTGGGGCGCGCCCGAGGACACCGCCCGCCTGATCGCCTGGCTCGCCTCCGAGGAAGCGGAGTGGGTGACCGGTCAGGTCATCGACTCGGATGGCGGGTTCTCGTACGGCGGCGTTTAGCTCGTTTGCGTCCGCGGCGTTGTGGGGCGAACGTCAACGGCCGGCTGGGTAAGGAAAGGGTCTTGCCGGGCGGAGGGCGGCAAGTGGGCGACGTTCGTCCCGCATAGCGGGATCAACGCAACAAACTTGCCCGCCGCCCACACCCCAACCCTCCACTCAATGCCCGGCGTTGACGTTCGCCCCGCTCCCCGCGGACCTACGCGTCCCCGCGCGATCGCGGCGGCCGCCGCGAGTTGAGCCGCCCGTCGGTGTCGCCCGGCTCTGACCCGTTGCGCCGGATCTGCTCCTCGGCGCGCGCGTCGTCCTCGCTCTTCCCGACGGCGAAGAACACGAGCGAGACCGCGCCGACCGCGGCGATGCCCATGCAGGCGACGCCGATCGCCACCAGCGTCGTGCCGCCGACGATGATCAGGACGGCGCCGACGATCGAGAGCAGGAAGAGGCCGATGATCCAGCTGCGCATGCCGGGAGCCTACGACGGCAGGCGGAGCAGCACGCCCTCGCTGGGCCGCAGCGTCGCTAGCCCTTCGCCGTCCGCTCGTGACGCGTCGGTGGAGAGGACGAGCTCGGCGCCCGCCGGCAGCTGCACGTCGACCGGCTCCGTCGCGAAGTTGACGGCGGCGAGGAACGCGTCGCCGCGCGTCCATGCCAGCACCTCGGGCCCGAGGTCGCAGGGGCGCTGGTCGCCTGCTTGCAATGTGGGCTCGGACGCACGCAGCGCGCCCAGCCGGCGCGTCAGCGACAGCGTCGAGCGCGGGTCGGCGGCCTGCCGCTCCACGCACAGCGATTCGGCGTCGTCGATGAGCGGGAGCCACGGCTCGCCGTCGGTGAAGCCCGCGCCCGGTCCTGCCTCCGAGGGCGGCCGCCACGGCAGCGGCGCGCGCTCGGGGTCGCGGCCGTCGACGTCGACGACGCGCTCCGGAGGGACCACCGCGTCCGGCAGCCCGAGCTCCTCGCCCTGGTAGACGAACGGCGTGCCGCGCAGCGCGTAGAGGGCGAGCAGCAGCGCGCGCGCACGCGCCCCTCCGACCCCGGCGGGCGAGTCGAAGCGGCTCGCGGCGCGCGACATGTCGTGGTTGGAGAAGAACCACGCCGGCCAGCACGTCTGGTCGGCCAGCGCCTCGAAGTCCTCGATCGATGCCGCGAACCCCTCCGGCACCCACGGCAGATCCTTGGTCAGCAGGTTGTGGGCCAGGTGCAGCTGGTCGCCGCCCTCGAGGAACGACACGAGACCGTGCATGTCCCAGGCGTCGACCTCGCCGACGATCATGCGATCCGGGTACTCGTCGACCACGCGCCGGATCCCGCGCAGCCGATCGTGGATCGTGCCCCACGCCTCGTGGTGGCGGAGCGCGGCGCCGCCGTTGCTGCGCAGCAGCGGGTCCTTGGCGATCTTGACGATCGCGTCGAGCCGGAAGCCGTCGATGCCGCGCTCGAGCCAGAAGCGCAGGACGTCGTGCATGGCCGCCTCGACCTCCGGGTTGTCCCAGTTGAGGTCGGGCTGCTCGGCCATGAACGAGTGCAGGTACCACTGGCCGGTGCGCTCGTCGTACGTCCAGGCCGGCCCGACCGCCGAGAACGCCGAGACCCAGTCGTTCGGCGGCCCGCCGTCGATCCCGTCGCGCCACACGTACCAGTCGCGCTTCGGATCCTCGCGCGAGGACCGCGCCGCCTCGAACCAGGCGTGGCGGTCCGAGGTGTGGTTCGGCACCCAGTCGAGCACCACGCGGATCCCCCGCGCGTGGCACGCCTCGACCAGCGCATCGAGGTCGTCGAGCGACCCGAACTGCGGGTCGACGTCGCAGTAGTCCGCCACGTCGTAGCCGAAGTCGGCCATGGGGGAGGGGAAGATCGGCGACAGCCAGACCGCCTCCACCCGCAGCTCGCTCAGGTGGTCGAGCCGCTCGGCGAGCCCGCGCAGGTCGCCGACACCGTCACCGTCGGCGTCGGCGAACGAGCGGGGATAGACCTGGTAGACCGCGCCGCGCTGCCACCAGGCGGGAGCGGAGGTTGACATGGAGGGAGTGGCGGCCGGCCCAGGGCGCCGGCCGCCACTACAGCCCTAGCTCGGGGCGCTCGCGCCCTCGGCGGCGGTGAGGTTGTTGCCGCCGTTGGGGTCGAACAGCTTGATCCCGTTCGCGTCGAGCACCATCTCGAGCTCCTGGCCCGCGGAGGCGCTGCTGGTGGCGTCGAGGCGCGCCACGACATGCGTGGACTCACCGCCCTGACCCGGCAGCTCCGACAGCCCCGCATCCTGCGCGAGGTCATCCAGCTCGCCGCTGTGCGCGGCGGCCTTGACGTCGAAATAGGCGTACAGCTCAGAGCCCATCGACTCCACCACCTCGACCCTGGCCTTGAACTTCATCCCCTGGATCCCACGCTCGGACGCCACCCCGGCGTCCTCGAAATGCTCCGGGCGCATCCCCGCGATCACCTCACGCGACTCGCTGCCGACCGTGCCCCTCAGCCCCTCGGGCAGCGGCGCATCCCCGAACGGCAGCTTCACGCTCTCGCCCTCGATCGTGGCCGGCAGGAAATTCATCGCCGGCGAGCCGATGAACCCCGCCACGAACAAATTGGCGGGGTCTTCGTAGAGCACCTTCGGGGTGGCGACCTGCTGGATCTTGCCGGCGCGCATCACCGCCACCCGGTCGCCCAGCGTCATCGCCTCCGTCTGATCATGCGTCACATAGACCGTGGTGGTGCCCACCCGCTGCTGGATCCGCGCCACCTCGGTGCGCATCTGCACCCGCAGCTTCGCATCCAGGTTCGACAGCGGCTCGTCCATCAAGAACGCCCGCGGGTCACGCACGATCGCGCGGCCCATCGCCACCCGCTGACGCTGCCCACCCGACAGGTTCGCCGGCTTGCGGTCCAGATGCGCCTCCAGATCCAGGATCCGCGCCGCCTCCTCGACCTTGGTGTTGATCTCGCCCGAGTCGACCTTCGCCAACTTCAACGCGAAACCCATGTTGTCACGCACCGTCATATGCGGATACAGCGCATAGTTCTGAAACACCATCGCGATGTCCCGATCCTTCGGGGCCAGGTCGTTGACGACCTCGCCGCCGATGATCAACTCGCCGTCCGAGATGTCCTCCAGCCCCGCGATCATCCGCAACGCCGTCGACTTCCCACAACCCGACGGACCCACCAGAATCATGAACTCCCCGTCAGCAATATCGAGGTCGATCGCCTTGACCGCCTCAGTGCCATCCGGATAGCGCTTGGTCACGCCCTTCAGAGTGATCTCAGCCATACAGATTCATCCCTTCACGGCGCCGGCCGTCAGGCCCGCGACGATTCGCTTCTGGAACAGGAGCACCGCGATGATCAGCGGTACGGAGATGATCACCGAGGCCGCGGATATGGTGCCCAGCGGCTGCTCGAACTGGGTCGAGCCGGTGAAGAACGCGATCGCGGCCGGGACCGTTCTCGCGTCCGAGTTGGACGTCAGCGTGATGGCCAGGAGGAACTCGTTCCAGGCCGCGATGAACGTCAGGATGCCCGCGGTCGCGAGGCCCGGTGCTGCCAGTGGGACCACGACCTTGCGGAACGCCTCGAAGTTCGTCGCGCCGTCGACGAGCGCGGCCTCCTCGAGGTCTCTCGGGATCTCCCGGAAGAACGAGACCAGGATGTAGATGGCCAGTGGGAGCGAGAACGTCAGGTACGGGATGATCAGGCCGATCAGGGTGTTGAACAGCCCGATGTCGCGCCACAGCTTGAAGATCGGCGCGGCGATGGTGATCTGCGGGAACGTCGTGATCGACAGGATGATCGCGAGGATCAAGAACTTGAACTTCAGCTTCAGGCGCGCCAGCGCGTACGCGCAGAACGCGCCCACGATGAGCGACAACACGGTGGTGACCAGCGCGACGATCGCGCTGTTGCGCAACGCCGACGTGAAGCTCGGGTCCTTGAAGACGGACTCGTAGTTGCTCAGCGTCGGGTTGGGCGGCACGAGCGATGCGCTCGACAGGTCGCCGCCGGTCTTGAGCGACGTGTTCACCAGCCAGTAGAACGGGAACAGGCAGAACACGACGATCGCGAACACCGCCACCCACATCCAGGGGGGAGTCCCCTGGCGGGGCGGCTTCTTGGCCTTGGTGCGGTCGCGGGTGGTATCCGCGGCGACGGGAACCGAAGCAGCTTCCATGTCAGTCCTCCGCCATTCCGCGCAGGTTCCCGCCGACGGTGAAGATGTAGACCATCGACACCACCATGACGATCAGGAACGTCAGGATCGCCAACGCGGAGCCCTCGCCATATAACCGGTTCGCGCTGAACGTCTCGTAGGAGATCAGCGACAACGTATTGGTGCCGTGGGCGCCCTGGGTGAGCACGTACGGCAGGTCGAAGATCCGGAGTGAGTCGAGCGTCCGGAAGATCAGCGCGACGAGGATCGCCGGCTTGAGCAGAGGCAGGGTGATCTTGGTGAACCGCTGCCATGCGCTGGCACCGTCCACCTTCCCGGCCTCATAGAGCTCTGTGGGTATCACCTGCAACCCGGCGAGCACCAGCAACGCCATGAACGGCGCGGTCTTCCAGACGTCGGCGATGATCATCACGATCAGGGCCTGGGGCGACTCCCCGAGCCAGACCGTGTCGTCGGGTAACCCGATGGCGCCTAACAGGGTGTTCGTGAACCCGAGCTCGGGCTCGAAGATCGTGCGCCACGTGATCGCGGTGACGACCGTGAGCATCGCCCACGGGACGAGGATGACCGTCCGCAGGATGCCCTGGCCCTTGAACGCCGCATGCATGGCCATGGCCATGGCGACGCCGAGGACGAGTTCGAGCCCGACTGCGAAGAACGTGAACACGAACGTCGTCCGCGTCGCCTCCCAGAAGGGCCCGGAGGATGTCGCCCCAGAGGGCGAGCGTGTAGTTGGAAAGCAGGTTCGGCTCGGCCCAGCGCTGCACGCCCGCCTGGATGAGCGAGTACTGATGCAGCGAGAGCCAGACCGCGTAAACGATTGGGTACAGGGCCACCAGCGCGATGAGCGCGAGTGACGGCGAGACCATGTACCACGCCAAGCGGCGCTCCGGAACTCCCCGGGAGCGCCGCCGGCCGGTACCGCCCGCACTGACTGTGGCGGCTTCCATGTCAGATCAGAACGTCTTCAGGGCCTGTTCCATCTGCTGCTGCCCCGTCTTCAGGGCCTCCTCAGGCGTGACGGCACCCGACAGGGCCTCATTGACGTTCTTGTAGATCGCCGCAGAGATCTGCGGGTAGACCGGCGAGACCGGGCGAGGCTTCGCCTGGGAGATCGCCTGCTTCAGCTCTGCCGAGAACGGCAGCGCCTTCTTGACCGCCGGGTCATCGTAGGCCGACGCGATCGCCGGCGGCAGCGAGAAGTCACTGGCGAGCGTGACGGCCTCTTCCTCGGAGGAGAGGTAGTCGAGGACGACCAGGGAACCGCCCGGGTTCTTGCCGTTGACGGAGATCACATCGTTGTGGCCGCCGAGGATGCCGGCCTTGCCCGCGCCCTCGAACTCGGGGAACGGGGCGACCTCGAACTTCGGTGCGGCCTTGTTCTTCTTGGCGGTCGCGAACGCGTACGGCCAGTTGCGCTGGAAGGTCGCGCGGCCGGCCTCGAAGGCCATGCGGGCCTGCTCCTCCATGTAGGTCGTCACGGCCTTCGGAGCCGCGCCGTCCTTGATGCCGTCGACCATGAACTGCAGCGCCTTGAGGTTCTCGGGCGAGTCGAACTCGGCCGTCTTGCCGTCCTCGGACAGCACCTTGCCGCCCGCGGCGAACGCGATCTCGAGGTAGTCGCAGGTCAGGCCCTCGTAGGCCGCGCCCTGGTAGACGATGCCGTCCTGCTTCTTGGCCTCGTCATAGACGGCCTGCCACGTTGCCGGGACCTCCTTGACCTGGTCGGTGCGGTAGTAGAGGAACGCGGCGTCCGAGGTCCGCGGGGAGCCCCAGTACTTGCCGTCGTAGGTGATGGTGGCGAGCGTCGCCGGGATGTACTGGTCCTTCTTGGCCTCGACGTACTCCGTCATGTCGTAGAGCCACTTCTGCGACGCGAACTCGGCGGTCCAGATGACGTCCGAGGAGAACATGTCGCAGTCTCCGGACTTGGCTTCCTGGCGCTGCACGAACGACTGACGCTGCTGGCCGGCGTCGGGCGAGAACTCGACGAGCTCGACCTGGACCGGGCCGCCCTTCGCGTTGAACTTCTTGACCCAGTCCTTCGCGTCACCAGCGGTGTCCTTGCCCTGGCAGTAGCGGACGGTGCCCTTCGCGTTGTCCTTGAGCGAGAGATCGATCTTCTTCGCGCCCTCGGTCGAGCCCGACTCGGACCCGGTTGCACCGCTTCCGCCGCTGCTATCGCTGTCGTCGCCGCAAGCGGCGACCATGAGGCCCAGCGCGAGCGCAAGCAGCGCGCAGAGCAATACAGAAGACCTACGACCCCTCATCAGCTTCCCCCTCCAGTGGTACGGGACGATCGCATCATGCCATTGAGTAGCTGCGTTCGCACCTGGGGCTTTCCCCCGCGTGCGTTCGCCTTCTCCGGGTTCGTCGGCGCGGTCGTTCCGCGGACGACGAGCTCGCAGTCGAGTTGCTCCGAGCGCGGCGATCCGCCCGCCAGCGCGTCGAGGAGCAGATCCACGCCGCGTGCGCCGCTCGCCTCGAGCGGCTGCGCCACGGTCGTGAGGCGCGCGTAGCGCGCCACTTCCAGATCGTCGAAGCCCACGACCGAGAGTCGATCGGGCACGGAGACGCTCGCCGCCTCGGCGGCCTCGAGCACGCCGAGCGCCTGGTCGTCGGACGCGGCGAAGATCGCGGTGGGGGGCACCGCCGCCTCGAGCAGCTCGCGGCCGAGCGCCCGCGCGTTGTCGCGGCCGTACGGCGCGGTGCGCACGAAGGTGGGGTCGACGGTGACGCCGGCGTCGCGCAGCGCCGCCTCGTAGCCGGCGCGGCGATGCGCGCTGGAGTCGAAGCCGTACGGGTTCTCCTCGGTGTCGCCGACGAAGGCGATACGCGTGTGGCCGAGCTCGAGCAGGTGCTCGGTGGCGAGCCGCCCGCCGGCCTCGTCGTCGATGTGCACGCTCGGCAGCTCGTCGCTGCGGCGGTCGACGACGACGGTCGGCATGTGGCCGGGTCGGAAGCCCTCGGGCAGCGCGAGCGAGATCACCACGAGCCCGTCGACGCGACCGTGGACCGCGAACGTTCCGACGGAGTCGAACAGGCGGTCGGGGCGCTCGACGTCGAGCAGCACGAGCCGGTAGTCGGCCTCCGCGACCCGGCGGGCGACGCCGCGCAGGCGCTCGACCACCGACGGCTGGGTGAGGAACGGGGCGACGACGCCGATCGACATCGTGCGGCCGGTCGACAGTGCCCGTGCGGCGGCGCTCGGCTCGTAGCCCAGAGCGTCGATCGCCTCCTCGACGCGGCGGCGCGTCGACGCGCTGACCGCGCCCGAGTCGTTCAAGACCCGCGACACGGTGCCCACGCCGACACCAGCCAGCGCTGCGACCCGCGCGATCGTCGTCACACCCACCCTCCTCCGATGGACTGCTCCCCCAGTTGGAAGCGGTTCCATCCTGTCACGAATGTCAAACGGACGACCGTCCGTATGCTCCCGCGCCATGTCGGGAGCCCGGGAGGAGCCGTCTTGGTGGCGGGACGGCGTGCTGTACCAGATCTATCCGCGCTCGTTCGCGGACACGAACGGCGACGGTGTCGGCGACCTGCGCGGCATCATCGAACGACTCGACCACCTCGAGTGGCTCGGGATCGACGGCATCTGGCTCAACCCGACCACGCCCTCGCCGAACGACGACTGGGGCTATGACGTCGCCGACTTCACCGGCGTCGACGAGGCGCTCGGGACGCTCGAGGACCTCGACGCGCTGATCGCCGAGGCCGGCCGCCGCGGCATCCGCGTGCTGCTCGACCTCGTCCCCAACCACAGCAGCGACCGCCACGAGTGGTTCCAGGACGCGCTCGCCGGCCGCGATGCGCGCTACCGCGACTACTACGTGTGGGCGGATCCGAAGCCCGACGGCTCGCCCCCCAACAACTGGCAGAGCTCGTTCGGCGGACCGGCGTGGACGCTCGACGAGGCGTCCGGCCAGTTCTACCTGCACAACTTCCTGCCCAGCCAGCCCGACCTCAACTGGTGGAACGAGGAAGTGCGCGAGGCGTTCGACGACATCCTGCGCTTCTGGTTCGAGCGCGGGATCGCGGGCTTCCGCATCGACGTGACCCACGGGATCGTCAACGACCGCGAGCTGCGCGACGAGCCGGAGGCGACGGAGGACGACCATCCGCTCGTGCGCCGGCGCGGCTTCCGGCAGGAGTTCGCGATGAACCGCCCGGAGGTCCACGACGTGCTGCGCCGCTGGCGGGAGATCTGCGACGCGGCCGACCCGCAGACGGTGCTCGTCGGCGAGACCTACGTGCTCGCGCTCGAGCAGCTGATCCCGTT
The DNA here is from genome assembly GCA_963730115.1 of uncultured Solirubrobacteraceae bacterium. Taxonomy (GTDB): domain Bacteria; phylum Actinomycetota; class Thermoleophilia; order Solirubrobacterales; family Solirubrobacteraceae; genus DASQFQ01. The sequence continues at coordinate 472,687 of CAVSQM010000012.1, read as the reverse complement.
CTACGGCCGGGGCGAGGATGAGCTCAACCTCGCGTTCAACTTCCTCTTCCTGCACGCCGAGCTCGAGGCCGAGCCGCTGCGCACGATCGTCGAGGCGATGGAGGAGCAGCTCCCCGAGGCGTCGTGGCCGGTCTACACCGGCTCCAACCACGACTCCGGCCGTGTCGCGACGCGGTGGGCGGGCGGGGACCCGGCGAAGGCGCGCGTCGCGCTGCTGATGCTGCTCACGCTGCGCGGCACGCCGTTCCTCTACTACGGCGACGAGATGGGCATGCCCGACGTGCTGCTCGACCCAGAGGGCGCGCTCGACCCGGTGGCACGGCGCACGGGCGATCCCGAGCGCAACCGCGACCGCTACCGGACGCCCATGCAGTGGGTCGACGAGCCCGGCGGCGGCTTCACCACCGCCGAGGCCGAGCCGTGGCTGCCGCTCGGCGACACCGCCGCGCACAACGTGGCCGCCCAGCACGACGACCCGGATTCGACGCTGCACTTCACGCGCGACGCGATCGCGCTGCGGCGCTCCGAGGCCGATCTGACGCGCGGCCCCTACGCGTCGCTGCCCGCGCCCGACGGCGTGTGGGCGTACCGGCGCGGCGACGGGTACGTCGTGGGCCTCAACCTGTCGGGCGCCGAGGCGAGCGTCGAGGGTGTCGACGGCACGATCGCGATCGCCACCGACCGCGGCCGCGAGGGCGAGGCGGTGAGCGGGGCGCTGACGCTGCCGCCGTGGCAGGGCGCCGTCGTCAAGCTCTAGCGCCATGGCCGTCCCCGAGCTCGATCCGCTGCTCTCCGAGGATGGCTGGGCCTACGCGTCGACGCCGCCGGTGGCCGAGGGCGACCCCGGCCGCTACCACGCGCTGTTCGGCCGCGACTCGCTGATCACCGCGCTGCAGGTCCTGCCCGCCCGGCCGGAGGTCGCGCGCGCGACCCTGCGCCGGCTGGCGGCGCTGCAGGGCGAGCGGCACGACGCCGAGGTCGACGAGGAGCCCGGCAAGATCCTCCACGAGTGGCGGCCGCAGGCGCCGGCGTGGCACACGGAGCACGGCTGGCCGGTGCGCGACGGCGAGCTGCGCTACTACGGCTCTGCCGACTCGACGTCGTGGTTCCTCGTCGTGCTCGCCGCGCTCGGCGACGACGCGCTGGCCGCCGAGCTGGAGCGGAACTGGCGCGCCGCGGGCGCGTGGCTCGAGCAGGCGCTCGTCGACGGCGGCGGCGTCGTCCGCTACGGCCCGCGGGTGGGCTCGGGCGGGCTCGACCAGCAGGGCTGGCGCGACGTCATGGGCCCGGCGAGCGACGACGACGACGGCGGCGGGATCGTCCGCCCCGACGGCTCGACCCCCGCGCCGCCGCTCGCCGACGCCGACGTCCAGGCCACCGCGTACGCGGCGCTGCGGGCGCTCGCCGCGCTGTCGGGCGAGGAGGCGTGGGCGCGCCGCGCCGAGGGGCTGGCCGAGCGCATCGCCGCCGACTTCGGCCCGGGCGTGATGGCGCTCGAGGGCGACGGCCTCGTCGTCCCCGGCCCGGGCTCGCAGCACGGCTGGCTGCTGTGGTCGGGCGCGCTCGACGGCGAGCCGCGCGACGCGCTCGCCGCGCGCCTCTCGGAGCCCGACGTGCTGACCGGCTACGGCCTGCGGACGCTCGCCGACTCGATGCCGGCCTTCGACCCCCAGGCCTACCACCGCGGCAGCGTCTGGCCCTTCGACTCGTGGCTGGGGTGGGGTGGGCTGCGCGCCGCCGGCCGCGCCGAGGACGCCGAGCGCGTCCGCACCGGCGTGCTTGCCGCGCTCGACGAGCTCGGCCACGCCCACGAGCTCTACGCGGTCACGCGCGAAGGTCAGCTCGAACGCGCGCCCCTGACCAACCTCGTCCAGGCGTGGACGGTCGGCGCGCGCTGGGCGCTCGAGCACGAGTGGGACGGGCGGCCGGCCTGGCTATAGCCAGGCGAGCGGCATCGGGTCGCTGAGCTCGCCGACGAACACGCCGTCCTCGTCGTCCATCACCCAGGTGAACAGCAGGCGCTCGCCGCGGTGCTCGAGCACCCGCCCGGCGTAGTGATGGCGCGGGCGGGCGTCGGGCAGCAGATCGCGGCTCTCGGCCGCGTACGGGCCGAGCCGCTCGGGCGCCGCGAGGTAGTGGATGCCCGAGCCGGCGAAGACGTCGGAGAACACGATCCGCCATCCGCCGTCGTGGGCGATCAGCTGGGGTACCTCGAGCTGGACGTGCGCCGTCGGCGGCGACAGCGGCGGGCCGGTGGTCCAGCTGCGCAGGTCGGGCGAGTGCGCGTGCGCCACGATGCCGCGGCCGCCGGACGTGGCGCAGATGAGCATGTCGAAGCGCTCGTGCTCCGGATCCCAGGCCACCCACGGGTCGCGCCAGTGCTCGCGGTCGTACCAGCGGGTGTCGGCCTCGAGCAGCAGGTCAGCTGCGCCGCCACGTCTGCAGGTCGTCGGAGGTGGCGGCGCCGATCCGCTGCACGCGGCCCTCCTCGGCGCGTGCGATCCCGCTGTAGAGCAGATGCCAGCGGCCGTCGTGGTGGATGACGCTGCCCGTCCAGGTCGCGAGGTCGTCGAACGCGCCCTCGGGGCCGGCGCCGAGCGCGCCGGGCAGCACCTCCCAGCGGCGCAGGTCGCGCGACACCGCGTGGCCGATGGTGGCGTTGTGGTGGCGCAGATCGGCGTCGCCGAGCGCCCGCGGCGCCTGCAGGTAGAAGACGTGCACGTCGTCGCCGTCGACGGCGAACCAGAAGTCCCACAGCCAGTGATCGGGGAGGCGGAGCGCCACGGGCGTGGCATCCTTCCACCCGTGCGCGGAACCCGGATCGCCGGCTGGGGGCTGGCGCTCCTCGTCCCGGCCAACGCGGTCGTCGTCGTCAGCCTGTGGTGGAGCTCGGGCGGCGCGCAGGACGTCGACGACACCGGGAGCCTGCTCGTCGGCATCGCCCGCATCTGCGGGCTCCTGGGCGCGTACCTGGTGCTGGTCGAGCTCGTGCTGCTCGCGCGGCTGCCCGCGCTCGAGCGGCTCGCCGGGTTCGAGCGGCTGACCCGCCTGCACCGGCTCAACGGCTTCGCGGCGATCTCGCTGCTGCTCGCGCACGCGGTGCTGGTGGTCGTCGGCTACGCGCTCACCGACCGGCTGTCGCTGCTCGACGAGCTGGGCAAGCTGATCTCCGGCTACCCGGGCGTGATCACCGCGATCGCCGGGCTCGCGGCGCTCGTCGCGGTGGTGGTGACCTCGATCGTGATCGTGCGCCGGCGGCTGCGCTACGAGACGTGGTACTTCGTGCACCTCTACGCCTACCTCGGCGTGGCGCTCGCGTTCAGCCACCAGCTCGCGACCGGCACCGACTTCGTCGGCGAGCCGGCGGCGCGCGCCTACTGGATCGCGCTCTACCTCGTCACCCTGGCGATCATCGTGGTGTTCCGGATCGGGCAGCCGCTCGCGCGCAGCCTGTTCCATCGCCTGCACGTCGCTCGCGTGGTCGAGGAGGGCCCGGGCGTCGTGTCGATCGAGATCGGCGGCGTGCGGCTCGAGCGGCTGCGGGCGCGCGCCGGCCAGTTCTTCACCTGGCGCTTCCTGACGCGCGACCGCTGGTGGGAGGCCCATCCGTTCTCGCTCTCCGCCGCCCCCGACGGCCGCCGCCTGCGCATCACGGTCAAGGGGGTCGGCGACTACACGGCGCGGCTGCGCGCGATCCCGCCCGGCACGCGCGTGGTCGCGGAGGGGCCGTTCGGCGCCTTCACCAGCGCGGCGCGGCGGCGCCCGCGCGTGGCGCTGATCGCGGGCGGGGTCGGGATCACGCCGATCCGCGCGCTGCTCGAGGACATGCCCGGCGAGCCCGGCGACATCGCCGTCGTGTACCGCGCCATGACCCCCGAGGACGTGATCCTGCGCGACGAGCTCGACCTGATCGCGCGCCGCCGCGGCGCCGAGCTGCACTACGTGTTCGGCGACCATCGCGACGCGGAGACGCTGTCGCCCGATGAGCTGCGGCGGCTGGTGCCCGACATCGCGCAGCGCGACGTCTACGTCTGCGGCCCGCCGGCCATGACCGACGCCATCCGCGTCACGCTCGCCAGCAGCGGCGTGTCGCGGCGCCACATCTACACCGAGCGGTTCGCGTACTGATGCGCAAGGCCGTCGCCGCCCTCGTCGTCACCGCCGTCGCGGTCGTGCTGCTCGCGTCGTACGACACCAAGCCGCCGACCGAGTTCAACCCGAACTCGGCGCTGCGGCGGCCGACCCAGAAGACGCCCGAGCCGGCCCAGGCCACCCCCGCGCCGCGGCCGCACCCGCCCGGCACGCTGACCGGGAAGGGCCCGCTGATCACGACCCCGTTCTCCGCCATCCAGGTGCAGGCGTGGGTGCATGAGGGGAAGATCGTCGACGTCAAGACGCTGTCGCTGACCGGCAGCGACGCGCACACCAACGCGCTCAACGCGCGCGCCGAGCCGATCCTGCGCCGCGAGGCGATCGAGAGCGGCCGCGCCGATGTCGACGTGGTGAGCGGCGCCACGTACACGAGCGAGAGCTGGGAGGCGTCGCTGATCGCGGCGGCGGAGGCGGCGCGTGTCGACGACTGAGCACGTCATGGGCATGCCGGTGACCGTCGTCTGCGACCGCGGCGCGGAGCGCGTGTTCGCGTGGCTGCGGTGGGTCGACGAGACGTTCAGCCCGTTCCGCGAGGACTCGGAGATCTCGCGCCTCGACCGCGGCGAGCTGGCGCTCGGCGACGCCCACCCCGACGTGCGCGAGGTGCTGGCGCGCTGCGAGCGGCTGCGCGTGGCGACCGGCGGCTACTTCGACGCGCGCGCGGGCGGCAAGCTCGACCCCTGCGGGCTCGTCAAGGGCTGGGCGGTCGACCGCGCTGCGGCGCTGCTGCGCGGGCGCTTCTGCATCGACGCCGGCGGCGACGTGCTCGTCCGCGGCGGGCCGTGGCGCGTGGGCGTCCGCCACCCGCTCGAGCCCGGCGCGCTGTGCGCGGCGCTCGAGCTGACCGACGGCGCGGTGGCGACGTCGGGCGCCTACGAGCGCGGCGAGCACATCGCCGACCCGGTGCGCGGCGGGCCCGCGCGCGGCGCGCTGTCGGTCACGCTCGTGACGCGGTCGCTGGCGACGGCCGACGCCTACGCGACGGCGGCGTTCGCGATGGGGGAGCGCGGCCCGGCCTGGACCGCGCGCCTGCGCGGCTGCGACGCGATGACCGTGCTCGAGGGCGGCGACGTGCTGTGCACACCGGGCTTCACGCGCCGGCGGCTGCCCTTGTCGCGTGCGGCATGATCCCCGCACCATGATCGGTGCCCCGGCGCGCTGGCGAGAGGAGGCGCTGTCTCCGGCGCGACCGTGGTCGCTGCTGGTCGAGGTCTGGCGCGGCGCCCGCGAGCACCGGACGACCGGGCACGCCGCCGAGATGGCGTTCTTCGCGGTGCTGACGCTGGTGCCGTCGACGATCGCCGTCGGCTCGATGCTCGGGGTCTCGGAGCGGATCGTCGGCACCGATCCGGTGGCCAAGGCCGAGGCCGCGTCCACCGACGCGGTCCGCGTGCTGATGGGCCCGGACCTGACCGACGTGGTGATCGCGCCGTTCGTGCACGCGCAGCTCACGCAGCCCCATCAGGACGTCGCGCTCGGCGCGCTGCTGATCGCATGGTGGCTGTCGAGCCACCTGTTCATGGCCACCGGCCACGCGCTCGACTACGCCTACGGCGTGCGCGAGCGACGGCCGACGGTGGTCCAGCGCTTCATCGCCCTCGGCTTCGCGCTCGGCTCGGTCGCGGTGGTGGCGGTGACCGTCGAGATGATGGTCTCCGGCCCGCTCGGCGAGCTCACCGGGTACCCGGCCCGGACGCTCGGGATCGAGGGCCCCTACAGCACCCTGTGGACGGTCGTGCGCTGGCCGATCGGGTTCGCGCTGGTCGTCGGCTTCCTGATCTGCCTCTATCGCTTCAGCGCCAACGTGCCCCACCGCTGGCGCCAGTGCCTGCCGGGCGCGGTCGCGGGCGCCGTGCTGTGGATCGGCGCCGCGGTCGTCTTCCGCCTCACCGCCGGCGTCCGCGACTGGAGCGGCGTGGCCAGCAACGACCCGTCGGTGACGCTGATCGGGCAGGCGGTCAACGCCGTCGTCTCGACGGTGGTGTGGGCCTACCTCGCCAGCATCGCGATCCTGCTCGGCGGCGAGCTCAACGCGGCGCTGCGGTCCCGCAGCGCCGCGTCTCAGCGTTAGGAGCCCGTCGTGATCACCAGGGTGTGCGTGCCCGCAGTCGTCGGGACCGTGACCTCGAGGCCGCGGTTGGTGGTGCGGGTCTGCGGCGTCACCGGCGCGCCGTCGAGCACCGCCGTCTTCACCGTCGCGCCCGCCGGGCAGCGTGTGGCCGATCGCGAGCTCGGTCACGGGCCGGCCGACCTGCACGCGCGTGCGGTAGGTCTCGCCGGAGTGCGATGCCTCCACCGCGGCCGCGCCGCGGTCGCCGAGGCGGATCGCCGAGCCGCCCACACGCGCCTGACCCTCCGGCACCTGCGGCACGACCTCGAGCGAGCCCCGACCGAGGTCCGGGCGTACGCCGAGCTGCTGGTGCACGACCGGCCACGCGGTGCCGTAGTTGCCCCAGGCCTGCAGCACCATCGCCCGCTCGGTGAACTTGCGGTCGAGCTGCGGCGGGTCGTAGCCGGGCGACGGCACGATCTCCGGCATCGCGCCGGGCTGCTCGTCGGGGTCGGGCAGCTGCACGCGGCGGTTGGCCGTCGTGAAGCGCTGCTGCTGGTGCTTGCCGAGGCGGCCGTAGTTGCCCTCGCCGACGGCCATGATCGAGGTGTTCAGCGTGAACGTCTGCTTCTCGGCCGGCACGGTCGACTGGGCGGGGTCGCAGCCCGCGTCGCCCGTGTGGAAGAGGCCGAAGTCGTCGCCGTAGCACTTCGTCTCGCGTAGCTCGAGCGCGCGGTTGCCGTGATCGGCGGTCGTCAGGCCCGGCACCACCTCGCCGTCGCGCACCGTCTCGATCTCCATCGGCGTCACGCCGATCCAGTGCCGCTGCTGCACCTGGGTGTTGCCCGGCTCCTTGAGCGAGTCGGCGTGCTGCGGCACGTTGTCCATCCACCACGCGGCCTCGAAGCGCGCCTCGAGATCGGCGGCCTTGTCGCCCGCCCACTCGGCGGTCTCGGTGTCGCCCTTGGACTTCGCGAGGTCCTCGAGGTCGCGCAGGCCGCGCATCGTGGCGGTGGTGTTGTCGAGCTTCTCCTCGCCCATGCCGGGCCGCTCGACGTTGCCGAGCCCCTCCGGCCAGCCGTCGCCGTCGTCGTCGAGCTCGCGGTAGATGTACCGCAGGTTCGACTTGGCGAAGTCGTACATCTCGTCGCGGAACGCGTCGTCGCCCGTCCAGCGCCAGATCAGCGCCACCGCGCTCGGGAACTTGGCCGTCTCGTCGGTGTTGCCCGCGTCGGCGTTGGCGCCGAAGTACACCGAGCCGTCGGTCACCACCTCGTGGACGACCTTGCCGGAGGAGTCGTTGAGCTTGATCGACGCCTCCTTGAGGCCCCGCAGGTGCTCCTTGATCGGCTCGAACTGGCCGAGAGCGACGGATGCGAAGGCGGTGAACTCACCGTCGGTGGCGAACAGCCACGGATAGTCGGGGAAGCCCGCGCCGACGAAGCGCGCCTTCGCCATCGTCGCCTTGGCCGGTGGGTAGTTCGTGCCGCCGTTGACCTCGCGCAGCTCGAGGTCGCGCGCCTCCTGCACCGAGTCGGCAAGGTTCTGCTTGCTCCACTCGATGCCGCGCTGGAGCAGGCGGTCGCCCGGCAGGTCGAGCTGCGTGTGGCGGGCGAGCGCCTCGCGCTCGCGCAGCTTGGCGCGCAGCGCGCGGGCCGGGTCGTCCAGCATCCGGCGCAGCTCGCGCGCGCGCGCCGCCGGTGCCGTCTTCGGAGCCCGCGACGCCGAACCACACGGTGGTGCGGCCGGAGCGCGGCAGCGTGAGCCTGTAGGTGAGCTGGCCGCCCTTGCCCTTGCCGTACGCGGTGTCGTCGCACGGCTCGTCGGGCTGCGGCGGCGTGCCGGTGCCGGAGGCGGGGCAGATGACGTTGCCCTGCGGCCCGCGGAAGCCGTCGCCGGTGCGGGCGCGGGTCGGCGTCAGGTCGCTGCCGACGGCGGCGCCCCAGTCGTGCGCGGGCGCCTCGGGCACCGGCCGGCCGGACTCGCCGAACACGAGCGCGCGGCCCGCGAGGCCGACCGTGTCGGGCAGGTTGAAGGTCAGCTGGTTCAGCGGCTCGGTACCGGCGGCGGTCTTCGTCTCGCCCCACGGGTAGATCGACATCAGCTCCGAGTGGGTCTGCATCCGCAGCCGGACCTTCTGCTTCGCCTTGCCCTCGAGCTTCAGCCCGACGAGCACGCCGCGGCGCTCGCCCGGGACGAAGTCGGTGCGCTCGACGCGCAGGCCGCCGGTGCGCGGGAGCCGCATCTTCACGTGGCCGTAGCCGCTGGTGAAGCGCCGGGCGGGACCGATCCACTCGCCGTCGAGGCCGAACCAGATGCCGTCCACGAGCTTGATCGGCGGCGTCCACACGCCGCCCATCTCGCCGCGGGTGTGGAAGCCGGCGGCGGGGTAGCGCCCGGCTTCGGTGCCGAGCTCGTAGGCGCGCGGCCCGACGGTGACGAAGCGCCGGTCCTCCAGCCGGTTCGACGTGGACAGTTCGTCGGCTGCGGTGGCGGTGGCGGGCGCGAGCAGGCTGAGCCAGGCGACCGCTGCGAAAGTCCTCTTCCTCATGCTCTCCCGCTGCCCGCGCTCCGGCGGGCGGAAACGCTAGGAGCGACCCTCGAGCTCAGCCTCGGGGTTGGCGACCTGGCCCTGGCGCAGGCGCGAGTGGCTGCGCCCGTACGCGAAGTAGATGATGAAGCCGAGGGCCATCCAGATCGCGAACCGCGCCCACGTGGTCCCGGGCAGATCGGCCATCAGGTAGACGCAGAGCAGGGTGCCGATGATCGGGAACACCGGCACGAACGGCACCCTGTAGCCGCGCGGCAGGTCCGGGCTCGTGCGGCGCAGGATGATGACGCCGAGGTTGACGACGACGAACGCGAACAGCGTGCCGATGTTGACGAGCTGGACGATCTCCTTGAGCGGCACGAAGGCGGCCAGCAGAGCGAAAACGACGCCGCAGATGCCGATGATCCGGACCGGGGTGCGCGTCTTCTCGTTCACGCGCGAGACGGCCTTCGGCATCAGCCCGTCGCGGCTCATCGCGAAGAGGATGCGCGACTGTCCGTAGAGCAGCGTCAGCACGACGCTGGTGATGGCCACGAGCGCGCCGAAGGAGATGATGTTCGCGGCCCAGTCCATGCCGGCGCCGTCGCTGAGCGCCTTGGCCAGCGGGGCGTCCTCGCCCTTGAGCTCGTCGAACGGCAGCGCGCCGGTGGCCACGATGGCGACGAGGATGTAGAGCGTGGTGGCGATGACCAGCGAGCCGATGATGGCGCGCGGCAGGTCGCGCTTGGGCTCCTTGACCTCCTCGCTCGAGGTCGACACGGCGTCGAACCCGATGTAGGCGAAGAAGATCAGCGTCGCCGCGGTCACCGTGCCCCCGAAGCCCTCGCCCTCGACGAAGAACGGCGAGAAGTTGTCGGCCGTGAAGGCGGTGACGCCGAGCACGAGGAAGAGCAGCAGGACGACGAGCTTGAAGAACACCATGATCGTGTTCGTGCGGGCCGACTCGCGCACGCCGATCATGAGCACGCCGGCCACCGCGAGGACGAGGAACGCGGCCGGGATGTTGACCTTGCCGCCCTCCTCGCCGGGCGGATTGGCGATCGCCGCCGGCAGCTCGTAGCCGAACAGCGTGTCGAGCAGCTCGTTGAGGTAGGCGCCCCAGCCGACGGCGACGGCCGCGATCGACACGCCGTACTCGAGGATCAGGTCCCAGCCGATGATCCAGGCGGCCAGCTCGCCGAGCGTGGCGTAGGAGTACGTGTACGCGCTGCCCGAGACCGGGATCGCCGATGCGAGCTCCGCGAAGGCCAGCGCCGAGAAGATGCAGGTCACGCCCGCGAGGACGAAGGCGAGGACGATCGACGGGCCGGAGGTCGTGATCGCCTCGCCGATGATCACGAAGATGCCGGTGCCGATGATGGCGCCCAGGCCGAGCGCGGTCAGGTCGAGCGCGCCGACCGCCCGCTTGAGCTGGGTTTCCTTCTCCTCGGTCTCCTTGACCAGGACGTCGATCGGCTTGGTGGCGAACATGCCGGTCTTCTGGCCCTGCTGGCCGGTCGCCACGGGTGCGCTCCTCTAGTGCGGGGGTGTGATGACGAGGACGGGGCGCCGGGAGCGCGTGATCAGCTCGACCGGCACGCTGCCGAGCAGGCGCCGGGCCACGCGGCCCTTGGTCGAGGCGCCGACGACGATCACGTCGGCGTCGTGCTCCTCGGCGTAGAGGAGGATCCCGGGCGTGACGGGCCCGGAGCGGACGTCGCCGTCGGCTTCGACACGCTCCTCGCGCAGCCGCGCGAGGACGCCGTCGAGGGCCTCCCGCGCCTGAGCCTGGAACTCGGAGCGCGGCGTGGGCGAGAGGGCCTCGACCTCGAGGCCGTCGAGTGAGACGACGGAGACGGCGGCGCCGGTCTGATGGGAGAGCTCGGCGGCCGCGTCGGCGAGCCAGGGCTGGTCGGCTCCCGCCTTGGCCGCCACCACGATTCGCTGCATGAGAGCGGCTTGTCCGAAGTGGGGATGCGCCAAACCCGTCAGTCGACGCGGCCGCGCAAGACGGACCGCGACGAGTGCGACGGATCGCCGTCGTCGGGCTCCACCGACACGTCGACGAACCGGTATCGGGTGGGATCGACGGGCACCGGGACGCTGACGCGCGCGCGGCCGTCGGCGCCGACGCGGAACGACCCCAGGGCGACGAGCGCGCCGTCGGGTCGCAGGAACCACAGCTCGTAGAACTCGTTGCGGCGGCTGGGCCGCAGGCCGCTGGCGACGAACGTCGCCCGCCGGCCGGCGCGGCCGAGCCGCAGCTCGCCGTCGGCGGCGCCGCCGAGCGTGAGCGGGGCGAGCGGCACCGACCGCCGCGTGTCGTCGCCGGTGCCCGCCAGCCGCGAGCCGAGCACGGCGCCGAGCGCGAGCAGCACGAGCACCGCGGCGAGCGCGGGCAGCGGGCGCAGCGTCAGCGCGCGGCGACGGCGCGGAGCGGCGGCCGGCAGCACGAGTGCGGGCGGCAGCACGAGCGCAGGCGGCGGCTCCGGGCTCCACTCGTCGGGGCCGAGCGCCTCGAGGCGGTCGAGCAGCACATCGCTCATCGCTCGCCCTCCTCGCGGTCGAGCTCTTCGCGCAGCTTCGCGAGGCCGGAGGTCATGCGCGACTTGACGGTGCCGAGCGGCACGCCGGTGTCGGCGGCGATCTCGGCCTGGCTGCGGCCCTCGTAGAAGCGGCGGCGCAGGAGGTCGGACTCCTGCGCGGGCAGGCGGCCGAGCAGGGCCGAGAGCCGCCAGCGCTCGAGCAGGTCGTCGAGCTCGCTGTCGGCGCCCTCGTCGAGCCGCTCGGCACCGGCCGGGTCGCGCGGCTCGGGCACGCGGCGGCGGTGGTGGTCGATGGCGCGCGAGCGCGCGATGGTCATCACCCAGGTCAGCGGTGACGCGCGGTCGGGGTCGTAAGCCGGGCCGCGCTGCCAGACCTCGAGGAAGACCTGCTGGGTGACGTCCTCGGCCGCCCAGCGGTCGCCGAGCGAGTGCCGGAGGAAGCCGAACACGGCGGGGCCGAGGTCGGCGTGCAGGTCCTGCAGCGCCTGCGGGTCGCGGTCGCGCAGGCGCTTGGCGAGCCGCCGCTCGGCACGGGTCGCCCGGTGACGGCGCGAGGAGAGGTCCCGGAAAGGGGCGGTCAGAAGGTTCGCACCGGCGCTCACGCTTGAACGTACGGGCGCCAGCTTCGATTCGGATGACCAACCACGGGCGCGGCTCGCCTCGTAGCCGCGGGTGACATCCCTGTCCCTTTCAGCAAGGAGCACTCGTGAAGCGAACCCTCACGGCCGCGGCGACCACCGTCGCGGCGCTCGCCCTGGCGCCCGCCGCCTCGGCCGACGTCGACCTCACCGGCGGCGCCACGACCCTCAAGCTCTCGCGCGGGGCGGCCGCCGCACTCGACAGCCTCGGCGTGTCCGTCGCGCCCACCGGTCGTGCGCGGGCCGGTTCGGCCGGCGTGCGCTTCCCGATCACGGGCGGGCGCATCGACCCGGCCACCGCCGCCGGCACGATCCGGCACGCGGGCGGGCTGCGCTTCTCCGCCGGCGGGAAGCGGCTGACGCTGCGCTCGCCGCGGGTCGCGGTCGGCCGGCGGATCATGCTCAGCGCCCGTGTGGGCGGGCAGCGCGTTCACCTGCTGCGACTGACCGGCGCGCGCGTGAGCCGCGCGGGCTTCAACACCAACGTCAGCGGGCTGCGCGCCCGGCTGACGCAGAAGGCCGCCACCGCGCTCAACGCCACGTTCGGCGTCACCGCGTTCAAGAAGGGCCTGCTGCTCGGCACCGCGAAGGTGCGCTCGCAGACCGACGAGGCCGACATCCGGGCGGAGAGCGCGACGTCGCTCGAGATCGACGCGGGGGCGCTGGCGGCGCTCACCAGCCTGGGCATCGCGCCGGGCGTGATCGCGCCGGCGACGCTCGCGGGCACGACCGCGGCCTTCCCGATCACGGGCGGCCAGGTCAAGCTCGACCTGTCGGCGGGGACGATCCGCCACTCGGGCGGGATCTCGCTCACCCAGGGCGCGACCGTGGTGCGGCTCGAGAACTTCGACATCCGCCTCGGGACGGCGCCGCAGCTGTTCGCGTCGCTCAACGGCGGGTCGCCGAAGGCGCCGATCCTCGATCTCGACCTGAGCGGCGTGACGCCGCAGGTCGACGGCCGCACGGTGACGCTCGCCGGGGTCGTCGCGAAGCTCACACAGCCCGCGGCCGACGCGCTGAACGCCGCGTTCGGGACGTCGGCTTTCACCGCCGGGCTCGTGCTCGGCCGCGCCACCGTAGTGGCCGAGGGCGCCTAGTTCCTCCGGGGTGGGCGGCGGCGCGCCAGGCCGCGTTAGCCGCCGTCCTCGCTCGGAGAACCGCCGCACCGAACACAACCCAGGGAGGCGACGCTATGACCACGATCGAGCAGTCCATCGACCTCGACGTGCCGGTCACCACGGCCTACAACCAGTGGACGCAGTTCGAGGAGTTCCCGCAGTTCATGGACGGGGTGGAGGAGATCCGGCAGCTCGACGACCGGCGCCTGCACTGGGTCGCCGAGTTCGGCGGGAGCCGGCACGAGTGGGACGCCGAGATCACCGAGCAGAACCCCGACGAGCGCGTGGCCTGGCGCAACGTCGACGGCAAGGAGAACGCGGGCGTCGTCACGTTCCACAAGCTCGACGACAGCCGCAGCCGCGTCATGGTGCAGATGGACTTCGTGCCCGAGGGCATCAAGGAGAAGCTCGGCGCCAAGCTCGGCGCGGCCGACCGCCGGGTCAAGAGCGACCTCGAGCGCTTCAAGGAGCTGATCGAGTCGCGCGGCAGCGAGTCGGGCGCCTGGCGCGGCGAGGTGCCGCGCGAGGGCTGAACGTCCGCGGGTCCGTCCGGGACCTTCCATACTGTGAGTCGGCTATGCCTCCGTTCAAGCTCGACAGCGTCTACTCCCCGACCGCCGACCAGCCGGCGGCGATCGACAAGATCGCGCAGAACGTCGAGGCGGGCGCGTCGTTCACGACGCTGCTGGGCGCCACCGGCACCGGCAAGACGATGACGATGGCGGCGACGATCGAGAAGCTGCAGCGGCCCGCGCTGATCCTCGCCCACAACAAGACGCTGGCGGCGCAGCTCTGCAACGAGTTCCGGACGTACTTCCCGCAGAACGCCGTCGAGTACTTCGTCTCCTACTACGACTACTACCAGCCCGAGGCCTACGTCCCGTCGAAGGACCTCTACATCGAGAAGGACTCGGCGATCAACCAGGAGATCGACCGGTTGAGGCACGCCGCGACGGCGGCGCTGTTCGCACGCCGCGACGTGCTGATCGTCGCCTCGGTGTCGGCGATCTTCGGTCTCGGCTCGCCGGAGACGTACAACGACAACCTGCAGACGCTGATCAAGGGCGCCGACGTCGATCGCGACGAGCTCCTGCGCAAGCTCGTCTACCTGCAGTACAACCGCAACGACACGGCGCTCGGGCGCGGCACGTTCCGGGTCCGCGGCGACACGCTGGAGATCTTCCCCGCCTACGCGGAGACGGCGTTCCGGGCGATCCTGTTCGGCGACGAGGTCGAGCGGCTGCAGCACTTCGACCCGTTGACCGGCGAGCTGATCGTCGACGACCTCGAGCACATCGGGATCTGGCCGGCGACGCACTACAACGTCAAGGAGGGGACGATGGACCGGGCGGTGGCCGAGATCGGCCGCGAGCTCAACCATCGGACCGCCGAGCTCGAGGCGGAGGGCAAGCTGCTCGAGGCGCACCGCCTGCGCCAGCGCACGCAGTACGACATGGAGATGCTGCGCGAGGTCGGGTTCTGCTCCGGGATCGAGAACTACTCGCGGATCCTCGACGGTCGCGAGCCGGGCGCCCGGCCCTACTGCCTGATCGACTACTTCCCCAAGGACTTCGTCTGCTTCATCGACGAGTCGCACCAGACCGTGCCGCAGATCGGCGGCATGTACGAGGGCGACCGCTCGCGCAAGTCGACGCTGGTCGACTACGGCTTCCGGCTGCCGAGCGCGATGGACAACCGGCCGCAGACGTTCCAGGAGTTCCTCTCGATCACGGGGCAGATGGTGTTCGTGTCGGCGACGCCCGGCCCGTACGAGCGCGAGCACTCCAAGGAGGTCGTCGAGCAGATCGTGCGCCCGACGGGCATCGTCGACCCCGAGGTCGTGGTGCGCGAGACGCGCAACCAGATCGACGACCTGATGAACGAGATCCGCACGCGCGTGGATCGCAACGAGCGCGTGCTGGTGACCACGCTGACCAAGAAGATGAGCGAGGACCTCACCGACTACCTGCTCGAGGTCGGCTTCAAGGTCCGCTACCTGCACTCGGAGATCGACACGCTCGAGCGGATCCAGATCATCCGCGAGCTGCGGCTGGGCGAGTACGACGTGCTGGTCGGCGTCAACCTGCTGCGCGAGGGCCTCGACCTGCCGGAGGTCTCGCTGGTCGCGATCCTCGACGCCGACAAGGAGGGCTTCCTCCGCGGCGAGACGTCACTGATCCAGACGATCGGCCGCGCGGCGCGCAACGTCGGCGGAACCGTGCTCATGTACGCCGACAAGGAGACGGCGGCGATGCGCACCGCGATCGACGAGACCGACCGCCGCCGCGCGATCCAGGCCGCCTACAACGAGGAGCACGGCATCACGCCGGAGACGATCGTCAAGGGCATCTCCGACATCACCGAGTTCCTGATGTCCGACTCGAAGGTGCCGACCAAGGGTCGCCGCCGCCGCGAGAAGCGCGTCGACATGGAGCCCGCGGAGATCGAGTCCACGATCGTCGAGCTCGAGGAGGAGATGCTCGCCGCGGCGGAGGAGCTGCGCTTCGAGTACGCGGCGCGGCTGCGCGACGAGATCCGCGAGCTGCGGCGGGAGCTCGACGAGGCGGCGAAGCCGGCCGGCTGACGTCGGCGTCCGCGGCATGCCGGCGGACGTCAACGGCTTGCACTGAGGGGTAGGTTCGGCTGCCGCGGCGGCCAAGTTTGTTGCGTTCGTCCCGCATGACGGGATCAACGTGACAAGTTGAGTCGATTCACACCCCATAGCGGGGTCAACTCGTTCACCGCGGTCGCCGCGCCCTGCCCCCTCGTGGTCCGTCAACTACTGGGGGAATCTTGACTGAAGCAGGCGGTTACGCGCGGACTGCTGCGCGCCGGTAGGCGCGGACCGCGAGCGGGGCGAAGACGACGATCATCCCGATCGACCAGGCGAAGCCGCCCCACACGTAGTTGTCGGCCGGGGCGTCGAGCCACAGCGCTCGCACCGCGTTGACGACGATCGTGAACGGGTTGATGTCGGCGAACGTCTGGAGCCAGCCCGGCATCGAGTCGGTCGGCACGAACGCCGACGACGCGAACGTGAGCGGGAAGATCACGAGAAAGCCGACCGACTGCGCCGACTCCGGGCTGCTCGCGACCATCCCCATCAGCGCGAAGAACCACGAGAACGCGTAGCCGAACAGCAGCAGCAGCACGATCCCGCCGACGATCTCGTAGACCGGCGAGTCGAAGTTGAAGCCGACGGCGAAGCCGACCGCGAGCATCACGGCGAGCGAGAACGTGTTGAGCACGACGTCCGCGATCGTGCGGCCGGCGAGCACCGCGGAGCGGGTCATCGGCAGCGAGCGGAAGCGGTCGATCAGGCCCTTGTGGAGATCCTCGTTGAGCCCGATCGCGGTCACGAACCCGCCGAACGCGATCGACTGGGTGATGATCCCCGGCATCAGGAAGTCGACGTAGTCGTAGCCCGGCGTGACGATCGCGCCGCCGAACACGTAGACGAACAGCACGATGAACATCACCGGCTGGATCGTGTAGGCGATCAGCAGGTCGGGCTGGCGCGGGATGCGCAGCAGGTTGCGCTTGGCGATGACGGCCGTGTCGGAGATCGTGTAGGCGAGCGAGCTCATGCGGCGGCCTCCTCGGCGGGCGCGTCCTCGGCGTGCTTGCCGGTGAGGGCGAGGAAGACGTCGTCGAGCGTGGGGCGGCGGAGTGCGAGGTCCTCGACGTCGATGCCGGCGCTGTCGAGGCTGCGGACGGCGGCGGCGATGGCGCCGGCGCGCTGGGCGACCGCGAGCGTCACGTGGGTGCCCTCGGCGACGGGGCGGTCGCCGTCGGCGCCGAGCGGCGCGAGCTCCGCGACGGCGCGCTGCGCGTCCTCCTCCGTGGTCAGCGTGACCTCGAGCCGCTCGCCGCCGACGCGGTCCTTGAGCTCGTCCGACGTGCCCTCGGCGATCACCCGGCCGTGGTCGAGCACGGCGATCTGGTCGGCGAGGCGGTCGGCCTCCTCGAGGTACTGCGTGGTGAGCAGGACGGTGCTGCCGCCGGCGACGCGATCCTCGATCGTGTCCCACAGCGCGCGGCGGCTGCGCGGGTCGAGGCCGGTGGTCGGCTCGTCGAGGAACAGCACCGGCGGCCGGGCGACGAGGGCGGCGGCGAGGTCGAGCCGCCGGCGCATGCCGCCGGAGTAGGTCTTGGCGGGGCGGTCGCCGGCGTCGTCGAGCTCGAAGCGCTCGAGCAGCTCGCGGGCCCGCTGCTTCGACGGCCGCTTGCCGAGGTGGTAGAGGCGGCCGACCATGTCGAGGTTCTCGTAGCCGGTGAGGTTCTCGTCGATCGCGGCGTTCTGGCCCGCGAGGCCGATGTGGGCGCGGAGCTTCTGGGCCTGGCGGACGACGTCGAAGCCGGCCACCGTCGCGGTGCCGGTGTCGGGCGTGAGCAGCGTGGCGAGGATGCGGACCGCGGTGGTCTTGCCCGCTCCGTTCGGCCCGAGCAGGCCGAGCACCGTGCCCTCCTCGACCTGGAGATCGATCCCGTCGAGGGCGAGCACGTCGCCGTAGGACTTGGCGAGTCCGGTGGCGGTGATCGCGGGTTCCGGCATCGACCTTGCAACGTACTAGGGTCGCGTGACGTGGCCGGTGAACCGCTGTTGAACTGGTACGAGGGCGTGCGCCGGCCGCTGCCGTGGCGGTTCACGCGCGACCCGTGGGCGATCCTCGTGAGCGAGGTGATGCTGCAGCAGACGCAGGCGGCGCGGGTGGTGCCCCACTACGAGCGCTTCCTGTCCCGGTTCCCGACGCCGGAGTCGCTGGCGGCCGCGTCGGGCGGCGACGTGATCGCGGCCTGGAGCGGGCTCGGCTACAACCGGCGCGCGCTGTCGCTGCAGGCGGCGGCGCGGGTGGTGGCGGCGGAGGGCTGGCCTGCGCGGTTGGAGGATCTCCCCGGCGTGGGCCCGTACACCGCCGCGGCGGTCGCCTCGTTCGCGTGGGACGCGCAGGTGGCGGCCGTCGACACCAACGTGAGGCGCGTGCTCGAGCGCCGCGACGGCGTGCGGCGTGGCCCGCGCGCGCTGGCCCGGCGGGCCGCGGAGCTGCTGCCGGCGGGTCGCGCGGCGGCCTGGAACCAGGCGATGATGGAGCTCGGCGCCACGGTCTGCCGGCCGCGGAGGCCGCGCTGCGGCGAGTGCCCGCTGCAGGACGGCTGCGCGGGGCCCGACGCGCTCACGCCGGTCGCCCGGCCCCGGGGCGAGCGCTTCGAGGCGACCGACCGCTGGGCGAGAGGCCGCATCCTCGCCGCGCTGGTCGCGGGCGAGGATCCGCCGCCGCTCGCGGCGGAGCGGCGCGAGCGCGCGCTCGCGGGGCTCGAGCGCGACGGGCTGATCGTCCGCGACGAAGCCGGGGCGCCGGGCCTCCCATGAGGCGCGTCGCGCTGACCCTCCGCGCGGACGCGGTCGAGGACCTCCTCGACGCCCTCATGCCGATCCTGCCGCAGGGCGTCTACCAGCGCGAGCTCGACGACGACCGGGCCGAGGTGGCGTTCTACGGCGACGCGCCCGGCGGTGCGGAGCTCGATGCGCTCGCCGGGGACGCGCTGCTCGCGCGCGCCGAGGAGGACGTGGCGGGTGGGCGGGAGGAGCGGCGGCGGCGGGTCGGGCGCGCGTGGGAGGTCGGCGGGCGGCTGCGCGTGCGGTCGCCCACGGACCCGCCGGGCGAGGGCGACCTGCAGGAGCTCGTCATCGAGCCCGTCACCGGCGCGTTCGGCACCGGCGCGCACCCGACGACGCGCATGAGCCTCGCGCTGCTCCTGGAGCTCGAGCCGGCCGGCGGCTTCGCCGACCTCGGCTGCGGCGCCGGCGTGCTCGCCGTCGCGGCCGCGCGGCTCGGATGGGATCCGGTGTTCGCGGTCGACGTCGAGGCGCGGGCGGTCGAGTCCGTGCGCCGCAACGCGAACCGCAACGGCGTGGCGGTCCAGGCCGTCCACGCGGATCTCGTCGAGGTACCGCCCCCGCCGGCCGTCACGCTCGTGGCCAACCTCCCGTTCTTCGTCCACGAGCACATCGCGCGCGGCCTCGCCTCGATCACCGACCACGTGATCGCGAGCGGGATCGTCGACGATCAGGCCGCCGCGACCCGCGACCTCTACGCGGCGGCCGGCCTCGGCGAGCGCGCGCGGCGGAGCGAGCACGGCTGGGCGGCGCTGTGGCTCGCGCGGCCGTGAGCGAGCCCGGCAACGGCGCGCCGGCGGTCAGGTCCGCAGGGCCGTGACCGCCGAGCCCGGCAACGGCGGCCGGCCGGCCACCTCCGCGCTGCTCGACCCGCGGCCCGCGGCCGAGGTCGGTGCGGCGCACGGGCAGCTCGCCAGCTCGCTCCCCGGCGGCGGCCTCTCGCTGAGCTGTCACAAGCTCGTCGAGGACGCCTCGCGCTCGACGATCCTGCTCGCGCCGGGCTTGTTCCGCCTCGACGTCCACCCGGTCGAGGACACGCTGCAGGTGATGACGCGCTCGCTGCATGCCGTGCCCGCGCGCTGGGAGATCGTCGACGACGCGGTCGTGGGCGATTGCGCCCCCGCCGAGCCCTACCGGCTGGAGTGGGCGATCGAGATCGAACTCGAGCCGCGCGCGATCCGCGGCCGGGTCACCCTGGCCATGACCGTCGACCTCGAACGGGCGCTTGCACACTTCGTCGCACAGGCGGTCCTGCGCGAGGTCAGCGCGTAGCATCAGGGCGTGGCCATGGACCGTCCTTCGATCGAGCGTTCCGACTTCCCGACCACGCGCCGCGGCTACGACCCCGACGCCGTCGACACCCACCTCCGGCGCGTCGCCGACGAGTTCGAGAGCGTGCGCGGCGGCCGGCCCGTCGCCGCGGCGGCGTCCTCCCGCGTGCAGCAGATCCTCGAGGCCGCGGAGACGACCGCCGACCAGCTCCGCGCCGACGCGGGGGACGAGGCGCGCGACCACGTCCACCGCGTCTCGACCGCCGCCCGCGAGCTGCTCGAGCGGCTCGGCGCGATGCAGGACGAGCTCGGGACGCTGATGGACCGCCTGCGCGAGGACGCCGGCCGCCTGTCGGCCGAGCTGCGCTCGCTCGAGCGCGACGTCGTGGAGCTCGCCCCGCCGCCGCTCGACGAGGAGGAGGACTTCGAGCCCGAGACGGACCCGGAGCGGATCGCCGCGGCGCGTGCGCGCCAGGCCGGCGCCGAGGTCGCGGCCGAGGAGGCCGCCGCCGGCGAGGCCGCGGTCCAGGACGAGCCCGAGCCGGAGACCGATCCCGAGCGGATCGCCGCGGCGGCCAAGGCAGCCCAGACCGAGGGCAAGCCGGAGACTGCGGCCGGCAAGGCGCGCGCGAAGGGCGGCGGGTCCAAGCGCAAGGCCGCGGCCAAACCGGCCAAGCCCGACGACGAGGAGGCCGCCCGCCTCGTCGCGCTCGACATGGCCCTCGGCGGCACGCCGCGCGAGGAGACCGAGAAGTACCTGTCCGAGCACTACGAGCTCGCCGACCCCGCCGCCGTGCTCGACGACGTCTACGCCCACGCCGGCTCGTGACGACGGCCCCCGCCGAGCTCGCCGCCCTCCAGGAGCGGATGGCCGAGCTGACCGATCTCGGGCGCATCCACGCGATGCTGTTCTGGGACCAGAACACGATGATGCCGCCGAACGGCGCCGCCGCACGCGCCGACCACTCGGCCACGCTCGAGGTGATCAGCCACAACAAGCTGATCGACCCCGAGATCGGGAAGCTGCTCGACGCGCTCGACCCGTGGGCGGTGTCGGAGGACCCGGACTCCGACACCGTCCGCCTGCTCGCCGCCGTCCGCCGCGACCACGAGAAGGCCGCCCGCGTCCCCACCGAGCTCGCCGCCGAGATCAGCCACGCCGACGCGCTCGGCCAGCAGGCCTGGCAGGAGGCGCGCGCCGCCTCCGACTTCTCCCAGTTCCGGGACGCCCTCGAGCGCCACATCGAGCTGCGCCACCGCTACGTCGCGTGCTTCGAGCCAGCCGAGCACCCGTACGACATCCTCCTCGACGACTTCGAGCCCGAGCTCACCACCGCCGAGCTCAAGCCGCTCTTCGACTCGCTCCGCGACAGCCTCGTCGAGCTCGCCGCGCTCGCCGCCTCCGAAGACGGCGCCGCCCGCAACGACGGCGTCTTCGCCGGCCCGTTCGAGGTCTCCGACCAGCGCCGCACCGTGATGGACGTGCTTGAGCTGGTCGGCTTCGACGCCGACGGCTGGCGCCTCGACCCCGCGCCGCACCCGTTCGCGCAGTCGCTCGGGCCCAGCGACATCCGCATCACCACGCGCTACGACCTCCACGACTTCGGCGTCGCGCACTTCTCCGCCCTGCACGAGTTCGGCCACGGCCTCTACGAGGCCGGCATCGCCCCCGAGCTCGCCCGCAGCCCGCTCGGGCAGCCGGTCAGCCTCGGCATCCACGAGTCGCAGAGCCGGCTGTGGGAGAACGTCGTCGGCCGCTCGCGCCCGTTCTGCTCGTGGGTGCTGCCGAAGCTCCGCGAGTCGCTCGGTCCCGGTATCCCGTCGCGCTTCGACGCCGACGCCTTCTACCAGGCGGTCAACTCCGTCCAGCGCTCGCTGATCCGCGTCGACGCCGACGAGACCACCTACAACCTCCACATCATCCTGCGCTTCGAGCTCGAGCTCGCGCTGATGGAGGGCACGCTCGCCGTCGACGACCTGCCCGCGGCGTGGGACGAGGGCATGCACCGGCTGCTCGGCGTCGAGGTCCCGGACGCCGCCCAGGGCGTGCTCCAGGACGTGCACTGGGGCGCCGGGTTGTTCGGCTACTTCCCGACCTACACGCTCGGCAACCTGATCGCCGCCCAGCTGTGGACGCGCGTGCAGGAGGACCTGCCGGCCATCGAGCAGCAGCTGGCCACCGGCGAGCTGGCGCCGTTGCGCGACTGGCTGCGCGAGCACATCCACCGCCACGGCCGCAAGTTCCCGCCGCGCGAGCTGCTTCACCGCGTGACCGGCGACACGCTGCGGCCCGAGCCGTTCCTCGACTACCTGAGCGCGAAGCTCGCCGACGCCGGCGCGCTGTAGGGCGAATCGCTGACCCGACAGCGGTGAGGGACGCGGCGAGACCGGGTACTCGGGCGGTAACGGGAACGGAGGTTCACGCACGCCGCTCCGTTCACACACGCACACGACGAGGACGGCCTCCTGGCGGGAGTGGTCCGGACTCGGAGGGCAGGACCATGCTGAATCCCCTACACATGAAGGTTCTGGCGCGCCCAGAGTCCGCGCAGGAGGTCCGCACCGTCCTGCGCGGCTGGCTGGGCCCGCGCGTCGCCGAGCGGGAGATCGACGACGCCCAGCTCGTGGTCACGGAGCTGGTGGCCAACAGCGTCCGCCACGCCGGGCTCGAGCCCTACGACGTGGTCCGCGTGCGCGCCTCGGCGCTCGACGAGGTGCTCCACCTCGAGGTCGAGGACGAGGGGCACACGGGCCTGCCGAAGCGCCGGATCCCGGACGGGGCCAACGGCGGCCTCGGCCTCAACCTGGTGGACATGCTGTCGCTGGAGTGGGGCGTCCGCCACAACGGCCACACCACGGTGTGGGCCGAGCTCCCCTTCCACCCGACGGGCTAGAGGACCCCCGCCGCTCGGCCGGCGGTGAGCGCCGCGCCGCGCGCGCCCATGAACACGGCCGCGGAGATCTCGAACGGGCCGATGATCGCCTCCTTGATCGCGCGCGCTGCGACGCCCTCCGACCAGCCGCCCGCCATCACCAGCCGCTCGTGCGGCCCGGCGATGCGCGCCATCCGGTCGAGCAGGTCGCGCCCGCCGCGCGCGGCTGACTCGAGCGATGCGCGCCACACGACCGCGGGGGAGGGGTCGGCGCCGATGTTGACCAGGCCGACCCGATAGTCGTTCAGGCCGACCAGCTCGATGCCCTCGGCGTCGGCCTCGAGCGCCGCGCGCTCGAGCGCGTCGCGGCCCTCCGGCCCGACGCCCAGCAGCGCCAGCACGCGCCCGAGCGCCGCACCGGACCGCATCGCGCCGAGCAGGTTCTGGCGGTCCGGCACGGCGTGCCAGCCGACCATGATCTCGTCGGCCACGGCCCGGGCGACCTGCTCGCGATCGAGCGGCGCCACCGACCGCACGTAGGCCTCGGCCGTACCCCACGAGTCGAGCACGTCGCCCTCGCCGACCGCGCCGGCGCCGACCGCGGCGCTCAGGTGGTCGTGGCCGCCGACGGCGAGCACCGCGCCGCGCGCCTCCGGCAGCGCGTCGCCGGCGCGGCCGAGCGGCGTGCCCGCGAAGGCGGGCTCCGGCAGCAGGCCGGGCGGGGCGCCGGACCACGCCAGCGTCTCGTCCCACCATGCGTTCGCGTGCAGGTCGAGCCAGCCGGTCCGCGACGCGAGCGACAGCTCCGCGCCCTGCTCGCCCCCGAGCGCGTGCACGACCCACTCGCCGACGCTCAGCCAGCGCGCGCCGCGCTCGCTCTCGGGCACGTTGTCGCGCAGCCAGCGGTACTTCGAGACCGTCCGCAGCGCGCGCGAGGACAGCCCCGTGGTCGCGCTGAAGTCCGGGATCTCCGCCTTGATCCGCTCCGCCGCCTCCTCGCCGCGCGAGTCGTACCACGCGATCGACGGGACGACCGGCTCGCCGTCGCGCCCGAGCAGCACGCCGGTCTCCGCCATGCCGGAGACGCCCAGGCCCACGATCCGCGCGTCGTCCACGCCGTCGAGCGCCGCGCGGGCCGCCTCCAGCGCGCAGTCGACGAACGTCTGCGGGTCGATCTCCGCGCCGGTGGGCACCGTGCGCCAGGCCAGCGGCGCCTGGCCGTGGGCGATCTCCTCGCCCTCCGGCGTGACGACCGCGGCCTTGCACGAGGTGGTGCCGAGGTCGAGTCCGAGCAGGAGATCCACGGGTGGGAACCTAGATGCGTTCGCTCACCAGAGTGCGTCTCCGTCGCCGGGCGGGAGGCACCGGATCGCCTCGAGATCGCCCTCGGCAGTCGTCTCACCGGCCGCGTACGGGATCAGCACGGTGCTGCCCTTCTTCACCGGCAGGTCGTCGAGCGTGCCTTCGCCGGCCGTGACGAGCAGGATCGAGAAGCTCTGGTCAAGCGTGTCGCCGGCCTCGACCTTCTCGGCGCGGAAGTACGGATCGGCTTCGGCCGGCAGGAGGCCGCTCGCGGGGGTCGTGAGCGCGGCGGGGTCGATCGGCTCGTGGTCGAGCGACTGCAGCGCGGTGTCCCAGCCGAGGTCGAGGTGCTCGGGGCCGCTGTCGACGCCGAACTTCTTCCACTCGACGAGGACGGAGAGGTCGGTCGGCTCCTGGAGCTCGAGCAGCAGGATGCCGCCGCCGATCGCGTGCAGCGTGCCGGCGGGGACGAGGACGGCGTCGCCGGCCTGGACGGGGACCTCGTGGAGCGCCGCGAGCATCTTTGTCGCGTCCTGCTCCTCGACCCAGGCGCGCGCGGTCTGCGGGTCGAGCGGCTCCTTGAGGCCGACGTGGACGGCCGCGCCGGGGTCGGCCTCGAGGATCAGCCACGCCTCGGTCTTGCCGTAGCGGAGGCCGAGATGCTGCTTGGCGAAGGCGCGGCCGGGGTGGTAGTGGACGGGCAGGCGCTCGCCGGCGTCGAGGAGCTTGACGAGCACCGCCGGGTCGGCGCCGTACCTCGCGACGTGGTCGGGGCCGAGGAAGGCCTCGGGGTCCTGCTCGATCGCGGTCTTGAGGACCGTGCCGTCCTCGAGCCGGCTCAGGCCCTCGGTCGTCGGAGCCCCACGAGGTGGCGGTCGAGCCGACCCAGTCCTCGGGCCGGCCGTCCTCGCCCTCGGGGACGCCGCGGAGCGCGTCGATGCGCGCGCCGCCCTTGTAGAAGCGGTGGAACTGGTTGGGCGGGAGGACGAGCGGCTTCATCGCTCCCCCGAGCCGCGGGCGACCAGCTCCGTCGGGATCGTCACCGTGCGCGGGGGATCCTCGTCCCCGTCGAGCCGCGCGAACGCGAGCGCAGCGCCCTGCTCGCCGAGCTTCCACGGGTCGGCGTGGACGACGGTGGTGCCGAGCAGGTCGGCGAGCTCGAAGTCGTCGAAGCCGATCAGCGCGGGCGGCTCGGGCGTGTCCGCGAACGCGTGCAGTGCGCCGATCGTGTTGCGGTTGTTGGCCGTGAAGAGGGCGGTCGGGCGGTGCTCGTCGGGCAGCGAGAGCAGGCGGGAGACGGCTTCGTGGGCGGACGCGACGTCGCGGGCGCCGGTGGAGAGCAGCGACGGGTCGTAGGCGATGCCGGCCGCCGCGAGCGCGTCCCGGTAGCCGGTCATGCGCTGGCGCATCGTGTAGAGCCCGGCGTCGTCGCCGACGCAGGCGATCCGCGTGTGGCCGTGCGCGATCAGGTGCTCGACCGCGCTGCGCGCGCCGCCGAGGTCGTCGAGCAGCACCGTGTCGGCCTCGATCCCGAGCGGCGGGCGGTCGAGGAAGACCGTGTGCGAGGAGGAGGCGATGTAGCGGTGGTCGGAGCCGGCGGGGACGATCAGCAGCGCGTCGACGCGCCGGCGCAGCAGTGCGGCCACGAGCTCGCGCTCGCGCTCGGCGTCCTCGCGGGCGGACGCGGTGATGAGGAGGAAGCCGCGGTCGCGCGCGGCCGCCTCGACCGCCTGGGCGATGGCGGAGTAGAACGGGTTGGCGACGTCCTCGATCACGAGGCCGAGCGTGTGCGACGAGCGGCCGTGCCGCAGCGACGCCGCGAGGTCGTTGCGCTCGAAGCCGAGCTCGGCGATCGCCGCGGTGACGCGCTCGGCGGTCGCGGGCGTGACGCCCGCCTCGGCGTTGATCACGCGCGACACCGTCTTCAGGCTCACGCCTGCCATCTCGGCGACGTCGCGCATGGTGGGGCGGTCGGCGTTCATGGCGTGAGGGTGGGGAGCGCGCGGCGCAGCTCGCGCTCCCAGTAGGGCCAGTCGTGATTGCCGGGGCCGTAGAAGTCGGTGCGGACGGGGATGTCGGCGCGCTCCAACCTCCGCGCGAACGCGCGGCTCTCGCGCAGGACGGTCGGCTCGATGAGCGTGTCCCGGTCGGCGCCGGGGTCGAGCGGGCCGGGGCGGCCGTTGCCCGAGGAGACGAACAGACGCGTGCCCTCGAGGCGCGGGGCGAGCGCGGTCGGGTCGTGCCGGGCCCAGTTCGCCTTGTCCGCTTCCGGGTCGCCCCAGATCGCTTCGGGGTCGGGCGTGTACTGCCCGAACAGCCCGAGCAGGAAGTCGCTGTCGGCCTGCGGGTGCAGGAGGCCGGAGAACGAAGCCGCGCCCGCGAACAGGCCGGGGTGCCGGGCGGCGTAGGCCATCGCGCCGAGGCCGCCCATCGAGAGGCCGGCGACCGCGCGCGGCGTGCCGGCGCCGTACTCGCGTTCGAGCAGGCCGCGCAGCTCGGTGAGGTGGAACGTCTCCCACGCCGGGCCGTCCTGCCAGTCCGAGTAGAAGCCGACGTCGCCGCCCTCGGGCATCACCACCAGCGTCCGTTTCAGCTCCGGCCACGACTCGACGTCGGTCGAACGGGTCCAGCTCTCGTACGTGTCGCAGCAGCCGTGCAGGAGGTAGAGGACAGGCCAGCGCTTGGAGGCCTTGGCCTGCCAACCGGCCGGTGTGAGCAGCCGGACCGTCGCGGTGGTGTCGAGCGCGGGCGAGCGAACCGTCAGGTCGCGCAGCCGCGGGCCGGCCTGCTTCTCGGAGACGACGACAGCCGCGGCCGCTCTCGGCGTGGCCGTCGCGGTGCCGTCGTCGGCAGAGCCGCCGCAGCCGGCGAGGAGCAGCGCCACCAGCGCGAACGCCACCGGCGCGCGCGAGCGCCTCGCGACCCCCCTGCGTCCCCACTCTGCTCCCCCTCGGCATGACAACGTTGTCAATGCCAGCGACGCTAGTGCCCGGCGACGCTCGTGTCAAGCCGCACGGATACGGTCGCCCGATGGACTTCGAGACGATCCTCTACACGGTCGACGGGCCGGTCGCGACGATCACGCTCAACCGGCCGGAGCAGCTCAACACGATCGTGCCGCCGCTCCCCGACGAGGTGGAGGCGGCGGTCGGGCACGCCGTCGCCGACGGCGGGGTGAAGGTGATCGTGCTGCGCGGGGCCGGGCGGTCGTTCTGCGCCGGCTACGACTTCGGCGGCGGCTTCCGCGCCTGGGACGACCAGATCACCACCGACGGCGAGTGGGACGCGGGGAAGGACTTCGCGTTCGCGACCGCGCCGCAGAGCGCGCCGACGCAGAAGCTCATGTGCGTGTGGCGAGCGCCGAAGCCCGTGATCGCCCAGGTCCACGGGTGGTGCGTCGGCGGCGGGAGCGACTTCGCGCTGTGCGCGGACCTCGTGGTCGCCTCCGAGGACGCGCAGATCGGCACGCCGTACTCACGCATGTGGGGCGCCTACCTGTCCGGGATGTGGATCTACCGCCTCGGCCTCACGCGCACGAAGTTCCACGCGCTCACCGGGCGCCCACTGTCGGGGCGCGAGGCGGCCGACGTCGGGCTGATCAACGAGGCGGTCCCGTTCGCACAGCTCGAGCAGCGCGTGGCCGCGCTCGCTGAAGAGCTCGCCGGCATCCCGTCGTCCCAGCTCGCGGCGATGAAGCTGATCGTCAACCAGGCCTACGAGAACATGGGCCTCGCCTCGACCCAGACGCTCGGCCCGATCCTCGACGGGCTGATGCGCAACACGCCCGACGCGCGGGCGTGGATCGAGCAGGCGGGGGAGGAGGGCGTGCGCTCGGCCGTGGAGCAGCGGGACGGCCCGTTCGGGGATTACAGCCAGGGCGGGCCGGAACGGCGGCCGGATCCGAGGAACGTGATCGAACCGTGAGGGCGCGCCGCAGTGCCGCCGGCGTCAACGCCGCATTGGTGGAATTCGGCCTCCGCGCGGGCAAGTGGGAGGCTTTCGCCCGCTGAGCGGATCAACCCGCTGGCAAGCGGGAGCTTCCGCCGCCCCATCCGAACCTTCCCCTCAATGCCGCTGTTGACGTTCGCCGGCTAACCGCCCCGCGCAAGCCCCGCCGCCAGCGT
Source organism: uncultured Solirubrobacteraceae bacterium (assembly GCA_963730115.1). GTDB lineage: Bacteria > Actinomycetota > Thermoleophilia > Solirubrobacterales > Solirubrobacteraceae > DASQFQ01. The sequence goes on along the minus strand of CAVSQM010000012.1, from coordinate 444,685 downwards.
CCGAGCCCGCTCCGGATCCAGCAACCCCGCCGTCGGGTGCTCGACGCTCGCCGCGCCCGCAGCGACGCCCGCACGCGCGGCTTCCAGCAACGGCAAGCCGGTCTCCCAGGCCCCGGCGAGCGCCGCGAGGAAGGCGTCTCCCGCTCCGATCGGGTTGCGCACCTCGGCGACGCGCGGCGCCGGGATCCAGACCGCGCGGCCGTCCGCCACCGCGGCGCCGGCCGAGTCCGCGGTGACGACCGCTGCCCTCGCGCCCTGCCGCAGCAGGGCCTCGGCGGCGGCCAACGCCCGGTCGCGCGCGTCGGGGCCGCTCTCGACTGCCGCGCCGCCCGGCCCGAGCCCCAGGGCTCCCTCGGCCTCCGAGAGGTTCGGCGTCACCAGGTCGGGTGCGGAGTCGAGGGCGCGGAGCAGCGTCGAGCCCGCCGCGTCGACCACCGCGCGCGCCCCCGCCTCCCGCGCGATCGAGGCGAGCCGGCCGTACGCGTCCGGAGGCGCTCCCGGCGGCACCGAGCCCGAGCACACCAGGACGCTCCGCGGCGTCAGCCGTCCCCGGACCGCGTTCTCGTAGTCCGCCCAGCGCCGCTCGTCGACCGCAGGGCCCGGCTCGTTCATCACCGTCGTGCGGCCGCCCCGCTCCTGCACGATCAGCGTGGAGCGCAGCTCGCCTGCGCACGGCACGCTGCTCAGCTCGATCCCCTCCTCGAGGATCAGCGAAGCCGCCGCCCGCCCCGTGTGCCCGGGCACGAAGGAGACGAGCAGCGCCGAGTGGCCGAGCGCCCGCGCAGCGCGCGCCACGTTCAGCCCTTTGCCGCCCGGGGTGACCACGACGCGGTCGAACCGCAGCACCTCGCCCGGCCGGAGCGAAGCCAGCACGGCGGTGCGATCGATGGTGAGGTTCGGGCCGGCGACGAGCATCTGCTGATCACTAGTGTCCCCGCCGCCGTGAAGCAATACCGGCTCAACCGCCTCTTCCACGCGACCTCGGGCCGCTGCTTCGACGTCGCCGTCGATCACGGGATGCCCGGGGAGGCCTCGATGCTCACCGGGATCGAGGACATGGAGCGGGCGATCGACGTGCTCGTCGACGCCCGGCCCGACGCGATCCAGCTCTCGGTCGGCCAGGCCGACCTGCTCCAGCGCCACCCCGGCCGTGACAAGCCCGCGCTCGTCCTCCGCACCGACACGCCCAACATCTACGCCGCCGAGACGCCCGACGAGGCCTGGTCGTTCATGATCGACGACCCCGTCGGCCACGCCGTCCGCCTCGACGCCGCCTGCGTCGTCGTCAACCTCCTCGACGTCCCCGGCCAGGACCAGCTCCGCCGCGACTGCCTCGAGGCGATCAGCCACCTGCGCGCCGAGTGCGACCGCGCCGCGATGCCGCTGATGGTCGAGCCGCTCGCGTTCGAGCCCGGCGGGGGAGGCGGCTACGAGTCCAGCGGCGACCTCGACCGCATCTCCGGCCTCGTCCGCCAGGCGGTCGAGCTCGGCGCCGACGTCATCAAGGCCGACCCGACCGACGACCTGAGCCAGTACCACCGCGTCGTCCAGGTCGCCCGCGTGCCGCTGCTCCTGCGCGGCGGCGGCCGCGTCACGGACCAGGAGATCCTCGAGCGCACCCACGCCGTGCTCGAGCAGGGCGCGGCGGGCATCGTCTACGGCCGCAACGTGATCCAGCACGAGCACCCGGCGGCGATGACGCAGGCGCTGATGTCGGTGGTGCACGACGGCGCCACGCCGGACGAGGCGCTCGCCCGCCTGCAGCAGTGAGCGTCGCCCGCATCGGCATCGTCGGCGGCGGCCTCATGGGCCGCGAGCTGGCGGCGGCGATCGGGCGCTGGGCGGCACTCACCGACCACCCGGTCACGCCCCGCCTCGAGGCGGTGTGCGACACGGACGCGGATGCGCTCGCGTGGTTCGACCGCGTGGAGTCCGTGCGGCTGAAGACCGCCGACCGGGACGAGCTCCTCGGCGACCCCGACCTCGACGTCCTCTACCTCGCCGTCCCTCACCACCTCCACGAGGAGCTCTACCTCGAGGCCATCCAGGCCGGCAAGGACTTCCTGGGCGAGAAGCCGTTCGGCATCGACCTCGAGGCCGGCCGCCGCATCGTCGAGGCGATCGATCAGTCCGGCGTCTTCGCCCGCTGCTCCAGCGAGATGCCCTACTTCCCGGGCGCCCAGCTCGCCTACGACACGATCCGCTCCGGCGCGCTCGGCGAGCTGATCGAGGTCGAGCACGCCTTCCTGCACTCCAGCGACCTCGACCGCGACAAGCCGATCAACTGGAAGCGCCAGGCGCAGTTCTGCGGCGAGGCGGGCGTGATGAACGACCTCGGGATGCACGTGCTGCACCTGCCGCTGCGCCTCGGCTGGCGGCCTCGGAGCCTGCACGCCACGCTCCAGGACATCGTGCAGCAGCGCCCCGGCCCCGACGGCGAGCCCGTCCGCTGCGACACCTGGGACAACGCCACCATCCACGCCGACGCCGGCTTCCCGCTCACGCTCGCCACCAAGCGGATCGCCCCCGGCGAGACCAACACCTGGCGGATCCGCGCCCTCGGCATGGACGGAGGCATCGCGTTCAGCACCGCGAGCCCGAAGCAGGTCCTGCGCTTCGCCGTCCGCGGCAAGCAGCAGCTGTGGGAGCGGCTCGAGACCGGCAGCCAATCCGCCTTCGCCACGGTCACCGGGCCGATCTTCGAGTTCGGCTTCTCCGACGCCATCCTCCAGATGTGGGCGGCGTTCCTCGCCGAGCGCGAAGGCGCCCTCGGCGACCGCCTCGGGTGCGTCACGCCGCAGGAGGCTCTGACCGCGCACGAGATCTTCCACGCCGCGCTGGAATCCGGAGCGTCGCGTTCCGTCGTAGCGCTGGCCGATCGTTGACTCGTCCAAGCGTCCACGTGGCGCCACGTTGGGTTGTGTGCGCAGTTTGCGGCGGATACCTTGGCCAAAGCCAGGGAGGTAGAGCTTGAATCAACGCATTCCCGGCCAGAGCGCCCTCCGAGTGGCATGGGCGAGCCTGCTGGTCGTCTTCGCCGCCTATGTCGCCGTGGCCCTCGGCCTTGGCGGGGCGGAAGTGCTCGACGTCTTCTCCAGCTGGGTCTATATCGCGCTCGTGCTCGGCGCGGCGGCGCTGCTCGCGCTGCGCGGCTTCACCGCGGAGGACCGCCGCGCGCCCTGGCTGACGCTGGCGGCCGGCGCCGCGATGTGGGCGATCGGCGAGATCATCTACGAGCTCGCCTACTCCGAGGCCCCGGAGCTGGCGCCCTACCCGTCGGTCGCCGACGCGTTCTGGCTCGGCTCCTACGTCGCGGTCGGCGCCGGCATCGTGCTCGTGCTGCGCTTGCGCCTGCGCCGCGCGATGCACGCGACGATGTGGCTCGACGCCGCCATCGGCGCGACCACGATCTCGGCGCTCGCCGCGACCATCGCCTTCGACCCGGTGCTCACCGACACCGCCGGCTACGGGCTCGAGATCGCCACCGACCTCGCCTATCCGCTGCTCGACCTCGTCCTGCTCTCGCTCGTCGTCACGCTGCTGGCGCTGACCGGCTGGCGCCCCGGCCTCGGCTGGGCGCTGTTCGCGCTCGCGCTCTCCGCCCAGGCGATCTCCGACGTCATCTACGCGCGCGAGATCGCCCTCGGCACCGACGGGCAGGACACGCTCCTCGCCCCGGTGTGGCCGGCCGCGACGCTGCTGCTCGCCTACGCCGCCTGGCGCCGGCTCGGCGCCGTGCAGTCCGGCGGCGGTGTGCCGCTCGCGCGCGTCTTCATCTTCCCCGCGGTCTTCACGCTGGTCGCGCTCGGGCTGCTCGTCTACGACCAGACCCACCGCGTCAACACGCTCGCCGTCGTGCTCGCCGCCACGGCGATCGCGCTCGCCGTCGCGCGCATGGCGCTGTCGTTCCTCGACAACCTGCGGATGCTGCGGCGCGCGCGCCACGACGCGCTGACCGACGCCCTCACCGGCCTGCCCAACCGGCGCGCGTTCATGGAGGCGCTCGAGGGGGCGCTGGCGGCCGGCAGGGACGCGGAGCCGAAGCTGCTCGCGCTCTTCGACCTCGACGGCTTCAAGCGCTACAACGACGCCTACGGGCACCCGGCGGGCGACGCGCTGCTGATGCGGCTGTCGGGTGCGCTGGCCGACGTCGTCGACGGCCACGGCCGCGCCTTCCGCCTCGGCGGCGACGAGTTCTGCCTGCTGCTCGAGGACGGCACCGGCGACTCGGTGCTCGTCGACGCGTCGCGGGCGCTCGAGGCGCGCGGCGACGGCTTCGACGTCACCGCGTCCTACGGCGTCGTGCCGCTGCCGGCCGACGCCGACACCCCGGAGGAGGCGCTGCACCTCGCCGACCGCCGCATGTACGCGGCCAAGGAGGCGCGGCCCAGCTCCGCCGGCCTGCAGACGCGCACCGTGCTGCTGAAGGTGCTCTCCGAGCGCGAGCCCGACCTGCACGAGCACTCGAGCGACGTGATGGCGCTCGCCCGCGGCGTGGCGCGGAGGCTCGGGCTGCCGGTCGAGGAGCGCGACATCGTCGCCCGCGCGGCCGAGCTGCACGACATCGGCAAGATGGCGATCCCGGACGCGATCCTCAACAAGCCGGGGCCGCTCGACGATCGCGAGTGGCGCTTCATGCGCCGCCACACGATCATCGGCGAGGACATCCTCAACGTCGCGCCGGCGCTACAGCCGGTGGCGGTCCTGGTGCGGGCGAGCCACGAGCGCTGGGACGGCAAGGGCTATCCGGACGGTATGTCCGGCGACGAGATTCCGCGCGGCGCCCGCATCGTTGCGGTCTGTGATGCGTTCAGTGCCATGGTGCAGGAGCGGCCGTACAAGGCAGGGCTGAGCGTGCAAGCGGCGGTGGCCGAGATCGAGCGCTGCGCGGGAACGAACTTCGACCCCGCCGTGGTGGAGGCGTTCGCCGCCGAGATCCGCTCCGAGGCGGTGCCTGCGTGAGGCGTGGCCTCGGGCCGGCGCTCGTCGCGCTGGCCTGCCTCGGCGCCGCGCCGGCGACGGCCGCCGGCGCGCCCGGTGACATCGGGATCGCCGACGAGGGCAACTGGCTCGGCAGCTCGGGCCGCGTCCTGCAGCTGCCCAGCGGCGGCGCCGCGGCGCTGCTGGCCGGGGGCGCGCCGCTGAGCGACCCGTGGGCGGTGGCGGTGGCGGCCGACGGCTCGCTGCTCGTCGTCGACGAAGGCGCAGAGGCCGTGTTCTCGGTCAACCCCGCCGGCCAGATCGACACCGTCGTCAGCAGCGATCAGCTGGAGGATCCGTCCGGCATCGCGCTCGCGCCCGACGGCCAGGCCTACGTGGCCGACCGCCAGCGCGACGAGGTGCTGCGGCTCGATCTCGACACCGGCGCGCTGGCCCACGTCGCCGACGTCGACAACGCGATGGGCCTGGCCATGGACGGCGCCGGGAAGCTGCTCGTGGCCGACGGCACCGCGCTGCGCCGCGTCGATCCCGGGACGGGCGCCGTGACGACGGTCGCGTCCGGCGCGCCGCTCGACGACCCGCGCGACGTCGCCGTCCAGCTCGACGGCACGCTCGAGGTGGTGGGCAACCGCCAGGTCGTGCGCGTCAACCCCGCGAACGGCGCGCAGACGCTGCTCGCGTCGGGCCTGCCGTTCAGCGACCCGCGCGCGATCGACATCCAGGCCGACGGCGACCTCGTGGTGGCCGACGGCCAGGCCGCGGGCGGCTCGATCATCCACGTCGACCGCTCGACCGGGGCGAAGTTCGTCCTGGACAGCGGTGGTGTGTTCCGCGTCCCCTCCGGGCTCGCCGTCGTCGGCGGCGCCGGCCTCGACCAGAGCGGCGGTGGCAACGGCGATCCCGACGGCCCGGCGGCGCCGCCACCACCTCCGCCCCCGCCTCCGCCTCCGCCTCCGCCCGTCGTGCCGGGCGTGCCAGGCACCCCGGGCGTCCCCGGGACTCCTGCCGTGCCCGGCACGGGCGGGATCACCGTCCGGCTGCCCAACGGCACCACCATCACGCTCCCGCTCGGCGTCACGCCCGCCATCTCCGGCATCCGGGGCGTCGACTTCGCCGCCCCCGCGTTCGTCGGCCGGCCCAAGCTCAGCGCGTCGCGCTTCCGTGCCGCCCGCCGCGGCCGCGGGTTCGTCGCCGCGGTCAAGGTCGGCACGACGATCCGCTACCGCCTCAACGAGCCGGCCCGGGTCACGATGAGCGTCCAGCGGTTCCGGCACCTCAGCCGCGTCTGCCGCCGCCGCGCCCGCACCAGCCGCCACCGCACCGGCACGCGCTGCCGCAAGTGGATCACGGTCAAGGGCCGCTTCTCGAAGGCGAGCGTGGCCGGCACGAGCGCCGTGAGGTTCCGCGGCCGGCTCAGGGGCAAGACGCTCACGCCCGGGACCTACCGCTTCGTCATCCGCGCGCGCGACGGCGCGGGCAACCGCAGCAAGCCGAAGCGCCCGGTCTTCCGGATCGTCCGCTAGACGCGGGATCTCGGCGCCCGGCGCCATCCGGGGGCGACATACACTGATTATGTGCCCCGTCAGGAGTCAATCGTCGTCTCAGGTGCCCGTGAGCACAACCTCAAGGACATCGACGTCTCGATGCCGCGCGATGCCCTCGTGGTCATCACCGGCCTTTCCGGCTCGGGCAAGTCGTCGCTCGCCTTCGACACCATCTACGCGGAGGGGCAGCGCCGCTACGTCGAGTCGCTGAGCGCGTACGCGCGCCAATTCCTCGGCCAGATGGACAAGCCGGACGTCGACTCGATCGAGGGTCTCTCGCCGGCGATCTCGATCGACCAGAAGACGACCTCGCGCAACCCGCGGTCGACGGTCGGCACGGTCACCGAGATCTACGACTACCTGCGCCTCCTGTGGGCCCGCATCGGCAAGCCTCATTGCTACAACTGCGGCCGCCCGATCGCCGCGCAGTCGGCGGAGCAGATCATCGACCAGATCATGGGCATGGAGGAGGGGACGCGCTTCATGGTCCTCGCCCCGATCGTCCGCGGCCGCAAGGGCGAGTACGGCAAGCAGCTCGAGGAGCTGCGCTCCGAGGGCTTCACGCGCGTGAAGATCGACGGCGAGCTGCGGCTCCTCGAGGAGGAGATCGTGCTCGACAAGAAGTTCAAGCACGACATCTCGGTGGTGGTCGACCGCTTGATCATGCGGCCGGAGCTGCGCAAGCGGCTTGCCGACTCGGTCGAGACCGCGGTCTCGCTGGCCGACGGCATCCTCGAGATCGAGACGCTGCCGGACAACAAGGTCCAGACCTTCTCCGAGCGCTTCGCCTGCCTCCACTGCGGCATCTCGATGCCGGAGCTCGAGCCGCGGATGTTCTCCTTCAACTCGCCGCACGGCGCGTGCCCGCGCTGCACCGGGCTCGGCTCGCAGATGGAGATCGACCCCGACCTGGTGGTGCCGGATCCGTCGCTGTCGATCTCCGACGGGGCGATCCTGCCCTGGTCGAGCGGGGCGTCGAACTACTACGACCAGATCACCCAGGCGATCGCCGAGCGCTACGAGATCGACCTCGACATGCCGTGGGACGACCTGGGCGAGGACCAGCAGGACCTCTTCCTGCAGGGCACCAACGGCGATCGGATCTACGTCACCTACCGCAACCGGATGGGGCGCAAGCGGTCCTACATGACGACCTTCGAGGGGATCATCCCGAACCTCTCGCGGCGCTACCGCGAGACCGACTCGGACTGGTCGCGCGAGAAGATCGAGGAGTACATGTCGGTGCGGCCGTGCCCGGAGTGCAAGGGCGCGCGGCTGCGGCCGGAGTCGCGGGCGGTCACGGTGGCCGGCAAGGCGATCCACCAGTTCGTCGAGCTGAGCGCCGGGCGGGCGCTGGAGTGGGTCGAGCAGCTGGAGCTGAGCGAGCAGGACCGCGCGATCGCGCGGCTGATCCTGCGCGAGATCGAGGAGCGGCTGCGCTTCCTCGACAACGTCGGCGTCGGCTACCTGTCGATGGAGCGGGCGTCGGCCACGTTGAGCGGCGGCGAGGCGCAGCGGATCCGGCTCGCGACCCAGATCGGCTCGTCGCTGGTGGGCGTGCTCTACATCCTCGACGAGCCGTCGATCGGCCTGCACCAGCGGGACAACGAGCGGTTGATCGCGACCTTGGTGCGGCTGCGCGACCTCGGCAACACGGTGCTCGTGGTCGAGCACGACGAGGGCACGATGCGCGCCGCCGACCACCTGATCGACATGGGGCCGGCGGCCGGCGAGCACGGCGGGCACGTGGTGGCGGCCGGGACGGCCGACGAGGTCATGCGGGTCAAGGAGTCGCTGACCGGCCAGTTCCTCGCGCGGACGCGGACGATCGAGGTGCCCGCCACGCGCCGCAAGCCGTCGGGCTACGTCGAGATCGAGGGCGCGAGTCAGCACAACCTCAAGAAGGTCGACGTCAAGGTGCCGCTCGGCGTCTTCTGCTGCGTCACCGGCGTGTCGGGCTCGGGCAAGTCGAGCCTCGTCAACGAGGTGCTCTACAAGTCGGTCTCGAACAAGCTGCACCGCTCGCGGCTGCGGCCGGGCGCGCACAAGCGGGTGCGCGGGATCGAGCAGCTCGACAAGATCATCTCGGTCGACCAGTCGCCGATCGGGCGCACGCCGCGGTCGAACCCGGCCACCTACATCGGGCTGTTCGACCAGATCCGCGACCTGTTCTCGAAGACGCAGGAGGCGCGGGCGCGCGGCTACAAGCCGGGCCGCTTCTCGTTCAACGTCAAGGGCGGGCGCTGCGAGGTCTGCCGCGGCGACGGCCAGATCAAGATCGAGATGCACTTCCTGCCCGACGTCTACGTGCCGTGCGAGCAGTGCCACGGCAAGCGCTACAACCGCGAGACGCTCGACATCCGCTTCAAGGGCAAGACGATCGCCGACGTGCTCGACATGCCGATCGAGGAGGCGCTCGAGTTCTTCGCCCACATCCCGAAGATCAAGCGCCGCGTGCAGGCGCTGCACGACGTGGGGCTCGACTACATGCGGCTGGGGCAGCCCGCGACGACGCTGTCGGGCGGCGAGGCGCAGCGGGTCAAGCTGGCCTCGGAGCTGTCGAAGGTGGCGACCGGCCAGACGCTCTACATTCTGGACGAGCCCACGACGGGGCTGCACTTCGCCGACATCCAGCGGCTGCTCGAGGTGCTGCAGCGGCTGGTCGACCAGGGCAACTCCGTCGTGGTGATCGAGCACAACCTCGACGTGATCAAGACCGCCGACCGCATCCTCGACATGGGTCCCGAGGGCGGGGAGGAGGGCGGCGAGCTGATGGCCGCCGGCACGCCCGAGGAGGTCGCGGCGGTCGAGGGCTCCTACACCGGCCAGTTCCTCGCCGCCATCGTCGAGCCGCGCGCGAAGGCCCGGCGGGCGCCACGGCGGCAGAAGGTCGCGGCCGCGGCCTGAGCGGCGCCCTCCGGCCGCCCGGCTGCACCGGCGAACGTCAACGGCTGGCTGGGTAGGGAACCGGGTTCGGGGCCGCCGCGGCAAGATTGCTGCGTTCTTCCCGCTATGCGGGATCAACGCAGCAAGTTGGCCACGTTGGGGCCGCTATAGGGCCCAAAGGACTCCCACTTGCCCCCGAACCCCTTCCCTACCCAGCCGCCGTTGACTTTCGCTCGCGGCCCGGCTTGGTTTCGTACTCCGAGCCGTGAACGAGCTCTCCGCCTTCCGCGACCGCTACGGGATCCCCGCGGTCGGTTCGGCGCTCGTCAGCGCCGACGGCGCCGTGGAGCTGGACCTCATCGGTGGGCGCGTGCGCGGGGGCGAGCCGGTGCACGCCGACGACGCGTGGCACATCGGCTCGTGCGGCAAGTCGATCACCGCGGCGCTCTACGCGCGCCTCGTCGAGCGCGACGAGGCGGAGTGGGGCGTTCCGGTGGCGGCGCTGTTCCCCGACCTCGACAGCGACCCCGGCTGGGGCGCGGTGACGATCGACGACGTCTTCGTCGGCGAGGGCGGCTTCCGGCCCAACCTCAGCCGCGCGGCGATGGTGGCGGCGTACGAGGACGACCGGCCGCTGCCCCTCCAGCGCTCCGAGGTGACCGCGACCGCGCTCGCGCGCCCGCCTCGCCGGCCCGGGCGCTTCCGCTACTCCAACCTCGGCTACATCGTCATCGGCGCCGCCGTCGAGCGGATCGCGGGCACGGACTACGAGACCGCGCTGAAGACGCACGTGCTCGAGCCGCTCGGCATCACCTCGGGCGGGTTCGGTGCGCCGCCGGGGATCCGGGGCCACCGCGCGCGCACGCCCGCGCCCCCCGACGACCCCCGTGCCGACAACCCGCCGGTCATGGGCCCGGCCGGCCGCCTGCACCTCAACCTCCAGGACTGGGCCCGCTTCCAGCGCGTGTTCCTCACCGAGGGCGGGGACTTCCTCGCCCCCGCCAGCGTCGAGCGGCTCCTCACGCCGGCGAAGGCCCAGTCCCCCGGCTGGGCGCCCGCCCGCGGCCTGCCGCACGTCTCGCTCGGTCAGCAGGGCTCAAACACGTTCTGGGTCGCGACCGCGCTGATCGACCGCGACCGCGAGCGCACCTCGATGGTGGTGTGCAACGACGGGAGGCGGCGGCTGCTCGCGGGGACCGCGAAGCTCGCCGCGCGCCTCCTGCCTTCCCCCTAGCCCCCGAAACGCGAGCGCAGCGCCTGGACGTTGGCGACGTACTTCTGCGTGTCGTCGAACTGCCCGCGCGAGCGGACCGAGCCCAGGCCCTGGTAGTAGCCGGCGATCGCGGCGTTCTCGTCACCGCCCGTCTGCTCCAGCAGGTGCTGGAGGTAGAGGACGCCGGCGTGGACGTTGTCGGTCGCCGAGTTGGTGTCGAGCGTGCGGCCGGCGAGGTTCTGCTCGACGTAGTCCCACGTGCCGGGCATCACCTGCATCACCCCGCGCGCGTTGGCCGAGGACACCATGCCGTTGTTGAAGCCGCTCTCCTGCCACGCGATCGCGGCGGCAAGCGACGGCGAGACGCCGTGCTGCGAGGCGACCGACTGGACGTCGCCGGCGCCGACGCGCGTCGGCGTGGGCGCCGGGCCGGCCGCGGGCACGACGCGCTGCGTCGGCAGCGGCTCGGAGGCGCGGACCGGCGCCGGGGCGCCCGACGGCAGCTTCAGCACCGTGCCGATCAGCAGCGGGGCGGCCGGGTCGAGGCCGTTGGCGGCCGCCATCTGCTCCATCGCCACGCCGGCGTTGGCCGCGAGGCCGCCGAGCGTGTCGCCGGAGCGCACCACGTACGAGCCGAGCACCGCAGGGGCGCCCGAAGCGGGCGCGGCGGTCGCGGGCGCCGCAGTTGCCGGGGCGGCCGGGGCGGAGCCCTGGAGCGTGCTCGCGCCCTCGGCCTCCGTCGGCACGTTGATGGTCGAGCCCAGCACCACCTGCGCGTCCTCGGACAGCCCGTTGAAGGCCGCCACGGAGCGCGTGGTCAAGTTGTTGGAGGCCGCGATCGACCACAGCGTCTCCCCGGGCTGCACGGTGTGCGGAACCGCGGCGTTTGCAGGCGAAGCTGCAGCCACAAGGACAAGCGGGGTCACGACGAGAAGGGAACGGGCGAGTCGCATGCCTCCGTCTTAGCCCTCATTCCGGTGAGGCGCACATCCGCGCGCGGCCTTACGGTGACCTGCAAGTAGGGTTGCGCTCCCGATGGACCCGGCGGAGCTCAAGCTGTGGGCGCAGAAGTGGCGCTGGTACGAGCGCAGCTCGCTGCCCTGGAACCGGGCGCGGATCCACCTCGAGATGGCCAGGCGCCAGGCGTTCTGCCGCTGGCCGGTCCACGGCAACGTGCTCGAGATGCTGCAGGAGGGGCGGCTCGAGCTCGGCCCGCACGTGCTGCTCGAGCCGAACGTGTGGCTGACCGCGATGTCGCCGGCCCGCATCCGGATCGGCGGCGGCAGCTTCCTCAACCTCGGGGTCCAGGTCGCCGCCGTCGAGCTCGTGGAGATCGGCGAGCACTGCATGTTCGCCAACGGCTGCTTCATCACCGACGCCAACCACCGCTTCGACGACCCCGACAAGCCGGTCCCGTGGCAGGGCTTCACGTCCAAGGGGCCGACCCGCGTCGGCGACAACGTCTGGTGCGGCGCCAACGTCGTCATCACCAGCGGCGTCACGATCGGCGACCGCTGCGTGATCGGCGCCAACTCTGTCGTCACCACCGACCTGCCGCCGCGCTCGATCGCGGCCGGAGCGCCCGCGCAGGTGCTGCGGACCGTCGAGTACGGCTAGCCCTTGTTGAGCATCACGGCGACGCCCAGGACAACGGCGCCGGTGAACACCACCATCGCGAGCACCGCGAGCGCGCCGTAGGCCAGCGCCGGCGCGGACTGGCCGCTGCGCCGCGCGTCGCCCGCCTTGATGCTGCCGTAGATCACGATCGAGAACAGGACCGTGACCGCGATGCTGGCGAGGGACGACACCCAGATCACCTGGCCCAGCCCGTCGAAGTCGATGGCGGCGAGCATCTACCCCTCCGCCGTCAGGGTCCGGCCGCCCGCCACGCGCTTGATGAACGCGGCGGTGAGCAGGGTGAGCAGGAGGAGGCTGACCACGACGGGGCCGGCCTTGTGCGTCCCGAACAGCGAGACGACCGCGTAGGTGAGGCCGCCGACCGCGGCGGACGCCGGCAGCGTGAGCGCCCACGCGATGCCGATGTTGCCCGCCACGCCCCAGCGCACCGCGGACAGCCGCTTGGCGGCGCCGGCGCCCATGATCGCGCCGGTGATCACGTGGGTGGTGGAGAGCGGGAAGCCGCTGTGGGAGGCCGACAGGATCACGGCGGCGCCCGTGCCCTGGGCGGCGAAGCCCTGCGCCGGGTCCATCTTGATGATGCGGCTGCCCATGGTCTTGATGATGCGCCAGCCGCCGACGTAGGTGCCGAGCGCGATCGCGGTCGCCGCCGAGAGGACGACCCACGTCGGCACGTCGTCCGAGGCGGTCAGGTTCCCGTTCGCGATCAGCGCGAGGAAGATGATCCCCATCGTCTTCTGCGCGTCGTTGGTGCCGTGGGAGAGCGAGAACAGGCTGCCGGTGATGATCTGCCCGAGGCGGAAGCCGCGCGTCACCGGGCCGGGATGGCGCCGTCCGACGATCCGGTAGGCGAGCGAGATCGCGACCGCGGTGACCGCCAGCGCGAGCAGCGGGGCGACGAGCGCCGGGACGATCACCTTCTCGACGATGCCGGCGCCGAGCACCGCGTCGGGGCCCTTGGCCACGAACGCGGAGCCGACGACGCCGCCGATCAGCGCATGCGACGACGAAGACGGGAGGCCGAAGTACCAGGTCGCGAGGTTCCAGACGATCGCGCCGACGAGGCCGGCGAACACGATCGCTTCGGTGATCAGGTCGGGGTCGACGATGCCGCTGGCGATCGTCGCGGCGACCTGCAGCGAGAGGAACGCGCCGACGAAGTTGAGGATCGCCGCCATCGTGACCGCCACCTTCGGCGGCATGGCGCGTGTCGAGATCGAGGTCGCGACCGCGTTGGCGGTGTCGTGGAAGCCGTTCGTGAAGTCGAAGGCAAGGGCCGTCGCCACCACGATCACGAGGACGATGTCGTCCATCGCCCTAGCGGTTCTTGATCATTACTCCCTCGAGGATGTTGGCCGCTCGCTCCGTGGAGTCGATGGCCTCCTCGAGGCGCTCGAAGATGTCCTTCCAGCGGATGACCATCATCGGGTCGATCCCGCGTTCGAACAGCGAGGCGAGCGCCTCGCGGACCTTGCGGTCGCCGTCGTTCTCGAGCCGGTTGATCTCGACCGTGAAGTGTCGGATGTCCCCGAACGTGCGGAGCCGCGGGATCGCGTTGTTCACCTCGCGGCAGGACTGGTGGAGGATCCGCGCGAGCTGCTGCGCCTGCTCCATCGGCGCCTCGATCCGGTACAGCGCCAGGTAGTCGGCGACCTCCTCGATGAAGTCGACGATGTCGTCGAGCGCCGAGGCGAGGTCGAGGATGTCCTCGCGCTCGATCGGGGTCACGAACGTCTGGTTCAGGCGCTGGATGATGTCGTGCGTGATCCGGTCGCCCTCCTGCTCGCAGATCACGACGTCGCGCGCGAGCTCGCCGTGGTCGGGCCACTGGTCGAGCATCTTCTCCAGGATCTCGCCGGCCTGGACGATGTTGCGCCCGGCCTCCTCGAACAGGTCGAAGAACTCGCGCTCCCGAGGCGCGAAGATTCGGGACAGGCCTGCCATAGGCGGGCCAGTGTAGTTGTGAAGGAGTTGTTTACGCGTGCGCCCGCTTCGCGAGCATCTCCTTGAGCCGCTCCATCTCCTCGGGCGCGACGCCGTAGGCGTGCTCCGGCCCCGGGAAGGCGCGCGTGCGGACGTCCTCCGCGTAGTCGGTGACGGCGTCGACCATCGTCTGGCGCAGCTCGGCGTAGCGCTTGACGAACTTCGGCTTGAAGGCGTCGTTGATGCCGAGCAGGTCGTGGTAGACGAGCACCTGGCCGTCGGTGCTGGGGCCGGCGCCGATGCCGATCACGGGGATCTCCATGTGCGCCATGATCAGGTCGGTCAGCTCGTTCGGGATCGCCTCGAAGACGATCGAGAAGCAGCCGGCGTCCTGGAGCGCGAGGGCGTCCTCGAGTACCTGGTGCGCACGCTCCGCGGTGCGGCCCTGGGCGCGGTAGCCGCCGAGCGCGGTCGCGGTCTGGGGGGTCAGGCCGACGTGGCCCATGACCGGCGTGCCGGCCTCGACGATCGCGCGGGCCCGCTGCGCCATCTGGCCGCCGCCCTCGAGCTTGACGGCGTCGCAGCCCGCCTCCTTGACGAAGCGATGGGCGGTGGCGATCGCCTGCTCGTCGGACGCCTCGTAGGTGCCGAACGGGAGGTCGCCGACCATCAGCGGGGTCTTGAGGCCGCGGCGGACAGCGCGGGCGAGCATGAGCAGCTCGTCCATCGTGATCGGGACGGTGTCGCGGTAGCCGAGGACGTTGTTGGCGGCGCTGTCGCCGACGAGGACGACGTCGACGCCCGCGTCGTCGACGATCGTGGCGGACGGGTGGTCGTACGCGGTGACCATGACGATCGGCTCGCCCAGCGCGCGCTTCTCGGAGAGCTTGAGGAGCGTGACGGGGCGCTGCTCACGGGGTGGGGAGGACACTGACGGCTCCTTTCGGGTCGGCGCCCCGTCTGGTGTTCGGGGTCGCCGCCTGGACGTTGTCGATCAGACGGGTGCCGCCGATGGTGGCGGCGATGACGATGAGCGGGCCTGGGGTTTCGAAGGTCTCTGGGTCGACTGCGGCGAGGTACTCGGGGGTCACGCCGGCGGTCGTCAGCACTGCTTCGCCGGCCTCCAGGCCGTGCTCCGCCGCGGCATGGACGGCAGCACTGAGGGCGAGGGCCTGCTCGCGCTCCTGCGGGCTGAGGCGGACGTTGCGGCTCGACAGCGCGAGCCCGTCCGGGTCTCGGACGGTCGGCTGCACGCTGATCTCGAGCGGGAAGTCGAGGTCCCGCACCATGCGGCGGAGGACGGCGACCTGCTGCGCGTCCTTCTGGCCGAAGTACGCGACGTCGGGCTGGACCATGTTGAAGAGCTTCGCCACGACGGTGCAGACACCGGCGAAGTGGCCTGGGCCCCGGTGGTCGCCCTCGAAGACGTCGGAGAGGCCCTGGACCTGGACGCTGGTGCCGAACCCGTGCGGATAGACCTCTTCGGGCGGGGGCGCGAAGAGGACGTCGGCGCCGAGCTGCTCGGCGATCGCGGCGTCCTTGGCCTCGTCGCGGGGGTAGGCGTCGAGGTCGCGCGGGTCGTTGAACTGCGCGGGGTTGACGAAGAGCGAGACGACGACCTCGTCGTTCTCGGCCCGGGCGGCTCTGATCAGCGACTCGTGGCCGGCGTGGAAGGCGCCCATGGTGGGGACGAGCCCGACGGTCCCGATGCGGGGCCGGGCGCGGAGCTCCTCGACGGTCCGGATCGTCCTCATGTCGCCGCCAGTACCCGCGATGCGGCGACGAGCGCATCGAACGTGTCGAGCAGGTCGGGCGCCCGCTCCTCGATCGCCTGTCGCTGGCGCGCGATCGTGGCTTCATCGCCGCGGGCGACAGGGCCGGTGAGGGCGTGCTCCGCGCCGTGGGCGGCCCAGTTCTCCAGGGCGGCGCGGGCGAGCGGGACGAGCAGCTCGCGCGGCACGCCGGCCGTCGCCGCGAGCCGCTCGGCCTGCCCCTCGAGGGCGACCAGGAAGTTCGCGGCGATCGAGGCGGCGGCGTGGTAGGCGGCGCGGTCTTCGTCGGCGACCTCGACCGGGGTCATGCCGAGCGCCCTGGGCGAGCGACTCCGCGGTCCGCAACGCCCCCTCGCTGCTCCCGGCGATGGCGCACCCGGCGCCCGCGAACGGCGCCTTGCCGCCCTCCGGCACCGTCATCAGCGGGTGGAGGCTGAAGCCTTCGCGGTCGCCGAGGACCTCGAGGGTCGTCGCGCCGGAGCAGTGTCCGAGCACGGCCTCGCCACCGATCGCCTGCGCCGCCGCGCGGATCTCCCCGTCCGGCACCGTGAGGAGCACGACGGGCGCATCGGGGCTCGCGCCGCGGCCGAGCGGGCCCTCGACGTCGATGCCGGCCTCGCGCAGCGCGGCGGCCAGCGCGTGGCCAAGCCGGCCGGCGCCGACGATGGCGCAGCGCTCAGGGGTTGACTCGGAGGCGATCCGGTCCAGTTCTCGCATGAGATACCGGCTGGGAAAGAGGGTGAGACAGTGGTCTTCGAGGTCCGTCCCACGGTGGTGACGGCCTCGCCCCAGATGATACCCCGCAGCGAGCGGAATCCACGCGGCCGCCCGCCGCCGCCATGGTTACCCTCGTTCCCATGCCCAGCGCGGAGGAACGCCGCGACGAGCTGAAGGCCGTCTTCCGGCAGGCGTCGGTCTGCACGCGCTGCCCCCAGCTCGCCTCGACCCGCCAGACCGTGGTCTTCGGATCCGGCAACGCGGACGCCGATCTGATGTTCGTCGGCGAGGCGCCGGGGGCGAACGAGGACAAGCAGGGCGTCCCCTTCGTCGGCCAGGCGGGGAAGCTGCTCGACCAGCTGCTCGGCGAGATCGGGCTCACGCGTCCGGACGTCTTCGTGGTCAACGTCCTCAAGTGCCGGCCTCCCGGCAACCGCGACCCGCTGCCGCAAGAGATCGACAACTGCCAGGACTACCTGTTCCGGCAGCTCGACCTGATCGAGCCGAAGGTCGTCTGCACGCTCGGCAACTTCGCCACGAAGCTCCTGCGCGCCGACCCGGGGACCGGCATCACCCGCCTCCACGGCCGCGAGGAGATCCGCGTCATCGGCCCGCGCGCCGTCCGGCTCTTCCCGATCTACCACCCGGCCGCCGCGCTCTACACGCGCTCACTGCTCGACACGCTGCAAGCCGACTTCGCCCGCCTCCCGGACCTGCTCGCGCTCGACGCGCCGCCGCAGCCCCAGGCGCCGGAGCCAGAGCCGATCGTCGAGGAGCCGGAGCTGGTCGAGGAGATCGAGGCGGCTCCGGACGAGGAGCCGGCCGAGTCTCAGCTCGGTCTCTTCTGAAACGCGCCGTCGGACTTGCTGCGCTCGTCGACCGTCAGCGCGTAGCGCTCGTGGTCGCGCCACTGGCCGCCGATCAGCAGGTAGCGCGGCGAGTAGCCCTCGAGGCGGAAGCCGGCGCCGCGGGCGAGTGCGATCGAGGCGGCGTTGCCGGGCTGGATGTTCGCCTCGATGCGGTGCAGCGCGAGCGGGCCGAACGCGTAGTCGAGGACGTCCTGGAGGCCGCGCCGCATCAGACCCCGGCCGGCGTGGCGGGCGGAGCCGTAGTAGCCGAGGAACGCGGACTGGAACGAGCCGCGGACGATCTGCGAGATGTTGAAGACCCCGGCGATCTCGCCCGTCTCGTCGTCGATGACGAGGAAGCAGGCGAAGTCGTCGCGCGAGCAGCGGCTCAGGAGCTCGTCGAACTGGTCGCCGCGCTCGGGCGGATACGCCCACGGCCGGTGCAGCTCGCGGCTCCGGTGGACCATGTCCAGGAACGCGTCGCGGTCTGACGTCTTGAGGGGCCGGATCGACAAGAGGCTCATTCTGCACGGGAACGGCGCAACGCCGCGAGCTGGGCGCGTTCACGATCGGACTCGCGGCCGGTGGCGAGGCGTGCGGCGGCGCGGGTGGCGAAGGTCAGCGCCTGCGCGAGGTCGTCGAGCGCGGCCGCGCCGCGGCCACGGTTCGCGGCGATCACCTCCCGCCGCCGCTGGGCGAGCAACGCGTGCGGCTCGCCGCCGTAGGCGGCCCGCGTGGCATGGCCGCCGAGGTGGCGGACGCGGACGCGCGGGTCGAGCACGGTCCGGATCCCGAGTGCGCGGGCGCGCAGGCACAGGTCCATGTCCTCGAAGAACAGGAACTGGCGCGGGTCGAACGGGCCGAGGCGGCGCAGGACGTCGGTCCGCGCCGCCAGGCACGCCGCGATCGCCCAGCCGACCGTCCGCGGCCGCTCGGCGCGGTACGGCTCGGCGAGCTGGCGCAGCGGCGTGGGGAGGAGGGGCGGATGGACGAGCGCCGGCAGCAGCGCGCCGACCGTCCCCGGCAGCGGGTGCGCAGAGCGCTGGACCGACCCGTCGGCGTTCAGCAGCCGCGGGACCCAGAGGCGGCCGTCGGCGGCCCGGGCGGCGAGGCCCGCGAGCGCACCGTCGAGCAGCTCGCAGTCCGGGTTGAGGAGCACGGTGACGGCATGCCGCGCCCGCTCGACGCCCGCGTTGTTGGCGGCACCGAAGCCGGGGTTCGCGCCGAGCTCGACCACCTCGGCACCCGCAGCCCGAGCGAGCTCGACGCCGTCGTCGGACGACGCGGTGTCGACGACCACCAGCTGCGGCCTCGCGGGAAGCCGCGAGAGCGACGCGAGCAACCCGGGGAGCGGCTCGGCCGAGTCGTGCAGGACGACGACGATCGAGAAGCTCATGTCGCCGCCGCCGCGAGCACGGCCCGGGTGCGCCGAGCGGTCTCCGCCCAGCTCAACGGGGCGACCTTTGCCCGGCCCGCCTCCAGCAGCCGCGCGCGCAGGGCAGGATCGGACGCGAGCGCCAGCAGCGCGTCGGCCAGCGCGCCGACGTCACCGGGCGGCACATAGAGCGCCCCGCCGCCGAGCACCTCCCGCAGCACCGGCAGATCGCTGACGATCGCGGGCGCTCCGGCACCGAGCCCCTCGACCGGCGGCAGCCCGAACCCCTCGAGCCACGACGGCAGGACGACGGCGAGCGCGCCCGCGTAGAGCGAGCCGAGGTCGTCGACCCGGCCGAGGCGGCGGATGCCGGGGCCCTGAGGGTCCAGCCGGCCCTCGCCGACGATGACGAGCTCGGCCGCGAGGCCCCGTTCGCGGGCGCGGAGGAACGCGGCGGCGAGGAGGTCCGGCGCCTTGCGCGGCTCGAGGGCGCCGACGAAGAGGAAGTACGGCGCCGCGGAGGGGCGGTCGGGCGCGACGCGCAGCGGCCGGCCGCGCCAGCGGGATCGCGTGCACGCGCGCCGGCTCCAAGCCCCACTCGCCGAGCAGCTCGGCGCGGACCGCCTCCGCGTCGCACACCACCGCCGCCGCCCGCCGCGCCAGCCGCCGCGGCCGCGCCGCCGCGTGCCACAGCCGCTCGTACCGCGTGAAGTCCTGCGGCCGCACCTCCCACGAGCGGTCGTGGACCGTGAGCACGTACGGAACCGGCCCCACCGCCACCGGCGCGGGCGCCGGCAGGAAGACGACGTCGGCCGGCCCGGCCAGGCGTTGCAGCCGCGGGCGCCCGGCCGCGGCCGCGGCGCCGAACAGGAGCCGCGCGGGCAGCGCGTGCCGGACCGGGACGACCCCGCGCGGCACCATCGCCCGCCCCCGGGGCAGCAGCACGCGGTACTCGTCGTCCGGGTACTCCGCCGCCAGGGCCTCGAGCAGCGCGGCCGTATAGTGCGCCACCCCGCGTGCCCCGCCGCCGACCAGGCTGCGCCCGTCGACCGCGACCCTCACGCCTGCTGCCCGGTCACCGCATCGCCATCGACGCCCGCGCCGCCGCGCGCCCCGAGCTCGGCGGGGTGGAGCGATGGGCGCGCGAGCTGTCCGCGCGCCTGCCGGCCATCGCGCCCGACCGCTACGAGGTGCTCGCGCCGCGGCCGCGCCTGACGCACCGCGCGGGCCACGCCTGGGAGCAGCTCGTGCTGCCCGCCCGCACACGGAACGCCGCCGCGCTGCTGTGCCCGGCCAACCTCGGCCCGCTCGCGCACCCGCGCAACGTGCTCGTCATCCACGACGCCGCCGCGCTCCGGCATCCCGAGTGGTACTCGCCCGCCTACGCGGCGTGGCAGCGACGGATCCTCCCGGCCCTGGCCCGTCGCGCGCTGCACGTCGTGACCGTATCCGAGTTCTCCCGCGGCGAGCTGATCGAGCTGCTCGGCCTCCCGCCCGACCGCATCAGCGTGATCCCGGGCGGCGTCGACGAGCGGTTCACCCCGCACGCGGACGCCGAGCGCGCTCGGGCGGCGCTCGGGCTCGACCGCCCGTACGTCCTCTGCGTCGCCTCCCACACGAAGCGCAAGAACCTGCAGGCGCTCGTCCCGCTGACCGACCACATCGACGTCGTCGTCGCGGGCGGCCACCGGCCCCAGTTCGCGCGCGAGGAGGGGCTCGACCGGCTCCGCCTGCTCGGCGCGGTCCCCGACGAGCTCCTTCCGGGCCTCTACGCGGGCGCCGAGGTGTTCGCGCTGCCGAGCCTCTACGAGGGGTTCGGCCTGCCGGTGCTCGAGGCGATGGCCTGCGGGACGCCCGTCGTGGTGGCCGACAACAGCGCGCTCCCGGAGACCGTCGGCGGCGCGGGGACCGTCGTGCCGGCGCAGGACGTGGCGGCGGCCGTCGAAGCGCGGCTGAACAACCCGGGCGAGCGAGGGGAGGGCCTCGAGCGCGCCGCGCGCTTCAGCTGGGACGCCACCGCCCGCGCGGTCGACGCCCTGCTCAGCGCGTCAGTCGCTGTGCCGCGTCGCGGAACACGCTGAACGACGGCGCCGACACCAGCTGGTCGCCGCGCAGCCGCCGGAGCCCCGACCAGGCGAACGAGTTCTCGCCGCCCTCCTGCGAGAGCCACGTGTACCAGACCACCCGCTCGATCCGGAGCCGCTTGCGCGCCTTCACGAGCCGGTTGAGCACCGATCGCAGCCGCGACGCCTGCCCGCGCTCCGTCGTCACGAACCCAGGCGCCCCGCGCGTCTTGCCCTGCGACGCCGGCCACGACAGCTCCGTCAACCACACGGGCGTGCGCCGGTCGCCGTACTTCCGCATCTCCCGCCGTGCCAGCCGGACGAGCTTGAGCACGCTGCGCGGCTTCGCCGTGTACGGGTGCAGCGCGACCGCGTCGAACGCCCCGCGGCCGCCCGCGCGGTACACCTTCCGCAGCGCGACCCACGACTCGTTCGGCAGCCCCGCCAGGATCGTCCGCGAGCCCGGGTCAGCCGCCCGCAGCGCGCGCCGAGACGCCCGCAGCAACCGCACGTACGGCTTCGCGAACGGCTGCGAGGACCAATACCGCGTCAGGTTCGGCTCGTTCCAGATCTGCCAGTCGCGGATCGGCACCCGCCGCAGCGCCGGCTGCTCCGCCCACAGCGAGCCGGCCGGCCCGTACCGCCCGACCAACGCCCGCAGGAACGCCGTGTACGCGCCGGTCCCGCGCGGCGTCGCCGCCGCGCCGTGCCCCGGCCGCGCCGCCGCCCACCGCGGCGTCCGGTGCACGACCGGCAGCACCGGCAGCCCCCGCGCCGCCGCCGCCACGACCACCGCATCCATCTCGGCGAACGAGATCGGGCCGCCCTCGTCCGGCTGTGCCGCGCGCCAGTCGAACGCGACCCGCACCGTCTCCACGCCCGACGCCGCCATCAGGTCCCACTCGCCCCCGAACGGATTGCCCGGCGCCGTCATCGGCCCGTCGACCTGCACGCCGAGCCACCCGCGCGGCACGCTGCGCGCGTCCGCGGGCGCAGCGAACCCCAGGGCGGCCACGACCGCCACGAAGACCGCGAGCCGCTTCACCCGCGCAGGCGCTCGATCACGTCGCTGGCCATGCGCAGCCGCAGGGCCAGGATCCGCGCGAGGTCCATCAGCATCGCCTCGGCCAGCGCCGGCTCCGCATCCGAGAGCTCGCGGAAGCAGTCGAGGTCGATCCGCACCACCTGGACGTCGGTCATGGCGTCCAGGGTCGCCGACCGCGGCGCCCCGTCGAAGAAGGCCAGCTCGCCGACCACCGACGGCGCGTCGATCGACTTGAACGCCGTCTCCTCGCGCGGCATCCGCACGCCCAGCGTCCCGTCGATCAGCAGGTACAGCGCCCGGTCGTCCTCGCCCGCCTGGACGAGCGCGAGCCCGGCCGGCACCTCGCGCACCTGCGCGTAGGAGAAGATCGTCGCCCAGTCGGCGGCGGTCGCCTCGGGCATGAACAGCAGCTCCGCCGAGTCCTCGCGGGCCTCCTCGGCGACGATCTGGAACGGCCCGGCGTGATCGATGCTCACGAAGAGGCGGGGTTGGGCTCGGCGGCGTGCACTTCCTCGGGAACGGTAGCGGCAGGCCGGAGCGCCCAGACCTTCACCGCGCCCTTGCGCCCGCGGACCTCCAGCTCGTCGAGCGACTCGAGATCGTCCGGCGCATTCGCCAGCTGCGAGTACGTCGAGTCGGCCACGAACAGCTGGTAGGGCGTGCCCTTGGTCATGCCCTCCAGACGGGCCGCTGAGTTGGTCGTGTCGCCGATGGTCGTGTACTCGAGTCGCCGCGCGCTCCCCACGTTGCCCGACATGACGTCGCCCGTGTTGAGCCCGATCCCCATCTTGAACCCGTCACCGAGCCCTTCGGAGCGCAGCCATGCGTTGAACCCCTCCAGCCGCTCGAGCATCTGCCGCGCCGCCGACAGGGCCTTGTCGGCGTGGTCGTCCGAGGCGATCGGCGCGCCGAACACGGCCATGATCCCGTCGCCCATGTAGGCCACGAGCGTCCCGTCGTGGTCGAGGATGGCGTCGCTCATCTCGGTCAGGTAGCGGTTCAGCACGCCGATCACCTCGCCCGGCTCGCGCCCCTCGGCGAAGCTCGTGAACCCGCGCAGGTCGCTGAACAGCACGGTCGCGGTCAGCAGCTCGCCGCCGAGCCGCACGTCGTCCTCGGTGTCGGCCCGCTCGAGCACCTGCGACACCACCGAGTCGGGGACGAAGCGGGAGAACAGGTCGCGCGTCTGGGCGCGCTCGACCGACGCGGTCAGGTAGTGCACGACCAACGTCCCCGTCAGCGCGACGCCGAGCCCGACCAGCGGCACCACCACCGGCAGGATCAGCCCGCGCCCGAACGCCACCTGGGCGATCACCGCGTACAGGACGGCTGCCGCGAGCCCGAGCGCGAGCGCCAGGAACGGCTTCAGCCGGATCCCCAGCAGGATCGGCAGCAGCGACAGCGCGAGCGCGATCAGCAGGTCGGTCGTCTCGCTCGTCGCCGACAGCGGCAGACCGCGCAGCAGCGTGTCGATCGCGTTCGCGTGGATCTCCGGCCCTGCCATCTCGCCCGCCGGCCAGGACGTCACGTGGCGGTCCTGCAGTGACGGCGCAGTCGCGCCGATGACCACGATCCGGTCCTTGAAGGTGCCGGGCTCGTAGGTCCGCTTGACCGCCTTCGAGAACGGCACGTAGCGGATGTGGCCGGGTGGGCCGGAGTAGTCGATCCAGGCGCCCTCGCCGCGCATCTTCGAGCGGTCGACGGGCTTGCCGGTGGCGCGCTCGACCGCCACCACCGACAGCGTCTTCAGACCGTCGATCTCGTACGGCAGCCGCCGCAGCGCGCCCGAGGAGCCCTCGGGCAGCAGGCCGTTGCCGACGCGCGCCTTGACGAAGTCGGTGTTCTCGTTGCCGCCGAAGACCGCGTGCTTGCCGCCGCGGCCGACCTCGGTGGTGCTGAGCACCACGTTGCCGGCGTCGAGGGTCGCCTGGGCGAGCGCCTCGTCCGCGCCGAGGTCCTTGGAGCGCTCGGTGAACTGGACGTCGTAGACGATGACCTTCGGCTCGTCGGCCGCCACGCCGCGGAGCGCGCGGGCGAACGTCCGGCGGCCGAACTGCCAGCGCTCGTTGAGCTCGTCGAACGTGACGTCGTCGATCCCGACCACGACGACGTCGTCGGGCACCGCCCGCTCGCCGCGGATCTCGAAGCGGGCGTCGACGGACGAGAGCTCGGCCCGGTCGAGCGCGCCGGTGGCGTCGAGCAGCACCACGAGACCGAGCGCGAACAGCGCGACCGCCGCGAGCATCGTCCGGCGCAGGCGGCGGGTGGTCGCTCGGCGTCGCACGGCCTGACGCTAACCGACGGCGCGCAGCGGGCGCGGAGTTCTTACACTCCGCCGCCTCGATGCCCTGTCCCCGCGTCGCCCTGATCCACGACTTCCTTCTGGACCTTCGCGGCGCGGAGCGGGTCTTCGCTGCCATGTGCGACGCCTGGCCGGAGGCGGACCTGTTCACCGCGGTCTACGACGAGCGCGGGACCGAAGGTCGCTTCGCGGACCGCACCGTCCACACCTCGTTCCTCCAGCGCCTGCGCCCGACCTCGCGCACGTTCCGGCCGCTGCTGCCGCTCTATCCGCACGCGATCGAGTCGTTCGACCTGCGCGGCTACGACACCGTGATCTCGTCCTCGAGCGCGTGGGCGCACGGGGTGCTCGTCGACCCCGGGGCCGTCCACGTCAGCTACTGCCACAACCCGTTCCGCTACGCCTGGACCGAGCGCGAGGCGACGCTGCAGGCGCGCAACGCGCTGATGCGCCCGGTGCTGCGGCGGGTGCTCTCGCAGTGGCGGCAGTGGGACTGGATCGCCGCGCAGCGGGTCGACCGCTACGTGGCCAACTCGCAGACGACCGCCGACCGCGTGCGCCGCTATCTCGGCCGCGAGTCGACCGTGCTGCACCCGCCGGTGGAGATCGACCGCTTCGCACCGGGCCCGGTGGGCGACGCACTACGTGGTGCTGGCCGAGCTCATGGCCCACAAGCGCATCGACATCGCGGTCCAGGCGTTCACGCGCCTCGGGCTGCCGCTCGTGGTGATCGGCGACGGGCCGGAGGGCCGGCGTCTCCGCCGCATGGCGGGCCCGACGGTGACGTTCACGGGCCGCATCCCGGACGAGCGGGTGGCCGAGATCCTCGCGGGCGCGCAGGCGCTCGTGGTCACGGCGTGCGAGGAGTTCGGGATCGCGGCGGTCGAGGCGCTGGCCGCCGGCCGGCCGGTGATCGCGCTGCGCGAGGGCGGCGTCCGCGAGAGCGTGGAGGAGGGCGTCACCGGCGCGTTCTACGACCGCAACCACCCCGACGCGCTCGCCGAGGCGGTGCTCCGCTTCGACGCGGCGGCGGTCGACCCCGCGGCCTGCCGCGCAGCCGCCGACCGCTTCAGCGTCCAGCGCTTCCAGGCGCGCCTCGCGGCGATCGTCGACGAGGCGACGTCCGACGAGCGCCCGCCACGCCCCGGAGAGCGCTCCAAGCTGCAGGCCGGGCTGCTGAACGGCTCGCCGGCGCTCGACCCGGGCGCACCGGGTGGAAAGCCGGACCTGAGCGGGACCGCGTTCCCTTCCGACATCCGTCGGCTTGGCCCCCGGGCGGCGTTCTGGGGGTTTATGGCCCGCAAACACCGAGCAGACAGGATTTGACCGATTCCGGTCGAACCAGCAGAGTCTGCCTTCAGGAGGGCTCTGTGATCGATCGGTTCACGGAGTGCGTAACAAACTGGCCCGAGATGCGTTGATGTAGGGCCTGCGCGTTGCGGTCCCCTCCGGTACGCGCAGACCCAACCTCCCCCTGGCTCCCCGCCAACCCCGCTTGTTCAGCGCGTTTTGAGCGCTTGACGTGGCGTCAGTGCGTGGTTGCGTTAGCAACGACTTTCCTCTATAATTCCTACTGCAAGAGTTGGTTATGAGCCCGAAAGGAACCATCACGAGTACGACCACTGAAGCTCCGCGCCCAGAAGCAGGCCGCGGACTACCAGGTTGACCCCACGCTCGACTCGCTGCAGCTGCTGCTGCGGGAGGCGGGCAAGTACCCCCTGCTCAAGCCCCATGAGGAGATCGAGCTGGCGAAGCGGATCGAGAAGGGCGACCTCGTCGCCAAGGATCGGATGATCAACTCGAACCTCCGCCTCGTGGTCTCGAACGCCCGCCGGTACCAGGGCCAGGGCCTGTCCCTCGGCGACCTGATCCAGGAGGGCATGCTTGGGCTGATCCGCGCGGTCGAGAAGTTCGACTGGCGGAAGGGCTTCCGCTTCTCCACCTACGCGACGCTGTGGATCCGTCAGGCGATCCAGCGCGGTCTCGAGAACACGAGCCGCACCATCCGCCTGCCCGTCCACGTGGCGCAGCGGTCCCGCAAGGTGGGCCGTGTGGAGCGCGAGCTCACCACGAAGCTTGGCCACGAGCCGTCGGACGAGGAGATCGCCGCGGCCGCCGACCTGCCGCTCGAAGACGTGATCGAGATCCGCAAGGCGGATCGCGCGGTCGTGTCGCTCGACAAGCCGGTCGGTGAGGATGGCGACACCTCGCTCGGCGACCTGATCTCGCTCGAGTCCCCCTCGGTCGACGAGGAGGTCCACGGGCAGCTGAGCTCGGAGACGCTGCTCGACGCGATCGCGGGCCTGCCCGAGCAGGAGCGCGACGTCATCGAGATGCGCTTCGGCGCCGGCGACCAGGAGCCTCAGACGCTCTCGCAGGCCGGCCGGAAGCTCGGTGTCTCGACCGAGCGGGCGCGCCAGATCGAGGAGCGCGCACTGCGGCGCCTCTCGCAGCGCCCCGAGCTGATCGCCCTCCGCGAGGCGGCCTAGCTCTCACTCTCACGACCCGGGTTCAGCCCGGGTCGTGACCGTTAAGGGCTAGGTTGCTCGGCCATGCTCGACTCGCTGCACCGGCGCCCGCGCGGGCGCCGGCTCGCGCCGGTGCTCAGCCGGCTGACCGGCGGGCGCGTGCCCGACGTGCCGCCGCCGCCGGAGGAGACGTGGTTCCGCGACCACTGGCAGGCGGCCGAGCAGGTGCTCGAGTACGTCGACGTGCGCGGCAAGGCGGTCGCCGACATCGGCTCGGGCGACGGCATCATCGACCTCGCGCTGATGCTGCGCGGGGGGCCGCGCGAGCTGGTCGGCTTCGACGTCAACCCGACGCCGGTCGACAACCTGCTCGAGCAGGCCGGCCGCCACCGCGGCGTGCGCGAGCTCCCGCCGGGGCTGTCCTTCCAGCGCTCGGACCCGGAGCGCATCGACGCGCCCGACGCGTCGTTCGACGTGGTCGTGACGTGGTCGGTGTTCGAGCACGCGCGCGACCCGCTGGGGCTGCTGCGCGAGATGCGCCGGATCGTGCGCGACGACGGCGAGCTGTTCCTCCAGCTCTGGCCCTTCTACCACTCGCACCGCGGCTCGCACCTGTGGGACTGGTTCCCCGAGCCGTTCCACCACCTCGGGCAGACCGACGAGGAGATCGCGGCGGCCGTGCGGGCGAGCGACGTGCACCCCGAGGTGTGGGCCGAGTACATGCTCAGCGAGTACCGGACGCTGAACAAGGTCACGGTCGACGAGCTGGGCGAGGCGATCCGGCAGGCGGGCTTCTCGGTGCGCGAGCTGGAGCTGATGTCGCACCGCTCACGCGTGCCCGCCGGCCTCGACGAGTTCCCCCTGAGCTCGCTCGGGATCGGGGGCGTCAAGCTCCTCGCCGTCCCGGTGTAGTGGCTCTGAACACCCACGTCCGCTGAATGAGGAAGCTCAGCGGCGCGACGATCAGGATCGCCGCGACCTGGGCCG
Source organism: uncultured Solirubrobacteraceae bacterium (assembly GCA_963730115.1). Lineage (GTDB taxonomy): Bacteria > Actinomycetota > Thermoleophilia > Solirubrobacterales > Solirubrobacteraceae > DASQFQ01. The sequence continues at coordinate 416,963 of CAVSQM010000012.1, read as the reverse complement.
CGACCTCCGGAAGCCCGGCCACCTCGACGAAAAGCGTGAGCAGCACCACCCCGAGGGCAACCGCAGACGCGAACACGAGCGCATAGCGCAGCCCCTGGTGATGAACCGGCGCGCCACGGCCGGGAAAGGTCCACGCGCGGTTGAGGGCGAAGCTCACGATCAGCGCCGCGACCCCTGCCACGACGGCCGCGATCCGGTAGCCCATGCCGAGGCCGGTGGCCAGCGCGAAGACCGCTACGTTGAGGGCGTTCTGGATGACGCCGGCGATCCCGAACCGGACGGCCTCGCCGGTCACGGGCTGCGCGCCACCGCCAGGAGCGAGACGCCGAACGGCAGGTTCCAGCGCGCTATCAGCTCCGCCTCGGCACCGAAGAGCGCGCCCAGAGCGCGGTTCAGCGCCGCGGGACCGACGTCGAAGTCGCTCTGCCGGGTGCTGGGGCGGCGCAGGAGCCGCCGCGCGAGCCGCACGGCCGCGATCGGCGGGAACAGGATCGTGTTGAAGTAGCTGGTGCGATCGACCTCGAACCCGGACTCGCTGAGTGCATGCCGCAGCGTGCGGGCGGTGTACCGGCGACGGTGGTGCGCCACCTCGTCCTGCCTCCCCCACAGGAACATGAAGGCCGGCACCGCGATCAGCACGCGTCCTCCGGGTCGCAGTACGCGGCGCAGCTCGCGCAGTGCGCCGACGTCGTCGTCGATGTGCTCGATCACGTCGAGGCTCGTGACGAGGTCGAACGTGCCGTCCGCGAACGGCAGCGGCGCGCCGGGAGGCACGAGCTTGACCTCGGCGCGACCGCGGGTGTGGCAGAACGCCACCGCGCTCGGGTCGGAGTCGACGGCGCTGACGTTGCCGAACCGCTCGAGGTGCTCGAGGAAGGCGCCCGTGCCGCAGCCGAAGTCGAGCAGCTCGATCGGCCGATCGGCTGGAGCGAACTGCTGCTCGAGCACGCGCAGAAACAGCCTGCGACGGCCGACGAACCACCAGTGGCGGCCTTCCAACCGGTAGTAGGCCGAGTAGAACTCCTCCTCCATCAGGCCTCCTCCTCGGCGGGCGGCGCCTCGCCGAGCACGTACACCGGCCGCCGCTTCGTCTCGTCGTAGTCGCGCGCGAGGTACTCGCCGAGCACGCCGAGGAACAGCAGCTGGATCCCGCCCACCAGCAGCACGAGGATGTGGATCGAGGCGATCCCCGAGACCTCGTACAGGCCGGCCAACCGGAGGATCACGACGACCGGGATCGCGAGGAACGCCGTGAGCGACATGATGAGGCCGAGCAAGGCGGCCACGCGCAGGGGCACGGCCGAGAACGACACGATTCCGTTGGCGCCCAGGCTCAGCAGCTTCCTGAACGGGTACTTCGAGGTGCCTGCGAAGCGCGCATCGCGCGTGTAGACCACGTTGACCTGCCGGAAGCCGACCCATGAGACCAGCCCGCGCACGAAGCGGTTCCGCTCCGGGAGTGCGTTCAGCGCGTCGAGCGCCGGGCGCGAGATCAGCCGGAAGTCGCCGGAGTGGCCGGGGAAGCTGGCAGCCCCGAGAGGCGGCTGAACACCCGGTAGAACGTCCGGATCACGAACAGCCGCCGGCGCGACTCGCCGCGGCGCTCGTGGCGCACGCCGTGAACGACATCCGCGCCGGCGTCCCACTGCTCGAGCAGCTGCGGGATCACCTCGGGCGGATCCTGGAGGTCGGCGTCGATCGTCACCGTCGCCTCCCCGCGCGCAGCCTCGAGGCCGGCGGTGATTGCGGCCTGGTGTCCGAAATTGCGCGACAGATGCAGAGGGCGCACGGCAGGGTCCTGAGCCGCGAGCCGCTCCAACAGCTCGCCGGTGCCGTCGCTCGAACCGTCATCGACGAGCACGAGCTCGTAGTTGCGCCCGGCCATCGCGGCGGTGACGCGGCGGTGGAACTCCGGCAGCGTCTCGATCTCGTTGTAGACGGGCGCGACGACCGACACGAGCGCGGTGTCGTCAGCCGGGGCGGCGCTCATCGCGGACACCGTACAATCCCGCGGTGCTCGCCCGGATCGCGGTCGCAGTCATCGCCGTCGGCGTGATCGGCTGGCTGGCCGTGATGGAGCGCAACGCGCGGCTCTACGAGCGCGGCATCGCAGCCGGTGGGAGCCTCGACGACTCGACGACGATCGCGCGGGCGGAGTCGGATCTCGAGGCCGCACGGCTGCTGACCCCGGACCGCACGCCCGATGGGGGCCGCGCGCTGATCCTCTGGGTCACGGGCAGGACGGCGGACGCGCGCGCCGTGCTGGAGGATGTCGTCGCCTCGGAGCCCGACAACCTGAGCGCCTGGACGGAGCTCGGATGGGTCAATGCGGGCGCCGACCCGGCGCTCGAGCGGCGGGTGGCAGCGGAGATGCGACGCCTCGACCCGCTCAGCGCGGGTCGCCTGCCTCCGTCGCCGGCTCGCGCTCCGCCTGGACGATGAGCAGGCCGGCGAGGATCAGGGCGGGCAGCGTGACGGCCGGCATCTGCCAGTCCCAGTCGATCGAGGCGTGGAGGAACCAGACGACGAGCGCTGCCGCCGATCCGGCAGCGGTCGGCCCGTCGGAGCGGAGCGCTCTCCGGGCGGTGGCGGCCACGCCACCGCACATCAGCGCGAGCGCGACCAGCCCGACGAGCCCGAGCTCGGCTGCCATCTCGAACTCGAGCGAGTGCGGGTCTCGCACGGTCTCGCGGATCGGCCGCTCCTGCAGCCAGACGACACGGAACCCGCCCGCGCCGGTGCCGGTCAGGGGATCGTCCCGGAAGGCGTCCAGCGCGACGCGCCAGTACTCGTAGCGGTTGGATGACACGGAGGTGAGCCGGCCGGCGCCGGCGCCCGCCGACAGCTCGCGCTCGCTCGGCCGCTCGGCGAGGCCGCCCACCACCAAGCCGGCCGCCACCGCCGCGGTGGCCGTCCACGCCACCGGGCGTAGCCGCGCAGTACCAGCGCGGGATCTCGGGCGGCTCGGCGCCCGTGCGCGCCACCAGGAACGCCGCTGCCGCGCCGGCCGCGATCAGGACCGCGAGCAGCGCAGCCCCGTCGCGGGCCCGGTCGCCGCCCGAGACCGTGACGACGCCGGGCAGCAGCTCGATGCATGCGGCGACGCAGGCGCCCGCGACCAGGACGATGGCGGCGGCGCGCAACTGCGCGCGCGAGGGCGCCAGCGCGGCGAGCACGAGCAGACCGAGGACCGCGACCGCGAGCGCGCCACGCGAGTACGTGAGATAGAGACCCGCCGCCAGGGCGGGGGACACGGCGGCCGCGGTCAACCGCACAGCCGGTGGCCGGCCGCGGTCGCCGGCGAGCCGTGCGCACAGCACGAGCCCGATCGCGGCGAGGGCGCCCTCGGCGTTCCAGTAGGTGAGCGGTTGCTCGAGCCGGCCGTCCGCGCTGCGAGAGCTGTCCAGTTCTATGAGGTCGGGCAGGAGCCGGCCCGACAGGCCGTAGCCGATCACGATCGTCGCCCCGGCGGCCAGCGCCGGTTCGACAGCGCGCCGCACGCGGGATTCCCGCAGCGTGCCGACCGCGAGCAGCAGCGCGCCGGCGTAGAGCACGAGACGCTGGACGTTCTGCATCGCGGGCCCGGCCTGCGGCGCCCACAGGAGCGAGAGCGCGCTCCAGGCCGTGAGCGCGACCAGCCCGGCGAGCGCGATGCGGCCCGGCGTGGTCCGCGGCAGCGGCGCCGGCCCGGCGAGCGCGACGCACAGCACCAGCCCCCACACCACGAGGCCGGCGATCAGCCGCGGCTGTGCGAAGTAGCCGCCCGAGAAGAACGCGAGCACCGTCGGGGCCGCCAGCAGGCATGCCCCGGCGAGGATCAGGACGGCGCGCCGCATGCCGTCACCCGCGCGTCCGGCGCCACGCGGACATGCCACGGCTGCGGCGCCCGGTCGGGACGGATGGTCAGCAGGCCCGAGCCGCCCGGTGCGATGCGGCCGAGCGGCTCGTCGGGGAAGCCGTCGGCGAAGCGGCGGAGGGTGACGGCGGCGCCGCCTCCTCGCGCGGTGAGCACCAGCCCGCTCGGCGGGCACCGTCAGCTCGAGCGCCGGCTCCGGCTGCGCCGGTCCGGCCCCGGCTGGGGCGAACTCGACGCAGCCGCCGGACGGCGTCGCTCGCCCGCCGGCGACGGCGTCGACGGCCGGCGCCGCGCCCGGGTCCGAAGGCGGGGTGGTCGGCGTCAGGCCGACGCGATGGATCTTGGTGAGCTGATCGTCTGCCGCTCGGCGCGCGCTCTCGGGGGCGCCGGCGAGCTCTTCGACGCTCGCCGCCGGCGTGCCGAGGTCGCGCTTGAGCCGGAAGTACTCGCCGGCGCGGACGACCACCAGCGGGTATCCCGCAATCCCGGTGATCGGCTCGTCGGGCCGGACGACGGGCCGGGCGATCTCCACCGCCGCGAGTCCGGTCCGCGTCGAGAGTGACTGGTCGCGCAGGAAGTGGGCCCCGCTGCGCATGTCACCCACGTTGGCGACGGCGATCAGCACCGCGGCCGCGCCGATGACGAGCCACGCGCGGCGCGAGATCGCGACGCCGGAGAGCAGCTCGACGACGAGAGCCACCACGAAGACCGCTGCGACGCCCACGTAGCGGCTCGACTCGGCGGGGCCGATGCCGGCGCGCTGGATCGCGGTCAGGAACCAGAACGCGGCGAGGATGGCGAGCAGCGTGAGGACGCGGGTCGGCACCGTCTTGAGACGCCACAGACGCCACAACAGGAGCGCGAACGCCACCACGGCGAGCGGTCGACCCCAACCCAGCGTCGTGGTGTCGTTACCGAGCAACGGGCCGGCCAGCCCGGCGAGCGCGCTGAAGGTGGCTGCCGCGGAGTCGGCCGCGAACCCGGGCGCGAGGGCCAGCTCGCGACGGACGGACCCAGTGTCCTGGTACGCGAGATACCAGACCGCGAAGAGCGCGAGCGGCACGGCCACGATCCACGCGGACCGCAGCCCGCGCCCGCGCAGCACCTCGACGAGCAGGCCGGCGGCGATCGCCACGCCGGGACCGGACGCCGACACGCAGATCACGAGCAGCACGCACGCGGCGATGTCACCCGTGCGGTCGCGCCGGTCGAGCGCGAGGAGGGCGCCGAGGCCGCACGCGATGCTGATCGGCCAGCCGATCTGCAGCGGCCAGATGATGTTCTGCCAGCCGGGGCCGAGGAGCAGGATCGCCGCGGCCGCGAGCAGACCGACGGCTGGGCCGGCGCGCCGGGCCGAGTACACGTAGAGCAGCGCCACGACGAGCAGGTGGCCCGCGATGCCGACCGCGCGGTACGGGGCCGACTGGTCGATGCCGACGGTCGCGAACAGCAGCCGGTAGATCGCGAACGGGACGATCGTCGGGTGGCCGTTGTGGGGCGCGATGAAGGTGTGGAGGCCGTCGCGGTACTCGAGCGCCCACAGCCATTCGTCGAACCACAGCGTCGTGCCGCGCGTCTCGTACATGAGCCAAACACCGGCGAGGACGAGCAGCAGGGCGGCCGCGATCGCCGCAGGGCGGTCCCACGCTCGGTTCATCCTGCGCACGGCGTGCGACCTTAGACGTTGCGGTGTCGCACCGCTCAGGCGTGGCTGCCGGCCTCGACGAGCTCCACGTGAGCTCGCTCGGGACCGGGGGCGTCAAGCTCCTCGCCGTCCCGGTGGAGCGCGACGCCGACGATCACCAGGGCGACGCCGGCCAGCTCGCGCAGGCTGGGCAGCTGGGCGAGCACGACGACGCCGATGACCGTGGCGGTCGCGGGCAGGAGGCTGACCATCAGCGCGTAGGTGGCGCGCGGGAGCTCGCGCATCGCGAGCTGGTCGGCGACGTAGGGGATGACGCTGCTCGAGATCCCGACGCCGAGGCCGGCGAGGATCGCGACCGGGTCGGTGAGCGCGGGGAGGACGGCAGGGCCGGCGACCGGCGTCACGGCGACGGCGGCGATCAGCATCGCCAGCCCGAGCCCGTCGATGCCGGTGATCCCCGGGTGCCGCGCCGTGCGGTGGGCGAGCACGATGTAGAGCGCGAACAGCGCGGCGTTGGCGAACGCGAAGGCGAGCCCCACCAGCTCGCCCTCGAGGTGGACGCCGGTGAGCATGTAGACGCCGGTGACGGCCAGCGCGAGCGCCGCGGCGTTGCGGCGCGTCCGCGCGCCGAGCGCGGCGAGCAGGACCACGGGGAGGAACTCGATCGCCGCGACGGTGGCGAGCGGGAGGCGGTCGATGGCGATGTAGAAGCAGCAGTTCATCGCCGCCAGCACGGCGCCCCACTGGAGCAGCAGCGCCTTGCCCTCGCCCCAGACCCGCCACGGGCGACGCCAGGCGGCGAACACGAGCGCCGCCGAGGCGATCCGCAGCCAGGCGACGCCGAGCGGCTCGACGCGGACGAACAGCAGCACCGCGAAGGCCGGGCCGAGGTAGTGGAAGATCGCGCTGACGACGAAGTAGAGGTGCGGTGGTGGGCGGCGCATGACCACACTGTCGCTCCCAACTCGCGGCACTCACATGGCAATCCGCAGGTAGACTGCCGGAGATGGCTACGAATCTTCGGTCGAATGTCGATTCCACCAACCTCCGCCTCCTCGCCGAGCTGCAGGCCGACGCGCGCCTCTCGCTCGCCGAGCTGGGCCGCCGGGTCGGGCTCTCGTCGCCGGCGGTCGCCGACCGGCTCGCTCGGCTCGAAGAGGAGGGCGTGATCCGCGGCTATCGCGCCGACATCGACCCGCGCGCGCTCGGCTACGCGCTCAGCGTCGTCATCCGCATCCGGCCCGCGCCGCGCGAGCTGCGCAAGGTCGCCGACGTCGCCCGCGACACGCCGGAGATCGTCCAGTGCGATCGCGTGACGGGCGAGGACTGCTACGTGATGCGCGCCCACGTCCGCGACGTCGAGCACCTCGAGGAGGTCATCGACCGCTTCGCGATCTACGGCCAGACGACGTCGTCGATCGTGCAGTCGTCGCCGGTGCCCTCGCGGGGCGTCAGCCTCGGAGCAGGCGCACGACGCGGTCGAGCACCGCGTCACTGAACGACTCGCCCCAGTCGCGGGGCCAGCGCACCGCGCTGCCGCGCAGCCGCGCCTCGACGTCGTCGGCCCGCGCCGCGGCGTCCTCCAGCGCGGCCGCGATCGCCTCGATGCCCGGCTCGGCGGCGATCAGGTTCGGCGAGATCGACTCCAGCGCCTCGGCGGTCTTGTTCTCGAACGTGTTGGTGACCGTCACGAGCCCCGCGGAGGCCATCTCCAGCGGCACGAGGCTGGGGTGCGGCGTGAACATCAGCGCGAGGCCGACGTCGTGCTCGCGCATGAACCCGCCGTAATCGGCCTGTGCCGCGCGCGGGTGCAGCTCCATCAGCGCGCCGCCGCCGAGGTCGAGCCGCCGGCCCGCCCGCACCGAGCCGATCCCGTGCAGCTCCCAGCCCTCGGCGAACGTCCCGCGCTCGAGCGCCCGGCTGAGCGCGAGCACGCCGAGCTCGAACATGTTGCGCGCGGCGTGCGGCTCGGGCCGCGCGTAGAACAGCAGCCGCCGCGGGCGGCGGCCGGCGAGCACGGCCGCGGCCGGCGGGTCGATCGCGGTGATCGCGTTGTCGAACGACGTCGAGGCGGTGTCGCCGCCCTCGGCCGCGTACACCCCGAGCGAGTGGCCGCGGAAGTAGTCGCGCAGCAGCTCGGTCGAGAACACCGCGGTGTGCGGGAACGTGTAGCTCTCGGCCGCCAGGGCGGCGTAGGTCCCCATCGGGAACGTGAACGGCTCGTACTCCTGGATCAGGTAGAGGAAGCGCTCGGCGTCGAGTGACCGCAGCGCCGTGTTCGCGACGTGGGCGGTCCACCACGTCGTCGCGATCAGCGCGTCGTCGCGGCTCATCTCCACGCCCTGCGACTCGCGCCCGAACACCACCTCGACCTCGTCGAGCATCCCGGCCAGCCCGCTGTAGGCCTCGACGTCGCGCCGCCAGCTCTCGGGCAGCGCGCCGACCGGGTCGACGGTGACGATGCGCACGCGCTCGCCGCGGGCGGCCAGCCGCCGCGCGAGGTTGAACTTGCCGATGTAGCCGCCGAAGAAGTGCTGCAGGTCGATCGACGGGATCAGCAGGTTGACCCGCCGCGGCGCGTCGTCGCTCACCGCGAGCCGCAGCGGCGTGATCTTCTCGGCGATCACGCGCACGGCCGGCTCGGCCGGGCGCTCGCGCCCCGGGCCGCGGGTCGAAGGCCGGTGGCGGCAGCGAGTCGAGCCGGCCGACGCGGTTGGGCGCGTCGCGGGCGCTCAGCGTGAGCAGGCGGCGCCAGGCGAAGGCGTGGGCGAGCATCCACTCGGCGCCGAGCGTGTCGCGGCGCCGCCCCAGCAGCTCCTGCATGCCGCGCCAGGCGAGCCCGCCGAGCGCGGGGAGCGAGCGGTCGGCGCGCTCGAAGCGCTCGATCTCGCGGCGCTTGGCCGCCGGCATCCGCGGCCAGCAGCGCAGCCGCAGGATCGTCGTGAACTGGAGCAGGCGCAGCGCGTCGACGTAGTAGTGCATCCGCCACAGCCGGATCCGCTCGCGCGGGTCGCGGCGCACCGCCTCGAGCCGCTCGCGCATGCCCGGCATGCGGTTGGCGGCGGCGTGGCCGAGCGTCGCGCCGCCGTGCTGGACGTAGTCGTAGAGCGGCCGCTCGACGAAGGCGATGTCGCCGAGCGAGAGCGCCACGAGCGCGAGCCAGTGGTCGTGGAAGTGCGCGAACTGGGCGGGCGGGAACGGCAGGGCGTCGCGCAGCAGGGCGGCGGGGAACAGCGAGGCGGCGCCGGTCACCGAGTTCGCCACCAGCAGCGAGAGCAGGTCGGAATGGTTGTTGTCGCGGCGGCTCCAGTACGTGTCCGCGAGCACGCGGCCGCCGCCGTCGACGACGCGCGCGTCGCTGTAGATGAGTTGGGCAGTGCCGAGCTCGGCCAGCAGCGTCGCGAGCTTGTCGGGGTGCCAGCGGTCGTCCTGGTCGGCGAGGGCGACGTGGCGCGCGCCGGCGGGCGCGAGCGTCAGCGCGCGCTCGAAGTTGCGGTAGAAGCCGAGCCGCCGCGGCGTGCGCGAGAGCAGGAAGCGCGGGTCGTCGCCGAGCACCTCCTGGATCGCCGCGTAGCGCTCGGGCTCCGAGCAGTCGTCGCTGACCACGCACACCCAGTCGGTGAACGTCTGGGCGCGAATCGACTCGACCTGGCGCCGGAACAGCGCCAGCGGCGGGTCGCAGGTGGTCATGCAGATCGCGACCGAGGCGTCCGCGGCGACGGGCTCGACGGGCGGCGCTGCGGGGATCGTGGCGAGCGGCGCCTCCTCGACGGCGCCGTCGGCGAGCCGCGCGCGGAGGGCCAGCGTGGCGGGCGCGGCGCGGATCTGCGCGATCCCCCAGAAGCCGCTGCGGTAGCCGTCGGGCTCGTTCGCCCGCAGCGTCTCCAGCCGTGGCATTCCGAACGCGCCGAGCGGCTGCTCCTCGCCGTTGACGAGCAACGCGAGCGACTCGACTCGCTCGCCGGGCGCGAAGCACGTGCCGGCGACGAACACCGCCGTGCCCGCGCCGACCGCGAGCTCGGCGGGCACGGGGGACTCGAGGCCTATGCGCAGCGCAGCCAAAACGCGGCGAGCCTAGCCGAGCGATGTGCGCCGCTAGCGTTCCCGCGCGTGAGCCTCGTCCTCGAGCCCCAGGACAGCCCGAACCATCCGATGGCGTCCTGGTTCCCCAACATGCGGCGCTACCGGCGCGACGTCTATGCGGGCAAGCAGCCGCGACCGCGCAGCCGTGCCGCGGTGACGATGGTCCACAACGAATCCGTCTTCCTGCCGATCTGGCTCGGCTACTACTCGCGCTTCTTCCGGCCCCAGGACATCTACGTGCTCGACAACGGGACCACCGACGGGTCGACCAGACGCGACGGCTTCGTGCGTATCCCGGCGGCCAAGCGCACCGTCGACCACGCGTGGATGGCGCAGACCCTCGGGGAGCTGCAGCGCGAGCTGCTCGGGCGCTACGACGTCGTGCTGGTCACCGACGTGGACGAGATCGTCGCGCCCGTCCCGGAGTGGGGGACGCTGGGCGACTACATCGATCGCTTCGACGAGCCGTGGATCAACTGCCTCGGCTACGAGCTCCTGCACCGCCCGGACGTCGAGCCCCCGCTCGACCTCGGCCGGCCCGTGCTCGACCAGCGGAGCTGGTGGTTCATCAACGACGGCTATGACAAGGCGGCGCTCGCGACCGAGCCGACCGAATGGCGGCCCGGCCTGCATGCGCGCACCGACGCCGGCTTCAACCCGGACCCCGACCTGCGCCTCATCCACCTGCACCGCATGGATTACACGCTGTGCCTCGAGCGTCACCGGACGCGGAAGCGCAAGCGCTGGGCGAAGCAGGACGCGCGCGAGCGCTGGGCCGAGCACAACCGCATCGTCGAGGAGGACGAGTTCGCCCACTGGTTCAGCGAGGACAGCTGCTTCGAGGGGATCGACATCCACCCGGAGCGGATCAGGGAGTCATGGCGCGGCCTGTTCTGAAGCGCCTGCGGGCGGTGCGGGACCGGCTGTGGTTCCCGGAGGCGGCGTCGGGCTCCGAGCAGTGGCAGCGCGTCGTCCTCAACCGCGCGGTGGAGGACCATCTCCGCAGCCTCGATCCCGCGGGCAAGACCGCAGTGGAGATCAGCGGCGACGCGCGGGCGCACCTCCCGTGGCGGAGCTTCGAGAGCCTGAACTACCCGGAGTTCGACCTCTGCGCGCCGCTCGAGCACCCGGGCGGTCACGACGTCGTGATCTGCGAGCAGGTGATCGAGCACGTCGTCGACCCGGCGGCCGCCGCCGCCAACCTGCGCGGGCTGTGCGCGCCCGGGGGCCACGTCGTGGTCTCGACGCCGTTCCTGATCCGCATCCACGAGCTGCCCGCCTACGGGATGCACGACTACTGGCGCTTCACTCCGCGCGGCCTGCGGCTGCTGCTCGAGCGCGCGGGGCTCGAGGTCGACGCCGTGGGCTCCTGGGGCAACCGGCACTGCGTGACCGGGAACTTCGACCGCTGGCCCGCCTATCGGCGCCGCCATCCGCTGGGCGACGAGCCCGACCTGCCGGTGCAGGTGTGGGCCTTCGCGCGCCGGCGGTAGCCTGCGGCCGATGCACGTGGGGCAGCTGAGCCGGCGCGTCGCGCGGGCGCTGCGTGCCCGTGGCGGCGGCGCGCCACCGCCGCCGGCCGCCTCCGACTACGACAGCTGGCTGACGGCCTTCCACGACGACGTGCTCGCCCCGCTCGACGCCGCGTGCGCCCAGGGAGCGTCGCCCACCGCCTTCGCCGGGCTCGACGTCGACCTCTGGGCGCTGCTGCTCACGCAGCAGTACAGCGTGTATCCGAACCTCCGCGCCGCCCTGCCGGAGGTGCCGGAGCCGGCGATGCAGGAGCGCTGGTGCGGGCGGTCGGGGGTGCCGCTCGCTCTCCAGAGCGCCGCGTTCTACCGGCTGCTGACCGAGCGATACGCCCAGGCCGGCGCCCGTCCGCTCGACGAGTCTCGCGTGCTCGACTTCGGCTGCGGCTGGGGCCGGCTGACGCGCTACCTGATCCGCGACGTGCCCCCCGAGCGCCTCTGCGGCTGCGATCCCGTCGCCTCGATCCTTGCCGAGTGCCGCGTGCCGGCGACGCTGGCGCAGAGCGACTTCTTCCCCGAGCGCCTGCCGTTCGAGGAGCCGTTCGACCTCGCGTTCGCGTTCTCCGTCTTCACGCACCTGTCCGAGGCCGCGCACGAGCGCTGCCTGGACGCGCTGCACGCCGGGCTCCGCCCCGGCGGCATCCTCGTCGTCACGATCCGCCCGCCCGCCTACCTCCAGGAGTCGCCGTTCATGGCGGAGGTGCGCGACCGCGAGGACGACGCGTACGTCTTCGCACCGCATCCCGCCGACCCCGGCCACCCCCAATACGCGGGCAGCGGCGAGATGAGCTACGGCGAGACCGTGATCGCGCTGCCCTACGTGCGCGAGCGCTGGGCGAGCCGCTTCGAGCTGCTGCACGTCGACCTGTTCCTCCAGGACCTCCACCAGGTCGTGCTCACGCTGCGGCGGCGCGGGTGAGCGAGGAGTTCTGGAGCGAGCTGCGGGCGCGCCACCCGTCGCTGCGCGAGGCGCTGCTCGCCGACGCGCGCATCACCGCGCACTACCGCGGCGAGCGCCACGAGTTCCGCTCGCGCGCCGACGCCGCGCGGCAGATGCTGCGGCTCGCGCTCGTCAGCGACGCCTTCCTGGCCCAGGCGCTCTACCGCGCTCAAGGCGAGCCTGCAGCGTCGCGGCGTGCCGGTGCTGCCGCGGATCGCGCACCGGCTCGCGCATGGCGTGCGCGCAGGTCTCGATCGGCGATCCGGTCGTGGTCCGGCCCGGCGTCTACCTGATCCACGGTCAGGTCGTGATCGACGGCGTGATCGAGATCCACGAGGGCGTCGTGATCGCCCCGTTCGTGACCATCGGGCTGCGCTCCGGCGACGTCCGCGGACCCACGATCGAGCGCGGCGCGAACATCGGCACCGGGGCCAAGGTGATCGGGCCCGTCACGGTCGGCGCGGGCGCCACGGTGGGCGCCAACGCGGTGGTGGTCGACGACGTGCCCGGCGGGCGCGACCGTCGTCGGAGCGCCCGCGCGCGTCTCGCTAGCGTTGCTGCGCATGTTCCGGCGTGAAGCTGCGGGCGCACGCGCGCGGAGGAGATTCGACGGCGGCACCGACGAGCTCCTCGCCGAGATCGACGCGCCTGACCGAGCGCAACCGCGACGAGCGCGACGCCGCGACCGAGCGCGAGGTCGCTGCGGCTCCGCCACCTCGCCGGCATCCGGCTGCTCGACGAGGCGCCGGCCGACCCGGCGTTCGCCCGGCCGGCCACCGAGCGCCTGCCCGAGGCCGAGGGGCTGCCGGAGATCGCCGCCGCCGACCTCGACCCCGAGCTGCTGCGCGCCGGGATCCTGCGCGACGGCTGCCTGCTCGTGCGCGGCCTCGTCGCCGCGCGAGGCGGCGCTGGCGTTCGCCGGGCAGCATCGAGCGCGCCTTCGCCGAGCGCGACGCGGGCGGCGGCGCCGCCCGGGCTGGTACGAGGAGTTCGAGACCGACCCGCGCTTCGACCCGATCGACAACCGCCCGCTGGATCAAGGAGGGCGGCGGCGTCCTGGCCATCGACTCGCCGACCGCTGAGCTTCGAGATGCTCGAGCTGTTCGCGTCGGCCGGCGTCCCGCGAGCTCGTCGCGGGCTACCTCGGCGAGCCGCCCGCTGATCTCGGTCGAGAAGACGACGCTGCGCAAGGCCGAGCCGACGTGTCGGCGGCGCCTGGCACCAGGACGGCGCCTTCATGGGCGAGGTGCGCTCGCTCAACCTGTGGCTCGCGCTCTCGCGCTGCGGCGACGTCGCCCCGGGCCTCGACATCGTCCCGCGCCGGCTCGACGAGTTCGCCCCGACCGGAACCGACGAGGCGGTGCTCAGCTACCAGGTCTCGCAGACCAAGGCCGAGGCGCGCCGCCGGCGACGCGCCGATCGTCCGCCCGGTCTTCGAGCCGGGCGACGCGCTGTTCTTCGACGAGAAGTGCCTCCACCAGACCGCGTCGGACCCGTCGATGCCCAACCCGCGGTTCGCGATCGAGAACTGGTTCTTCGGCGGCTCGGCCTTCCCGGCGCGAGTTCGCGCCGCTCTCGCTCTAGTGCCAACTGACCCCTACCTCAACGACCCGGACCGCTGGGGCGTCTCGATGGCGCAGTCGGCGGAGCTGATGCTGCCGTGCCTCGACGCGGCGGGCGTGCGCTCGATCGTCGAGGTCGGCGCGTTCGCCGGCGACCTGACGCGCGTGCTGGTCGAGTGGGCGCAGGGCGCCGGTGCGCGGGTCGCGGCCGTCGATCCCTCGCCGCAGCCCGGCGCTCGTCGCGCTCGCCGAGGAGCGCCCCGAGCTCGAGCTGATCCGCGAGACCAGCCTGGCGGCGCTGCCGGCGCTCCCCGCGCTGCCGGACGCCGTCGTGATCGACGGCGACCACAACTACTTCACCGTCTTCGAGGAGCTGCGGGCTGATCGGCGAGCGCGCCCCCGGCGCCGAGCTGCCGCTGCTGCTCTTCCACGACGTCTGCTGGCCGCACGGCCGCCGCGACGACTACTTCGACGCCGGAGCAGATCCCCGAGGAGTTCCGCCAGCCGGTGGCGGGCAACCGCGGCAAGCTCGTCCCGGGCGACCCGGGGCTGCGGCCCGGCGGCCTGCCCTACCCGCGCTCGGCCGAGCGCGAGGGCGGGCGCGCGCAACGGCGTGCTCACCGCGGTCGAGGACTTCGTGGCGAGCCGCGAGAGACCTCCGGCTCGTCGTCGTGCCGGTGTTCTTCGGCTTCGGCGTCGTCTGGCACCAGGACGCGGCGTACGTCGGAGCAGCTCGCCGGCATCCTCGATCCCTTCGATCGGAACCCGATCCTCGAGCGGCTGGAGGCCAACCGCGTCCACCAGCTCGCGCGCGTGCACGAGACGCTGGCCGAGCTGTGGAGCGAGCGGGAGCGGCGGGCCGAGCATGAGGCGCTGCTGCGGCGCATGCTGGAGTCGAGCGCGTTCGCGGTCGCCGAGCAGCTGTCGCTGCTGCGCATGAAGGCGGGCGTCGCCACCGAGCAGTCGGTGATCTCCAAGGCGGAGGTCCGGCGCGTGCTCGACGGCGACTAGCGGCCGCGGCGCACGCGGTTCAGCCACCGCAATGGCGCGGTGAGCCGCCACGACCGGCTGTCGGTCATCTCCGCCATCTCGCGCTCGAGCGCGAGCACCTCGGCGTCGAGCCGCAGGGCGCTCGAGTAGGCCACTGTCCGCGCCGCCTCGCGCTCGGCCTCGGCGCGGCGGGCGCGGCGCTTCCAGTCGGGTTCCTCGGCCGGGCGACCGGGCCAGCGGCCGTCCCACTTCTCGGCGACGTCGATGTGGCCCTCGATCCAGACCTCGAGGTCCTCGATCAGCTCGAGCGGACGGTGGTGGATCGCGCGCAGGTCCGCCGTGACGACCTTGCGACCGGCCGCGCGCGCCTGCAGGCAGACGTCGACGTCGTAGCCGTGGCCGGTGCTCAGCGCCTCGTCGAAGCGCAGCGTGCGGACCGCCCACGGCGACAGCACGAGCAGGAAGCCGTAGAGCGCGTCGACCTCGCCCAGCGGCGCGCCCACGGGCGCCCAGCCGTAGCCGTCCATCTCGCCGCCGCCGTGCTCGTAGTAGCGGTGGACGACCGGCGCGCTGCTGACCTCGCCCTGCCACCACGCGATCGTCCCGACGTCGCGCGCGCCCACGGGCCCGGCCAGCGCCACGTCGGGGTCGCGCAGCGCTTCGCGGACCTTGGCGCAGAGGTCCGGGTCGGCGATCTCGGTGCGCGCGTCGACGATCACGAGCGCCTCGAGGTCATCGTGCGCGGCGGCGGCGTCGAGCAGCAGGTTGTTGCCCCGGCAGACGCTGCCGACGGCCCCGAACACGTGGACCGCGGAGTCGGGCTCGGCGGCGCGGCGGATGCCGGGCCCGGCGAAGCGCCGGTAGGCCTCCGAGTCGGCGAGGACGGAGCCGAAGGCGATCATGCTCCGCGCCGGCGGAGCGGCGCGCTCAGCCGCCACGACAGGCTGCCGCGCGTCTCGGCGATCCCGCGCCGCAGCTCGCGGGCGCGCGCCTCGAGCTCCACCACCTTGCTGTGCGCCATCGCGCTCGCCGCGTCGCGGTCGGCCTCGGCACGCAGCGCGCGGTCGCGCCAACTTCCCGGCGCCGTCCCGATGCGCGGCATCCGGCCGTCCCACTTCTCCGCCACCGCGATGTGCGCCTCGATCCACTCCTCGGGGTCGGGCAGCATCTCGATCTGGCGGTGGTGGATCGCGCGGAAGTCCGCGGTGATCACCTTGCGCCCGGCCTCGCGCACCTGGAGGCAGTAGTCGAGGTCGTAGCCGTGGAAGCGGCTGAGCGCCTCGTCGAAGCGGATGTGCTGCACCGCCCAGGGCGAGAACGCGAGCACGAAGCCGTCGAGCGTCTCCACCTCGCCGGTCTGCGCCCACGGCGGCGCGTCGTCCCAGTCCCAGGAGAACGAGGCGAGGTCGCCGCCGCCGTGCTCCTCGTAGCGGTTGACGAAGGAGGCGAGCGTCACCGAGCCCTCCCACCAGGCGATGCTGCGGACGTCGCGCGCACCGGCGCAGCCGACAAGGCCGACCGCCGGGTCGGCCAGCGCCGCGCGGACCTTGGCGCACAGGTCGGCGTCGACGATCTCCGCGTCCTGGTGGACGAGCACGAGCGCCTCGAGCTCGTCGCGCTCGGCGGCCCGGTCGAGCAGCGCGTTGTAGCTGCGCTGGATGGTGCCGACGGCCGGCCCGAGGTCGCGCGCGGAATCGACTTCCGCGGCGCGGTCGATGCCCGGCTCCGCGCAGCGGCGGAACTGGTCGGGGTTCGTGATGGAGCAGCCGAAGGCGATCATGGGGCGAAGCGGCGGACGAGTCTAGTTCCCGCCCCGGGCGCGGCCTCTCGCTACGATCGCCGCCCCATGGCCCTGTTCAAGCGGAAGTCCCAGCCCGAGCCGGTCGTCGTCTCCGAGCCGCCGCCCGAACAGCTGCTCGACGACATCGCCCGGCTGACCGGGGAGTGGCGGGACGAGCGCAATGCGGACACCGAGCGCGAGCTGCTGCGGCTCCGCCATCTCGCCGGGCTGGGCCTGATCGACGCCGGGGACCGGGCGCCCGATTACGCCGCGCCCGACGAGGCCGCTCTCCCCGTGGGCAAGCTGCCCGAGATCGCGGCCGCGGACCTGACGCCCGGCCTGCTTCGCGCCGGCATCCTGCGCGACGGCTGCCTGCTCGTCCGCGGGCTCGTCCCACGCGAGGACGCGCTCGCGCTCGCCTCCGGGATCGACCGCGCCCTGGAGGCACGCGAGGCGAACGGGCAGGCGCCCGCGGGCCTCTACGAGGAGTTCGTGCCCGAGCGGGGCGAGGTCGCCGAGCGGCCGTGGATCGAGCAGGGCG
Organism: uncultured Solirubrobacteraceae bacterium; assembly: GCA_963730115.1. Classification (GTDB taxonomy): domain Bacteria; phylum Actinomycetota; class Thermoleophilia; order Solirubrobacterales; family Solirubrobacteraceae; genus DASQFQ01. The sequence goes on along the minus strand of CAVSQM010000012.1, from coordinate 400,037 downwards.
GCGGCGTGCTGGCGGCGGACTCGCCGACGGTCGCGTGCCGGATGCTCGACCTCTTCGAGCGCGCCGGGCTGCCGCGGCTGGTCGAGGGCTACCTCGGCGAGCGCGGCCTGATCTCCGTGCACAAGACCACGCTGCGCAAGGCGGCGCCGACGGTCGGCGGCGCCTGGCACCAGGACGGCGCGTTCATGGGCGAAGCGCGCGCGCTGAACCTCTGGCTCTCGCTGTCGCGCTGCGGCGACGAGGCGCCAGGGCTCGACATCGTGCCGCGGCGGCTCGACGAGATCGTCATCGAGCACGAGGAGATGCTCTACGTCGACCTGACGCGCCAGCGGGCGGCCGAGGCGGCCGCGGCCGGCGGCGTCGAGATCCTGCGCCCGATCTTCGAGCCGGGCGACGCGCTGTTCTTCGACGAGATGTTCCTGCACCAGACCGGGTCGGACCCGTCGATGCCGAACCCGCGCTTCGCGGTGGAGAGCTGGTTCTTCGGCGCCCACGGGTTCCCGGCCGACTACGCGCCGCTCGCCGTTTGAGCGACGCGCCGGTCGTCATCGAGGCGAGGGGCATCCAGAAGACGTTCCGGATCCCCGAGCACCGCATCGACTCGCTGCGCGACCGCGCCACACACCCGTTCGCCCGCGTCGCGCACCGCGAGCACCACGCGCTCCGCGACGTCAGCTTCGACGTCCGCCAGGGCGAGTTCTTCGGCATCGTCGGCCGCAACGGCTCGGGCAAGAGCAGCCTGCTGAAGATCCTCGCGAGCATCTACCGCGCCGACGGCGGGCGCGCCCGCATCGCCGGGTCGGGTGGCGCCCTTCATCGAGCTCGGCGTGGGCTTCAACCACGAGCTCACGGCGCGCGAGAACGGCGTGCTCAACGGCGTGCTCATGGGCCTGACCCTGCGCGAGGCGCGCAGCCGGCTCGACGCCGTCGTGGCCTTCGCCGAGCTCGAGGACTTCGTCGACCTGCAGCTCAAGAACTACTCCTCGGGCATGCTCGTCCGCCTCGCCTTCGCGCTGATGGTGCAGGCGGACGCCGACATCATGCTGATCGACGAGGTGCTCGCCGTGGGCGACGCGGCGTTCGCCCAGAAGTGCATGGAGGTGTTCCACGAGAAGCGCCGGGCCGGCAAGACGATCGTCCTCGTCACGCACGACATGACCACCGTGCAGACCCTGTGCCATCGCGCGATGCTGCTGCACGACGGAGAGCTGCGCTTCGTCGGGGCGCCGGAGGACGCCGCGCTCGCCTACTACCGGGTCAACTTCGCGGACGACGCGGACCAGCTCGGGCCGAAGGGCCGGCCGAAGCTCGTCGAGGTGATGGCGCGGGTCGCGAGTGCGACGCTGCGCGACGCCGCCGGCGAGCCGGTGGAGACGCTTGCCGAGGGCCGGCCGATCGGGCTCGACGTGGTGCTGAACGCGGCACGCGCGCTGACACGCCCGATCTTCACCTTCCACGTGCGCGACGAAAAAGGGCAGACGGTGTTCGAGCTCGAGCGGCGACTCGAGGCGGAGGTCCCGGACGGGGGGCGCATGGCGTTCCGGGGGCCGATCGAGAATCCGCTGGTGCCGGGCTCCTACACGCTCGATGTCTATGTCGCCGAGGACGTCGGCGCCGTCAACGTGACCGTCCAGGGGCTGCGGCTGCTGAACTTCAGCGTCGACGGCCCCACCGAGTCGCAGGGCATGGTCGTGGTGGAGGCCGACGTGGAGCCGGTGCTGGAGGACCCGGAGTGAGCCAGGTCGAGCTCCGCGACGTGGAGGGCCCGTCGGCGCTGGGCGGCGGCTGGCGGCGCGCGCTCGAGCTGCTCTACCTGATCGCCGCGTTCGACTTCAAGCGCCACTACTTCGGCACGGCGCTCGGCTACGTGTGGTCGATCGCGCGGCCGCTGATGCTCTTCGCGGTCCTGCTCGCGGTGTTCACCCAGGTCTTCCGGCTCGGCTCGGAGGTGCCGCACTATCCGGTCCTGCTGCTGTTCAACATCGTGCTGTTCAGCTTCTTCCAGGAGGCGACCGGCGTGGCCGTCACGTCGATCTCGGCGCAGGAGGGGATCGTGCGCAAGACGCAGTTCCCGCGGCTCGTGATCCCCCTGGCGATCGTCCTCACGACCCTGTTCAACCTCGGGCTCAACCTCGTCGTGGTGCTGATCTTCATCCTCGCCGCCGGCATCACGCCGGCCTGGACGTGGCTCCTGTTCCCGGTGCTGCTGGCCGCGCTGATCCTCATCACCACCGCGGTGTCGATGATCGTCTCGTCGCTGTACCCGCGCTTCCGCGACCTGGCGATCATCTGGACGGTGCTGTCGACCGTGCTGTTCTACGCGAGCCCCGTGCTCTATCCGCTCGAGAAGGTGCCCGAGACGCTGCGCGACTTCATCATGCTCAATCCGCTCGCGACGCTGCTCGAGCTCGCGCGCAAGTGGATCGTCGACCCGACGGCGCCGGGACCGGTCGCGCTCGCCGGCGGCTGGGCGGGGCTGCTCCCGGCGGCGGCGATCTTCGTGGCGACGTGCGTCGCGGCGGTGCTGGTGTTCAGACGCGAGGCGCCGCGGATCGCGGAGGAGCTGTGACGCGCCCGTGGACATCGCCGTCGTGATCCCCAACTACAACGGCGCGCGCTGGCTGCCGGCGGTGCTCGATTCGGTGGCGGCGCAGACGCTCGCGCCCGCCGACGTGCTGGTGGTCGACGACGGCTCGACGGACGGGTCGGCCGAGCTCGCCGAGGGCCGCGCGCGCGTGCTGCGGCTGGGGCGCAACGGCGGCTTCGCCCGCGCGGCCAACGCGGGCGTGGCGGCGGTCGACGCCCCGGTCGTCGCGCTCGTCAACACGGATGTCGTGCTCGCCCCCCACTGGCTCGAGTTCGCGGCCGAGGCGCTGGGGGAGGGCGACGCGGCGGTGGCCACGAAGATGGCCGACCTCGACGATCCGACCGTCCTCTACAGCACGGGCGACATCCTCCGGCGTGACGGCGTGTGCGAGCAGCGCGGCCGCTTCGAGACCGACAAGGGGTTCTACGACGAGCCCGGCGAGGTGTTCTCGGCCTGCGCGGGCGCGGCGCTGTATCGCCGCGCGGCGCTCGAGGCGGTCGGCGGGTTCGACGAGCGGCTCGGGATGTACCTGGAGGACGTCGAGCTCGGGCTGCGGCTGCAGCTGGCGGGCTGGCGCTGCGCCTACGAGCCGAACGCCTACTCCTGGCACGCGGGCGCGGGGTCGAGCGGCGGCCCGGGTCCGTTGATCGAGCGCAACACGCTCCTGCTGGTGGCGCGCTACTTCCGGCTCCGCTGGCTGCCCCAGGTCGCCTACCGCCAGGCTCGCGTGGGCATGGCACGCCGCGCGTGAGCGGCGGCTGCGCGAGCACCTGAGCGGCGTGCGGATGGCGCTACCGCTGTTGCCGGAGTTCCTCCGTGACCGCGGGCGCTCCGTGCGGCCGATCGACGAGATCGTTCCGGCGCGGCCCATCCGCGGGCCGAGGGCCGGCGGACACCCGTCACGGCACGCCTAGCGCTTCTTCGCCACCACCACGCGCTCGTCGCCCAGCGCCATCGTCAGCGGCCGCTTCGCGAGCCCCAGCTTCTCCGCCGCCCCCAGCGCGCCCTGCACCGGCCTGGACCGCTCGCCCAGCCCCGCGACCCAGTAGCCGAAGCTGAAGGTGCGCTTGAAGTGGCGCTCCTCCACGGTCTCGAGGCCGGCCTCGCGCAGCAGCCCGCGCAGCGTGGAGTGGGGGATCAGGTAGGTGTGGGACGGCAGGTAGCCCCACCAGCGCGAGCCCGCCAGCTTCGCGGTGCGGGAGGCGGGGTCGGGCGTGACGATCAGCGCCGCGCCGCCGGGGATCAGCAGCCCGGCGATCCGGCGCAGCGCGTCGACCGGGTCGTCGAGGTGCTCGAGCACGTCGGCGAGCACGACCGCCTGGTACCGCGCGTCCTCGTCGAGCGCCTCGAGCGTGTCGTCGCGCACGTCGAGGCCGAGCTGCACCGCGTGCTCGCGCGACGCGTCGGCGAGCTCGAGGCCCGTGACCTCCCAGCCGCGCGTGCGCGCCTCGTCGAGCAGCAGCCCGTGCCCGCAGCCGACCTCGAGCATGCGCCCGCGCGGCGCGTGGCGCTCGATCGCGTCGAGCAGCCGCTGCGACGTGCGGCGGCGGCCGGCCTCCTCGGCCAGGTAGGCGTCGTCGCGCATGTCGCGGTAGAGCCCGTGCAGCTCCGCTCCGCTGGGGAGGTCGGGCTGCTGGACCGTCCCGCAGCGCTCGCAGGCGTAGAGGTCGGCGTAGCCGCTGACGCTGTGGCAGCTGGGCGCGAACGCGTCGGCGACGAGCTCGGGCGGGTCGCCCTTGTAGCGGAGCCGCAGCGGCCCGCCGCAGACGCCGCAGGTCATCGTCGCGCGAGGCTCACGACGAGCAGCAGGACCGCGGCGATCGCCTGCACGAGCAGCACCGTGCCGGCGAAGGCGGCGAGGTCGCCGGCGCCGAGCAGGAGCAGCGGCTCGGCCAGCGCCATCGCGGCCAGGATCAGCACGAACGCCCGCCGGTGCAGCCCGAGCAGGAACTGCACGCACAGGTAGCTGATCGCCAGCAGCGCGTAGGCCGCGCCGAGTTGGAGCAGCACGTCGGCGCCCGCCTCGTAGTCGGCGCCGAACGCGGTCCGCAGCAGCCACTCCGGCACCGCGGCGAAGACCGCGAGCGCGCCCATCGACAGCACGCCGATCACCGCGAGCGCGCGCAGCAGCACCTCGCGCGGGTCGCGACCGGCGGCGGCGCGGCGGGTCGCCTCCGGCAGCACCCAGAAGCCGAGACCGAACGCGATCCACACCACCGCCTTGGCGGCGACGGTCGAGGCGGCGTAGACGCCGGCGACGGCGTCGGTGAGCACGTGCTTGGCCATGATCACGTCGACGTTCTGGAGCGCCGCGACCAGGGTCAGCGCGGCGATCGGGAGCGCGGCCTTGCGGGCCAGCGCCGGCAGCGGGTGCGGGCGGGAGTGGAGGTCGGGGGCGCCGAGGCGCCGGCGCAGCAGCCAGGCCAGCGCGGCGGCGGTGACCGCGATCGAGGCCAGCGTGCCGAGGTAGGCGCCGGTGACGTCGAGCCCCGCGGCGACGAACACGACCGCGAGCAGCAGCCGCCCGAGCGCCTCGGCGAACACGCTCAGCCCGACCTCGCGGTAGGCGCGGGCCGACTGCAGCAGCCCGCGCTGCAGGCACAGCAGCAGCCACATCACGCCGGTCGCGGGCACCGCGGCCGCCGCCCACGCCTGGTCGATGTTGATCAGGTCGGCGAGCGGCTCGCGGGCGACGATCGAGAGCACGGCGATCACGCCCAGCCCGGCCACGATGTGGCGGCTCCAGCGCGCGAGCGTCCCGGCCAGCTCGCCGCCGCGGCCGAGCCGTCCGAGCGTCGCCTCGCGGGCCGCCGCGACCTGCAGCGCCGACCCCGGCACGAACAGGATCACGCTCAGGTTCAGCAGCGCCGCGAGCGAGCCGTAGCCGTCGGCGCCGAGGATCCGCGTGAAGACGACGGTGAAGACGACGGCGACGAGGTTCGCGCCCATCGTCGCGATCGCGAGGCCGATCGCCTTGCCGGTCTCGGGGTCGCCGGCGGTGACCTCCGGCGGCTCGGGGCCGGCGGCGGCGGGCGTGCGGACGGCCTGCTCGACTCCCGGCGAGCTCATGAGCGGCGGCTCACGCTAGCGGACCCCAGCGTGCTCTACCCTCGGGCGCATGCGGGGTTGGCGTCGATCTCTGACGGTCGCGAGCGTGCTGCTCGCGCTGCTGCCTGCCACGGCGGCGGCGCAGAGCGCCGGCGACGAGCAGTACGCCGACCCGTTCGGCGAGCAGGAGCAGCAGCAGAGCGAGCCGCAGGCCACCGCCACCCCTGCCCCGGCCGCGCCCGCGCAGGCGCCGGCGGCGACGCCCGCGCCCGCGCCGGGGAGCGCGGCGCCCGCGCCCGCTCCGGTCCAGGCCGCGCAGCTGCCCCGCACCGGGTGGGACGCCGCGCTGCCGGGCGCGCTCGGGCTGATCCTGCTGGCGGCGGGCGTGGCGCTGCGGGCGCATGTCCGGCGAGCTGAGTAGCTCGTCCCCCGAGGAGACCGAGCGCGCCGGGGCGGCGCTCGCCACGACGCTCGCGCCCGGCGACGTCGTCCTCGTCTCGGGCGAGCTGGGGAGCGGCAAGACGACGTTCGTGCGCGGGGCGGCGCGGGCGCTGGGGGTGACCGAGCCGGTGACGAGCCCGACGTTCGTGGTCGGCCACCTCTACGAGCCGGGCGTCGCCCACCTCGACCTCTACCGGCTCGCCGGGCTCGACGACGAGGATCCGGGCCTGCTCGACCCCTACTTCGGGCCGGAGCTGATCACGTTCGTGGAGTGGCCCGAGCGGCACGGGCTGGACGCGCTGCTGGGCGAGCGCCGGGTCGTGCGCCACGTGGCGCTCGCGCACGCGGGCGGCGACGCGAGGGTGCTGTCGACGTGATCGTCCTCGGGCTCGATACCGCGACCCCTTCGACCGTGGCCGGCGTTCTGGTTGACGATGCGGTCTTCGAGGTGCGCGACGACCCGGCCCCGGGAGCACGCCCGGCCCACGCGGCGCGGCTGCTCGGCGCGGCCGACGAGGCGCTCGCGGCGGCCGGCGTGGGGTGGGAGGACGTCGAGCGGCTGGCGGTCGGCGTCGGCCCGGGCAGCTTCACCGGCCTGCGGATCGGGATCGCCACCGCCCGCGCGCTCGCCCAGGGCCGCGGGCTGCCGGTGGTGGCCGTGAGCACGCTCGAGGCGCTCGCGCGCGGCGCGGACGGGCCGCTGGTGCTCGCCGCCATCGACGCGCGGCGCGGCGAGGCGTTCGCGGCGGCGTGGTCCGCGGGGCGCGTCCTCCTCGCGCCGTCCGCGCTCGCTCCCGACGCGCTCGCTGAACGGGTTCGTGCAATGCCCGCTGCACCGCTGACGGTGGGGGATGGGGCGGTACGATTCAGGGACTCTCTCGAGGCGGCCGGAGCGCTCGTCCCGCCCGACTCGGATGGCGTCCACCGCCTCCGCGCCGAGCAGGTGTGCAGGTTGGGTGCGCAGGGGAGACTGACCGACCGCGACGCACTCCTACCCGACTATCTGCGCGAGCCCGACGCCGTTCCCCGCCGATGACCGCTCCCACGATCCGCCGCCTCACCTACGCCGACCTCCCGCAGGTCGTGGCGATCGAGCGGCGGTCGTTCCCGACGCCGTGGTCGCTGGCGATGTTCGTGCTCGAGCTCTCCAAGCCCGCGGGCGTGTGCCTGGCGGCGTTCGAGGACGACGTGATGGTCGGCTACCTGATCTGCTCGCGCTACGACACGGTCTGGCACCTGATGAACGTCTCGGTCGACCCGCGCTGCCGCCGGCGCGGGGTCGCGAGCGCGCTGCTGACGCAGCTGATCGAGCGGATCGGTGACCCGACCTCGCAGCTGACGCTCGAGGTCCGGCCGTCGAACGAGGGCGCGATCACGCTGTACCAGCGCTTCGGCTTCCGCTCGGCGGGCGTGCGGCGCCGCTACTACCAGGACAACGGCGAGGACGCCCTGATCATGTGGCGCACGCCGGCGACGCTGCGGGGGACGCTCGAGGACGTGCCGGGGGCGCGCGCCGGCGCGGTTTGATCCTCGCGCTCGAGACGAGCTGCGACGACACCTGCGCCGCCGTCGTGACGCGGGCGGGGGAGGTGCGGTCGAACGTCATCTCCTCGCAGGGCGTGCACGACCGCTACGGCGGCGTGGTGCCGGAGATCGCGTCGCGGCACCACCTGGAGCTGGTCAACGCGGTGGTCGACGACGCCCTGGCTCGCGCCGGCGCGGGCTTGGACGACGTCGAGCTCGTCGCGGTCACGCAAGGACCCGGGCTCGTGGGCGCGCTGCTCGTCGGCGTGGCGACCGCCAAGGGGCTGGCCGCGGCGCGGCGGCTGCCGCTGGCGCCGGTCGACCACCTGCAGGGGCACGTCGCCGCGACCTACCTGGAGCCCGACCCGATGGAGCCGCCGTTCCTGTGCCTGCTCGCGTCGGGCGGCCACACGCTGCTGGCGCGGGTGACGGAGCCGGGCGCGTACGAGGTGCTGGGCCGGACGCTCGACGACGCCGCCGGCGAGGCGTTCGACAAGGGCGCGCGCCTCCTCGGCCTGCCGTATCCGGGCGGGCCGGCGCTGTCGAAGCTCGCCGAGTCCGGCGACGCGGCCGCCTTCGACTTCCCCCGGGCGGAGCGGGTGGCCGGGCTCGACTTCTCGTTCGCGGGGCTGAAGACCGCGCTGCTGTACGCGGTGCGGGAGCTGGGGGAGGAGGAGACGGCGCGGCGCGCCGCCGACCTGGCCGCCTCCTACGAGCACGCGATCGTCGAGGCGCTCGTGCTGCGGGTCGAGCGGGCGCTGCGGGCGGAGCCGGGCGCTCGGCTGGCGCTGGGCGGCGGCGTGGCCGCCAACGCACGGCTGCGCGAGCGCTGCGCCGGGCTGGGGGTGGAGCTGAAGGTGCCGCCGCGCGAGCTGTGCACCGACAACGCGGCGATGATCGCCTCGGCCGCGCGCTGGGTCGAGCCGCTGGCGTACCCGGCGTACCTCGACCTCGACGCGTACGCCAGCGGCAAGGCGGCATGAGCGGGGAGGGAGCCGCGGAAGAGGACGGACCGGCCGACTCGGGCGCCGCGCGGCAGCCCGCCCTCCCCGCGGGCATGGGGCTCGCGCTCGCGGTGCTCGCCCTCCTCGCGGTGGTGGCGGTGCTGGCGGAACGAGACGGGAGCGCGCTGGGGGGCGGCGAGGAGCCGGTCCCGCCCTCGGCCGCCGCGCTGTCGGTCTACGACGGCCGCTCGCCGAGCGAGCCCGGCAACGGCTCGCTGCGCGTGCTCGTCGAGCTGCCGCGGCCGCCGCTGGCCGACCGCGACGACCTCGACGCGCTGAGCGCGGCCGACCAGCGCGCGTACGTCCGCTCGCTCGAGCGGGAGGGCGAGTCGCTGCGGTCCGCGCTCGACGCGCGCGGCGTGGAGCTGCGCGACGCCGTCCCCTTCGGCCGCACCTGGGACGGCTTCGCCGCGACCGTCGACACCTCCGACCTCGCTTCGCTCTCGAGCCTCGGCGTGCGCGCGCTCCCCGTCCGCCGCTTCTATCCCGCGACGAGTGAGCCGGTGCCGGTGCCGCGCGCGCCGCGGGCGCCGGCTCAGCCGACCGCGGAACCGCCGATCGCGATCCTCGACACCGGCGGCGAGGGGCCGGGCTACGACGCCCTCGACCGCGACGACGACCCGTCGCCGGGCACGGACGTCCGCTCGTCGCGGCGCGAGACGAGCGGCACGGCGCTGGCGGAGATCGTCACCGCGGCGGGCGAGGCGGTGCTGCCGATCCGCGTGGCCGGCTACGGCGCGAACCGGCAGGAGATCCACGGCACGACCGACACGCTGCTCGCCGGGCTCGAGCGCGCGGTCGACCCGGACGGCGACGGCGCCGTCGACGACGCCGCGCGTGTCGCGCTGGTCGGCGTGAACGCGCCGTACGCCGCGTTCGCCGGCTCCGCCGAGGCGGAGGCGGTGCGGGGCGCGGGCAAGCTGGGAACGCTCGTCGTCGCGCCGGGCGGCAACGAGGGCCCGGCGCGGCCGCCCAACGGCGTCGTCGGCTCGCCCGGCGCGGCGCGGGCGGCCTTGGCGGTGGGGGCGACCGAGGCCGGCGCCGGCGTGCCGCGCGTGGAGGTGACGGTGGGCGAGCGGAAGCTGGCGGGCGCGGTGGTCCTCGCGGGCGAGCCGAAGGACGGCGGCGAGCTCGCCGGGCCCGTGACGAGCACCGACCCCGCCGAGTTGCTGCGCGGGTCGAAGCTGTCCGGCCGTGTCGCGCTGGTCCGCGCCGGTGAGAACCCGACCGCCCAGGCCGCCGCCGCGGCGAGCGCGGGAGCCCGCGCCGTCCTGCTCGCCGACCCCCGCGACCGCCCGCTCCCGATGCTCCCGGCCGGCCGCGCCGCCGCGCCCGTGGTGGGGCTGACCGGCGACGCCGCGAAGGCCGCGCTGGAGGCCAAGGCGGGGGCGAAGGTGGCCTTCGGCCGCGTGGCGGTGGGGCGCGGCGAAGGGCGACCGCGGCCGTCGGCCCCGCGCCGTTCTCCTCGCGCGGCCCGGCCTTCGACGGCTCGCCGAAGCCCGACGTCCTCGCCGAGGGGGCGGCGACCACCTCCGTCGGCCTCGTGACCGGCACCGCCGTCGCCGCGGCGCGGGTCGCCGTCCGCGCCTCGCGGCTCTCCCGGCAGCGCCCCGCGGAGACGCCCGCCGGGCTCCGCGAGGCGCTGATCCCGCCCGCCGCCGAGGAAGGCGCCGGCGCGCCCCGGCCGCCGCAGGTGCCGCTCGGCCCGCTCGAGCTCACGCGCAGCGACGACCGGGTCCACGGCGTCCGCTTCGCCCTCGGGGCCTTCGAGCGCGGCGACCCGCTGGCCGGGGGCACGACCATCCAGCCCGCCTCGCGCCTCACGCTCGAGCTGATCGACTCGGAGGGCGCCGACGCAGCAGACGCTGACGCCCCCCGGCGGCGCCCGCGACCTGCTCCCGGCCGAGTACGCCTACCGCCTCACCGACGACGCGCTGCGGGACCTCGCCCCCGGCTCGTACCGCTTCGAGGCGACTGCCCGCGCGCCACGACGCGACCAGCCCCGCACCCGCCGCTCGCCCGCGTTCGACGTCCGATGAGGACCGTCACCCTCTACACGCGCCCGGGCTGCCACCTGTGCGACGAGGCCCGCGCCGCACTGCACAACCTCCAGCAGACCACGCCCTTCGCGCTCGACGAGATCGACATCGAGCAGGACGACGCGCTCCACCGCGCCTACCTCGAGCGGATCCCCGTCGTCCACCTCGACGGCGAGCACCTGTTCGACTACTTCGTCGACGAGGAGGCGCTCACCGCGCGGCTGCGTCAGCGAGGCTAGAGTGAGCCGAGCATGAGTCTCGGCGACGTCGCGACCAGGGGGCAGCAAGGCGACGGGGCGGGCGGGCCGCTGGCCGACCGCCTTTCGCTGGGTGTCGCCGCGCGCCTCTCCCGCTACCTCCAGGTCCTCACCCAGGCCCGCAAGATGGGCAAGGAGACGATCTCCTCGCAGGAGCTCAGCGAGTACACGCACGTCAACTCGACCCAGATCCGGCGCGACCTCTCCGGCTTCGGCAAGTTCGGCAAGCGCGGCGTCGGCTACAACGTCGACTCGCTCGTCAGCCAGATCCGCAAGATCCTGCGGACCTCCGGCCAGCACAACATCGCGCTGTTCGGCGCCGGCCACCTCGGCCGCGCGATCGCCTCGAGCGACATCTTCGCCGACCACGGCTTCCGCGTCGTGGCGATCTTCGACCCCGCCCAGGAGAAGATCGGCGAGAAGGTGGGCAACACGACGGTCCGCCACCCCGACGACCTCAAGCAGATCGTGGAGGAGGAGGACATCGTCGTCGGCGTCCTCGCCGTCCCCACCGCCGCCGCACAGCCGCTCGCCGACCAGCTCGTGGACGCCGGCGTGAAGATCATCTTCAACTACTCCGAGGCGCTGCTCCAGGTGCCGCCGGAGGTCACGGTCCACACGAGCAGCCCCGCCGTCGACCTGCTCTACGCGCTGTACTTCTACCTGACCTGATCTAGCGCTCCCCGCCCCATGATCGACGTCGCCGCCGCGCGCGACCTCTTCGAAGCCTCGACGGACGGCACCGTCGGCATCGAGGAGGAATTCGCCCTCCTGGATCCCACGCTGCGCCTCACGCCGGCGTTCGAGCGCCTGCGCGACGCCGGGCTCCGAGGACCCGGTGCTGGCCGAGGCGATCGCCGGCGAGCTCATCTCGAGCGAGATCGAGATCCGCTCCGGCCGCGGCGACGACTTGGAGGACGCCCGCCGCCGCCAGCACGAGGCCCGCTGCCGCCTGTTCGCGCTCGCCGCCAAGCACGACGTGCTGCTCGGCGCCAATGGCACCCACCCGCTCTCCGACTACCAGGAGCAGCACATCATCGACACGCCGCACTACCACCTGGTCGAGGACGGCCTGAAGTACGTGGCGTGGCGCAACAACACGTTCTCGATGCACGTCCACGTCGGCATCCAGGGCGCCGACCGCGCCGTCCGCGTCTGCGACCGCCTGCGCCCGGTCCTCCCGCTGCTGCTCGCCATCAGCGCCAACTCGCCCTACGTCGACCGCATCGACTCCGGCCTGCACTCCGCCCGCACGCAGATCTTCACCAAGTCGTTCCCGCGCTGCGGGGTGCCGGACGCGTTCGGCACCTGGCAGGCGTGGGCCGACTACGTCGACCTGCTCGTGCGCACCAACTCGATCATCGAGTTCACCCAGCTGTGGTGGTCGGTGCGGCCCCACCACAGCTTCGGCACCGTCGAGGTGCGGGTGTGCGACGCCCAGACCACCGGTCATGAGTCCGACGCGCTCGCCCAGCTGATCGTGGGCTGCGTGATGCGGGCCGCCGCCGAGGTCGACGCCGGGGAGACCCCGCCCGACCTCCCGGGCCGCCTGATCGAGGAGAACATGTGGCGCGCGCTCCGCTACGGGCTCGACGGCCGCCTGCTCGACCTCGAGGCGCCGATCGTCGAGGAGTTCCCGGCCGCGGAGGCGCTCGACCGCCTGCGGGCGTGGACCGGCGTCGACGCGCCGCTGCCCGAGCTCAACGGCGCCCAGCGCCAGCGCCGCATGATCGACGCGGGCGCGAGCCCCGCGGAGGTGTACGCGCACACCGTGCAGGAGACACAGGGGACGTACCAGGAGGAGACCGTCACATGAGCGCCCAGGAACCACCCCAGTTCAGCGAGGAAGAGCTCGCCGCCATCGAGGCCGAGATGCAGAGGATCACGGTCGACGACGTGCTGCTGCAGACGATCGTGACGCTGCTCAACGTCGGCGCGCGCAAGGCCGGGCTCGGGAGCCCGCCGCCCGCCGAGGGTCAGCAGCCGCCCCAGCCCGACCTCGAGCAGGTCCACCAGGCGATCGAGGGCGCACGCGCGCTGCTGCCGATCGTCGAGCCCCGCCACGGCCAGCAGCTCGGCCCGGTCAAGGACGCGCTCTCGCGCCTCCAGATGTTCTACGCGCAGCGCTCGGGCGGCCAGCCGCCCGCCGCGGAGGAGCCTGCGAAGCCCGACGCCGGGCTCTGCCCAGAGCTCCGGACGGCTCTGGGTTCCGGGCCAGTAGGCGTTCGCGCCGCGCCTGGCGCTAGACTGCCCGCCCTCCGGCGACGGCCAGGTCTGGCCGTCGCTTTTCGCTTTGACCTGACCCAGAGAGGTTCCCTTGTCCAACTTCCTGATCGACAACGGGGTCGTCGTCGCGCTCGTCTGCGCCGCGGCCGCGGTCGTCTACGGCGCGGTGACCAGCCGAGCGCTGCTCGCGCTGTCGCCCGGCAACGAGACCATGCGCGGGCTGTCCCTCGCGATCCAGGAGGGCGCTTCGGCCTACCTGCGCCGCCAGTACACGGTCATCGGGATCGTCGGCGCCGTGCTGTTCGTCGCGCTGATCCCGCTGCAGAACATCGAGGTCGCGATCGGCTTCCTGATCGGCGGCGTGGCCTCCGCGGCGGCCGGCTTCATCGGCATGAACGTGTCGGTGCGCGCCAACGCCCGCGTGGCCGAGGCGGCCCGCGGCGGCATCGGCCCGGCGCTCGACGTCGCGTTCCGCGGCGGCGCGGTCACCGGCATGCTCGTCGTCGGCCTCGCGCTGATCGGCGTGGCCGGCTACTACGGCATCCTGACCTGGATCTTCGACGTCGACCAGAAGGACGCCGTCGACGCCCTCATCGGCCTCGGCTTCGGCGGCTCGCTGATCTCCGTCTTCGCCCGGCTCGGCGGCGGCATCTTCACCAAGGGCGCCGACGTCGGCGCCGACATCGTCGGCAAGATCGAGGCCGGCATCCCCGAGGACGACCCGCGCAACCCGGCCGTGATCGCCGACAACGTGGGCGACAACGTCGGCGACTGCGCCGGCATGGCGGCCGACCTGTTCGAGACCTACGCGGTCACCGCGGTGGCCGTGATGCTGCTCGGCATCCTCACCTTCGCGGGCGAGAACACCACGCAGGTCGCGCTCTACCCGCTGGTGCTCGGCGGCGTCTCGATCATCGGCTCGATCATCGGGACGTTCGCGGTCAAGTCGAAGACGGGCAACGTCGAGCGCGCGCTCTACCAGGGCATGGCCGTGGCGGGCATCATCGCCGCCGTCGCGTTCTACCCGATCACCGCCGCGATGATGGACGACCTCACGCTGATCGGCGGCCGCGCGGCCCCGAGCGTCGGCGAGTTCTACCTGTGCGCGCTGATCGGCCTCGCGATCACGGCGCTGCTGTTCGTGATCACCGACTACTACACGTCGACGCGCTTCGGCCCGGTCAAGAAGACCGCCGCGGCGTCGGAGACCGGCCACGCGACGAACATCATCCAGGGCCTCGCGTCCGGCCTCCAGGCCACCGCGCTGCCCGCGCTCGTGATCGTGCTCGGCATCTACGGCGCCTACGAGCTGGCCGGCATCTACGGCATCGGCGTCGCGGTGATGGCGCAGCTGTCGCTGACCGGCCTGATCGTCGCGCTCGACGCGTTCGGCCCGATCACCGACAACGCCGGCGGCATCGCCGAGATGGCGGACATGCCCGAGGACGTCCGCAACGTCACCGACCCGCTCGACGCGGTCGGCAACACGACGAAGGCGGTCACCAAGGGCTACGCGATCGGCTCCGCCGCGCTCGCGGCGCTCGTGCTGTTCGCGGCCTTCCAGATCGAGCTCACCGAGGAGCTCGCGAAGGACGGCAAGCGAGCCGTCGTGTTCCTCATCAACGACCCCGACGTGCTGATCGGCCTGCTGATCGGCGGCCTGATGGTGTGCCTGTTCGCCTCGCTCTCGATGGAGGCGGTCGGCCGCGCCGGCGGCGCCGTGGTCGAGGAGGTGCGCCGCCAGTTCCGCGAGAAGCCGGGGATCATGGAGGGCACCGAGAAGCCCGACTACGCGCAGTGCGTCGACATCGTCACGAAGGCGGCGCAGCGCGAGATGATCCTGCCGTCGCTGATCCCGATCGTCGTCACGGTGATCGTCGGCGTCCTGTCGGTGCAGGCGCTCGGCGGCCTGCTGATCGGCGTCATCGTCGTCGGCCTGTTCTTCGCGATCCTCATGACCGCCGGCGGCGGCGCCTGGGACAACGCGAAGAAGCTGATCGAGGACGGCGCCCACGGCGGCAAGGGCTCCGACGCGCACGCCGCGTCGGTCACCGGCGACACCGTCGGCGACCCGTTCAAGGA
The DNA here is from genome assembly GCA_963730115.1 of uncultured Solirubrobacteraceae bacterium. Taxonomy (GTDB): domain Bacteria; phylum Actinomycetota; class Thermoleophilia; order Solirubrobacterales; family Solirubrobacteraceae; genus DASQFQ01. The sequence goes on along the minus strand of CAVSQM010000012.1, from coordinate 384,829 downwards.
CACCGCGGGCCCGGCCATCAACCCGATGATCAAGGTCGCCAACATCGTGGCGATCCTGATCATCCCGCTGATCGCTTAGACCGCGGTCGCCCGGCGTACCGCTAAGGACCTGGCTCTGGGCCAGCGTCCCGGCGGAAGCCCGTTGCCTCCGGTGCCGGAGGCAGCGGGCTCGTCGGCAGCCCCTCCGGCGGGTCGGGTCCGTTGAACGGGCTCGGCGCCACGTCGTTCGGCCCGTCGGGGTGGAAGAGCGAGGCCAGCAGCTGGATCTGGCCGCGCGCGACCCCGAGCTCGCCCATCCCGCCGCCGTACATCAGCAGGCCGTCGGCCTCGCCGCGCGCGTAGAGCGCGAGCAGCCGCCGCAGGCTGCCGGTGCGGCACGGCTTGATGTTCACGACGCGGATCGGGTTGACCGGCGTCTTGTCGAGGTCGTCGGCCTCGGTGATCAGCGCGTCGTAGGAGACGCGGTCGGCGTGCGGCGCGATCGCCTCGCGGGCCGCGGGCAGGTCGTGCGGGTCCTCGAGGATCGCGTTCGGGAACGTCGCGACCACGTGCCCGTACATGACGGCGAGCGCGGCCTCGTCCTCGACGTCCATCCCGTACTGGCCCTTGAAGTCGACGACCTCGACCGCGTTGGTGGCGGCGAGGTCCTCGCACAGCGCGAGGTCCCACGCCGCGGCGGCGTCGAGCTTGAAGTGGACGTCGGGGTAGCGGGCGAGCCGGCGGTGGATCGTGTCGGTCGAGGGCGGGTCGCCGAGGCCGAGCGAGTTGACGAAGCGCAGCGGTCGCGGCTCGCGCCCGAGCACCTCGTGCAGCGGGCGCCCGGCCTGCTGGAGCGCGAGGTCGAGCGCGGCCGACTCGAACGCCCAGTTGCGCCACAGCCGGAAGAGGTGCCAGCGCGGCTGCTTCCTGCCACTGCTCGACGGTCCCGAGGTGGTCGCAGAAGCTCTCGAGCGTCCACTCGCCCGCCAGCGGCAGCGAGGCGGGCACCTTCGCGACCGGATCGTCGTCGTCGGGCATGACGCCGACGTCCTCGCCGAGCCCCTCATGGCCGCCGCCGTAGATGTGCACCTGGATCGTCGTCCGGACCTGGCCGCCGGACATCTCGGCGCTCAGCGTGTCGAGCTCGTAGCCCTCGACCACGAGCGGCAGCTCGGCGAGCTTCGGCCACAGGCTCATGACGCCACCCGGTAGCGGACGCGTGACGGATCGGGCCCGGCGACGGAGCCGTCGAGCGACAAGGTGAGGTCGATCGTGAGGCGAGACATGGGTCTATGTTGACTCTCGATGACGGATGACGCCGCCTTCGCCGACCTGGTCGCGCCCTACCGGGGCGAGCTGCACGCGCACTGCTACCGGATGCTCGGGTCGGTCCACGACGCCGAGGACGCGCTGCAGGAGACGCTGCTGCGCGCCTGGCGGGCGCTCGCGCGCTTCGAGGGCCGCAGCTCGCTGCGCTCGTGGCTCTACACGATCGCCACCAACACCTGCCTGACCCACCTGCAGCGCCCGCAGCGGCGCACGCTGCCGGTCGACTTCGGGCCCGCCGCCGACCCCGCGGCCGGGCTCGGCGCGCCTCCCGAGGAGACGGTGTGGCTCGAGCCCTACCCCGACGCCGGGCTCGGCTACGAGCAGCGCGAGGGCGTCGAGCTCGCGTTCATCGCGGCGCTCCAGCACCTGCCCGCCACGCAGCGCGCGGTGCTGATCCTGCGCGAGGTGCTCGGATTCAGCGCCGCCGAGACCGCGGAGATGCTCGAGACCACCGTGGCGTCGGTCAACAGCGCCATGCAGCGAGCGCGCAAGGCGGTCGACGAGCGCGCGCCGGACCGCAGCCAGCAGGCGACGCTGCGCGCGCTCGGCGACGAGAAGCTGCGCGGCGATCGTCGAGCGCTACATCGACGCCATGGGGCGGGCCGACGTCGACGCCGTGGTGGCCATGCTCGCCGAGGACGCCGCGTGGTCGATGCCGCCGCTGGCGGCGTGGTTCGGCGGGCGCGACGGCGTGCGCGAGTTCCTCGCCCGCGGGCCGCTGTCGGGCGAGTGGCGCTGGCGGCATCTCCCCGCCTCGGCCAACGGGCAGCCGACCGTCGCGGTCTACCACTGGGACGAGGCGGAGGGCGCCTACCTCCCGTTCGCGCTCGACGTGATCACGCTGGAGGGCGACCGCATCCGCCAGATCACGGCGTTCGTCGACGCGCACGACCGAGCTCGAGGACTTCTCGCGCTGGCCGGAGGCGCCGCTCGACGGGGCGCTGTCGTTCGAGCGCTTCGGCCTGCCCGCGCAGCTGCGATGAGCGGCAACGCGCCAACTCTCTGAAGTGGGCTCAAGGTTCTCGGGTGAGCTGCCGATATAGATCCAGTACAAGCCGCCCGAGGGGCGGCTTTGGTCGTTCTAGGGGCCGCCCTCGGGGCGGCGAGCCCGGCAGCTAGCGGACGAAGACCTCGTGCTTCCTCGCGTCCGGCTCGCACATCCGGAGCGTGCCGAGCGCCTCCTCGCGGATCGCCTTCCGCGCCGCCCGCGACAGGTCGACGAGCGGCGCGACCCGCAGCTGCGCCACGTCGCCGTCGCGCTCCCAGGCCCAGGTTGCCGCCACACGCCCGTCGACGGTGACCGTCGGATCGCCGCTGAGCGTCAGCTGGAGCTCCTGGATCTCCGGCGCCATCATCCGCTCGCGGTCGGCGTAGGCGAGCAGCGGCTGGTCCCAGTGGGAGAGCAGGCGCGGCGGCAGCGGGGTGTCGGCCGGCGGCAGCGGCGCGCCGGGCAGGTCGTGCAGCTCGACGCCCTTCTCGTTCAGGTACGTCACCGTGTCGAGCCGCTCCCAGGCGGCCGCGAAGTCGAGCTGGGCGACCCCCGCCCACGCCGCGACGTCACGCTTGCTCGCGGGCCCGAACGCGCCGAGGTAGCGCTCGAGCACGAGCGTCGCGGCGTCGGCGGGGTCGGGCAGCGGCCGCGGGTCGAGGGCGAAGAGCGTCCGCCGGCGCGTGTCGTCCCAGTGCCCGGCGGGCGGCAGCTGGATCAGCGGCAGCAGCGTGCGGGCGAAGATGACCGGCGTCACGGTGTCGGGCGACACGCCTTCGTACGCGCTCACGTGCTCGCGGATCTCCGCGTTGCCGCGCGGCTCGGCGAACCAGGCCGCCAGCTCGGCGGTCACCTGCGCCTCGTCGAGGTGCGGGTACGTCTTGCGCCACGTGCGCATGCGCGCCTGCCGGGTGAGCTGGGCGATGGCGGGATAGTCGACCGCCGCCGCGAGATGGAGGGTGAGGCGGTTGATCGTCGACTTGACCACCGTGCCCGCGCTCAGCGCGGCCTCGAGGTCGGCGCGCGTGAAGCCCGCGAGCCGCGCGGCCAGCGCGATGAACGGCGCCGGCGGGTGCTGGCCCTGCAGCGGCGTCAACCGCCGGATCGCCTCGGCGGGATCGAGCCGCGAGCGCTCGATCAGCCCTTGGCGCGCCGCCGTCGCCGCGGTCAGCTCGGGGCGGGTGAGGGTTCGCACCGCGCGAGTCTTACGCGCGGGCGGCCTTCAGCGTCTTCTTCTTGAGGTCCAGGCTGACGAGGTAGTGGTGCTTGCCCTCGCGCACCGCGTGCCCCTGCGACTCGAGCCGCTTGCAGACCACCGGGCACCGCTTGCAGCGCGGGCGGCTCTTGCAGCACCGCTTCCGCGTCTTGACTCGCTTCATCCCCATGCCCGCTGCATATTAGGACACCCTAATCCGCCGAGAGCGTGCGATAGGGTCGCGCGGATGCCAGCTTCCGCCTTCGTCGAGCGCTTGAACGAGCAAATTGCGCATGAATTCGCTGCGCACCAGCAGTACGTCGCGATCGCCGTGTACTACGACGCCGAGACGCTGCCCCGGCTCGCCGCGTTCTTCTACGCGCAGGCGCTCGAGGAGCGCAACCACGCGCTGATGATGGTCCAGTTCCTCACCGACCAGGACGTCGAGGCGACGGTCCCCGGCGTGGAGGCTCCGCAGGTGCGCTTCGGCGACGTCGTGAGCCCGGTCGCGCTCGCGCTCGAGCAGGAGAAGCGCGTGAGCCAGCAGATCAACGGGCTCGCGGCGCTCGCTCGCGAGAACGGCGATTACACGTCGGAGCAGTTCATGCAGTGGTTCATCAAGGAGCAGATCGAGGAGGTCGCCACGATGAACGACCTCCTGCGCGTCGTCGAGCGCGCCGCCGACAGCCCGCTGCTCGCCGAGGAGTACCTCGCGCGCGAGCAGCTCGGCGACGAGGGGGACGATCCGACCGCCCCGCCCGTCGCCGGCGGCTCGCTCTAGGCGCTAGGCCGGATTCGCGATCCAGGTGCGCCCGCCGGAGTCGCAGCGGGTGCGCAGCTTCGAGCCGCTCCGGTTGTAGACCCGGGTGCGCAGCCGCAGCGTGCCGGTCGCGCCGTCGGTCCGGATGCGGCCCGAGAAGCTCGCGCGATAGCGGATCAGCGCGTCGGCGTAGCGGACGCTGAAGCGCTCCGAGCGCGAGAAGGTGCCGTCCGGCCGCACGCGGGTCGCGGGCGTGAAGTTGACGAACGTGTCGATCGCGCCGCGCCCGCACTTCGTCGCGGCTGTCCACTGCGCGGCGACCCGCCGGCCGTCCGTGCTGGCGCGCAGGGTCACGGGCGACTGGATGCGGTCGTAGATCTCGTAGTCGCTCGTGCCGACGTAGAACGCGCGCGATGCCGGCTGCGCCGGCCCGCCCGCCGGGGCGACCGGGAGCTTCACGGTGAACGCCCGGACGGGCCGGCGGTCACACTTGCGCGAGCGCCCGCCGCTCCGCCGCACGCCGGTGACGCGCAGGGTGCCGGTGGCGGTGCCGCCGCTCAGCTGTCCGGTCACCGTCCACGTGTGGCGTAGCCGCCCGTTGCCGAGGCCCTCGACCCCGGTCCCCTGGAAGCTGAAGTTCGTGCCGTCGAACGCGGCCTCGCCGCCGCCCTTGACGCCGATGACGTCGCGACCGCAGAGCAGGGTGCTGTCAAAGAGCATCGCGATCCGGGCGCCGCGCGGCTGCAGCGAGAGGTTGACGCTCGGCGTGTAGGTCTTGGCCGGCGCGCTCTGCACCAGCCGGCCGCCGCCGTAGGTCGGGGGTGCCTGCGCCGCGGCTCCGTCCGCGAGCACCACCGTCAGCGCCATCGCTCCGACCAGCACCTTCGTCCCCGGCACCCGCATGACACGCCCTCCTTAGCTCGACAGCGCGTGTCATGCCCGCTTGAGCGGCGGATCATTCCTGAGCGGTCAGGCGACCTCGCGCTTGAAGATCAGGACGTGGCCGTCCTTCTCGTTGTGAAGGGCCATGTCGGTGAGGAGCTTCTCGAACTCCCAGCCTTCGGCGCCGAGCGCGTTCAGCCGCTCCTCGAACTCCTGACGGTCGAGCTCCTCCTCCTTGCGGCCGAGGAAGCCGTGGGTGATGACGTCGGTGGTGTACTCGTAGTTCGGCATCCGCGGAGCCTATGAGCCGCCGAGGAGGTCCGCCGTCTTCACCACCGTCGCGAACTCGCCGTGCAGGCTGGTGGCCGTCGCGCGCGTGAGCTCGTCGGCGGTCAGCCAGCTGCCGTCGGGTCCCTGGCGGTCGAACGTGTGGCACGCGTCGATGGCCAGCAGCACGTCGTAGCCGAGGTTGCCGCCGACCCGCGCGGTCGTCTCCACGCAGTGGTTGGTGGTGATCCCGCACAGCGCGAACGAGCCCACGCCGCGCTCGCGCAGCCAGGCGTCGAGGTTCGGCTCGCCGTGGAACGAAGAGTTGACCTGCTTGGTCACGAGCAGGTCGGGCTCGCCGGTGAGCTCGGGCCGCAGCTCGTTGCCCGGCTCGCCGGGTGCCAGCGGCGACCCCTCCTCGACGGAGTCGTGGCGCACGAACACCACCGGCCGGCCCTGCGTGCGCCACTCCTCGACGAGCGCGGCGACGTTCGCCTCGCAGGCGGGGTTGTTGCGCCGACCCCAGAAATCGGCGTCCTCGAACGCCCGTTGGACGTCGACGACGATCAGCGCGGTCGCCGGACCCACTACTGGCCGTCGACGTCCTTCTTGGCCTCTTCGGCCTTCTTCTTGGCCTCTTCGGCCTTCTTCTTGGCCTCCTCGGCCTTCTGCTTCGCCTTGTCGGCGCCCTCCTGCGCCTTCTCACCGGCCTCGTTGACCTTGCGCTCGGCGTCGTCGGAGCCGCAGGCGGGCAGGCCGGTCAAGCACGCGGCGGCGAGAAGGGTCACTGTGAGGCGGCGGAATCGATGCATGTCGATGACGTTACCCCACCTAGAATCGGCGTAAGACATGGCGCGACGGCGACTGGAAGGTCTGGAGCGGGTCCTCGGGGCCAACGCGCTCTTCTCCACCGCCTACGGCAACGTCGGCTCGTCGATCTACTACGCGCTCGGCCTGGTCGCGTCCTACGCGCTCGGCCTCACGCCGATCGTCTTCGTGATCACCGGCGTGTTCTTCTTCATGACCGCCGCCACCTACGCGGAGGCGACGGCGATGTACCCGGAGGCGGGCGGCTCGTCGAGCTTCGCCCGCCGCGCGTTCAACGAGTTCTGGTCGTTCTTCGCGGCGTGGGCGCAGATGCTCACCTACACGACGACGATCGCGATCTCCGCGTTCTTCGTGCCGCACTACATCGGCGGCCTGTTCTGGGATCCGCTGCGCTCCTCGCCCGCGGACATCATCGCCGGCGCGATCGTGATCGCCGTGCTGGCGGTCATCAACGTGCGCGGCGTCAAGGAGTCGACCACGCTCAACGTGCTGCTCGCCGTCGTCGACTTCCTCACCCAGGTCCTGCTCGTGCTGATCGGCGTCCTGCTCGTGCTGTCGCCGCAGATCCTGGTCGACAACGTCGTCTGGGGCGTCGCGCCGACGTGGCGCGACTTCATCCTCGCGATCCCGATCGGCATGCTCGCCTACACGGGCATCGAGACGATCTCGAACCTCGCCGAGGAGGCGCGCGACGAGACGAAGACGATCCCGGTGGCGATCAACCGCGTGCGGCTGGCGGTGTTCGCGATCTACTTCACGCTGCCGGCGGTCGCGCTGTCGGCGCTGCCGGTGCAGCAGGGCGACAACGGCGAGTACTACACGCTGCTCGGCCTGACCGAGGAGGAGGGCGGCTTCGCGGGCGACCCGATCCTCGGCGTGGTCCAGCAGATCGACCTCGGGCCGCTGCAGAACGTCGGGGAGATCTACGTCGGGCTGCTCGCGGCGACGATCCTGTTCCTCGCCACCAACGCGGGCCTGATCGGCGTCTCGCGGCTCGTCTACTCGATGGGCATCCACCGCCAGCTGCCCGATCGCCTGCGGCAGCTGCACCCGCGCTACCGGACGCCGTGGATCGGGATCCTCATCTTCTCGGGGATCGCGATCGCGGTGATCCTGCCGGGCCAGGAGGCCTTCCTCGGCAACCTCTACGCGTTCGGCGCGCTGCTCTCGTTCACGTTCGCGCACGCCTCGGTGGCGCGGCTGCGGGCGAAGAAGAAGGACGTGCCGCGGCCCTACCGCGGCCCTGGCAACGTGACCATCCGCGGCTACGACGCGCCGCTGTTCGCGCTCGTCGGCGGCACGTTCACGTTCGTCGCGTTCGTGGTCATCGCGGTGCTCTACCCGACGGTGAGCATGTTCGGCGTCGGCTGGCTCGTGTTCGGCATCGTCGTCTACGTCGCGTACCGCCGCCGGCAGGGGCTCGATCTCGTCTCCACCCACAAGGTGGCGATCGCGCAGCCGGTGGTCGACCACGAGGCGGAGTACGACTCGGTGCTCGTGCACTTCGGCGACAGCGGCTACGACGACCAGGTGCTGGCCACCGCGCGCAGGCTGGCCGCGCGCAAGCGCCGCGGCATCCACGTGCTGGTCACGATCACGGTGCCGAACTCGATGGAGATCGACGCGCCGATGCCCGATCAGCAGACGGCGGCGCAGAGCATCATCGAGGAGGCCAAGGTCGTCGGCGGCGGCCGCGTGTCCGGGCACGTCGAGCGCGTCCGCGCCGGGCAGACGGGGCGGCGGATCGTCGAGGACGCGGTGAAGATGCGCGCTGCGGCGATCGTGATGCCGCTGCCGCGGCGGGTCGACGGCGCGTCGCTGTTCGGCAAGACGCTCGAGACGGTGCTGACCGAGCGGCCGTGCCGGGTGATCATCGAGTCGGTGCCGGACGGCCGCGACGGGCGGCGCCGCCTCGGGCGGCTGCCGGTGGGCGTATGAACCCGGTGACGACGCTCCTGTCGGCCGCGATGCTGGGCCTCGGCGTGGCGATGATCGTCATCACGCTGTCGCGCGGCGGCGGGCCGCTGGCGATCGGGATCCTGTTCGGCGTGCTGTTCATCCTCGCGGGAGGAGGTCGCCTGTGGGTTCAACGCCGCCGGTGAAGCGCTCCCGCCGCGGGATGCCGCAGTGGCAGCTGGAGACGCCGAAGGCGCTGCGGCGCGGGCTCGGCTCGCCGGCGCTGTTCGGGATCGTCCAGGGCTTCATCGCCGCGTCGGTCTACTTCGCGCTCGGGCTCGTCATCCAGGCCGCGCTCGGCTTCGCGTGGCTGGTCTTCGTGGTGTCGGCCGTGTTCTTCGGCCTCGTGGTGCTCTCCTACGTGGAGGGCGCCTCGCTGCACCAGGAGCGCGGCGGCGCGACGGTCATCGCCCGCTACGCGTTCAACGAGCTGCTGAGCTTCATCGCCGGCTGGGCGATCCTGCTCGACTACATCCTGCTGATCGCGATCACCGCGTTCGCGACCACGGATTACTTCGCGGTGCTCTTCGACCCGGTGGCGGGCGGGCTGTCGGAGTTCCTGTTCGGCGCCGCGGTGATCGCCGCCGTGGCGTTCATGAACATCCGCGGCGCGGGCTCCAAGCGCTACGACCGGTTCGCGTTCGTCGTGCTCGTCGACCTCGTGCTGCAGACGCTGATCGTGGTCCTCGGGCTGGCGCTGCTGCTCAACCCGGACGCGCTGACCGACCCGGCGAGCCTCGGCGGCACGCCGTCGCTCGAGGATCTGCTCTTCGCGTTCACGCTGACGCTGGTGACGTTCGCCGGCGTCGACGCTTCGTCGGGGCTGGCGGGCGAGGTCGCGGTCGGCCGCAAGGGGCTCAAGCGGCTGATGACCGCGCGCATGCTCGCCTTCATCCCCTACATCGGGATCTCGCTGGTGGCGGTCAGCGCGCTGCCGGTCGACGACCTGCGCGGCGGCGGCGACGACGACTACGTCGAGGCGCCGATGCTCGGCGTGGCGGCCGCCTTCGAGCAGGCGTGGCTGGCCGACACGCTGCGCGTGCTGATCGGCATCTCCGCGTTCGCGATCCTCTTCATCGCCTGCAACGCGGCGATGCTCGGGCTCTCCCGGCTCGGCTACTCGCTGGCGCTGAACCGTCAGATCCCGTCGGCGATCGGGCGCCTGCACGCGACGCGCGCGACGCCGGTCGTGATCATCGTGGCCGGCGCGCTGCTGGCGATCCTGCTGCTGATCCCGGCCGACATCGAGCTGTTGGCCGCGATCTACGCGTTCGGCGCCACGATCTCGTTCACGATCGTGCACCTGTCGGTGATCCGGCTGCGCTGGCTCGAGCCCGACCGCGACCGGCCGTTCAAGATCCCGGTCAACCTGCGCGTCGGCAGGGGCGAGCTGCCGGTGTCGGCGGCGCTCGGGGCGGTGCTGTCGTTCGCCGCCTTCGTCGCGGTCATCGTCCTGCACGGCGACGGGCGCTGGGCGGGCGCCGGGTGGATGGCGTTCGGGATCGCTGCTCTACGTCGCCTACCGGCTCGCCGAGGGCAAGCCGATCCTCAAGCGCGTGACGATCCCCGAGCGCGCGCTGACGCGGCGGGGCAAGACCAAGGCCGAGTTCGGCTCGATCCTCGTGCCCGTGCTCGGGCGCCCGCTCGACGACGACATCATGCAGACCGCCGGCCGCCTGTCCGCGGAGGAGAACGCGGACGAGGGCGAGGGCGGCGCGGTGATCGAGGCGGTGTGGGTGTTCGAGGTGCCGATGGCGCTGCCGCTCGACGCGCGGATCCCCGACGAGGACCTCAAGCGGGCGCGCAAGGCGCTCCAGCGCGCCAAGGCGGTGGGGGAGGAGTACCAGGGCGTCGAGGTCGCCACCGCCACCGTGCGCGCCCGCAGCGCCGGCGAGGGCATCGTGCGCGAGGCGAAGCGCCGCGGCGTCGAGGCGATCGTGCTCGCCGCGGAGGAGCCGACGCGGATGCGCGGCGGGCCGCTGCTGGGCGGCAAGCGCGGGCTCTACGACACGTTCGTGGGCCAGACGACGCGCTACGTGGTGACCAAGGCGCCGTGCCGCGTGATCCTCACGGCGCCGCCCGGCGAGGGCGACGGCCGCGCCCCGGGGCCCGACCCCGCCGCCCACTTCGCGCCGCCGCCGGCCGGCGACCCGATGCAGCCGGCCGAGGCGGCCGCCGGCAACGGCGGCATCTCCGACGCCGACGCGGCCGAGCCGACGCGGAGCTAGAGTCCGGGCCGAATGTTCGTGCTCGTCGTCGGTTCCGGCAGGGTCGGCTCATCCGTGGCCACGGCCGCTTTGCGGGCGGGCCACACCGTGTCCGTGCTCGACGAGGACCCGCTCTCGCACGAGCGCCTCGACGTCGAGCTCGGCCAGGGCTGGGAGGAGGCCGGCGGGCGCTTCACGATCGGGACGGCGCTGGAGATGGACGCGCTGACCGAGGCGGGGATCGGGGAGGCCGACGTGTTCATCGCCTCCACCAACGGCGACAACACGAACCTGGTGGTGTCGCAGATCGCGCAGCGCCAGTACGAGGTGCCGCGGGTGATCGCGCGCGTGCTCGACCCGCGCCGGGCGGCGTGGTACGCCGAGCAGGGCGTGCACACCATCTGCCCGACCCAGATCGCGATCGAGCAGCTCGCGGCCGCGGCGCTCGCGGAGGAGTAGGTGCCCGACCTCTATGTGATCATCGCGGGCGCCGGCAAGGTCGGCTGGAACCTCGCGCGCGAGCTGATCGAGCGGGGCAACGAGGTGACCGTCGTCGAGCAGGACCGGCGGCGCTACCTGACCGTCGAGCAGGAGCTCGAGCACGCCGTCCAGTACGGCGACGCCACCGAGCTGTGGGTGCTCGAGCGGGCGGGCATCCAGCGCGCCGACCTCGTGGTGGCGGTGACGGGCGACGACGAGGACAACCTGCTGATCTGCCAGGTCGCCAAGGAGAAGTACCTCTGCGAGCGGATCATCGCCCGCGTGAACAACCCGCGGAACCTCGAGCACTTCAAGCTGCTCGGCATCCAGCCCGCGGTGTCGGCGACCGACCTGATCCTGCGCCTGATCGAGCACGAGGTGCCGCGCTACGGCCTCGTGCACCTGCTCGACCTGCCGGAGGAGCGGCTGGAGATCATCGAGCTCGTGGTCTCCGACGGCGCGCCCGCGGCGGGTACGCCCGTGGCGGACCTGGAGATGCCCGAGGGCGCGCTGGTGATCTCGGTGCTGCGCGACGGTTCGGGCTTCGTGCCCAAGGCCGACACGGTGGTCGAGGCGGGCGACGAGGTGCTCGTCGTGCTCGACCCCGGGCTCGAGGAAGAGATCACCGAGCAGTTCGTCGCCGATGGTGATAGGCCTCAGTCGATGACCGATCGCAACGTGGACATCCTGATCGTGGGCGCCGGCCTGGCCGGCGCGTCGTGCGCCGAGGGCCTGCGCGAGGGCGGCTTCGACGGGTCGGTGCTGCTCGTCGGCCGCGAGCCGCATCCGCCCTACCAGCGCCCGCCGTGCTCGAAGGACCTGCTGCGGGGCGAGTCGGAGTCCGACGACGCGCACCTGCACCCGGACGACTGGTACGCGGACAACGACATCGAGCTGCAGACGCGCACGAGCGTGATGAAGCTCGACCCGGCCGCGAAGACGGCCCAGGTGGCACACAACCAGACGGTCAGCTTCGACCGCGCGCTGCTCGCCACCGGCGCCAACATCAACCGGCTGCGCGTCGAGGGCGGCGACCACGACGGCATCCACTACCTGCGCACGCTCGGCACCGCGGAGTCACTGCGCAAGGACGCCGAGGACGCCGAGAAGGTCGTGCTGATCGGCGGCTCCTACATCGCGTGCGAGGTGGCCGCCTCGCTGACCGTGCTCGGCAAGCAGTGCACGCTGGTGATGCTCGAGGACGCGCCGCTGTCCAACGGCTTCGGGAACGACGCGGGGCGGTTCTTCCAGGACCTGCTCGGCTCGCACGGGATCGAGTTCGTGACCGGCGACGGGGTGACGCGCTTCGAGGGCGAGAAGAAGGTCGAGCGCGTGGTGACGGAGTCGGGCAAGACGCTCGACGCCGACCTCGTCGTGATCGGCGCCGGCGCCCATCCCGACGTGATGCTCGCCCGCGCCGCCGGGCTGGAGCTCGGGGAGAGCGGCGGCGTGAAGTGCTCGTCGTCGCTGGAGACCTCGGCGCCTGGCATCTGGTGCGCGGGCGACCCGTGCGAGTACGACTCGGTCGTCCATCAGCGGCGGCTGCGCGTGGAGCACTTCGAGGTCGCCGCGGCGCAGGGCAAGTACGCGGCGGCGGCGATGACCGGCGACCCCGGGCCCTACGACGAGGTGCCGTACTTCTGGTCCGACCTCGCCGACTGGACGTCGCTGGAGTACGTCGGGCCGGCCGAGAAGTGGGACCGCGAGGTCGTCCGCGGCTCGTTCGACGACGGCGAGTTCACCGTCTTCTACCTCGACGGTAACCAGGTCGCCGGAGCCCTCACCGTCGGCCGCTCAGACGACCTCGAGCAGGCCAAAGAGCTGATGACGAACCACACCGAGGTGCGCGCCGACGAGCTCGTCGGTTAGCTGGGGATCCGGACGCGCTGCTGCGCGAACGGGATGGCGGCGGCCTCGATGTGGTCCTCCGCCGGCGGGGCGCCGCGCAGGATCCAGGCGCCGTCGGCGCGGCGCTCGATCGCCCCGCGGGCCATCAGCTGGCCGAGCGCGGTGGTGACCGACGGGCGGCGGGCGCCGACCATGCCGGCCAGCGTCCGGTGCGGGAGTCGCAGCGAGACGAGCACGCCGCCCGGGACGACGCGGCCCCAGCGCTCGGCGAGCAGCCACAGCAGCGCCAGCAGGCGGTCGTCGACGCGGGTCAGGTGGGCGATCGCCTGGGTGACCACGAGCCGCTCGGCCCGGCGGGCGGCGCGGTCCATCAGCGCGGCGAAGATCTCCGGCCACTGCGCCATCCGCACGGCGAGCGCCTGGTCGACGATCGCGATCCGCGCGCTCGTCGCCGCCGCCCACTCGATCCGGCGCGGGAGCAGCTCCTCGGCGTCGTTGTCCTCGCCGGCGCGCAGCAGGTCGCCGGGGCCGAGCAGCTCGGCGCACGGGTGGTTGCTGACCGTGGCTTCGCGCACGAGCAGGCCCTCGAGCACCAGCAGGCCGATCGGCTGGCTGCCGCCGGTGAGCCACGGCTGCGGCGTCCAGCGGCCGCGCGGCACGTCGATGGCTCGCGTGTAGAGCCGCTCGGCGGCTTCCCGAGCCCGCGGCACATCGAGCCCCCGTGCAAGCTCGGGGTCGACCTTCAGGAGTTGAACGGAGCCGGAGTTCGCGTCGCGCATCAAGTGGGGTTCCCTTCCCGCCTTCCTTGGCAATTCAGGAGCCTGGCGCCTCCCGGAGGCCGTCCAGACAACATGCCCGAAGTTAGCGTGCTGACAGAGAGAAGGAAGAGCATCTGGACGAAAGATCGAGTGACCAATACGCGCCAACACCGCGCGCGGCCTGAGGTTGCGGTGGTTAGAGCACGGGCGGCCGCATCAGATACCTGGCGCTAGACTCTGGGCGCTCTTGCGGGGTCGTCTAATGGCAAGACGCCAGCCTCTGGAGCTGGTTATCGGGGTTCGAGTCCCTGCCCCGCAGCTGGAGATTCAGCGCGAGAGCTCGGCGTCCGGCACGTAGGCGTGCTGATGACGCGGCCGGCTGACCCGCTACGCGGCGGCCTGCTCCGCCCAGTCGCGGTAGAGCTTGAAGTAGGCGCCCTCGGCCGCCAGCAGCTCCTCGTGCGTGCCCTGCTCGACGATCCGGCCGTGGTCGAGCACGACGATCCGGCCGGCGCGCTGGATGGTCGACAGCCGGTGGGCGATGACGATCGCGGTGCGGCCGCCGAGCAGCCGCCGCAACCCGTTCTCGATCCGCGACTCGGTGTGGATGTCGACGTTCGACGTCGCCTCGTCGAGCACGAGGATGCGCGGGTCGGCGATCAGCGCGCGGGCGAACGCGACGAGCTGGCGCTGGCCGGCCGACAGCTGCGCGCCGCGCTCGCCGACCTCGGTGTCGTAGCCGTTCTCGAGCGCCGCGATGAACTCGTGGGCGCCGACCGCGCGCGCCGCCTCCTCGACGTCCTCGGGCGTCGCGTCCGGCCGCCCGAAGGCGATGTTCTCGCCGATCGTGCCGCTGAACAGGAACGCCTCCTGCGGCACGATCCCCATCTGCCGCCGCAGCGACGACGCGCTGACCTCGCGCAGGTCGTGGCCGTCGACGAGGATCCGCCCCGAGGTCGGGTCGTAGAAGCGCGCGACGAGCTTGGCGAGCGTCGACTTGCCGGCGCCGGTGGCGCCCACCAGCGCGACCGTCTGCCCGGGTGGCACGTGCAGGTTCACCGAGCACAGCGCGTCGCCGCCGCCGTAGGAGAACGTGACGTCGTCGAACAGGATCTCGCCCCGCAGCGCCTCCAGCTCGACGTCGCCGTCGAGCAGGTCCGGCTCCTGGTCGAGCAGCTCGAAGATCTTGTCGAGCGCCGCCATGCCGGCCTGGTAGGTCGTGTAGAGCTGCGAGAGCTGCTGGATCGGGTCGAAGAAGTTGTTGAGCGCGGCGACGAACGCGACGAGCACGCCGATCGTCACCTCGCCCTGGATCGCCTGCACGCCGCCGTAGAAGAGGATCCCGGCGGTGGCCAGCGCCGACAGCAGCTCGACGCCGGGGAAGTAGGCGGCGTTGAGGTAGACCGTCGTCATGTTGGCCTTGCGGTTCTCCTCGTTGAGATCCGCGAAGACCTGCTTGTGCCGCGGCTCCTGCGCGAACGCGCGCACGACGCGGACGCCCGACAGCGTCTCCTGCAGGTAGGCGGTGATCGCGCTGATCTTCTCGCGCGTGATCCGGTAGGCGTCGGCCGAGATGATGCGGAACACGAACGAGGCGATCCCCAGCACCGGGAAGATCAGGAACGTCAGCAGCGCGAGCTCGGCGTCGAGCCAGATCAGGATCGCCGCCGTCCCGATCAGCGTCAGCGACGAGCCGAACAGCGTCACCACGCCGTCGGAGACGAGCTGGTCGAGCGCCTGCACGTCGTTCGTGAGCCGCGAGACGATCGCGCCCGCCTGGCGCCGCGAGTAGAAGCCGACCGACAGCGTCTGCAGGTGGGCGAAGAGCTGGATCCGCAGGTCCTGCAGCGCGCGCTGGCCGACCCAGCCGACGAGGTAGGTCTGCGCGTACGACGCGCCCCAGTACACGAGCGCGGAGATCACGAAGGCGACGACGACCAGGTTGAGCGTCGAGAGATCCTTCGGCGTGATGCCCTTGTCGATCGCGAGCGCGGCCAGCGGCGGCGGGGCCAGCGACGCGGCGGTCGCGAGGATCAGCGCGATGAAGGCGAGGATCACGCGCGCGCGGTAGGGCCGCAGCAGCTCGACCAGGCCGCGCACCTTGCGCCCGCGCCCGCTCGTGGCGCGCCGGCGGCGACGGAACTCGGCGAGGCGGGTCTCGGCAGGCTGCGCCTGACTCACAGCCCCGCCACCTTCTCGATCGGGTTGCGGTTGAGGAAGACCTGGTCGGGCAGGCCCTTGGCGGCGATCTCCGCGTACAGGGCGCTCTGGTCCAGCAGCTCGTCGTGCGTGCCGCGGGCGGCGATCGCGCCGTCCTCGAGCACGACGACCTCGTCGGCCAGCGCGACGGTCGAGAGCCGGTGCGCGATCACGAACGTCGTGCGGCCGCGCATCGCCTCGCGCAGCGCCTGCTTGATCGCCTGCTCCGTCGAGGCGTCGACCGACGACGTGGCGTCGTCGAGCACGAGGATGCGCGGGTCGATCAGCAGCGCCCGCGCGATCGCGATCCGCTGGCGCTGGCCGCCCGACAGGGTCAGCCCGCGCTCGCCGACCACGGTGTCGTAGCCCTCCGGCAGCTCGCCGATGAACCCCGCCGCCTGGGCGCGCCCGGCGGCGCGCTCGACGTCCTCGCGCGTGGCGTCGGGGCGCCCGTAGGCGATGTTGTCGTGGACGGTGGCGCTGAACAGGAACGGGTCGTCGGTGACGACGCCGATCTGGCTCCGCAGCGAGTTGAGCTCCACGTCGCGCACGTCGGCGCCGTCGATCAGCACCTGGCCGCGCGTGACGTCGTAGTTGCGGCCGAGCAGCGACACCAGCGACGACTTGCCCGAGCCGGTGGCGCCCACCAGCGCGATCGTCGCGCCGCCGTCGACGGTCAGGTCGACGTCGCGCAGCACCGGCGTCCCGTCCTCGTAGCTGAACGACACGTCGCGCAGCTCGACGCGCCCGTTGCCGACCGGCAGCGGCGGCGCCAGGTCGGGCGAGCTCAGGCGCGGCGCGCGGTCGAGCAGCTCGAACAGCCGCACGCCCGACGCGGTCGCGCGCTGGGCGAAGCCGAGCGCGATGCCGAGCGAGCGCATCGGCGCGATCAGCATCAGCAGGTAGGTGTAGAAGGCGGCGAAGTCGCCGGCGGTCAGCGTGCCGTTGATCACCTGGCGGCCGCCGACGATGAGGATCACGGCCAGGCCGAGCTGCGGCACGAAGCCGATGAACGGCTGGTAGAAGGCGCTCAGCCGGTTCGAGAACATGGCCTGGTCGAACACGCGCCGCACCTGGTGGCGGAAGCGCTCGAGCTGCCGCGGCTCGGCGGCGAACGACTTGACCACGCGGACGCCGGAGACGTTCTCCTCCGCCTCGGCGGTCAGCTCCGCGATCCGCTGCTGGACCTCCTGCAGGGCCGGCCGCGAGCGGCTGCCGTAGCGCGCGGCGATCACGACCACGAACGGCACCGGCGCGAGCGCGAGCGCGGCGAGCAGCGGCTCCTTGAGGAACATCGCCACCGCGGCGAACACGATCGTCATCCCGCTCTGCACGATCCACACGAGGCCGTAGCCGAGGAAGAAGCGGATCGACTGCAGGTCGACGGTCGCGCGCGACATCAGCTGGCCGGTCTGCTGGCGGTCGAAGAAGCCGAGCTCGAGCGCCTGCAGGTGCGCGTAGAGGCCGTTGCGCAGGTCGTACTCGACGCCGAGCGACACGTGCCCGGAGACGATCCGTCGCGCGACGGAGAAGACGAGCCGCAGCAGGCCGGCGGCCACGACCGCGATGGCCAGCAGTTCGAGCGCGGCGCGGTCGCCCGCGTCGATGTCGTCGATCGCGCGGCCGATCAGCCACGGGAGCGCGGCCGTGCCGACCATGGCGATCGCGGCCAGCACGCACGACCACACCGCCCCGCGGCGGTAGGGACGGAGGAAGCTGAGGAGGCGGAGAAAGGTGCGCACGCAATTACACGATACGAGGGAGCGGGGCGCCCGGGATCTGCAAGACTCGCGCGTCGATGTCAGACGCGATCGCCCTCCGCAACCGTTTTGCGATGGTCAAGGGAGCCTGGGACGAGCACCTGCGCGGCGTCCCGTTCCCGGCCCTCGGCGAAGGCACGGCGGAGGAAAAGATCGAGCGGCTGGAGATCGCGCTCGTCGACGAGATGCGCAACCGCGCGACACCGGAGACGGCCGAGCAGGCCGCCGACGCGATGTGGACGCTCGTCCACGCGCGCGACGACGCCGACCCGGTGAAGGTCCGAGTGACGCACCACCATGAGGAGCTGGCACGGCTCGGCCACCGGCCGATCTGAGGAGACCGCCCGCCGGCCTCTGCGACACCTGCGCGCACCAGCAGCTCGTGCGCACCGGGCGCGGCTCCGAGTTCTCGCTCTGCCGGCGCTCGAAGACCGACCCGGCGTACCCGAAGTACCCGCGCGTGCCCGTCGTCGAATGCCGCGGCCACGAGGTGCGGCGATGAGGGCGCGGCGGCCGCGGTCCGGAGTCGCCTAGCCGGGTAGGCGGTCCAGCACGAGGAACGCGCGCTGGTCCTGGCCCTGCTGGAAGGAGGCCAGGAACAGGTTGCTGCGCGTGAGCGCGTCGATCCGGCGCGACTCGGCCGGCGGGAGCGTCTCGGGCCGCGGCGTGTTCGACGGGATCGTCGCGCGCAGCGGGATCTCCAGCTGCGGCTCGAGGTCGCCGGGGCGGAAGAACAACGCCTGCGTCGGCGACTCCTCGGCCGCGGCCGCCGTCGCACCCTTCTTCTTCGCCGGCGGCTTGGGCGGCAGCAGCGCGACCACCAGGTCGACGTCCTCGACGTAGCGGAACGTGTAGAGCGCGAGCTCGAGCGCCTCCCGGCGCAGCAGCAGGTGGCGCGCCTCGGACGGCTTGCCGCCGCGCACGGAGCCACGCGGCCCGAGCCCGTTGAGCGTGTACATCAGGCCCTTGCCGTCGATGAAGTCGATGTTGCCGCCCTGCGGGGCGGTGCGGAGCGCGACCTCGAGCGGGACGTCGAACACCTCGAGCGGCCCGGCCTGCACGCCGACGATCTGGTTGCCGTCCGACAGCCGGTACTTGCGCCCGACGTGGGTGGCGATCTCCTTGGCGGCGCCGACGCCGTCGTCGGAGGCGGGCTTCCACTGCGACCAGCCGTCGGGCGCGCCGTTGTTGCCCGAGGTGCCGACGTAGACGGCCGCGCCGATCGCGAGCGTCGCGATGGCGATGCCGAGCAGCGCGCCGAGCACGAGCCCGAAGCGCGAGCGGTAGGGCGACTCGACCTTCGGTGCCGGCGGCGCGTCGTCGGAGCTCTCGGCGGCGAGGGCCGCGGCCGGCTGATGCTCGGTGGCGTCCTCCTCCGGAGAGCGGTGCCAGAGGCTGCCCTTCTGCTGCTTGCGCCGCTGCTCCTCGAGCTCGAGGGCGCGCTCGCGCTCCGCCTCGGCCGAGCTGCCGGGGCGGCCTGCGGGCGAGGGGGGCGGGTTCAGATCACGGGCCATGAGTCCTCGTCCATGAGATCGATCTCCGGGCGCTCGAGCCGCGCGTCCTCGAGCACCTTGACGACGTCGTCGCCGTAGAGCTCGCCGGCGCTGACGAGCCGGGACGCGACGTAGTCGGTGCCCTCGCGGTTGTGGCGGATCGTGTTGTAGGCGATCACGAACGACTGCCCGATCAGCGCCGCGGCCAGGGTCCGCTTGCCGCCGTCGGCGAGCACGCCGGAGACGCCGTCGTCGTTGAGCATGCTGCCGCCCGAGCGGTGCATGATCTGCGTGCCGAGCTTCTCGAAGCGCTTCATGATGCGCTCCTCTTCCGCTTCGCGGATCGCCTCGTCGGCGATGCGGTCGGAGAGGTCGACGTGCGTGGGGCCCATCCCCGAGTGGCCCACCATCCGGACCGCGTGCGCCGTCGTCGAATAGACGTCGCCGCCGACGCCCGTGGTCGTCTGGTCGTAGAACACGTACTCGGCCGCCATCGCTCCGAGCGACCAGATGAGGTTCGCGATCCGCTCCGAGCGCCATTCGACGAACCGGTCCTCGATCCGCATCGCCTGGTGGTGGCCGCCCGAGTCGCCGCGCTTGCGGACCGACAGCCGCGTCGAGAGCACGTTGTCGGCGTAGAGGTGCGAGCACACGGCGTGGCCCGCCTCGTGGACCGCGATCGAGCGCTCCTCGTGCTTCGCGTAGGGCTGCCCCACGGCCACGCCGGCCTCGACGGTCGTCATGGCCTCGAGCAGGTCCTCCCACTCGAAGGACTGGCGGCCGTCGGAGTGCGCGTAGGTCAGCGCCATCGAGCAGACCTGGTCGATCATGGCCGGCGAGTAGCCGTTGGTGATGCGGGCCAGCTCGTCGCGCTTGCGCGGCGTGTCGAGCGCCTCCGCGTGCGTCGACCTTCTTCAGGTAGAGGTCGAAGATGTCGCGGCGGTCCTCCCACGTGGGCGTGCGGAAGTAGATGTGACGGCCCATGCGGCCCGGGCGCGTGAGCGCCGGGTCGAGCCGCTCGAGCGCCACGTTGCAGGCCCCGATGAAGTAGATCTCCTCCTTGTTCGGCTTCGGCGGCGGCAGCCGGAGGGGGAACTTGCCGAGCTTGCGCGGGACGATGTACAGCGCGTCGAGGAACGTGTTGATGCGCTTGGTCCGGATCCGCTTCATCAGCGGCGGGTCGTCGATGCCGTCCATGACCACCAGCAGCTGGTTCAGCGCGAGCCCGCCGCCGCCGCCCATCATCCCCGGCATCATCATGCCGCGGATCGCGCCCGCGAGCTTCTCGACCGCCGGCGGGTAGACCGGCCCGCGCGGCTCGGCTCGCATCTGGAACATGCGCTCGCGCCAGGCCGCCGTCTCCAGCACGAGGTCGCCGTCCCAGGTCAGCGCGCCCTGCGGCCCGAAGAACAGATCGTCATGGACCGTCCCGCTGTGCAGCGGCTGGAAGCCCGAGCCGAGCGACTGGCGGCGCATGCCGACGGCGTCGATCTCGTCGATGAACACGATGCACTGGCCGCCCCACTTGCGTGCGAGGCGCTTGGCCTTCATGGCCAGGTAGCGGACGAGCACCGCGTCCATGCCGATGAAGGTCTGCGCGAAGCCCGAGCCCGGGATCGACACGAACGGGCAGTTGAACGACGTGGCGATGCCCTTGGAGAGCATCGTCTTGCCGGTGCCGGGCGCGCCGAGGAAGAGCACGCCGCGCTCGCGCTTGCCGCCCGCCTTCTCGAACTCCTCGCCCGACTGCCAGAGCGAGACCACGCGCGTGATCTCCTCCTTCGCCTCGGCCTGGCCGCGGACGTCGTCGAGCTTCACGCCCCAGTCGGCGTCACCCGGCTCGTAGCCCTTGATCTGGCCGGCGCCGAGCAGCAGCAGCGGCCCGAACAGGATCAGGAAGTTGGCGAAGAAGAGGATGAAGATGATCGGCAGGTAGCCGAAGAAGATCGGGCCGAACGCGGTGAAGAGGTCGCCGATCGACGCGATGCCGCCGGAGATCGAGTTGTCGCCGCCGGCGAACGTGTTGTAGACCATCGCGATCGCCACGAGCACGGCGAAGACGACGAACAGCCGCCAGACGGTGCGGAACTTCTTGCGCCAGTAGTAGAGGCGGCGGCGCTGGATGACGTCCTCGTCCTTGAGCTCGTTCTCCGCGCCGTACAGGGTGGGCGCGGGGATGAAGCGGTGGGCGAGGACGTCGATCAGGCCGCGGAAGATCGCGACGCCGAGGATCGTGCCGAGCAGCGAGCCGAAGAAGCCCCACTCGAGCCCCTGGTACAGCAGCACGAACAGCACCGGGCTCGTGAGGAGGGCGACGAACGTCGCGGCGCGCCCGAGGCGCCGCCACTCGCGTGCGAGCGCGAGCGCGGAGTCGTTGACGCGCCGCTGATGCAGCGTCGGATGACGGTCGCCGTCGGCCACGGGTGCTCAGAGTACCCGTACGCACGCGACCCTCCAATGGGTCATCCGTCGGATGTGGGCCCGCGGACACCTGCCAGACGGGCCAGCGTGAGCGCCCCGAGCATCAGCCCGAAGTCGCGCAGGGCGATGTCCCCATAGCCGCCGACGATCAGGAGGTTGACGATGATGCCCGCCAGCCAGCCCGCGACGAGCAGGCCGCCGTAGCGAGGCGCGAACCAGACGACGAGGCCCGCGACGATCTCGATCACGCCGACCATGTACATCGCGTCCTCGGCCGAGCCGGGGATCACGTCGTTGAAGGCCGGCGCGAGGTAGCGCGTCCAGTCGTCGGTGAGGACGTTGGCGAACTTGTCGAGGCCGAACAGGATCGGCGCGACGGTGAAGCCGATGCGGAGCAGCAGCGTGGCCTGCGCGACGGGGTCGTGGCGCACGGCCTCTGCCCGCGGGAGGGGTGTGGTGATGGAGGTCATGCGGGGTTGGCGTCGTCCCGCGGACGCGTCTTACCCCGAGTCCTGCGCGAGCAGGTCGCGCAGGCTCTCGTGGTCCTCGCGGCAGGCCGGGCAGCCGCCGAGGTGCTCGCGCATCCCGGGCACGCGGCTGTCGGCGTCCTCGCCGGCGAGCTCGAGCTCGACGTACTCGTCGAGCCGCTCGAAGCACTCCTCGCAGCTCACCTCCGGCCCTTCTGGGCCGAGCAGCTCATCGATCATGGGTCACCTCCCGGAGCTTGCGGCGGGCGTCGTGCAGGGTCTTGTAGAGCGCGCCGCGCGTCGACCCGAGCCGCTCGGCGAGCACGTCGATCGGGACGCCGTTGAGCGCGAGCGCGCAGAACACCTCGCGCTGGTGCGGGGTGAGCTCGGTGCGGACGGCGTGCTGGATCGCGCGCAGCAGCTCCTCCTGCTCGAGGCGCTCCTGCGCGGACAGCCCGCGGTCGGGGATCTCCGGCCAGCGCTCCTCGTCGATCGCGATCTCGCGCCCGCGCCACGCGCGCCGCCGTGCCTTCACGCCCGCCTCGAGCAGCGCGAACTTGTAGGCCCAGGTGGTGAAGCGGCTCGCGCCGCGGAAGCTGTCGAGCTTGCCGAGCACCGCCATCAGCGCGTCGTCGGCCGCCTCGTGGGCGAGGTCGTCGTCGACGACCTGGCGGCGGCGCAGCTCGAAGCGCGCGGCGCGCAGCAGCAGCGCGTGCAGCTCGGCGACGGCGGCCTCGTGCGCGGGCCCGCGCAGGGCGGCGATCCACGCGTCGTCGGTGGTGGCGGCCATGACCGCGAGCATGATGGTTGGCGTCGGCGAACGCGAGGTTCTTACGTCCGAGGTAAGAAACCGCCGCCCGGCGGCGCGAACGGGGCATGACCCACTCCCTCGCCCTGGCGACCGAACTCCCCGCGCCGCATCCGGCCGAGCGCGCCGCGGCCGACTTCCTCGAGGCGCTCGGCGTCGACCTCGACAGCGAGAGCCGCCGCGACACCCCGCGCCGGATCGCGCGGATGTACGCCGATCTGCTCACGCCGGAGCCGTTCGACGCCACCACGTTCCCCAACGACGGCGGCTACGACGAGCTCGTCGTGGCCCGTGACATCCCGTTCCACTCGCTGTGCGAGCACCACCTGCTGCCGTTCGCGGGCGTCGCCCACGTCGGCTACCTGCCGGGCGAGCGGATCGTCGGCCTCTCCAAGCTCGCCCGCGTCGTCGACCACTTCGCCCGCGCGCTGCAGGTGCAGGAGCGCCTCACGACGCAGGTCGCCCGCTGGCTGCAGCGCGAGCTGGCGCCCAAGGGCGTCGGCGTCGTGCTCGAGGCCGAGCACGCCTGCATGACGATCCGCGGCGTGCAGAAGCCGGGCGCCACGACCGTCACCTCGGCGCTGCACGGGCTGGTGCGCGACGACCCGCGCACGCGCCAGGAGTTCCTCGCGCTGGCGGCGAGCCATGCCTGAGACCCACGTCATCGCGGGCGCCGGCCTCCTCGGCGCTCTCCAAGGACTACCTGCGGGGCGAGTCCACGCGCGCGCAGGCGCGCGTGCACGCGCAGGGCTTCTATGCCGACCACGACATCGAGCTGCTGACCGGCACCTCGGTGACCGCGTTCGACACCACCGACCGCACCGTCACGCTCGGCCGCGAGACGGGCGAGTTCTACGCGCAGCTGCACCGCGACCACGGCGTCGACGTGCACACCGGCGTCGCGGTTGCGCGCGTGGAGGGCGCGGCCGCGTCGAGCGCGTCGTGCTCGCCGACGGCCGCGCGCTCGACGCCGACCTCCTCGTCTGCGGCCTCGGCGCGCTCCCGCGCACCGCGCTGGCCGAGCAGGCCGGGCTCGAGGTGCGCAACGGGGTGCTCACCGACGAGCGGCTCGAGACGAGCGTGCCGGGGATCTTCGCCGCGGGCGACATCGCGAACGCGCAGCACCCGTTCTACGGTCGCCGCCTGCGGGTCGAGCACTGGGCCAACGCGTTGCACCAGCCCGAGGTCGCCGCGAAGGCGATGCTCGGCAAGCCGGCTGCCTACGACCGCCTGCCGTACTTCTTCTCCGATCAGTACGACGTCGGGATGGAGTACACGGGCCTCGCGGTCGGCGCCGACGAGTACGTGGTCCGCGGCGACGTCGAGCAGCGCGAGTTCATCGCCTACTGGCTGCGCGAGGGCCGCGTGATCGCGGGCATGAACGTCAACGTGTGGGACGTCGCCGACGAGATCGCCGGGCAGATCCTCAGCCGCGCCATTTGACGGAGCACCCGCGCGCGCGGGTCTCCGCCTCGGCCGGCGCCTCGCCGGCCAGCGCGGCGTCGAGGGCAGCGCGCAGCCATTCGGCTCCTCGGCTCTCGTCCTGGTGGTCGCCGTCGGGCGCGCCGCGATAGACGAGCCGGTGCTCGCCGTCGAGCACGAACACGTGCGGCGTCACCTCGGCGCCGAGCGCGCGTGCGGCCGACTGATCCTCGTCGTACAGGTACGGATACGGCCACGCCTGGTCGCGCACGAACCGCTGCATCGCCTCG
Organism: uncultured Solirubrobacteraceae bacterium; assembly: GCA_963730115.1. Classification (GTDB taxonomy): domain Bacteria; phylum Actinomycetota; class Thermoleophilia; order Solirubrobacterales; family Solirubrobacteraceae; genus DASQFQ01. The sequence continues at coordinate 360,492 of CAVSQM010000012.1, read as the reverse complement.
AGCGAGTCGGCCGGGTACCGCTCGGCGTCGTTCGAGTTGATGCCGAGGAAGCGCACGCCGCGGTCGGCGTAGTCCTCGGCGGCCGTGCGCAGCCGCTTGTTCCACGCGATCACGTACGGGCAGTGGCAGCAGGTGACGATCAGCACCGTCGCGGCCGGCGCCGGGTCCTGCGGGACCGCGTGCGCTACGCCGTCGGTGTCGGGGAGCGCGAAGGCTGGAACCGGGTCGCCGATCCCGAAGCGGGTCTGTGTGGTGTCGGCCATGGCTCCATGGTGGCACGCAGCTCGTCGAGCGCGGCGTCGAGGTCGAGCGCGAGCGCGTCAGCATCCGGCAGCGTCTCCGGATCGGCGTAGAGGCCGAAGCAGGCGTCGTCGCCGATCGTCGTCATCCCGACCGACAGCGCGTGCCCGTCGGACAGCGGGACGACCGGATACGCGTCCCGCAGCCGGCACCCGCACATGTACATCGGGATCCGCGGGCCGGGGATGTTCGAGACCACGAGGTTGTAGACGCGCGGGCTGGCCAGCACCTGGGCGGCCGCCTTCTGCACCGTGCGCGGCGCGTAGGAGAGCGCCTGCATCGCGGCGTCGGCGTCCTCGGGCACCCCGGCGTCCTTGCGCGCGCGGGTCGCGACGTTGACGCGGAACAGGCGGTCGAGCGGATCGGGGGACGTCGCCGGCAGCTCGACGAACATGAACGTGATGCGGTTGCCGAGCGCGCCGGCGCCCTCCGCGCGCACGTTGACCGGCACCATCGCCTTGAGGTTCCGCGGTGGCTCGTTGCGGCGCTCGGCGTGCCGGCGCAGCGCGCCCGCGACCGCTGCGAGCACGACGTCGTTGACGGTCACGCCGTACTCGTGCTTGATCGCGCGCAGCTCGTCGAGCGGGCGGCGCGCGGTGGCGAGGTGGCGCTCCGGCGAGCTCCGCCCGTTGAGCGAGCTGCCCGGGGCAACCGGGAGAACCGCGCCCGCGAGCGCACGGCCGGAGCGCAGCGCGAAGCCGGGCAGCGCGAGCGGGGCGCGCGCGAGCGCGAGCGGGGCCCGCAGCTGCTCCCGCGTGCGATCCCAGGCCCCGCGGGCCAGCAGCTCGAGTGCGTGCGGGGCGGGGGCCGGCAGCCACTCCTCGGCCGCCTCGTCGCCGCGCGGTGCCGGCTCGGCGTCGAGCAGGAGCGAGCCGAGCTCGACGGCGGCGAGACCGTCGACCATGCAGTGATGCGCCTTGCCGACGAGCCCGATGGTGCCGTCGGCGAGCTCCGGGGCGAGCCAGATCTCCCACAGCGGGCGGTCCCGCTGCAGCGGCTCCGAGAGCACGGCGTCGGCGAGGTCCTCGAGCCGCTCGGCCGCGGAGCGGTGGATGTGCTCGGCGGGGTCGAAGTCCTCGGCGTCGATCCACAGCGGGGCGTGCAGGCCGAGCGCGTCGGGCGCGATCCGCTGCCGGTAGCGCGGGGCGCGGCCGAGGCGGCGCGCGATGTGCTCGAAGATCACCTCGAAGCTCGGCCGCGGGCCCTGGGCGGGCGGCGCCAGGGTCGCGGCCCAGCCCACGTGCATGTGGGCGCTGGGGCCTTCGACGGCGAGGAAGGAGGCATCGAGCGCTGAGAGTCGTTCGGTCGGCATTGCCCTCGAACCTAGCGCGGGATCGCCGCCCGCCGGCCGAGCCTTTACTGAACTTTCAGATGTCGGCCGAGAACGTGTCGCAGACGCTCGCGTCGCCCTCGTCGAAGCCGCGCTTGAACCACGCCGCGCGCTGCTCCGCGGTGCCGTGGGTGAACGTCTCCGGGCTGATGCGCCCCGTCGTCTCGGCCTGGATGCGGTCGTCGCCGACCGAGGCCGCCGCGGTCAGCCCCTCCTCGAGGTCGCCCTCCTCGAGCAGCCCGCGCTCGTAGGTCGAGTGCGCCCACACGCCGGCCAGGCAGTCGGCCTGCAGCTCGACCCGGACCGACAGCGCGTTGCGCTGGTCGGGGTTCTCCTGCGACGCCTGGTCGACCTGCTGCGTGACCCCGGTGATCGTCTGCACGTGGTGGCCGTACTCGTGCGCGAGCACGTAGGCCTGGGCGAAGTCGCCGGGTGCGCGGAAGCGCTGGGCGAGCGCGCGGAAGAAGCTGAGGTCGATGTAGATCCGCCGGTCGCGCGGGCAGTAGAACGGCCCGGTCGCCGACGAGCCGGTGCCGCAGCCGGTGTCGGTCGCCTGCCGGAACAGCACGAGCCGCGTCGGCGAGAACTCGCGGCCGGCGCGCTGGAAGTCGGCGACCCAGAACTGCTGCAGGTCACTGATCACGAACCTCACGAAGCCGTCGACCTGCGATTGCGAGTCCGGCGCGGTCTCCATCGCGCTCGCGTTGCTGCCGGGGTCGTTCTGCGCCGGGAACTGCTCCAGCGGGTTGTTGACGCCGTAGCCGCCCCCGCCGAGGAACAGGATCAGCACGGCCACGACGATGCCGATGACGCCGCCGCCGACCGGCAGGGCGGTGCGGGCGCCCGGGCGGCCACGGCGGTCCTCGACGTTGCCTGCAGCTCCGCGGCGCCATCTCATGGCGGCGAAGCTACCCGGATCCTCGGCCCGTCACCGCGGCGCTCCGGAGGGGGGAGTCGAGCGCCGCGGGGGCCGAGGGGGAGGGGAAGGGGAGGGGGAGCGGATTGAAGCGCGCTCAGCGGCCGCGAACGCCGCGCTCGCGCTGGATGCTGCTGATGAGGGCGATCTGAAGCAGGCTCATGGCCGAGACTCTGACATTCAGGAGAACCCCCGGTACGGCGGGGAACAGGCGTACGCGGGTACGGGAAACCGCACCCGCCGCCCGCGATTACCAGGCTGAGGCGCCGGAGGCCGTCGCGCCGGGGCGCGGGGTCTCGCGGACGACGGGCACGCAGAAGGCGGGCTGGCTCAGGATGCGCGGGCGGGAGGACATCGAGGTTCCCTAGAAGATGCGGCGGCGCTTGCGCGAGGCGCGCGTGCGATCGCTGTCGATGGTGCGAGCGGTGGCGTGCTGCAGGCTGGAGGAGATCATGTGCACAGCTTCCTCTCTTCGTGCCGTGCGTCACATAGGGGAGGCAGGCGTCCCGGCGTGCGGCTTGCCGTACTCGAAGGAGCGGATGTCCCTCACCAGCAGTGCGCCCAGCGCCAGCACGATCACGATCGCGCTCGCCGCGAACATCGTGGGGTCGAGCCCGGCGGCGTCGGCGACAGGACCCACGAGCGCGTAGCCGAGCGGCATCAGGCCGACGGAGGTGAACCAGTCGAACGAGGTCACGCGCGACAGCGACTCCGCCGGCACCTCGCGCCCGAGCGTCGTCTCCCACACCGTGAAGCCGAACGCGACGCAGATGCCCGCCAGCAGCTCGAACGCCCCGATCGCCAGCGTGCTCCCGGCGCCGGCGATGATCGCCGGCTGGCAGGCGGCGCCGAGGAACGCGATCGAGCACGCCAGCATCGGCCGCTGCGGGCTCGCGCGCAGCCCGATCGCCGCGCCGATGATCGAGCCGATGCCGAACATCGCCACGATCACCGCCCAGCTCGACGCGCCGTCGAGCTCGCGGTCGGCCACCACCGGGCCGAGCGCGAGCACGCAGGGCAGCGCGATCAGGTGGTAGGCGGCGAGCACGCCGAGGAACGAGCGCAGCCACGGGCGCGAGGTGACCTCGCCCCAGCCCTCCTTGAGCTGCGCGAGGAACGCCGCGCCGGTCTCCTCCGAGGTGTCGACGCGCGCGCCGGGCCGCGGGCTCATCAGCCACAGGCAGCCGGCGCTGACCACGAAGCTGGCGGCGTCGATGGCGATCGCGCTGCCGGGGCCGAACAGCGCGATCAGGACGCCCGCGAGGGCGGGGCCCAGCACCATGCCGAGGCTCTGCGACATCGCGATCAGCGAGTTGGCCTGCAGCAGCTGCTCCTCGGGGACGAGCCGCGGGACCAGCCCGCCCGCCGCGGGGCGGAAGAACGCCTCGGCGGCCCCGTAGAGCGCGGCGAGCACCGCCAGGTGCCAGATCTCGGCGACGCCGGCGATCAGCAGCGTGGCCGCGACCGCCTGCGTCGCCGCGCGCGCGAGGTCGGAGGCGAGCATCAGCCGCTGGCGCGAGACGCGGTCGCCGACCACGCCGCCGACGAGCGCGAAGGCGGCCAGCGGCAGCGCCTGCGCGGCCAGCACGAGGCCGAGGCTCGCGGGCGAGCCCGACAGCTCGAGCACGGCGAAGGCGAGCGCGACCGGGAACAGCGCGTCGCCGACGACGGAGATCGCCTGGCCGCTGAACAGCAGGGCGAAGTCGCGGTGGTGCAGCACCGGCAGGGCCGCGCGCAGGCGGGTGATCATGGGCGGCGGGCGCTCAGGCGGCGTCGGCGAACGACAGGCGCTGCAGCGTGCCGGTCAGCTCGAACACGCGGCGCACGACCGTGGGGCCCTGGATGAAGCCGACGCGGCAGCCGCGTTCGAGCCCTTCCTCGTGCAGTCCCAGCAGCACCTTCAGCCCGAGGCAGTCGAGGAACGTGACGCGGCGCAGGTCGACGGTGACGGCATCCGCGCGGTCGCAGATGTGGTCGAGGTGCGCAGAGAGCGTGTCGACGGTGGCGAGATCGATCTCGCCCTGCACCGAGAGGACGAGCGTGTCGTGCGCATTTCTGCTTTCCAGCACCCTGAGGACCGGCTGGTCCATTTGCATCCCCTACCCCGTGTTGCTCCGCCGACCCTACAGGACGGGTTCGGCGGAGCAAGCCGGTACCACGAGCTCAGTCCGCGGAGATTGCGTGGTTGCCGCGGAACACGCCGGCGGGGTCCACCTCGGCCTTCACACGGCGCAGGCGCGCGTAGTTCTCGGCCGAGTAGAAGCTCGCCGGGTCGGCGTCGTGCGTCTCGGCGAAGTTCATGTACGCCGTGCCGGCGTCCCACTTCGCCATCGCCCGGATCGCCGCGGGCAGCGCCCGGGCGAGCGCGGCGCCGAGCTCCGGCGTCATCGGGATGCCGACGGCGAACAGCGCGTAGGCGCCCGGCATGACGTCGACCGCGCCGTGGTGCGCGCCCGAGCGGCCGACCGCGCCGCCGAGGTGGCGCAGCTCGACCGCGAGCAGCGGCGAGTTGGAGCCGGGCCCGGCGGTGGCGACGAGCGTGTCGATCGCCTCGTCGTCGAGGTCGCGGAGCAGCGTGTGGTCGCCCATGCCCGGGGTCGGGCCCTCCGGGTCCATGTGGATGAACGACAGGCCGCCCGGCGCCATCGGGCCGAACGAGTCCATCTCGGGGCCGAGCTCGCGCAGCGGGGCGAACAGCTCCGCGCCGCTCGCGTCGTCGCCGAGGTAGGCGCCGTCGATGGCCACGAACGCCTTGCCGGCCAGGAACTCGGGGATGTCCGGCAGCGGCGGGACCTGCAGCATGCGGGCGCTGGTGGTGACCTCGTCGGGCGCGGTCCTGGTCCACTCGACCCAGGCCTTGAGCACCTCGGAGGAGCGCTCCCACGGCCACATCATCATGCCGGCGTAGACCGTGGCGTAGGCGAACAGCTCGATCTCGACGGCGGTGACGATGCCGTAGTTGCCGCCGCCGCCGCGGAGGGCCCAGAACAGGTCGGCGTGGTCGTCATGGGTCGCGCGGACGAGCCGGCCGTCGGCGGTCACGAGCTCGATGGCGCGGACGTGGTTGGCGGCGAGGCCGTGCTTGCGGGCGAGCCAGGAGAGGCCGCCGCCGAGGACGTAGCCGACGACGCCGACATCGGGGGAGGAGCCGGCCAGCGGCGCGAGGCCGAGCTCGGAGGCGGGCTGGCTGACCTCGATCCACAGGGCGCCGGCGGCGCACCGGGCGACGCGCGCCTCGGCGTCGATCTCAACACCCTTGAGCAGGTGCGTCTTGACGAGGATCGTGTTGGCGAGCGTCTCGTAGGCGCCGGCGTTGTGGCCGGTGCCCTGGGCGGTGACGACGAGGCCGCGGTCGCGGGCGAACTCGACGACGGCGATGACGTCGTCGGCCGACTCCGGGATGGCTACGGCGGCGGGGCGCTGGTCGACGGCGAGGTTCCAGGCCTGGCGGGCCTCGTCCCAATCGGGATCGCCGGGGGCGCTGACGCGGCCCTCCATGCGGTTGCGGAGCTGGGTCGGATCGATGCCGGGGGGATCGGTGATGAGCATGGCGGCATGCTCCGCTGCCGCGGTCGGGAGCGCATCAGGGACATCCCTAGTCCTGCTTCGCGCGGGTCGCGAAGCGCTGGACCGCCTCCTGCGCCTCGGGGGTGGGGAAGAGGTCGACGCAGGTCTGCGTCTCGCGCGCCATCGCCTGCGGCAGGAGGTCGCCGAAGCGCTCGTTGAGCATGCGCTTCGTGCGGTGGACGGCGGGGCGGGTGGTGAGGTCGAAGACCGTGATCCACGACGCGATCCCGGAGTCGAGCTCGTCGACGACGTCGTTGAAGAAGCCGTGGCGGTTCATCCAGCCGGCGGTCTTGAGCTGGCCCGTGAGCAGCAGCTCGCGCGTTGCCGACTCGCCCAGCACCTCGGGGAGGAAGAGCGTGCCGGCGTTGCTGGCGCCGAGGCCGATGCGCACCTCCGGGGTGGCGTAGCGCGAGCGGTGGGTGCCGATGCGCAGATCGCAGGAGGCGGCGAACTCGAGCGCGCCGCCGATGCAGACGCCGTCGATGGCCGCGATGACCGGGAGCGGGCACGCGAAGACGGCGAGCGTCAGGCGCTGGAACTGCTCGATCGTGGCGGCGAACTCGTCCGGGGTCGCGGCGGCCGCCTCGAAGAGGTCGTCGCCGGCGCTGAAGTCGTTGCCGGCGCCGCGCACGACGAGGCAGCGGATGCCCTCGGCGTCGCCGGCCTCCTCGACCGCGTCGGCGATCGCGGAGATCGTCGCGCGGCCCCAGGCGTTGCGGTGGCGCTGGTTGTCCCAGCGGATGACCCGGGCGGGGCCGAGTTCCTCAGTGGTGACGCTCATGTGCCCTCCTGATGGCTTCGGGTAGCTGGTCTCCCCGGGCGGTCCGGAAGACCTTGGCAGTCTTGTGCTCGGCGACCGGCAGCGTGCCGGGGTCGAGCCGGTGCACGGCGACCTCGGTGCGCAGGGCGGCCTTGAGCCTCTGTGCGTCGGCGGGGCCCTCCACGTAGACGTGCAGGGGCGGGACGATCGGGTCGCCGTCGGCGACGATGGCGTGGCGCGCGCCGTCCAGCAGCTCGCCGATCGCCTGCGGGTAGACGTTGACGGCCTGGACGCGCAGCATGTCGTCGCGGCGGCCGCCGATGCGGATGCGCGGGCTGGTGCGGCCGCAGGCGCAGGGCGCGGTCCACACCGTGGCGAGGTCGCTGGAGCGGTAGCGCAGCAGCGGCGAGGCCTCGCGGTCGAGGTGGGTCCACACGAGCTCACCGGTGACGCCGTCGGCGAGGGGGAGCGGCTCGGCGGTCTCGGGGTCGATCACCTCGAGCAGCGCGTGGTCCTCGGTGGTCAGGTGCAGCCCGTCGCCCTGGCCGCACTCGCCGGCCATCGTCGACCACACGTCGCTCATTCCGAACGTGTCGGTGACGGTGACGTTCCACAGCGCCTCGATCTCGCTGCGGACGGCCTGGAGGCCGGCGCCGGGCTCGCCCGCCGTGACGATGTGGCGGACGCCGAGGCTCGTCGGGTCGAGGCCCTGCTCGCGGGCCTTGGTCGCCAGGTAGGCGGGGAACGACAGCGTGCCGAAGATCGCGGTGATGCCGAGCTGCGGGATCAGGTCGAGCAGGCGCTTGCTCTGGCCGACGCCGACCGGCACGACGGTGGCGCCGCTCGCCTCGATCGCCATGTGGTCGGCGATGCCGCCGGCGTAGAGCGCGTAGTTGAGGCAGTGGGCGACGGTGTCGGTGGGGCGCAGGCCGGCGATCCGGAACGCCTCGCCGCCGACGCGCGAGTTGGCCTCGTGGTCGTGCTGGGTGAGCCCGATCGCGACCGGCTCGCCGGTGGTGCCGGAGGTGACGTGGAGGCGGACGAGGCGCTCCGGCGGCGCGCACAGGTGCTCGCCGAACGGAGGCTGGCGCTGCTGGCTCGCGCGCAGCTCGTCCTTGGTCGTGAACGGGAGGTCGGCGAGCTCGCGGCGGCCCCGGATGCGCTCGCGGTAGAAGGGGGAGGCGGCCTCCAGATACGCGAGCTGCTCGGCGAGTGCGGCGCTCATGCCGCGATCCGCTCGGGCGGCGCTTCCACGACTTCGCGTCGCCTCGGCTTGGCCGGCGGCTTCCCTCGCGCGGCGAGCAGCCCTGCCACGACGAGCGCGGCGCCGGCGACCGCGCGGCCGGTGATCGGCTCGTCGTACAGCGCGGCGCCGAACAGCAGCGCCCCGAACGGGATCATCAGGGCGATGAACGAGCTCGCCTGCGCGGACATCTCGCGCAGCAGCACGGTCAGCGTCACGAACGCGACCGCCGAGCCGACGATCGCGAGGTAGAGGATCGAGCCGACCGCGTTCGCGCTCCAGACCGCCTCGCCCCAATCCTCGGTCGGGGCGGAGAGGGCGAGCAGCAGCGCGCCGCCGATGAGCATGCCCCAGCCGTTGAGCACGATCGCGTCGAGCTTCTTGGCGCGTCGCTTGAGCGCGACGTTCCCGAGCGCGGCGCCGAGCGGTGACAGCGCGACGGCGATGGCGCCGAGCGCCGCCTTCTCGCTGTGGCCGAGCTCGAGGCTCTCCACGAACGCGAGCGCGAGCCCGCACAGCGCAAGCGCGACGCCGAGCAGCGTACGGGCGCGCAGCGGCTCGTCGTGGAGCAGGAACGAGGCGAGGATGGCGGTGTACAGCGGCATCACACCGAACAGCACCGCGGTGAGGCCGGACGGGATGTACTGCTCGCCCCAGTAGACGAGCCCGTAACAGAAGGCGAACGGCAGCAGCCCGAGGATCACGGCCAGCAGCCGATCGGTCTGCAGCGAGCGCCGCCGCAGCGCCGCGTAGCCGAGCAGCAGCACGCCCGCGAGCACGAACCGCACGCCGGCGCCGAGCAGCGCGGGAGCGTCCTCGAGCCCGATCTTGATCGCCACCCACGTGCTCGACCAGATGAGGACGAGCAGGGCGTAGAGGGACAGTGCGGCGCCGCGGGACATCGGCGGATGAGCCTAGGGATCGGCCGCGCGCGCGGCAGTGCTCAGAAGCGCAGCGCCGAACGGCCGCCGACCACGGGCAGGCTCAATGTGCTGCGATCCGGCAGCAGCGTCAGGCGCGTCCCGGGCAGCGGTCGGATCGTGTAGTCGTGGTCGGTCGAGACCACGACGAGGCCGATCCGGTGACCGGCGGGGACGATGTAGTCGTCGGGCTGGAGGTCGAACGAGAAGGTGGAGTCCCTGCCCTGGCGGATCGGTGTGCTGCGGCCCGGGCCCGACCGGTTCTGCACGTCGATCCAGCCCCGCGTGATCATGGTCGGCGGCTCCTCGCTGCCGGTGCTGCCGTAGTCGACGAGCACCGCGGTCAGGTTCGCCGCCGAGCGGTTGTCCACCGACGCGCGCAGCGTCACCGTCGGCGTCCCGCTGATGTGCGCAGGGCCGCGCAGCGCCGGCGTGCGGTACACGAGCCGGTTCGGGTTGGCGAGGTCGGGGGAGGGGAGCAGGGCATCGTCGGTGTCGAGCTCGCGGCCGCGGTCGACGAAGTGCTGGCGCGGGGCGCGGGAGGCGCGCGTGCCGAGCGTCCCCGGCGCGGTCGCGTTCTCGGCGCCGAGCCGCAGCTGCGCCGGCCGGGCGCCGGGCACGGGCCAGGCGGCGCTCGTGTCGTAGCTGCCGTCCGGGCGCTCCACCTGCACGCGCGGCTCGCCGAGGATGCCGTTGCGCACGCCGAACAGCTCATGGTCGAACCAGCGGTTGACGGCGACGTCGAACGCCTCGCCGCCGGGCGGGCCGTGGCCGCCGTTGTGGAGCCAGAGCTTGCGCGTCACGCGCAGCCGCTGCCACCACGCCGCGAACGCCTTGGTCTTGACGTTCCAGTCGTTCAGGCCGTGGACGAGGAACACGCTCGCCCGCACGTCGCGGGCCGAGCGCAGGTAGTCGCGCGCACGCCAGAACGCGCTGTCGTCGCCGGTGGTGCGGTCCTGCTGCTCGACCAGGCGCTGCAGCACGTGCGCGCAGCGCCCGGCGATCCGCTCGTTGCCCGCCGTGAACTCCGCGAGCACGTCGGTGTCCTCGCCGAGGTACGCGTTCTCGCCGACGCCCTGGGTCCTGGAGTGCGGCGCGACCACGAGCCCGTTGGCGCGGTAGTAGTCGTACCAGCTCGAGATCGCGCTGATCGGGACGATGGTCTTGAGGCCGCGGACGCCGGTCGTGGCGACCATGTTGGGCAGCGTGCCGTCGTACGAGACGCCCGTCATGCCGACCGACCCGGTCGCCCAGCCGGCGCGCACCGGGCGCCCGGCGGCGTCGAAGGCGCGTGCGCGGCCGTTGACCCAGTCGATGACCGCCCGCGTGGAGATCGCCTCGTCGCGGTCGCCGATCGTCGGGCAGCCGTCCGAGCCGGCGGAGCCGATGCCCTCGCCGAGGATGACGGCGTAGCCGCGGGGGACGTAGCGGTCGTCGAGGCCGCCGGGCAGGCCGGCGCGCTGGAGCGAGCGGGCCCAGCCGGCGCGCGCCGCGGTGCCGTCGCCTCGCTTCGCGTCGCCGGGGTGCCGGAGGTACTCCTGCGGCATGACGTCGAAGTCGACGGGGTGGTTCTGGGCATCGCCGAACTCGCCGCGGTAGGGGCTGTGCTCGAACACCACGGGGACGTGGATGCCCTCCGACTCCGTCTCGCCCGGGCGGCTGACGTGGATGCGCACCCGGTCGCGCCGGCCGTCCTGGTCGCTGTCCACCGTCGTCTCGACGTACAGCGTCTCCTCGATCGCGTCGTCGAGCGAGAAGACCGGCTGGGTGACGCCGTCCTCGACGACGAGCCACGATGGTGGCCCGGCTGCGGCGGTCGCCGGAGCGACGGCAGCGGCCAGCGCCGCCACGACTCCGCACACCCACCCCCGCCGGGAACGCATCGCCGCAGGATTGCTCGCGCGCGCCGTGCTGTCCAGAGGCCGGTCAGCGGCCAGACGTCAGGGCCCGGCGCCGTGCGTCCTGAGCAGCGCGAGCATCTGCTCGGCGTCCTCCTTGCGGGCGCCGTCGCCGGAGTCGAGGTACGCCTGGTAGAGCGCGATCGCCTCGCCCTCGCGGCCGCCGAGCTTCCGCAGCGCCTGGGCGCGTGAGAACAGCAGCGCGGGCCGGTCGGCGAGCTCGCCGGCCATCGTCATCTCGTCGTAGGCGTGCGCGTAGTCGCCCTTCTCGTACAGGCCGGCGCCCTTGGTGAAGTGGGTCTTGGCGGTCGCGAGATCGGTCGTGGCGTCGCCGGACGACTCGACCCTCAGCGAGGCGAGCGCGGACTCGGCGTCGGCCTTGCGCGTCGGGTTGTCGGTGGCGAGGTAGGCCTCGTAGAGCGCGATCGCCTCCTCGCGGCGGCCGCCGAGCTTCCGCAGCGCCTGGGCGCGCGAGAACATCAGCGCGGGCCGGTCGGCGACCTCGCTCGCCTTGGTGAACTCGTCGTAGGCGTGCGCGTAGTCGCCGCGCTCGTACATCCCGGCGCCCGTGGTGAAGTAGCCCTTCGCCGTCGCGAAGTCGGTCGCCTCGTCGCCGGTGGAGACCGACTTGAGCTCGGCGAGCGCGGACACGGCGTCGGCCTTGCGCGTCGGGTTGTCGGTGGCGAGGTAGGCCTCGTAGAGCGCGATCGCCTCCTCGCGGCGGCCGCCGAGCTTCCGCAGCGCCTGGGCACGCGAGAAGATCAGCGCGGGGCGCGGCGCGAGCTCGCCCGCGCGCGTGAAGAAGGCGTACGCGTGGCCGTACTTGCCGCGCTCGTAGACCCGCGAGCCGAGCGCGAACAGCTTGCGCGCGATGTCCTCCGACTTCTGCTCCTCGGCCATCGCCTCGGCGATCGCCGCCTCGGTGTCGGCGTCGACCACGCCGGTCTTGCGCAGCGGCGAGTGCGCGCCCTGGAACTCGCGCACGGCGCCCTGGGTGATCGGGCCGAAGATCGAGTCGACGACGAGCGGCGTCTTGACCTCGTCGAGCTGGTTGAGGGTCATCTGCAGATCGGTGACCGCCGAGCCCTTCGCGCCGATCGCGAGCTTGGTCGCGGTCGCTGTCGGCTGACGGGCCACGAGCGCGGCGGCCGCGCGGTTGCCGGCGTGGCGCTGGATGCCGAGCAGGCCCTGGACGCTCAGCGGCGCTGTGGACGCGGGCGCGAGCGCGATCGGCTCGTCCGTGGCGGCCTCGGGCGCGGGTCCCTCCGCGGCATGCTCGCGCATCGGTGAAGCCTGTCCGACCCGGGCGGGGCGGTCAAGGGCTCAGACCGGCAGGGTGAAGGAGAAGCGGTTGTCGCCGCCATCGGCGGTGCCGACGCCGATCTGACCGCCGTGGCGCTCGACGATCAAACGGCAGATCGTCAGGCCGAGCCCAGCGCCGTGCGCGCGGCGCTCGCCCCAGCCACGGTGGAACGGCTCGAAGATGCGCTCACGGTCCTCGACCGGGATCGTCACGCCCTGGCTCTGGACGGAGAACCTCTGGTAGCTGCCCTCCGAGGTGGCGTCCACGAGGATCTTGCCGCGCGCACGCGGGCCGTACTTCAGGGCGTTGCTGAGCAGGTTCGTGAAGAGGGCGCTGATCAGTGGCTCCTCGCCGGAGGCCTCGGGAAGCGTCGCGACGTGCACTTCGGCTCCGCGGCTATGGATCTCGGCAGCCAACAGCGTCAGGCACCCGCGCAGCACGCAGTTGACGTCGATCGGGCGACGCCGCAGCGGGCGTCCCCTGGAGCGAGCGTGCTGCAGCAGTGTCTCCACGAGCAGCCGCGTCTCGCCGGCGCTGCGGCGCAAGGCGTCGAGATCGCGACGCGAGTCGGCGTTCAGCTCGCCTTCGGCGCGGTTGGAGACCAACGCGGCGTAGGCATCGATCGTGACGAGCGGCGCGATGAGCTCGTGCGCGGCCATTGCCGCGAACACCTCGGCGTCCGCCTTCTCCCGCTCGAGCTCGGAGTTGCGCGCGTAGAGTCGCTGAATCTCAGCCTCGAGCAAGGCTGCCGGAGTGGTCCGATTGTGCGATCCCTGCTCCATCGTCATCTCGGCCTCTCGTTGCTGTCCGCTCGAGTTAACGCACGTGCGGTGCAAAAGGTTGACCGGTGGGTCCGTCATCCGGGCATTTTCGACAATACCCCAGGCTGTCCGCCGGAAGTCGCAGTTCGTGGGTCTCGGTCGGGCAAGCCCAGGATGCGAGACAATCACGCGGTGAGACCGCCCGATGGCGCCATCGTCTTCCGACGCCGGGGTATCAAGATCGGGGAGGCGTACTTCGACGCGGCGGGGGCTCGCGACCTCGGGCGAGTCGACCTCGTGAGGGTCGTGTGCGCGTTCTCGCCGCCGGTCGAGCAGGGCTCGCGCGAGCGGCACACGCTCGTGATCGACCTCGCCGGTGACGAGGATCGCCTCTTGGAGCAGATGTCCAAGGACACGAGGAGCAAGATCCGGCGCGCCATGCAGAAGGACCCGCTGCGGGTGGCGGGCAGCGTGCAGCCCTCCGGCGCCGCGGTCGACGAGTTCTCGGACTTCTACGACCGCTTCGCGTCGGCGCAGTCGGTGTCGCCGGCGTTCCGCCCGCGGCTGCATGCGCTCGCGAACCAGGGCAACCTCGTGCTCACCACCGCCACCGACGAGGACGGGGCCGTCCTCGTCCAGCACGCATATGTCGCGGCACGCGCCCGCAGCTACATGCTGTACTCGGCCTCGGTGCTGGCGCAATCCGCCGACAGCGGCGTGCGCAACCTCATCGGCCGCGCGAACCGGTACCTGCACTGGCATGACATCCGCCTCTTCAGGGACCGCGGATACGAGCTTTACGACTTCGGCGGGCTCGACGTGACGGGGCGCAGCGACAAGACCGCCGGCATCGCCCGGTTCAAACAGGGCTTCGGCGGCGAGGTGCGGCCGGTCTACTCGTCGACGAGCGCGCGCTCCCTGCTCGGCACCGCGGTTCAGCGCGTCCTCGGCCTGCGCGGCGTGGACTTCTAGGACGCGCTCAGCGCCGCGACGAGCGATGCGTACCAGCGCTTCTCGTGCTCGGTTCGCAGCAGCCCGCTGTTGTGCCACAGGATGCCGAGCGATCCCCCGTAGCGCCGGCAGGTGGAGGCGATGTCCATGACCGCGTCGAACGCAGCCTCGTGGGACAGCGCCAGCGACGTCATCAGTGCGACGTCCATCACCTGGAACGGCCGCTCGTACAGGTCGAGCGGCTGTCGCTGGACGAGGTCGAACACGCGGTACGGGTGGCACGTTCCGGCCCGGAACCCCACCGCCTCGGAGTATCCGAGCGTGCAGTCGTAGCTCAACCCTGCCGCATCCCAGTTGCGCCACGTCTCGGGGTTGGCCCAGCGCAGGTAATGCTGCCTGCCGCCCCAGTGCTCCTGCTGCACGCCCTCGCCCTCGGCGACGCGCAGCAGGCGCGTGAACTCCTCGTGCGTGCGCGCGGCGTCGCGATAGGTGGAGAAGCTGGGGTGGAAGCCCACCTCGTGACCGCGGCGGCCGATGTGCCCGATCAACGACCGCACCCACGGATGCTCGAACAGGTACCGGCCGTCGCGCGGCCGCTGGTCGCGATGGGCGAGGAAGTAGAACGCGCTGCGCAGCCCGTGGCGCTCGCTGACGTCCATCAGGAACTCGAACGTGTTGTGCGGATCGAAGCGGCGATCGCCCGGCAGTGACCGCAGCCGTCGGCTCGCCAGCCGGAGATCCCGGCGCCTGACGAGGTCGCCTGCGAGCTGGCGGACGACGACGGGAGGGCTGTGGTCGAGCGTCGCGAGCGGATCGTCGACGTCGTGCGTGAGGGTCACCTCGAACGCGCGCGGTCTGCGCCGCAGTCCGGGCCAGGCCCGCTGCAGGGCGTCCCAGAGCAACTCGACATACGCATCGACGAGCGGGACGCCGAGGAAACCGGCCCGGCTGGCGATCGAGGACGCCGCGGGGAAGCGCCCGAACCGATCGCGATCGGCGACCACGAGCTCCTCGTAGCGCGTCAGCATGAAGAAGGCGCTGCCGAACACGTCGACCTCGGCCTGCGCCGACCCGTAGAGGACGGGCAGATCCTCCGCCATCCGGACCGAGGGCAGCGACCTTGCGGTCAGCCAGTCCTCACGGGGCGTGGCGAACAGCACGTCGGGGAGGACGACGGAGCGGCCGTCGGGCTCCTCGGCGAGCGTGATCCGGACATCGCGTCGATCGGCGGGGCGAAGCTGCCAGTCCAGCCCCAGCCAGTCGGAGAGGACGACCCCGAGGACGTAGCGACGTTCGGGCTCGTAGCCGGGGGGCACGTCGACGAGGAGCGTCATGCGATCTTCCGGTAGAGCGCCTCGAGCTTGCTCAGCTCCGCCTCCCAGTTGAACCGCTCGGCGACGGCACGCCGCCCGTTCTCGCCCAGCCGGCGCGCGAGCTCCGCGTCACCGGCCAGCAGGTGGATGGCGTCCGCGATCGCCCGCGGGCTGCGGGGATCGACCGTGATGCCGCAGTCGGCCGTGGTTACGATGTCGACCCAGAGAGGGAAGTCGGAGCACACCACGGGCAGCCCGCGCGCCATGTACTCGAACATCTTGGTCGCGTACGCCTCGACGTAGTTGACGGTCGGATGGTTGAGGACGAGACCACACCGCGCATCGCCCATCACACGCAAGACCTCGGCCCTCGGGACCTGGCCCAGGAAGCGCACACGGCGCCAACCCGGCATCGCGGCGACCTGCGCCTCGAGCGCCGGCACGTGGAACGTGCCGGCCACCGTGCCCGTCATGCCCGCGGGGAGCAGGGCGAACGCCTCGGCCATCTCGCGGACGCCCTGGACCTCCATGAGGCCTCCCGTGTAGACGAAGGCGTCGGATCGATCCGCGAACGGCGTGGCGCCCGCGTCGATGCTCGCGAACGATGCCTCGGGGAAGTTCTGCACCACCACCGTCTTGTCCGCAGGAAACCTGCGTGCGATGGTCGGCGTGGCCGCCACGATCCCGTCCAGCATCTGCGCGGTGAGCTTCTCCGCGATCGCCGCCGCCCTGGAGACGAGCGGCCTGGCCCATGCCGGGATGTAGGGCTTGCCGATGATCTGCTTGGGCAGGTCCTCGTGGACGTCGTAGATCACCTTGGATCCGCCGAGCTTCAGGAGCACCCCGACCCACATGAGCTCCGGGTCGTGGAAGTGGTAGACGTCCGCCCGCTCACGCGCCGCCGCTCGATACGCCTGCCGGCCCACGCGCACCACGCGGTCGAAGCGATGCCTGGGCGGATCGATCGGCACGATGCGGATCCCATCGACGACCTCGGGGCGGTCGTGACAGGCGATCAGCGCGACGTCGTGGCCGAGGCCGGCCAGGCTCTTGCACTCCTTGTGGAAGATCCGCGGGTCGCGGATGCCGTGAACCGACGTCAGGTGGCGGATCTTGAGCGTGGCCATGATCGAGTCCGTTCCGCCGGGATCCTATGAGGGCCGCCCTGCGGCGCTCCGCCGCTGCCCTGGCGCGCTTCGGGCCGGTCGCACCGCTGACCCGACGGTCCCTCGAGGGCAGGACGAAGATCGTCTTCGCCCACCACGTCGGCCCGTCGGCGCACCACCTCGTGGCGTTCGGGCCCGCGTTCACCCCGGAGCAGTTCGACGAGCACCTCACGACGCTCGGGCGGCACTTCGAGTTCGCGTCGCTGTCGGACGTGCTGGCGCACAACACGGACGGCGACGAGGCGTGCCGGAGGCTGGCCGTGACCTTCGACGACGGCTTCGACCTCGTCCGAACCGGTGCGCTGGAGGTCCTGAACGCGCATGGCGTGAAGGCGACGACGTTCGTGCTGACCTCGACGCTCGACAACCAGGGCCTCATGTGGCGCAACAAGCTCAGCGCCATCCGGGCGCTGCGCTCGGAGGAGACCTACGTCTCCGCGAACAACCGGCTGATGGAGAGCGTGGGGTCTCCCGGCATCCGCGACGCGAGTGAGTTCCTGAGCGCCGCGATGCGATGGGACATGGGGCGCAAGGAGGAGCTGGTGGACGCGCTCTGGGCGGCGTGCGACATGCCTCCACTGGGCGACTACCTGGACGAGCACCGCCCCTACTTCACCAGGGAGGCGCTCGCGCGCTGGGTCGCCGACGGCCACGCCGTCGGGTTCCACACTCACACGCACCCTGACTGCGCGCGCCTCGACGACGACGGGGTGCGGGCCGAGATCATCGAGCCGGCGAGGCGGCTGAGCGCCGAGCTCGAAGTCGCGCCGCTCGCCTTCTCGTATCCGTTCGGGCGGCGCTGCTCAGGCGCGCACGAGCGGATGCTCGTGCAGGCCGGCATCCTGGAGTGCGCGCTGGGCATCCGCGGGTTCTCGCCGCGCGGGACGAGCCCATTTCGCCTTGAGCGCGCATCGATCGAGGGCGACATGCGCTTCTCGGTCTACGGCAAGGCACTCCTCGGCTTCCCCGGCTCCCGGCTCGCCTGAAGTCCGCGGTCAGCTGGGGTCCGCAGGAGCGTTGGCCGCAGGGGCGACCGCGTGCGACGGCATCAACGCGGCGCCGGCCACCAGGGCCGCCTCTTGTTGCGCGGCCGGCTCCGGCTCCACGGATCGCACGGGTCGCCGGCGGAGCGACAGCGCCCCGGTCTTGCGGTTGACCGCCACCGGCTGCCTGAGGAGGAGCGTCGCGATCGTCGCGATCATGATCTTGAGATCGCGGCGCGTGCCGAAGCGACTTGCGTAGAGACGGTCGAGCGCCACCTTCTGAGGCAGCAGCGCATTGAAGTAATGACCCTGCGGATCCTGCGGATCCAGGATGCACAGCTCCTCGGCGAACGCGAGCTGGCTGTAGCCGGTGAGGCCCGGACGGACGTCCAGGATCTCCTGATACTCGAGCCGGACGCGCTCCACGTGGCTCGGCGACTCCGGGCGCGGGCCGACAAGGCTCATCTCGCCGCGAAGCACGTGCCAGAGCTGAGGAAGCTCGTCGAGCTTGGTGCGCACCAGCCACCCGCCGAGGCGCGTGAGGCGCTCATCGCCCGTCAAGGTGAGAGCGAGCCCCCGGGCGTCCACGCGCATCTTGCGGAACTTGAGCATGCGCAACGGCCGGCCACGGAAGCCGGTTCGCTCGGCGCGGTAGAAGACGGGCCCGGGTGAGTCCAGCACGACCAGCAGCGCGACGAACAGGAAGACGGGCAACAGGACCACCAGCGCGAGCGTGGCGACGACGACGTCGAACATGCGCTTGACGACGGCGCGAACCGCGTCCCCACGCCGGCGTGGCGGGCGGTCCAGCGTCGGCTCGGCGTGCGGCGCACCGTCGCCACGCCGGCGTTCTGGCGCAGGCACGGGCGCAGGCGGGGGCGGGGGCGCGGCGCGGGCGGCGGGAACCGCAGCGGCTCCATGCCGTACTTGTCCGGGAACCGCTCCACGTCGGTGGCCGCGCGTTCGTACTCGTTGAGGGTGCCGATGTCGTACCAATCGGCGTCACTCGGGCATGCGGCGACGCGCTCGCCCGCCTCCAGCAGTCGCGTGACGAGCTCCGGGAACTGGCACGGGCCGTCGGGGAGATAGCTGAGCGCTCGCTCGTCGTAGACGTAGATGCCCATGCTGACCTCGTAGTGCAGCGTGGGCTTCTCGATGTAGTTGGAGACCAGGCCGTCCTCGGACTCGATCACGCCGAGATCGATGTGCACGGGGTTGCTGCGCATGGCGACGGTCAACGCGGCGTCCTGCTCGCGGTGGACGGCAAGCAGCTTGCGGTAGTCGAGGGTCGTCAGCACGTCGCCGTTCATGACGATGAACGTGCCCTCGAGGTCCGGCACCATCGCCAGGGCGCCGGCGGTGCCGAGCGGCTCGGACTCCCAGTGGAAGTTCAGCTCCACCTCGGGTGGCAGATCGGCGTTCGCCAGGTAGACGGTGATCAGCTGCCCGAGGTGGCTCACGCACAGGTCGACCTGGTCGACGCCGCATCGCGCCAGCGAGCGGATGATGTGCTCGAGCACCGGCCGGTCGCCGACCGGCACGAGCGGCTTCGGGATGACGGTGGTGTACGGGCGCAGGCGCGTCCCCAGCCCGCCGGCCAGGATGACTGCTCTCATGGAGCTCCGCCGCGCGGCGCGGTCGTCGTGCGGTCAGAACGCGTGACCGAAAAGGCGCGTGAGCGCGGTACGTCGCCAGGCCGAGAAGGGTGATCCACCAGTAAGCAGCTCCAGCCCCGAGACTGGTGCGGCTCTGTGCCATCGTCAAGGTGGTGTTTTTGCCCACGCGTGGGCGGGTGTGCCTACCCGCGGCTGGGTTGGTTCTCCTACCCAGCGGGGGAGGTCGGCCTGCGCTTCACGGGGTGCTGCGGCGGCCGGAGTCAGGCAGTTCCGGTGCGAGCGGGCGTCGACGACGTCCGACCCTCAGCGAGGCCACCCTCGAGCGCGGTCTGCGGCCGCTCGCGGAAGCCGTTCAGCCGCCCGAGTAGACGCTCCGCGTCACCCCGTGCCGCTTCGCGCACCCGATCGGCATCCTCGAGGGCCTGCTCGAGCATCGCGACGCGGTCGCGGAGCGCGCCGAGCTCGGAATCCCTGGCCTCGATCTGCTCCTGCGCCTCGCGGAGCTCGGGACCGACGTACTCCGCGGCGTCACGCAGCTTGCGACGGAAGCGTGCTCGCCTCTGGTGGGGCTCGGGGAGCTCAACCACGAGGTCGGAGCCGAGCTGGAGCTCGGCAACGTCGAAGGCGACGGGCGGGCCGTGCCAGGCGAACGCCGCCCGCCAGCGCCGGCCCTCCTCAGGCGGACCGGCGACGCTCCCGGGAACGGCCGGCAGGCGGTCCACGCGGTCGCCGGCGACGATGACCAGCACCGGGTCAGCCGTCGACACCTCGCGCAGGCCGATGAACCTGCCGCTCAGCTCCAAGCGATCGGACGCTTCCCACGCGAAGCGCTCGAGCTCGAAACTCGCACCCTGGCTCGGCATCGTGCCTCGATCCTGCTCCAAAACTCCCGACCTGCTTCCAACCTGGATGGCGTAAACAGTTAAATGGTACCCCCTCCGGCGCCACCCGAATTCGGTGTAATCAAGATATCTTGACTGCACGAGTTTTGTGCGTACGCTGGATCGATGCGCCGCGTGTCCACCGGGCGCAGAGGGCGTGCGCTGTCTCCGCTCGCCCGGCTCTGCGTTGTCGTCGTGGTAGGCCTGGCGGGCCTCGCGGAAGGCGGCGGGTCAACGGCGACCGCGAGCACCAATGAAGGGGATTTCTGCGACACGCTGCCGGCCTGGACCGGCAGAGGGCAGACGATCGCCGTCGCCGCCGGCGAGAGCATCCAGGCAGCGGTCAACTCCTCGTCTCCGGGAGACACGATCGAGCTGGCCGACGGCGACTACGGCAAGCAGTCGGTCAGGGTGACGAAGGCGGTCCGGCTGAAGGCGCAGACCCCGGGCGGTGCTCGGCTCTGGGGCACACGGCCGGCGACGGCGAACAGCGGCGGCTCCGGCACCGCCGTCTCCGTGCGCGGGGGCGGGATGATGGTCGACGGTCTCGACATCCGCTACTACGGCACCGGCATCGGTGGCTCGGAAGTCGGCCCCATCACCATCCAACGCAACCGGTTCGAGAGCAACAGCGAGCAGGGCGTTTCCATCTACGACGCCGTCCGGCCGGTGGTCCAGTGCAACGACTTCCGGGATCCGTACCTGCCCGACGACCCGGCCGCCCAGAGCCCCGCCGGCACCCCGGGCTTCTCCGACGCGCAGATGGACTACGGCGTGCAGATCTACGGGGCCACCGATCCGGTCGTGAACCACAACTACTTCTTCGGGGTCTTCAACGAGACGGCGTCCTTCAAAGAGGGCAACCGCAACCCGACCGCCTCCCACAACACGTTCGAGGGGAGCCGCTACACCGGCCTGTTCTTCGGCCAGAACGGCGTCACCCAGGGGCCCTACCCCTACTCGGGTCTGCCGCCGGACATGGACAACGGCCGCATCACGGCCGAGTTCAACGTCTTCCGCGAGGGGCGCGACGCTGCCGGCGTCTACTACATGCGGACGCCGCTTCGCGTGTGGCACGTCCGCGCGCAGCCGCTGACGCTGAACGGGAACGTCATCGAGGTGGGGAACCAGGGCATCTTGCTGGAATGCGCCGCCGGTCCCGTCTCCAGCGTCTCGGGCTGTGGCGAGGGCAGCTACACGCTGACCGGCAACACGGTCGGCGGGGCGGTCATGTTCAACGGCGTGCGCGTGCAGGTGAACACGACGGCGTGCATCCTCGCCGGGCCGATCGCCTCGATGGCCATCACGGCCTCCAGCAGCAACCTCAAGTGCATCAGCACCCCGGTCGTCCAGCGAGGTCCGCAACCGGTGAGCATGACCGGTACGGAGACGGCGAACGATCCGGTGCCCGCGATGCGGATGGGTCCGTTGCCGCAGTACGACCCCGACCTCTCCTACGGTCGCGGCGCGCCGACCCCGACCCCGAGCCCGACCGTGACGCCGATGCCCGCGGCGACGCCGGCTCGCGCCACCAGGCCGACGCCGACGCCGACCGCGCCGGCGCGTGCCGTCAGGCCGCGCAAGCCCGCGCTGCTGAGCGTCACCACCGGCCGTGGGTACGCGGAGGCGACCGTGCGCATCACGCGACGCTCGGTGGTCACGGGCCGGCTCCTTCGCGGCGGGATTCGCGTCGTCGGCAGCAAGCGCGTCGTAGCGAGGGCCGGGACGCGCGTCGTCAGGGTGTCACTCGAGCGGAAGGTCCGGCGGCAGCTCCGGCGCCGTGGCCTGGAGCGCGTCACGCTGACGCTGCGGATCGCGGTCGTCGCGCACAACGGCGCGACGCGCGTGTTCAGGGACCGGGTGCGCGTGCGCGTGTAGCGCGCCGTCGCAGCAGCCAGGCGACGCCCAGCCCGATCGCGCCGCCGAGGGTCCCGGAGACGATGTCGACCGCCGAGTCGCCCCAGCTCGGGATCAGCGCGGTCGCGAAGACGCGGTCTCCGAGAAACTCACCGATCTCCCAGACGACGGTGAGCGTGCAGACACCGGCCACGACGGCAAGCGCCCACCACGGCCGGCCGAGGCGGGTCTGCAGGAAGTCGGCCAGTACCCAACCGACGAGCGCACCACCGGCCAGGTGCGCGAGCGTGCTGGTCTCCCAGGCGCTCAGCGGCGGCGCGCTCCAGACCATCAAGAGGATCACGACCAGGCCGGCTGCCAGCGGCAGCAACGCCCGGCCCGGGAAGCCGAGCCCGCGCGCGGTCAGCAGGCCTGCGACGCAGAGGCCGCACATGATCACCGCCGCCCCGTTCCTCTCGACCACGAACGCGAGCGTGAGGAGCCCGAACCCGCCGAGGGCGCAGACGAAGGAACCGATGCGAAAGCGGCCGGTATCCATCAGCCGGAGTGTAAGTGGGTGGCGTGGCTAGCGGGCAACGTCGAGGCCGAACTGCAGGTCGCTGTTGCTCTGGTCCTGATTCCCCCATTGGTCCCATCCCACCCAGCCGCTTCCGTCCGTGAACTGCGCGTAGCCGCCGTCGAACACGGTGGAGTGATCGAAGCCGAACTCGGTTCCCTTGCGCACCGGGAACGCGCGATATGCCGACGCTGCGGACGCGGACGCGGTGAGCGCGAGCTCGGTGCCCGGCGCCTGCGAGGTGGGAGATGCGAAGCGGGCGTACACCCACCCGGGACCCGACGTCGGCACCTTCCGTGAAGCCACCGTCGCCGACGCGAGCACCTTGCCGCCAGGGCGCTCGATGCGCAGCACGAGCGGAACGCTCGTGCCGCTCGAGCGGCGCACCCTCAGCCAGACGCCTCGGATGCGGGTCGTCCGGCCGCGCGGGGTCTGCAGCAGCTGCCGCACCATCGCCTTGGCCCCGACCGGTTTCGCCGTCTCGCCCCACACCTCCATGTAGCCGCGTCCGACGTGCTGGCCGCGGCGGCTGCCGGCCACGTCGACGATCGGCTCGTAGTACTCACCCGCCTCACCGCGAGGACGCCATCGGATCTGACCGTCGCCGCCGCGCAGCGATCCGGCGAGCACGGCAAGGCCGTCCGGGACCGCAGGCGCAGGGCCGGAGCGCGACTCCGAGAACAGCGCGTTGATCGAGACGTAGTTGCGCGCAGGCTCACGATCGACGTTGGTGAAGACGACGTGGTACAGGCGCCCGGCCGTGACGCGCCCTGGCCGCTTGAACCGCACGCGGGGCCAGAACCCGCCGGCACCGGCCTTCAGCGCGGCCGTGGCGAGCGGCCTGCCACGCGGGACGTGCCGCCGCCCGCCGGAGTCCTTGTGGATGGCCACGCGCAGGGTTCCGCCGGTGCCGCCGCTGTAGCCCGTCCGGCCGTTGACGTTGCGGATGACGTAGAAGCGCACGGCGGCCACCGAGCCCGACCACCCGGACCGGAAGCGGAACGCCAGCGCGGACCGTCCCGACCCGCCGATCTGCGTGTTGCCGAGGGCGTCAGCCTGGACGAACGAACCGAGGGGCTGACTCGCCGCCGACTCACGCGCCTTCTGGTGCGTGCCATCCGCGCCAAGTGCGATCGCAGCGGCCAGAGCACACGCGGCCGCCACGGCACCCAGTGCTCCCAGATGGCTCATCGACCCAGCGTAGACGCCTCACATAAGGCGATCTACAGAGGCTTGGAGCAGCCCTTCGATCGCGCGCAGCTCGCGCCCCTCGGGCGCGACGTCGGTCGGGAGGTTCACGATCTGGGATACGACGCGCTCGGCCACCGGGTTCGACCCCCACCGATATCCCCACGCGCTCAGGTCGCCGCGGATCGGATACAGCGGCGAGTGGAACCAGTCGCCGAGATCGAGGCCGCGGCGGGCCGCCGTCGCCAGGAACGCGTCGCGCTCATGGACGCGCAGTGGGTAGCGCAGGAACGCGTGGCGGGCGGACTCCGGCTCGTGCGCGGCCGTGCGCCCGTGCGCCACCAACCAGTCCGAGTAGCGCGCGGCGATCGCGCGTCGCTGCCGCACCTTCGCGTCGACCATGGTCAGCCGCGTGCTGCCGAGGCGGGCCTGGAATGCCGACATGCGCGTGAGGAAGGATCCGGGCATCGCCGGGCCCTTGAGCTCGCCCTGGCTCGAGGAGCCGGGAACGACACCGGCGCGACTCGCCGCGCGGTAGACGGCACGGCCGGTCCGAAGGGTGCGTGGCGTCGCGACCCGCTCCCGCGCGACGAGCATCGTCCCCAGCAGCACGCGTTCCCGGGCAGCCGGCTCCGCGGCCGTGCGCTCGAGCGTGCGGAGCTCTCGCGCGAGTCGCGGGTCGGTGGTGACCGCGATCCCGCCGAGGCCGGTGGAGATCGGCTTGCTCCACTGCGTGGAGAAGAACGCGGCGTCGGACGCGGCGCCGTTGGGCCGGTCCCGGTAGGTCCCTCCGAGGCCGTGCGTGCAGTCGTCGATCACCACGACTCCGTGCGGTGCCGCGACGGCTGAGAGAGCGTCCAGGTCGGATGACAGGCCGAAGGTGTTCTGTGCGAGGACGGCTCGCGTCCGCGGGCTCATGGCGGCCGCCACCGCCGCTGGATCGGCCGTGTAGGTGCGCTCGTCGATGTCGACGTAGACGGGCACGGCGCCTGTGTAGAGGATCGCGTTCGGCACCGCGACGCAGGTGAAGGCGGGCACGATCACCTCGTCGCCCGTGCCGATGCCGAGCGATCGCAGGATCGCGTACAGCGCGACCCTCCCTCTCCAGAACAGCGAGACGTGGTCGGGCGGCACGCCGACCAGGTCGCCCATGGCGCGCCGGAGCTCGTCGGAGGGCGTCACCGCGCCTCGCTCAGCATGATCTCGACGAGCTCGTCGGCGAGCCGGCGGTAGTCATGGCGACGCTCGACGTAGGCACGCGCGTTCTCGCCGAGCCGCGCCCGCTCGGCCGGCGGGAGGGCGGCCAGCGAGCGGATCGCCGCTGCGAGCGCCGTCGGGTCCTCGGGCGCCACGGTCAACCCGCACTCGGCTTCCTCGACCGGCCGGTTGGCCGCGTCCGCGGCGAACACGACCGGTCGCCTCGCCGCCATGTACTCGTAGAGCTTGTTGGGCGAGACGCCGAACCTGTAGAGCGAGCTGCGCCGGTAGCCGACGTAGCAGGCGTCGAACAGCTCGATCGCGCCGGCGACGTGCTCCTTGGGCACCGGTCCTGCGAAGGCGACGTTCGGCACGTCGGCGGCGCGCGCCATCAGCTCGTCTCGCAGCGCCCCGTGGCCGACCACGACCACCTGGACCTCGTCCTCCGCGAGCAGGCGCGCGGCATCGATCAGCGTCTCGAGGACGTTCGCGGTTCCGAGCGTGCCGACGAACCCCACCGTGAACACGCCCGGCCGGACCAGCTCGCGGACGGCGCTCGGCGCTGCGCGGGCGGTCTGCGAGTCGGTGAGGTCGATGCCGTTGGGCAGGTAACGGAACTTCCGCCGCTCCATCCCGCGCGAGACCATGTGGCCTTCTGCCGCCGGCAGGAGCGAGACCACCGTGTCGGCGACCCGGTAGCCGTAGTCCTCCAGCCACTGCATGAGCACGACCAGTGGATGAAGGCGCGACAGCCCTCCGAGCTCCCGCAGCGTGAGCGGCCAGATGTCTCGGACCTCGAACACCAGGCGCGCGCCCCATCGACGTGCCCAGCGCGCGGCCACCACGATGGGGAACAGCGAAGGAGACGACACGAGGATGGCATCGGGCCGGGGCAGCTGATCGGTCGGCAGCCGCTCGAGGCGCAGGGCGAACGCCGCCATGTTGAGGACGCGTGCCAGGCTGATGGCACGCTCGTAGCGCGGCAGCGACACCCAGACGTAGGTCACCCCGTCGATGAGCTCGAGCGTGAAGCGCCTGGACACCTGCGGCGGTTGCGTGAAGAGGTGCGAGCGGCTGCCCGAGATGACGACGACGCGATGGCCCCGCTCGGCCATCTGCCGCGCGAGGTAGTAGTGGCGGTACTCCATGCCATGTCGCGGGGAGCCGGTGTACTGGTTGACGATCCAGACCACGGACTGCGCGGGCCGCGCCTCGGTCGACACCCGCCTCAACCCGGCTTGCGCGCGCTCGCCCAGATCAGGGCGCGCAGCGGCGGGAACAGCCGCTCGGCGCATCGCTCGTAGAGGACGCCCAGCATGAAGGTGACGGCGCTGAACCGCAGGTACCCGGGCGGGGTCGACCTGAAGGTCACCTCGGGGTCCAGGCCGGCTCCGCGGCAGAGCCGGTCGATCGCTCGCCGGTCGTTCAGTCCGTACCGCGTCGAGAAGATCTCGTCTGCCGTGTCCCCGGAACCGAACCGTCTCACGAAGTACCGGTGGAACGAGGTCGGGGTCAGGTTCGCGATGAGCATCGGGTAGTAGAACCGGCTCGGCGTCTCGAACAGCAGCCGTCCGCCCGGCTTGAGGATCCTCGCGGTCTCGGCGAGCGCCGCCGCCGGCTGGTCGAGATGCTCCGCGACCATCTTGTGGAAGACGAGATCGAAGGACTGGTCCTCGAACGGCAGCGCGGCCGCGTCTGCGATGAAGGCCTCGTCGAGATGGGGGTTCTCCAGGACCCGCGGATCCAGGTCGACGCCGACATGCCGGGCGCAGCGGCCTCGAAGGTGGAACACGTTCTGGTTTCCTCGTCCCGAGCCGGCGCCGATCTCGAGCACGTGCATCTCCGGCGTCACGAGCGAGGCGACCTGCTGCTCGAACGCATCCTTCTCGTAGTCCGGATAGAAGCGCAACCACAGATTCCGGACCGGAGGCCGCAGGCGCTCACCGGCAATCGACCGGGCATCCTTTCCAATGGCGATCATCCAAATCCCGGCCCGTGATTGTATGCGCCCATGGGCCCCGGCTATCCCGACCGGTTCATGGAGCTCTTCGCGAAGCGGGGAGAGCCGGCGACCGTCGTCAACGGAGCCATCTTCAAGCCCTACTCGGGCATGGTGGTCCCGTTCGGCCCTGCGGAGGCGGACTACTCGCTGTCGCCGGAGGAGGCGTCGCGCGCGCTGAGCTCGCTCGGGGGCATGCTGCTGCGCACGACGAGCGGGTTCCGGCCCGCGGCTGCCGCGTCGGAGTGGTACGCGGTGATCTGTCGCCGGTTCACGCCGATCGAGAGCGTCGCCTCGGCGAACACGCGGAGCAAGCTGCGGCGCGGGCTGCGCAACTGCGAGGCCCGGAGGATCTCGTGCGAGGAGCTGGCGGAATCGGGTTATGAGCCGTATCGGAGGGCGTTCGAGCGGTACGGCGGCTCGGACGTGCCCGACTCACGGGCTTCGTGGGAGGCCCGGATGCTGGCGAGCGAGGGCTTCGACGACATCGTGCACCACTGGGGGGTCCTGTGTGACGGCCGGCTGGCCGGCTTCAGCTCCAACTACGTCTTCGGCGACACGGAGGTCGCGTACTCCACGCTGAAGTTCCATCCCGATCACCTCAAGAAGTACGGCTCCTACGCGCTCTTCCACACGATGAACGAGTACTACCTCGGCGAGCGCAGGGTGGCCTACGTCAACGACGGCTTCCGGTCGATCCTCCACGGCAGCGAGCTGCAGGAGCTTTCTCGAGCACAACTTCGCCTTCGAGAAGGCCTACACGGGCATCGAGGCCTTCTATCGCCAGCCCTACCGCATGCTCCTGGGCGCGACCTTCCCGCTTCGCAACCTGATCGGGAAGCTCGACGATCGCGTACGCGCCCTGTACGAGCTCGAGCGCGTCGTCCGCGCCGCGCGGATCCCCTCGTAGCCGTGCCCGGGCGACCGGTCGCGGGACGCGGCAGCGCTGAGGAGGGCGTCGCCGAGTTCGAACCGCCCTCGATCGCCTCCGGGGGGCTCGAGGCGTTCCTGTTCCGGGCGGCCGAGCTCGTCTCGGTGGTGCTCACGGTGGTCCTCACCGCCCGGCTCCTCGGGCCGTCGGGGCGAGGTCTCTACGCGCTCGCGTCCCTCAGCATCGGTCTCTGCCAGATCCCGTTGAGCTCGGTCTGGGTGGCCAACGCGGTCGAGCTGGCGCGCAAGCGCGCCACGCCGCGGGAGCTCTTCGGAGTGTCGATGGTGGTCGCGCTGGGCGGCGGAACGGTCACGTGCCTCGTCGCCCTCGCGATCTCGCCGCTGCTCGGCGATCGCTGGTGGGTACTCGCCCTGCCGTCTCTGGTCACCCCGTTCGTGCTGATGCGGGCCTATCAGGAGGGCCTCTGGACCGCGCTGGGGCACGTCCGAGCCGTCAACCTCCTCCGGCTCGGCCGCGCCACCTTGCCGTTCTTGTTCATCGCCCCTCCGCTGCTCGCCGGCGCGACGGCGCGGACCTCGATCGTGATCTGGGAGCTCGCGTTCGTGGCGCTGGCCGTCACGGCCTACTTCCCGCTGCGCGCCTTCGTGGGCGGCCCGCGGCTGCCTCGCGACCGCCGGCTCTACCGCCGGGTGGTGACGTACGGGTTGACGCTCTCGGGCTTCAGGGTCGTGCAGCTGCTCAACGAGCGCATCGGCCTCATCGCCCTGGCGGCGTTCGCGACCAACGCAGCCGTCGGCGTCTTCTCGATCGCGATCGCCGCGACCGACGTCCTGCTGCTGTCGACCGAAGCGCTGGCGCTCAGCACGTTCCGGCGCATCGGCAGCGAAGAACGGGACGCCTCCGCCGCGCTGACCGTGCGCACGATCCGCCACTGCATCCTGCTCGCCGGGACGGCGTGCGTGCTCGTCACCCCGCTGGCGTACCTCACGCTCCCGTGGGTCCTCGGCCCTGGCTACGACGAGGTGCCCCTGCTCCTGCTCCTGCTGCTGCCGAACGTGCTGTGCGTGGCCGCCATCACGCCGCTCTACACCTTCTTCCAGGTCCAGACCGAGAAGCCCGTGGCGATGTTCCGGGTGACGGGCTCGGCTCTGGTCGCGAGCGCGGCGCTGAACGTCGCCCTCGTTCCGCAATGGGGCGCGGAGGGCGCCGCCGTCGCGGCGTCGCTCGGCGGGATCGTGGCGGCGGTCGTGGCCTTCCACGCCTTCGCGGCCGGCACGCGGACACGGTTGCGCGACCTCCGCCCGGGGCGCCAGGAGCTCAGGGACTACGTCGCGCTGGTGGCCTCCGTCACCGGACGCCGAGCACGGTGACCTCGACGGGCGAGCGCCCGCTGAGTGGACCGCGCCGCCAGCACGGGTCTGGCCTTGAGCCCGGCACGCGAGATCGAGAAGTAGGGGGTCTGGCGGCCGCCGAACCCGCGGAAGTAGTGCTCGACCGGCTCGAGCATCGAGCCCTCGAAGTCGAAGACGCGCGAGACCTCGGACGCGAGCTTGATCGCTTCCCAGTAGAGCAGCGTGTTCGAGCCGAGCGCCTGCAGCTCGGGATCGCGCGCGTTGATGAGCGCGTACAGCGTCCGTTCGTCCCACACCACGTACAGCGCCGCGTGGACCCGGCCGCCCGCGTCGACGGCGCCGAGGATCCGGCGCGCGCCCCGCTCGGCACACGCCGCGTCGAGCCGCCGCACGAGCTCGGGCGAGTCAGGCGACTTCACGCCCTGGCGGGCGTAGGTCCGCTCGTTCAGCCGCAGCAGGTCCTCGAGCGGAAAGTCGTCGTCGATCTCGACGGCGCTCTCGGCCTTGCGGATCCCGCGCCGGACGTGCTCCTGGAACTCGCTGCGGACGCGATCGAGGTCGGACAGATCCTCGATGCGGTAGGTGTAGCGAACGGTCGCCTCGAAGCCGGCCCAGTAGAACGGCAGCCAGTTCGTGAGCATCGGCGAGAAGCTCTGGCGGAAGAAGTCGAACGGCGGCAGCATCGTGATCAGCTCGCTGATGAGCTTCTTCTCGCTCTCCAGCTGCCTCGCGTACTTGCACGTTCTCGGGGCGAGCCACGGGCCGAGCGTCTGCGTGAAGGGCGGTTGGCCGATCGTCGTCAGCCCGAGCCTCCGGCGATGCGCATAGGGCAGGCGGGCGACGACCTTGTCGTCACGCCGGACCTCAGCGGCGCCCCATCGCCCCGGCGCGACCGCGTCGAGCCACCACGGCTGCTCGAAGATCGAGTTGACCCAGGGGATCGAGTCGCTGGCCTGCTCGGCGGTCGTCACGGGTGCTTCCCTTGCGAGCGATTGACGCTCCACCACGTCTTCTCCTTCCCGAGCAACAGATCCTGGACGAGCCACCACGCAGCGATCGGGTTGCGTTTGAGGGCGGCGATGCCGTAGGTCGCGCCGACGTCGCCGTACGGGACGTAGAGGCGCACGCGGATGCCGCGGGCCCAGGCAGCGACCGCCGGGGCACGGAACGGCAGGCCGTAGAGGAGCTCGACCTCGCACGGCGTCCCCGCGGCTCCGAGACGCCGCAGCGCCTCGGTGAGCAGCGTGACGTCGTGCGTCGCCACGGCGACGCCGCCCGTATGACCGCACAGCCGATCCACGACGCGGAGAAAGCCCTCGCCGGGATCGACGTCCCCGTCGGCGCCGTACGCCCACTGGCCCTTGACCACCCGCACGGCCAGGCCGAGCTCGACGGCGCGCGAGGCGTCGTCGGCGCTCCGGCGCCAGCGTCCAGGGAAGCTGACGCCGAGGGCGCCGACCCGCGGCGTGCCCTCGAGCAGCCGCCAGACGGCGTCGGCCGTCTCGGGTGCGAGAGCGTCCAGGTGAAGCCGTCGCCCCGACCGCGCCGCCGCCGCATCGAGCTCGGCGAAGAGCTCAGCGTCGAAGCCGACCTCGGACAGCTTGGCCGAGACGTAACAGTCGAGATCGCCGCCCGAGAGCCGCTCGAAGGCCGCGAGGTGGACGTCGGCCGCAGCCCGCGCATCGTCCTCGGGGGCAGCGGAGTAGCCGACCGTCGACGCGATGCCGTGGGTCTTCAAACGCCGGGACGCGTCCAGCGCGTCATCGATCCCCGGCCCGGAACAGTACGCGGCAGCGCGCCGCCGCCGGATCGGCTCCAATCGGCTCGAGCGCGAACTTCGGCGAGGCGCGGCGACAAAGGCGGGAAGCCCCAGGTCACTCCTCATTGATGGGCCGATCCTATGCCGATCTGACCATCGGGTGGTGCATTACCGTCTCGGCGGTGACCATCGCGCCGCGAGCTGACTCCAGCCGGACCTCGCCGTCATGGCCAAGCGGACGGCCGGGCCGATCCGGGTCACGCTGAGATACGGCGTCTGGCGGCCTCCGAAGGCGCGGAAGAAGCGCTCCACCGGCTGCTGCATCGAGCCGTGGAAGTCGAAGACGTCGGTGACCGCGCTCGAGCGCGTGATCGCCTCCCACATCAGCAGGCTGCTCGCGCCGCTCGCGCGCAGGCTCGGGTCCGCCCCCGCCAGCAGGTAATAGGCGCCGCGCGGGTCCCACACCACCCACGCCACGGCGTGGACCTGGCCGGCGTCGTCGCGAGCGAAGAGCATGGCGCCCGCCCCGCGGGCCGCGCATGCCGATTCCAGGCGCTCGAGCTCGGCCAGCGAGTGCGGAGTCGGGATCCGCTGCCGGGCGTAGGTCATCGACAGGACGCGGTGGAACTGCTCGACCCCGAGGTCGTCCACCACCTCCACGCGCTTGCGAGCCTTGCGGATCTCCCGGCGGACGTTGTCACGCAGGCCGTCCCAGAGCGCGTCCGTCGAGCGCAGGTCATGCAGCCGGGAGGTGTAGCGGACCTCGAGCCGGTACCCGGCCCAGTAGAAGGGCAGGGCGTTGAGCATGAGCGGCGAGAACTGCTGCGAGAACGCCCGGGCCGGCGGGAGCGAGGCCTCGAGCTGGGCGAGGAGCTCGTGCTCCCGGGCGAGCGCGCGGGACGGCTTGGCGCTCGAGGGCTCCACCCAGGGGCCGAGCGTATGGGTGAGGCTCGACTGGGTCAGCATCCGCTGCCCGGCGCCGCTCCGCACGATGTAGGGCATGCGCGCGACGACCCGCCCGTCGTGCTCGCAGGTCACCTCGCCCCAGCGGCCGGGCGCAACCGCGTCGAGCCACCACGGCTGCTGGAAGATCGCGTTCGCGCATGGGGTCTCCCCGGAGGTCATAGGGGCAGCGCAGTGTCGCAGGGCGGGCATGCGGGCGATGCACCTTCGAACTGGTAGCTTCGTTTCCGACGTCCGAGGAGATGCACGAGATGGCGGAGTTGGGGGCACAGGGATGCGCGATCGGTTGACGGTCCGCGCCACGCTGGTCTTGGTCGCGTTCGCGTTCGGCGTTTCGCTCGCGATCCAGCCGCTGCTGGGCGGAGACTCGTCGGCCGAGGAGCCCGTCGCCCGGGACCGCCCCGGGCTCGTCATGGACGCTCCGGGGTCTGAGGTCGCCCTGTCGCTGGCCGCGGCCCGGCAGGTGCCGGCGCTGCGCGAGCCACGCAAGAAGAAGCGCCCCGTGCGCCCGGTCGCGACGGCGGCGCCCACCGCCACCCCGACGCCGGTCACGCCTGTCGAAACCGCAACCGCAACCCCGACGCCGACCGCGGCCCCGCCGCCGCCACCGGCACCGGCTCCGCCCGCGCCGACCCCGGCGCCTCCGAAGCCCACGCCGGAACCGACCTCCACGCCGCCGCCCTCGGGCGAGTTCGACACCACCGGCGAGCCATGAGCGCCGCCGGCGCACACCGAGGGACTCGTTCTCTTCCGCAGGGCCGGCTATCGGTCGTCATGGTCGCGTTGCTCGTGGTGGCCGCAACGATCGCGGGCCTGCTGCTCGGCCGGGCGTTGGACGGCGGCGACGAGTCCACCGTCGGTCCGGCTGCGGCACCGCCGGCGATCGCCCACGGGGGCTTGCGCGTCCAGATCCCCAGCGGCTGGGGGCGCGGCGACGCGGCGACCGTCCCCGGCTTCGATCGTCCGCTCGGGCTGAGCAACCCCGGCGAGGGCCTGCGCGCCGCCGTCGAGCGGCTGCCCGCAACCTCGCCCACCCTCCTCCCGGCGGCCTTCCTGGGGGCGCTCGGGCGCGCACCGGACCGACCGGAG
Organism: uncultured Solirubrobacteraceae bacterium; assembly: GCA_963730115.1. Taxonomy (GTDB): domain Bacteria; phylum Actinomycetota; class Thermoleophilia; order Solirubrobacterales; family Solirubrobacteraceae; genus DASQFQ01. The sequence continues at coordinate 327,732 of CAVSQM010000012.1, read as the reverse complement.
ACCGTGCGGCTCGCGTCCGGGCACGGCGCCTGGCGCTACCGCTTCCCGCAGGACGACGGCTCGGTGCTGGTCCTCTACGCCGCCCCGACCACCACCGGGATCGCCACCGTCGCCTGCCGGGGCCCGATCGACGCCGGCGGCTGCGAGGCGCTCGCGTCCGCGGTCACCGTGCCGCGCTCGCGTGCGCTCGAGCCAAGCGCGAGCACCGCCTTCTTCATGCGGCTCCCCACTGCCGTGACCGACCTCGACGCCGCCCGCACCAAGGGCATGGGCGAGCTGGCCGCGGCGACGCGCCCGCGCGGCCAGGCGCTCGCCGCCGACGGTCTCGCGCAGGCGCACAAGTCCGCGGCCGCCGCCCTCGCGCCGCTCACCACCGAGGACGACGGCCTGCCAACCGCCACCGTGGGCGCCCTCACCGCCACAGCCACCGCCTACGGGGCGCTCGCGAACGCCGCGCGCGCCCGCTCGCCGCGGCTCTACGCCGCCGCCGGCCGTGCTGTCACCAGCTCCGACGCCGAGCTGCGCCGCACGCTGGCGAGGGTTGCCGACAAGGCGAATGCCGCGGGCCCGGTCGCCCAGGCGGCGGGCACACCGGTGCCCGAGCTGACCACGAGCACCGTCTTGGGTGTCGAGCCCTCGCGGGTCCTGCTCGCCCTGCTCGCGCTGCTCGCGCTGCTCGGCACGGCGATCGTCGTCGCCGGTCGCACAGGCCTGGTGAGCGCACGCGTGATGGCATCGCGGGTGACCGCCGGCGCCGGCACCGATCGCGGCGCGGCGATCCTCGGGCTCGCGGCAGCCGCCGTCGCGGTCATCGCGACGTTGGCGATCGGGCCGGTCGCCCTGGCGATCCCGATCGTCCTCGTGGCCGTGCTGTTCTTCCTGCGCGAGCCGCTCGCCCTGCTGGCGTTGTTCCTCGACGTCGGGCTCTTCAAGGAACAGGCGTTCGTCCAGGCGCTGCCGGTGGACGCCACCCTCCTTCTCGGTGCGCTCCTCGCCACCGTCTGCGGCATCCGCCTCGCCACCGGCAGGGTCCGCCCGATCCCCTTCGGCTTTGCGCTGACGATCGCGGTCGTCGCACTCAGCCTGGCGGTGAGCCTGACCTGGACCCCGGCGCCCGCCTATGGCGGCGACAAGGTGACGAAGTACCTGACGGTGACCATGCTCGCCATCGGCGCGCCCTTCTTCCTGTTCGAGCGCCTGGAGGACCTCCGGCGCTTCTTCATGTGGATCGTCGTCGTCGCCGTCCCGGTCGCGCTGCTCGCGGTGACCCATCCCTCGGACGTGACCGGGCGGTTCGCCGGCGACAACACGATCGGCACCTCGCGGCTGCTCTGCACGGCCGCGCTCATCCTCGTGCTCGTCGCGGTCGGCCGGTCGCAACGGCGCTTGCCGCCGGCCGTGTTGGCGGCGGTCTTCATCGCGATCGCGGCCGCGGTGGGATCCCGAGGCCCGATCCTGGCCTTTGCCCTCACGCTCGCGCTCACGCTCGCGGTGTGGTTGCTGCGCGTGCCGCGCAAGATCGCGCCGGTGCTCGCCGTCGCCGCCGTCAGCCTCGCCGTGGTCCCCTTCGTCTCGCTGCCGGCCGCCTCCGGCGAACGCCTCTCCTCCGCCGCTCGCGATCCGGTCGCGGCGTTCCGCGAGGACGACCGCTACTTCGTCGTCAAGGACGCATTCCAGATCATCGAGACCCATCCGATCCGTGGTGGCGGAGCGGGCGCGTTCAGCACGGTCAATGACGCGGTGTGGCCGCACAACCTGTTCCTCGAGCTGTGGTCCGAGCTCGGCCTCGCCGCAGTCGTCGCGGTCGCGGCGGCCATCCTCATCGCGCTCGTGGGGCTGTTCCGGCTCGCCTGGCGCCTGCCCGCCGGCGGGCGCGAGCAGGAGCTCGTCTACATCCTTCTGGCCGTCTTCTTCTTCCACCTGCTGGCCGTGCAGGTCTCCGGGAGCATCAACGACAACCGCGACTTCTGGGGGATGCTGGCGATTGCCTGGCTGGTCGTGGCCGGCGGCCTCACGACCGCGGCGAACCCTCCTCCGGGTGCGGCTTTTCCGCGCTGGGAGCGAGGTCCCCGAGGTCGTCTGAGCCGTAGCCGCGGAAGTCCACGGTCGCACGGTTGAGCACGATGCCGAGGACGTCGGCGCGCGCGTGGCCGAGCTGCTTCTTGGCGGCGAGCAGGTCGCGGCGGCTGATCCGTTCGAGGTCGACGACGAGGATGACCCCGTCCGCCGCCGCGGCGACCGCCGAGGCGTCGGCGACGGTCGACACCGGGACGGTGTCGACGAGCACGTAGTCGGCGTTGTTCCGGAGCTCCGCGAACAGCTGCGGCAGCCGGTCGGTGCCGAGCAGCTCCATCGGCAGCGACGAATCTTCGCCTCCGGTCACCAGGCGCACGTGCGGGTGCCGCGTGGGCTGGGTGAGCTCATCGGCCAGGGTCGGCCGCCCGCCCGGTTCGGCGGTGGCCGTGCGCGACTCCTTCTGGGTGCGCTCGCCGATCTCGGCGTAGAGCGGTGCGTGCAGGCGCTTCCACCTGCGCAGGGTGGACTCGGAGAACTCATGGCCGTCGAGCTTCAGCGAGCGAGCGGCCGCGCGAGCGTTGCCGCCGCACTGCGCGAGCTCGGTGAGACCCGCCCTGATGTCCTCGGCGGTGTAGACCCGGCGCGCCGGCCGCTCGTCGGCCACCGGCGCGTCTCCGTCGTGGTTGCGCTCCGGCAGGAACACCCCGTTCTCCGACTCGTCGTACGGGCTCAGGTAGTTGTGCAGGTCAGGCTTCCGCCGGTCGAGGTCGACCGCCAGCACCTCGGCTCCGCTCAGGGCGAGCGCGCGCGCCAGCCACGAGACGACCGTGGTCTTGCCATTGCCGGCGGTGGGACTGGTCACTGCGAGCACGACGTTGCGGCCCTTGGGGCCCATGAGCTGCAGGTTGAGGCGGAGGAACTCGAACGCTTCCAGGAACGCCGGGTCCTCGTGTGGATCGCTCGCGGGCGTCAATCGCCGCGAACGCGGCGGCTGCGGGATCCTCGCCAGGACGGGCGCTCCCATGACATCCGCGAGCTCGTCCTCGTCGCTGATGCGCTTGTCGAAGCGGGCGAGCAGCACGACGACGAACAGCGCGAGCGCCAGCGCCACGAAGGCCGCGATGACGGCGTTGCGGACAGGCTTCGGGGAGCTCCGTTGCTGCGGTGGCGTGGCCTGCTCGACGATCTGCACGCCGCCGGTCTCGACCGCCTTGAGCGCCCCGAGCCGAGCGATCTGGTCCCTGAGCGCCCGTGTGGAATCGTCGGCGGCCCCCGCGGCCGCGGCCGGCGCGGTGCTGAGGTTGCGGTTCAGCGCGTCGATGGCCCGCTGGAGGTCCGCCTGCGCCCCTTCGCGGCGGGTGGCGACGATCTGGGCGGCGAAGGCGTTGGCCACGGCCGCCGCCCCCTCCGCCGTGCTCCATTCCGCCGTCACGGTGCCGACGTCGGACTGCCCCGCGGTCTCCACCGTGACAGCGTCCTTGAGCGCGTCGACCGATGCGGGTGTCCGTAGCTGCCGCTTGACTCGGGCCGCCACGGTGTCGAGGGAGGCGAGCGCGAGGTTCGTGGCCGACTGCCGCTCCGGGACATCTCCTGAATCGGTCGAGCCGCCGGCGACGATCGCGTCGGCGGTGGACGTCTGGCCGAACAGCAGGTCTGCGGTCGCCTCATAGCGGCTGGGCTGGAGGAGCGACGCGACGAGCGCGAGCAGCACGGCCGCACCCACGATTGCGGCGATCAGCCACGCGCGTGCCCGAACCAGCGCGACGAACCGAGGAAGGTCCAAGCCCAGGTAGCCCGTCATGTGCTCAGTATCCCTCGTCTTCGGAACCGCGACGCCGGACTTTTGAACGGTCGCTCGCGGACAGAACCGCCATCAGCACAGGCCTAGAAGACTCCGCTGCGCCGGTCGACTCCCGTTCGCCGGTCCCCTCTACGCCTGTCGACTCCCGGTCTCTGGAGCGTCGATCGACGCCGATCCTGCCCGCTGCGGCGACGCCCACCCAGTTGAGCCGTCGATTCCCACTCGCTGGATTGTCGTCCGGCGATCCTGTCAGCCACGGCGATGGCCTCTTGGCGGGAACCCACCTGGAGCTTGCGGAGGACGTTCTTGATGTGGTAGCGGACGGTCTCGGTCGCGAGCGTCAGCTCCATGGCGATCTCGTCGGTCGAGCGCCCCGCCTTGAGGCGCGCGATGACCTCCCATTCACGCGGCGTCAGCGGGCTCTTGACGGAGGGCGTCCCGTAGGAATCACCAGCGCTCCGAAGCTGCTCGATCACGCGCCTGGTCAGCTTCCGCGGGACGGCGATCTCCCCGGCTTGCACTGCACACAGCGTCCGCGGCAGCGCATCGACGTTGGCGTCCTTGGCAAGAAAGCCGGCCGCTCCGACGCGCAAGGCCAGGAGGCCGAGCTCCTCCTCTGCCTCGGCCCCGGTCAGCACGATCACGAGCTGCTGGGGAACCTCCTTGAGGATCTCGCGCGTGGCTCCGATCCCGTCCAGCTCGGGCATGACGACGTCCATGATCACGACGTCGGGCCGGTGGTGGCGCGCGAGCTCGACGGCCTGGCGCCCGTTCCGGGCCTCCGCGATCACCAGCACCCCGGACTCGGCCAGCGCATCCTTCATGACCCGCCGCGCGAAGGGATCGTCATCTGCGATCACCGCCCGCAGACGCTCGTCTTTCGCCCTCTTATCCGTTGTCGGTTCGTCGCCCATGCGTGGGCTCCTTGATCCTTCCGAACAGGCTTCCTGGCAAGGACACCCGCCGGAGCGTCAGTCAGACAAAGGTCGGACTGCTCCAGGTACGCGTTTTCATCGTACCCGGTTCTCGTCGCCGACTCACTCCGACGCGCGGGCTCACGCGGGCGCGAGGTTGGAGTAGGCGGGCGCGAAGGGGTCGGCGAAGTGTCCGTGTTGGAGCGCGTCGGCGATTTCGGTGATGCCGTCGGGGACGCGGAGGGTGGGTTGGAAGCCGAGCTGCGTCGCGTGCGCGGTCGAAGTTGACGCGGTAGTCGCGGGGGTCTTCGTTGCGTTCGACGTAGTGGACGTGGCCGTGTCCGAGGTGGGCGGTGATGAGTTCTACGAGGTCGGCTTTGCGGTAGTTCTCGGCGGACTCGCCGATGTTGAAGACGTGTCCGGCGACGCGCTCGGGGGGTTGGGTGAGGACGAGCTCGATGGCGCGGCCGGCGTCGGCGACGTGGACGTAGGGGCGCCAGAACTGGGCGCCGTAGACCTCGAGGGGGCGGCGGGCCCAGAGGTCGCGGGTGAATTCGTTGACGGTGAGGTCGAAGCGCATGCGCGGGCTGAGCCCGTAGACGGTGGCGAAGCGCAGGCAGGTGGCGGTCCCGCCGGTGAGCAGTTCGCGTTCGATCTCGACTTTCTGGCTGGCGTAGAGGGAGACGGGCGCTAAGGGGGCGGTTTCATCGAGTGCGACGGTGGGGTCGGTCATGCGCCCGTAGTTCGAGCAGGTGGAGGCGAAGATCAGGCGCCCGATGCCGCGTTGGGTGGCGTCGGTGAACAGGGCGCGGCTGGCGTCGACGTTGACGTGCCTGGGAGCGCTCGGGGTTCTGGGCGCAGGCGGGGTCGCCGACGATCGCGGCGAGGTGCACGAGCGCCCCGGCACCCTCGAGCGCCGCGGCGCGGGCGGCCTGGTCGCCGACGTCGCCCTCGACGAGCCGCGCGCCGGCGCGCCCGAGGCCGTCGGCGACCTCGCGCTGACCGTGCAGCAGCACGTCGAGCGCGGTCACCTCGTGCCCGCCGGCCAGCAGCCGCCCGACCAGCAGCGAGCCGATATACCCGGCGCCGCCGGTGACCACGACCCTCATGACGCGGGCAGCAGCTTGGGGAGCATGTCCTCGATCCTGCCATAGATCCGGATCGCCCCAACCGGGCGAGGAGGACGCGCATCGGAGCGATCTACCCATAGGGTGCGATCCCGGCATGACGACGGTGCGCGAGGCGACCTACGACTTCCTGCGCGAGCAGGGGATGACCGCGGTGTTCGGCAACCCCGGGTCGACCGAGCTCCCGTTCCTCGAGCAGTTCCCCGGCGACTTCCGCTACGTCCTCGGGCTGCACGAGGGCGTCGCGGTCGGGGTCGCCGACGGCTACGCGCAGGCGAGTGGGCGGCCCGCGCTCGTGAACCTGCACACCGCGCCCGGCGTCGGCAACGCGATGGGGGCGCTGTTCACCGCCCAGGCCAACAAGACGCCGCTGGTGGTCACCGCCGGCCAGCAGGCGCGCTCGCTGATGACGCTGCAGGCGCTGCTGACCAACCGCGACGCCGCCCGCATGCCGCACCCGCTCGTGAAGTGGAGCTACGAGCCGCCGCGCGCGCAGGACGTCCCGCACTCGATCGCGCGCGCCACCCACCTCGCGGCGCTGCCGCCGCAGGGCCCGGTGTTCGTGTCGATCCCGATGGACGACTGGCGCGCCGACGTCGACGACGACGCGGTGGCTCATCAGACGAGCCGCACCGTGAGCGGCCGCGCCGGCGCCGACCCGGAGCGGGTCGCCGACCTCGCGCGCCGGCTCGCGGCGGCGAGCAACCCGGTGCTCGTCGTCGGCCCGGACGCCGACAAGAGCGGCGCCTGGGACGCCGCCGTCGAGCTCGCCGAGCGCGCGAAGCTGCCGGTGTGGGCGCCGCCCGCCACCGGCGGCGGGCGCATCGGCTTCCCCGAGGACCACGCGCACTTCCGCGGCGTGCTGCCGCCGGCGGTCGGGCCGTTGTCCGAGACGCTCGCCGGCCACGACCTGATCCTCGTGGTCGGCTCGCAGGTCTTCGCCTACTACCCGAACCTCCCGGGCCCGCTGCTGCCGGCCGGCGCGGCGCTGATCGCGATCACCAGCGACCCCGACGAGGCCGCGCGGGCGCCGATGGGCGACGCGATCGTCGCCGACGTCAAGCTGACGCTCGAGGCGCTCCTCCAGCTCGTCGAGCCGTCCGACCGCCCCGCGCCCGAGCCGCGCGCCGCCGCCGAGCCGCCCGAGGAGTCCGACCCGATGAGCCCCGCGGCCGCCATCGCGGCGCTCGCCGACGTCTTCCCCGACGAGGGCGTCGTGGTGCCGGAGTCGCCCGCCACCACGTTCGCGGTCCGCAACCGCCTGCGCCTCAGCCGCCCCGGCTCCTACTACTTCACCGCCGGCGGCGGGCTCGGCTTCGCGCTGCCGGCCTCGATCGGCGTGCAGATGGCGCAGCCCGACCGGCCCGTCGTGTGCGTGCTCGGCGAGGGCTCCGCGCAGTACGCGATCCAGGGGCTGTGGACGGCGGCGGCCTACGACGTGCCGGTCACGTTCCTGGTCCTGCGCAACGAGGAGTACGCGATCCTCAAGTGGTTCGGCGAGATCGAGCAGGTCACCGGCGCGCCCGGGCTCGATCTGCCGGCGCTCGAGGTGGCCGCCGTGGCCGAGGGCTACGGGGTGCCGAGCACGCAGGTCGCCGATCCCGGCGCGCTCCGCACCGCCCTGGCCGACGCCATCCAGGCGCCCGGCCCGCGGCTCGTCGAGGCGCGGACCGCGCCGGGCATGGCGCTCGGCTAGGCCAGCGCCGCGACCTCGCCGGACAGCAGGTGCCCGGCGCGCGGGATGCGCGTCGGCAACCCGAGCGCGTCGAGCATCGCGAACGTCGTCGCGGTCGCGGCGGACAGCACCGGCAGGCCGCTGGCCTGCTCGACCGGGTCGATCGACGCCAGCGACGGCATCTGCACGCAGGCGGAGAGCACGAGCGCGTCGCAGCCGGTGAGGTCCAGCCGCTGCCAGTGCTCCTGCAGGTCGGCGGGGTCGAGCGCGGCCACCGCCTGGTTGTCGGGGACCTCGAGCGAGAGCGCGTCGTGGACCTCGACGCCGCCCGCCTCGATGTAGTCGGCCACCTGCTTGGTCAGCGGCTTCGCGTACGGCGTGACCATGGCGATCTTCGTCGCGCCCAGCGAGCGCAGCCCGTCGAGCAGCGCGCCGGCGCTCGACACCACGGGCACGAGCGCGTCCTCCTCGCGCAGGACGTCGCGGATCTGGTCCTCGGCCGTGCAGTGGTAGCCCGGGCCCTGCGCCATCAGCGCGACGAGGCAGGCGGTGGCGATGACGTCGCAGCGCGCGTCGGCGAGCTCGACCGCGGCGCGCGGGGTCTGCTCGTTCATCGAGCGCAGCTCCTCCGCCGTCACGCTGCGCATCCGCATGCGGCTGGAGTGGAACGTGAAGTGCTCCTCGCGCTCGCGCAGGAGCGCGGGGATCTCCGTCTCCATCGTGACGTTGGAGCTGGGGACGATCAGGCCGAGGCGGAAGCGGGACGCGGCGATCCGGTGAGTATGCCCTCGCCCCGCCGGGCGTAAGCGGCGCGTGCGCCCGCCGCCGCCAGCAGCGCGGCGATGCCGCCGAGCGCGAGCCCGGCGCGCGGGCTCGCGACCTCGGCCAGCCAGCCGACGAGCGGGGCGCCGATCGGCGTCGAGCCGAGGAAGACGACCGAGTAGAGCGACATCACGCGGCCGCGCATCTCGGGCGCGGCGGCGAGCTGCATGCTCGAGTTGACGCCGGCGGCGAACGTGACGGACACCGCGCCGAGCGGCACGAGCGCGAGGATCTGCAGCGGCAGCGACGGCGCGATGGCGGCCAGCAGCTCGAACACGCCGAACGCGGTCGCGGCGCCGACGATCAGCCGCGGCGACACGCGACCGAGCAGGCTGGTCATGAGCGCGCCGCCGACCGAGCCGACGCCCATCGCCATCGTCATCAGCGCGTAGGTGGTGGCGGTGCCGTGCCAGGTCTTGTCGGCGAGCAGCGGCATCAGCACCTGGAAGTTGAAGGAGAGCGTGCCGACCAGGACCATCGCGCCCAGCGGGATCCACAGCGCCGCGGTGGAGCGGACGTGGCGCAGGGCGAGGCGGACGTCGCCGCGGGCGCGCTCGGCCGGCTCCGGCGTCGCGAGCTGCGAGCGGTTCATCCCCCGCAGCGCGACGAGCATGGCCACGAAGCTGAGCGCGTTGATCGCGAAACAGGGGCCGACGCCGAGCAGCGCGATCACCGCGCCCGCCGCGGCGGGGCCGGCGATGCGGCTCGTGTGCACCACGACGGAGTTGAGCGCGACCGCGTTGACGATCCGGTCGGGCCCGACGAGCTCCATCACGAACGCCTGGCGAGCGGGGTTGTCGATGGCCAGCACGGAGCCGCGCGCGAGCACGAGCCCGAACACCATCCACGGCTCGATGTGACCCGAGACGGTCAGCCCCCACAGCATCAGCGCGGGCACCGCCATCAGCGCCTGCGTGTACTGGAGCAGCCGCAGCTTCGGCAGCCGGTCGGCGAGCAGCCCGCCCCAGGCGCCGAACAGCAGCATCGGCAGGAACTGCAGCGCCGCGGTCAGGCCGACCGAGACGCCCGAGCCGGTCAGCTGCACGATCAGCCACATCTCGGCGACGATCTGCATCCAGTTGCCGGAGATCGAGACGACCTGACCGGCGAAGTACCGGCGGTAGTTCGGGACGGAGAGCGAGTCGAATGTGCGGCGGACGCCCGCGCTCAAGCGCGATCGTCCTCCAGCAGGCGCTCGAGGATGGCGGCCGCGCGGTCGAGCGCGTCCTTCTCCTCCGGTTCGAGGTCCTCGAGCCGGTGGGCGAGGTAGGCGGTCTTGCGCCCGCGCAGCTCCTCCATCAGCGCATGGCCCGCGGGGGTCACGGACAGCAGTGAGGAGCGGCGGTCCTGCGGATCGGCGGCGCGCTGCAGGATGCCCAGCGCCTCGAGCCGGGCGACGAGCCGCGTCGCGGTCGGCCGCTGCACGCGCTCGCGCTTGGCGAGCTCGGAGGGGGTCAGCGGGCCGTGGGTGTCGACCGTGGCGAGCGCCGACGTCAGCGACGGGCTCAGCCCCGGGCTCGCCTCCTGGCGCAGGCGGCGCGAGGTCCGCGTGATCGCGAGGCGCAGTCGGACCGCGAGGTCGAGCGTGGTGATCGTTTGCATCGCTAATTAGTTTAGCGAACCATCCCGGATGACCGACCGATCCCTAGGCTGCGGCCATGGTCAGCGCGACGGAGGCGGCTCGGCTCGTCGCCGAGCGGGAGGTGAGCTCGGAGGAGCTCGCGCGCGAGTGCCTGGCGCGCATCGCCGAGCGCGACGGGGAGCTGCGGGCGTGGGCGCACATCGATCCCGAGCTCGCGATCGCGGAGGCGCGGACGCGGGACGAGGAGGAGCCGCGCGGCCCGCTCCACGGGCTGCCGGTCGGGGTGAAGAACGTGATCGACACCGCCGACATGCCGACCTCCTACGGCTCGCGGATCTACGCCGGGCACCGGCCGATCCGCGACGCCGACTGCGTCACCTGGCTGCGCGCGCAGGGCGCGGTGATCCTCGGCAAGACGGTGACGACCGAGTTCGCCACCTACCAGCCGCCGGCCACCGTCAACCCGCACGACCCCGAGCGGACGCCGGGCGGATCGTCGTCCGGCTCGGCCGCCGCGGTCGGCGACGGGATGGTCCCGCTCGCCTACGGCACGCAGACCGCCGGCTCGGTCATCCGCCCCGCCTCGTTCTGCGGCGTGGTCGGCTTCAAGCCCACCCACGGCTGGCACTCGACCGCCGGCATCAAGCGCCTCAGCGCCCGCCTCGACACGCTCGGCACGTTCGGCCGCTCGGTCGCCGACGCCGCGCTGCTGGCCGGCTTCGAGCCCGTCGCCGAGCAGCCCGCGCCGCGGATCGCGTGGTGTCGCACGCCGTGGTGGGACGCGGTCGAGGGAGGCGACGTGCTGGAGGAGGCCGCCGGCCGGCTCGGGCTGAGCGAGCTCGAGCTGCCGGACGAGTTCGCCGGCCTCGCCGACGCCCAGGAGACCGTGATGGCCTACGACGTCGCGCGCAGCCTCGAGCCGGAGTGGATGAACCACCGCGAGCTGCTCTCCGACGCGATGACCGACTACCTCAAGCGCGCGTGGCAGGTGCGGCGCAAGGCCGCCGAGGACGGGGCCGCGCTCGGCGACGCCTGCCGCGACCGCTGGCCCGAGGTGCTCGGCGAGCTCGACGCCCTGCTCGTCCCGGCGGCGATGGGCGAGGCGCCGCTGCGGTCGGAGGGCCACACCGGCGACCCGCTGCTGTGCCGCGCGTGGACGTTCCTGGGCGTGCCGGCGATCAGCGTGCCGGGCCTCACCGGGCCGGCGGGCATGCCGATCGGTGTGCAGCTCGTCGGCGCCCGCGAGGGCGAGGCCGCGTTACTCGGCGCGGCCGCGCACGTCGAGGCGGCGCTCGCTTAGACGTCGCACCAGCGCCGGGCGATCTCGAAGAAGCCCTCGGCGGCCGCCTCGAGCGCGGCCATCGAGCACGACTCGTCGGTCCGGTGCGCCTGCTCGGCGTCGCCCGGGCCGCAGATGATCGTCGGCGGCGTCCCCGTAGGCGGGGGAGAGCGCGGCGGCGTCGGTGAAGTAGGCGAGGCCGCGTGGCGACGGCTGCTCGTCGATCAGCGGCTCCATGACCTCGAACACCGCGCGCACCCACTCGTCGTCCGGGTCGGTGTCGATCGGGTCGAGCAGCACCCGCGGCTCGAGCTCGACGTCGTCGCCCAGCTGCCCGCGGAGCGCGGCGAGCACGGTCTCCCCGTCCAGCCCGGGCACCGTCCGCACGTCGATCCCAGCCGTCGCGTAGTCGGGCACCGAGTTGATGTTGATCCCGCCCGAGAACGTGCCGAGCGACACCGTCGGCGCGCCCAGCAGCGGGTGCTCCTCGACGTCGAAGGCGAAGTCCTCGAGCGCCAGGACCGCGCGCGCGAGCTTGAAGATCGCGTTCTCGCCCAGGTGCGGCATCGACCCGTGCGCGGTCTTCCCGCGCGCCACCGCGTCCGCCCACACCACGCCCTTGTGGGCCACGCACGGGTAGTTGGTGGTCGGCTCGGCCACCAGCACGGCGCCGCAGCGGCCCAGCAGGCCGTCGGCCCCCGCCAGCGCCAGCGCGCCCTCGCAGCCCGTCTCCTCGCCGGCGCACAGCACGAGCTCGAGGCCCGCGGACGGCGATCCGCCGCCCGAGGCGAGCCGCTCGGCGGCGACGACGATCGCCGCCGTCCCGCCCTTCATGTCGCTCGTGCCGCGCCCGAACAGGCGGTCGCCGTCGGTCTCGCCCGAGAACGGGTCGACCGACCAGTCGGCCTTCCCCAGCGGCACCGTGTCGAGGTGACCGGTCAGGCACAGCGACGGCCGCTCGTCCGACACGCCCCAGCGCGCGACCAGCGAGGTGCGCCCGGAGTCGAACTCGTGCGACTCGACCGAGAACCCGGCCGCCTCCAGCCGCGCCCCGACCAGCGACGCGGCTGCTGCCTCGTCGCCGGGCGGGTTGATGGTGCGGGTCGCGACGAGCTCGCGCGTGAGCTCGACGACGGGCGCTGTCACGAGCTACGAGACCGGTTCGGGCTCGCGCTCCGCCGGCTTCCGCGACGGCTTCTTCGGCGCAGCCTTCTCGCCCGCCTGCTCGGCCCCCAGCCCAGTCTCGGAGCGCACGTTGAGCTCCTCGTACTGGCGGTCGTTGCCGCGCTCCGACGACAGCTTCGTGCCCAGGTAGCAGCCCAGGAACCCGATCGGGATCGTGAAGATCGCCGGGTTGTCGAGGGCCAGCGAGCCGAGCGGGGAGTTGTCGTCGCCCGGCCACACCGGGTTCGAGAGCACGATCAGCACGCTCGACGAGATCAGGCCGCCGAGCATGCCGGCGACGGCGCCCATGGTGTTGAACTCGCGCCACCACAGCGCCAGCAGGAGCGCCGGGAACGTCACGCTCGAGGCGAAGCAGAACGCCAGGCCGACGAGCACGGAGACGTTGAACTCCGCGCCGCCGATCAGCGCGAGCGCGATCGCGAGCACGCCGATCACGACCGCGGAGAGCTTCGCGACCCAGACCTCCTCCTTCTCGGACTCCTGGCCCTTGCGGATCACGTTCGACCACACGTCGTGCGCCACCGCGCCCGAGGCCGAGATCACGAGTCCCGCGACCACCGCGAGGATCGTCGCCAGCGCGACCGCGGAGATGATGGCGAGGAAGATGTCGCCGCCCGCGGAGCCCTCGCCGCCGCCCAGGTGCTGGGCGAGCTCGGGGATCGCCAGGTTGCCGGTCTCGCCGGCCGCCTTGCCCTCCTCGGGCGTCAGGATCGCGCGCGTGCCCACGCCGATGAACATGACCATCAGGTAGAAGGCGCCGATCAGGAACACGGCCCAGCCGACCGAGCCGCGCGCCGCCTTGGCGTCCGGCACCGTGAAGAAGCGCATGAGGATGTGCGGCAGGCCGGCGGTGCCGAACACGAACGCGATGCCGAACGACAGCAGCGCGAGGCCGGAGTCGAACTGCAGCCCGGTCTTGAGGAACGCGTCCTTCTCCGGATGGGCGTCGCGCGCCTCGCTGGAACAGCTCGGACCGGGTTGAAGCCGACCTCGGCGCCGACCCAGATGGTCATCGCCACGCCGGCGGCCATCAGCAGCGTCGCCTTGATGATCTGCACCCACGTGGTGGCGAGCATGCCGCCGAAGATCACGTAGGCGAGCATGAACGTGCCGACGATGATCACGGCCGGCGTGAAGGTGATGCCGGTCAGCGCCTGGATCAGCGCGCCCGCGCCGACCATCTGCGCGAGCAGGTAGATGATGACCACGGAGAGCGTGCCGATCGCGGCGGTGAGCCGCGCGGGCCGCTCGCGCAGCCGGAACGACAGCACGTCGGCGAGCGTGAACTTGCCCGAGTTGCGCATCCGCTCGGCGAGGAAGAACAGCACCGGGACGAACGCGATGATCGCGGCCATCAGGCCGACGAACGCGTCGACGCCGAACAGGAAGATCAGGCCGGCGAAGCCGAGGAACGAGGAGGCCGACATGTAGTCGCCGGCGATCGCCCAGCCGTTCTGGAAGCCGGTGATGCCGCGGCCCGCGGCGTAGAAGTCATCGGCGGAGCTCGTGCGCTTGGCGGCCCAGTAGGTCACGCCCAGCGTGATGGCGAGGACGACGCCGAAGACCGCCAGCGGCAGGACCTTCAGGTCGGCGGCGAAGACGAGGGTCATCGTGCGCTCCTCTCGGCCTCGCGCTCAGCGACCGCGGCGGCGCGCTCCTCGAGCGGCTCGAAGTCACGGTCGGCCTTGCGCAGGTACGCCCAGCACAGCGCCCAGGTGAGCAGCACCTGGCTGACGGACGCGACCCACATGAAGGGCAGGCCGTCGGCGATCTGCCAGCCCATGATGCCGGGGGCGAACGCCGCCAGCAGCAGGTAGCCGATCGAGCCGACGAGGAACACGATCGTCAGCGGCGCCAGGAATCGGCGCCGCGCGTGTACCAGCTCTTGAAATTCATCTGAGCGCTCGACGGCCAGCCAGTCGACGGTTTTCCCCGTCGCCGGCTGACCCGAGCGCTCGAACCGCTTGGTCTCGGACATGCTTGTCTAACCCCCTGTCGACCTTGCTCCCCTAGGCCATGGGGTGCCCGATCAGCGTGTCTGGGACACCTCCGGTGGCTGCTCGGCGATCATCGGCCCGTCGCCCGACGGGTCGGCGATGCCCTCCTCGAGCCACGTGTGGCGGCCCTCCAGCACCTGCTGGGCGAGCGCGTAGTTGGCGTCGTCGTCGTTGGAGAACAGCTCGCCGAACAGCGCGTCGACGCGGCGCCGCGCCTGGCGGATGAACAGGTCGGCGAGCTCGATCGCCTCGTCGCCGCGCTCGGGGTGCTCCTCGCGCAGCGTCTGCGCGTACACCGCGGCGGCGGAGATCGCGTACAGCTCCGCGCCGATGTCGACGATCCGGCCGAGCACCGCCTGCTTCTTCTCGAGCTTGGCCTGCCAGCGGCTCATCGCGTAGAACGTCGAGCGGGCGAGCTTGCGCGAGGCGCGCTCGGCGTAGCGGACGTGCCCGGCCAGCTCGCCGAACTCCGAGAACGCGCCGCGGCTTCTGGCCCTCGCCGACCGCCAGCTGCGGCAGCCAGCGCGAGTAGAACTTGCCCGCCTCGATCGCCGACCTGCCCTTGGCCTTCAGGTCGCCGTCGCCCTCGAGCAGCTCGCCGGCCACCTCGAGATGCTGGTCGACGGCCTCGCGCGCGATCAGCAGGTGCATGATCTCGGTCGAGCCCTCGAAGATGCGGTTGATGCGCATGTCGCGCATCGCCTGCTCGACCGGCACCGGCTTCTCGCCGCGCGCCTTCAGCGACTCGGCGGTCTCGTAGCCGCGGCCGCCGCGCACCTGCATCAGCTCGTCGGTGACCTGCCAGCCCAGCTCCGAGGCGTAGAGCTTGGCCAGCGCGGCCTCGATGCGGATGTCGTTGCGCTTGTCGTCGGCGAGGCGGCTGGAGACGTCGAGCATCGCCTCGAGCCCGAACGCGGTCGCCGGCGATGAAGGCGATCTTCTGCGCCACGGCGTCGTGCTTGCCGACCGGCTTGCCCCACTGCACGCGCTCGGCCGACCACTCGCGCGCGACCTTGGTCGCCCACTTGGAGACGCCGAGGCAGATGGCGGGCAGCGCGAGCCGGCCGGTGTTGAGGGTCGTGAGCGCGATCTTGAGGCCCATGCCCTCCTTCCCGATCACGTTCTCCTCGGGCACGAAGACGTCCTCGAGGCGGCGTGACCGAGTTCTCGATCCCGCGCAGGCCCATGAACTGGTTGCGGTGCTCGACCGTGACGCCGTCGGAGCGGTAGTCGAGCACGAAGGCGGTGATGCCGCCCTTGTGGCCGTCGGACTTCGGCACCTGGGCCATCACGACGACGATGTCGGCGATCGCGCCGTTGGTCGCCCACAGCTTGCGCCCGTTGAGGACGTAGCCGCCCTCGGTCGGCTCGGCGATGGTGGCGAGCCGCGCGGGGTCGGAGCCGACGTCCGGCTCGGTGAGCAGGAAGGCCGAGATGTGGTCGCGGGAGACGAGCGGCAGCCACTTCTGCTTCTGCTCCTCGGAGCCGAAGCCCATCAGCGGCTCGGCGACGCCGATCGACTGGTGGGCGGAGAGCAGCGTCGCCAGCGCCGAGTGGTAGGTGCCGGCCAGCACCAGCGCGCGGTTGTAGTGGACCTGCGAGAGGCCGAGGCCGCCGTACTGCTCGGGCACCTTCATGCCGAGCGCGCCGAGCTCCTTGAGGCCGTCGACCACGGCGTCGGGGATGCGCGCCTCGCGCTCGATCTCGAACGGGTCGACCTCGTCGACCAGGAAGTCGTGCAGGCGCGCGAGGAACGCCTCGCCCTTCTCGACCGCGGCGGGATCGAGCTTGGGCTGCGGGTGGATGAGGTCGAGCCGCAGGTTGCCGAGGAAGAGCTCCTTGCCGAAGCTGGGCTTCTCCCAGCCCTGCTCGCGGGCGCTCTCGGCGACCTGTCTTGCTTCTTTCTCGCTGATCGAGCTGGCCACGAGCGGCTCCTTGAGTCGTCGGAATAACTGCGCAGGGCGGGCGTCTCCCTCAACACACCCGACCAGGAGACAACATTGTTCCCTGCAGACGCCTACATCATCCGCCTCGCCACCGCACAGGACGCCGACGCGCTGCGCCGCCTGGCGGCCCTCGACGAGGCCAAGCCGCTCACCGGCCGCGTGCTGATCGGTGAGATCGCCGGGCAGCCGGCCGCCGCACTCTCCCTCAAGACCGGCGCCACGATCGCGGACCCGTTCGAGCGCACCGACGCGCTGCGGATCCACATGCGCATGCGGGCCAACGCCATCGAGGCGACCGAGCGCGAGCCGTCGCTGCGCGAGCGGATGCTGGATGCCGTGCGCGTGCACGCGCCGCTACGCTCGACGGCCTGAGCCTGAGCCACCTACAACGCCTCGAAGCCGAGAGCATCCACATCATCCGGGAGGTCGCCGCCGAGGCGGAGAACCCGGTGATGCTCTACTCGATCGGCAAGGACAGCTCGGTGATGCTGCACCTGGCGATGAAGGCGTTCCATCCCGGGCAAGCCGCCGTTCCCGCTGCTCCACGTCGACACGACCTGGAAGTTCCGCGAGATGTACGAGTTCCGCGACCGGATGGCCGCGGAGCTCGGCATCGACCTGCTGGTGCACATCAACCAGGAGGGCCTCGAGCGCGGGATCAACCCGTTCGACTCCGGCTCCCAGGTCCACACCGACGTGATGAAGACCGAGGGCCTCAAGCAGGCGCTCGAGCAGTACGGCTTCGACGCCGCGTTCGGCGGCGCGCGCCGGGACGAGGAGAAGTCGCGCGCGAAGGAGCGCGTGTTCTCGTTCCGCTCCGCCCAGCACCGCTGGGACCCGAAGAACCAGCGACCCGAGCTGTGGCATCTCTACAACGCGCGCAAGCGCCGCGGCGAGTCGATCCGGGTCTTCCCGCTCTCGAACTGGACCGAGCTCGACGTGTGGGAGTACGTGCAGCTCGAGGAGCTTCCGGTCGTCCCGCTCTACTTCGCCAAGGAGCGGCCGATCGTGCGCCGCAACGGGACGCTGCTGATGGTCGACGACGACCGCATGCCGCTCGAGGAGGGCGAGACGCCGGAGATGCTGCGCGTCCGCTTCCGCACGCTCGGCTGCTACCCGCTGACCGGCGCGGTCGAGAGCGAGGCCGAGACGCTCTCGGACATCGTCGACGAGATGCGCGCCTCGCGGACCTCGGAGCGCGAGGGCCGCGTGATCGACCACGACGCCGCCGCCTCGATGGAGAAGAAGAAGCAGGAGGGCTACTTCTGAGCCAGGTCCGGCAACAGAGCCTCCTGCGCTTCATCACCTGCGGCAGCGTCGACGACGGCAAGTCGACGCTGATCGGGCGCCTGCTCTTCGAGTCGGGGCTGATCCTCGAGGACCAGATGGCGGCGCTGGAGCGCGACTCCAAGCGCGACGGCACGCTCGGCGGCGAGCTCGACTTCGCGCTGCTGCTCGACGGCCTGTCGGCCGAGCGCGAGCAGGGCATCACCATCGACGTCTCGCACCGCTACTTCTCGACCGCGCGGCGCCACTTCATCGTCGCCGACACGCCCGGGCACGAGCAGTACACGCGCAACATGGTCACCGGCGCGTCGACGGCCGACTGTGCCGTGATCCTGCTCGACGCGCGCAAGGGCGTGCTGACCCAGACGCGCCGGCACTCGTGGCTGGTGGCGCTGCTCGGCATCCGCCACGTCGTGCTCGCGGTCAACAAGATGGACCTCGTCGAGTTCGCCGAGGAGCGCTTCCGCGAGATCGAGCGCGAGTACGCGACCGTCGCGCGCCAGATCGAGCTGCCGGACATCCAGTGCATCCCGGTGTCGGCGCTGGCGGGCGACAACGTCGTCGAGGCGAGCGACAGCACGCCCTGGTACGACGGGCCGACGCTGCTCGAGTACCTGGAGACGGTCGAGGTCGACCTCGAGCGCCTGGAGGCCGGCCCGTTCCGGATGCCGGTCCAGCTCGTCAGCCGGCCGAGCTCGGACTTCCGCGGCTTCGCCGGCACGATCGCCGGCGGCGTCGTGCGGCCCGGCGACGAGATCCGCGTGCTGCCGCGCGACACCCGCAGCACGGTCGAGCGCATCGTCACCTACGACGGCGACCTCGACGAGGCGGTGGCGGGCCAGGCGGTCACGCTGACGCTCGCCGACGAGATCGACGCCAGCCGCGGCGACATGCTCGCCTCGGTCGAGGCTTCGCCGGGCGTCGCCGACCAGTTCGAGGCGACCGTCGTGTGGATGGCCGACGACCCGATGTACCGCGGGCGCAACTACCTGATGCGGATCGGCTCCCAGCTCGCCACCGCCACCATCGCGCCGCTCAAGTACAAGCTCAACGTCAACTCGCTCGAGCACGTGGCGGCGACGAAGCTCGAGCTCAACGAGATCGGCGTCGTCGACCTCGAGCTCGACCGCCCGGTCGCCTTCGACCCCTACGACGAGAACCGCGACACCGGCAGCTTCATCCTCGTCGACCGCATCTCCAACGAGACCGTCGGCGCCGGCATGCTCCGCTTCGCGCTGCGGCGCGCGGCGAACCTGAAGTGGCAGGCGGTCGACGTCGACAAGGCCGCGCGCGCCGACGCCAAGGGCCAGCAGCCGAGCGTGCTGTGGTTCACGGGCCTGTCGGGCGCCGGCAAGTCGACGATCGCCAACCTGGTGGAGACCGAGCTGCACCGCCGCGGCTGCCACACCTACATGCTCGACGGCGACAACGTCCGCCACGGGCTCAACAAGGACCTCGGCTTCACGCAGGCCGACCGGGTCGAGAACGTCCGCCGCGTCGCCGAGGTCGCGCGGCTCATGACCGACGCCGGGCTGATCGTGCTCGTCTCCTTCATCTCGCCGTTCCGGAGCGAGCGCCGGATGGCGCGCGAGCTGTTCGCCGAGGGCGAGTTCTTCGAGGTGTTCGTCGACACGCCGCTCGACGTCGCCGAGGGCCGCGACCCGAAGGGGCTCTACGCCAAGGCGCGGCGCGGCGAGCTCGCCAACTTCACCGGCATCGACTCGCCCTACGAGCCGCCCGAGCACGCCGAGCTGCAGCTCGACACGACCGCGCTCAGCGCGGAGGAGTGTGCGGCGCAGGTGGTCCGGGAGCTGGAGTCGCGGGGCCAGCTGCCGGGCTCGTAGCTAGTCGGCGGGGAGCGCCTTCTCGTCGTCGTCCGAGCGGCCGGTGATCGAGTCCTTGAACTCGCGCATGCCCTTGCCGACGGCCTTGCCGGCCTCGGGCAGGCGCTTGGGTCCGAGCACCACGAGGGCGATCACGAGCACGATGACGACTTCCATGGGTCCGATTCCGATTGGCATGGGGGGTATGCGCGAGAGCGCCCGGGATCGGATCACGTGACTTGCGCGCCAACAAGTCATCCGGGAGAGCGGCGGCAGCGTTACTAGGCCCCACTCAACCGGAAGGAGCAGGACAAAATGCCCGAAGCACCCAACGCGGTGCGCGAGCTCGCGGAGGACGCGACATCGCGCAAGAAGTTCCTCCGGCAGGCCGGCGGCGGCGGTGTCGCAGCCTCGCTGGCGGCGTTCATCGCCGCGTGCGGTGACGACTCGTCGAGCTCGTCGTCGTCCTCGCCCGCCGGCACCAGCACGCCGATGGCGACCGCCATGGGCGGCACCGAGCAGTTCGGCGAGGGCGATCTCGGCATCGCCAACTACGCGCTGACGCTCGAGTACATCGAGGCCGACTTCTACGCGCAGGTCGCCAACAGCGGCATGCTCAAGGGCAAGGTGGCCGACACCGCCCGCACGTTCGGCAACGAGGAGCAGGCACACGTCGACGCGCTGATCGCGCTGATCAAGAAGGCGGGCGGGAAGCCGGCCTCGAAGCCGAAGACGAAGTTCCCGCTCGAATCCCAGAAGGAGATCCTCAAGCTGGCGGCGACCGTCGAGAACCTCGGCGCCAACGCCTACCTCGGCCAGGCCGGCCGGATCCAGGACAAGGAGATCCTGGCCGCCGCGCTGTCGATCCACTCGGTCGAGGCGCGGCACGCGTCGGTGCTCAACCTCGCCACCGGCGCGAAGCCCGCCAAGGGCCCGTTCGCCATGCCGGCGTCGGCCGACGTGGTGCTCAAGGCCGTCAAGCCGTTCATCGTCAGCTAGCTGCGAAAGGACCAAACCCCAATGGAGAACATCGAGATCCAGGGCATGAGCCGCGGGGCGTTCCTCGTCCGCGGCGCGCTCGCCACCGGCGCCGCGTACGGCGCCGCCTCCGTCACCCCGTGGGTGACGCAGGCGCTGGCGCAGAACGGGGGAGGGGACGTCGAGATCCTCAACTTCGCCCTGACGCTGGAGTACCTCGAGGCCGACTTCTACAAGCAGGCGCAGAAGCTCGGCCTCAAGGGCGAGTACAAGGCGCTGGCCAAGGACTTCGGCGCCAACGAGGAGGCGCACGTCGACGCGCTCGTCGCCACGATCAAGAAGCTGGGCGGCAAGCCGGTGAAGTCGCCGACGTTCGCGTTCGGCCTCAAGAACCAGGCCGACTTCGAGAAGCTCGCGGTCACGCTCGAGGACACCGGCGTGTCGGCCTACAACGGCGCGGCGCCGATGATCAAGAGCAAGGAGGTGCTCGGCGCGGCCGGCTCGATCGTGCAGGTCGAGGCGAAGCACGCCGCGGCGCTGCGCTTCCTCGGCGGCATGGAGCCGACGCTCGGCCCGTTCGACAAGCCGCTCGATCAGGCGGCCGTGCTGAAGGCCGTCAAGCCGCTGATCAAGACCTGATCAGCGGCGCCGCAGCCGCACCGTGCCACGGCCGGAGCGGCCGGCGGGCATGCGCGCGGAGAGCTCGAGCGCGACCGCGCCGGACCGGCGAAGGAGGCCGGCGGCGCGGCGGCTCAGCTTGAGGCGCGCCGCCTTCGCCGGCGTGGCAGTGGTGCGGCCCAGGCGCGCCGCGCGGGCCGGCTTCGCGGCCGCCTGCACGCGGGCGTCGACACGGCAGGCGAGCGGGCAGGTGACCGCGAGCGCGGTGCTGCCCGTGCGCGGCGCGAGGCCGCGGCGGATCTGCGAGCGGCGCGCGAACACGCGCGCGTCGCCGACGCGCCGGACCAGCACGACGTCGCGCGCCTTCAGCGCCCGGCGGGCCTGGTCGATCGGCGCGACGGCCTTGGCCTGGCCGACCGCCGGGCGGCCGCTCGCCGGCAGGCCGGCGTTGGGCCCGGCGCCGGCCTCGGGCGCGTACGAGTAGAGGTTGATCGTCAAGTCGACCTGCACGCCGTGGCCGTCGCTGACGCGCACGCCGAGGCTGTCGATGCCGACGAAGCCGGGCTCGGGCGTCCACGCGATCGCGACGTCGTCCCAGCCGTAGCGCGCGTGGGTCAGCGCGGGCGCGGCGGCGACGCCATGCGCGGGCGCGCGCGTGACCGTGGCGAGCAGCTCGTCGCCCTCGTCGTCCAGGCAGGAGAGGCGGACGATCCCGGGCGTGCCGGCCGTCGTCTGGCCCGCCTTGGTGGCGCAGCCCAGCCCGCTGACCCAGTGCGTGTCGTCGGCGCCGGCGATCGCCAGCTTCGTCTCTGTCGCCTGGCCGCGGGCGCTGGCCACGACGGTGAACGGGTCGGGCTCGCCGGAGTCGTCGGCGGGCTGGTAGACGGCGTCGACCCAGCGCTCGCTGCCGCCCTCGTAGTCGCGCAGCTCGCCGGGCGCGAACGTGGTCAGCGAGCCGCGCGCGGGCTTGGCGCCGAGCCGGACGGCCAGCGGGTCGTGGTCGGCGTCCGAGCACAGGATTCCGAAACGTCGGGTGGCGCCCGGGCGGGCGAGGACGGCGAGGAAGTCGGCCCCGGGGTCGGACAGCCCGGGGTTGGGCACGCACTCCGGGAGCCGGTCGACGTCCGGGCCGACGCGCACGCTCAGCGCCGCGTCGGCCGAGCGGGCGCCGAGGTCGTCGGTGGCCCAGAACGTGCTCGCCTCCTCGCCGCGGCTGGTCGCGGTCCGGTAGTGCCAGAGCGGGACGTCGGTGCCGCCACCGTCACCACCCGCGACCGCGCGCGGGCCGTCGAGGTGCTCGCCGGGGCCGCCGCCGTCGACCGTGAAGCTGTCGTGCTCGTAGTCCCAGCAGGTGAGATAGAGCGCGACGACGGCGGGCGCCGCGCCGTCGGTGCGCTGCGCCTCGGCGGCGGGCTGGCACTGGGGCGCGGTGTTCTGAGCGCGCGGCGTCACGTGGATCGCCACGCGCTGGGTGACGGTGCCCTGGGGCCCTTCGAGGCGGAGCGTGAACGCGTCCTCGGCGGGCGCGTCGGCATCCGGGCGGTAGCGCCAGGTCGCGACCTGCTCGTCCTCGTCGTAGGCGAAGCCGGTCAGGCGGCCGTGTGCGGGCCCGGCGGCGAGCGTGGCGCTCCACGCCTTCTCGCACCGGAGCTGGTGCGGGCGCTCGATGCCCGGACGGTCCCAGAACTCGGCCATCGGGCACTCCGGGGTCGCGGCCGCGGGCGCGCTCGCGGGGAGCGCGCCGAGGAGGAGAGCCGAGCCGAGCAGCAGGCGGACGATCCGTGTCACCACGGACTCGTTGTGGCTGCGAAGCAGCGGGCACAAACCCCGTGGCCGGATTGCGGTGGCCGGTGGAAGGTTCGTGGGAGGTCGGCGGCGG
Organism: uncultured Solirubrobacteraceae bacterium; assembly: GCA_963730115.1. GTDB lineage: Bacteria > Actinomycetota > Thermoleophilia > Solirubrobacterales > Solirubrobacteraceae > DASQFQ01. Next base: position 304,803 of record CAVSQM010000012.1, on the reverse strand, counting down.
CGGTGAGAGGTTTGCCCGGCTGTGGCGAACCGCACCGTGTTCCGCGGGCTGTCCTCGATGCCGGGGTGGCCCCGGGGCGGCAACCTCGGTGCCATGACCGAGATCAGCGTCGCCGATACCCGCTTCGCCCCACTGCCGGGCGTCAAGCAGACCGCCAAGGACTTCCTCTACCTCGTGCTCGGCCTCCCGCTGGGCATCGTCACCTTCACGTTCGTCGTCACCGCGCTGTCTCTCTCGCTGGGGCTCGCGATCACGTTCGTCGGCATCCCCCTGCTGCTGCTCACCCTGGCGGCCTCGCGGTGGATCGCGCGGATCGAGCGCGCCCGTGCCGTGCTCGTGGTCGACGACGCCGTGGCTCCCGACCGCCCGCTGGAGGGTGACTGGCTCGAGCGCTCGAAGGCGCTGGTGCGCGATCGCTCGGCGTGGACCGGGACCCTGTGGTCCGTGCTCCTGCTCCCGATCGGCACCGCCGGCTTCACGGTCGCCGTGTCGCTCTGGAGCACCGCGCTCGGCTTCGTCACCTCGCCGCTCTGGTACTGGGCGATGCCCGACGACGACGAGACCATCCCGCTGCTCGACTCGACGTCGCTCGGCTACACCGTCCTGCGCGTGCTGATCGGCCTGGCGCTGCTGCCGACCACGATGGTCGCGTGCCGCGCGCTCGCCGCCGGGATCGGCCGCTCGGCGCGGGCGGTCCTCGGCTAGTCGGCCGGGATCACGATCCAGAGCACGATGTAGGCCAGGATCTGCGGGCCGGGCAGGAACATCGAGAGCACGAACAGCACGCGGACGAGCGTCGGCGAGAGGCCGAAGCGCCGCGCGATCGCGGCGCACACGCCGGCGACGAGGCGGCCGCGGCTGGGGCGGACGAGAGCGGTGGAGGCCATGCCCGCAGGCTACGCCTCCACCGCCTCGGGCTCAGTGGTGGGCCGCGGCCGGCGCGGTGAGGCGTCACCCGCGGGGCCGGCGTGTCCGCGTCCTCGGCGCCGGTCCAGGCCACTAACGCTTGCCCGGAATCTCCGCGCCGGAGGGCACGCCGCGGCGCTGGTACGCCTCGTAGAGCGGCTCCCAGTCGCTGTCCTCCCCACCCAGCTTGTCGAGGCAGACGTGCCAGCCCGCGGCGTTGCGCGCGGCCTCGTCCTCGTTCGAGATCAGGTGCGTGAGCGTCAGCCGCGTGCCGTCGCCCTCCGGCGCGAGCTCGAGCCGCAGCAGCTCCTCGCCCCACAGGAACGCGAACACGCGGGGTGGATCGAGCTCCAGCACGCGGCCGCCCATCGGCTCCAGCTCGCCTTCCGGGAACGTGAAGCGCATCTCGCCGCCCTCCCGCAGGTCGACCTCGACGGTGGTCGGGAACCAGGCCGCCAGCTCCGACGGCACGGTCACCATCCGCCACACCCGCTCGACCGGATGCGGGTACACGCGCTCGAAGCGCACCGCCGGCTTGCCGTCGATCGTCTCGTAGGTCCCGTACATCAGTCCTCCTCGCGGTCGAGATGCCGCCCCAGCGCGTCGAGCGACTCGTTCCACAGCCGCCGGTAGGGCGCGAGCCAGACGTCGAGCTCGTTCAACGGCCCGGGGTCGAGCGCGTAGACGCGGCGGTTCGCCTCGGCGTGCACCTGCACGAGGCCCGCCTCGCGCAGCACCTTGCAGGTGCTTCGACGTGCCCGGCTGGCTCAGCCCGAGGCGCTCCACGAGCTCGCCCACGGGCCGCGGCCGCTCGAGCAGCAGCGCGAGCACGGCACGGCGGTGGGGGTCGGCGAGCGCCTGCCAGGGCGACGACATGCCGACCAATATACCCAGAAGGCTATATAGCCGTCAAGAAATAAAGGCGACCCGGCCCGCCGCGTCGCGCAGCTCGTGCAGCCGCGAGAGCTGATCCTCCGCCCGGTTCGCCAGCCCGGTCAGCTCGTCCGGGTTCAGCCCTGCGTTGTCGGCTTCGATCGCGATCAGGACGCGCCAGAGCGACAACTTGGCGCTGACGCCGCCGAGCAGGCCCTCGATCTCGACGAGTCGCGAGAGCGGGGAGAACTTGAGGATCTCCCCGTTCGGCTTCAGGCGGCCGACCTTCTCGCCCACCCAGAACAGGGTCGCTTTGATGCGGTCCTCATCGACCTCGAGCCGGGCCATGATCCGCTTGAGCGCGTTGCGGTCCTCCTCGATCTCCGACGCGATCCGTTCGAGTGCCGGCCCGAACTCGGGGTTGCCGCGGTTGTTCTTCGCCGCGCGCTTGGCCAGCTCCACGCCGGCGGTCGAGCCCGCGAAGTGGTCGTTGAGGTAGATCGGGAGGTACTTCGTCATGTCCCGGCACTACCCGCGAGCGCCGGGCCTACGCACGGATTCCGCCGCCACCGCGACCGCCTCGCGCACCGCGTCGGCGACGGCCGTGCCGCCGGCCAGGGCGGCCGCCAGCGCGCCGTTGAAGGCGTCACCCGCGCCGGTGGTGTCGATCGCCTCGACCTTCGGCGCGGGAATCCGCTGCAGCGCGCCGTCCTCCACCAGCAGCGCACCGGACGAGCCGACCGTGACCACGACCGGCGCCCCCGTCCGCTCCGCGAGCGCCAGCGCGGCCGCCTCCGGGTCGTCCTCGCCGCTGAGCGCCGCCGCCTCGCCGCCGTTCGGGGTGAGGATCGGCGCCACCGCCAAGAGCTCGTCGCCCAGCGGCCGCGCCGGCGCCGGGTTGATCACCACGGTCAGCCCCGCGGCCCGCGCCGCCCGCGCGCCCGCCAGCACCGCGGCGTCCGGCACCTCGAGCCCGAGCAGCGCCACGCCGCCGGACGCGCCGTCCAGCGCGGCCGCGACCGCCTCGCCCGCCAGCTCGGCGTTCGCCCCCGAGGCCACCGCGATCTGGTTCTCGCCCGCCGCGTCGACCGCGATCAGCGCCACGCCGGTCGGCGCGTCGGCGAGCCGCTGCACGCCGGCCACGTCGATGCCCTCGGCCTCGAGCGCCGCGACCGCCTCCTCGCCGAGGTCGTCGTCGCCGACCGCGCCGATCATCCGGACCGCCGCGCCCGCGCGCGCCGCCGCGACCGCCTGGTTGGCGCTCTTGCCGCCGCCGTGGCGCTCGAAGGTGCCGCCCGTCACCGTCTCACCCGGCGTGGGCAGCGACGCCGCGCGCACGACGAGGTCGACGTTGATCGAGCCGATCACGTAGACGTCGCGCGCCATCGGCTGGGATGATGCCGCGCTTCGTGCCCACGGACGAGCTTCGCATCGAGATCGACCTCCGCTGGCGCGACCTCGACTTCCTCGGCCACCTCAACCAGGCCGTCTACCACGAGCTGCTGGAGGAGGGTCGCGGTGCGCTCTTCGAGCAGCTCGGTGCGCTCGACGGCGGCTTCTTCTTCGTGCTCGCGCGCGTCGAGCTCGATCACCGCCAGGAGATCCGGCGCGACCACAGCCCGGTGACGGTCGTGCTGCGCGTCGAGTCGGTCGGGCGCTCGAGCGTCAGCCTCGCGCACGACATCGTCCGCAACGACGGCGCGGTCGCCGCGGAGGGCCGCTCGGTGCTGGTGGCGTGGGACCGCGACGCGCGCCGCTCACGACCCCTCACCGAGTCCGAGCGCGCCGCGCTCGCTTGAGCGTTCGGTACCTGGAGTCGGCAGGTGTTCGATCTTGCCGAAATCCAGGTGTAAACAGGCTCACGATCTGCCGATCCTGAGTGGTATGTCCTCCCCTCTCCAGCACCGAATCTTCTCCGGCCTCGCGGCCCTGATCCTGTTCGTCCTCATCATCGCGGCGGCGGCCGATGCCCGCCCGCTGACCGGCTCCCCCGGGGCTGATCGCCTCGCGGTCAAGAAGACGAGCGGCCACACCGTCCGCGCCGGCGGCGGCAACGACCGCGTGATCGGCAACACGGGCCCGGACCAGATCTTCGGAGAGACCGGCGGCGACCAGCTCTCCGGCCGCGCCGGCGACGACATGCTCGACGGCGGCTCCGGGGACGACTCGCTGGTGGGCGAGTGGGGCAACGACACCGCGCTCGGCGGCTTCGGCCACGACACGCTCGACGGTGGCGAGGGCAACGACAACCTCGACGCGGGCGCGGCGCCCGACCAGGTCGCGGCCGGCAACGGCGACGACATCGTCCACGGCGGCACGGGCGGCGACGACATCGACGCCGGCGCCGGCAACGACCAGCTCTTCAGCGACTCCGGTCCCGACCGGATCGTCGCGGGCGAGGGCGACGACGTCGTGTGGGTCAACAACGGCACGGCGGTCGACAAGGTCGACTGCGGCCCCGGCGCCGACACGATCTACATCAACCCGTACAACCGCAAGGGCGGCATCTCCAACGCGACCGACCTCCGCAACGGCAACATCCGCAACTGCGAGAACGTCGTCGAGGAGGCCAAGGTCCACGACCCGACCAAGGGCCTGACCCGCGACGCCAACTCGCGCCAGGGCGGCACCCTGCGCGGTACGGAGCGCAACGACAACCTGCTCGGCGGCCCCGGTCCCGACACGCTGCTCGGCCACGCCGGCGACGACATCCTGTGGGGCAACCGCCTGCACGACGGCCGCTCGTACGGCACCGACAAGATCGACGCGGGCCCTGGCAACGACACGGTCTACGGCGGCCGCGCGGGCAACCGCATCAACGGCGCCGACGGCAACGACTTCCTCCAGGGCGGGCCGAAGCGCAACCGCATCCGCGCGGGCAACGGCGACGACACCGTCCGCCTCCGCGGCAAGGGGCCGAACACGATCTTCGCCGGCACCGGCAACGACGTCGTCGAGGCCTACGCCCAGGGTCGCGCGATGATCGACTGCGGCCCCGGCTTCGACCGCGTGAACGTCGGCTTCAACCGTCTCGTGCGCTGGAAGAACTGCGAGAAGGTCAAGAAGCTCTACAAGAAGCGCTGATTTACTCCGCTCGGCCATGCGGGCCGAGCGCTTCCCCCTCGGCGCCGGCGTCACGATCGCCGGCCTCGAGGGCGATCCCCACGACCTGCTCGCGCGCCTGCGGGCGCGGGAGCCGGTCTCGTGGCTGCCCGCCGTCGACGGCTGGCTCGTCACCCGCCGCGACCTCGCGCTCGCCGCGATGCGCGACGCGGAGACCTTCACGGTCGACGACCCGCGCTTCACCACCGCGCAGGTGGTGGGGGAGAGCATGCTCTCGCTCGACGGCCCGGAGCACGACCGCCACCGGTCGCCGTTCGTGGCGCCGCTGCGGCTCGGTGAAGTGCGGCAGCGGCTGGCCTCCGCGGTCGAGGCGGAGGCCGCGCGGCTGGTCGACGAGCTCGCGCCACGCGGCGAGGGCGAGCTGCGGCGCGGCTTCGCGGGCCCGCTGGCCGCCGCGGCGGTCACGCACGCGCTCGGCCTCGACGGCGCGGCGGTCGGCGACGTCCTGCGCTGGTACGACGCGATCGTCGGCGCGGTCACCGACCTCAGCGCGGGGCGGCCCGCCGGGCGCGCGGCGGAGCGCGCGGTGGCGGAGCTGGGCGAGGCGGTCAGCCTCGACGCCGCGGACCTGACCGACGCGGAGGTCAAGTCGAACGTCGCCGTGCTGCTGTTCGGCGGGATCGAGACGACCGAGGGCATGATCGCCAACGCGATCCTGCACCTGCTGACGCACGAGGAGGCGCTCGCCGCCGTCCGGGCCGAGCCCGGGCTGCTGCCCGCCGCGGTCGAGGAGTCGCTGCGGCTCGAGCCGGCCGCGGCGGTGATCGACCGCTACGCGACCCGCGACACCGAGCTCGGCGGTGCGGAGATCGCCGCCGGCGAGCTCGTCCGCATCTCGATCACCGCCGCCAACCGCGACCCGGAGACCTTCGCCGAGCCCGACCGCTTCGACCTCGGCCGCCCCAACGCCGGCCGCCACCTCGCGTTCGCGGGCGGCCCGCACGTGTGCGTCGGCATGCACCTCGCGCGGCTCGAGGCGCACGTCGCGCTGGCCACGCTGCTCGACCGGCTGCCCGGCTTGCGGCTCGACGGGCCGGCCGAGATCCGCGGCCTGATCTTCCGCAAGCCGCCGGCGCTGCGGGTGCAATGGCGGAGCTGACCGCTGCCGAGGCGGGCGAACGTCAACGGCGGCTGGGTAGGGGTCGGGGTTCGGGCCCGCGCGGCGGCACGAAAGTCAGCTCGATGGCGCTATGCGCCGGTTGAGGTGACATTCGTCGGCGACTCGTGCCTTAGCCGAACGCCTCGGCGCCGAGCACCACGGCGCCGAACACGAACCCCAGCACGGTGATCGCCGCCACCACGGGGATCGGCGGCCCGCCGTGGATGCCGGTCTCGTGGACGACGGCGTGGCCCTTGCCGCGCGCGATCAGCCAGCGGTTGAGCGGGACGGTCACGATGCCGGCGACGGACAGCGCGAACGCGAGGCTGCCCCAGAACAGGATGCTGTCGAGCCCCTCCTCCATGGCGCCCGGGATCAGCACCATGATCGCGTTGTCGACGATCTCCATGGTGGCGATGCTGAGCGTGTCGGAGGCGAGCGCGATCGGGATGACGACCGAGAGGGCGAGACCGGCGCGCAGCAGCGGCAGGCTCGTGAGCAGGTAGCCGAAGAAGAAGGCCAGCACCACGGCGAGCGCCACCGTCTCCCACTTGCCCCAGCCGAGCGCGCTGCCGATGACCATGCCGAGGATCTCGCCGATCGCGCAGCCGGTGAGGCAGTGCAGGGTGGCGTTGACCGCGACCCGCGTGAGGTTGTCGTGGCCGTGCTCGTGACCCTCCATCCCCACGAGCGTACGATCCGCGGCATGCCCCCGATCTCCCGTGGCTTCAGCGGCCGCCCGCGCCGCGACGTCGACCCCTCCCGCGTGCCGCCGGGCCAGTACGTGGTGAACGACTTCCCGGTGCTGTCCGCCGGCCCGACCCCGCGCACCCGGCTCGAGGACTGGAGCCTGACCATCGACGGGGCCGTCGACGAGGCGCGCCGCTGGAGCTGGGACGAGCTCCGCGCGCTGCCGGCCGAGACGTTCACGACCGACATCCACTGCGTCACCAAGTGGACCAAGCTCGGCACCACGTGGACCGGCGTCTCGCTCGACACGCTGCTCGAGCACGTCGACACCGAGGCCGACTACCTGACCGCCTGGTGCGACGGCGACTACACGACGAACCTCACGCTCGAGGACGTCAGCGACGGCAAGGCGTGGATCGCCTACGACTTCGACGGCGAGCCGCTCGACCCCGAGCACGGCGGCCCGGCGCGGCTGCTCGTGCCGCACCTGTACCTGTGGAAGAGCGCGAAGTGGATCCGCGGGATCAGCTTCACGCCGGTCGACGAGCCGGGCTTCTGGGAGGCCGCCGGCTACCACAACCACGGCGATCCGTGGCGGGAGCAGCGGTACTGGAACGACTGACCGTCCCCCGGGCGCCGGTCGTCTGGCGCCTCGCCCGCGTGCGGGAGGTGACCGAGGCGGCCACGGCAGCGGTCACGATCGCGCTCGACGTCGAGGGCTGGCCCGGCCACGCCGCCGGCCAGCACGTCGACGTGCGCCTGACCGCCGAGGACGGCTACCAGGCCCAGCGCTCCTACTCGATCGCGTCGGCGCCGGAGGACGAGCAGCTCGCCATCACCGTCGAGCGGATCGACGACGGCGAGGTCTCGCCCTACCTGGCCGGCGAGCTGCGGGCGGGCGACGAGCTCGAGCTGCGCGGCCCGGTCGGCGGCCACTTCACGTGGCGGGTGGGCGACGGCGGCCCGCTGCTGCTGGTGGCCGGCGGCTCCGGCCTGGTGCCGCTGATGGCGATGCTGCGCCACCGCGCGGCGCAGGGCAGCGACGTCGACGCGCGGCTGCTGCTGTCGGCCCGTGCGTGGGACGACGTGCTCTACCACGACGAGCTGGCGGGGTTCGCCGGCGTCGACGTGAAGATCACGCTCACCCGCTCGCAGCCGCCGGGGTGGGGCGGCGCGACGCGCCGCGTCGACGCCGAGATGCTGCGCGAGCTCGGGCCGGCGCCCGAAGAGCGCCCGCGCGTCTACGTGTGCGGGCCGACCGCGTTCGTCGAACGCGCCGCCGACCTCCTCGTCGAGCTGGGCCACGAGCCGTCCGCGATCCGGGCCGAGCGCTTCGGGCCCACGGGGAGCTGACGATGGCGCTCTGGCTCGACGGCAACGCGCTCGCCGGCCTCCTCGCGGAGGCGCTGGGCGAGGACGTCACCGCCACCGAGCGCCGCTGCCAGGGCTGTGGCAACGAGTGGGCGCTCGGGGCGTACCGCGCCTATCGCGGCGCGGGGGTGGTGCTGCGCTGCCCCGGCTGCGGTGCGCCGGGGCTGCGCGTGGTCGAGCTGGACGAGGGGTTCAGCGTCGCATGGGAAGCGGGCCGAGCACCGTGACGGTGCCGGTCGCGATCCCATCGGTGTAGCTGCAGTCCCGCGCCAGGCGCTTGAGGATGCGCGGCACGCCGGGCTTCTCCTCCTGCACGACGGGGTGGCCGGCGACCTCGACGTCCCAGGCGATCGGCAGGTACTGCCGGTGGCGCTTGAGGTCGACGAGCGGGGCCCACAGGTCCTCCTCGGAGTCGACGGTCACCGGGCCGCGGCCGCAGTCGATCGTCGCCGTGTAGACGTAGTTGGGCTGGGGCTTGGCGTGGCGGTTCTTGCCGCCGTGCGCGAGGGCGGGGGCGGCGCCGAGGGCCAGGGCCAGCATGGCGACCAAGAATGTTGCGAGCAGCTTGGGCAACGTTCGAATCCTTTCGAAGAGCTTCCGTTGTCCTCCGTATCGGCAGTGACGTTGAGTCAGTCCCAGGGGGTCTGGACACTTGTTCTGTCGGCGATGATGTCACGCGCATGGCGAGCTGCTGCGATCCACGCGGGTGTGACCGCTTCTTCGGCGAGCGCTTCGCGCGCCGGGTGGCGCGGCGCTACCGCAAGCGCGGCCTCGGCGGGACCGAACGGGAGATGGTGGCCTTCCTGGAATCGGCGGGCCTGGAGGGCGCCTCGGTGCTCGAGGTGGGCGGCGGTGTCGGCGAGCTCCAGATCGAGCTGCTCAAGCGCGGCGCCGAGCGCGCGGTCAACCTCGAGCTGTCGCCCGCCTACGACGAGGAGGCGCGGCGGCTGCTGGCCGAGGCGGGCCTGGGCGAGCGCGTCGAGCGCCGTCTGCACGACATCGCCGTCGACCCCGATGCCGTCGAGCCGGCGGACGTCGTCGTGCTCAACCGCGTCGTCTGCTGCTACCCCGACTACGAGCGGCTGCTCGGCGCGGCGGCCGCCCGCGCCCGCCGCGCGCTGGTGTTCAGCTTCCCCCGCCGCAACGCGGTCTCGCGCGCGATCATCGCCGTCCAGAACGCGGGCTTCCGGCTCTGCCGGCCGGGAGTTCCGCGTGTTCACCCACCCGCCCGAGGCGATGCTGGCCGTGGTGCGGGAGCACGGGCTCGACCCGGGCTTCGCCCACGCGGGCCTCGCCTGGCGGGTCGAGGGGTCGCTGCGCGCGTGACCCGCATCGCGTTCATCGGCGCCGGCAGCATCGAGTTCACGCGCGACCTGCTCGGCGATCTGCTCACCTTCGACGACCTCGGCGAGCTGCACATCGCGCTCCACGACATCGACGCCGAGCGCCTCGACACCGCGGAGGCGATGGCGCGCTGGACGGCGCAGCAGCTCGGCGCGCGCCCGACGTTCACCACCCACCTCGACCGCCGGGAGGCGCTCGACGGGGCGGACTTCGCGTTCAACATGATCCAGGTCGGCGGCCACGCCGCCACGCTGCTCGACTTCGAGATCCCGGCCCGCCACGGTCTGCGCCAGACGATCGCCGACACGCTGGGCATCGGCGGCATCTTCCGCGCGCTGCGGACGATCCCGGTCATGCTCGGGATCGGGCGCGACATGGCCGAGCTGTGCCCCGACGCCTGGCTGCTCAACTACACGAACCCGATGGCCATGCTGTGCCAGGCGTACGCGCACGGCTCGCCGCACACGAAGATCGTCGGCCTCTGCCACTCGATCCAGCACACGACGCGGCAGCTGGCCGAGTACGTCGGATGTCCCGTTCGAGGAGGTCACCTTCCTCGGCGCCGGGGTCAACCACCAGTCGTTCATCCTGCGCTTCGAGCGCGACGGGGAGGACCTCTACCCGCGGCTCGACGCCGCCATCGCGGCCGACCCCGAGCTGCGCCGCAAGGTGCGGGTGGAGCTCTACGAGCGCTTCGGCTACTTCCCGACCGAGTCGAGCGAGCACTCGGCGGAGTACCTGCCGTGGCTGATGCGCGACGATGCGGCGCTCGAGCGCTACCGCGTGCCGGTCGGACGAGTACGTGCGGCGCAGCGAGCAGAACCTCGAGCTCTACGAGGAGCTGAAGACCCGGCTGGCCGACGGCGGCGGCTTCGAGATCGAGCGCAGCGTCGAGTACGCGCCGCTGATCGTGCACGCGATGGTCACGGGCGAGCCGCGGGTCATCTACGGCAACGTGGTCAACGAGGGCCTGATCGACAACCTGCCCGAGGGCGCGTGCGTCGAGGTGCCATGCGTGGTCGATCGCGCCGGGGTGCAGCCGACGCGCGTGGGCGCGCTGCCGCCGCAGTGCGCGGCGCTGAACCGCACGTTCCTCAACGTCGTCGAGCTGACCGTGCGAGCGGCGCTCGAGGAGAGCCGCGAGCACGTCTACCACGCGGCCATGCTCGACCCCAACGCCTCGGGGTCGCTCGACCTCGAGACGATCCGGACGATCTGCGACGAGCTGATCGACGCCCACGGGGACGCGCTGCCGCGGCTGGCGTGAGCAGCCCCGCTGTCGAGGACCGCGGCTAGATCTGCTGCACGGCCCAGCCGTTGCCGTCCGGGTCGCGGAAGAACACGAACCGGCCCCACGGGAAGTCGTTGACGTCGCTGACCTCGACGCCGCGGCCGGCCAGGTCGGCGTGCGCCGCCTCGATGTCGTCGACCACGAGCTGGAGGCCCTGGGCGGAGCCGGGCGGCCGCTCCTCGCCGGTGCCGGTCCCGAAGGCGATCGAGCAGGCGGAGCCGGGTGGCGTGAGCTGCACGAAGCGCAGCTCGTCCGACACCCGGTGGTCGTGGTCGGCGTTGAAGCCGGCCTGGTCGACGTAGAACGCGATCGCGCGGTCGACGTCGGACACGGGGATGGAGATGAGTTCGAGCCGGTAGTCCATTAGAGATCTCGCTCCTTCACGACGCCGAGTTGCAGCGCCATCGCCACCAGGCGCTGGCGCTTCTCCTGCTGCGGCAGGTCGTCGATCCCGAACGCGCGCGTGAGCGCGCGCAGGTGCGACTTGACCGCCGCCACGGACAGATAGAGCTCCTCGGCGATCTGGGGGTTGGTGGCCGGGGTGGCGAAGTTCGCCCCGCCCTTGTAGGGGCGGCACAGCGCGATCAGCACGCGCCGCTGCGCCGGCGTGACCGTCACCGCGGTGGCGGGCTGCTGCGCGCGCGTCGTCCCGCTCCCGCGCGCGAGCGGGTGGCGGAAGGCGATCGAGGTGGCGCCGACGCGGAAGACGTCGCCGTCGGCGAGCCGGCGCCGGCTGGTGATGCGCTCGTCGCCGACGAACGTGCCGTTGCTCGAGAGGCCGTCGTCGACCAGCACCCACTGGTCGCCGACCTGGGCGAGCTCGGCGTGCAGGCGCGAGACCTCCTGGTCCCACTCGAGGCTGATGTCGCACTCCGCGCTGCGGCCGAGCGTGGTCGGCGCGCCGCCCGGTCGCAGGCCGACGATCCGCTGCTCGCCGCCCTCGTCGCGGTAGACCAGGAACGGGAGGCCCTGGCGCTCAGCGGCGAGCCGCTCCCGCAGCTCGGCGGGCGTCGCTTGGTGGATTCCGACGGGGGATTCGGCCACCGCCGGCCGACCGTACTACGCCGCGGCCGGCTCGGGGAGGGGGAAGAGGTCCAGGAAACGCACCGCTGCCTCGCGATCGCCGGTGATCTCCAGCGTCCCGGCGGCCTCGGACTCCGCCAGCGAGGCGCGGCCGTGGGCGACGGCGAGCGCCGTCCCGTGGTCGGAGGTGATGACCGCGTCGGGCGCCTCCATCGTGCCCTCGACGAGCTCGAGCGCGCCGCCCGAGACGATCGCGCGGAACGTCCGCTCGCCGAGCCGCAGCTCGACGCGCGCCTCGAGATCGCCCGCGCGCGCGGGGTCGAACAGCGTCCGGAAGGAGAGGATGTGGGCGTCGAAGCTCATCGTGGCGTCGGGGCCCGGGAGCGGCAGGCGCGAGCCCCAGGTGCCGAGCGCGTCGAGCACCGGCGCGAGCTCGCGGCCGCGGTCGGTGAGCTCGTAGACCTGCGAGGCGGCGGGCGGCGGCAGCTTGCGCTTGCGCACGATCCCGTGCGCCTCGAGGTCGCGCAGGCGCATGGAGAGGATGTTCGGGCTCGCGTGGGGGAGGCCCGTGCGGAGGTCGGTGAAGCGCTTCGGGCCGAGCACCAGCTCGCGCACCGTCATCAGCGCCCAGCGCTCTCCGAGGATGTCGAGCGCGCGGGCGATCCCGCACGCGTCGCCGTAGGTCCGTGTACCGCTCATACGAGAAGTGTACCCCCGTGAAGATAAATTTCAACCTTGTGGTTCAAAATCTGTATCAAGTGGTATACAGTGCGTATCGGCCCCGTTGACCCCGACCACCAAGGAGCCACGCGATGACGACCACGACCACCACTTCCACTCCTGATCGCACCCGCTGGATGGCGCTCTACGTGCTGTGCGTCGGCGTGCTGATGATCGTGCTGGACGCGACGATCGTGAACGTGGCGCTTCCTTCCATCCAGCAGGACCTCGGCTTCTCGCAGAGCGGTCTCGCCTGGGTCGTCAACGCGTACCTGATCGCGTTCGGCGGCCTGCTCCTGCTCGCCGGGCGGCTCGGTGATCTGATCGGCCGGCGGCGGGTGTTCCTGATCGGCCTGGCGATCTTCACGGTGGCGTCGCTGCTGTGCGCGACCGCGCAGAGCCAGGAGATGCTGATCGCCGCGCGCTTCATCCAGGGCGCCGGCGGCGCGCTGACCTCGGCCGTCGTGCTCGGGATGATCGTGACGATGTTCCCGGAGCCGCGCGAGCAGGCGAAGGCGATCGGCGTCTACGGCTTCGTCGCCTCGGCGGGCGGCTCGATCGGCCTCCTGGCCGGCGGCGTGCTCACCGACCTCATCAACTGGCACTGGATCTTCTTCGTCAACGTCCCCGTCGGCATCGCCACCGCGTTCGCCGCGCTGCGCCTGATCGAGCCGGGTGAGAGCCTCGGGCTCCGCCACGGCGCCGACACCCCCGGCGCCGCGCTGCTCACCGGCGGCCTGATGCTCGGCGTCTACACCATCCTGCAGGTCGAGCAGCACGGCTGGGGCTCGGCGCGCACGCTGACGCTCGGCGCCGTCGCGGTCGCCGCGATCGTCGCCTTCGTCGTCCGCCAGGCGCGCATCGACAACCCGCTGATGCCGCTGCGCCTGTTCCGCTCGCGCACCGTCTCCGGCGCCAACGCCGTGCAGGCGCTGCTCGTGGTCGGCATGTTCGGGATGTTCTTCCTGGGCGCGCTGTACCTGCAGCAGATCCTCGGCTACGACGCGCTCGAGGTCGGGCTCGCGTTCCTGCCCTCGACGATCGTCATGGGCGCGATGTCGCTGCGCTTCTCGGGCCCGCTCGCCGAGCGCTTCGGGATGCGCCGCACGGTGCTGGCCAGCATCGCCCTGATCGGCGCCGGCATGCTCCTGTTCGCCCGCACGCCGGTCGACGGCAGCTACGTCACCGACGTCCTGCCCGCGATGATCCTCGTCGGCGCCGGCGCCGGCCTCGGCTTCCCCGGCCTGATGACGTTCGCGATGGCGGGCGTCGACGCCGCAGGACGCCGGGCTGGCCTCGGGCCTCGTGAACACGAGCGTCCAGGTCGGCGGCGCGATCGGCCTGGCCGTGCTGGCGACGCTCGCCACCGAGCGCACCGGCGGCCTGCTGGCCGACGGCGCCTCGCAGGCGGCCGCGCTGAACAGCGGCTTCCACCTCGCGTACCTGATCGGCGCGGGCGTGCTCGCCGTCGCCGCGATCGTGGCGCTGGTCGCGCTCCGCGAGCCGAGGGCTGCCCAGGCCCCGGCCGCGGCCCCCAAGCGCGCCCCGCGCCGCGCCCGTCCGGCCTACTCCGAGGCCTGACGATGGCGCCCGACCCTGAGATCCGCGAGCTCTCCTCGCAGCCGGCCGTCACCGAGGTCGCCGTGACCGACGAAGCGGGCATCCCGTCCGTCGTCGACGCGGGCTTCCCCCGGCTGTTCGGCCGCCTCGCGGAGCTCGGGGCCGAGCCCGCCGGCGCCCCGTTCATCCGCTACCTGCGGACGGGCGAGGAGCTGGAGATGGAGCTCGGGATCCCGGTGGGCCCGGACGCCGGACAGTCGTCGGGGCTGCCCGGCGGCCGGGCCGCCGTGCTGCGCCACGTCGGCCCCTTCAGCGGCCTGCGCGACGCGTGCGACCGGCTGCAGCGGTGGGTCGCCGAGCAGGGCCTGGAGCCCGCCGGCCCGTTCTGGGAGTCCTACGTGACCGACCCGCGCGACGAGCCCGACTCGTCGAAGTGGATCACCGACATCACCCAGCCGATCCGCTGAGGCAGGCGCCGGCGCGGTAGCGTCGGCGCCATGATCTTCCGCCAGGTCACCCACGACGACCTCGGTTGCGCGTCCTACCTGATCGGGGATGACGACGCCGGGGTCGCCGCCGTGGTCGACCCGCGCTTCGAGGTCGACGACTACCTCGAGCTCGCCCGCTACATGGGCGTGAGCATCGAGCACGTGCTCGAGACCCACAACCACGCCGACCACGTCTCCGGCCACGGCCGGCTCGCGGCGGCCACCGGCGCGACGATCCACATCCACCGCCTCGCCGAGCCCGACTACGAGCACGAGCCGTTCGACGACGGCTGGGAGCTCGAGCTCGGCGCGCTGCGGGTGCGCGCGCTGCACACGCCCGGCCACCGGCCCGAGCACACGGCGTTCGCGCTCATCGACACCGCGCGCAGCGAGCGGCCGTGGGCGGTCCTGACCGGCGACACGCTGTTCGTCAACGACATCGCGCGCCCCGACCTGGCGATCGAGAAGGCCGACGGCGCGCGCGGCATCTTCCACTCGCTGCGCGACAAGCTGCTGTCGCTGCCGCCGGAGGTCGAGGTGTGGCCCGGCCACCTCGGCGGGTCGATGTGCGGCGGCCCGGGGATGGACATGAAGATCTCCTCGACGATCGGCTACGAGCTGGCCGCCAACCCGGCGCTGTCGATCGACGACGAGGAGCAGTTCGTCGAGCGCGCGCTGGCCGGCCTCGGCCCGCAGCCGCCGAACTTCGAGAACATCGTCGCGCTCAACCGCGGCGCGCTGCTGACCGACGGCGTCGAGGTGCTGCCGCTGGCGCCGCGCCAGGTCGAGCAGAAGCGCGCGGCGGGGGCGATGCTCGTCGACGTCCGCACCGACCAGCAGTTCGACGACGCCCACATCCCCGGCGCCGTCTGCAACCCGATGCTGACCGCCGGCTTCGGCTCCAAGCTGGCCTGGCTCGGCGACCCGGCGCGCGAGATCGTGTTCGTCGGCCGCGACGACGAGGACGGGCGCCGCGCGGCGCGGCTCGCGCTGTCGGTCGGGCTGCGCGAGCTCGGCGGCTTCCTGCACGGCGGGATGACGAGCTGGCGGCAGGAGAAGCGCGAGATCGAGCGCGTCGAGCGGATGCCGCTCGAGGAGCTGCCGAGGCACGCCGAGCTCGTGCAGATCCTCGACGTGCGCGAGCAGTCCGAGTGGGAGAAGGGCCACATCCCCGGCTCGGTCTTCAAGCCCTGGCACGACATCGACGCGCTGCCCGACGGGCTCGACCCGGCGCGCCCGATCGCGGTCGTGTGCGGCTCCGGCCAGCGCGCGGCGGTGGCCGCGAGCCTCGTCCTGCGCGCGGGAGCGCGCGAGGTGATCCACGTGGTCGAGGGCGGCGTCCCCAAGTGGGGCCGCATGGGCCACCCGCTGGAGAAGGCCTAGGCCGCGAGCAGCTCGGGGAACGGCTGCCAGAACTGCGTCGCGCGGGCGCCGTAGAGCGCGGAGGCCATCGTGACGGCGCCCAGCCGGATGCTGTCGGCGATGCGGGTGCGGTCGGTGCTGAGCCGCGGGACCAGGCGGCTGCCGGCCGGGACCGCGACCTGGCGCACGAGCGGGAGCAGCGGCGGTCGCCGGTCCAGCCCTTCGAGCTCCACCGTGTCGCGGTTGTAGCGCTCGCCGCAGCTGTGCAGCAGCGGCACCAGCGCGGGATGGGTGCGAGCCACCATCGGCTCGACCAGCCGGCCCTCGCGGGTGGAGCGATCGCCGGCGGAGCGCGAGCGCAGGACGAGCACGTGCGTCGCCCCCTCGCGCAGCGCGGTGCGATAGGGGATCGACTCGAGCAGGCCGCCGTCGACCATCGGCTCGCCGCGGTAGGTGGGCGGCGCGCCGGTCAGCACCGGGATCGAGCAGCTCGCCCGCACCGCGGCCAGGGCCTCCGCGGCGTGCTCGAAGTCGCGCAGCACGCGCAGCTCCGCGCTCGCCGCCGACACGGCCACCGCGCGGAACTCGGGGCCCTCGGCCCGCCCGGCCTCGGACAGCGAGCGGCCCTTCGCGATCACTCGATCGAAGAGGAAGTCGAGGTCGAGCACGGGCCGGCCGCGCAGCGCGCGGCGCGGGTCGATGAACGCGCGCGTGGCGCAGTCCTCGAAGCTGGTGGCCCAGACCGACGCCTGGCCGGCCGCCGCGAAGCAGCCGGTCAGCGCGCCGGACGAGCAGCCGTAGACGCGGTCGAACGAGCCCATGAGGCCGGCGGCCTCGAGGACCAGGCACATGCCCGCCGAGACGGCGCCCCGCATGCCGCCGCCTTCGACGACGAGCGCGACGACGTGCCGGTCGGCTCGCTCACGCGGACGGCTGTGCGCGGCCGCGCGCTCCAGCAGCACGCCGTACAGCGGGTGGTCGGCGGCCGCGGTGGCCGGTGGAAGGTGCGGCCTCACGGTGCAGACGCTCCCACCGCGGGCCGCTCGTGGCTACCCCCGAAAGTGCAGATTGTCACGAGCCGGCGCGGCGGAGCGCCAGCGCGGTGGCGCCGTCGACCGCCGTGAGGGCGACGAACGCGCCCGCCAGGCCGCGCGCGGCCGGCGAGCGCTCGGCCTGCCCCTGCATGTACGCCGCGACCACGAGGTTGAGCGCGGCGCGCCCGACCATGAACGGCCAGCGCGGGTCGCCCGCGCAGGAGGCCGGGGACGAGCACGAGGTCGGAGGCGCCGATCAGCCGCATCGCCGTCTCCTGCCCCTCGAGGCCCAGCGGCTTGGTCGCGAGCTGCGGCGCGGCGATCAGCGCGGCGCCGGCGACGAGCGTGACAGCGCCGACGAAGGCCGGCATCCGCTCGGTCATTCGCGCGAGAACGCCGCGTCGAAGGCCACCGAGGACGGTGCGAAGTCGGTGCGGCGGACGAACGCGAGCGCGTCGGGCGCGCCCCAGTCACGGTCCATCCCCGAATCCTCCCAGTCGTAGGCGATCTCGGTCGGGTGGACCTCGAGCGCGAAGCGCACGCCCTCGGCCTCGAAGACGTCGACGATCGGGCCCCACTGCTCCGCGAACGTCTCGTAGCCGCCGCTCGATCTCGTCGAAGTCGTTGGGTGGGAACGAGTAGAGCATGTGCCAGACCGGCGAGCCGGTGAAGCCCGTGACCACGTCGACGCCGAGCTGGGCCGCGGCCCGCGAGATCGACGCCGTACACGCACGACGACGACATGGCCGAAGGCGTCATCGCGGCCATCGAGAACGCCAACCGCGAGGACGAGATGTTCCTCACCGGCGCCGGCGGATCGAAGGCGATCATGGATCGCATCAAGGCGGGCGGCCTGGTCCGCGCGACCTTCCTCTACAACCCGACGATGGCCGCCTCGGCGGTCAACCTCGCGGCGCTGATCGCGCGCGGCGAGGGGATGCAGGACCTCACCGAGCCGCGAGGTCCCGAGCCGCATCCAGGTCCCGGCCACCACGGTGACCAAGGACAACGTGGCCGACCACGAGGGCTGGCCTACTAGAGCGGGTCGCGGTCGGGCTCGCCCGCGATGGCGAGCTCGACCGCCCGCTCGGCGTGCAGGCGCGTCGTGTCGAACACCGGCACCGGCGCGTCCTGCGGGCCGACGAGCAGGTCGATCTCGGTGCAGCCGAGCAGGATCGCCTGGGCGCCCTCGTCCGCGAGCGCGCGCATGACGCGGCGGTACTCCTCGCGTGAGGCGTCGCTGACGATGCCGACGCACAGCTCCTCGTAGATGACCGTGTGGACGAGGGCGCGGTCCTCGGCGCCGGGCGTCAGGACGGTCAGCCCGTGGCGGTCGCGGAGGCGGCCGACGTAGAAGTCCTGCTCCATCGTGTACGCGGTGGCGAGCAGGCCGACGGTGTCGTGGCCGTGGGCGCGGACCGCCTCGGCGGTGGTGTCGGCGATGTGGACGAACGGGACGTCGACGGCGGCGGCGATCGCGTCGGCGACCTTGTGCATCGTGTTCGTGCACAGCACGATCAGGTCGGCGCCGGCGGTCTCGAGGGCCTTCGCCTCGGCGGCGAGCAGCGCGCCCGCCTCGTCCCAGCGGCCGGTGCGCTGGAGCGGCTCGATCGCGGTGAAGTCGACCGAGCGCATGATGCAGTCGGCCGAGTGGAGGCCGCCGAGGCGGTCGCGGACCGCCTCGTTGGCGTAGCGGTAGTACTCGGCGGAGGACTCCCAGCTCATGCCTCCGAGCAGCCCGATGCGCAGCATGGGACCAGTTTCCTCCATGGGGGAGACCGCCCGTCGGAGTTCGCGAATCGACACCCCGGGTTTGGAGCAGGCTCCCATGGGCGCGCTGCCGCCCGGCCCGCATCCTGTCGGGACGATGCCCCGCCGACGCCCCCGCACCTCCGCCCCGCCGCTGATCGGCGTGGTCACGCACGAGCTGCGGGAGGAGCCCGCGCAGGCGTGGGCGCCGCGGCCGGGCCGCAGCGAGCGCGACCTCGCGCCGGCGCGGCTGGCGCTGCGGCTCTCCTACACGCAGGCGCTGCAGGAGGCGGGCGCGATCGCGGTCGTGCTGCCCGCCCACGGCTACGTCGACGACACGGCGGCGCTGCTCGACCGCGTCGACGGGCTGCTGGTCAGCGGCGGGCCGGACCTCGACCCCGCGCTGTACGGCCAGGAGCGCGATCCGCGGCTCGGCCCCGACGTCGACCTCGTCGCCGACGAGTACGAGCAGGCGCTGCTGCGCGGCGCCGCCGAGCGCGACCTGCCGCTGCTCGGCATCTGCCGTGGGCTGCAGGCGCTGAACGTGTCGCGCGGCGGGACGCTGCACCAGCACATCGACGATCACCTCCAGACGCACGAGATGTTCTCGCCCGCCCACGACGTCGAGGTCGCCCGCGGCTCGCTCCTGCACTGGCTGAGCGACCGCGACGGCCTGGCGGTGAACTCCTTCCACCACCAGGCCGCCGATCGCATCGGCGCCGGGCTCGAGGTCGCGGCGCGGGCGCCGGACGGGACCGTCGAGGCGCTGTGGGACCCGTCGGCGCGCTTCTGCCTCGGCGTCCAGTGGCACGCCGAGTTCCTGACGCACCGCGCTGAGCAGGCGAGCCTGCTCAGCGGGTTGGTGCACGCCGCCTGCGGCATGGCGCCGCAGCTGGCGCTCGCCGCCTAGCGGTCGAGCTTGACCACGATCTGGTCGGCCTCGGCGCGGATGACGACCTCGCCGCGCGCCGTGCGGTACTCGCCGGTGCCGCCGGTGATGGCCGCGGACTGCTCCGCCTTGGCCGGGACGAAGGGGCCGGCCATGGTGATCGTGCCGCCCTTCAGCGTGATCGAGCCGATGCACTCGAACTCGCTCGTGAACGGGCTGGCGCCGAGGGCGGCGAGCGTGCAGACCTGGTTGTAGCTGCCGGCCGGGGCGCCGTTCAGCAGCACGCCGTCGTGGATCACGGCGAGATCGCCGGCCGAGGGGCCGGGAGTGCCGGCGTCGACGAACGTGGGCTGCAGCGTCTTGTCGGCCTGGACGAGCGGGATCGTCTTGCCGTGGCCGTGGGAGGGGCCGTCGTGGGCGGACGCGGTGCCGGCAAGGGCCAGCGCGGCGACCGCGAGGGCGGCACCGATGGTGGTGCGGGACATGGGGAGACTCCTTGGGAGGGGGGAGGGGTTGCGCTCAGGCGCGCGCGTTGACTTCCCAGACGGAGATCGGCCGCCTGGTGCCGGTCGAGATCGCGGCGATGCCGGCGAGCGCCTTCAGGAAGGCTCCGCCGTACTCGCCGAGACCGCGGCGCGCCTGCACCTCGGTCTCCCAGAGGACGATCATCATCGCGTCGCCGCTGTCGCGGTCGACGACGTTCATCGCGCCGGCGAAGCCGGGCTCGGCTTCGAGCGCGGGGATCAGCTCGTCGGTGACGATGCGATCCATCGTGTCGCGGCGGTCGGGCGTGGTGCCGCCCTCGATGACTTGTGCGTACATGGGTTCTCAGCCTTCGGTCGGGGTGGGGAGGAGATCGGTGGGGTCGAAGCGGTCGGCCTTGAGCACGGGCCGGCCGTCGGCCTCGAACCACTCGCTGCGGGGGCGGTCGTAGTAGAGCTCGACGCCGTTGCCGTCGGGGTCGTCGAGGTACACGGAGACCGTGCCGCCGTGGTCCGAGCCGTGGTCGACCACGACGCCGTGGTCGAGCAGGCGCTGGACGGCGCGGCCGAGCTCGTGGCGGTCGGGGTAGACGAACGCGACGTGGTAGAGGCCGGTGTGGCCGGGCGGCGGCGGGTCGGCGCCTTCGCTCTCCCACGTGTTGAGGCCGACGTGGTGGTGGTAGTCGCCGGCGGCGAGGAACGCCGCGGGGAGGCCGACGCTCGCGCCCGTCGGCCTGCAGGTTGAGGCCCAGCGCGTCGCGGTAGAACGCGATCGAGCGGTCGAGGTCGGCGACCCGCAGGTGCACGTGGCCGACGCGGACGGCGGGATGGGTGGGTTCGCTCTGCATGGCTGGCAGTGTCCCCGGCGTCGGGGCGCCCCGTCATCGGTGGAACCACGTAACCGGCGAGAATCGCGGCTACGTGGAGCTGATCGGACGAGAGCGCGAGCGCGAGGCCCTCGCCGCTGCGGTGGCGGCGGGCAGCGGCGTGGTCGTGCTCGAGGGCGAGCCGGGGATCGGCAAGTCGCGCCTGCTCGCGTACGTGGCGGAGGCCGCGGCGGGCGGGGCCACGGTGCTGTCGGCGCGGGCGTCGGAGTACGAGGCCGACCTGCCCTCCGCGCTGTGGACCGAGGCGCTCGGGTTCGCGCTGCCGCTGGACGGCGGGCGCCACCGGACGCACCGCGCGCTGCGCGAGCGGCTCGAGGCGCTGGCCGAGGACGCGCCGGTCGTGGTGTGCCTCGACGACGTCCACTGGGCCGACCCCGCCTCGGTCGACGCCCTCGCCGCGCTCGTCCACCGCCCGCCCGCCGGCGACGTCCTGCTCGTGCTCGCCACGCGCAGCGGCCAGCTCCCGCGCGCGCTCGGCGCGGTGCCGCCGATCCGGCTCGGGCCCCTGAGCGAGGCGGAGGCGCGCGAGCTGGTGGGCGCCGGCGCCTCCGCGGTGTACGCCGCCAGCGGAGGCAACCCGTTCTACCTCGAGCAGCTGGTCCGGGCCGGCGACGGGGCGGGCGAGGGGGCGAGCGGCGACGGCACCGTCCCGCCGGCGGTGGCGGCGGCGCTGGCCGCTGAGCTGGCCGGGCTGGACGACGGCGCGCGGCGGCTGCTCGAGGCCGCGGCGGTGGTGGGCGACCCGTTCGAGCTGGACCTGGCGGCGGAGGTGGCCGGGTTCGGCGGCCCGGAGGCAGCCTCCGGCGGCGCGGCCCTCGCGGCGCTCGACGATCTCCTCGCCCGCTCGCTCGTCCGGCCGGGCGGCGCGCCGCGGCGGTTCGCGTTCCGCCACCCGGTCGTCCGCCACGCGGTCTACGAGGCCGCGCCCGGCGGCTGGCGCCTCGGCGCGCACGCGCGGGCGGCGGCAGCGCTCGAGCGGCGGGGCGCGGGGGTCGTCCCGCGCGCGCATCACGTCGAGCAGGCGGCCGCGCCGGGCGACGACGCGGCGATCGCGCTGCTGAGCCTGGCCGCCGCCGAGCTGCAGTCGCCGGCGCCGTTCATCGCCGCCCGCTACTACGCCGCGGCGCTGCGGCTGACGCCCGACCCGGCGCGGCGGACGCCGCTGCAGGCGCGGCTCGCCGACGCGCAATCCGCGGCGGGCGACGCCGCCGGCGCGCGCGAGACGCTGCTCGACGCGCTGGGCACCGCCGAGCCGGCGGACCGGCTGCGGCTGACCGTCGCGGTCGCCAACACGGAGTGGTGGCTGGGGCGGACGCCGGAGGCGCGCCGGCGGCTGCAGGTGGCGCTCGGCGAGCTGCCCGCAGAGCCGTCGGCGGACCGCATCCGTCTGCGGCTCGCGTTGGCGCTCACCTCGCTGATGGCCCGCGACCTCGACGACGCGCGCGACCAGGCCTCCGATGCGGCCGCCGACGCCCGCGCCATCGCCGACCCCGTGTTCGAGGCGGCGGCGCTGGCGGGCGGGGCGATCGCGCGCGTGTCCGCGGGCGAGGGCGCCGAGCCCGTCGAGGCGGCCGCCGCGGCGCTCGAGCGCCTCACGCCCGCGCAGCTGACCACGCGGCTGCCCGCGTTCTGGATGCTCGGCCGCAGCCGCCGCATCCTCGGCGACCACGAGCCGGCGCTCGCCGACCTCGAGCAGGGCGCCGCGCTCGCGCTCGAGACCGGCCGCGACAACGTGCGGCTGCAGCTGACCGTCGAGCGCGCGGGCGTCCTGATCGAGCTCGGCCGGCTCGAGGAGGCGAAGGCCGCCGCCGAGCAGGGCGTCGAGCTCGGCCGGCTCGCGGGCAACCCGCCGATGCTGCTGTGGGCGCACTGCGCGCAGTCGGCGGCCTGCCTCGCGGCCGGCGACGTCACCGCCGCGCTCCGCCACGCGACGGAGGCGGCGGAGAGCGGTGTGCGCGCCGACTTCCACGCCGCCGGCCAGCCCGGCTGGTGCCTCGGCAACGCCTTGACCGCGGCCGGCGAGCCCGAGCGCGGCGTGCAGGCGATGCTGGCGACCTACGGCGACGTCCTCCCCGCCGACCGCCCGGCCGCCGCCGGCGACCTCGCCGCGATGCACCTGGCGGCCGGCGACGTCGAGGCCGCCGCGGAAGTCGGGGCCGCACGAGGCCGCGGTGCTGCTCGCGCAAGGGCGCGCGCTGGACGCCGTCGCGAGCGGCCCGGCGGGCGCCCGCCACCGGCCCCTTCGCCGTCGCGCGCGCCCGTCTCACCGAAGGCAAGGCGCTCGCGGCCGCAGGCGACCGCCCGGCCGCGCTCGAGGCGCTGATCGCCGCGGAGGCCGCCTTCGACTCCTTCGGCGCGCGCCGGCTGCGCGACGAGGCGACGCGCGAGCTGCGGACGCTCGGGCACCGCGTGCGCCGGGCGGCGACGACGTCGGACGGCCTCGCTGACCGCCCGCGAGCAGGAGATCGCCGCGCTCGTCGCCGCCGGGCCGCACCAACCGCGAGGTCGCCGGCCAGCTCGTGCTCAGCGAGCGCACCATCGAGGCCCACCTGCGCAACGTCTACGCCAAGCTCGGCGTCCGCTCGCGCGTCGAGCTCACCCGGGCGCTGAGCGATAGATCAGACGTTTTGTAGGCTCCAGCGATGGCCGAGTTCTGGAGGGACCTCAAGCCGATCGACACCGTGTTCCGGGAGCACTCGCTGCCGGAGATGTACACGGCGAACATCGCCACCGACGACGAGCGCTACTACGTGCCGCTGATCGGAGACCGTCGGCACCAGACCGGTGTGGATCTCGATCTCGCAGAACAGCTGGTGCGACGTCCTGCGCGCCACCGGCGCCGGGCTCGTCAACCGGCACTACCACCCCCACGAGGTCTTCGCCTACACGATCTCCGGCAAGTGGGGCTACCTGGAGCACGACTGGGTCGCCACCGCCGGCGACTTCGTCTACGAGACGCCCGGCGAGGCCCACACGCTCGTCGCCTACGAGTCGGACGAGCCGATGCTCGTCCACTTCAAGGTCAAGGGCCCGCTGGTGTGGCTCGACGAGAACGGCGACACCGAGGACTTCTTCGACGTGCACGACTACATCAAGATCTGCAAGGAGCACTACGAGCAGGTCGGCCTCGGCGCCGAGATGATCGACGCGCTGCTGCGCTGACACTCCAGGAGGGGACAGGATGACGACGGTGGACCTCGAGCAGCAGCGCCTGCTCATCGGCGGCGAGTGGACGGAAGCCGGCGGGGGAGGGACGTTCGAGCGCACCGACCCGTTCACCGGCGACGCCGTGACCGTCGCCGCCGCGGCCGGGCGCGAGGATGCCCGCAAGGCCGTCGAGGCCGCCGCCGCGGCCTTCCCCGCCTGGGCGGCCACGCCCCCTGGCGAGCGCCGCGCCCTCCTCAACGCCGCCGCCGACAAGCTGATGGAGGCCGCGCCCGACATCGCCGGCGTCATGACCGAGGAGGTCGGCGGCACGTTCGGGTGGGGCATGTTCAACTGCGACCTCGCCGCCCGCATGCTGCGCGAGGCCGCCGCGCAGGCGTACTCCGTGGTCGGCGAGGTCATCCCCTCCGACGTGCCGGGCTCGCTCGCCATGGGCGTCCGCCAGCCCGCGGGCGTGGTCGTCGGCATGGCGCCCTGGAACGCGCCGGTGATCCTCAGCACCCGCGCGGTCGCGACCCCGCTCGCCTACGGCAACACCGTCGTGCTGAAGGCCTCCGAGCAGTGCCCGCGCACGCACGCCGCGGTCGTGCGCGCGCTCGTCGACGCCGGCCTGCCCGCCGGCACGGTCAACCTGATCATCCACGCGCCCGACGACGCCCCCGACGTCGTCGACGAGCTGATCGCGCACCCCGCCACCCGCCGCGTCAACTTCACCGGCTCCACCAAGGTCGGCAAGATCATCGCCCTCAAGTGCGCCGAGCACCTCACGCGCTGCCTGCTCGAGCTCGGCGGCAAGGCGCCGCAGGTCGTGCTCGCCCGACGCCGACCTCGAGGCCGCCGCCGACGCCGCCAGCTTCGGCGCGTTCATGAACTCCGGCCAGATCTGCATGTCGACGGAGCGGATCGTGGTCGACAGCTCGGTCGCCGGCGACCTCGGCGCGAAGCTCGCGGAGCGCGCCGGCAAGCTCACCACCGGCGACCCGCGCGACCAGGGCACGATGATCGGCCCGGTCATCAACGACGCCTCGCGCGAGCGCGTGCTCGAGCTGATCGAGGACGCGCGCGCCAAGGGCGCCGAGGTGCTGGCCGGCGGCGAGGCCGACGGCAACGTCGTCGCGCCCGACGGTGCTGGCCGGCGTCACGCCCGAGATGCGCATCTACGGCGAGGAGTCGTTCGGCCCGGTCGTGACGATCGTCCCGGTCGACGGCACCGACGAGGCCGTGCGCGTCGCCAACGACACCGAGTACGGGCTGTCCGCCGCGGTGTTCGGCGCGGACGTCGACAACGCGATGGAGGTCGCCCGCCGGATCGAGAGCGGCATCTGCCACGTCAACTCCTCGACCGTCCACGACGAGCCGCAGATGCCGTTCGGCGGCGTCAAGGCCAGCGGCTGGGGTCGCTTCGGCGGCCGCGCGGCGCTCGAGGAGTTCACCGAGCTGCGCTGGATGACCGTGCAGCAGGGCGCGCGCCACTACCCGATCTGACGTGATCCGCCGGGCCCGCCCCGACGAGCTCGAGCTGCTGCTCGAGATCGAGCGCGAGGCGGGCCGGGCGTTCGCCGAGATCGGGATGCCGGAGATCGCCGAGGACGAGCCGTCGGTGGTCGCGGCCGCGTGGGTCGCGGTCGACGAGCACGACCGGCCGGTGGCGTACCTGACCAGCAGCGTGGTCGACGGCTGCGCCCACGTCGACCAGGTGAGCGTGCGGCCGTCACACGCGCGGCGCGGGCTCGGCGCGGCGCTGATCGACCACCTCGCGGCGGTCAGCGGCGCGCCGGCGCTGACGCTGACCACGTTCCGCGACGTGCCCTGGAACGCGCCGTACTACGAGCGGCTGGGCTTCCGCGTCTTCGAGCCCGGTCCGGAGCTCGCCGCGCTGATGCGTCACGAGGCGGCCACGATCCCCGGCGACGCGCCGCGGGTCGCGATGCGGCGGCCGTAGCCCGAGCCAACCGGACGTCGGCACGGTGTGCAACCCTCGCGCACCCGTGTCCCGTCCGGACTACTACGGCAACCCCGCGGGCGACACCAGCGACATCGACGTCGTCCGCTCCATCTACGACGCCTTCGCGGCGCGCGACCTCGACGGCGCGCTCGCCCACCTCGCCCCCGACTGCCAGCTCCACCTGCGCGGAACGCAGCAGCGGATCGGCCGCACGGAGCCGTACAAGGGCCACGACGGCATGCGCGAGTACCTCGCCGACGTCGAGCGCACGTGGGAGGACCTCGTCCTCCACGCGACCGACTACCGCGCCATCCCCGGCGCCGTCGTGGTGATGGGCCACGTCGAGGGCCGCTACCAGGGCGAGCCGATCAAGCGGACGGCGATCTGGACCTGGAAGGTCAGGGACGGCAAGGCGACCGAGGTCAAGGTCGCGGATGTCGGCCCCGCGGCTTGACACCGCGCGGGGTCTGAGGCAGCGTCCGAGCGATGAGCGCCAAGTACGTCCACACCTGCGTCCGGGTCCGCGACCCGGAGGCGTCACTGCGGTTCTACGGAGCGCTGGGGTTCGAGCCGCGCGGCCGGCTGAACTTCGCCACCGCCTACAACATCTACATGGGGCTGCCGGGCGACGGCGACGTGCTCGAGCTGACGGTCAACGTCGGGCAGGAGGAGCCCTATGACCTCGGCACGGGCTACAACCACATGGCGGTCTCCGTCGACGACAT
Organism: uncultured Solirubrobacteraceae bacterium; assembly: GCA_963730115.1. Lineage (GTDB taxonomy): Bacteria > Actinomycetota > Thermoleophilia > Solirubrobacterales > Solirubrobacteraceae > DASQFQ01. The sequence continues at coordinate 278,077 of CAVSQM010000012.1, read as the reverse complement.
CCACGCGACACTCGCCGCGCTAGAGCCGCTCGGGGTCCAACCCGAGAAGCCGCCCTACCACCCGGGCGACCGCGAGGAGCTGCCGCTGATCGCATTCGTGGCCGATCCGGACGGCTACCGGATCGAGATCATCGAGGGGGAGTTCCACACTCCGCAGGACGACGGGTAGGTTTCCGCTCCTCGATGGAGCGAGAGGTGCGAATCCGCGGGCTCCGCCTGCACGTACGCGAGGCGGGCGAGGGCCCGCCGCTGCTGCTGATCAACGGGATCGGCGCGCACGTCGGGATGTGGCGCCCGCTCGAGCAGACCCTGCCGGACGTGCGGGTCATCTCCTACGACGCGCCGGGCACCGGCCGGTCGGAGACGCCGCTCCTCCCGCTGAGCATCCCGGCGCTCGCCCGGCTCGCCGAAGGCGTGCTCGACGAGCTCGGCTGCGAGCAGGTCGACGTGCTCGGCTATTCGTTCGGCGGCATCGTCGCCCAGCACCTCGCGCGCCGGGCGCCGGGCCGCATCCGCCGGCTCGTGCTGGCCGCGACCACGCCCGGCTGGGGCGGGATCTCGGGCTCGCCGGCGGTCATGGCCCACATGGCGACGCCGCTGCGCTACTACTCGCGCGCGGTCTACGACCGCACGATCGGGGACATCGCGGGCGGCCGCGCCCGCGCCGACCGGGCCTGGCTCGAGCGCCACGCGCGGGAGCGCCAGGAGCACCCGCCCTCGCCCGCTCGGCTACGCCTGGCAGCTCGCGGCGCTGACCCTGCCGCCCGGCAGCCTGCCGTGGCTGCACGAGCTGCCGCACCCGACGCTCGTGCTCGCCGGCGACGACGACCCGCTGATGCCGGTCGCGAACGCGATGCTGCTCGCGCACCGGATCCCGCACGCGCGCCTGCTGCTCGCGCCCGGCGAGGGCCACCTGCTGCTGCTCGACCCCGACAGCGCCGCGCACCCGGCGATCCGCGACTTCGTCCGCTGCGAGGACCTGGACGACTCGGAGGCCACGGCTCGCACGGTCGAGGTCGACGACGCGATGCTCGAGGCGGCGCTGCGCGAGGAGGGCAACGGGGCCCATCCGGTGGCGTGGCTGAACGCGCTCACGCGCGCCGTCTACGCGTAGTGAAGAATGGCGCCATGAGGAAGCTCCAGACGCAGGGCGTGCACCACATCACGATCGTGGGCGCCGACCGCCAGACCTCGATCGACTTCTGGGAGGGCGTGCTCGGCATGCCGTTCGTGTTCGAGCAGCCCAACCTCGATCGCGAGGCGGAGAGCCACCTCTACTTCGACCCGGGTGACGGTCGGCTGATCACGATCTTCACGAACGAGGAGCGCACGCCGGATCCGGAGCGCACGCCGACCGACCCCGGCTGCGTCCACCACGTCGCGTTCTCGGTCTCGCAGGCGACGTTCTGGCTGTGCGCCGAGCGGCTCGACGAGCGCGGCATCGAGCACAGCGGCGTCAAGGACCGCGGCTTCATGGACTCGATCTACTTCGAGGACCCGCTCGGGCTGCTGATCGAGCTCGCCTCCTACCGCTTCGAGCCGCCCGAGCACTTCACGCACGCCGAGGTGCTGCTCGAGGCGCACAAGCTCCGCGTCGAGCGCGGTGACCACCACATCGACCGCGCCCACCTGGCCGACGCGATCGAGCAGATGACCGAGCGCTCGCGCTACTCGCTGTCGGAGGACCGCTCCCCGAAGAACCCGTACCGCTAAGAGGAGGAGGAACGCATGGCAGCCAACACCCTGAACATCCTCACACCGAGCGTGAACAACCTCACCGCTCGGATCTTCGTGCGAGCGGCAGGGCTCGACTTCGAGGAGAAGGACGTCTGGGGCAAGACGATGGAGCCGGAGTTCCTCGTCAAGGACCCCGCGCACCTGACCCCGATGCTCGAGGAGGACGGCCTGCCGCGCGGGACGCTGTGGGAGAGCTGCGCGATCATGGCCTACCTCTGCAACAAGCACGGCCTCGACCAGTTCTACCCGACCGATCCGGGCCAGCGGGCGATGGTCGACAGCGCGAACTTCTACCTGATCGGCACCTTCTATCCGCTGGTCGCGCGCGCCACCTACCCGACGCTCGGCTTCCCCCAGTACCCGGGCGAGGTGGCGACCTCGGACGCCAGCGACGAGCTCAAGGCGCAGGCCCAGCGCGACGCCGAGGCGGCGCTCGCGGAGCCGCTCGGGGCGTTCCAGTTCTTCCTCGAGGGCAAGCAGTTCATCGGCGGCGACCACCCGTCGATCGCCGACATCCGGCTGTGCGCGACGCTCGAGTTCCTGAAGGCGATCGACTACGACTTCCCGGGCTGGACGACGGAGTACATGGAGCGCGTCGAGGCCGCGCTCGGCGACGCGTTCTCGGAGCCGGCGGGCGACGTCCGCGGGTTCGTCGCGTCGGTTAAGTGAACGTCGCGGTCGTCACCGACAGCACGCCGTACCTGCCGCCCCACCTCGTCGAGAGGTGGGGCATCCGGCAGGTCAGCCTGTACGTCGGCTGGGACGGTGACCTGCGCCCCGAGCACTCCTACGACGACCTCGACGCGTTCTACACGCGCCTGAAGGAGTCGCCCTCGCTGCCGGTGACGTCGCAGCCGTCGGTCGGCGACTTCCTCGCCGTCTTCGAGCCGCTCGCGGAGGAGGGTCGGGACATCGTCTCGGTCCACATCGCGGAAGGGCTGTCGGGGACGTGCGAGAGCGCGCGCGAGGCGGCGCGGGTGGTGACCGAGAAGCACGGCGTGCGGGCGGAGGTCGTCGACGGCTCCACCGGCGCCGGCGGCCTCGGCTGCCTCGTGGTGGCGGGAGCGCGCGCGGCGGAGGGCGGGGCCGACGCCGACGCCGTCGTGGGCGAGATCCGCAGCACGCGCGAGCGGCTCGACATCTGGTTCGCCCTCGACACGCTCGAGTACCTGCGCCGCGGCGGGCGCATCGGCGCCGCGCAGGCGCTGGTCGGCTCGGCGCTGCAGATCAAGCCGATCCTCACCTTCGGCACCGAGATCGCGCCGATCGGCCGGGTGCGCACGCGCAAGCGCGCGTTCGAGCGCATGGTCGGCTACCTCGAGGAGCTGCGCGACCGCCGCGCGACCGACTGGTGCGTGCAGCACGCGCAGGCCTACGAGGACGCGCAGCGGCTGGTCGAGCGGGGCACCGAGATCATCGGCTCCGAGCCGCTGTTCTGCACCCAGGTGGGCCCCGTGCTCGGCACCCACCTGGGGTCGGGGATGCTGGTCGGCGGGGTGGCCGCCAGGACCTGAGCGCGGTCAGTCGCCGCCGGCCTGGAAGCTGACGTGGAGCTGGCCGACCCGGCCGCTCCCCGTCCACGCCTCCAGCCCGCCCCCGGCCCGGCCGCAGGGCGCCGTCCCGCGCTCCAGCACATAGCGGATGATCGCCCCGTCGGGGATCTCGCGGGCGCGCGGGTAGAGCTCCCACAGCTGCCGGACCGAGTCTCCGGCCGCGAGGCCGGTGGAGGTTCGCCACTCGCGCCCGTCGATCGACGCGGAGCAGAACTTGCCCAGCGAGCACGGGTCCCCGGCGCCGAGGTAGACGAACTGCATCGTCACGCCGTGCTGCGCCCAGGTCAGCATGCAGTCGGTGCGCTGCGGCGCGCGCCCGGTGGGCCGGCCGAGCACGTCGATGGCGCCGTTCACCGTACCGTCGGCCTCGACCTCGTAGCGGCCGATGAACTGCGCGCTCACGAGCTGGGCGCGCGGGACGGGCGACGCGGTCGGCGTGGCGGTCGGGGTCAGCGGCCCGTCCCCGTCGTCGCCGTCGAGGGCCAGCGACACCACGACGCCGATCACCGAGGCGGCGACGGTCGCCACGAGCCACTTGCCGAGACGGCCGAGATGCGCCCACCAGCGCCGCGCTCGGTGCTGCGACCTGCCGGGCGGTGGGCCCGCCGTGCTCACCGGGCGAGGTTAGCCCGCGCCGGGTCCGGTGAGCAAGCGGCGGGCGACCGTCGTCGAGCGCGGCCTAGTCGCGCTCCACCACGCGGAACGGGTTGCCGTCGGGGTCGCGGAACGTGAACATCGGCGGCACGTACTCGCCCATCCGGATGAGCTCCGCGTCGGCGTCGACGCCCGCGGCCAGCAGCGCGGCGTGGTCGGCCTCGGCGTCCGTGGTCGCGAGGCTCACCTCCATCGCGTCGCCGGGGACCAGCGCCAGCGACGTCGCCGCGCCGGGCGGCGCGACCTCGAGCCAGCGCTGCCCGGGGGCGAACTCGGCGTCCATGCGGACCTCGAACCCGAGCGTGCCGACGTAGAACGCGAGCGCCTTGTCCTGGTCGGAGACGGGGACGATGACGGTGCCGACGTGCGTGAGGGCGCTCATGACTCCAGCACCTCCTTGAGGCCGGCGACGCGCTCCCTCCAGAACGCTTTCATCCGCTCGGCCTCGGCGCCGTCGGGCAGCCGCTCGTGGATCAGCGCGGCCGTGCTCTTGTCGCCGTTCTTGGCGGCGAACGTCACGTGCACGCGCGTGCTGCCGTCGCCCCAGTCGAAGCGCGCCGACCGCGGGGCGATGGTGGTGCGCTCGCGCAACTCGGCGTCGGGCAGCCAGCGCGCCCGCTGGTCGGCGTCCACGAACGCCGCGTAGAGCCGCTCGACCGGCACGGCCACCGTCTTGGTGGCGGTGACGCTGAAGCCGTCCTCGTGCTCGCCGACGGCGCGCCCCATGCGGGTGCGCTCGTAGCTCTTGACGATCACCTGCACGTTCCAGGCCAGCGGATCGGCGCCCTGCTCCTCGGCGAGCCAGCGCGCGATCTCGCGGTGGGTGCGCTCTGCCGCGCCCCACTCGTCGAGCCGGTCGAACCACTCCTCCCAGCCGCGGCCGGTGCGCTCGCGGATGCGCTCGTCGGAGGCCAGGAGGCGGGGCTCCGGCTCGTCCGCGACCAGCAGCTGCGCGCGCGCCGCCGTGTAGCTCTCGCCGGTCTTCTCCATCCGCGAGCGGACGAGGCGCTTGAACGATCTGTGTGCGGTCATCGGGTGCTCCTCTCGTCGGCGGCGGTCCCGCGACTCACGCTCACGACACCCCGCCGGAAAGGGCAACTTCTGACCGGCTTCCCGAAGGCTCTGGCCTCCTTTGCCCCCGCTGGGCCGGTGGCGTGAGCACCGGAATCGAGGGTTCGGCGCGGGACGGCGCCAGACGGCAGGATACGCGCGTGCATCCGATCGATCAAGCATGAGGGCGCTGCTGATCACCGGGCCGCCCGGGTCCGGCAAGACGACGGTGCTGACGGCCCTGACCGAAGCGCTGTCCGATGACGACGTGCCGCACGCGGCGCTCGAGGTCGAGGCGATCGCATGGACGCACCCGGGGCTGGAGGATGAGGCTCGCCTGCGGCACGTCCGCGTCAACTGCGCCCTGCTGCGCAAGGCCGGCCACGAGGTGCTGCTCGTCGGGGACACGATCGAGACGCAGGACGAGCTCGCGCAGCTGATCGAGGCGGTCGGCGCCGAGGAGACCTTCGTCGTGCGCCTGCACGCCCCGCCCGACACGCTCGCCGAGCGCATCATCGCCCGCGAGCCGCCGAGCTGGTCGGGGCTCGCCGGGCTCGTCGCGCATGCCCGCGCGATGGCCGACGTGCCCGGCGCCGACCTGGTGCTCAGCACCGAGGGCGAGGCCGCCGAGGCCGTGGCCGCGCGGATCAGAGAGACTGCGCGGCTGTGACGCAGAGCCTGCCCACCAGCCTCGTCGGCTCCTACGCCCAGCCCAACTGGCTGATCGACCGCGAGAAGCTCGCCGGGCGCTTCCCGCCGCGCGTCCGCGCGCTCGAGCTGTGGCGCGTCGACCCGCAGTGGATCGACGAGGCGCAGGACGACGCGACGGTGCTCGCCATCCGCGACCAGGAGCGGGCCGGGCTCGACATCGTCACCGACGGCGAGATGCGGCGCGAGAGCTACTCGAACCGCTTCGCGAACGCGCTCACCGGCATCGACCTCGACAACCCCGGCAGCGCGCTCGACCGCAGCGGCCATCCCAACCCGGTGCCGCGCGTCGTCGGGCCGATCGAGCGCAAGCACCCGGTGCAGGTCCGCGACCTCGAGTTCCTGAAGGCGAACACCGACCGCCTGACCAAGATCACCGTCCCGGGCCCGTTCACGATGTCCCAGCAGGCCCAGAACGACCACTATGAGCACGAGGCGGAGCTCGCGCTCGCCTACGCCGCCGCGGTCAACGCCGAGATCGCCGACCTGTTCGCGGCCGGCGCCGACATCGTCCAGATCGACGAGCCCTACATGCAGGCGCGGCCCGAGAAGGCGCGCGAGTACGGGCGCGACGCGCTCGAGGCCGCGCTGGCCGGCCACGCCGGCACGACCGCCGTGCACATCTGCTTCGGCTACGCCGCGATCATCCACGAGCGCCCGCCCGGCTACTCGTTCCTCACCGAGCTGGCCGCCGTCGACTGCGACCAGATCTCGATCGAGACGGCGCAGTCGAACCTCGACTGCTCGGTGCTCGAGGGGCTGCCCGGCAAGACGGTCATCCTCGGCGTGCTCAACCTCGACGACCACGCGGTCGAGTCGCCCGAGACGGTGGCCGAGCGGATCCGGCGCGCGCTCCCCTACAAGGACGCGGGCGAGCTCGTGGCCGCGCCCGACTGCGGGATGAAGTACCTGCCGCGCGAGTCCGCGTTCGGCAAGCTGCAGTCGCTCGTGGCCGGCGCGCGGCTCGTGCGCGACGGCTAGAGCTCGGCGAGCAGGCGCCGCGTCGCCGCCGCGGCGACGAGGTTGCCCTTGCGCTCGTCGAGCACGAGCGCCTCGCGCGCGGCCACCTCGGCGTCCCCGGTCCGCCCCGCCGCGCGCAGCGCCCGGGCGAGCCTGCGCTGGGCGTCGGCCCGCACGATCAGCAGGCTCGTGAGCTCGGCGGCGGTCGCCGCCCTCCGCGCCTCGGCGACCGCGGCCGGGTGGTCGCCCGACCGCTCCATCACCCATGACCGCGCCATGTGGCGCTTGATCGCCCACTCGATGTCGCAGGGCGCCGGCACCGCGTCGATCCGCTTCACCACAGCGATCGCGTCGGCCGTGCGGCCCTGCGCGATGACCGCCTGCGCGAGGTCGACGTTGACCATCGCCTGGTACCAGCGGTCGCCCGGCCCGGAGACCATCGCCTCCGCGTCCTGGCAGGCACGCTCGGCCGCCACCGGATCGCCCGCGAGCAGCTCGGCGAGCGCGACGAGCAGGGCGAGATAGGCGGCCATCAGGTCGAGCCGCAGCTCCGCGAAGCCCGCCCGCGCGTGCTCCATCTCGCCGCGCGCGTCGTCGTAGCGGCCGATCATGGCCATCACGACCGCGCGGCAGCCGATCAGGCTCAAGCGGCCCGCGCGCTCGGCGTCCTCCATCAGCTCGTCGCACAGCGCGATCGCCTCGCTCGCCGGCCACGGGCCCTCGACCAGGCACCAGGACATGAACACGAGTGCCGTCGCGGCGTCGAACTCGCTGCCGGCGCGGCGCGCGTAGGCGAGCATCGACTCGGCGTGCGCGTAGGAGGCGACCGGGTCGCCCGCCAGCCACGACAGGTCGGACAGCAGGTACGCGGCGCGGGCGAGGCCGAGCTCGTCGCCCAGCTGCCGCATCGTGGCCACCGCCTTGCCGGCGTCGGCGAGCGAGCGCTCGGGGCGGAACGTCTCGGGGTGGCAGGACAGCCGGATGTGCTCGCGCTCGATGCGCGCGCGGGCCTCCGCGCGCATGAGCCCGAGCGCGCCGGTCACCTCGACCGCGCGGTCGGCGAGCGCGTCGGCGCGGTCGGACGCGCCGGACTCGAACAGCGAGGAGACCAGACCCGGCAACAGCGGCGCGCCGTGCGTCGTGTCGTCGCCGAGCAGCGCGATCGCGCGGTCGAGGAAGCCGATCTCGCCGGCGAGATCGCCGCGCGCATGGGCGATCGCCGCCGCGGCGGCGAGCCGCTCGCCCGCCCGCTGGAGGCGAGGCGACGCGGCGTGCCCGATCTCGCGCGCGAGGCGGCACGCCGTCTCGAGGTGGAAGCCGATGCGCGCGTCGGCCTCCGGCAACCGGTCCCCGAGCGCATCGAGCCAGTCCGCGTGCCGCTCGTGCAGCCCGGCCCGCGCCGACTTCGCCAGCGAGGCGTAGGCGGCGTCGCGGATCAGCGTGTGGCGGAAGCGCAGGGTGTCGCGCGGGCCGCGGACGAGCAGGTCGCGCTCGATCAGCCGCGCGCAGGCGCGCTCGACCTCGGCGGCGCCGAGGCCGGCGGCGAGCGCGTGCACCGAGGCGGCGGTGAACGTGTCGCCCGCCACGGCGCCGAGGGCGAGCGCCGAGCGCTCCGCGGTGTCGAGCCGGTCGAGCCGCGCGGACAGCAGCGCGTGCAGCGCGGGCGGCAGCTCCGCCGCGGCCCGCCGCTCGCCGACGTAGGCGAGGAGCTGCTCGAGGAACAGCGGGTTCCCGCCCGCCGCGGCCGCGACCCGCCGCTGCTCCTCGGCGGGCAGGCGGCTGCCGCCGAGCGTGGCGAGCAGCGAGTCGCTGGCCGCGGGCGACAGCGGCGGCAGCGTGATCACGGTCCCGCGCTCGAGCCGGCCGCCGGCGCGCTCGACCAGGTCGGGGCGCGCGACCCAGACCACGAGCACCGGGGCGCCGCGCAGGCGGGCCACGAGGTCGAGCAGCACGTCGAGCAGCGCCGGCTCCGCCCAGTGGGCATCGTCGATCACGAGCGCGAGCGGCGCCTGCCGGGCGAGGCCGCCGACGAGCTGCTGCAGCGCCCAGTCGGTGTCCTCGCCGGGCTCGCCGTCCTGCAGGCCGACCGCGGCGGCCACGCGCCGCACGGCGACCGCGGGGATCCCCAGCTCGGCGGCGAGCTCGTCGGCGCTGCGCTCGCCGCGCACCTGCTCGACGACCTCGCGCAGCGGCCACAGCGTGATCCCTTCGCCGTACTCGCGGCAGCGGCCGGAGCGCACGGTGCCCTCCAGCTCCGCGACGAGGCGCGTCTTGCCGATGCCCGGCTCGCCGAGGATCGTGAGCAGCTCCGGCGTGCGCCGCTCGGTGACGCGCGCGAACGCCTCGCGCAGCATGCGCAGCTCCTCGTCGCGCCCGACCAGCGGCTGGTCGAAGCGGCGCGCGATGGCCGGCGCGTCGGCGTCGAGCCCGCCGAGCAGCAGCCCGCCGCCCTCGAGCGGCGTGGCGCGGGCGGCGTGCCGCACGACCTGCCAGGTCGACTCCGCGAGCCGGATCTCACCGCGCTCCGCCGAACGCGCGAGCCGCTCCGCGACGGCGACCGCCTCGCCGATCACCGGCGGGCTCGCGGCGGCGACCACCTCGCCGGTGCAGGCGCCGGTGCGCATGCCGAACGGCAGCTCGTCGCGCAGCTCGGCGGCCGCGCGCAGCGCGCGCTGGGCATCGTCCTCGTGCGCCACCGGCATGCCGAGCACGGCGACCACGGCGTCGCTGCGCAGCTCGACGACGCTGCCGCCGTGGCCGGTGAACACCGCGCCGGCCGGCGTCGTGGAAGCGCTCGACGACGGCGCGCAGCGACTCGGGGTCGCTAGCCGGGCTCCGCGCCGGCGAGCTGGGAGACGACGCAGGTCACGAAGCGCCGCGAGTCGGCCGTGCGCGCGGTGCGGGCCGGCAGCGCCACCGGCTCGGGCACGTCCTGGCGCAGGATCGCGGCCTCGAGCGCGCGCAGGTCCGGGGACGGCTCGATGCCGAGCCCTTCGACGAGCGCGCGGTGCGCGTCGCGGTAGGCGGCGAGCGCGTCGGCCTGGCGGCCGGCGCGGTAGAGCGCCAGCATCAGCTGGCCGCGCAGGCGCTCCCGCAGCGGATGCTGCCTGGACCAGCGCCTCGAGCTCCCCGGCGACCTCGGCGTGGCGGCCGATCGCGAGATCGGCCTCGATGCGCTCGCAGAGGCCGCCGAGCCGCAGGTCCTCGAGCCGCGCGATCTCGGGCTGCGCGAAGCGCTCGTCGGCGACGTCGGCGAGCGCCGGCCCGCGCCACAGCTCGAGCGCCGCGCCGCAGCGTCGCCGCGGCGTCCCACGGCACGCCGCGCGCCAGCTCCTCGCGCCCGCGCCGCAGCTGCGCCTCGAAGCGGTCGGCGTCGAGCGCGCCCGGCGCGAGCCGCACGGCGTAGCCGCCGCCCTCGGAGCGCACGAGCTCCTCGCCGACCGCCGTCCGCAGCCGCGACACCACGACCTGGACCGCGTTGCGGGCGTGCTGCGGCGCCTCCGCCTCCCAGAGCTCGTCGAGCACGCGGTCGAGGGGCACCGTGTCGCCGCGGTGCACGATCAGCAGCGCGAGCAGCGACAGCGCGCGGCCGCGCGGGACGCGGGCAGTCCGGCCGCCGTCGAGGTCGACCTCGATCGGACCGAGGATCCGGAACTGCGCGTCCACCGCGGGGCGAGCCTATCCGGCTGCGTGAAAGCGTTCCGAAAGCGGGCTGCGCGAGGGTCGCCGGCATGGCCACCACACTGCTCCCCCGCAGCTCGCCCGCCGGCGCCGCTCCCCAGGCGCCGTGGGGCATGCTCGCCGCCCTCGACCTCCACGACAGCGACCGCGCGAGGCTGTCGGACCCTGACGTCATCCGCCGCTTCGTGCCCGCGCTGGTCGAGGCGATCGCCATGCAGGCGCACGGACCGCTGCTGATCGAGCGCTTCGGCAACGGCGATCTCGAGGGCTGGTCGGCGATGCAGTTCATCGAGACGAGCTCGATCACCCTCCACGCCGACGAGGTGTACGGCCGCCTCTTCGTCGACGTCTTCTCGTGCCGGCCGTTCGACCCCGACCGCGCCGCCGCGCTGGCGGTCGAGCACTTCGGCGGGACGCCGACGGTGCGGGTGCTGCAGCGATGATCGAGCTCGTCGTCGTGCTCGGCCTGGCGGCCGGTGTGATCGGCGTGCTCGACACGATCCCCTACGTGCGCGACACGCTGCGCGGGTCGACCCGCCCGCACCGCGGCACGTGGCTGATCTGGGGCGTGCTGGCCATCGTCGTCAGCCTCTCGCAGTACGCCGACGGCGCGTCCTGGAGCCTCGTCATGGCGGGCGTGCAGGCCGTGCTGACGAGCCTGATCTTCGTGCTCTCGATCCGGTACGGCGAGGGCGGCGTGAGCCCGGCGGAGCGGTTGATGATCGCCATCGCGGGCGTCGGCGTGGCCGGGCTGGATCGTGGCCGACGAGCCGATCGTCGCGACGATCTGCGTCATCGCGGCTGACCTTATCGGCGGCGGCGATGATGGTCCCCAAGACGTACCGCGATCCCGAGTCGGAAACGCTGATCACCTATCGCGTTCGCGAGCCTCGGCGGCGCGCTGGCGGCCGGCGCGGTCGGCGCGATCGACACCTCGCTGCTGCTGTATCCCGTCTACTACTGCCTCGTCAACGGCGCGATCGCGCTGCTGATCTGGGAGCGGCGGAGCGCGCTGCGGCTTCAGCTCGCCTGAAGCGGCAGCACCGCGCGCACCAGCGTGCCCTCGCCCGGCGGGCTGGTGACGCTGAGCTCGCCGTCGACGGCGCCGACGCGGTCGGCCAGCCCGCTCAGGCCGGAGCCGATGCCGGCCTGCGCGCCGCCGACGCCGTCGTCGGCGACCTCGACCACGAGCCGGTCGTCGCCGTTGTGGACGCGCACGGTGGCGTAGCTCGCGTTGGCGTACTTCGCCACGTTGGTGAGCGCCTCGGAGACCGTGAAGTAGGCGGTCGCCTCGACCACCGGCGGGAGCCGCTCCGCCGGCACCGCGAGGACCTCGACCGGCACCGTCGCGCGCGAGGCGAGCGTCTCGATGGCCGGGGCGAGCCCGCGCTCGGTCAGCACGGCGGGGTGGATGCCGCGGGCGAGCTCGCGCAGCTCGGCGGACGCCTGGGCGAGCTCGTCGGCGAGGCGGTCGAGGAACGGGGCGGCGGAGTCGGGATCCTTCGCGAGCCGCGCCTTCGCCACCCGCACGTCGAGCGCCATCGCCACGAGCCGCTGTTGCGCACCGTCGTGGAGGTCGCGCTCGATCTTGCGCCGGGCGGCGTCGGCGGCCTCGACGATGCGGGTCCGCGAGGCGCGCAGCTCCTCGGTGCGGGCGGCCTCGACCTCGCGCCGGCGCAGCGCCTCCTCGGCCTCCCGGCGCTCGGTGATGTCGAAGATCGCGCCGTCCATCCACAGCCGGCCGCCCGGGCCCCTGACGAGCTGGCCGCGGTCGAGCACCCAGCGGATCTCGCCGTCGGCGCGGACGATCCGGTACTCGAGCACGAACGCGCTCTCGGACTCGTGGGCGTACTTGACCTTCTCGAGGATGGCCGCGCGGTCGTCGGGGTGGACGATGCTCATCAACGTGCGCCGCGAGCTGGCGATGAAGTTGGCCGGCGGGTAGCCGGAGATGCGCTCGATCTCGTCGCTGATCAGCGCCAGCGTGTGGTTCGCATGCCAGGCGGAGCGGTAGATCGCGCCCGGGACGTTGACCATCAGCGCGCGCAGCAGCGTGTCGTCGGAGCGCTGCTGGGCGGCGCGCACGCCCGCTCGGGCGCGGGCGAGCAGCTCGGTGCGCGTGAACGGGCGCTGGACGTAGTCGTCGGCGCCGGCCTGGAGCACCGACACCGCGGCGCGGCTGTCGTCGCGGTCGGCGACGGCCAGCAGCCACGCCTCGCCCATGCGGGCGTCGGCATGCAGGGCGCGGCAGCCGGCGGCCGGGTCGGCGCCGCCGACGAGGATCAGCTGGGCGGGTGAGGCGGCGAGCGCCTTCAGCGCCGCCTTCGGGGTGGCGGCCGCCTCGCACTCGTAGCCGGCCGCGCGCAGCCAGGGGGCGACCTCCGCCTCGATCTCCCCGACGAGGAGGAGCGAGGAATCGTGCCGTCGCAGGTATCCGGGGGAGTCGGGCACTCAGACCCGATTATTCACGCCTAGACTCCGCGCGTGGCCCAAGTGACCTTCATCCCGCCCGGTGGGGGAGAGCTCATCGGCGACTCGCCCGACCGGCGCGTCGAGATCCTCTGCGCTCACGACGCGCTCCACGCCACGTGGTCGCGCTTCGGCCCGGGGCGCGACGGGGCCGACCTCCACGTCCACTACGAGCACACCGATCTCTTCTACGTGCTCGAGGGCGAGTTCACGCTCCGGCTCGGGCCGGAGGGGGAGGAGGTGCACGTGCCGGCGGGCAACCTCGTCCGCGTGCCGCCGGAGATCGTCCACGGCTTCCGCAACGCGAGCGACGCCGAGGTCCGCTTCCTCAACTTCCACGCGCCGGGCGTGGGCTTCGCCGACTACATGCGCGACCTGCGCGACGGCCGCGAGGCCGCCTACGACCAGCACGACCCGCCGGAGGACGGCGGGCGCAACCCGGCCGGCGCGACGTTCGGGGAGTGGGCGGACCAGCCGGAGATCAAGCTCCAGGACGGGGCGCTCGAGCCCGGCGCCCAGCCGATGTCGCGCATCGACGTCCGCAACGTCGAGCTCTACGTCCTCGAGGGCACGCTGGGGTTCTCGGCCGAGGGCGAGGAGCGGCGGCTCGAGCCCGGGACGTGGGTGCACGTGGAGCCCCAGCTGCCGCACCGCCTCGAGGCGGTCGACGAGCCGGTGCGCTACCTCGTGGTGCATACGCCGGCTGCGCTGCTCTAGACCTCGCCCGGGAACGTGATGCCGCACTGACGGCGGATCTCGTCCATCGCCGCCAGCGTGGTGATCGACGCGGCGAGCGGGTGCAGCGGTGACCCGAGCTCGCCGGCGGCGATGCGGCGGGCGACCTCGGCGGCCTCGAAGTGCAGCGCGTCGTGGGCGATCGGCGGCTCGCTGTAGCGCAGCTCCGGGCTGCCGTCGGCGGGGGCGAGGACCACGTCGCCGGGCTGGTAGAAGGGGCCGGGCAGCGTGAGCGTGGCCTCGGTGCCGGCGATCGTCGCCGTCGTCGGCGTAGCGCTGAACACCGTGGTGTGCAGCACGGCCTGGTTGCCGGCGGCGTCGGCGAGGATCGCGGAGACCTGGCCGTTGACGCCGGCCGGGTGCGGCTGCCCGGTGGCGACGATCAGCTCGGGAGCGCCGAGCACCCAGGTGGCGAGCGCGATCGGGTAGGTGCCGAGGTCGAGCAGCGGGCCGCCGGCGAGGTCGGCGCGCAGGATGCGGTGCTCGGCGGTGAAGTGCTCGCCCATGTCGGCCAGCACGGTGCGGACCTCACCGAGCGCGCCGGCGTCGAGGACCTGCCGCACGACGTCGAAGCGGGGGAGGAAGGCCGTCCACAGCGCCTCCATGCAGAACAGGCCGCGGTCGGCGGCGAGCTGCGCGATCTCGGTGGCCTGGGCGGCGTTGATCCCGATCGGCTTCTCGACCAGCACGGGCTTGCCGGCCTCGAGCGCGAGCCGGGCGCACGGCAGGTGCTCGGTGTGCGGCGTCGCGACGTAGACGACGTCGACGTCGGGGTCGGCGACCAGGTCGGCGTAGGCGCCGTAGGAGCGCGGAAGCTGGTGATCGGCGGCGAACGCCGCGGCGCGCGCCGCGTCGCGCGAGCCGACGGCGAGGACCTGCTGGCGCGTGTGGCGCTGGAGCGAGCCGATGAAGCGCTCGGCGATCCAGCCCGAGCCCATCACGCCCCAGCGCAGCGCCGGCGCCGCCATCGGATCCGGCGTGCGCGGGGCGGGGAGGGGCATGCTCAGGCGGCGACGGCGACGAAGCGCCCGCCGTCGTGCATCGAGGCGATGACCGCCTCGGCGGTCGCGGTGGCGACCAGCCCGTCGCGGGCGGTCGGCAGCGGCGGCGGCGCCCCGGCGGCGAGCGCGTCGATCCAGGCCTGTAGCTCGAGCCGGTAGGCGTCGGCGAAGCGCGGGCGCCAGTCGGCGGGATGGGTGGTGGCCTGGGTCGCGCTGTGGTTGGTGACGAGGCGGCCGGTGGGGGCGAGCGCGAGCGTGCCCTGCTCGAACGTGACCTCGCACTTCACGTCGTAGCCGTAGCCGGCGTTGAGGAACACCTCGAGCGTGGTCAGGGCGCCGTCGGCGGTGCGCAGGAGGATGAGCTGCGGGTCCTGCATCCCGGTCACCAGCGACGAGGAGCGCGGCGCGTGCCAGCTCACCTCCACGATCGGGCTGCCGAGCAGCCAGGGCACGGCGTCGAGCTCGTGGATCGCGGCGCCGATGACGGCGTACTCGCTGGTCGTCCCCGGGGCGGCGCTGACGCCGCGGCTGACGCAGTGCATGAACAGCGGCGCGCCGTAGGTCGCGGCGTCGATGGCCAGCTTGAGGTCCTGGTAGGCGGGGTCGAAGCGGCGCATGAAGCCGACGGAGATCAGCCCCTGGGTGTCCCCCTCCACGAGCGCCTCGCACTCGGCCACGGTCGGCGCCAGCGGCTTCTCGCACAGCACCGGCTTGCCGGCCTCGAGGCAGGCGCGGGCGAGCTCGGCGTGGGTCGAGTCGTGCGAGGCGATCACCACCGCGTCGACGGCGGGGTCGGCGATCAGCGAGGCGGCG
Organism: uncultured Solirubrobacteraceae bacterium; assembly: GCA_963730115.1. GTDB lineage: Bacteria > Actinomycetota > Thermoleophilia > Solirubrobacterales > Solirubrobacteraceae > DASQFQ01. The sequence goes on along the minus strand of CAVSQM010000012.1, from coordinate 262,716 downwards.
TCGGCGACGACCGTCGCCCCCGGCACGGCTGCGGCCTGCGCCCGCGCCGGATCGACGTCGGCGATGGCGGCGACAACGGCCCCGCTGACGGCGCCGTGCAGGGTGGCGACGTGGTCGGCGCCCATGATCCCGGCGCCGATGACGCCGATGCGCACGGCGGCGGGCATGCCGATGGTGTACCAAACGAGGTATGACCACCGTCCAAGCCGCCACGCTCGTCGCGCCGTACCAGCTCGAGGTGCGCGACTATCCCTATCCCGCCGAGCTCGAGCCGGGCGCGGTGCTGCTGCGGATGATCGCCTCGGGCATCTGCGGCACCGACAAGCACACGTTCCGCGGCGAGGTCGATCAGTACCCGGGCTCGCCGGAGAAGGCGCGCGGGGCGACCTACCCGCTGATCCAGGGCCACGAGAACGTGGGGATCGTCGAGGCGGTGGGGGAGGGCGCCGGCGCCTACGCCGGCGACGGCACGCTGCTCGAGGTCGGCGACCGCGTGGTGCCGGCGCCGAACCGCGCGTGCGGGACGTGCAAGCCGTGCCAGCGCGGCTTTCCCTACTTCCTCTGCGAGCGGCTCGACAGCTACGGCAACGCGCTCGCCGCCGACGTCGCGCCGCACCTGTTCGGCGGCTGGGCGGAGTACCTGTACCTGAAGCCCGGCACCGGGATCTTCCGCGTGCCGGACTCGCTGCCCGACGACGTCGCGGTGATGACCGAGATCTTCGCGGTCACGCACTCGCTCGAGCGCGCGGCGGCGCTGCCGAGCCCGGCGGGCTTCCGGCCCGGCGACACGGTCGCGGTGATCGGCGTCGGCGCGCTCGGGCAGGCGCACGCGGTCAAGGCGGCGCTGATGGGCGCCGGGCGGATCTTCGCGGTCGACCCGTCGCAGAAGCGGCTCGACGTGGTGGCGCGGGTGGCCGGCGCCGAGGCGGCGGCCGCCGACGAGCTCCGCGGCGTCGACCTCGTGGTCAACGCCACCGGCTTCCCGGGCTCGTTCGCGAAGGCGCTCGCGATGGTCCGCGACGGCGGCACGATCATCGAGGTCGGCGCGTTCGTGGACATGGGGGAGGAGTCGTTCAACCCCGCCGTGATCTGCGGGCGCAACCTCGCGCTGCTGGGGATCGGCGGCGAGGACCTGCTCGTCTACGACCGCACGCTCGCGCTGCTCGCGCGCCACGCCGACAGCGTCCCGTTCGCCGAGATGGTCTCCCACCGCTTCCCGGTCGCCGACGCGCCCGCCGCGATGCAGACCGCGCTCGACGCGGAGCGCTCCGCGAAGGTGCTGATCACGGCAGGTTGAGCGCCGCCTCCAGCGCGCGGCGCATGACCGCCGGGTCGGGGTCGAGGCCGGTCCAGTGCCGGATCCCGATCACGCCCTGGTTGACGAGCATCCCGAGCCCGTCCAGCACCGTGCAGCCGCGCGCCTCGGCGTCGCGGATGAGCCGCGTGCGCGGCGGGTTGGGGATGACGTCGGCGACGACCATTCCCGGCCGCAGCGAGCCGGGGTCGAGCGGCAGCCGCGCGTCGACGTCGGGGAAGAGGCCGATCGACGTGGCGTTGACGAGGATGTCGGTGCCCTCCGGCACGACGTCGTCGCCGGCCCACGGCGCGAACACGGCCTGCGCGTGGTCGGAGAGCAGCGCCGCCAGCTCCTCGCCCCGCTCCCGCCCGCGGTTCACCACCGTGATGGACGCCGCGCCCGCCAGCGCCGCCTCGACGGCGATCGCGCGTGCCGCGCCGCCGGCGCCGAGGATCACCAGCGCCTTCCCGGCCGGGTCCACCACCGTCCGCAGCGACTCCAGGAAGCCCTGGCCGTCGGTGTTCTCGCCGATCCACCGGCCGTCGCGCTCGACCGCGCAGTTGACGGCCCCGATCAGCGCGGCCGACTCGCCCAGCCCGTCGAGGTGCTCGATCACCGCGACCTTGTGCGGGATCGAGCAGTTGAAGCCGGCCCAGCCCATCGCCTTCGCGCCGCGCACCGCGTCGCCGAGCGCATCGGGCGCGACCTCGCAGTTCAGGTAGCGGGCGTCGAGGCCGTGATGGCGGTAGGCGGCCTCGACCATCGCGACCGTCGGATTCTCGGCCGCGGGCATCGCGAACGAGCCGGTGATGAGGCTCAGGAAGCTCATCCGGGCACAATCCTCACATGAGCAACCGCGCCGCGGTCCTCCACGCCCCCGGCGACGTCCGCGTCGAGGACCGCCCGACGCCCGAGCCGGGCCCGCTCGAGGTGCTCGTCGAGATCGCCGCCGTCGGCGTCTGCGGCTCCGACGTCCACTACTACGAGCACGGCCGCATCGCCGAGCGGATCGTCAAGGCGCCGCACGTGCTCGGCCACGAGAGCGCCGGCCGCGTCGTGGCGGCGGGCGACCGGGTCTCGAAGCACGCCGTCGGCGCCCGCGTGACGCTCGAGCCGGGGCTGCCGTGCGGGCGCTGCCGCGAGTGCCGCAGCGGCGCCTACAACCTGTGCCGCGACGTGCAGTTCATGGGCGCGCCGCCGACCGACGGCGCCTTCACCCGCTTCATCGCGCGGCACGAGGACTTCGCGCACGCGCTGCCCGACTCGCTGAGCGACGAGGCCGGCGCGCTGATGGAGCCGCTGTCGGTCGCGCTGTGGGCGTGCGAGAAGGCGGGCGTCACCGCCGGCGACCGCGTGCTGATCACCGGCGCCGGCCCGATCGGCCTGCTCTGCGCGCAGGTCGCGCGCGCCCGCGGCGCGACGGAGATCGTCGTGACCGACGTCAACGAGCGGCGCCTCGCGCTGGCGCGCGCGACCGGCGCGACGCGCACGCACGCGCCCGGCGACGACCTGCCCGAGGCCGACGCGCTGATCGAGTGCTCCGGCCACCCGCAGGCGCTCAACGACGGCATCGCCGCGCTCCGCCCCGCGGGGACCGCCGTGCTGGTCGGCATGGGCGGCGGCCCGGAGGCGACGGTCCCGCTCTCGCTCATCCAGACCCGCGAGATCTGGCTCAGCGCCACGTTCCGCTACGCCAACACCTACCCGGCCGCGATCGCGCTGGCCGCCTCCGGGCAGGTCGACCTCGACGCGATCGTCACCGGCCACTACCCGCTCGACGAGGTCGACGCCGCGCTGCGCGCCGGCCGCGAGGACCCGCAGAGCGTGAAGCCGATCGTCACGCCGTAGCCGCCGATCAGGCGGTTGCGACCTCGGCGAGACGCGGCGGCGAGGCGCCCGCGCGCTCGACCGTCCGCCCCGCGACGAGGCACGCGAAGTGCGTGGCGTCGAGCAGCGCGTCGGCCTGGCCCAGGTCACCGGCGCCGAGCCCCGCGCGCCGCCACCACGCGAGGAAGCCGCCGCCGAACGCGTCGCCCGCGCCGATCGTGTCGACCACCTCGACGCGCATCGCCGGCACGTCGGTCTCGCCGTCCGCCGTCACCACGGTCACCCCGGAGCCGCCGCGCGTGAGCAGCACCACGTCCGGCCCGGCCTCGAGCAGCGCCCGCGCCGACTCGAGCGGGCCGTGGTCGGGGTCGAGCCACGCGAGGTCGTCGTCGCTCGCCTTGACCACGTGCGTGCGCGGGAGCAGCCGCCCGATCCGCGCCCGGTACGCGTCCGGGTCGTCGATCGCCAGCGGGCGGATGTTGAGGTCGACCATCACGAGCGCCTCCCCGGACACCCGCTCGACGACCGCCTCCAGGGCGTCCGCCGTCGGCTCGAACACCAGCCCGAGCGTCCCGACGTGCACCATGTCGACGCGCTCCGGCAGCACGCGCAGCGCGTGCTCGCGCGTCAGCCCCGGGACCGACGTCCCCTCGTGGTAGAAGCGGTAGGTCGCCGCGCCCTCGCTCGTCGACCTCCGCCAGCGCGAGCGTGGTCGGATCGTCGGTCTCGACGACGCAGTCGAGGCTCACCTCGTCCTCGCGCAGCTGCTCGCGCAGTTGCGAGCCGAAGCGGTCGTTCGAGAGCCGGCCCAGGTAGGCGACCGGTTGCTCCAGCCGGCCCAGCGTGCGGGCGCAGTTGAAGGGCCCGCCGCCCAGGTGGGCGGCGAGCTCTCCGTCACCGCCGGCGACGAGGTCCACGAGGGCCTCGCCGCCGACGACGATGGATGGAGTCACGTCACTCGGCCCGCTCGGCGTCCGCCCGCTCCTCCTCGGGCGTCGGCGGCGGCGCGTCCTTCGGGATGACGACCTCGTCGCCCGAGTCCTTGTGCTCGATGTCGTGCACGACGGCGCCGGTCATGATGCCCACGACCTCGTGCATCGAGTGCTCCTTCGGGTCGACCACGGCCACGCGCTTCCCCAGGCGGTGGATGTGGATGCGATCCGCGATCTCGAACACGTGCGGCATGTTGTGGCTGATCAGGATCACCGGCAGCCCGTTGTCGCGCACGCGCTTGATCAGCTCGAGCACCTGCCCGGACTCCTTGACGCCGAGCGCGGCCGTCGGCTCGTCCATGATCACGAGCTTGCGCGCCCACGCCGCGGCACGCGCCACGGCCACGCCCTGGCGCTGGCCGCCGGACAGCGTCTCGACCGCCTGACTCATCGAGCGGATGCCGATCTGCAGGTTCTTCATCTGCTTGTCGGCCTCTTCCTTCTGGCCCTTGTGATCGAGCATGCGGAAGATGCTCCCCAAGGGACCCGCCCGCCGCTTCTCGCGACCGAGGAACAGGTTGGTCGCGATGTCGAGCGCCGGCGCCACCGCGAGGTCCTGGTAGACGGTCTCGATGCCCGCCTCGCGCGCGTCGTGCGGCGTCTTGAACTGCACCTCCTCGCCGTCGAGGCTGACCGTGCCCCGGTCCGGGATCGTGGCGCCCGAGAGCACCTTGATCAGGCTCGACTTGCCGGCCCCGTTGTCCCCGATCACGGCGAGGATCTCGCCGGGATAGAGGTCGAAGTCGGCGCCGTCGATGGCGGTCACCTGGCCGTAGCTCTTGTAGATCCCGCGCGCCGACAGGATCGGCGTCTGGTTCTCGATCTCGTCCTTCGTCATGTCTGCCGCGCTCATGCCCGCTTCCTCGCGATCTGGTCGACGGCGACGGCCACGATGACCAGGATGCCGGTGATCAGGACCTGGTACGTCGCGGCGACGCCCATCAGGACGAGGCCGTTGCGCACCACCCCGATGATCAGCGCCCCGATCAGGGTGCCGATGATCGTGCCGCGGCCGCCGAACAGGCTGGTGCCGCCGAGCACGACCGCGGTGATCGCGTCGAGGTTGTCGGTCAGGCCCGCGTTCGGGTCGCCCACGTTCGTGCGGGCGATCGAGCAGCAGCGCCGCGATCCCGTAGATCGCGCCGGCGACCACGTAGACCATCACCAGCTGCTTGCCGCACCGGGACGCCCATCAGGCGCGTCGCCTCCGGGTTGTCGCCCAGCGCGTACACGCGCCGGCCCCAGGTCGTCTGGGTCAATACGAACCAGAACAACGCGAACAAGGCCAACGTCACCAGCGATCCGTAGGTGACCGCCGTGCCGCCGATCTTGAACGTCTCGCCGAGCTTGGTCATGGCGGTCGGGAGGTTCGTGATCGTCTCGTCCTTGGAGTAGATGTGCACGAGCGCGTAACAGATGGAGTAGGTGCCGAGCGTGACGATGAACGGCGGCATCGCGAGCCCCACCACGAGCCCGCCGTTGATGAACCCGACCGCCATGCAGGTCAGGATCCCGAGCAGGATCGCCAGCATCGGCGGCACGTCGTTGTCGACGGCCATCTTGGTCATCACGATCGAACCGAGCGCCATCGCCGTGCCGCACGACAGGTCGATGCCCGCGGTGAGGATGATCAGCGTCTGGCCGATCGCCAGCGTGCCGATCACCATCACCTGCTGGATGATCAGCGAGAAGTTCGCCGGATCCAGGAAGCGATCCGACTGCGTGGTGAAGAACGCGCAGGCGAGGAGCAGCGCGATCAGCGGGCCGAGCTGGGCGACGCGCTCTCCGGAGACCTTCGGGATCGCGCGGCCTTCCCCGCCCCCGGACGTCGGCGGTGCCGACTGGCCCCCGCCCTCGCCGCCGGAGCCGGCGGTCTGTGCTTGTGGCTGTGTCATGGAGTGAGTCCTCTCTCCCGGGACGCGCGAACGCGGCCGGCCCGCGGATGCGGGCCGGCCACCGGTCGCACTAGCCCCAGCAGTTCTCCTCGCCGTAGGCGGCGTCCTTGGCCTCGACGCCCTTCACCGGCTGGTTGGTGATGAGCTCGACGCCGGTGTCGACGTAGCCCGAGGGCTTCTCGCCGCCGCGCGCGGCCGCCGCGCCCTTCTCCACGCCCAGCGCCGCCATCTTCAGCGGGTACTGCTGCGACGTGGCGTCGATGACGTCGGTCTTGATGCCCTTCTCGATCGCCTCGCAGCCACCGTCGACGGAGACGAGGATGAAGTCCTTCGGATCCTTGCCGGCGGCCTTCAGCGCGTTCGCGCCGCCGAACCCGGAGGGCTCGTTGATCGAGTAGATGACGTTGATGCCGCTGTCCTTCTGCAGCAGGTTCTCCATCGCCGCCTGGCCCTTGGCCCGGTCGCCTTCGGTCGGCGCCGCGCCGACGATCTGCGGGTCGCCTTCCTTGATGCCGAAGCCCTTCAGGAAGCCGTCGTGGCGGAGCTGGCCGACGGAGATGCCCGGCGCGAGGTCGAGCATGGCGATCTTCGGAGTGATCTTCATCTCCTCGGCCTTGGCCTTCGCGTACTGGCCGATCAGCTCGCCGGCCTTCATGTTGTCCGTCGCGAACAACGCGTCGACTGCGTCGGCCGGCTCGGGAGGCGTGTCAAGCGCGATGACGATCACGCCCGCGTCGCGCGCCTTCTTGATCGACGGGACGATCGCCTTCGAGTTGGCGGGCACGTCGAGGATGACCTTCGCGCCCTGCGTGGTCATGTTCTCGATCGCGGCGACCTGGCTGGCGTTGTCGGTGTCGGTCTTGCCGGAGGCCGTGAGCAGCTTGACGTTGTCCTTCTTGGCCTGCGCCTGCGCGCCCTCCTTCATCTTCACGAAGAACGGGTTCGACTCCGTCTTGGTGATCAGCCCGATGGTGACCTCTTCGTCGCCACCGCCGCCGCCGCCACCGCCGCTGCTGTCGCTGTCGTCACCGCAGGCGACGACGCCGACGCCGAGCGCGGCGACCGACGCGAGCGCGGCCACCCGCGCCCACTTCGACCCTCGAATCCCACTTTCTTGCATTGCCCCTCTCCTCCTCCTGGAGTTGCGTCGCGGCGTCCCTCATTACGCCGAGACAACGTTTTCAGCGATTAGCAACCGTAGCCGCTCGATGTGGACCCGTCAAGTCTTGCGAACGTTTTCTCGAACCCGTAGTATCCACGCTCATGGGGGCGGAGAGGACCGAGCGGCGCGCTGCGCGCCGCCCGACCATGCGCGAGGTTGCCGCGGTGGCGGGCGTGAGCCTCAGCACGGTGTCGCGCGTCGTCAACGGCGGCGAGGGCGTGCGCGCGGATCTCGCGGTCAAGGTGCGCGAGGCGGTCGAGCTGCTCGGCTACCGCCACAACCTCACCGCGAGCACGCTGCGGCGCGCCGACCGGCAGTCGGCGACCATCGGCCTGATCTTCGAGGACGTGTCGAACCCGTTCTTCGGGGCGGTCCACCGCGGGGTGGAGGATGTCGCCCGCGGCCGCGGCGTGCTGCCGCTGGTCGGCTCGTCCGACGAGGAGCCCGAGCGCGAGCGCGAGCTCGCCGAGGCGTTCGTTGCGCGCGGGATCGACGGGCTGATCGTGGCGACGGCGGTCGACGACAGCTCCTACCTGCTGCGCGAGCGCGCGGCGGGCATGGCGCTGGTGTTCGTCGACCGGCCGCCGCGCTTTCTCGATGCGGACGCGGTGGTCACCGACAACGCCGGCGGCGCGCGCGCGGCGGTCGAGCATCTGCTGGCGGCCGGGCATCGCCGGATCGGATTCCTCGGCGACCGGTCGGACGTCTACACGGCGACGGAGCGGCTCCGCGGGTACCGCGAGACCCTCGCGCAAAACGGATTGGCAGAGGATCTGGGGTTGGTCCGGCATCCGCAGTTCCGAGGGGTCGACGCGTATGAGACCACAACCGACCTCCTGCGCGGCAACGATCCGCCCACCGCGCTGTTCACGGGGCAGAACCTGATCTCGATCGGTGCTGTGCGTGCGGTCCACGACCTCGGCCTGCAACACGACGTGGCGATCGTCAGCTTCGACGACGTCCAGCTCGCCGACGCGCTCGATCCCGGGCTCACCGTAGTCGCGCAGGACCCGCGGGGGCTGGGACGCACGGCGGCGGAGCTGCTGTTCGAGCGCGTCGACGGCTACGACGGCCCGAGCCGCACGGTGACGCTGCCGACCGTGCTGATCCAGCGCGGGTCGGGCGAGCTGCCGCCCGGCCGCTGACCGCACGCGCGGCCCGCGGCCTGCCTCCGGCCAAGTGTTCTCCCCAAGGTGCATCGCTCTCCCCAAAGCCGGTGCAATGGATTGCAGCGGCGGCGGCAACGTAGCCCTCTTGCAATCGTTTGTCAAATGCGCTTCCCTTCGGCCATGGCCACCCGCCGCAGCGCCGCTCCGACGCTCGCCGACGTGGCGGCGGAGGCCGGCGTCTCGCAGGCCACCGCGTCGCGCGCGCTCGCCGACAGCCCGCTGGTCAACGCCAACACGCGGCAGCGCGTGTGGGACGTCGCCGAGCGGCTGCAGTTCCAGCCGAACCGGCTCGCGCGGTCGCTGCGGCGCGGGGCGACGATGGCGGTCGGGCTCGTGGTGCCGGACGTCGGCGCCGCCTTCTACGCGAGCGCGCTGAAGAGCGCGCAGGACGTGCTCGAGGCGGCCGGCTACCACGTGCTCGTGCTCAACACGAGCCGCGCCGCCGAGCGCGAGCGCGAGGCGCTGCGGACGCTCCGCGCGCACCAGGTCGACGGGCTGCTCGTCGCGACCTCCGGCGGTTACGAGGAGATCGGGGTGCCCGTCGTGTTCTTCGACAACGTGCCCGCCACGCCCGGGGCCGGCGCGGTGGCGATGGACAACGAGGCCGGGATCCGCCTGCTGGTCGAGCACCTCGTGCATCAGCACGGCCACGAGCGGATCGCCTACATGGGGCCGCCCGAGGCGGTCGGCACGGGCGGCGCCGCGGAGATCCTGCAGGGGACGGGCCGCGAGCGGCTCGAGGCGTTCCGCGCCGCGGTGGGGCGGGCCGGGCTCGCGCTGCCGCCCGACTACGTGCGCACGAGCGACCCCGCGAGCTCGGAGGAGCACGGCCGCGCCGCCGCGCGCGAGCTGATGGCGCTGGAACGGCCGCCGACCGCGATCGTCGGCGGCACCGACCAGCTCGCCACCGGGCTCCTGCGCGGGCTGCGCGACGCCGGCGTGCGCGTGCCGGAGGACGTCGCGCTCGTGTCGTTCGACGAGCCGGTCTCCGCCGACCTGTTCGACCCGCCGCTCACGTCGCTGGACCGCCACGATCGCGAGCTCGGCCGGATCGCCGCCGAGGCGCTGCTGCGCACGCTGGGCGGCGACGACACCGCGCCCGGCACCGTGCGCGTGCCCGCCGCGCTGAGCGTGCGGCGGTCGTGCGGATGCGACTTGACAAAGGCAGCGGCGTGATGCAACCCTTTGCGCCGCTGCAATCGATTGCATGATTCGTAGCCGGAGGGGTAGAGGAAGCGACGAGGTCTCGGCGTTCGCCGAGGGGTTCTGCGGCAGGTCTCGAGGAGGGGAATGGAGCGGCAGGTCGGCATCGGCGTGATCGGCATGGGCTGGATGGGGCGCGTCCACACGGCGGCCTACAACCGGCTGGCCGAGCACTTCCCCGACCTCGGGGTTCGCCCCCGACTCCGGACTGCCGCGGACACCAGCCCCGAGCGGCGCGCGCACGCGGAGCGCGTCGGCTTCGAGCGGACCACCGACGACTGGCGCTCGGTGGTCGACGACCCCGAGATCGAGGTGGTCAACGTCACGCTCCCGAACAGCCTGCACCGCGAGGTGGCGGTCGCCGCGCTCGAGGCGGGCAAGCACGTCTGGGTCGAGAAGCCGGTCGGGCGCGGGCTCGAGGACACGGCCGCGGTGGCCGACGCGGCGCGCGCGAGCGGCACGGTCACGGGCGTCGGCTTCTGCTACCGCTTCGCGCCGGCCGTCCAGCACGCCCGCGCGCTGATCGCCGACGGCGTGATCGGCGCCGTCACGCACTACCGCGGCGTCTTCCTCGCCGACTACGCCAACCGCCCCGACGCGGCCGCCTCGTGGCGCTTCGAGCGCGCGGCCTCGGGCTCGGGCGTGCTCGGCGACCTGATGGCGCACGTCGTCGACCTCACCCACCACCTGGTCGGCCCGATCGAGCGCCTCAGCGGCCGCACCGCGACGATGATCGCGCAGCGCCCGCGGCCGACCACCGAGGGCACCCACTTCAGCCGCGTCGAGTCCACCGACCTCGTCGACGTCGAGAACGAGGACTGGGCCGGCGCGCTGTTCGAGCTGCCGAGCGGCAGCGTCGGCTCGCTCGAGGCGAGCCGCGTGGTCGTCGGGCCGCGCACCGGGCTCCGCGTCGAGATCCACGGCACCACGGGCGCGCTGACGTGGGAGCTCGAGCGCATGAACGTGCTCGAGCGCTTCGAGCTCTCCGAGGACGGCAAGGACGAGGGCTACACGGCGATCCACGTCGGCGCCGGCCACCCCGACTTCGCCGCCTTCCAGCCCGGCGCCGGCGTGCCGATGGGCTACGACGACCTGCGCGTGCTGGAGGCCCGCAACTTCCTCGCCGCCGTCCGCGACGGCGAGCAGCGCGAGCCCGGGGTGGAGGAGATGCTCGCCACGGCGCGGGTGCTGGAGACGATCGAGCGCAGCGCCGAGTCCGGCGCCTGGGAGGAGACACGATGACGCCGAAGGTCGCCAACGCCCCGCTCTCCTACGGCGCCTTCGAGATGACCGTCGGCACCGACTTCGCCGTCCCGGACCCCGAGCGGATCCTCGAGGCGATCGGCGCGGCCGGCTACGCCGGCACCGACCTCGGCCCGCCCGGCTACTACGGCGAGGGCGACGTCCTGGCCGAGCGGCTGGGCACGAACGGCCTCGAGGTCGTCGGCGGCTTCGTCCCCATGCGATTCTCCGAGGCCGAGGGCTTCGAGGAGGACGTGCCGGCGCTGCACCACACGCTCGATCTGTTCGACGCCGCCGGCGCGACCGGCGCGCGTCCCGTGCTGTGCGACGCCGGCGGGCCGGAGCGGATCGCCAACCCCGGCCGCGGCGGCGACGAGCCCGAGCTGCGGCTCGACGACGGCCGCTGGCGCACGCTCGCCGGCAACGTCGAGCGCGCCGCCGAGGCCGCGCGCGAGCGCGGCTACGAGCCGGTCTTCCACCACCACACGTCGACCTACGTCGAGGGCATCCCCGAGATCGAGCGCTTCCTCGAGGACACCGACGTCCCGCTCCTGCTCGACTCCGGCCACATCGCCGTGGCCGGCGGCGACGCCACGACCGCGCTCGCCGACTACGGCGACCGCGTCGGCGCCGTCCACATCAAGGACGTCCGCCTCGACGTGCTCGAGACCGTCAAGGCCGAGCGCGCCGACACGCTGACCGCCTGGCGCCGCGGCCTGTTCTGCGCCCTCGGCCAGGGCGACGTCGAGCTCGCCGCCTTCTGCGCCGCGCTCGGCGACCGCGGCTACGACGGCTGGGTCGTGGTCGAGCAGGACCGCGTCCTCGACGACATCACCGCCTTCGAGGGCGCCGCCCAGGAGCAGGTCGCCAACCGCCGCTGGCTGGAGGAGCACGCCGGATGGTGAACCTCGACGTCCTCACCATGGGCCGCATCAGCGTGGACGTGTACCCGGAGCAGGTCGGCGTGTCGCTGCGCGAGGTCACGTCGTTCGGGAAGTTCCTCGGCGGCAGCTCGACCAACGTCGCGGTCGCGGCCGCCCGCTACGGGCGCCGCGCGGCGACGATCACCCGCACCGGCGACGACCCGTTCGGCGAGTACCTCCACGACGCGCTCCAGGGCTTCGGCGTCGACGACCGCTTCGTCACCCCGGTCCCCGGCATGGCGACCCCCGTCGCGTTCTGCGAGATCTTCCCGCCCGACGACTTCCCGCTCTATTTCTACGGGCGCGTCCCGAAGGCGCCGGACATGGAGATCCGCGAGGACGAGCTCGACTACGACGCGATCCGCAACGCCCGCGTGTTCTGGGTCACCGGCACCGGGCTCTCCGACGAGCCGAGCCGCACCGCCACGCTGGCCGCGCTCGAGGCGCGCGCCAAGTCCGGCATCACCGTGCTCGACCTCGACTACCGGCCGATGTTCTGGGAGTCGCGCGAGGAGGCCCGCGAGTGGGTCGGCCGGGCGCTCGAGCACGTCACCGTCGCGGTCGGCAACCTCGACGAGACCGACACCGCGGTCGGCGAGCGCGAGCCGCGCGCCGCCGCGCAGGCGCTGCGCGAGCGCGGCGTCGAGCTCGCGATCGTCAAGCAGGGCCCGAAGGGCGTGCTGGCCGACGACGGGCGCGAGCTCGTCGAGGTGCCGCCCGTCCCCGTCGAGGTGGTCAACGGCCTCGGCGCCGGCGACGCCTTCGGCGGCGCGCTCTGCCACGGCCTGCTGAGCGACTGGGATGTGGAACGGAAGATGCGGTTCTGCAACGCGGCCGGCGCGCTGGTGGCGTCACGGCTGGCCTGCGCGGATGCGATGCCCGAAGAGCACGAGGTGGAGGAGCTCCTTGTACAAGCTTGAGATCACGCCGGAAGACGCGGGCTGGGCCTTCTGCGGCCTGCGCATCGTCGAAGGTGATGCCGCGCTCGACACGGGCCAGGACGAGCTGATCGTGCTCCCGCTCGAGGGCGGGGCGGAGGTCACCGTCGACGGCGAGCCGTTCACGCTGCGCGGCCGCGACGGCGTGTTCGACGGCCCGACCGACTTCGTCTACTCGCCCCGCGATGCGCGCGTGGAGATCTCCGCCCACGGCCGCGTCGCGCTGCCGTCCTCCCGCGCGCTCAACCGCCTCGAGCCGCGCTACGTCGACGAGGTGGCGATCGAGCTGCGTGGCGCCGGCCGGATGAGCCGCCAGATCAACAACTTCTGCGGGCCCGACACGGACTTCGCCGACCGCCTCATCGCGGTCGAGGTGATCACACCCGGCGGCAACTGGTCGAGCTATCCGCCGCACAAGCACGACGAGGACATCCCCGGCGTCGAGACCGCGCTCGAGGAGATCTACTACTTCGAGGTCGCCGACGGCGGCTTCGCCTACCAGCGCGCCTACGGGCCGGAGATCGACATCCTCGAGGAGGTCCGCTCCGGCGACCACGTGCTGCTGCCGAGCGGCTACCACGGCCCGTCGATGGCCGCGCCCGGCTACGACCTCTACTACCTGAACGTGATGGCCGGGCCCGGCGAGCGGGCGTGGCAGTTCACCGACGACCCGGCCCACGCCTGGATCCGGGACAGCTGGGAAGGCCAGGAGGTCGACCCGCGACTGCCGTACGAGAAGTCGAGGAGGCCCGCATGAAGCTCACCGTCGGCCAGGCGCTGATCCGCTTCCTGGCGAACCAGTACTCGGAGCGCGACGGGGTCGAGCAGCGGCTCATCCCCGGCTGCTTCGGCATCTTCGGCCACGGCAACGTCGCCGGCGTCGGGCAGGCGCTGCTCGAGTTCGGCGACGACATGCCGTACGTGCTCGCCCGCAACGAGCAGGCGATGGTGCACGCCGCCGCCGGCTACGCGCGCCAGAAGAACCGGCTCGCCACGTATGCCTGCACCGCGTCCGTCGGCCCGGGCTCGACCAACATGGTCACCGGCGCCGCGCTCGCCACCATCAACCGGCTGCCGGTGCTGCTGCTGCCCGGCGACATCTTCGCCAGCCGCGTCGCCAACCCGGTGCTCCAGGAGCTCGAGGACCCGGCGTCGCTCGACATCTCGGTCAACGACGCCTTCAAGCCCGTCTCGAGGTTCTGGGACCGCATCAACCGGCCCGAGCAGCTGCTGTCGAGCGCGCTCGCCGCGATGCGCGTCCTCACCGACCCTGCCGAGACCGGCGCGGTCACGCTCGCGCTGCCGCAGGACGTGCAGGCCGAGGCCTACGACTGGCCGGAGGAGTTCTTCGCCAAGCGGGTGTGGCACGTCCGCCGCCCGCCCGCCGAGCCGTCGACGCTCGCCCGGGCCGCCGAGCTGCTGCGCGGCGCGCAGCGCCCGCTGATCGTCTCGGGCGGCGGCACGATCTACGCCGAGGCGACCGACGCGCTGCGCGCGCTCGCGGAGGGCGCCGGCGTCCCGGTGGCCGAGACGCAGGCCGGCAAGGGCTCGCTCAGCTATGACCATCCGCAGTCGCTGGGCGCCATCGGCGCCACCGGCACGACGGCCGCCAACGCGATCGCGCGCGACGCCGACGTCATCCTCGGCATCGGCACCCGCTGGAGCGACTTCACCACCGCCTCGCGCTCGCTGTTCGCCGAGGACGCGCGCTTCATCAACCTCAACGTCGCGAGCGTCGACGCCTTCAAGCACGCCGGGCTGCCGCTCGTCGCCGACGCGCGCGTCGGGCTCGAGGCGCTGCACGAGGCGCTCGAGGGCTGGAGCGCCGACCCCGACCACACCGAGCGCGCTCGCAGCCTCGCGGCGGAGTGGGACGAGACGGTCGAGGCCGCCTACACGCTCGGCCACGGCCCGCTGCCCGCCCAGAGCGAGGTGCTCGGCGTCGTCAACCGCGTCTCCGGCCCGCGCGACGTCGTCGTGTGCGCGGCCGGCTCGATGCCCGGCGACCTGCACAAGCTGTGGCGCACGCGCGACCCCAAGGGCTACCACGTCGAGTACGGCTACTCGTGCATGGGCTACGAGATCGCCGGCGGCCTCGGGATCAAGCTCGCGGCGCCCGACCGCGAGGTCTACGTGATGGTCGGCGACGGCTCCTTCCTGATGATGGCCCAGGAGATCGTCACCGCCGTGCAGGAGGGCGTGAAGCTCAACATCGTGCTCGTCCAGAACCACGGCTTCGCCTCGATCGGCGCGTTGAGCGAGTCCGTCGGCTCGCAGCGCTTCGGCACCGCCTACCGGACGCGCGAGGACCTGGCGCTCGTCGCCGAGGGCCTCGGCGCGACGGTCCACCGGGCGACCTCGCTCGACGAGCTCGAGGCCGGGTTGCGCAATGCCTCCGGCGTCACCGTCGTCCACATCGAGACCGACCCGCTCGTGCCCGCGCCGGACTCCGAGGCGTGGTGGGACGTGCCGGTCGCCGAGGTCTCAGGGCTCGACAGCACGCGCGACGCGCGCGAGACCTACGACGAGAACAAGCGCACCCAGCAGCAGTACCTGAATCCGCGAGAGAGAGTGACACCGTGACCACCGTCGACCTCAAGACCATCCAGCACCGCATCGGCGGCGCCGAGACAGCCGGCCAGTCGACCCGCACGTCCCCGATCTGGGATCCCGCGACCGGCGGCCAGCAGGCCCAGGTCCTGCTCGCCGAGCCGGCCGACGTCGACGCCGCGGTGGCCGCGGCGCGCGAGGCGTTCGAGTCCTGGAAGGAGGTGAGCGTGGTCCGCCGCTCGCGGATCATGTTCGCGTTCCGCAACCTCGTCGAGCAGCACGCCGACGAGCTCGCGCGGATCGTCGCCTCCGAGCACGGCAAGGTGGTCGACGACGCCAAGGGCGAGGTCATCCGCGGCATGGAGGTCGCCGAGTACGCGTGCGGGCTCCCGCAGCTCGTCAAGGGCGAGTACTCCGACCAGGTCTCCACCGACGTCGACTCGTTCTCGTTCCGCCAGCCGCTCGGCGTGTGCGCCGGGATCACGCCGTTCAACTTCCCGGTGATGGTCCCGATGTGGATGCACCCGATGGCGATCGCGACCGGCAACACGTTCGTGCTCAAGCCGTCCGAGCGCGACCCGTCGGCCTCGAACTTCATCGCCGAGCTGTACGCCGAGGCGGGGCTGCCCGACGGCGTCTTCAACGTCGTGCACGGCGACAAGGTCGCGGTCGACGCGATCCTCGACCACCCGGACATCGACGCCGTCTCGTTCGTCGGCTCGACGCCGATCGCCAGCTACGTGCACGGCAAGGCGAGCGCTTCGGGCAAGCGGGTGCAGGCGCTGGGCGGGGCGAAGAACCATGCCGTCGTGATGCCCGACGCGGACCTCGACTTCGCCGCCAACCACCTGACCGCCGCGGGCTTCGGCTCGGCCGGCCAGCGCTGCATGGCGATCGCGGTCGCCGTGGCGGTCGGCGATGCCGCCGAGCCGCTGATCGAGCGCCTGAAGGAGAAGGCCGAGGCGATCAAGGTCGGCCCGGGTCTCGAGCCCGACTCCGACATGGGCCCGGTCGTCACCGCGCAGGCGCGCGACCGCATCACCGGCTACATCGACTCCGGCGACGAGCAGGGCGCCGCGGTCGTGGTCGACGGCCGCACGCTCGAGGTCGACGGCGACGGCTTCTTCGTCGGCCCGACGCTGCTCGACGGCGTCACGCCCGAGATGGACGTCTACCGCGACGAGATCTTCGGCCCGGTGCTGGCGGTCGTGCGGGTGGAGACGCTCGCCGAGGCGATCGAGCTCATCAACGCCAACCCGTACGCCAACGGCACGGCGATCTTCACCTCCTCCGGCCAGGCCGCGCGCTACTTCCAGCGCCAGGTCCAGGTCGGCATGATCGGGATCAACGTGCCGATCCCGGTGCCGATGGCGTTCTACTCGTTCGGCGGCTGGAAGTCGTCGCTGTTCGGCGACAAGCACGTCCACGGGCCGGAGGGGATCAAGTTCTACACCCGCGGCAAGGTGGTCACGAGCCGCTGGCCGGACGAGGCGAAGGACGCCTCCCACCACCGCGGGCACATGCACTTCCCGACGGCGGTATGAGCACGGTCAAGACAGTCGGCGTCGGCGTGATCGGCGCCGGGATGATGGGCACCGACCATGTGCGGACGCTCACCGCGGCGGTCGACGGCGCCCGCGTCGCAGCGGTCGCCGACGCCGATCCCGAGCGCGCGCAGGCAGCCGCCCGCGAGGGCGGCGGCCGTGCGTTCAGCGACCCGCACGAGCTGATCGCCGATCCCGACGTCGACCGCGTCGTGGTCGCCTCGTTCGACGCCACCCACGAGGAGTTCGTGCTCGCCTGCATCGAGGCCGGCAAGCCGGTGCTGTGCGAGAAGCCGCTCGCCACCACGGCCGAGGCGTGCCTGCGCGTGATCGAGGCCGAGGTCGCGGCCGGCCGGCGGCTGGTCTCGCTCGGCTTCATGCGCCGCTTCGACCCCGGCTACGGCGAGATCAAGGCAGGGCTCGAGAACGGCGGCGTCGGCGAGGTGCTGCTCGTCCACTGCGCGCACCGCAACGCGATCGCGCCGGCCATCTACACGTCGGAGATGCTGATCACGAGCTCGTGCGTGCACGAGATCGACATCAACCGCTGGCTGCTGGGGGAGGAGATCGTCGCCGCCACCGTGCGCGCGCCGCGCTCGACCCGCCAGGCCCCGGACAACCTGCGCGACCCGCAGCTGATCCTGCTCGAGACCGCGAGCGGCGTGCTGATCGACGTCGAGGTGTTCGTCAACGCCCGCTACGGCTACGACATCCGCTGCGAGCTGGTCGGGGAGAGCGGCACGCTGCGGCTCGCCGAGCAGGTCGAGCCCGACTTCCGCGCCCGCTTCGCGACCGCCTACCGGCGCGAGCTCGACTGCTGGGTCCACGGCGTCCAGGATGCCCCGACCGCGTGGGACGGCTACGCCGCCAACGCGGTCGCCGACGCGTGCCTGGAGTCGCTGGCGAGCGGCGAGCGGACCGAGGTCGAGTTGACGGAGAAACCCGCGCTCTACAACTAGTGTCCACTCCCGGAGGGGAGTGTCACAAGCTTGTTACAATCTCCCGCGAAGGGTGTACCACTCTTCGTAGCGGCGGTTGAGATTGCGTTTCTGTCCCACGCGTCTCGGAATCCCGCCACACCTCCCCACTCCCCAGGAAGGATCCACCATGGCTCGAATTCTCGCTGCCATCAGCAACGCGCTGCGCGACAACCTGAACCCGACGACCGACGGCGTCCACTTCCACGCTGGGCCGCAGGGCCCGTACGTGTGTGAGAACCCGGGCTGCGTGTCACCGGGTCTCGACGCGTAGTCCTCTGAGATAGTCCAGGGCCATGGCGGTCCTGGACTCCTTCCGGCTCGACGGCAAGGTGGCCGTCGTCACCGGCGGCAACCGCGGTATCGGGCATGGCGCTCGTCCGGGCACTCGGCGAGGCCGGCGCGCGCGTGGCGATCGCCGCGCGCGACGCCACCCGCTCCGAGTCGGTCGCGGGCGAGCTCGGTGCGACCGCGGTCACCACCGACGTCACCGATCCCGCGAGCGTCGGCGCCATGCTCGAGACGGTCACGGCCGAGCTCGGGCCCGTCGACGTGCTCGTCAACAACTCCGGCGTCTGCTACCACCGCGCCCGCCCTCGACGTGCACCGACGACGAGTGGCGCGTCCGTGTTCGACGTCAACGTCGACGGCCTCTGGCACTGCAGCCGCATCGTCGGCGCGCCAGATGGTCGAGCGCGGCACCGGCTCGATCATCAACATCGGCTCGATCTCGGCCCAGATCGTCAACCGGCCGCAGTGGCAGCCGGCCTACAACGCCTCCAAGGCGGCGGTCCACCAGCTCACGAAGTCGCTCGCCGCCGAGTGGGCGCCGCGCGGCGTGCGCGTCAACGCGCTCGCCCCGGGCTACGTCAAGACCGAGATGGCGCCGGTCGACGACCCGGCGTTCAAGCCGCGCTGGGTCGACGACGCGGCGATGCAGCGCTACGCGCTGCCCGAGGAGCTCGGCCCCTCGATCGTCTACCTGGCGAGCGACGCGTCGAGCTTCATGACCGGCTCGGTGCTGGTCATCGACGGCGGCTACACGCTCTTCTAGGCGACCGGCGGGCCGCCGAGCAGCGTCGCGTCGATCGAGCAGGAAGATCGCGAGCAGCGCGACGATGATCGCGAAGCCGCGGGCCAGCGCCTGCTGCGGCAGCCGCTCGGCGACCGCCGTGCCGAGCAGCGCGCCGACCATCGTGGAGGCCGCGAGCGTGGCGGTGATCGCGAAGTCGGGCGTCGCGCCGGTGGCGAGGTGGCTCGTCAGCGCCGCGAGGCCGGTGAGCGTGATGATCACCAGCGAGGTGGCGACGCCGCGCTTGAAGCCCAGGCCGAGGAAGAGCGTGAGCACCGGCACGATCATGAAGCCGCCGCCGACGCCGAAGAACCCCGTCAGCGCGCCCACCCCGAAGCCGGCGCCGAGCGCGACGCCGGTCCTGATCGGCGGGCAGCCGCGATCTTCCTCGTCGGCGCGCCCGCTCCCGCGACCGCTGCCACGTCGCGCCCGCCGCCGCGAACATGACCGGCACGAACGCGAGGATCAGCACCCGCGGGCTCGCCTGCGCGCTGAGCAGCGCGCCGAGCAGCGAGCCGACCGCCGCCGGGGCGGAGAACAGCAGCGCGAGCCGCCAGCACACGTGCCCGTCGCGAGCGCGCGCCCCCGCACCCACCGCGGCCGCGAGCGCGACGACGATCAGCGACGCGGTCGACGCCGGGCCGACGCCTTCGCCGAGCACGTAGACGAGCACCGGCAGCGCGAGGATCGCGCCGCCGCCCCCGACCGCGCCGACGACCAGCCCGATCGCGAGGCCGAAGGGGATCGCGAGCCACAGCACCGCGCAGGATTCTCCTGCGTGCATTCCTCCCGCGCGCCGTGGGTAAATCTTCAGGCATGGCTACCAAAGATCACGGACCCAGCATCAAGGACGACAAGCAGTACGAGGGCCTGCGGAAGAAGGGCATGAGCAAGCAGCGCGCCGCCGCGATCGCCAACGACCCGGACTCCTCCGAGAAGGGCGGCAAGGCGTCCGGCAGCGGCAAGCAGCGCGACACGAAGAAGCAGGGCGGCACGAAGGCCCAGAAGGCCGCGGCCGGGCGCAAGGGCGGCAAGGCCGCCGCGAAGAGCTAACCGAGGACGCCGGTCTCGAACGCGCGCCTCACCAGCTCCGCGCGCTTGCGGTTCTGGGGGAGGTCGCCGACGCCGAAGAGGTCGAAGAGCGTGCGCAGGTGCGTCTTGACGGTCTCGACGCTGAGGTAGAGGTCGTCGGCGATCTCCTTGTTGGAGCGCGGGCCGGCGAACGGCGCCTCGTCGAGCGGGCCGCACAGCGACGCGAGCACGCGCCGCTGCGCATCCGACAGCGGCGGCGGCTCGAGCGTCTGCGACGCGGCGGTCGTCGTCCCTCCGCCGTCGCCGCACACGAACACGAGCAGCGTGCCGCCGATGCTGATCGCGTCCCCGTCGCGCAGCCGGCAGCGGCCACGCAGCCGCCGCCCGTTGACGAACGAGCCGTTCCGCGACAGCCCCTCGTCGGCGATCGTCCACTCGCCGCCTTCGTGCTCGAGCACGGCGTGCAGGCGCGACACCTCGGTGTCCCACGCGAGCGCCACGTCGGTCGAGGGTGAGCGGCCGATGCTGAGCGACGCGGCGTCGCCGAGCTCGACGATCCGCTGCCGCCCGTCGCCGTCGAGGTGCACGAGGAACGGCACTCCGCGGCGCTCCGCGTCGATGCGCTGCGCGAGCTCGCGCGGCGAGACCGACCGCAGCGCGGGAGGCAGCACTCGCACGGCGCAACCCTAGCCCGTAACCGGAGAGCTTGCCTCGCATCGCTCCGGAACGTAGGGTCGCGCCGAGATCCTTGAACGCTCAGCGGGTCGGTAGCTACGAGATCGTGCGGATGCTCGCTCGCGGCGGGATGGCCGTCGTCTACCTCGTGCGCCAGCCCGCGCTCGACCGCGAGGTCGTCCTCAAGCGCCTCGACCTCGAGCGCGACGACCCGACGCTCGCCCAGCGCTTCGTGCTCGAGGCGAGGATGGCGGCGGCGCTCGACCACCCCAACGTCGTCACGCTGTTCGACTTCTTCGAGCACGACGGGGTGCCCTACATCGCGATGGAGTACGTCGCCGGGGGCTCGCTCCGCTCGCTGGTGGGCACGCTCGAGCTGCCGCAGGTCCTCGGCGTGCTCGAGGGCACGCTGGCCGGCCTCTCCCACGCCGAGCGCCACGGCATCGCGCACCGTGACCTGAAGCCGGAGAACGTCCTCCTCACCCGCCGCGGCAACGTCAAGATCGCCGACTTCGGGATCGCGCGCGCCTACAACGCGCTGAGCCAGCGCCTGACCATCACGGGCAAGGCGATGGGCACGCCGGTCTACATGGCGCCCGAGCAGGCGATGGACGACCCGATCGGACCGCAGACCGATCTCTACGCGCTCGGGGTGATCGTCTACGAGCTGCTCGCCGGGCGCCCGCCGTTCGAGGCCGACACGCCGATGGGCGTCCTCTACTGCCACGTCCACAAGCCGCCGCCGCCGCTGCCGCGATCGCTGCTGCAGCCGGTCCGCGAGTGGGTCGGCTGGCTGCTCGAGAAGGCGCCCGCGGACCGGCCGCAGTCGGCCGGCGAGGCCTGGAACGCGCTCGAGGAGATCGCCGTCGCCGAGCTCGGGCCGTACTGGCGCCGCGCGGCCGCGATCACCATCCCGACCGCCGGCCACGATGAGCTGCCGGCCGGCGACGCGCTGACGAGCACCGACGAGCCGACCACGCCGGTGACCGAGGCAGCGCCGACGCTGCCGCGCCGAGCCCGAGCCCGAGCCCGAGCCCGCGGCCCCGCCGGCGCCGCCGCGGTGGCGGCGCCTGGTGCTGCCCGCCGGTGTGCTGGCCCTGCTCGCCGTGTCCGCGGTCGGGCTCGCCACCACGCTCGACGACGATCCGGCGGACTCGAACCCGCCGGACCCGCCGGTGAAGGCGGCGGTGCCCTACGACTTCGACGGCGACGGGCGGCTCGAGCTCGTGAGCTCGATGCTGAACGCGTCGTCGCCGCGCAGCTCGCGGGTCGGCAGCGGCGTCGTGCTCATCCGCCGCGGCGCCGGCTGGAACGTCATCACCGAGCGCGACGCCGGGCTCCCGGGCCGCCCGCGGGAGAACGACGACTTCGGCTCGGGGCTCGCGAGCGGCGACTTCGACCGCGACGGGGCGGCGGACCTCGTGATCGGGGCGCCCGGGCGGGAGCGCGCCTCGGTGCTCTACGGCACGGGGCGAACGCTGGCCGGCGGCCGCCGCCTGCAGCTCACCGGTCCGCGCGGGACCGACCAGTACGGCTACGGGGCGCTGGCCCGCGACATGGACGGTGACGGCTACGACGACCTGCTCGTCTCCGCGCCGGGCGAGCGCGGGGCCGTGCAGTTCTTCCGCGGCGGGTCCGGAGGGCTGAGCGTCGAGCGCTCGCGGCCGGTCGCGCGGCCCGACTCGGTGGCCGTCGGCTTCGGCTCGCGCATCCGGGCCGGGGACGTCGACGGGGACCGCCATGTCGACCTCGTCGCGGGCGCCCCGACGCAGCCGTCCGTGCCCGGACACCTGACGCTCTGCCGCGGCTCGGACGCGGGCCCGCGGCGCTGCCGGGAGCTGAGCGCGGCGGGCGGGACGTCGGGGCTCGCGGTCGCGGACGTCAACGGCGACGGCTACGCCGACATCGTCCAGGGCGACTCCGACCACGCGCAGAACACGACCGGCATGCCGCTCAATCCCGGGCAGGTCAAGCTCTGGCTGGGCGGTCGCGACGGACCTCGGACGACCCCGATCACGCTGACCCAGGACACGCGGGACATCCCCGGCAACGACCAGCCGGGGGACGAGTTCGGCGCGGTCGTCGAGGCCGGCGACCTCGACGCCGACGGCTACGCGGACATGGTCGTGGCCGCGACGCGCGAGAACGAGGGTGCCGGGCGGGTCACCGTCATCCGCGGCGGCCGCCGCGGCTACGCGAGCACCGGCAACAGCTGGTTCGACCAGGACTCGCTCCGCGTCCCCGGCCGCCGGACGATCGACGGCGAGTTCGGGTCGGCGATCTCGCTGCTCAACCTGTCGGACGACCGGCGCCTCGACCTGGCGGTCGCGGCGCGCGGCGAGCACGTCGCCAACGCGCGGGTGATGGTGATCGAGGGCGGGCCGGGCGTCTTCTCGCCCGACGAGACGCGCACGCGCATCGTCGGCGGCGCGGCCGCGCGCGTGCACGCGCCGCGGGGCGTGCGGATCCGGCTCGCGCGCGTCTCCACCGGCTAGGAGGGACGGACTCACGCAGGGGTGAGGCACGCCCCTCCTAGGAGTGATGACCCGCGCCCGCCGCGGGACGAGGCTCGGCCCATGACCTCCTTCCGTCCCGATGTTGAGGGCCTGCGCGCGGTCGCGATCGCGATCGTCGTGCTGGCACACGCCGAGCTGGGGTTCGGCGCCGGCGGGTTCGTCGGCGTCGACGTCTTCTTCGTCCTCTCCGGCTTCCTGATCACCCAGCTGCTCGTCGCGGAGCTCGACCGCGACGGGCGCGTGGGGGTGGCGCGCTTCTACGCGCGCCGCGTCAAGCGGCTGATGCCGCAGGTGCTGGCCGTGATCGCGGCGGTCGTGGCCGCGACGTGGCTGCTCCTCTCGCCGGTGGAGGCGGACGCCGTCGCGGCGGACGTCGTCGCCGCCGGGGCCTACGCGATGAACTGGCACCTGTCGGCCGAGGCGGTCGACTACTTCGCCTCCGGCGCGCGCGACCAGCCGCTCGACCACCTGTGGTCGCTGGCGGTCGAGGAGCAGTTCTACGTCGTGTGGCCGTGGCTCGTCGTCGCGCTGGCGTGGCGGCGGCGGCTGCTGCTGCCGGCGCTCGCCGTGGTCGCGGCGGCGTCCTTCGTGTACGCCGCCGAGCAAGTGCGGGTCGCGCCCGAAGCGGCGTACTACTCCGCGTTCGCGCGGGCCTGGGAGCTGGCGCTCGGGGCGCTGGCGGCGGTGGCGCTGGCCGGGCGCAGCGCCGGGCCGCGGACCGCGGCGGTGTGTGGCTGGCTCGGCTTGGGCGCGATCGCGGTCGCCACCGTCGCGTTCGGCGAGGGGACGCCGTTCCCCGGCCCTGCCGCGCTGGTGCCGACGCTCGGCGCGGTCGCGCTGATCGCCGCCGGCACGAGCGAGCGGCGCGGGCGGGTGACGCGATCCCTCATGCTGTCGCCGATGCGGTGGCTGGGGCGCGTGTCATACGCCTGGTACGTCTGGCACTGGCCGGTGCTCGTGTTCGCGGGCGCCGCGCTCGGCTCGCTGCCCGGCTGGGCGCGTGGGGCGGTCGCACTCGCCTCGCTGGCCCCCGCGTGGCTGACGTACCGCTGGATCGAGGAGCCGCTGCGGCGCTCGACGCTGCACGCGCGCCGCCCGCGGATCACGCTCGCCGCGGGGCTGGCCGGGCCCGCGCTCGCGGTCGGCGTGGGCTTCGTGCTGTCGGCGAGCCTGTCCTCGCCGCCCGCCCTCGCTGCCGGCCAGGCGCTCGGCGCGCCGCAGCTGGCGCGCACCGGCGAGCTGCAGCGGTCGGCTCGGGCGCTGCGGCCGCGGCCACGCGACGCGGGCGACGACCGCGGGCGCGCGTACTACGACGGTTGCCTGGTCGACGAGCGCGTCCGCGTGTCGCCGCCGTGCGTCTACGGCGACCGCGACTCCGGCACGACCGTGGTGCTGTTCGGCGACTCGCACGCGATGCAGACCTTCCCGGCTCTCGAGCGGATCGCGAAGCGGCGGCACTGGAGGCTGCTCAACCTCACCAAGGGCGGCTGCCCGCCGATGGCCGTGCACGTGCTGCAGCCGACGACGCCGCGCGAGAACCGGGCCTGCCCGGCGTGGCGCGAGCACACGCTGCGGCGCATCGAGGCGACCGAGCGGCCGGCGCTGGTCGTCGTGGGCTCGTCGGTGAACTACACGGTCCTCGACGGCGCGCGGAAGCTCGGGCGCGACGCGAGCACGCGCGCGCTCGGGGCGGGCTACGGACCGACGATCGCGCGGCTGCGCGCCGCCGGGGCACGCGTGGCGGTGCTCACGGACCCGCCGCGGCCGCCGCAGAACATCCCGTCCTGCGTCTCCGGGGCGATGAAGGCGCTGCGTCGCTGCGCGTTCGCGCGCGGCCCGGCCGTCGCGCGGGCCGCGACGATCCAGGCAGCGGTGCAGCGGATGCCCGGGGCCCGCGTGATCGATCCCACCAGCCAGTTCTGCCTGGCCCGGACCTGCCCGGCGGTGATCGGCGACGTGCTCGTCTACCGCAACAGCGGCCACATCACGGCGAGCTTCATGGCGACGATGCGGCCATGGCTCGAGCGGCATCCGGCGCTGCGGATTCAGCGGCCGCAGCGCGCAGGAAGGCGGTGATGCGGGTGCCTCAGACGCCCGAGTGGCCGGCCGGGAGCCGGGGCTGATCCCGCCCGAGCTGATCGTCGTCTCGCCGGGCGGGCTCGTTGCGGGTGATCAGCCGCACGCCGGCGCCGAACAGGGCGATGAAGCCGCAGGCCAGCAGGAGCGTGCCGGCACCGCCTCCCACGACGAAGAAGCCGAGGGCGAGGAGCACTACCGCGAGCACGAGCCAGGTCATGACGACCTCCTGAGTTGCCTGTGACGACGCTACTCCAGGTGGCGCGGCTGGTAAAGCGCGGGGTGCGAGGGGAACGGGAGCGCCTCGGCGGCGGCGCGGAAGACCATCAGCGGGCTCGACCAGTGCGCCACCTCGACGAAGCGGAAGCCGGCGTCGGGATCGCGGTGGAGGCGGGTGCCGAGCGAGCCGCGCTTCGCCGCGAGCCCTTCGCGCCGCGCCGCCCACGCGGCCAGGAAGCGCTCGTCGTCGTTTGCCGCGACGTCGAACGGCTCGATCAGCACGCAGCCGCCCTCGGTGCCGGGCGCGCCGTCCTCGCGTACCACCTCGTAGCCGCCGCCCTCGCCGACGGCGGCGAAGCGGAACTCGACGTCGTCGCGCAACGCGTGGTAGAGCACGCCCGCCGCCTCGCTCTCCCGCCAGTCGGCGAGGAACTGCTCGTCCTCTCCGGGCGGGACCGCGAAGAGGTCGATGGTGGTCAATCGAGCGCGGCGCGGATGTCGTCGTGGACTGCGTCGACGTCGCGCGCGCCGTCGACCTTGCGCAGCAGCCCGCGCTCGTCGTAGTAGCGCACGAGCGGCTCGGTCTCCTCGTGGTAGACCTTCAGGCGCTCGCGGACCGTCTCGGGATCGTCGTCGTCGCGACCGTCGCCGCGGCCGCTGATGCGCTCGCTCACGACGTCGTCGGGGACGGCGACGAGCACCACCGCGTCGAGCTCCCGATCGCGCTCCTTCAGCGCGTCCGCGAGCGCGTCGGCCTGGCCGACCGTGCGCGGGAAGCCGTCGAACAGGACGGGCTCACCGTGGAGCTGCGAGAGCTGCTCGTCGAGCAGCCCGACGATCAGCTCGTCGGGGACGAGGTCGCCGCGGTCCATGTACTCCGCCGCCTGCTCGCCCAGCTCGGTCCCCTCGTCGCGCGCCTCGCGCAGCAGGTCGCCGGTGGCGAGCGGCGTGAAGCCGAGCTCGTCGCGCAGCCGCTCCGCCTGGGTGCCCTTGCCACTTCCGGGCGGGCCGAGCAGGACGATGGCGTGCGCGGCCATCGGCGCATGCTAACCCGATCCCGGTCGTGGTATGGTTTGCATCACCAACCAGTTTGCAAGGAGCCGAGATGGACCGCAGACAATTGCAATCGGCGGCAGCCGAGTATCCGTACCTGCGCGGCCTGGTCGCCGTGCCGGCGGGCCTGCTGTTCATCATCGCCGCGCTCGGCAACGCCGAGTGGGGGCCGTTCGGCTCACCGTGGGTGTTCCTCGCGAGCCTGGCCGTCATCGGCGCCGCCTGCGCCGGGATCAACCGCTTCTACAACGAGCACTACGGCCGCGTGACGCCGTCGGGTCGCCAGCAGGTGATCGCCTTCGTGGTGACGGCGGCCGGTGTCCTGCTGCTGATCGGGCTGTCGATGCTGCTGCGGAGCCGCGCAGCGTGGTCGCTCGACCTGCCCGTCAATCCGATCCCGGCCGTCTTCGGCGCGCTCATGCTCGTCTACTACGCCGCGGTCATCGGCCTCAAGCCGCACCACATCGTGATCTGGGGCGGGCTGCTCGTCGCCGGCGCGCTGCCGGTGTGGGACGGCGCCGAGCCCGAGCAACATCGGCCTCGCCATGTCCGGCGTCGCCGTGATGCTCAACGGCGTGTTCGACCACCTCCAGCTCGTCCGCACGCTCGGCGCGGCGACCCCCAGCCTCGGCCGTGGCTGACGACGAGCTCGTCCTCGACAGGCTCGTCCACGAGCCCGGGCGGCTCGCGATCCTCACCGTGCTCTCCTCGGTGAGCGACGCGGACTTCCTGTTCCTCCAGCGCACGACCGGGCTGACCAAGGGCAACCTCTCGAGCCACCTGACGAAGCTCGAGGACGCCGGCCTGGTGACGATCGAGAAGCGGTTCGTGCGCAAGAAGCCGAACACGAAGGTCGCGCTGACCCCGACCGGCAAGCGCCGGGTCGCGCGGCACTGGCAGCAGCTCGAGCGGCTCAAGCACCTCGCCGTCCAGCCGACCTAGCGCTTGTCGATCACCCGCGCCGCCTTGCCCTCGCTGCGCGGCAGCTCGCCCGTCGCGACGAGCTCGACCTCGATGCCGATCCCGGTGCGCTCGCGCAGCTCGGCGTGCACCCTCTGAGCCAGTTGCTCGTCGGAGCCGGGGCGCGCCTCGCACCGCACCCGCACCTCGTCCGACGCGCCCGGGCGCTCGACGGTCAGCTCGTAATGCGGCTCGACGCCGTCGATCCCGAGCAGGACGTGCTCGATCTCCGACGGGTACACGTTGACCCCGCGCAGGATCAGCATGTCGTCGCGCCGGCCCTGCACGCGGCCCATGCGCGCCAGCGTCCGCCCGCACGCGCACGGCTCCTCGTCGACCGACGCCATGTCGCCGGTGCGGTAGCGGATCAGCGGCAGCGCCTCCTTGGTCAGCGTGGTGATGACGAGCTCGCCGTCGACCACCTCGCACAGGAAGTGGTCCTCGTTGAGGTGCGCGCCCGACGTCTCCTCGCACTCGGCGGCGACGCCCGGCCCGATGATCTCCGACAGCCCGTAGAAGTTGCGCGCGCGCAGGCCGAGCCGGCGCTCGAGCTGCGCGCGCATCGACTCCGACCACGGCTCGGCGCCGAACAGCCCGATCTCGAGCGACAGGTCGCCGGGCCCGATCCCCTCCTGCTCGAGCGCCTCGGCGATCGTGACCGCGTACGACGGCGTGCAGGTCAGCACCTGCGCCTGCAGGTCGCGCAGCAGCATCGCCTGGCGCTTCGTCTGGCCGGACGGAGACGGGGAGGATCGTCGCGCCGAGGCGCTCCGTGCCGTCGTGGAAGCCGAGCCCGCCGGTGAACAGCCCGTAGCCGTTCGCGTTGTGGACGAGCATCCCCGGGCGGACGCCGCAGGTCCGCATCGAGCGCGCCATCACGTCGGCCCACAGGTCGAGGTCGGCGGCCGTGTAGCCGACCATCGTCGGCTTGCCGCCGGTGCCGGAGGAGGCGTGCACGCGCACGAGCCGCTCGCGCGGGACGGCGAGCATGCCGAACGGGTAGTGCTCGCGCAGGTCGGCCTTCTCGGTGAACGGCAACGCACCCAGGTCGTCGAGCGAGCGCACGTCGTCTGCCGACTCGACGCCCGCCGAGCGCAACCGCTCGCCCAGCACCGGCGCGTCCTCCAGCACGCGCGCGACCAGCGCCCGCAGCCGCTCGAGCTGCAGCGCCCGCAGCTCGTCCCGGCTCAGACTCTCCGCTGCTTCGCGTTCCAATTGCGCTCCAGGTTCTCGACCAGGGCTGGGCTCAGATGGCAGTGCGCCTGCTCTCTGGCGTAGATGGCCATGTAGGCGCGGAACGTGTCGAGCGGCTCCTCGCCCACGCGCAGCGCGCGCCGGTTGGCGGCGGCGCTGACGAGCCCGGAGCTGGTCAGCGCCTCGATGCGGGCCTCGATCGCCGCATCCATCTCCTCACGCTCGACCGTCTCGTCGACCAGCAGGTCGCCCTCGGTCGTCCCGGCCACGAACTCGCGGCCGGACAGGATCGCCTGGCGCGCGAGGCGGGGGCCGACCGCGCGCGGGAGCCGCAGGTTGCTGGCGCCGGGGATGATCCCCTCCTTGCGCGCGGGCAGGAACAGGCGGGCGCCGCGCTCGGCGATCACGTGGTCCATGACGTGGAGGAGCTGGCAGGCGCCGCCGATCGCGTACGTCTCCACGGCGGCGATCCACAGCATCTCGACGGGCTCAGGGCCCGAGAGCCCGCGGTAGAGCTTGTTGACGTAGCCGAGGTCGCGCACGACGTAGAACGCGTACGAGATCGCGCCTTGGTAGAGCAGCGTGAGGTTGATGCCGGCGCCGAAGATCCGCCGCCCGGCGTAGCGCTCGTGCTCGACGACCGCGCCGCGGAACACGCCGACCTCGATCCCGGGGTCGAGCAGCGCGAGGTCGACCGCGACCTCGGTGGCGGGCAGCGTGGCGTCGTCCTCGGCGTTGAGATGGCGCGGGTTGCGCAGCTCGAGGAAGCCGGCGCGGCCGCGGCGCTCGAGGTAGGCGGCGCCGAGGTCGGCGACCCCGCGTGGCGCGGAAGTCGTCGAGGCGCTCGAGCGCCTCCTCGGTGGGCCGCAGCATCGAGTCCACGAGCTGCGCGCCCGCCTCCGGGTCGGCGAGCACGTCCGCGAGCAGCTCGCCCTGCTCGAGCTCGAGGCCCTCCTTGTCGGCCAGCGCGCGCTCGCGCTCGGCGGTGAGGTCCGGGCCGGCCTGCGCGAGGAACTCCTCGACCCGCAGCGGCTCGCCGCCGGCCAGCTCCAGATAGCGGGAAGCGGCGTCCGTCACGCAGCGCCCACCCGCTCGGGCTCCTCTGCCCTGCGGGTGAAGCGGCCGCCGTCCCGGGGCTCCTCATCGGGCGCGAACGCGCGGCGCTCGAACTCGTCGTAGGGCATCCCGGTCGAGCCTACGCGCCCGGCGCCGATCATGGTCCCCACGAACGCGAGCAGGAAGCCGGCGGGCACCGAGATGAGCGCCGGGATCGCCAGCGGGAAGATCGCGTCGTCCTTGCCCAGCACGTCGGGCCCGAGCAGCACGAGCACGAGCGAGACGAGCAGGCCGCCGACCATGGCGAACAGCGCGCCCATCTGGTTGAAGCGGCGCCAGTAGAGGGTCAGCAGCAGCGTCGGCATCGTCGTGCTGGCCGCGATCGCGAACGCGATGTTGGCGACGTTGGCGATGTTCAGGTCCTTGGCGCCGAACGCCAGCAGGATCGCGATCGCCGCGCTGACCGCGCCCGCGAGCCGGCCGCTGATGAGCTGGCCGCGCTCGTCGACGTCGCCCTTCTTGATGACGTTCGTGTAGAGGTCGTGCGCGACCGCGCCGGAGATCGCGATCGCCATGCCGGCCAGCACGGCGAGGATCGTCGCGATGGTCACGCCCGCCACCAGCGCGTAGAGAATGTCGCCGCCGACCTCCTGCGCGAGCATCGGCCCCGCCGAGTTGCCGGCCGGGTTGGCGGCCACGATCGCCTTCTCGCCGATCTCGTTGAGCGCCGCGTAGCCGAAGATCGGCAGCATCAGGAAGAAGACGGTGAAGATCGAGATCGCCACCGCGGCCGAGTTGCGGGCCGCCCGCGCGTCCTTCACGGTCAGGAAGCGCAGCATCACGTGCGGCAGGCCCATGATGCCCAGGCACAGGCCGATGGTCAGCGAGATGCTGTTGAGCGACTCGGTGAGGTCGGAGCGGTCGGGCTCGACGACCTTCGCGCCGAACTGCGTCGTGGCGTCGAGCATCGGGCCGATCGGGTTCCAGCCGGTGCGGCTGATGACCGCCACGAACACGGCGAGCACCATGACCGCCAGCAGGCTGGTCTTGAAGATCTGGATGTAGGTGGCGGCGACCATGCCGCCGAGCACCGTGTAGATCGTCATCAGCACGCCGAGGACCAGCACGGCGGTGGTGAAGTTCACGTCGAGCAGCGCGCCCGCGATCAGGCCGGCGCCGATGAACTGCACCGTCATGTAGATGATGGTCATGATCACCGTCGCGATGGCGATCGACGCGCGCAGGCTGAGGCTCCCGAAGCGCGTGGCGATGACGTCGGCGAGCGTGTACTTGCCGAGGTTGCGCAGCGGCTCGGCGACCAGCAGCAGCACGAGCACGTACGCGATCGGCATGCCGACCGCGAGCCAGAAGCCGTTGAAGCCCATCAGCGCGATCGCGCCGGTGATGCCGAGGAACGATGCGGCCGAGATCTGGTCGCCGGCCAGCGCGAGCCCGTTGCCGAAGCCGCCGATGCGGCGGCCCGCGACGTAGTGGTCGCCGGTGTCCTTGTTGCGGCGCGCCGCGTACCAGGTCAGCACGAGCGTGGCGCCGACGAGCACGCCGACGACGGCGAGCGGGAGCGTCACGAGCGCGTCCCCGCGTACGTGAGCGCCACGATCAGCGCGAACATCAGCTCGAAGAAGCCGACGAGGTAGGCGACGCTCACGCCGGCCACCGTGCCGTCGAGCACCGGGGTCAGCGTGGCGAGGAGCGGATAGAGGAGAAAGACACCCAGGACGAGCGCGGCGCGCAGCAGCGAAGCCCGCTTCCGGCTGGCGATGTCGCTCCCCCTCGTGGCCATCCCTGACGAGGCTTTACCCGACCGGCTTTACGTCAAACAGATAGCGGTGTGTCAGTCCATCCAGCCGAAGCTCCAGAGCCCGGGGGTGCGGAACTGCTCCGGGTCGCGCTCGGCGCCGCGCAGGTACTCGGCCACGCGCGGCAGGTCGTCGAAGTCGCTGATCGTGTCGTCCTGGGAATTGAACGCGTAGTGCTCGTACGCGAGCTGCAGCGCCTGGTCCCTGGCGCGCGGGGGCGCGCCGACCGCGACATGGAGGGTCCCGGCACCGACGGCGACCGGGACCGCGCCGAAGCGCTCCTCCCACGAGCGCAGGACCGCGGTCAGCTCGTCGTCGGTGTCGAACTGGGTCAGCTGCGCGCCGAGCACGCTGACCACATCGGCGGGGCGGTTGACGGGGACGAGCAGGAGCACGGGACCGCCCGGTGGCCGTGGCGCGCCGGGTGACAGCGAGCCCTCGTAGGTCTGGAACGGCACCGCGGGCTTGGCGGCGTCCGGCGAGCCGGGGGCGAGGGCGGGGAAGGCGGGCTTCTTCACGTCCATGCGCGCCCACGCGCGGTTCAGCACGCGCTCGGCGTCCGCGCGGTCGGCGCGCCGCAGGTCGTTGATCGGCATGAGGAAGTTGTCCGGGTCCCCCCAGTTGTCCCACAGGACGGGCCACAGCCCGGTCTCCGGGAAGGCGGCGGCGAGCTTGGACGCGAGCCCGACCGCGTCGGCGACGGGCTCGTCGGTCGCCCAGTGGTGCATGCAGCGGCTGCCGCGCGGGAGCTGGACGCCGCCGACGGTCGCGGCACCGTCGCGCGGCAGGGCGCCGGGCCGCTGGGCGAAGAAGGGGACGGGCGTGGCCGGCGCACCGAGCGTGCGGCGGCGCAGCGGCTTCGGGTTCGCCCCCTTGGTCTGTTTGCGGCAGCCGGGGGAGGCGGGCATCGGCGTCTCCGCCGCCTGCGGGGCGTACTGGAAGCCTTCGCGGCAGGCCTGCGCCGCGGCCGCGCGCGCCTGCTCGGCCGGCGCGTCCGGGTGCTGGCTCAGGAACTCCTCTGTCGCCGCCTTGAACCCAGAGCAGAGCTGGGCTTGGTCGAGGGTGCCCGGGTGTGCGCTGCTGCCGCAGCCGGCGGGGAGCAGCACGAGGGCGAGCAGGAGACAGCGAACGGCGACGGGCACCACCTGGACATCGGCAGATGGCGCCCGTGGCTCAAGGTCTCGGGCGCTTCGTGCGGCCCTCGACGTAGAGCTGCGTCATCGGCCCGGCGGCGGCGCGGTCGGCGTTCTCCAGCACCGACCCGCCCGGATGCTCCTTGCGCTTCTCGTGGGCCGCCTCCGGCGTGTCCTCGGACAGGCCGGGGCGCCTCAGCACCCGGCGCATCCACCGCGGCATGTGAACCTCGCCGCCCCAGGGCTCCAGCTGTCGTTCCGACATCTGCGGCTCCTTTCGGTCCCGCCGAGTCTACGCCCGCCCGGGCGAGCAAGCGAGCGCTCATCCCCTTCTCATCTCCGAGGACGACCCTGTCGCGCTCAGGTCAACCACGACTCAGAGGGGCACGATAAGCGTGACGGCAGCGATCGGCGACTGGGCCGGCGACCTGCTCGCGGAGCTCGGCTACGCGGGCCTCGTCGTGTTGATGGCGGTCGAGCACGTCTTCCCGCCGATCCCGTCGGAGCTGGTACTCCCGCTCGCGGGGTTCGAGGTCGGCCGCGGCAACCTCGACCTGGTGGGCGCGCTGGTCGCGTCGACTCTGGGCTCCGTGATCGGCGCGAGCATCCTGTACCTCCTGGCCCGCCGCGGCGGGCGCCCGCTGGTCCTGCGATTGCGGCGGCTGTTGCGGGTGGGGGAGGAGGATCTCGATCGCGCCGAGCGCCGCTTCCGCCGGCACAGCGCGTGGATGGTGGTCCTCGGCCGCATGATCCCCGGTGTGCGCAGCCTCGTCTCGCTCCCGCCGGGCCTGCTGCGGATGCCCTTCGGCCGCTACCTCGCGCTCACCCTCGCCGGGTCGCTGGTCTGGAACGGCGCGTTGATCGTGGCGGGCCAGCAGCTCGGCAGCCGCTGGGAGGAGGTCGGCGGGGTCGTCGGGCCGGTCGCGCAGTGGGTGGTCGTCGCGATCATCCCGCTGACGATCGTCGCCGTGCTGGCACGTCGGCGCCGCGCTGAGCCGTCGGCCTCCTAGGGCGCGAGCATCCGGGCGCGCAGTCTGCGGCCGCCGAGCTCGCCGTCGAGCGTCGCGACGGCGAGCTGCCGCTGCAGGTTCCAGCGCGCGCGCAGGCGCCCGCGCCCGGGCAGGCGCAGGCGCGCACGGACTGCGCCGTCGGCGAGCCGCCAGGTCGCGGTACCGCTGACGGCGACGTCGCGGGCGAAGCGGGCGCGGCGGAAGCGGAAGCGCACCACGCGCTCGCCGCTGTAGCTCCAGCGGCCGCCGCGCAGGCCGCGGCTCGCGCCGCCGGTGTTGACCACCCAGCGCTGGACGGCGTCGGCGACGGTGGCGGTGGCGACCGCGGCGACACGTCGCTGCGCGGGCGAGCTGTGGTCGCCGGGGCGGGAGGCGGCGGGGGCGGCGTCGGCCGCGCGGCGGGGGAAGGCGGCGACGGCGCGGACCTCGGCGATGCGGGCGGCGCAGCTCGTGTCGCCGGCGCTCAGCGTGCGGATGAAGCGCCGCACCAGCGGCGCCGCGCAGTTCTCGCGGTCGCTGATCGCCGAGATGTGGACGGTGTTGGCGGTCTCCACGAACGTCGCGCGCGGGAAGCGCGACGCGACCTCGCGCGCCTGAGCTGACGTGGTGATGTTGTCGAGGTCGCCGTTGAGGACGAGCGTCGGCACCGCCGGGTACGTCGCTCCGGGCGGCACAGGCGGGTCGCTGCGGGCCGGCGCCGGCCAGTTGAGGCACGCGCGTGCGCCCTCGTAGTCGAGGTTCGTCCACACCGCGGGCAGGATCGGCGCGAAGCGCTCCGGCGGCTGGGCGGCGACGGCGGCCGCGAGCTGCCCGCGGCGCTGCGCCGCCGAGGCGAACTCGTTCCACATCTGCGGGTAGTCGTGGCAGGTGACAGCGAGGTAGGCGGCCTCGCTGTAGCTGCGCACCGCCGAGGCGGTCGTGTCGAGCTTGTTCTCCGCGAACAGCCGCAGCAGCGGCGCGCGGTTGCCGGCCTCGAACGCGCGCGCGGCCGCGATCACGTCGCGGTACATCGGCACGTTGCCGTAGCCCGACTGCACGAGCGCGGCGAAGCTGTACTCGTCGACCCGCACGCGAACGAGCTCGCCCTCGGTGTTGCGCCCGCGGGCGGTGAACGGCCGCGCGCGAATTCGATCGTTGAGCCGCGCGAGCACGGCGACCGGATCCTCGGTGCACGGCGGCCGCCGCTCGCACACGAGCCGCAGCGCGCGCTGGGTGGCCTCGGCGAGGTCGCCGAGC
Organism: uncultured Solirubrobacteraceae bacterium; assembly: GCA_963730115.1. Lineage (GTDB taxonomy): Bacteria > Actinomycetota > Thermoleophilia > Solirubrobacterales > Solirubrobacteraceae > DASQFQ01. The sequence continues at coordinate 227,948 of CAVSQM010000012.1, read as the reverse complement.
GTGGGGTCGGTGCCGGGCACCGGGTACGCGCCGTCGAGCACGAGCGAGCGCAGCCGGGCCGGGTGGCGCGCCGCGAACGCCTGTCCCGCGTAGGTGCCGTACGAGTCGCCGTAGACGTCGACCTGCGCGATCTCGAGCGCGTCGAGCACGGCGGCGACGTCGTCGACCGCGTTGCCCGTCCCGTAGTAGTCGCGCCGCGGCCCGATCTCCGCCGCGCACCGGCCGGCGCGCGCCACGTAGCGCTTGACGGTGCGGCGGAACGTCTTGCAGTCGAGCGCGCCGGAGAGCCCGGTGCCGCGGAGGTCGACGAGCAGCAGGTCGCGGCGCGCCTGCAGCGGGCGCAGCAGCGTCAGGTAGCTGTCGCGGCTGTCGGTGGTCCCGTAGCCCGGCCCGCCCTCGATCGCGAGCAGCGTGCCGAGCGACGGCCGCCGCCGCTCGCGCCGCACGTAGCGTTCGAACTCGATCGTGATCTGCCCCGGCACGGCGCCGCTGCGGTCCAGCGGCACGCGGATCGAGCCGCAGCGGGTGCCGGCCGGCGCGTCCTTGCACGGATGCCGCGTGACGGACGCGCGCGCGTCGGCCGGCATCGCGGTCACCAAGGCCGCGAGGACCAGCCATCCGAGCCGGCGCGGCCTCATGGCCGCAATCTACGCGGTCAGCGGGTCTCCCAGTGCTCGACCGCCCGCCGCTTGAGCATCGCGCGGAACTGCTCCGTGGTCTTCTCGAACAGCTCGCCGGTGCCCCAGTCGAGGATCACGCCGTGGCGCCGGATGGCGTCCATGGTGTTCAGCTCGCCCTCGCGGTAGCGCTCGGCGACCTTCTCCGCGTCCTCCTCGAGCCAGCCCTCGCGCTCGCCGCGGATGTGCTTGCGCTCCTTCTCGGTCGCGTCGGAGTCGAGCTCGTACTCGGCCAGCTCGGCGTCGACCTCCTTGACCACGACGCCGTAGTCGATGCACGCGCGCTCGATCGTCACGTAGCCGTCGGCGACGTCCTCGACCACCTCGTCGGGGTCGCGCTCCAGCGGGTCGCCGAAGCCGCCGCCGCCCGCCGACGGGCGCGTGAACACGTCGCCCGGCCCGACGTCGACGTTGGAGAACGTCGCGCCGAGGAACTCGGGCTCGTCCTCGCCGTCGCGCGTCAGCCAGACGCCGTGGGGGATCGACGGCAGCCCGCCCTCGATGCCCCACGTGATCGAGCGCGCGCGGTCGCAGCAGTAGGACATGACCGCGCCCTCGGGCTCGGTCAGGCGCCCGCCCTTCGAGACGCCGACGCCGCCGCGGTGGCGCCCGGGGCCGCCGGAGTCGGGGACGATCTCGTGCGCGGTGGTGAGCACGGGCGTCAGGCGCTCCTGGCCCTCGAGCGGCTGGACCGCAAGCCCCACGCCGAACACGGGCGAGGTGCAGTTGGCGCCGTCCTTGCCGTTGCGCCCGCCCCAGCCGCCGACCATCCAGTCGTACCACATGAACACGTCGCGGTCGTCGGTGCGCGCGTCGCGCCCGCCGACCAGCAGGTACTCGAGGTTGAAGCAGCACGCCATCGCGCGGTCGGGCATGACCTGCGACCACAGCTCGTAGACGGCGTTGGTGACCTTCTCGTAGCCGCCGGAGCAGAAGCCGGTGACCGCCACCGGCCAGGCGGCGTTGATGACCGAGTTCTCCTCGCCCGCGTCGACCTCGATCACGCGGTAGAAGCCGGAGTTGAGCGGCACGTCGGGGAAGAACGTCTTGGTGCCGCCGACGATGCCGGAGAACGTCGTCCCGAAGCTCGAGTTCAGGAACGTCGCGACCGCGGGGTGCGAGCCCGAGAGGTCGTAGCGCAGCTCCTCGCCGTCGATCTCGAGCTTGACCTTGACGGGCACGAGCCCCTCGCCCTCGGCGGGGTCGAAGTCGACGTAGTCCTCGGTCTCCCACGTGCCGTCGGGCAGCTCGGCGACGCGCTTGCGGGTGAGGCGCTCGACGTAGTCCTGCACCTCCTCGAAGGCGGTGACGACGGTGTCCCCGCCGTACTTCTCGCACAGGCGCAGGATCTCGCGCTCGGCCACGCGCGTCGCCTCGGCCTGGGCGCGCAGGTCGCCGACGGCATCGCTCGGGACGCGCGTGTTGGAGACGATCAGCTCGACGACGTCGTCGCGCATCTCGCCCTTGTCGGCGATCCGCACCGCGGGGATGCGGATGCCCTCGGCGAAGTGCTCCTTCGCGGAGACGTCGAACGAGCCGGGGACGCTGCCGCCGACGTCGGCCCAGTGGCCGTTGGACTGCGAGAACGCGATCAGGTCGCCGTCGTGGAAGATCGGGCGGATGATGCGCACGTCATTGAAGTGCGTGCCGCCGGCGTACGGGTCGTTGATGGCGAACAGGTCGCCCTCGTGGATGTCGTCGCCGAAGCGCTCGATGACGGCCTTGGCGGTGAGGTGGAGCGTGCCGACGTGGACGGCGATGTCCTGGCTGCCCTGCATCACGGTGTTGCCCTCGGCGTCGCACAGGGCGGAGGAGAAGTCGCGGCAGTAGATGACGAACGAATGGCACGTGCGCAGGATCTGCTCGGCCATCTCGTCGACGATCGTCACGAACGAGTTTTTCAGCACCTCGAGCGTGACGGGATCGAGCTTGTAGTCGGTCTCGGTGCTCATGACTCGTCCTCCTGCTCGATCTGCATGCGGATGTTCAGCCACTCGTCGACCTCGACCGCCACCCCGGGTGGGACGAGCACCGTCGAGTCGAGCTGGTCGATCAGCGCGGGGCCCTCGAAGCTCGCGCCGGCGGGCAGGTCGTCGCGCTTGTAGACGGGCGCCTCGACCGCGTCCTCGCCGCGCTCGAACACGACCTCGCGCGAGCCGGTGGACTCGAGCTCGCCGCCGTCGCCGTCGTGGCTGGGCAGCTCGGCCTTCTCCGTCTCGCCGACCGCGCGCACGTTGAGCTGGTAGACCTCGACCGGCGAGTCCTCGCGGCGGTAGCTGTGCTCGCGCTCGTGCTCGTCGTGGAACGCCTCGACGATCGGGTCGAGCGACTCCAGCGGCGCCTCCACCTCGATCGGCAGCGCGCGCCACTGGCCGACGTAGCGCATGTCGATCTCGCGCGTCAGGCGGATCCGGTCCTCGGGGATGCCCTCGGCGTCGAGCATCTCGCGCGCCTCCTTCTCGAGCTTGGCGAACGCGTCCTCGACCTCGGACGCGTCGACCTCGTCGGCCTTGCCGCTGTACATCTCGGAGAGGTCGTGGCGGACGTCGACGAGCAGGCAGCCGAGCGCGGAGGTGACGCCCGGGTTGGGCGGCACGATCACGGTCGGGATCATCAGCTCCTTGGCGAGCGCCGCGCCGTGCAGTGGGCCGGCGCCGCCGAACACGACGAGCGCGAACTCGCGCGGGTCGTAGCCCTTGCGGATCGAGATCAGGCGGACGGCGTCGGCCATGTTGGCGTTCGCGACCTCGATGATCGCGCTCGCCGCGTCCATCGTGTCGAGCCCGAGCGGCTCGGCGACCGTCCCTTTGATGGCGGACTCGGCGGCCTCGCGGTCGAGCTCCATGCCGCCGCCGATCAGCTCCGTCCCGAGGCGGCCGAGCAGCAGGTTCGCGTCGGTGTTCGTCGGCTCCTCGCCGCCGCGGCCGTAGCTGGCCGGACCGGGCTCGGCGCCCGCGGACTGCGGGCCGTTGCGCAGCGAGCCGGCCTCGTCGATCCACGCCAGCGAGCCGCCGCCGGCGCCGATCGTGAGCACCTCGATGCTCGGGAAGCGGATCGGATAGCCGTACTCGACCGACCACTCCTTGGTCACCTTCGGCTCGCCCTCGTAGACGAGCGAGATGTCGGTGCTGGTGCCGCCCATGTCGAGCCCGATCGCGTTGTCGTGCCCGCACAGCTGGGCGATGTGGCGGGATGCGATGGCGCCCGCGGCGATCCCCGACGCCGCCAGCCGCACGGCGAGCTTCTCGACCGTGCGCGGCGTCATCACGCCGCCGCCGGAGTGCAGGAGGAGCAGGTCGCCCTGGTAGCCGCGCTGCTCGAGCTCGTCGGCGAGGCGGGAGACGTAGCCGCCGACGAGCGGGGAGAGGACGGCGTTGGCGACGGTCGTGGAGAAGCGCTCGTGCTCGAAGATCTCCGGCAGCACCTCCGACGAGGTGGTCACGGAGACGTCGTCGAGCTCCTCGCGCAGGATCTCGGCGGCGCGCTGCTCGTGGTCGGGGTTGGCGAACGCGTTGATGAAGCAGACGGCGACGGTCTCGATCTCGCGCTTCTTGAGGATGCGCGCGACCTCGCGGACGTCGTCCTCGCTGAGCTCCTCGACGACCTCGCCGGCGTAGTCGACGCGCTCGGAGACCTCGAAGCGGTCGCGGCGGCGGATGTAGGGCGGGGCGACGTCCTTGTAGGCGTCCCACAGGTCGTCGCGGGTGCCGCGGCGGATCTCGATCACGTCGCGGAAGTGGCGGGTGGTGACCATCGCCGCGGGCGGGAAGCGGCGGGTGATCAGCGCGTTGGTGGCGACCGTCGTGCCGTGCGAGAAGAGCTTCACGTCGGACAGGTCGATGCCAGCCTCCTCGACGCCCGCGAGCACGCCCTCCAGCGGATCCGACGTCGATGGGACCTTGGCGACGCGGATGTCGCCGCTCTCGTCGTCCAGCACGCACACGTCGGTGAACGTGCCTCCGACGTCGACCGCCACGCTGGTCACTCTGTGCCCCTTCCGATCGCTCCCCGTTCGTTGGCACTACCCGGAGGGCCGCCTCACCTCACCGCCCGCCCGGGGCGGACGGTGAGGCGGGCGGCGAAGCGCGCGCCGCGGAGGCGGACGACCAGCGAGCGGCCCGCCCGCGGGGCGGACGACTGCGAGGCGATCTGCAGCGACGTCGCCGCTCCGCCGCCGGCGACCGGGACGACCTCGTAGCCGCTGTGGGCCGAGCGGACGAGGAAGCGCTTGACGCGGGTGAGCTTCAGCGGCGCGCTGCCGACCGTGACGCGGCGTCCGTCGCGCAGGACCGCCTCGACGTGCGCGCCGGGGCCGTAGGTGGGGAACATCACGCGCGCGCCGACGCCGCGGCGGGCGCCGCGCAGCGACCATGCGGTGGTCACCGCGTTCGCTGTGAAGCGATGGGTGACGCGCGCGGAGAGGCCGGCGCCGCTCGCCGTCCCGGTCGCGGTCAGCGCGCGGAACGGCCCGGCGTAGGCGTGGCCGGCGGTCCCGTGCGCGGCGCTGGCGCCGACGCCCGCGGGCGCGTGGGTGAGCTTGAGCGGCGGCGTGCGGCCGGAGAGGCGGCGGGGGTGCTGGGTGGCGAGGACCCGGCGCCCGCCCCGGTCGACGACCAGACCGAACGACGCGGGCGGCAGGCCGCCGACGTTGCCCGCGACCTCCTGCCGGCCGTCGTAGAGCCGCGCGAGCTCGAGCCCGCCGTACGGGAAGGCGCCCTGGTTGACCGCCATCACCGCGGTGTTGTAGGCGCGGGTCGTGACCGCGAGCCGGCCGGTGTCGGGGTCGTAGGCGTAGAGCGACGGCGGCGTGCCGGCGCGCGCGCGGCCGAGGCCGGCGGCGATCGCCCGTGCCGCGTTCGACTCCATGCGGGCGGCGCCGAGGCGCGCGCTCGCCGGGGTCTGCGGCACCTTGTGGACGCCGAAGAACAGCGCGGGCGGCACGCCGCCGGCGCGCAGCGACTGGCGCTCGTAGAAGCGCAGACCGTTATCGAGGATGTCCTTGGCCCACGCGCGCCAGCGCGGCTCGAGGCCCAGCGTGTCGCTGGCCGCCAGGCCGATCAGCGCCTGCGCGCTCAGCCCGACCTTCTTGGCCTGGTGCCAGCGCTCGAAGCCGAAGCCCGTGTCCCAGTTGAGGTAGCCGGCGTGGGTCCAGTAGCCCGCGATCACGCGCCGCGCCCACACGCGCATGCGCGCGAGGTCGGCGGAGCGCACGCGCATCCCGGCCGCGCGGCCCTGGTCGAGGAAGCGCGTGACCGAGATGACGATGTTCGCGTACTCCGCGGAGTCGACGTTCATCCGGCCCGCGACCGACGCGTGCGGGAGGTAGTGGAAGCGCGCGCCCGGCCCGAGGTTGCCCGCGGCGTGGCCGTGGCCGCCGATGCCCCGCATGAAGCGCCGGATCTGGAGCGCGAGGTCGTGGCGCAGCAGGTTGTCGCGGCCGTTGACGGTCGCCGACGCCCCGTACATCAGCGCGTACCAGTTGATCTGGTTGAGGCGGATCGCGGGCCAGCGCCAGAAGCGCCCCGCCACGGTGCGGCCGATGCGATCCTCGATCGCGGCGACGGTCGCGGGCGGGAGGTCGAGCTCGCGGCGCGCGCGCCAGGCCGCGACGAGCCCGTCGACCACCTCGGCGTCGTAGACGAGGTGCTGGTCGGCGCCGCCGGGCGAGTCCATCGAGCTGACCCAGCCCGGCTCGTGGTGCTGGGAGCCGGGCGGCGCCTCGCCACGCTCGACGAACGGCGCGCCGCGGCGCGTCAGCCGGGCGGCGATCAGGCGTGCGCGGCGGTCGTTGCGGGCCGGCCCCTCGTGCCCGCGCTGGGCGGCCACCGCGTGGGTGAGCAGCAGCGAGGCGTTGACGGCCGGGTCGGTGCCCGAGCCGCCGGGGCGGTACATCTCGGCGCGCTCGTCCCACGTCGGGTCGAGGCGCTGCTGGGTCGCGTCGGCGAGCTGCCAGTAGCCGGCCTCGTCGAGGCCCGCGGCGGAGGCGGGCGCGGCGGTGGCGAGGGCGAGCGCGATCAGCGCAAGTGCGAGCGAGCCGGTAGCGGCGGCCGGCCGCAGAGCGGGGCGACATCGGTGAGGCTCCATTCCGAGCCGGTCGAGCGGTCGCCGCTTGGTGCTGGGCGGTCCGGCGGGCCGGCTGCTAGATAGTTGTCATGACAACTAGTCTGCGGTCATGGGAGCGATCCCGCGATGCGGCCCTCCGCCGTTCCGGAGGCGGGCAACTCGCCCTCTCATGCGGGTTCTCCGCCGGCGATTCGGGGGCAGGCGCCGTTGACAGACCCCCTGAGGGAGGTTGAGGGTTGTTTTATGCTCGCTCGCGTGAAGCCCGTCCTCATCCGCGAGCACGTCAAGAGCGCGCCGGCCGCGCTGCTGGCGGAGTGGCTCGATGCGCGCGGGATCGCCTACGAGGTCGACCGCACGTGGGCCGAGGTGTCGGTGCCGGACCCGGAGCGGTTCGCGTGGATCGCCTCGCTCGGCCACGACAAGATGGCCGGCGACATGCACGACCCGGCGGTCGCCGCCGAGCGCGAGCTGCTCGCGCGGGCGGTCGAGCGCGACGTCCCGGTGCTGGGCCTCTGTTACGGCGGGCAGGTGCTGGCTGCCGTGCTCGGCGCCGAGGTCGGGCCGGCCCCGGTGGCAGAGCTGGGCTGGCGGGCGATCGAGACGGACGACCCGTCCGTGATCCCGGCGGGGCCGTGGCTCGAATGGCACTTCGAGCGCTTCTGCACGCCGCCGGGCGCCACCGAGCTCGCCCGCACCGCCGACGCCCCGCAGGCCTACCGCTACGGCCCGCACCTCGGCGTGCAGTTCCATCCCGAGGCGACGGTCGAGATCGTCGCCGGGTGGGCGCGGGCGGATGGGGTGGAGGCCGACCTCTCCGCGCCGGCCGACCAGCTCGCCGCGGCCCGCGACGCGGCGTTCCGCCTCTTCGACGGCTTCCTCGCCGTCGCGCAACACCCTCGCAGCGCAGCCGCCTAGCAGACCAATTCACAGAACCATTTGCCGCACGGCGGCAGAATTGGTACGTTGCCGCCGAGCGTCGTGTACGACTACGGCTTCTTTTCGTACGAGTCCAAGGCGGACTTCCTCCGCCGGTCCGAGGAGTTCTGGAACCCGGACAAGACGCGCTTCTGGCAGGACGCCGGCGTCGACCTCGTGATCGACCGCCGCGAGGGCTACCTGTTCTGGGACATGGCGGGGCGCAGGCTGATCGACCTGCACCTCAACGGCGGCACCTACAACCTCGGCCATCGCAATCCCGAGCTGATCGCCGTGCTCGAGCAGGCGATGGGCCGCTTCGACATCGGCAACCACCACTTCCCCGCGCTGGCGCGCACCGCGCTCGCCGAGGCGCTCGTCGCCACCTGCCCGCCGAGCCTCAAGCGCGTGATCTACGCGTCGGGCGGGGGCGAGGCGACCGACATCGCGATCAAGACCGCGCGCCACACCCGGCAGCAGCGCAAGATCGTCTCGATCCGCAAGGGCTACCACGGGCACACCGGGCTCGCGGTGGTCGCGGGCGACGACCGGTTCTCGAAGCTCTTCCTCTCCGACCGGCCGGAGGAGTTCGTCCAGGTCCCGTTCAACGACCTCGGCGCGATGGAGGAGGCGCTGCGCGGCGGCGACGTCGCCGGCGTGGTGATCGAGTCGATCCCCGCCACCTACGGCTTCCCGCTCCCCGAGCCCGGCTACCTGCGCGCGGTCAAGGACCTGTGCGAGCGCCACGGGGCGCTCTACATCGCCGACGAGGTGCAGACCGGGCTGATGCGGACGGGCGAGATGTGGTGCATCCAGAAGTCCGGGATCGAGCCGGACATCATGATCGTCGGCAAGGGGATCACCGGCGGCATGTACCCGATCGCCTGCTGCGTCGTGTCCGAGGAATGCTCGGCGTGGCTGAAGGAGGACGGCTTCGGTCACATGTCGACCGGCGGGGGCGCCGAGCTCGGCTGCGTCGTGGCGCTCAAGGTGCTCGAGATCTGCGGCCGGCCCGAGGTGCGCTCGATGGTCCACTACATCTCCGAGCGCTTCCGGGAGGGCCTGAGCGCGATCCAGGAGACCTATCCCGAGTGGCTCGTCGGCATCCGCCAGGACGGGGTCGTGATGGGGCTCGAGTTCGACCACCCGCAGGGCGCGAAGCTCGTCATGCGGCGGCTGTACGAGAACGGCGTGTGGGCGATCTTCTCGACGCTCGACCCGCGCGTCCTGCAGTTCAAGCCCGGCATCCTGCTCGGCCCTGACCTGGTCGACGAGATCCTCGACCGGACCGCGGTGGCGATCGGGCAGGCGGTCGGGGACGCCGCGGCGGTGGCCGCATGACCACGCTGCTGGAGACCGAGGCGCCCGGCTCTGCGCGCGCCCGCATGATGCTCGACCGCGCGCGCTGGGCGGCCACCGCGTTCTCGGCCTTCGACCGGGAGCGGACGGAGCTCGTGGTCGAGGCGGTCGCCGAAGCGGCGTACCAAAATGCGGAAAGGTTCGCGATCGCCGCGGTTGAGGAGACCGGGATGGGCGTCGCCGAGCACAAGCGGCGCAAGAACGAGGCGTGCTCGCGCGGGATCGTCGAGCGCTACGCGGTCGGTGACTACGTCGACGCGCAGGTCGACGCCGCCGCGAAGATCGTCTCGGTGCCGAAGCCGGCCGGCGTCGTGCTCGCGCTCACGCCGTCGACCAACCCGATCGCCACCGTCTACTTCAAGGTGCTGCTGGCGCTGATGACGCGCAACGCGGTCGTCGTCTCGCCGCACCCGCTCGCGCGCGAGACCTCGGTCGCGGCCGTCCACGTGCTCTCGCGCGCCGCGGTGGCGGCGGGCGCGCCCGACGGCTGCCTGCAGGTCGTCGAGGAGCCGACGATCCCGCTGATCGAGGCGCTGATGGCCGACCGCGAGGTCGACGTGATCGTCGCCACCGGTGGCACCGCCGTCGTGCGCGCGGCCTACCGCAGCGGCAACCCGGCGCTCGGCGTCGGGCCCGGCAACGTGCCGGCGCTCGTCGACGCCAGCGCCGACATCGCGCAGGCCGCCGCGCACCTCGCCGACTCGAAGGCGTTCGACAACTCGATCCTGTGCACCAACGAGTCGGTGGCGATCGTCGAGGAGCGGGTCGCCGACGCGTTCGAGCGCGAGCTCGCGCGCCACGGCGCGCACGTGCTCGACGAGGAGGGCGCCCAGCGGGCGCGCGAGACGCTCTACCCCGAGGGGCGGATCAACACCGAGCTCGCGGGCAAGGACGCCGCGACGCTCGCGACCGCCGCGGGGATCCGCGTCCCGGGCGGGACGCGCGTGCTCGTCGCCCCGTTCCCGCTCGTCGTGCCCGAGGAGCCGCTCGCGCGCGAGAAGCTCTTCCCGCTGCTCGGGCTCGTGCGCGTGCCCGACGCCGCGCGCGGCATCGACGCCGCCCGCTCGCTGCTGCGGATCGGCGGCGCGGGGCACTCGGCGGTCATCCACTCGCGCGACCCGACGCACGATCCTCGCCTACGGCGCCGCGGTGCGGGTGCTGCGGGTGTCGGTCAACGCGCCGGGCAGCCAGGGCTCGAGCGGCCTCGACACGAACCTCGCGCCGACGATGACCGTCGGCACCGGCTTCTTCGGCCGCTCCGCGCTGACCGAGAACCTCGAGCCGCGCCACCTCACGCAGTGGACCCGGCTCGCCTACCACGCCGACGAGCCGCTCGGCGACTTCGACGGCCTGCAGCCGTGGTCGGTGCGGCCGGAGCCGGCGCCGGTCTCGCTGCCGGAGCCGACCACCGGCAGCGACCTCTCGCGGGAGGACCTGCGCCGCATGATCCTCGACGAGCTGCGGGAGCTGGTCAGCTGATGGCCGCCGAGCTCCGTTCCGCGATCTTCATCGACCAGCTGCAGCCGCAGACCATGTGCTACCTCGGCACCTGGATCCGCGGGCGGCTGCCGCGCTCCGGGATGGCGGCGGCGGTGATCGAGGTCGCGCCCGGGCTCGACATCGAGCCGCTGACCGACGTCGCGGTCAAGCACACGCGGCTGCAGCCCGGCATCCTCGTCGTCGAGCGCCACTTCGGCTACCTCGAGTTCCACGACCGCTCGCCCGCGGTCGTGCGGTCGGCGAGCGGGGCGGTGCTCGACGCGCTCGGCGCCTCGTCGGCCGACGCCATGAAGCCGAAGATCCTCGCCTCGACGCTCGTCTCGCGCCTCGACCACCAGCACGCGTTCCTCATCAACCGCAACAAGCTCGGCTCGATGGCGCTGCCGGGCGAGTCGCTGTTCGTGCTCGAGATGCAGCCGGCCTCGTACGCGATCCTCGCGGTCAACGAGGCCGAGAAGGCGGCGCGCATCAAGGTCGTCGACTACCGCATGATCGGCGCGACCGGCCGCGTGTACATCACCGGCGACGAGTCCGACGTGCGGGCGGCGGGCGATGCCGCGGTCGGGGCGCTGGAGGAGGTCGCGTGAGCGAGGATGCCCGCGAGATGCTGCGCGAGCTGCTGGCCGAGGCGCTGGCGGGGACGAACGGGCATGCCGTGGTGCCGCAGATCCCGCCGCCGCCGGTGGCGGGCGTGCACCGCCCCTCGACCTGGGGCCCGCAGACGGCGGCCGAGCCGGTGACGCTCGGGTCCGACGACGACCTCAACCGCTTCGCGCAGGCGCTCCTCGCCCGGCCGCCGGAGGAGCGGGAGGCGATCCTCGCCGGCCGCCTGCGGTTCACGCTCGGTGCCCCCGGAGGAAGCCCGTCGGGAGGGGCACTCGGCACCCTTCGCGTGGAGCGCGGCGCGGTCACCGAGCGCAAGGTCGACGAGGCCGCGCGCGCGGGCGCCCGCCTCGTCCTCGGCCCGCGCGCAGTCCTGACGCCCCTCGCGCGCGAGAAGGCGCGTGCCAAGGGAATCGCGATCGAACGGGAGAGCCACTAGATGCTGAGAGCGACGGTGACGGGATCGGTGTGGGCGACGCGGCGGGTCGACGCGCTGCCCAGCGGCGCGCTACTCGAGGTGCGCACCGACGACGGCTCGACCCTGATCGCCTTCGACGTGCTCGGGAGCGGGGAGGGCGAGCGTGTGCTCGTCGCCACCGGCTCGGTCGCGTCGGGCTACTTCGGCGACGAGCACCCCCCGCTCGACGCGCTGATCATCGGAATCCTCGACGAGAAGGAGCAGTCATGAGTGAAGCCCTGGGCATGATCGAGACGAAGGGGTACGTGGCCGCGCTCGCGGGCGCGGACGCGATGGTGAAGGCCGCCAACGTGACGATCGTCTCCCGCGAGGAGGTCGGCGACGGCCTGGTCTCCGTCGTCGTGCGCGGTGACGTCGGCGCCGTGAAGGCCGCGACCGAGGCCGGGTCGGAGACGGCGTCGAGCGTCGGCGAGCTCGTCTCGGTCCACGTCATCCCGCGGCCCCACAACGAGCTCGGCAAGCACTTCAGCGCCTCGGCTGCGTGACGTGAGCGCCTCGGCGACCGCCGGCGTCGAGCTCCGCGTCTACCTGCCGATCCCCGAGCTGGGCCGGCAGTTCGCGGCCTACCTCGGCACGCCCCTGCGGGCGCGCGGCTACCCGCCGATCGAGGGCGACCACGCGCTGATCGTCGAGGTGGCGCCCGGCCTGGCGATCGAGCGGGTCATCGACCTGGCGCTCAAGTCGGTGCCCGACATCGAGCCGGGCATCCACTTCGTCGAGCGCCAGTTCGGCGTGCTCGAGGTCCACTCGCCCGACCAGGCCCTCGTCGAGCAGGCCGGCGAGGCGATCCTGGACGGCATCGGCGCCAGCTCCGGCGACACGCTGCGCCCGAAGATCCTCTACGTCGACGTGATCGAGGAGGTGACCGACCAGCACGCGGTCATCGTCAACCGCAACCGCGAGGCGTCGATGCTGCTCCCCGGGCAGACGCTGCTCGTCGTCGAGGTCACCCCGGCGCTGTTCGCGGCCGTCGCCGCCAACGCCGCCGAGGCGGTGGCCCCGGACCTCACGCTCGTCACCGTCTCGATGATCGGCGCGGCCGGCCGGGTCTATCTCGCCGGCGCGACCGCGGATATCGTCCGAGCGCGCGACGAGATCACGCGCGTTCTCGAGGGAGTGAGAGGAAGGGACGGATGAGCATCGACGAGCTGGCCGCAGCGGCGCTACCCCGTTTCGGCCTGTCGGAGGACGCGACCGCCACCCTCTGCAACGTCTCCGAGAACCACACCTACCGGGTCGAGGACCCCGACTCGTCCACCGGCTACGCCCTGCGCGTCCATCGCCCCGGCTACCGCACCGCGCACCAGATCGAGTCCGAGCTCCAGTGGGTCGACGCGCTGCGCGAGGACGGCGCGGTCGACACGTGCGTGCCCGTCCTCGCCCCGAGCGGCGAGCGCGTGCTCGAGGTCCACGACCGCAACGTCGTGCTGTGGGAGTGGCTGCCCGGCAGCGAGCCCGACCCCGAGGGCGAGGCCGTGCTCGAGGGCTTCCGCGTCCTCGGCGCGGTGTCCGCGCGCATGCATGCGCACGCGCGCGCATGGAACCCTCCCGAGGGCTTCGACCGCCCGCCCTGGGACTACGAGCACACGCTCGGCGCGAGCGGCCACTGGGGCCGCTGGCAGGACGGGCTCGGCATGGGGCCGGAGGAGCTCGAGCTGCTGGGCCGGCTCGACACCACGATCCGCGACCGCCTCGCCGCCTACGGGCAATCCGACGATCGCTTCGGCCTCATCCACGCCGACATCCGCCTCGCCAACCTGCTCGTCGACGACGGCCAGGTGCGCGTCATCGACTTCGACGACTCCGGGTTCGCGTGGTTCATGTACGACTTCGCGACCACGGTCTCGTTCATGGAGGACCACCCGCGCGTGCCCGACCTCCAGGACGCGTGGCTCGAGGGCTACCGCTCCGTCGCGCCGCTCGACCCGGCCGACGAGGCGGAGCTCGACACCTTCGTGATGCTGCGCCGGCTGCTGCTCGTGGCCTGGATCGGCTCGCACCACACCTTCGCGACCGAGGCCGCGGAGCTCGGGGCCGACTTCACGACCGGCACCTGCGCGCTGGCGGAGCGCTACCTGTCAACCCACACCTAGGAGACGCCAGCTTGTTCACCCCTCTCACCGGGCGCACCGTCCTCGTCACCGGCGGTACCAAGGGCATCGGCAAGGGCATCGCGGGCGTCTTCGCGCGCGCGGGCGCCAACGTGGCCGTCTGCGGCCGCGACCGCGAGACGGGGGAGGCGGCGGCGCAGGCGCTCGGCGCCCGCTACGTGATCGCCGACGTCGCCAAGGCCGACGACTGCGAGCGGATGGTGGAGGAGGTGGTCGCGGAGTTCGGCGGCCTCGACGTGCTGTGCGCCAACGCCGGGGTCTTCCCCGATGTGAAGCTCGCCGACATGAGCGAGGCGGACATCGACGCGATCTTCGCCACCAACGTCAAGGGCACGATGCTGGCCGTCAAGGCCGCGCTCGACCCGCTCGAGGCCAGCGGCCACGGGCGCGTGATCGTCACGTCCTCGATCACCGGGCCGCTCACCGGCTTCCCCGGCTGGTCGCATTACGGCGCCACCAAGGCCGCGCAGCTCGGCTTCCTGCGCACGGCGGCGATCGAGCTGGCCGCCCGCGGCATCACCATCAACGCGGTCATGCCCGGCAACATCGAGACCGAGGGGCTCGACGAGCTCGGGCCGGAGTACCGGGCGACGATGGAGTCGATGATCCCGCAGCGGCGGCTGGGGAAGGTCGAGGACATCGGCAACGCCGCGCTGTTCTTCGCCACCGACGAGGCGGGCTACATCACGGGCCAGAGCATCGTGGTCGACGGCGGCCAGGTGCTGCCCGAGGGCGTGATGGCCATGGAAGCCCAGTAGGTGGTGGGTCTGCCGGCGAACGTCAACCCCGGCTGGGTGCGGGTGGGTTCGAGCCCGGAGGCGGCACGAATGTCATCTCAACCACCTCCTGGGTGGTCGAGACGACACTCGTGGACTCCGCGGCCCTTTCAGCCCACCCCCACCCAGCCGCGGTTGACGTTCGCCACGGGCCACCGGAGGGACCACTAGCGGTGGAGCGCTCGGCCGTCTCGCTCGGGCCGACGGCGCAGGCGGCGCGCGACCGCCTGATCGCCGACCTGCCGGGGCCGGGCGAGCGGCTGGGGGCGGAGCGGGAGCTGGCGGAGCGGCTCGGCATCAGCCGATCGACGATCCGCGCGGCGCTCGCCGACCTCGAGCGCGGAGGCGTCGTCCGGCGCACGCGCGGCCGCGCCGGCGGCATCTTCGTGGCCGAGCGCAAGGTCGAGCGCGACCTCACGAGCCTCGCCGGGCTGCCCGCCTACCTGCGCCGCCAGGGCTTCCAGGCCGACGCCCGCGTGCTCTCCACCTCGACCGTCGAGGCGGACGCCGACGCCGCCGCCGCGCTCGGGTTGTCCGCGGGCGGACTCGCCCTGGAGGTCGTGCGCGTGCGCCTCGCCGACGGCGACCCGATCTCGCTCGAGCGCGCGCTGTTCCCCGCCGAGCGCTTCCCGGGGCTGCTCGACCGCTCGCTGAGCGGGGGCATCTACGAGCTGCTGCAGCGCGAGTACGAACTCGAGCCGGGGGAGGCGGAGGAGCGGATCGAGGTGGTGGCCGCGGGCGCGGCCGAGGCACGCCTGCTGGAGCTGCGGCGAGGTGCGCCGCTGCTGGCGGTGGCGCGCACCGCCTGGGACGTCGACGGGGTCGCCTTCGAGCGCTCGCACGACCTCTTCCGGGCCGACCGTGCCCGCATCGTCGTCCGCGCACGGTCCGCACCCGCGTCCCCGACCGTGGTGGGAGCGAGCGTGCAGGTCCAGGAACGGGGTTGATCGGTTCGTTCGATCTTGGTTGAATTGCTCCTAGCTTGTCGGACAACTTCGTCCGCGAGGGATCGCATCGAGGAGAAGGGGACGCATGGCCACCACCAAGCCTGACCCCGGGGTCGGAGCCCGCCATGAAGGCACCGTGGAGTCGGTGTACGCGGGCGACTCGGGGGTCGATCGACTGAAGCCGAACGCGATCGGGCTGTGGGGGGTGGTCTTCATCGCGGTGACGGGCGCCGCGCCCATCTCGGCGATGCTGTTCAACGTCCCGTTCGCCGTGGGCTTCGGCACCGGCCTCTACACGCCGGCCGCCTTCCTGTTCGCCACCATCATCCTCACGATCTTCTCGATCGGGTACGTCGCGATGGCGAAGAAGATCCGCGCCACCGGCGGCTTCTACACCTTCATCTCGCACGGGCTCGGGCGCGAGCTCGGGCTGGCGGCCGGCCTCACCGGCGCGCTCGCCTACGCGCTGTTCGAGGTCTCGCTGCTCGGAGGCTTCGCGTACTTCTCGGTCACGAACTTCAACGACTGGTTCGGCTGGGAGATCCCCTGGGTCGCGTTCGCCGTGTTCGCGGCGGTCCTGATCAGCGTCCTCTGCTACTTCGACGTCGAGCTGTCGGTGAAGATCCTCGGCTTCGCGCTGATCGGCGAGGTGATCATCCTCACGATCTTCGACCTGGTGGTGTTCGGTAGCGGCGGCAGCGAGGCCGACGGCATCCAGTTCGAGTCACTGAACATGTTCCAGCTCACGGATCCGGGGGTCGGCCTGGCGGCCGGCGTCGGGTTGTTCCTGGCGTTCTGGTCGTGGGTGGGCTTCGAGGCCGTCCCCAACTATGCGGAGGAGTCGAGGGACCCCCAGCACATCGTGCCCCGGGCGACGCTGATCTCCGTCATCGGCCTGGGCATCCTCTACGTGATCACGTCGCTGGCGTTCGTCTCCGCCTACCCGGAGGCGACGCTCATCAAGGACGCGCAGAACCCGGACGGGCCGTTCTTCGTCGCGATGCAGCAATACGGCAATCAGTTCTTCGAGACGCTCATGCAGGTGCTGATCCTCACCGGCTCGTTCGCGTGCGCGATGGCGTTCCACAACGTCGCCATGCGCTACGGCTACGCGCTGGGCCGCGAGGGCATCCTGCCCAAGTCGTTCAGCCGGACCCACAAGACGCACAAGTCCCCCTACGTCGCGAGCCTCGCGCAGACCGCGTTCGCCCTCCTGCTCGTGCTGGCCTGGGGCATCGGGGCCGGTTTCGGCTTCGGGGACGCGTTCGACACCGCCTACGTCCGCATCTACACGATGATGGCCGTGCAGGGCGTGGTGTGGCTGCTCACGATCCAGGTCGTGTGCGCGCTGGCCGTGATCCTCTGGCATCGGCGCCACAAGCACCCCGACTCGTGGGTGATCGTGACGCTCTGCCCGATCATCGCGATCGTCGGCCAGGTGTTCGCGCTCTACCTGCTGTTCGCGAACATCGACGTGCTCGCCGGCACCATCGGCTACGTCGACCTGATCGGGCCGATCGCGATCGTCGGAGTGGTCGCCGCGCTGATCTACGCGGTCGCGCTCAAGCGGACCAACCGCAAGAAGTTCGACACGATCGGCCGGATGATCGACGAAGGCGTGATCGAGGAGCCCGGCACCGCCCCCGCTTAGGCGGGGGCGCTCGCCCCGGCGGCTTCGAGCGCCGCCTCCAACTGCCCGCTCAGCGGCGTGTTCTCCACGAGCACGCCGTCGAGCGCGGCGGTGCCGATCGTGAAGGCCCAGGCGCCGGCCGCCTCGAGCGCGCGGATGCGCTCCAGCGAGTCGACGGAGCCGGCGCAGATGACGGGGAGGTCGCTGGCGCCGACGACGGCGCGCACGAGCGCCTCGACGTCCTGGTCGTAGCGGTAGGCGAGCAGGTTGATGCCGTCGACGCCGAGCTCGGCGGCGCGCCTCGTGTCGGCGACGATCTCGTCGATCGTGCCGCGCAGCAGGCAGGGGTGGCCGACGATCTGGCCGACGTAGGGCCAGAACTTCACCCCCGTGCCCGCGAGGATCTCCTGCACCGGCTCGATCAGCGTGCCGCCGATCAGATGGTCGGGGCGGATCTCGGCGGCGGCGCGGGCGGAGGCGAGCGTGTCCTCCTCAGTCTCGGACACGACCTCGATCCAGGTCTCGTGGCCGTTGGAGCGGATGTCGTCCATCAGCGCCTTGAGCTCTTCGGTCGGCAGCCCGACGTCCTTGCAGCCGACGTGGCGCACGCCCGTTTCGGCGATCGAGGCGTAGACCTCGCGCGCGTCTTTCAGCGTCACGTCGTCGCGGGTGAGCATGAAGATGAACTCGATCATTCAGGGCTCCTGAGCTTCCGATTCCCGGGGCGAGTTGTCCGACAACTGGTACGCTAGCAGCGGTCGAGCCAGCGGAGGAGGAGCAGTGCGCGCAGCGATCTGGAACGGGCCTGGGACGATGGACGTCGGCACTGCGCCCGACGCGGTCTGCCCCGAGGACGGCGTGCTGCTTGCACGTGCTCGCGTGTGGCGTCTGCGGCACCGACGTGCGCTCCTTCTACAACGGCGACCGCCGCATCGAGGCGCCGTGGGTGCTCGGCCACGAGATCTCCGGCGAGGTGGTCGAGATCGGCCCGCGCGCCGAGGAGGAGGTGGCG
Source organism: uncultured Solirubrobacteraceae bacterium (assembly GCA_963730115.1). Lineage (GTDB taxonomy): Bacteria > Actinomycetota > Thermoleophilia > Solirubrobacterales > Solirubrobacteraceae > DASQFQ01. The sequence continues at coordinate 209,877 of CAVSQM010000012.1, read as the reverse complement.
GCGGGCGGCATCTCGGTCGGCGACGCCGTCCACTGCATCTCGACGCTGTGGTGCGGCCGCTGCCGGATGTGCCGCGGCGGCGCGGAGAACCTCTGCCTGGACGGCGAGCTGATGGGCTTCGACCACCCCGGCGCGTACGCGGAGCGCGTGGTCATCCCGAACATCGCGCTGAAGAACCTGTTCCGCATCCCCGACGGGCTGTCGCCCGAGCACGCGACGTTCGCCGACCCGCTGTCGGACGTGATCTGCGGCCACAAGGACATCGCGATCGGCCTCGACGACGTCGTGGTCGTGATCGGCGCCGGGCCGGTCGGCACCGCGCACGTGGCACTCGCGCGGCTGCAGGGCGCCGGCCAGGTGCTGCTGCTCGAGCGCGCGGCGCGGCGGCTCGAGCTGGCGCACGCGATCGTCGGCGACGACCGGGTGGCCTACGTCGACACCGAGCAGGAGGACGGCGTCGCCGCGATCTCGCGCGCGACCGACGGCTTCGGGGCCGACGTCGTGATCGTCGCCTGCTCGAGCGACGCCGCCCAGGAGGAGGCGATGGAGATGGCCGCCCCGCGCGGGCGGGTGCTGTTCTTCGGCGGGCTGCCGAAGGGGACCACGCACATCAACTTCCCCTCCAACGTCCTCCACTACAAGGAGGTCCAGGTCCACGGCTCCTACGCGTCGCGGCACCGCGACCAGGTGGCGGCGCTCGACATGCTCGCCGCCGACGCGGGCGGCATCCGCTCCGTGGTCTCCGACGTGATCGGGCTCGACGAGACGCCGGATGCCTTCCCGCGCATCCGCGCCGGCGAGGCGCTCAAGGTCGTCGTCGCTCCGTGACCACCGTGCGCCGGTCGCTGCGCCACAGCCTCGCCCAGGGACTGCGCCAGCGGATCCACGCCGGCGAGTGGCGGCCGGGCGAGCGGATGCCGTCCGAGCCTGAGCTGGCTCGGCAGGAGACGGTCTCGCGCTCGTCGATGCGGGCGGCGATCACGCTGCTCGAGGAGGAGGGCTACGTCCGCCGCCTGCACGGCTCGGGCACCTACGTCACGCACCGGCCGGCGCTGCCGAGCGACCTCGGGCGCAACTTCGGCGTCTCCTCGATGATCGCCGGCACCGGGCTGTCGCCGGGCACCGAGGAAGCGAGCGCCGCGGTGGAGGCGGCGCCTTCAGCGGTGGCGGAGATCCTGGGCGTGGACGAGGGCGCGCCGGTCGGCGTGCTGCGGCGCGTGCGCACCGCGGACGGCCGGCGGGTCGTCGACGTCACCGACTGGTGCCGGGTCGACCACATCGCGCCCGAGGATCTGCACGAGGTCGGCTCGATCTACGCCGCGCTGGCGGAGCGCGGGCTGGCGGTCGACCACGGGGTGGCGGAGCTCACGCCGTGGAACGCCGACGGTGAGGTGGCCAGGCGGCTGGACGTCCCGTCGGGGACGATGCTGCTCACCATCGACCAGGTCGACCGCACCGCGGACGGGATCGCCGTGCTCGTGTCACGCGAGCATCACCTTGCCGACGCCTTCACCTTCACGCTCGTCCGCCGCGGGCCGGGCGCCGAGGGGGACCGCTGACCGACGCGCCGCTTGTGGTCGGCGTCGACGTCGGCTCGCAGGGCACGTGCGCGCAGGCGCTCGAGCCGGACGGGACGCTGGTGGCGACGGCGTACGCCCCGCACGCGCTGTCGTATCCGCGGGCGGGGTGGGCCGAGCAGGACCCGGGGGAGTGGACCAAGGCGCTCGTGCAGACGTTGAAGTCGGTGCGCGAGGCGACCGCGGGCCGCGAGATCGTGGCGCTGTCGTTCGGCTCCCAGCTCGACGGGATGGTGGCCGCCGGCGCCGACGGCGAGCCCCTCCGCCCGGCGCTCATCTGGTGCGACCGGCGCGCGGGCGAGGAGTGCGAGGCGGCCGCTGAGCGGATCGACCGCGACCGGCTGCGCGAGCTGACCGGCTGCAACATCGACCCGGGGCACATCGCGCCGAAGATTGCCTGGCTGGCGCGCAACGAGCCCGAGGCGTACGGCGAGGCCGCCGTGTTCGCGCCGCCCGGGCTCGTGGGTGGCGTGGCGGGTGTCGGGCGAGCTGGCGGTGGACGCATCGAACGGCTCCTCGACCGGCGTGCTCGACCCGCGCGAGCACTCGTGGTCGGAGGAGGCGTGCGAGGCGTTCGGCGTCGAGGTCGACCGGCTGCCGGAGTTGCGGCGGTCGGACGCCGTGCTCGGCCCGGTGCTCGAATGGCTGTGCGAGGCGACCGGCCTCGACTCGAACACCCAGGTCGTGCTCGGCGCGGGCGACGAGATGGCGGCGACGCTCGGCGCCGGCGTCGTCGAGCCGGGCGTGGTCTGCGACGTCCTCGGCACCGCCGAGCCGGTGTGCGCGGTCGTCGGCGAGCCCGCCCACGACCCGACCGGCGTGGTCGAGCTCCATCCCCACGCCGACCCCGACACGTGGCTGCTCGAGAACCCCGGCTGGCTGTCGGGCGGCGCCTACCGCTGGTTCCGCGACGAGCTCGGCGGGCTCGAGGCGGTGCGCGCGACCGAGAGCGGCGCCGACGTCTACGAGCTGCTGAACGCGCTGGCGGAGTCGGCCCCGCCGGGCGCGGACGGCGTCCTCTGGCTGCCCGCGCTCGCGGGAGCGATGGCGCCGGAGTGGAACGCCAACGCGCGCGCCGGCTGGTTCGGCGTGACCGCCTCCCACGGCCGGGCGCACCTGGCGCGCGCGCTGCTCGAGGGCAACGCGCACGCGCTGCGCGACGTCATCGAGGCGATCGCCGGCGCCGGCCACGCGCCGAGCGAGGTCGTCTGCGTCGGCGGTGGCGCCCACGGCCGCCTCCTGCTCGAGCTGCGGGCGCACGTGACGGGCCTGCCGGTCTGCCGCCCGGAGGACGTCGAGACCACCGCCCGCGGCGCGGCGATGCTGGCGGCGGCGGGCGCGGGGCTGCACGAGTCGGTGTCGGCCGCAGGGCTCGCGATGGCGTGCCGTCGAGAGGCGAGGGTCGAGCCGGACCCCGAGCTGCGCGGCGTGTACGACGACCTGCACGCGCGGCACCGGCAGCTGTACGACGCGCTGAGGCCGCTCTTCAACGGGTCGGTGTGATGGCCGGCGGCGCCCGCAACGCGGCGGCCTCTCGCCGCCGGGCCATCGCCTCACGGCGGCCATCGAGGCCGCGACCGGGGACTTGGACGTGCTCATCGTGGGAGGCGGCATCACCGGCGCGGGCGCGGCGCTCGACGCCGCCACGCGTGGGCTGCGGGTCGGGCTCGTCGAGGCGCGCGACCTCGCGGCGGGCACGTCGAGCGCGTCGAGCAAGCTGATCCACGGCGGGCTGCGCTACCTCGAGATGGGCGACATCGGGCTCGTGCGCGAGGCGCTCCGCGAGCGCGAGCTGCTGCTCACGCGGCTCGCCCCGCACCTGGTGGAGCCCGTGCCGTTCCTGTGGCCCCTGCGCGGGCGCGCCTGGGAGCGCGCCTACCTCGGCGCCGGCCTCGTGCTCTACGACTCACTCGGCGGTACGAGCTCGGTGCCCCGGCACCGCCACCTCAGCCGCCGCCGCGCGCTCGCCGAGGCGCCCGCGCTCCGCGACGACGCGCTCGTCGGCGCCGTGCAGTTCCACGACGCGCTCGAGGACGACGCGAAGATGGTCGCCGTCGTGGCGCGGACCGCCGCCGCGCACGGCGCGCACATCGCCACCCGCGTGCGGGTCACGGGCTTCCGCGCACCGGGCGAGGTCGAGGCGGTCGACGAGGAGACGGGGGAGCCGCTGCTGCTGCGTGCCCGCCACGTCGCGGGCGCCGTCGGCGCGTGGACCGACGGCCTGCGCGAGCTGGCGGGCGGGCGGTCCGCGTGGCGCAACGTGCACTCGAAGGGCATCCACGTCTTCGTCCCGCGCGAGCGCATCCCGATGGAGACCGGCGTGCTCGCCCGCACCGAGAAGAGCGTCCTGTTCGTGATCCCGTGGCAGGGCGGCTGGCTGATCGGCGACACCGACACGCCGTGGAGTGGTGGGCCCGACCGGCCGGTCGCCACGGGCGCGGACATCGACTACCTGCTCGCCAAGACCAACGCGCTGCTCGCCGAGCCGCTGCGGCGCGAGGACGTCCACGGCGTCACGGTCGGCCTGCGCCCGCTGATCGCCGAGGCGGCGCGCTCGGACACGACGAAGATCAGCCGCCGGCACGTGGTCGAGTCGCCGGCGCCGCGGCTCACCACGATCGCGGGCGGCAAGTACACGACCTACCGCGTGATGGCGGCCGACCTGATCGACGCGGTGGCGTCGGCGCTCGGCGTCCGCACCGCGTCGGTGACGCGCGACGTGCCGCTGCTCGGCGCGGGCGCGAGGGGCACGCTGCCCACCCACGGCCCGCTCCGCCGCTACGGCGCCCTGTCGACCGAGCTCGTCGCGCTCATCGACGATCAACCCGACCTCGCCGGCCCGCTCGAAGGCGGCGACGGGCATCTGCGCGCCGAGGTCGTCCACGCGTGCACGCACGAGGGCGCGCTGCACCTGGAGGACGTGCTCGAGCGGCGCACCCGGCTCGCGCTCACGGCCCATGACCGCGGCCTGCGCGCGGCGGGGCCCGCGGCCGAGCTGATGGCCGGCGTGCTCGACTGGTCGCCCGACCGCACGCAGCAGGAGATCGAGGGCTGGCAGGCGCGGGTCGCCGCCGGCCGGGCCGCCGAGGCCGAGCGCGAGGACGGCCGGGCGCTCGAGGCCTATCGCGGGACGCTCGCCGAGCGCGCCGGCGCCCCGGTGCGCCGGTGAGCCGGCTCGTCCTCGGGCTCGACCAGGGCACCTCCAGCACGCGCTGCGTGGCGCTCGACGACGACCTGCGCGAGCGTGGCGTCGCGTCCGTTGCGGTCGCCTCCTCGTTCCCCGCTCCCGGCCTCGTGGAGCAGGACGCGGAGGCGCTCGCCGCCTCGGCGGAGCGCGCGATCGCCGGGGCGCTCTCCACGGCCGGCGCGAGCCCGGGCGACGTGGCCGCTCTCGGCATCGCCAACCAGACCGAGACGTTCGTGGTCTGGGAGCGCGATTCGCTCCGGCCCGTCCATCCCGCGATCGTGTGGCAGGACCGGCGGACCGACGCGGCTTGCGCCGAGCTCCGCGAGCACGCGGCGCTGGTGCGCGAGCGCACCGGGCTCGAGCTCGACGCGACCTTCCCGGCGACGAAGCTGCGCTGGCTGCTCGATCAGGTGGATGGCGACCTCGCCTACGGCGACGTCGCGTCCTGGCTGCTCGCCCGCCTCGGCGGCGTGCACGTGTCGGACGCCGGCAACGCCGCCCGCTCGCTCCTGTGCCCGCTCGGCGGCGGCGACTGGGACGACGAGCTGCTCGAGCTGTTCGGCATCCCGCGCGGGCTGCTGCCGCCGATCGTCGACTCCGACGCCATCGACGCCGAGATCGCCGGCGTCCCCGTCCGCGCGGCGGTCGGGGACCAGCAGGCGTCGCTGTTCGGGCTCCGGTGCTGGGAGCCCGGCACCGCGAAGGTGACGCTCGGCACCGGCGCCTTCGTGCTCGCCCAGGCGGGGGAGGAGCGCCCCGCCCCGCCGCCGGGCATCCTCGCCTCGACCGCCTGGCGCCGCGAGGGACGCACCAGCTACGCGCTCGAGGGCTTCATCCCCACCGCGGGCGCGGCCGCCGACTGGTTCGCGCGCATCGGAGCGCTCCCTGCCGGGCCGGAGCTCGACGCGCTGCTGCGCGAGTCAGGCGCCGGCGACGTCGTCGTCGTCCCCGCGCTCCAGGGCCTGGGCAGCCCGACCTGGGACGCGGCCGCGCGCGGCGCCGTGCTCGGCCTCAGCCTCAGCTCCAGCCGCGCCGACCTCGCACGCGCGGTGATCGACGGCATCCTCCACCAGGTCGCCGACGCGATGGACGCCATGGACGTGGCCTTCGAGGAGCTGTGGGTCGACGGCGGGCTCTCGCGCTCGGACTGGATCGTCCAGCGCCTCGCCGACCTCACCGGCGTCGCCGTCCTCCGCACCGCTCGCGCCGACTCGACCGCGCTCGGCGCCGCCACCCTGGCCGGCCTCGCCGCCGGCCTGTGGGCGGGACCGGACTCGCTGCCCCAGGTCCCGCTCGACCTGTGCGCCGAGCCGGCCCTGGCCGAGTCCGCGCGCGACGCCGAGCGCGAGCGCTGGGCCGCCGCCCGCGAGCTGACCGCGGCGTACGCGCGCCAGGAGTGAGGGGCGGTGCGCGACCGCTACGACGTGATCGTCGTCGGCGCCCGGGTCGCGGGCTCGACCCTCGCCGCCCTGCTCGGCGCCGCCGGCGTCTCCGTGCTGCTCCTCGATCGTGCCCGCTTCCCGAGCACGACGCCGTCGACGCACTTCTTCCGCGGGGCCGGGATGGTCGGCGTGCTCGAGCGGCTCGGGGTGCTCGACGCCGTGCTCGCGCTCGGTGCGCCGCCACTCGCTCGTGAGCTCAACTACAGCGACGGCGGCGCGGAGCCGGCGGAGGGGCCGCCGCAGGACCCCGGCACGGTCGGCTACTGCCTGTCGGTGCGGCGGGCGCCGCTCGACTTCCTCCTGCTCCAGCGAGCGCTCGCTGAGGACAGCGTCGATGTCGCCGAGCGCGCCTCCGTGGTCGATCTGCTGTGGGACGGGGAGCGCGTCACCGGCGTGCAGCTCGCCGACGGCAGGGCGGCGCGCGCGGAGGTCGTCGTCGGTGCGGACGGCCGCCATTCGCTGGTTGCGCGCAAGGTCGCGGCCGAGGTCGAGCAGCAGACGCCGCCGCTCCGAGCGCTCTACTACCGCTATCTCGCCGGCTTCGCGAGCCCTGGCGGCGGGGCCCCCGACGCCGCCGAGTTCTCGCTCCTGGGCGACGAGATCGCCTACGTCTTCCCGAGCGACGCCGGGCTGACCTGCGTCGCGGTCTCGGTCAACCTGGACACGTTCGCGCGCCTGCGCCGCGACCTCGACGCCGGATACGCCGAGCGGATCGACCGCCACCTCGGGCTCGCGCCGCGGGTCGCCGCGGCCCAGCCCGCCGGCCGGCTGGCGGGCTGCGGGCCGGAGCGCAGCTACGTGCGCGTGCCGCACGGGCCCGGCTGGGCGCTGGTCGGGGACGCCGGGATGCACCAGGACCCGTGGAGCGGCGAGGGCATGGACATGGCGGGCGTCCACGCCACGTTCCTGGCCGAGGCCGTCGTCGGCTCGCTGAACGGCGACGCGGACGCGCTGCCGGGCTACCACCGGCGCCGCGACGCCCACGGGCTCGCCACCTACGAGGAGACGGTCGGCTACGCGGCCGACCTGAGCGCGCTCAGCCGGTGAGGACGAGCGGCTCGCCGCCCGTCACGACGATCGTGTGCTCCGCGTGCGCGACCGCGGAGCCGTCGCGAGTCACGACCGTCCAGCCGTCCGGCAGCCCGATCACGTCGCCGCGCCCCTCCGCCACGATCGGCTCGACGGTGATCACGAGCCCGTCGGTCAGGAGCTCGCGCGCCGCGGCGTCGTAGACGCTCGCCACCGTCGGAGGCTCGTGGATGCGGCGGCCGATGCCGTGCCCGGTGAGCTCGTGGCAGACGCTGAACCCGCGGCCGGTCACCGCGCGCTCGACCGCCGCGCCGATCGTGTTGACCGCCGCGCCCGCCCGCGCCGCCGCGATCCCACGCCGTAGGCCCATCTCCGCCGCCGAGATCAGCCGGCGCCGCCGCGGCTCGACGTCCCCGACCGGGACCGTCACGCACGCGTCGGCGTAGAAGCCGTCGAGCTCGGCGGTCACGTCGAGCTTGACGAGCTGCCCGCTGCGCAGCCGCCGCGGCCCGGGGATCCCGTGCACGGCCTCGGCGTCGACGCTGATGCAGATCGTGCCCGGGAAGTCGTAGTCGAGTTGCGGCCCGGAGCGTGCGCCGGCCCGCCGGAACACCCGCTCGGCCTCACGGTCGAGCTCGGCCGTGCTCACCCCGGGCGCGACGTGCGCACGCACCTCGCGGATCGTCTGCGCCACGACGGCGCCGGCGCGGCGCATGCCTTCGAGCTCGGCGGGGTCGTCGATCGACATGTGCGAACGCTACCGCGCCCGATGTCATCCGCAGGCAAGATTCGGCTGAGATGATCGGCGGCATGAAGCGGCTCGCAACCCTGTCGGCCGGCGCGCTCCTCGCCCTCGCCGGGTGCGGCGCCGAGAAGGACGAACCGACCGCGGCCGCGACCGCCACGCCCGAGATGGCCTCCGCCACTGCCACCCCCACCGCGGCCGCGACGGCCAAGCGCAAGGGCACGCGGATCGTCCTCGGCGACTCCGAGTTCGGCAGCATGCTCTTCAGCGCCAAGAAGCAGGCGATCTACATCTTCGATAACGACCCGAAGAACAAGACCGTCTGCTACGGCGAGTGCGCCGAGGCCTGGCCGCCGGTCTACACCAAGGGCAAGCCCGTCGCCGGCAAGGGCGTCCGCGCGCGCCTGCTCGGCACCATCAAGCGCCGCGACGGCCGGCGCCAGGTCACCTACGCCGGCCAGCCGCTCTACTACTACGACCACGAAGGGCCGGGGCAGGTGCTCTGCCACGACGTCTTCCTCAACGGCGGCTACTGGTGGGTGGTCGGCCCGAGCGGCAAGCGCCGCGCCTAGAGGGGCCAGCTCACCTCGCCCGGTTGCCCGTCGCCGCCCTCCGGCTTCGGCCCGCCGACCGCCACGATCTCCAGGCCGTCGGAGCCGGCCGCGAACGCGCGCACCACCTGCGGCGCCACCCGCACGAGATCCCACTGCCCCAGCTCGATCACCTCGTCGTCGAGCAGCATCTCGCCGGAGCCGGAGACGACGAGGTACGCCTCCTCCTGCTCGCGATGGCTGTGGCCCATGGGGCTGCGAAAGCCCGGCGCGTAGCGCCAGTGGCTCACGCCGATGTCGCGGGCGCCCATCGGCCCGCGGCCGAAGCGCCCCTCGACACCCTCGGCCCGGCCGGCCACCGAGTCGTCGATCTCCAGGAGGTTCACGCGCGTGTAGTCAGAGCTCATGCCGCCAATGGTGCCCGAGTGAAGAGCACGGAGAACGCCCGGCACCACACGACGACCGTCGTGGAGCCTTCGAGGTCGACCGAGTCCGGGATCCGGTACTGCTGGTCGCCGACGTTGCCCTTCAGCGCACCGAGGTCGACGTAGTCGTCGACCTCAGCCTCGGTGCGCGCCGGCCCGGCCACCAGGTAGAGCCGCAGGTCGGGCCCGTTGTCGACCTCGAAGCCGGTGAGCGTGAGCACCCGGTCGCCGCCGTCGAGCTCCAGCGCCGTCGCGGTGCCGCGCGCCGCGTGCGCCACCGGCTCGAACGTGCCCGAGGCGAGCGTCGCCGCGCCCGTCCCCGCGGCGGCGACCTGCTCGTCGACCTCGGAATCGAAGAACTGTGAGCGGCCGAGGTAGGCGCCGCAGACCGCCACCGTCACCACGTAGGCCCCGAGCACCGGCCACCGCAGCGAGCGGCGCTTGGCCGCGACCCCGAGGCAGGCGAGCCCGGCCACCGCGAACCACGCGCCCGTCAGCAGCATCGCGACCTCGAACTCGTTCGTGATCAGCGCGCCGGTCACCCACACCCCGGCGAGAACGACCACCACGACGATCAAGACGGCGGCGATGGAACGCCCGAGCACCGGCCGAGACTAGGGCTCAGAGGAGCCCGAGCTCCCGCGCCCGGCCGACGGCCTCCTCGCGGGATGAGGCCCCGAGCTTGCGGAAGATGCTCTTGGTGTGCGATTTCACCGTGTTGACGCTGACGTAGAGCTCCTCGCCGATCTGGCGCTGCGAGAGCGGGCCCGCAAGCTCGCGCAGCACGCCCAGCTCGCGATCCGAGAGCGGCTCGCCGGGAGCGAGCTCGCGCGAGCGCGCGGCCAGCGCGCGACCGGCCTGCGCCACGCGCACGGGGAAGGTGCCCGGGTCGGCGGCGCCGTGGAGCGCGCCGAGCGCCATGGCGAGCCGCTCGCGGGCGGTGGCGCGGTCGCCGCCCGCGGCCAGCGCGCCCGCGAGCCGCAGCAACGCCCAGGCGGTGGAGACCGGCCCGGCGCCGCGCCGCGACAGCTCGACGGCGCGCTCGAGATCGCCGGCCGCGCTGATCAGGTCGCCGCGCTGCTGCCACACGAGGCCGCGTGCGAGGTGGGCGTGGGCCATGCACCAGTGCTCGTCGATGCCGTGTGTCGCGGCCACTTCCAACGCCGCCGCGGCGGCGCGCTCGGCGGCTGCGAAGTCGCCTTCCTCGGCGTGGCAGGCCGCCACCGTGCTGAGCCCCGACGCGTGGTTGAGGTGCAGCCCGAACGCCTCGCCGAGCCGGGCGTACTCGCCCATCCAGTGCCGGGCCTCCGGCCACGCCTCGACGGCGACGTTCGCGAGCCCGACGCAGGCGACGCCGATCGCCTCCCACGGGGTGCCCGCCTCCGCCTCGCGCGCCTCGTGGCCGGCGGCGAGGGCGCCGGTCGCATCACCGACCTGCCACAGGTACGCCGCGCGCACGCGCGCGAGCGCGCCCGCGACCGAGGCGGTGCCGTCGCGGAACGGCGCCGGCAGCGGCGCCACCTCGGCGGCCGCGAGCCACCGCTCGACCTCGCCCATCCGCCCGAGGCTGAGCCCGACGAAGCAGCGCGCGACACACAGCCGCACGTCGGCCCGGATGGCGTCGCCGCCGAGCGCCCACAGCCAGCGCTCGATCGTGCGGTCCCCGGCCGTGGTGAGCAGCGTCGTCGGCCAGTGTTGGGCGATCAGCTCGCCCGCCTCGGCGCGGTCGCCGGCCTCGATCCGGTGCTGGACGGCCTCGGAGACGAAGCCTTCCGCGAGCAGCCAGACCGCCGCGCGCCGGTGCAGCGCGGGCGAGGCGCCGGGCTCGTGGATGGCGAGCTCGTTGCGCAGCAGCTCGCCGAACAGGTGGTGATAGCGGTACCACTCGCGCCGCGTGTCGAGCGGCACGAGCAGCAGGTTCGAGCGCTCGAGCTCCGACAGCAGCCGCGCTCCGCCGCCCGCGCCGGTGACCGCCTCGCACAGCCGCGGGCAGAAGCGGTCGAGGATCGCGGTGCGCAGCAGGAAGTCGCGCATGGCCGGCTGCTGCTGCTCGAGCACCTCGGCGCACAGGTAGTCGGCGATGTGGCGGTCGTCGCCCGCGAAGTCCTCGACGAAGGCCGGCGCGTCGTCGCGGCCGCGCAGCGACAGCGCGGCGAGGAAGAGCCCGGTGACCCAGCCCTCGGTGCGCTCGTGCAGTCGCGCGACCGTCGCCTCGTCGAGCGCGAGCGCGTGCAGGTCGTTGAGCAGCACCTCGGCCTCGCGGGCCGAGAAGCGCAGCGCGTCGGCGTCGAGCTCCAGGAGGTCTCCACGCGCGCGCAGGCGCGCGACCGGCAGCGGCGGCTGCGTGCGCGTGGCCACCGCGAGCGTCAGCGCCGGCGGCCCGAGGTCGAGGACGAACTCGACCGCGCGGTGGATCTCCGGGTGCTCGATCGCGTGGTAGTCGTCGAGCACGAGCACGCACTCGGGCAGCCCGCGCAGCTCGTCGACGAGCACCGGCAGCGCCTCGTCGACGAGGTCGACGCCGGGGGCCAGCAGCATCGGCAGCGAGCTCGCGCCGATGTCGGGGTCGAACGTGCGCAGCGCCTCGACCAGGTAGAGCAGGAAGTGCAGCGGGTCGTTGTCGCCCGCGTCGAGCCCGAGCCACGCGAACGGCCGCTGCTCCGGCTCCCACGCCGACCAGTCCGAGAGCAGCGCCGACTTGCCCCAGCCCGCCGGCGCGCGCACGAGCACGAGCCGCCGCGGCGACCCGGCCAGCTCGGTGAGCAGCGGCACGCGCGGGACGTGCTCCCGGCGCACGGGTGCGTGGAGCTTGGTCCACACGAGACGAGGCGGCTGCGCCAGGACGTCGGTACTCACGGGTCCGCGCCGACCGTACCGGCATTTCACCCGGGTGAAAAGCCGCCGGGTGATGACGCGCGGACGCTCCTCGAAGAGGATGCGCAGTGTGATCGCCACCGGCCGGCGGCGTTCCGCGCCTGGAAGCGGGGTTAGCGCAGCGGGGTCGCCGTGCGGGCCCGGGGGGCGAAGCGGCCCTCGCCGGCCTCCTCGACGCGGTTGCGGCCGGCGCGCTTGGCCGCGTAGAGCGCGCCGTCGGCCCGACGCAGCAGCGCCGACGCGGGCTCGACGCCGTTCCACTCCGCGATGCCGCCCGAGCACGTCTGGCCGCCCGGCGTGGCGCCCGCCAGCCTGCGCACCACCGCGAGTGCGCCCTCGTCGGTCGTGCAGGGCAGGAGGACGGCGAACTCCTCGCCGCCGATGCGAGCGAGCTGGTCGCCGGGCCGCAGCTCCGCCTGCCAGGCGTCGGCGCAGGCGATCAGCAGCGTGTCGCCGGCGCCGTGGCCGTGCTCGTCGTTGAACGCCTTGAAGTGATCGAGGTCGAGGACGCCGATCGCGAACGGCTCGTCGCGCCCGCCGCGGACGGCGAGCTCGAGCCACTGGTCCCACGCGCGGCGGTTGCCGGCGCCGGTCAGCGCGTCGGTCAGCGCCTGCCGCTGCCCGACCGCGGCCTGCGTCCGCACCTCGGCGACGAGCCGCTGGACGGTCTCGCCGATCAGGCCGGCGACCAGCATGTAGAGCGCGGCGGTGCGCAACCCGGCGACGGGATAGGCGGGTGCGCCGACCAGCGCGATCGGCACGCGCGAAGAACGCGCCGACGCCGAACACCATGACCGCGAGCTCGAGCCGCGTGCCGTGCAGCGCGACCCAGAACACCGGGAGCATCGACAGGATCGCGACGCCGGTGTTGGTGCCGCCGCCGGAGTCGCGCAGCAGCGCCGCGCCGGCGAGGAAGGCGACCGGCAGCACCAAGCGCGCGACCGCGGGCAGGGCGAGCCCGCGCGTCAGCACCGTGCCGGCCAGGGCGGCGAGCATGAGGGCGAGCGCGACGGCGTACTCGCCCCAGCGCGGGGCGGAGCCGATCGGCACGAGCACGAACGCGACCAGCGTCGCGAGTGCGAACGGGGCCAGCTCCCGGGCGACAACCCTGCGGGACGGGTCAGGCGTCACGCCGATCGCATCGGCGGCTGGTGACGAAAGGTTGAGGCCGTGTCAGGAGAGGTGGCCGTGTACCCGAACCCGGAGTACCGCTAGGCCGCGGCGAGCTCCCGGACGTGCACGACGAGGTGCGCGACCGGGAGGTCGAAGCTCACGCACGCGCGCGTGACGAGGTCGCGCTCGAGCCAGTGCGAGCGCTCCTCCGGGTGGGTGGCGATCAGCAGCTCGTCGGCGGGCACGATCGCGAGCGCGTCGGCGATCGCCTGGAGCGGGTCGGCGTCGCCGACGTGGCCGGAGACGTTCACGCCGGCATCGCGCAAGCGCTCGAGCGAGCGCTCGAGCCGCTCGGCGGCCGCCGCGCGCGCGTCGTCCTCGTCCGACATCCAGTGGCGGATGCGCGAGTTCAGCGCGGGCGCGACGACCATCACCTCGTCGCCCGGGCCGGACCCGAGCTCGCGGATCGCGTCGTGGAGGGCGTCGCCCTCGGCGGTCTCGTTGGTGATCACGAGGAGTCTCATGCGGGGTCCCTTCGGAGGCTGGAGGACATGGCCACAGTCCACCGCCGCGCGCTGGGGTCGGGCTGGTGGCTTCCTGGGGGGTTCCTGGGACGGAAGCCGTAACAATGGTGACCGTGGCGAACGAGGAGCCTGTCCCGGCCCTGTCGCTCGAGATCGCCGGTGGTGCCCAGGCGCCGCGCCAGGCCCGGACGGCGGTGCTCGAGGCGCTCGGCGACCACCTGAGCGCGGCGGCCGCGCGTGACGTGGCGCTCGTGGTGAGCGAGCTGGTGACCAACAGCGTCGAGCACGCGGCGACCGGGCCGGGGGAGTTGGTCGCGGTCGACGTCGAGGTGCGTGAGGGCTGCGTGCACATCGAGGTCAGCGACGCGGGCACGCGCCTGGGCTCGCGCGGCACCCCGCGACACCCGGACGCTCCGAGCCCCCACGGCCTCGCGCTCGTCGACCGCCTGTCGGAGGCGTGGGGCGTCGAGCGCGACGCCGCCGGCCGCACGCGCGTGTGGTGCGACGTGCCGCTCGGCCGCGCGTGACCACTACCGTGGTCCCGATGGCCGAGCCCGACCTCGCCGCGCCCGCACCCGGCCCGTTCCTGCAGACGGTGTCGGGCCGCCGCGTCAACCCGTTCGACCCCGACCCCGACCAGCTCGACCCGGCCGACATCGCCCGCGCGCTGGGCAACCTGTGCCGCTTCGGCGGGCACTGCCGCGTCTTCTACTCGGTCGCGCAGCACTCGGTGATCGTGTCCGAGCTCGTCGAGCAGCGGGGCGGCGACGCCGAGGACGTCTTCGCCGCCCTCATGCACGACGCCAGCGAGGCCTACCTGGGCGACATGCCGCACCCGCTCAAGCACCGCAGCGCCCTCGGCGCGCAGTTCAAGGCGGCCGAGCAGGACCTCGAGCGGGCGATCCGCGACCGCTTCCGGATCAAGGCCGAGGTGCCGGAGGTCAAGCGCGCCGACCGCGCCCTCCTCGCCACCGAGCGCCGCGCCTTCAGCGCCGAGAACTGGCACTGGCCGGAGCTCGACGGCGTCGAGCCGCTCGACCTCGAGCTCACCGCGTGGTCGCCCGAGGAGTCCGTGCGGGCGTTCGAGCGGCGCTACGCGGAGCTCGACGCCCGGCGGCGATGACCGACATCCGGCGCGGCGGCGCCGCCGACCTGCCGCTGCTCGAGCCGCTGTGGGTGGCCGTCCACCACCGGCACGTCGAGTCGATGCCCGAGCTCGCGCCGTACGTCGACGACGCGACGACGTGGGCGGTGCGGAGCGCGTTCTATGCCGAGCTGCTGGCCAAGCCGGACACGGTGCTGCTGCTCGCGAGCGCCGGCGGCGCGCTCGTCGGCTACGGCCTCGCGCACGTGATGGCCGTCGACGAGACGTGGGCCGCCGACACCTGGGTCACCGGCGACCGGATCGGCGAGATCGAGTCGCTCGCGGTGCTGCCCGAGCACCGCGGCCGCGGGCTCGGCGGCCGCCTGCTCGACGGGCTGGAGGAGGCGCTGCGGGACGACGGCGTGAACGACCTCATCCTCGGCCTGCTCCCCGGCAACACCGGCGCCGCCCGCCTCTACGAGCGCCGCGGCTACCGCCCGACCTGGCTCTACCTCTCGCGCTTCGAGGGCCGCTAGAGCAGGCGCGGCGCCTCGCCGCGCCAGATCACCACCGCGCGACCCGCGAGCGAGTCGTCGGCGACGAGCCGGAGCACCTCGGCGGCGATCGTCGCGAGCGGGATCGGGGGAGGGTCGCTCGCGCGCTCCTCGGCCGTCAGCCGCTCGGTCGCGATCCAGTCGGGCACGATGCAGTTCACGCGGACGCCGTCGACGGACGCCAGCGCCGCGGTGAACCGGATCAGCCCGGCCTTCGCCGCCGCGTATTCGGGCGACGGCGTGCGCTCCGAGCCGAGCCCCGCTGTCGAGGCCACGTTGACGATCGCGCCTTCCCCCGCGCGGCGCATCGGCTCCAGCGCGAGCTGCGTCGCCAGCATGGGCGCCCGCAGGTTGAGATCGAGCGACGCGCCCCACTGCGCCGGCGCCGCCTCGGGGAAGTGCGGAGGGATATGACCGCCGCCGCCGGCGTTGTTGACGAGGATGGCCGGCTCGGCCGCGTCGATCAGGCGCCGGACGTCGTCGGGCGACGTGAGGTCGGCGGGCACGAAGCGGGCGCGCTCCCCGCAGTCCGCGGCGGTCTTCGCGCCGCCCGCCTCGTCGACGTCCGACGCCACGACCTCGGCGCCCGCCGCGGCGAGCGCCAGCGCGATCGCGCGGCCGGTCCCGATCCCCGCGCCCGTCACGAGCGCCCGCCGGCCGGCGATGACCACCGCTAGCCCGGTTCCCGGGAGAGCGCCCGCGCCACGGCGCCGGCGAAGCTCGTGAGCACCGGCTCGGACTCGACGTGGAACGGGTTCAGCTCGGTGATCGTCAGCCCGGCCAGGCCCGGCGCCGCGAGCAGCCCGGAGAGCGCGCGCATCGCGGCGTCGTACGGCAGCCCCTGGTTGCGCCCGGTGTTCTCCGACAGCGGCATGTCCGTGAAGTCGATGACGTCGACGTCGAAGTGCACGAGCACGCGGTCGCAGCGCCCGGCCAGCAGCGCGACCGCCCGCGCGGCCGCGGCCTCCGGGTTCTCGCTCACCTCGGCCACCGGCACCCGCGAGATGCCGCGTCGCGCGATCACCTCGCGCTCGAAGTCCGTCGCCTGCCCCGGGTCCCAGCCGACCAGCACCACGTTCGCCGGATCGAGCAGCGGCGTGTGGGGGAAGGCCGCGGCGAGCTCGGGCAGCGCATCGGGCTCGGCGAGCATGTGCGCCATCCCCATCCAGTCGAGCGCGCCCTCCGGCACGCTCGCGGGCACGTTGAGATCGGCGTGCGCGTCCAGGTAGAGGAGCCCGACCCGCTCGTCGCGCCCCACCCAGCCGGCGACCGTGCCGATGCCGACCGTGCAGTCGCCGCCGAGCACGAGCGTGACCTCGCCCGCCTCGGCCGCGGCAGCCACGCGCGCCGCGGTGTCGCGCACGATCTCGACCACCCTGCCGACGTGCTGGGCCCGCGGGTGCCCGCGGTCGGGCCGCCAGCGCCACTCCTCGCGGTCGCCGTGGTCGTGCACCTCGAGGCCCGCGGCCCGCAGCGCCTCGAGCAGGCCCGCCGCCCGCAGCGCGGCCGGCGCCCGCTCCTGGCCGGGAGCGAACGCGCCGGCGCTCGTGGGTACGCCGAGGACGCCGAACATCAGGCCGTCGCGTCGGATGCGGACGGCTCGGCCGGCGGCTCATCGAGCGTCCGGCGGAGCGCCACGAACTCGTGGATCGTGATCTGGATCGAGGCGGCGACGGGGATCGCCAGCAGCGCGCCGAGCACCCCGGCCAGCGTCGAGCCGAACAGGACCGCGACGAGGACGATCAGCGGGTCGAGCTGCACCGCGCGGGACTGGATCCGTGGCTGGATGACGTTGTTCTCGACCTGCTGGTAGACGATCGCCCACGCCGTCCAGATCAGCGTGTCGACCGGGAAGTCCGAGAACAGCGTGACCAGCCCGACGATGATGGCGCCGAGCGTGGCGCCCACGAGCGGCAGCAGGTCGAGCACGAACACGACCACCGCGAGCGGCAGCGCGTAGTCGACCCCGAGGATCAGCAGCATCAGGTAGCTCGTGACGCCGGCGATCGTCGCCTGCAGGAGCGCGCCCGCCATGTAGTTGCCGATCGCGGTGCCGATCCGCTCGTAGAGGTTGCGCATCCACGCCTCGCGCTCCGCGGGGTAGCGGCGCGCCCACCAGTCGAGGAAGCGCCGCCCGCTGCTGCCCATGAACAGCG
Source organism: uncultured Solirubrobacteraceae bacterium (assembly GCA_963730115.1). Taxonomy (GTDB): domain Bacteria; phylum Actinomycetota; class Thermoleophilia; order Solirubrobacterales; family Solirubrobacteraceae; genus DASQFQ01. The sequence goes on along the minus strand of CAVSQM010000012.1, from coordinate 192,616 downwards.
ACAGCACGAGGATGGTGACCAGGGCGAAGATCGAGTTCACCAGGCCGAGCCCGATGTCGCTCAGCAGGCCGGCCGCCGCGCCGAGCCGCTGGGGCAGCTGCGCCGCCTCCTCCTCGAGCTTGCCGGTGATGTCGTAGTCGTCCTGGAGCTGGCTCAGCCGCTCGTTGTTGTTGACGAACTCCGTCACGTCCCGCGCGTAGTCGGGGAAGTTCTGGACCAGGTTGTTCGCCTGCTCGACGATCGGCGGCACCAGCAGGCCGATCAGCGCGAACGGCGTCAGGATCAGCGCCACGTAGACGATCGCGACCGCGAAGCCGCGCCGCATCCGCCGCGACAGGAAGCTGATCGGCCCCGACAGCGCGATCGTGATGAACGCGGCGATGAAGATCCACGTCAGCGGCCGCCGCAGGAGGTAGATCAGCACCAGCGCGAGCACGACGACGACGACCGTCAGCACCACCCGCAGGACGGCGCGGACGTTGGTGAGATCAGCGGCGGCGGTGTGGGTGCGGACGCTCACGCCATGCTCCTGCTTCGACGGCGGGCGCCGAGGCCCTGCGGGGTCTCAGGCTCAGGGTCTGACGGGGCGCAGCACGAGCGAGCGCGCGACGAGCGCGCCGCCGGCGGCGGCGCCGACGTACAGGGCGGCGGCCAGCGCCCCGCGCGTCGAGAGCGGCTCGGCCAGCGCGCCGCCGAGCGCGACGTAGGCGATCGTCTTCGGCAGCGCGCCGAGCGCGACCGCGCCGAGGAACGCGCGCGGCCGGATGCCGGCGAGCCCGCCGAGGTAGTTGACGGGTCCGGCCGGCACGCCCGGCGCCAGCCGGGAGGCGAGCACGGCGCCGAACCCGTGCTCGGTCACCCACGCCCGCCAGCGCAGGCCGCGCGGGCCGAGCAGCGAGCCGACCGCGTCCGCGCCGAGTCCACGGGCCGCGACGAAGCAGAGGCCGGCGCCGAGAACGGCGGCGGCGAGCGCGAGCGCGGTCCCGGCGACCGTGCCGAACAGCACGCCCGCGAGCGCCGCGGTCACGTGGCCGGGGAACAGGGCGAGCCCGAGGACGCCGCCGGCGAGCACGAACACCAGCGGCCCGAGGGCGCCGGCGCCGGCGACCCACTGCTGCGCCTCGCCGGGACTGATCCCGGCGGCGGTGACGGCCGCGAACGCGGCGGCGATCGCCAGCGCGAGCAGGGCGAGGCGGACGAGCGCGCGGCGGCGGTCGGGACGAGGCACCGGACACATACCACCGCCGGGGCCCCGAGGTTGCGTGCGTACACTCCGCGCCGTGAGCGAGGACTGGACGACGGTCGGCCGCGTGCAGGTGCGGCGCTGGCCCGCGGAGGCGCCCGCCCGCCTCGTCGTGCTCGTGCACGGCTACGGCGAGCACATCGGGCGCTACGAGCACGTCGCGCAGGCGCTGGTCGCGCGCGGCTCGTCGGTGGTCGGGCCCGACCACGTCGGGCACGGGCGCTCGGACGGCGACCAGGCGCTGGTCGAGGACTTCGAGCCGGTCGTCGACGACCTGCGCGCGGTGGTCGAGGACGCCCGCGGCGACCTGCCCGTCGTCATGGTCGGCCACTCGATGGGCGGCCTCATCGCCACCCGGTACGCGCAGCGCCACCGCGAGGACCTCGCCGGCCTCGTCCTCAGCGGCCCGGCAATCGGCCTCGGCCCGGTGATCGAGGGCTGGCTCGCCGCGCCCGAGCTGCCGTCGGACCCGATCGACCCGGGGGTGCTGTCGCGCGACGCCGCGGTCGGCGAGGCGTACGTCGCCGACGAGCTCGTCTACCACGGCGGCTGGAAGCGCCCGACGCTCGAGGCGTTCCTCGCCGCCGACCGGGCGATCGCGGACGGCCCGGGCTTCGGCGACCTGCCGCTGCTCTACGTGCACGGGGCCGACGACCAGCTCGTGCCGGTCGACCTCGCGCGCCCGGTGGTCGAGCGCGTGGCCGGCCCGGACAGCGACCTGCGCGTGCTCGACGGCGCGCGCCACGAGGTCTTCAACGAGCTCGAGCAGGACGAGACGATCGCGCTCGTCGCGAGCTTCGCCGAGCGCGTCACCGCCCGCTGACCGGCGGCTCAGTCGTGCAGGTGCGCGCGCTCGCCGTGCGGGCCGAAGATCGCGAGCGCCTCGACCGGGCCGTCGACGGCGCCGAACCAGTGCGGCGTCCGGGTGCTGAACTCGACGGCCTAGACGGCGGATCTGAAACTGCCAAGGCTCCTTGCCGATCTGGCAAGGGAGGCGAGCGGCATACTGGCTGATCCATGGCCGACCATGTCCTCATCGCCTTCGACGGCTCGGCTGCCGCGCAGGCAGCGGTCCGCTCCGCCGGTGCGCTGTTCCCCGGCGCTCGCGCCACCGTGCTGACCATCCACGAGCCGGCCGTCGGCCGGGCGACGGTCATGCGCGCGGGCGGAGGGCTGATGTCACCCGACGTCGTCCAGCAGAGCCTGGGCGAGCTCGAGCGCGAGCTCCTCGAGAACGCCGAGGCGACCGCGGCGGAGGGAGTCCGGCTCGCGGGGGCGACGGGCCTCGCCGCCGAGTCGGCACTCGCGCCCGGCGACGACCACCCGTGGAAGCGCATCCTCGCCGCCGCCGAGGAGCGCGGGGCGGACGTGGTCGCTTGCGGCACCCGGCGGCACGGCGCGGTGGCGCGGACCGTGCTCGGCTCGACCTCGTCGAGCCTCCTGCACCACGCCGACCGGGCCGTCCTGGTGGTCCCCGACGGCGACGCGCCCTCCGGCGGCCCGATCCTCTTGGCCTACGACGGCTCGCCGGCGGCGCGCGAGGCGATCGCGGGAGCGAGCCGGCTCCTGCCGGGGCGCGCCGCCGTCGTGATCCACGCCTGGGGGTCCCCGCTGCGCCATTCGCGCAGCGGCCGCGCGCTGGCGGGCGCGCCCGTGACCGAGATCCGGGCCGTCACCGGCGACGTCGACGACTGGCTCCTCGAGCTGGCCGAGGCGACGGTCGCCGAGGGCGTCGAGCTGGCCCGTGCCGCGGGCTTCGAGGCGCGCGGCGAGGCGGTCGAGTCGGGCTCGAGCCCGTGGCGGGTGCTGGTGGCGAGCGCGGAGACCCGCGACGCGGCGGTCGTCGTGGTCGGCTCGCAGGGCCATGGGCGCGTCGCCTCGGTCCTGCTCGGGTCGGTGTCGGCCGGGCTCGTGCACCACGCGGAACGGCCGGTGCTGATCGTCCGCGCGCCCGCTTCCTAGTCCACGGCGATCCCACGCCCGTAGGTCGTGTATGAGCGACCTCGCCATCCTGATCGGCCTCGTGGGCGTCATCGTCATCGCGCTCGTCGTGGTCGGCTTCGTCCTCCTGACGCCGCGCGAGCAGGTTGACGTCAAGCGGGACGAGACCGAGTCGCAGGGCGAGGAGTTGAGCCGCGCGCCGGCCGACGCGTGACACACTCCGCCGCTTGACCGAGCAGGAACGACGGGACATCGAGCGGCTGCGGCGCCGGATCACCGAGCTCGACGCCGAGGTAGCGGTCCGTGAGGGCCGGATCACGACCCTCGTCGCGGAGGCGCTCGACCGCGAGGTCGCGATCCACGACCTCGAAGCGATGCGCGACGTGCTCGCGCCCAGCGAGATCCTGCCCCGGCCCGGCCTGGAGTTCGAGTGCGTCTTCCAGCCCGCCGCCGACGGCGTGGCGGGCGATTTCTACCTCGTCGCGCCTGGGCCCGACGACGACTCGACGGTGATCGCGGTGGGCGACGTGGGCGGGCAAGGGCGTCGAGGCGGCGCGGCGCGCGACGTTCGTGCGCACGTCGCTCGCGACGTTCGCGGGTTTCGTCGACGAGCCCTGCCGCCTGCTGGAGCTCGCCAACCAGGTGCTCGTGGAGCGCATCGGGACGTCGTCGACGTTCGTGACCGCGGTGGCGGTGACCCTGCGCCCGCGCGCCGGCGTGCTCGAATGGGCGTCTGCGGGCCACCCGCCGCCGCTGCGGCTCGACACCGGTGAGACGCTCAACGGCCGCCGCCCGTCGCTCCCGCTGGGGATCGAGGCCACGCTCACGTGCGAGGCCGGCAAGGAGGAGCAGCTTCCGCCGGGCGCGGGGATCCTGTTGTTCACGGACGGGCTGATCGAGGCCCATGAGCCGCGCCGCGAGCTCTACGGCGAGGAGCGGCTCGCCGAGGCCCTGCGCGAGCTCGAGGGCTCCTCGCCCGGCGACGTGGTCCGCCGGCTCGAGGCTGCCGTGCGCGAGCACGCCGGCACGTCGCTGGGCGACGACCTGTGTATCGTCGCCGCCCGGGTGCGAGCGGCATGAGCGACAGATTCGAGGCCCCCCGCTTCGCGATCGAGACCGACCGGGAGGGCGGCGTCGCCACCGTGGCCGTGGTCGGCGAGCTCGACCTCGCCACCGGCCCGCGGCTCGAGGCGGCGCTCGGTGCCGTCGACCCCGGCTACGAGCGGCTGGTGATCGACCTGTCCCGGTGCTCGTTCTTCTCGTCGGTCGGGATCAGGATCGTGCTCGACGAGAATGACCGTGCTGCGCGCGACGGGTTCGAGCTCGTGATCGTCAAGGCGCCGCCCGACGTCCAGCGGGTCTTCGACCTCACGAGCCTCGATCAGACGCTGCGCTTCCAGGACTCTGATTAGAGCGCGCGCGGGTTACCGAGGCGGTTCGAGGGCGGGTGCCCGCCGAGGCAGGTGCGGTACGAGCGAACCCAGCGGACGCGCTTCCCGCCCTTGAGGCGAGCCCTGATCACGGCCCGGTAGGTGCCGGGCGCCGCGCCGCGGAGATCGATGACGGCCACCAGGCGGCGGCCACGGCGCTTGACCGCGATCTTGCGGCCGTCCACGCGCACCGTCGCGCTCCGCACCACGCGCCCGCCGCGCTCCCGCAGCCGGATCGTGAACCGCCGCCGGGAGCGGCACTGGGTGATGACCTGCACCGGCGCCGGCTGCGTGGCGGCGGGCGGCGCCGGCGTGGGCGTCGGCGTCGGTTCAGGCGGCGGCAGCGGAGCCACGACCAGGTCGTCGGCATCGGCGTTGCTGGACGGCACGACCTCCTCCGGCCGCAGCGTCGGATCCCCGGGCTCGGACGCCACCGTGGCGGCGTTGCGCACGGTCCGGCCGGCGAGCGAGCGGTCGACGCGGACGTCGAGGCCCAGCTCGCGCGACGCTCCGGAGTCCACCGCGCCCAGCGCGCACGTCACGTCCCGACCGGCTGCCGAGCACGCCCCGATCACCCGCACGGGGTGACGCCGCGCGACTTGGCGCGCCGCCGGTTTCATCCCGCCTGGGTGATGCGCCCCCTCGCGAGCCGGACGTAGCGTGACCCTCAGAAAGAGCCACTCAAGAGGAGGTAGCGGTAATGCGAGGTACAGGTCGAGCAATGTTCGCAGCGATCCTGTTGCTTATGGTGGGCACGCTGAACGTCATCTACGGCATCGGCGCGCTCGACAACGCGAATGTCTTCGTCAACGACCAGCGGTTCATCCTCACCAACCTCAACACCATGGGCTGGGTGCTCATCGTCCTCGGCGCGATTCAGTTCACGGGCGGCTTCTCCCTGATCGCCGGCAACACCTATGGCCGGGTCATCGGCATCGTCGGTGGCAGCCTCGGCGCGATCGGGGCGCTGCTGTCGATGGGCGACGGCTACCCGTGGTGGTCGCTCGCCATCTTCGCGCTGTGCGTCTACATCGTCCACGGCATCGTGATGCTGGGACAGGACGAGCGCGCGATGGCGACGTAGGCGATTGGCGGTTGACGATCCCCATGACGTGGAGCAGCCGCGGCCGGTGCGCCGTGAGCGTGTGCTGCGCACGCTCACGTTCTGGCTGCGGCCGGAGTTCGTCCTGCGGATCGTCAGCCGCTTTCAGAAGGTCGCCGGGTTCGACCGCGCGATCGCGCTGGCGTCCGGTGCGCTGACGGCCACGATCCCGCTGGCGATCGTGGCCAGCTCCCTGGCCACGCAGCTCGGCGGGAAGGGCACGGCGGACCGCATCATCGACCGCTACGAGCTGACCGGGGGCGGCGCCGAGGCGGTGCGGGACATCTTCTCGCCGTCGGCCGGCGCGGACACGAGCCTCGGCGTCGTGGGGTTCCTGTTCCTGATGATCGCGGTCCTGAGCTTCACCCGCGCAGTGCAGCGCATGTTCGAGCAGACCTGGGAGCTCGAGCCGCTCAGCGTCCGCAACACGTTCAACGGGCTGCTCTGGGTCGTGGGGTTGGTGGCCTATCTCGGGCTCAGCGGATTGATCCACGGCGCGCTGGGCAAGAGCCGGCTCGACCTCACCGCCGCAGTGGTGATCGCGCCGCTCGCGATGGTGTTCCTGACGTGGAGTGGCTGGGTGCTGACTGCCAAACGGATCTCGCGCGCCGACCTCATGCCGTTCGGGATCCTCGGCGCCGCGCTGCTGAGCGTGTACTCCGTGGGCGCGACCGTGTACGTGCCCCACCTGTTCAGCACCTACGCGACGCGCTACGGCGTCATCGGCGCCGTCTTCGCGATGATCTCGGCGCTGTTCGTGATCATGGCCATCCTGGTCGGCTCGGCGGCAGCCGGCCGCGAGGTGCACGACGAGCTCGGCCGCATCCGGCGCGGCGAGAAGCCGGCCGATGACGAGGTCCAGCGCCAGTGGGCCGAGGTCACCGCGCAAGCCCGTTCGCGGTGGGACGGGCTGCGGGTTCGGGTCGAGGAGCATCGTCGTCGGCGGGGGGAGCGGTCGTGAGCGCGACGGGCACCACCCGGGGGAGACCGGCGCGCACCATTGAGCGCGGCGCCCTGCCGCTGCGACACTACGCCGGATGGAGCGCGCGTTGGCCGTCGCGGACGTCCCGTTCGACCTCGTGGAGGTCAAGCTTGCTGCGCCGCTGACCCGGTCGGGAACGGTGGCGAAGCCGGCCCTGATCGAGCGGCTGCGGGCGGCGCGCGCGCCGATCGTGACCGCCGTCGCGCCCGCCGGGTACGGCAAGACGACGCTGCTGGCCAGCTGGGCCGAGGCCGATCCGCGTCCGTTCGCGTGGGTCGCGCTCGACGCCGCCGACGACGACGCCGTGATGTTCCTGCGCTACATCGCGGCTGCGCTGCACCGGGTCGAGCCGCTGCCGGCCGACGTCTTCGAGGCGCTTTCCGGGCCGGGAGGCTCGGGCTGGTCGAAGTGGGTCCCGCGCGTCGGGAACGCCCTGGCTGCGCTCGAGCGGCCGCTGGTGCTCGTGCTCGACGACCTCCATGCCGTGACCAATCCCGCCTGCCTGGACGGGCTCGCGGGGCTGATCGGCTACCTCCCGGCGGGCTCGCAGCTCGCGATCGCGAGCCGGGAGGAGCCCGCGCTCCCGCTGGCGCGCTGGCGGGCGCGGGGGCTGGTGCAGGAGGTCGGCGTGGCGGAGCTGCGGCTCGACGAGCAGGAGGCCGAATCCATGCTGGCCGCCGTGGACGCCGGGTTCGACGCGGGCGAGCTGACCGAGCGGACCGAGGGCTGGCCCGCCGGCCTCTACCTCGCGGCGCTGTCCCTGCAGGCGGGAGGGTCGACCGCGGCCGGCGCCGCGGGCTTCACGGGCGACGACCGCTTCGTGTCCGAGTACTTCCGCTTCGAGCTCCTCTCGCGGCTCCCGCCGGCCGAGGCGCGGTTCCTGCAATACACCTCCGTCCTCGAGCGCATGTGCGGCGGGCTCTGCGACGCCGTCCTGGAGACGACGCGGTCGGCGAGCACGCTCGAGACGCTCGCGCGGACGAACGGCTTCGTCGTGCCGCTCGACCGGCGGGGCGAGTGGTACCGCTATCACCACCTGTTCGGCGAGCTGCTGCGCGACGAGCTCGAGCGGAGCGAGCCGGAGATGGTGCCCGATCCTCAACCGCCGCGCGATGGAGTGGTGCATCGCCAACGGGCACACGGAGGCGGCGATCGGCTACGCGCACGCCGCCGGTGAGACGGAGACGCTCGCCCGCCTGGTCGATGCCCTCACCCTGCCGCTCTATTACGACGGCCGCATGGACACGGCGGAGGAGTGGCTGGGGTGGTTCGGCGCGGAGGAGCTGGCAAGCTACCCGGCGCTCGCGGTCTACGGCGGGTGGCTCCGGGTGCTGACCGGCCGTCCCGCCGAGGCCGAGCGGTGGCTGGCGATCGCGGACGGGGCCACCTCGGCGGTCCCGCTCTCCGACGGCAGCGCCACGATCGAGCCCTGGGTCGCCACCTTGCGCGCGCACATGATGCCCGACGGCGTGGAGCAGGCGCTCGCCGACGCCGACAGGGCGCTCGAGCAGCTCGCGCCCGGGAGCACGTGGATCCCGGTCGCGCTGCTCGCCCGGGGCATGGCGCACGCGCTGCTCGGCGCCGCCGAGCGTGCGACGGCCGACTTCAGGGCGACCGTGGAGACGGGGCTGGCGGCCGGCGCGGTCGAGGAGGTCTACGGCGCACACGCACAGCTCGCCTTCCTCGCCGCCAACGCCGGGGCCTGGACCGAGGCGAGGGAGCGCGCCCGGGCGGGCCAGGCGCTCGTCGACGAAGCAGGACTGGCCGACTACTCGCCGAGCGCGCTCGTCCACGTGGCGACGGCGCGCGTGGCGCTCCACGACGGGAGGCGGGAGGATGCCCGCGCGGCGCTGGCCCGCGCGCATCGCCTGCGGCCGCAGCTGGATCACGGCCTGCCCTGGCTCAGCATCCACGTGGGGCTCGAGCTCGTACGCGCCCATCTCACGCTGGCCGAGGCCGGCGCGGCCCGCACCATCCTCGCCGAGACGGAGCGGGTGCTCGAGCTGCGACCGCACATGGGCACGCTCGTCGCGGAGGCCGAGGCACTCCGCGAACACGTTGCCGCGACCTCCGGCCCGGCCGGCGCCTGGGCGATGAGCCTGACCGGCGCGGAGCTCCGGCTGCTCCCCTATCTCGCCACCCACCTGACGTTCCCGGACATCGCCGGCCGGCTGTTCATCTCGCGCAACACGGTCAAGACGGAGGCGGTGGCGATCTACCGCAAGCTCGGAGCGTCGTCGCGCAGCGAGGCGATCGCGCGCGCCGTGGAGGTCGGGCTGCTCGAGAGCTCGATCTATCCGCCGCGCCCGGATCTCACCCCGGATGGATGACGCGGCGAGAGGCCGCAGCCGGTGAGATGAGTCCCGGCGCATGGACGAGTACAAGCAGCATCTCCGGCGGCTCGCGGTGCACGACGATGCGCTCTTCGAGCTGATCGCGGTGGAAGGCAGCTCGTTCGCGACGTCGGTCATCGACGAGCGCACGGCGGCGCTGGTCCGCGTCGCGGCCACCGTCGCGGTCGACGGGGCGCTGTCGACGTTCCAGCACGCGGTGGCACTCGCGCTCGCCGCCGGGGCGTCGAACGACGAGATCGTCGCCAGCCTCGAGGCGGTGACGCCGGTGACCGGCGCCGCGCGCGTCGTGCAGTGCGCCCCGAAGCTCGCGTTGGCGCTCGGCTACGACGTCGACGCGGCGCTCGAGCGACTGGACCCGTAGCGACTGGCAGGGCGAACATATGTTCGCTATGCTCAGACGGTGCACGACGCCGAGACCAACCAGCAGACGGTTCTGCGCGAGCTGCTGGAGGCGCATCCGCGCATGCTCGGGCTCGACGACCTGGGCGTGGCGATCCCCGATCCGGCGGCGGTCGAGTTCGCCGTCACCCAGCTCGCCTCGGACGGGCTCGCGGTCAAGCTGGGTGAGCGCGTGGGCGCGACCCGGCCGGCCGTGCGGTTCCGCGCGCTCGGCCCGCTCTAGGTCGCAGAACCGGGCAGGGTCGCCCTGATTGGGTGATGTGGCGCGCCGCGCCGGCACCTAGCGTCGCACGGCGTAAGTCGACAGAGGAGCTCACCCTATGTGCCGCTGGATGGCGTATTCGGGACACCCGGTGTTCATCGATGAGTTGTTGTTCCGGCCTCCGCACGGGCTCATCGACCAGAGCCTGCACTCGCGCATGGGGGCCGAGACGACCAACGGCGACGGCTTCGGGCTCGGGTGGTACGGCCCCGCGCCGACCCCCGGGACCTACCACAGCGTCGCGCCGGCCTGGGGCGACGCCAACCTGCGCGACCTGGCGGCCCACATCGAGTCGCCGCTCTTCCTCGCGCACGTCCGGGCGACGTCCGGCACGGCGATCCAGCAGACCAACTGCCATCCGTTCCGCCACGGGCGCTGGTTGTTCGCCCACAACGGCGTGGTCGAGGGCTTCCACGCGATGCGCCGCGAGCTGATGCTCGAGGTGGAGCCCGAGCTGTTCCCCGACATCCAGGGCTCGACGGACTCCGAGGTCCTCTTCCACCTCGCGCTGACCTACGGCCTCGAGCGCGACCCGGTCGCAGCGCTCGAGCGCACGATCGGCCTCGTCGAGGCGACCGCGCAGCGCCACGGGATCGACAACGCCGTCCAGGCCAGCATCGGCGTCAGCGACGGCGAGCGGCTGTGGGCGTTCCGGTACTCGACCGAGGGCCGTTCGCGGACGCTCTATGCCTCCGCGGATGCGCACGCGATCCATCAGCTGCATCCCGAGAACGAGCGTCTGGGGCGGATGCGGGACGAGGACCGGGTGGTCATCTCCGAGCCGATGTCCGACCTTCCCGGTGTCTGGAACGAGATCCCCGAGTCGACCGTCCTCGTGGTGCAGCCCGGGCGCGACGAGCAGCATGCGTTCCGGCCGGCGCGAGGGTGAGCGCTCTCCCTCGGATGCGGGGGCACGCCCCCTTGTCCGCGAGGGTCGGCGCGGAGGATTCTGAGTCCATGACGGCCGCGATTGCGATCGACGCGCGTCCCTGGCTCGGGCAGACGCCGGTCGTCGCGCGTCCGCGCCTCACGAACCTGCTCGCCGGAGCGAGCACCAGCCAGCTGCTCGTGCTCGTCGCGCCCGCGGGGTACGGCAAGACGACGCTGCTGCGCGACTGGGCCGCCCAGGACGACCGCTCGTTCGCCTGGGTGACGGTCGGGCCCGCGGACAACGACCCCGCCTGCCTGCGAGACCTCGATCGCCATCGCCGCGGAGCAGGCGCGGCCGGGGCGCGGCGACGAGCGGCTCGTGCTCGTCCTCGACGACCTCCAGGTGCTGCGGTCGCCGGCCGCGTACGCCCCGCTCGCCGCGCTCGTCGACTCGCTCCCGCCGACGGTCACGCTCGCGGTCGCGTCGCGGACGCTGCCCAGCTTGCCGATCGCACGCCTGCGGGCGCAGCGGCGGGTGCTCGAGCTCGGTCCGGCGGACCTGGCCATGGACGCCGGCGAGATCGCCGAGCTCCTGCGCCTCGCCGAGCTCGAGTTCGGCGCCGACGAGGTGGCGGAGCTGTGGTCGCGCACCGAGGGCTGGCCGGCGGCGGCGGCGCTCGGCGCGCTCTCGCTCGCCGACGGCTCGGCGCCGGCGGCGGCGGCCGGCTTCGGCGGCGACGACCGGGTCGTCGCCGACTACCTGCGCGACGAGGTGCTCGACGGCCTCCGCGCCGGCGACCGGCGACTGCTGCTGGAGACCGCCGATCTCGACGAGCTCGCCGGCCCGCTGTGCGACCACGTCCTGCAGCGCACCGGGTCGGCGGCCGCGCTGTCGGAGCTCGCGCGCGAGCGGCGCATGCTGATCCCGCTCGACCGCAACGACGAGCGCTTCCGGCATCGCCGGATCGTCGGCGAGATGCTGCGCGCCGAGCTCCAACACCGGGAGCCGGAGCGCGCGGCGGAGCTGCACCGCCGCGCCTGCGAGTGGCACGCGCAGGAAGGCGAGCCGGACGCGGCGATCCGCCATGCGCTCGCGGCCGGCGACGTGCAGCGCGCCGCCGAGCTCGTGTGGAGCGCCGCGCCGGCCGCGGTCAGCCACGGTCGCAAGGCGGACGTCGAGGGCTGGCTGGCGCGGTTCCGCGACCGCGATCTCGCCGCGACGCCGCTGCTGGCGCTCGCGCTGGCGACCACCGAGCTCGCATCGGGTCAGGGCGACCTCGCCGAGCACTGGGCCTGGGTGGCGGCGGCCGCACCGCCGCCGCTGCCGGCGCCGGTCGAAGCCGGCGTGTGCCTCGTCCGAGCGGCGCTGGCGCGCGGCGGGCTCGCGGAGATGGCCCAGGACGCCGAGCGGGCCTTCGCGCTGGAACCCGAGGCGAGCCCGTCGCGGGCGATGTCGCGGCTGTTCGGCGGCACGGCCGCCTTGCTCGCGGGCGAGGCGGACGCGGCGGCGCAGCTCCAGGATGGCGCGCGCCGCGCCGGGGTCACGGCGCCCGCCGTCCATGCGGAGTGCCTGACGCAGCTCGCGCTCGCGGCGCTCGCGCGGGACGACTGGGACCACGCGACGGAGCTCGTGACCCGCGCTCGTGCCCAGCTCGAGCGCTACGGCCTCGGCGCCGACCCGCCCGCGGCGCTGACGCTCGCCACGTCGGCGCTCGTCCGCGCCCACCGCGGGCGCGTGGAAGCGGCGCAGCAGGACCTCGAGACGGCGCGGCGGCTGCGAGACCGGCTGGTCGACATGGCCGCCTGGTACGAGGTCGAGCTGGCTCTCGTGCTCGCGAGGGCCGCGATCCGGCTCAGCGACCTCACCGGTGCCCGCGAGCTCTTGACCGACGCCGCACGCACGATCCGGGCCGCGCCGGACGCCACCACCCTGAGGTCGTGGCTGGAGGACTCCTGGGCCCAGCTCGACGTGCTGCTGGGGCCCGAGCGCACGCCGCCCTCGTCGCTGACCACGGCGGAGCTGCGCATCCTGCGCTTCCTCCCGACGCACCTGTCCTTCCGGGAGATCGCAGAGCGCGTCTTCGTCTCGGCCAACACGGTGAAGTCGCAGGCCAACGCCATCTACCGCAAGCTCGACGTCTCAGGTCGCTCGGAGGCCGTGTCGAAGGCGCGCCGGCTCGGGCTCCTCGACGACTAGCGCGATGAGCGACGGCGAGGACGAAGAGGTCCGCAAGGACGCCGCGTTCCGCTACGGCGCGGTGTTCATGCTGATGGTCGCGCTGCTGGTGTTCGTGATCGTCGCGCCCAGCGGCGACTGGACGCGCGCGGTCGCATGCGCGCTGCAGGGCGCGGCCCTCCTCGTCGTGGTCGCCACCTCGCGCGAGCGCCAGAGCGTGCGCAACGCGCAGGTCCGCGGGGTCGCCGCCGTCGCGGCGCTCGTCGTCGCATCGATCGCGCTCGGGCTCGTGCCCGTCGCGGCGGTCTTCATCCTCAACGGCGCCCTCGCGATCGGGATCCTGGTCGCGCTGATCAGCGGCCTCGTGCGGCTCGTGCGGCGCCACGGCGTGACCCTGCAGGTGGTCGCCGGGGCGCTGACGATCTACGTGCTGATCGGGCTGCTGTTCGCGTGGCTCGTGTCGTTCGTCTCGGAGCTCATCAGCGAGCCGTACTTCGACCAGGGGACCGACGGGACGGAGGGCGAGCGCGTCTACTACAGCTTCACGGTGATGACGACGACCGGCTTGGGCGACTTCACCCCCGCGACGCCGGTCGGGCACGCGCTCGCGGTGGTGGAGATGCTGCTCGGCCAGCTCTACCTCGTCACGGTCATCGGCGTGCTCGTCGGCGCATTCGCCGGCCGCTCCCGCGGCTGACCGTCGTCGGGCGGCGGCGTCAGCCGCGCGGTGACGACGTAGGCCACGACGACCGCCACGATCACGACCGGCATCGCCTGCACCCCGTCGGCGCCGAGCAGCAGCGTGGCCAGCAGCGTGGCGGTGAGCGGCAAGCTCAGCATGACGGTGGTCATCGCGCCGATGCCCATCGCCACGGCGGGCACGAGCGGGAGGCCGGGGAGGTGCGACGCGACGACGCCGAGCGCCGCGCCGATGAACATCGCCGGGAAGACAGGGCCGCCGCGGAACGAGCTGAGCGAGATGGCATAGGCGAGGCCCTTGCACAGGATCAGCAGCAGGAGCGCTCCGACCGACCAGTCGGCGGCCTGCTCGACGAGCGGGTTGATCGCGGTCTGGCCGGAGAACAGGACGTTGGAGGCCGGCTTGCCGGTCGCTTCGCCGAAGCCGATCGCCAGCCCGGCGATCGCGATCCCGAGCACGGGCAGGATCCAGATCGTGCGGCCGTCGACGCGCGAGCGCAGCGCGACGGCGAGCACCGTGATGCCGCGGCCGAGGAAGGGCGCGACAAGGCCGAACACGATCGCCCACCCGAACATGGCTCCCGTCAGGTGGTCGAACCCGGGGAGTCCGGGGATCGTGAAGCTGAAGGTGCCGAGGCCGGTGAGCGAGTCCAGGCCGAGGAACATCAGCGCGCCCAGGCCGGCGGCCAGCAGCCCCGGCACGAGCACGAGGCCGAGCATCGGGCCGCCCAGGCCGGAGGCCTCGAGCAGCAGGAAGGCGCCGAGCAAGGGCGAGCCGAGCAGCGAGCTGATCGCGGCGAAGCTGCCTGCCGCCGCGATCACCGTCGCAGCGGTGGGCGGGGCGTCACGCGCCGCGAGCCGCACGGCGAGCACGCCGAGGCCGCTGCCGATCAGGATCAGCGGCGCCTCCGGACCGAGCACGGCGCCGAAGGCGAGCGTGGCGAGCGCGGCGAGCATCACGCCGGGGAGCTCGATCGGGGGCAGCGCGCCCGCCGCCTTGAAGCCGTCGGCGGGCGAGTGCCCGCCGATGCCCGGCAGCCGGCGGATCGCAAGCCCGGTCAGCAGCCCGGAGAGGGCAAGCAGCGGCACCGGCCACCAGACCGGCGCGGAGTCGAACCCGAGCGTCTGCGGCAGGTCCGTGAACAGCGTGTCCTGCAGCCAGTCGACGAGCGCGAGGAAGCCATAGGCGATCGCAGAGACCGGCACGCCCACGAGCGCGGCGAGGAACAGAAGCTGGACGTAGCTGCGGCTCCTCAGCAGTGCCTGAGGATCGGGGGCAGCAGCAGGCGGAGGAGAGCCCATAGCCACGAGCCTAGGCGCCCGCCGGGCGAGCGGGCGTCATCTCGATCGGATGATTGTCAGCGCGGCCGCGGTCGCCCACGCCACGCGCGCGGCCGGTTGGTGCAGCGGGCGCCCGAACGCCGGACACGCTAGGCGTCGGCGACCGCCACGGCGGTCACGTACGCCGCGTGGGTGCCGATGCAGGTCGCGACGACGTCGGCGGGCCAGCGCCAGATCGGAGGCGTGCGGCCGAGCAGCGGGAAGAGGGTCACCGTCGCGGTCATCAGCGTGCCCCCGAACACCGCGCTGGCCCACGGCTCGCGCACCTTGCGGCGCAGCGCGCCGTGCATGAGGCCGAACGCGGAGCCGTAGCTCCAGCGCAGGATCAGGCCGAGCTCGTGGTCCTCGCGCGCGGTCACGTGCGGCAGGTGCATGACCGTGGCGACGATCTGGCCGGGCACGAGCGAGTCGTCGTAGTCCAGCGGGCCCTTGTGGCTCGTGCGCAGCCGCCGCTCCGCCGCGTAGGCGAGCGTCAGCGCTGTCGTCCCGGCCGCCCCGGCGATCACGCTGCGCACCGGCCAGGCGACGGTCATGCCGACACGCCCTCGGCGGGCAGCTCCTCCTCGTCCCAGTCGATGTGCGCGACCTCGGAGCGGTCGAGCACCTGCGGCCCGCGACCCGAGGAGAAGTTGTCCCAGCCCCAGGTGACGAACGCGTCGATGCGCTTGCGGGCGCCGGTCATCAGCAGCGAGTGCACGCCGAGCCAGGCCGAGAACGCCACCACGCCGTGGAGCTCGTGGCGGTGCGCGCCGACCTCGGCGATCGCCGCCCCGCGGCCGATCATGGCCATGATCCCCTTGTCGTGGTAGTGGAAGCTCTTGCGGGGCTCGCCCGCGAAGTCGGCGAGGACGCTCTCCGCCGCCGCCTCCCCGCTCTGCATCGCCACCGAGCCGAGCTGGGGGTGCGTGTGGCCGTCGGGGCTGGGGATGTTCGCCGCGTCGCCGACGGCGTAGATCCCCGGCGCGCCCTCCACCGTCAGGTCGGGGTGGACGTCGATGCGCCCGCCGCGCCCCTGCGGCAGGCCC
This sequence comes from uncultured Solirubrobacteraceae bacterium, assembly GCA_963730115.1. Classification (GTDB taxonomy): domain Bacteria; phylum Actinomycetota; class Thermoleophilia; order Solirubrobacterales; family Solirubrobacteraceae; genus DASQFQ01. The sequence goes on along the minus strand of CAVSQM010000012.1, from coordinate 176,792 downwards.
GAGGCGGCCGCCAGCGACGGGCCCATGATGCCGCCGCCCCAGATCACGCAGTGGGTCCGGATCACCGTGCCGTCGGCGAGCGTGACGTGCCCCGATCCGACCTCGGTGACCGCGACGCCCATGTGCAGCCGCACGCCCTTGCGGCCGAGCACCTTGGCCACGTAGTCGTGCGCCTTGTCGGAGAACGGGGCGAGCAGCGCGTGGCCGAGGTCGACGACGTGCACCTGCGCCGCGGTCACCGCGAGGTCGCGGAACTCCGACGGCAGCGTGTCGTGGATCATGTCCGCGAGCGCGCCGGCGACCTCGACGCCGGTCGCGCCGCCGCCGACGACGACGAAGTTGAGCGCGCCCTGCTCGACGAGCTCCGGGTCGCGGTCGGCGGCCTCGAACACGCCCAGGACCTGCGAGCGCAGGCGGGTGGCGTCGTCGAGCGAGTACAGCGGGAAGGCGTGCTCCGCCGCGCCCGGCGTGCGGAAGAAGTTCGGCTGCGAGCCGGCCGCCAGCACGACCGCGTCGCCGCCGTACTCGCGCCCGTCGGCGGTCGTGACCGTCCGCGCCGCAGGGTCGAGCCCGACGACGTCCTCGAGCTTGACGTCGACGTTCTCCCGCTCGTGGAAGACCTTGCGCAGCGAGGTTGCGATGTCGGCCGGCGCGAGCTGGCAGGTCGCCACCTGGTAGAGCAGCGGCTGGAACTGGTGGTAGTTGTGGCGGTCGAGCAGCGTCACGTGGACGTCGTCCTGCTTCGCCAGCCGCCGCGCGCACGCGATGCCGGCGAAGCCGCCGCCCACCACGACGACGTGGCGATTGCCGTCGTCAGGCGGCATGCGCAGGCTCCCACTGGCCGACCTGGGCGCCGATCCGCTCCGCGATGTGGTCGCCCACCCGCAGCGCGTTGGCCATCGCCGTCAGCGCCGGGTTGACCGCTCCGATGCTCGGGAAGCAGCTCGTGTCGACGACGTAGAGGTTGTCGACCTCGTGCGCCCGGCATTCGGTGTTGAGCACCGACGTCGCCTTGCCGGCGCCCATCCGGCACGTCCCGGCCTGGTGGGCGACGCCCGCGAGCGGGATCTCGTTCTTGAGGTAGGCGTGGCGCGGCACCAGGTGGTCCGGATGCATGCCGAGATGCGCGAGCATCGCCTTGAGCTCGTGGTAGAGCCGCTTCTTCGGCACGTCGTTGGTCGGCCGGTAGGCGAGCGCCACGCTGCCGTCCGCGCGCAGGGTCACGCGGTTCTCGAGCCGCGGGAGGTCCTCCGTCGAGAGCCAGAAGTCGACGGCGTGGTCGGCGACCGCCTCGAGCGTGCGCTCCGGGGCGAGCTTGGTCTGGAGCGGCTTCTCGCCGCGGTACATCTCCGCTGAGGACTTGCCGACCATCTGGATGTTCCCGAGCGGGAAGTCGAAGCCGGGGGCGCCGAAGTAGAAGTCGTTGATCCCGAGCGTCTTCTGGAACACGGTCGGGTTCGGCTCCTTCGAGAGCGCGAGCACGGCCTGGCTGTTGTGGAACATGTAGTTGCGGCCGACCTGGTCCGAGCCGTTGGCGAGCCCGCCCGGGTGGGCGTCGCTGGCCGAGGCGAGCAGCAGCTTCGCGCTGTTCGCCGCGCCGCAGGACACGACGACGATGTCGCCCGTCAGCGTCTCGCGCGCGCCGTCGCGCTCCACCACGACGCCGGTGACCGCCGTGCCGGTCGCGTTCGTCTCCAGCCGCACGGCCTCGGCGTTCGTGAGCAGGGTCACGTTCGGGTGCTCGAGCGCCGGGCGGACGGCCAGCACCTCGGCGTCCGACTTCGCGTGCACGAGGCAGGGGAAGCCGTCGCAGGTGGCGCAGCGCACGCAGTGGCTGAACGGCATGTTCGCCTCGTCGAGCATGACGCCGCAGGGCGCGTGGAACGGGTGGTGTCCGGCCGCGGCCAGGTCGTCGGAGAGTTGCTGGATCCGCGGCTCGTGACTGACCGCCGGGAACGGGTAGGGTGCGCTCGCCGGCGGCTCGGTCGGGTCCTCGCCGCGGGCGCCGTGGACCTGGTAGAGCTGCTCGGCGAGGGTGTAGTACGGCTCCAGCTCGTCGTAGCCGATCGGCCAGGCGGGCGAGGTGCCGTCGTAGTGGTCCTGCTCGCGCGAAGTCCTCGGCGCGCAGGCGGTAGAGCGCCGCGCCGTAGAGCTTCGTCGCGCCGCCGACGAAGTAGTGCACCTGCGGCTGGAACGGCTTGTCCTTGGCGTCGTACCAGGTGTCGTCGGACACGTAGCGGTTGTCGACGAACACCGCGTGGGCGTCCCAGTTCGCCGGCTCGCGCGCGAGCCAGCCGCCGCGCTCGAGCAGCAGGATGCGCTTGCCCGAGGACGCGAGGCGGCGCACCAGCGTGCCGCCCCCGGCGCCGCTGCCGATCACGATGACGTCGTAGTGGCTCATCAGCTGAATTCCTCCATGCGCTCGGCGAGGATGATCCGCGCGGCGGCCTCGATCAGGGCGAGGTGCGAGAACGCCTGCGGGAAGTTCCCGAGGTGGCGGCTGGTGTCGGCGTCGAACTCCTCGGCGTACAGCCCCAGCGGGGACGCCTCCCGCAGCAGGCGCTCCATCAGGTCGCGGGCGCGCTGCAGCTCGCCGATGATCGCGAGCGCCGACACGAGCCAGAACGAGCAGATCAGGAACGTCCCCTCCTTGCCCGAGAGGCCGTCGTCGGTCTCGCCGGTCTTGTAGCGCAGGACGAAGCCGTGCTCGGTCAGCTCGTCGGCGATCGCGAGCACGGACGCTCGCAGCCGCTCGTCGTCGCCGGGCAGGAAGCCGAAGATCGCCGCCAGCAGCGTCGAGGCGTCGAGCGCGTCGGTCTCGTAGTGCTGGCGCAGCACGCCGCGCGCGTCGACGCCGTGCTCGAGGATGTCCGCCTTGATCTCGTGCGCGGCCTCGCCCCACGAGCTCGCGAGCTCGTCGGCGCCGCGGATGCCGGCCAGCTTCGCCGCGCGGTCCATCGCAACCCAGCACATGAGCTTCGACGACACGTAGTGCTGCGGGGCGCCGCGCGCCTCCCAGATCCCCTGGTCGGGCTCGCGCCACACGCGCAGCGCGTTCTCGGCCTGGGTCTGGACGATCGGCCACAGCCGCCGTGGCAGCCGCTGGCTGCGCTGCGTGTGCAGCAGGATCGAGTCGAGGGCGGCGCCGAAGACGTCGTTCTGGCGCTGGTCGAAGGCGCCGTTGCCGATCCGGACGGGCCGCGCGCCGGCGTAGCCCGAGAGGTCGTCGCGCGTGCTCTCCGTGAGGTCGCGCCGGCCGTCGATCCCGTACATGATCTGCAGCGAGCCGTCCGCGTTGGGCTCGAGGTCGGCGACGAACTGCATGTACTCGTCGGCCTCCCAGTCGAGCTCGAGCCAGTGGAGCGCCTGCAGCGTGAACGTCGAGTCGCGGATCCACGTGTAGCGGTAGTCCCAGTTGCGCTCGCCGCCGGGCGTCTCCGGCAGCGACGTGGTGAGCGCGGCGACGGTCGCGCCGGTCGGCATGTAGGTGAGGCCCTTGATGGCGAGCGCCGAGCGCTGGATCGGCTCGCGCCACATGTGATCGGGGATCCGGGCGCGGTCGACCCAGTTGCGCCAGAAGCGGACGGTGGTCGCGAGGCGGGCCGCGGCGTCGTCGACGTCGGCGGGGGAGGCCAGCTCCTCCGCCCATGACAGCGAGCAGAACAGCCGCTCGCCGTCCTTGAGGACGTGGCGCGCACGCACGCGGTTCCCCTCGATACCGAGCGCCATGTCGGTCTGCAGCCGGATCGTCTGGCCGGCGCCGGTCGCGTCTGCGGTGTGGCGGTCCGTGCCGGACAGCGACCACTCAGCGGGCTCGCGGCCGTAGTCGAAGACCGGCTCGCACACCAGCTCGACCTCGACCTCGCCGTCCAGGCACTCGACCGTGCGCACGAGCAGGTGGTCGGCGTCGTCGTCGGCCGGCGGCCGCGTATGGGGGGTGACCGTGTCCTCGCCCCGCCGCGGGCCCATGGTGAGCGCGTCGCGCACCTGGATCCAGCCGCTGCGCGTCCGCCACGTGGTGACGAGCACGTTGGTCCCCGGGTCGTAGGCGCGCGCGACCGGCACGTTGATGCCGAACGGCCCCACGCGGAACGAGCCGGCCCCGCGGTCGAGCAGCGACCCGAACACGCTCGGGGCGTCGAAGCGCGGCACGCACAGCCAGTCGATCGCCCCGTCGGGCGCGATCAGCGCGCCCGTGTGGCAGTCGGAGAGGAACGCGTAATCGGCGATCGGCGTGAACGGCGACGGCATCGCCGCGCTCTGGAGAATCTCGGTCGCGCGCAGCGGCTTGGCGTCGCTCGAGCTCATGACGCCATCCAGGGGGTGTGCCAGCGGCCATGGCCCGCCACCAGCGCATCCGCCTCCGCCGGCCCCCACGTGCCGGGCGCGTACGGGTGGACGGGCGGGGGCGCGTCCAGCAGCGGCTGCATCACGCGCCATGCCTCCTCGACGCCGTCCTGCCGGGTGAAGCGCGCGCTGTCGCCGTTGATGGCCGCCAGCAACAGCACCTCGTAGGGCGCGGGGCCCTCGCCGCCCTCGGCCGCGAACTCCATGTCGAGCTGGATCTCCTGCGGCGTCGCGGCATCCGCCGCGATGGGCGTCGATCTGCATCCGCACGCCCGTCGAGGGGTCGAGCTTGACCACCAGCTGGTTCGGCCTCCGGGCGGTGGGCCTCGGGGAAGAAGCCGAGCCGTGGCGAGCGGTGGAAGACGAGCCGCAGCTCGGTCTGGGTGGCGGGCAGCAGCTTGCCGGTGCGGATGAAGAACGGCACGCCCGCCCAGCGCCAGTTGTCGATCTCGAGCCGCAAGGCGGCGTAGGTCTCCGTGCTGGAATCGGCGGCGACGCCTTCGATGTCGCGGTACCCGTCGTACTGGCCGCGGACGTAGTGCGCCGGGTCGGCCTCCGGGATCGCCCGGAAGATCGAGGTCATAGCGTCCTTCAGCGTGCGCGGGTCGCGGCCGGCCGGCGCCTCCATGGCGGCGGCGCCGACGACCTGCATGAGGTGGTTGACGACCACGTCGCGCAGCGCGCCGACCGGGTCGTAGAAGTGCCCGCGGTCCTCGACGCCGAAGTCCTCGGCCATCGTGATCTGCACCGACGACAGGTAGTGGCGGTTCCAGACCGGCTCGAGCATCGCGTTCGCGAACCGCAGGAGGAGGATCTCGCCCAGCCCCATCTTCCCCAGGAAGTGGTCGATGCGGTACAGCTGCGACTCGTCGAGGTAGCTGTGCATCTCGGCGGCGAGCTCGCGCGCCGACTCGAGGTCGTGGCCGAACGGCTTCTCGACCACCACGCGCGCGTTCTCGAGCAGGCCCGCCTCCGACAGCCCCTTCACGACCGTTCCGAACAGGAACGGCGGGATCTCGAGGTAGAAGACCGGGCTACGCTTGCCCGCGAGCGCCGCCGCGAGCCGCTCGAACGTGGCGGGGTCGCCGAAGTCGCCGGCCAGGTAGGAGAGCCGCGCGGCGAAGCGGTCGAACACCTCGGGCTCGAGCGTCTCGCCGCCGTCGACGATCGCCTCGCGGGCCCGCTCGCGCAGGTCGTCGTCGCTCCAGTCCTGGACGGCGACGCCGACGATCGGGCAGCTCAGCAACCCGCGCCGCTCGAGCCGGTAGAGGGAGCGCAGGGTCATCTGCTTGGCGAGGTCGCCGGTGATGCCGAACGCGACCAGCACGTCGGCCGTGGCGCCCGGGGCGGAGGTGCTCATACCGACGATCGTCCGTCGCCGGGCGAGCGCCGTCATCATCCGATCGGGATGAAGGGCGAGCCCGCGCCGGATGGGAGAGTCGCCGGGTGCCGGACTACCCGCAGGCTCCGCCGGGCTGGACCGCGGTCCACCGGCGGCGGGTGGGGCCGTTCGTCACGCATGTGCTCTTCCGACGCGAGGACGGCAGCACCACCGAGTGGCGCTCGCGCGCGCACCGCAAGGGCGGCGCCTCGCTCATCTCACGCCAGGGCGGCTCGGCCTGGTGGTGGGCGCCGCGGCGGGCGTCGTGGTGGATCGGCGTGCTGTTCGCGATCGGCTCGGCGTGCTTCGTCGTCGGGCCGATCCCGGCCTTCCTGCACTGGGTCGGGGCCGGCGCCGATGCGGCCGTGTTCTTCGCCGGGTCGCTGTTCTTCACCTCGGCGGCGGCGCTCCAGTACCTCGAGGCCGTCAACGTCGACCGCCACCGCCTGCGGGTGTTCGCGTTCGAGCCCCGGCGCATCGACTGGTGGGCGACGGTCGTCCAGCTACTCGGCACGCTGTTCTTCAACCTGAGCACGTTCCACGCACTCGAGGCCGGCCTCTCGACCGGGCAGGAGGACCGCCTGATCTGGCGGCCCGACGCGTACGGCTCCGTCTGCTTCCTCGTCGCCAGCGCGCTCGCCTGGGTGGAGGTCTGCGGCGCGATCGCCTCCCGCCCGCGACGGGACTTCGAGTGGTGGATCGCGGCCGTCAACCTCCTTGGCTCGATCCTGTTCGGCGTGTCGGCGGTGGCGGGCTACATCGTCCCCGCCACCGGCACCGACCGCGATCTCGCCGCGGCGAACATCACCACCAGCGCCGGCGCGCTCTGCTTCCTGGCCGGCGCCGTGCTCCTGCTGTTCGAAGGGGCGCGCGCCAAGGGCTGACCTCCCGCTCATCCGGATCGGGTGATGCGCGGGCGGGCGCGCGGGCAGATGCTCTGCTCGCCATCCCGAACGCATGGAGGATCGACCGTGTCCGTCCGACAGAACAGCGACGCGCTGCCCGCACCCGGCCACGGGGCGGGCGATGACGCGCTCTTCGACCAGCTCGACGCGCTCGCGGAGCGCTATGGCAACCGCTTCCTGCTCGAGCCGGCGCCCGACAACGCGCTGCCGAAGCACGGCATGCGCTCCGTCGACGCGATGCGCCTGGTCGAGGAGGAGCTCGTGCTCGACGGGATCCCGATGCGCAACCTGGCGACGTTCGTGACGACGTGGATGGAGCCAGAGGCGCAGCGCGTAATCGCGGAGAACCTCCACCGGAACTTCATCGACCACGCCGAGTATCCGCAGACCGCCGAGATCGAGCAGCGCTGCATCCGCATGCTCGCCGACCTGTTCCACGCGCCGGGCGAGACGACGGGCGCGCGTACGCAGGGCTCTTCGGAGGCGATCATGCTCGGCGCGCTGTCGCTGAAGTGGAAGTGGCGGGAGCGCCGCGAGGCGGCCGGCAAGGGCACCGAGCGGCCGAACCTCGTGTTCGGCGGCGACGTGCACGTGGTGTGGGAGAAGTTCTGCCGCTACTTCGACGTCGAGCCGCGGATCATCCCGCTGCAGCCCGACAAGTACACGATCGGCCCCGAGGACGTGGAGCCGCACGTCGACGAGAACACGATCGGCGTGGCGGCGGTGCTGGGGACGACGTTCACCGGGCACACCGACGACATCGTCGGCATCAACGACCTGCTGGTCCGGCTGCGCGACGAGAAGGGCCTCGACGTCCCGCTGCACGTCGATGGGGCGAGCGGCGGCTTCGTGTGGCCGTTCCTGTACCCCGACTCGAAGTGGGACTTCCGGCTCGAGCAGGTCCGCTCGATCAACGCGTCGGGCCACAAGTACGGCCTCGTCTATCCCGGGATCGGCTGGCTGATCTTCCGCGAGCGGAGCGACCTCGCCGAGGACCTCGTGTTCTACGAGAACTACCTCGGCAAGACCGACGCCACGTTCACGCTGAACTTCTCGACCGGCTCGGCGATGGTGCTCGCGCAGTACTACAACTTCGTCCGGCTCGGCCACGAGGGCTACCGCTACATCATGGAGACCATGCAGGCGAACGCCCGCATGCTGGCCAAGCGGATCGAGGACATCGGCGAGTTCCGGCTCGTCGGCCACGCGGACGCCGAGCAGCTCCCGCTCGTGGCCTTCCAGCTCGAGGGTGAGCACAACTACGACGAGTTCGACGTGGCGGCGCAGCTGGCGGCCGAGCGCGGCTGGATGGTGCCGGCCTACACGCTGCCGCCGAACGCCGACCACGTCACGATCATGCGCGCGCTGGTCAAGCTGACGCTCAGCCACACGCTGGCGAGCACGCTCGCCGACGACATCGCCCAGGCGTGCGAGGTGCTCGCGAAGAAGGGCGGGCTGCACGAGCACGACCGGAAGCGGGCCAAGACCGGCACCGGCTACTGATCGCCCTATGAGCCTCGTGCTGGCCGCGGTCGTCGTGGTGGCGGTGGCCGCGACCGCGATCGGCGCCATGCTGCTCATCCGGCGCCGCGCGCCGGAGGGCGGCTTCTACGAGGACGGCGACCGCGCGGCGGGCGTGTTCGGCGTCGTGGCGACCGGCTTCGCGATCCTCGCCGGGTTCGTCGTGTTCCTCGCCTTCGAGAGCTACGACACGTCGCGCGCCGGCGCCGAAGCGGAGGCGCGGATCGTCGCCCAGCAGTTCGAGACCGCGCAGTTCCTCCCCGAGGCGATCCGCGGAAGCGTGTCCGGCGAGCTGGTCTGTTACGCCCGCAACGTCGTGCACCGCGAGTGGCCGCGGATGGAAGCGGGCACGATCGGCGATGCGCCGAACCCGTGGGGGATCGCGGTCTTCCGCAGCCTCGGGGAGACCGAGCCGCGCTCGCCCTCCGAGCAGACCGCCTACGCGAAGTACCTCGACCAGCGGACCGATCGCGAGACGGCCCGGGTCGACCGCATCCACGGGGCCGAGGGCGTGATCCCGGCGCCGTTGTGGACGGTCGTGTTCGTGAGCGCCGGGGTGATGCTGCTGTTCATGCTGCTGTTCGCCGACCGGGCCGAGCGCGCGGCGGTCCAGGCGGCGATGATGGGCGGGGTCGTCGTGATCGTGTCGTCGATGCTGCTGCTCCTGTGGTTCCTCGACAACCCGTACCACGGCGGCGCCGGCTCCCTGCAGCCCGTGGCCATGGAGCGCACGCTCGACCTCCTGGCGGACGAGGCGAAGGTCGTCGGCGGCGTCGACGTGCCCTGCGACCGGACGGGCGCGCGTGGAGCCTGACGAGCGCCGCTCCCACCGGATCGAGGAGGTGTCCACCGTCCTGCTGGCGCTGGCGGCGGTCGCCACCGCGTGGGCGACCTACCAGGCGGCCCACTGGCGCAGCGAGCAGGCGCTCGCCGGGAACCGCTCGACGGCGGCGCGGGTCGAGGCCAACCGGGCGGCAGGCGTCGCGAACCGCCGCATCGAGGTCGACGTGGAGACGTTCATCCAGTGGGTCGACGCGAAGTCGGCCGGCGACGAGAAGCTCGCGCGCTTCTACTTCCGGCGCTTCCAGCCCGAGTTCCGCCCGGCCGTCCTCGCCTGGAACGCGACCAAGCCGCTCACCAACCCGCGGGCGCCGCTGACGCCGTTCGACATGCCGCAGTACAAGTCCGCCGCGCTCGCCGAGGCGGACCGGCTCGAGGCGCGCGGCGACGCGGAGTCGGTGCGTGCGCAGGCGCATGTCGTGCACGCCGACAGGTACACGCTGTGCGTCGTGCTGTTCGCGATGACGCTGTTCTTCGCCGGCATGAGCACGCGGCTGCGCTGGCGGCGCGGGCAGACGGTGATCCTCGCGCTCGGCTGCGTGCTGTTCCTCGGCGCCGTCGCCTGGGCGGCGACCTTCCCGGTCAGCATCGAGCTCTGACGTGCGCGCGCACCCCCCGCGATCCACCGGCGTGCCTCATTGCTCGCCCTCCGGCGCGCTGGAACGATCGCCCGGACCGCCATGAGAACGCGACGTATGTCCCGCAAGCAGGACGGCCCGTCGGCGCACGGCGAGACGACGTTCGTCGAGATCGAGCCGGGCTCGCTGAGAGCGCGTCTTCGACGTCCCCGAGTGGCTGCGGAACCTCGGCCTGATGTCGTGGCTCCTGGTCGGGACGCTGCTCCTGCTCGGCGGGGCGGTGTGGCTGATCGCGCTGACCTCGATCATCGTCGTCCCGGTCATCACCGCGTCGATCATCGCCGCCGTGCTGTCGCCGGTCGTCGGCTGGCTGGCGCGGCATCACGTCGGCCGCGGCGGCGGCGCCGCGATCATGCTCATCCTCGTCGTCGCGCTGGGCGCGGGGATCGTCGTCATGCTCCTGGGCGGCGTCACGAGCCAGGCGCCGGAGATCCAGAAGAGTCTGCACAGCGCCGTGGACAAGGGCCAGGAGTGGCTCAAGGACGCCGGTGTGAGCACGAGCAAGGCGGAGGGCGCGGGCGCCGACGCGAGCAAGTCCGTGAGCGACGGCTTCCACGCGCTGCTCGAGGGCGTCGGCCGGAGCGTCGAGGCGCTCGCGTCGCTCGCGGCCTTCCTCTCGTTCACGGCGCTCAGCCTGTTCTTCCTGCTCAAGGACGGTCCGCTCATCCGCCGCTGGGTCGAGCGCAACATGGGCGTCCCGGACGACCTGGGCCATGCGATCACGCAGCGGACGCTGCAGTCGCTGCGCGGCTACTTCGTCGGGGTCACGGCGGTGGCCGTCTTCAACGCCGTGGTCATCGGCCTGGGCGCGCTCGTCCTCGACGTTCCGCAGATCGGGGCGATCGTCGTGATCAACTTCGTCGCCGCCTACATCCCGTACCTCGGCGCGTGGTCGGCCGGGGCGTTCACGGTGCTGATCGCCCTGGGCTCGAAGGGCTCCTCGACGGCGCTCGTCATGGCGGTGATCGTGCTGCTCGCCAACGGGCTGCTCCAGCAGATGATCCAGCCGATCGCCTACGGCGCGGCGCTCGGCATCCACCCGCTGGCGGTGCTGATCGTTACGCTCGCCGGGGGCGCGCTGTTCGGCGGGATCGGGCTGATCCTGGCCGCGCCGCTGACCTCGGCGGTCGTCAAGATCTCCGCGGATCTCGCGCGGGCGCGCGCGGCAGAGGATGCTGCCGCGCCTGAGCCTGCGCCCGCCCCTACGTGAGCGGGCCGACCTCGGGCCGGACCCACTCGTCCGGGAAGCCGTGGGAGTACGACCAGCCCGACGCGTCGGGCGGGACCACGGTGACGGGGATGCCCAGCGCCTGGATGCGCTTGGGCAGCGTGTGGCGGTGCCAGTGCTCGTGGTGCTCCTTCGCCGTGGAGAGCAGGATCTCGTCGCACTCGCCGCGCTCGGCGAGCGCGCCGATCGTGGCCGCGGCATCCTCGCCGCCGTCCACGAGCGTCACCGGCCGGTCTCCCGCGGCGCGCTGCACGAGTTCCAGCGCCGCCTCGGGTGTCCAGTCCGGCGCGTCGGGGTGACGCTCGGGCGGGACCATGAGTGAGATCTCGGCGCCGGCGCGCGCGCGGCCCTCGACCGCCTCGAGCAGCTGCGGCGCCGACTCCGTACGGTTGGCGACCACGAGCAGCCGCGGGGATCGGGACTCAGTCATATCCGGATGACTAATGGGCCGCGCCGTCGGTCACATCACCTTGATCGGGTGAAAGCCGATCATCCGATTCGGATGACGCTCGGCGAGCCCGACGCGGCGATCCTCCGCCGACGTGCTGACCGTGATCGATGCCCTGCCGATCGCCGCCTCGAACCTCGACATGGCGCGGAGCCAGATGGCGTTCACGCTCGGGTTCCACATCATCCTCGCGTCGTTCGGCGTGGGTTTCCCGGCGATCATGCTGATCGCCAACTACCGGGGCCTGCGCAAGGGTGACGACGACGCGCTGCTGCTGGCGCGGCGGTGGTCGAAGGTGGTGGCGGTGACGTTCGCGGTCGGCGCCGTGACGGGCACGGTCCTGTCGTTCGAGTTCGGCCTGCTGTGGCCCGAGTTCACCGGCCGGTTCGGCGAGGTCTTCGGCGTGTTGTTCGCGATCGAGGGAATCTTCTTCTTCCTCGAGGCGATCTTCGTCGCCATCTACATCTTCGGCTGGCAGCGGCTGCGCCCGTGGCAGCACTTCTGGGCGGGGGTGCCGATCCCGTTCCTGGGCATCGGCGGCGCGTTCTCGGTCGTGGCCGTCAACTCGTGGATGAACCAGCCGCAGGGCTTCTCGCCGACGACCGGCGACGTGACGAAGGTCGAGCCGCTGAAGGTGATCTTCAACCCGGCCGTCCCCTACGAGGTCCCGCACATGATCCTCGCCGCCTACCTCGTCACGGGCTTCGGGGTGGCGTCGGTCTACGCGGTCGGGATGCTGCGCGGGCGGCGCGACCGCTACCACCGCCTCGGCCTGCTGATTCCGCTGACGGTCGCGTGCATCCTCGCGCCGATCCAGTTCGCGGTCGGCGACACCGCCGCCCGCTCGATCGCCAAGGACCAGCCGATCAAGTTCGCCGCCATGGAGTGCGTGCAGACGACATCGACGCACGTCACCGAGTACATCTACGGCCGCTGCACGCCCGACGGCGTCAAGGGCGGCATCGGCATCCCCGGCTTCGACTCCTTCCTGGTCGGCTGGAGCACGGACACGGAGGTGATCGGCCTCGACACCGTGCCGCCCGAGGACCGGCCACCCGCCAACACGATGCTCCACTGGGCGTTCGACACGATGGTCGGCATCGGCACGATGCTGATCGTCCTCGGGCTGTGGCTCGGCATCGCGTGGTGGCGCAAGCGGGACTTCCCGCAGACGAAGTGGTTCCTGCGCGCGGTCGCCGTCTCGGGCGTGGCGACGGTGATCGCGATGGAGTGCGGCTGGATCGTCACCGAGGTCGGCCGCCAGCCGTGGATCGTCTACGAGGTGATGCGCACCGAGGACGCGGTCACGCAGGCCGACGGGGTGTGGGTGACGTTCGTCGGGGTGATGCTGCTCTACACCGCGCTGGGCGCAGCGCTCGTGATCACGCTGCGCGCGATGGCGCGCCGCTGGCGCGCCGCGGACGAGGAGGACTCCGAGGTGCCGTACGGCCCGCCGACCGCCGAGCCGCGATGAGCAGCGCCGACGCCGTCGCGGCGGTGCTGTGGGTCGGGGCGACGATGTACGCGGTGTTCGGCGGCGCCGACTTCGGGGCCGGCTTCTGGAGCCTCGTCGCCGGCCGCGGCGACACCGGACGGCGCGCGCGCGACCTGATCGACTGGGCGATCGGCCCGGTCTGGGAGGCCAACCACGTGTGGCTGATCTTCGTCCTGGTGGTGCTGTGGACCGGGTTCTCGGCCGCCTTCGGCGCGATCTTCTCGACGCTCTTCATCCCGCTCAGCCTGGCGGCGCTCGGGATCGTGCTGCGCGGCTCGGGCTTCGCGTTCCACAAGACGGCGCGGCGGACCGGGGGGCAGGAGCTCGCCGGGCGCCTGTTCGGCCTCTCGTCGCTGCTCACCCCGTTCTTCATGGGCACGGCGATCGGCGCGATCGCGGCGGGGAACGTGCCGCCCGGCAACGCCACCGGCGACGCCGTCAGCAGCTGGCTCAACCCGCTCTCGCTCCTGATCGGCGCGATGTTCGTCGCCACCTCGGCGTACATCTCGGCGGTCTTCCTCGTCAGCGACGCCCGCCGCGCCGGCGTGCCGGACCTCGAGCGCTACTTCACGGTCCGCGCGCTGGTCGCCGCGCTCGTCGCCGGCGCCTTCGCGGTCGCCGGCGTCATCGACCTGAACGCCGAGGCGCCCTACCTCTACGACCGGCTCACCGCCGAGGGGCTCCCGCTCGTGATCGCCTCCGCGCTGTGCGGGCTGGCGGTGCTCGTGCTGCTGCGCCGCGGTGCGGCGCGCGGCGTCCGCGCGCTCGCGATCGCCGCGGTGGTGGCCGTGATCTGGGGCTGGGGCGTCGCCCAGTACCCGTACCTGCTGCCCGAGACGCTGACCATCGACGAGGGAGCCGCGGCGAGCGCGACGCTCACCAGCGTCCTGATCGTGTTCGGCGTCGCGGTCGTGCTCGTGCTGCCGTCGATCGCCCTCCTGTTCACGCTGGCGCAGCGGAGTCTGATCGAGGAGGGGGAGCGGCCGCAGCCGCACGGGAGCGGACGTTGAGCGCGAGCGAGGGGAAGATCAGCACCGACAGCACCGCCGCGCCGACCAGAGCCGCTGCCGTGCTGGCGCGCATGTGACCCTGCTCGACGCCGATCGTGGTGATGGCGACGACCAGCGGCAGCTGCGTCGACGCGAACAGCGCCAGCGCCTTCCTGTCCGCGCCGGCCAGCGTCTGCCGGTAGAGCAGCAGCACGGGCAGGCCGCGCACGACCAGGAACAGCCCGAGGAACAGCGGCACCTTGAGCAGCCCGCCCGGGCTCGAGAGCAGCGAGTCGAGATCGAGCGCGATGCCGCTGGTGACGAAGAAGAACGGGATCAGCAGCCCGAAGCCGACCGCGTCGAGCTTGGACTCGAAGAGCTCGAGCTCCTTGCCCTTGAGCACCGTCTGCACGATCAGGCCGGCGGCGAACGCGCCGAGGATGACGTCGAGCCCGAGGTCGGCGGCGAGCACGACCAGCGCGAACAGCGCGAGCACGGTGAGGCGGACGGGGAGCTGCCCGCTCGTGCCCATCGAGCGCTCGAGGAAGTGCCAGGAGCGGCCGACCGCGCCGGTGAGGATCGTCGCGGCGAGCACGGCGACGGCCACGAACGCGACGAGCAGCAGCACCTCGGTCGCGGTGTCGGACGTCGCGCCGAGCAGCAGCGTGACGATCAGCACCGGCCCGAACTCGCCGACCGCGCCGACCGCCAGCACGTGGCTGCCGAGCGGCGTGTCGAGCTGCTTGGTGTCGCGCAGCAGCGGGATCAGCGTGCCGAGCGCGGTGGTGGCCATCGCCGAGCCCGTCAGCAGGCCCGAGATGACGATGCCGCTGACCTCGAGCGCGCCGGCCAGCGAGTAGGCCAGCACCAGCGAGCACACCCAGCCGATGCCCGCGAGGCGCAGCGGGCTGCCGCGCACGCGGTCGAACTGGATCTCGTAGCCCGCGAAGAAGAAGAGGAACCCGAGCCCGAGCTGTCCGAGGAACTCGAGCAGCTCCGTCTGCGACGCGAGGCCGAGCACATCCGGGCCGATGACCACGCCGAGGATCAGCTCGGCGACCACCACGGGCACGACGAGCGCGCTCCACGCGCGCGTGACGAGCGCGGCGAGGATCGGCGCCAACGCGGCTGCCAGGAGGACGGCGAGGAAGTCACCGGTGTCGGTCAGCACGCGCGCATAGTCTCCTGCACGGTGGCGGCGAGCGAACGCAAGCGGCGATGACGCGACGAGCCTGGCTCCTGCGCCGCCTGCGGCGGCGGCTCCAGCGGAGCCTGATCGTCATCCCCCTCGCCTATCTGCTCGTCGCGGTCGTCCTCGGCGACCTCGCGCCGCTGATCGATCGCCAGGGGGACCCGCCGATCGGGCTCGACGTCGCCCAGGGCAGCGCGCGCGACATCCTCGGCGCGACGGCCACGGGGATGATCGCGTTCGCCGGGCTCGTCGTGGCGAGCATGCTCGTGGTCGTCCAGTTCGCGGCCGGGCAGTACACGCCGCGGCTGATCCTGTGGTTCCGGCGCGACCCGGTCGTCAAGCACGCGATCGGCTCCTTCCTGGCCGCGTTCGTGTACGCGCTCGTCGCGCTGCGCGAGCTGCCGCCAGACACGTCGCGCACGTCGCCGGACCTCACGGTCGGGCTCGCGCTGGTGCTGCTCGTCGGGGCGACGATCCTCTTCCTCGTCCTGCTCCAGCGGGTGATGGACCTGCTCCGGCCGCGGACGCTCTACGGGCGCGTCGCCCGCGAGGGCGTCCGCGCCGTGCGGGCGATCTACCCGATGGGCCTGGCGGAGGGTGCCGGCGAGGTCGCCGACGATCGCGCGTGGGTGGCGGCCGCGCCGCGCGAGGTGCGCCTGGAGCGCCACCCGGGCGTGGTGAGCTCGTTCGCCCAGCGAGCGCTGTTCGACGCCGCGGTCGCCGGCGGGGCGACGATCGAGCTCGTCCCCGGGCCCGGCGAGTTCATCGGTCCCGGCCAGCTGCTGCTGCTGGTGCACGGCGAGCTCGCCATCGACGATGTGACGCTGCGCCGAGGCGTGGACATCGCCGACGAGCGGACGATCGACCAGGACCCGGCGTTCGCGCTGCGCATCATCGTCGACACGGCGATCCGCGCCCTGTCGCCGGCGGTCAACGACCCGACCACCGCCGTGCAGGCGCTCGACGCGCTCGAGGTCCTCGTCCGCGAGCTCGCCACGCGCGACCTCGAGGCGTCGGTCGCCCGCGGGCCGGACGGCGTCGTCCGCGTCGCGTGGCGCTCGGCGGGCTGGTCCGACGTGCTCGACCTGGCCTTCGACGAGATCCGCTTCTACGGCGCCTCCTCGGTGCAGATCGCGCGGCGGCTCCGCGCGCTGCTCGAGGACCTGCGCGCCGGCACCCCGGCCCTGCGCCATCCCGCGCTCGACGACCACCTCGGCCGGCTCGACGCCGCCGTCGCCGCCGCCCATCCGCCCGGCTCCGCGGAGCTGGAGCTGGCCCGACGCGCCGACCGGCTGGGGCTCGGTCTGACGCGCTGAGCACTCGCCGCTCACCGGCTAGGCGCCGAGGACGTTCACGGCACGGGCGACGACGAGGATCACCACGGCGTAGGAGATCAGCGATTCCGTGGCCATCAGGCCCTTGGCGCGTCGGGTCAGCGGCATCGTGTCCGTGGGACTGACCGCGATCGCGTTGGTGAGCGCCACGTAGAGGTAGTCGCTCAGCCGTGTGCTCCAACCTGGTCGATCGGACACGTCTTGCGGGAATTGGAAGTCGGGCTCAGGCCGGCCGCGCTCGGCGCGCACGCGCGGGCCACCCGCGTCGAGGAGCCAGAACAGCAGCGCGAAGGTGATGATGTTGGTGAGCCACACCACCACCCCGTGAGCGAGCAGGTCACCGGCGCTGAGGCTCGCCGCTTCACTGCTCGCGAGCGCGGCGAGGAGCAGACCGACGGCCACCACGTCCGACAGGACCAGGAGCCCGAGCAGCACGAAGCCGCCGTTCCGCATCCGCCCGGGGCTCATTTCGGCGAGCGGCGCGGCGAGCAGCAGCACCATGAAGATCAGCGCGGGCGCCGCGAGCAGCAGCCACAGCCACCACGGCAGCTCGATGATGCCCCACCCGTTCGCCTTGTCGAGCGCGGCGAGGCCCGCGAGCAACGCAACGTCGAGCGCGAGGACCACCACCGCTTCGATGCGAGCCTCTCGCATGGCCGGGCGGACGCGCAGGTGGGGGTCGTCGCCGGGTTCGGCCACGCGCGCCATTCTGAGCGTGCGTGGCCGTTGTCGGATCACCCGGATCGGGCGACTGCTCCGCCGTGGGCGGGGCTTCCGTGGATGCGCCGGAGCAGTCGGGGCTCAGGCCCGGACGGCGACCACCTCGAGGTACTCGGCCGGGATCGCGATCGCGTCGCCGCGCCGGTGGGCGGCGCGCTCGACGACCGCCAGGAGGTCGCGCTCGAGCGCGTCGGCGCCGTCGGGCCCGACCGTGGCGAAGGCCTTGACCGTCGGGCCGTACACGGTGCGGAACAGGTGCACCATCGCCTCGGCGCTGGGGAACCGCCACGTGTAGGCGCGGCGCTCCGTGTGGATGGAGCTGACGGCGTCGCCGAGCAGCTCGGCGACGCCGTCCTCCGTCCCCCATCGCAGCGGCGAGGCCAGGCCGGCGGGCGGCGCGGCGTGCGCGGCGGTCGCGCGGAACCAGTCGCCGAGGAAGCCGTCGGGCGTCCAGCTGGCGAGGCCGATCCGGCCGCCCGGCCGGCAGACGCGGACGAGCTCCGCGGCAGTGGCCTGCTGGTCGGGCGCGAACATCGCGCCGAACACCGACAGCACCACGTCGTAGGCGCCGTCCTCGTAGGGCAGCGCCTCGGCGTCCGCGGTCTCGAAGGCGATCTCGAGATGCTCGGCGCCGGCGCGCGCGCGGCCGCGCTCCAGCAGCTCGTCGACGTAGTCGGTGCAGGTGACGCGGCAGTTGCTGCGGGCGGCGGCGATCGCCGCATTGCCGGTGCCGCCGGCGACGTCGAGCACGGTGCTGCCGCCCGCGGGGTCGACGCTGTCGACGAGCCGCTCGGCGACGATCGGGATCATCGCGGCGACGGCGCCGTAGTCGCCGCTCGCCCACATGGCCTGCTGGCCGCGCTTGACGGCGGCGAGGTCGATGGTCTGGGTCGGGGTCATGACTGCTCCTTCCGGGAGCGGAGGGGGAGGGGGAGGAATTGCATGGGTCGAAGCTACGCGTGGAGGGCCCGCAACGAAATAACGGAAACCCTCACACTTCGCCCGGGCCGGGTGAGGCAGCTTCACCCCGCCGTCCTCGATCGTGGCGCTGACATGAGAGGAGACGAGCGATGATCGGCGCGCTGTTGACCGGGCTGGTGGCGGGGATCATCGGGCGGCTGCTCGTCCCGGATATGTGGAGCGAGCTGAGCGGGCCGAGCTCGTGGCTGTTCTCGCTCCTGCTCGGCCTCGCGGGCGCGGCGCTCGGCTATGTGATCTTCACGGTCGGGCTCGGCATCGGGGACACCGACGTGTTCGACTTCGGCGGCATCATCGGCGCCGTCATCGGCGTGGTCATCATCCTCCCGTTCGTCGGGATCTTCGCGCGGATCAGGCGGCGCTCCCGCGGCGGATCGACCTGAGCCGCCCTCACGGCGCGCGGGCGACGACCACTGTCGATCCGAGGTACTCCTCGGTCTCGGGCACGAAGCGGTGCGGCTCGCCGACGAAGCCGAGGCGCGCTGCTTCCTCCGCCACCTCCTCCGCGGACACGCGGTCCAGCTCCACCGTGACGTCGCGGGCCTCGCGGCGCTCCCCCGGCCCGATGATCTCGCGGCGCCGGTGGAGGGCCGCGCGACCGCCGTCGTCCAAAACGCCGAGCAGCCGGCTGGCGTAGCGCACGCCGGCGATCTCGCACGTGGCGGGCGGCGGCGGCAGCGGGTGCTCTTCGTCGAAGCAGTCCATCGCGTCGGCCACCGCGGCGGCGAGCCGGCCGCCGGATTCGAGGTGGTCGAGCGCGCGACCCAGAAACGCCGCGCGCCCGCGCGGGCCTCCGAGCAGCTGGATCGTCTGCATCGGCACGACCACGAGCGAGAAGCGCCGATCCAGCGCGAACCGGCGGGCGTCGGCGACGACGGTCTCCACCGGCAGTCCCGCGGCGCGCTGCTCCAGCGCCGCCAGCAGCGCCGCGTCCGTGTCCAGCGCGACCACCGGAACACCGCGGGAGGCCAGCTCGACGGTCACGCGCCCGGTCCCGGCGCCGACGTCGAGCACCGGGCCTCCGGCTTCGTCCGCCAGCGCGCGCCACAGCGCCAGATCCTCGTCGTAGGGGCCGCACTCGAGGTGGTGCCAGAGCGCGTCGAGGTTCACACGAAGGCGCCGACCCCGGTGATGTCGCGGCCGACAATCAGCGCCTGCATCGTCTCGGTGCCCTCGTAGGTGTGGATGACCTCGATGTCGCCCATGTGGCGGATCACGTGGTTCTCGAGCAGGACGCCGTTGCCGCCGAGCAGGTCGCGCGCCTCCGCGATGACGTGGCGCGCCTTGCGGGTGTTGTTGAGCTTGGCCAGCCCCGCGATCGTGTCGGAGAGCAGTCCGGCCTCCTCGAGGCGCGCGAGCTGCATGCAGTAGAGCTGCATCCCGGTGACGTCGGCGAGCATCTTCACGAGCCGGTCCTGCACGATCTGGAACGCGCACAGCGGCTTGCCGAACTGGCTGCGCTGCTTGGCGTAGGTCAGCGCGATGTCGTAGGCGGCGACCGCGTGGCCGAGCGCGCCCCACGCGCACGTCGTCCGCGTCGTCACCAGCACGCGGCCCGTGTCCTTGAACGTGCTCGCGCCGGGCAGGCGTGACGCCTCCGGCACGCGGACGTCCTCGAGCCGGAGGTCCGCCTGCCAGATCGCGCGGGACGCGCCCTTGCCCTCCATCGTCGTCGCCTCGAAGCCCGGCATGTCCTTCTCGACCAGGAAGCCCTTGACCTGGTCGTCCTCGTCCGAGCGCGCCCACACGACGACGACGTCGGCGATCGACCCGTTGCCGATCCACCGCTTGGCGCCGTCGAGGACCCACTCGTCCCCGTCGCGCCGCGCGCTGGTCTCGAGCCGCACGGAGTCCGACCCGTGCAGCGGCTCGGTCAGCCCGAAGGCGCCCACGGCGTCGAGCCGCGCCATCGCGGGGAGCCAGCGCTCCTTCTGCTCCTCGGAGCCGAGCAGGTCGATCGCCTTCATCGCCAGCCCGGACTGGACGCCGAGGAACGTCCCGAGGCTGCCGTCGCCGCGATGCAGCTCCATGTTGACCAGCCCGCGGGCGAGCGGGCTCATCCCCGGGCAGCCGTGGCCCTCGATGTCCTCGCCGTAGAGGCCGAGCTCGGCGAGCCGGCGCATCAGCGGCCACGGCAGCTCGGCCGCCTCCCAGTACTCGTTGATGGCCGGCAGCACCTCGGTGTCGACGAAGCGGCGGACCTCGATGAAGTGCCGCCACTGCTCGTCGGTGAACTGGTCGCGGACGAGGAAGTAGTCGGTGGCGAGCGCTTCGCCGAGGTGCTCGTAGGGAACCGCTGCGGTGGCCATCATGTCTCCTCAGCTTGCATGCCGCCGAATCCGATCTCGTTGCCCTCGTCGTCGCGGTACGTGACCTTGGTGACGCCGTTCGAGTACGTCTCGCGCTCGGCCGGCTCCAGTCCGCGGGCGCCGATCTCCGCGACGGCGGCGTCGAGGTCGTCGACGAAGAGCGTGACCAGCCCGTCGCCGGCGCGGCCGGGGTTCTCCTCGATGTAGACCGACCCGTGGTCGGCAACGCTCCAGACCACCTCGGTCTCGTTCGGGAAGAACGAGGGCTCGCCGAACAACCGCTCGTACCAGGGGCGCGCGGCGCTGAGGTCGCTGACTCGGAGGCCGGCGAACAGTTCGATGCTCATCGGCACACCGTAATGGCACGCGGTCCGTCACCATGACGCCATGGACGTCCTCCGCGAAGGTCAGAAGATCTGGGTCGAGCAGGCCGACGGGTCGCAGCGCCCCGGCATCTTCGTGGGCGAGGCCCAGGCGACCTGGTTCGGCGGCAGCCCGGGCGCCTACGTCGTGTATCCCGATACGCGCGCCGGCGAGGAGGTCCCGATGATGCGGGTCCTGCCTCGCGACGACGGCGAGTAGCTACGCGATCGCCAGGCTCGCTCCCGCGCGCTCGAGCAGACCGCCGAGCTCGGCGGACGCGGCCTCGTCGAGCGGCTGCAGCGGTGCGCGCACGGGCCCGGTGGTGTCGCCGACGAGGGCGCACCCCGCCTTGACCGCGGCCGAGTAGCTCTGGCTCTCGAGGAAGTGACAGAGCGGCCAGAGCCGGGTCCACAGGTCGCGCGCCGCGGGGAGGTCGATGTCGTCGATCAGCAGGCGGTGCAGCTCGACGCACTGCTCGGGCAGGATCGAGGCGGTGCCCCACACGACGGCGCGGACGCCCGCCGCCAGCGCGGCGAAGGTCAGCGTGTCCCAGCCGTTGAGCAGCGTGGGGCCCTCGGTCTGGATGAGCTCCGTGGCCGCCGTGGCGTCTCCGCCGGTGTCCTTGAGGCACGTCACCGGCAGCTCGCGGAGCTGCTCGGCGGACAGCTTCACGCCGGAGGCGCTGGGGAGGTTGTAGTACATGACCGGGATCGAGATCGCGTCGGCCACGGCCGTGTAGTGGGCGAGCAGCTCGCGCCAGCTCAGCGCCTCGTAGAACGGCGGCACGACCATGACGGCGGCCGCTCCGGCGCGCTCGGCGTGCACGCTCAGCTCGACCGTCTCGCGTGTGGACAGGGCGCCGGTGCCGGCGACCACCGGGACCCGCCCGGCGGCGGCTTCGACCGTGACCTCGGTCACCTCGCGCCGCTCGGCGTGGCTGAGCGTCGTGAACTCGCCGGTGCTGCCACCCGGCACGAGGCCGCCCGCGCCGGCGCCGACCAGGCGCTCGACGATCGCCGCCAGCGCGTCGGCGTCGACGTCGGCGCCGTCCTCGGTGAAGGGCGTGATGAGGGCGGGGAGCACCCCGTGGAAGTCAGACATGGTGGACCTCGGGTGGGAGAGTGGTGGTCAGGGTGGCGTCGACGCGCTCGGCGGCCAGCGCGCCGGTGCGGGCCGCGGCCTCCATGTTCCCCAGCTCGGCGAAGTAGTCGCCGGCGAGGTGGAGGTTGCCGTGGCTGCCGAGCGCGCCTTCCAGCTGCGCCTGCAGGCGGTGGCGGCCGGGCTGCGCGTAGACGTTGCCGAGCTCCCACCGGTGCACGGTGGCGCCGGCGACCGCGCCGCGCGTCTGCGGATAGAGGCCGTGGAGGTCGGCGAGGAAGCGCTGCGTGATCGTCTCGTCGCTCTCGCGCATGAGCGCCGCCGCCGCGGGGCCGCCGGTGAACAGCATCAGGCTGCCGCCGGGGCGGCGCTCCGCTGGGCCGCGCAGCACGTGGGCCTGGTTGGTGAACATGTCGAACACCCGGCCCGGAGTGGCCATCGCGTAGACGTCGTCGTAGGCCGTCGCGGCGGTCTCGCTCGTCTCGACGGCGACGCTGAGGAAGGCGCCGTAGGTCAGCTGCTCGAGCGCCGCGGCGGCGCCGGAGGCGACGGGCGCGACGAGCGGCGCCGCGTACGGCGCCTGCGCCGCGACGATCACATGGCGCGCGCGGACGGTCTCGGCCTCCCCGTACTCGACGACGAGCTCGTCGCCGTCGGGGCGGAGCGCGCGCACGCGGCAGCCGGTGCGGGCGCGGTCGCCGAGCTCGCGCCCCAGCGCCGCGGGCAGCCGGCCGGTGCCGCCGCGCAGGTTGCGGGCCGTCAGCGTGCCCTTGCCGCCCCACACGAGGGCGAACAGGCCGATGCCGCAGCCCGCCGACAGCTGCGACGGCTCCGCGGTCGCGCGATGGGCGGCGCACGCGAAGATCTCGTCGACGGCGGGCGGCAGCGGGCCGAGGAAGTCCGCGAAGGTCCGGTCGCCCTCGAAGGCCAGGACACGCGCGCGCACGTCGCTCGGCGTCTCGCCCGGCGCCGGCTTGGTGAGCCGCTGATAGCGCGCGACGGCACGCTGGACCTTGAGCCCCGAGCGCGCGAACGCGAGCCGCTCGCGCAGCGACAGCGGGAGCCGGAACGGATAGGTCTCCACGCGCCCGCGGTCGAGGAGCGTCGACCCGACGGCCAGCCCCATCATGCTGCCGGTGACGGGGACGGTCTCGAGGCCGCAGTCGCGGACCATCGAGTCCACGAGCGAGCCCGGGGCGGGGAAGAGGTGCGCCCCGTAGTTCATCCAGTAGTCGCCGCGCGGTTCCGAGCGCAGCCGGCCGCCGAGCCGGTCCGCGGCCTCGAGCAGCAGCACGTCGCGGTGGCGCAGGCGCCACGCCGCCGACAGCCCGGCGATGCCTCCCCCGATCACGACGACGTCACGTGTGGTCATAACTCGCATGATCCGCTTCGCCGCCTCCACAAGCTAGAGTTGATTACTTGGCAGAATCAAAAGCTGAGCTTCTGTCTCTCCAGCAGATCCGCTGCTTCTGCGCGGCGCTCGAGCTCGGGTCGTTCAGCGCCGCCGCGGACGCCCTGCGGGTCTCGCAGCCGGCCGTGGCCGAGCAGGTCCGCAAGCTCGAGCGGGCGCTCGGCGCCGAGCTCTTCGTCCGCGCCGGGCGCGGCGTCCTCCCGACCGACGCCGGCCACGCCTTCGCCGAGCACGCCGTCGCCAGCCTGCGCGCGCTCGAGGACGCGGCGGGCAGCGTCGGCGAGTTCACGGCGATGCGCAGCGGCGAGGTGGCGCTCGGCACCTTCAGCGCCCCGTCGACCTGGCGGCTCGAGGAGGTGGTGGCCGCCTTCCTCGAGCGCCACCCGAACATGACCGTTCGGTTCATGAGCCGCAACTCGTCGGCGATCGCCGAGCGCGTCCGGCGCGGCGAGCTGGAGGCCGGGATCGTGCTGCTGCCGATCGACGACCGGCGGCTCGACGTGCGCCCGCTCGTCCGCGACGAGCTGCTCTATGTCAGCGCCGATCCCGAGCGTACGCGCCGCCCGGCCACGATCGAGCGGCTCGCCTCGGCACCGCTGATCTTCTACGACGCGGAGTCGGCCGACAGCGACCCGATCCGCCGCCTGCTCGCCGAGCGCGCGCAGGCGCGCGGCCTGCGCCTGCGGCCGCGCGTCGAGGTCGAGATGGCCGAGCTCGCGCTCGCCCTCGTCGCGCGCGGGCTGGGCGACACCTATCTCCCCGTCTCCTACCTCCAGGCCCCGTACTTCCCCCCGGGGCTCAGCACCGCGTCGTTCAGCCCGACGCTCTTCAACACCTTCGCGATCGTGACCCGGCCCGCCGCGCGGCTCTCGCCGGGCACGCGCGAGTTATTGGCCGGTGTCGAGGCGCAGATGCACGCCCTGGCCGGCGAGTTCGACGCTGCTCGCGCCGCTGTTCTGTGAGCGCTAACATCCCGCCATGGCCGCTGGGGAGAGCTACGTGGTGGGCGTCGATTTCGGCACGCTGTCGGGCCGCGCGGTGGTGGTGCGGACACGCGACGGGGCGGAGCTCGGATCGGCGGTCTCGGAGTACCGCAACGCGGTGATCGAACGCGCGCTGCCGGAGACCGGCGAGCGCCTCCCGCCCTCGTGGGCGCTGCAGGACCCCGACGACTACCGCGAGGTGCTGCGCTCGGCGGTGCCTGCCGCGGTCGCGGCCGCGGGCGTCGACCCGGCGGCGATCGTCGGGATCGGCACCGACTTCACCGCATCGACGCCGATGCCCGTCCGGCGCGACGGCGTGCCGCTCTGCGAGCTGCCGGAGTACCGCGGCCGCCCGCACGCGTACCCGAAGCTCTGGAAGCACCACGCGGCGCAGACGCAGGCCGACCGGGTGAACGCGGTCGCCGAGGCCCGCCACGAGCCGTGGCTCGCGCGCTACGGCGGCCGGATCTCCTCCGAGTGGCAGTTCGCCAAGGCGCTGCAGGTGCTCGACGAGGACCCGGAGCTCTACGCGGCGATGGACCGCTGGATCGAGGGTGCCGACTGGATCGTCTGGCAGCTCTGCGGCGAGGAGACGCGCAACGCCTGCACCGCCGGATACAAGGGCATCGTCCAGGACGGCGCCTATCCGTCCGAGGCCTACCTCGCCGCGCTCGACGAACGCTTCGCCGGCTTCGTGGCCGACAAGCTCGAGCACCCCCTCGCGCCGCTCGGCGGGCGCGCCGGCGGCCTGACCGCCGAGGCGGCTGCGTGGACGGGCCTGCCCGAGGGCATCGCCGTGAGCGTGGGCAACGTCGACGCGCACGTCACCGCGCCCGCGGCGCAGGCGACCGAGCCCGGCCAGATGGTGGCGATCATGGGCACCTCGACCTGCCACGTCATGAACCACGAGTCGTTCGCCGACGTGCCGGGGATGTGCGGCGCCGTGCTCGGCGGGATCACGCCCGGGTTGTGGGGCTTCGAGGCCGGCCAGAGCGGCGTCGGCGACATCTTCGGCTGGCTCGTCGACCACTTCGTCGGGGCGCGCTACCACGAGGAGGCCGCCGAGCGCGGCCTGTCGCTGCACGACCACCTGTCGCGGCAGGCGGCCGAGCAGGCGGTCGGCGAGCACGGGCTCGTCGCGCTCGACTGGGAGAGCGGGAACCGCTCGGTGCTCGTGGACCACGAGCTCAGCGGCCTGATCGTCGGGCTGACGCTGGGCACGCGCCCGCCCGACGTCTATCGCGCGCTCGTCGAGGCGACCGCGTTCGGCGCGCGGACGATCATCGAGACGCTCGAGGCGGCCGGCGTCCCCGTCAAGGAGATCGTGGTCGCCGGAGGTCTCGTCAAGAACCGCTTCGTGATGCAGATCTACGCCGACGTGCTGCGCCGCCCGCTGCACCTGATCGGCTCCGACCAGGGCCCCGCGCTGGGCTCCGCGATCCACGCGGCCGTCGCCGCGGGAGTCCATCCCGACATCCACGCGGCGTCGGCGGCGATGGGCAGCCAGCAGCGCGACGCGTACGCGCCGGACCCCGCGGCGGCGGACGCCTACGACGACCTCTACGCCGACTACAAGCGCCTGCACGACCACTTCGGCCGCGGCGGCGACGACGTGATGCGCCGGCTGCGACGCCCGCGCGGCTCCGAGGCGCTCGTCGAGTCATGACCCGAGGCGCGGCGGCACGGCTGCACGGGCTGGGCGATGTGCGCGTCGCCGACGAGCCCGTGCGCGAGCCGGGGGCGGGAGAGAGCCTCGTGCGCGTCGAGGCGGTCGGACTCTGCGGCTCCGACCTGCACTGGTTCGAGGAGGGCGGCATCGGCGACGCCGTGCTGACCGAGCCGGTCGTCCCCGGCCACGAGTTCGCGGGCGTCGTCGAGGGCGGCCCGCTCGACGGGCGCCGCGTCGCGGTCGACCCGGCCGTCCCGTGCGGGATCTGCGCGCGCTGCCTCGAGGGCCACCGCAACCTGTGCCCGCAGGTCGTCTTCGCCGGTCATGGGGACACCGACGGCGGGCTGCGCGAGTACCTGACGTGGCCGACCTCGGCGCTCCACCCGCTCCCGGACTCGATGGACGGCATCACCGGCGCGCTGCTCGAGCCGCTGGGCGTCGCCATCCACGCCCTCGACCTCGGCCACGTGCGGCTCGGCGCGGACGTGGCCGTGATCGGCTGCGGCCCGATCGGGCTGCTGATCGCCGAGGTCGCGCGCGCGGCGGGCGCGCGGGTGGCGCTCGCCGTCGATCCGCTCGCGCACCGCCGCACCGCGGCCGAGCGCGCCGGGGCGGAGCTCGTGGCCGCCCCGGAGGATGTCCCGGACTCGCTCACGGTCGACGTCGCCTTCGATGCGTCGGGCACCGACGCGGCCGTCGACCTCGCCATGCGCGCCACCCGTGCGGGCGGGCGGCTCGTGCTCGCGGGGATCCCCGGCGACGACCGCACGTCGTTCAGCGCCGGGCTCGCGCGCCGCCGCGGCCTGACCATCGTGATGGTCCGCCGGATGGGCGAGGTCTACCCGCGCGCCATCGACCTCGTGGAGCGCGGCGCCGTCGACCTCGGCGGGCTCGTCACCGATCGCTACCCGCTCGCGCAGGCCGGGGAGGCGTTCGCCTCCGCCGCCGCTCGCGCAGGGCTCAAAGTGGTGGTCGAGCCTTGACATTCTAAATTGTGAGCGCTAACACTGGCGCCGATGACCGCGATCGTCGCCGACGTACGCCGCGCGGTGAACGAGCTTCACCAGGAGCTCGTGCGCAATCGGCTGGTGGCCTGGACGAGCGGCAACGTGTCGGCGCGCGTCCCTGGCGAGGACCTCGTCGTGATCAAGCCCAGCGGCGTGCCCTTCGATGACCTGACGCCCGAGTCGATGGTCGTCGTGGACCTCGAGGCCAACGTGATCGACGGCGAGTACGCCCCGTCGAGCGACACCGAGACGCACTGCTTCATCTACCGCGCGATGGACGACGTGGGCGGCGTGGTCCACACCCACAGCGCCTACGCGACGGCGTGGGCGGCGCGCGGTGAGGCGATCCCGTGCGTGCTGACGGCGATGGCGGACGAGTTCGGCGGCCCGATCCCGGTCGGGCCGTTCGCGCGCATCGGCGGGGAGGAGATCGGCCGCGGCGTGGTCGAGACCCTGTCGGGCCACCGCTCGCCGGCGGTGCTCATGCACGGCCACGGCGTCTTCAGCATCGGCGACAGCGCGCGCTCGGCGATCAAGGCGGCGGTGATGTGCGAGGACGTCGCTCGCACGGTCCACCTGGCGCGCGCCTTCGGCGACGTCCCCGCGCTCGCGCAGGACGACATCGACGCGCTCTACGAGCGCTACCAGAACGTCTACGGCCAGCACTGAGGAAGGGGCCAGCCCATGCCCAATCGCCCTCCCCGCATCGGCGTGATCGGGATCATGCAGGAGCTCTACGACGACATGCTCCCCGGCATCACGGAGCGCCAGGGGGGCTATCTCGGCGACGTCGCCGGCACGCTCAAGGGCATCGAGTGCGTGGTCGAGGCGCCGGCTCGCAACCGCGCCGACATCGAGCGCGTGATGCGCGAGTTCGAGTACCAGCGCGTCGACGGCGTGCTCATCGTGATGCTCACCTACGGCCCCGGCCAGCGGGTCGCACGCGCCATCGGCGACACGCGGCTCCCGCTGTGCCTGGCCAACATCCAGCCCGAGGGCCAGGTCACCGCGGAATGGGACATGGCGGACATGACCTACAACCAGGGCATCCACGGCGCCCAGGACACCGCGAACGCGCTGGTCCGGGCGGGCGCCGTGTTCGACGTCGTGACCGAGGACTGGCACAGCGACGCGTTCCGCGACCGGGTCGGCCGCTGGGCGCGCGCCGCGCACGCGGTGACGGCCTGGCGCGGCATGAAGGTCGCGCAGGTCGGCTACGGCATGGACGACATGGGGGACACGCGCTTCGACGAGGGCGCCCTGCTGCGCACGCTCGGCCCGGCCGTGACCGTCGTCGCCCCCGGCGTCCTGCATCGGGCGACGCAGGCCGTCGGCGCCGGCGCCGTCGCCGAGGTGATCGCCTTCGAGGACGACCGGTTCGAGATCGACCCGCGTCTGTCGGCGCAGGAGCGTGAGGACCATGTGCGTATGCAGGTGGCGCTCGAGGGCCTGCTCGAGGACCGGGGATGCGGGGCCTTCTCCACCCACTTCGACGCGATCGGCGAGGACGGGCGCTTCGCGCGCCTCCCGTTCGCCGCCGCCTCGAGCCTGATGGCGAAGGGCTACGGCTTCGCCGGCGAGGGGGACATGCTGACCGCCGCGCTCGTCCGCGCCGGGCACGTGCTGATCGGCGACGCGCACTTCACCGAGATGTACGCCATGGACTTCCCGACCGACTCGGTGCTCATGAGCCACATGGGGGAGGGCAACTGGCGAATCGCGCGCTCCGACCGCCCGGTGCGGCTGATCAAGCGGGCGATCGGGATCGGCGGGCTCGACGACCCGCCCACGTTCCTGTTCGAGTACCAGCCCGGGCCGGCGACGCTGGCGACGCTCGTGGCGCTCGGCGGCGACGCGTTCCGGCTCGTCGTGTGCGAGGGCGAGAACCTCGACGGCCCCGACCTGCCCGGGCTCGAGATGCCGTGGGGGCGCTTCAAGCCCGACGTCGGCGTGCGCGACTGCATGGACGAGTGGCTGCGGCTCGGCGGCCCGCACCACCAGGTGATGAACCTCGGGCGCCATGCGGAGGACTGGCGCGCGTTCTGCGAGCAGTCAGGCGTGGAGTTCGCGCAGATCGACTAGGCCGGCGGCGCGGTGCTCGACCGCAGGATCAGCTCCGGCGCCACCATCGGCGGCGACGACGGCCCTTCGCCGCCGGAGGTCATCATGTCCAGCAGCAGCCGCAGGCTCCGGCTGCCGATCTCGCGGAAGTCCTGGCGGACCGTGGTCAGCGGCGGCGTGAAGTACTGCGCCTCCGGGATGTCGTCGAACCCGACGACGCTCACGTGGCGCGGGATCTCGTAGCTCGCCTCGTTCAGCGCGCGCAGCACGCCGAGCGCCATCTGGTCGTTGGCGACGAAGATCGCGCTGGGGTGCCCGTCCTGCACGAGCCGCCGGCCCAGCTCGTAGCCCGACCGCGGGCTCCAATCCCCGACCAGGACGGGCGGGAGCTCGGCGCCCGCCTCGTCGAGCGTCGACCGCCAGCCGTCGATGCGCAGCGAGGCCTCGAGGAAGTCGGCCGGGCCGGCGATGTGGGCGACGGTCGCGTGGCCGAGCTCGAGCAGGTGCCGGGTTGCGAGCCTCGCGCCCGCGATCTGGTCGACGGCGACGACCGGCATGGCCTCCGCCGGGCCGGCCTCGACCGCGACGAGCGGGAGGTCGCGGGGGAGGGCGAACAGGGCCTCGCCGGCGCCCTCCAACGGGAGCGATGACGAGGATCCCCTCGACGCCCTGGAGGCGCAGGCGATCGACCGCGCTGAGCACCGAGGCGCGATCCAGCGCCTCGAGGCTCACGGTCATGATGAAGTAGCCGGCGTCGTGCGCGGCCCGCTCGATCGCGTACAGCGTCGACGCCGGCCCGTAGAGGGTCGTGTCGAAGCTCACCACGCCGAGCGTCCGTGACCGTCCCGTGACGAGCGCACGCGCCGCCGAGTTCGGGCGGTAGTCGAGCGCGCGCATCGCCTCGAGCACGCGCTCGCGGGTGGCGGGCCGGACCTGCGGGCTGCCGTTGATCACGCGCGAGACGGTCTGGTGCGAGACCCCCGCGAGCTTGGCGACGTCGGTCATCACGGCCGCGCGTCGGCGACCGTGCGACCGTCGGCTCGTGTCGCCGCTCACGCTCACTGGGCCAGGGTATCCAAGGCGAAGGCGTCCGCCCGCACCTGCTCGTTAGCGCTCACAGTACACCTTGACAGCCGTGAATGTGAGCGATAACAATCAGTCCCGAGGAGAGAGGAACCGTGTCGTGCCGCATTTCCAGCGCACGCGTTCCCAACCCCCCATCGAGGAGGAGGGACAATGTCGGAACTGGATCCCGTCAACGATGCCCTGGAGCGGCTCGAGTGGCAGGACGCGCGTGAGGAGGAGACGCCTCGTTCGCGGCTCGCGGGGATGACCCGGCGCGCCGCGCTGACCGGCAGCGCCGCGGCGATGGTGAGCACCGCGATCGCGGCGTGCGGCGGCGACGGCAACAAGCCGGCCTCGAGCAAGGCGCAGAGCGGGACGCCCGCGAGCGGCATCTTCAAGAGCTCGGGGGATCTCAAGTTCGTGTTGGTCAACCACGTGACCACGAACCCGTTCTTCGTGCCGACCCGCTACGGCGCCGAGGACGCCTGCAAGCTGCTGGGCTGCAGCTACCAGTTCACCGGTTCCAAGAACTCCAACGTCAACGAGATGGTCAACGCGTTCAACACCGCCGTCACCAGCGGCGCCGACGGGATCGCGTGCTGCCTCGTCGACAAGAAGGCGTTCAACCAGCCCACCGACGCAGCGCTGAAGGCCAAGATCCCGGTCCTCGCCTACAACGCCGACGAGCAGAGCAACGCGCGGCTGGCCTACATCGGCCAGGACCTGTTCGCCTCCGGAGTGGCGATGGGCAAGCGGATCCAGGGTCTCGTCCCCTCAGGTGACGTCGCGCTGTTCATCGCCACGCCCGGGCAGTCCAACATCCAGCCGCGGATCGACGGCGCCCTCAGCGTCCTCAGGAAGGTGTCGGGCATCAAAACGCACGTCATCACCACCGGCGCAGAGCTGCCGGCGGAGCTGACGGTCATCAACGCCTACGCCCAGAGCCATCCCGAGACCAAGGGCTACTTCGCCGTCGACGCCGGCAGCACGCAGGGCCTGGCGCAGACGATCCAGAAGCAGAAGCTCCGTGACAAGGACGTCAAGGGGGGCGGCTACGACCTCACGCCGGTCACGCAGCAGCTACTGGCCGGCGACCAGATCGACTTCACGATCGATCAGCAGCCCTACCTGCAGGGGTTCTTCCCGATCCTGGAGCTGTACCTCGCCAGGGCGTCGGACACGCTGTCGGGCGTCGCCGACGTCAACACCGGGCTGAAGTTCCTCGACAAGACCACGGTGGCCCCGTACAACGACACCAAGAGTCGCTACGAGGGCACCTCGAGCGAACCTGGGGTCGCGAAGGCCTGAGGCATGGGTGCGAGCAGCACCTCCAGCCCGGCGCCGTCGCAGGCGCCGGGCGGAGGCTCGCCGGTGCGCGAGTCCCGGGCCCGACGGCCCGGGGCCCGCGCGCTGCTGGTGCGGTTCCTGACGCTGCGCGAGGGCAGCATCATCGTCGTCACGCTGCTGGCGATCCTGTACTTCTCGCTGGCGAACGAGAACTTCTTCACGCACGCGAACCTCATCAACATCCTCCCGTACTTCGCGCCGTTCGCGATCCTCGCGGCGGGCGAGGTGCTGCTGATGGTGGCGGGCGAGATCGATCTCTCGATCGGCTCGGTCTACCTGTTCACGCCGTTCATGTTCTACAAGTTCAACGAGGCCGGGCTGCCGCTCGTCGCCAACCTGATCCTGGCGCTCCTGTGCGCCGCCGTGGTCGGTGTGATCAACGGCGTCTTCGTCGAGGTCATCGGGGTGTCGTCGTTCATCACGACGCTCGGGATGCTGCTCGGGCTGGGCGGCCTGACGCTGATCATCTCCGACGCCCAGCCGGTCGCGATGCCGGGCGCCGAGGTGACGACGCGCACGGTCGACGTCACCCACATCGTCAACGGGGAGAAGATCGTCCTGCCCGAGAAGGTCAACGAGGTCGGGACGTTCGCGAAGATCTTCGGCGCCGGCGCCTACTCCGAGTTGATCTGGGCGCTCGTGATCATCCTCGGCACGCAGGTCCTGCTGACGATGACGCGCTGGGGGACGTACACGATCGCGGTCGGCGGCAACCGCCTGGGCGCGCGGGAGGCGGGCATCAACGTCCGCCTCACCGTGATCCGCAACTTCATCGTCTGCAGCCTCTTCGCCGGCCTGGTGGGCGTGCTCGAGGCGACCCGCGCCGGCTCGGTCACGCCCGACACCGCCGGCGCCTCGGAGTCGATGTTCCGCGCCGTGTCGGCGGCGGTGATCGGCGGCACGCTGCTGATCGGCGGCGTGGGCACCGCGATCGGGGCGCTGTTCGGCGCCCTGTTCCTGGGCGTCCTGCGCGACGGGCTGACCCTCGAGGGCGTCAACGCCGACTACCTGGACTTCATCCTCGGCATCGCGATCCTGGGCGCGATGGTGATCAACATCTACGTCGGGCGGGTCAGGAAGGGGAGCGGCGTTGGCTGAGGACGTCCTGCAGGTCGAGAACATCGCCAAGCGCTTCGGCCCCGTGACGGCGCTGCGCGACGTCAACCTGCACCTGCGCAAGGGCGAGGTGCTCGGACTGCTCGGCGACAACGGCGCCGGCAAGTCGACCCTGATCAAGATCATCTCGGGCTTCCAGAAGCCCGACGAGGGCCGGCTGCTCCTGCGCGGCGAGGAGGTCGAGCTGAAGTCGGTCGACCACGCCCGCTCGCTGGGGATCGACTGCGTCTACCAGGACCTCGCGCTCGTCAACGAGCTGTCGGTCGTGAGCAACATGTTCCTGCGGCGCGAGAAGGTGCACAAGCCGCTGCCGATCCTCGCCCGCCGCGCGATGCGCGAGGAGACGCGGCGGGCGCTGGACGAGATCGGTGTGAACGTCCCGCGCATCGACGTGCCGGTCGCGCGGCTGTCCGGCGGCCAGCGCCAGGCGATCGCGGTGGCGCGGACGGTCACCTCCGACGCCGACATCATCCTGCTCGACGAGCCGCTGGCGGCGATGGGCGCCAAGGAGGGCGCGATGATCCTCGACCTCGTCGCGCGCCTGCGCGAGGAGGGACGCGTGTCGATCATCATGATCGCGCACAACTACGTGCACGTGCTCGAGGCCTGCGACCGGGTGAACCTGATCCAGGACGGCGAGATCACGTTCGACAAGCCGACCGGCGAGACCTCGGTCGAGGAGCTCAACGAGATCGTCGTCGACGAGTACCGTCGAGCCCGCCTCGCCGCCGTGGGCAAGAACGGCCCGAACGGGCGATGACCGCGCGTGCCGTCGGGGCTCGGGTGTCACCGACGGGCTCGCAGTTCCTCCTGGAGTGCCACGGCCAGCGCGCCGTCGTGACCGAGGTCGGCGCGACGCTCCGGTCGTGGCGGGCGGACGACCGGGAGCAGCTCGACACGTTCCCGATCGACGAGCTCGGCGAGGACTTCCGCGGCAAGCTGCTCGTGCCCTGGCCGAACCGGATCCGGGACGGGCGGTACGTGTTCGACGGCATCGAGCACCGCACCCCGATCTCCGAGCCGGAGCGCGGCGGCGCGCTCCACGGCCTCGTGCTGTGGGCCGCCTGGCAGCCGCTCAGGCATTCGAGCGACGAGGTGGCGCTCGGCCACGTGCTGCACCCGCAACCCGGGTACCCGTTCACGCTCGAGCTCGAGGTCGTCTACCGGCTGAGCGCGCGCGGCCTCGAGGTCGCGCTGCACGCGACGAATCGCAGCGCGGCGGCGGCGCCGTTCGGCGCCGGCTTTCATCCCTACCTCGCGCTCGACGATGCCGTGCTCGAGCTGCCGGCCCGCACGCGCGTGCCGGTCGACGAGCGGCTGCTGCCGACCGGCCGCTCGATCCCCGTCGCAGACACCGACTACGACTTCCGCCGCCCGCGCCCCGTCGGCCGGCGCGCGTTGGACACGTGCTTCGGCGACCTCGAGCGCGGTCCAGACGGGACAGCGCGCGCATGGCTCACGACGGGCGCGGGCGAGCGGGGAGTGACCATGTGGATGGACGAGTCGTTCCGCTTCCTCCACGTCTTTACGTCCGCGACCGGCGTCGCGCTCGAGCCGATGACGTGCGCGCCGGACGCGTTCAACTCCGGAGACGGCCTGCTGGCGCTGGTGCCGGGCGGGTCGTTCGTCGGCCGCTGGGGCATCAACACACAACGGGAGGTGCAGTGATGCGAGTGTCACGCAGAACCGGAAGCCGGGCAGTGGCTGCGGGGATTGCGGTGATCGCGCTGGCTGCGGCGAGCGCCACGAGCGCGGCGGCGAAGCAGCGACACGGCGGGCACGGCGGGGGCGGTCTGACCGTCACCAAGGCCGCGTTCGGCGAGCTGTCCGACGGGACGGAGGTCGACCGCTACACGCTGGCCAACCGGTCGATGTCGGTGTCGATCCTCACCTACGGCGGCATCATCCAGGAGCTCCGCGCACCCGACCGCCGCGGGCGGCTCGCGAACATCACGCTCGGCTACCCCGACCTGGAGGGCTACACGAGGCTGCGCGGTGACCCGGGGGTCCCGAACCCCTCGTACTTCGGCGGCATCATCGGCCGCTACGGCAACCGCATCGCCAACGCCAGGTTCGTGCTCGACGGCGACACGTACACGCTCGACGCGAACAACGGGCCGAACAGCCTCCACGGCGGCGACCAGGGCTTCGACCGCTTCGTGTGGGCAGCGGAGTCGTTCAAGACGCGCGGCGCGGTCGGCGTGGAGCTGACGCGCACGAGCAAGGAAGGCGAGGGCTGTGTGCCTGATGCCCTCCAGCCCCCGTGCAGCACGGGCTACCCCGGGAACCTCGAGGTCAAGGTCGTCTACACGCTCGACAGGCACGACAACCTGCGCATCGACTACGAGGCGACGACGGACAAGACGACGGTGGTCAACCTCACCAACCACGCCTACTGGAACCTCTCGGGCGAGGGCACGGGGACGATCTACGACCACCGGCTCACGCTCGATGCGAGCGGCTACACGCCGGTCGACGAGACGCTCATCCCGGACGATGGGGTCCAGCCGGTCGCCGGGACGCCGTTCGACTTCCGGTCACCGCACGCGATCGGCGAGCGCATCCGCGACGACAACGAGCAGCTCATGCTCGGACAGGGCTACGACCACAACTGGGTGCTCGACCGCCACGGCTCCGGGCTGGAGCGGGCGGCCAGGCTGAGCGACCCGGCCAGCGGTCGCGTGCTCACCATGTGGACCGAGGAGCCCGGGATCCAGTTCTACTCGGGCAACTTCCTCGACGGCACGCTCTACGGGACGAGCGGCCGTGCCTACCGACAGGGCGACGGGCTCGCGCTGGAGACCCAGCACTATCCCGACTCGCCGAACCAGCCCGACTTCCCGTCGACGGAGCTCCGTCCCGGGGAGAAGTACGAGACCTCGACCGTCCTCGGGTTCTCGACGTCCGGGCACCGCTGATCGCCGGATGAAGTTCCTTCGCGTCGAGCCGCTTCAGCAATCGCTGTCGCGGCTCGCGCTGGGGACGCTCGGCTTCTCGACGGCGACGCGCGACCGCGACTACGCGGTGCTCGACGCCTGGGTCGAGGCGGGCGGGACGGTGATCGACACCGCCCACGTCTACGAGGACGGCGACGCCGAGCGCGTTCGTCGGGCAGTGGCTCCGCGACCGCCCCGGCGTGCGCGAGCGGCTCGTGCTCGTGACCAAGGGCGCCCACCCCGACGGCGACCGAGCGCGCGTCACCCCCGCGGACATCGCGGACGATCTGCGGGAGAGCACCGAGCGCCTCGGCGGCCCGGTCGATCTCTACCTGCTGCACCGGGACGACCCGGCGGTCGAGGTGAGCTCGCTCGTCGACGCGCTGGACGCGCACCGGCGCGCCGGTGAGATCGGCGCCTTCGGGGTCTCCAACTGGACGCTGCCGCGGATCGAGGAGGCGAACGCCTACGCGGCCGCCGCCGGCGTGGCCGGGATCTGCTGCAACAGCCCGCACCTGTCGCTCGCGGTCCAGAACGAGTCGCCGTGGCCGGGCTGCGTGTCGGCGGTCGATGCCGCGTCGCGGGCCTGGCACACGCGGACCGGGCTCGCGCTGCTCGCCTGGTCCTCGCAGGCCGGCGGCTACTTCGCCGGCTCCACCGGCGAGTCGTCGCGCGTCTACCGCAACGACGCCAACCGCGAGCGCCGGGAGCGTGCCGAGCAGCTCGCCCGCCGCAACGGCGCGACCGCCAACGCCGTCGCGCTCGCCTGGGTGCTCGCCCAGCCGTTCCCGACGATCGCGGTCGTCGGGCCGCACAGCGTCGAGCACCTGCGCGCGAGCCTCGAGGCGCTGGACGTGGCGCTCAGCGCCGAGGAGGCGCGCTGGCTGAACCTCGAGGCGTAGGTCGGGAACGCGGTTAGTGTGCGCCGGTGAGCCGCACGCTGAGCGCCAAGACGCTGGGGGTGCTGGCGGTGGTGGGGCTGGTGCTGGCGTTCTCGCTCAGCTCGACGCTGGTGAAGCGCGCCGAGTCGCCGGGCGTGCTGGTGGCGTTCTGGCGGATGGTCATCGTCAGCCTGGTCTGGAACGCCGTGCTCTGGAGCACGGGGCGGCGCGTGACGATGCAGGACGTCCGGCGGGTGTTCGTGCCCGGCGTCTTCTTCGGCTTGAACCTGGCCGTGTTCTTCGCGGGCGCGACTCACAACAGCGTCGCGAACGCCGCGCTGATCGGGTCGCTCGCCCCGTTCCTGATCGTGCCCGTGGGCGCCTGGCTGTTCGACGAGTACATCAACCCGCGGGCGCTCGCATTCGCGGTGCTCGCCTTCGGCGGCGTCGCCCTCGTGCTGTTCAGCGCGCCGCCCGACGGTGACGCCTCGCTCGAGGGGAACGTCTTCGGCTTCGTCGCGATGCTGCTCCTGGTGGGCTATGTGTCTTCGACCCGGCACTTCCGGCGCGAGATGGACGTCACGACGTTCATGGCGACGATCTGCCCGATCGCGGCCGTGGCCGTGCTCCCGCTGGCGCTCATCAACGGCGACGTGTTCGGGATGAGCGCCACCGGGTGGACGTTCATGCTGATCCTCACCTTCACCAGCGGGGTGATAGCGCAGGGGCTGCTGGTGTACGCCCAGAAGACGATCCAGATCGGCACGATCGGGATCGCCCAGGTGGCTCAGCCGGCGCTCGCGGTGGTGTGGTCGTTCCTGATCCTCGGCGAGGTGGTCAACAACCGGCAGGTGACCGGCATCGCGATCGTCATGGCCGGCTTGCTGGCGTTCGTCGTACTGCATCAGCGCGGCGGTCGGTCCGGTCGCGCTCGCTGATGAAGTGCGAGGCGGCTTCCATGCGGCGGTCGGCGGCCGCCCAGCGGCCGCTCGCCGTCGCGGGGTCACCCGCTCCGGCGGCGATGCGCCCGAGCGCGTCGAGCGCGAAGACCTCGACCGGTGCGTCGTCGTCGCTGCGGGCCGCGACGAGGAGCGTGCTCAGCCGCTGCTCGGCTCCGGGCAGCTGATCCTCGGCGTCGAGCGCCGCGAGCAGGCAGTCGCCGAGCGCGGCCTGCTCGCCGCCCCCGGCCTCGGCGTGGAACGCCGTCGCGGCGGCGAGCGCCGTCCGTGCCTCGGCGACCTGCCCGAGCGACCGCAGGACGCGCCCCAGGTGCACCCGCGCGAGGGCGGCCAGGCGGACGTCCCCGGTCGCCTCGGCCTTCTCGATCGCGACCTCGAGCGTGGCGGCGCCGGTCTCGTAATCCCCCGCCTGGCACTGCGCACGGCCGAGGCTCGAGAGCTGGTAGGCCTCCGTCTGCGCGAAGCCGAGCCGGCCCGACGTCTCCGCCGCCTGGCCGAGGTGACGAACGGCATCGTCGAACCGGAGCTCGACCCGGGCGAGCTCGCCGAGCATGGCGTCGCGGCGGACGTGCAGCCACGGGTCGTCGACGAGCTCGAGCCAGTGCTGGACCTGATCCCGTGCCGCGTGGGCGCGGACGCGATCACCGGCCGAGATCGCAGCCCGCGAGGCGAACAGCGCGTTCGCGGCCTGGTCCCACGGCCGGTCGAGCCCGTCGTAGAGCTCGCGGCTGCGCGCCGTGAGCTCGAGCGCGTGCTCCCACTCGCCGTGGTGGGAGACGACGTAGGCGAGGTAGTAGGCGGCGCGCGCCCGCAGGTCGGCGTCGTCGATCGCCGCCGCGAGCTCGGCGGCGGCCGTGACGTGCCGTCGCGCCGGCTCGAGATGGCCCGTCGAGGCCTCGATCCAACCGGCGAGCAGCAGCGCGGTCGCCCGGTCCGGTTCCGGGGCCGCCTCGCCCGCCGCGGCCAGCGCCGCCAGGATCCGCTGTGCGCCGCGGCTGTCGCCCAGCACGATCCACGCCCAGCCGAACCCGTTCACGATCGCCAGCGCGCGCAGCGGGTCGTGCGCCGCGCTCCAGGCCAGCGCCGCGTCGATGTTGGCGCGTTCCGCCCGCGCGAAGGCGAGGTGCTCGGCCTGGCGAGCGCTGCGCACGCCTTCCGTGGAGGCGCCGGCCGCCGTCGCGAACCACGCGGCGTGCGCGTCGAGCGCCCGGTTGCTCAGCCCGGCCTCGGCCAGCGCGTCGAGCGCGAACGCGCGGATGCTGTCGAGCAGGCGGTAGCGAGCCGGGCCTGCGTCGTCGGCGATGACGAGCGAGCGCCCCGCGAGGCGGCCGACGACGTCGATCGCCGCTGAGGCGGGCACGTCGAGGGCCGCGAGGACGGACTCGACCGCCGGGAGCGGTGCGCCGGCGGCGAAGGTGGCCAGCGCCCACAGGCCGCGCTGGTCGTCGGGGAACAGCAGCTCGTAGCTCCACCCGATCGTCGCCTTGAGGGCGCGGCGGCGCTCGGGCCGGCGGCTGGTCGGGTCGCGCAGCAGGCTGAAGCGGTCGTCGAGGCGGCGGCTGATGTCCTCGATCGACAGCGTCCTGGTCCGCGCGGCGGCGAGCTCGATGGCCAGGGGCAGGCCGTCGAGCGAACGGCAGAGGTCCGTGACGGCGCCCGCGGTCACGTCCCGCCGGGCGGCGGCGCGGAGCGTGAACAGCTCGACGGCGTCGGAGAGGGCCAGCGGCGCGAGCTCGACCACGACCTCGCCGTCGACGTCGAGCGGGACCTGGCTGGTGCACAGGAGCCGCAGGCCGGGGGCGGCGTCGAGGAGGCGGACCGCGAGCGCGGCGGCTGCGTCGAGGACGTGCTCGCAGTTGTCGAGGACCACCACCGCGGAGGCGCCCCTGAGGCGCTCGAACAGCGCCGCCTCGCCACCCGTGACGTGCAGCGCGGCGATCAGCGTGTCGAGGACGTCGTCGGCCGTCGTGGCGGCTTCGAGCCTGGCCAGCCAGACGCCGCCGGGCGCCGCCGACAGCCGCCGGCCGGTCGCGATCGCGACCGCCGTCTTGCCGATGCCGCCCGGCCCGACGAGCTCGACGAGCCGCTCGCGGGCCAGCAGGTCGGCGAGCGTGGCGAGCTCCGTCTCGCGCCCGACCAGCTCGACCGACAGCGACGGCAGGTTCCCGGCCGCCGCCGGCCCGCGCAGCGCCGGGTCGTGGTTGAGGATCTGCTGTTCGAGCTGCTGCAGCCGCGGCCCTGGATCGAGGCCGAGCTCGTCGGCCAGGCGGGCCCGGACCCGCCGGTAGGTCGCCAGCGCGTCGGCCTGGCGCCCCGCTCGGTAGAGCGCGGTGATGAGCAGCTCCCACAGCCCTTCCTGATACGGGTCGGCCGCCACCGCCGCCTCCAGCTCGCCGATCACGTCGCTCCCGAGCTCCAGCCGGGCCGAGAGCAGGGTCTCGGTGAGCTGGGCGCGAGCCTCCTCGAGCCGCGTGCGGTGGGGGGCGGCCCAGTCCCCGGCCGACGGCAGGACATCCCCGCGGAACCGCTCCAGGCCGGTCGCGCTCAGCTCGGCGGCGCCGCGCTCGTCGCCGGCGTCGAGCCGCTCGCGCGCGGCGGCGGCGTCGCGCAGCACGCGGAACGCGTCGACCTGCTCCGGCTCGACCGCGAGCCGGTAGCCGCCCTCGCCGCCGGCGATCGCCGACGGATCCCCCACCGCCCGGCGCAACCGAGCGACTTTCGACTGGAGGGTGTTGCGGTTCGTCACGGCGCCGGCCCACAGCTCGTCGACGAGCCGATCCGCGCGCACGGACAGCCCGGCCTCGAGCGCGAGGCGGACGAGCAGCTCCGCCGTCTTGCCACCGGGCACCGGCACGAGCCGGCCGTCGCGCCTGACCTCGACCGGGCCCAGCACCGAGATCTCGTACACGGCGGAAGTCTATGTGGGCGGTGTCAGCGCGGTGTCAGCGCTCTTCTCGAGGGTGGCGGCATGGAGCTGATCCACCAACTCGTCGTCGGCGACGCGGACGCGATCGCGGCGATCGTCGACGCGGCGCGCACAAGCGACGATCCGATGATCCTCGTCGCGGCGGCGCTGTTCGCGCCGGACGGCGACGGGCTCATGGAGCGGGCCGGCGGGATGGCGACGACCACCCGCGACCGCCAGCTCGTGGCCATCGCCACCGCCCACCTGCGGGGGGAGCGCGACCTCGTCGACGCCCTCGCCCGCGACCACCTCGCCGACCACCCCGACAACGTCCTCGTCGCCTGGATCGCAGGCGCGAGTCACTCGACGAAGGAGCGCTCATGAACGCCAAGCTCACCGCCGCGCTGCTGATCATCGCGGCCGTCCTCGCCAACGTCGGCTTCACCGCCCTCGGCTCGATCTTCAACTACCCCGACGTGCTCGACGAGCCGGCGGGCGAGGTGCTCGCCTCCTTCCGCGACCACCAGGGCGCGGTCAGCGCCTGGTTCTCGGTGCTGGCGCTGTCCGCCGCGCTGCTCGCCCCGATCGCGATCGGCGTCGGGCGGCTGTCCTCGCAGCCGGCGATGCGGATTGCCGTGCGGGTCGGGATCGCGGCGGCCGTCGTGCAGGTCATCGGACTGCTGCGCTGGCCGATCCTCGTGCCCGGCTACGCCGCCGACGGCAACGCCGACGCGTTCCGGACCGCGAGCGACATCCTCGGCACGACGATCGGCGAGACGCTCGGCTACCTGCTCACGGCCGCGTGGACGGTGCTCGTCGTCGTCGCGCTCGGGCGGCGCTACGCCGGCCGCTGGTTCCAGGTGCTCGGCGTGGTCTCCGCGGGGCTCGTCCTCGTCGGCGTCCTGTCACCGCTCGGGCTGCCGGTGATCGACACCGCCAACTTCTTCGGCTACGTCCTCTGGAGCGTGTGGCTGATCGCCTTCGCGGTCGTGATGCTGGTGCATGAGCGACGCCAGCCCTCGCGGTCGAGCCTGAGCCCGTCCGCGGTGACGTCATGACGGCCTGGAAGCGGAGCGCGCTGCGCTGGCTCCCCACGTTCGTCGGCTATCCGCTCGGCGGCTTCGCGGCCGAGCTGATCGCCGGCCCGGTCGACGACCTCGCCGCGGCGCTGCTCGGCGGAGCGATCACCGGCGTCGTCCTCGGCGCGGTCCAGGCGTGGGGGATGGCCCCGAACGGCCCGCCGGCCCGCGCGTGGATCGCCGCGACCACGGCGGGCCTGACCGTCGGCCTCGGGCTCGGGGCGGCGGCGGTCGGCTACGGCACCGACCTCGGCGACCTGGTGGTGCAGGGCGCGATCTGCGGCCTCGCGGTCGGCGCCGCCCAGGCACTCGTCCTGCGCGGGCGCGTCGCCTACCTGTGGGCGCCGGCGCTGAGCGCGCTGTGGGCGCTCGGCTGGGCGATCACCACCTCGATCGGGGTCGACGTCGAGACGCAGTACGCCGTGTTCGGCTCCAGCGGCGCCGTGGTCGTCACGGCCGCGACCGCCGCTCTGCCGGCGCTGCTCGCCACCCGCGCGCCCCGGAGCGCGTCATGAGCGGCGCCCGGCAGAAGTGGCTGGCGCTCGGCGTGCTGTGCATGAGCCTGCTCGCCATCGTCATCGACAACACGATCGTCAACGTCGCGCTGCCCACCCTGATGCGCGACCTCGAGGCCGACGTGGCCGAGCTCCAGTGGGTGGTCGATGCGTACACGCTCGTGTTCGCCGGCCTGCTGCTCCTGGCCGGCGCGCTCGGCGACCGCTTCGGCCGCCGCCGCACGCTGCTCGCCGGGCTCGGGGTGTTCGGCGCCGCGTCCGCGTGGGCCGCGTACGCGGGCGGGGTCGACGGGCTCATCGCCGCCCGCGCGGTGATGGGCGCCGGAGCCGCCTTCATCATGCCGGCGACGCTCTCGCTCCTGATCAGCGTCTTCGCCGACCCGCGCGAGCGCGCGACGGCGATCGGCATCTGGGCCGCGACCGCGGGCCTCGGCGTCGCGCTCGGACCGGTCCTCGGCGGCGTCCTGCTCGAGCACTTCTGGTGGGGGTCGATCTTCATCGTCAACGTGCCGCTGGTCGCGATCGCGCTCGTCGCCGGACGCCGGCTGCTCCCCGAGTCGCGCGATCCGGTCGCCCGGCGGATCGACTGGACGGGCGCGGCACTCTCCGGCGTCGGCCTCGTCGCCTTCGTCTGGGCGATCATCGAGGCGCCCTCGAAGGGCTGGACGTCGGCACCGGTGCTCGCCGCCGGCGCGCTCGCGGCGGTCGCGCTGGTCGCGTTCGTGGTCTGGCAGCGCCGGGCGGCCGAGCCGCTGCTCGACGTCCGCCTGTTCGCGAACCCGCGCTTCACCGCGGCCAGCAGCACGGTGATGGTGCTGTTCTTCGCCCTCTTCGGCTTCCTCTTCCTGTCGACCCAGTACCTGCAGTTCGTGCTCGGGTACTCGCCGTCGGCCGCCGGCGTGCGGGTGCTGCCCTACGCAGCGGCAATGATCGTCTTCGCGCCGCTCTCGTCGAAGCTCGTCGCGCACCTCGGCACCAAGCGCGTCGCCACCGCGGGGATGCTGCTGTTCTCGGCGGGCCTCGCCGTCGCGGCGACGGTCACCACCAGCAGCGGCTACGGGCGGCTCGCAATAGCGCTCGTCTTCATGGGCGCCGGCATGGGGCTCGCGGGAGCTCCGGCGACCGAGTCGATCATGGGCTCGCTGCCGCCGGCGCGGGCGAACATCGGGTCCGCCGTCAACGACACGACGCGCGAGCTCGGCGGCGCGCTCGGCGTCGCCATCGTCGGCAGCATCATGTCCTCCCTCTACGCGTCCGGGCTCCCCGCCGGCGCCCCCGCGGCGGCAGGCGAATCGCTCGGCGCCGCCGTCGCGGCCGGGGGCGGCATCGCGGACGCCGCGCGCGAGGCGTTCGTCCACGCGATGTCGCGCGCGTCGATCGTCGTCGCCGTCGTGGCCGCCCTCGGTGCGTTGATCGCCTGGCGCTACCTCCCCGCCCGCGAGGCCGCCGCCGTCACCGACAGGGCGCTCGTCACGGCCGGCTCCTAACCCGTAGCGTCGGCGGCCATGCGTGAAGGTGGCGACCTGACGTGGTGAGCGTCGCGGCCGCGTTCGAGGCGTCGGACCGGTCGGGGCGCGGCGCGGCGCTGCTCGTGCTGCTCGCCTTCATCGTCTCGTTCCTGTTCATCCGCACGAGCGCGCGCATGATCCGCGCCCAGGTGTCGTGGTGGCCGGGGAACGTCGAGACCTCCTCCGGCCTGCACCTGCACCACATGGTGTGGGGCATCGGGCTG
This sequence comes from uncultured Solirubrobacteraceae bacterium, assembly GCA_963730115.1. Taxonomy (GTDB): domain Bacteria; phylum Actinomycetota; class Thermoleophilia; order Solirubrobacterales; family Solirubrobacteraceae; genus DASQFQ01. The sequence continues at coordinate 133,340 of CAVSQM010000012.1, read as the reverse complement.
ATGTTCGTCGCGGGCTTCCTCGGGTTCGCCCTCGAGCCGGCGGCGCCGTGGTACCAGCTCGCCGCGGTCGCGTTCGGCATCGGGTGCGGGCTGACGGCCGACGAGTTCGCGCTGTGGGTGCGGCTCGACGACGTCTACTGGTCCACCGAGGGTCGCCAGTCGCTCGACGCCGTCATCTTCGTCGTCGCGTTCATGGCCCTCGTCGTGATCGGCACGCGCCCGTTCGGGCTCGACGACCCGGTGTCGATCACGGTCACCACCTTCGCCGTCGTGCAGGCGCTCGTGCTCGCCGGCCTGTCGTTCCTGAAGGGCCGGATCGCCCTCGGGCTGCTGGCCATCTTCATCCCGTTCTTCGGGCTGTGGGGAGCGTGCCGGCTCGCCACGCCGAACTCGCTCTGGGCGGGGAAGTACTACGGCGAGCGCAAGCTCGAGCGCGCGCGCAGGCGGTTCCCGCCCGACCGGCGGGGCGTGCGGGTCCGCGAGCGGTTCTTCGACGCCATCGGCGGCCGCGTGAGCGAGTCCGATCCGCCGTAGTATCAGGAAGCCTGATACAATGCGAGGAGAGCGCGTGACTTCGAACGAGGCAGTGAGCAGCGCCGGTGACCTGAGCTGGCCCCTCCGGCGCGCCGTGCGCCTGTACGCCGACGCGCTCGCCGTGACCGACGGCGACCGCTCGGTCACCTACGCGGAGCTGTGGGCCCGGGTCGGCGGGCTCGGCGCCGCCCTCGATCGCGTGGGCGTCGCGCCCGGCGGCCGCGTCGGCTTCCTCGGCGCGAACTCGCTCGCCCACCACGAGTGCTGGCTCGGCGTGCCGGCGTTCGGCCGCGTCCTCGTCGACCTCAACTACCGCCTCGCCGAGGACGAGCTCGCCTTCATGGCGGTGGACGCCGGCGTGCAGGCCCTGGTCGTCGGCGCGGCCCAGCTCGAGGTCGGCCGCGCGCTGCGCGAGCGCTGCCCCGAGTTGCGCGAGCTGATCTTCGACGGGCCGGGCCCGGCGCCCGCCGGCTGCCTGGCCTACGAGGAGCTGATCGCCGGCGCGAGCGCCGAGCCGCCGGGCGTCGACGAGCACGCGCTCGCCACGATCTCCTACACCGGCGGCACGACCGGGACGCCCAAGGGCGTCATGCTCAGCCACGCCAACCTGCTCGCCAACGCGCGCCACAACCTCGTCGCCACCGGCCACCGCAGCGATACGCGCTTCCTGAACGTCTGCCCGATGTTCCACGTGGCGGGCGTCGCGAACCTGTTCGCATGCACCTGGGTCGGGGCGCTCCAGGTGGTGCTTCCGCGCTTCGACCCCGCGGCGGTGCTCGCCGCGATCGCGCGCGAGCGGATCACCCACACGACGCTGGTGCCGACCATGATCGCGATGCTGCTCGACGCGCCCGGGAGCGCCGGGGCGGACCTCGGCAGCCTGCGCAACCTCCAGTACGCGGCGTCGCCGATCTCGCCGGTCCTCCAGGCGCGGCTGCTCGACCGCCTGCCGTGCGAGATCGCGCAGTTCTACGGCATGACCGAGGCCGCGCCGACCGTGACCCACCTGTCGCCGGAGGACCACCGGGCCGGGCGCCGCCTCAACTCGATGGGCATCCCCGTCCCCGGCGTGGAGGTGGAGGTGCGCGACGTCATGGGCAAGCCGCTCGGGCCGGGCGCGGTCGGCGAGCTGTGGGTCCGCGGTCCGAACGTGATGCTCGGCTACTGGAACCGCCCGGACGCGACGCGCGAGGCGATCGCCGACGGCTGGTACCGCACGGGCGACGGCGCCTACGCCGACGCGGACGGCTACCTGTTCATGGTCGACCGGCTCAAGGACATGATCATCACCGGCGGCGAGAACGTGTACTCGATCGAGGTCGAGTCGGTGCTCGTCGAGCACGAGGCGATCCTGGAGGCGGCCGTGTTCGGGGTCCCGGACGACCGCTGGGGGGAGGCGGTGCACGCCGTCGTCAGCGTCCCTCCGGAGGCGGACGTCACGCCGGACGAGCTGATCGGCCACTGCCGAGGCCGTATCGCCGGCTTCAAGGTCCCGAAGGCCATCGACCTGCAGACCGAGCCGCTCCCGAAGTCGGGCGCCGGCAAGCACCTCAAGCACAAGCTCCGCGCGCCGTTCTGGGAGTGACTTACAGCCCGAGCAGCTTGACCGCGTTCTCCTTCAGCACGAGCGGCCGCACCTCGTCCTTGATCGGCAGCTTCTCGAAGTCCGCCAGCCAGCGGTCCGGTGTGATCAGGGGGTAGTCGGACCCGAACAGCATCTTGTGCTTGAGCTGGCTGTTCGTGTACCGGATCAGGTTCTCCGGGAAGTACTTCGGCGACCAGCCGGAGAGGTCGATGTAGACGTTCGGCTTGTGGACGGCGATCGCGAGCGCCTCGTCCTGCCACGGGAACGACGGGTGGGCGAGGATGATCTTCAGGTCGGGGAAGTCGGCGGCGACGTCGTCGACGCACATCGGGTTCGAGTACTTCAGCCGCACCCCGCCGCCGCCCGGCATCCCGGCGCCGATGCCGGTTGTGCCGGAGTGGAAGAGCGCGATCAGCCCGGCCTCGGCGATGACCTCGTAGAGCGGGTAGTGCTCGCGGTCGTTGGGCCAGAACGCCTGCGTGTTGGGGTGGAACTTGAAGCCGCGCACGCCCTGCTCGATCAGCTCGCGGGCCTCGCGCACGCCGAGCTTGCCCTTGTGGGGGTCGACGCTGCCGAACGGGATCAGCACGTCCTGGTTGGCGCGCGCCGCCTCGAGCACCTCCCGGTTGCCGAGCCGCCGCCGGCCCATCCCGGCCTCGTCGTCGACGGTGAAGACGACCGCGAGCATCTTGCGCTCGCGGTAGTAGGCCGCGACCTCGTTCGCGGTCGGCTGCGGCGGGTGGCCGCCGAAGTAGCTCGCCGCCGCCGCGAGGACCTCGTCCGTCACGGGGTCCTGCGGCTCGTCGGTGTTGCGCTCGGCGTGCGTGTGCACGTCGATCGCCACGACGTCGGCGAGATCGAGGCTCGTGCCGGCGCTCATGCGTAGTGCCGGATGAGGCATTCGGCGACGAGCGCGGGGAGCTCGGAGCCCTTCGCGGTCTCGCGCAGCCCGGCCATGTCGGTCACGAGGCCCGCGGTGCTCGCAGTCTCAGAAGGTGTCACGTGCTCTCTCCGCTCGCGTGCGTCGTATCAGGTAGCCTGATTCTACACATCGGCGCGGTAAGGTCGCGCCGTGGACACGGCGCCGTTCCGGCTTTCGTACGTCATCGCCCGGCTCGAGCGCGCAATCCGGCGCGCGATCGAGGAGCGGCTGGCGCCGCACGGGCTGACGGTCCCGCAGTACACCGCGATGTCCGTGCTGCACAACCGCACCGGACTGTCGAACGCGCAGCTCGCCCGGCGCAGCTTCGTGACGCCGCAGTCGATGATCGAGGTGATCGGCAGCCTCGAGGAGGCGGGCCTCGTCCGCCGCGAGGCCGCGCCGGACCACGGGCGCATCCTGCGCGCGCACCTCACGAAGCGCGGGCAGCGGATCTACGAGACGATCGATCGCGAGGTCGGCGAGCTCGAGGAGCAGATGCTGCGCGATCTCTCACCACGCGAACGCCGGCAGTTCACCGAAGCGGCGGTCAGCTCCATCCAGATGCTGGGCGCCGGGCTGCCGGACGTCTAGCCGGGCCGACGCCACGTGAAGGGCCGTGTCCAACTGGTGGTCGTCCTCGGCCTGGTCAACGCGATCGGGCCGCTGTCGATCGACATGTACCTGCCGGCCTTCCCGGACATCGCGCGGTCGCTCGGCTCGAGCGCCTCGGCGGTCCAGCTCACGCTGACCGCGTGCGTCGCAGGGCTCGCGCTCGGGCAGCTCGTGATCGGCCCGCTCAGCGACCGCATCGGGCGCCGGCTGCCGCTCGTGGCCGCGATGGTGACGTACTCGGTGGCGTCGATCCTGTGCGCGTCGGCGTCGAGCGTCGGCGCGCTGGTGGCCCTGCGCTTCGTCCAGGGGCTCGCCGGCGCCGGCGGCATCGTGATCGCGCGCGCGGTGGTGCGTGACCTCCACACCGGCGCCGCCGCGGTGCGGCTGTTCTCGTCGCTGATGCTCGTCACGGGGCTGGCGCCCATCCTCGCTCCCCTGCTGGGCGGGCAGCTGCTCGCGATCACGGCGTGGGAGGGGATCTTCGTCGCGCTCGCCGTGCTGTCCGCGCTGATCGCCGTGCTCGCCGCCGTGGGGCTGCCGGAGACGCTGCCGCCCGAGCGCCGCACGACGCAGGGGCTGGGGCGTACCGTCCGCACCATGGGGCAGCTGTTGCGCGACCGCACGTTCGTCGGCCACGGGCTGACCTCGGGCCTGACGTTCGGCACGCTGTTCGCGTACATCTCGGGCTCGTCGTTCGTGCTCCAGGGCATCTACGGGATGTCGCCCCAGCTCTACAGCCTCGCCTTCGCCATGAACGGGCTCGGGATCATCGTCGGGAGCCAGGTCAACGCGAGGCTCGTCGAGCGGGTCGGGCCGATGCGGCTGCTCCGCCGCGCGCTCGCCTGCGTCGCGGTGAGCGCCGTCACGCTGCTCGTGGTCGTGTCGGTGGGCGGATTGTCGGTGTGGGCGCTGCTGATCCCGATGTTCGCGATCGTCTCCAGCCTGGCCTTCGTGCTGCCGAACGCGACCGCGCTCGCCCTGGCGGAGCAGGCGGGGGTGGCGGGGACAGCGTCGGCGCTCCTCGGGGTCATCCAGTTCCTCGTCGGCGCCCTGGCGGCGCCGTTCGTGGGCGTGGCGGGCCCGGAGACGGCGGTGCCGATGGGTGTGATCATGGTCGTGCTCGCGGCGGGCGCGCTGACCGCCCACCAGGTGGTCCGCCGGCGACCGCCCTGGAGGCTGGCGACGCGATGACGCTGGTCACGGTCTCCGCCTACTACGGGGCGGGTGGCAGCCGGATCGCCCCGGCATCTGGCCGAGCGGCTCGGCGTGCCGTTCCTCGGGCGCCCGCCGGCGCCGGGCTTCGACGACGCCGGCGACGAGATGCGTGCGTGCGACGAGTCCGGCGGCGGCTCGGTGCCGGGCCGGTTGCTGTCGCGCATCGCCTCGCTCGCGGTCGCGTGGGGGACGCCGGCCGGCATGACGCTCGACGAGCTGATGCCCGACGAGGCGCTCCGCGCCACGATCGAGCGTGAGGTGCACGAGCTGGCCGCCACCGGCGCGGGGGTCATCCTCGGCCGTGGCGCCTTCGTGCTGCTGCACGAGGACGAGCGCGCGCTGCACGTCCTGCTCGAGGGTCCCGAGGAGGCCCGTGTCCGGCAGGCGATGGAGATCGAGGCCATCGACCGCCACACCGCCGAGAAGCGGCTCGCACGCGTCGACCGCTTCCGCCGCGCCTACATCGAGACGCTCTACGGCGTCGAGGTCCACGAGCCGGGGGTGTACGACCTCGTGGTCGACTCCACGGCGATGCCGCTCGCCGACTGCGTCGAGCTGATCGCCACAGCGGCGGCGCTGCGCACGACCCGGCTGAAGAACCGGTCGCAGTGAGTACGCTCCGGCCGGTGGCGGACCACGACCTCACCGGGATGCCCGCCGACTTCACGCCGGCGGTGCCGTTCGACGTGTGCTTCGACGCGCAGTACGGCTTGGAGGTCGTCTCGCAGGACGTCGACGGCGAGGGCGTCGTGCGGGGGCGGGTGCCGGTTCGCGACGATCTGCTGACGGACCTCGGCGCCGTCCACGGCGGTGTGTTCGCGGCCGCGGCCGAGGCGCTGGCCTCGCGCGGGACCGCGCTGGCCGTCATCCCGCGTGGCTTCATGGCGATGGGGCTCCAGAACGACACCAGCATGCTGGCGCCGGTCTCGACGGGGGTCATCCACTTCGAGGCGCGCGTCCGCAGTCGCGCGGCGGATGCGTGGACCTGGACCGTCGACGCCACCGACGGCGCGGGCGTGCCGTGCGGCCTCTCGCGCGTGACGGTCGCCGTGCGCCCGTTCGGCTAGGAGCCCTCGGCCAGCGGCAGGTTCTGCAGCCGCAGGCGGCCGCGGGCGACGAGCTTGCCGTCGTCGAGCCGGGTGATCGACACGTCCCACAGCTGCTGGGTGCGGCCCTGGAAGATCGGCTCGGCGAGGACCTCGACCTCGGCGACCGTGACCGGGCGCAGGAAGTCGGTGCTGTTGTTGGTGCCGACTGCGTACATGCCCTGGTCGGCGACGGCCGCGCAGGCGCCCGCGCTCGCGACACCCTCCACGGCGATCGCGTAGACCCCGCCGTGGACCCTGCCGAACGGCTGGTGGTGGTCCTCGTTCAGCGAGAGCTGCGCGCGCACGCGCGTGCCCGAGAGCTCGAGAAGGCGGTAGCGGGCGGAGTCGCGGAGGTACTCGACGGCCGCGCCGGAGGGCAGCGGGTCGATCAGCGTGGGGGCGTCATCGGTCACCCGCTCAGCGTACGGGCCGTGGGAGGACGCAGGGGTTCGAGGCGTAGGCGTGCGCTTCGTGGAAGACGCGGCGCAGACTCGCGTCGAGCAGGTGCGTGTCGGCATCGAATCTCCGGAAGCGGGGGACGATGCACGTCACGATCCACCGCCAGCGGTCATCGAAGCGCGTGATCCTCGGCCACGCCCGTGCATGCAGCACCTGCCGCATCCCGCCTGTGAGCGCGTAGTAGTAGAACGACGTGAAGTAGGCCACCTCGTGCCGCACGCCGCGGACCTCGAAGCTGAGGGCGGAGCCGATGGAGAACAGCCTGGCGAACGCGCACGAGAGGCCGTCGAGGTTGGGTTGCACCAAGGCGCGCTGCTCGTGCTCGAGGAGCTGGACGTTGCCGTCCCAGACGAGGTCCTCGGCCGCCCGTCGAGCCTCCGCGGATGCCGGCCCGTCTTCCATGATCCGGTGTCCGCGGTCGATCGCCTCGAAGCCGGAGAGGACGGGGGCGTAGTGGGGCTCGGCGGCCAGGAGCGCGCGGAGGCGTCCGATCCCGTCGTCGGCGGTGGCGTACGCGAGGTGCACCCAGAAGATGTCGTCGAAGATGGCGTTGTTCGTCGCGCGGATCGTGTTCACGTCCGAGATCAGCAGCACTCTCCGGCGGCCCAGGCTGTGCGGGATGTCCACGTAGCCGGTGCGATCCCTGTCCAGCCGGAAGGGAAACAGGGCGAGCCGGACGTGGTGCGACGCGAACGCGGCCATCCCGGCCCACTTGAGGCAAGCGGGCAGGAACTTGTAGATCCAGGCGTAGCGCGAGGAGATCTCCAGGTTGCGGTGGAACACGCACGGCTGGTCGGTCAGGAGCGTGTCGGCCAGCGCCTTCCACCCGGCGATCGTGTCCGGCGTCCCGTGCCGGCGGACGAGCTCGTGGGGCGGAGGGATGAGCTCGTCGGGGGTGATCACGGGCTCACGTCGTCCCGAGGTGCTCGAGGATGAGCGCGTTCACCGCATCGGCCTGCTCGACCGGCGCGATGTGGGCGGCCGGCGACAAGACTTCGTAGCGCGCGCCCGCGATCGCGTCGGCGAGCTGCCGCTGATGGTCCGGCGGCGCTGCCTGGTCCTCGGCGCCGGAGATCACCAGCGTGGGCGCCTCGATGCGGCCGAGCAGCGGCCGCAGGTCCATGTGCTGGATCGCGTCGCAGCTGGCGGCGTAGCCCTCGGGCGGGGCGCCGATCAGCATCTCTCGCAGCCATGCGCGTAGCTCGGGGCGCGCAGCCGCGTGCTCCGGGGTCACCCAGCGATCGACGACGGCGTCGGCGATCGCCTCGGTCCCGCCGGTGTCGCGGACCGTCTGCGCCCGCTCGGCCCACGCGGACGCCGGCGGCATGTGCGCGGAGGTGCAGATCAGGATCAGCCGGTCGACGCGCTCCGGCGCGTTGGCGGCGAGCCACATGCCCACCATGCCGCCCAGCGACACGCCGCAGTGGGACGCCCGCTCGAGTTCGAGACGATCCATCAGCGCGAGCACGTCGCGCCCCAGATCGGCGATCTCGTACGGCCCCGGCGGCGCGGGCGACCGGCCGTGGCCGCGATGGTCGTAGCGGACGCTCCGGAGGCGCGCCGCGAGCGGCGCCTGGCCGTCCCACATCTCCAGGGTCGTGCCCAGCGAGCCGCCCAGCAGCAGCGTCGGAGCGTCGGACGGACCCGAGACGTCGTGATGGAGCGCGACCGTCACCGCGGAGAGGGTACGGCTCCCTCCTGGCGGGCGTCGTAGGCATGGATCCAGGCCAGCTCGGAGTCGAGCTCCCGGAACAGGGCGTCGCGGGCGGCGAGCTCCGGTCCGTCCGGGAGGTGCATGAGGTCGGCCGCGCGGCGCGACCAGCGCTGCACCCTTGCCGTGCGCTTGCGCCGGCGGTCCTCGTAGGTCCGCAGCGCCGAGCCGAGGTCGGCGGCATCGGCCAGGCAGTCGGCGAGCGCGATCGCGTCCTCGATCGTCTGGTTGGCGCCCTGGCCCTGGTGGGGCACCATGGCGTGCGCCGCGTCGCCCATCAGGACCACGCGGTCGGTGTGCCAGCGCTCGAGCGGCGCGAGGTCGAACAGCGCCCAGCGCGCCCCGACGTCGGTCGCGCCGACCATCTCGGTCACGGCCGGGTGCCAGCCGTCGTAGGCCTGCACGGCGTCGCTGACCTCGCACTCCTCCATCCAGGTGGTGCTGGTCCATTCCGGCACGCGCACGACGGCCAGGAAGTTGACCGTGCGGCCGCCGTCGATCGCGTAGTGCAGGAGATGGCGCCGCGGGCCCGCCCAGAACTGCAGCGGTGTCGGATCGGGGAGCGAGGGCATGGCCTCGACGGGCACGAGCCCGCGGTAGCCGACCGTCCCGGAGAAGCGCCCGCGGACCTCCCCGGCGACGTGCGGGCGGATCACCGAGTGGACCCCGTCGGCGCCGACGACGAGGTCGGCGGTCGCGCTCGACCCGTCTGCGAACTGGAGCTCGGCCCCCGAGCCGCGCTCGTCGACGCCGACGCAGCGGTGCCCGAGGTTCAGCCCTCCGCCGGCCAGGCGCTCGGCGAGCGCGTCCAGGAGCGCGACGCGGTGCACGCCGTAGTAGGGCGCGCCGAAGGTCGCCTCGTAGGTCCCGTCACGCCCGATCGGGTGGTCGGCGATGACCTCGCCGCTGTCCCAGCGCCGGATGACCAGCGCCGACGGGACGACCGAGACGGCCTCGACCTGCTCGCCGAGGCCGAGCCGCCGCAGCTCGCGCGTACCGTTGGCCGACAGCGCGACGGCGGCCCCGATCTCGCGCAGCTCCTCCGCCTGCTCGTAGACCTCGCAGCCGACCCCGCGCTCGCGCAGGGCGAGCGCGAGGACCAGTCCTCCGATCCCGCCGCCGACGACGGCGACCTTCGGCGCGGGCATCGTCCTACGCGAAGGCCGCCGCGTGTGCGGGTGCGAGCGCGAAGTCGTAGCTGACCTCGAACTCGCCGTCGCCCTTGCGGCTCGGGGTGGACGATCAGGTCCGGCTTGACCGCGCTCGCGACGTCGCTGTCCAGGTAGTCGCTGGTGTCGATGAACAGCTGGGTCACCAGCGGCTCGTAGCCGTCGGCGCCGACGATCAGGTGGATGTGCGCCGGGCGCCACGGGCTCCAGTCGGCGGCGGCGGTCATCTTGCCGGTCGGCCCGTCCAGCGGGATCGTGTACGGCCCGGGGACCACCGTGATGAACTCGTAGCGGCCGTCGGCGTCGGTGCGGACCTGGCCGCGCAGGTTGCCCTCCGGCGGGCCCGGCATGAAGCCGGAGTAGCGCCCCTCGGAGTCCGCCTGCCAGACGTCGAGGTTGGCGTCGGCGAGCGGATTGCCGTCGGCGTCGGTCACGCGGCCCGTGACACGGGTCCGGTCGCCCGGCTCGTCGGGGCGGTGGGGGAGCTCGAACGGCGCGTCGAGCAGCGGCGCGTCGGGGACGTGGAACGGGCCGAGGATCGTGCCCTGGGATCCGGCGCGGTTGCCGAACGCCTGCTCCTCGACGACGTGCTCGATGTAGACGTCGCCGAACAGCGGCCACTCGCCGGCCTCGCCGACGTCGATCAGCCACTGCTTGGCGATCTGGTACTCCTCGTAGCTGATGTCGTGCTCCACGATCGCCTCGTGGATGCGGCGCAGGATGTCGCTGATCAGCAGGTTGGCACGGTCAGACATCGTCTCCTCCTCGGTCGATGGCGTTGGGATGGCGCGCCAGCGCAGTGACGCGTATGTCCAGATAGGGAAAGAGCGGAAGGCCGGAGAGCAGCGCGTGCAGCTCGTCGACGGACTCGACGTCGAGGACGCTGACGTTCGAGTAGCGCCCGGCCACCCGCCACAGGTGGGGCCAGCGCCCGTCGCGCTGGAGCGCCTGCGAGTACTCGCGCTCGCGCGCCTTGAGGTCCTCGGCCCGCTCTGCCGGCATGTCCGGCGGCAGGCGCACATCCATCTCGGCCATGAACAGCATCAGCGGTCCACCCGGAAGCGCTGGAGGCGGTCCTCGTCGACCTCGACGCCGAGACCCGGGGCGGCGGGCACCGCGGCGCGGCCGGCGCGGATCTTCGGGGCGGCGACGACGAGGTCGTCAGCGAGGTCGAGGAAGTTCGTGATCTCGGCCGGCCGGCCGGCGGTGGCGGCGAACGCGGCGGCGAACGCGATCGTGGCCGCCGCGCCGATCGCGCCCTCGTACTGGCTCCCGATGACGACGGGCACATGGCGGGCGAGGCAGAGATCGAGGATCCGGCGCGACTCGGTGAAGCCGGTGCGCGCCGTCTTGACGCTCACGACCCGGACCGCGCCCTCCTCGAGCGCGCGGTCGACATGCGCGAGGGTGATGCAGCTCTCGTCGCCGCCCAGCGGCACGGCCCAGCGCTCGGCGAGCCGCAGCCGGCCGGCGCGATCCTCGGTCGAGATCGGCTCCTCGATGGCGCGGACCCCGAGCTCGACGAGCCCGTCGCCCGCGCGCAGGGCGTCGTCGTAGCTCCAGCCCCGGTTGGCGTCGACGTAGAGGTCGGCGTCGGGCAGCGCGTCGCGGATCGCGCGCACGGCCGCGACGTCGAGCTCCGGTGCGCGCCCGACCTTGACCTTGAACGTGTTGACCCCGAGCTCGTCGTGGATCTCGGTGGCCTCGCCGGCCATCGCGACCGGCTCGGCGAACGAGACCATGTGGGCGGCGGCGACGTCGTCCGCGAAGCCGCCCAGCAGCGTGTGGCACGGGCAGCCGAGGATCTGCCCGACGAGGTCCCACACGGCGAGGTCGACGGCGCCGCGTGCGACGTAGTTGCCGGTGATGGCGGTGCAGCGCTCGGCGACGAGCTCGAGGCGAAGCGGGTCGACGCCGGTCAGGGCGTCGTTGAGCCGGCCGCCGACGACGTCGACGATCGACGTCTGCGTCTCGCCGTAGGTGTACGGGCCGCGGCTGGGCCTCGGCCTGGCCGACCAGCCCGGCGTCGGAGTGCACGCGGACGAGCACGTTGTCCGCGCTGGTCACGCTCCCCGACGCGAACCGCGGTGCGCGCCGGTAGGGCAGCGCGAAGGGGATCGCTTCGATGCCGGTGATCCGCACGCTGCCCGCGAGCGTCTGGAAGGCCGCGGGCGTCGCCGGATCGGTGCTGACGTGCATGCCTCGGAAGCTAGGCGGACCTGATCCCATTGGCAACACCAATCGGGTGTTGATTGACTATGTCTCAGATATGAATCGCGGAGGCGGATCGTGGAGCTGAGGCACCTGCGCTACTTCGTGGCCGTGGCCGAGGAGCGGCACTTCGGCCGCGCCGCCGCGCGGCTGCACATCGCGCAGCCGCCGCTGTCGCAGCAGATCCGCCGCTTCGAGGCCGAGCTGGGGGAGCCGCTGCTCTACCGCACCACGCGCAGGGTCGAGCTCGCACCGGCCGGCGAGGTGCTGCTCGAGCGAGCGCGCGAGATCCTCGCCGCGGTCGACTCGGCGATCGACGACGCCCGCCGCGCGGCGCGCGGCGAGTACGGGCGCCTCGCCATCGGCTTCACCGGCTCCTCGACCTACGCGATGCTCCCGGCGCTCGCCGTCGCCATGCGCGAGGAGCTGCCCGGCGTCGCGCTCGACCTGCAGGGCGAGCTCCTCACGCCCGCCCAGGTCGCACGACTGCTCGATGGCAGGCTCGACCTCGGGCTCCTGCGGCCGCCGGTCCACGAGCGCGACCTCTGCACCGAGGTGCTCCATTCCGAGCCGCTCGTCGCCGTGCTCCCGGAATCGCATCCGCTCGCGAAGGCGGACGCGATCGCGCTCGAGCGCCTCGAAGGGGAGCGGTTCGTGACCTATCCGTCCCACTTCCGATCCGTGGTGCACGACGCGGTCGAGGACGCCTGCGCGGCGCACGGCTTCGAGCCCGTCGCCGCGCACGAGGTGGCCGAGACCGCGACGCTCGTGAGCTTCGTCGCGGCCGGCCTCGGCGTCTCGCTCGTCCCCGCGTCGGTCGCCAACATGACGGTGCAGGGGGCGATCTACCGCCCGCTCGCCGACGACGCGACACGGGTCGAGCTCGCCGCGGCGTGGCGACGCGACGACGACCGCCCGGTGCTCGCGCGGGCGCTCGACGTCATCCGGCGCCGCATGGGCACCGCGTGACCGAGGTTCGAGACGATCGACGCGTCCCGCAGGCGGATCGACGACCGCAAGGGGCCGTACTCGACGAGCGCCGCGGCCGTGCGCGCCGGGGCCGAGAGGGGCGAGAGGCTGCGACCATCCTGCGGTGCGCGCATTCAAGTCCCCGACGAACACGCCGATCACCACATGATGCCGTCGTTGATTCGCCGCCCCGCCACAGTCGTCGCCATGGTTGTCGCACTCGTCGTTGTGCTCACCACGCCGGCGACCGCCTCCGCCGGCGACTTGCGGGCGGAGGTCAACGCGCTGCGCGCTCGGTCCGGGCTGGCGCCCGTCACGGGCTCAGACGCCGCGGCCGCGCAGGTCGCGCAGCGGATCGCCGCGTCTGGCGGCGCCGGGATGGCGGACGCCTGGAGCAGTCGCAGCTGGACGGTGCTGACAGGCCGCGCGGCGACCGACGTCGGGTTTTACACCTGGGGTCGCGCCCGCTCGGATGACGCGGCGGTCGCCGACAGCCTGCCGGTGCTCGCGCTGCTGCTCGACCCGCGAGTGCGCACCCTCGACCTCGGGACCTCCGGCGCCCGCGAGACGATCGCGGTCACCGTTGATCCTTCGGTGCGGTTCCCCAGCGCGGTCCCCGCTCAGCCTGCCGTCGACCCCCTCGACGGCGCGGCGCCCGCCTGGGTGGCGCCGCCCGGGAGCGAAGGATCGGCCGTCGTGCAGCTCAGGCTGCATGGGCGCTGGAGGGCGTTCGAGGCTCCGATGTGGCCGACGGAACGCGACATGCTCGTGACCGCGACCACCGGTGCAGTGCTGGTCCGCAGCAGCCTCGGCTGGTCGCTCGGCGGGATTCCGTTCGGTACCCGCATGCGGCTGCGTACCGCCGCCGGCGTGTCCGGTGAGGTGCCGGTCAAGTCGCTGCCTGCCGCCGTCCGCCGCCGCTCGTTCGCGTTCCGGCGCGGGATGGGCGGCGCCCGCCGGGGGCGGGTCATGGCCGCCATCCGCCACGCCAATCGGCCGGTCCGCCGCTTGCTCGCACAAGTTGACGGGCTGACCGCAATCCGGGCCGCGCATCTCGGCGCCGGAGTCGCGGGTGAGACAGGGCCGGATCCTTCCGGCGACGGCTCGGGCTACCTGGTGACGATCGCGGCCTCCAGCTTCCGGCTCTCGCGTCGCTCGTTCGAGCTGGCGCTGTTGCACGAACTCGGGCACGTCGTGCAGATGGCCGGGTTGGACAGGACCCAGTACCGCGCGGCCGAGCGCGCGATTCCGCGGCGCGGACGCTGCATGCGCTCGCAGCGCGAGGCGGCCGTGCTCACCGGCGCGTGCGCACGGCCGGACGAGCGCATCGCGGACACGTTCGCCAAGTGGGCGCTGAACACCCGCACCATGACCGGCGTCGGCTACGGCGTCCCGGCGCCACGGTCGTTCCGGTCGTTCGCGCGTGCGTTCAGACGGTTCGCGCTGCGACCCGCGACCACACCGGGTCAGGCCTAAGCAACTGGGATCCGCGGCGGGCGCGCCACCGCTTCGACGGCGCTACCCCGTGACGGGCGGAGCGCCCTGCTGCCGCTGGCCCAGGATCCCCCGGGCGAGGATCCGCGTGTCGGCCCGATCGGCCACGAGCTGAGCATTCTCCGCCGTCGCGAGGGCGAGGTTGCGTACCCGCCCCGGCGTGCCGGCATCGACCACGACGCTGCCGCGGATGGTCCGGCTGGCTCCCGGCTGAAGGGTTCCGAGATTCCACACCGCGTTCCCGCGCACGATGCGCGCGCGAGTGCTCGCCCGCAACCCGGACAGCGTGAGGGCCGCCGGCGGGATGTCGCCCAGTCGCACGTTCGTCGCCGGGACCGTTCCGGTGTTCGTAACTGTCAGGCTGAACCGGACCCGCCCGCCGACGCGCGCGACGGGAGAAACGCGCTTCGCGACCCGCAGCTGGGTGGTCGGGGGGGAGGGAGGCTCGACCGGCGTCGGCGGACTCGGCGGTGTCGGCCCTGGCGGTGTCGGCGGGTCGGGCGGCTCCGGGTCCGGTGGCTCCGGTGGCACGGGCGGGTCGATCCGCGTGTCGTGGTAAGTGCAGACCACCGACGCGTTCGCGGCGAGGGTGATCGTCACCTGCGTCCCTAGGATCCCGGCGGCCTCGGGAGGCGTGCACGTGATGCCGGTGAGCTGCCAATCCTCCGGGACCAGCTCGTTGAACGTATAGGTCCCGGGTGCCAGGTTGGTGAACGTCTTCGACGCGTTGGCGTCGGCGCGGTCGTCCACGAGCGTGAAGTCGCCGAGCGAGGATGATGTGAAGGCGAACGGCTGCGAGCTCTCCGGCGTCGCGTCCTTCTCGATCTCGATCGTCCCCGGCTGAATCCGGTTGCGCACCGTGCACTTCGCGTACTGGTTCGGGCCGATCTTTATCTGATTCGAGGGCTGTGTGGTGCGGACGCGGCGGATGACTCGCCTGGACCCTCTCGTCTTGGTGACAGCGCACTCCGAGTCGACGAATTGGAAGCCCGGCTTGAGCTCCTCGGTGATCGTGACCGTGCTCGTCGCGTCCGCGTTCGAGGGCTTCCACTTGAAGGTGGCCACGCCGGCATCGTTCGTCGTCGCGGAGGTCGTACCGGTCAGGGGTGGCGGGTCCGGCTGGACCCACTTGTAGTTCCCCTCACTCATGTCGACCGAGGCGGTGAACTTCCAGCCCGCGTCGGGCACGAACTTCCCGTCGCCCTCGTCCACCTGCTTGGTGATCGACACCGACGCCTGGCACAGCTCGGAAGCCATCTTGCGCAACGCCGCCGCGAGGCTGTCGAAGTCCTTGACGAGGGTGTAATCCGCCTCCGGGAACGGCGCCGGCGGGTACTCGTCGAAGCCGGAGACGGCCGTCAGCCGCGATGCGCTCGATGCGTCCGTCACGGCCGCGCCGACCCCCAGCGCGAGGACGTGCGAACCGTCCGCCTTGACCTTGTCCGCCTCCTCGGCGGCGCGCGTCAGGGCGAAGGCGTCACCCTCGGTGAGGCCGGTGATCGGGGAGCCCGGCGGGTTGTTGCGGGCGGTCGGGTCGCCGTCGGTCATGAAGACCACGAGGTCCGCGACGGTCCCCTGGGTGTTCGACTCGCCCACCGTCTGGAAGGCCGCCTCCCAGTTGGTCCAGCCGTTCGGTTTGTACCCGTTCGTGAGGTAGGGCTCGAAGACGGTATCGATCGACTCCTGCGTGACCGTCGTGTACTTGATCTGCCGCGCCGCACTGGTGCTGAAGTCGATGATCGAGATCTTCGAGCCCGTGCCCGAGAGCGCGTTGAGGAAGGACCTGGTCGCGGTCTTCACTGCTTCAGTGGCGCCTGCTGTGCTGCCGATCGAGCCCGACTCGTCGAGCACGAGCATGACGTTGATGCCGCAGCGCGCCGGGAGGTTCGGGTTGGCCCCGGGCTTCGTGACGCGAATGCCGTCTGTCAGCACCTTCGCTGCGCTGGTGGTCCCGCCACAACTCCCCTGCGAGAACGCGGTGAAGCCGACCTCGTAGTTGCCCGGGTCGCCGGGGGCGGTGACGTTGAAGCTTTCGGTGGACGTGCCGTCGCTGTTGTGGTCGGCGGTGTCGACGCACCTGCGAGTGTCGCCGATCCGTATCTGAGTGCTGCGCCAGTCGGTGCCGCCGGCGCGCGTGACCTCGACTCTCGCCTTCAGCACGCCGCCCGGCGCGGTCTGTGCGCTGACGACGTTGTCGAGCGTGGCACTCTTGATGGTGAGGTCGGCCGAGGCGACGCTCGGACATGCCGCGAGCGCGACTAAGGACACCGCGACCCCCATGACTCCCCGCACCCTGCCGGCGAAGCTCCCCATTTCGCCGCGAGCGTACATCACCGGCGCGACGGTGTCACTCGTCGCTACCGCACTTGCACCGGAACGCCGGCGACCCGGCGGGCGCCGACCCGGCGGACGATCCATTCGATCGCCTTGTTCGACAGGCGGATGCAGCCGTGGCTGCGGGCGGAGCCGAGCGGATCGAGCAGGCTGGCGCCGCCTCGGCCGTGGATGCCGACGCGGCCGTCGCCGCCACCGAACTCCTGCAGCACCCTGCTGTGGGCGGTCAGGGGAAGGACGTACGACCCGAGGAAGTCGGCCCGGTTCCAGCGCCAGACGCCGACGATGGAGACGAGCCCGCGGGGCGTGGGCGTCGAAGGCGCCCCGATGACGACCCGGAAGCGGCGGACCCGCCGGCCGTCGCGGCGGACGACGAGCGTGCGGGTCCGGCGCGAAACGATGATGCGCCAGCGGGTGTGCCTTAGCACGACCCGGTCGGCCCTCACCCATGCTGCGGCGTGGTTGGGGCGGACGGGGAGCCGGACCCGGAGCCAGCAGCGTCCCTTGCGGTCGCGCGCCGCGCCCAGCACGAGCAGCGCCGAAGCCTCGCGTGGGCCTACCGCGCCGCGGCGCTTGTCGCCCGGGCGACGCACGGAACGCCACAACCGCGTGCGGGCGATGAGCACGGCCCGCCAAGCCGCGCCGGGCGCCGGCTTGCCGACCTTGGCCGGGGTGGCCCGCTCCGCGCCGCACGCCGGCGCCGCCCGCGCCGGCGACGCCGCAACCAAGAGCACGGCTGCCGTTGCCGCGAGCGTGACGAGCCGGCCACGAAGTTGGGTACGCACCCGCCTCATCCTCTCACGAGGATGGTGATTCCGCTGCGCTTGCCGGGGCAGCGTCGCCGCTCACTCGCGCGCGAGCGCGGCGGCCGCCTCCGTCTCGAGATCGAGGTCCTGCTCCGCAGCGAGGTGTCCCTTGAGCGCATCAGCCATCCCGGGCACTTGGCGCGGGGCGGGGTGCCTCCAGATCAGCCGAATCGGGTGAACGGAGCGTGTCGAGGCGGGCGTCGCGCAGCGCCAGCTCGAACCGCTCGATCAGCGTGTCGATCTCGGCGTCGCCGATCACGTACGGCGGAGAGATGATCAGCTTGTCGTGGCCGAAGCCGGTCGGGTCGGCGGCCGGGTACATGATCAGGTCCCGCGCCTCCGCCGCCTGAACGACCCGGGTCGCGGCGGCGTCCGCGGGATCGAAGTACCCGTCGTCGTGGCCCAGCTGGATCCCGAGCAGCATGCCCTGCCCGCGCACCACCTTGATCGGGAGCTCATCCGGGAGCGCCAGGACCTTCTGACGCAGCGTCCTCGCCCTTCGCGGCGATGCCGTCCACGAACCCGGGGGCGCGCACCTGCTCCAGCACCGCCAGGGCGGCTGCGCAGCCGACGGGATGGTTCTCGAACGTGTGGCCGTGGACGAAGTCGACGTTGCGGTCCGCGAACGCCGACGAGATGCGCCGGCTCATGCCGACCATCGCGATCGGCCAGTAGCCGGCGGCCAGGCCCTTGGCGCAGACCCACAGATCGGGGTCGACCGTCCAGTGGTCGCTGCCGAACATGCGCCCCGTCCGGCCCAGCCCGGTGATCACCTCGTCCGCGATCAGGACGATGTCGTGCTCGTCGCAGATCTCACGGACGCCCTCGAAGTACCCGGGCGCCGGCGCGTGCCCCGGCGACGCGGCGCCGCCCACGGGCTCCATCATGAACGCCGAGACGCGCTCCGGCCCGACGGCCTCGAGCAGCTCGCGGAGGTCCTCGGCGACGCCCCGTCCCGTAGACGTTCGATCCGGTCTCGGCGACGGGATCTGGGCTCGTGTCCCGTTCGAGCGGCATCGCCACCCGCGGGCCCTCCCACAGCAGCGGCGCGTACGGCTCGCGGCGCTGGCGGACGCCGCCGGCGGAGAGCGCGGCGAACGTGTTGCCGTGGTACGAGTGCACGCGCGCGACGGTCAGCTCCTTCTGCCGTGCGCCCGTTGAGGTAGTGGTAGTGCCGCGCGAGCTTGAGCGCGGCCTCCACGGCCTCCGAGCCGCCGGTGTAGAACATCGCGCGCTCGATCGCCCCGGCGCTCGCCTCGTGCATCGCCGCCGCGAGCTCGAGCGCCCGGTCGTTCGTGAGCCGGAAGGGCATCGTGTAGGAGAGGCGCTTGAGCTGTGCGGCGATCGCCTCCGCGACGCGCTCGTTGCCGTAGCCGAGCGAGTTCACGGAGATCGCGCCCGAGCAGGCGTCGAGGTAACGGCGACCGTCTGCGGCGATGAGCTCGACGCCGTCCCCCTCCACGATCTGCGGGACGCCCGCAGTCGCGAAGAGGGCGAGATGGAACGGCCGGCCGGTCATGGGACGGGAAGCGTCCCATGAGGAGCTCAGGACGTGGCGGGCCGCCACACGCGCACGCCGCGCTTCGGCTTGCTTCGCGTCTCGCGGCGGAGCTCGCGGGCACGCGCGAGGAGGTGGAAGGCCAGCTCGCCGGACGGCCGGAACGGGTTGGAGATCGTGTGGCTGTCGTCGAGCGAGACCGCGGCCCACAGCTCGCCGGCGACCTCGGCGACGAGGATCGTGCCCTCCGGTGCGTGGCTCGAGTCCAGCGCGGCCAGCGTGGCCAGCGCCTCGCCGTCGTCGGGGCGCGCGTAGCGGACGGTGACGTTGGCGCTGACCGGTGCGTCCTGCGTCGGCCCGGCCAGCTTCTTGAGCGTGTCGATGAAGGTTTGCATGACGCTCATGTTCGCCCTAAGGCCGGGCTTGCACATCGGGCAAATGGAGTGCGTTCGCGAGGCGAACCCCTTAGGCGGGGTTCGCTGCGATCCTCGGGGCGACGAGCCTTGACCACTGACGAGGAGACGATGGCCCGTGACGATTCGTGTGACTCCCAACGGCACCCGTGGCGGCGCGGGGCTGATCACCCGCGGCCCGGGCGCGAAGCTGTTCCAGCTCATGACCAGGCGCCACGTCCAGACGTATCGCGGCGGGGCCGAACAGAAGCTCAGCAAGCAGATGGGGTTCCCCGTGGTAGTGCTGACCACGAAGGGCGCGAAGACGGGGGAGACACGGACCGCGCCGCTCGGAGGCTTCGCGGACGGCGAGAACGCCTGGCTCGTCGCCGCCTCGCTCGGCGGCTCCCCGCGCCACCCGGCCTGGTTCCTCAACATGGCCAAGCACCCCGACGACATCTGGCTCGAGGTCGGGTCGGAGCGCTTCAAGGTGCGCGGCGAGTCGCTGGAGGGGCAGGAGCGGGCCGAGGCGCTGGCCCGGATCGCGGCGATCTCGTCCCGCTACGGCAAGTACCAGGAGAAGACCGACCGCGAGATCCCGATCGTGCGTCTGACACGGGAGTCGTGACCCGGGCCTGCGAGCGCGTACCTACGACCCCTTGAGCACCTGGTCGAAGACGAGCTGGCCGCCCTTGACCCGGTAGCTGCCGTAGTCGGTGAGCGTCGTGTCGCCGTTCTCGTCGATGTCGTAGGTGCCGAGCACGCCTTGGCGCCCCTTGGTCTGGAAGAAGGCGTCGATGACGGCCTTGCGTCCTTCCGGCGAGCTGTCCGCGTTGTCGCCCCGGGTTCGCGCTGCTGAGATCCTCAGCCCACCGGGCTCGCCGCCGCCGTGAAGACGTGGCGTCCCGATCCGACCTCGACGGTCTCCCCGCCGGGGACGACGACCGTGCCGGTCACGTTCGGCGGGATCTCGACCTCGAGGTGGAGCTCGTCGCCCTCGCGCCGCCAGGCGCTGCTGATCGGACCGCGCACGGATCGATAGACGACGCGGGCCCACTCCAGGTCGCCCGGCTCGGGCGCGATCAGGACGCGCTCGTAGCCCGGCGCCGCCGCGCGGATGCCGCCGACGTACTCGTACAGCCACTGACCGACCGAGCCGAGCGAGTAGTGGTTGAACGAGTTCATCTCCGGGGTCTGGAAGCCGTCGGTGTCCGTCCAGCCGTCCCAGCGCTCCCAGATCGTCGTCGCACCGTGGCGGATCGAGTAGCCCCACGACGGGAACGTGTCGTTGCGGAGCAGCCGGTGCGCGATCTCGCCGTAGCCCATCTCGCTCAAGACCGGGCACAGCAGCCCGACGCCCACGAACCCGGTCGTGAGATGGCAGTCGTGGCGCTCGAGGTTCGCGACCAGGCGCTCGGCGGCGCGCTCGCGCAGCTCGGCCGGGAGCAGGTCCATGTGCAGCGCGAGGAGATAGGCGGTCTGCGTGTCGCCCTCGATCAGGGCGTCGTCGCCCACGTACGCGTCGTTGAACGCCGCCACGATCCGCGCCCGCAGGCGCTCGTAGTGCTCGGCACGGTCGGCTCGGCCCAGCGCGCGCCCCAGCTCGGCCATGAGCTTGGCGTCGTAGGCCCAGTAGGCCGTCGCGAGGAGGTCGCGCGGCGTCTCCTCGCCGACCGCGAGCCAGTCGCCGTAGTCGTTGCCGCGCCGTGCGGTCCACAGCAGGTCCGGGTTGTGGCGCAGGAGATAGGCCATGTAGCGCTCCATCGCGTCCCAGTGGCGCTCGACGAGGCGGAGATCGCCGTAGCGGCGCCAGGCGATCCACGGCACGATCACGCCGGCGTCGGCCCACGCCGGCGCGCCGTCGCGCTCGAGGACCAGCCGCGGCGCCACGTCGGAGTACGCGCCGTCGGGCGACTGGGCGTCGAGGACGTCGTCGCCCCACTTGGTGACGAAGGCGCTGACGTCCATGTTGAGCGTCGCGGTGGGGAGGAAGACCTGCGCGTCGGCGAGCCAGCCTAGGCGCTCGTCGCGCTGCGGGCAATCGGTGGGAACGGAGATGAAGTTGCCGCGCTGGCCCCAGTTGATGTTGCGCCAGAGCTGGTTGACCAGCTCGTCGGAGCACTCGAACCATCCGGAGCGCGGCGTGTCGGAGTGGACGACGCGACCCGTGATCGTCTCCGGGCCCGGCTCGCCGGGGAGGCCGCTCACCTCCACGTAGCGGAAGCCGTGGAAGGTGAAGCGCGGCTCGTAGACCTCGGCGCCGCCGCCGCGGAGCACGTACGTGTCCTCCTGCCGCGCGCCGCGCAGGTTCTCCACATACAGCGAGCCGTCGGGCTCGATCATCTCGGCGAAGCGCAGCCGGACCTCCGTGCCGCGCTCGCCCTCCACCGCGAGGCGGACGTGGCCGACCATGTTCTGGCCGAGATCGAAGACGTGCACGCCCGGCGCTCGCTCGGTGATGGCGACCGGGCGCAGATCCTCGGTGACCCGCATCGGCTGCGAGCGCTCGGGGACGAGCAGGGTGGTGTCGCGGGGTGTGGTGATCACGGGCGTCCACTCACCGAGCTCCCGGCGCGCGTCGTAGCGCTCGCCCATCAGCAGGTCCGAGTACTCGAGCGGGCCGGTGGTGGCTCGCCAGCGCTCGTCGCTGGCGATCACCTCGACGCTGCCGTCCTCGTGCTCGACGTGCAGCTCGCACAGCAGCGCCGGATCCTCGCCGTAGTGGTGGCCCCGCTGGAGGGGGTTCATGCCGACGAAGCCGGCGTACCAGCCGGGCCCGACGATGGCTCCGAGCACGTTCTCGCCATCGCGCAGGAGCGCGCTCACGTCGTGTGCGGCGTACTCGATCCGGGTGCGGTAGTCGGTCCAGCCGGGCGCGAGGCGGGCGTCGCCGACGCGCGTGCCGTTGAGCTCCATCTCCAGGACGCCGCGGGCGGTCGCGTAGAGCGTCGCGCGGCGCACCGCGCCCGTCACCGCGAACGGCCGCCGCAGGTACGGGCAGCTCAGCAGGCGCCGCAGCAGCTTGTCGGGCGCGTCGTCGCTCGCCGGGGCGGCCATCGCCGGGTCGTGGACACGGTCTCGCCCGATCCACTGCGCGCGCCACTCACGAGGGCCGGTCCGAAACCGCGCGGGCTCGCTCGGCTCGGAGGGCTCGCCGGCTTCGTCCCAGACCTGGACGGTCCAGGCGAACTCGCTCGCGGCCGGCAGCTCCCGGCCTGCGTAGGCCACGTCGATCGAGCGGTCCGAGGCGACCTTGCCGCTGTCCCACAGATCGCCCACCAGCACGCGGTAGGCGGTCTGGCGCTCGCCGCCCTCGAGCGCCCAGCTCAGCCGCGGCGCCGGCGTGTCGATGCACGGCACGTCCTCGCGGTGCTCGCAGCGCAGCTGGACGGGGCGCACGCTCATCCCTTGAGCCCGCTCGAGAAGCCCTTGATCACGAAGCGCTGGAGCAGGAGGAAGAGGATGAGCATCGGCAGCGTCGCGAGGACGACCGCCGCGAAGACGTAGCCCCAGTTCGACACGTACTGACCGACGAACTGGTACACGACGACGGGGAGCGTCTCATTGGCCGAGCCGCCCAGGTAGATCAGCGGCGTCAGGAAGTCGTTCCAGATGAAGACCGCGTTGAGGATGATCACCGTGCCGGTGATCGGGCGCAGCAGGGGGAACGTGACGCGGCGGAAGCTCTGCCAGTGCGTGGCGCCGTCGACGAGCGCCGCTTCGCCGTACTCGCGCGGGAGCGCGCGCAGGAAGCCCGTGTAGAGGAAGATCGTGAACGGCGCCTGGAGCCCGGTGTAGAAGAGGATCATCGACGTGTAGGAGCCGAGCAGGCCGGCGTCTTCCACCATCCGGTAGAGGGGCACGAGCGCGAGCTGGAAGGGGAGGATGATCCCCAGCAGGAAGAAGATGTACATGCGGTAGCTGAGCCGCGACTGCTTGCGCGCGAGGTAGTACGAGGCGGTGGAGCCGACGGCGATCAGCGTGACGAGGCTGACGGCGGTGATGACCGTGGAGTTGAGCAGCGCAGCGCCGAGGCTCGCGCCGCTCCACGCCTGCGAGTAGTTCTCGGTCTCGAGCGACGACGGCAGGCCGAGCCCGCCGGCGCTGATCTCGGGCGGGCTCTTGAACGACAACGTGACGAGCACGTAGACCGGGAACAGGAAGAGCAGGGCGACGAAGATCATGCCCAGCTCCAGCGCGAACGTCTGCTTGCCGTAGCGGAAGTTCATCCGGCGACCTCGCGGCTGCGCAGGTACTTCAGCTGCACGAGCGAGACGGCGGCGACGAGGATCGCCAGCACGAGCGCGACGGCGGTCGAGTAGCCGTAGCTGCCGAACACGAACGCCTGCTTGTAGATCAGCGTCGAGAGGGTCTCGGTCGAGTAGCCGGGGCCGCCGTTCGTGATCGCGAAGACCTGGTCGAACAGCTTCAGGCCGCCGATCGTCGAGAGCATGAGGTTGATCGTCACCGCCGGGGCGATCATGGGCAGGATCACGTTGCGGAACCGCTGCCAGCGCCCGGCGCCGTCGAGCGCGGCCGCCTCCTCGAGCTCGCGCGGGACACCCTGGAGCCCGGCGAGGAAGATCACCATCGAGTAGCCCGCGAACTGCCACACCACCGTGAAGCCGACGGACCAGAGCGCGAGGCTCGGGTTGCCCAGCCAGTCCTGTTGCAGGAACCCGAGGCCGACGAGCCCGAGCAGCGCGTTGATGCCGCTGTCCGGGTCGGGGTTGAAGAGGTACTTCCACAGGAAGGCGATCACCACCGGGCTCACCACCGCGGGCGCGAAGAAGATTGCCCGCAGCGCGTACTTGCTCTTGATCCGCGCGTGCACGCCGAGCGCGAGCGCGAGCCCGATGGCGTTCTGCACGACGAGGATGAAGATCGTCAGCAGCACGGTGTTGCGCAGCGCGCCGAGGGACTGGTCGTCGGTGAACAGCTGCTTGAAGTTGTCCAGCCCGACGAACTTGGCGCCGCCGCCGACGCCGCTCCAGTCCGTGAACGCGTAGACCGCGCCCGCGAGGCTCGGGTACACGACCACCACGAGGTAGATGAGGATCGCGGGCAGCGCGAACCAGATCGCAGGCTCGCGCGACCGCTGCGACCGCCGTCGCTTCGGCGTGCGGCGCGCGCGCGCCGCCACGCCCGAATGCGTTCCCGCCGTCGCCACTACGTCACTTCTGCTCGTAGGCCTCGTCCATCGACTTCAGGAGCCCCGGGATGTCGGTCTTGCCCGCGAACAGCTCCTGGATGCCGGCGAAGTGCACCGGCTGCACCTTCGCGTTCGGCCACTCCTGGTCCATGAACGGCACCGCCTTGTCGTCCTTGACGTACGGGGCGAAGGGCTCCACCAGGGGATCGAGCTTGTCGCCCGTCGAGACCAGCGGCACCGCGTAGCCGCCCTTGGCGAACGAGGCCATCTGCTCCGGCTCGCCGAGCCAGTTCAAGAACCCCTTGGCCGCCTCCATCTTCTTGGTCTTGGCGCTCACGCCCAGGCCGGCCGAGATGCCCGCCGCGATGTCCAGGTCATCCGCCGTCTCGCCGGCCGGGAACGGGAACGTTGCGATGTCGTCGGGGTTCTTGGCGGCCTCGAGGTAGCCCGGCAGCGTGCCCGTCACCTGGATCGCCATCCCGGCCTTGCCGCTGGCGACCATCTCGGTCTGCTGCTCGAACGTCGTCCCGTTCGGGTTCGGGTTGAAGTAGCCGCGCTTCTCGAGATCGAGGTAGCGCTTGTAGACCTCGTCCCACTCGGAGTTCGTGAACGACTTCTTGCCGTCCAGCATGTCCTGGGCGAGCTCGGGATCGTCGGCGAACGCGGTCTCCGGGGCGATCGCGTACGGGATCAGCTGCGTGACCCACGGCGTCTGGAGTCCGAGCGCGATCGGGATCTTGCCCGCCTTCTTGAGCTTCGCGGACGCCGCGAGGAACTCGGGATAGGTCTTCGGCAGCGCGCCGATGCCGGCGTCCTTGAACGCCTTCTTGTTGTAGATCACGCCGATCGGCGTCGTGCTCGGCGACCACATGTAGGTCTTGTCCTCGACGCCGAGCAGGGGCCGCGTCGCCTCGGGGATCGACTTCACCCAGCCCTGATCGGAGACGTCCGCCAGCAGGCCGGTCGGCGCGAGCTGCTTGACCGACATCGCGCTGCCGTTGCCGGGCCAGACCACGAACAGGTCGGGCGCTCCGCCGGCTCCGAGCTGCGCGCGCAGCGCCGTCTGGAGCTGGTCGGTCGGCGCGTACGACGCCTTGATCGTGACGTCGGGGTTCTCCTTCTTGTAGGCGGCGATCAGCTCCTCCCAGGACTTCTGGTTGTCGGTGATCGCCTTCAGCGTCAGCGTGTTCGCGCTGCCGCCGCCGCCCGACCCGCCGCTGTCCTCGCTGGTGCCTGAGCCGCACGCCCCCGCCGCGACCGCCACTGCGACGACCGCCAGCGCGGCGCACGCGCGCCGAACCTCGAACCCCTTGAGCATCGCCTCTCCTCCTCCCAGGTGTGCGTCACAGGGTGGCGCGGGACGAGGCGCTTCGCGCCTAGGGAACCCCTACTCTTTCGCGGCCGTGTCGTAGGGGGTGCCCGTCGTGAGGGCAGCCAGTTGGGAGCGCGAGCTGACCCCCAGCTTGGCGTAGATGCGGGTGAGGTGGACCTCGACGGTCTTCACGCTCAGCAGCAGCTCGGCGGCGACCTCGCGGTTGGTCCGGCCCGTGGCCACAAAGCGGGCGACCGCCTGCTCCTGCGGGGTGAGCTCGGGCTGCTCGTCGCTGCCGCGCCGGTTCGGCTTCAGCCCGCAGGCGACGAGCTCGCGCTCGCAGCGCTCGAGTGCGGGCCGCGCCCGGAGCTCGGCGAACGTCTCGCGCGCGCGCGTGAGCTGCTCGGAGGCGGCGCGACGGCTGCCGTTGCGGCGCAGGAACTGGCCGTGGGCGAACTGGATGAGCGCGCGTTCGTAGGGCATGCCGAGCGGATCGATCTGCTCCAGCGCGCGCGCGAACGCCTCCGCCGCCGCCTCGCGGTGGCCGAGCGCCGCCTCGATACGCCCGCGCACGCGCGCGAGCCGGGCGATGGTCGACGGGCGGCCGCGCGTGCTGGCGAGCTGCTCGTGTGGAGCCACGAACCGATCGGCCTCCTCGGCCCGGCCGTCGGCCACGAGCGCCTCCGCGTACAGGTCCTGCCACGGCCAGAAGCCGGGCTCGTCGACCGCCGGGTTCGGGCTCAGCTCGGCGACCGGCTCGAGCGCGGCGAGCACCGCCGCGTGGTCGCCGCGCGCGCTCGCCACGTGGGCCAGCGCCATGCCGACCGCGACGCGGCGGTCGACCGGGTCCCGCGGCTCGGCGGCCGCACGCGCGGCGTAAGCGTCCGCCGTCGCCCAGTCGCCGCGCGCCGCCGGCACGACGATCACCGACCACCACACGAAGGTGGCGTGGGGATGCTCGGTCTCCGACACGAGCGCGAGCGCCTGCTCCGCGGACACGACGGCGTCGGCCCAGTCGCCGCTCGCGTACTGCACTCGGGCGAGCACCGTCAGGTGCACCGAGCTGACGAGCAGCGCGCCGAGGCGCAGCTCGCTGGCGGCGGCGGCCTCGAGGTCGACACGGGCGTTCTCGAGGTCATCCTCGGCGAACCGCAGCCATCCGCGCATGCCGAGGAGGTGGAGGTCGTCGTCGCGCTCGCTCGTCCGCGACTCCTCGAGCAGGCGGTAGGCCTCGTCGGCGCGGCCGAGCCGCCACAGGCCGAGGGCGAGGACCGCGGCCCAGCCGACGGCGAGGACGCTGTCGGGGGCGAGCGCCAGCGCCTTGCGGTCCCACTCGACGACGTCCTCGTCGCGCAGCCGCCTCAGCGAGTGGTACGCGATGCGGTGCGCGATCACGGCGGCGAGCAGCGGGTCGGCCTCGGCGTCGCAGCTCTCCCACGCCTGGGCGAACAGCTGCGTGGCCTCGTCGACGCGGCCGTCGAGCGACGCCAGCTGGCCGACGATGCTGTAGCGGCGTGCGCCCTCCGCGAAGCCGGCGACCTCGCCGGCGTGGGCACGCGCCTGCGCCGCGTCGCCGGCGGCGAGCATCCAGTCGACGGCGCGCAGCAGCCGCTCCTCGCGCTCGGGGCGGCCAGGGCTGAGGCGCGAGGCGGAGACCATCGCCATCGCGGCCGACTCCATGCACTGGCCGGCGGCCTTGCTCTCCGCGTGCCGTTCGAGCCGCTCCGCGAGGTCGGCGTCCGGCCCGGCCGCCGCCGCGGCGAGATGCCGCAGCGCCGTGCTCTCCTCCTCGACGAGGTCGGCCGCGAGCGCGTGCAGGTGGGCGCGCCGGCCGGGCCCGATGTGGTCATAGACGGCGGCGGCGACGAGCGGATGTGCGAACGCGGGCGCCGGGATGGGCGGGGTGTCGACCCACCGCAGCAGGCCCGCGTCGCTCGCCTCCTCGAGCGCATCGAACGGCACCTCGACCCCGCCCAGCGAGGCGGCGATCGCGAGCGGCGAGCGTGGCCCGAGGACCGCCACCGCCTCCAGCAGTCGCGCCGCGTCCTCCGAGCAGGCCTCGACGCGTCGCCTGACGATCGCCGCGAACGAGCGCGGCGCCGGGAGGCTGTCGTGGCGGTGCCACGTCTCCGCAGGGAGCTCGTCGAGGAGCGCGCGCGTATAGAGCGGGTTGCCACCGGAGTGCGCCTCCAGCCGTTGGATCCCGCGTGCCGACAGGCGGACGCCTTGGGCGTCGGCGAGCGCCCGCAGCTCATCGGTGGTCAGCGGCTCGAGCCGGAGCCAACGGCCCTGCGGGCCTGCGGCGGCCTTGACGAGCCCCTCGGGGAGGCCCGGCGCGTGCTCGCGTGTCGTGGCCACGACCAGCACGCGGTCGGCGACGAGCCGCCGCACCGCGAACAGCAGCGCCCGCAACGACGGCACGTCGGCCCAGTGCGCGTCGTCGAGGAAGAGCACGACCGGGTGCTCGTCCTGCAGCGCCCCGAGCAGCTCGAGGATCCGGGCGCCCGCGGCGAGGTGATCGGGCTCGCGCGGCGGCGGCTCGCCGGCGCGGCGCAGGAGCTGGTCGACGACGCCGAAGGGCAGGTCGCTCTCCGAGAGGTCGCCGCTCGCGCGCAGGACGGTGACGTCGCGGATCTCGGCGAGGAACTGCTCGACGAGCGACGTCTTGCCGATGCCCGCCGGCCCTTCGACGAGCACCAGCCACGGCTGCCCGCCGCGCGCGCGTGCCAGTCCCTCCTCCAGCGCCTCGAGCTCCCGTTGCCGGCCGACGAAGACCGAGAGGGCGGGAGGCGTCTCCAGCTGCCTCTGCGTGGCCATGCTCTGACGCGTCTACCCCGTCGCCTCCTAGAGGACGCCCCGTCGGAATGGGGATTCCCCTGTAGCGAAGCGCCACCGCCGGGCTCTAGCCTCGCGCCGCATGGACGCCGAGCTGTGGGACCGGTTCGCGGACCCGTCACCCGCGTTCTCGCCCGCGCCCCTGTGGTGGTGGAGCGGCGACACCGTCACCGCCGAGCGGCTGCGGTGGCAGCTCGAGCGGCTCGCGGCGGGCGGCGTCTTCAACGTCGTCGTCATGAACGTCGCGCCGACGAGCCCGCTGTACGGCAAGGACGCCGACGACCCGCCGTTCATGTCCGAGGCATGGTGGGAGCTGTTCGAGGGCGCGTGCCGCGTCGCGCAGGAGCTCGGCGTGCGCGTGTGGTTCTACGACCAGATCGGCTTCTCGGGCGCGAACTTCCAGGGCCAGGTGGTGCAGCGCCACCCGGAACATGGGGGCCGCTGGCTCGAGCGCGAGGTCGTCGAGGGCGACGGCGAGCTGACGCTCGAGTGCCCGGCGGGCGGGGTGCCGGTCGCGGCGGCGGCCGTGACGCGCGACGGCGAGCTGGTGCGCGCCGTGCTCGACGGAGGGGTGGCGCGCTTCCGCGGTGGCGGGCGGCTGATGCTCTTCCACGTCGTCGAGCGCGGCTTCGACTACTTCTCCGCGGGCGCCTGCCGGCGGCTTTTCGCGATGGTGCACGGCCGCTTCGAGCAGCGGGTCGGCCACCTGTTCGGCTCGGTGATCGCGGGCTCGTTCCAGGACGAGCTGCCGAACATGCCCACGTGGTCGCCCGACTTCGACGAGCGGTTCATCGCCGAGACCGGATACGACCCGCTCCCGCACCTCGCGGCGCTGTGGGAGGACCTCGGTGAGCAGGGGGCGCGGTTCCGCGGCGACTACCACCGCGTGCGCGGCGCGCTGGCGGAGCGGTCGTTCTTCCGGCCGCTGCACGAGTGGCACGAGCGCCACGGGCTCCTGTGCGGGGTGGACCAGCAGATCGGCGCGCGCGAGGGCGAGCCGGTCGCGTCGAGCGAGATCTACGGCGACTACGTGCGCACCCACCGGTGGTTCAGCGCGCCCGGATCGGACCACCACGGCGACGCCAAGCTCCACTCGTCGATCGCCCATCACTACGACCGTCCGCGGGTGTGGATCGAGTCGTTCCACACCTCGGGCTGGGGCGGGACGCTGGAGGAGACCTTCGACTGGCTGCTGCCCTGGATCGGCGCGGGGGCGAACCTCTACAACCCGCACGCGACCTACTACTCGACGCGTGCGGGCTGGTGGGAATGGGCGCCGCCCGCCACGGACTGGCGCCAGCCGTACTGGCGGCACTACGAGCCGTTCGCGCGCGCCGTCTCACGCCTGTGCTCCGCGCTGACCTGGGGGCACCACGCCTGCGAGGTCGGCGTGCTGCTGCCCGCCGCGACCGCGCGCGCGGCGCTCCGGCTCGACGGGACGGGCGAGGCCGGCCGGCGCGCGGAGGCGCTCTACCTCGACGTCGTCGGTCGCATGCGCTGGTTCGACCCCCGTCCCGGCGCGCTCAACCGGCTGGCACGCGACTTCGACGTCCTCGACGACGACAGCGTCGCCGCGGCGAGCGTGCGCGACGGCGAGCTGCGGATCGGCCGCGAGGCCTATGCCGCGATCGTGTTGCCCGGCTGCGTGGTGCTCGAGGCGCGCACGGCCGAGCGCTTGGGAGAGTTCGTCGACGCGGGCGGGACGCTGATCGCCGTCGGGCCGCTGCCCGCGCACGCCGAGCTTGCCGCGCGCTTCGCCTCGGGCGCCGCCCACCAGGTGGATCAGCCGGACGCGATCGGCGACGTGCTGCAGGCCGTGCCGCGCCGGGTGCAGGCGCCGGTGCCGACCCTGCTGCGGACCGACGGGGACGCCGGGCTCCTGTTCGTCCCCGCGGCCTTCCCGCGCGCGACCGTGGTCGAGCTGGCCGCCACGGATGTGCAGCACCCGTGGGCGCAGGGGGTCAGCTACCGCTTCGATCCCGCCGATCACGCGCGCTCGATGGACGTCGTGCTCGCGGGCGTGTCGGGCGAGGTGGAGGTGTGGGAGCCGTTCTCGGGCCGCCGGCGCACCGCCGCGTGCGAGCCGGTCGAGGGCGGCGTGCGCGTGCGGGTGGACTTCACCGACGGGCCGTGCGCGCTGCTCGCATGGGGGGTGGGGGGCGACGCCGCCGCTCCGGTCGTGACGACGCCGTCGCGCGAGGTGCCGCTCGACGGCGAGTGGGAGGTCGAGATCGAAGCGACGCTCGAGGACGACTGGGGCGACCTGGCAGCGCCCGCGGGCACGACCGTGGAGACGTGGGAGCTCGAGGACGGCGTCCACGCGACGTTCGGGCCGCGTGCGCTGTGGGCGGGGCCCGCGGCCGAGGACGCGCTCCCGAGCCCCGGTGCGGACGCCGACGCATGGGAGCGGGCCGAATGGTCGCTCTCGCGCGGCATCCACAAGGACCCCATCCACGTGGAGTTCCTGGGCCCGAGCGGCCGGGTGCCGGAGGAGTTCCTCGACTTCGGCCCGGTCGCCGCCGGCCAGGGCGTGCATCTGCGCTGCCTCGTGACGGTCGAGCGGCCGGTCGCCTCCTGCCTGGCCGTCGGAGCCTCCGCGACGAAGCGCGCCTGGCTCGACGGCCGGCCGGTGGCCCTGGACGGCGCCGGCTACCTCGCGACCGGCGCGGTCGAGTTGCCTGCGCGCCCGGTCGTCCTCGACCTGCGGCTGACCGCGGCGGAGGACGTCGCCGCGCTGCGAGCACACTTCGCGTTCGTCGACGACGTCGAGGGTTACGCGCGGCCCGAGTGGCTGCGCCCGGCCACGGAGGCGGCGAAGAGCTCGGTCGTCGCGTTCATCAAGCGGTTCTCGCTCCCCGCCGATCCGGTCAGCGCCGACGTGCTCGTCGGCGCCAACGGGCCGTGCCGCGTGCTCGTCGACGGCCGCGAGGTGGGCCGTCAGGGCGGCTTCGACCCGTACGCGGAGTGGGATCGCGACCGGCTCCAGCCCTACGACCTGCGCGAGGCGCTCCGAGCGGGCGAGCGCGAGCTCCGGCTCGAGCTGCTCTCGCTGGGCCGCACCCGTCCCGCGGCGCTGCTCGACGCCGTCATCCGCACGGACGCCGGAGACCTCGCGGTGCGCTCGGACGCAGGCTGGAGCGTCTCGGTCGACGGCGCCGAGACCGGGCTCGACTTCCGCCTCGACCAGCGTGGCGACCCGGCCTGCAGCCACGTACGGCGGCGACCGCACCCACTGCCGGAGGGCGACTGGCTCGAGCCGGGGCGCGGGACGGCGGGCGAGGACGTGACGGTGACGGCAGATCTCGCCACGGCCACCCAGCGGCTGCGTCTCACCACGCCGCCCGGTGCCACCGAGATCTGCATCCCGCTCGCGTCCGGCTGCCACGGCGAGGTGACCGTGGACGGCCGCCGGGTCGAGGCGCGGCAGGATGCGGAGGGCGAGCTGCGCGTCGTGCTGGGCGACGGCTCGCGGGCGCCCGCCCGGTGCGAGATCGCGGTCGCGCCGGCACCGGGCCTCGCCGGCGGGGCCGTGCTCACCGGGCCGATCGCCTTCACCGTCGGGCCGGGGCGCATGGAGCTGGTCGACTGGCAGGACGCCGGCCTCGTCAACCACAGCGGGGGAGTGCGGTATCGCCGGGAGCTCGACCTCGGCCTGCCCGACGACGTCGAGCTGACCCTCGACCTCGGCGCCGTGCGCGGCACCGCCGAGGTGCTGATCGACAGCGAGAGCGCGGGCGTGCGCGTCTGCTCGCCCTACCGGTTCGACCTCAGCCGATGGCTGGGCCGTGATGTTGTGACGCTCGAGGTGCTCGTGCTCAACACGCTCGGCCCGCACCTCGACGCGGTGAGCCCGACGCCGTACGTGTTCTCCGGTCAGCGCGCGTCCGGGCTGCTCGGCCCGGTGCGCCTGCTCGTCGCCGGCTAGGGATACCGGGGCAGAGTGGTTCGCACGATGCGACGACGCACCTTCCTCGGCGTCGCCCTCGCGAGCGTCGCGGGCGTGCCGCTGAGCGCCTGCGGGGGTTCATCGCCACCTCAGGCCGGGGGTGGCCGAATCCTGCTCGCGTACTTCTCGCGCCCGGGCGAGAACTACTGGAACGGCGGCAGGAGGGACCTCGAGGTCGGCAACACCGAGGTGCTGGCCCGGACGATCAGCGCGCGGCTCGAGTGCGAAGTCCACCGCATCGAAGCCGCAGACCCGTACCCCGACAGCTACGACGAGACCGTCCGGCGCAACGTGCGCGAGCAGGACGCGGACGCACGACCGGCCATCGCCAACCCGCTCCCGTCGATCGACGGCTACGACACCGTCCTGCTGGCGAGCCCGATCTGGAACGTCCGGGCGCCGATGATCATGACGACGTTCACCGAGCGCTACGACTTCTCGGGCAAGACCGTCCACCCGGTCACCACGCACGCCATGAGCGGCCTCGGCACGACCCCCGACGACTACGAGGAGTCGTGCAGGGGTGCGCGCATCGGCACCGGGCTCGCCGTCCGCGGCGAGGAGGCACGCTCGGCCGCGCGCCGCCGTCGACGCGTGGCTGCGCCGCACCGGCCTCTAGACGTCACTACTGAGGGCGTCCGCCGTGCGAATCCGGCGTCTGCGTATGCGGCTGCGGACAATGCCGTAGTCCGCTACGGCAGACCCGGGGCCCGGCTTCGCGGAGGCTTGCCATCACTCCAACCAACCGCCGCGAAAGGAGCCTCCCCATGTCCCTCTCCAACAAGCTCGTCGCCTCGGCGATCGTCGCCGCGATCGGCGTCGGCGCCGCTGTCCCCGCCGCTCAGGCCGCGACGACCACCACCACGACGAAGCGCACGTCCGTCTACCACATCTCCGTCAATCAGGGGGTGCTGGCCGGCACGAGCAACGTCGTCCGCGCCAAGGTCGTCGTCACCAACCCGCAGGCGAACGTGCGCGGCTGGTACAGCCGCTCGACGATCCAGAAGGTCGTCCGCAAGGGCGTCAACAACGGCATCCAGAAGCCGTACCGCTCCCAGGGCTACAGCTGCGTGCCCGTGCTCGACGGCAGCATGAACGCCAGCACCGCGCGCTTCACCTGCACCCTGCGCGGCGCCGACGTCCCGACCACCGTCAAGCTGACCTACACGGCGGCGTTCGAGCCCCCGGTCGCCTGACGCCCTCGACATCTTTCCAACCTGCGCGGTGGGTCCGGGGTCACACCCCCCGATAACCCACCCACCCTCAGGAAGGAAGCACCATGTTCACCACCAACCTCAAGCGCTCGGCCGCGGCTCTCGCGCTCACGGCAGGCCTGCTCACGGCTGCCGCACCGGCCAGCCACGCGTCGAGCTACGAGCTCAACGACGCCCTGATCACCTCCTACACGTTCAACGACGTCCTGATCAGCAGCTACGACGTGAAGGCCAAGCCCGCCAAGGCCGTCAAGGCCAAGAAGGGCAAGAAGGGCAAGAAGGGCAGGGGCAACGTCACGGCGGCCTATGACATCCGGACCGACCGCACCACCTGACCGCCCTTCGCGCTGCAACGGTTGTCACAATCGTGTCACAAGCTCGTCCGTGTCGCGGTATAACGTGGGGTTCGAGGGTCTGGCGGGTTCCTCTCGCTCGCCTTCCCCGGCCCTCGCTCCCCACGAGTAGGAAGGATCCGACCATGACACGACGGCTCTTTGCCGGTGCGACGCGCCGCGTTGCCGAGCGGCGCGCGCTCATGAGCGCGATGCGCGAGCACGACGAGGCGATGCGCGACCGGAGGGTCGCGCGAGAGCACGCGGAGGCGATCAGCCGGGCGCAGTCGCGCGGCGAGGCGGGTTGCCTGTTCTGCCACTGAGTTCGAACCGCCGGTTCGCCGCTCCGCAAGACGGCGCGGCGGACCGGCGAGCTCAGCGCTTACTAAGCTAGCGAGAATGGGCCACTCAGCAAGCGCGAGCACGGCGCGATCCGGCGAGCAGATCGCGGCCGTCGGTGAGCTGGAGCTCTGCTACGAGACGTTCGGCGACCGTTCGGATCCCGCGCTCGTGCTGATCATGGGGCTCGCCACGCAGATGATCGCCTGGCGCGACGAGTTCTGCGCCGGCCTCGCTGCCCGCGGCTTCTACGTCGTGCGTTTCGACAATCGCGACGTCGGTCGCTCGACGAGGCTCGACCATCTCCCCGTCCCGACGGTGTGGCAGCTGCTGCGGCGTGACAAGCGCGCCGCGAGCTACACGCTCGAGGACATGGCTGACGATGTGGTCGGGCTCCTCGACCACCTGGAGATCGAGCGCGCGCATCTCGTGGGCGCCTCGATGGGGTCGATGATCGCCCAGACGCTCGCCATGACGCATCCCGACCGCGTCAGCTCGCTCGTCTCGATCATGGGCAACACCGGCGCGCGCACGTCCGGGCAGCCGCGCCTGCGAACCTCGAAGGCGCTGCTGGTCGTCCCGCCGGCGGACCGCGACGGCTACGTCGAGCACGTGGTGAAGACGTTCACGCTCATCGGCTCGCCCGGCTTCCAGCGCGACGAGGCCGAGCTGCGGCAGTTCGCGCAGACCGCGTTCGATCGCGGCCGCGCCCCGGCTGCCGGCGGGCGCCAGCTCGCCGCGATCATCGCCTCCGGCAACCGGGCCAAGCGCCTGCGCGACATCACGGCGCCCACGCTCGTCATCCACGGCAGCGCGGACACGCTCGTCCGCCCGTCCGGCGGCCGTGCCACCGCCAAGGCGATCAGCGGCGCGCGGCTGCTCGAGATCCCGGGCATGGGCCACGACATGCCACGCGAGACCTGGCCGCAGATCATCGACGCGATCGTCGCGAACGCGGCTCGGGCCTAGTCGCGCGCGGCGAGTGCCGCCGGCGGTCCGATCGCCGGCCGTACCAACCGTGACCGACGTTGCACCCGGCGGTTGGCGGACAGGTATGCTCGGCCGGCCAGCCTGCTGACTCAGAGCCGAGGTGCCCGAATGGACCGTGTGACGGTTTCCCAGTCGGACCGCGTCGCGCTCGACGAGCGGATCGAGCAACTGACTCGTGAGCTCGCGGAGGCGACGGAGCAGCAGATCGCGACCAGCGAGGTGCTGCACGCGATCGGTCGTTCTGCGTCCGAGGTCGGCCCGGTGTTCGGGACCGTGCTGCGCCACGCAGTCCGGTTGTGCGCGGCGGACGCGGGCATGGTGTACCGGCTCGACGGCGACCTCTACCGCGTTGCTGCGGCGCTCGGCGGCCCGCCTGAGTATCGCCGGTACATCGAGGAGCATCCCCAGCGCGCGGGGCTCGGCTCGCTCGTCGGGCGCGTAGGGCTCGAGCGCCAGACCGTCCAGATCGTCGACGCAGCGGTGGATCCGCAGTACGAGCGGCAGGAGGCGCGGCGGCTCGGCGGCTTCCACTCCATGCTGGGAGTTCCGATGGTCGCGGATGATCGCGTCGTCGGCGTGATCGCGCTCTGGCGGTCGAAGGTCGACCCGTTCGCGGACGTCACGATCGAGCTTGCGACGACGTTCGCCGCACAGGGCGTGATCGCGATCCGCAACGTGGAGCTGTTTCAGGAGCTCCAGGAGCGCGGCCGCCAGCTGGCCCACTCCGTCGACGAGCTGCAAGCGCTCGGCGAGGTCAGCCAAGCCGTCAGCTCGAGTCTCGATCTCGACGAGGTCCTGACGACGATCGTCACCCGCGCCGCCGAGCTTTCGCAGGCCGACGGCGGCTCGATCTTCGAGTTCGAGCCGTCCACGTCCGAGTTCGTGCTCCGCACGTGCTCCGGCACCAGCGGCGCGCTCGAGCACGCGCTGCGCGACCTGCGGATCAAGCTCGGCGAGACGTTCATGGGCGAAGCGGCGGCCAGTGGCGTCGTGCAACAGGCTCCGGATCTCGAGGCCGAGCCGGCCGACCCGCATATCGACATGCTGCTCCGGCACGGATGGCGGTCGATGGTGGCGGTACCGCTCCGCCGCGAGGACGAGATCATCGGCGCGCTGATCGTCCGCCGCAAGACGAAGGGCGCACTGCCTGCGGCGACGGTCGCCCTCCTCGAGACCTTGGCAAGTCAGTCCGTCGTCGCCATCCTCAACGCCCGCGTCTTCCGTGAGCTCGAGACGAAGACGCATGAGCTCGAGGTCGCGAGCCAGCACAAGTCGGAGTTCCTGGCGAGCATGTCGCATGAGCTCCGGACGCCGCTGAACGCGGTCATCGGCTTCTCGGACGTCCTGCTGGATCGCATGTTCGGCGACCTCAACGAGCGCCAGGACGAGTACGTGCGGGACATCCGCACCTCGGGTCGCCACCTGCTCGACCTCATCAACGAGATCCTCGACCTGTCGAGGGTCGAAGCCGGCCGGATGGACCTCGACCTCGACGCGGTCTCGCTCGAGGACGCGCTCGAACACGGCGTCGCGATGATCCGTGAGCGTGCCGGCGCGCACGGGATCGCCGTCGAGGTCCAGATCGAGCCGGGCCTCGGCGCTGTGCACGCCGACGAGCTCAAGCTCAAGCAGGTCGTCGTGAACCTGCTCAGCAACGCCGTCAAGTTCAGCACCGACGGCGGGTCGGTGACGGTCACGGCCGGACGGGTCGACGACGACGCGCATGTCAGCGTCCGCGACACCGGGATCGGCATCGCCCGGGACCAGCAGGAGCGCATCTTCGAGGCCTTCCAGCGCGGCGGCCGCACCCCCAGCGCAAGCGCGGAGGGGACGGGCCTCGGGCTCACGCTCTCCAAGCAACTCGTCGACCTCCACGGTGGGCGCCTGTGGATGGAGAGCGAGCCGGGCGTCGGCAGCACGTTCTCCTTCTCGATCCCGCTCATCGCCGTCGCGGCCGGGGGCGTCGGCGACGCGGCGGCCCGCTCCGGCGAAGCCGGCCTGGTCCTGGTGGTCGAGGACGACCGCAGCTCGGCCGACCTGCTGCGGGTCTACCTCGAGGACGCCGGCTACGCCGTCGCGGTCGCGCGCGACGGCGCCGAGGGGCTCGACCTCGCCCGCCGCCTGGAGCCATCCGCCGTGATCCTCGATCTGCTCCTGCCGAAGCTCAACGGCTGGGAGCTGATCGCCCGGCTGAAGGACGACCCTGCGACGTCGGACGTTCCGCTCGTGATCGTGTCGATGCTCGATGAGCAGGGCGCCGGATTTGCGCTCGGGGTGAACGAGTACCTCGTCAAACCGGTTGCCCGTCCCCAGCTGCTCGATGCCCTCTCGCACTGCATCTCGGAGTCGCGCGACGCGCGCACCGTCGTCGCCATCGACGATGACGTGATCGACCTGGACCTGCTGGAGGCCGTGCTCGCGCCCGAGGGCTGGGTCGTGGTCCGTGCGACCGGGGGAGCGGAAGGCGTGCGGGCGGTGCGTCGCGAGCGCCCCGCCGTCGTCGTGCTCGATCTCCTCATGCCGGGCGTGGACGGGTTCGCGGTCGTCGACCAGCTGCGCGCGGACCCGATCGTCGGCGACGTGCCGATCGTCGTCCTGACGTCCAAGGATGTGACGCGGGCGGACCAGGAGCGTCTCAACGGCCGGATCACCGCGCTGGCGCGAAAGGGAGCGTGCGGGCACGCCGAGCTGGTCGACCTCATCGGCCGCGTCGCCGCGCCGCGCGGCGCCACGGAAGGGCAGGCGTCATGAGCGAGCGAGCGGTCGTCCTGATCATCGAGGACAACGAGCGCAACCTGAAGCTCGCGCGCGATGTCCTCAATCACGCGGGGTTCGCCACGCTCGAGGCGGCCACCGCCGAGGACGGGCTCGCGCTGGCGGCCACGCAGAGCCCGGGGGTGGTGCTGATGGATGTGCAGCTACCGGACATGGACGGCGTCCAGGCGCTCCGGCGCCTCCGCTCGGATCCGGCCACCGCGAGCATTCCGGTGATCGCGGTCACGGCGTTCGCGATGAAGACCGATCGCGAGCGCTTCCTGGCCTGCGGTTTCGACGACTACGTCGAGAAGCCGCTGGACATCCGCGAGCTTCCGCGCCAGGTCGCCGCCGCACTCGCAGGAGCGCAGGTATGACCGACTCCCCGCGGATCCTCGTGGTCGACGACCTTCCGCAGAACGTGCGGCTGCTGGAGGCGATCCTGACCCCCCGCGGCCACCACGTGATCGCGGCGAACTCGGGTCGTGAGGCGCTCGAGCGCGTCGCCGCAGAGCCGGTCGATCTCGTCCTGCTGGACATCCTGATGCCGGAGATGGACGGCTACGAGGTCTGCCGGGCGCTCCGCGCCGACGCCTCGACCAGCTTCCTGCCCGTCGTGATGATCACCGCCAGCGGCGAGCAGGAGAAGCTCGCTGCGATCGAGGCGGGCGCCGACGACTTCATCGCCAAGCCGTTCGACCAGGCGGAGCTGCTTGCGCGAGTCCACTCGCTGTTGCGCATCAAGCGCTACCACGACACGATCGAGGCGCAGTCCGACGAGCTCGCGGCCTGGAACCGCGAGCTCGAGCAGCGGGTCCAGGCGCAGGTCGAGGCCCTCGAGCGCCTCGGCCGGTTGCGGCGCTTCCTGCCGCCGCAGCTCGCGGAGCTCGTGGTCTCGTCCGGCGACGACGCCTTCCTGCGCAGCCACCGTCGCGAGATCACCGTCGTCTTCTGCGACCTGCGCGGCTTCACGAGCTTCTCCGAGACCGTGGAGCCGGAGGACGTCATGGCCGTGCTGAGCGAGTACCACGCCGCGCTCGGCGACCTCGTCCACCGCTTCGACGGCACGCTCGAGCGCTTCACGGGCGACGGGCTCATGGTCATCTTCAACGACCCGCTCGACTGCCCCGACGCACCGGAGCGCGCGGTCCGCATGGCGCTGGCGATGCGCGGCCGCGTCGCGGAGCTGGCCGAGGGATGGGCCCGCAGGGACTACGCCCTGGACTTCGGCGTCGGGATCGCGCAGGGCCACGCGACCCTCGGCCAAGTCGGCTTCGAGGGCCGCTCCGACTACACGGCCATCGGCAGCGTGACCAACCTCGCGGCACGCTTGTGCGCCGAGGCGCAGGGCCGCCAGATCCTCATCAGCCAACGGGTCTTCTCGGCCGTCGAGGAGGTCGCCGTCGTCGACTCGCTCGGCGAGCTGAGCCTCCGCGGCTTCTCCAAGCCCGCGCGGGCCTACAACGTCGTCGGTCTCGACGAGGCACGGGCGCGGGCATGACCGGCGCCCTCGGCACCGCGCCACGCCTGAGCGAGCTCAGCGAGCAGGAGCGCGCCGTCCGCTTCGCGCGGCTCCAGGAGCGGCTGGTGCCGCTCTGGGACGCCATGCGGCTCAACCAGGCGGGGGAGTCGATCGTCGTGGTGCCCTCGGTCGTGCCGGACGCGACGCACACCGGGACCGCGCTGCAGAACCTGGAGGAGCGGATGCTGTTTCTCCTGCTCCTGCTGCGCAAGCCGCGGATGCGAGTGATCTACGTGACGGGGCGCCCGGTCTCCGAGAGCGTCATCGAGTACTACCTCGCGCTGCTCCCGGGCGTGATCCCGCAGCAGGCGCGCGCGCGGCTGCACATGGTCACGACCGACGACGGCCGGGCCCGCTCGCTGGTCGAGAAGCTGCTCGAGCGCCCGCGGGTGCTCGCGAAGATCCGCGAGCTGATCCCGGACCCCGAGCGGAGCCACCTGATCCCGTACACGACGGCCGGGGGCGAGCGCGATCTCGCGCTCAGCCTCGGCATTCCGCTGTACGGCGCCGATCCTGCCCACCTGCCGTTCGGCACCAAGACCGGCTGCCGGCGGCTGTTCGCCGAGGCCGGCGTTCCGCACCCCATCGGGTACGAGGACATCCGCGACCTCGACGGCATCGTCGACGCGCTCGCGCGGATGCGGGCGACGAAGCCCGCGGTCACGACGGCGATCGTGAAGCTCAACGACGGCGTGGCAGGACGCGGCAACGCGGTCGTGAACCTCCGCGAGCTCCCGTCGCCGGCCGCGCCGGATGAGCGAGCCGAGCTCGCTCGCCGCGTCGAGGCGATGGAGTTCGAGGACTCCGCGGTCACCCTCCCGTGGTACCTCTCCCGCTTCGGCGAGGACGGCGGGATCGTCGAGGAGCGCGTCGGCGGCGTCGAGATACGCAGCCCCAGCGTGCAGCTGCGGATCACTCCGCTCGGCGAGGTCGAGCTGCTCTCGACCCACGATCAGCTCCTCGGCGGCCCGAGCGGTCAGACCTACCTGGGTTGCCGCTTCCCGGCGGACTTCGGATACGCGCGGGCCATCACGCAGGAAGCGGCCAAGGTCGGCGACCGGCTCGCGCAGGCGGGCGTGCTCGGCCGCTTCGCGCTCGACTTCGTCGTCGTGCGCGACACGGACGGCGGCTGGACGCCCTACGCGATCGAGGTCAACCTGCGCAAGGGCGGAACCACGCACCCGTTCCTGACTCTCCAGTTCCTGACGGACGGCGAGTACGACCCCGCCACCGCGTTGTTCATCGCTCCCAGCGGGCGGGAGAAGCACCTCGTCGCGACCGACCACCTGGAAGACGACCGGTTGCGCGGCGTGACGCTCGACGATCTCTTCGATGTGGCGGTCCGGCACGGCCTCCAGTTCCACCAGGCTCGGGAGACGGGCGTCGTGTTCCACATGATGGGAGGCTTGGCCGAGCTCGGCCAGGTCGGGCTCACGGCCGTCGGCGACAGCCGCGATCACGCCGACACCCTGTTCCGCCGCGCCGAGCGGGTGATCCGCGAGGAGGCGGCGCCGGCGGCAGAGCCTTCGCTGCCACCGCTCTGACGGCCGGCGGATGATTGCCACCGCCACGACCGGGCGGGTCCTGATCGACGTCGCGGTGATCCTCGTCGCCGCGTGGGCGGGTGGGCTGCTGTTCGCACGGATCGGGCAGCCGGCCGTGATCGGCGAGATCGCCGCGGGGATCGCGCTCGGGCCGACGCTGCTCGGAGCGCTGCCGGGGGATCCGTCCGAGGCGCTGTTCCCGGCCGACGCGCGTGAGGTGCTCCAGCTCATCGGTCAGCTCGGGCTCGCCGCGTTCATGTTCACGATCGGCTGGGACCTCGACCTGCGCCTCGTCCGTCGTCAGGAGGGCGCGGCGGCGACCGTCTCGATCGCGTCCATCCTGCTGCCGTTCCTACTCGGGCTCGGGCTCGCGACCTATCTCCACCCTGAGCACGGCACCGTGGCCGGAGAGGCGGTGCCGTTCTGGCCGTTCGCCCTCTTCATCGGCACGGCGCTGTCGCTGACCGCGTTCCCGGTCCTCGCGCGCATCCTCAGGGATACGCGGATGGA
Organism: uncultured Solirubrobacteraceae bacterium; assembly: GCA_963730115.1. Lineage (GTDB taxonomy): Bacteria > Actinomycetota > Thermoleophilia > Solirubrobacterales > Solirubrobacteraceae > DASQFQ01. Next base: position 91,891 of record CAVSQM010000012.1, on the reverse strand, counting down.
CGCGACGCCGGTGGGCGTGCTCGCGCTCACCGCCGCGGCGATCGACGATGTCGTCGGCTGGAGCGTGCTCGCGTTCGCGCTCGCCGTGCTGGCGTCGAGCAGCGCGTGGGAGTACGTGCGCATCGTGGCCGAGTGCGCGGCGTTCGTCGCCGTCGTGTGGCTGGTGGTCCGGCCGCTGCTGCAGCGGCTTCTGCGGCATCCGACGGCGGCGCGCGAGGCGCTCGTGCTGCCGATCGCCTTCGCCGGGGCGTACGTTACGGACGCGATCGGCCTGCACGCGGTCTTCGGCGCCTTCCTCGTCGGCGTCGCGATGCCCAGGCGGACGGAGGAGGAGGCGCGGGGGCGGCTGGCGGCAGTGGTCGCCGTCTTCGCTCCGATCTACTTCGTGACGGCGGGGATGGGGGTGGACATCCCGGGGCTGCGATCCAGTGACCTCGTCGCGTTCGCCCTGATCCTGGCTGCCGCCTGCGCCGGGAAGTTCTTCGGTGCCTTCGCCGGAGCTCGCGCGGGCGGAATGGCGGCCCGCGACTCCGCGGCGGTCGGCGTCCTCATGAACACGCGCGGCCTGATCGAGATCGTGCTGCTCACCGTCGGGCGCGACCTGGGCCTGATCGATGATCGGCTCTTCACGCTGTTCGCGCTCATGGCCATCGTGACCACACTCACGACGACACCTGTGCTCCAGCGGATGTCGTCCAGGCGGCTCCTGGCGCGTTGAGCGTCTCAGGTCGAGTCTCGAGGCGGGCCGGGCGCGTCGACCGCGCGCAGGGCGGGCCCGGCGTCCGACGTGGAGTCGTCGAGCTCCGCGGACAGCGCTTCGCTCTCGAAGCGAGCGAGCGCCTCCTCGCATGACGCGACGGCCGCGGCGGCCTCCTCGCCGCCGGGCGCGTCGAAGTAGTCGCGCACGCGGATCGCCGCGAGCCATTTCTGATGGCGGGCGAGGTCGGCGTCGGACTCCTCCAGCTCGGTGTACATCGCCCGGCCGCGGCGCCGCTCGAACTGAAGCTCTTCGTGGAACTGTTGCGTGCTCCCGACCACCTCGCGGTACTCATCGGTCCGCTCGCGCTGCATGGCGTCGATGACCGCCGCCTCCTGCTTGGAGTCGGTCAGGGCGATGCGCAGCATCTCGCCGTGACCTCCCTCCGCGCGCAAGCGAGTGACGAGCCGGGCGACGGCGCGTGTGGTCTTCGGCGTCGCCGGCAGCAGGCACACGGACTGCTGCAGGTAGTGGGCGCCGAGGCTCCGCAGATTGCGCCATGCGTAGACGCGCAGCGTCGACGTTCCCCCGCCCGGGGTTGAGACGGTGATCAGCAGCCAGTCACGCGCCACGGGGTCGCCATGATCCCAGACGCGGGCGATCGGTCCTGGGGCTCACTCCGAGACGTATCATCCGTTGCATGGCGCGCGCAACGCCGACCGCGCGTCCCGCCGATCGGGAGCCGGTCGTGGCGGCCCATGCTGAGCCGCTCGCGGTCCTTTGGGAGCGGACCGGCGGTCGCCCGGGCGGCCTGACGGCCGAGGAGGTCGAGCAGCGGAGCGGCGCGGCGGTCGTGCGCACCGAGGGCAGCCAGACCGTGGCGATCCTCAAGGAGCTGGCCGAGTCGGTCGTGGAGCCGCTTCAGCTCTTGCTCGTCGTGGTCGGCGTGCTCTCCGCGATCTTCGGCGAGCTGCGCGACGCGATCGCGATCTTCGTCATCATCGCGCTGGTCAGCGCCGTCGAGGCGATCTCCGAGGTCCGGGCGAAGCGCGCGCTTCGCGCGTTGCGCGACCTGAGCGCCCCCAATGCGCTGGTCCGGCGGGACGGTGCCGTGGCCGCAGTCCCGGCCGACGCGCTCGTCATCGACGACGTGCTGCTCGTCGAAGCCGGCACCGTCGTCGCCGCCGATGCCCGCGTCGTCGAGGCCGACGGCCTCGCCACCGACGAGTCCAGGCTGACGGGCGAGCCCATCGCGGCGGCCAAGGGGCCCGAGCCGGTCGACGCGGACGCGCCGCTCGCCGAGCGGTCCTCGCTGCTCTACGCCGGCAGCGTCGTGGTGGCCGGCGCCGGCGAGGGCGTTGTCGTCGCGGTCGGCGCCGAGACCGAGATCGGCCGCCTCGGGCGGCTCGTCGCGGAGGCCCGGGAGCCGCCCACGCCGCTCCAGCGCGCGATGGCCGAGCTGGCGCGCGCGGCGCTCATCGTGGCGGTGACGGCGTGCGTGGTCGTGCCGCTCATCGGCGTGCTCCGCGGCCAGCCCGCACGCGAGATGCTGCTCAACGGGCTGACGCTCGCGTTCGCCACGATCCCCGAGGAGTTGCCGATCCTCGTGACCGTGCTCGTGGCGATCGGCGGTCTGCGCCTGGCGCAGCACGGTGTGCTCCTCCGCCGGCTGCGCGCCGCCGAGTCCGTCGGAGCGATGACCGTGCTGCTCGCCGACAAGACCGGGACGCTGACCGAGAACCGGCTCGAGATCGAGCACATCGAGGGCGACCGCGAGCGCGTGCTGGCCGTCGCGGCCGCGGCCCACGGGGCGGCGGCCGCGCAGGACCCGGTCGATCGAGCGCTGGTGGAGGCAGCAGGCGGGCGCGCGTCGAGCGAACGCCTGGGCCGGTATCCGTTCGATCCCCTGCGCAAGCGCGAGAGCGCGGTGTGGCGCGACCCGCATGGAGCGTGGGTGGCCGCGAAGGGAGCGCCGGAGGCCGTGCTCGACGCGTGCAGCGTGACCGAGGCGGAGCGGGCGTCGGTGCTCGCGCGCGTCGCGCAGCTCGCGCACGACGGGCTGCGGGTCATCGCCGTGGCCGAGCGTCACGACGCCGCGGTTCCGCAGGATGCCGCGCACGCGGAGCACGAGCTCACGTTCGTGGGGTTGGCCGCGTTCCGCGATCCGCTGCGACCCGACGTGCGCGATGCGGTGGCCGAGCTGGCCCGCGCGGGCGTGCGGACGATCGTCGTGAGCGGCGATCACCCGGAGACGGTTGCGGCGGCCGCCCGCGAGGCCGGCGTTCATGGTCCCGCGGTCATGCTCGGCGGCGCGCCGCTCGCCGCCCTCGACGACGACGAGCTCGCCGAGCGGCTGCGCGGCGAGGCCGTCATCGCCCGGGCGACGCCCGAGGACAAGCTGCGGCTCGTGCGGGTCCTCCAGGACCGCGGCGAGGCGGTCGCCGTCACCGGCGACGGCGTCAACGACGCGCCGGCGCTCGCCGCGGCGAACGTCGGCATCGCGATGGGCGCGCGCGGGACCGATCTCGCCCGCGAGGCGTCCGATCTCGTGCTCGTCGACGACGCCTACCCCACGATCGTGGACGCCGTGGCGGGCGGTCGCGGCCTGGCCTCCCAGCTGCGGCGCGCGGTCGCCTTCTACCTCGGGGCCAAGATCGCGCTCGTCGTCGTGGTCGCCGTGCCGCTGGTGCTGGGGCTGCCCGCCCCGTTCCACCCGGTCCACATCGTGATCCTGGAGCTCTTCATGGACGTCGGCGCGTCGGTGGCCTTCGTCTCCGAGCCGCCGGCGCCCGGCGCGATGGACCGTCCCCCGCGCGATCCCGCGCGCCGGTTCCTCGACGACACGCAGCTGTCCGCCATCGTGCTCACGGCCGTGGCGCTCACCGCCGCGGTGCTGCCGGCGTTCCTGATCGTCCACGAGCGGTGGGGCATCGACATGGCGATCGCGGCCGCGGTGGCCGGGTGGCTCATCGCGAACGTGGCGATCGCCTGGAGCCTGCGCGCCCGGCCGGGTCTGTCGTGGCGGCGGAACGTGGCGTTCCCGGCGTGGGCGCTCGTCGCCGTCGCCAGCGCGGGCGTGTTGTCCCTCACCCAGGCCGGGGCCACGCTCGGAGTCGACCCGCTGACCGCCGGGGCGGCCCGCATCACGGTCGGCGTCGCAGCGATCGGGCTCGCGATCGCCGCCGCCGGACGCGTCGCGCTGTCGCTTTCGCGCCGTCTCTGATCCGCGGGCGTTGCGCTCCTCGCGCAACGCCTGCTGCGTCCCCGCTGGAACCCGGAAAACGGTGCGCTCGATCCCTAGGATCCGCGCGGTCCAGTCGCCGGAGCCGTCGGAGGGAGCCGCGGGATGACGTCGATCTTCATCTTCATCTCGGGGGCGACGCTGCTGGTCTACAGCGCCGAGCGCCTGATCAGCGCGCTCGTCGGCGTGTCGCGTGGGCTGCGGATCTCGGTCTTCCTGCTCGCGATCATCTTCACGGGCATCGAGTTCGACGACATCGTCCTCGGCATCGCGCTGAACCTCGAGGACGAGCAGGACGTCGCGCTCGGCCTCGTCCTCGGCACCGCGGTCTCGTTCACCGGCATCGTGCTCGCTCTGGGCGCGATCCTCACGCCGACGCGGTTCGAGATCCCGCGCGACTACATCATCATCTTCGCGCTCGCTCCGCTCATCATGGTCGTATTCGCCGTGCGAGAGGAGGTCACGACCGCGGACGCCGTCGTGCTGCTCCTCCTGTTCGCCGCGTGGATCGTGTACGTCGCATTCCGGGAACGCCGGCGCGAGACGGCGACCTTCCGCAACCTCGAGATCGTCGAGGAGCTCGAGGAGGACGACGAGGACGGCGAGGAGCCGGAGCGATCGCAGGCCATCTCGACCATGGACCCGTTCGAGCGGCGGAGCCGCTTCTCGGGCTGGATCAACCTGGGCGTGGCCGTGCTGTCGCTCCTCGGCATCATCATCGGCGCCGCCACCGTCAGCGAGGGGTCCGAGCAGATCCTCGACCGCTACGGCATCGAGGGCACCGTGTTCGGCGCCACGATCGTCACCGCCGTGCTGGTCATCGAGGATCTCTTCCTCACCGTCCAGCCCATTCGCAAGGGCGTGCCCGAGATCGGCATCGGCAACGTCATCGGCAGCCTCGTGTTCTCGGTCACCGGGAAGCTCGGCATCGTCGTGCTCGCCGGCGGGGCGATCACGATCGGCTCCAGCACCCTGCGCTGGCACCTGCCCGTGCTCGTGGGCATGACCGCCCTCGCCGCCTACTTCCTGTCGACCGGGCAGCTCAAGCGCTGGCACGGCTACGTGCTGCTCGGGCTCTACATCATCTACTGGATCATCAGCTTCAGCGTCTACGGCGGCGCTCCCGTCGACGACTGACGTGGGCTCTCAGCCGATCGTGGCCGCGCCGCGCAGCAGCAGGTAGACCGAGTACAGCGAGGTCGTCGCGGTGATGAAGAGGCGGTTGCGGTGCGGGCCGCCGAAGCAGACGTTCGAGACTGTCTCGGGGACGCGGATCTTGCCGATCAAGGTGCCGTCGGGCTCGAAGCAGTGCACGCCGTCGGCTGCCGAGGCCCAGACGCGGCCGGCCTCGTCGACGCGGAAGCCGTCGAAGATCCTCGCGTCGCAGACCGCGAACACCTCGCCGCCCGTCAGCGTCCGGCCGTCGACGACGTCGAAGGCGCGGATGTGGCGCGGGCCGTCGGGGTCGTGCGTCGCGCCGGAGTCGGCGATGTAGAGCCGGCGACTCGTCGGGCGAGAAGGCGAGGCCGTTCGGGCGGGCGAAGTCGTCGGCGACGCGGGTGACCTCCGCGGTGGCGGGGTCGATCCGGTACACGTGGCAGCCGTCGAGCTCGCGTTCCTGGCGCAGGCCCTCGTAGTCGTGGTCGATGCCGTAGGAGGGGTCGGTGAACCAGATCGATCCGTCCGAGTGGACGACGACGTCGTTGGGCGAGTTGAGGCGCTTGCCCTGGTAGCGGTCGGCCAGCACGGTGATCGTGCCGTCGAACTCGGTCCGGGTGACCCGGCGTGCGAGGTGCTCGCAGCTGACCAGCCGGCCCAGGCGATCGACGGTGTGTCCGTTGGTGTATCCCGCGGGAGCCCGGAAGGTCGAGACGCTGCCGTCGCACTCGTCCCAGCGCAGCATCCGGTCGTTGGGGATGTCGGACCACACCAGGTAGCGGCCGGCCGGGAAGTAGGCGGGGCCTTCGGCCCAGCGGCAGTCGCCGGCCAGGCGCTCGAGCTTGGCGGCGGAGGGCGTGAGCGCGTCGAAGCGCGGGTCGAGCGTCTCGAACGGCGAGCCGGAGAGATCGGGGTCGGGCATGCCGCCACCCTAGGGAGGCGAAGCGGCGCTTGACTCGGATAGCTTCCGGCCCGCCATGACATCTGTGCTCCACGTCGCCACAACCGGGTCCGACACCGCTGACGGCTCCGAGGACAGCCCGTTCCGGACGATCAGCCGAGCTGCCGCCATCGCGCAGCCGGGCGACACCGTCCTCGTCCACGGTGGTGAATACCGCGAGTGGGTGGCGCCGCGACGCGGCGGGCTCAGCGACCAGCGGCGCATCACCTACGAGGCCGCCGCGGGCGAACACGTCGTCATCAAGGGCTCGGAAGTGGTGACCGGATGGGAGCCCTCCGGCGGGACGGTGTGGAAGGCAGCCGTTCCCAACTCGCTGTTCGGCGGCTTCAACCCGTTCGCTGAGGAGATCGACGGCGACTGGATCGTCTACCCCGAGAAGCTGTCGCCGCGCAAGCATCTCGGCGACGTGTATCTCAACGGGCAGAGCTTCTACGAGGTGCTGAGCCTGGCGGAGGTGTCGGATCCGCCGCTGCGGACGGAGGTCCTCGACGACTGGACGGGGACGACCGACCGCATCCGCGATCCCGAGCAGACCCGCTACGTCTGGTACGCCGAGGTGGGCGCTGACGAGACCACGATCTGGGCGAACTTCCAGGGCGCGGACCCGAATCGGGAGCTCGTCGAGATCAACGTGCGCCGGTCCGTCTTCTACCCCACCGAGCACCACGTCGACTACATCACCGTGCGCGGCTTCGAGCTGGCGCACGCTGCCAGTCCCTGGAGCCCGCCGACCGCCGACCAGCCCGGCCTCATCGGTCCCAACTGGGCGAAGGGCTGGATCATCGAGGACAACGTCATCCACGACGCGAAGTGCTCTGCCGTCTCCCTCGGCAAGGAAGCCTCGACGGGCCACAACTACGCGACCCTGCGCCGCGACAAGCCCGGCTACCAGTACCAGCTCGAGTCGGTGTTCGCCGCGCGCCAGATCGGCTGGGACCGCGAGCACGTCGGCTCGCACGTCGTCCGCCGCAACGTCATCCACGACTGCGGCCAGAACGGCATCGTCGGGCACCTCGGCTGCGTGTTCTCGACGATCGAGGACAACCACATCTACAACATCGCCCTCAAGCGCGAGTTCTACGGCTACGAGATCGCCGGCATCAAGCTGCACGCGGCGATCGACGTCGTCATCCGCCACAACCGCATCCACGACTGCTCGCTCGGGATCTGGCTGGACTGGCAGACGCAGGGCACCCGCGTCTCGCGCAACCTCTGCTACGGCAACAACCGCGACCTCTTCATCGAGGTCAGCCACGGACCCCACATCGTCGAGCACAACGTCCTCGCGTCGCCCGTGTCGCTGGAGCTGTTCAGCCAGGGGGGCGCGTTCGTCAACAACCTCGTGTGCGGAACCGTGCTGCTCGAACCCGTCCTGGAGCGACCGACGCCCTACCACGTGCCGCACAGCACCCAGGTCGCCGGCTACGCCGCGATCCACGGAGGCGACGACCGTCATATCGGCAACGTCTTCCTCGGCGGCGACGCCGGCTCGGCCTACGGGCCGACCGCACGCTTCGGAGAGGGCGCCGGCCACGGCACCGCCGGGTACGACGGGCACCCCGCGTCGCTGGCCGAGTACATGGCCCAGGTCGACGACCCGTCCCGCGGCGACCACGAGCGATTCATGAGCGTCAAGCAACCCGTCTGGATCCGCGACAACGTCTACGCCACGGGCGCCGGCTCGTACGAGGCGGAGCACGATCCGCTCGTCCTCGACGGCGCGAACGTCGCCGTCGTCGACGAGGGCGACGAGGTCTACCTCGAGATCGAGCTGCCGGAGGCGTTCGACCAGGCCCGCGTCGGAGCTCATCACCGGCAGGGACCTCGAGCGCGTCCGGTTCGTGGACGCGGAATTCGAGGAAGGCGACGGCAGCCCGGCGCGCCTCGACACCGACCTCGTCGGCGGCCGCAAGACCGACGGGCGGACCTACGCCGCCGGACCGATCGCGACGCTTGCATCGGGCTCCTCGCGAACCCGCGTGTGGTGATGGACGAAGACGCCGTCCGGGCGCGGATGAACACCGGCGAGCTGTATGTCGACGTCGGTGAGGGCCTGGAGGCGCTCGAGGCAGAGCGCACGCACGGCAAGGAGCTGCTCTACGACTTCAACCACACTCGGCCGGGCCAGACCGAGGAGCGACTGCGACTGCTGCGCGAGCTGCTGGGGGCGGTGGGCGCGTCGGTCTGGATCGAGCCGCCGTTCCTGGCGGCGTATGGGTCGCACGTCTACATCGGCGACAGCTTCTACGCGAACTTCAACCTCGTGATCGTCGACGACGCCGAGGTGCACATCGGCGACCGAGTCATGTTCGGGCCGAACGTCACCATCACGACGGCGGGGCACCCGATCGAGCCCTCGCTCCGTGCCGACGGGAGCCAGTACTCGGTCCCGGTGCACGTCGAGGACGACGTCTGGATCGGTGGCAGCGCCGTCGTCATGCCCGGCGTCACGATCGGAGCGGGTTCCGTCGTCGGCGCGGGCAGCGTCGTGACCAAGGACATCCCGAGCCGGGTCGTCGCGGTGGGCGCTCCGTGCCGCGTCGTGCGGCCCATCGGCCCGGAGGATCAACCATTCAGGTTCCGCCGATCGACTCGATAGGTTCACTGAGACGTTTGCCTCACCTCTAAGGCTCAACAGCGAGCAAGGAAAGGCCACATGACTGCACCGTTTCTTCTCGGGCTCCTCGTCGGCGGCGCGGCGCTCGCAACTCTGCTGATACCGCGACTGCGGACCGCGACAGAAGCGGCTCGTGGCGCACGGGAGGCCGAGAAGGCGGCGCGTCTCCTTTCCGCGGAACGCCAATCCGCCCATGAGCGGCAGCTCGCGGACCTGCGGGTCGCGACCGAGGAGAAGATCGCGCTGGTCTCGGGCAACCGCGAGCAGTTCGCCGAGCAGATGAAGGCGATCTCCTCCGACACGCTGCGGCAGGTCTCAGACCATGTCGAGAAGCTCGCCACGGCGCAACGGGAATCGGATCGCGCGACCGCGGCCGGCGAGCTCGGGAAGCGCTCGGAGGAGATCAAGCGAAGCTTGGATCCGATTGCGCAGAACCTCAAGCGTGTGAGCGACGAGGTCGCGCGCCTGGAGCAGGACCGGCGCACGACGCACGGCCAGACGCGGCAGATGTTCGAGACGATGAGCGCCGAGCTGGGTCGCCTGCGCGACGAGACCGGGACGCTGGTGTCGGCCCTGAAGCGCCCGCAGGTCCGCGGGGCGTGGGGCGAGATGCAGCTGCGCAACTGCGTCGCCGCCGCGAACATGACCGAGCACGTCGACTTCGTCTCCCAGGCGAGCGTGACGAGCTCCGACGGCAGCCGGCTGCGCCCCGATCTCGTCGTGCACCTGCCGGCCGAGCGGGACGTGGTGGTCGACGCGAAGGTGCCGATGGAGGCGTATCTCCGCGCCCTCGACACGGCGGACGAGGCCGAGCAGCAGGCGCTCCTGCGGCAGCACGGCCGCCAGACCCGGCAGCACATCGACGCGCTGGCGTCCAAGAGCTACCACGCACAGTTCGACGCGTCGCCGGAGTTCGTGGTGATGTTCATCCCGAACGAGGGCGTGTACTGCGCCGCCCTCGAGGCCGAGCCGACGCTGCTCGAGCACGGCGCGGCGAAGGGCGTGTTGATCGCGACGCCGACAACCCTGATCGCGCTGCTCCACGCGACCTACTACGGGTGGCGGCAGGAGAAGATCGCTGAGTCGGCGCGGGAGATCGCGGCGGCGGGGCGGGAGCTTCACAAGCGCATCGCGACCTTCCTCGAGCCGTACGCGAAGCTGGGCCGCCAGCTCAACTCCGCCGTGAACGCCTACAACCAGGGCGCAGGATCGCTGGACGCCCGCGTGCTGCCGCAGCTGCGACGGCTCGAGGAGGCCGGGGCGGGATCGGAGAAGCCGCTGCCGCCGATCGAAGGCCTCGAGACGCCGGCGAGGCTCATCGTCGCCCCCGAGCTCACCGAGCGTCGAGGACGCGGGCCGCGCCACCTCCCGCGGAAGCCGCGTAGCAGAGCAGTCCCGTTGCTCACGAAGCACAGACGGGCACGGCGGTCGTGATGTTCCCGATCCTCAGGCGATACGGCGAAACCCTCTCGCTCAGCTACGTCGCCTCGCGCACGATCGAGTCGACGACAGCCTCGCCGCGTCCATCGGCGCGGGCGGGACCTCGCTCGACATCGCGGGGGAGACCGTGATCGCGATCCACGACTGGACGTTCCTGTTCGGGCCGGGATTCTGCGTCGGCGTCAACGGCATCCTGCTCGGCTGGCTGATGTACCGCACCGGGTTGATGCCGCCACGGCTCGCGATGCTGGGCGTCATCGGCGGTCCGCTGATCTTCGTGTCGGCGATCGCGGTCCTGCTCGGCGCCTACGAGCAGAACGGCCTGCACGCCCTCTTCTCGCTGCCCGAGGGCCTCTTCGAGCTGTCGTTTGCGATCTACCTGATCGTCGAGGGCTTCAGGCCCTCGCCGATCCTCGACGACGCTCGGTTCACCGGAGCCGACGGCGGCTCCCTGCGCCCTGCGGCTGCGCCGTAGACGTCCCGACGGCAGCGACGCTGCGCGGGCTTTCGTGTCGCGCCTGCGGAAAGCGATTAGTGTCGGCTTGGCGAGGGCGCCGCACCATTTCCGACGCTGGAGGATCGCGGTATGGATGGTCACCAGTCCCCCGATGCAGTCCCGGAATCGGAAGTCAACGGCGGGCCGGTCGTCAAGGGCAACGGCATCGTGCGCCGCTACGGCGAGGGCGACACGGCGGTCGACGCGCTGCGCGGCGTGTCTGTCGACATCGCTCGGGGGCGGCTCACCGCCGTGATGGGCCCGTCGGGCTCGGGCAAGTCGACGCTGATGCACATCCTCGCCGGCCTTGACAAGCCAACGTCGGGCGAGGTCTCGGTAGCCGGCGTCGAGATCACGGGGCTCGACGACACGGAGCTGACCACGCTGCGCCGCGACCACATCGGGTTCATCTTCCAGTTCTTCAATCTGCTGCCGATGCTCACGGCGGCCGAGAACATCGCGTTGCCGCTCAAGCTGGCCGGCGGCAGTCCGGACCCGGATTGGCTGGCAGAGCTGATCGACAAGGTCGGGCTCGGTGATCGCCTCACGCACCGCCCGGCGGAGCTGTCGGGCGGCCAGCAGCAGCGGGTGGCGGTCGCGCGGGCGCTCGTGTCTCGTCCGAGCGTGATGTTCGCCGACGAGCCGACCGGCAACCTCGACTCGACCACAGGCGGCGAGATCCTTGCCCTGCTGCGCGATTCGGTGGACACGCTCGGTCAGACCACGGTGATGGTCACGCACGATGCGCACGCTGCGGCGATCGCCGATCGCGTGCTGTTCCTCGCCGACGGCAACATCGTCCGCGACCGCGGGCGCTCATCCGCGCACGAGATCCTCGGGACGCTCGAGGAGATGACCGAGCGATGATCGCCGTCGCGCTGAAGGGCGTCGCGGGCCGCAAGGTCCGCGCTCTGCTCACGGCGCTGGCCATCGTGATCGGCGTGACGATGGTCAGCGGGACCCTCGTCCTCACCGACACGATCCAGAAGGGGTTCGACGGTGTCTTCGGCGCGTCGTATGAGCAGACCGACGCGGTGATCGCCGGCAAGGAGATCGTCAAGGGCTCCCAGAGCGGCGCCGCGACCGTTCCCGAGTCGCTGCTCGCGAAGGTACGTGCGCTGCCCGACGTCGCGTCGGCCGGTGGCGCGATCGCGCCGATCGCGTCCAACCGGGCCGAGATCTTCGGCCGCGACGGCAAGGCCATCGGCTCCGGCGGCGCACCCCAGTTCGGACTCGGCAACGACGCGTCACTGCCGCAGTTCAGCCCGCTCGAACTCAAGACCGGCCAATGGCCGGAAGGCTCGAAGCAAGTCGCCCTCGACGCCGACACGGCAGCCGCGCAGAACTTCAGGGTCGGCGACACGGTCACCGTGGCAACCCTCGGAGCCAAGCACCGCTACGAGGTGACCGGCAGCGCCACCTTCGGAGGCCTCGACTCGCTCGGCGGCGCGACGATCGCGATCTGGGACCTCCCCACTGCCCAGACGCTGCTGGACAAGCGAGGCCGCTTCGACAGCATCTCGATCGCCGCCAAGGAAGGCACCTCGTCGGCTGAGCTCATCCGCGCCGTCCAGCCGCTGATCCCCGCCAGCCTGGAGGTCAAGGACGCAGGGCAGCAAGCCGCGGCCGATGCCAAGGACACCAACGTCATCGTCAACGCCATCCGCTACTTCCTGCTGGGCTTCGGTGCGATCGCGCTGTTCGTCGGCGCCTTCGTGATCTTCAACACCCTGTCGATCACCGTCGCCCAGCGCACACGCGAGTTCGCGACACTGCGCACCCTCGGGGCCTCGCGCAAGCAGGTCATGCGCTCGGTCGTGATCGAAGGCGTCGTGATCGGGTTGCTGGCCTCGGTGATCGGGCTGTTCGCCGGGTTCGGGCTCGCCAAGCTGCTGACGGTGCTCGGCGGCGACCTCCCGGAGGCCGGGATGGTGTTCGCCCTGCGGACGGTCCTCATCTCACTCGCGCTGGGCACCGTGATCACGGTTCTGGCGACCATCGTGCCGGCGCGGCGCGCCACGCGCGTGCCGCCGATCGCGGCGGTCCGCGAGGGCTCGACGCTCCCGCCCTCGCGCTTCGCCGCCCACTCGCTCAAGACAGCCGTGATCGTGACCGCGGTATCCGTGATCGCCATCTGCATCGGAATCTTCGCGAGCGGCATCGGAACGCTGGCGGTGGTGCTGCTGCTCGGCATCGGGATCCTGGGGCTGTTCGTGGGCGTGGCCTTCGCGGCCCCGCACATGGTCCAGCCACTGACCCGCCTGGTGGGCTTGCCGGCACGCCGCAGCGGCGGCATCGCGGGCGAGCTGGCCAATGCGAACTCCGTGCGCAACCCGAGCCGCACCGCCTCGACCGCCGCCGCGCTGATGATCGGACTCACGCTCGTGACCGTCGTAGCGGTCCTGGGCGCCGGAATGCGAAACACGGTCGAGTCGGCCGTCACCGACCAGGTCAGGGCCGCCTACATCCTCAACGGCAACGATGGCCTGCCGTTCGAGGCCGCCGAGGGCGACGCCCTCGCGCGCGTGCCCGGGGTGACCACCGCCTCGCACGTGCGCGTCGACAGGGCGCTCGTGGCGGGCAAGGAGCAGGACGTCACCGGCGTGGACCCGGCGACGATCGCGCGCTTCTACCGGTTCGACTGGACCGAGGGCTCCGACGCCGCCGTCGCCCAGCTCGGCGAGGATGGCGCGCTCGTGACGCAGACGTACGCCGACGACCAGGACCTGGCGGTCGGCGACCAGCTCTCGATCCAGTCCGCATCAGGTGACAAGCTCGCGGTCGCCGTCCGAGGCATCTACGACCCGCCCGAGATCGAGCAGATGCTCGGCCCGGTCACCATCGCCCAGTCTGCGTTCGACGAGGCGTTCCCCCAGCCCAAGAACCGGTTCACCTTCCTCGATGCCGGACCGGACGCCAACCAGGGCCTGACTGCGGCGTCGGCCGACTTCAGCGATGCCGAGGTACACACCGGTGCGGCCTTCGCCAACGCCTACACGAAGGGCTTCTCCGAGTTCTTGAACTTCCTCTACGTGCTGCTGGCGTTCTCGGTCGTCGTGAGCCTGTTCGGGATGGTCAACACGCTCGTGCTCAGCGTGTTCGAGCGCACACGCGAGCTCGGGATGCTGCGGACCATCGGGATGACCCGCCGGCAGGCGCGCCGGATGATCCGCCACGAGAGCGTCATCACGGCGCTGATCGGCGCCGCCCTCGGGCTCCCGCTCGGCATCTTCCTCGCGGGGCTGGTGACCCAGGCGCTCTCGCAATACGACATCGCGTTCTCGATCCCGATCCCGGAGCTCGCCGCTTTCACGGTGGTCGCCATTCTCGCCGGGCTCGCGGCGGCGATCATGCCGGCCCGCCGTGCCTCGCGGTTGAACGTCCTGGACGCGCTGCATTACGAGTGACCCCCGATAGGCTCCGGCGCCGATGTGGGCGCACACGCTGATCGCGCCGGGGCGGCTGGAGCCGGTCGAGGCGGACGAGCCGGGCAAGCCGGGCCCCGGGACGGTGGTGGCGCGCTTCGAGGCCGGCGGCATCTGCGGCAGCGACATGCCGACCTTCCTCGGCGCGCGCGACCTGCTCGTCGGCGCGTCGCGCGGCAAGCCGGGCTACCCGCTGCACGAGGTGGTCGGCGAGGTGGAGGCGAGCGCGGCGGACGACCTCCCGGTCGGCGCCCGCGTGGTCGGATGGCCCGAAGGGCACCTCGGTCTGGCGGAGAAGTTCGTTGCGCGCTCCGAGGAGGTCACCGTGCTCGGCGACGAGCTCCCGCCGATCCACGCCACCGTGATCCAGCCGCTGTGCACGGTGCTGTACGCGGTCCGCCGGCTCGGTGACGTGCGCGGCGCGCGGGTTGCAGTGATCGGCCAAGGGTCGATCGGGCTGCTGTTCTCGTACGCGCTCAAGGCGGCGGGCGCCGGGCACGTGACCGGCGTCGATCCGATCGACCGGCGCGACGTCGCGGCCGCGTTCGGCGTCGACGCGACGGAGTGGAGCACCAGCTCGCAGTGGGCCGCGTCGCTGGGCGACGGCGCGCGACCGGACATCGTGGTCGAGGCGGTGGGCCACCAGGCGGGGACGCTCGAGGACGCCGTCGAGGCCGTCGCGGTCGGTGGCACCGTGCTGGCCTTCGGGGTGCCCGACGAGACGCACTACGCGTTCCCGTTCACTCGCTTCTTCCGCAAGCACGCGACGCTGCTGGCCGGCGCCACGCAGGACCGCGCGCGATCGCTGGCCGTCGCGCGCGACTACCTGCTCGAGCACCGGGCGCTTCTCGACGCCTACGTCACCGACGTCTTCCCGGTCGCGGAGGCGCAGGCGGCCTTCGAGCTGGCGGTGAAGCCGACCGCGGGGCGGCTGAAGGTGGTGCTCGAGGGCTGATGCCGCCCGCCCACCACGCGCCACCGCCCCGGGTCGAGCGCTAGTACGTCACGACGGGGCTGCCCATGTAGTCGAGCATGGTGACGGTGGCGGACTCGCGAGCCTGCGTGATCGTGCCGTCGCCCTTGCCCGCGTCGGTGACGAGGGTGAACGTCAGGACCTCGCCGGCGCCTGCCTTGACGCCCTCGACCGCGACTTCGTTGCTGTCGGCCTTGAGCCCTGAGTGGTAGGTCGGCCACCCCTTCACGGTGCCGACCTGGCTCGATGTCCCGGCTATCGGCATGGCTGGCCGGTGCGGCCACTGCGAACAGTCCTGCCGTGGCCGCGAGAGCGGCGGCCGAGCGCTTGATGTTGGTGCTGAACATGGTGCGTTCCCTTCCTGGGTGGGTTGGTTGTCGGGGGGCATGACCCCGGACCCACCGCGCAGGTTGGGCACATGTGATCGAGGAGGTTGACTAGCGTCGGCGTGCTGCCGGCTCCAGCGCCGGGGTTGTCGAAGGAGTTGTCGGCCGGGTTGATGGTGGTGCCGGGCGCGAACGATCTCGTCGATGCGGTCCAGCACGGCCTCGTCGAGGACGACGTCGGCCGCGGCGAGCTGGCTTTCGAGCTGCTCCATGGTGCGCGGTCCGATGAGCGCCGCGGTGATGGCCGGGTGGTTGAGCACGAACGCGATCGCGAGCTGGATGAGCGTGATGCCTGTCTGCTCGGCGAGCTGCGCGAGCTCCTCGACGGCGTCGAGCTTGCGCTGGTTGCGCGGGCTGGGAGAGGTCGAAGCGCTCGGGCAGCCGGTTGGCGCGCGAGGAGGACTGCTGTCCGGTGTCCTTGCGCCAGCGGCCCGACAGCCAGCCGCCGGTCAGCGGGCTGTAGGACATGACGGCCATGCCGTGGCGCAGGCAGGTGGGCAGGACGTCGGCCTCGACGGCGCGGACGAGGATCGAGTAGGGCGGCTGCTCGGTGACGAAGCGCTGCAGGTGCCGGTCGCGCGCGACCCACTGCGCCTCGACGATCTGGCTGGCCGGGAACGTGGAGGGCCCGATGTAGCGGACCTTGCCCTGGTGCACGAGGTCGCTGAGCGCCGACAGCGTCTCCTCGATGTCCGTGCGCGGATCGATGCGGTGGACCTGGTAGAGGTCGATCCAGTCGGTGCCCAGCCGCCGCAGCGAGTCCTCGACCGCGCGGATGATCCAGCGTCGCGAGTTGCCCCGCTGGTTGGGGTCCTCGCCCATCGCGTTGTGGAACTTGGTCGCGAGGATGATGTCGTCGCGGCGGCCGCCGGCGAGCGCCTTGCCGACGATCTCCTCGGACTCGCCCTGCCCGTAGACGTCGGCGGTGTCGATGAAGTTGATGCCGGCGTCGAGCGCCGCGTGGATGATCCGGATCGAGTCGTCGTGGTCGGGGTTGCCCCAGGCGCCGAACATCATCGCGCCGAGGCAGAACTTGCTGACCGAGACGCCGGTGTGTCCGAGCTGACGATGCTCCATGTTCACTCGCGTTCGAGCGCCGGCGCGGCTCGGCCTGGTCGTGCGTCGCGGCCCAGCTTCCGAGCAGGTCGCAGCGCCTCCTCGTGACCGCGAGCCGGGTTCGGCGGCGTAGGTGAAGAGCGTCAGTCCGTGGTCGGCGGCGATGTCCAGGCGGTTGAAGCTGAGGCTGAGCTCGCCGACGACGGGGTGGTGGAAGTGCTTGACGGCGGTGGCGTGGAAGCGGACGTTGTGTGCGGCCCAGTGGGTGCGGAACGCCTCGCTCTGCGTCGCGAGCTCGCCGACGAGGTCTGAGAGGTCGCGGTCGTAGGGGTCGCGGCCGGCGGCCGAGCGCAGGATCGCGGCGGTCTCGCGGGCGGCGCGGTCCCAGTCGGCGTAGAACGCTTCGGCGCGCGGGTCGAGGAAGACGAACCGCGCGTGGTTGGCCGGCCGCGCGGGTGCGGCGTACAGCTCGGAGAACAGCGCGCGTCCGAGCTGGTTGGCGGCGAGGATGTCGAGGCGGTCGTTGCCGACGTACGCGGCGGCGCCGGTGATCGCGTCGAGCGTCCACTGGATCTCGGGCCGGATGCGTGGCTTGGGCTGACGCCGGCGCGGGCGCGCCCCGGCCGGCTGGGCGGCGCGGGCGAGGTCGAAGAGGTGGGCGCGCTCGGCGTCGTCGAGCTGGAGCGCCCGGGCCAGTGCCTCCAGCACGCCCTCGGAGGCGCCGCTCATGTCTCCGCGTTCCAGGCGCGTGTAGTACGGGACGCTCACGCCGGCCAGGACCGCGACCTCTTCGCGGCGCAGTCCGGGAACGCGACGAGCGCCGTAGGTCGGCAACCCGGCCTGCTCGGGCGTGATCCGGGCGCGGCGGGAGGTCAGGAACTCACGGATCTCCGTCCTTGGTCTCCACGAAAGCCAGCCTAGACCCGGCGACGCGCGCTTGGGAGACCCTGCCAGTAGCTCTCTCAACAGGGACTCCCACCTTCTCCAGATCCGCGCTTTGCTGGACGCCATGACCACCGAGAAGAAGACCTGGCTCATCACCGGCGCCGGCCGCGGGATGGGCGTCGACATCGCCAAGGCCGCGCTCGCCGCCGGCCACAACGTCGTGGCCACCGGCCGCAACCCCGACGCCGTCGCCGAGGCCGTCGGCGACTCGGACCACCTGCTCGTCGCCAGGCTCGACGTCACCAGCCCGCAGGACGCCGAGGCGGCGGTCAAGGCCGCTGTCGACCGCTTCGGCGGCATCGACGTGCTCGTCAACAACGCCGCCAGCTTCTACGCCGGCTTCTTCGAGGAGCTCACGCCCGAGCAGATGGACCGGCAGATCACCACGAGCCTGATCGGCCCGATGAACGTCACCCGCGCCGTCCTGCCGGTCATGCGCAAGCAGCGCTCCGGGCACGTCGTGACGATCTCCTCCTCCGCGGGCTTCGCCGGCTTCGAGTACGGCACCGCCTACGCCGCGTCGAAGTTCGGCGTCGACGGCTGGATGGAGTCGCTCGCCCCCGAGATCGAGCCGTTCGGCATCCACACGACGGTCGTCAACCCCGGGTTCTTCCGCACCGAGCTGCTCACGAAGGAGTCGACGAACTACGCCGCCGGCGTCGATCGAGGACTACGCCGAGCGCAACGCCGCCCAGCGCGAGTTCTGGGAGGGCATGAACGGCCAGCAGGGCGGCGACCCGGCCAAGCTCGCCCAGGCGCTCCTGACCATCACCGACGAGGAGCAGCCGCCGTTCCGGTTCATCGCCGGCGCCGACGCGCTCGCGCAGGCCGAGGAGAAGCTCGCCGAACGCCGGCAGCAGATCGACGCCTACCGCGACCTCTCGTCGTCGCTTGCGCTCGACGACGCCCCGGCGAGCGCATGAGTCCCACCTATGACTTCAAGGGCCAGGTCGCCCTTGTCACCGGCGCCAGCTCCGGCATGGGCCTCGCGACCGCGAACGCGTTCGCCGAGGCGGGCGCCGCCGTCGTGCTCGCCGACGTCGACGAGGGCGCGCTCCGCACCGCGACCGAGGAGCTGACCGCGGCCGGCTATGAGGCGATCGGCGTCACATGCGATGTCGCAGACGAGGCGCAGGTCGCCGCGATGGTCGACCGCGCCGTCACTGCTCTCGGTCGGGTGGACATGGCGTTCAACAACGCCGGCATCGTCGGCTATACGGGCGACCTGGCCGACGAGTCGGCGGACAGCTTCGACGCCGTGACCGCCGTCAATCTGCGCGGAGTCTGGAACTGCATGAAGCACGAGCTCCTCCAGATGCGTGAGCAGGGCAGCGGAGCGATCGTCAACTGCTCCTCGCTCGGCGGCCTCGTCGGCGGCGCGGGCCGGGCGTCCTATCACGCCGCCAAGCACGGCGTGATCGGACTGACCAAGAGCGCCGCGCTGGACTACGCGCCGCACGGCATCCGCGTCAACGCCGTGTGTCCGGGCGTGATCGACACGCCCATGGCCGCAGACCTGATCCACAACCAGCCCGAGGCGATGAAGGAGTTCATGCGCGATCAGCCGATCGGCCGACCCGGCCGCGCCGACGAAATCGCCGCGGCGACGCTCTGGCTCTGCAGCCCCGGCGCCAGCTTCGTGCTCGGCGTGGCCCTGCCGGTCGACGGCGGCTACGTCGCGCACTGAAGCCAGCGACGGTCAGGAGCGACCGCGGCGACCCTCCAGCAGCCGGATCACGCCCGAATCGTCCTCGCGCCCCAGGCCGTGCTCCGACCCTTCGTCATAGAGCCGCCGCGCGGCCTCGGCGAGTGGCGTGCGGGCGTCGTGGGCGGCGCCCGCCTCGACCACGAGTCCCATGTCCTTGACGAAGATGTCGAGCGCGGAGCGGACCTCGTCGAACTCGCGGGTCAGCATGCGCGCTCCGCGGTCGTCGAGCATGAACGAGGCCGCCGCGCCGTGGCGGATCGTGTCGTGGACCTTCGCGGGGTCGAGGCCGAGCGCCTCCGCGTAGGCCAGCGCCTCGGCGGCCGCAGCGATGTGCACGCCGCACAGGAGCTGGTTGACGAGCTTGACGGCCTGACCGTCGCCCGGGCGCTCGCCGCAGTGCACGACCGTCGCGCCGAGGGTGTCGAGGACGGGCCGCAGCCGCTCGAACAGCTCAGGCGGACCACCGGCCATGATCAGCAGCTCACCCGTCTCCGCGCGGGCGACGCCGCCGGAGACCGGGGCGTCGAGCAGCGGGTGCCCCCCGTCGGCGAGCGCGGCGACCGCCTCCGGGCCGACCGTGCTCATCAGGATCACCGCCGCGTCCTCGGGCAGCGCGCTGGCCGCTCCGTCGTCGCCGAGCAGGACGGCCTCCGCCTGCGCGCCGTTGGCGACCATGACCACGAGCACCTCGGCGCCGTCGGCCACGTCCGGCGCCGAGGCCGCCGCCCGCGCGCCGAGCTCCTCCGCGGCCGCGCGGGTCCGCTCCTCGTCGACGTCGAAGACCGCGAGCTCGAAGCCGGCGCCCGCCAGGTTGCGCGCCATCGGGGCGCCCATGGCGCCGAGGCCGATGAAGCCGACGCGGGTCACGACCGCCCCCAGCCGAGCAGGGCGAGCTTGGCGCCGACCACCTCGGCCACCGCCCCGATCACGTCCTCTCCCAGCCCGCGCAGGTCGAGCGCCTCCGCGCGCTCGCCGGCGCCGTCGAGCGCGCCGAAGTAGGCCGCCCGCAGCTCGGTGTTGACGTTGACCTTGGCGATCCCGAGCGACACCGCGCGGCTCACGTCCGCGTCCGGCAGGCCGGACGCGCCGTGCAGCGCCAGCGGCGCCCCCGCGTCGCGCAGCGCTTCGAGGCGCTCCCAGTCGAGCGCGGGCGTCCCCGTGTAGTGGCCGTGGACGTTGCCGATGCTGACGGCCAGGCAGCCGGCGCCGCTCGTGCGCACGAAGGCCGCGGCCTCGGCCGGATCGGTCAGCGCTCCGTTGGACGCCTGGGCGGCGAGGTCCTCGTCGCCTTCGACACGCCCGAGCTCGGCCTCGACCGCGATGCCGAGCGGGCGCAGCTCCTCCGCCACCGCGGCCGAGAAGGCCAGGTTCTCGTCGTAGGGGAGGCGCGAGCCGTCGGCCAGCACGGCGTCGACCCCGGTCGCCGCGGCGCGCTCGATCAGCTCCCGGTCGGCGGCGTGGTCGAGCTGCACCAGGACCGGCACCGGCGCCTGCTCGGCGGCGGCGCAGAACGCCGACAGCAGGCGCTCGCCGCCCTCCGCGGCGAACGAGCCCGGGCCGACCAGGACGATCACCGGCGCGGCGCGCGCCTCGGCGGCCCGCACCACCGCCTCGAACCCGAGCAGGTCGTAACAGGTGAACGCGCCGACCGCGCGACCCTCCGCCGCGGCGTCCGCCAGCACCGACGCGAAGCGCGTCATGTCGCGAGCCGCTCGATCACCTCGGCGAGCGTCTCGGCCTCGCCGACGTTGCCCGGGAAGATCACGTAGGGCAGGCCGGGGAAGGCGGAGTCGTCGGGAAGGATCCAGACCGAGATCGTCCCGGGCAGCATCTGGCCGGCGACCTCCGCGCGGCGGACCCCGAACCCACGGGTGCCGATATCGCTCGAGGTGATCCCGCCCTTGGCCACGCAGAACGCGAGCGGCAGCCCGGGGTCGAGCCGCTGCACCAGCTCGACCAGCGCGTCGGAGACGGAGCGGCCGACGTCGAGCGCCTCGTCCGAGCCCTCCGCCCGAGCGAGCTCGCGGCTCGTGTAGACGATCACCTCGCGCTCCGGCAGGTGGCGCTCGATCTCCTCCAGGGTCGCCGCGATCTCCTGCTCGCGCGTGCCGGGATCCAGCAGCGCTGCGACGGACAGCTCCCGGGCGTGCACCCCTTCGAGCTCGAGCGCATGCTCGAGCTGGCGCGTCGTCGTCTCCACGTGCGAGCCGACGAGCACGAGCCCATGGCCGTCGCCCGAGCGGCGCGCGTAGAGCGCGTCCGCGCTCAGCGGCGGGGCCGGGTCGATGCCGCCGCGCACGCGGACGAACGACGGGCCGCAGCGATAGACGAAGGTCTGCCCCGCCGCCTCGGCCTCCAGCAGCCCGAGCACCACCACCTCGAGATCGGCGTACTCCGTCGCGTTGACCACCACCGGCCGGCGCGCCTCGGCCCCGGCGAGGATCTCGCGCACGCGCTCAGGCCCGCCGCCGCGGATGTCCTCGAGCCCGAGGCTCAGCACGTCGTCGGCGGGCACGGCCCCGCGCGTCTTCTCCTCGATCCAGCGCCGCAGGTTGGAGGCGGAGTAGCCGAAGGAGCGGTCGCCGGCGTAGGTGGTGCGGGCGCTGGGGACGAGCTGGTCGTCCTGCGCGACCCACTGGACGTCGTCGATGGTGAAGCGGCCGGCCTCGAGGAAGCAGGGGCACAGCAGCAGGCCGTCGACGGTATGGCCGGCCGCCTCCAGCGCGTCGGCCACCGCGTCGGGCTCCTGCGGGAAGTGACCGCGCATGGTCGAGTCGCTGCGACTCGCCACGGCGAGGCCGAAACCCTCGTCGGCGGCGATCGCCGCCGCGCGCTCGGTGATCTCCGTGTTGACCGCGATCGCCTCGCGCTCCGGCAGCGAGCGCGAGTTCGTGAGGACGAAGACCGTGCCCGCGTCCGCCATGGCGCCGGCGAGGTCCTCCCGCGACCACGCGGTGAGGACGGGCACGCCGTGGACGGACTGCGTGCCCGTCGGGTCGTCGTCGATGACCAGCAGGCGGCCGCGCGACTCGATGCGATCGCGGATCTCGGCGAGCGCACCCGAGCGCTCCTGGAGCGGCGGCTGCGCAGCCAGCAGCTCGGCCGCGGGGACGGCGTCGACCGGATCGGCGGCCGCCGTCATCGCGCGGCGACGGCGACCAGCTCGGTCAGCTCGTCGGGAGCGGGGGACCGCTCGCCGCGCTCCATCGCGTGCACGACCTCGACGACGCGATCGTTGAACGGCGTGGCGATGCTGTGCTCCCGGCCGCGCTGCGCGACGCCGCCGTTGACCACGTCGACCTCGGTGACGCGGCCCTGCTCGAGGTCCTGCAGCATCGACGGCTTGGTGTTGCCCGCGATCTCCATCATCTGCGCCAGCGCGGCGTCGTCGCGGTCGACGAGCGCACGCGGATCGACGTCGTAGGGCCGCTCGAGCTCCAATCCCTCGGCATCGCCGACGGCGACGCCCTCGGCCCAGATCGCGTAGGCGGCCTCGCGGCCGTCCGGATGCTCGGCGACCTCGCCGTAGCGCAGGCCCGACACGGCGGAGAGCCCGGTGAAGGTCGAGTTGACGAGCAGCTTGGACCAGATCTGGCCGCGCAGGTTGCGGGTCATGCGGACCTCGCCCACCGGCTCGAGGCAGCGTGCCAGCAGGCGCGTGCGCTCGCGCTCCTCGCCATCGAGCTCACCGACCACCATCGGCGCGATCGTGTCGCGCACCACGCGGCCCGGCCCGACGTTCGTCCCGCCCCACTCGACGATGCACGACAGCAGGCGATCGAGCCCGACGATCTCGGCCATCCGGTCCTGGATCAGCCCGTTGCCGAGCGAGACGAACGACGCCACCTTCCCCGACGCGGCGAGCGGCTCCAGGGCGGCCTGGTGGAACGGCGACTTGACCGCGACCAGCGCGAAGTCGAACTCGCCGTCGAGCTCGTCGGCAGAGCCCGCCGCCTCGAGCGCGACGGTGTGCTCGGCGCCCTCCTCCTCGTAGGTGAGCCCCGGCTCGCGCAAGCGCGCGACGTGCTCCTCGTTCGTGTCCAGCACGACGACACGCCGGACCTCGCCGGCGAGCTTGGCGGCGGTGATGCCACCGATGGCCCCGCCGCCCACCACGAGCACGCTCGCGTCGATCATGGGTCGGGCATCCCCCGCGCCATATGGTCCGAAACGCCGGTATGACCGTCCGCACCGCGCTTCGCGCGCCGGCCGGTCTCCCGGCTAGGCTCTCTTTCGACCCCCGTCTGTTGCTCTCTCCGCCTTCGGAAACGTGACCCCGCGACGTCCAACGATCGTCAGCGTCGCCGAGCGCGCCGGCGTTTCGAAGTCTCTGGTGTCACTGGTCATGCGGGGAGCGACGAACGTGTCTGACGAGAGTCGTCGCGCGGTGTTGCAGGCGGCGGAGGACCTGGGTTACCGGCCGAACCTCGTGGCACGGAACCTGGCGGAGCGGCGGACACGGGCGCTGGGCGTGCTCGTCTCGGACCTGCACAACCCGTTCTTTGCGGTGATCCTCGATGCGATGCAGTCGGCGGCGCGCCAGCACGGACTGCGGATCCTGATGGGGTCCGGCCGGCGAGATTCCGCCGAGGAGGCGGAGGTGATCGAGTCCTTCCTCCAGCAGGATGTCGAGGGGCTCGTGCTGCTCTCGCCGGTCGTGGGTCGCGACGATCTGGCGCGCGCCGTGGCGTCCACACCGACCGTGGTGGTGGGGAGGACCGACATCCGCGTTCCGCACTGCGACGTGATCATCAACGACAACCAGCTCGGCGGGGAGCTCGTCGTCGGGCACTTGGTGGAACGCGGGCACACGCGGATCGCGTACATCGACGCGCAGTCCGGTCCCGGTGCGAGCGAACGGCGAGCCGGATATCTCGCCGCGATGGAGCGACACGGTCTCGAGCCGGCGATCGCCGGCGGCGACTTCACCGAGGAGGGCGGCTACCGCGGCGGCCGGGAACTGCTTGCGCAACCCGCGCTCCCGACCGCCATCTTCGCCTGTAACGACGTCGCTGCGATCGGTGCCATGACAGCCCTGGAAGAGAGCGGCATCTCCGTCCCCGGCGACGTGTCGCTGGTCGGCTACGACAACACGTCGCTCGCCGCGATGCGGCACATCGCGCTGACCACCGTCGATCAGTCGCGGCAGGCGATGGGGGAGCTCGCCGTCGAGCTGCTCCACCGGCGTCGCGACCGCCGCACCGCGCCCGGGCGTGTGCGGCTCGTCGAGCCGCATCTGATCGAGCGCGGGACCACCGCGCGGTTGGGTCCGCGCCCCGCCCCCGCTCGCGTGGCCTGAGGCCGCGCCCCTTGACACAGGGGTATGTCGCTGGCAGTCTGTTGGAGCGTTCCAATGGAACGCTCCAAGTTCGGAGGAGAGACGGCGGCATGACTTCACCCACGGAGACGTTGCGGTCCGTCGCGCCGGGCGCTCGCACCCGTCGCGAGCTCGGCGTCGCGGTGATCGGCTTCGGCTGGCTCGGCCAGGCCCACAGCCGGTCGATGCTGCGCATCCCGACGCTGTTCGAGGACCGCGAGTTCGACGCTCGGCTGGTGGTCTGCGCCGACGCTCTGCCGGCTCGGACCGAGGACGCGGTGCGGTCCTTCGGGTTCGAGAAGGGCACGCAGGACTGGCGTCGGGTCATGGACGATGCGGACGTCGACATCGTTGTGGTCGCGGCGCCGAACATGCTCCACGTCGAGCTGATCGAGGCGGCTTGCGCAGCGGGCAAGCACGTGTTCTGCGAGAAGCCCGTCGGCGGCACGCCCGAGCAGACGGTGCGCGCGGAACGCGCCGGGCGGCAGGCCGGCGTGATCACCGGTGTGGGTTACAACTACCGCTGGGCCCCGCTCGTGCGCTACGTCGCGCAGCTGATCGAGCAGGGCGAGCTCGGCGAGATCACGAACTACCGCGGGCGCTTCTTCTCGATGTACGGCGCCGATCCGCTCGGCCTGCTGTCGTGGCGCTTCAAGGCCGAGGAGGGAGGTCACGGCGCCTCCACCGACCTGCTCAGCCACGCGGTCGACCTCGGGCAGATGCTGCTCGGGCCCATCACCCGGCTCGTGGGCACCACCGAGACGTTCATCCGCGAGCGCCCGCTCCCCGGCGCCGACGGCGCGAGCCATTTCGGCCGCGGCGCGCCGGGCGACCCGACTGGACCGGTGACCAACGAGGACTACGCCGCGATCTTGTGCGAGTTCGCCTCCGGCGCCCGCGGGACGTTCGAGGCCAGCCGGACGATCACGGGCCCGGAGAACCAGATGGCGTTCGACGTGTACGGCACTCGTGGCGCCGCCGGCTGGAACTTCGAGCAGCTCAACGAGCTGCAGCTGTATCGCGCGACGGCCGATCCCGGCTCGGGCTACACCACGGTGCTCGGCGGGGACCGCTTCCCCTTTCACGGCCGCTTCGTCCCCGGCAGCGCGAACGCGATCGGCTACGAGGACCTGGTCGTCATCGAGGACTACGAGTTCTGTCGCGCGGTGGCCGAGGACCGGCCGTTCACACCGGGGTTCGAGGACGCCGTCGAGTCCGTGAGCGTGCAGGCCGCGCTGCTGCGCTCGGTGCAGAGCTCGTGCTGGGAAGACGTCGTGTCGTTGAGGGAGGACTGAGATGCCCGAGAGCGCTGTGAGCACTGCGCCGGCCGCCGGACCGGGGAGCGCGTCGCCGCCGCTGCGCGTCGCGGTGATCGGCGTGGGCCGGATCGGCCGCATGCACGCCGAGCTGCTGGCGCACCGTGTGCCGGGCGTGGCGCTGGCGTCGGTCTACGACGCGGCGAGCGATGTCGCGCTGGCGGTGGGGGCCGAGCTCGGCGCCGACGTGCCCGAGACGGTCGACGAGCTCCTGTCCGCGAGCGACGTGGATGCGGTCGCGATCTGCTCGAGCACGCCGACGCACGCGCCGCTGATCGAGCAGGCCGCACGCGCCGGCAAGGCGATCCTGTGCGAGAAGCCCGTCTCGTTCGATCTGGCCGAGGTCGATCGGGCGCTCGCCGCGGTGGCAGCGGCGGGGGTGCCGTTCCAGATCGGCTTCAACCGCCGCTTCGATCCTGCGCACCAAGCCGTGCGCGATGCCGTCGCCGGGGGCGAGCTGGGCGACCCGCACCTCGCGCGCATCTCGAGCCGGGATCCCGCGCCGCCGCCGCTCGAGTACTCGCGGGTCTCGGGCGGGCTGTTCCTCGACATGACCGTGCACGACTTCGACATGGCGCGCTTCGTGACCGGCAGCGAGGTGACCGAGGTCTACGCGACCGGAAGCATCCGCGTCACCCCCGGCCTGGACGAGTTCGGCGACATCGACACCGCGGTGGTCACCCTCACGCATGAGAACGGCTGCCTGACGGTGATCGACAACAGCCGCCAGGCCGTCTACGGCTACGACCAGCGGGTCGAGGTCCTGGGCTCGGCCGGCGCCGCATCGTCGGAGAACCCGCTCGTCCACACGACGGTGATCAGGGACGTCCAGGGCTCGCGCCTGGCGGCGATGCCGTACTTCTTCATCGAGCGGTACACGGCCTCCTATGTGCGCCAATGGGAGGCGTTCGCCGCCGCCGTCGGCGCGGGCGTGACGCCGCCGGTCTCGGTCTCGGACGCCCGTGCGCCGCTGGTGATCGGCCTGGCCGCGCTGCAGTCGCTGCGCGAGCGGCGTCC
This sequence comes from uncultured Solirubrobacteraceae bacterium, assembly GCA_963730115.1. Taxonomy (GTDB): domain Bacteria; phylum Actinomycetota; class Thermoleophilia; order Solirubrobacterales; family Solirubrobacteraceae; genus DASQFQ01. The sequence continues at coordinate 65,138 of CAVSQM010000012.1, read as the reverse complement.
GGTGGCGATCAGCGAGGTCGCGGAATGACGCTGTTCGCCGACCAGCGGCTCGACGGTCGCGTGGTGATCGTCACCGGCAGCACCCAGGGCCTCGGGGAGGCGATCGCCGTCCGTGCCGCCGGCCTGGGCGCCGCGGGCGTCGTGATCTGCGGGCGCAACCGCGAGCGCGGTGAGCGCGTGCGCGCGCGCCTGGCCGAGCTCGGCAGCGAGGGCGTGTTCGTTCCCGTCGATCTGACCGATGAGGACGACTGCCGCGCGATCGTCCGCACCTGCGAGGAGCGCTTCGACCGCCTCGACGGGCTGGTCAACTCGGCCGGCCTGACGAGCCGCGGCACGCTCGACGACACGACCGTCGAGCTGTGGGACCGCATGTTCGCCGTCAACGTCCGCGCCCCGTTCGTCCTGATGCAGGAGACGGCGCGGCTGATGCGCCGCGGCGGCGACGGCGGCAGCATCGTGAACATCATCACGATGGCCAGCCACGGCGGCGAGCCGATGCTGACCGCCTACTCGAGCTCCAAGGGAGCGCTGGCGATCCTCACCAAGAACGCCGGCTACCAGCTGCAGCCCGACCGCATCCGCGTCAACGGCCTGAACATCGGATGGACCGCGACGGAGGGCGAGGACGCGACCCAGCGCGGGACGGGCCAGCCCGCCGACTGGCGGGAGGCGGCCGACGCCGCGAGCCCGCTCGGGCGCCTGCTGGAGCCCGGTGATATCGCGCCGATGGTCACCTACCTGCTGAGTGACAGCGCGCGCCTGGTGACGGGCGCGGTCATCGACTTCGACCAGACCGTGCACGGCCCCTACGGGCCGCACATGACCCCCGTCCACCGAGGAGAGCAATGAGCCAGCCCACGACCACGGAGGCTCGGGTCCCGACCGGCAACGCCACGATCCGGCTCACCACCGCGCCAGGCGATCACCCGCTACCTGGCGGCGCAGCACAGCGTGCGAGACGGCCGCCGCCGGCGGCTGATCCCGGCCATGCTGGGGATCTTCGGCCACGGCAACGTGGCCGGGCTGGGGCAGGCGCTCGACGAGTACCAGGCCGAGCTGCCGTTCGTTCAGGGCCGCAACGAGCAGTCCCTGGTCCATATCGCGAGCGGCTACGCCAAGGCCAACCGGCGCACGGCCGCGCTCGCCGTCACCGCGTCGATCGGCCCGGGCGCCGCGAACATGGTGACCGGGGCCGCGCTGGCCACCGTCAACCGCCTCCCGGTGCTGCTGTTCCCCGGCGACACGTACGCCACGCGCCGACAGGGCCCGGTGCTCCAGCAGCTCGAGCACGCCACCGAGGGCGACGTCTCGGTCAACGACTGCTTCCGGCCGGTGGCGCGCTTCTTCGATCGCATCACGCGCCCGGAGCAGCTGCTGACCGCGCTGCCCGAGGCGATGCGCGTGCTCACCAGCCCGGCCGAGGCCGGCGCGGTGGTGATCGCGCTGCCGCAGGACATCCAGACCGAGGCGTACGACTTCCCGGCAGCGTTCTTCGAGCCGCGCGACTGGCCGATCTACCGCGCCGCGCCAGATCCGGCCCAGATCGCGGCGGTCGCCGAGCTGATCGCCGCGGCGGAGCAGCCGGTGATCATCGCCGGCGGCGGCGTGCTCTATTCGCAGGCGGAGGGCGAGCTGGCTGCGCTCGCCGAGCAGCTCGGCATCCCGGTCGTCGAGACGTTCGCGGGGAAGGGCGCCGTGCAGCAGGACGTGTGGTGGGGCATGGGCGGCGTCGGCCTCGAAGGCAATCCGGCCGCCAACGCGCTGGCGAAGGCGGCCGACCTCGTCATCCACGTCGGCACCCGGCTGACGGATTTCACGACCGGCTCGCAGTCGGTGTTCGAGAACCCGGACGTGCGCTTCGCGTCGATCAACGTCGTCGACCGCGACGCCCGCAAGCAGGGCGCCACGCCGGTGCTGGCCGACGCGAAGCTGGCCCTGGCGGCGCTGCGCGCCGCGACGCATGACGTGGCCCCTCGCGAGGGCTGGGGCGAGCGCGCGCGCACCGAGAAGCAGGCGTGGTTGCCCGTGCGCGCCGCGGCGCTGGCGCCAGCGGCCGCGACGCCGATCAGCCAGGGCGAGCTGATCGGCGCGCTCAACGAATCGGCGCGGCCCGGCGACACGATCATCGCCGCCGCGGGCGGCCCGCCCGGCGACCTGCAGAAGGTCTGGGACGCGACCGGTGAGCGTCACTGCCATCTCGAGTTCGGCTTCTCGTGCATGGGCTACGAGCTGCCCGCGACGCTCGGGGTGCGGCTCGCGCAGGGCGACGTTGGTGAGGTGATCGCGCTGATCGGCGACGGCACCTTCCTGATGCAGCCGACCGAGCTGGCGACCGCCGCGCAGGAAGGCCTGAAGGTGACCGTGGTGGTCTCCGACAACCACGGCTACCAAGTCATCCGCCGCCTGCAGATGCACGCCACCGGCCGGCACTTCGGCAACGAGATGCGCTACCGCGTCGACGCGCTCGGAGCCGGTCCGCTCGAGGGCGACTACGTGCGGCTCGACCTCGTCTCGGTCGCGCGCGGGCTCGGGGCCACCGTGTTCGCCGCCGAGCACGCGCGACGAGGTGCTCGACGCCCTCGCTCGCGCGCGTGAAACCGACGGGCCGGTCGTCATCGTCGTGCCGACGGCACCGCACGAGAACCTGCCGGCCTCCGGCGTGTGGTGGGACGTCGCGCCTGCCGCCGTGTCCTCACAGCCGTGGCTGGAGGAGAAGCGCGACGCCTACCAGGAAGGCCTCGCGACGCAGCGGTGGTACGGATGAGCCTCCGCGATCGACTCCGGGCGGGCGAGCCGACGCTCGGGACGTTCCTCAACCTCGGCTCGCCGCTCGCGGCCGAAGCCTGCGCGCTCGCCGGCTTCGACTGGCTGCTGATCGACCTCGAGCACGGCGCCGGCGAGGACGCGCTCGTCGGCCAGCTGCTGGCCGCCGCCGCGCACGGCGTGCCGGCGCTGGTGCGGGTCGAGTCGGCCGAGCGGATCCGCGCCGGGCGGGCGCTCGACGCCGGCGCCGCCGGCGTGATGTTCCCGCGCATGGACTCGCCCGAGCAGGTGCAGGCCGCGCTCGCCCACCTGCGGTATCCACCGGAGGGCGACCGCGGCGTCGCGACCTACAACCGCGCCTGCGGCTTCGGGCTCCGCACCGACGCGCTGGACAGCGCCAACGACGAGGTCATCGGCGTCATCCAGATCGAGAGCGTCGCCGCCCTCGAGCACGTGGAGGCGATCGCCGCGCAGCCGGGCGTCGACGTCCTGTTCGTCGGTCCGCGCGACCTCACGCACGCGCTCGGCGTGCCCGGCCGGGTCGACGCCCCGGAGTACCGCGCCGCGCTGCGGCGCGTCCTGGCCGCGGCACAGGAGGCCGGCGTCACGGCCGGCGTGCTGGCCGCGAGCCGCGAGGCCGCCGAGGAGTACGTCGCCGAGGGTTTCGGCTTCGTGGGCGTCGGCTCGGACTCGACCTTCGTGGCGACCGCCGCCCGCGCGGCGGCCGCCCACCTGATCACAGCCAACTGAGAGGAGATCGTCATGCGCATGCTTGTCGCAGGCGAATGGACCGACGGGGCGCGCCAGGAGGAGGTGCGCAGCCCGTACAGCGGCGAGGTGATCGACACCGTCCCCGTGGCCGGACTCGACGACGTCGAGCGGGCGCTCGCCGGCGCCGTCCGCGGTGCGGCCGCGCAGCGGCGGACCACCGGGCACGAGCGCGAGGCGATCCTGCGCCGCGCCGGCGACATCGCCGACACGCGCGTGGACGAGCTCGCAGCCACGATCTCCGCCGAGACCGGCAAGGCGATCGGCGAGGCGCGCGCCGAGGCCGGCCGCGCCGGCGACCTGCTCCGCCTCTCGGGCTTCGAGGGGTCGCAGCTCTACGGCGACACGCTGCCGCTCGACGCCGGCGCGGGCGCGGGCCTGAACCGGCTCGGCTTCACGCTGCGCCAGCCGTGCGGCGTCGTCGTCGCGATCACGCCGTTCAACTATCCGCTCCTGCTGGTCCTGCACAAGATCGCGCCCGCGCTCGCGGCAGGGAACGCCGTCGTGCTGAAGCCCGCCCGCCAGACACCGCTGACGGCGCTCAAGCTCGTCGAGATCCTGCTCGAGGCCGGTCTCGCGCCCGAGGCGATCGCGTGCCTGACCGGCCCCGGCGGCGAGCTCGGCGAGGCGCTGGTGTCCGACCCGCGGGTGCGCAAGATCAGCTTCACCGGCAGCACCGCGACCGGCGAGGCGATCGCGCGCGTCGCCGGCGTGAAGAAGCTCTCGCTCGAGCTGGGCGCGAGCTGCCCGGTGGCCATCCTCCCCGACGCCGACATCGAGCTCGCCGCCCAGGCGGTCGCGCTCGGCGGCTACGCGAACGCCGGCCAGGTGTGCATCTCGGTCCAGCGCGTGCTCGCCGACCGCGCGATCGTCGGTGACTTCCTCGACGCTCTCGTCCCGAAGGTCGAGGCCATCCGCGCCGGAGACCCGGACAGCGCGGACATCGGCACGCTGATCTCCGAGCGCGAGGCGCGCCGGGTGGAGACGGCTGTGCGCGAGAGCACGCGCCACAACGGCGCGCGGCTGCTCACGGGGGGCGAGCGCGACGGCGCGGTCATCTCACCGGCCGTCATCTCCGGCGTCAGCCCGGATGCGGCGCTCAGCCAGGACGAGCTCTTCGGCCCCGCGGTCGCGGTCACGAGCGTCGCCGGGATCGACGAGGCGGTGCAGCTCGCCAACAGCACGAACTACGGCCTGGGCGCCGGCGTGTTCACCGGCAACGTCGCGAACGCGGTGCGCTTCGCGCGCGAGGTCGACGCCGGCAACGTGCACATCAACTGGACCCCCCTGTGGCGGGCCGACCTCATGCCCTACGGCGGGCTCAAGGGCTCGGGCGTCGGCAAGGAGGGCCCGCGCGCCGCCGTCCAGGAGATGACGGACGTCAAGACGATCGTCCTGCACGGCAACGCGTGATCCTCGCGATCGGCAGCGTCGACGAGCAGGTCCGTGAGCGCCTCGCGCCCCACGGCCCGCTCGTCGAGGTCGAACCGGACGACCGCGAGGCGATCGGCCGCCGGCTGCCCGAGACGATCGGAATCGTCGCGCGCGCCGCGGCCGTGGTCGATGGGGCGCTGATCGAGGCGGCGCCGCAGCTTCGCGTGATCGGGCGCAGCGGGGTCGGCGTCGAGCGCGTGGATCTCGACGCGGCGACCCGACGCGGCATCCCTGTCGTCGTGACGCCCAACGGCGGGACTCGAGGCGTCGCGGAGGGTGCCTTCGCCCTGATGCTGCATCTCGTCAAGCGCCTCGGGCCGCTGACGGCCGTGGTCGCCGATGGCCGCTGGCGCGAGCGCGAGGCGTTTCCGGTTGGTGACCTCGATGGCGCGACGCTCGCGGTGATCGGCTACGGCCGCATCGGCCGGCGCGTTGCCGAGCTCGCGCGCGCCTTCGGCATGCGCGTGCTCGCGCACGATCCTTACGCCGACGACGCGCCGTGCAGCCTCGAGGAGGCACTTGGCGCGGCGGACGTGATCAGCCTGCACGCGCCGCTGACCACGGAGACGCAGGGCTTGATCGACGACGCCGCGCTGCGGCTGGTCAAGCCCCGCGCCGTGCTGATCAATTGCGGTCGCGGCGGGCTGCTCGACCTGGACGCCGCCTACGACGCGCTGCTGGACGGGCGGCTGTCGGGCGTCGGCCTCGACGTCTTCGACCCCGAACCGCCGCACGATCACCCGCTCTTCCACCACCCCGGCGTCGTGCTGACCCCGCACGTGATGGCACTGTCGCGCCGAGCGCGGGCGCTCGTGTTCGAGGAGATGGCGGCCGGCATGGACGACGTGCTGTCCGGCCGCCGCGCCGCGGCCGTCGCCAACCCGCGCGTCTATGAAGCCGCGAGGACCTCGTGAGCACCGTCGTCTTTCGCATCGCGCCGGCGCGCGAGGGTGATCGACGCTACGAAGTCATCGCGCCGGCACCAGCCGATTGGGGCGACGCGGGTCGCGCAGCTGAGGGCGACGCTCCGGCCGATCGGGCGCGGCAGGGCACGCGGCGGAGCGCTGTGTCCGCTCACGCTGCTTGAACCATGCGACCACCAGCGGGGTGGTCTCGACGACGCTCTTCGGTGTGACCATGCGGGCTCGCCTCCTCGGTGGGCGTTGAAGCTGTCCGAGGACCGTCCCGCGATCGGCTTCGCGTCTCGTCCGTGCGACGCCCTGGTCGCTACCCCAGTCCTCCCACCGATCGTCCAGGGCCGCCTCTGCTCGCGTGGTCGGTGTCACGACGAGGGCCGGTGTCCGGTCTTCAAGGGTGTTGGCAATCCCGACCGGAAGGAGCTCAGGTATGAGCCCTCGACTGCTGTTTCTCCTCAACGCGCGTAGCGCGCCGAGCTGGCGCCGAGCCGCCCGTGCGCCGCGAGGTCTCCGTGACCGCGACTGGATGGATGCTCAGGCCGCGGCGGCGCAGGTGCCGCGCCGGCGCGCGTAGGCGTTGCAATCGCCCCACCAGGTAACGGACGATGGCGGGCACGGCCCGAACAACACAACAGGAAGGAACACCATGAAGATCGTGGTCATCGGTGGTAGCGGCCGAGTCGGCAGCAACGTCGTCCGCCGGTTGGTGGCACAAGGGCACGACGCCGTGCCGGCGTCGCCCGCGACGGGCGTGGACACCATCAGCGGCGAAGGTCTCGCCGATGTGATGGTGGGCGCCGATGTCGTCGTCGACGTCTCCAACTCGCCGGCCTGGGAGGACGACGCGGTCCGGGAGTTCTTCACCACCTCGACGCGCAACCTCCTCGCGGCAGAGCGCGCCGCCGGCGTCGGCCATCACCTCGCGGTCACCATCGTCGGGGCCGATCTCCTGCCCGACAGCGGCTACCTGCGCGCCAAGGTCGCCCAGGAGGCCGAGATCGAGGCCGGGGACGTCCCCTACACCATCCTGCGCTGCACGCAGTTCCTCGAGTTCCTGCCGCAGATCGTCGAGGCCGGAGCCGAGGACGAGGGCGTCCGGCTGCCCACCGGGCTGATGCAGCTCGTGGCCGCCGACGACGTCGCCGCGACCGTGGCCGAGCTCGCGACGGGCTCGCCGGCCAACGGCCGCGTCGAGCTCGGCGGGCCCGAGGCGCTGGGCGTCGACGCCTGGGCGCGCCGCCTGTTCGCCGCCACCGGCGACGAACGGGAGGTCATCGCCGACCCGCACGCGCTTCTACTTCGGCACGGGGCTGCGCGGCGGCGAGCTCACGACCGGCGATGGCGCCCGCATCGGCACGATCGACTTCGACACGTGGTTCGCCGCGCGGCGGCAGGAGGTCTCCCGATGAACGCGATCAACGTGATCGTCACCGGCCCCGAAGAGGCCTACAACAACGAAGCAGAGTTCTGGTGCGGGGACCAGCTGATGGGGTTCACCGTCCTGCACGACGGGCGTCTGCACCTCCGCATCGACGGACGGGCCGACGGCTCGCCCTGGCTCGTGGACACCACGAGCCTGGGGCGCGCGCTGACCGACGCCTACGAGCGGCTGGGGGCCTACTGACATGCGGATCGTCGTGGTAGGCGGCAGCGGCTTGATCGGGGACAAGGTCATGACCGCGCTGCACGAGGCATCGCACCACGCCGTGGCCGCGTCGCCCGCGTTCGGGATCGACGCGTTCACCGGCGAAGGGCTCGACGAGGCGATGGCGGGAGCCGACGTCGTCGTCGACGTCTCCAACGCTCCGGCGTGGGGCGACGAGAAGGTCCTGAACTTCTTCACGACCGTGACCCGCAACGCGTTGAAGGCCCGGTCGCCGCGCCGGTGCGCGGCACCATGTGGCACTCTCGGTCCTCGGCTGCGATCGGCTGCCCGAGAGCGGCTACATGCGCGCCAAGGTCGCACAGGAGGAGCTGATCCGGAACGCTGGGGTGCCGTTCACCATCGTGCACTCGACGCAGTTCATGCAGTTCCTGGCACGCGTCGCCGATGCGGCCACCGAGCGCGACGTCGTGCACGCCCCCGACACCCAGGTGCAGCCGATCGCGGCGGTGGAGGTGGCCCGGTTCGTCGCGGCGGCGGCGACGGCGCCGCCGGCGCGCGGCGTGGTCGAGATCGCCGGGCCCGAGGCGTTCGCGTTCACGGACGCCATCGGCCGCGTGCTGGCCACCCGGGGCGATCGCCGGCGGGTCGTCGCCGATCCGGATGCGCGGTACTTCGGGGCCGTGGTGCGGGGCGACCCGCTCCTGCCGGGCCCGGAGGCTCGCATCGCGACCCTGCGGCTCGCCGACTGGCTGGCCGGCACTCGTGAGCAGGCGGCGGCCTAGACGGAGCCCAGGACGGCCTGTGCGGACGTGTCCGCGAACGCGTCGCGGAGTTCCTTGCGGCTGCTGACGTCGAGCTTGCGGAAGATCTTGCGCAGGTGATACTCGACGGTGCGCGGGCTGATGAACAGCTGGGCGCCGATCTCCGGGTTGGAGTGCCCGTCGCGGGCCAGCCGGGCGACCTGGATCTCCTGCGGCGTCAGGTCGTCGCGCGTGTCGTCGGTGACACGGCGGACGGTCTCGCCGGTGGCGAGGAGCTCGCGCCCGGCGCGCTCGGCGAACGCTTCGGCGCCCATCTGGCTGAAGCTCTCGTGGGCCTCGCGCAGGACCTCGCGCGCGTCCGTGCGCCGGTTCTCGCGACGGAGCCATTCCCCATACAGGAGCCGGCTGCGGGCGAGCTCGACCACCGCGCGGCTCCGCGCGAGTCGCTCGATCGACTCGCGGTAGAGGGACTCCTCGCCGTTCAGCAACGCTCGACAGCGCGCTTCGATTCCGAGCGCCCATTCGGTGCCGCTCGCGCCCGTGCGCTCGCTCAGGCGGTCGAGCGCTGCGGCGGCCTCGTCCGCATGCCCGCCGCGGACGCCGGCCTCGATGAGCTCCACCAGGCCCCAGCCGTACGCCACGACGTCCGTGTGCTCAGACGTCCGCCGCGCGGCCGCGAGCGCCTCCTCGTAGCGGCCATGCCCGTTGTGCATCAACGCGATGAACCAGGAGGACAGGGCGATCGCCGACCCGTCGCCCTGCGCGATCGCGCCCGGCAGAGCTTCGTCGGCCAGTGCCTGCAGCCACGCCTGATCGCCGCGCGCCGCGGCCAGCGTGCCCGCCGCGTACCTGAGCGGCGGGAGTCCGGTGGCCTGAGTGATGGCACGGACTTCCTCGATCTGCGCCGCAGCGGTGCTGAAGGCGCCGGAATGGACGTTGAGCGCGGCCAGGTAGTTGAGCGCGTTCGGGAGCAGGTGGAGCGCGCCGGTGTCACGCGCGAGGCGCACCCCGCCGGTCGCGAGCGCGTGCCAGAGCTCGTCGTCCCAGAGATCCTGAGCGAAGCGGCACGCCAGCCAGAGCCAGCGGCGATCCTCGCCGCCGCCGTCGGGTTCGCCGAACGCCCGGAGAGCCCGCGAGAGCGGCGCGGCGGACGCCGCATACCCCTCGGTGAACCGCGTCACGAGGGCCTCGAGGAGCAGGTCGGCCGCGCCCTCGGCCTGCTCGCCGGTCGACGCGCGCGCGGCCTCGGCGACCTCGCGCTCGTCCGGAGCGGTTCCGAGGCGGCCGGCGTACATCGCCGCCGCGATCGCCTCGAGGTAGGTCTCGCGGGCCATCCTGGCGTCGAGCGGATCGAGCCGCCGGGCCGCCTCCAGCAGCAGCGGCGGCGCGTCGCGCCCGCGCCGGCTCCTGAACACGATCTGCGCGCCCAGCCGCTCCAGCCGGGCGCGCTGGAGCTCGTCGACCGGCCCGAGCGCGGCGACGGCCAGCAGGTCGGACGCGGACGCGGCGTCGGCCACGTCGAGCTTTGCCTGCGCCGCGGTGAGCGAACGCTCCACGCGCCGGGCGGGGTCTGGCGTCAGCTCGGCGGCCCGCTGCAGGAACGCGGCGGCCGCCGCGAGTCCGCCGCGACGCTGCGCTCGCTCCGCCGAGCGTGCCATCTCCGCAGCCACTCCCTCGTCCGGAATCGCCGTGGCGTGCGCGCGATGCCATGCGCACCGGTCGGGGTCGACGGCCCGGTCGGTCGAGTCGGCGAGCGCCCGGTGCACGTTGCGGCGGTCGCTCGGATGCGACGCGCGATAGACCGCCGAGCGGACGAGCGGATGCGGGAAGCGCACGCGAGCGTCCAGCTCGATCAAACGGGCCGCCTCGGCCGGCTGCCCGGCCTCGGCGCCGATACCGAGACGGTCGGCGGCGCGCCACAGGAGGCTCAGGTCGCCCAGCGGCTCTGCCGCCGCCGTCAGGAGCAGGAGCTGCGTCTCGCGCGGAAGGGCCTGGGCGCGCTGGAGGAAGGTGTGCTCGATGCGGCTCGCCAACGGTCGCCCGTCGGGGAGCCCGAACCCGCCCGCGAGCTCCGCCGGCGTCAACCCGCGCGGCAGCTCGATCAGCGCCAGCGGGTTGCCGCCGGCCTCGCCGAGGATCCGGGCCTTCACCCGCTCGTCCAGCGGCCCCGGGATCGCCGCGTCCAGAAGCAGCCGCGACTCGTCGGCAGCCAGCCCGTCGATCGCGAGCTCGGGCAACCCCTCGAGCACGTGCGTGTCGCCGGTCTCGCGCAACGCGAACACCAATCCGACCCGCTCGGCCAGCAACCGGCGTGCCACGAACGCGAGCGTCTGCGCAGACACCCGATCGAGCCAGTGCGCGTCGTCGACGATGCACACGAGCGGCTGCTCCTCGGCGGCCTCGGCCAGCAGGCTCAGGACCGCCAGCCCCACGAGGAAGCGATCCGGTGGCGGTCCTGCGCTCAGCCCGAAGGCCGTGCTCAGCGCGTCGCGCTGCGGGCTCGGCAGACGCTCGAGACGGTCGAACATCGGCGCGCACAGCGCATGCAGGCCGGCGAAGGGGAGCTCCATCTCGGACTCGACGCCCGCCGCCCGGGCGATCCGGCATCCCTTCGCGGCTCCCGACAGGTGCCGCAGTAGGGCGGTCTTGCCGACGCCCGCCTCGCCACGGAGGACCAGCACACGGCTCTGGCCCGTGCGCACCCCCGCGAGGAGTCGCTCCAGCACCTCGCGCTCGTCGAGACGGTCGACCAATCCCGATGATGATCGGTAGGTGTCGACCATGGTGGTGGTCGATTATTGCCGACTCGTTGTCAGTTCGACGAGGCCGGGCGTAGTGTCGTCACATGAGCCTCCCACAGACTGCCGATCTCGAGAGCCGCTGCGATCTGCTGCGGTCGCTCCACCGCCCCGGCGCACCCCTCCTGCTTCCGAACGCCTGGGACGTGGCCACGGCGAACGCCGTGATCGCGGCAGGGTTTCCCGTCGTCGCGACCACCAGCGCCGGGGTGGCCGCCGCGCTCGGCTACGAGGACCACGAGCGTGCGCCGGCCGACGAGATGCTCGCCGCGGCTGCGCGGATGGCCCGGAGCGTCGATGCGCCCGTGACGGTCGATGCCGAGGCCGGCTACGGGATGGAGCCGGCCGAGCTCGTGGCTGCGCTGCGGAGCGTGGGCGCCGCAGGGTGCAACCTCGAAGACACGGATCACGCGCTCCGGCAGCCTCCGCGATCCCGACGGGCACGCGGAGTGGCTCAGGGCGGTTCGCCAGGCCGCGTCGGAGGACGGCTACCCGCTCGTGATCAACGCCCGCATCGACGTCTTCCTCGGTGCCATGTTCGCCGGCGCCGGCCCTGGAACCCAGGAGGAGCTCGTCCCTGAAGCGCTGCGGCGCGCGACTGCCTACCTCGAGGCCGGCGTCGACTGCGTGTACCCGATCGTGTTGTGGGAGCCGGGCGCGCTGCAGAGCTTCGTGCCGGAGGTCCGGGGTGCGGTGAACGTCGTACGCATGCCGCAGACGCCTTCGCTCGCCGAGCTCGCCGCGCTCGGGGTGGCCAGGGTGAGCTGGGGACATTTCCTCTACCTCGGCGCGATGACGCGCTTCGCGGACCAGCTCGCCTCGCTTCAGGAGTGAGAGCGGGCGTCGGCGACGATCCGGTGCGGCGCGAGATCGATGAGCGCTCGGCCGGCGTGGCGGAGGCGATGCCCCAGCTGCGAGAGGTGGTCATGGTGCCCGCGGAGGTGGTGGACGAGCAGGTACGGCGTCGAGATGACCGCAGCGAGGAGCCCTAGGACAAGCGCGATGACGAGCAGGGGGACGACGACGACGATCGCGAGGATCGCCAGGGGCGGGCACACCAGGAGCCCGAGGACCACGACGGCCGCAACCTCGATCCCGCGGAGCGCGCCGGCGGCTGCTTCGCCTGCCAGCAGGGCGTCCTGTTCGAGCTTCTCGGTGGGGGTCATGACGTGCCTTTCGTTTGTGTGTGCGAGGGGAGCTAGGCGGCGGCCGGGAGCTCGTGGCTCTCCAGGGCGTCACCGGCGAGCAGCTGTTCGAGCTGGGCCAGGTCGCCGGTCTGCGAGGCGGCGCTGAACGCGGCCAAGAGGCACCGGTGCTCGTCACGCTGGACGGGCCGACGGCGCTCGCCGCCGAGCCGAGCGCGCGCGCGGACGAGAAGTTGGCGGGCGTTGGCTTCGGAGAGCTCGAGGACGTCGGCGATCTGCCGGTAGGGGTAGTCGAACCCCTCGCGGAGCACGTAGACGGCTCGTTCGGTGGGGGAGAGCTTCTCCAGCAGCGTGCGAACGGCCAGCTCGAGCTCTTCGTCTCGCTCGACACCGATCGTGGGATCGGCCGCGTTGTCGATCGGCTCGGGCATCCAGGCGTCACCGGGGGTCTCGTGGCGTGCGCGCGCGGAGTGCGCAAGGTTGATTGCGAGTCGCATGGTCGCCGTGGCGAGGAATGCGGGCGCATCCCGGACTTCGCGCCGGTTGGCTCCGTGCCACCGGATCCAGGCGTCCTGCACCACGTCCTCCGCTTCAGTGGCGCCACCCAGCACTCGGGAGGCGATGCCGAACAGCCGCGGGCGCACGACTTCGAACGTCGCGACGTCGGTCTCGGAGACGCTCATGAGGTGTGGCGCGCGATCAGACACGGCGCACCGTCACGTTGCGCATGCGCGGAACCGGCAGCGAGAATTGGGCCGGCCGGTGCCCGCGGAGGAAGCGGACGAGCAGGAACGGCGCTCGGAAGATCGCCACCGCCAGCGCGACGAGCACGACGAATGCTGCCGCCACGACGAGCGCGACTCCCATCAGGGTGGCGAGGAGCGCGAGCGGAGGCACCAGCAGCAGCAGGAGCACGACGGCGAACCCCACGTAGAAGGAAACAGCGGGTCCCGCCACGGGCACGACGCTGAGCAGGGGCGGCAGTCCGGCGGAGCCGAGCTCGTGTGACGCGCTCGGCGTGGTGTCCGGAGCGTTGTCGCTCGCGGGCGGTTCGATGAGGGCGGTTGCGGTCATGCCGTGAGCTTCCGCCGGCACGGCCGCGCTCTCGTCAGGGCAAGTCCCGCGTCGGGTCCCTAGTCGTGCTCGCTGGATCCCCAGGGCGGCCGCTCGTCACAGACCCGAGTGCTGTCCGGTCTAAGCGATGCAGGTGCGTTCATCTCAACCGAAAGGACCCTCATGAGGCCCACGATCGTGCTCGTCCACGGCGCCTTCGCCGAGTCGGCGAGCTGGGAACGCGTCGTCGAGCCCCTCCAGTCCGCGGGCTACGACGTCGTCGCTGCCGCCAACCCGCTCCGCGGCCTCGCCGCCGACGCCCAGTCGGTCAGCGACCTGGTCCGCTTGATCGAGGGGCCCGTGCTTCTCGTCGCCCACTCCTATGGCGGCGCCGTCATGACGAACGTCGACGCGGACGCCGGCGAGATCGTCGGGCTCGTCTACGTCAACGGATTTGCTCCGGAGCCCGGTGAGACCTGCTTCGGGCTTGCGGGCATGTTCCCGGGCAGCATGCTCGGCGAGTCGACGGTGCGGCCCGTCCCGCGCAGCGACGGGACGACCGACCTCTACATCGCTCCGGGGCGCTTCCACGACGTGTTCTGCCAGGACGTGTCCGCGCCGGAGGCCGCAGTGATGGCCACGACGCAGCGCCCCGCCACGCAGGAGGCGCTTGTGGAAGCGTCGAGCGAGCGGCCGCTGTGGCAGGACGTGCCGTCGTGGTTCCTGATCGGCGAGGAGGACCGCGTCATCCCGCCCGCCCTTCAGCACTTCATGGCCGAGCGTGCACGGGCCCGCCGTGCGGTCGCGATCCCAGGTGCCTCGCACGCCGCCACCGCCTCGCAGCCCGGCGCTGTCGTCGAGCTGATCCTCGAGGCCGCGCGCGTGCCCGCGGCCGCCTAGCGATCCGTCAAGCCCTGCACACCGCCTGACCCGTCGCCACCGCGCCGCGCCCATCCCCGGGGCGCGGCGCCGCCGCGCCGACCTCGGACGGCCTGGGAAGTGCGACCCGTAAATCGGCTATTTGCAGGCGCCTCTCATGCCGGAGGAGGGACTCGAACCCCGGCACGCGGATCATGATTCCGGTGCACTTGGCTCTGCAGAGCCGTTTGAACGGCCTAGGGACTGGAAAGGCGACAGGTGGGCGAGCAGCGGGCGCACCTCTCACGCCGTCGCGGGCGGTCGACGGCGGCGCCGCCCCGGGGATAACGTCTGCAGGACGGTGATCGAGTACCGGATTCTGGGTCCGCTCGAGGTGCGCGCCCACGGTCGCGCGATCGAGCTGGGCGGTGCCAGGCCGCGGGCGGTGCTGGCGGTCCTGGCGCTCCACGCCAACCGGCCGGTGAGCGCCGAGCGCGTCGCGGTTGCGCTGTGGGGCGAGGAGGTGCCGCCGAGCGCGGTCAAGACGGTCCAGGTCTATGTCGCGCGTCTGCGCAAGGCGCTCGGGGATCCAGACGCGCTGGTCACGACGCCGGGCGGCTACTGCTTGCGGGTGGAGCCTGGGGCGCTCGACGCCGAGCGCTTCGAGCGTCAGGTCGCAGACGGGCGCGACGCGCTCGCGGCTGGTCGTCCCGAGGAGGCAGTGGCGGAGCTGCGCGCGGCCCTGCAGCTCTGGCGAGGGCGGTGCCGGTGTCGGCGATCACCACGCTCCCGACCGTCGCTTACTGGCCGACGTCAGTTCGGTAGCAGTCCGGCTGCTGCCGGCACGCAAGCGGCGGGCAAGCGACCCCCGCGATGGTGGCGCCATGACCGCTGCTCAGATCACCCCGCCCGCTCCGCGCACCGACGCCGTCGTCGGCCACGCGTACGTGCTACCGGTCGTGCGCGAGCTCCCGAGCCCGGCCGCCGACCCCGTCGGCGAGCGCGCTTGGTCCGCCAGCCCGGCGACAGACGCATATCACGCCAGCGTGGACGCCGAAAAGGTCGGCCTCGCCTTAACCGCGATCGTCTTTGTGACCATGCGCCAGGAAGACCGCGACACGGTTGTCGACTTCGAAGATCGCGTCGCCGACGTTCCCGAGATCGTCACCGCGCAGAGACTCTTCGGCGATCCGGATTACCTCCTGCGCAACTCGTAACGAACGTATGTCCGCATGCGCGGCAAGGGGGAGCGCGCTCGACGGCGCGGACTCAGCGCGAAGCGGGAAGTTGACAGGGCTTCCGTGCCCCGCCAACGACCCAGCCGTGGAGGAGGCCGTCCGTGGCACTCGCGCAGCATCGGTGCCCTTGCGAGGTATGGAGCGAGCCTTGGACTACCCGGATCGTTGGGCAGATAAGGGCAGTCCGCGCGCCTCGACGTACCGCATGGATGACGGCCTGTCAGGGCAGCCTGGGGCAATGTTCGTCTTCTTCTCCAACCGGCTCGGCTGCTTCGGCTCGCTGCTGGTCTCGGCAGCGCTCACCCTCGTGCTGCTGCTGATTCTGAACGTGATCTAGTCGGCCGCGGCGTCCCGGTACTTCGTGTCCCGAAACTCTGCCCACCCGCCACCGCCAACGCCCTCAACCGACAAGAAGCCCCGCAGATGCGGGCTATCACGAAACCCGGATGACTCGGCTCGAGGGCCAGCATCCCGTGGAAGCCGAATATCGTCGGCCATGGGTTTGGACGCCGCGTGGCGTACACGGCAGCTCCGGTCATGTAGAGCAGCGCGCCGGCCGCGAGCAACAGCAGCGGTGCGAGGGGGAGACGAGCGATGATCTCTGTGGACCGCCGGCCACGGCCGCCGAACCGAGGAGCACGTAGCTAAGCGCGACGAGCGCTCGGGGAGCGTCGTTCCAGGCGAGGGTCATTGCGATCCCGCCGAGGGCGCCTAACCAAGCGCTGATGAGCACGACTGCTTGCAGCGTCCCGCTCAGGATGAGAAGCGCGAGCGGCGTCGCGGATGCCGCGATGAAGATGTAGATGGTGCTGTGGTCGAGGCATCGCAGCATTGGTCGCCAGCGGGGATCCCAGCGCCAGCGGTGATACAGGGCGCTGATCGCGACAACGCGCACAGCGCGGAGCCGTAGATGACTGCGCTCGCGCGGGCGGCGCTGGTCGGCGCGACCATCACGAGCAGTGGAGCGGCGACGAGGGCAGCACCGAATGCGTAGGCGTGCAGGAGCCCGCGCAAGCGCGGGACGACCTCGTTGCTAGTGCGGGACGGTGCTGCAGAAGTGGTGGCCATGGAGGCGTCTCTGTGGAGCGCAGGGCACGTCGAGTCGGCAGTGCCCGGCGGCGATCGCCGCCTCGTGTTGGCTGGGGCTCGGGAGGCGAATCGCCTCCCGAGCCGGTCCGAGACGTTCAGGCGTTGGCCAGCTCGCGCTCGCTCGCCTTGAGCACGCCGGCGCGGGCCTTGTGGGCACGCTCGTAGGTGCGCACGGCCTTGAGGCGATCGTCGTCGGCCTCACCGAGCGCGGTCTCGAGCTCGGCGACGGTGAGCTCGTCGTAGCCCGGCCACGGCTCGTCGCCGCGGAGCGTGCCGACGCGGTCGAGGACCGTCGTGCGGTTCTCGTGGCGGCGCTCGTAGGCGTCGACCTTCGCGAGCTCGATCTGCGAGAGCTCGGAGAGCTTCGCGACGATCTCCTCCGCGGTGAGCGTGTCGTAGCCGGCGATCGCGAGGTCGGACTGCGACGCCACCGCGCCCTTGACCTGACCCTCGGCCTGCGCCACGCCCGGAACCTTGCGGGCCTGACGCGTGCTGCGCTTCGCCTTGGCGCCGGTCTTGCGCGCCGTCTTCGCGGCGGCCTTGCCGGTCGCCCGCGCGGCATCCGCGGCACCGGTCTTGGTGACGTCGTAGGACGGATCGCCCTTGACGTCGGCGCCCACCACGGCGGCGGTGAGCCTGGGCAGCTCGCGCATGATCCGCTCGAGCATCTTCTCCTCGTCGGCGCGGATCGAGGCGGCCAGCTTCGCCGTCTCGTCGTCGCCGACCGAGCGGGCAAGCTGCTCGATCGCGGTGTAGGTCGCGATCTCCAGCGCCTCGGTGGCGCAGGCGTCCTTGGCGTTCTTGAGCACCTTCTCCTCGCCGCCGGAACCGCGCAGGAGATCGAACGGCGTCTTGCCCAGCGCGAGCGCCTGACCGGCGACGGTCTGCGCGATGCCGCCGAGGAACTGCAGCGGGTTGCCGCCGCCGCTCAACTCGCCCCGGCGCGTCTCCACGCGCTCGGCGTGCTCGCGCGTCTCGCCCAGGTGGGTCTCCAGGGCGGTGCGGTAGCTGCCGCGCGGCGTCATCGCGATCTGGGACTGCAACACGCGCACGAGCGCCATCTCGCTGGCGTGCGCTTCACTGAGGTACTGCACGACCTTCTGCTCGGAACGACTCATCGAGTCGACCTCCGTTCGTTGAAGTTCAAGAGGGGACGACGCGCGGCCGCCGGCCGGGTGGGCCGGCGGCGCGGTCGGAACGGGGACTGCCTGCTACGAGCGGGACTCGTCGTAGGGCTGGCGGCTGCCGGCCTTGGCGAGGCCGCGGCTGATCATGTAGCCGACGGTGAGGATCGTCACGTACAGCCAGGCCTGCCGGGCGCCGAAGCCGCCGTCGTTGGCCTCGTCGACGATGCCGGCGGCGATCAGGACGCCGATCACCATGGCGACGTAGGCGATGAACTCGGTCGTCTTGAACGACGCCTTGGTCTCAGTGGCGAGACGGCGGGCGGGGCGGTCATCGGTGTGGCCGTTGCGCCCAGAGACATCGTCCCGGGCGGGGTTGCGAACTGCGCTCATTTCAAACTCCTGAGGATCGTGAAGTGCGGATCTGACCGTCTCCGTCACTCCGCGATTGCGGCGAGCGAGTCCGTGCCAGCGATACAAAGAAGACGCGCGGGAACACCGGCGCGCCTTACTTTCGCCCTACCCAGTGCCGAGGCGCGGCCAAACATCTGTTCGATCCATTCGGGCGGCCGATCCTTCCAAGGCGAGCCGCGGAAGGCGATCCCTACGGATTGGTGACCGACACCGTTGCGTCGCCACGCGGGTCGCCCATCAGCCCTGCGGCGGTCTCGCGGATCTGCGCCTCGTCGGCCGTGTCGGCGAAGAAGAAGATCTCCATCACGATGTGGGGGTCGAAGAGGATCTGGCTCTGGTAGTTGACGACCTTGCGCCCGGTCAGCACCTCGATCTTGGCGACGAGCTCGTCACCCAGTTCGTTCTGGTAGGTCTGACGGAACTCGCGAACGAGATCGGAATGCCCGCGATCGAGCATCGTCTGCTCCGCCACCGTGACCCCGCCGCGCATCACCACGATCAGGAAGTCGTCGAGCATGTAGGACTTCGCCTTCAGTGGTCCCTTGCCGAAGGAGTCCTTGAGGGTACGGACGACCTCGGTGGAGATCCTTGAGAGGAGGCTCTGCTCGTGGGGCGCGCTCGCGCTGACGTGATCCGTCATGCACCCGATGGTAGGACGCGGCGGAGGTGGCGTCAGGTCGCCTCGACGGGCGTCAACAGTGATCCTGCTCACGCGGCGACGCCCACGCTGTGGTCGCTCTGCTTGGCTGCGGTCGTCACCAGCTTGGCGGTGGCCTGCCGGAGCAGCCGCGAGATGTGCATCTGCGACAGGCCGAGGCGGCGGCCGATCTCAGCCTGCGTGAGCTCCTCGAGGTGATAGAGACGCACGATCATCTGGTCCCGTTCGTCGAGCGTCTCGAGCAGCGAGTCGAGCAGGACGCGATCGAAGGCGCTCCGGAACGCTGTGTCGTGGGTGCCGATCGTGTCGAGCAGCGATGCGCGTCCGTCGTCGTGTGACTGCCGAGGCTGGTCGAGCGAGTCGGCGTGCAGGGCCTGGTAGGCCTCGCGCGCCTCGATCACCTCCTCGACGCTGACGCCGGCGTGCTGGGCGACCTGCCCCGCGGTCGGGGAATCGCCGGTTGCCGAAGCGGCCTCGTTGAGCCGCTGGATGCGCAGGGCGAGCTCTTGGAGCTCGCGCGGGACGCGCACCGACCAGCCGTGGTCGCGGTAGTGGCGTTTGAGCGCGCCGGTGATGGTGGGAACCGCGTAGGAGCTGAACGCCACGTCGCGCGAGGGATCGAAGCTCTCGACGGCTCTGACCAGCGCCAGGCTCGCGACCTGCTCGAGGTCCTCGAGCGGCTCGGCGCCGCGCCGGTACCGGCGCGCCAGGCTGCGCGCGAGCGGCAGGAAACGGTCGATGACGGCGTCGCGGTCGCGGCGGCTGCCGCTGCGTCGATATTCGAGGATCAGCTGCTTCTCGGCTTGCCGTCGCGTGAGCACGGATCACTTCCTTGGGAGGTGTGGAAGCGAATCCGCTCTGGGCCCGGAGACGGACGGAGCGTGTTCAGCAGAGGGAACCTGCCCGGCGCCCATCAGGACGTCACGGCGGGAGCGTCAGTCTAGCCGCCCCCGCGAGTGGCCATGTGTCCGGTTGTCCGGTGGGTGGGCAGCGCTGGCCGATGCCTGATCCCGGCTCGGTATAGGTCGCTCGCCGCGGATCTGCTCAACGCGCATATCGGTGGCGCGGCGCAGTCCGCCACCCGTATCGCGGGTATCACGGGCGAGCTGCGGCCGGCCTTGCGAGATACGCGAGCGCGACGTGCTGCGTCGTGCCGCCACCGCGGTGCCGGGGAGTCCTGCGCCTCCAGCGGCAGACGCTGGGATCCACAGCAGTCGCTGGCTATCCAGCTTGAGCACCGCGCGGCATGCACGAGCCTCGACCGCTAGACGGGCGGCACGGCCCTGGTTGTGGCGCCCGCTCCTCTGGCGGCCCGTGGCCGCGTTTCGGTTGTGCGCCGTTTCGGCGCTCGGTGTTTCTGGGCAGGGTCGGCAAGGGACACGAGCAGCGCGGTCGGATCGGCAGCGCGGAACGTGTTTCAGGGGGCCTCGGCCCCCGGTTCGATGCGAGGACGACGGCTCCGTGCCATGGCGCGGGGTGCGTCGTCTGACTGCGATGGGGCTGAAGCCAGGCGGCACGCGGCCTCGAGCGCGTCATCAGCGAACGCCGCATCGGCGACTTCGCGCTGAATCGCACCGGTCCCCGGCGGCCGCCGATGCCTGATGCTTGACGACGAGGGCCGCTCGTGGCGACTTCAATCGCAGCAAGTCCGCGGCAGCCCCGCATCGGTCGGGGGTGGGTCCCGTGCGACGCAGCAGCGAGACCAAGGCGGCGACAAGACCACCGCGGTCTTCGATCTCCCTCGCGATGGTCGCCGCTCTTCTGATCGCGGCGGAGCGTCGGAGGTCGTCGTGGCGGTCTGTACGGCTATCGACGCAGTGCATGATCCAGACGGTTGCCGCGGATGTTGTTGCCGCGGAACGGCCGCGAGTCGAGGCACTGCGCGACTGGCTCGCTGAGTCGCCGACGCGACCGCCGGGTATGCCGCCGACCAATGGCGATCCAAGGGCGGACCCGCACCACCGGTCCCCCGGCCCAGGCGCCGTGGCGACCGGCCGTTGCGGGTTCCACTCCTCGGGCGCCCGCGCTGATCATGGGCCTGGGCTTCGGCGGCTTCATCGACGGCATCCTTCTCCACCAGATTCTCCAGTGGCATCACATGCTCACGAGCACTGCAGGTCACCCGATGACCACGGTCGCGGGCCTCGAGACCAACACGCTCGTCGACGGTTTCTTCCACCTGGCGACCTGGATCTTGGTTGCGGTCGGCTCGTGGCTGATGCTCCGCGCCTGGCAGGAGGGGCGGCTCGCGCCGCCCTGGCGCGCCCACCTTGGGCTGCTGCTCGCGGGCTGGGGCGTCTTCAACGTCGTCGAAGGCGTCATCGACCACCTGATCCTCGGTATCCACCACGTGCGCGATGACCTCGGCGGCCCGATCGGTTGGGACCTCGGCTTCCTCGCGCTTGGTGTTGTGCTCATCGTGGTCGGCCTCGCGACGGCACGCAGCGCAACGGGCCAGGGTTGATGCAGGCCCGTCGTCGGAGATGACGCGCCCACGACCCTGCCGGCCTGAGTGTGACTGCGCCGCCGATCGCGCACGGTGACGCCGACGACCCCGCCGTTGACATAGCTGGACTCGTGGCAGCGAGAAAGACGTAGACGGGAGCGAGCTCGGCCGTCTGCCCCGCCCACTTCATCGGGGATTCGTCGGCGCCGAAGTCGTCGATCTTGTCCTCCGGCATCGTGGCGGGGATGAGCGGAGTTCAGATCGGCCCGGGGCGACGGCGTTGAAGCGGTTGCCGTGTTCGGTCGCCTCTCGCGCGAGCCCCTTGGTGAAGTTGACGATCGCCGCCTTCGTCGCCGCGCATGCCTGGACGCGGTATTGATGACCGTCGCCCTGGGCGCCTGTGCTCGAGCGCTGCCCTGCTGGTGGAACACGGCGAGCATGTTGGTACGGAACGCGCGCCCCACTCGTCTTCGGAAAGGTCGGCACGGGGGTACCCGCGGCGGGCTGAGGCAACAGACGCGCCGCAAAGTTGCCGCGGCCCGGCCCGCGGATGACGAAGGACGTCGACCGCGACCGGCTCTTGCCTGACGGCGGCGGCGGGGGCGAGGTCCCCCCGCCGCCGTACCGGAGTCAGCCGGCGTTCGAGGTCGCCTGCTGCACGTTCTGCTGGGCGCTGGAGGCGAGTTCCTCGCCGTGCTCGCGGCCCTTTTCCTGGACTGTGTCGCGTGCGCTCTGGGCCGCTTCCTGCGCGACCTGCTGGCCACGCTCGAGTGCCTCCTGGCCGGTTTCCTTGGCCTTGGCCTTGACGTCGTCGGCGACCGGGCCGAGCTTGCGGTCCTCCACGCGGGAGGCCGGGATCAGCAAGCCGGCGATGAAGCCAACGGCGACGGACCCGATGGCGAGGCCGAGCGGGTTCTCCTGCGCGACGCCCGCCGCACGGCGGGCGCCGTCCTTGACCTGCTCGCCGTCAGGGGCGGCGTTGCCGGCGCCGACGACCTTCGACTTGATCGAGTCCTTCGTGCCCATGAGGCTCTCCTTCGCGCGCGACTTCACGTCGGCCTTGTAGGTGAGGGCGTCGACGGTTTCGCCCATCACGTTGCGGGTCGCCTCTATCTCCCTGCGGATTCGGTCTGGGTCTTCGCCCATTGGATGTCCTCCTTCACGGTTTCAACAGTTTGCTCGGGTACGGGCGGTGCGGCGTGCTGCAGTTCCTCGCGGCCACGGGCCGCGAGGACCGCGCCGATCACGATCCACAGGACCGTCACGATCAGCGCCGCCAGCCACAGCGGCATGGCGGTGTCGAGCGCGGCGATCAGGACGACGGTGAGCGCGATGAGGCCGAGCAGGCCGGCGACCGCTGCGCCCGCGAGCATGCCCGCGCCACGGCCGGCGAGCTTGCCCTTGGTGCTGATCTCGGCCTGCGCCAGCTGGATCTCCTGGCGGACGAGCGTCGACGTCTGCCCGGCGAGCTCCTTGACGAGCTCGCCAACCGGTCGTTCGCGCGCCTCGCGCGTATCGGTGTCGTGAGTCGACATCGCCGCGCTACGCGCCAGTCCTGGCGCCCGGGCCGGTCTGCTGCTCGGGCAGCACGCCACCCGTCAGCGACAGCTCGCGCTCGGGCGCGCCCGGGACCGGGGTCGTCGCGGGCGATACGGGCTCGGGCGTCGCCGCGGCCGCGGGCGGGATCACGTCGCGGTCCACGTCGACGCGGCGCGCCGGCAGCTGCGCGGAGCTCTCCTGCTCGTGATAGCGACGGCTGCTCGACGCCTTCAGGAAGCGGGAGGCCGCGATGCCCAGCACCACGCCGCCGGCCATGACGGCCCACGGCTTGTCGCGGCCGAGGCGTTCGGCGTCGCGGAGGATCGCGTCGCCGTCGGAGCGCTTGAGGTAGTCGCCGAGATCGGCGACGCGGGCGGCCGCCTTGTCGGCGAGCTCGGCCGGCTTGTCCTTGCCCTCGGCCCGGAGGTGCTCGCCGACGGAGCGCACGTCGTTGGCGACGGTCTCGGCCTGCTGACCGGCCTGCGTGGAGCGGGTGTCGACCTGTTCGCGCACGCGGTCGCGTGCCTGGCCCGCTGCCTGCTGGGCCTTGTCCTGGGCTTGCCCGGCGGCGTCCTGCGCCTTCTCCTGCGCCTTGGCCGTCGTGCTGTCGGGATCACGCCCGGTCTGGCCGGTGCTTCCGGCCGTGCTCGTGTCGTAGGTACTCAAGATGTTTCCCCTTCTGGAGACGGTCGGTCCACGCACACGCAAGCGCGCCGAACCGCCGTGGCTGGAGAGCGCCGCGCGCCGTCCTTGCAAGACGGGTGCGTCACTCTGAGGACTCAGGGACGGGACTGCCGGGCGTCCGGCTGTGCTCGCCTCGGCCCATGCTGCCCAAGAGCAACCCGAATGCAGTCGAGGCCGTGACAGGAATCGGACCTCGGCTTGGGCGTTTCTGGTGGCCGCGAGAACGGGCAGGCCGCGCGATCGCGCAAACGACCAGCAAAAGTGAGCTTCGCGATGGCGCGCTCATCACCGTCCGACCGACCGAGCGAGCCCGAGGACCGGGGTTCCGCCGCCGCGGGGTTCGAAGCGCTGAGCCCGGAGTCCCGCTGCCCCGGCTGCCGACGACGACGACGCATCAAGTCCTCGTCACCGCGCTGCATATGGCGACGGGGTGGAGTCGGCTGTCGCGCTGACGCAGCCGATTGCGGCGGCGGCGGCGGCGGAGGTCGTCATGGTCGCGCCGCGCGTCACCACTGCTCGGCGACCCAAGTACGTCGAGCAGAGTGCGCGACCGGTTGCCGCGCGGCGAGGGGCGCACGACATCGAGGTTCGCGACGTCGGGCGGCCCACCGGTGACGCCCGGGTCGCGTTTGCGTCCGCGTCAGCCTGCAGCCGTCACGGCCACGTGCTTAGCCACGCCCGTGTGTGGGCAGGCTCGTGGGCTCATGGAGCAGCCGGCAGTCACCATCATCGATAGCGCAGCAACTGTGCGGCTATCCGGTGAGTTCGCGATGGAGGCGACCTTCACCATCGAGCCGGCCCTGGAGCGGGTGCTGACGCTGCCCTTGGTCAATCGAGTCTCGCTCGACCTCTCCGCCCTGAGCTTTATCGACTCGGTTGGCATCGGTGTCGTCATCCGGTTCGCGTACGACCTGCAGGCGCGCATGATCCCGCTTCGGATCATTCCGGCGCCGCCGGCGGTTCACCGCGTGTTTGAGCTGACCGGCCTCGCCGACGCGCTGCCGTTCGAGCACGGCTGCGCGGCCTGACAGGCGACTTCGGCTCGAGCTGTCTGTGTGGGCACACTCGTACGCGCAGATTGGGCCGCATGGTGTGAATGTGGATAGTCGACCATGCAGCACGAGATCGGCGACGTCTGACGAAACTCGCGAACCATGTCGCCGTGTCCGCGCTGAAGCATCGTCTGCTCGGCGACCGTGATGCCGCCGCGCATGACGACGAGCAGGAAGTCGTCGAGCAGGTAGGACTTGGCCTTCACGGGGCCCTTGCCGAAGGACTCCTTGAGCGTGCGCACGACCTCCGTCGAGATCCGGGCCATCACGCTCTGGCCGTGATCCTTCACAGCGGGTAACTCAGCCATGGCTTCTCCTGCGGGGGAAGAACTTGGAGAAAGGTCGTGAGGTCGGGCTGGCGGCCGGCAGTGGGCGACGGATCGCCGGCGCGCGCGCCGGCTGCCCGGCACGGCCCGAGGTCGGGCCGTGCCGGGTGCCCAGGGCGAGCAGGGCCGGGCCTAGGGGATCAGGACGCGATTGACGGCGTGGATGATTCCGTTGGACGTACGCACGTCGGCGGTGACGACCTTCGACCGGTTCACGAGCACGCTGCGGCCGCGGACGCGGATCCGCAGGCGCTTGCCGTTGAGCGTCTTGACCGACGAGCGCTTGACGACGCGCCTCGCGGCGAGCCGGCCCGCGGCGACGTGGTAGAGCAGCACCGCCTTCAGCTTCGCCTTGTCGTTGCCGAGCGCCGTGAGCGTCTTCATCGGCACCTTCTTGAATGCCGCATCGGTCGGCGCGAAGACCGTGTACGGCCCTGTCCCGGAGAGCGTCTCGGCCAGGCCCGCCTGCTTGACCAGCGAGACCAGCGTGGTGAAGTTGCCGGCCGCGACGGCCGTCTCGACGATATTGGGCTTGGCTGCCGCGGCGGTTGCGGGGCGCGCGCTCGCCGGCGCGGCCGCAAGCGCCAGGGCGGCAACTCCGGCGACGAGCGCGGCGGCGCCGCGGCGCGCGGTGGTGGTGGTGGTGCTCATAGTGCTCCTTTGGTGAGATGACCGGACAAACACTGAACAAGCAATGAACAGATAACCACGGACACACCGCCTTTGTCAAGTCCTTGTTCAAGGTTTGTCCAGCAGCTATGCTCCGCGGCATGGCAGATGCCACACTTCGCATCGGTGAGCTCGCGCGGCGCTCGGGCGTCAGCACCGACCTCCTCCGCGCGTGGGAGCGCCGCTACGCGCTGGTCGAGCCGGCGCGCACCGACGGCGGCTACCGGCTCTACTCCGCCGACGACGAGGCGCGCGTGCGATTGATGCGAGCGCACCTCGCGCAGGGGCTGTCAGCCGCCGAGGCGGCGCGACTGGCCCGCGAGGCGACAGCGGTTGCGCCTGAGGACGGCGCTCCGGCGGATCTCGCCGCAGCGCTGTGGTCCGCGCTCAGCGGGTTTGATGACGCGGGCGCGCAGGCCGCCTTCGACCGGCTCGTGGCCGCGTTCAGCATCGAAACTGTTGCGGAGACGGCCATCCTGCCCTACCTCCGCACGCTCGGCGAGCGCTGGCGCGACGGCGACGCCTCCGTGGCCCAGGAGCACTTCGCGACCGGCCTGCTGCGAGCGCGGCTGCTGGGGCTGGCCCGCGGTTGGGACCGCGGCGGCGGGCCACGCGCGCTGCTCGCCTGCCCGTCAGGCGAGCGCCACGATCTCGGGCTCATCATCCTCGGCCTCGCGCTGCGCGATCGCGGCTGGCGCGTGACGTTCCTCGGGCCCGACACGCCGATCGAGACGCTTGCAGCGGCTGCCGACCAGCTCGCGCCCGACGTGGTCGTGCTCTCCTCGCTCACGCGCGAGCCGCTCGCCGGGGCCGCAGCCGAGATCGCGCAAATGGCCTCCTCGCGGCCCGTCCTGCTCGCCGGCCCTGGCGCGGACGCCGAACTCGCCGAGCGCTCGAGGGCCCGACTGCTCGCCGGAGGGCCGACCGAGGCCGCCAGCGAAGTGTCCGCCTAGCTGCACGACGCTTCGTGGATCGGTTGGCGTCACCGGTTTCGTCTGTGACTTCGTCGCTGCTGCCTGCAGCTGCGACATGCCGTTCGGGGCGTTTGTCGCTGGGTTCGATGTCTGCATGTTCGCGCGGCGAGGTCGTGGAGGAAGCCATGCGGACTCCATCGAGCCCGCATTGGCATACGGCTAGACCTGCTCGCCGGTGACCGGGTCTCCGAGGACGATCCCGTCGGGGGTGATGTCGAACTCGCGGATCTCGGGGTCGTGGGCGCTTGCGCGTGATTTGAGGATCGTGACTGTGCGCAGGAGACGTGATTCGCTACGCAGGTACTGCAGCAGGACGACGTTGTCGGAGAGGTGCGAGATCCCGTACTCGGCGAGCCGGCCGACCTGGAACAGCTCGGGTATCTCGCTGGTCATGATCGGGCTGATGCCGGCGCGCGAGAGGCGCTGCGTGAGGGAGTAGATGAACTCGCGGAAGCGCACGCGGTCGGGGGTCGCGTATTGCAGGTCGCTAAGACTGTCGATCAGGACGCGCGTGGCGCCGGTGCTCTCCACAAGCTCGAGCAGCTCGTAGACCCATTCGTCGATGTAGACGTCATTGGGCGACCGGTGCATCACGGCCACCCGTTCGTCGTCGAGCGACCAGCCGAAGCCGCGGGCGACCCTCTGGAGTTGGATCGGGTTCTCCTGCAGGGTCGCGATCACGCCCGGCTCGTCGTTCGCGGCGCCGCTGAAGATGAAGTGGAGTCCCATCAGGGTCTTGCCGGCCCCCGACGGTCCAGCTACCAGGGTGGAGCTTCCGGGCGCGTAACCCTCGGCGAGCATCCGGTCGAGCGGCGCGATGCCTGACGAGATCCGCTCTTCGCCCAGCCGGTAATCATCGTCGCGGATGGGGTCGGCGAGCCGCGGGAACACCGTGATGCCATCCTCCGAGAGGCGATAGGTGTGACGCCCTGAGCGGAAGTCGCTCCCGCGCAGCTTGGTGACCTGGATCAGGCGTAAGGTGCGCTCGCTCGCGCGCTCTGTCGCGAGCGAGATGATTCCGTCGGCGACGGCGAACTCCGGCGCCGTGCGCGTTTCATCCTCGCTGTATTCACCGATCCAGAAGCTGGTGGCCGGGAAGGCTGTGAGCAGTGCGGCAAGCTCGTGCAGGAAGCGACGGAACGCTCGCGCGTCATCGGCGAACGCGGCCAGCGCCTTGAAGCTGTCGATCGCGATGATCCCCGGCCGGCGCTCCTTGATCAGCGCTGCGATCCGCTCGGTGACCGCGTCGAGCCCGTCCTCGCCGGCCACTGCCGGGCCGAGATCCTCGTAGAACACCGATCGGCCGATCGCATCGCGATCGAAGAAGCTGAGCGTCTGTGCGTAGCGGAGGATCTTCTCGAACGGCTCGGAGACCGTGGACAGGTAGACCGCAGGACGCTCCTCGGACGCGCGGGCGAACATCAGCTGCTGGCAGAGCAACGTCTTGCCCGAGCCCGGGAGCCCCATGATCAGGTTGATGCCATTCAGCGGCAGGCCGCCGCCGAGGATCAGGTCAAGCCCTTCGTCGCCGCTCTTGCCGCGCTCCTCCATCAGGCGCTTCCACGTCCGTGGCGAGCGACCAGCGCGCTCGCCCCGAGCAGGTCTTTGACGGTGGAGACGAATTCGAGCGGATCGAGCGGCTTCTGCAGAAAGGCGTCCGCGCCCGCGGCCAGCGCTTCGTCTCGAGCCTGCAGGACGGAAATGGCGAGCACGGCGCCCGCTTCGTGCTGCTTGAGCCGCCGGCACAAGTCCGCTCCGCGACCTCCGGAGATCATCAGCTCCACGATCGCCAGCTGCGGGCTGCTCTCGAGCCACTGCTCCTCGGCGTCGCCCACCGCCAAGGCCAGGTGCACGTCGTAGCCCTCGGTGCGCAAGAAGAACTCCGCCAGGTCCGCGGCCACGGGATCGCGTTCGGCGAGCAGCACGAGCAGCCGCGGCCCAGGGTTTCGACCGTCGGTCGCCAAAGACTGACCACCTTCGCTCTGGTCCGCCAGCAGCCGATGAGCATCCGCCGCCGACAGGCCGCGCGACACCTCCGCCGAGACGAAGCGCAGCTGCTCCATCTGGTCGCGTGAGTAGAGGCGGTGGCCCCCCGGGCTGCGTTCCGGGACGATCGTCCCATAGCGCTCCTCCCAGTTCCGGATCGTCGCAGTGGGAATCCCAAGCATTCGAGCCACCGCACCAATGCTGTAGACGCCGCGGCCCTGGCCAAGTTCATCAGACACGGCCGCGATGCTAACCGATTGAGCGAGCAACGGGGAACTTCGTGAACCGTAGTTGATGAGAAAACTTCGTCACATTCTAGTCAGAACGTGATACGGTCCCACAATGCCACAGAGAACCAACGGGGATCTGGCCGAATCCGACGCCAGGATGGGGACTCCCGAGGACGGAACGCGGTTCCCGATCAGCTTGCCTGCTCGCCAGAGCGCCGCGCCCGAAGGTTCTGCGCAGCTCACCGTCGCGAACCCGGGACGCTTGTTACCCGACCAAGTGCAGCGCGCCGTATCAGCCCGAGCAGTCGAGATGTCCGATCTCGAGCCTTTCGCGGTTGAGGCGCAGCGCCGCGATCACGTCACGGTCGTGCAGCCCCGCGGCGAGCTCGACATGGCCACGGTTGAGACGCTGCGCACCACGCTCGACGTTGCCATCGCTGAAACCCTGCGCGCCGCAGTGGACGGCTTCGAGACCGCCGCGCGCTTGGTGCTCGATCTACGCGGCCTGTCCTTCATCGACTCCACCGGCCTGCACCTGCTGGTGGCGCTCGACCAGCGCGCGCAGCGCGACGGGTTCCTGCTCACGCTGGTTGCGCCCGCAGCTCCGATCGACAGAGCGATCCAACTGTGCGGGCTTGATCGGGTGCTGCCGTTCGCGCCGGCATACGACACTGTCGAGAGCGACCCATTCCGATCAACGACCGACCGAGACGCGGCAGCTGACCCCCGCGGAGACCGCGCCCCCGATCACGCGATTGCCGCCGGCGTACGCCTTGGGCGCGACGCGGCGACAGCGGCACGTTCAGCGAACAGGGGCACTTCAGAACGGAGCCCCGGGTGACGCTGCGACGCGACTTCGTCGAGACGGCGGTCATAACGGATCGACCGCTTGGACTGGCCGTTGAGCGGGCGCACTTCTCAGGGGCGCCCGGCGTGCTCCTGCGCGGAGAGATGGATCTCGACACAGCTCCCCAACTGACCGCGACGCTCGACGCGGCGATCCGCGAGAGTCGGGGCGCGTTCGTCATCGATCTCTGCGACGTGACGTTCCTGGACTCCAGCGGAGTGAGCGTGCTCGTACGCGCTCGCGCGGTGCTCGGGCGCGAGGAACGGGCGCTCCTCATCATCTGCCCGCCCGGACCGGCGCGACGCATCTTCGAGCTCGCCGGCATCGATGACCTACTAGAGATCGTCGAGACGCGCGACCACGCCGCGGCCTCAGTGCAGCCGGTCACCTGACCGCACCCCCTCGCGGGGGCGCCGCCCGGCGACGCGCGTCCAGCGCGATTGGCGAACACAGCCTTGGCAGGCCGCGAGCAAGATCACAACGAAGAAGTCGTCCCTACACGCGATCCGGTAGAAGCAATCTGGCCCGCACCGCCGCGCCGCGGGCCGTGTCCTCGGGGTGCGCATCCAGCGACGCCATCTGGTCGGCCTGCCCGACTCCCAGCCAGACCAACACGGTCAGCCAGCAGAGCTCGGACTGGCGCTCGTGGCACACCTCGCAGGGACACTGGTGGTCTGCGGCCAGCGCCTGCTCCAGACGCTGCTCGAAGGCCGCCAGGTCATCCACGGTCTGCACGAGCGCATCATCTCACCGCCCGCCAGCCGGCTGGCCGGGCAGGTGTACGCTCGCCCCATGCCTGCCCTGGAGCCGCGCTGGTCCAAGCGACGGGCCGAGCTGCGCCGCGGCCTGCAGGAGCGCGGCGAGTGGCGGCTCGAGCTGCGCGAGCCGCTCGACCGCTACGTGAAAGCCTGCGCCGTCGCCCAGCGACTGTGGGATGAGCTCCAGGCCGCCGAGGGCCTGTCGGACACCGGCTCTGCCGGTCAGGCGCGCGTGCGGCCGCTGGTGGCGCCCTTCATGGACGCGCAGCGCAACGCCGACCTGCTCGGCGCCCGCCTCGGCTCGTGGTTGCGCCGCCGCCACGGACGATGGGCCGCCCCAAGGGCTCAGCGCCGCTCGGTTCCCTCCAGCCGCCGCCGTCCCAGCAGCTACGGCTGCTCCAGGGCCGCCCGAAACGGCCACTGAGCCGGTTTCTGCCCGAGGTCGGATCTCGTATGTCCACTCCTCGGCCGGGCGTCGGGATGCCCCCCGCACGGAACTGCGCCGCCTCTGCCGAAGGCGACCACCTTCTGCGCCTCGGGTGGGCTGGCCTGCACGCCGTTCATGAGCTCCTTCATCGGGGCCGCCAGGGCACGCGATACGTCCTCTATCGCCACCTCGGCGCTCCGACCCGGCTGGGTGGCGCGCTCAAACAACGCCTGGCTGACGTTCCACGTCCAG
Source organism: uncultured Solirubrobacteraceae bacterium (assembly GCA_963730115.1). Lineage (GTDB taxonomy): Bacteria > Actinomycetota > Thermoleophilia > Solirubrobacterales > Solirubrobacteraceae > DASQFQ01. Next base: position 34,322 of record CAVSQM010000012.1, on the reverse strand, counting down.
CGCACCCACTGCTCGGCGGCGTGCTCCAGTGTCGGCGGTTCCACTTGGCTCTGCGCCTAGTGCCGGAGGAGGGACTCGAACCCCCGAAAGGGGACATGACTGCGGGCGGCGGCGGTCATTGGTCGCCCTCGTCGCGTCGTTCAGCCTGGCGGTACGTCCACGTCAGCAGCGCCCCGCAGGGCGCCAGCGCGACGAGCAGGAGCGCGAGCTCGAGCATCGCCGTCACTCGACCGCCGGCACGTGGCGGCGGCTGCGCGCCGCCGCGTGCGTCGAGTAGCCGCGGTCGCAGTACGCGAAGCCCTCGAGCTCGGTGTCAAACGGCTCCTGGTGGTAGTAGGAGCGGATCTCGGCGATGAGCCCGTCACGGAACGCGAACCACTCGGCGCCGCGGGTGACGACGCGGCCGTCCTGACCGTGCGGCGTCCAGTACATGCTCCACTCGATGACTGCCTCGCCGCCTTGGACGACGCCGTGGTCGACGACCCACAGCGGGTCGATGAGCCGGTGCACCTTGCGCCAGTAGCGGCCGAGGTGCTCGCCGCCCCGGACGGGCGCTGCTCCCGGATTGGGGCTGAGGAAGTAGTGCACGACGTCTGACGTCGTGGTGGCGATGACGCCGTCGGTGTCGCCGGTGCTGCACGCGTCGTAGTACTGCGCGATCAGAACGAGGTGATCCTCACTCATGGCGTCCTCTCGCCGACCTAGCTGGTCACGAACACGGTGCCGGATGCCGCGCCGGCGGCGGTGATCATGCGCAGCGCGCGGCGGCCGGGCTGGACTGCCAGCACGACCGTGTGAAAGGCGCCGTGCTGGAGCACACCGATGACGTCGCTCCACGCTCCGAGCACGCGATGCTCGACGCTGCACGTTGGCGGCAGGGCGTCGGCGACGCGTCGCGCCACGCGCTGCGCGTCTGCGACGGCGTCCTCGCGCAGGCCGCTGACGGTGACGTGCCCCGACAGTGGGGCGTACTGCCACAGGGCGGGGAGTCGCGGGACGGCGACGACTGTCACGTGCGAGGCACCGAGACGAGCGACCGTCTCGCGTACATGCGACGCGCAGCGTGCATCGATCAGCAGCAGCGCCCTGCTCGTTCGATCCTCGAAATCGGGCGGCCCTACGGGCGGGCCTGCGATCTCGACCGTCGGCCCGACGACTAGCTGAAACACGCGCTCCTCCTCGAAGATACGAAGAGAAATTCTAATTCGCGTGTCAAGCCGCTCGGCTACTTCCTGGAGTGCGGCTTCCCCTCGGCTCGCTTCGGCGCCGGCTCCGGGCCCATCAGGTAGTCGGCCGCGGCGCGGGCGAGCTCGCGGACGAGCTCCTCGTCGGACAGGTCGCGGTCGGATTCGAACTTCGCCCCGTGTGAGATGCGGCGGGCGAGCGTGTCGTAAACGAAGCGGAAGGCAATGTCGATCGCGAGCTCGGGGTCAGGGTGCGCGAGCTCGTCTCGGTGCTCGAGCAGCGCCGACTCGAAGGTGCGGGAGAGATGGCGGAGGCCGGCCGAGCCGCGCTTCCAGAGGTCGCGATCCACGACCGCCCGGTGCATGAAGACGCGCAGCGTCGCCGCGTTCCCGAGCACGTTGTCGGCCAGTTCCTGCACCAATGCGACCACGAGCTCGCGGCCGGAGACGCCCATCGCGGCGCGCGGTGTCCTGGAGGCTGAGGCTCTCCAGATTCATGCGCTCCATCTCGCGCTCGTAGATCGCGATGAAGAGACGCTCCTTGCTGTCGGCGCGCGCGTAGATGGAGCCGATCGACACGTTCGCGCGGCGACTCACCTCCTGCACCGTGAAGCCCTCGTAACCCTGCTCGCGCAGGAGCTCCGCGCCGGCGTTGAGAACCCGCTCGAGCGACTCCTGGCTGCGCCGCTGCTGGGGGCGGCGAATCACCGGCTCTGTGTCGCTCACCGGAGGGAGGCTAGCCGTGATTCCGGCGCGCTGCGTGGCTGGCCGGTCTCGACCACCGGGCTTGACAGCCGTTCCGGAGGCAGGTATACAAACCCGAATTAGAACTTGCGCTCGGGTTCGGAGGTGCAAGGTCAATCCGAGGAGGAGGAGGACGCCGGTCCATGCCGGCCCAAGCACGACCCGTCGATCCCGCCCCCGTGGCCGCCGACGCCGACCGCCCAACCGCGATCGCGTTGCGCACGACCGAGCTCGCCAAGGCGTTCGGGCCGACGCAGGCCCTGCGCTCGTGCTCATTCGAGCTGCGCCGCGGTGAGGTGCACTGCGTCGTCGGCGAGAACGGGTCCGGCAAGTCCACGCTCGTGAAGATCCTCGCCGGCGTTCACCGGCCCGACGCCGGCACGCTCGAGCTCGAAGCGGAGACCATGCCGAACCTCCGCTCTCCGCGGCGCGCCGCGGCGGCCGGCATCGCCACCGTCTTCCAAGAGGTACTTGTCGTCGAACCGCGCTCGGTGCTGGAGAACGTCTGGATGGGGTCCGACGGCGTGTTCGCCGGCCGTGTCCCCGCCGCAGAGAAGCGCCGGCGGGCGAAGCAGGTACTCGACGCGCTCCTCGGCGAGTCGCCTCCGCTCGACACGCCGGCGGAGCGGCTGTCCCTCAGCGAGCGGCAGGCGTGCTGCCTCGCCCGCGCGCTGGTGCGCGACCCGCGCATCCTCATCCTCGACGAGGCCACCTCGGCCCTCGACGTCGCCACGCGCGACCGCCTGTTCGAGCTCCTGCGGGAGCGCGCCGAAGCCGGCGCCGCGGTGATCTTCATCTCGCATCGGATGGACGAGATCGCCGAGATCGGCGATCGCTGCACGGTCATGCGGTCCGGTGAGACCGTGGCGACGCTCGAGCGCCGTTCGGCGACCGCTGACGAGCTCGTGCGGCTGATGACCGGCAGCGACCACCTCACGGCGGAGGCGGCGAAGCGCCCCCATCGCCCGGCCGCGGAGGTCGTGCTCGCCGCCCCGGGGCTCGAGCTGCGCGCGGGCGAGCTCGTCGGCCTCGCCGGGCTCGAGGGCCACGGTCAGGACGGCTTCCTGCGCTCGCTCGCCGGCGCCCGAGGACATCGCCTACGTCCCGCGCGAGCGCCGCGCCGAGTCGCTGTTCGAGTCCAAGTCGGTGCGCGAGAACTTCGGCATCGCGACGCTGGAGCGCGACCGGGAGCGAGGGTTGCTGTCGCACGCACGCACGCGCGCGCGCATGCAGGAGTACGTCGACCGCCTGAGGATCGTGCTCGGCGATGCCGAGAACCCCATCACCACGCTGTCGGGGGGCAATCAGCAGAAGGTCGTGATGGCGCGGTGGCTGGCGACCGAGCCGAAGGTGCTGCTGCTCAACGACCCGACGCGCGGGGTCGACATCAACGCGAAGCGCGACCTCTACGCGCTGCTGCTGGACCTCGCCGCGGACGGGATGGCGATCGTCATGCTCTCGACCGAGGTCGACGAGCACGTCGAGCTGATGGATCGCGTGCTGGTCTTCCGCGAGGGCCGGATCGCTGCGGAGCTGCCGCGCGAGCAGCTCTCCCGCCGCGCGATCGTAGGAGCCTTCTTTGGCTGAGCGGCTCCGCACGCACACGTGGCTCTTCGCCGCGTGCCTGGCGCTCGCGCTGCTGATCGCGAACGTCGCGGCGGAGCCGACCTTCGGCGAGCCGCGTAACTGGCCCGCGTTGCTGGCGGCGCTGGCGCCGTTCGCGATCGTCGCGATGGCCTCGACGCCCGCGATCCTCTCCGGCGGCGGCGGCCTCGACATCTCGATCGGGCCGATCGCCGTGCTCGCCAACGTCGTCCTGATCGAGTGGCTGCTCGGGCACGGCGGCGTGGGCAGTGCCTGGCTGGCGATCCCGATCGTGGTCCTGCTCGGCGCCGCCATCGGCGCGCTCAACGGCGTCCTGGTGGCGGTCTTCCGCTACCAGTCGGTGATCGCCACGCTGTGCACGTTCTTCGTGCTGGCCGGCGTGATCGCCAAGATCGCGCCGGCGCCGAAGACCGCGCCGGCCGGCACGTGGCTCACCGGTCTCGGCGACACGGTCGGGCCGGTCCCGGGCGGGCTGCTGCTCGTCGCCGCTCCGCTGCTCGTCTGGTGGCTGCTGTCGCGGACGGCGTTCCACCGCAATCTCTACGCCGTCGGCGGCAACGACGCGACGGCCTTCAGCGCCGGCATCGACGTCACCGCCGTGCGCGTGCTCGCCTACAGCCTCGGCGGGGCCTTCGCCGCCGTCGGCGGCGTCGCCCTGACGGCGCTCGTGAGCTCGACGCAGGCGTCCGGATTCGCGCAGTACACCCTGATCGCGCTCGCCGCGGTCGCGCTGGGCGGGACGCAGCTGGGCGGCGGCCGGGGCGGGCTCGTGGCGTCCCTGCTCGGCGCCTGCTGCATCTACTTCATGCAGACGCTGCTGGGCGCGCTCGAGGTATCGAGCGCTTGGCTCAACTTCGTCTACGGCTGCCTGCTCGTGGCCGGCGTGGTCGTCGGCGCGAAGCTGCTCACCCTTCGCCCGCGGGAGGCGACGGCATGAGCCAGGCGCTCGCGCTCCAGCGCCGCGCGCCGGTGCTCCAGTCGCTCGCGCTGGTGGCGCTGTTTCTCTACGGCGCGGCCACCATCGAGGGCTTCAGCAGCGAGATCACCGTCGACTCGATGCTGGTCCTGGCCGCGCTGCTCGGGCTTGCCGCGCTCGGGCAGACGCTCGTGCTCATCCTCGGCGGCATCGACTTCTCGGTGCCGGGGCACATCGCCATGGGCGCCATCGTCGTCAGCGAGCTCTACGGCGCGCGCCACTGGAGCGCGCCGCTGGCCATCGCGCTGGTGGCCGTCGCGGCCGGCGTCCTCGGCGCCGCCACCGGCTGGATCTGTCACCGCTGGCGCATCCAGCCGCTGATCGTGACGCTGGGCATCGGCGCGATCAGCGCAGGTGCGGCGATCGCCTGGACGCAGGGGCACCTGACGGGCGCCGCCCCGCCGTTCCTGACCACGCTCACCACCGCGACCGGCACCACGTTCGGCCTCGCCGTTCCGCCCGTCGTCGTGTTGTGGGCGCTCGTCGCCGTCGCCGTCGCGCTGCTGCTGCACCGCACGCCGCCGGGCCGGCGGCTCTACGCCACGGGCGCGAATCCGCGGGCCGCGGCGCTGGCCCGCATCGACACGAAGCGGGTGTGGGTCGTCGTCTTCGCGTTGAGCGCTTGCCTGTCGGCGCTCACCGGCTGCCTGCTCGCCGGCTTCGCCGGTGCCGACCAGACGGTCGGCGACCCCTACCTGTTCAGCTCGCTCACCGCGGTGATCGTCGGCGGCACGACGTTCATGGGTGCGCGCGGCGACTACACGCACACGGTCGTGGGCGCGCTGATCCTCACCGTCCTCACGACCATCCTCGTCGGCAAGGGCTACGGCCAGGCCGACCAGCAGATCGTCTTCGGCGTCCTCATCCTGCTCGTCGTGGCCGGTTACGGCCGCGAGCGGCGGTTGCGGGATCGCGTCTGAAGGTCAACCACCCAAGGAGGGAAAGCAGTGCGCAACCGTACCCGTAGCTTCATCGCCGCCGCCGTTGGCGTCGCCGTCCTCGGCATCAGCACCGGTGCTCAAGCGGCGTCGTCGCACAAGGTCAACATGCTCGGCAAGGGCGGCCAGACCGGCGTGAACCTGAAGTCGACCTACAAGGGCAAGCCGTTCGGCACCTGCAAGATGACCGGCAAGCTCGTCATCCCCGACACCCAGCAGACGTGGAAGTGCAAGGGCGGCTCGTTCAAGCTCGTCGGCCACGGCACCACCGGCGCGGCCAACGACGCCAAGGGCACCTGGAAGATCAGCAAGGGCTCGGGCAAGGGCAAGTACAAGGGCATCTCCGGCAAGGGCACGTTCAGCGGCAAGCTCTCGACCGGCACCTTCCGCTACAAGGGCAAGGCCCGCTGGTAGACGCGCCGTCGCGCCGGGCGCCCATGGCGCCCGGCGCACCGAGCGGACCTCGACCGACGAAGGGACCCTGATGAGGAACGTACGGATCGCGGCCGCGCTCGTCGCGTCCGCGCTGGCGGCGGCCGGCTGCGGCGGCAGTGCGGCGGCGGAGCGGCGGCACGGCGGCGGCGGGCGGCGCGAAGATCCCCGCCTACGCAGAGAGACTTCACACCGCCGGCCTCCGGCTGCGGCAGCTTCACGGCGAAGGCGCCCGCCGACCCCGACGGCGTGATCGCCGGCGCTCGACCAGGAGCATCAGGACGCGCTCGGCGGCTACGCCGACTTCCCGGGGTCGACCGTCAAGGTCCTCAAGAGCCGCTGGGCGGACTGGAAGCCCTCACATCCCGGTCCCTACACCGTCGCCGTCTCCTGGGGCCAGCTGGTCAGCGACTTCCAGGTTCAGCTCGTGGACAACCTCAAGAAGGACCTCGCGAACACGGAGGGCGTGGGGGAGGTAGAGGTCCGCACCACGGGCAGCAACCTCGACATCGCCCAGCAGCTGCAGCAGTACAACGGCCTGGTCCAGAAGAAGCCGGACCTGATCATCCTCGAGACGCCCTCGCCGGACTCGTTCAACGGGCCGGTGCAGAAGGCGGCCGACGCGGGCATCCCGACCGTGACGCTGCTGAGCCCGGTGCCCGTCGACGGCGCGGTCAACGTCGACGGCAACAACTATCTCGCCGCGGCCGAGGGTGCGTCGTACCTCTCGAAGGTCCTCGGAGGCAAGGGCAACGTGCTCGCAGTCCGCGCGCTGGCGACGGCTCCCGTCGACAGCCAGGTCAACACGGGCTGGAAGCGCGTGATCGACAGCTGCCCCGGCATGAAGGTGGCCGGCGAGGCGTTCGGCGCCTTCACCGAGGCCGCGGCCAAGTCCGAGACGCTCAAGTACCTGGGCACGCACCCCGGCAAGCTCGACGGGGTGGCGATCATGCCGGGCGAGGCTGTCGGCGTCCTCCAGGCCTTCAAGCAGACCGGACGGCCGGTGCCGCCGGCGGCCGAGGTCGGCATGGACAAGGGCTTCTTCGGCTACTGGCAGCAGAACCAGGCCAGGTACCACGCCTCGTCGACGTCGCTGCCGCCGGTGCCGGCCGCGCGGGCCCTCGCGGAGGTGACGGGCCGGATGCTCGCCGGGCAGGGCGTGAAGCTCAACACGCTCGTCGGAAAGGTCCCGGTGGTCAACGACGCCACGCTGGCGGACTGGGCGGACCCGAAGTGGACCCCGACGACCCCCGGCACCGTCTCGGGCAAGGACGACGACTTCCTGCCGTCGAAGGAGCTCGACGGGTTCTTCGCGAACCCAGCGCCGCTGGGATAGCCGTCAGTCGAGCGGCTGGTCGTAGAGCTGCGGGGCGCCGATTGCGGCCCGCAGCTCGTCCGTGAAGGCGCCGTCGACGAGCACGAAGACGACGCGCACGACCTGCTCGGTGCGGTTCTCCCAGGCGTGATCGGTGCCGCGCTGGACGACCACGTCGCCCGGGCCGAGCCGGGTCTCCGAGCCGTCGTCGAGCATGAGCCACAGCTCGCCCTCGAGCACGATCCCGTAGTCGATCGTCTGCGTGCGGTGCATGGGTGAGCGCTCGCCCGGCTTGATCTCCGTGATGCGAACGATGGTGCCGTCGGGGTCCGGCGGCGTGACCAGCGGGCGGTCCGTCGGCTCCGGCTCGGTCGCGGCCGACCGGAGCCGGTGTCGCGCGCGTGCTCCACAGCTCGTGGAACACCGCGGAGCCGACGTCGTGCGAGCGCGGCGCCGGCCCGTCGGAGAGCACGACCGAGCGGCCGGCCGCGTCGTGGCCGGTGACGACCCGCCGCGGCGCGGCCACGCTCAGTCCTCGCTGAACTGGCCGATCGCCGTGAAGTGCTCGCGCGCGACCTCGAGCGACGGGAACGACTCCATCATCGAGTCGGGCATGAGCACGTTGCGGAAGTAGGACGTCGGGCCCTCGTTGGGAAGGTGCTCCGGCGGCACCCAGTCGGGCATGGCGTTCTGCCAGCCGCCCGAGTTGATCTCGATCCGAAGCCCGCCCGGCTCGCGCACGTACAGGTAGGTGATCTCGTCCATCCCGTGGATGCCGGGTCCGAACTCGATCGGGGTGTCGGCGCCGAGGAAGACGTCGGCGGCGCGCTCGACGTCGAGCCGCTGGTCGACGCGGAAGGCGACATGGTTGACGCGACCGCGGCCGAATGGCGCGTCGGGCACGAGCGCCAGGTCGTGCGTGGAGCGGGGGGCCGTGGTGGTGAGCGTGGAGAACATCGGCACGCCCGGCTCGGGGCAGATCGAGCCGGTGTGGCGGAAGCCGAGCGTGTTGCGGTACCAGGCGATCTCGTCCTTGAGCGCCGGCGCGTTGATCGTGACGTGGTCGATGTAGCGGGCGGCGGCGCCGCGACCTGTGTAGCGCTGGGGGCGCAGGCGCATGTCGGTCTGGAGCTCCGGCGGCGCCTCGTAGAGCTCGGTCTCCCAGAAGACCTCGTTCACGTGGCCCATCGGCGCGCGGAAGCGGAACGAACGGCCGTGCCCGACCGAGTCATCCACCCAGCCCTCGGCGAGCTCCGGGTCGATGCGCTGCGCGATCGTGTCCACGTCGTCGGGCCCGTAGGTGCGCCAGCCGATGTGGGCGAGCGCGGGCGCAGGGCCCTCGGTGACGATCAGGCTCGAGTGCAGCCACTCGCCCCACCCGCGCAGGTAGGCGGACTGGCCCTCTTGGGTGGTCTGCTCGAGGCCGAGGACGTCCACGAACCAGCGCACGGACTCCTCGGGCTTCGGGCTCGTGATCTCCACGTGCGCCAGCTGTGACAGCAGGACCTCGGACATGGTCTCTCCTCGCTATACCGAATCCAGATTCGGGTTCTAGAATAGACGTCCGCTCACGGCGTTGCAACCTCAGGCGAGACGCAGCGGTTGCGCTGCACGCCGAGGCCGGTGATCGAGCCCTCCATGACGTCGCCGGGGACGAGCCAGCGGTTGCCGTGGTGCGCGGCGTTGCCGGCGGGCGAGCCGGTGAGCAGCAGGTCGCCGGGCTGCAGCTCGACGACGCGCGACGCGTAGGCGACGAGCTCCTCGACGCCATGGATGATGTCGTCGACGCCCTCGTCCTGCATGACCTCGCCGTTGACCTTGAGCGTGATGCGCAGCTGCCGGTAGTCCGGCACGAACTCGCGCGGGACGACATACGGCCCGGTCGGGAAGAACGTCGGCCGCATCTTGGTCATCAGGAAGTCGGTCATCGGGAAGCCGGGCCGGAACATGACGTCGCGGGTGCTGACGTCGTTGCAGATCGTGTAGCCGGCGACGCACTCGCAATGCCTCGGACGCGGGGATGGACCGGCCGCCGCGGCCGAGTACGACCGCCAGCTCGAGCTCCCAGTCGTGCTCGTGCCCCGGTCCCCACAGAATCACGTCGTCTTCGGCGCCGCACAGCGCGCTGGGCAGTCCGGCGAACACGAACGGGTCCTCCCGCGCCCGCCGCGCGGAGATCTCGTCGGCGGCGGCGCGCAGCTCCTCCTCGGGGCGCGGGTCGCCCTCACGCTTGAGGTGGGCGTAGGCCATCTGGCGCAGGTGCTTGGAGTAGTTCGCCCCGCCGCACAGCACCTGCCCGGCCGGCGCCACGGGCGCGAGCGGGCGTAGCTCGCCGAGCGGGACGCCCTCGCCGGGCGGCGCCGCGGCGAGCGCCCGCAGGCGCTCGAGCGAGGCATCCCAGTCATGAAACAGCGCAAGGGTCGTCGTGTCCGGGCCGAGGTCGTAGACCCGCTCGTCCACGACCAGCCCGGCGAACGCCTCGCCCTCGCCGCGCGCGAACGTGCCGAGCGCGAACATCAGGCACTCACGCGCGCCCGCGCGCGAGGCAGTGGCTCGAGCTCGGGGTGCGGTTCCCCGATGGTGTTGGTCAGCGTGCCGATGCCCTCGACCTCGAGTCGCACCTCGTCGCCCGGCTTGAGCGGGGGCGGCTCCTTGCCCTGGTTGCGGCCCCACAGCTCGAACAGGCAGCCGCCGCCGCAGGTGCCGCTGGCGATGACGTCACCGGGTGCAATCCACGCGCCGCGGGCCGCGAAGGCGACGAGCTCGGGAAAGCTCCACGCCATCGAGGCGAGGTTGTCGCCGCCCAGCTCGCGACCGTTGACGAAGGCGGTCATGCGCAGGTTCAGGCGGTCGCCCTGGCGGTAGGGCTCGAGCTCGTCGGGCGTCACGATCCAAGGGCCGAAGGTGTTGGCGAAGTCCTTCGTCTTGTGGAAGCCGAACGGCATCCGCGCCTCGCGCGCCGCGATGTCGCGCTCCGACCAGTCGTTGAAGATCGTGTAGCCGCCGATGTGGAGCTCCGCGTCCTCCACGGACAGGTTGCGGCCGCGCCGGCAGACGATCGCCGCGACCTCGAGCTCGAGGTCGAGCCCCGTCGTGCCGGCGGGAGGCGTAATCACCTCGTCGGGACCGGTGGTGGCGTGCGGGTTGGAGAAGTAGAAGGCCGGCATCTCGTACCAGGTGGGGCTGATCTTGGCGTCGGGCCCGCCGATCGCCATGGAGGCCCCTTCGCCGTGCTGCTCGAAGACCGAGTAGTCGCGCACCGAGGCGGGCTCGAGCGGCGCCAGGAGCCGCGCGTCCGCCACCGGCTCGCCGGCGCGGGCGGCCAGGCGGGCGCGCTCCTCCGGGGACGCGGCCAGAAGCTCGAGGACCGCGACGCCGGGCAGCGGCCGGAGGGTGTCGCCGTCGGCGATCGCGGTGACGGGTCCATCCAGGTCGATCCGCGCGATGCGCATGTCTCCTCCTCAGCTCGGTTTGACACGTCCCGGGGCGAGATTAGAATACAGACTCTAATTCATGTGTGAGGGGGAGAGCGACCGATGAACCTGCGCTTCGTGGACCTGAGCGTGCCGATCCAAGAGCCGAATCCGGGGGAGATCCGGGGCGGGATGGGCGCCATCCTCGCCGCCGAGATCCAGTACCAGAGCCACACCGACACGCTCCCGGAGTGCAAGCTCATGTTCGGTGCCGAGCCGGAGGACATGGACGGCGTCGGCGTCGGCGCCGAGCGGCTCGCCCTCACCGCTCACGCGGGCACCCACGTCGATGCCCCGTGGCACTACCACCCGACCTCCGAGGGCCGGCCCGCGCGCACGATCGACCAGCTCGAGCTCGAGCACTTCTTCGCGCCCGGCGTCGTCGTCGACCTGCGGGGCCACGAGCCCGGAGATCGGATCGAGCCGGACGAGCTGGCCGCCGCCATCGAGCGCACCGGCGCTCCGCTCAGCCCGGGCGAGATCGTGTGCCTGTGGTTCGGGCAGGACGAGCACTTCGGCACCGAGCTCTACTGGGACGACTACCCGGGCCTCGGCGCCGCGTCCACCCGCTGGCTGATCGAGCGCGGGATCAAGGTGATCGGGACGGATGCGCCCGGGCTGGATCGCGGCAATCCCTACATCGCCCGCGACTTCGCCGCCACCGGCGACCGCTCGCTGCTCTGGGAGGCGCACCGCGTCGGGATCGAGCACGAGTACTTCCAGATCGAGAAGCTGGCCAACCTCGGCACGCTCCCGGCGCGCGGCTTCTACGTCAGTTGCTTCCCCGTGAAGATCACCCGTGCGAGCGCAGGCTGGTGCCGGGCGGTGGCGATCCTCGGGCTCGACGGCGCCGCCTAGCGGAGCGCGTCCGAGAGCGCCTTGGCGCCGCCGTGGCCGGCGACGCCGCCGTCGACGGCGATCTCGGCGCCGGTGACGTAGGCCGCGGCGTCGGAGAGCAGGAACGCGCACACCGCCGCGACCTCCTCCGGCGTGCCGGCGCGGCCGAGCGAGGCGGCCCGCACGCTGGCGTCGAGAAACGCCGGCGGCGCCGACGCGGTCATCGGCGTCTCGATGTAGCCCGGGAAGACCGCGTTGACACGGATGCCGCGCGGCCCGAGCTCGAGGCTCGCGGTGCGGGTGAGGCCGCGCAGAGCCCACTTGCTCGCGGTGTAGGCGGCGGTGTAGTGCCCGGTGAGCGCGGCGAGCGAGCAGATATTGACGATCGAGCCGCCGGCCGGCATGCGGGGGAGGACCGCCTGGATGCCGTGCAGCGGCCCGGCGGCGTTGACGGCCATGACGCGCTCGAAGTCCGCCGGCGCGACGTCGCCGATGCGGGCGCGGTGGGTGACCCCGGCGGCGTTGACGAGGCCGTCGACGCGCTCGAGCGGGGCGACGAGCCGCGCCCAGCTCTCCGGGTCGGCGACGTCGAGCCGCCCGTCCGCCGTCTCGGCGATGTCGGCGCCGATCACGGTCTCGCCTGCTTCGCGCAGGAGCTGCGCCGTCGCGGCGCCGATGCCGCTCGCCGCCCCAGTGACGATGATGACTCCCACGGGCTTGCATCCTCCCTTGCTCGAAATTAGAAAGACTGTTCTAATATCCCACCATGGCGACGCAGCCACAACCCGACCCGCTCATCCGCCCTCCGCTGCAGCGCCGGAGCCAGGAGTCGCTCGAGCGCGTGCTGCAGGCCGGCGCCGACCTGCTCCGCGAGGTCGGCTACGAGGGCTTCACGCTGCAAGAGGTCAGCAGCCGCTCGGGCGTGTCCGTCGGCTCGATCTACGCGCGCGCGGCGAGCAAAGAGGCGCTGATCCTCGCCATCTACGACCGCGAGACGGCGCGGATGCGGGAGGAGAACCGCCGGATCGAGCTGGCGTCGCGCCGCGAGGATCTCCACGGCCGCGCGCTCGTCGAGGCGCTGGTGCACGAGCTGGCCGCCGGCGTGCTCGGCAACGCCGACACCCTGCGCGTCTTCATGCACCGTGCCGTCGTGGATCAGAACTTCTGGGAGCGCGGGTCGCAAGGGCCTGCGCGGGCTGTCGGCGACGTTCGAGACCGCGCTGGGAGCCCACCGGGACGACATCCGCCATCCCGATCCGGATCTGGCGATCGACATGGCCTTCCGCCTGGTCTACGACACGCTGGCGCGCCGCATCTCCCACGGCCCGGACTTCGAGTCCGACCGCCCCGTCTCAGAGGACGTGCTCGTGAACGAGCTCGCGCGCGCGGCGGCCGACTACCTGATCGGGCCTGAGCCGGCCTGACGGCTCAGCTCGCGACCGGCACGGGCCGCCGCCGCTCCGCCTCGTCGATCTCCGCGAGCTGGCTGAGGATGTGCTTCGGCGTGTCGTCGCCGATGACCTTCTGCAGCAGCGGCGTGTGGTCATAGACGAGGTCGCGCAGCGGCCGCAGCAGGCGCGGCAGCCGGTGGAAGGCGAAGCCGGTGTAGAACGCCTGCTCGGTCACCTGCTTGGTGTGCGGCTTGCGCCGCTCCTCGAAGGCCTGCAGCGCGGTCCTGACTGCGGCGCTGTCGCGGACGTCGATCCGCTCCAGCTCGCAGGCGAGGAAGTAGCCGTCCTCGATCGACATGCCGGCGCCGTAAGCGGCGTAGGGGGAGGTGGGGTGGGCGGCATCGCCGACGAGCGTCACCCGGCCCTTGGACCACTGCTTGAGCGGCTTGCGATCGCGGATCTCCCAGCGCTGCAGGTGCTCGCGCGGGGTCCGCTCGACCAGGGAGGGCAGCGGGTCCGCGAAGCGGCGGGCCCGCACCCGCGCGAACTCGTGGACGTCCTCCTCGAACGGCGCGCTCGGATCGAACGCCTCGAGCACCCACCATTCGTAGCCCCACTTGCCCTCGTGGCGGATCGCGGAGTAGCTGCCCTGCGTGGTGCGGTCGTGCATGATGACCGTGTCGTTGGGCGGCGGACCGTCGAGGAACAGGTAGCCGCCCACGAGGTGCAGGCGCTGGTGGCGGATCGGCTGCTCGCCCCACAGCGCGCGGCGGACGAAGGAGTTGAGCCCGTCGGCGCCGACGACGACGTCGGCCTCGGCCGGCGGCCGGTCCGCGAAGGTGAGCGAGACCCGCTCGCCGCGATCGTCGAGCGCGGTCACCTCGTGGCCGAGCTGCAGCACGCCGAGCGGCAGCGCGTCGATCATGCGTTTGTACAAGCCCCAGCGGAGCAGTCCGATGAAGCCGCCGCCGTACTCGGCGACGACGGCCTCCGGCAGCCGGACCGTGACGCGCACGCGACCGTCGTTGCGGCGGAACGTGGCGTTGGCGGGCGCGCCCAGGTCTTGAGTGTCGACACCGATCAGGCCGAGGACCTTCTGCGGCGGCGGCCACAGGTTGAGGATGTTGCCCGCCGCCTTGATCTCGCCGTAGCGCTCGTAGAGCTTGACGTCGAACCCGGCGCGATGCGCGGCGAGGGCGGTCGCCATCCCGCCCGGCCCGGCGCCCACGATCGCCAGGCGGCCCTTGCTCGTCGAAGTGCTCACAGCGATCTCCCCTCGTAGTCGAACTAAAACGATAGTTCGTATTCGAACCCGTGTCCAGTTGACAGCGCGCGCGGCCGTCGACTAGATTTGAACTCGAACGCCGATTCGGGTTCTAGGAGGAGAGAGATGACCGAAGTGGAGCGAATCCTGGTGGTGGGGGGAGGCATCGGTGGCCTGTCCACGAGCATCGCCCTGCGGCGCGCGGGCTTCGCCGTCGACGTCGTGGAGAAGAACCCGAAGTGGGACGTCTACGGCGTCGGCATGATCCAGCCGGCCAACGCCCTGCGCGTTCTGCACGAGATCGGCCTGGCCGAGCAGTGTGTCGCCGCCGGCCATCCGATGCACGGCGACAAGACGTGGCTCGGCGACGGCGAGACCTTCCTCGTCGGGCACGACTGGGAGCCGCTCGTCGAGGGCCTGCCGCCGGGCAACGGCATCGCCCGCCCGGCCCTCCATCGCATCCTGCAGGACGCCGTGCTCGGCTCGGGCACGGAGGTCCGCGCGGGGGTGACGCTGACCACGCTCGACGACGACGGCGACCAGGTCACCGTCGGCTTCACCGACGGCGATACCCGGGCCTACGACCTCGTGATCGGTGCCGACGGCCTGCGCTCGCAGGTCCGCGAGATGGTCTTCGGCCCGGACGTGCAGCCCAACTACACCGGTCAGGTGTGCTGGCGCTACAACCTCCCGCGCATCGAGGGGCTCGACCACATCTGGGTCTACATCGGCGCCACCGGCACGGCCGGATTCTGTCCCGCTCGGGCCGGACCTGATGTACATGCTGATGATCGAGAAGCCCCCGCCTGGGGACCCGCTCCGGCTCCCGGTCGAAGGCCTCGCGGCGAAGATGCGCGAGCGGCTGGCGCAGTTCGGCGGGCCGGTCGCCGAGCACACGCACCTGATCGTCGACGACGCGGCGGTGGTCTACCGGCCCGTGGAGAACGTCGTACTGCCGCCGCCCTGGCACAAGGGTCGGGTCGTGGTCCTCGGCGATGCCGCGCACGCCACCTCGCCCCACTGCGGTCAGGGCGCCGCGCAGGCGATCGAGGACGGCGTCGTCCTCACCCAGGAGCTGCAGTCGAAGGCGACACTGCCCGAGGCGTTCGAGGCGTTCATGGAGCGCCGCTACGATCGCTGCCGCTTCATCGTCGAGGGCTCCGAGGCCATCGGCGCCTGGGAGCAGGACCACTCCTTGCCGATCGACCCGAGCGCGAAGCGCTTCGAGGTCACGATGGCCGCGATGGCCCCGCTCTAGGCGCGACCGGATGACCCGCATCGACGCCCACGCGCACGTGCTGCCGCCTGCCTACGTCGAGGCGCTCGGCGGCGTGCCGGTGCTGCCTGCGCCGCTCGAGGGCCTCGAGGCGATGATGGAGCGCCACGAGATCGATGCGGCGGTGATCTCCACCGGCCCGCCCGGCGCGTTCCTCGGCGACGCCGGCCGTGCGCGTGAGCTCGCGCGGATCGGGAACGAGGGGATCGCCGACGTGGTGCGCGGCGCGCCCGACCGCTTCGCCGGCCTCGCGCTGCTGCCGCTGCCCGATGTCGACGGCGCGCTCGAGGAGATCGGAGACGCGCTCGACCGGCTCTCGCTCGACGGCGTGATGCTGTTGACGCACGTGGGCGGGACCTACCTCGGCGACCCGGCCTGGGATCCGGTGCTCGCCGAGCTCGACCGGCGCGGCGCCTACGTCTTCGTGCATCCGACGCTCCCGCCGTACACGCCCCCGCTGGCGCACCACCCGGTGTGGCTCTACGAGTTCCCGTTCGAGACGGTGCGGGCGATCTCCCAGCTCGTCTACGCCGGCGCGCTCGAGCGCTATCCCGGGATCCGCTTCCAGTTCGCCCACCTCGGCGGCGCGGCGCCGTTTCTCGCTCATCGCCTCGCGTCGCTGGCCGAGCGCGAGCCGGCGGCGGCCGCCGCTGCGCCGGCCGGTGCGCTCGAGTACCTGCGGCGGCTCTACTACGACACCGGCCTGTCCAACAACGCGCCGGCGCTCGCGGCGACGCGCGAGGTCACCGAGCTCGGCCACATCGTCTTCGGCACGGACTGGCCGTACGCCGCGCTGCCCGACGGCGGCGACCCTGCGCCCGATCTCGACGTGCTCGGCCCGGGCGGCCGCGCCGCGGTGGAGGCGGAGAACATCGCGAGGCTCGTGCCGCGGCTCGTCGGCGCGCGCGCCTGAACCGGGCGATGCCCGCGCTCGTCGTCCTCGGTGCGCGCAACCTCGGCGGCGCCATCCTCGACCGCTTCCTCGCCGACGGCTGGGACGCGACGGCGATCGTGCGCAGCGCGGAGACGGCCGAGGCCGTCGAGGCGCGCGGCGCGCGCGCCATCCGCGCCGACGTCACCGACCCGGCGCAGCTGCGCGACGCGCTCGCCGCCGCCGGGCCGGTCGACTGCCTCGTCAACGCCGTCAGCGTCGCGCGCTTCGACCCGGAGGTGCCGTGGGGCGGCGGGCCGCTGATCGACGCCACGCTCGAGCGCTACCGCGCCTGGGGCGCCGAGGTCGCCGAGCAGGGGTTCGTGTTCTTCAGCGAGGGCGCGCGGTTGCTCGTGGCGCAGGACCGCCCGGCCACGCTCGTGCAGATCGCCAACCGCTCCTCGCGCGCGGCCGCGCCCGGCATGGGCGCGTGGGCCGCCGGCTGGCACGGCGTGCGCGCGCTCACCCTCGCCGCCGCCGACGAGCTCCGCGAGCACGGCATCCACGTGGCGCTGGTGATCGTCGACGGCCCGATCGAGTCGCCGAAGACGGCGCACATGATCGCGGCGCTTCCGCCGGAGCAGGTCAACGACCAGGCCGACATCGCGGCCGCGGTCCTCGGCCTCACCCACCAGGGCCGGCGCGGCCGCACCAACGAGCTGACCTTGACCCCGGCGGGCCGCCCGCCGGCCTCGTGGTCATGACGCCCGTCAGCGAGCCGCTCACGCTCACCACCGAGGCGACGGCCGGTGAGGTCCTGCGTCGGCTCGGCGTGGTTCCCGAGGGCGTGGCGGTCGAGGCGCGCGCCCTCTCGGGCGGGATCTCCAACATCGTGCTCGCTGCGAGCTGGCCGGGTGGGCGAGCGGTGCTCAAGCAGTCGCTGCCGGAGCTCCGGGTCGCGGTCGAGTGGCGCTTCGACCGCGGGCGGATCATCAACGAGCGGCGGGCCATGCGCTACCTCGGGCAGGTCCTGCCCGCGGCATCGGTGCCGGTGGTGCTCGCGCACGACGACGAGGCGTACCTGTTCGCCATGAGCCACGCCCCCGATGGCGGCGTGAACTGGAAGGACGCGCTGCTGCGCGGGGACATCGACCTGCAGGCGGCGGAGCGGGCCGGCGCGCTGCTCGGGGAGATCCACTGCCGTTCGGCCGGCGACGCCGGCGTGGCCCGCGACTTCGCCGACCTGACGCCCCTGCTGCAGGGTCGCGTCGATCCCTACCACCGCACCGCCGCCGCCGTGAACCCGGGTGTCGCCAGGGTGATCGAGGCGGAGGTCGAGCGGCTGCTGGCGACGCGCCGCTGCCTGGTGCTCGGCGACTGGTCGCCGAAGAACCTGCTCGTCTACCCGGACCACGTGCTCGCCCTCGACTTCGAGGTCGCGCACTACGGCGACCCCGCCTTCGACGTTGCGTTCCTGCTCACGCACCTCGTGCTCAAGCGCGTGCGCCGCCCGGGCGACGCGGCGCGGCTGCGGGCCGCGGCGCACGCCTTCCTGACGGGATACCAAGCCGCTGCTGGCGCGGTCCTCCCGCCCGACGAACACGTCGTCGCCGAGCTCGGCTGCCTGCTGCTCGCCCGCGTCGACGGCAAGTCGCGGATCGAGTACCTGCCCGCGGAAGAGCCGCGCGTGTACGTCCGCGCCCTCGCCTACGACGTCCTGCGGACCACCGACCGCCCGCTCACCGGCACCCTCGACCGCCTGCTCGCGCCGTGAGCCCGACGATCGTCTCCGCGCACGCGCGCGAGATCCTCGACTCACGCGGACGGCCGACCGTCGAGGCGGAGCTCCGGCTCTCCGACGGAACGACGACGCGGGCAAGCGTCCCCTCCGGCGCCTCCACCGGCCGGCACGAGGCGGTCGAGCGCCGAGACGGCGATCCCGAGCGGTTCGGCGGGCGCGGCGTGCTCCGCGCGGTGGAGGCCGTGAACACGGAGATCGCCGCGGCCATCCTCGGCGCCGACGTCGATCTCGCCGCGGTCGACCGGACGCTCATCGAGCTCGACGGCACGCCGGACAAGTCGCGCCTCGGGCGCCAACGCCATCCTCGCCGTCTCGCTCGCCTGCGCGCGCGCCGAGGCCGCCGTCGCCGGTCAGCCGCTCTGGCGCCACCTCGCCGGTGAATCCGAGCCCCTGCTGCCGCTGCCGATGGTCAACGTGATCAGCGGCGGGCTGCACGCCGGTCGCCAGCTCGACTTCCAGGACTTCCTCGTGATGCCGGTCGGCGCCGGGAGCTACCGCGAGGCGCTGCGGATGGTCGTCGCGGTCTACGAGGCGACGGCCGACGTGCTGCGCGAGCGCGGGCTCTCGGTGCTGAAGGCGGACGAGGGCGGCTTCGGCCCGGCGCTTGCCTCGCACGCCGCCGCGCTCGAGCTGCTCGACGCCGCGGTCGAGCGCGCCGGCCTGCGGCTGGGCGACGACGTCGCCTACGCGCTCGACATCGCCGCCACCCACTTCTTCGACCCGGGCAGCGGCACCTACGCGCTCGCGTCGGAGGGCCGCACGTGCACGCCGGAGGAGCTCGCGGCACTGATCGGCGAGCTGGCCGACCGTCACCCGGTGCTGTCCGTCGAGGACGCGCTGGCCGAGGACGACTGGGACGGCTGGACGGCGCTCACCGCGCGCGCTCGGCGACCGCATGCAGATCGTCGGCGACGACCTCTTCACCACGAACCTCGAGCGCCTCGAGCGCGGGATCGAGCGCGGCGCGGCCAACGCGGTGCTGGTGAAGATGAACCAGATCGGCACCATCAGCGAGACGCTCGCGGTGGTGCGACCGCGCGAAGGCCGCGGGCTACCGCACGGTCATCTCGGCGCGCTCGGGCGAGACCGAGGACCCGGCGCTGGCCGACCTCGCGGTCGGCACCGCGGGCGGCCAGATCAAGGTCGGCTCGGTCGCGCAGTCGGAGCGCCTGGCCAAGTACAACCAGCTCCTGCGCATCGAGGAGGAGCTCGGTGCCGACGCCTACGCCGGCCGCGCGGCGCTCGCCCTGGAGCAGCCGGCGTGAAGGTCCTCGTCACCGACATCAGCTGGCCCGACACGGCGATCGAGGACGAGGTGCTCGCCGCGGTGGACGCGTCCACGGTGCTGGCGGAGACCGGCGAAGAGGACGAGCTCGTCGAGCTCGTGCGCGACGCCGACGCGATCCTCACCTGCTTCGCCCACGTCACGCCGGCGGTCGTCGCCGCCGGCGAGCGGCTGCGCGTCATCGGCCGCTACGGCGTCGGCACCGACAACATCGCCGTCGAGGAGGCGACGCGGCGAGGCATCCCGGTCACCAACGTCCCCGTCTACTGCACCGACGAGGTCGCCGAGCACGTGCTCGCGATGCTGCTGGCCCACGTGCGCGGGACTCGATCCCCTACGACCGCGCGGTACGCGCGGGCGACTGGAGCCTCGCGACCGGGCTGCCGACCCGTCGCGTGGCAGGCCGGACGCTCGGGGTCGTCGGCTTCGGCGCGATCGGGCAAGACGCTGGCGCGCAAGGCGCGCGGGCTCGACCTCGACGTCATCGCGCACGACGCCGACGAGGACCGCGTCCGCGAGGGCGGCGCCGAGCCCGTCGGCCTGCTCGAGCTCGCCGCGCCGCGCCGACTTCGTCTCGGTGCACGTCCCGCTGCGTCGAGGCCACCCGCGGGCTCATCGGACGTGAGTTCCTGAGCGCGATGAAGCCGAGCGCCTATGTCTTCAACGCGGCGCGCGGCGCCATCGTCGACCACGACGCGCTGCTGTGGGCGCTGCAGGCCGGCGAGATCGCCGGCGCGGGCGTCGACGTCTTCGAGCCCGAGCGCCTTCCGACCGAACACCCACTGCTCGCCGAGGAGCGGCTCCTGGCCACGCCGCACACCGCGTTCTACTCCGAAGAGTCGATGCGCGACCTCGCGCGCCTTGCGGCCGAGAACGTCGCCGCGGTGCTCGGCGGCCGCGACCCGGCATCGCTGGTCAACCCGCAGATCCTGGAGAAGAGACGATGAGCGCTCCCACCACCGGTTGTCCCGTCCACGCCGAGTTCGATCCGCTGGGCGAGGAGTACCTCCGCGACCCGTACGCGATCCTGCCTGACGTCGCGGACGAGCCCGTGTTCTACGCGCCGTCAATGGACTACTACGTGGTCACCCGCTACGCCGACATCGAGCGCGTGTTCCTCGATCCCGAGACGTTCAGCGCGGCAAACGCGCAGCTCCCGCTCATCAAACTGCCGCCCGAGGTGGGCAAGACGCTGCTCGACGGCGGCCACAAGCCGCAGCCGTCGATGGTGAGCCTCGACCCGCCCGCCCACGGTCGGCTGCGCAAGCCCGCCGCTCGCGCCTTCACGCCCCGGCGGGTCACCGAGATGGAGCCACGCATCCGCGCGACCGCCGCCGAGCTGCTGGACGCCGTCGACCCGTCGCAGCCGTTCGACCTCATCGAGGCGCTGGCGTTCCCGCTGCCGATGCGGATCATGTTCAGCTTCATGGGCGTGCCGGAGCAGGACTGGCCGCAGCTCAAGGAGTGGTGCGGCAGCCGGGCAAGCCTGGCCTGGGGCCGGCCGACGCCCGAGGAGGCGCTGCACCACGCGCAGCAGATGGTGCTGTACCGGCGCTACCTGCGCGAGCTGGTCGCCAGCAAGGCCATCGACCGCGCCGACGACTTCGCCAGCGCGCTGCTGGAGATCCACGACGAGGACCCCGACGCACTCGCGCAGGAGGACATCGCCTCGATCCTGTTCTCGCTCAGTTTCGCCGGGCACGAGACGACGAACAACCTGATCGGCAACTGCGTGCGGCGGTTGCTGGAGGCGCCTGAGCGCTGGGCGCGGCTGGTCGAGCACCCGGACTTGATCCCCGGCGCGGTGGACGAGATCCTGCGCTTCGACCCGTCGGTGCCGGTGTGGCGGCGCGTGACCACCCGGCCCGTGAACGTCGGCGGCGTCGAGCTGCCCGAGGGGGCGAAGCTCTTCCTCTGGCTCGCGGCCGCCGGCCGCGACGCCGAGGTCTTCCCCGACCCGGACACGTTCGACTCCGAGCGGCCGAACTCGCGCCGCACGCTCGCGTTCGGCCGCGGCATCCACTTCTGCATCGGCTCCGCGCTCGGTCGCCTCGAAGCCACGCTGGCGCTCGAGGAGCTGACCCGCCGCTTTCCGGGTCTCCGGTTGGCGCCGCCCAACCAAGAGATCCCGTTCCACCCCAACATCTCCTTCCGTGGCCCGCAGACGCTGGCGGTGCAGGCGTGACGCCCCGGGTGACCAGCGAGCTGCTGCTCGTCGGCAGCCTGCCGGCCGACTCCACCGAGACCGCGTTGCGCTCCGGCGCGCGCCACTTCGCCGACCTCGTCTTCGCCCTGCCGGACGGCGAGACCGGCCCGCGCGCGGCGTGGGTCGGATACGAGCGCGAGCAGCTGGCCCGGCCCAACCCGGATGTCGTCGTGGTCGAGGAGACCGCCTCGCCGACCGGCATCCCGCGGCATGCCTACGAGACGCCGGTGTTCGCCGTGCGCGAGGGGGTCGACGAGCTGCATTGGGACACGTGGCCGCGGATCGACGACGCGATCGAGTCCTACGCGGTCTTCACGCGCCTTCGCGACGAGGGAGTGATCCCAGCGGGCCTGCGTTTCCAGATCGGGCTGCCGTTTCCTTCGAGCGCGCTGAACGCGTTCAAGGCCGACTTCGCACGTGACTATCCCGAAGGCGGAGCGCGGGTTCGAGGATCTGGTCGCGCGCGAGCTCGCGCGCCTGACCGAGGCGATCCCGCCGGGCGACCTTGCCATCCAGTGGGACAACGCCTATGAGACGCAGGACATCGAGGGCGTGCTCGCCTGGACCAGCGACGGCGCCTGGGAGCGCTTTGCCGGCCCGGTCTCGCGGCTCACGCGGCTGATCCCCGAGGAGGTGCTGGTCGGCTACCACCTCTGCTACGGCACGTTCCCGGAGTGGCCGATGTACGAGGCGCAGGACATGGGCGTGCTCGTGCGGATGGCGAACTGCGCCATCGCCGAGTCCGGGCGCCCTGTCGACTGGCTGCATCTCGCCGGCCCGCGCTACCTGCGCAGCGAGGACGAGCGCTTCTTCCGGCCGCTGCAGGACCTCGACGTCCCGAACACGCGCGTGTTCCTCGGCATCGTGCTACCGATCGACGGGATTCCGGGCCTGCGCCGCCGTCACGCGACGGCGAGGAAGTTCCTCGACGACTTCGGCATGGCCATGTACTGCGGGTTCGGCCGGCAGCCAGGTCGTGACGGCGAGGAGACGATGCGCGAGCACAGCGAGACCGTGCGCGCGCTCATCGGTTCCGACGGCTAACGATCCCGGAGGAGAGATGAAGCAACGCCTCATGAGGAAGTGCGCCGCCGCCCTGGCGATCGGCGCGGCAGGACTGGCAGTCTCGACGGCGCCGGCGCTCGCAAGCGGGAAGCGCACGCTTCCCGACTTCGGCCCGAACGTCACGATCTTCGACCCCTCGGTGTCTGTCGCCGACATCAACGCGAAGCTCCAGAGCCTCGCCACCGCTTCGAATGGCGCCGACCTAAACCGCAACGCAGTGTTCTTCATGCCGGGCACGTACGGCAGCGCCGCGGGAGCGAACGACCCGGCGACCGCGACCGGCTACATCGACTCGAGCGTGGGCTTCATGGAGTCGGTGCAGGGCCTGGGCACGTCGCCCGGCGACGTGAGGATCAACGGCAATCTGCACTCCGGTGGTCCCGGGCAGCGCGCGCTGGGCTACTTCTGGCGCTCGCTGACGAACATGCGGATCAATCCGATTCAGGCGGACATGCCGGCGCATACGATGCGGTGGTCGACGTCGCAGGCCTCGCCGCTGCGGCGACTCGACGTGGCCGGCAACCTCGACGTCGGCGGCGCCGAGTCGTTCGGGACGATGATGGCCAACAGCCGCGTCACAGGTGTCATGAAGTCCGGCAACACTTGGGTCGCCGACAACCCGCGGGAGCTGGGTCAGGCCCACTACTTCGTGCGTGACAGCCAGATCGGCAGCTGGAGCGGCCGTGGGGCGAACTTCGTGTTCAGCGGCGTCGACGGGGCGCCGCCGACCGACTTCGGCAATCCGGGCGACAAGACGACGCTGCCGACCACGCCCGATTCGCGCGACGCGCCGTTCCTGCACGTCGACAAGGGGAGCTTCAAGGTCTTCGTGCCGGACGCTCGCAGGCATGTCAGAGGCATCGACTGGGGCGTACACGGCCGCGATGGCCGCTCGCTGCCGCTGCAGGCGTTCCACGTCGCCAAGCCGAGAGACAGCGCGCGGGCGCTCAATCGCGCGCTCGCCGCCGGCAAGCACCTGCTCCTGACCCCAGGCGTTTACAGCCTTGACGAGCCGCTGCGGATCAAGCGACCGAACACGGTCGTCATGGGCATGGGCTACGCGACGCTGACCCCCACCAAGGGCACGGCGGCGATTGAGGTCGGCGACGCCGAGGGCGTGACCCTCTCGTCGATCACGGTCGACAACGGCGCCACCCCCTCGGAGCTGCTGATCCAGGTCGGCACGCGCGACGGCAAGCCCTGCGCCCGCCACCGCCACGGGCACTGGGGGCATTGCGGCGGGTCATCCCACAACCCGACGACGCTGAACGACGTGTTCGTGCGCATCGGCGGCACCTGGGCCGGCTACGCCAAGACGGTCCTGGAGGTCAACCAGGACGACGTGCTGATCGACCACACCTGGCTCTGGCGTGCCGACCACGGCGCCCCGGACACGACTGGGTGGACGATCAACCCCAGCGAGACCGGGCTGGTGGTCAACGGCGATGACGTCACCGCGCTCGGCCTATTCGTCGAGCACCACGAGAAGACGCAGGTCCTGTGGAACGGCGAGGGCGGCCGGACGATCTTCTTCCAGTGCGAGCCGCCGTACGACCCGCCGACCCAGGCGCTGTGGATGAACGGATCCGAGAACGGCTACCCGTGTTACCAGGTCGCCGACGACGTCCGGACCCACGAGGCCACGGGGCTCATCAGCTGGGTGTTGTTCTTCGCGGGCCCCATGCGCGTGCACAGCGCGTACAAAGCGCCGGTCACGCGGGGCGTCCGATTCAAAAGCGCCGCGGCCGGCAAGATCGCACTCGGCGGAGGCTGGGAGAACACGTTCAACGTCGACGGTCTCTACGCCGACGAGAGGGGCCCGGCCTCGCCGGCCTTCGGACTCAGCGCGCTGAGGCAGGTGCCGTACTTCCCGGCGCCGTAGCAACCGCCGGACCGACCCGGGCTCGCGCTCAGTCACTCATCGCGGCGGGCGGCGCACCCGGGCGTCGGGCGCCGCGGCCTACCGCATCTCCTTGAGGATCCGGTGGACCATCGTGCGTGCGGGTGCCGTTGGTGGGGCGTGCGAAAGCGCGGATCAATTGCACCCCGCGGTGGCCCGTGGTCACCCTGCGGGCGTTTCGCGTTCGCGGATTGCGATGCGAGCCGTGCGTCGGGCGGGACGCCCGCTCGCTCGTCGTCCGAGGGGCGTCTCGAGCATTCGAGCGAAGACGCTCGCTCGTCGTCCAGGGCGAGCACGTGATCGGCGGTCATGCTGACGCTCGCTCGCGCCGGACAAGCGGTCGTCGCGTTACTTCGCGCGTGCGCGTGCTGGTCAGCGTGAGCGCTCGGTTGTGCGTCTGGGTTGGCGGGGTCGACCGGGAGTGGGCTGGCCTGCCGCCTGGACTGTCGCCGTCATAAGGGTGATTGCCTCGTCGGCGCTCAGTTGCTGCTCGCGCACGAGGGAGTGCCAGGTGTGGAAGTTGATCGCGTGGCCGATCGCGCCGGCGACACGCAGTCGTGTGCGGCCGCGCTCGCGACGGCCGACCATCAGCGCCGCGTGGACGGTCTGGAAGTATCCGAGGAATGCCTCGCGTGATCCAGCGGGCACGTGTTCGATGTCGCGGATCCCGGTGGCAAGCATCTCCTCGGTCTCTCCGTACCATGTGTACAGCTCGGCGAGCGCCGTGCGCAGACGTTCGTCACGATCTGCGATCGCGATCCAGTGGCCGGGGTCGGGCATCGGATGCCGCGCGTAGTAGTGGCTCGTGCAGGCGTTGAACAGTGCTTGCTCGTCGGGGAAGTGCCGGTACACGGTCGCGCGATCGACCCGCGCCCGCTCGGCGATCGCCTTCACGCTGGTGCGCGCGGGGCCGACGGTCTGATGTAGCGCGACAGCCGCCTCGGTGATCCGCTGGCGGGTCTCCAGCTCCGACACCGCTCGTTTGCTTTTGCGATACGGCGCGAGCAGCTATCTGCCGTGGTTGAGTCGTCATTGGTGTGCGTGAATCTTGACAGACCGGGCGGTCGCCGCTAGGTTCACGCACATCACTGTTGCATCATTGTCAAAGGGGCGTCCCATGTCAGCAATCTCGGAATCGTCGACCGATCAGCGCTTTGATGGCTCGGGAGGCCCTCGGAAGATCGGTCCGGCCGACGGCAGGCTTGTCGACATCCAATCGGCTGGGGTGCGGTTCATGGCCTGGAGCGAGGAAACGGGTGGTGGCTTCTCGCTCGTCGAGCACCCCATTCCCCCGCACGGCTTGGTTGCACCGCTGCACAAGCACTCGCGCGAGGACGAGTACAGCTATGTCCTAGAAGGGCGGATGGGCGCGCTGCTCGGCGACGACGTCGTGCACGCAGAAGTGGGCGATCTGGTCTTCAAGCCGCGCAACCAATGGCACACGTTCTGGAACGCGGGCGATGGGCCCTGCCGGATCCTCGAGATCATCTCCCCGGGCGGGTTCGAGCACTGTTTCGATCAGATGGCGGCGGCGATGGCCTCGCCCGCCTTCGACCCGCAACAGATGGCAGAGCTCGCCGGCCACTACGGGCTCGAGATCCGGCCCGACAGCATCCCGGAGCTGTGCGCCGCGCACGGACTCACGCACCCGATGCTCCAGGCCAGCCACTAACTCGTCGTCTCGCCAAGTGCGCGCCTGAGTACGGCGCTGTCATCGATGCAGGCGTCCGGCTCGACCGGCGCCGGACACCTCCGGTCATCGGCTGCCCCTGCCGGAGCCAGGCCTGCCGGAGGATGCGTCGCAGCGGCTCGGCGACCGGGGGACGCCGTTCGCGCCCGGCCTCGCACTTCGCGCGGGCAACGAGGAGCCGCGAGCCGATGCGCGTGCCGGCGAGCACCTCAGGCCATTCGAGTCGGTCGATCTCGGCCCGACGGAGCCCGGCGTAGAAACGCGATCGCGTAGGGGACCTGGTCCTTGGGCTCGCTCGGGGGCAATTCGACGAGCCGAAGTGGGTTCTCGCCGCGAGCTTCCGACTCGGCACCACTGCCCACACGTAGATGGCGGAGGCGACCGCTCATCGGCCCTTAGATCGTCCGCGGGCGAAACCGGTCCCCCGGAGGCGATTGGGGGGACATCAATGCGCGCCCCCGAGGCGTCCGCAGGGGTTCGCTGGGGTCGGAGAGTCTTCGCGCGAATCCGCGTGTCTTGGCTCTGCAGCGCGGAATTTGGCCGTGCGCCGGGATGCCGGAGGAGGGACTCGAACCCCCGACACGCGGATTATGATTCCGCTGCGCTTTGGCTCTGCAGCGGCGTTTGAAGGGGCTGGGGGACACGAAAGGGGACACGGAACCTAACCCCGGGCGCTCGCGCTGCGAGAGCGCTCGGCCGCGCGACCGCTGGAGTCGCTGGAGCGCGGCGACGATCTGGTCGCGTGTCATGCCGTCTCCTGGTGCGTTCCTGGGATCAAGATCGCGGCCCGGTCGACAGCCTCGGAGGTGTAGGCGTCGCGCGCGCGACGGTGGTGGCGTTCGTGCAACGAGAAGGCGCCGGCGCCGATGACCGCTCCGCACGCAACCGGAATCGCAAGCGGGTGGACTCCCGCCGCCTGCAGCACGAGGCCGGCGCACGCCGCTACGACGATGCTGTTGACCACGGCGACCATTCCGGCGGCCGTGAGCGTGAGTTGCCATGCGCTCGGTGCGAGCCTCTCCCCGCCGAACGGCACGTCCGAGCGTGTCTCCCGGATGACGACGAGGTGCGCCTCGAGCTCCGGCGCGAGTCGGAGATAGAAGTCGCGCAGGAGCCCGATCCGATGCGCGTATGCGATGTCCTCGAGGGAGGACTGCACCAGCCGGAGGAACGTGACGACGCCGAGGAACGCCAGCACCGGCAGCAGGATCAGCGCGAACACGTAGAACGCCGTGCCGAGCCGGGACATCTGCCCGACGAATGCCAGTGCGATCAGGTTGCTGGACAACGCCGCGAGATAGATGCCGGCACGACCGTTGGCTTCAGAGACGGTGACGGCGCGGGCGGTCTGCAGGTTGAAGTGCTCGGTGGTCGCGAACGCGGTCGCGGCGGCAAGGCGTGGGCCGAGTCTGACCGCCAGTGCCGCCTGACCCACGTCGCCCACGTCGCCCGGTGGGGACGGTCGCGTTGAGACGAGATGATGCTCGTTGGTGCTCCTCACGACATCGACGATGCGCCTCTAGCCGCGGCATCGCGCCCGTGTGTCCCTGGTCGGGACCGGATGTCGACCAGGGCCTCACGGGCGCGACCGATAGACGAGACGAGCACGCTTCGTGCCGTCATCAACCAAGGAGCATCGACATGGCCGTCACGACCGAGAATCCGGCGGGCGCCACAGCGATCCGACCGTTCAACATCGACTTTCCCGAAGCGGAGCTCGAGGAGTTGCGCGCGCGTATCGCGGCCACGCGCTGGCCCGAGAAGGAGACGGTCGCAGACCAGTCGCAGGGCGTGCCGCTCGCGACGATCCGGGAGCTCGCGCGCGCGTGGGCGACCGACTACGACTGGGGCAAGTGCGAGGCGAAGCTGAACGTGCTGCCGCACTTCGTCACCGAGATCGACGGGCTGGACATCCACTTTGTCCACGTTCGCTCGAAGCACGAGGACGCGCTGCCGCTGGTCATCACGCACGGATGGCCGGGCTCGATCATCGAGCAGCTGAAGATCATCGATCCGCTAACCGATCCCACGGCACACGGCGCGAGCGCATCGGACGCCTTCCACGTGGTGATCCCCTCGATGCCGGGCTACGGGTTCTCCGCCAAGCCGGCCAGCACCGGCTGGGGCCCCGAACGCATGGGCCGGGCCTGGGCAGAGCTGATGGAACGCCTGGGCTACACCCGCTACGTCGCCCAGGGCGGCGATTGGGGTGCGTTCGTCGTCGACCAGATGGGGCTACAAGCGCCCGCGGGGTTGCTCGGCATCCACACCAACATGCCCGCCACGGTCCCGGCCGACGTCGACGACGCCCTCGCGGCCGGCGACCCGCCACCGTCGGGCCTCTCAGCTGAGGAACGACGCGCATACGAGCAGCTGGTCGACACGTTCAAGCAGGTCGACTACGCGAGGTTGATGGGATCGCGCCCGCAGACGCTGTACGGCATCGCGGATTCACCCGTCGGCCTGGCCGCCTGGCTGCTCGATCACAACGACGCCGATGGCCAGCCGGCCGCGGCGGTCAGCTCGGCTCTGGACCGGGCCACGAGCGCCACGGGCGAGCTGACCCGTGACGAGATCCTCGACAACATCACGCTCTACTGGCTGACGAACACCGGGGTCTCCGCGTCCCGTCTCTACTGGGAGTACAAGGGCGGCTTCTTCAACGCCAAGGGCGTTTCCATTCCGGTGGCCGTGAGCGTGTTCCCCGGCGAGCAATACCACGCCCCGCGGAGCTGGACCGAGAAGGCCTACCCCAACCTCATCTACTTCAACGAGGTCGACAAGGGCGGGCACTTCGCCGCCTGGGAGCAGCCGCAGCTCTTCTCGGAAGAGCTCCGCGCCGGGTTCCGGTCCCTGCGCTAGCGCGCCGTGGTCCCGCCTCTGCACATCCCGTCTCTGCAGATGCCCTCGCTCGGCGGGGCGACCGGGTGGCTCAACTCCGAGCCGCTCGCTCCCGCCGAGCTGCAGGGCCATGTCGTCCTCGTGAACTTCTGGACGCTGTCGTGCATCAACTGGCTGCGCCAGGAGCCGTACGTCCGCGCGTGGTCGCAGGCGTACCGAGAGGACGGGTTGGTCGTGATCGGAGTCCACACGCCGGAGTTCTCCTTCGAGCACGACATCGAACTCGTCGGCCACGCGACCATGGATCGAGCGATCGACTACCCGGTCGCGGTCGACAACGACTATGCGATCTGGAGCGCGTTCGCCAACCACTTCTGGCCGGCCCTCTACTTCGTCGACGTGGGTGGCATCGTCCGCGATCAGCACTTCGGCGAGGGTCGCTACGAGGACTCGGAGCGCGTCATCCAGCGGCTGCTCGGCGTCGAGCGCGAGCTCGCCTCGGTCCAAGGACGGGGCGTGGAGGCGGAGGCCGACTGGGACCATCTCGACACGCCCGAGACGTATCTCGGCTACGCGCGGGGCGGGCAGTTCGCGTCACCGGGCGCCGCCGCGTTCGACGAACGCCGCGGCTACGAGCTACCCGAGCGTCACCGCCTCAACCACTGGGCTCTCGCGGGCGAGTGGACGATCGGGCGGGAGAACGTCCGGCTCGACGAGGCGGGCGGGAGCATCGTCTGCCGCTTCCACGCGCGCGACGCGCATCTCGTCCTGTCCGGCGGAGGGCGAGAACCGATTCGTTTCCGCGTGCTCCTCGACGGCGGGGCTCCGGGCTCGTCACACGGCGTGGACGTTGACCGGGACGGAAACGGCTTGCTCGGGGCCGGCCGCATGTACCAGCTGGTGCGCGAACACGACACGGTCCGGCAGCGGACGCTGGAGATCATGTTCCTCGAGCCCGGCGCCGAGGCGTACGTGTTCACGTTCGGCTAGGCGTGGCTCAGGTCACGAGGACTTCGGCCGGAAGCGAGCTCGCCAGCTGCTGCCGGGACCGGATCCCGAGCTTGGTGAACACCTTGCGCAGGTGCCACTCCACGGTGCGCGGGCTGAGGAAGAGACGGGCGCCGATCTCCGGGTTGGAGAGCCCGTCACTGGCAAGCTGGGCGATGTGACGTTCCTGTGCGGTCAGGTCGTCGCGCGTCTCGACGGTGCGCATCCGCACCGTCTCGCCCGTGGCCAGGAGCTCATTGCGGGAGCGTTCGGCGAACGCCTCCATGCCCATCGATGTGAACTGCTCGTGCGCGGTGCGCAGTGAAGCGCGTGCGTCGGACCGGCGATGCTTCCGCCGCAGCCACTCGCCGTGGAGTAGGTGCGCGCGTGCGAGCTCCGCACGGACCCGTGTCCGACTCAGATGCTCGATGGCCTCGTGGAACAGGCCCTCGGCACGATCGTCTTCGCTCAGCAGGGCTCGTGAACGGGCCTCGATTCCCAACGCCCAGTCGGTTCGGGTCGCACGTGCCTTCCTGGCCAGCCGATCGAGCGCGTCCGTCGCTAGATCGGTCCTGCCGGTTCGGGTGGCCGGCTCGATCAGCTCGCTCAGGCCCCAGT
Organism: uncultured Solirubrobacteraceae bacterium; assembly: GCA_963730115.1. Classification (GTDB taxonomy): domain Bacteria; phylum Actinomycetota; class Thermoleophilia; order Solirubrobacterales; family Solirubrobacteraceae; genus DASQFQ01. The sequence goes on along the minus strand of CAVSQM010000012.1, from coordinate 3,623 downwards.
TCTCCCCGACGATCTCTTGATGCTCGCTGGCGGAGCTCGCGGCGATGAACGCCTCCTCGTACTGCCCCAGGCCGTTGCACAGGACCGCGCGTGCGTACTCGCTGATGGCGACCCCGATTCCCTCGCGGCGGCTGTTCGCCTCGCGATGGGTCATCGCGATCAGCTCTCTCGTCTCGCGCTCCCTGCCCCGCCACGCCTCGAGGAGCAACGCGCCATACGGCGCGGAGCTGATCCCCGTCACTTCCTCACCAACTGCGTCTCTGCGACCGACGAGGCGGCGGCGGAGAGCTCGCCACAGAACACGAGCACGGGGGTGCGCGCGCTGAGTGCGAGGGCCAGCTCGCTCAGCATGCCCGTCTCCTGGGCGATCTCGACGCTGCGGCGTGACAAGAGGTACGCGCACTCGTCATCCCACAGCTCGAGGGCGACAACGCATCCCTGCCACAACCAGCGCAGCCGTTCCTGGGGCGAGACGTCGTCGCCGGAGAGCCTCTGCAACGCCTCCCGGCATCGTGGCACGGCCGTGTCGTAGTCGTCGGCGAGGGCGACCAACGCGTCCAGCAGCAGGTCGGCGGTCGCGGGCTCGTCATCCGATGGGCGAGGCGCCGCGCGAGCCGCCTGCGCCACCTCCGACACTCCGACGAGCTCATTGAGCCGGGCCCCGAACAGCGCCGCGGAGAATGCGTCCACGTACGTCTCGCGCGCGAGCGAGATGTCCAGGCGTTCGAGGCGTCGAGCGGCTGCCAACAAGAGCGGCGTCGCCTCGGTGCCTCGGCTCGATGCGAACGCCAACTGCGCACGCAGCAGGTCGATCTGCGCGCGTTGCGATTCGTCGAGCGCCACAGCCTCCGCCGTGGCGAGCAGCCCGCCGGCCTCGTCGAACGCGCCGGCCTGGAGGTTCGCCTGCGCGGCGGCCAGCGCGCGCTCGCCACGCCGCGTCGCGTCCCGCGTGAGCGCGACGGCGCGCTGCAGGAACGCGGCCGCGGCGGCGATCCCGCCGCGCGCCTGCGCCCGGCCGGCCGAGCGCACGAGCTCGAAGGCGACCTCTTCGTCGGGCTGTGCTGCGGCAGCGGCCAGATGCCAGGCCCGGCGGTCCGGGTCGAGCTCCCGATCGGTCGCCTCGGCCAACGCCAGATGGACCGCCCGCCGCTCCTGCACCGACGCTGATCCATAGATGGCCGAGCGCACCAGCGGATGGCGGAACGTCACGCGGTCGCCGATCGTCAGCAGCCCGGCCTCCGTCGAGGCGTCCGCGGCCGCCGACCCGATGCCGAGCCGTTCAGCCGCGCGCCAGAGCAGGGCCGGATCCCCGAGCGGTTCTGCAGCCGCAACCAGCGAGAGCCGCGCCGCGTCGTCGGACAGCGTGTTGAGCTGACGGAGGAAGCTGTCCTCGATCCGGCCTCGGACTGCATGCGCGGCGCTGATCCCGAACCCACCGGCGAGCTGAGTGGCGGTCAACCCTCGCGGTAGTTCGAGCAGCGCCAAGGGGTTGCCATGCGTTTCTGCGACGATCCGATCGCGCACGCGCTCGTCAAGCCCGAACAGCGCTGCCGAGGCAAGGAGGGCGCGAGCGTCGCCAGTGCGCAACCCGCCTACCTCCAGCTCGGAGACGTGCTGGAGCTCCTTGCCCGGCTCTCGTGCAGCGAACACGAGACCGACCGGCTCGGCCAGCAAGCGACGGGAGACGAAGGCCAGTGTCAGCGCCGACGCTTGATCGAGCCACTGCGCGTCGTCGATGACACACAGCAGAGGACGACCATCGGCGGCCTCCGAGAACAGGCTCAAGACCGCCAACCCCACGAGGAACCGATCCGGGGCGGCGCCGGAGCTTCGCCCGAACACGATCTCGAGCGCCTGACGCTGTGGCGCCGGAAGCCGCGGGAGCAGGTCGAGCATCGGCCCGCACAGCTGATGCAAGCCGGCGAAGGCCAGCTCCATATCCGACTCCACACCCACCGCGCGATCGACGGTCACGTCCGACGCCGACTCGACCAGGTACGTCAGCAGCGCCGTCTTCCCGACCCCGGCATCGCCCCGCAAGACGAGCGACCGACTCTCGCCCCGGCGGATGTCCCCGATCAAGCCGTCCAGCAGTGCGCACTCGTCCGCCCGTCCGAGCAGGCTCACGGGCGCCTCGATACGCAACATGGGCCTTCCAGCGGGAAGGACGCATGCGACAGCACGCGATCAGCCTCTCAGGATCACCGCCGGATGGCTAGGCAAAAAGATGGGCTGTCGGGCCTCACGCGGCGGCGTCGCCTACGCGTGACGGTCTACACGCTCCGAGCCGGAGAGCCTGGCCGGGAACCGAGGTATTTCTCGATCCGGGATGAGGTGCTCGCCTGGCCGCCGTGGCTCACCGAGGCGCAGACCAGGGACTGCACCAGGGTGTCACGGGCGCGACGCGCTGACACAAGGGCGAGGCTTCGCGCCGTCAGCAACCTGAGGAGCGCCGTTATGGCCGTCACGGCCGAAGCAACAGCCATCCGCCCGTTCCAGATTCACGTCCCAGAGGAGCAGCTCGCTGAGTTACGCCGCCGTGTCGCGGCGACGCGTTTGCCGTCCAGGGAGCTGGTCGCCGATCGGTCGCAGGGCGTGCAGTTGGCGACGATCGAGGCGCTCGTCCGCTACTGGGCGACCGAGTACGACTGGCGCGCATGCGAGGCGAGACTCAACGCGCTGCCGCAGTTCACGACCGAGATCGACGGGGTGGACATCCACTTCATCCACGTCAGGTCGGCGCATGAGAACGCGCTGCCGCTGATCATGACCCACGGCTGGCCCGGCTCGGTCATCGAGCTGCTGGAGAGCGTCGGCCCGCTGACCGACCCGACCGCTCACGGCGGCAGCCGCCGAGGATGCCTTCCACCTGGTGCTGCCCTCCCTGCCCGGTTACGGGTTCTCCGGCGAGCCGGCCGAGCTCGGCTGGGAGTCCGGCCGCGTCGCACGCGCGTGGGCGGAGCTGATGGGCCGCCTCGGCTATACGCGCTACGTCGCCCAGGGCGGCGACGTCGGTGCCCTCGTCACGGACCTGATGGGCCGCCAGGCGGTCGAGGGTCTGGCCGGCTATCACATCAACCTGCTCACGGCGGTGCTCGCGATCGGCGATCACCTGCCCAAGGAATCCGCACAGGAGCGCGTGGCGGCCGAGGCGGTCGCGACGTTCAAGCAGGACGGCTTCGGCTACTTCCTCGAGATGGCAACGCGGCCGCAGACCATCGGCTACGCCCTGCACGATTCACCCGTCGCGCTGGCGGCCTGGTTGCTCGACCACGACACGGACAGCTACTACAAGATCTCCCGCGCGTTCGTCGACAGGCGAGCCGGTGGGCAATCTCACCCGGGAGACGCATCGTCGACAACATCACGCTGTACTGGCTGACCGGCACCGGAACGTCGGCGGCCCGGTCGTACTGGGAGGACGGACGAGCGCTGGCCGCAGCGCTTGCGAGCGGCCAGCCTCCCCCGCCGGTCACCGTGCCGGTCGGCTTCACGACGTTCCCCGGCGAGATCTGGGCCGCCCCGCGCAGCTGGGTCGAGGCGGTCTACCCCGACCTCGCCTACTTCAACGAGGCCGACACGGGCGGCCACTTCGCCGCCTGGGAGGAGCCCGAGCTGTTCTC
>CAVSQM010000011.1:0-43217 GCA_963730115.1 uncultured Solirubrobacteraceae bacterium | reverse complement strand
GCACGTTCGGGCGGGGGCCGGTGAGGTCGAGGGTAAAGCCTTCCTCACCGGCCCAGAGCGCCGCCCGATGGAGCACACCCATCCCGGCGGATCGATGAAGTCGAGCTTCGTGAGATCGACGACGACGCGGACGCCGAGCCGTCCTTCGTCCGCGAGCCGCATCGCCAGCGGAGCGCCGCTGCAATCGTCGAGCTCGCCTTGCAGAGCGAGCACGACCGCATCCGAACCGCGGCGCTCGTGGATCTCCAGTGTCGAGAGCATGCGGGGACGGAAACGCACCCCCCGGCCAACACTTGCGGGAAACTCTCTCGACGATGAGACTCGACGCGTTCGCCCGCCACCCGCTGACGTTCGGCCCCTCGCCCGTCCACCGCCTCGAGCGGCTGACGCAGCACCTCGGCGGCGCTGAGCTGTGGGCCAAGCGCGACGACGTCAACAGCGGCCTCGCGTTCGGCGGCAACAAGACGCGCAAGCTCGAGTACCTGGTCGCCGACGCGCTCGCCAAGGGCGCCGACACGCTCGTCTCGATCGGCGGCGTGCAGTCCAACCACACGCGCCAGGTCGCGGCCGCGGCGGCCCGCACCGGCCTGGGGTGCGTGCTCGTGCAGGAGCACTGGGTCGACTGGCCGGACGTCGTCTACGACCGTGTCGGCAACATCCAGCTCAGCCGCCTGATGGGCGCCGACGTGCGGCTCGACCCCGCCGAGTTCGGGATCGGCTTCAAAGAGAGCTGGGAGCGCGCGATCGCCGACGTCGAGGCGGCGGGCGGCACGCCGTACGCCATCCCCGCGGGCGCGTCGGACCACGAGCTGGGCGGGCTCGGCTTCGCGAGCTGGGCGCAGGAGGTCGCCGCCCAGGAGGCCGAGCTCGGCGTCTTCTTCGACACCGTGATCGTCTGCTCGGTCACCGGCTCGACGCAGGCCGGCATGGTGGCGGGCTTCGCCGCCCAGGAGCGCGAGCGGCGCGTGATCGGGATCGACGGCTCGGCCAAGCCGGCGGAGACGCTCGAGCAGGTCAGCCGCATCGCCCGCAACACCGCAGCGCTGATCGAGGTCGGCCGCGACCTCCGCGACGACGAGCTGATCCTCGACGACCGCTATCACGCCGGCATCTACGGGATCCCCGACGAGCAGACGCTGGAGGCGATCCGGACCGCCGCGCGGCTCGAGGGGATGCTCACCGACCCGGTCTACGAGGGGAAGTCGATGGCCGGGCTGATCGACCTGGTCCAGCGCGGCGAGATCGACCGCGACAGCACCGTCCTCTACGCGCACCTCGGCGGCCAGCCCGCGCTCAGCGCCTACGCCGGCATGGTCACATGAGCATCGAGACCGAGCGGCCGAGCGCGGTCGAGCTCGCCGTCCTCGACGGCGTGCAGAAGCGCGTCCTGTGGCTGGCGGCGGCGATCGTCCACCACGCCAACCACGTGCGCCCGAACCGCTCGGGCGTGAAGGTCGGCGGCCACCAGGCCTCGAGCGCGTCGATGGTGTCGCTGATGACCGCGCTGTGGTTCGCCTACCTCGAGGCGCCCGACCGCGTGTCGGTCAAGCCGCACGCCTCGCCGGTGCTGCACGCGATCAACTACCTGCTCGGCCGGCTCGAGCCGCGCTACCTCGAGACGCTGCGGCAGTACGGCGGCCTGCAGTCCTACCCGAGCCGCGCCAAGGACCCCGACCAGGTCGACTACTCGACCGGCTCGGTCGGGATCGGCGCCACCGCGCCGATCTGGGGCGCGCTCGCCCACCGCTACGTCGCCGGGCACTTCGACGTGCCGGTCGGCGGGCGTCAGATCGCGCTGCTCGGCGACGCCGAGCTCGACGAGGGCGCGTGCTGGGAGGCGATCGCCGACCCGATGGTGAGCAAGCTCGGCGAGGTCATGTGGGTCGTCGACCTCAACCGCCAGTCGCTCGACCGCGTGGTGCCGGACATCGCCGCCGGCCGCCTCGCGTCGATGTTCGAGGCCGCCGGCTGGCACTGCGTGATGGTCAAGTACGGGCCGAAGCTCGCCGCCCACGAGCCGCTGCGCCAGCGCGTCGACGCGATGCCCAACGAGGAGTACCAGCGGCTGCTGCGCGCCGACGCGCAGGAGCTGCGACGCCGCCTCGAGGTCGTGGCCGACGACCTCGAGGACGACGAGCTGCTGCACACGTTCCGCGACCTCGGCGGCCACGACCTCGGTGCGCTGCTCGACGGCTACCGCCAGGCCGACGCGGTCCGCGACCGCCCGAGCGTCGTCTTCGCCTACACGATCAAGGGCTGGCGGCTGCCGACCGAGGGCCACCCGGCCAACCACTCCGCGCTGCTCAACCCCGAGCAGTACGGAGAGCTCGCCGCCGAGCTCGGCGCCGACCCCGACGACCCGTGGGCGCGCTTCGAGGACGGCTCGCCGGAGGCCGAGCTGTGCGCGGCCGCGGCCCACCGGCTCGACCGCCCGCAGGCGAAGCTCGTCGCCGACGCGCCCGAGGTCCCGGAGGACCTCGGCCGCGAGCACAAGGGCACCGCGTCGACCCAGCAGGCGTTCGGGCGCTTCTTCGTCGACCTCGTGCGCGAGGCGCCCGACGTCGCCGAGCGCGTGGTCACCGTCTCGCCCGACGTCGGCACCTCGACCAACCTCGGCGGCTGGATCAACAAGGCCGGCATCTGGGCGGTGGGTGAGCGCATCGACTGGTTCGCCGACGACACCGACACGCTCGTGCGCTGGCGCGAGACCGACCACGGCCGCCACATCGAGCTCGGGATCGCCGAGGTCAACCTCGTCGGCCTGCTCGGCGAGCTCGGCGCCACGTGGTCGCGCGACGGCCAGCCGCTGCTGCCGGTCGGCACGATCTATGACCCGTTCGTGGCACGCGCGCTCGAGCCGTGGTCGTTCGGCATCTACGCCGGCGGCCAGTCGATCCTCGTCGGCACCCCGAGCGGGGTCACGCTCGGCCCCGAGGGCGGCGCGCACCAGTCGGTGGTCACGCCGTCGATCGGCATCGAGCAGCCCGGCTGCACGTTCTGGGAGCCCGCCTTCGGCCAGGACCTCGAGTGGACGTTCCTGCACGCGCTGTCGCGGCTCGGCCGCCCGGACGGCGAGGCCGCCTACTTCCGCCTGTCCACGCGCCCGCTCGACCAGTCGCTGCAGAGCGGCACGCGCGAGGAGGTGCTGAGCGGCGGCTACCGGCTGCAGCCGGCCGACGACCCGCGCGTGGTGGTCGCCGTGATGGGCGCGCTCGTGCCCGAGGCGGTCGAGGCGGCGGAGATCCTGCGCAAGGAGGCAGACGCGGAGGCGGAGGTCGTCTGCATCACGAGCCCCGACCTGCTCTACCGCTCGTTCCAGGCGCGGGCCGGGCTGGCCGAGGGCGACCCCGCCACGCTCGACCGCCTGTTCCCCCACGACGCGCCGGTGATCACGCTGCTCGACGGCCATCCGCACACGCTCGCCTTCCTCGGCGACGTCTGCCTCGGCGTCCAGCGCTTCGGCCAGTCCGGCGACCTCGCCGAGCTCTACGAGCACCATGCGATCGACGCCGAGTCCGTGGTCGGCGCCGCCTTGGACCTGATGGACTGATGCCGTTCACGACCCGCCCGGAGCTGCGCGGCACGTTCGGGATGGTCGCCTCGACCCACTGGCTGGCGTCCGGGGTGGGGATGTCGGTGCTCGAGCGCGGCGGCAACGCGTTCGACGCGGCGGTGGCCGCCGGGTTCGTGCTCCAGGTGGTCGAGCCGCACCTCAACGGGCCGGGTGGCGACGTCCCCGCGGTGTTCTGGTCCGCCTCGGAGGGCAAGGTGCACGTGCTCTGCGGGCAGGGCCCGGCACCCGCCGCCGCGACGCTCGGTGCCTACGCCGAGCGCGGGCTCGAGCTCGTCCCCGGGACCGGCCCGCTCGCCGCGGTCGTGCCCGGCGCGTTCGACGCCTGGGCGCGGATGCTGCGCGACTTCGGGACCTGGGAGCTCGCCGACGTGCTGGCGCCGGCGATCGCCTACGCGCGCGACGGCTATCCCGTGGTGCCGGGGATCGTGGCGGCGATCCGCGGCATCGAGGAGCTGCTGCGGGGCGAGTGGGCGAGCTCGGCGGACGTCTACCTGCCGGTGCCCGAGGCGGGCCGGCTGTTCCGCAACGCCCCGCTGGCCGAGACGTACGGGCGGCTGGCGCGCTCCGGGGGAGACACGCGCGAGGCGCGCATCGACGCCGCTCGCGACGCTTTCTACCGCGGCTGGGTGGCGGAGGCGGTCGACGGCTTCTTCGCGGCCGAGGACGGGCTGCTGAGCGGCGACGACATGGCGCGCTGGGAGGCGACGCTCGAGGCGCCGGTCACGCTCGACTACCACGGCCACACCGTCTGCAAGACCGGCCCGTGGGGGCAGGGCCCGGTGATGCTCCAGCAGCTCGCGCTGCTGGCCGGCTTCGACCTCGCCGCGATGGCGCCGGGCGAGCGCGTCCACACCGTCGTCGAGTGCGCGAAGCTCGCGTTCGCCGACCGCGAGGCGTTCTACGGTGACCCCGAGTTCGCCGACGTGCCGCTCGCCGCGCTGCTCAGCGCGGCCTATGCCGACGAGCGCCGCGCGCTGGTGGGGGAGAATGCGTCACACGACCTTCGTCCGGGCACTCCGGACGGACGCGAGCCGCAGCTGCCGCCGATGCCCGGGGGGACGTCGGCGGCGGCTGCCGGCTCCGGCGAGCCGACGCTCGGCCTGGCCGGCGACACCTGCCACCTCGACGTCGCCGACCGCCACGGCAACCTCGTCTCCGCCACGCCCAGCGGCGGCTGGCTGCACGGCTCGCCGAACGTGCCCGGCCTCGGCTTCTGCATGGGCACGCGCGCGCAGATGTTCTGGCTCACCGAGGACCACCCGAACTCGCTCGAGCCGGGCAAGCGGCCGCGGACGACGCTGACCCCGACGCTCGTGCTCCGCGAGGGTGCGCCCTACCTGGCGATCGGCACGCCAGGCGGCGACATGCAGGACCAGTGGCAGCTCGGCGCGCTGCTCGGCCACCTCGTGCTCGGGCGCAACCTGCAGGAGGCGATCGACGCCCCCGGCTTCCATACCAACCACATGCCGAGCTCGTTCCACCCGCGCGAGCTGCACCTCAACGAGCTCGAGATCGAGGAGCGGGCCGGCCCCGAGGTGATCGAGGAGCTGCGCCGCCGCGGCCACGACGTGCTCGTCCGCCCGCCGTGGTCGCTGGGCCGCGTCAGCGCGGTCGCGCGCGAGCCCGACGGGCTGCTGAAGGCGGGCGCGAACGCGCGCGGCATGCAGGGCTACGCGGTCGGTCGCTAGCCCGGCCTTGCGCGCGCGTGAGATGATCGCGCCGTGCTCGAGCGCGTGGAAGCGGGCCACGAGCCGGAGCAGTCGGCTACCGGCGGCTCTGCCCGGGCGGAGCGCGGCTCGCTGACCGCGTCCGTCCTCGGCTTGCAGCGCCAGATCGGCAACGCCGCCGTGACGCGCCTGCTGCAGCGGGACGCCGAGGAGCTGCAGGCCCAGAGCGCACCGACCTCGCAGCGGATCTGCGCCACGCTCGTGCCCTCGCAGTCGAGCGGGCCACCGACGCGCCTCGACCCGCTGGACCCGATCATCAGCAGCGTCGCCGGACCCTGCCTCGACGACTGGGCCGGCGGCTACCACTGGTACGTCACCTACATGCTCCCCGCTCCCGCGCAGGCCGGCGGGTTCATCATCCAGGAGCTGTATCAGCAGGGGTCAGGCGGTAGCAGCGAGCACTTCTGGGAGTGCTGGCGGGTGCGCTCGGGCCAGCAGGAGCCGCCGAGCCGCACCAACACGCCGAGCGACGTGACGCCGTCCGGGCAGCCCTACGACGACCGCTACATCCACGGCAACGTCCCCGGCGCCGCGCAGGCGGCCCAGGGCTGGTACCGCCACGTCGCGCAGGCGCGCTTCTACCCCGGACGACTGCCGCCGGAGTTCGGGACGGAGAACCCGACCGTCGATTCCTACTACACCCGCAGTCGACCGACCGGCTGGACGGGTGCCGGCACCCGGCACGACTGCTACGCCGAATGGGGCCGCCGCAACGGCGCGCGCTTCCGCGGCCTGGTCGCGTACGCCGGCTCGTTCGAGTACCGCGCAGGCGACACGGTCAACGATCGTGGCTCCCGGCCGTCGTTCCGGCCGGGCCCGTAGCTCAGGCGGCGCCCAGCGCCTGCTCGAGGTCGGCCCAGAGATCGTCGACGTCCTCGATCCCGACGCTGACCCGCAGCAGCGCCTCGGGCGCCGCCTCGTCGGGGTAGCGCGAGCGGCGCTCCATCAGCGTCTCGACGCCGCCGAGGCTGGTCGCGTGGACGATCACGCGCACGCGCTCGGCGACCGCCTGGGCGGCCTCGGCGCCGCCGGCGACCTCGAAGGCGAGCATGGCGCCGAAGCCGTCCATCAGGCGGGTGGCGCGGTCGTGGAAGGGGTCGGAGGGGAGGCCGGGGTAGTGGATCGCGGTGACCGCGGGGTGGGCGGCGAGGCGCTCGGCGAGCACGGCGGCGGAGAGCTGGGCGCGCTCGAGCCGGACCGCGAGCGTGCGCAGGCCGCGGAGGGCGAGGAACGCCTCCAGCGCGCCCGGCGCCGCGCCGGTGGAGCCGCGCGTATGGCGCAGCGCGGCCGCGCGCTCCGCGTCGCGGGTCGAGGCGATGCCGAGCATCAGATCGGAGTGGCCGGAGATGAACTTCGTCGCGCTGTGCATGACGACGTCGGCGCCGAGCTCCAGCGGGCGCTGGAGCAGCGGCGTGGCGAAGGTGGCGTCGACCGCGACCGCCGCGCCGGCCGCGTGGGCGCCGGCGATCAGGGCGTCGAGCTCGGCGACGCCGACGAGCGGGTTGGTCGGGCTCTCGACCCACAGCAGCGCCGCGCCCTCGACCGCGCGCAGGACCGCCTCGGTGTCGGTCATGTCCGCCTCGACGAGCTCGACCCGCCCGGCGGCGGCGCGCTCGCGCAGCAGCATCCGCACGCCGGTGTAGCCGACCGCCGGGCCGACCACGCGCGCGCCCACCGGCAGCGGCTCGAGCACGGCGCTCGCCGTCGCCATGCCGGTCGAGAACGCGACCGACTCGCCGCCCTCCAGCTGGCCGATCGCCGTCTCCAGCGCCGCCCAGGTCGGCGTGCCCTCCTCGCGGGCGTAGCCGTGGGTGCGGTAGTTGGCGGCAAGCACGACGGGGGGAGAGAGCGGGCCCTCGGAGGGCCGGCCGGCGTGGACGGCGATCGTGTCGCGCTTCATCCCTCGTACCCCGGCTCGCCGGGCAGGACGACGCGGGCGACCTCGCCCTCCACCACCACGCGCGGCTCGATCGGCACGACCTCGCGGCCGGTCGCCCACTCGAGCAACTCGCTCGCCGAGCCGAACGGCGCCAGCTGCTCGAGCGTCTTGATGGTGGGGAACACGAGCAGGAGCTCCCCGCGCGCGTAGGCCTCGAGCGCGCCGTCCGGGGTGAACCAGCCGAGGTCGACGGTCTCGCCGCCGTCCGGCACCGCCTCCGCGCCGTCCGGCGCGGCCACGAGGAAGAAGCGCGTGTCGAAGCGGATCTTCACCTCGGCCGGTGTGATCCAGCGCGAGAACTCGACGAGCGCCTCGGCGTCGGGCAGCTCGACCGACGCCTCCTCGGCCACCTCGCGCACGCCGGCCACGCGGTGGTCCTCGTCGGCGTCGACCGCGCCGCCCGGGAACACCCACGCTCCGCCCATGAAGCGCTGGGCGGGATTGCGCTTGACGAGCAGCACCTCGAGCGCGTCGCCGCCGCCGCGCAGCACGATCACCGTGGCGGCGTCGCGCGGCGTCGTGGCCGCGCCGGTGTTGAGCTCCTCGCCAGGGCCTGGTCTGTCGACCCCCATGAGCGGGCGACCCTACTATCAACGTATGACTGCGACGAGTACTGCCCAGAAGTGGATCTGCGAGTCATGCGGGTTCATTTACGACCCTGCTGAGGGCGATCCCGACGGGGGCATCCCACCGGGAACGGCCTTCGAGGACATTCCGACCGACTGGTTCTGCCCTGTCTGCGGGGCCCGCAAGGCCGATTTCAGCCTCTACGAGGACTGAGGCCGAAGCGGGGACCGGCGCGCCCCGAGCGCGCCGGCTCCCGCCCCTCGAGCTGCTCGTCTTCGTCGTCGGCACCTCCACGCTGGGTGCCGAGATCGCGGCTGCGCGCCTGATGGCGCCGTTCTTCGGCGCCTCCACGATCGTGTGGGCGAACACGATCGCGGTCGTGCTCGTCGCGCTCTCGATCGGCTACTGGTTCGGCGGCCGCATGGCCGACCGGCGCCCGGAGATCCGGGCGCTGTGCGTGCTCGTGCTCGTCGCCTCGGTGCTGATGGCGCTCGTCCCGATCGTCGCCCAGCCGTTCCTCTCGATCAGCGTCGAGGCGTTCGACCAGATCTCGCTCGGCGCCGGCGTCGGCTCGCTGGTCGGCGTGCTCGCGCTCGTCGCCATCCCGGTGCTGATGCTCGGCGCGGTGTCGCCGTGGGCGATCCGCCTGAAGCTCGAGCACATCGAGGACTCCGGCCAGACCGCCGGTCGCATGTACGCGATCTCGACCGTCGGCTCGCTGCTCGGCACCTTCCTCGCCGCGCTGCTGCTGATCCCGCTCGTGGGCACGCAGCGCACGTTCCTGGCCTTCGCGCTGGCGCTGGCGATCGTCGCCGCGCTCGGCCTGAGCAAGCGCTGGGCGCTGGTGCCGCTCGGCGTTGCGGCGCTGATGGCGCTCCCGGTCGGCACGGTCAAGTCGTCCGACGAAGGGACGGTCATCCACGAGACCGACACCGAGTACCAGTACGCGCGCGTCATCGACTACGAGGGCGGCGAGCGCCACCTGGAGCTGAACGAGGGCCAGGCCGTGCACTCGATCTACCACCCCGACACGGTGCTCACCGGCGACGTGTGGGACGGCTACCTGGTGACCCCGTTCGCGGTTCGCCAGGACGTGCCGCGGCGGGTGGCGATCCTCGGCTTCGCCGGGGGCACCACGGCGCGCGCCTACGAGAAGTTCTTCCCCGACGCCCGCATCGACGGCGTGGAGATCGACGGCGAGCTGTTCGAGATCGGCCGCCGCTACTTCGGCGTCAAGGAGCGCCCGCAGCTGCGCGAGTACGCGGAGGACGCCCGGCCGTTCCTGCGCCGCACCGACGCGCGCTACGACGCGATCTTCGTCGACGCATACCGGCAGCCCTACATCCCGTTCTACCTTGCTACCCACGAGTTCTTCGAGCTCGTGCGCGATCGCCTCAACCCCGGCGGCACCGTGGTGGTCAACGCCGGCCACCCGGAGGGCAACGACGACCTCGAGAAGGTGCTGACCGCGACGATGGGCTCCGTCTTCCCGCACATCATGCGCGACCCGCTGGAGCCGACCAACACGCTGCTCGTCGGCGCCGAGACGCCGGTCAGCCGCGACAACCTGATCGAGGCGTCGCCGCGCCTGCCGACGGAGCTGCGCCCGATCGCGCTGCAGACGGCCGGGCGGCTCGAGGCGCCGCTGCGCGGCGGCAAGGTCTACACCGACGACAAGGCGCCGGTCGAGTGGCTGATCGACAAGTCGATCGTCGAGTACGCCGCCGGCGAGCGCTGAGTGTTCCTCCAGGCCGCCCTCAACGGCACCCGCGCGCCGGGCGACCACGACGCGCTGCCGCTCACGCCGGACGAGCTCGCCGCCGACGCCCGCGCCGCCGTCGAGGCCGGCGCGGTCTCGCTGCACGTGCACGCGCGCGGCGATGACGGGCTCGAGAGCCTCGCGCCCGCCGCCACCGACGCCGCCGTCGCCGCGCTGCGCGAGGCGCTGCCGGACGTCGAGATCTCGCTCAGCACCGGGCTGTGGATCACCGGCGGCGACGTCGAGGCCCGCATCGAGCACGTGCGCGGCTGGGGCGAGCTGCCCGACTGCGTCTCGCTCAACGTCGCCGAGGAGGGCTGGCGCGAGCTCGGCGAGCTGCTCGCGGAGCGCGACATCTGGATCGAGCTCGGCCTGTTCACGCCGGCGCACGCGGAGGCGGTCGCCGAGGCGGGGCTGCTCCCGCACTGCCGGCGCGCGCTCGTCGAGCCGCAGGAGACCTCACCCGAGACCGCGGTGACGACCGCCGGCGCCATCGACGGCACGCTCGAGCGCGAAGGCATCTCGCTGCCGCAGCTCCACCACGGCATCGATCAGACGACGTGGGCGGTGCTCGACGCCGCGCACCGCCGCGAGCGCGACCTCCGCATCGGCTTCGAGGACACGCTGTGGCTGCCCGACGCGCGCCGCGCCGGCTCCAACGCGGAGCTCGTCGCGGCGGCGGTCGAGCGCTACGAGGTCAGCCCATCCGGTTGACCGCGTCGAGCGCGGCCACCTTGTAGGCCTCGGCGAACGTCGGGTAGTTGAAGACGGCGCTCACGAGGAAGTCGACCCCGCCGTTGCCGCCCATCACCGCCTGGCCGATGTGGACCAGGTCGGCCGCGCCGGTCCCGAGCGTGTGCACGCCGAGCAGCGTGCGGTCCTCCGTCGACACCAGCAGCTTCAGGATCCCGTCCTCGTCGCCCACCATCAGCCCGCGGGCGAGCTCGGAGTAGCGCGCCAGTCCCGACACGTAGGGAATGCCGGCCTCGGTCAGGTCCTCCTCGGTGCGCCCGACCATCGCGATCTCGGGGATCGCGTAGACGCCGGTCGGCACGAGGTCGGGCATCGACGACATCTCCCGTTCGAACGCCGTCAGCGCCGCGAGGCGGCCCTGCTCCATCGCGGTCGCGGCGAGCCCCGCGCCGCCGGCGACGTCCCCGACGGCGAAGATGTGCTTGACCTTGGTGCGGTAGCAGTCGTCGACGGCGATGCGGCCGCGCTTGTCGGCCTCGAGCCCCGCCTTGCCGAGGGCGAGCGACTCGGTGGCGCCCTGGCGGCCGGTCGCGTAGAGCACGGTCTCGGTGCGGATCGTCTTGCCGGAGGCGAGCTTGGTGACCGCCTCGCCCTTCTGCGACGTGACGCCCGCCACCGCCTCGTTGAGGCGGAAGGTCACGTTGTTGCGGCGCAGGATGTACTGCAGCGCCTCGCCGATCTCGCCGTCGAGGAAGGTCAGGATGCGCGGGCGCGCGTCGACCACGGTGACCTTCGTGCCGAGGCGGCCGAACATCGACGCGTACTCGACGCCGATCACGCCCGCGCCGACCACGACCATGCTGCGCGGGAGCCGGTGGTGCAGGTGCAGCAGCCCGTCGGAGTCGATGATCGTCTCGTCGTCGAAGGCCACGCCCTTCGGGCGCGCCGGGTTGGTCCCGCACGCGATCACGATGTTGGCGGCGCTGACCTCCTTCTTGCCGTCCTCGTCCGCGATGGAGATGGTGTGCTCGTCGACGAACGAGCCCTCGCCGAACAGCAGCCCGACGCGGTTGCGGCGGAACTGCTCGCGCACCACCTGCGCCTCCGCGCCGACCACGCGCGCGGTGCGGTCCATCAGGAACTCGATCGCCTGTCGGTCCCGGCTCTCGGGGTTCAGGGGGTCCGGCACGTCGAGCGGGCGCCGGGCGAGCTCGTCGAGCACCGCCACGCGCAAGGTCTTGGACGGGATGGTGCCGGTGTGGATGGAGACGCCGCCGAGCCGCTGACGGCGCTCGATGACGGCCACGCGCTTGCCCAGCTTGGCGGCCTGGATGGCCGCCTTCTGCCCACTCGGCCCCGATCCGACCACGAGGAGATCCAGGTCCATGGGGCGAGTCTTACCCCACGGAGCGTCCTCCTGCTACGCGGCTGCGGCCAGCGGCATCCCCGTGGGGGGTCGGAAGCCTGCCCGCAGGGCCGCCCGGCCCAGCACCCGGGCCGCGTCGCGCAGCTCCGACTTGGTGTGCGAGGCCATCACGGACAGGCGCAGCCGCGCGCATCCCTCGGCGACGTCGGGCGGCCGTACGGCGCCGATGTAGACGCCCTGCTCGAGCGCCAGCTCGGCGATCCGGATCGCCTGCGCGGCGTCGCCGACCACGATCGAGATCACGTGCGCGTCGGCGCCGCCGACCTCGAAGCCCTCGCGCGCGAGCTCGGTGCGCAGCAGCTCGGCGTTGGCCTGCAACTTCTCGACCCGCCGCGGCTGCTCGCGCAGCAGCTCGAGCGCCGCCATCGCGCCGGCGACCGCCGGCGGCGGCAGCGCGGTCGAGCCCGTGAAGGTGCGCGCGTGCGCCGCCAGGTAGCGCGCGAGCGTGCGGTCGCAGGCCGCGAAGCCGCCGGCCGCGCCGAGCGCGGTGCCGAGGCTGCCGGTGATCACGTCGACCTCGCCGCGCAGCCCGGCGGCGGCGACCGCGCCACGGCCGTCCGGCCCGATCGCGCCGAGCCCGTGGGCCTCGCCGACCAGCACGCGCACGTCGTGGCGGTGGGCGAGCGCGACGATCGCGTCGAGCGGCGCGGCGTCGCCGTCGAGCGCGAAGACGCCCTCGGTGACGATCAGCGCCGCGCGGCCGTCGGCGTTGCGCAGGCCCCACGCGAGGTGGTCGCTGTCGCCGTGGTCGTAGACGAACGTCTCGACATCCGCGAGCCGGCAGGCGTCGGCGACCGCCGGGTGGTTCAACGCATCGGAGAAGACGATCTCGCCGCGCTCGGCGAGCGCCGGCACGAGCCCGAGCATCGCGAGGTAGCCGGAGCCGAACAGCAGCGCGGCGTCGGTGCCGAGGAAGTCGGCGAGCCGCTCCTCGAGCCGCCGGTGGAGCGTCATCGTGCCCGCCGCCGGGCGCGCGGCCCCGGCGCCCGCGCCCCAGCGCATGGCGGCGTCGGCGGCCGCCTCGCGCACGCGCGGATGGTCGGCGAGCCCGAGGTGGTTCTCGGAGCAGAGCAGCAGGACGGGCCGGCCGTCGAGCACCACACGTGGACCCTGCGGCCCGCTCACCATCCGCATCCGGCGATACAGCCCGAGGTCCTCGAGCTCGGCCAGGCGGTCGTCCACGTCGAGCACTGCGCCTCCCTTGGTGTGGTTGCCGGGAAGGTACGCGCGCTTCCGGACGGTGCTCCTAGGGGCGCACCACCATCGCCGACCCGCCGCCGCGGCGCGTCGGCTCCGCCGCCGCCTGCTGACGGCCGAAGCGCCCGAAGCGGATCGCCTCCACCGCGCCGAGCTCGCCCGGCGGGTTCGGCGTCGCGACGGCGAACGCGTGGCCGCGGGCGGTCAGCGGCGCGCCGTAGCGGTCGATG
Organism: uncultured Solirubrobacteraceae bacterium; assembly: GCA_963730115.1. GTDB lineage: Bacteria > Actinomycetota > Thermoleophilia > Solirubrobacterales > Solirubrobacteraceae > DASQFQ01. Next base: position 30,105 of record CAVSQM010000011.1, on the reverse strand, counting down.
AACGCCTGCTCCGCCGGCGTCGTCGCGGCGTTGCGCTGCGACGCGCGCGGCGCGGCGATCGCCTCCGGCAGGCCGAGGCCGAAGTCGACGTGGTGGACGAGCACCTGCAGCACGGTGGTGATGATCGTCGCGCCGCCCGGCGCGCCGAGCGCGACGGTCGGCCGGCCGCGGTCGAGGACGATCGTCGGCGCCATGCTCGAGCGCGGCCGCTTGCCGCCGTCGGGCGAGTTGGCCGTGCCGGTCTCGAAGTTGAAGTCGGTCAGCTCGTTGTTGAGCAGGAAGCCGCGGTCCGGCACGACGATGCCGCTGCCGCCGATCTGCTCGATCGTGAACGTGTAGGAGACGACGTTGCCCCAGCGGTCGGCGACCGTCAGGTGGGTGGTCGAGCGACCCTGCTCGTCGCCGCCGGACTTCGCGGCGGCGGCGGGGGCGCCGGGCGGCACGCCCGGCGTCCTGCGGGGCCGGCAGCGCGGTGTCGCCGATCAGCGCTGCGCGCTCCTGCGCGTAGCGGTCGGACAGCAGCCCGCGCAGCGGCACGTCGACGAAGGCGGGGTCGCCGATGTACTCGTTGCGGTCGGCGTAGGCGAGCTTCGACGCCTCGAGGTAGTGGTGGAGCTTCGCCTCCACGGGCTCGTTGCGCGGGAAGCGCTCGAGGATGTTGAGCGCCTCGCCGACGGTCGAGCCGCCGGAGGACGGCGGCGCCATGCCGTAGACGTCGAGGCCGCGGTAGTCGACGCGGGTCGGCTCGCGCCGGATCGCCCGGTAGCCGGCGAGGTCGTCCACGGTCATCTCGCCGGCCGCCACCTCGCGGTCGGAGTCAGGCGCCTCCGGCGGCTGCTGCACGGTGCGGGCGATGTCGCGTGCGATGCCGCCCTCGTAGAAGCGGTCGGGGTTGCGGCCGATCTGCCGGTAGGTCTCCGCCATGTCCGGGTTGCGGTGGATCGAGCCGGCCGGCGGCGCGGTGCCGGCCGGGGTGAGGTAGGTCTCGCGGCTGGAGGTGAAGTCGGCGAAGACGTCGGCGTTGGCCGCGACCTGGCCGGCGAACGTCGCGTCGGTGACGAAGCCCTGGCGGGCGATCCGCCGGCCGGGCCTGAGCAGCTCGCGCAGCGAGCGCGAGCCGTAGCGCTTGAGCGCCTTGTCCCAGCCGCGCGACGGTGCCCGGGACGCCGACGCTCAGGCCGCTCACGCGCGCGGCCTGGAAGCGGGCGTCGTCGCCGATGTAGGGCACGAAGTCGTCCTCGTCCAGCTCCGCGGGCGCCGCCTCGCGCGAGTCGATGGTGTCGACCTTGCCGCGCTTGGCGTCGTAGATGACCATGAAGCCGCCGCCGCCGATGCCGCACGAGAACGGCTCGGTCACGCCGAGCACGCCGGCTGCCGCGACCGCGGCGTCGACGGCGTTGCCGCCGGAGCGCAGGACGTCGATCGCCGTCTGGGTGGCGAGCGGGTCGACGGTCGAGGCCGAGCCGCCGGTGCCGACCGCCGTGGGCGTCTTCGGCGGTTCCTGGACCTGGGCGCGCGCGGGGAACGCGGCGACCAGCACCATCAGGACAGCAACGATTGCAAGACCAGCGATACGCGACATCAAACGACTCCCTCCCGGTTACGGGAGTTCGCCTACCCCGCTATCGCCCTTGCCAGTCGGGCGCCCGCTTCTCCGCGAATGCGCGCACGCCCTCATAGAAGTCCTCGCTGCGGAAGCACGCCTCGCGCAGCGCGACGAGCTCCGCCTCGACCTCGGGGTCGAGCCGCCCCTCTGCGGCCAGCAGCTCGCTGATCACGCGCTTGTTGCCGGTCAGCGAGAGCGGCGCGTTGGCGGCGATCTCCGCCGCGTACTCGACGGCGCGCTCCGCGAGCTTGTCGGCCGCGGCGATCTCGGTGACCAGGCCCCATTCGAGCGCCGTGGCGGCGCTGACGTTGCGGCCGGTGAAGAACAGGTCGCGGGTGCGGGTGACGCCGATGGCGTCGATGAACCTGCGCAGCCCGGTGTGGGAGTAGACGAGGCCGAGCTTGGCCGGCGGCATCCCGAGCTTCGCGCCGGTCGCGGCCATCCGCAGGTCGCAGGTCAGCGCCAGCTCGAGGCCGCCGCCGATGGTGTGGCCGTTGAGCGCGGCGACGGCGGGGTAGGGGAACGCCGCCAGCGCGGCGATCGCCTCGTGGAAGGGGTGGGCGACGAGCGACTCCGCCGTGTGGGCGAACTCGTCCTTCGGCAGGCCGCCGATGTCGTAGCCGGCGGAGAACACCGGGCCCTCGGCGGTGAGGATCAGGCAGCGGGCGTCGCCGAGCTCGCGGGCGGTCCGGGCGATCCCGTCGAGGATCGCGTGGTCGAGCGCGTTGCGCTTGGCGGGGTTGTCGATCGTGAGCCGCGCCACGTGGGGCGCGGGACGGTCCAGCCGCAGCTTGCCGCCGGCCAGCGCCTCCGTCACTCGAGCACGACGAGGGCATCCCCCTCGGAGACGGATTGCCCCTCCTTGCAGAGGATCTCGGCCACGCGGCCCTCGTCCTCGGCCTCCACGGGCATCTCCATCTTCATCGACTCGAGGATCGCGACGGTGTCGCCCTCCTCGACCGTGTCGCCGACCTCGACCTCGATCTTCCACACGGTGCCCGTGATGTGGGCCTCCACGTTCGGCACAGCCGTTCCCTTTCGTCGACTTCCGGGGCGCGAGAATAGTGGGTGGTCTCGAACCAACCGTAGGGAGACTGGCGCTGGGCGCTGCTGTTGGGGGCAGCATGTTCGCCGCGCTGTGGTGGGCGGTCGGGCGCGGCGGGATCAAGTCGCTGCTGCGGTTCGGGCGCTTCGAGCCTACGCTGCGCGCGTCGGCGCTCGCGTGCTTCGCCGTGGTCGACGCGATCGCCGAGGGTGCGCGCGACCGGCTCGAGCTCGCGCTCTACGGCGCGCCGTTCCCGGCCATGCTCGCCGTCTGGCGGAGCGACCAGCCCCAGGCGGATCTGACGGCCGTGTTCGACGCGCTCGAGGAGCGGTTCACAGCTCCCGCGCCAGCACCAGCTCGCCGTGCTCTCGCTCTCCGGTGAGCGAGAAGCCGACCCCCTCATAAAGCGCGGTCGCGCCGGCGTTCCCGGGCACCACGCTGGTCTTCGCCCCGCTCGCGCCCGTCTCGCGCCAGTGGTCGATGACGAGCTCCATCGCACGCCTGCCGATGCCCTTGCCCTGGTCGCCCTCGGCGATCATGAAGCGCCACAGGAAGGCGGTCCCGCCCGGCGGCTCCCACGCGAGCACGAAGCCGGTGAGCCGGTCGTCGGCGTAGATCGCGCGCATCCAGTGCTGCGGCTCGAAGTGCGCCTCGGCGATCGAGACGGCGTTCGGCGCCACGAAGTCGCGCTGGCCCTCCGCCACCTCGAGCGCGCAGACGTCGCGCACGCTGTCGGGCGTGATCTCGCGCAGCTCGACGTCCACGGTTGGAGGCTAACCGCACATTCCTGCCCGGCGGTCGAGTGTGAACGCGCGATCTTCCGCCCGCCGGTCGATGGTGGGTGCGGGTGCTGGCGGGCACCATTCTCATCGTCCCACCGACGCTCGAAGGTCCTCCTCCTCAAGAGCCAGGTCGGTGGGTGACCTGCCGAATCGTGCGCCGGGGAGGGACAGCCCCGGCGCACGAGGCGGGTCACTTCCTGGCCTTGGCCGGAGGCGAACCGGGTACCCTCTCCGCCCGAAGGGGAGAGATGCCAGAAGAGCTCGCGACCATGAAGGCGCAGGTCTACAGGGACCCGCGCCCCAAGGAGTACTTCGACCGTTTCCACGAGCGGTCGCGCACGCGCGAGCCGGATTGGGTCTACGAGGTCGTGCGCACGCTCACCTCGGTCTACGCGTGGACGTTCTTCCGCGCGCGCGGGATCGCGGCCGAGAACGTGCCCACCGGGCCGGTGATCATCGCCCCGAACCACTTCTCGTTCATGGACCACTTCTTCGTCGGCGCGTTCATCCGGCGGCGCGTGCGCTTCATGGCCAAGTCGCAGCTGTTCGCGCGGCCGATGCAGTTCGTCTACACGCATGGCGGCGTGTTCCCGGTGCGGCGCGGCTACCGCGACCAGGAGGCGTTCATCACCGCCAACTCGATCCTCGAGCGCGGCGGCCTGATCGTCATGTACTGCGAGGGCGGCCGCTCGCGCACGGGCAAGCTCTCCGACCAGCCGAAGCGCGGCATCGGGCGGCTCGCGCTGGAGTCGGGCGCGACCGTGATCCCGGCCGCGATCCACGGCTCCTCGAAGGTGCGCAACTGGAAGCGCCTGCAGTTCCCGAAGGTGACGGTCCAGTACGGCGAGCCGATGCGCTGGGAGGCGGTCGCCGAGCCGACGGCCGACCAGCAGCAGCAGGTGGCCAACGAGATCTTCCACCAGATCCGCGGGCTCTACGCGGGGCTCGACTCGCTTGGGCGCAAGGGCGTTGCGCAGCAAGTGCGCGAGGCGCGCCGCGCGGCGCGGCGCTCGCGGGCGACCGCCTGAGCGGCGCGGCTGGCTGACGGCCGCGCCGGGTATCACCCGGCCATGACGCGCGCCGTCCTCATCGGCGGGGTGGTGGCGCTGCTGGCGACACTCTCGGGTGCGCCGGCCACGCACGCTGCCACGGTGACGTCGGTGAGCATGTACAGCGACCCCGCGGACTTCATCGGGGGCGGCATGCAGCGGGTCTTCCATCCCGGCAACACCACGGACCTCGGCGCGAAGGTCGATGTCGACTCGGTGCTCGTGTGGGCCGTCGGCGGACCCTATGACGAGGGCTACTCGTTCCGGTTCGTCGCTCCCTACGGCGCGCCGCTGGAGCGGCGCAACTACGTCGCCGCCCAGCGCAGCGGCTTCATCGACCCGGGCTACCCCGGGATCGACGTGGAGGGCGAGGGCCGCGGATGCAACGCGATCCTGGGCAACTTCGAGGTCCGCGACATCGCGGTCGACGCTCAGGGAGAGCTGGAGCGGCTGTGGCTCGTCTACGAGCAGCACTGCGAGGGCGACACCGCGGCCACCTAGGGCGAGATCCGCATCAACGCCTGGGTGCCGGACGCGCAGGCGGCGATGGCGCCCGGGATCGTGCGCTGGCCGGCGCAGGACAGCTGGGAGCAGGCGACCGCCGTGCCCGTGACGTACCGCGGCGGTTCGGCGATCGAGAGCGCCGCGGTCGTAGGGCCGCACGCCGCGGACTACTCGGTGACCGCCGGCGGGTGCCTCGGACACGCCGGCCCGTGCGACGTGGCGGTGCGGTTCGCACCGACGGCGCCCGGGACGCGGCGGGCGACGCTGCGGCTGACCGATGCGGAAGGCCGGGTCCACGAGACCGCGCTCGAGGGGTTCGCGCACGACGGCGCCACTGACGCCGAGCTGGAGGTGCTGGCGGGAGACGTCGCCGGGCAGCCCGGGACGTACCGCTACGACAGCACCAGCGCCTTCTTCGCCGGCCAGAACCACGGCTCCGAGGTGAACGTGTTCCTCGACGGCGAGGACGGTCGCCACTACCTGGGCCGCTTCGGCACCGGCAGCAACGCGCCGCTCGCGCCGGGGTCGTATCCCGACGCGGACAACCTCCCGGCCGGCCGCCCCTTCCTCGACGTGTGGGGCACACCGACCGGCTGCAACCGCACGGGCGGGAGCTTCACGGTCCACTCGATCGAGCGGATGCCGGACGAGACGCTGCGGAGCCTCGACGTCAGCTTCGAGCTCCTCTGCTACCAGGATCATCGCCCGGCGCTCCGGGGTCGCTGGCGCTGGCGGGCGGACGCCGCCGTGCCGCTGGCTCCATGGCTCGTGCCCGGGCCGCGCCTGCCGATCGACGCGCCGCCCGTCGACCCCGACCCGCCGGGATCGGGCGGTCCGGGCGGTCAGACGCCCGCTGCGTCCGCGCCCGCGGCGAGCACGGGGACGGCCGCGATCCTCCGGCCCGTCACGGTGTCAGCGCGGATCGACGCGAGCTGGCGCGTCGGGCGGCGCTTCACGCGCGTGCGGCGGCTGGTCGTGCGAGGTCTGCCCACCGGTGCCGCGGTGCGGCTGCGGTGTTCCGGCCGCTGCTCCTTCCGCCGCCGCTCGGTGCCGGTACGAGCTGGCCGTGCCGACGCCGGCCGGCGCCTCGCCCGCGCCCGCTTCCGCCCCGGGACCGTGCTGGAGCTCCGGGTCACGCGCGCGGGCGCGACCGGGAAGGTCGTCCGCTACACGATGCGCCGCGGCCGCCGCCCGGCCGTGACGAGGCTGTGCCTGCCGCCCGGCGCGTCGCGACCCGCGCGCTGCGCCGCCTAGCGGCGGATGTCCTCGCACGTGGGCGACACGCTGTCGTCCGCGTCCACGAAAGCGACGTCGTTGCCCGGCCCGCAGTCGATCCGGTCGACGGCGCCGTCGACCTCGGACACGCGGTCGTCGCCCTCGCCGCCCTGGACGGTGTCGCCGTCCTGGGTGCCGGAGAGGGTGTCGTTGCCCGGGCCGCCGTCGACGCTGTCGACGCCGTAGCCGCCCTCGATCGTGTCGTTGCCCTCGTTGCCGAGCACCACATCTCCTCCGAAGCGGCCGTACATGTCGTCGTCGCCGGTGCCGCCGTGGAGGACGTCGTCGCCGTCCTCGCCGTCGACGTAGTCCGCCTCGTCGTTGCCGAACAGCTCGTCGTTGCCGTCCTGGCCGAACAGCGAGTCGGGCGCGGGCGTGCCGAACAGGGTGTCGTTGCCAGGGCCGCCGCGGATGACCGAGGGCGGCGTGGCGTCGGTGGCGGGCTCGGGCGGGATCGGGACGACCTCCTCGCAGCTCGTGAGGTCGTCGCGGTCGGGCGCGGTGTCCTCGACGTAGACGGTGTCGCGGCCGGTGCCGCAGGAGACCTCGTCGGCGCTGTCGTCGGCCACGCGCACGATGTCATCGCCGCGCCCGGCGACGATCGTGTCCTCGCCCGGCCCGCCGATGACCGTGTCGGGGCCGCTGCCGCCGGACACGTGGTCGTCGTCGGAGCCGCCGTCGACGGTGTCGGCGCCGTCGGAGCCGTAGGCGCGGTCGCGGCCGGCGTCGCCCTTGACGGTGTCGTTGCCGTGGCGGCCGAACAGGTGGTCGCCGGCGCGGCCGCCGTCGAGCTGGTCGTCGCCGTCGCCGCCCTCGATCCGCTCGGAGCCGGACTCGCCGAGCAGCGTGTCGTCGCCGTCGCCGCCATCGATCAGGCGGTCGGAGCCGCGCCCGCCGCGGATGAGGTCGTTGCCAGGGCCGCCGGAGAGCAGCGGATCGTTGCCGAGCCGCGACTCGATGATCACGTCGTCGCCCTCGCCGGCGGTGATCGTGTCGTCGGCGTCGCCGCCGTCGAGGCGATCGTTGCCGGGGCCGCCGTCGAGCTGGTCGTTCGACTGCCCGCCGTCGCCGAAGTCGTTGCCGGGCCCGAGGTCGAGCGCGTCGTTGCCGGCCGCGCCGAACGCCTTGTCGTCGCCGTCGGCGCCGTCGAAGACGTCGCTCCCGGTGCTGCCCGACATGGTGTCGCTGCCCGGGCCGCCCTCGAGCAGGTCGTCCGCGCGCCCCGCGCGCAGCAGGTCGTCGCCGCCCAGGCCGACAAGGCGGTCGCGGCCGCGGGTGCCGTAGAGCACGTCGTTGCCCTCGGTGCCGGTGATGATCGCGAGCCCGGGCTGGACGGCGAGCGCGAGCGGCCGCGCTCCGACCTTGACCACGCGCAGGCGGCGGTAGCTGAACGCGGAGATGACCGAGAGCGTGCGCGCGCCGCGGTCGGCGACGTAGATGCGCACGCCCTCGGGCGACCACGCGGGCGCGCCGGGCCCGCGGCCGGTGCGCGCGGCCCGGATCACGCGGCGGCGGCTGAGGTCGACCACGACCGCGCGCCGCTTGCCGCCGCCGGAGCCGACGAACGCCCGGCGGCCGAGGATCGAGATCCCGCCGCCGCCCTGCCGCTTGCCGAGCCGGATCGCGCGCCCGGCCCTGCCGCCCACCGGGTCGAGCGGCACCAGCCGGCGGCCGGCCGAGATCCACGCCCGGTCGCCCGCGTCGAACGCGATCGCGCCTGCGCCCTTGACCCGCGCGCGGCGCCGCACCCGCTGCGTGGCGAGGTCGACGACGACCGCGCGGTTGCGCAGCGTGACCACCGCGCGGGCGCCGTCGGGCGTGACGCCGAGGGCACGCGCCGCGCCGGGCAACCGGACGGCGGCGAGCGGCCGCAGCGTGGCGGCCTCGAGGACGTCGAGCGCGCGGCCGCGAGTCGCGTACACGCGCGCGCCGTCGGGGGAGACGGCGACGGCCGTCGCGGTGCCACGCAACTCGGCGCGCCCGGCCACCCGCCGCGTGGCGAGGTCGATCGCGGTCACGCCGCGCCCGGCGGCGACGTAGGCCCGCGAGCCGTCGGCCGCGGTCGCCACGTCCCGCGCACGGCCGGGGAGCGCCACCCGCGCGGCGATCCGGTTCGTCGTCACGTCGAGCAGCGCGGCCTCCGGCCGGTCGACCGCCACGACGACCACCCGCGCCTGCGCGGCGGCGGGAGCGAGAGCAAGCAGCACGACGGCCAGCGCAAGAAGACGGCGCATCGGAGACCCCAACCCCGCGAGGCCGGCGGGGTTGCGCCCGGCTAGCCTTCGCGCGTGGCCACCGCTCTGCTTCGTCCCGGTCTGCTCGAGGGGGTTCGGCTCCTGATCGCCGCCGCCGAGCCGCCCAGCCGCTTCGGCGAGGCGGTCGCCGCGCGGGCGGCGACGCTGCGGGCCACGGTCGGCCGTGTCGTGGTCGATCCCACCGGCGACGAGGCCGAGCCGCGGGACACCGACGTGGTGGTCTGGGACGGCGCGTCGCTCGCCGGCCCGCGCGACGTGCTCGACGGCGCCTGGCTCGCGCTCCGCCCGATCGCCCGCGCGTCCTGGATCGAGCCGGAGCGGCCCGGCGGCAAGCTGCTGCTGATCGCCCCGCCGCCCTGCGACGCCGGCGCCCACGCGGCGCGCGCCGGGCTCGAGAACCTCGCGCGCACGCTGTCGATCGAGTGGTCGCAGTACGGGATCCGCACCGCCGCGCTGCTGCCCGGCGAGCCGACCGACCCCGACGAGGTCGCCGAGCTCGTCGCCTTCCTGGCGTCGAAGGCGGGCGACTACTACTCCGGCTGCCACTTCCGCCTGACATGAGCGAGCGCTGGCGCGTCACCTCGCTGGACTCGGTCGAGCCGCTGCCCGGCCCCGGCACGCTCAAGTGGCTGCCGGTCCGCCACGAGCTCGGCGTCGGCGCGTTCGGCACCAACGCGTACGTGGCGGAGCAGGCCGGCGACGACGTCGTCGAGCCCCACACCGAGCAGGGCACCGGCCACGAGGAGCTCTACTTCGTCGCCCGCGGCTCCGCGACGTTCACGCTCGACGGCGAGACGGTCGAGGCGCCCGCGGGCACCTACATCTTCCTCCCCGACCCCGCGGTCAAGCGCCACGCGGTCGCCGACGAGGCCGGGACCGTGGTGTGCTCGTTCGGCGGCTGGCGCGACCGCGCCTTCGAGGTGTCGGGCTGGGAGTCGCGCTTCCGCGCCACGACGATCCGCGAGCAGGACCCGCAGCGGGCGCGCGAGCTCTACGAGGAGGGGCTCGCGAGCGACCAGGACGGCCAGTGGGCGCACTACGACCTCGCCTGCTGGCACGCGCTCTACGGCGATCTCGACGAGGCGCGGCGGCTGCTCGACCGCGCGATCGAGCTCGGCGGCGACGAGGTGCGAAAGCAGGCCGCGGTCGACCCCGACCTCGAGCGCCTGCGGGCCTAACCCTCCGCCCAGGGGACCTCGACGGAGTCCTCGGTCGGCGAGTCGCGCGCGACCACGTACTCCGCGGGCTCGGAGTCGGAGAGGTTGACGAGGATGTGCGTCTCCCGCGGCGGCACGTAGACCATGTCGCCGGGCCCGATCGTCACCGTCTCCTCGAGGTGGTCGCCCCAGCGCACCTCGAGCTCGCCGGCGGTCATGTAGACCGCGCTCTCGCAGCCCTCGTGGTAGTGCGGGCGCGAGCGCGCGCCGGGCGGGACGCGGAACAGGCCCATGTAGATGTTGACCGCGCCGGTGGTGGCCTGCGAGATCTCGGAGCCGCCCACGACGCCGCGCGGCACGTCGCGATCGACCTCGGATGGCTTGACGACCCTCATTGGACAGGCAGAGAGTAATCCAGCCACTCGGAGCGCTGCCCGCCGACCCGCTCGTAGACCTTCTGCGCCCGCACGTTGTCCTTCGCCGTCTGCCACGCGAGCGAGCGCGCCCCGTGCTCGGCCGCGCGCTCGCGGCACGCGCCGATCAGCCGGTCGGCCAGCCCGGTGCCGCGTGCCGCTTCGGCCACGAACAGGTCGTTCATGACCGCCAGGCGCGCCGCGCGGGTCGTCTGCCACGTCCAGTAGATCGTCGCGAACCCGACCGCCGCACCGTCGGGCTGCCGCGCGAGCAGCTGCAGGCCCTCCCGCGACGGGTCGGCGATCAGCGCGCGCGACAGCGCCAGCAGCGCCTCGTCGGAGGGGGCGACCTCGTAGAAGTCGCAGTAGCCGCGCATCAGCGGCAGCAGGTCTCCGAGGTCGGCCTCCGCGACGACGGTGATGACGTGCTCGGTGCTCACGTGGTCATGCCGGTGAACTGCCCGCCGGTGATGTTGAGCACCTGGCCGTGGACGTAGTTCGACCACGGCGAGCAGAGGAAGAAGACGCCGCCGGCCGCCTCCTCGGGCGTGCCCGGGCGCCCGAGCGGGATCAGCATCGGCGCCATCTGGCGCAGGTTGTCGGGGATCCCGAGCTGGACCTTCTCGCCGCCGATCTCCATCACGTTCTCGGAGTCCTTGGAGGCGGTCAGGCGCGTCTCGATGTAGCCGAACGCGACGGCGTTGACGTTGATCTTGAACTGGCCCCACTCCTTGGCCAGCGTCTTGGTCAGGCCGACGACACCCGCCTTGCCGGAGGAGTAGTTGGCCTGCCCGGCGTTGCCCATGGTGCCGGAGATCGAGGAGACGTTGACGACTTTGCGGAACACCTCGACGCCCTGCTCGCGCTCCAGCTTGGCCGGCTCGCGCAGGTGCGGCGCGGCGGCGCGCAGGACCCGGAAGGGGACGATGTTGTGGATTTCGAGCATCTTCTGAAACTGGTCGTCGCTCATCTTGTGGATCGGCGCGTCGATCGTGTAGCCCGCGTTGTTGACGATGATGTCGAGCCGCCCCCAGGCGTCGATCGCCGTCTTGACGAGCTCGTCGGCTGCGCCCTCGCGGGTCAGGTCGCCGGCGTAGACGGTGGTCTCGCCGGCGATCTCCGACGCCGTCTGCACCGCGACGGCACCGTCGAGATCGTTGACGAGCACCTTCGCTCCCTGCGACGAGAGCATCTCGGCCGTGGCGCGGCCGATGCCGCGGGCCGAGCCCGTCACGATCGCCACCTTGTCGTCCAGCACGCCCATTCAGACACCTCTCAATTCGAGTTCGAGGGCGCGTAGTCTGCCGCTTCAGGCGGGCTGGAGGCTCCACCGCCGGGCGCCGGCGAGCAGCGCGGCGAGCGCGACGGCGCACGCGGAGAACACGAACGCCTCGCCCGTGCCCGCGCCCTCGATCACCGCGCCGCCCAGCGCGGCGCCGATCCCGATCCCCGCGCCGAGGCCCGTGCTCAGCCACGTGTAGGCCTCCGTGACGGTGCCCTGCCGGGCGAGCCGGCCGGCGAGCGAGTTCACGGCGGCGAGGGCGGGCGCGATCGCGACGCCGGCCACGAAGATCAGCGCACCCAGCGAGACGAGCCCGGTCGCGAGCACGAGCGGAGCGGTGCCGGCCGCGAGCGCCGCGAGCAGCACGATCACGCGCCGCGCCTCGTCATCGGCGGCGGCCAGGCGCCCCGCGACGACGCCGCCGGCCAGGCTCCCCAAGCCCCAGAGGCCGAGGATGAAGCCGGTGGCGCTCGGGCGGCCGGCCGCCTCGCACAGCGCCGGCACCGCGACCTCGATCACGCCGACGCCGGCGCCGACCACGGCCATGGTGGCCAGCAGCGTGCGCACGCCGGGGGATGCGAGCGCGCCGGCGAGGCCACCCACGCGATCGGGCGCAGGGCGCCACGCGCGCGAGGCCGGCGTGGCGGCGAACAGCAGCGTGCCGGCGAGCGCGAAGAAGCCGCACGCGGCCGCCGCGGCGGGGATCGAGAGCAGCCCGCCGATGCCCGCCACGATCAGCACCGGGCCGCTGATGTAGACCGCCTCGAGCGTGGCGGACTCCCCGGTGAACAGCACGTGGCGGACGGCAGGGTCGTCGAGCCCTTGGTTCCAGAGCGCGCGCACCGTCGCGCCGAGCGGCGGCTGGGCGGCGCCGGCCAGGACGGCCAGGCCGATGATCGACGCCACGGATGCGTCGTCCGGGAGCGCCGCGAAGGCGATCAGCGCCGTCGCGTTGACGACGCCGCAGCCGAGCAGCACGCGGGTCTGGCCGGTGAGGTCGATGAGGCGGCCGTTGACCGGCGCGATCACGCCGATCGCGAGCGCGTAGACGCCGACGGCGATGCCGCCGATCGCGAACGAGCCGGTGATCTCGTTCGTGCGCAGGACGAAGACGAGCCCGACCGCGCCCATCGGCAACCGCCCGATCAGCGAGGCGACGAACGGCGCCCCCGCACCCGACGCGCGCAGGGCGGTGATGAAGCCCGGCGGGCGGGTGGCGGAGGTCGCGGCCATCGCGCGCCAGGTTTACTGCACGATCCCTGAGCGGCAAACGATTCGGCGCTGCCCGAATCGTCGACGATAATGGCAGCGGTGATCGCCTACCGCTTCGGCCGCGAGGACCTCCTGCGCACGCGCTTCGCGATCTCGCCGCTGTTCGAGCTCGTGGCCAGCGTGCGGGTCCTGCGGGATCCCGGCGCACGCTCGGTGCACCTGCCCTGGGTGCGCGAGGCGCGCGACCGGCTGGCCGGCTTCGACTACGCGCTCCTCGACGCGCTCGATCCCGCCACGCCGTACGCGCCCGACTTCGTCGTCCCGCCGCCGCGCACCCCGCTCCCCGACGTGTGGGAGGAGCTCGAGCGCGTGCGGGCGACGCCGCCCGACCGCGTGCGCCTCGAGCTCGAGTGGACGTTCGAGGGCATCGAGTTGCCCGCCCTCGTCCGCCCGCTCTACGACGACCCCGCCGCCGGGCTGCCCGGCCTCGTCGACCTCATGGCCGGCTACTGGGAGCGCGCGATCGCGCCGGTCTGGGACGCGGTGCGGGCGGTGCTCGAGGACGACATCCGCCAGCGCTCCCGGCATCTGGCCGGTGGCGGCGCGCTCGCGCTGTTCGCCGGCCTGCACCACGAGGTCCGCTGGCACGACGGCGCGCTGATCGTCGAGCGCGCCTACGAGGCCGAGGTCGAGCTCGCCGGCCGCGGGCTCCAGCTCGTGCCCGCCGCCTTCGGCTGGCCGCACGTCGGCGCGATGTTCGACCCGCCATGGCAGCCGTCGCTGATCTACCCGCCGCGGGGCGTCGGCGACCTGTGGGCGCCGCCGGCTCAAGACGCCGAAGCGCTGGGCGAGCTGCTCGGGCGCCGCCGCGCGAGCATCCTCGTCGCGCTCGGCGGCGAGGCCACGACCACCGAGCTCGCCGGCCGCCTCGGCGCCAGCCAGGCCGGCGTCTCCGAGCACCTCGGCGTGCTGCGCCGGGCCGGGCTCGTGCGCGCCCGCCGCGAGGGCCGCGCGGTGCTCTACTCGCGCACCGCGGCCGGCGACGTGCTCACAGCCCCATCGTCTTCCCCAGGATCTCCTTCATGATCTCGTCGGTGCCGCCGCCGATCGGGCCGAGCCGCGCGTCGCGGGCCGCGCGGGCGAGGTCGTGCGCGTCCTCGTGGCCGAGGTCGGCGAGCAGCCCGTAGCACGCGTCCTGCAGCTCGAAGTTCGCGCGCTGGGTGGCGAGCTTGGCCATCGTGACCTCGCGCACCGCGTCGCCGCGGTCGAGGAAGCGCCGCAGTGCGTGGTAGGTCAGCGCCGTCCCGCTCTCCGCCGACACCGCCAGCCCCGCCACCGCGTGCCGCACCGCCTGCGAGCACCCGCGCTCGCCGAGGATGGCGATCACGCGCTCGAGCGTCGCGCGCATCGAGCCGACCGCGCCGAGCGACATCAGCAGCCGCTCCCACTGGAAGTTGGCGACGATCAGGTAGAAGCCGCGGCCCTCCTCGCCGAGCAGGGCGTCGTCGGGCACCGCGACGTCGTCGAACGCGATCTCCGCGGTGTCGGAGGCGTGCCAGCCGAGCTTCTCGAGCGGCCGCGCCGTCACGCCCTCGCCCGCCTCGACCACGAGGAAGGAGAGCGAGCCGTGGCCCGGCTCCGGCCGCGTCCGCACCGCGGTGACGTAGAAGTCGGCGCGGACGCCGTTGGTGATGAAGGTCTTGGCGCCGTTGACCACCCAGCCGCCGTCGACCTTCTCGGCGCGCGTGCGGATCGCGGCGACGTCGGAACCGGCGTCGGGCTCGGTGATCGCGAGCGCGGCGATCTTCTCGCCGCGGACGGCGGGCGCCAGCCAGCGCGCCTGCTGCGCCGCGGTGCCGAACGTCGCCAGCGGCGGCGTGGCGATGCCGATGTGCGCCCCGATACCCGCCGCGAGCCCGCCCGAGCCCGACCGCGCCAGCTCCTCGGACAGCACGGCATCGGCGACCCAGTCGGCGTCGGGGCCGTACTTGAGCCCGAGCCAGCCACGCTCCGCGAGCTGGCCGAACACGCTGTCGGGGAACGACCGCGCCGCCTCCCACTCGGGCGCGTGCGGGCGCAGCTCGGTTTCCACGAACGCCCGCATCTCCACCCGCAGCGCCTCGTGCGCCTCGGTGAACGGCGGGACGGGCTTCACAGCCGCTTGCGCAGCATCCCGAACACCCCGCGGATGACCTTCTTCTGCAGCGCCTTGCCCTGGCGCGAGCTCAGGAAGTCGCCGATGTCGGCCGGCCCGGAGGGCGCCGGTGCCTTGCGGCGGCGCGGCGCCTTCGGAAGCGGGACGTGCTCCATCGGCGCGTCGTCGGCGGGCGCCGGCGGGGTCTGCGGCAGCGGCGCGGGCGCCTCGAGCCGCTCCGCCAGCACCTCGCGCGCGCTGCGCGCGTCGAGCCGCTCGCCGTAGCGGGCCCACAGCGGCGACGCCTTCGCTGCGCCCTCCACGTCGGGCGCGGGGCCCATGCTCGCGGCCGGCGCCGCGAGCCGGGTATGGACCACGGGCGTCGGGATCCCGCGATCGGACAGCACGGTCACCGCCGCCTCGCCGATCCCCATCTGGGTCAACAGCTCGCCGAGGTCGTAGAAGTCCGACTTCGGATAGGTCGACACCGTCGCCCGCAGCGCCTTGGCGTCGTCGGGAGTGAACGCCCGCAGCGCGTGCTGGACGCGCGAGCCGAGCTGGCCCAGCACCTCGGCGGGCAGGTCCTGCGGGGTCTGGGTGACGAAGAACACGCCGACGCCCTTCGAGCGGATCAGCCGCACGGTCTGGGCGACGGAGTCGAGGAACGCGTCCGTCGCGTCGTCGAACAGCAGGTGCGCCTCGTCGAAGAAGAACACGAGCTTCGGCTTCTCGAGGTCGCCCGCCTCGGGCAGCTCCTCGAACAGCTCCGCCAGCAGCCACATCAGCGCGGTCGACCACAGCTTGGGCTTGTCCTGCACGCCGGGCAGCTCGAGGCACGAGATCACGCCGCGCCCGTCCGGCGCCAGCCGCATCAGGTCCGCGATCGCGAACTGCGGCTCGCCGAACAGCTCCGTCCCGCCGCCGGTCTCGAGCCCGACCAGCGAGCGCAGCAGCACGCCGACCGTCGCCGGCGACAGCCCGCCGATCCCCTTCAGCTCCGCCTTGCCGTCCTCGGAGTCGAGGAACGTCAGCAGCGCGCGCAGGTCGGAGAGGTCGACGAGCGGCAGGCCCTTCTCGTCCGCGTAGTGGAACACGAGCCCGAGGCTCTGCTCCTGCGTCTGGTTGGCGCCCAGCACCTTGGCCAGCAGCTGCGGGCCGAAGTCCGACACCGTCGCGCGCACCGGCACGCCGGCGCCGATGCCGCCCAGCGCGAGGTACTCGGTCGGGAAGCCCGTCGGCGCGAACGGGAGGCCGAGCTCGCCCTGGCGCTTCTCCGCCGCCTTGCCGCCCTCGCCCGGCAGCGCCATCCCGGACAGATCGCCCTTGACGTCGGCGGCGAACACCGGCACCCCGGCCGCCGACAGCGCCTCGGCGAGCAGCTGCAGCGTGCGCGTCTTGCCGGTGCCGGTGGCGCCCGCCACCAACCCGTGCCGGTTCATCATCGCCAGCGGGATGCGGACGACCGCGTCCTGCTGCAGCTCGCCGCCGAGCACGCCGCGGCCCAGCTCGATCGCCGCGCCGTCGGTCGCGTAGCCCGCGGCGATCGCCTTCGCGAAGTCGCCCTTAGAGGCCAATGCTCCGCATGGCCGTGCCGAGCAAGCCCCTCGGTCGAGCCGGATCGCCGTTACAGGCCATAGCTCCTACCGATCACGTCGAGCATGATCTCGTCGGTGCCCGCGCCGATGCGGTTCAGCCGCAGGTCGCGCCAGGCTCGCTCGACGCCGTACTCCTTCATGTAGCCGGCGCCGCCGTGGATCTGGATGCACTCGTCGGCGACGTCGACCGCGACGCGCGCGGCGTGCAGCTTCGCCATCGAGATCTCGCGCACCGGGTACTCGCCGTTGCTGAAGCGCCAGGCGGTCGTGTAGACCATCTGGCGCGCGCTCTCGATCTGCGTCGCCATCTCCGCGAACTTGTGGCGGATGACCTGGAACTTGCCGATCGAGCGCCCGAACGCCTTGCGCTCCTGCGCGTACTGCAGCGTCTGGTCGAACACGCGCTGGGCGCCCGCGACGCAGCCCGCCGCGCCGATCAGCCGCTCGCCCTGGAGCTCCCACATGATGTGGTAGAAGCCCTTGCCGATCTGGCCGAGCACGGCGTCGGCGGGCACGCGGACGTCCTGGAAGGCGAGCAGCGCGGTGTCGGAGGCGTGCATGCCGAGCTTCTGCAGCTTCTTCTCGCGGATCACGCCCGGCGAGTCCATGTCGACGAGGAACAGCGTGAAGCCGTCGTAGCCCGCGTCGGGGTCGGTCTTGGTGACGAGGACGATGAAGTTGGCGCGATGGCCGTTGGTGATGTACGTCTTCGAGCCGTTGATCACCCACTCGTCGCCGTCGCGGACGGCGCGCGTCTTGATCCCCGAGACGTCCGAGCCGGCGTCCGGCTCGGTGATGCCCAGGCAGGAGATCTTCTCGCCCTTGATCGAGGGCACGAGGTAGCGCTGCTTCTGCTCCTCGGTGCCGAACAGGAAGACCGGCGGCGTCGCCATGTCGGTGTGCACCGCGATGCCCATGCCGAGGCCGCCGCACTTGGCGTGCACCATCTCCTCGGCGAGCACGAGGTTGCAGAAGTAGTCGCCGCCCTGGCCGCCGTACTCCTCGGGATAGGAGAGGCCGAGGAAGCCGAGCTCGCCCATCCGCGGGAACACGGAGTCGGGGAACGTCGTCTCCTCCCACTCCTCCGCGTGCGGCGCGAGCTCCTTCACGACGAAGGCGTGGATCGACTCGCGGAGCGCCTCGTGATGGTCGTTGAAGATGAAGTGCTTGCGGCGCGACCCGTGGTCGGGCTTCAGCAGGTCGGTCTCGGTGGCGGCCATATCTGAACGCTAGCGGACAGATAGACCGCCACCGACCGATTTCGTACTACCGCTTCTTGCTGACCTTCTTGCGGACCATCGTCACGCGCTGCGACTTGCGCCGCACCACGCCGTCAGACCCGCGGGTGACCACGGTGATCGTCGTCCTGATGCTCTTGCGGCGGTTCAGGCGACGGTACGCCGACTTCTTGATCCGGACCGTGACGCTCCGGGTCCGGTTGGCCGTCTGCGAGAACGACTTCCGGCCCATCGCGACGTTGCGGCCCCGGGTCAGCCGGACGACGCCCTTGCACAGCTTGGTCGTCGTCGGGCCGCAGGAGAGCCGCACCTTCGTGCGCCGCTTGGAGTCCACCCGGAGCTTGCTCTTGGAGATCTTGATCCGGTAGTCCGGCTCGCCGGGGCCAGGACCGGGACCCGGGCCTGGGCCAGGGCCCGGGCCGGGACCGGGACCGGGGCCGCCGCCGTCCTTCAGCACGCCCAGGTACTTCAGGGAGCGCTTCATGAACTCCGGCCGCTGCGCGGCACTCATGCCCTCGAACCCGAACCCGGTGAGGATCGTGTCCTTGGTGCCGACGATGCCGCCCTCGGTGAACTGCTGGGTCGCGCGCTCCCAGTTGAAGTCGTCGAGCTCCGTGCCCTCCGGCGGCGGCGCGGCGGTCCAGCCGCCGGTACCGCTCTCGAAGTCCGTCGTCTCCGTGACCTGGCCGTCGAGCGTCACCTTGACGTCGTCGATCCAGGTGCCGAGCCCCAGCGTGCCCCAGTCGGTCATGTTGGTGATGAACAGCTCGACCTGCTGGCCCGCGAACGGGGTCAGGTCGACCGTCCAGTCCTGCCAGCCCGCGGAGTTGCCGGTGAAGGCGTTCCACGTGCCGGTCGAGCCGGTCGGCTCGCACGCGGTGTTGTAGTAGTGCAGCAGGAACGGGTGCAGGGCGCTCGAGCCGCTGGCCAGCGCCTTCGGTGCAGCTGTCGCCGGTCGCCGTATCGTGTGCCCGTTTGTGTCGGGCAGCGTCGTCCAGACGTCGTTGCTCGGGTCGGCGTCACCGTCGACCACGCGCGCCTCGACCATCATGAAGTCCCAGTTCGGCTCGAGGTCCGAGGAGAACT
Source organism: uncultured Solirubrobacteraceae bacterium (assembly GCA_963730115.1). GTDB lineage: Bacteria > Actinomycetota > Thermoleophilia > Solirubrobacterales > Solirubrobacteraceae > DASQFQ01. The sequence goes on along the minus strand of CAVSQM010000011.1, from coordinate 11,472 downwards.
TGAACGTCATCTCGCCGGCAGACGCGCCGCTGAGATCGATGGTCTTGCCGACCCGCTTGTAGGCGCCGCTGTGCGCGTTCGAGGCCATGTAGTACTGGCCGCTGAACGGGCTGAACGGCCCTGCGCCCGGCCGCAGCCAGCTCGCGAGGCTCTTCGAGTCCGCGAACGTCGGGTACTGCTGCGGGTCGAGCAGCGAGCTGGTGACCGCGAACGTGGCGGTGTGGTCCTGGTTGCCGGCCCCGGTCTCGTCGAAGCCCCAGGTCAGGCCGCCGTACGGCTCGCCGTCGCCCGTCATGTTGAACGGGAAGTAGCCGTCGTCGGTCTCTTCGGCCGTGTTGCCACCGCTCACGTAGATGTACGCCCCCAGGTAGTACTGGAGGAAGTCGTCGTTGTGAGTGATGCACCCGTCCGCATTCGTCGGGTCGTTCTCGTCGAACTCCGGCCAACCCTCGAACGCCGGTGTGGTCGGGTCGGCGTCCTCGCCGTTCTTGTGGCAGTACTGCGGGTCGTAGACGCTCGCCGCGAGGCTCTCCTCGCGCGTCGGAAGCGGGCCGTCGAGCTCCGGGAACCCGAAGTTGCGGAACGGGTTGCCCTCCACATACTGCCGACCGGCGTTCTTGCCGGTGTAGAGCAGCTTGCCGCCCTCGTTGAGGAACGCCCTGACGGCGATCATCTCCTCGACGGCGAGGCGTGCCGTGCCCGTCCCGGGCGGCTGGCCCGGCCTGCGGGTCAGGTAGTCGTCGCCGGTGTACCAGATGACGGCGTCGTAGTGGCTGAGCACGCCGAGCGAGTCCGGCGCCTGGTGGCCCATGCGGTCGACGTCGTAGACGTCGTAGCCGACCCCGTTGGCGTCGAGCGCGTCGGTGTAGTAGCTCAGGTAGTGCGGCCCGTCGGGATCCTGCGCCGGGTTGCCGGCCAGGTAGTCCTCGGCGGCCAGGACGAGCACGTTGTTCTTGCTCTCCTTGCGCGCCGTGTAGGTGAAGTGGCCGGAGTGCTCGGGGCCGCTGGAGGCCTCGAACCACACCTCGACCTCGTCACCCGGCTGCGTCCCCTTCACCTCGCCGCGCAGGCGCTGGAAGACGATGCCCTCCTCGTTCCCGAAGCGCTCGCCCTTGGGCGGCGCCTTGGTCGAGGCCTGCTGGACCGGGCCGTCGTTGATCCGGTAGCGCAGGCGGACGTCGCCGAGCGAGCGCTTGGCCGACACCTCGACGGCCTGCGGATCGCCGTAGGACACGTCGAACTCCTCGACGTAGAAGTCCTGCACCCCGTTGCCGAGGTGCGAGGACGGCTCGTCCGGGGTCGCGGCCGACTTGGCGAGGTCGAGCGAGAACAGCAGGTGGCGCTGGAACTCGGCCTCGATGTCGTTCTCGTCGTCCTGGAACTCGAAGCCGGTGACGCCCTCGGTGGACGGCTCGGAGCCCTCAGGGGTGAAGCCGAGGATGCCGTGGTCGTACGCGTCCTCGAGCGTGTCGCCGTTGGTGATGTAGAGCTCGGCCCCGAGGTCGGGGTCGAAGCGGTTCACCGACGTGTCGTCGTCGAGCGGGTTGTCCTGGAGGTCCCAGGTCTCGTCCTCGTCGTTCCACACGCGGTCGGCGATCCCCGACTCGTCGTCGTTGCCGGCCAGCGCCTCGAGGAGCCCGTTGTCGGGTGTCGTCGTGTACTGCTGGTAGCCCAGCGGATAGAGCAGCAGCTCGGCGGCAGTGTGGTCGTTCTTCTGGAAGACGAAGTCGACCTTGTCCCAGAGGGCGTGCATCGCCTTGGTCTCGGGCTCGGAGGCCGGGCCCGTGCCGCGGTACGTCTCCGACGTCGGGTTGTCCGACGAGCCCTCGTTGTCGAGGCCCCAGTTGGTCGAGTAGTTGCGGTTCGGGTCGACGCCGTCCTCGGTCTCGCCGCGCACGCCGTCACCGTCGTTGTCGGCCATGTTCTTGCGCCACAGCCGGTTGTCGTCGGTGAAGGTGTACTCGAAGCCGTCGGGGTTCGAGATGCAGACGAACCACAGCTCGCGCGTGTCGACGAGCTGGGTGACCTCGGCGGCGGTGATGCCCGCGATCGGGTTGCCCTGGGTGTCGACGGCCGCGCCGGTGTTGCCGTAGTTGTCGACGAAGAAGTCGAGCGTGCGGCGGCAGGTCTCGCCGGCCAGCCACTCGCGGGCGTGCTGCTGCGCGTTGTAGAGCACGGCCGGCTTCGTGTTGTCGGCCTCGGTGTCGGCGTTCTTCGTCACCTTCAGCGCCCAGATCGGACGGCCGAGGTGCGTGGTGCCGATGCTCTCCTTCTTGACGAACGGACTCGGCCGCGACGCGGTCGTACTGCTCCTCGTACTGCTCCTTCTCGTCGCCGGCGACCGCGTCGTAGCGGGTCCAGACGTCCCACGCAGCATCGCTGCCGGTGTAGTCCGCAGGCACTCCGCGCGGCCTGAAGTTGGTGATCTTCGTCGTCGACACGCCGTCGGCGCGCAGCGCGCGCGCCTGCTTGCCGGTCGCGTAGATCTCGATGTAGCGGCCCCGATCACCCTCGGTCAGATCGAAGCCGGCCTCAGCCAGCTGCCGCTTGTTCTCGGCGGTCGGCTTGACGCGGAAGCCGTTCAGCGGGTCCTTCGCCGCCTGCGCAGGCGCGGCTACGACGAGCGCGGCCGCAACCGCAAGCGTGACGCTCCCCAAGCGTCGTCTCATATGCCCTCCAGATGAGCTTTTTGGCGAGGACGACGCCACTGGCGCCGCCCGATTGCGCGGCAATGTATCGGTTGTCGCAAGTACGCTGCGCCACCACATGGCCTTCGAGACCATTCGCTACGAGGTCGACGGCGGCGTGGCGACGATCACGCTCGACCAGCCCGACACGCGCAACGCGCTCTCGGACGAGTTGCTCGACGAACTCACCGCCGGGTTCGCCATGGCGCGCGACGACGACGCCGTCCGCTGCGTGGTGCTCACCTCCTCGCACGAGAAGGTGTTCTCGAGCGGCGGCAACCTGGCCGGCTTCGCCGCCGACGTCCCGCTCGCCCACAAGCACCGGGGCATCGAGCGCTTCCCGCGCCTGTTCCGGGCGATCGGCGAGCTCGGCAAGCCGACGCTGTGCGCCGCCAACGGTCACGTGCTGGCGGGAGCGCTCGGGCTGGCGCTCGCGTGCGACCTGATCGTGGCGCGCGAGGGGGTGCGCTTCGGGACGCCCGAGATCAACGTCGGCGTCTTCCCGTTCATGATCATGGCGCTGATCTACCGCAACGTCGGCCGCAAGAAGACCAACGAGCTGCTGCTGCTGGGCGAGCAGATCTCGGCCGAGGAGGCGGAGCGGATCGGGATCGTCAACCGCGTCGTGCCGGCCGGCGAGTTCGACGCCTTCGTGGCGGACTGGGCCGCGCAGCTCGCGGCCAAGTCGCCGGTGCTGATGCGGATGGGCAAGGACGCGATGTTCCGCCAGCAGGACATGGCGTTCGAGGAGGCGCTCGACTTCCTGCGCGCGCAGCTCGCGATCGCGTTCGCGACCGACGACATCCAGGAGGGCGTGAAGGCGTTCTTCGAGAAGCGCGACCCGGTCTGGTCGGGCCGGTGAGCGCCTCCGTCGTCGCGCTGCGCTGCCGCACCTCGGACCGCACGCCCGGCGGGGCGCGCGGCGCCGAAGCCCTCGCGCCGCGGTTGGCGCGGCTGCTCGGCGTCGAGGCGCGCATGATCGGCTCGCCCGGCGATCCGCACGCCGGCGGGTTCGAGGACGACCTGCGCGACTCGCGCGGTTGCCTGCTCGAGGCCGGCGGCCAGGTCGACGACGCGATGACCGACGGGCGCTTCCCGGTCCTGCTCGCGTCGGACTGCTCGATCTGCATCACCACGCTGCCGACCGTGCTGCGCCACCACCCGGAGGCGCGCATCGTCTGGCTCGACGCGCACGGCGACTTCAACACGCCGGAGACGACGCCGAGCGGCTTCCTGGGCGGCATGTGCCTGGCGGCCGCCTGCGGCCGCTGGGACGCGGGGCTCGGCGACGGGTCGCTCGACCCGGCGCGCATCGTCATGACCGGCGTGCGCGACCTCGACGGCGGGGAGCGCGTCGAGCTCGAGCGCGCGGGCGTCGGCACCGCCCCGCCCGACAAGCTGGCGGGCGCGCTCGAGGGGGACGAGGTCTACGTCCACCTCGACCTCGACGTGCTCGACCCGACCGTGCTGCCCGCGCAGTTCCCGGCGCCCGGCGGTCTGTCGAGCGAGGGCCTGCGCGACCTGCTCGGCGAGCTCGCCGAGTCGGCGCGCGTGATCGGCGTCGAGATCACCGCCTTCGACGCGCCCGAGAACGAGGCCGAGCGCGAGCGTCTCGCGGCGATGATCGAGTCCGTGGTGGAGCCGCTGCTGTGAGCGCGCTGCGCCCGCTGGTCGAGGAGCTGCACGAGCGGCGCGCGGCGGCGAAGCTCGGCGGCGGCGAGGAGCGGATCGCCAAGCAGCACGCGGCCGACAAGCTGACCGCCCGCGAGCGGCTCGCCCTGCTGATCGACGAGGGCACGTTCACCGAGCTCGGCCTCCACGCCCGGCCGCACTTCTCCCAGCGCGCGATGGAGGGCCGCGACGCGCCCGCCGACGGCGTCATCACCGGCTACGGCAAGGTCGACGGGCGGCTGGTCGCGGTGTGCGCCTACGACTTCACCGTGATGGCCGGCTCGATGGGGATGACCGGCGAGATGAAGGTCGCGCGGCTGCGCGAGCTCGCGCTGACCAAGCGGATCCCGTTCGTGTGGCTGCTCGACTCCGCCGGCGCGCGCATCCAGGAGGCGGTCGGGTCGCTGTTCGCCGGCTCCGGCCACCTGTTCCGCGAGGAGGTGATCATGAGCGGCGTGATCCCGCAGGTCGCGGCGCTGATGGGGCCGTGCGCGGCGGGCACCGCCTACATCCCCGGGCTCGCGGACTTCGTGCCGATGGTCAAGGGGCGCGGCTCGATGGCGCTCGCGGGGCCGCACCTCGTACGCGCGGCGATCGGCGAGGACGTGACGCAGGAGGAGCTCGGCGGGTCGCGCGTGCACTGCCGGAAGTCGGGCGTCGGCGACCTCGAGGTCGACTCCGACGAGGCCTGCATCCAGGCGATCAAGGACTACCTGTCGTTCTTCCCCTCGCACTGCGAGGAGCCGCCGCCGCGGCGCTCGACGGACGATCCGATCGAGCGCGCCGACGAGGCGCTGCTCGACGTGCTCCCCGAGACGAACCGCAAGCCCTACGACATGTACGACGTGATCCGGAGCGTGGTCGACGACGGCGAGTGGTTCGACCTCAAGGGTCAGTGGGCGAAGACGATCATCACCTGCCTGGCGCGGGTCGACGGGCGCCCGGTGGGGATCGTGGCGTCGCAGCCGCGCCAGCTCGGCGGCATCCTCGACATCGACTCCGCCGACAAGGCCGCGCGCTTCGTCAACCTCTGCAACGCGTTCGGCATCCCGCTCGTGTTCCTGATGGACGTGCCGGGCTTCATGGTCGGCACCAAGGTCGAGCAGGCGGGCATCATCCGCCACGGCGCGAAGATGCTCTACGCGGTCGCCAACGCGACCGTCCCGAAGATCACCGTGGTGATCCGCAAGGCCTACGGCGCCGGCTACTACGTGATGAACGGCCGTGCCTACGAGCCCGACCTGATCGTCGCCTGGCCGTCAGCGGAGATCTCGGTCATGGGCGCGGAGGGCGCGGTCGAGATCGTCATGCGCCGGCAGGTCGAGGAGGCCGACGACCCGGTCGCCAAGAAGGCCGAGCTGATCGAGGCGTACCGCAAGATCATCGACGTCTACATCGCGGCCGGCAACGACATGATCGACGACGTCATCGACCCGCGCGAGACGCGCTCGGTGATCGCGAGGGGCCTCGAGATGGCCGAGCGCAAGCGGGTCGAGCGGCCGTGGAAGCGCCACGGAGTCGTGCCGGTCTGAGCGTTCACTCCGGCGCCGCGCGGGTGAACATCCCCGCGAGCTCGCGCACCCGCGCGGCGAACTCGGGCGGGTCGACGACGGTGAAGTCGACGCCGATGTCCGCGATGTAGACCGCCAGGCCGCCGAGCCAGTCGGCCCCGGTGCGCAGCAGGCAGCTGCGGTCGTCGATCGCCTCCAGCGTGCCGACCGCGTGCGGCACGCGGCCGGCGACGGCGTCCAGCGGCGCGTGGAGGATCACGGTCGCCTGGTAGCGGTCGCGCTGCGAGGAGATCGAGCGCGCGACGTACTTGGCCGCGTCGCCATAGGGCGGCTCGCGCGGCTCGAAGCGCCGATCGGTCGACGGGTGCGGCTCGATCCGGTCGACCCGGAAGCTGCGCCAGTCCTCGCGGTCGCAGTCCCACGCGGCCAGGTACCAGCGCCGGCCGGTGTGCACGAGGCGGTTGGGCTCGACGAGCCGCCGCGTCGTCGTGCCGTCGTGGCTGCGGTAGGCGAAGCGCAGGCGCACGCGGTCGCGCCACGCGCCGGCGATCGCCGTCAGGGTCTCCGGATCGACCGTCGGGCCCCAGCTGTCGAACGGGACCGTGGAGGCGTGCAGCGCCCTGACCCGGCGCCGCAGCCGCGACGGCAGCACCTGCTCGAGCTTGGCCAGCGCGCGCACCGAGGTCTCCGCGGTTCCGCTGACGCCGCGGCCGGCGACCGTGAGCAGCCCGACGGCGACCGCGACCCCCTCGTCGTCGTCGAGCAGCAGCGGCGGCAGCTGCGCGCCGGCGCCGAGCCGATAGCCGCCGGCCGCGCCCGGGCTGGCGTGCACGGGATAGCCCAGGCGGCGCAGGCGCTCGATGTCGTTGCGCACCGTGCGGGGGGACACCTCCAGGCGCTCGACGAGCTCGGGCCCGGTCCAGCTCGGCTTGGCCTGCAGCAGCGAGAGCAGGTGCAGCAGCCGGGCGGAGGCCTCCAGCATCGAGGTCGAAGCCTCGCAGACAATGCGGCAAGAATCCTGCCGCATTGCCGCCTACGTTCCCGGCCATGAACGATGCCGCACTGCACCCATTCCGGATCGAGGTCCCCCAGGCCGACCTCGACGACCTCCAGCAACGGCTCGCCCGCGTGCGCTGGCCCGACGAGCTGCCCGGCGCGGGCTGGGACTACGGCGTGCCGCTGGACTACGTCAAGCAGCTCGTCGACCACTGGCGCACCGGCTTCGACTGGCGCGCCGTCGAGCGCCGGCTCAACCGGCAGCCGCAGTTCACCACCACCATCGACGGTCAGAACGTCTACTTCATCCACGCCCGCTCGCCGGAGCCCGATGCCCTCCCGCTCATCGCCACGCACGGCTGGCCGCTGTCGGTCGTCGACTACGCCGATCTCGTCGGGCCGCTGACCGATCCCCGCGCCCACGGCGGCGACCCGGCCGACGCGTTCCACCTCGTCATCCCCGCGGTGCCGGGGACCGGGTTCTCAGGTCCGACGACCGAGCCCGGCTGGGACATGGCGCGTGTGGCGCGCGCGTGGGCGGAGCTCATGGCGCGGCTGGGCTACGAGCGCTACGGCGCCCACGGCAACGACAGCGGCTCCATGATCTCGCCCGAGCTCGGCCGCCACGACCCCGAGCGCGTCGCCGGCGTACACGTCACGCAGCTGTTCTCGTTCCCCTCCGGCGACCCGGCCGAGTTCGCCGACTTCAGCGAGGAGGACGCCGCGGCCATGCGGTTCCTCGAGGCGTTCACCGCCCGCGGCGGGCTCGCCTACAACGCCTACCAGTCCGCGCAACCGCAGACGCTCGCCTACGCGCTCCAGGACTCGCCGGCCGGCTGGCTCGCGTGGGTCACGCAGCTGTTCCAGCACGCGGTCGACCGCGACTACATCCTCACCTGCGCGTCCACGTACTGGCTGACCGGGACCATCGGCTCGTCGATCCGCTACTACCACGCCGAGGCCCGCGCGACCAAGCCGACGACGCCGACCACCGCGCCGACCGGCGTCGCGATCTTCGCCGACGACTTCCAGTCGGTCCGCCGGTTCTCCGACCGCGACCACGCCAACATCGTCCATTGGCGCCACTACGACCGCGGCAGCCACTTCTCGCCGCGCGACGCGCCGGAGGAGCTGGTCGGCGACATCCGCGGGTTCTTCCGATCGCTGCGCCTACCCCGGCAGTCCGTCTGACGGGCGGGGCGAGCGCCCAGCACTCGCGGGACGGTGGCCGGACGCAGGAGTGCTGCAGGCGGGTCGACGAGCCCGGTCACACGGACGAACGCTCGCGCGAGCGCCGGGTCCTGCGCCGCGGCTGCCTGGAACCGGGTCACGTATGCGCCGATGATCCGTCGTCTCGCAGTCCGAGGGCCCTCGACCCCAGGCGCAGCGAGGTCGGCGCCGATCGCCAGCTCCCACGGCGTGTCGATCGCACCCGCGATCGCGCGCATGATGCGCCGGGACGGTCGGGCCGTGCCGGCGTGCAGGTGGTGGCGCAGCGCGAGCGCCTGCAGGGCGGCGACGGTCATGCCCTGCCCGTAGATGGGGTTGAAGCTGCAGACGGCGTCGCCCATCACGAGGAAGCCCTCCGGGAACCGTCGCATCCGCTCGTAGCGGCGTCTGAGATTGGCTGGGAACCGGTATCCCACCGGACCGTCGATCGGCTCGGCTGCGCGGACCGCCTCGTGGAGGTCGGGGAACTGCAGCGATTGCGCGAACGCGTCGAACCCCTCGGGGTGCTTCGGGGGGTGATCGCCGAGCAGGCCGAACAGGGTGAGCATCCAGATGTCGCCCTCGAGCCTTGCCAGCCCGCCGCCGCGCAGCGAGTCGGGCGTGGGGCCGTGGATGCATGCGAGGTCGCCGTCGAGGGCATCGGGTGGGAGCCGGTAGCGGCGGGTGACGTAGCCGACGTCCACCTGCAGCCGGTCCACCCGGGGCTGGCCATACCCCAGCGCCGTCAGCCACGCCGGCGTCCGCGAGCCGCGTCCCGTGGCGTCGACGACCAGGTCGGCGTCGAGGATCTCCTCGGCGCTCCGGTCGGCGCGCCGCAGCAGCCTGGCTCCGGTGATCCGGTCTCCGCCTGGCGAACACCGCAGGCCGACCGCGTCGCCGGCGGGCGCAACCCTGACCTGCGGGAGAGCACGGACCCGCTCGCGAAGCCGATCCTCGAGCAACGGCCGGCTTGCGCTCAACACGACCAGCCCGGACTCGGTCCGCGCCAGACGGTGCCCGCCCAACAGCAGGCGAACGTCGCCGAGGGCATCCCCGATCGGCGCGCCGGACGCCACGAGCTCCGACGTCAACCCCGGGAACAGCTGCTCGAGGACCTGCTGGCCGCGCGCAAGCAGCGCGTGGACGTGCCGGCCCTGCGGCACCCCGCGGCGCGTCCGGCTCCCCGGCAGCAGCTCGTCGCGGTCGACCACCGTGACCTGCTCGTAGACGTCGGCAAGCACGCGGGCGGCAAGCAGCCCGGCGACGCTGCCCCCCAGCACGACTGCATGCTCGTTTCGCTCACGCATCTCGCTACCTCCTCGGTCGCGGCAGCATCGGACGGCGAGGTGCTCGATATCCAGACCGGAAGGTGCTCGGGGCTGCTCAGGGCCGCTCGGACGTCGCGCCGTAGACCTCGCGGTCCCACAACCAGGCGACGATGCGCGCCACCCCCTGGGAGAGGTGGCGCCGGTAGGTGCTGAACGGCAGGCCGAGCACGTCGGCGGCGGCCTCCTGGGTCGGAGCCGGCCGCAGGTAGGTTCGTTCGACGGCCCGCAGGAGCTTGTCGTCCCGGGGGTGCTCGCGTAACGAGTCCACCGCAGCCTGCAGCAGAGCCCTGAGCGTCTCGGCATCCGGTTCCTCGGTGCCGGCATGCTCGCGGGCGAGTCGCGTGCTTGCCAGCGGATTGCGGGCGAGCAGCTCCGGCCGCTGCAGGTCGCGGAGCGCGTGCCGGACGGAGTCGGTGAAGTCGGCTTGGGAAAGCACCAGCGTGTCGTCGCGCGCCGCCGGCCGCACGGTGAAGTCCTGGGCGAGCGACCGTTCGGTCCACAGATCCATCAGCGCGTCGACCGGTACGTGGCGGAAGTCGTGGCCGTAGAGCCCGTAGCGGCGGCCGCCGACCACGAAGTCGGCGCCGGTCACCCGCGGCAGGTCGGCGAGCGCGAAGAACTCGTCCCACGGCTCCGGTTCGTGGAGGGTCAGGAAGTCCCAGGCCAGCCGAGGCTCCGACAGATACCGCTGCAGCGTGACGATCGGAACGGCGTTCAGCGTCGGGGACGGTTCCTGGTACGTCTCGCGGTCGACCACGAAGCGCGTCTGGAGGCACCGCTTCGCCCGGTCGTGGCGGGCCGCAACGGTGTGCCTGGTCCCACGCGGCCAGTGCGCCCGGATCGCCGCGCAGCTCCTGGTCCGAGGCGGCCGTCAGGTCCAGCAGCGCGATGAAGCCGCGCACCTCGTCGTCCTCGGCGCGGACGACGAGAAAACCCTCCGGCTGCAGCCCGAGCCAGCGCTCCGCGATCGCCGCCGAGTCCTCTCCCTCGGCAGCCGCCACGAGCGCGAGAATGCGCGCGGCGTCCGCAGGGTTCGCGCGTTCGGGGTAGTGGAGTCCCCACACGTCCCAGTCGACCGGCGACAGGATCCCGGGCAGGTTGCGGAACAGGAACTTCAGGTCGAAGATCGAGCGCTGCTGTTCTCGACCGCGCGAGGATCTCAGGCCGGCGTAGATGTGGCCGCGTACCGCTCGGAAGCGCTGCTTGTAGCCGTCGGGATCGCGCCAGCGCAGGTCGGCGTCGAGGACGTCGCGAGCGAGATCGTGAGGCAGCAGGCCGTCCGGTCCCGGCCTCGATGAACGACAGATCGCGCGACCACCCGAACCACTCGTGGGCGTCCTGGAGCGCGAGCGTGTCGCGCAGGAGCGCCTCGGTGGTCACCCGCGCGAGCGCGCACCTCCAGGGCGCTGCGGCGCGGACCGACAGGGACCACGTCGACGAACCGCTGCACCAGCACGCCGACGAGGTCCGGCGTCAGCGGATCGGGCGGCGAATCCCCGCCACGCACCACGACGTCCGCGAGCAGCGAGAGCCCCAGCGGGTGACCACGCGTGACCTCCAGCAACCGGTCGTGGACGGCCTCCTCGACCCCGCACGCTCGCAGGTAGTCGCGACTCTCGTCCGGATCGAGGTTGCGCAGCGCCACGACCCGCAGCAGCTCGGCGCCATGCCGGATCGGCACGCCATGCCGGGGTGGGTGGCTCGCGGCTCGCGACAACCGTCAGCGCGGTGGCGGGCAGCCCGGGCAGGAGCGAGCGGCGCACCCAATCATCCAGGGCGCCCAGCCGTTCGTAGGCATCGAGCAGCAGGACCAGCCGGCCCTCCGGCGCGGCGACCGGCTCGTCGAGCGCGGCTTGTACGACATGGAGCAGTGCGCCCGGCGACGACGGCAGATCCCGTCCGTCGAGCCGGACGACGCTCGAGCCACCCGCCTCCTGGGCCAGCTCGGCGATGGCGTCGAGCAGACTGGTCTTGCCGATTCCGCCCGGACCTGTCAGCCACAACACCGAGAACGGCGGCTCAGTGGCGGCGAGCGCTGCCGGACGAGCTCGAGCTCGCCGCTGCGACCGA
>CAVSQM010000010.1:0-156672 GCA_963730115.1 uncultured Solirubrobacteraceae bacterium | reverse complement strand
GGTGTGGTGGCGGGCGCCGCTGCGTTGTGGGTGGCAGCGGCGCCCTTTCGTTGCTATTCGTCGGTGCCGAGGTCGACGGTCGTCTGGATGAGGTCGGTCACGTCGGCGGCGATGTTGACGTCGTCGTTGCCGGCGAGCGTGTTGATCAGCAGCAGGTCGTTGGCGGGTTCGCTGCCGGCGATCCGGGTTTGTGCCGGCAGGCCGGTCGTGAACACTCGTGTGCCCGAGCGGATGACCCGGACTCGGTCGGGCCGGCTGGTGCCGGTGGCGATGACGGTGTCGGGTTGGGTGTCGCCGCCGCCGGCGGTGGCGGAGAGGTCGATGTCGGCGGCCTTGAGGGCGGTGGCGGTGAGGTCGCCGACGGTGATCCTGTCGGCGCCGCCGAGGGCGGTGAGTTCGAGGCGCTCGACCGTGTCGAAGTCCATGTTGATGTTGGCGATGTCGCGAAACAGCTTCACGCGCGGGCCGTTGGCGGAGACGTCGATCCGCTCGTTGGCGTTTGAGCCGTTAAAGGCGAGCACGTCAGTGCCGGCCTGGCCCTCGACGCTGTCGTCGTTGTCGCCCGGGTTCCACGTGAACCGGTCATCGCCGGCACCGAGCAGCGCGGTGTCGTTGCCGCGGGCGCCGATGACAGTGTCGTTGCCCGGGCCGCCGCGCAGCACGTCATCGCCGTCACCGCCGTGCAGCGTGTCGTCGCCGCGGCCACCGTCGATCGTCAACGGTCCGAGCGCGGCCAGCCCGAAGGACCCGGTGATCGTGTCCGCGCCGCCGCGGGCCTGCACGGTGATCGCCGTAAAGCTGGCCGTGTTGAAGACGAACGCGGCCGTGCCGTCGGGGTTCGACCCGACGAGCAGGGTGGGGGCCCCCGGCACCAGTCGCAGCGCGATCGTGTCGGCGCTCGCCGTTCCGGTGATCTCCAGCGTTCCCGCCAGCACGCGGGCTTCGACCCGCGCGGGGGCCGCGCTGGCCGAGTCGGCCGCGAGGCCGAGCATCGCGGCCAGCGCGCCGGCGGTCACCGCCGCGAGCGCGCGCCGGCCAACCGGATGAGTGTGTATCGACATTCGTGTTCCTTTGATCGGTTGTGCGGGCCTGAGCCCGCGAAATCGGGACATGCACCCGGCCACCCACGCGATACGGGCCGACCGGGCACCAGCCCGTCGTACTTGTTTCGCGGCCGTCTCAGAGCCTGTGGCCGTGCCGCCGGCCCGCTGTTCGGGCTCCGCGCTCGGCGTCTACCAGCGGCGCGGCGCGGATCGGTGTGCGCGCGAAGCGCCGGCCGCCACCGAGAACTGTCACGGGGCGCGCCGGGCCGCGAGGCAGCGACCCGGCGCCGCATGTGACGCCGCTGACTAGCGGTACTCGCCTCGGATGGTGCCGGTTCTGAACTCGCGGGTTACACCGGAGTCGGGGTCGCGGAACGAGACGCGGGCGTACAGCTCGTCTTCGCCGTCGTCCTCGTCCAGCTCTTCGTTCACCGATCGACCGAGGAACTCGACCGCCATGCCGGTGGAGTCGGCGATCGGCCAGCCCGGAGCGACGTACAGCGGCTTGAGGAGATCGTCCTTGCTGCCGCCGCCGTCGTCGCCCCACAGCGAGCCTTTGAAGTTTGCCCCGTAGGCGAGGATGTCCCGGGCGTGCTGCTCGGGCATGTACACGTCAAGGCCGACATGTGGTTCCAGATTGCCGTAGCCGAGCCATTCGAAGTGCAGGCAGGCGTTGAAGGTGTCGTTGTCGCCGTTGCACCGCATCTCGACGTTGGCCGAGGCTGGCGGCGCCGCCGCCGCCAGCGACGTGGCGGCGAGGATTCCCAGCCCGGCGGCGAGGGCGGCGAGAGCTCGCAGTGGGCGGGCCCGGGAGGTGCGGTGTTTGGTCATGGTGTCCTTCGGTCGAGCGCGATGGTCGATGCGGCGTTTGCCGCCGTCGCGGACAGCACACCCGCGCACGCGGCGCCGATCACGGCACCGATCGCGCGGAGCGTCCTGCCATGCGGCGATTTCTGATGTGTCATTGAGCGTTCCTGTGCGTGGTGAGGTCGGTCAGCCGGGTCGGCCGGACCAGCGCGCACCCGACCGAGTCCCGGCGGATGCAGAGCGCGGGCGGGTGTTCACCAGACGTCCTGAGCGCCGTCCGCAGCGTCCGGCGCAGCTCGAAGCTCGCAGACGACGGGAAGCGTGTACTCCCGCTGCGAGGCGGCGGGCCGGCGCGGGCGCCGCACGCACGTAGTCGCGAGAGGCACGGCGGCGGCATCCTCGGAAGCCCCGCCGCTGGCGGCGCGGGGCTCCACCGAAGCGCCGGTCACGTGGACACCGGTTCGGGGTCGGGGCGCACCACGACGGTGTCGGCGACGGCGATGATCTCGTCGGCGGGCATGTCGGCGCGCCGCGCGTGCTCGCGGATGGCTTCGGGGCTTGACGGCCTGGTAGACGCAGACGGTGCCGACCGAGCCGTCGGTCTCGGCGGTGACGTAGCTGCGGATCCAGCGGATGTCGTCGGGCATCTGGTCGCCCTCGGTCGCCGAGCGTGCGCGCGGCGCCTTGAGGTCCTGGGCTGTCGGCCAGCCGCCGCGGCGGAGGATGAGGTAGGTCTGCATGGTGCGCTCCTGTGTCGAGAAATGGCCTTCGACGACGGTAGGTGGCGCCGTCGCACGCGGGCATCGGCGCGATTGCCCATCTTCGGCGACGGCGTTACCGGTCTTGGAGCAGGCCGAGCTTGGCCGCTTGCGGCCACGGCCTCGCCGCGCGTCCTGGCCTTCAGCTTGCGCAGGATCGCCGCGACGTGGTGGTCGACCGTGCGGCGCGAGAGCACGAGGCGCTCGGCGACGTCGGCGTTGCGCAGGCCGCCGGCGATCAGGCGCAGCACCTCGAGCTCGCGCGACGTCAAGTCCGCCGGATTGGCGCGCGTCGTCGCCCGCGGCCCGCGCGGGACGGGTGCGCCGAGGGCTCGCAGACGGTCGCGCGCGAGCTTCGCCGCCGGCTTTGCGCCCAGCCGCTCGAACTCGCTCAGCGCCTGCGCGACGTCACGGCGGTCGTCGGACTCGGCCAGCGCGCGCGCCGCCTCATAGGGGCACCCTCGTGCCCGCCAACGCTCGGCGGCGGCCACGGGGCGGCCCTCGATCTGCAGGCGATACGGCTCGGCGATCCACGGCGGGCGCCTCGGTCCAGCGCGCCGGCCTTCCACTGCCAGTAGGCGAGCTCGCCGGCGAACCAGAGGTGGCGCTTCTCGAGCACGAGCGGATAGACGGTCCGGGCTTCCCGCACGCGTCGCATCCGGGTCGCCTGAGAGCCAGGCCGCCTCCGCCCGCGCGGCGTGGACGTGGCGGAGGCGCTGCGAGGCGCCTCGCCCGGCCGCGCGAGCGCGAGGGCCGCGTCGAGCGCGCCCTCGTCGGGGTCGCCGCGGCGGGCGCGCAGGCGCCCGAGCGCGACGTTGGCGGTGATCTCGGTCACCGCGGCGGCGGCGCGCGGCGAGCACTTCAGCGGCGAGCGCGCCGCCGTCCGCCCAGCGCCCGCGGTACACGAGCACCAGCGCGAGCCACGCGCGCGTGTACGTCGAGTCCAAGTCGTGCTCCTCGGCGAACGCGATGTGATCGCGCAGCGAGCGCTCCGCGCGGTCGAGCTCGTACATCTCCGCAAGGCTCCAGCCGAGCATCCAGTGCCCGTAGGCGATGCGATGCTCAAGCTCGTGCGTCCGCGCGATCTCGAGGCCGTGCTCGAGCAGGCCGACACCACGTTGGATGTTCCCGGCCGTCACGGACGCGGCGCCCATCACGGTGAGCCCCCTCGCGAGGCTCTCGGGCTCGTCCAGGCGCCGCGCGAGCTCGACCGCCTTCTCCGCCCAGCGCACCGCGTCGTCGTTGTCGAGCTTGACCATCTGGGCGTACGCCCGGATCCCGTACGCGGTGGCGAGCTCGGCGCTTGCCGGCAACGCCTCCAGCGTCTCGACGGCGGACCGACTTGCCGCTTCGGCCTCCGCGGTGTGGCCCACGGTCATGTAGAGGACCGTCAACCGCGCCAGGTGATCGCCGGCGCGCAGCCGGTCGCCGAGCGACCGGCGCAGGTCGATCGCGTGCTTCAGCGGCGTGATCGAGGCCTCATACGCGCCGCTCGCCTCGGACTCGAGCGCGAACCCGAGGAGCAGTTCGGCCCGCTCGTCAGCCGACAGGGCGTCCGCGTGGCGCAGGACGCGCGCGTACTCCGCCGCGGCCTCCCGGTGCGCGCCCGTCCGGGCGCCCCGCTCGGCGGCAGCACGGGCGTGCCGGAGGACGGCGGCGGTGTCGCCCGCCTCCTCGGCGTGATACGCCAGCCGCGCACTGGCCACCTCGACGGGCGCCATTTCCAGGGCCGCCAGGATCGCCGCGTGCAGGTCGCGCCGGCGCCGTGGGGCAACCGTCGCTTCCACGGCACGCCGCGCCAGCTCGTGACGGAATGCCACGCAAGCGGACCCGGCTTCGAGCACGCCGCCCTGGACGCACTCTTCGACGCGGTCCGCGACCGACGGGAAGGCGGCTTCGAGCAGCCACGGCTCCGCCCGGCCAGGCCCGAGCGCGATCCCCTCCAGCAGCCCTCGCGCCGCGGGCGAGAGCCGCGCGATGCGCGCCAGCACCGCGTCGCGCACCGTCGCCGGCAACGCCTCGGCACCCGACGCGAGCAACTCGGTGACAAGAAACGAGTTCCCTCGAGTCAGCGCATAGATCGCGTCCCCGTCGGCCGCGTGCGCGGACGCGAGCTCTCGCACCGCCTCCAAGGAAAGCGGAGGAACCGTCACGCGCTCGACCGCGGCGACCGACGTGAGCTCGCCAAGCAGGCGGCGCAGCGGATGAGCATCGACCGCCTCGTCGTCGCGGTAGGTGACGACGATCAACGACGGCGTTCCGGCGACACGACGACCGAGGACGCGCAACACGTCGAGCGTCGCCTCATCGGCCCAGTGCATGTCCTCGAGAACGAGCACCACCGGCTCACGCATCTCCACCAACAGCGACAGCGCCACCTCGCAGGGGTGCCGGCCAGCCTCGACATCGAACGCGAATCGTCCGCCAACCTGCTCAGCGATATCGAGGTACGACCCGAGCGGCGGCATGGCGAGCTGCTCGCAGGCGCCGAGCAGAACGCGCCCGTCAACCCCCGCGATGAACGCGCGCACGAGCGTCGTCTTGCCCACGCCCGCCTCGCCACCGACGAACAGAAGCCGCCCGCCCTCATCGCGGGCATCCCTCAGCCGCGCCAACAGCGCCTCCCGCTCGACTAAACGCGTGATCGGGTCACCGTGTGCTTCCCGGTTCAGGCTCAGCACTCGCCGCGCTCACTCGCGTTCGATCGTCTCGCATCGGTTGTCGAGCAAGAAGACGCCGTGCCGCCGCGGATCCTTCCGTCGCACCAGCGCTGGACGTGCTGCGGAGCTGGTAGCCCGCTTCTTCGTGAGGGTACTTGCACATAAGCGCAATATTATGCAAGTATACGCGCATTCCCTGGTCGAAAGGTGCAGATATGCGCAAGAAGCCGCTGCTCGTCCTGGTGGCAGGGCCGTATCGGTCGGGCACCGGCGACGACCCTGTGAAGATCGGCGCGAATCACGACGCGATGAACCGCTCGGCGCTGGCGGTCTTCCGCGCCGGCCACACACCGGTGACGGGTGAGGCCGTGGCGCTGCCGCTGATGGCGATCGCCGGCAGCGAGCGCGTCGGCGACGCCGTGTTCGACGAGATCTTCCACCCGATCGCAAGGCGGCTGCTCGAGCACTGCGACGCGGTTCTGCGAATCGGCGGCGCGTCGGGAGGCGCCGACGAAATGGTCGCCATCGCCCGCGCGCAGCGCAAGCAGGTCTTCACGTCGGTCGACGAGCTGCCGCGGTAGGTCCGAAACCGCGACCTCCGCGATGCTGAAGCAGGAGCGCCAACAGCGGATCCTCGACGTCCTCGAGCGCGACGGGCGGGTGGTCGCAACCGAGCTGCATGACATGTTCGGCGTCTCGGGCTACACCGTGCGCCGAGATCTCGACGAGCTCGCCGACGCGGGTCGCCTGCAGCGCGTGCATGGCGGCGCGCTCGCCCAATCGACCGTTCCCCGAACCTACGAGGCACGCCAGGTCGAGGCCGTCGCAGGCAAGATCGCCACCGCCCGCGCGGCCGCGACCCTGCTCGAGCCCGCCAGCGTGGTGATCCTCGACGGCGGAAGCACGGCGCTGCAGCTCGTCGACGCCATCCCACCCGGCCACACGGGCACCTTCGTGACCCACAGCCCGCCCGTGGCCGAAGCACTCGGCCGCCGCGGCGGGCTGGAGGTCGTGCTTGTCGGCGGCTCGCTCGATCCGCGCGCGATGGTCACGGTGGGGGCTCAAACGATCCAGGCGTTTCGGCGTGTGACCGCCGACGTGTGCTTCCTCGGGATCTGGAGCCTCCACGCAGAGCACGGAATCAGCAACGGCTACTACGAGGAGGCCGAGGTCCGGCGCGTGCTCGTCGAGCGGGCCGACCGCGTGGTCGGGCTGGCCTCACGCGAGAAGCTCGGAACCGTCGCGCCGTTCTCGATCGCCCCTGCAACCGCTCTCACCCACATCGCCACCGAGCGAGACGTTCCTGCGGCCGTCCTGAAGCCGTTCGGCGATCTCGGCATCCACCTCCTAGTCGACGGCGCACGTGCCTAGTGGCGGGAGCAGGATTCGAACCTGCGAAGGCTGAGCCAACGGATTTACAGTCCGTCCCCTTTGACCGCTCGGGAATCCCGCCCGGGCGGTCGGAGAGTTTAGCCAGCTAGCGCCTGACCCGGTTCGTGTCGCGGGCGCGGTTGTCGCCCCGGAGCTCCTCGCCCCGCGTCGACGCCGCCGCGCTCAGCGTGAAGGCACGAGCCCGCGCGCGCGGGCGCACGCGCACGTAGAGGTTGAGCGTGCGGACCGTCCCGGCCGGCAGCGCGCCGATCCGCCAGCGCACGAGGCGCTCCTGCAGCGTCCCGCCGCGCAGGTGCTCGACCGCGCGCGGCAGCCGTGCCCGCACGCGCACGTCGCGGGCGGTGGCGGTGCCGTGGTTGCGCACCCGCACGCGGTAGCGCAGCTCGCGGCCGCGCCGCACCCGCGCACGGCGGTCGCGGATGGTCACCGAGAGGTCGGGCCCGCCGGCCGGCAGCTCACCCTGCGGCGGCTTCGGCGACTCCTCCGGCGGCGAGCTCGCCACCGCACCGCCCGCCGGCCCGAGGGCCAGCAGGAGCACGGCAGCGATCAGCCTTCGGGTCAACCCGCGTCGCGCAGGCGCTGGGCCTCGGGGAGCGACTCGAGCTTCTTCAGCGTGTGGTTCTCGATCTGGCGGATGCGCTCGCGCGTGACGTTGAACGCGCGGCCCACCTCCTCGAGCGTGTACGGGCGGGCGCCCGTGAGCCCGAAGCGCATCTCGATCACCTCGCGCTCCCGCTGGGGCAGCGCGTCGAGCGCCTTGCGCACGTTCTCCTTGCGGAGGTTCGTGGACGCGGTCTCGAACGGCGACTCGGCGGACTCGTCCTCGACGAAGTCGCCCAGCTCCGACTCCTCTTCCTCGCCGATCGGCTTCTCGAGGGAGACGGGCTGCTGCGCCATGCGCAGGATCTCGCGGACCTCGCGCGAGGTGCACTCGAGCTGGCGGGCGATCTCCTCCGGAGTGGGCTCGCGCCCGAGCTCCTGGACGAGCTGCCGCTCGACGTGCACGACCTTGTTGAGCTTCTCGACCATGTGGACCGGGATGCGGATGGTCCGCCCCTTGTCCGCGATCGCGCGGGTGACCGCCTGGCGGATCCACCACGTCGCGTAGGTCGAGAACTTGTAGCCGCGGCGGTAGTCGAACTTCTCGACCGCGCGGATGAGGCCGAGCGAGCCCTCCTGGATCAGATCCAGGAACGACAGGCCGCGGCCCAGGTAGCCCTTGGCGATGGAGACGACGAGGCGCAGGTTGGCCTCCACCATCTCCTGCTTGGCGACCAGGTCGCCGCGCTCGATCCGCTGCGCGAGGGCGACCTCGCGCTCGGCCGTGAGCAGCTGTACGCGGCCGATCGACCGCAGATAGAGCCGCAGCGAGTCAAGCGAGGGCTCGACCGTCAGGTCGATCTCGGGCTTGCGCGGTGCGTCGGGGGTCTTCGCCTCCTGCCGGCCTCCTGCCGGCTCGAAGCGGCCACCTTCCGAGGTCGCGAGCTTGCCATCAGCTCCGACGACGTCGATCCCTTCGCCTTCCAGGTACGCGTGCAGCTCCACGACCTGTTCCTTGGAGACCTCCACCTCTTCGAGCGCGGTGGCGATCTGCTCGAACGTCAGGACACCTTTCTCCTGACCTTCGGCAATCAGCGGACGGAGCTCGTCGATCTCCGTGATTGACGCGTCGCCCGCCAGCAGTGCATCGGTCTTTGTTGCCAAACCCTCATCTTCCGAGACGAATGCTTGCGAACGCCTCCCGCGGCCTCATGCCGCTTCGGACGCTCCTGCCTTCTATGTCTGTGGACTTCTTCCACGATCGCGGTTTGAACCGCGGGGGGCCGGGCAATAGTGTCCTCATCGGTGCTCTGCCGGAGGCTGTGCCCTGTGCGCTGTCAAGGTTTGTAGCACGGAATCCGCCTGCCGTCTTGGAAAAACCTTGGGGTGCTTGGGACGCCTTTTGGGCGGTGTGGCGGGCAAACGGGCATCTATCCTTGCCTCAATGGACGAATATCCGACTACTGACATCGCGGTCGAGGACGTCCAAAGCCGCGTTCCGACCCTCCAGCTCTCGCTCTCGCGCGTGGGCGTCACGGCGGTCGAGAAGGTCATCCGCGTGCGCCAGAACGGGGTCGAGCAACTCTTCTCCGCCGAGCTCGAATGCTTCGTCGACCTGGGGCCGCGCCAGAAGGGCGCGCACATGTCGCGCTTCGAGGAGGTCGTCAACGACGCGATCGGCGAGGTGATCCTGGGCGAGAGCGCGTTCCGCGCCGAGACGCTCGCCCAGCACATCGCCGAGAAGGTGCGCGACCGCCAGGGCGCGCAGACCGCCGAGGTGACGATCCGTGCCCGCTACCCGGAGCACAAGCCCGCGCCGGTGTCGGGGATCGAGACGCAGGAGATCTACACGCTGCACGGCTCCGCCGTCGCCGGACCCGAGGGCACGCGGCGGCTGATCGGCGTCACCGCCACCGGCATGACCGCCTGCCCGTGCGCGCAGACGCTGGTCCAGAAGTCCTCACGCGAGCGGCTGCTCGCGCAGGGCTTCTCGGACGAGGAGATCGCGCAGGTGTTCGAGGCGGTCCCGGTCGCCACGCACAACCAGCGCGGGCTCGGCACGCTGCGCATCGGCTGCCCGGAGTCCTGCAACACCGACATCGACGCGCTGCGGCTCGTCGAGATCGTCGAGTCCTCGATGTCGTCGGAGATCTACGAGCTGATGAAGCGCTCCGACGAGGGCGCCGTGGTCGAGAAGGCGCACCGGCGCCCGCGCTTCGTCGAGGACTGCGTGCGCGAGATGATCGGTGGCGTGGTCGCGGCCTTCCCCGAGCTGGGCGACAACTCGTTCGTGTCGGCGCGGCAGGAGAACCTCGAGTCGATCCACCAGCACAACGTCATAGCCGAGCGCTTCGGGCTGCTGGGTGAGCTGCGGCGCGAGGTCGCGGGCGGCGAGGCCTCAGCGCACCACGTCTCGATGCGCGAGTGGCTCGACGGAGCCGGGAGCTGATTCCTCCTTCGCCGGGGCGAAGAGCTTGCGCAGCCGGTAGAAGTAGTCGAGGCCGGACAGCACGGTGATCGCGACCGTGACGTAGACGAGGACGTCGACCCAGGTCGCCGGCCGGTCGACCCAGATCAGCGCCAGCACCATCGCCACCTGGGTCGTGGTCTTGAGCTTGCCCCAGACGCTGGCGGAGACGACCTGGCCCTGCTCGACAGCGAGCATGCGCAGGCCGGTGACCGCGAACTCGCGCGCGATGATCACCATCGCGACCCAGGCGTCGAGCCGGTAGAGCGCGACGAGGCTGACGAGCGCGGAGGTGATCAGCAGCTTGTCGGCGAGCGGGTCCATGAGCTTGCCGAACTGAGTGATCTCCGAGCGGCGGCGGGCGATCCAGCCGTCGAGCGCGTCGGTCGCGGAGGCGATGATGAACACGATCGCGGCGAGCAGGTCCGCCTCCGGGAGCGTCGACAGCAGCACCGCCGCCAGCACCGGGATGAGGCTGATGCGGACGAGGGTGAGGACGTTCGCGGCGTTGAGCTCGAACATCAGCAGCGGCGGACGCGCAGTTTCACCGTGCGCGCCTTACCGCGGCGTGGGATCAGCCGCACGGGGATGCGAGCGCTCGAGCGCCTCAGCGTGTAGCGAGCGCGGAAGCGCGTCCGGAAGCCGGGCCGGGCGGCGCGCGTGCGGCCGAAGCGCGCGCGGCGCAGCACGCTGCCCGGGCTGACGCGGCGCGTGCCGCGGGCCGCCTCGACGACGAGCGACAGCTCGCCGCTGTCGCAGATGCTCCGCACCTGGACGCGGGCGCCGCGGATGCGGCGCTGCTTGACCGGCGCGCTGCGCGGCGTGAAGCGCGTGACGCTGACGGCCTTGGTGCCGAACGCCTCGTTCATGACCGCGGCGCCGGCGCCGCGGCTGTTGGTGGCGGTCTCGACCGCGGTCGGGTACTCCTCGAAGTGCCCGACGCGCACGACCGACGACCACAGCACGCCGCCGTCGGTCGACGTCGTGTACATGAGCTCGTAGGCGGAGTAGGTGATCACCGCGGTGAGGCGGCCGCGGGCGTTGCCGTCGAGCGCGAAGCCGTTGTTGCTGACGGCGGGGAAGATGCGGACGGGCGGGGCCCAGCCCGCGCCTTCGAGGCGCTGCACGAACAGGCCGTTGTTGAGCGTCTCGATCGGCTCGAGCAGGACGGCGAAGCCCCCGGGCAGGCCGGCGACCTCGGGCTCGCGGCCGAGCGCCGGGTCGATCTGCTGCCACGAGGTCGCGACGTTGGGGTTCGCGCCGGGCGGCAGGCGGAAGGCGTGCGTCTTGCCGGCGTCGGAGCCGGCGGCGAGCACCTCGGTGCCGTTGGAGGCGAGGTCGGTGAAGACGCCCTCGAGGTAAGGGCCGAGCTGGCTGCCGCCGGTGGCCGCGCTCGTGCCGTCGACGTTGAACACGCCGGCGCGGGTGGTGGTCGGGCCGTCGACGAGGCCGATCGTGCCGCCGGGGCCCACGACCGCCTCGGCGAACGACGCGGCGGAGATCCGCCGTGCGGGGCCGAACGTGCGGCCGCCGTCGATCGAGCGCGCGAGGTAGCTGTAGGCGCCGGAGCCGATCGTGCGGGGCACGATGACGTCGACGACGTTGGGCCCGTTGAGCAGGACCGACACGCGCGAGCGGTTGTAGCCCTGGCCGGGGAACGAGACGACCGGCGCGACCGCGCAGCGCGTCGCCCTCGGCGGCAGCACGCAGAACTGGACGGCGTCGCCGGGCTGGTAGGTGTTGACCTGCCAGCCGACGTAGACCGTGCCCGCGTCGTCGATGGCGATGCCGCCGTTCTGCCCCGTCCCGACGGCGAACGGCTTGGCCGCGGCGGCGGACGGGGCGGCCAGGGACAGCAGCGCAGCAAGCAGCAGCAGGCGCCTCACGGCGCGAATGCTAGGGGGTTAAACAACTCCCGCGCGAAGTTGTGCATCCTCGAGCACGGCCATTGCGGCGTTGCGGCCGTTGAGGGCGATCACGGAGCCCGCCGGGTGGGTGGCGGCGCCGCACAGGTAGAAGCCGGGCAGCGCGGTGCGGCTCGGGAGGCGGTGCTCCCACATCTGGTCGGGCATCGTCTCGCCCTGGAAGATGTTGCCCTGCGTGAGGCCGATGCGCTCCTCGATGTCGGGCGGGCCGAGGACCTCGTAGTGCTCGAGCGTGTCCTCGAAGTCGGGTGCGAAGGCGGCGATGAGGTCGATGAACTGGCGTGCGACCTCGCCGCGGCGGTTGTCCCAGTCGAACTCGTAGGGCGCGTACTGGCCGAAGACGCTGAGGAGGTGGCGGCCCTCGGGGGCGGGGGTCGGGTCGTGGACGGTCTGGACGTAGATCTCGCCGAAGCCGACGGCCGCCTCACCCTGGGTGACGCGGTGGAAGGCGTCCTGGGCGGCGTCGAGGCCGGTGGTCACGTCGACGGTGCCGCGGGCGGGGAAGTCCTCGCCGGGCGCGGCGGTCCAGGTGGGGAGGCGGTTCAGCGCGGCGTTGAACTTGACCACGGGGCTGCGGAGCTGCCATGTCTCGAGGCGGTCCCGCAGGTCGGTGGGCGCGTCGTCGCCGAGCAGGCGCATGGCGACCTTGGGGTCGGCGTTGCAGATCACGGTCCTGGCGTTGATCGTGGTCCCGTCCTCGAGCACGACGCCGGAGTCGGGGACGATCTGCGCGACGGGGACGCCGGTGGCGAGCGTGGCGCCCGCCTCCTGGGCGGCGTCGGCGATCGCGAAGCTGATCATCCCCATGCCGCCGCGGACGTAGCCCCACAGCGGGCCGCCGCCCTCGAGGTCGCCCTGGTAGTGCATGAGCTTGATGCTCGCGGTGCCCTTGTCGTGCGGGCCGGCCCAGGCGCCGATGATGCCCTGGCCGAAGAGGGCGTCCTTGAGACGCTGGTCGTCCATGTAGTCGTCGAGGACCTCCTTGATGGAGGCGTCGAAGACGACGTCGATCATCGTCTGGTCGCCGTGCAGGAGCTCCTCGAGCTCGGGGCGGGTGGGCGACTCGCCGACCCAGGTGTCGCGCTCGCCGGTGCGCAGGCGCTTGCGGATCTCGTCGAAGAGGTGCTCGTATTCCCAGTAGCCCTTCTGGTCCTTGGCGCTGACCTTCAGCGTCTCGAGGTCCCGCTGGGTGCGGGCGTCGTCGAGCCACTGGCCGAACGACGTGCCGTCGGGGAACGGGACCCACAGGTTCGGGTCGGCGACGTGGACGTGGAGCCCTCGCTCCTTGAGCTGCAGCTCCTTGATCACGACGTCGTCGAGCAGGCCGACGACGTAGGCGCAGGGGCTGACGACGTACTCGGGGTCGGCGAACGGGCGCTCGAGCGTGCACGCGCCGCCGAGCCGCTCGCGGCGCTCGAGGACGAGCACCGACTGGCCGGCCTTGGCGAGGTAGGCGGCGCAGGTGAGGCCGTTGTGGCCGCCGCCGACGATGACGGCGTCCCAGGTCTTGGCGGCGAGCTCCTTGATCGGGGCGGGGCAGGCCGACCTCGCCGAGCTGCTCTGCGATCGCGTTCATGGGGAGATCTCCTTGGCAACGGCGTCCACGACGACGGCGCCTTCGTTGTGGACCAGGACGGGGTTGCACTCGACGAGCTCGAGGCCCGGCAGGTGGGTCGAGGCCGGCCGCGAGGCGGGCGGCGGCGGGAAGGTCGGCCTGGGCGAGCAGGGCGGCGCCCTTGAGCTGCATGAGCGCCTGCTCCACGCGCGCGGGCGTGGCGGGCAGCGGGACGACGACCACGTCGTCGAGCACCTCGGCGAGCGAGCCGCCGAGGCCGATGACGAGCGCGGGCACGACGGCGTCGCGGCGGACGGAGACGATCAGCTCGACGCCGGGAGCGGCCATCCGTTCCACGAGCACGGCGCCGGCCGCGCTGAACGAGCGCCAGGCGGCGCGGACGTCGGGCTCCGCGGCGAGGTCGAGGGCGAGCGCCCCGGCCGCGGCCTTGTGCCGGACCTCGGGGCTGCTCAGCTTGACCGCCACGGGCCCGCCGAGCTCGGTGAGCGCGGCGACGGCGTCGTCCTCGCCGGCGACGACGCGGCCCTCGACGACCGGAATCTGAGCGGCCCGAAGCAGGTCCTTGGCCTGATGCTCGGCGAGCCAGCGGCCGCGCGGAGGGGATCCGTTGGGGGCGGCCGCAGTCCCGTTGGCGCCGTTCGGAGCCGCTTCGCGCGCGGCGGCGGCCATCTCGCGGAGGCGGGCGGAGTCGGGCGGCGAGGTCTGCAGCGCGGCCGCGCAGGCGAGCCCTGTGCGGAGGCCGCCGACGGCGGCGACGCCCGCCTCGGCGAAGCGCCAGGCGGCCGCGTCGTCGAGCAGCTCCGGCAGAGTGGCGGCGACGAGGACCGGGACCGGGCTCGCGGCGGCGCCGTCGAGGATGCCGTCCTCGACCGCCTGCCAGCTCTCGGCGGAGGCGCCCTGGAGGCCCGGCGGGTGGTCGTAGAAGACGAGCACCTGGTCGATGTTCGGGTCCTCGCCGACGAGGCCGACGATGTCGCGCTGCCATTCGCGGTCGCCCCAGATCAGCGCGGTGTAGTCGAGCGGGTTGGCGATCGTGGCCGCGGCCGGGAGGCGCTCGGCGAGCGCGGTCTCGGTGGCCGGCGCGAACGCGGGGAGCTCGAGGCCGAGCCGCTCCGCCTCGTCCGCGCCGAGCCCCGAGTCTCCCCCCGAGCAGGTGAGGATCCCGAGCCCGCGGCCGCGCGGCCGGGCGCCGCGGACGGCGAGCGCCTTCGCGAGCTCGAGCAGGTCGTGCACGTCCTCCGCCCACGCGGCGCCGGCCTCGCGCGCGAGCGCGCGGAACACCCGGTGGTCGCCGGCCAGCGCGCCGGTGTGGGCGGCAGCCGCGGCGGCGCCGACCTCCGACGCCCCGATCTTGAGGATCGCGACGCCGATGCCCGCGTCGGCGCACGCCGCCAGCGCCTCGCACAGCTCCGCGCCGTCGCCGGCGTCCTCGATCATCAGCGCGACCGACCGCAGCTCCGGCTCCGTCGCGAGGTGGGCGAGCCAGCCGGCGGTGGAGACGACCGTCTGGTTGCCGGACGAGACCGCGGTGTGCAGCCGCAGGCCGCGGCGGGTGCCGAGCGCGTTGACGACGAGGTTGCCGCTCTGCGAGACGAGCCCGACGTGCCCCGGCTCCATCGGCGCGAGCGCGTCCCCCCACAGCGCCGCGCGCGCGTGGAGCGAGATCAGCCCGTCGCAGTTCGGGCCGCAGACGGGGAGCGAGTGGCGCAAGGCCGCGGCGCGCAGGTCGGCCTCGAGGGAAGCGCCGGCCGCAATCCCCGGAGCCGGAGGACCCCCTCCGGCGGACGACCCTCCGCGGCTGGCCGAGGACATTCCTTCGGCGAAGCCGGCAGCGAAGACGACGGCTCCGCCCGCGCCTACTCGCCCGGCCTCGTCGATGACCGCCGGGACCTTCGGCGGCCGGCACCGCGACCACGACTGCGTCGGGCGCCGCGGGCAGGTCGGACAGCGTCGGGAAGCACGGGACGCCGTGGACCGACTCGCGCCCCGGGTTCACCGCCCAGACCTCGCCCTGGAACCCCATCCGGCGGAGGTTGATCAGCGTCTCGGAGCCGTACGCCTCCCGGCGCTCGGTCGCGCCCACGACGGCGACGGTGCGCGGGTGGAGGAGGCGGGTGAGGTCCACGCGCTCAGTGCAGGGTGCGCTCGACCCCGCGCCGCTCGAGCGCGCGCGCGACGATCAGGCGCTGGATCTCGCTGGTCCCTTCCCAGATCCGGTCGACGCGCAGCTCGCGCAGGAAGCGCTCGGCGACGTTGGTGCGCAGATAGCCGCGCCCGCCGAAGACCTGGACCGCGCGGTCGGCGCACCGGTACGCGGCCTCGGACACGAACAGCTTCGCCATCGACGCCTTCGCGTGCACGATCTTCGGGTCGGCCCCCGCGTCGGCCAGCCGCGCCACCTGCAGCGTCAGCGCCCGCCCCGCCGCGGCGTCGGCGGCGGAGTCCGCCAGCGGGAACGAGACTCCCTGGTGGTCCATGATCCGGCGGCCGCCCTGCTCGCGCGTCAGCGCCCACGCGGTCGCCTCGTCGAGCAGCCGCCACATCGCGCCGACGCCCCGCGCCGCGATCCCGATCCGCTCCTCGGTGAACCAGGCGCGCTGGAGGTCGTCGCCGGCGCCGAGCCCGCCGATGATGTCCTCGTCGCGCACCTCCACCCCGGAGAAGCGGATCGTCGGGTGCCCGTGCGGATAGGTGTGCGTGAACGGCGGGTCGTCGACGATCGAGATCCCCGGCAGCGTCGCGTCGACGAGGAACAGCGTCGGCCCCTCCCCCTCGACCATCGCCACGACGATGTAGACCGACGCGATGTCGCCGGACGTCACGAACCACTTCTCGCCGTCGATCACCCAGCCGCCGTCGGCGCGCCGCGCGGTCGTCGCGATCCCCGACGGGTCCGAGCCCGCGTGCTCCTCGGTCACCGCGTAGGCGTCGTGGCCCTCGCCCCGCAGCGACGGCCGCAGCCAGCGGTCGATCTGCTCCGGCGACCCCGACGCCAGGACGTTGTAGGCGGTCGGGATGTGCCACGACAGCGCGTTGGTCGAGCGCCCGAGCTGCTCCTCGACGAGCACCCACTCGAGCTTCGACCAGCCCTGCCCTCCGTGTTCGCGGGCGTGCAGCCCGCCGTGCAGCTCGGCCGCCATCGCCTCCGACCTGATGCGGGCGACGTCCTCCTCCGGCAACACGCCGCCCGCCCGCTCGGCCTTCTCCTCGAGCGGGAAGAGGACGTCTTCGACGAAGCGGCGCGCGCGGGCCTGGAGATCCGCCTGTTCGGGCGTGAGCTCCGTGAGGTCGAGCGTTGCGCTCACACGGGGACCTTGGCGTCCGCGTGGCCACTGCCTCGGCCAAAGGCCTCGTCACCGCTTCGCTCGCGCGACGGGATGGCTCGCCGCAGCTTCTTCCACCGCTGGTCGTGCAGGATCCGCTTGGCCGCGTTGTGCCCGCCGGCGGCCATGACGCCGCCGCCCGGGTGCGTCCCCGCGCCGCACAGGTAGAGCCCGTCGACCGGCGTCGCGTACTGCGCCAGAGCGGGCGACGGCCGCATGAACGCCATCTGGTCCAGGCCCTGCTCGCCCTGGAAGATGTTGCCGCCCAGCAGCCCGAAGATCCGCTCCAGGTCCGGCGGGGCGAGCACCTCGTGGTGGACGACCGCGTCCTTCACGTTCGGCGCCACCGCCCCCAGCGTGTCGAGGCACTGCTGCCCGTAGCGCTCGCGCGAGCCCTCCGGCCAGCCCTCCTCGTTGTACGGCCCGTACTGCGTGAACATCGTGACCACCGTCGAGCCGTCGTCGGTGAGCGTGTCGTCGATCGTGGTCGGCACCTCGACCTCGAGGTACGGTGCCTCCGCCGGCCGGCCCCGCACCGCGTCCTGCCAAGCCCGCTCGAGGTAGTCGATCGACGGGCAGAACGCCACGCCCGAGCGCAGCAGCATGTGGCGGTCCTCGTCGGTCACGCCCTCGTAGTGCGGCGGCTCCGACAGCACCCAGTTCACCTTCACCGACCCGCCGCG
Source organism: uncultured Solirubrobacteraceae bacterium (assembly GCA_963730115.1). GTDB lineage: Bacteria > Actinomycetota > Thermoleophilia > Solirubrobacterales > Solirubrobacteraceae > DASQFQ01. Next base: position 139,498 of record CAVSQM010000010.1, on the reverse strand, counting down.
CGTCTTGTAGCGCTGCATGTCCTCGACGACCTCCTCGGGGAAATGCTCCGCCCCCGTGAGATCCAGCACGGTCGTCTTCGGGTGCGCACCCGAGACGACCACCCCTGCCCGAAGCTCCTCGCCCGACTCGAGCGTCACGCCGATCGTCCGCCCGTCGCGGACGTCGATCGAGCTGACACCCGCGCCCGTCCGCACGACCGCGCCCGACGCCTCGGCCGAGCGCGCGATCGCCATCGAGATCGCGCCCATGCCGCCCTTGACGTGCCCCCACAGCCCGGGGACGCCGTCGATCTCGCCCAGCGCGTGGTGCAGCAGGTTGTAGGCGGTGCCCGGCGTCCGCGGCCCGGCCCACACGCCGACCACGCCGGTCGACGCGGTCGCGCCCTTGTACAGGTCGTTCTCGAACCAGTCGTCGAGCAGATCGCCGACCGACATCGTCATCACGCGGTAGAAGTCGTGGACGTCCTTCTTGGACAGGCCCGCCGCCCGCCCGGCCTCGCGCATGAGCGACAGCAGGTCGCCCGGGCGCTTGGACCCCAGCGCCGGCGGCGGCCGCAGCATCAGCGGGCGCAGGAAGCCGGCCATCCGGTCGAGCATGTCCTCGAAGGCCGGCAGCGCCTCGGCGTCCTTCTTCGAGAAGCGCGCGAGCGACTCGCACGTCTTGCGCTGGTCGTTGTGGAAGAAGAGGACGCGGCCGTCCGCGTCGATCGTCGCGTAGGCGGGATCGAGCGGGTGGACCTCGTAGCCGAAGTCTTTGAGCCGCAGGTCCTTGACCACGGTCGGCTGCAGGAGCGAGACCACGTAGGAGGCGCGCGAGATGCGATGCCCCGGCCACACCTCCTCGGTCACACAGGCCCCTCCGAGGATGTCGCGGCGCTCGACCACGCAGACGCGTAGCCCGGCCCGCGCAAGGTAAGCCGCCGCGGTGAGCCCGTTGTGGCCCCCGCCGACGACGATCGCGTCGTATTCGGTCATGGACGGGCAACCTACGTGATCCTGATCATGTAGTCAAACGCACGAACTCCTGATAGATTGCGACGCCATGACGCCGCCCTTCACCGAGGCCGAGCTGGCGGAGACCCGGCGCCCGCTGCTCGAGGCCAGCCAGCTCCCGCCGCGCGCCTACGTCGACGAGGAGGTCGCCGCCTGGGAGGCGGAGCACCTCTTCCTGGGCGGCTGGGTGTGCATCGGCCACAAGCAGCCGCTGGCCTCGCGCGGCGCGTTCGTCACGCGCGACATCGGCGGCGAGAGCCTGCTGTTCATGGGCGACGACGAGGGCCGGGCCCACGGCGTATTCAACGTCTGCCGCCACCGCGGCGCGCGCCTGGTGAGCGAGCCCGAAGGCACCATGCGCCGCCTCCAGTGCCCCTACCACGCCTGGTGCTACGGCTTCGACGGCGCGCTGAAGTCGGCGCCCCACACCGACGAGATCGAGAACTTCGACCCGGCCAACATCAGCCTCACCGCGGTCCGCATGGAGGAGCGCCACGGCCTGCTGTTCGCCGACGTCTCCGGCACCGCCGGCCCGCTCGACGACCACGTCGGCGACCTCACGCAGCACCTGGAGCGGTACCGCGTCGGCGATCTCGAGCGCCACGGCGCGATCACCTACGACGTCGAGTCGAACTGGAAGGCGATCGTCGAGAACTACTCCGAGTGCTTGCACTGCCCCGGCGTGCACCCCGAGCTCAACCGCCTCTCGCACTACCTGAGCGGCGACGAGTACTACGGCGCCGGCGCCTGGTGCGGCGGCTCGATGACGCTCAATGAGGGCGCCGAGACGATGGCCCAGAACGGCGGCCACGTCCACCGCCCGGCGATCAAGGGACTGACCGATAAGGAGCAGCGCGACGTCCTCTACTTCGCGCTCTTCCCCAACCTGCTGGTCTCGCTGCACCCCGACTACGTGATGGTCCACACGCTGTGGCCGCGCGGCCCCGGGCGCACCGAGGTCGTCTGCGAGTGGTACTTCGAGCCCGAGACGGCGGCGATGCCCGAGTTCGACCCGTCCGACGCGGTCGGCTTCTGGGACATGGTCAACCGCCAGGACTGGGAGGTGTGCGAGCTCGTGCAACGCGGGATCGGCTCGCGCGGTCACGTCCCGGGCCGCTACACGGACAACGAGACGACCGTCCACGCCTTCGACCAGCTCGTGGCCGAGGCGTACCTGTCGCGGTGACCGAACGTTCCGCTCGTGAGCGGATCCTCGACGCGGCGGTCGAGCGGATCGCGGGCGACGGGATCGACGCGGTGCGGATCGCCCGCATCGCGATGGACGCGCGGGTCTCGACCGCGCTCGTGCACTACCACTTCGCGACCCGGGAGGCCCTGCTGGCCGAGGCGCTCGAGCACTCGTTCGAGACCGCCGGCGAGGTGCGTGAGGAGAGCAGCAGCGACCCGGTCATCCGACTGAAGGCGATGATCGAGCAGTGCCTGCCGCTGCCCGGCGAGCTCGAGCGCGACTGGGTGCTGTGGGTCGAGCTGTGGCTGCGCGCCGTCCGCCACCCCGAGCTGCGCCCGACCGCCGCGAAGCTCTACGCGCGCATGAACGTCTGGTTTCGCACGGCGATCGAGGAGGGCGACTTCGGCGCCGTCGACGCCGGCGCGATCGCGGACCGCACGCTCGCCATGATCGACGGCTTCGGCGTGCGTGCGCTGCTCGGCGACCCCGACATGCCGCTCGAACGCGCCAGGGCCGAGGTTTGGCACGCACTCGCGGGTGACCTGGGCTTGCGCGACGAGGCACCGAGCGGCTACGTTCACTGAATCGCCGTTCGGATAACTCATCGGTGAGCCCGCGTCCGACGACCGGGCACGTCCGCCGCCCCGCGATCCTCAAGGCCGCCGCCGAGGTGATCGCCGAGCGCGGCGTCATCGGCACGCGCATCGCCGACGTGGCCGAGCGCGCGGGCACCTCCGCGCCGGGCGTCCTCTACTGGTTCAGCAGCAAGGACGAGCTGCTGACCGAGGCGCTGCGCTTCTCCGACGACCGCTTCTACGCCGACCTCAACGAGCAGCTCGCCCCGCTGGAGAGCGCGCCCGACAAGCTCGCGCGGATCGTCCAGCTGTGGCCGAGCGAGGACGACGAGGGCGTCCTCTGGATGGAGCTGTGGGTGCGCGCGCTGCGCGACCCGGAGGTCAACGCGGCGCGCGAGCGGCTGGACGCGCGCTGGCGCGCGGCGATCACGGACGTCGTGCGGGACGGTCAGGCGGCGGGGGAGTTCGCCGAGATCGACGCCGAGAAGTTCGCGCTGACGCTCGCGGCGCTCATGGATGGCTTCGCGATCCAGCTCGCGTTGGGGGATCCGGCTGTGACGCCGGAGTTGGTGCAGGAGCACTGCATGGCGCTCGTGGAGGAGCGCCTCGGACCACTGGAGGGAGTGGCATGAACCGGGATCTGTTCAACGAGCCATTGAGGCGGCGGGAGCTGCTGCAGGGCGGGGCGGGGCTCGCCCTGGCGCTCGGACTCGCCGGCTGCGGCGTCGGCAACGAGCCGGCGGGGAGCGGAGGCGACGAGGCGGCGCCGGCGAAGACGATCGCCGCGAAGCCCGACGGCGACCTCGTCTACTTCAACTGGTCGGAGTACCTCGACCCGAAGCTGATCAAGGAGTTCGAGAAGCGCTACGGCGTCAAGGTCCGCGAGTCCAACTTCGACTCGATGAACGCGATGATGGCCAAGCTGCGGTCGGGCAACAAGTACGACGTGATCTTCCCGACCGCCGACTGGGCCCAGCGGCTCCACGCCGGCAACCAGCTGCTGCGCTTCGACAAGGAGCAGCTGAAGAACACCGCCAACGTCTACGACTACTTCGCCAAGCCGTGGTACGACCCGACCGCCGAGCACACGGTGCCCTACGCGCTCTACGCGTCGGGGATCCTCTACCGCAAGGACAAGGTCGAGCTCAGCGGCTCGTGGAACGACCTCGGGCTCGACGACGCCAAGGGGCGGATCTACCTGCTCGACGACTACCAGGAGGTCCTCGGCGCGGGCAACATGACCACCGGCTCGGAGCTCAACTCCAAGGACCCGGCAGAGATCGAGAAGTCCAAGCAGTGGGCGCTCGACCTCAAGCCGAAGCTGCGCGGCTTCTCGACCGACGACATCCAGAACATGGTCGGCGGCAACGCCTGGATCCACCACGGCTGGAACGGCGACGTCGTCAACGTCCGCAACCAGGTCAAGAAGCCCGAGAACTACTCGTTCCAGAAGTGCACCGAGGGCATCCCGCTCGGGACGGACTGCTTCGCGATCCCGGCGAACGCCGAGCACCCCGGCACGGCGCTCGCGTTCATCGACTTCATCCTCGAGCCCGAGAACGCGGCGCGCAACATCGAGTACATGGGCTACCCGATGCCGTACACAGGGCCGGATGAGACGTTCGCGGAGCTCGTCAAGACCGATCCGTCGATCAACGTGACGGTCGAGGACCTCGAGAACGGCGACCAGTTCCGCAACCTCGGGCCCGACGGGCGCCGGCTGTGGGACGAGGCCTGGACGGAGATCAAGGCGGCCTGAGGTGAACGAGGTCGACCGCTTCGCGGGTCGGTTCCTCATACCGGGCGGCCTGTGGCTGCTCCTGTTCTTCGCGATCCCGTTCGTGATCGTGATCGCACTGTCGTTCGGCACGCCGGGCGACCTCGGCGGCGCGGTCTACGGCTGGTACCCGGAGAACTACTCGCGGGCGTTCGACCCGATCTTCGTGCCGGTGCTGCTGCGGTCGGTCGGCTATGCGCTGGCGACGGTCGTGCTGTGCCTGCTGCTCGGCTACCCGGTCGCCTACTACATCGCGCGCTTCGGCGGCCGCCACAAGAACGTGCTGATCGCGCTCGTGGTGCTGCCGTTCTTCGTCAACTACCTCGTGCGCACGTACGCGTGGGTGGCGCTGCTGTCCGACGAGGGCGTCGTCAACGGCGTGCTCGGGCTCGACGACCCGATCCAGTTCCTCAACACGCCGCAGGCGGTGATCGGCGGGCTCGTCTACGGCTACCTGGCGTTCATGATCCTGCCGGTCTACGCCTCGCTCGACCGCATGGACCCGGCGCTGATCGAGGCGGGCAAGGACCTCTACGGGTCGAGCTGGAGCACGTTCTGGCACGTGACCTGGCCGACGACGTTCCAGGGCGTGCTGGCCGGCACCGTGCTCGTGTTCCTGCCCGCGGTCGGCGACTTCGTGAGCGCGCAGCTGCTCGGCGGGCCGGGGACCTACATGGTCGGCAACCTGATCCAGCAGCAGTTCTTCGCGGCCGAGAACTGGCCGTTCGGCGCGGCGCTGACCGTGCTGATGATGCTGTTCCTGTTCGTGTGGATGGTGCTCTACCTGCGCTCGGCGGCGCGGGCGACCACGGAGGCGACGGCATGAAGTGGCTGCGCCTCTACATCGGGCTGTTCTTCGTCTTCCTGTTCGCCCCGATCGTGCTCGTGGTGGTGTTCTCGTTCAACTCGCAGCGGTCGCTGCAGCGGATGGAGGGGCTGAGCCTCGAGTGGTACCGGGCGTTCTTCGAGAGCGACTCGCTGCGGGGGTCGCTGGTCGCGAGCCTCGAGATCGCGTTCGCGACCATGATCGTCGGCACGGTGCTGGGGACGCTGCTGGCGTTCGGGCTCGTGCGGTCGCGGACCCGCTGGTCGGGGAGCGCCAACGTCCTGATGCTGGTGCCGCTGGTCACCCCGGAGATCGTGGCCGGCGTGTCGGCCTTCCTGCTCTTCACCCAGATCGGCGCGCAGCTGTCGCTGCTGACCATCACGCTCGCGCACATCACGTTCTCGATCTCCTACGTGACGGTGGTGGTACGGGCGCGGCTCGCGGCGTTGAACCCCGAGGTCGAGCAGGCGGCGATGGACCTCGGCGCGACGCGCATGGAGACGTTGCGGCTCGTGGTGCTGCCTGCCCTGTGGCCCGCGGTCCTGGCCGCCGCGCTGCTGGTGTTCGCGCTGTCGTTCGACGACTTCGTGCTCTCGTACTTCACGACCGGCGAGTCGCCGCAGCCGCTGCCGGTCCGCATCTGGTCGGCGATCCGCTTCGGCGTGACGCCGACCATCAACGCGATCGGCACGCTGATGCTGGCGATCTCGGCCGTGGCGATCGCGCTGGCGGTGTTCCTGCCGCGCTTGCTGGGGCGGCGCGAGAGCGGGCTCGGAGTCCTACTGGGGAGAGAGGAAGCATGAGCGAGGCAGTGCGCTTCGAGGGCGGTCACGAAGCGGTTCGGCGCGGCCACCGCGGTCGACGCGCTGGACCTGACGATCGAGCGCGGCGAGTTCTTCTCGCTGCTCGGCCCCTCCGGCTGCGGGAAGACGACGACGCTGCGGATGGTGGCGGGCTTCGAGCAGCCGACCGAGGGGCAGGTCTACCTCGACGGCGAGCCGGTGGCGAAGGTGCCGCCGTACAAGCGCAACGTCAACACGGTGTTCCAGAGCTACGCGCTGTTCGACCACCTCGACGTCACGGGCAACGTCGCGTTCGGGTTGAAGCGCCGCAAGGTGGCGGCGGAGGAGATCAAGACGCGCGTGGCGGAGGCGCTCGAGCTCGTGCGGCTGTCCGGGCGCGAGACCGCGAAGCCGGGCGAGCTGTCGGGCGGGCAGCGCCAGCGGGTGGCGCTCGCGCGGGCGCTGGTCAACCGGCCGGCGGTGCTGCTGCTCGACGAGCCGCTGGGCGCGCTGGACCTGAAGCTCCGCAAGGAGATGCAGGTCGAGCTGAAGGCGATCCAGCGCGAGGTCGGGATCACGTTCCTCTACGTCACGCACGACCAGGAGGAGGCGCTCGCCATGTCCGACCGCATCGCGGTCATGAACGGCGGGGTCGTCGAGCAGTGCGGCTCGCCGGAGGCGGTCTACGAGCAGCCGGCGCGGACGTTCGTGGCCGGCTTCATCGGCATCTCCAACCTGATGGAGGGCAAGGTCGAGAACGGTGGCGTGCGGCTGGCGGGCGGCGCGCACTGCGCCGCGTCGGTGCCCGACGACTGCCCGGAGGGCTCGGCGGTGTGCCTGTCGGTGCGGCCGGAGAAGATCTGGCTCGACGAGCACGAATCCGGCATGGTCACGCTCGAGGGTACGGTCGCCGAGCGGGTCTACGTCGGCACGACGACGCAGGTGATCATCGAGCTGCCCGCGGGCGCGCGGATCGTGGCGCTCGAGCAGAACACGCACCGCTCGCACGCCGACGACCGCTGGGAGATCGGGGAGCGCGTCACGCTGGGCTGGCGGCAGGAGCACGGCCAGGTGCTGCGGTGACCAGGGCGACGCCGATCAGCGCGGGCACGAGGTTGAGCGCGTAGAAGCCCCAGGGGTCCTCGACCCCCGGGTCGGTGATGAAGATGGCGAGCACGGCGGCGACGCCGCCGGCCGCCAGCGTGATCCCGAGCGTGCGGTACTCGTCGCGGCTGCCGGCCCGGCGCACCACCAGGGCGCCGGCCGCCGGCGTCAGGTAGGCGGCCGCGTAGATCCGGCCGTGGAAGTCGTCGACCGGCCAGGGCCAGAAGCCGGCCGCGTCCTCGGGCACGGCGAGGAGGGCGAGCCCGTACCCGCCCATGGCCAGCGCGAGCAGGGTCAGGCCCGCGCTCGCGGCGGGGCTGCGGGTGGTGGCGCCGGCGAGCGGGAGGTCGCGCAGCCGCCACAGGAAGACGGCGGAGTTGACGGGCAGGAAGACATACAGCGCCCAGAACAGCCAGGTCGCGAACCGCGCCCACTCGAAGCGGTCCGTGTAGGCGAGCATCACGAGCAGGATCGCGGTGGTGAACACGAAGATCATCCACAGCACGATCCGGCCGGGCGACCAGCGCGCGGTGATGGCGAGGATCAGGAGCGGGACGAGCGCCCCGACGTAGATCGAGCCGATGTAGCGGGCGTTGAAGGGCGGCGTCTGCCACGCCCAGATGTCCTGCCCGCCCCACGTGGGCAGCGTGTAGAGCAGCCCGGCCGCGCCGGCCACGACGCCGCACTCGACCCAGGTGACCGCTCGCAGGAAGTCGGGGATCCGCGGGTTCGGCTCCACCCGCCGACCCTACGGCTTGAGGCGGCGCCCGGTGGCGAACAGGTAGGCGCTCCAGGCGACGCTGAGCGCCGCGATCGCGGCGGTGACGCCGAGGGACAGCCAGATCGACGTGTCGCTCTGGCCGAGGAAGCCGTAGCGGACGGCGTCGATCAGGTAGTGCAGCGGGTTCGCGCGGCTGATCTCCTCCCACGGCGAGGGCAGGCTGGCGACGGAGTAGAAGACGCCGCCGAGGAAGCTGAGCGGCAGGATCACGAGGTTGGTGACGAACGCCGTGTGGTCCCACGACTCGGCGTAGACGCCGACGACGACGCCGAACGAGCAGAAGAGGACGAGCAGCAGCACGATCGCGACGACGAGCGCGAGCGGCGCCTCGATCGGGACGTGCGTGAGCGGGATTGCCACCGCGAGCAGCCCGAGGCCGATCAGCAGCGCGCGCACCGCGCCGCCGACGTTGAGGGCGAGGTTGACCTGCCACGGGCGCATCGGGGCGGCGAGCACGTCGTTGAGGTAGCGGTCGAAGCGCGCCTGGAAGACGGTGGCGGAGTTGTTGGCGTAGGCGGCCTGCGCCATCGTCATCGCGATCAGGCCGGGGACGATGTAGACGTCGTAGCTGATGCCGTCGATCTCGCGGATGCGCTCGCCGAGGCTGAGCCCGAAGACGAGGATGAACAGCGAGCTCGAGAGGATCGGCGCGAGGACGGTCTGCGTCCACAGCTTGAGCACGCGGTTGACCTCGCGGCCGGAGAGGGCGATCAATCCGCGATGGGTCACTGATCCAGCGTAGAAGCGCCGGCGCTCGCGATCACCACGAGACCGATCGCGACCCAGTCGCGCAGGGCGAGGTCCTGGCTCAGGACGACGTACCCGGCCAGCGCGGCGACCGCCGGCTCGAGCGACATCAGCACGCCGAACACGCGCTTGGACAGGCTGCGGAGCGCCTCGAGCTCGAGCGAGTAGGGCAGCACGGAGGAGGCGAGCGCGACGGCGAGCAGCGCGCCGAGCAGCTCGGGCTGGAGCAGCTCCGCGCCGGCCTCGGCGATCCCGAACGGGGCGATGAGCGCCGCGCCGGCCACCATCGCGATCGCGAGCCCGCTGCCGCCGGGGAACAACGCGCCGGTCTTCTGGCTCAGGACGATGTAGGCCGCCCACAGCGCGCCGGCGGCGAGCGCGAACGCGACCCCGACCGCGTCGAGCTCCCCGCCCGAGTAGTCGGCGAGGCCGAGGATGCCCAGCGCGGCGAGCGCCACCCACAGCAGGTCGAGCGGCTTGCGCGACAGCGCGACCGCGAGGCCGAGCGGGCCGACGAACTCGAACGTCACGGCGACGCCGAGCGGGATCCGGTCCATCGCCTCGTAGATGCACAGGTTCATGGCGCCGAGCACGAGGCCGAACGCGACCGCGACGCCGAGCCCTGGCTTCCCCCGAACCTGCGGCCGCCACAGCGCCACGAGGATCACGGCGGCAAACGCCAGGCGCCCGAACGCCGCCCCGGCCGGGCCGAGCTCGTCGAACAGCTCGACCGCGAACGCCGCCCCGACCTGCAGCGACGTGACGGCCAGGACGACGAGCGCGACCCCGCGATTCATGCGCGGTGGGTCAGGCCGTCGAGGATGCGTTGCAGGCCGAAGTCGAAGCGCGTCGGGCGGGTCGTCGTAGGCGCCCGCCTCGTAGAGCGCGGTCAGGGCCGGGAAGCGCTCGGGCGTGTAGTGCTCGTCCCAGAACGACGCGCGCTCCGCCCACCAGCGCGTCGTGCGCTCCGCCTCGGCCTCGCGGGCGACCGCGGCGCCGGCGTAGGCGGCGACCAGGTCGGCGGCGGCGACGGTCTCGGCCGGCGGCAGGCCGAGGCGCGCCGCGGCGGCGAGCAGGCGGTCGTAGGTCGCGACGGCGTTGGGGCCCAGCGGCGGGCGGCCCAGCGTCGCCTCGTGCAGCCACGGGTGGCGGCGGTGCAGCGCCCGGATGGCGTGGGCGGCGGCAGTGAGCTGCGCGCGCCCGTCGCCCTCCAGCGGCGGCGCCGGCTCGCCGAGCGCGGCTTCGACCATGACGTCCATCAGCTCCCGCTTGCCCGGCAGGTAGCGGTAGAGCGCCATCGGTGTGACCCCGACCGCGTCGGCCACGCGGCGCATCGAGGCGGCGGCGAGGCCCTCGGCGTCGGCGAGCGCGATCCCGGCCGCCGCGATCCGCTCGAGGCTCAGCCCCGGGGCGGGGCCGCGCCGGGGCTTACGCGGCGCCCACAGGAGGTCGAAGGCTTCCATCCGCAGAGCCTACTGTGTACGGTGTAGACAATGAAGCTCAACCACCTCAATCTCACCGTCGACGACGTCCCCGAGGCGCGCCGTTTCCTCGCCACCTACTTCGGCCTGCGCCCCTACGACGAGAGCCGCGGCGCCAAGGGCTTCGACGTCCTGTTCGACGACGACGACCTCGTGCTGACGCTGATCCGCGGCCGCCGCAACGTCGAGCTCTCCTACCCGGAGACGTTCCACATCGGCTTCATCCGGCCGACGGAGGCCGACGTCGACGAGCTCAACGCGCGGCTGGTGGCCGACGGCTACGACGTCGAGGCGCCGCACCGCGCGCACGGCGCGTGGACGTTCTACTTCCAGGCGCCCGGCGGGTTCACGATCGAGGTCCTGTCGTGAGGGCCTTGCGGTAGCGCAGCTCGCGCAGCGGGGCGCCGTTCCAGACGCGCTCCTTCGCCTCGCCGTCGGCGCGCCAGCCGGCGGACTCGTAGAAGCGACGCGGGCGCTCGTTGCGCTCCTCGGTCCAGAGGGTCGCCTCGGTGCAGCCGGCGGCGCGGAGCGCGGCCTCGCCGGCGGCGAGCAGCGCGCGGCCGGCGCCGCTCCCCCACACGCGCGGATGCGTGTAGATGAGCGCGATCTCGCAGCCGGCCGGCACCACGAAGCCGACGACCTCGTCGCCCTCCACCGCCACGATCTCGCCGCCGGTGAAGGCGGGCGCGCGCATCGCCGCCAGCGCCTGGTCGCCGGCAAAGGCCCAGGCCGCCCGGCCGGCGGCCAGGAACAGCTCCGCCATGGCGGCGTGGTCGGCCGGCTCAGCCGCGCGCACGCGAAGGGCGGGCGAGCCCGTGCTTCGCTCCCTCTTCGAGCAGCGTCTCCTCCGTCGACGCGCCGCCGGTCGCCGTCGGGACGCCCATGGCGAGCTGGGAGTAGAGCTGCGCCCAGCTGATCCGCTCCGACGGCTGCGCGCCGCGCAGGTCGGCCCAGGCGTAGGCGGCGCACAGGAGGTCGCGGTCGCCGGTGGTGTCGACCACGGGCCCGGGGCTGAAATCCGGCACCTCGACGCGTTCGCCGCCGACCATCGCCAGTACGCTGCGGGCGTCGAGCGTGATCACCACGGTCTCGACCCAGCCGGCCAGCGCCTCCGCGGCGGCCTGCGGGGTGTCCGTGTCGGTGAGCACGCAGGCGTCCTGCTGGTTGAGGAACAGCGCACGCGCGCCGACGTTGCGCTCCGGCAGCTTGCCCGCGAACGCCCGCGCGTCGTCGTCGCCGCAGGTCAGGTAGGCGCGGACGCCGTTCGGGACCAGGTCGAGCTGGTCGAGGTTGGCGGCGACCGCCACCGGGGTGAGCGCCGCCACGTCGGCCGCGCGGGCGCGGACGCCCGGGTCGACGGTGACCATCGTCCGCGTCTCGCGGACCGGCATGATCACGGTCTCCGGCGTCCGCTTGGTGCGGAAGCCGGCCACCGTCACGCCGTCGGCCTCGATCTCCCGCCGCACGTACTCGCCGCCGAGGTCGTCGCCGATCGGCGCAACCAGCGCGGTGTCGAGCCCGAGGCGCGACGCCGCCACGGCCGTGATCGCCCCGCCGCCCGGCGAGCGGACGAGCCCGCCGGCGAAGCGCTCCTCGCCGGGCTCGGGCAGCGCCTCGAGGCCCACGAACGTGAGATCGAGGAAGGCGGGGGTGGCAACGGCAAGTTCGACGCGGAGCACGGCGCGTGAGGGTAACCGCTCCGGATCAGGCTCGCTTGAGGCCCGACTCGGCGTCGAAGAAACGCAGCCCCTCTCGGACCAGCCCGTAGCGCACCGTGTCGCCCACCTGCGGCGCGGCGCGGCCCTCCACGAACACGACCATGCCGTCGACGCCGAGGAACGTCTCGCGCCCGAGCGCCTCCACGTACTCGACGGTCCCCTCGAACGGGCCGATCATGCCCTCCTGCCACAGCCGCGCGAACTCCGGCCGGACGCCGACGATCGCGTCCGCCGGGTCGAGCCCGAACCGGTCCGCGGGCGCGAAGCTCATCCCCGGCGAGCCGATGAACCCGGCCACGAACCGGTTCGCCGGGTGCTCGTAGAGCTCGGCCGGCGTGCCGACCTGCTCGAGCCGCCCCTCGTTCATGACCGCGATGCGGTCGCCCATCGTCATCGCCTCGACCTGGTCGTGCGTGACGTAGATCGTCGTCGTCCCGATCTCCTGCTGGAGCCGCTTGATCTCGCCTCGCGTCTGCACGCGCAGCTTGGCGTCGAGGTTCGAGAGCGGCTCGTCCATCAGGAACACCTGCGGGTCGCGCACCAGCGCGCGCCCGAGCGCCACGCGCTGCTGCTGGCCGCCGGAGAGCTGGCGCGGCTTGCGGTCGAGCAGCGCGTCGAGCTCGATCGAGGCGGCCGCCCGCCGCACCCGCTCGTCGATCTCCGCCTTCGGCGTCTTGCGCCGCCGCAGCGCAAAGGCGAGGTTGTCGAAGACGGTCATCTGCGGGTACAGCGCGTAGTCCTGGAACACCATCGCGATGTCGCGCTCCCGCGGCGCCACGCGGTTGATCACGCGCTCGCCGATGCGGATCTCGCCCTCGCTGATCGACTCCAGCCCGGCCAGCATCCGCAGCGCGGTCGTCTTGCCCGACCCCGAGGGCCCGACGAGCACGAGGAACTCGCCGTCGGCCGCCTCGAGCGTAAGCTCGCGCACCGCCTCGACCGAGTCGAAGCGCTTGGTCACGGAGTCGAAGCCGACCGAGGCCATCAGCCTTTGATCGCCCCGCTCAGCATCCCGCGGATGAAGTGCCGCTGGAGGAAGACGTAGAGGATCACGACCGGCGTGGCCACGATCACCGAGCCGGCGGCGAGCAGCGCGAAGTCGGTCGTGTTGCGGCCGGAGAAGAACGCGAGCCCGAGCGGCGCCGTGCGCAGGTCCTCGTCGGAGACCATTACCAGGGCGAGCAGGAACTCGTTCCACGTCCACATGAACACGAGCACGACCATGGTCAGCACCGCAGGGCGGCCGAGCGGCAGCACGACCCGCCACAGCGTGCTCCAGCTCGACGAGCCATCCAGCCGCGCGGCCTCGACGAGCGAGCGCGGGACCGAGCGGAAGAAGGCGCGCATCCAGAACGTGCCGAACGCGACCGACAGGCCGACCTGGGGCCAGATCAGCGCCCAGTAGGTGTCGGTCAGCCCGACGTCGCGGAAGTCGTAGTAGAGCGGCACGACCGTCGCCTCCAGCGGGACCATCAGGCCGAGCAGGAAGACGTAGAAGAGCGCCTGGTCGCCGCGGAAGCGCATCATCCCGAACGCGTAGCCGGACAGGATCGAGAGCACGGTCGACAGCACCACCACGGCCACCACGACGATGGCGCTCGAGCGCAGGTAGGTGGAGAAGTGCCCCTCGTCCCATGCGTCGGCGAAGTTGCTCACGTGGAAGCCGTTGGGCGTCCCGAACGTGGCGATCTCGCCGGGCGCCTGCAGCGCGGTCAGCACGATCCCCACGATCGGCACCAGGGCGATGATCGAGAACACGCCGAGGATCAGGTACGTCAGCGCCTGCTCGCGGCGGTCGATCATCGCGCGGCCTCCCGCTCGGCGACCCGGTTGATGAGCAGGGTCAGCACGAAGATGAGCGCCACGATGCAGACGCCGATCGCCGACGCCGTACCCACGTCGCCGGTGCGGAACGCGCGGTTGTAGACCTCGTAGGCGGGCACGGTGGTGGCGTCGCCGGGCCCGCCGCCGGTCGTGATGTAGACGAGGTCGAACGCGCGCAGCGCCTGGATCGTCGTCAGCGTCAGCGCGACCGCGATCTCGTTGCGCAACCCGGGCAGCGTCACGGCGAAGAACTCGCGCACCGGTCCGGCGCCGTCCACGCGCGCCGCGTCATAGAGCGACTGCGGGATCTTCTGCACCCCGGCGGTGAAGAGCACCATCGCCAGCCCGTACATGACCCACACGCCGATCAGCCCGACTGACGGCAGCGCGAGGTTGAAAGAACCGAGCCAGTTCTGCGCGAGCGAGCCGAGGCCGATCGCACGCAGGAACTCGTTGAGGAGGCCTCCCTCGGGCGCGTAGATCATCCGCCACATCACCGCGACGACCACGAGCGCGATCACCTGGGGCAGGAACAGCACGGTCCGGAACAGCGCCAGGCCGCGGACGCGCGAGCGCGCCATCGCGGCCGCCAGCAACAGTCCGATGGTGATCGGCCCGACGGCGTAGAACAGCACGAGGACGAACGCGTGCGCGAAGGCCGAGCGCAGCTTCGGGTCGCGGACGACGTCCGCGTAGTTCCCGAGCCCGTTCCACGTGCCCGCGGTCACCCCGTCCCACGTGAACAGCGACAACCAGGCGCTGTGCACGAGCGGCGCCAGGACGAACAGCCCGAAGACGACCAGCCCCGGGAGCAGGTACAGGTAGGCGACGCGCCGCGGCTCGCCGGGCGGCGCGAGCGTGGTCACAGCGTGTCGGTGAACTTCGCGTAGCTCGCCTGCACGCCCTTCGTGAACGCCTCCGGCGTCAGCTTGCCGCCCAGCAGTCGCTGGACCGCGCCGGAGAAGTCGTCGTAGAACGTCGGCGTCGCGTAGTCCATGTACGGCGTCAGCCCGTCGGTCTCGCTGAGCTGCTTCCAGGCCGCGAAGACGTCCTTGCCGGCCGCGGAGGTCGGCTGCTTGGCCGCCTCCATCGCCGGCAGGTTGTCGGTCTCGACGAGCACGTCGGCCGCCCGGGCGTTCGTGATGAAGTCGATGTACGCGGCGGCCACGTCGGCGTTCTTGGACTTCGACGTGATCGACCACGGCAGGCTCTCGCCGCCGAGCGAGGTCGGCTCGGCGCCCGCCTCACGCGGCGGCATCAGGAAGAAGCCGAGCTTGTCCCCGAGCGCCTTGTTGGCGTCGAACGTGATCCACGTGCCGGCGATCGTGAACGGGCCCTTGCCCTTGGCGAACTGCTGCCAGGCCGGGTCGTAGCCGACGCCGTTGAAGTCCTTGGTGAAGTAGCCCTTGTCGGCCCACTCCTGGAGCTTGGTGGCGGCCTCGCGGTTCTCCTCGGTGTCGAACGTCTGCCCGTTCTTCGCGAACACGAAGTTGCGGACCGAGCTCTTCGGCGTGAACTGGTTCTGGACGGTCTGGAACTCGTGGATGCCGCCGAACTTGTCGAGGTTGCCGAACGCGATCGGGGTCTGGCCCTTGGCCTTCGCCTTGGCCAGCATCGCCTCGAACTCGGCGAACGTCTTCGGCGGCGTCGGCACCATGTCGCGGTTGTAGAAGACGCCCACGATCTCGCCCATCTGCGAGACGCCGTAGAGGTCGCCCGAGCCGAACTGCGTGCCGTCGGAGCTGAAGCGGTTGAGGTCGAGCAGCGTCTCGGACCAGCGGTCGTTCCAGCCGTAGGCGTCCGCGTAGGCGTCCAGCGGCTTCAGCAGCCCGCCCTTGACGAGCTGGCCCATGATCGGGCGGCCCTGGTTGGCCTCGACGATGTCGGGCGCCTTGTCGCTCGAGACCGCGAGCTTGAGCGTCGTCTGGAGGTCGGTGAACGACTTCGCGACGCGCTTGATCTTCACGTTCGGGTACTGCGCGAGGAACGCGGCGTTGAGGCGCTTGATCTGCGCCGCCTGGCCGCCCCGGACCTCCTGGTCCCAGATCGTCAGCGTGACGTCCCCGGCCTTCGCGACGTCGACCTTGGCCGAGTTCTGCTTGCTCTCCTCGGCCTGCTCCGCGTTGTCGGAGGAGTCGCCGCCGGGCGTGCCGCAGCCGGCGACCACAGTGGTGAGCAAGAGCAGCAGGATGGCGATCGAGCGACGTGTCATGTCCGTGTCTCCTTGTGTGTGGCCAGCGGCGGCAGGCCGCGGGTCGACCCTTCCGCCTGCAGCCGCTCGAGCGAGACGGCACCGGCGAACCCCGTCGGGACGGTGACTGAGAGTGATCCGTACAGGACTGCCCAGCGCAAGGCAACCTCGACGTCGGCGCCGGCGAGGTCCGCCCACACGAACGCGGCGCACAGGAGGTCGCCCGCTCCGGTGGTGTCGACGGTCTTCATCTCGAAGCCGGGAGCGCGCACCAGGCCGCCGTCGACGGCGGCCACGGCGCCCTCCGGGCCGAGCGTGACGACGGCGATCTCGACGTCGCCGCCCAGCCGCTCCGCGGCTTTCTCCGGGGTGTGCTCGCCGGTGATCAGCGTCGCCTCGCGGCGGTTGACGAACAGGGCGCGGGCGCCGTCGAGGTCGCGCGGCGGGCGCGCGCGGAAGGCGCGGGCGTCGTCGTCCCCGCAGCTGACATAGCCGCGAACGCCGGGCGGCACGAGGTCGAGCTGGTCGAGCGCGACGATCACCGCGCGCGGCCCGAAGGCGGCGACCTCGGCCGCGCTCGTGCTGGAGCCGGGCTCGAAGGTGACCATGGCCCGCTCGCCGCCCCACGGCATCACCACCGTGGTCGGGGTGCGCGTGCCGGCGCCGGTCGAGAGCTCGACTCCCTCGGCCTGCAGCTCCTCGCGGATGAAGCGCCCGTCGAGGTCCTCGCCGAGCGGGACCGCGAGCGCGGCCTTGAGCCCGAGCCGGGACGCCCCGATCGCGTTGATGGCACCGCCGCCGGGCGAGCGCAGGAGGTCGCCGGCGAAGCGCTCCTCGCCCGGCCTGGGCACGGACTCGAGCCCGATGAACGTGATGTCCATGAACGCGGTGGCGGTGACGACGACGTCGACGCTCATGCGAAGCGCGCCTCCAGCTCGGGCAGCTGCTCGCGGTAGCCGGCGAAGATGTCGCGCGCGGTCTGCACGCTCGGCACCAGCGGATGGAGCGCCAGCGCGCGGATCGCAAGCTCGGCGGAGCCGGTCTGGGCGGCCTGGATGGTCGTGCGCTCGACGTCCTTGATCGCGGTCACCAGCGCCTGGGCGTGCGCGGGGACGGAGCCGATCGCGACCGGCTGCGGGCCGGTGCGGCCGACGATGCAGGGCACCTCGACGACCGCGCGCTCGTCGAGGAACGGGAGGGCGGAGCGGTTGGCGGTGTTGAGGATCATCACGGCGCGGGTGTTGTTGGCGATGGCTTCGACGACCGCCATCGCCTCGCCTTCGTAGCCGCCGCCGTCGCCACCGTCGTCGTGGTCGGCCTCGATGCCGGCGGCGAGCCGCTCGGCGGCCATGTAGGTGCGGTCGCGCTCGGCGCGGGTGGCGCGCCAGTCGGCGAGGGCGTCCTCGCCGTTGCGGGCGTAGAAGTCGGCCTGCGACTCGAGCAGCTGGGCGCCGCGCGGGACGCCGGTGCGGATCGACTCGACCGCATCGGAGTGGAAGTAGAAGTAGTAGAGGTACTCGTTGGGGATCATCCCCAGCGCCCGCAGCCAGTCGCCGCCGAACAGGCGGCCCTCCTCGAAGCTCGTGAGCGTGGCGTCGTCGGCGAGCAGCTCGGGCAGGCGGTCGCCGTCGGCGTCGTAGGCGGCGCGCAGCCATCCGAGGTGGTTGAGGCCGAAGTAGTCGAACCACATCTCCGCCGGCGCGCGCCCGATCGCGCGTGCGACGCGGCGGCAGAGGCCGCTCGGCGAGTCGCAGATGCCGACCACCCGGTCGCCCAGCACCTGCTGCAGCGCCTCGGTGACCATGCCCGCCGGGTTGGTGAAGTTGACGACCCAGGCGCTCGGCGCCCGCTCGGCCACCGCCTCGGCCAGCCGCAGCATCTCCGGGATCGTCCGCAGCGCGAAGCAGATCCCGCCCGGCCCGGTCGTCTCCTGCCCGAGCACGCCGCGAGCGAGCGGCACCGACTCGTCGACCACCCGGCCTTCGAGCCGGCCCACGCGGATCGCAGAGAACACGAAGTCGGCGCCCTCGACGGCGTCCTCGAGGTCGGTGGTGGCGCGGAACGGCAGCTCGCCGCCGCGCTCCGCCGCCAGCCCGCGCAGGACGGCGGCCATCCGCTCCATCCGGTCGGCGTCGAGGTCGTGCAGCACCACCTCGTCGAACGGGAGCGTGTCGCGCTTGCTCAGCAGCGCCCCGTAGACCAGTGGGACGCGGAACCCTCCGCCGCCGACGATCGTGAGCTTCATCGAGGAGGATCGTACGAGCATGCGCGCGATCGTTCAGGAGCGGTACGGCGGATCCGAGGTGCTCGCGCTGCGCGACGTCGAGGTTCCGGGCATCCGCGCGGACGAGGTCCTGGTGCGGGTGCACGCCGCCTCCGTGCACCCCGACGTGTGGCATGTCATGCGCGGGCAGCCGTTCCTCGTCCGGGTCGGCGGGCTCCGCCGGCCGCGCCATCGCGTCCCCGGCATCGACCTCGCGGGCGTCGTCGAGGCGGCCGGGCGGGACGTGACGCGGTTCCGGCAGGGGGACGAGGTGTTCGGCGAGACGATCCGCGGCCTTCAGTGGCGCAATGGCGGCGCCTTCGCCGAGTTCGCGGCCGCGCCCGAAGCCTCGCTGGCGCCCAAGCCGGCCGGGCTGTCGTTCGAGCAGGCCGCCGTCGTCCCCACCTCAGGCCTGATCGCGCTGCAGGCCGTACGGCGCGACGGCAACGTGCAGGCCGGGCAGCGGGTGCTCGTCAACGGCGCGGGCGGCGGGGTGGGCCTGTTCGCCGTCCAGCTCGCCAAGGCCTTCGGCGCCGAGGTGACCGGCGTCGACGCGCCCGCGAAGCTCGACCTCGTGCGCTCGTTCGCCGACCACGTGGTCGACTACACCCGCGAGGACTTCACCGAGCGGCGCTACGACGTCATCGTCGACATCCCGGGCAACCGCTCGATCGCCGACTGCCTGCGCGCCCTCACGCCGGGCGGGAGGTACGTGATCATCGGCCACGATGGCTACGGCGCCTCGGGTGGCGCGTGGCTCGGGACCTTCCCGCGCACGCTCAAGCTCGTGGCGATGTCACCGTTCGATCGCCGGCTCCCGAGCCTCGACTTCTCCGCGCCGCGCAAGGCCGACGGAGCTGACGCGGCTGAAGGAGCTGATCGAGGCGGGCGCGCTTCGGCCGGTCGTGGACCGCGTCTTCCCGCTCGCCGACGTTCCCGCGGCGATCCGCTACCTGGAGAGCGGCTCGGTGCTCGGCAAGGTCGCCATCGCCTTGACGTAGACGTCGGCGAGCGACACGGCGCCGTAGGTGGTGCGCAGGCCGTCGGCGGAGTCGCGGGCGATGATGCGGCCGTCGCGGATCAGCGCGATGTCCTCGCACAGCTCCTCGGCCTCCTCGAGGTAGTGCGTGGTGAGGAGGATCGTCGTGCCCTCGGAGTGCAGGCGGCGGATGTAGCGCCACAGCTCGAGGCGGAGCTCGAAGTCGACGCCGGCGGTCGGCTCGTCGAGGATGACCAGGCGCGGCTCGTGCATGAGCGCGCGGGCGAGCAGGAGGCGGCGGCGCATGCCGCCGGAGAGCTTCGGCGCGCGGGTGGTGGCCTTCGCGCGCAGGTCGAAGACGTCCATCATCTCGCCGGCGCGGCGGCGGGCGTCGGCGCGGCTCATGCCGTAGTAGCCGCCGTGGTAGACGAGCGTCTCCTCGACGTCGAGGAAGCGGTCGAGGTTGATGTCCTGCTCGGCGAGGCCGATCAGGCGACGCGCCTCGGTGCAGCCGCTCGGGTGGCCGAACACGTGCGCCTCGCCGCTCGTCGTGCGGATGAGGTTGCAGACGGCGGAGATCAGCGTCGTCTTGCCGGCCCCGTTGGGGCCGAGCAGGCCGAAGAACTCGCCCGCCGGCACGACGAGGTCGACATGGTCGAGCGCGAGCAGCCCGTCGTCGTACCGCTTGGTAAGGCTTTGGAGTTCCAGGGCGGGTGTGGGTGTCACTGGGCGGGCGGGCATGTTTTCACGGTATTCATGGCCGAAGTTCAGGAGGTCTTAAGGGTCGGCTGGGAACGTGCCGGACGTGACCCGCATCGCCATCGTCGACCCCCAGCCGGCCGTTCGCGCCGGGCTCTGCGCCCTGCTGCGGCACGAGCCCGGACTCGTGCCCGTTGGCTCCGCCGGCACGGCGGACGAGGCGCTTGAGCTTGTCGCGCGCGGCGCGCCCGACATCGTCCTGCTCGAGCCGCTCCTCGGCGTCGGCGATGGCTTGCAGCTTTCCCGGCGCATCACCGCCGACGGCGGCCCGCGCGTGGTCGCCTACACCGAGGCGTCCGACCCCGCGCTCGAGGTCGCGCTGCGGGTCGCGGGCGCCGACGGCATCGTCGACAAGCAGGCCACGCCCGAGGAGCTGTTCGAGGCGCTGCGCCTCGTCGCCCGCGGCCGGACCGCGCTGCCGCCCCTCACCCCCGGGCAGCTGCGCGCGGCCGCGGCGCGGGTCGAGAGCGACGACCTCGCGCTGCTCGCGATGCTCGTCGACCGCACCCCCGCGGCCGACGTCCGCGACACGCTCAGGCTCGACCGCCGGCGCTTCACCCGCCGCGTCGAGCGCCTGCTCGGGCGGCTGCGGCCACGCCGGGCAGGCACCCTCAGCCCGGCCTGAGCGCCGCCGCCCGCTAGCCTGCGGGTCATGCCGCTGGTTCCGATGGTCATCGAGCGCACCGCCCGTGGCGAGCGCGAGTTCGACATCTATTCGCGCCTGCTCAACGAGCGCATCATCTTCCTCGGGTCGCCCGTCGACGATCAGATCGCGAACCTCGTCGTGGCGCAGATGCTGCACCTCGAGTCGCAGGACCCCGACAAGGACATCTCGCTCTACATCAACTCGCCGGGTGGCTCGATCTACGCCGGCCTCGCGATCTACGACACGATGCAGTTCATCAAGCCGGACGTGGCGACGATGGTGGTCGGGATCGCCATGTCGATGGGCTCGCTGCTGCTGACCGGCGGCGCGCACGGCAAGCGGATGGCGCTGCCGAACTCGCGCATCCTCATCCACCAGCCGTCGGCCGGCTTCGAGGGCCAGGCGACGGACATCGAGATCCACGCCGCCGAGATCATCAAGACGCGCAAGCGGATCGACGAGATCTACTCGAAGCACACCGGCCAGCCGGAGGAGCAGGTGCGCCACGACATGGAGCGCGACCGCTTCTTCAAGGCCGATCAGGCGCAGGAGTACGGCCTGATCGACCGGGTGATCTCCGAGCACTGATGCGGCCCGCGCTGGTCGTCGGGCTCGCGGTGCTGACGCTCGCCGCGCTGCTGCCGAGCAGCGCCTCCGCGGCGCGCTGCGGCCGCCACCCGGTGGGGTCGGGCTCCGAGACCTCCGCGGCGACGATCTCCACGAGCCGGATCAGCTGCAAGCGCGGGATCGCGCTGATCGACCGCTGGTTCGACAAGGCCTCGTCCCGCTGCTCGGGCGGCTACTGCCCAAAGATCAAGGTCGACGGCTACGTGTGCCGCAACCCGAACCAGGGGCTGACCGTCCGCTGCAAGAAGGGTCGCCGCCTCGCGAAGGGCTACTTCGGGTTGTAGGACTCTGGCGTCCGCGGCAGTGCCGCCGAACGTCAAGGTCTGGCTGGGTAGGAGACGGGTCCGAGGCCAGGGCGGCACGAAAGTCGTCTCGATAGGCCCACAGCCCATCGAGACGACACTCGTGGGCTCCGCGGCGGTTCGAACCCGCGCTTACCCGGCCCGGTGTTGACGTTCGGTGGCGCCGCCGCCGACGCTTAGCCCCGCACAGCGATCGTGTGCTCGAGCACGCCGAGCGCCTCGACCTCGATCCGCACCACGTCGCCGTCGGCCAGGAAGCGCGGCGGGTCCATCGCCTGGCCGACGCCCTCGGGCGTGCCGGTCAACACGATGTCGCCGGGCTCGAGGGTGATCGTCTCGGCGAGGAAGTCGATCAGCGCCTGCGGGCCGAAGATCAGGTCCGCCGTCGAGGAGTCCTGCCGCACCTCGCCGTTGACCTGTGAGCCGATCCGCAGCGCCTGCGCGTCCTCGACCTCGTCGGCGGTGGTGATCCACGGACCCCACGGGCACGAGCCGTCGAAGCCCTTGGCGCGCGTCCACTGGGTCTCGCGCTTCTGGAGGTCGCGGGCCGAGAGGTCGTCGGCGACGGCGTAGCCGGCGATCGTCGTGCCGCCCCCGCTGACCACGACGAGCTCGGCCTCGTAGTCGAGCCGCTGGCCGGCCGCCGCGGGGACCTCGACGGTGCCGAAGCCCGAGACGCTCGAGCTCGGGAGCTTCATGAACACCATCGGCTGCTCGGGCGGCTCCTTGCCGGTCTCGGCGGCGTGCTTCGCGTAGTTGAGCCCGATCCCGAAGATCGCCCGCGGGCGCGGGACGGGGGCGAGCAGGGTGACGTCGGCGAGCGCGAACTCCTCGCCGGTGGCGGCGGTCGTGTCGCCGGAGGCGAGGCGGTCGAGCACGGAGCCCTCCGCGAGGGCGACCACGACGTCGTCGCGGACCTCCCCCGCGCGCTCGGTGCCGTCCGGGGTAAGAAAGGTGGCCAGGCGCATGGCGGGGCATCGTACTTTCGTCTGGGCCTGGCCCCCTTCCTCGTGCTTTTCGTCAACAATGGAGGGCACATGGACGTCGGAGCCATCCAGGCCGCCTCGGTCGCCACGACCGCCTCCTACCGGTCGTTCGCGGACGCCACGCGTTCGGTGCTCGACCTGCTCGAGTCGCACCTGCCCGACGCCACGCTCTTCCTCTCCCACCTCGACCGCGGCCACAACGTGCACCGCATCGTCGACACCCGCGGGGGCGAGACCTTCGGCCTGCAGGCCAACCAGGCGACGCCGCTGCGCGACTCCTACTGCGGCCGCATGGCCGACGACATGGGCCCGCGCCGCTGCGACGACCTCGCCGCCCACCCCGCCTACGCGACGCTCGACATCCAGCAGCAGCTCGGCGCCGTCTCCTACCTCGGCGTCCCGCTCGAGCTCTCCGACCAGACCCGGGTCGGCAGCCTCGCCGCGCTGTCGCGGACGCCGTCGCGCTTCAGCGACGCCGACGAGCAGCTGTTCGCGGTGCTCGCCCGCGTGCTGTCGTCCGAGCTCGAGCGCGAGAGCTCCACGCGCGACCTGCAGCGGATGTCGGAGACGCTGCGCGAGCACGCGCGCGGGCTGGCCGCGCTCGGCCGCGTCACCAAGGCGCTGTCCGGGCAGCCGCGACGCCCGCCCGGCCGTCTGCCGCGCCGCCTGCGAGGTCACCTCCTCGCCGGTCGCGTTCCTGCTCGAGCCGTCGGGCCGCGAGTTCGTCTCGACGGCGATGGTCGGCGTCGACATCGCGCCGGTGACGATCCAGCCGCGGCCGGAGTCGGAGTACGGCAGCCGCGCCTTCACCTCGCGCCAGAGCTACTTCGTGGCCGACGCGCGCGCCCACCCGGCGCTCGCGGCGCCGCTGGTGGAGGCGACCGGCGCGCGCTCGGCGCTGTTCGAGCCGGTGCTGCGCGGCGACCAGATCGCCGGCGTGCTGATCCTGATCTGGCGCCACGCGGTCGACTCGATCCCCGACGCGGTCGCCGACATGCTCGCGCTGCTGGCCGCCCAGGCCGCGGTGGCGATCGAGCGCGAGGAGCTGCGCTCGCGCGTCGGCGCGCTCGCGCTGTCGGACCCGCTGACCGGCCTCGGCACCCGCCGGACCTGGGACGACGAGCTGCCGCGCGAGCTCGCGCGCGCCCGCCGCTCCGAGGCGCCGGTCTCGATCGCCGTCATCGACCTCGACCACCTGAGCGCGTTCAACATGCTCCGCGGCGAGCAGGAGGGCGACCGCCTGGTCAAGGAGTCCTCGTCCGCCTGGCGCGCGCAGCTGCGCGAGGTCGACCTGATCGCCCGCCTGGAGGGCGCCGAGTTCGGCGTGCTCCTCCCGGACTGCGGGCTCGGCGAGGCGTGCGACGTGCTCGAGCGCGTCCGTGCCTCCACGCCGCGCGGCCAGACCGCCTCGGCCGGCGTCGCCCGCTGGGACGGCGAGGAGCCCGCCGACCTGCTGCTCGCCCGCTGCGCCGACGCGCTCGCCGCCGCCAAGTCGGCCGGGCGCGACATGACGATCGCCGCCGACTAGAGCTGCCGCAGGCGCTCGCGGACCGCCGCGTCGCCCCGCTCGGCGTCGTCGTCGGTCCAGTGCCAGCGGACGCCATCGTCGAGCTCGAACGTCGGCTGGTCGTGGTCCTGGACGTCGTCGACGTCGAGCCGCACGTAGACGACGCGCTCGCCCTCCCCGACCACCGTGGCGGCGCCGTACGCGGTCACGGCGACGCCCGCAGCCAGGATCGTCAGCGCGCAGCGCGGCTCCTCGCGCAGGCGGGCCAGCGAGTCGCGTGAATGGGCGAGTGCGAGGTGGATCGTCGCGTCGCCCGCGCGAGTGGCGGTGGAGACGGGGATCGCGTGTGGCCCGGCCGTGGACAGCACCGCGACGGTGCCCTCCGGCCAGTCAGGAAGCATCCGCGGTGACGCCGTGCTCCCTCAGGTACTCGAGGTAGTACGGCCGCATCAGGTCGCCGACCTCGCCCTTGCCGGAATCGCTGATGTCGTCGAAGTGCGCGCTCAGGCGCAGCATGTCGTCGTCCGACTTCTCGTACTGGCCGGCGGCGCTCTCGGCGACCGGGAGCAGCTTCATCATCCGGTAGAAGAACTTCGCGTCGAGGTGCCGCCGCGCCCGCTTCACCGCCATGTCGTGGAGCTCCTTCGAGGAGAGCGCGTCGAGTCCGTCGTCGTCCGCCATGGCGCGGAGGCTATCGACGCTTGGCCTGGCGCTCGAGCAGGCGGTTGCCGCGCTCGAGCTGCTCGACGCTCGCCGCGGTCACCGAGCGGGCGCCCGTCTCGCGGTTGACGCGCCCGTGGATGACCCGGTGCGACTCCCCGGTGCGGCGGGACACGGCGGCGACGAGGGCGCGGCGCTCGTCGCGCAGCTGCTCGCGGCGGTCCTGCCGCGACTCGATGACCGGCGCCGTGGTGGTCAGGACCGGAGCGGGCGCCGCGGCGGGCGCGGCGTCGGCGAACAGCTGCAGCGCCTCGCCGGGCGCCGTGGTCTGGAGCACGTCGTCGTCGCGGCGGGCGCTCGACCACAGGGCGCGGAACGCCTCGGTGGCCTCCGCGCGCTCGCGCTGCTCGGCCACCGCCTCGCCCTCGGCCAGCTGCTCGAGCGCGTGGTTGCGCTCCTCCTCGATCTGGGCGGCGAGCTGCTTGAGCCGCGGGTCGGAGGCGAGGAAGACGTGCGACATCTGCTCGCGCGGCGCCGGCGTCCGCCGCACGAAGCGCCCGACCACCTGGCGGAAGAACAGCTCGGTGCGCGCCGTCGTCGCGTAGACGCCGACCCGCAGCCGCGGCACGTCGACGCCCTCGGAGACCATCAGCACCGAGACCAGCCAACGGCCGCTGCCGGCGGCGAAGCGCGCGATCCGCTCCGAGGCGCCCGCCGTCTCGGACGTCACGATCTCCGGCCGCTCGCCGGAGATCCGCGCCAGCCGCTCGGCGAGCCGGTCGGCGTGCTCCATGTCGATCGCCACCACGAGCCCGCCGGCGTCGCGGTGCGGGCCGGCGCGCAGATCGGTCAGTCGGGCGTCGGCGTCGCGCAGCACCTGCGTGATCCAGTCGCCCTCGGGATCGAGCGCGGTGCGGAGGCGGCGGGCGGCCTCGGCGGCGGGCAGGCCGACCGAGAAGTCCGCGCGCCGGCGGCGGCCGTCGGACATCCACTCCATGTCGCCGTCGTAGGTGTGGAACGTCACCGGGCGGCAGACGCCGTCGAGCAGCGCGTCGGTGTAGCCGTACGCGTAGTCGGCGCGCGAGACGCCGTCCTCGTCGTAGGCGATCCACGGGATCGGCGTGTTGTCGGAGCGGAACGGGGTGCCGGACAGCAGCAGGCGGAAGCGCGCGCCCTCGAACGCGGCCTGCGCGCTGCGGCCCCACGCGGCCTGGTCGCCCATGTGGTGCGGCTCGTCGGCGAGCAGGAGCGTCGGCACGTCCTCGCAGCGCCGCCGGTGGACCTTCGGGCCGGCCGCGAGCGTCTGGTAGGTCACCGCGACGCCGTGGCGGTCGCGCGGCTCGGGCCCGGCCGCGTTGGGGCGGTTGGGCTCGACGTCGAGCCCGTAGCGGGCGGCGTCGGCGGCCCACTGGCGGGCGATGTGGGTGGTCGGCGCGACGATGCAGACGCGCCCGACCCGGCCCTCGGCCAGCATCCGGTGCGCGACGTGCAGCCCGAACGTCGTCTTGCCCGCCGCGGGCGTCGCGGAGGCGAGGAAGGAGCGCTGGGGATGGGCGAGCACGGCCGCGACGGCCTCCTCCTGCCAGGAACGCAGAGGGCGGCCGGCGGGCCACGCGGGGAGCGTGCGGACCGGCATGAACGGCGGCGCAAGCTAGCCGCCGCGCCCGACGGAACCGGCGCGGGCCTCAGCCCGCGGTGACCTTCAGCTCGGCGCTCATCCCGCGCGCGGCGTGGTCCTGGAGGGCGCAGAACAGCTGCCAGGTGCCCTTCGAAAGGTGCAGCGTCTTGGCCGTGACGCCGCCCGAGGGCTGCTCGTCGAAGCTGTGGAGGTCGCGTGCCCTTGGCGAGCTTGAGGTCGTGCGGATCCTCGCCGCGGGAGTTGTCGAACTCGACGCGCACGTCGCCCGCCAGCACCGACGCGCGCGAGAGCCGCAGGTAGAACTCGCCGGACTGGACCTGGATCGAGCGGCCGCCGCCGGACGGGTCGTCGGGGAGCGTCGGCCCGCCGGGATCGTCGGGCGTCGGGTCCGGCGTGGAAGGCGCGGGCGCTCCGGGCGCCGAGGGCGCGGCGCCCGCCGGCCCGCCGGGCGTGCCGGGCGAAGCCGTCGTCTTGCGGCGCAGGCAGCGCTTGCGCGCCTGCTTCAGCTTCGCCTTCGCGCGCTTCATGCTCGCGCGCCTGCGCGTCGCCTTCGAATGCTTTCGGCTCGCCTGCTTCGCCTTCTTGTACTGCTTCTTCGCCGCCTTCAGGCAGCGCTGCTGCTGCTTGGTCGGCTTCGGCTTGGCGTCGACGACCGGGACGGCCCCGCCCACCGCCAGCAGCGCGATCAGCAGGACCGCCAGCGCTTCATCGCACCAGCGCGGGGCGCGCGAACGACGACGCGCTGGGGATGATCCCCGCCGCGTCGACGTCGAGCCACTGCTCGAGCAGCGAGCAGTAGACGGCGCGGAAGTCGGTCGTGTGGCGGAGGTTGTCGTCCTCGTCGAGCGTCGCGAGGCCGGGGAACTCGCCGACCATCGTGCCGCGTCGCCTGCGTGCCGATGACCAGCGAGATGCCGGCCGCGCCGTGGTCGGTGCCGCTGCCGTTCTCCTCCGGGCGCCGCCCGAACTCGCTCCACACGTTGATCAGCACCCGGTCGGCGAGGCCGCGCGCCTCGAGGTCGGCCTGGAAGGCGGCGAGCGACTGCGAGAACAGCGCCAGGTCGCCGGGCAGCGAGCCGTTCTGGTTGTCGTGGGTGTCGTAGCCGCCGTTGGCGTCGAGCGCGACGACCTTCATCGGCAGCCCCATGTCGAGCATCTCGGCCAGCACCGCCAGCCGGCGCGCGAAGCCGTCCTCGCTCGGGTAGGCGACCGCGGCCTGCCACGGCGCGTCCGTGCCCTGCAGGCCCTGGAGCTGAGCGCGCAGGCCGACCGTCTGGCGCGCGGCGTTGCGGGCGCTCTTGAGCTCCGGGTCGTCGGTGGCGAGCGTGCCCTGCGCCTTCAGCGCGTCGATCAGCTTCGTGCGGATCCCGCCGTCCCACACATCGCGGGAGTTGAGCGAGAAGTACTCCGGGTTGGAGACGGCCGCCACCGGCACCTTGGACGCGGCGAGCGCGGGCGCGAGGTCCCAGTCGAGCGAGAGGCCCTGCAGCGGGTTGTCGGCGGTGCCGTACTTGTCGAGGTAGCGGCCGAGCCAGCCGATGCGGCCGTACGGGTTGACCTCGCCGACCTCCCAGTAGTGCCGCGACGTGAAGTGCGACTGGTTGGGGTCGCCGTAGCCGATGGCCGGCATCACCGAGACCTTGCCCGCGCGGTGCAGGTCGCGCAGCGGCGCCGCGCTCGGGTGCCAGTGCAGCCGCGAGTCCTCGGTGAAGACGTCGTCGCTGTTGCCGCTCGCGGTCAGGCCGAGGTTGGGGCGCAGCTGCGCGTAGCGCGGGTCGCCGATCGGGGCGAGCAGCGACAGCGAGTCGACCCCGCCGGACAGGAAGATCGAGACGAGGACCGGCGACGCCGACCCGCCCTGGGCGCGCGCGATGCCCTCCTCGAACGCCATGCGCGAGAGCATCGAGCCGCCGAACACCGACAGCGCGAGGCCGCTGCCGCGGGCGAGGAACGAACGGCGGTTGAGGCCCGTGCCGGCGGGCGTCGGCATGCCGGGCTCGATGCCGCGCAGGCCGCGGCCGGCCTGGGCCTTCGAGTAGTCGTCGCAGTGGCAGGCCATGTCAGCTCGTTTGGTAGTCGGGAGAGCCGGCGATCAGCTGCCGCAGCGCGTTCTGGCGCTGCGCGCGCAGCCACGGCGCGGCGGTGGACGGGATGGCGGCGTTGGCGAAGCTGTTGAGCGCGGCCACGGCGGGAGCGGTGAGGTTGGGATTGCCCCAGAACGCGCGCGCCTTCGCCAGCGCCTGGGCCGCGGTCTCCTCCGGGTACGCGTTGGAGCCGGGCGCCTCGGTGTCGTCGTCGAGCGCGACCACGACCGCCTCCCAGCGCCCGAGCGTCGTGTTGGTATCGAGCCAGCGCTTGTCGTCCCAGCCCGCGACGTCCGGCGGGTAGTAGAGGCGCTGGCCGGCGCCGGGCAGCGCCCACGACCACGCGTTGGTGGTGATCCCGCGCTTGCGCGCCCGCAGCATGCCGGCCACGAACACCGTCGGCGGCTTGACCATCCGCGGCCCCTCGTAGAGCGCCTTGGAGGTCAGGATCGCCTCGAGCACCGGGCGGATCTCGTAGCCCGAGCCCTTGTAGAGCGCCTCGAGCTTGGCCGCGGTGCCGGCGTCCGGCGCCGTCGGGATGAAGTAGCTCCACAGCTTCGAGACGAAGAACGACGGGTGCAGCCGGTGGTCGACGACCATCCGGCAGCCGTCCTCCCACGTCCAGCGGCCGCGCTGGCCGAACACGGTCTTGAAGCCCGGGTCCCAGCGGTCCTGCTCGTCCCAGTGGAAGTTGTGCGCGCCGAGCGTGCCGTTCCAGTCGTAGTCCCACCCGCTGAGCGAGCGCGCCAGCTCGCGCACGTCGTCCTCGGTGTAGGCCCCGCGGTCGGCGCCGAGCGTGAACAGCTCCATCAGCTCGCGGGCGTAGTTCTCGTTGATCTGGTGCTTGCGGTTCGACGCCTGGTCGAGGAACAGGATCATCGCCGGGTCCTGCGTGATCGCCCTGACCATGACCTTGAAGTTGCGCAGCCCGTGGGCGCGGAACAGGTTGGTCTGGTCGAGCATGAACCGGCTCGAGCCGACCGCGTCGTTGGAGGTCGCGAACCAGTCGTGGAACACGAGCGAGAGCCGCTCGATCAGCTGGTGGCGCGAGCGGACCATGCGGTCGAGCCAGAACAGGAGGTCGTGGCCCCAGCGGTCGTAGGGCTCGAGCGGATCGCCGCCGTCGTTCGGCGTGGGGCCGTCCATCGGCGCCGTGCCGGTCGGGCGGGTGAGCGCGAGCACGGCCTTCTCGAGCCCGAGCTTGGCCACCTCGGCGGCCTGGCCGGGCCGCGGGCCGAAGCCGGCGCGCCACAGCAGGCGCTCGGCCTGGGCGGTGCCGAACGGGCCGGTGTAGACGGCGATCGGCGAGTTGATGACCGCCAGCGTGGGCGCCGGCGGGGCGGGCGGGACCGGCGCGGCGGGCCCGGGCGCGGGCGGCGTCGCCGGGCGGGTCGCGGCGGGGTGCGTGCCGCCGCCGGGCTTGCGCTTCTTCTTCGGCTTGCAGACCGGGCGCTTCTTGCGCCGGCGCTTCTTGCGCGCGGCGGCGGTCGCCTCGGCCTCGGCGGATGACCGCTTCGCCTTCTTCTTCTTGGCCAGCGGCTTGCGCTTTGCGGGCGTGCAGCGCGACTTCTTCTTCTTGCGCTTGCGGCGCTTGGCGGCGGTCGCGAGTTCCACCCTTCCCTTGTCGGCTCGCGCCGCGCCGGGGATGAGCCACCATGCGGAGATATGGACGCCGATGTGGTCATCCCCGAGCCCGCGCGCCTCGGCGGGATGCGGCTGGCGTGGCTCCGGCTGCGCCACCGCGGGCGGCTGCGGGTCGGCGCGCGGGTGCGGATGGGCCACGACGCCCAGGTGCGGATCGCGCCCGGCGCGCGGGTCGAGCTCGGTGACGACTGCTACCTCGGCGACGGCAGCCGCGTCGAGGCGGTGGCGGGCACGCTGCGGGTCGGGGCGCGAGCGCGCGTCGGCGCCCGCGTGTTCGTCGTCGGACACGCCGATCTGACCCTCGGGGCCGACTGTGTCATCGGCGACTTCGCCGCGGTCGGGGTGCTCGGCGCGCCGGGGCGGGTCGGGCCGGTCGTCGTGGGCGACGGCGCGCGGGTCGCCGCGCACGCCACGGTCGCCTCCGGAGCCGCCGTCCCGCCCGGGGGTGGGCTCGGTTCATACCAAGGGCTGGACTTCGCTCCAGACGCTTGACTTTCGAAGCGGCGAGCGGAGAGAGTCGCACGCATGCCCGCCTCGGTCCCTCGCGACTCCACGCTCGCCGTCGTCGGTGACGGCTTCGGCTCCCTGATCGTCTACGCCACCGCGATCTACCTCGGCTACCGGCCCGAGGACATCGCCATCTTCGGCACCAACGACAACCCCGTCGGCACGTACCAGCAGTTCGCCCACAACCTCGGGCAGACCGTGCTGCGGTCGGAGTCCGAGTCGCACTTCCTGCCCGCCGACTGGCCGACCTTCGCCCAGCTCGACGCCTGGTCGCGCAAGAGCCCCGCGCCGCTCTACCGCTCGATCAAGCGCAAGTACAACCCGGGCGTGCCGGACATCCTCGCCGAGGCGGCCGTCGTCCAGAAGCGCCTCGGATGGGAGCACGCGCGCGTCCCGCGGCGCGTCGGCTGGCTGCAGCGCGAGGACGGGCCGCCGCGCCACTTCGTGCTCTACGACGAGGACGCGAACTTCATCGGGCGCTCGAAGCACGTGATGATGGCGCTCGGCCACGGGCCGCTGCAGTTCCCGCCCGTGCTGGCGAAGGCGAAGGGCTCCGACCCCGAGATCGACCAGCGGATCGTGCAGGCCTACGCGCCCAAGCAGTACCACCCGCAGGGCCGCTACATCGTCATCGGGGCGGGCATCGCCTCGATCAACGAGTGGGCCAACGCGCTGGACGCGGGCGCCAAGGTGATCGCGCTGCGCCGCAACCCGGCGCCGGACGAGCAGGACCTCAACGTGCCGCGCTGCCTGTTCGAGGCGCTCGGCATCGACATCTTCCAGGGCCTCGCGTTCGAGGACCGGATCGCGTTCCTCGGCCAGGTGCTCAAGGGCACCGCGCCCAAGCGCCGCTCCTGGCGCGAGCGGATCGAGAACGGCCGCGCCGAGGGCCGCTTCGACGAGCTGGTCGGCGAGATCGACCAGGTCGAGCGCGGGCCGGCCGGCCTGCGCGTGCACGTCGGCGAGCCGCCACGGCGAGGACCCGGGCTGGCTCGACGTCACCGGCGTCTGCGCGGGCACCGGCTTCGTGAAGTCGGCGCTGGCGCTGCCGCTGCTGCGGCGGCTCGTCGAGTTCTACGAGATCCCGGTGGTCGACGGCCGCATCCGGCTGAAGTCCAACTGCGGCGTGCCGGGGCTCGACCAGGAGGACTCGCGGCTCTGCATGATGGGCCTGACCGCCAACAGCGTGATCCCGCACGGCGACACGATCGCCGGGCTGAAGTACATCGGGCGGCGCTTCGTCGGGGACGTCTACCGGGCCGACCCGCCCAAGAAACGGCCGTTCCCCAGCCGCCTGGGGATGCAGCTCTCGCTCGCGCGGGAGACCGCCAAGGCGATCCGCACCGTCCGCCGCGTGGAGCAGCTGGCCTAACCATGTGCCCCTCCGTCCTCGGCCGCGTCGAGACCCGCACCGCCATCCTCATCGGCCCGGCGCTCCTCGGGCTGATCCTCTACTTCGTCACCGACAACGTGGGCTACCTGGTCCTGCTCGGGATCTACTACCTGATCGGTGTCGCGCTGGACATCGTCGTCTACCCGCAGATCATCAAGTGGCAGCCGCCGTGGCTCACGTTCGTGCTCGGCGCCGGCGAGTTCGTGATCGTCTACGTCCTCGGGCAGGTGCTCGACGTGCCGCTCGAGCCGATCGACGCGGTCTGGTTCTACTGGGTGAGCTGGACCATGGCCGTGTGGACGCGGATCGTGATCCTCCCGATCGTCTCGCTGACCTGGATCGAGAGCGGCGGCGAGTTCCGCCGCACCGGCTGGTCGCACCCCGCGGAGATGGAGCCGCTGCCGGTGGTCGCCGCGGTGCAGGAGCGCCCGGAGGGCCAGGGCGGCCTGCTGCGCGAGTTCTCGAGCGTGCACCAGATCCCGCAGGAGCTGCAGAACCTGCCCGCCCCGTCGGGGCGTGCACCGGGTGCCGACGGGACCGCCGGCCTGAGCGTTCGCGGCGGCGCCGCTGAACGTCAATACCTGGCTGGGTAGGGAGCGGGGTTCGACCGGCCGCGGCACGAAAGTCGTCTCGATGGCGGCTATATGCGGTCGAGATGACATTCGTGGGCGCCGGGGGCGTTTGGACCCGCTCCCTACCCAGCCAGCCGTTGACGTTCGCCGAAACTGCCGCGGACGCTACGAGCCGCCCCGCAGGTGCGCCCAGGACTGCGGGTCCGCCTCGAGCAGCTCCGCCAGCGTCTGAGGCTCATGCCCCGCCACCCGCGCCACCACGTCGCTCACCAAGTCGAGCTCGCCCGCCGCGATCGACGTGTAGGTGGTCACCCAGCCCTCGATCTCCCAGTCCGGTGCGCCGCTCGGCTTGCGTGACGCCCGCGCCTCGTCGAGTGTCTCCTCGACGTAGGAGACCTCGCGGCCCGACACGCGCGTGAGGATCTCGGCCGCCTCCGCCATGGTCAGTAGCTCGCGGCCGGTCACCGCGTAGGCCTCGCCGGCGTGCTCGGCGTCGAGCAGGGCGGCGACCGCGACGTCGGCGATGTCGTCGCGCGCCACCGCGGCGAAGCGCCCGTCGCCCGCCGGCCCGCGGATGACGCCGTCGGCGCCGGCGAAGAACGGCACGTACTCGAGGTAGATCGAGTCGCGGAGGAACGTGAAGCCCAGGCCCGAGGCGCGGATGTGCTCCTCGGTGTGGAAGTGGTCGCGGCCGAACGTGAACACGCAGTCCGGCGCGGCGCCCAGGAACGACGAGTAGACGACCCGCTCGACGCCCGCCGCGGCGGCGGCGTCGACCGCGCTCCGGTGCACCGAGACGCGGTCGGGGTGCTCGCCCGCCGACGGGAGGAAGAGGACGTCGACGCCCTCGAGCGCCTGCCGCATCGCCTCGCCGTCGGAGTACTCGCCGCCGCGCACCGCCTCGGCGCCGGGCAGCTCCGGCGCCCGCGCCGGGTCGCGCACGACGAGCCGCTGCTCGATCCCGCGGTCGGCCAGCCGCCTGGCGATGCGGCCGCCGAGGCCTCCCGTCGCCCCCGCCACGCCGATCACGTCAGATCGGCCATCCCGATGTTCGGCGACGACCAGGTGAAGCGCGTGACGTCCTCGCGCGGCGCCAGCGCGCCCGCGCGCCCGCCGCGGCGGACGAACAGCACCGGCGCGGGAGCGGCGCTCGCCAGCTCGGAGCGCATCGGGCCGAGGCCCTCCTGGCGCCAGCGGTCCGACAGGCCGACCACGAGCAGGCCGGCCTCCTCGGCGGCGGCGATGATGGCGTCCTTCCCGGCCTCGGCGATCACGGGCTCCGAAGCTACCCCGACGAACCGCTGCACCAACATCGACGCGTTGGCGAGCAGCCGGCTCGCGTCGCGACCGTCGTCGGTCTGCCCGGCCGAGCCGAGCAGCTTCAGCGGCGCGCCCGCGGACGACGACAGCCAGGCGCCGAGCTCGAGCGCCGCCCAGTCGTGCTCGGCTCCGCCGAACGGCACGACGATCGGCGTGTCCGGCCCTGGCTCGACCACGCTGCCCTCGCGCGCCACCAGCACGGCGACGTCGCACGAGGCGTGCTGGAGCACGTGGCCGACGTCGCCGCGCGGCACCCCGCCGCCCAGCAGCGGCCGCCGCCCGTCGACCAGCATCAGGTCGACCGCCTCGTCCTCGGCGAGCTGCACGAGGTCCTTGCCGATCTCGGCCGACGTGAACGCCAGCGAGCGCGCGGCGATGCCGCTGCGCAGGAGGTCGCTGCGCGCGGCCTGCATCTCGCTCGACGCCGCCTGCAATGTGAACGCCTCGGTCTGCAGCCCGCCGCGCACCGACGCCCCGCGCGGCGGCTGCACCAGCCGCGCCAGGATCAGCTCGCGCGGCGGCGTCGAGCCCGCCAGCGGGCGCGCCAAGGCGACGAGCTGGGCGAGCGTGCCGTCGGTCTGCGGCGCCAGCAGGATCGCGCGGTCGGGGATCTCGATCGTCGAGATCTCCTGGCTCTCCTTGC
Source organism: uncultured Solirubrobacteraceae bacterium (assembly GCA_963730115.1). Classification (GTDB taxonomy): domain Bacteria; phylum Actinomycetota; class Thermoleophilia; order Solirubrobacterales; family Solirubrobacteraceae; genus DASQFQ01. The sequence continues at coordinate 104,979 of CAVSQM010000010.1, read as the reverse complement.
GCGCCTCCTCGAGCTCCTCGCCGATCGGGGCGCCGAACTCGTTCTTGGGGTCGATCAGCTTCAGCAACGGCCCCGCCATGAACGTCGTGACCAGGGCCATGATCACGAGCATCGCGAACAGGCCTTCGGAGATCACGCCCTTCTCCAGCGCCAGGTTGAGCACGATCAGCTCGGTCAGGCCGCGGGTGTTCATGAGCGTGCCGAGCACGGCCGACTCGCGCCAGCCGAGGCCGGTGACGCGCGCGGCCAGCATCGTGCCGCCGAACTTGCACGCGATCGCCACCACCGTCAGCGCCACGGTGAGGATCAGCAGCTCCACGCGGTCGATCAGCAGCACGTTCGTGCGCAGGCCCGTGAAGCAGAAGAACAGCGGCAGCAGCAGGAAGACGACGAAGTCCTCGATGCGGTGGGTGACGTCCTCGGTCAGCCCGGCGTGGCGGGGCATGATCGCGCCCATCACGAAGGCGCCGAAGATCAGCGCGATGCCGATGAGCTCGGTCGTGAACGCCGAGAGCAGGACGCCGGCGAAGATCGCCACGATCCACGTGCCCGGCACGCGGCCCGCCTCGTCGTAGGCCGTCGACACCCGGCCCAGCACGCGCCGCACCACGAGCATCATCAGCGCAACGAAGACGACCGCGAGCGCGATCGTCCGCACCACCTCGAGGCCTGAGCCGGCGACCGCGACGGCGGTGGCGAGCGCGATCAGGAACCACGCCGAGATGTCGTCGATCGCCGCGCTGGCGAGCGCGAGCACGCCGATCGGCTTCTTGAGCATCCGCCGCTCGACCAGGATCCGCGCCAGCACCGGGAACGCCGTGATCGACATCGAGACGCCCATGAACAGCGCGAACGCGGTGAAGCCGCGGTCGGGGCCGACCAGCGTGTAGGTCGGGATCGCCACCGCGAGGCCGGCCATCATCGGGATCGCGACGCCGGTGTTGGAGATCGCGGCCGTCTGCGAGATCCGTCCCTTCAGCTGCGACAGGTCGATCTCGAGTCCGACCAGGAACATGTAGAAGATCAGCCCGAGGTTGGCCGCCACGCCGATGAAGGGGATGACGTCGGAGGGGAAGACGGTCCGCTGCAGGTCCGGCAGCAGCGCACCGAAGAACGTCGGGCCGAGCAGGATGCCCGCGAGCACCTCGCCCATCACCCGCGGCTGGCCGAGCTTGACCGCCAGCGTGCCGACGAGCCGGGCGAACAGCATCACGACCGCGATCGCGAAGAAGAAGGCGGCGAGCGTGTGGCCGAACTCGCGCTGCTTCTGGGCGGTGACGCGCTCCTCCCCGACGGTCAGGACCAGGTCGCGGTTGGTGGCGGTGCCGGCGACCTCCGCCTCCTCGCCGACGGCGCAGGTGACCGTGCCGCTGACCTTGCCCTCGGAGTACGTGAGCTCGCCGTGTACGCCCCCGGCGGCCTCGAGCTCGACCGCGCTGTTCGGCCCGGTCAGCTCGCCCTTCCCGCCCAGGCAGGCGGACCGTGGCACGAACTTGTAGTCGCCGCGGATGTTCCCGGGCGGCGCCGGCTTCTGAGCCCCGGGATCGGGCGGGTCGCGGGCGAAGTCGAGTTGCAGCTCCTCGTCGCCGACCGTGCCGACGAAGCGCTGGCCGCTGTGCTCCGCCTCGAGCGGCTGCTTGCCGCCCTCGAGGCAGCTGACGTCACCGGTCAGCCGGTCGTTCTCGAAGCGCAGCTTGCCGACCGTCGAGCCGTCGGCCCGCTGCATGCTCACGAACTGGCCCGACTGCCGCAGGTCGACCTGGTCGCCGAGGCAGGCCTCGCCGGGGCTGACGTCGTAGCCGCCGGCGATGGCAGTCTGCGGCTCGGTCTCCGCGCCGACCGACAGCACGTAGGTCGCCACCACGGCGACCGCGGCGAGCAACACGATGTAGTACGCGGTCAGGCGGCGTCCGGCCATTGGCGGGCGCGAGCCTACCCCGGTGCTTATGCTCGCGCCAATGGCCAATGATCCAGACCCGCGCGGCCTGAAGCCCGGCGACGCCTTCGGCGAGTACGTGATCGACGACCAGCTCGGCGAGGGCGGCATGGGCATCGTGTTCCGTGCCATCCGCGAGGACGGGGCGGTGGTGGCGCTGAAGGTGATCAAGCCGGGTCTGGTGGCCGACGAGCGCACGGCCCGGCGCTTCGCCCGCGAGGCGCGCGCGGCCGGCGAGGTCGACCACCCGCACCTGATCGACGTGCTCGACGCCGGTGACGTCGACGGCGTCGGCTACCTGGCCATGCACTACGTGCCCGACAAGTCGCTCGACGACCGCATCCGGGCCGACGGGCCGCTCTCGGTCGCCGACACGACGCGGATCGTGTCGCAGATCGCCTCCGCGCTGGACGCGCTGCACGCCGCCGAGCTCGTGCACCGCGACGTCAAGCCGTCGAACATCCTGCTCGACCAGGAGCGCGGCGCGCTGCTGACCGACTTCGGGCTCGCCAAGCGGCGCGACTACTCGATGCTCACCGCCCCCGGGCAGATGCTCGGCACGCTCGACTACATCGCGCCGGAGATGCTGCGCGGCGACGAGCCGGGCGCGAGCGCCGACCTCTACGCGCTCGGCTGCGTGGTCTTCGAGTGCCTGGCCGGCGAGCCGCCGTTCGGGGGCAAGAGCATGTTCGAGGTCGGGATGGCCCACCTCGGCGACGTGCCGCCGGATCCGTGCGCCGATCGGGCCGACGCGCCGCCCGGGCTCAGCGAGGCCGTGCTGGCGGCGCTGGCCAAGGAGCCGAGCGCCCGGCCATCCTCCGCGACGGTCTATGCCGAAATGTTGATCGGCGCCGCGCGATCTGGTTAGGGTCGGCCCATGGCCCACCTCGTGATCACCTCGGGCCAGCTCGAAGGACGCCGCATCGAGGTGTCGGAGGAGCTGGTCATCGGGCGGGAGAACGTCGACGTCGAGATCGACGACGCCGAGCTCTCACGCCGCCACTTCGCCGTCCGGCCGGTCGCGGGCGGCCTCGAGATCGAGGATCTCGGCTCGCGCAACGGGACCCGCGTCGACGGCACGCGGATCGACGGACCGACGCGCGTGCGGCACGGCGCGGTGGTGACGGTGGGCGTCACCACGCTGGCCGTCGAGGTCCCGCAGGAGGCGCCTGCGGGCGGCGCGGGCGAGACGCGCGCGCACGTCTCGCAGGGCACCGTCGTCGGCCAGGCCCCGCCGCGGCCGCCGCGGCAGCGACCCGCCGAGCCCGCCCCGGCAGCCCCGGCGCCCGCCCCGGCCGCGCCTGCGCCCGTCACCGCCGCAGCGGGCCAGTCGACGCTCGAGCAGCCGTTCGGGCGCTACCAGGCGACGTCGAGCCAGCGCCGCCGCAAGGCCGCCTCAAGGCTGTGGCTGCCGCAGGCGCTGACCTACGCGGCCGTCGCCGGCACGGCCGCCGGCCTGATCATCTACTTCGCCTAGGTCGCGCCGAGGTAGATCACGACGGCGAGCGCGGCGAGGACGAAGATCGCCAGCGGAGCGAGGCTGGCCTTCGTCTTCACGCGTGAGTCGCGCAGGCGCTCGAGCTCGGGCACGCCGGAGTCGGCCGGGCCCGCCTGGCGGTGGTCGCCGGTGACGGCGTCGGTGAAGGTCGGGCGCGACTCGTCGATCGCGAACGAGGGCACGGCGCGGACCGCGCTCGGCTGGCGCTGGACGTCCTGCGGCGTGCGCACCTGCATCACGGTGACGCCGATCAGCAGCTCGTCGTTCGGACCGAGCTCGGCGCGGCCGTGGAGTTCGTTGTCGTTGATGAAGGTGCCGTTGGTGGAGCCCATGTCCTCGACGAGGGCGCCGTGGGCGGTCGGCTCGATGCGGGCGTGGCGGCGCGACGCCTGCGAGTCGTCGATCACCAGGTCGGCCGTGTTGTCGCGGCCGATCACGACCGCACGGTCGATGTCGTACTGCCGGCCGGCTCCCGGCCCTTCCACGATCTCGAGCATCAGGCTCATTTCTGGCGCGACCCTAACCGACCCCGAGGGGTGTCCGTCAAGTGTCTGCGCGCGGACCGACGACCAGGGTCGTGGCCCCGGGCGCCGACACGTGCCACAGCGTGTTGCCGAAGCGGACGACGTCTCCCACGTCGACGGGCGTCGTTCCCTCGGTCAGCTCGTCGTTGACGTAGGTGCCGTTCGTGGAGCCCAGATCCTCGATCGCGGCGCCCCCGCTCTCGAGCACGCGCATGACGGCGTGCCTGCGCGACACCTCCGGGTCGGGGAGGACGATGTCGCAGCCCTCGCGGCCGATCGTCAGCCCTTGCTCGATCGGCAGGACGCGCCCGGCCATCGGGCGCTGCTCCACGAATATCAGCCTGCTGACAGTCACGACGTCGTTTCCTGGCGGTCCGTATAGCACCTTCGCGGCCTGTGTTGCAGGGCCTGCTGAGACCTGATCTGATCGCTTGGCCGGGGACATTCGCCTTGGCCGAAACGAACGGGATCGGATCGTGATGAGCGGAATCTTGGGTCGGGTGGCAATCTGCACGGTGGCAGGGCTGCTGCTGGCATTGCCGAGCACGGCCTTCGCCGCGCCGCCCGGGAACGACATCGCGGACCAACGCCACGCCGATCGGCATCGGCGACTTCCTCACGCGGCACCAACGACGAGGCGACGATCAACCCGGCGGGCGAGGCCGCTGACCGCGGCGACCGGCGGCACCGACACGCTGCGAGCCCGACGGCGGCGCCGGGCCCGAACGGCAACCAGCTCACCAAGACCGTGTGGTGGACGTTCACCGGCAACGGCGACCCGCTCACGGTCTCGACCAAGCTCGTCCGACTTCGACACGATCGTCGCCGTCTACACCGAGGACACCGACGGCTTCCTGGTCTTCGAGGGCTGCAACGACGACGGCGGCCCGGACGACCTCGGCTCCGAGCTCGTGGTCGGAACGCAGAGCAGCGTCCAGTACTGGATCCAGGTCGGCGGCTGCGACCAGTGCGCGCTGCAGGGCGGCGGGTTCACCGACGACGAGGGCAACATCAGCCTCTCGCTCGACGCCCCGCCGGCCAACGACCAGCGCTCCGGCGCTCGCCCGGTCGCGCTGGGCCAGACGGTCGAGAACTTCACGTTCGGCGCGCTGAGCGACGTCGGCGAGACGCTCACGTGCGGCCCCGTGCCCTACGACAAGACCGTCTGGTACCGCTTCGCGCACGACCGCCACCGGCGCGGTCACGGTCGCCGGCAGCGGCTTTCGGCAGGTCGTCAGCCGTGTACCGGAGCAACGGGCAGCGGGTGGGCTGCGCGGCCGGCGCGGGGACGTCCGCCGCGCTGACCTCGCGCCTCGGCGCCGGCACCTACTTCGTGCAGGTCGGCGGCCAGGGCGAAGGGACGGGTGCGGCCGACGGGCGGCTCAACCTGCGCGTCACCTTCACTGGCGATGCGGTCCCTCCGCCCCCGCCGCCTCCGCCGCCGCCGGACAGCGACGGCGACGGCATCGCCGACAGCGCCGACAAGTGCCCGACCAAGAGCGGCGCCGCGCGTGACAAGAACCGCGACGGCTGCCTCGACCCGCTGCCGCCCTCGCGGCTGTCGGCCGAGGCCCGCCTGCGCGCCACCCCGACGGCCAACGGCCTGCGGATCGTGTGGCTGCGCGTGACGGCACCCAAGGGCGCGAAGGTCACCGTGCGCTGCGGCACCGGCTGCAAGTACGCCAAGAAGGCGACGGCCGCCGGCGGCGGCGACGTGCTCGCCACGGCGGCGCGGACGCTGACGGTGAAGAAGCTCGCGGGCCGCACGTTCCGGGCCGGCGAGAAGATCCGCATCTACGTGACGCGGAAGGGCCGGATCGGCACCTACATCCAGTACACGATCAAGCGTGGCGGGTTCAAGCGCATCAAGCGCTGCCTGAAGCCCGGGTCGATGAAGCCACGAAAGCGATGCCGGTAGCGGGAGCCGCGATCGCGGGCGTGCTGGTTCTCGGCGGGCTCGCGTTCGGCGGCGGCTATGCCGTCGCCGGGATGGGTGGTGACGACGACGGTGGGAAGCAGCCGGCGGCCAAGACCGGCGACCCGGCGCTGCCGCCGGCGCCGTCGCCGTCGGCGGCGCCCAAGGTCGTCGTGCTGGGGAGCGCGCCGGCGCTGCCGGCGCCGAAGCGCCCGGCCAAGCGACGGAAGCCGACGCCGACGAGCACGCCGGGCCCGGACCCGACCGCGGCGCCGACGTCGGCTCCGACCGCCGCGCCGACCTCGGCGCCCACGAGCGCGCCGCCGCCGCCGGACCCGACGCCGCCTCCCCCCGACGACATCATCGAGGGCTGATCGTGCTCGAAAAGGGCACCAAGGTCGCGGGCTACGAGATCGAGGGGATCCTCGGGCACGGCGGGATGGGCGTGGTCTACGAGGCGCGCCAGCTGTCGCTGGGGCGCACCGTGGCGCTGAAGATCCTGGCCGGGACGCTGGGGATGGATCCCTCGTTCAAGGAGCGCTTCCGCCACGAGGGGCGGATCCAGGCCGCGCTCGATCACCCGCACATCGTCACGATCTTCGAGGCGGGCGAGTGGGACGACTCGCTGTTCATCGCCATGCGGCTCGTGCGCGGGCCGAACCTCAAGGAGATGATCATCGCGCGCGAGCTCGAGGGCGCGCGGACGCTGCGGATCCTGCGGCCGATCGCCGAGGCGCTCGACAGCGCGCACGAGGCGGGGCTGATCCACCGCGACATCAAGCCGCAGAACATCCTGGTCGGCTCGCGCGACCGCTCGTACCTGGCCGACTTCGGGCTGACCAAGGGCATCGACGACGCGGGCCTGACCCAGACCGGCCAGTTCGTGGGGACGATCGACTACATCGCGCCGGAGCAGATCCGCGGCGAGCAGGCGACGGCGGCGTGCGACATCTACGCGCTGTCGGCGGTGCTCTACGAGTGCCTCTCGGGCGCCGTGCCGTACCCGAAGCCGTCGGATGCCGCGGTCATGTACGCGCACCTGTCCGAGCCGCCGCCCCTGGTGACCGACCAGCGCCCCGAGCTGCCGCCGAACCTGGACGAGGTCATCTGCAAGGGGATGGACAAGGACCCGAAGGGGCGCTTCGTGTCGGCCACGGGGCTGATCGACGAGGCCGAGCGGGCGCTCGGCAAGCGCGTGCGCGCGGTGATCACGCCGCCCGGGCCGATCGAGGGGCCCGAGGAGGCCGGCATCCGCGAGAAGGAGGCGCGCGTCCCGACCCGCCCGGAGCGCGTGCGGCGCAAGCCCGAGCCGGTCCCCGACCCCGCCCCGGACCCCGCGGCGCCGACCACGCCGGGAGCCCCGGTGCTCGCCCCGGCCGCGGCGGCGACCGCTGGCAGCGGGCGCGACGGCGGCGGGCGCGGCCCCGTCCGCCGCGTCGGGAGCGGCCCCGTCGGCCCCCGCGGTCGGGCCCGAAGACTCCGTCGCCGCCCCCGCCGACCCCACGGTCGCGTCCCCGGCTGTGCAGCCCGGCGACTCCATCGCCGCGCCCGCCGACCCCACGGTCGCGTCCCCGGCTGTGCAGCCCGGGGACTCCATCGCCGCGCCCGCCGACGCGACCGTCGCGTCCCCGGCGGTGCAGCCCCAGGACTCCGTCGCCGCCCCCGCCGACCCGACCGTCGCCTCCCCCGCGGTCCGGCCGCAGGAATCCACTCCGGCCGACGCGACGATCGCCTCCCCCGCCGTCCGGCCCGAAGACTCCGTCGTCGCGCCCGCCGACCCCACCGTGCGGCCGCAGGAATCCGCTCCGGCCGACGCCACGATCGCTTCGCCGGCGGTCCCGCCGCTCAGCCCGCGGACGGAGGACTCGACGGCCGACCTCGCCTCGCCGCCGACGGTCGCCATGCCCGCGGCCGACCGGGGCGCTTCGGCGCGGCGGCGGCGCGAGAGCCGGGTGTCCGCTCCGACGCGCGGTGGCCCGGCCGTCGCCGAGCCTGTCGCGCCGCCGCGCGAGCGGGACAAGCCCTCCCGCATGCCGCTGATCGTGGCGGCGGTGGCCGCGATCGTCATCGGCGGGCTGGCCGGGTACCTGCTCGGCAAGCCGGACGAGGAGGGCCCGGCGCCGCAGGCCGACACCGGCCTCAGCTCGTCGACCACCGCGGGCGCGATCAACCTGCGCTTCCCCGGCTCGTGGGAGCGGCGCGGCGAGGCGCCGGCGATCCCGGGCCTGAAGCTGCACCGACCAGGTCGCGGTCGGGCCCGCGTCGGCAGAGGACCGCGGCGTGATCGTCGGGATGTCGGACGCCACCGGGCCGCTGCTCCTGCCCCCGGCGTTCCTCGCCGCCCTGTCCGAGAAGCCGCGGCCGGGCGACCGCGTGAAGCTCGGCAAGCTCGAGGCGCTGCGCTACGAGGGCCTGGAGGCCGACGGGTTCGGCGGCCGCTCGCTGACCGTGTTCGCCGCGCCGACCGGAGGCGGCGTGGCGACCGTCGCGTGCTTCGCGCCGCCCGGCGGCGGCGCCGAGTTCCGCGCGGACTGCGAGCGCGTCGCCGGCTCGCTCGCCGTCGACGGCGAGACCGCCTACCCGGTGGGCGCCGACCCGCAGTACGGCGAGGACCTGAGCCGCGTCATGACCGCGCTCGGCAAGCGGCGCAAGGCCGGGCGCACGGCGCTGGCGAACGCCGGCAGCCCGGCCGCCCAGCGCCAGGCCGCCGCCGCGCTCGCCGACGCCTACGCGCTCGCGCGGGCCGACCTCGGCGGCGTCGAGAGCGGCCCGGTCACCGCCCAGGCCCACGCCGCCCTCGGCAAGGCGTTCCAGAACGCCGCGAACGCCTACCGCAGCCTCGCGCGGGCGGAGAAGCCGGCCGGCTTCCGCCGGGCGAGCGCCGCGGTGCGGAAGGCCGAGGCCCGCGTCAACGCCCGCATCGCGTCGCTGAAGGCGCTGGGCTACGACGTCGGCTAGGCGGCGGGCTCGCCGGCCCGCACGAGCTCGGCGTAGACCTGCGCGGTGCGGCGGGCGACGTCGGCCCAGTCGAAGCCGAGGATGTGCTCGGAGGCCTCCGCGACCAGGCGCGCGCGGAGGGCGTCGTCGGCGAGCAGGGTCTCCATCCGCTCGGCCAGCGAGTCGGAGTCGCGCGGGGTGAAGCGGAGGCCGACGCGGCCGCCGCCCGGGACGACCTCCCGCAGCCCTCCGGTGTCGGCCACGATGCACGGGCAGCCGGAGGCCATCGCCTCGAGCGCCACCAGCCCGAACGGCTCGTACAGCGACGGGATCACGCAGAGGTCGGCGATCGCGTAGAGCGAGTGGAGCATCGCGTCGTCGATCCAGCCGAGGAACTCGCCGTGCTCGAGCAGCCCGAGCTTCCGCGCCTGCTCCTTCAGATCACGCTCCGCCGTGCCCGACCCCGCGACCAGGAAGCGCACGCCGCCGACGGCCTCGATCACGCCCGGCAGGGCGTCGAGCGCGAGGTGGAAGCCCTTCTCGTAGACGAGGCGGCCGACGAGGAGGACCAGGCGATCGTCGGGCGAGGCGTAGCGGGCGCGGAACCTCGCCAGATCGGCCATCGGCTGGAGGTCTTCCGGGTCGACCCCGTTCGGCACCACCGTGATCTTCGCCTCGTCGATGCCGAACACCTCGGCGACGTGGCCGCGCATGTAGTGCGAGCACGTGATCACGCGGTCCGCCGCGCGCACCATCCGCCGCTCGACGCCGTGGATGTGGCGCTGCGGATGCTTCTTGACCCAGCCCTGGTGGCGGCCGTGCTCGGTCGCGTGCACGGTCACGAGCCATGGGCAGCCGAACCGCCGCGCGAGCTTGCGCGCCGCCCCCGCCACCAGCCAGTCGTGCGAGTGGACGAGGTCGAACGACAGCGCGTCGCCGAGCGCGGCCCCCGCCGCCCGCATGTCGTCGTTCATGGCGTCGACCCACCGCACGAACGCGTCGAGGTCGTCCTTCGGGAACTCCGGCTCGCGCACGCGGTGGACCGTCACCCCGTGCCGGTCCTCGACCGCCGCCAGGCGCCCGCCGCCGCGCGCGAGGACGTGCACCTCGACACCGTTGCGCACCAGACCCTCGGCGAGCTTGCGAACATGGCGCGCAAGACCGCCCTCCACGATCGGCGGGTACTCCCAGGACAAGATGAGGACGCGAGAGGACACGCCGAGCCAGGACGTTACAGGGCCGAAGCTTGCCTGCCTGCACCACTTGGAGTCGCCCTTTCTCGGCGCCGCCGAGCAGCCCCTCGGCGCCGCCCGGCTCAGCCACCACGACCGCCTCGCCGGCGACCCGCTGCCGGACCTCGACGCCATCGACGGCATCGTCAGCTTCGGCGGGGCGCAGTCGGTGACGGAGATCGAGCGCTACCCGTATCTCCAAGAGGAGGTCGAGCTGCTGCGCGCCGCGGTCGAGCGCGACCTCCCCGTGCTCGGCATCTGCCTCGGCGCCCAGCTGCTCGCCCACGCGCTCGGCGGCAGCGTGAAGCCGCTGCCGCGGCGCGCGGTCCGCTGGGTCGAGCTGGCGCGGATCGCCGACGACGCGCTGGTGCCGGATCCGGTGTGGGCGCTGCACTGGAACGAGGACGCGATCGAGCCGCCGCCCGGCGCCACCGAGCTGCTCGAGCGCGGCGGGCTCGGGTGCGCCGCCTTCCGCCAAGGCAGCGGCTGGGGCATCCAGTTCCACGCCGACGTCGACGGGCGGGTGCTCGACCGCTGGTACGAGGACTACGGCGACTGGGTGACCGCGGCCGGCGTCGAGCTCGCCGCCGCCCGCGAGGCCGACGCGCAGCACCTCCCCGGGCAGCCGGACACCGCCGAGGCGATCTTCGGCGGCTTCGTCAGACGCGCTCGAGCAGCGCGAACCCGTGCGCCGACGTGAGCTCGGTGACCTGCGTGCGCCGCGAGAGCTCGCGCAGCGCCCCGGTCAGCACGTCCCGCCACGCGCCGGCGAGCTCGCCCGGCAGCGCCAGCCGCGCCCCGTGCGGCGAGCCGACCGGCACCACGACGAGCACCTCGCCCGCCCCGCGCGCGAACGCGACCACATGCTCGCCGGCGTCGATCGGCGTATAGGCGCCTGAGAACGCCCCCGGCCGGCGCGCCCGCAGCGCCAGCGCGCGCACGATCAGCAGCAGCTTCGGGTCGACGTCCTCGCCCCGCTGCAGGGCGTCCAGCGCGGAGCGCCGCGCCTCCCAGTCGACCGGCCGCCGGTTGTCCGGGTCGACGAGCGAGAACAGCGGCAGCTCGTCGCCGTTGTAGATGTCGGGCAGCCCGGGCACGGTGAGCTTGAGCGCGAGCTGCCCGAGCGCCGCCCGGTCGCCCGCCGCCGCGACCTCGGCCACGAACTCGTTGAAGTCCTCGCGGAACTCGGGCAGGTCGTACAGGCCGCGCGCGAACGCCTTCACGGCGTCCTCGTGCTCGACATCGGGCTCGATCCAGCTCGACGTCCGCTTCGCCTCGCGCAGCGCCTTCTCAAGGTAGCCGTCGAGCCGCTCCGGCTCGATCGGCCACGCGCCCACGAGCGTCTGGAACACGAGGTAGCGCTCGATCGAATTCGGCCCCGGCACCGCCTCGAGCAACGTGAGCCAGCCGCGCACGTGCGCCTCCCACTGCTCGGCCAGGCCGGCGAGCGCGCCGATCCGCGCCCGCACATCCCCGGAGCGCTTGGTGTCGTGCGTCTGGGTGACGAGGAGGTTGAGCGGCGGGCGCGCGGCGTTCGCCTCGTGGAACGCCTCGATCGAGATGCCGAACCGCCCCGGGTCTCCGCCGACGTCGTTGAGCGCCGTCAGCCGCAGGTAGCGGTAGAAGGCGGTGTCCTCGACGCCCTTGGCCATCACCGGCGGCGTCGTCTGCTGGAAGCGGGTGACGAACTCGGGCGGGGCGTCGAGCAGCCACTCGATGCCCGCTTCGCGCAGCACCTCGCGGTCCTCGGCCGAGGCGACGCCATCGCGGATGTAGGTGCGGTAGACCGGCAGCGACGACAGAGCCTCTGCGAGGTCGTCGCGTGGGAGGAGCGCGCGAAGTCGTTGCACTTCGGCGGCGAACGTCGTCGATGCCTGCTCCAGCTTGGCTTCCGCGGCGTACTCGTGGAAGGGGCGCGCGTCGTCGGCCAGGTCGTGCCACAGGGCCGTCAGGCGGTCGTGGCCTGAGGGGTCCACGAACAGCGCCGCGACGTCGTTCAGGAACTCGTAGCCGACCGTCCCCTCCACCGGCCACGACTCCCGCAGCCGCTCCCCCGGGTCGAGGATCTTCTCCACCCACACGTGCTCGACGCCGGCGTCGCGCAACCGCGCGAGATAGCCCTCGGGGTCGGCAAGGCCGTCCGGGTGGTCGATCCGGAGCCCGTCGACCAACCCCTCGCGCACGAGCGAGAGCGCCAGCCGGTGCGTCTCCTCGAACACCTCCGGGTCCTCCTGGCGCACGCCGGCGAGGTGGTCGATGTCGAAGAACCGCCGGTACTTGCCGGTCTCCGGATCGACGTCGAAGAACTTCTCGCGCTGCTCGACCCAGTAGCGGTTCGCGTCGTCGACCGCCATGTGGTTCGGGACGATGTCCAGGATCACGCCGAGCCCCGCCTCGTGCGCCGCACCCACCAGCGCACGGAACTCCTCCTCCCCGCCCAGCTCGGAGGAGATCGACGTCGGATCCACCACGTCGTAGCCGTGCGTCGACCCCGGCCGCGCCTGGAACGACGGCGGCAGGTACAGGTGCGACACCCCCAGCTCCGCCAGGTACGGCACCAGCTCGCGCGCCGCCGCGAAGCCGAAGCCACCGCCCAGCTGCAACCGATAGGTGGCCCGGAACTCCGTCATCGCCGCCGCAGCAGCACGAGCGACCGCTGGCCGACCACCAGGTCCTCGAGCGCGTCCACCTCGAGCGAGTTCGGCTCCGCGTCCGGGTCGGTGGTCGAGAGCACCAGCGCCCACCGCTCACCGAAGCGCCGGTTCGGCAGCGTGAACGTCACGTCCTCGTGGTGGGCGTTGAACAACAGTAGGAACGACTCGTCGAGGATCCGCTCGCCCTTCTCGTCCGGCGACGCGATCTCCTCGCCGTTGAGGAACATGCCCACCGTCCGCTCACCCGACTCCCAGTCGGACTTCGTCATCCGGTGGCCGTCGGTCCGGAACCACCACACGTCGGGCAGGCCGGAGCCGTCCTCGTCCGTCCCCTGGAGGTACTGCCGGCGCCGGAACACCGGGTGCGCCCGCCGCAGCACGATCAGCGTGCGGACGAACTCGTGCAGGTCGCGGTTCTCCTCCAGCAGGCTCCAGTCGAACCACGAGATCTCGTTGTCCTGGCACCAGGCGTTGTTGGATCCGTGCTGCGTGCGCCCGAACTCGTCGCCGCCGAGCAGCATCGGCGTGCCCTGGGAGAGGATCAGCGTGGCCAGGAAGTTGCGCTGCTGCCGCGCCCGCAGCGCGTTGATCTCCGGGTCGTCGGACTCGCCCTCGACCCCGCAGTTCCACGAGCGATTGTCGTCGGTGCCGTCGCGGTTGCCCTCGAGGTTGGCCTCGTTGTGCTTGTCGTTGTAGGAGACGAGATCGCGCAGCGTGAAGCCGTCGTGGGCGGTGATGAAGTTGATCGACGCGAACGGGTGGCGGCCGTCGTCCTCGTAGAGGTCGCTCGAGCCGGTGAGCCGCGAGGCGAACTCGCCGACCGACGCCTGGCCGCGCCAGAAGTCGCGCATCAGGTCGCGGTAGATGCCGTTCCACTCCGACCACAGCACCGGGAAGTTGCCGACCTGGTACCCGCCCGGCCCGACGTCCCACGGCTCGGCGATCAGCTTCACCTGCGAGAGCACCGGGTCCTGGTGGATGACGTCGAAGAACGCCGACAGGCGATCGACGTCGTAGAGCTCGCGCGCGAGCGCGCTCGCCAGGTCGAAGCGGAAGCCGTCGACGTGGCACTCCGTCACCCAGTAGCGCAGGGAGTCCATGATCAGACGCAGGACGCTCGGGTGCTGGGCGTTGAGCGTGTTGCCCGTGCCCGTGTAGTCCATGTAGTGGCGCGGGTCGTCGGGCACGAGCCGGTAGTAGGAGCGGTTGTCGACGCCCTTGAACGAGAGCATCGGCCCGAGGTGGTTGCCCTCGCCGGTGTGGTTGTAGACGACGTCGAGGATCACCTCGATCCCCGCGCGGTGCAGCGCCTTGACCATGCCCTTGAACTCGCGCACCTCCTGGCCGTGCTGGCCGGTGGCGGCGTACTCCGAGTGGGGCGCGAAGAAGCCGATCGTCGAATAGCCCCAGTAGTTGGAGAGGCCGCGGTCGAACAGGAACGACTCGTCGACGATTTGGTGGACGGGCAGCAGCTCGACGGCGGTCACGCCGAGGTCGCGCAGGTAGTTGAGGGCGGGGACGGAGGCGAGCCCGGCGTAGGTGCCGCGCAGCTCCTCGCGCACCTCCGGGTGCAGCATCGTGAAGCCCTTCACGTGCGTCTCGTAGATCACCGACTCGTGCAGCGGCGTGTTCGGGCGCCGGTCGCCCTCCCAGTCGAAGCGCGGGTCGATCACCACCGACTTCGGCACGGCGTCGACGTCGTCCTCGTCGTCGCGCTCGAGGTCGGCGTCGTCGTGGTCGGTCGGGACGTAGGGGAGCACGTTCGCCGCGTCCCACCGCACCGGCCCGTCGATCGACTTCGCGTACGGGTCGAGCAGCAGCTTGGCCGGGTTGAAGCGGTCGCCGGTTTTCGGCTCGTAAGGGCCATGGACGCGGAAGCCGTAGCGCTGGCCCGGGCCGACGCCGGGCAGGAACCCGTGCCAGGTGTGGGCGGTGCGCTCGCTGAGCTCGACCCGCACCTCCTCGTCATCGCCGTCGAACAGGCACAGCTCGACCCGCTCGGCGTGCTCGGAGAAGATCGAGAAGTTCGTGCCGCTGCCGTCCCACGTCGCGCCGAGCGGGAACGCGCGGCCTGGCCACACCTCGGTCATCGGACCAGCGCTCCCGCCAGCGGGGGCAGCACGACGTGGCCGGGCTCGACCGTCGCGTGATGGGTGGCGAGCTCGAGCTCGACCGCACGGTCGACCGGCACGTGGACCGCGTTGCGCGAGAAGTTGGCGAGCACGAGGTGGTCGCCGCGGCGCAGCTTCAGCCAGCCCTGGTGCTCGTCGTATTCAGCGTGCGCCTCGCCGCGGCCGATCGCGCGCCGGGCCTCGAGCAGGCGCGCGTAGAGGTCGTGCAGGCCCTCCGGCTCGCCCGCGCGCGTGAGCTTGGAGCGCGCGAAGGTCTCGCGGGCCTGCGGGTCGGGCACCTCCTCGCCGGCGAACTCGGCGAACGAGACGAACTCGTTGCGCCGGCCCTCGCGGGTGGCGATCACGATCTCCTCGTCGATGTGGTCGGCGAAGAACAGGAACGGCGCGCTCTCGCCGTGCTCCTCGCCCTGGAACAGCATCGGCGTGAACGGCGACAGCAGCGTGCACATGGCGGCGAGCGGGCGCGCCTCGGCCGGCAGCCGGTCGCCGAACGCGCGATTGCCGACCTGGTCGTGGTTCTGGTCGAAGACGACGAAGCGCTCGGGCGCGACGTCGTCGGCGCGCGCGCCGAAGCGGCGGCGGCGGAACGTCGAGTAGCCGCCGTCGTGCACGTGCGGGCGCCGGTACGCCTTCGCGAGCTGGCCGATCTCGCCGAACTCCTCGTAGTAGCCGTCGCGGTCGCCGGTCAGCAGGACGCGCAGGGCGTGGTGGAAGTCGTCGGCCCACACCGCGTCGCAGCCCCAGCCGCCGCGCTCGTGCGAGCGCACGACCCTGGGATCGTTCATGCCGCTCTCGGCGATCACCAGCGCGCGCGGGTTGATCGCGTGCACGCGCGAGCTGAGGGCCTGAACGAGGTGGACGGCGCCACCGTCGAGGATCGCGTGGATGGCGTCGAGCCGCAGGCCGTCGAAGTGGAAGTCGCGGATCCAGCCCTCGGCGCTCTGCAGCACCCACTCGCGGACGCCGCCGCAGTCGGCGTCGTCGTAGTTCATCGCCTTGCCCCAGAACGTCTCGTACTGGTCGGTGAAGTACGGGCCGAACGCCTCGAGCGCCTGCACCCCGGACGCGCCGACGTGGTTGTAGACGACGTCGAGCAGCACGGCGAGGCCCTCGGCGTGGGCGGCGGCGACGAGCCGCTGGAGCGCCTCCGGGCCGCCGTAGGCCGAGTGGGCGGCCGACAGGTAGACGCCGTCGTAGCCCCAGCCGTGGCGGCCGGGGAACTCGGCGACCGGCATCAGCTCGATGGTGGTGATGCCGAGCTCGCGCAGCCCCGCCAGGTGCGGGATCACCGCGTCGAACGTGCCCTCGGGCGTGAACGTGCCGACGTGCAGCTCGTAGATGACGCTGTCGGCGAGGTCGGGCGGGTCGAAGTCCTGCGGCCCTCTGCGGCTCGAACACCCGCGAGGGCCCGCGGAGGCCGTCCGGCTGCCAGCGTGAGGCCGGGTCGGGCAGCTCGACGCCCTGGAGCACGTAGCGGTAGTCCTCCCCCGGCCCGACCGGCAGCCGGCCTTCGTGGACGCCCAGGCCGACGGGCACGAGCTCGTGGTCGCCGCCGGCGGCGCGCAGCACGACCACGTCTGCGCGCGGCGCCCAGACGCGGAACTCCGTGGCGCCCGCGCCGGTGGGGCGGGCGCCGAGCGGACGCTCGAAGGGCAGTGCGGGATCGGACACTGTCGGCTCTAGAGCGGGGCGGCGCTGCTCGTGGCCTTCAGCTCGGCCACCGCGGCGGCCATCAGGTCGACCTCGGCCGACAGGTCCTGCATCGCCGAGGCATCCCCCTCGCGGGCGATCGCCAGGGCGGCCCGGCACTGCTCGACGTGCTCCTGCACGGCAGCCAGCTGCCGTTCGATCTCCTCGGGCTGCTGCATCGAGCGGATCACCCTAACGCGAGGGACCCCGAGGGGAACTTCCGGGCGCCTACCGTGTTGCCCCTACCGATGTCTCGTCTTCTTGTGATCCTCACCCTGCTGGCCGCCGCCTTCCCGGCCGCCGCCAGCGCCCAGACCCCCGTCCCCGAGGCCCCGGTCGCCGCCACAGGCGCGACCGACTCCGTCACGGAGACCACCGCGAACGTCAACGGCACGGTCGATCCCAACAGCACGCTGACCACCTACCACTTCGAGTACGGCACCTCGGCCGGCTACGGGCTGTCAACGCCGGAGAACACCGTGCCCGAGGGCGCGGACCCGACCGCCGTCAAGGCTCCGATCGACGGGCTGACGCGGAACACGGTCTACCACTACCGGCTCGTGGCCACCAACCCCGCGGGCGTGTCGCGCGGCGCCGACCGGACGTTCCGCACCGCTCCGGGCCCGCAGGCGCCCACCGTCAGCTCGACCACGTCGCGCGACGTCTCCTCGCGCACGGCGCGGCTGCTCACGCGCGTGGACCCGAACGGCCAGCCGACCACCGTCCGCTTCGAGTACGGCCGCACGACGGGCTACGGCTCGTTCACGCGACCGCGTCGACGTCGGCTCGGGCACGAGCAGCGTCCCGGTCTCGCTCAATCTCGACGGGCTGCGACCCAACACGACCTACCACTTCCGCGCCGTCGGCACGAACGCGACCGGCTCCACGCGCAGCCTCGACCGCTCGTTCCGCACCTTGCGCGAGCCGCGCGGGATCAGCCTGTCGCTCAACCCGAGCCGAGTCGTGTGGGGCGGGAGCGTCACGGTCGTCGGCCGCATCAGCGGCACCGCGGTCGGCGGCACCCGGGTCGCGCTCGAGCGCCAGAACTTCCCGTTCCAGACCGGCTTCACCGAGGTCGGCACCCGCACCGCCTCGAGCCGCGGGACGTTCAGCTTCAACGTCGGCCAGGTGTTCGAGACCGTGCACTTCCGCGCGGTCACGCGCACGCGCAACCCGGTGTCGAGCGGCATCCGCACGGCGTCGAGCGCCGTCAAGGTCGGCGCCCGCGTGCGCTCGCGGGGCCGCCGGCGCGCGCGCATCGAGGGCGCGATCTGGCCGCGCGTCGCGAACGGCCGCGTCTCCCTGCAGAAGCGCTCGCCGCGCGGGCGCTGGGCGGTCGTGAAGCGCGCCGCGGCGCGGACGCTGGACGACACGCGCTCGCGCTACCGCTTCAGCGTGCGCCGTGCGAAGCGGAAGCAGCCGGCCGCGCGCTACCGCGTGGTCGTCGTGGCCCGCGACGGCGGTGCGCACGTGCCCGGCCGCAGCCGCCAGGTCCGCGTGGCTTCGGTGCGTAAGCGGTAGGGTCCGCCACAGCATGCACGGACGCTTTGCTGTGGCGCTGCTCGCGCTTCCTCTCCTCATCCCCGGCGCCGCCCACGGTGCGGTGAAGCCGGGCCAGGACATCCGCAAGGTCGAGGCGTACACCGCGTCCGCCGGGGCGCTCGTCCGCGTCACGCTGCGCGCCCCGCTCCGGGGCAAGATCGGCGTCAGCTTCAAGCGCCGCGCCGGCTCCAAGGGCTCGACGCGCCGCTCGACGGTGATCAAGGGCCGCCGGCGCATCGACTTCGTGTTCGCCGGCGACGCCCGCAACCTCGCGAGCGTGACCGTCCGCACCCGCGGCGAGCGGGTGACGAAGCGGCTCCGGAGGGCCACCGACGACTGCGCCGCGCTCACGCGACTCGCGCGCAAGCTGCGCCCGCTGCGCAAGGGCCGCCCGGCGATCCGCGGCCGCCTGCGGGTGATCGAGCGGCGCCGGGCCGTCTGCGGCGGCGGCATCACGGTCCCCATCGCCCCGCCCGCCGCGCCGGCGCCCGTGCCCGCCCCGGGCTTCACGCCCCCGGCCGCGCGCTTCGCGCTCGCGGACGGCCTCACGCCCGAGGACCCGCTCACCGCCGCCGCCAACGTCGCGTTCAACGACGCCTCGCAGGGCACCGACCTCGTCGAGTGGACGTGGGACTTCGGCGACGGCGCCACCGCGGCCGGCAGGAACGTCGGGCACGCCTTCGCCCAGCCCGGCCGCTACACGGTGCGGCTCACGGTCAGGAACGCCCGCGGGCAGACGAGCGCGTTCGGCCAGGAGGTGTTCGTGCGCGCACCGGGCAGCGCGACGTTCGACGGGCCGACGGTCAACTGCCCCGGCGCCGGGCGCAGACGACGACGGTGACGGTCACCCGCGTGCGTGCCCTCGTGGGCGCGACCCCCGGCGTCAGGTCAACTACGCGATCCCGGCGGCTGCAGCGCCACGTGTCTGACGCGACGCGACCTCGCGATCGTTCCGGGCAACGCCGGCGACGCCATCGACGCCTGGGGCCGCGAGGCAAGCACGCTCCAGTTCACGTTCGACATCTCGAACGGCAGCGGGACCGGCACCGTGACGCCGAGCGTCACCGCTTCTTGGAGCTGACCTCCCTTCTCCTCCGGCACGAGCCAGATCGCGCCCAGCGGCGGGAGCGTGATCTCCGCCGAGAACGCCTGGTTGTGCCACGGGATCGGCTCGGCCTCGACGCCGCCGAAGTTGCCGGTGTCGGTGCCGCCGTAGTAGGTCGAGTCGGTGTTGATCGCCTCGACCCAGCGGCCCGGCCGCGGCAGCCCCAGCCGGTACGGCCCGCGCGGCACCGGCGACAGGTTCGCCACGAACAGCAGCACGCGCTCGCCGCCCTTCGAGACGCGCCCGAAGGCGACGACGTTGGACTCCGCGTCGTTGGGCTCGAGCCACCAGAAGCCCTCGCCCTCGAAGTCGAGCTCCCACAGCGCCGGCTCGTCCTTGTAGATGCGGTTCAGGTCGCGCACCAGCGACTGGATGCCCGAGTGCTCGGGCTGCTCGAGCAGGTGCCAGTCGAGCGAGCGCTCGTGGCTCCACTCGGCGTACTGGCGCGAACTCCTGGCCCATGAACAGCAGCTTCTTGCCGGGGTGCGCCCACATGAACGCGTACAGCGCGCGCAGGTTCGCGCGCTTCTGCCAGTCGTCGCCCGGCATCTTGTTGATCAGCGAGCCCTTGCCGTGCACGACCTCGTCGTGCGACAGCGGCAGGATGAAGTTCTCCGTGAACGCGTAGACGAGCGAGAACGTCAGCTCGTGGTGGTGGTAGCGGCGGTAGATCGGGTCCTGCTGGAAGTAGGCCAGCGTGTCGTGCATCCAGCCCATGTTCCACTTGAAGCCGAAGCCGAGGCCGCCGAGGTACGTCGGGCGCGAGACGCCCGGCCACGCGGTCGACTCCTCGGCCGCCGAGACGACGCCGGGCTCGCGCGCGTACAGCACCTCGTTGAGCTCCTTGAGGAACGACACCGCGTCGAGGTCCTCGCGGCCGCCGAACTCGTTCGGCACCCACTGGCCCTCCTCGCGCGAGTAGTCGAGGTAGAGCATCGACGCGACCGCGTCGACCCGGATGCCGTCGACGTGGTACTCGCGCATCCAGAACAGCGCGTTGGCGACGAGGAAGTTCCGGACCTCGTGGCGCCCGTAGTTGAACACCAGCGTGCCCCAGTCCGGGTGCGCGCCCCGCCGCGGGTCGGCGTGCTCGTACAGCGCGGTGCCGTCGAAGCGCGCGAGCGCGAACTCGTCGCGCGGGAAGTGCGCCGGCACCCAGTCGAGGATCACGCCGAGGCCGTGGCCGTGCAGGCGGTCGACGAACTCGCGGAAGTCGTCGGGCGAGCCGAAGCGCGGCGACGGCGCGTAGTAGCCGGTCACCTGGTAGCCCCACGAGCCGCTGAACGGGTGGTGCATGACCGGCAGCAGCTCGAGGTGGGTGAAGCCCATGTCCTTCGCGTAGGCGGCGAGCTCGTCGGCCAGCTCGAGGTAGGTCAGCGAGCGGTTGTCCTCGAGCGGGTTCAGCCGCCACGAGCCGAGGTGGACCTCGTAGACCGACATCGGCTCGTCCAGCGGCGTGCTCTTGTGCCGCTGCTCCATCCACTTCGCGTCGCGCCACTCGTGCTGCGGCTCGTGCACGATCGAGGCGGTCTTGGGCGGGTGCTCGGCCTGGAACGCGTACGGGTCGGCCTTGTGGAAGCGGTCGCCGTCGGGCCCCGTGATCTCGTACTTGTAGTTCGTGCCGGCGCCGACCTCGGGCACGAACAGCTCCCAGATCCCGCTCGAGCCCAGCGAGCGCATCGGGTGCAGGCGGCCGTCCCAGCCGTTGAGGTCGCCGACCACCGACACCGACTGCGCCGCCGGCGCCCAGACCGCGAACGAGGTGCCCGCGCACGCCCTCGTGCTCGATCACGTGCGCGCCGAGGCGCCCGTAGATCTCCTCGTGGCGGCCCTCGCCCGCGAGGTGCAGGTCGAGCTCGCCGACCGTCGGCGGGAAGCGGTAGGGGTCCTCGATCCGGAACGTCCCGCCCTCGCCGTAGTCGACCTCGAGCTGGTAGGCCAGCGGCAGCTTCGCCCTTGGCACCACGCCCTCGAACAGCCCGTCGGTGTCGGCGGGCTCGAGCTCGGCGACCGGCTTGTCCTTCACGTAGACGGTGACCTGCTTTGCCGCCGGGCGGACGGTGCGGATGACCACGCCGCCCTCGGTCGGGTGGGCGCCGCGGAAGGCGTGCGGGTCGGCGCTCATGATCCTCCGTTCGATTCGAGCAGCCGGACGATGCCCGCCACCGGGATGGCGACCCAGTCGGGCCGGTTGTTGAGCTCGTAGCGCAGCTCGTAGACCGCCTTCTCGAGCTCGAAGATCGACAGCATCTTGCGCGTCGCCTCGTCGCCGGGCGGCAGCAGCGCCGGGTCGACGGTCTCGAAGTAGCCGTCGAGGAACGTCTCGCGCGCGCGGTCCTCCCAGCCCTCGGGCGCCGGCGCGTCGCGCAGGATCCGCGAGCCGGCCGCGGCGTAGGAGAACGAGCGCAGCATGCCCGCGACGTCGCGCAGCGGCGAGCGCTTGAGCCGCCGCTGCGACATCGGCCGCGCCGGCTCGCCCTCGAAGTCGAGGATCACCCAGCCGCGCTCGGCGAGCATGGTCTGGCCGAGGTGGTAGTCGCCGTGGGTGCGGATCACGCGCCCGCGCGGTGCCGACCGCCGCGAGCATCTGCAGCCGCTCCTGCACGTCCTGGCCGCGGCCGCGGATCGGGTCGATCGCCGGGTCGTCGGGGAGCTCGACGAAGATCCGCTCGATCTCCTCGTCGATCGTCGCGGTGAGGATCGAGATCGCCTCGGTGCTCGGCTCCTCGGGCGCGAACGCCGGGTCGGACGCCTCCGAGCCGAGCGCGGTGTGCAGCTCGCCGGTGACGACGCCGAGCGCGCGCACCTGGGCGAGGAACGCCTCGGGATCGCGGCGCCAGCGCGTCGAGCGCGAGCTCCCAGCCGTCCTGCGCGCCCGCCAGGTACTCCTGCAGCACGCCGAGCGTCGCGTCCATCAGCCGCCCGTCGTACTGGAACCAGCCGGCGATCGGCGCGATGTGCGGGAAGTCGCGCTCGGACAGGAAGCGCAGCAGCTCGAGCTCGGGGTTGACGCCCGGCTCGACGCGCCGGAACGCCTTGAGGATCAGCGCCTCGCCGAACACGATC
The DNA here is from genome assembly GCA_963730115.1 of uncultured Solirubrobacteraceae bacterium. Classification (GTDB taxonomy): domain Bacteria; phylum Actinomycetota; class Thermoleophilia; order Solirubrobacterales; family Solirubrobacteraceae; genus DASQFQ01. The sequence continues at coordinate 82,749 of CAVSQM010000010.1, read as the reverse complement.
GACGAGTTCGACTGCTCGACGCCGACCGGCCGCACGTCGACGGTCCCGCCCTCGCCCGGCGCCGCCGGACCAGCGGAACGCGAGCATCCCCTCGCCCGCCTGCACGTCGGCGCTCGGCGCGCATCAGGTGCAGCAGCTCGCGCGCGTGCGCGGGGTCGGCGAGCGCGTCGTAGTAGGTGTTGCCGTCGACCTCGGCGATCACGCGCTCGCTCCAGCCCTCGGAGGCGGGCCGGATGCCGATCGGGCACCTGGTAGACCTCGTGCGTCCCCGTCGGGAAGCGCGCCTCGACCAGCGCGAGCACGAGCTGCGGCGACTCGTCGCGGAGCGTGAACGCCTCGAGCACGTTGAGGTGCGCGACCTCGCGACGCCTTGGAGCCGAACCAGCGCTGCGGCACGAACCACTCGCGCAGCGTGTCCTCGTGGAGCGGTGCGAGCAGGTCACTCATCGGGCGCCTCCTTGAGGGCCGCGAACTCGCCGGTCCGCTGTTCGGGCTCCGGCTCGGCCAGCTGGAACCAGTAGAAGCCGCGCGGCGCCAGCGTCAGCAGGTACGGCAGCTCGCCGATGCGCGGGAAGCGCGAGCGGCCGAACAGCTCGACCGGGTAGCGCCCCTCGTACTCGGACAGGTCGAGCTCGACCGCCTGGGCCGAGCGCGCGAGGTTGTGCACGCACAGCATCAGGTCGTCCTCGTAGCGGCGGACGTGGGCGAAGATGCGCGGGTTCGACGGCGCCAGCGGCTCGTAGGTGCCGAGCCCGAACACCGGGTGCTCCTTGCGCAGCGAGATGAAGCGCCGCATCCAGCGCAGCAGCGACGTCGAGTGGCGCAGCTGCGCCTCGACGTTGACGGCCTGGAAGCCGTACACCGGGTCCATCAGCGGCGGCGCGTAGAGCTGCGCGAAGTCCGCGCGCGAGAAGCCGCCGTTGCGGTCGCCCGTCCACTGCATCGGCGTGCGCACGCCGTCGCGGTCGCCGAGGAAGACGTTGTCGCCCATCGCGATCTCGTCGCCGTAGTAGAGGACCGGCGAGCCCGGCAGCGAGAACAGGATCGCGTTCATCAGCTCGATCTCGTCGCGGCCGTTGTCGAGCAGCGGGGCCAGGCGCTTGCGGATGCCGACGTTGATCTTCATGCGCGGGTCCTTGGCGTACTCCGCGTACATGTAGTCGCGCTCCTCGTCGGTGACCATCTCGAGCGTCAGCTCGTCGTGGTTGCGGAGGAACAGGCCCCACTGGCAGTTCTCGGGGATCGGCGGCGTCTGGGCGAGGATCTCGTAGATCGGCGTCGACTCCTCCCGCCGCACCGCCATGAACATGCGCGGCATGACCGGGAAGTGGAAGGCCATGTGGGCACTCGTCGCCGTCGCCGAAGTACTCGACGACGTCGGCCGGCCACTGGTTGGCCTCGGCGAGCAGCACGCGGTCGGGGTAGTTCTTGTCGATCTCCGCGCGGACGCGCTTCAGGTAGTCGTGCGTCTCGGGCAGGTTCTCGCCGTTGGTGCCCTCGCGCTCGTAGAGGTAGGGCACGGCGTCGAGGCGGAAGCCGTCGAGCCCGAGGTCGAGCCAGAAGCGCAGCACCTCGAGCATCGCCTCCGCGACCTCGGGGTTGTCGTAGTTGAGGTCGGGCTGGTGGGAGAAGAAGCGGTGCCAGAAGTAGGCCTGGGCCTGCTCGTCCCACGTCCAGTTCGAGGTCTCCGTGTCGGTGAAGATGATCCGGGCGTCCTCGTACCTGTGGACCGTGTCGGACCACACGTACCAGTCGCGCTTGGGGTTGTCGGGGCTCGAGCGCGACTCCTGGAACCACGCGTGGTCGGAGGACGTGTGGTTCATGACGAGGTCGGCGATCACGCGGATGCCGCGCTGGTGGGCGGCCTCGATGAAGTCGCGCACGTCGTCGACCTTGCCGTAGTCCGGGTGGATCTCGAAGAAGTCGGCGATGTCGTAGCCGCCGTCGCGCAGCGGCGAGGAGTAGTAGGGCAGCAGCCAGATGCAGTCGATGCCCAGCCACTGCAGGTAGTCGAGCTTCTCGATCAGCCCGCGGAAGTCACCGGAGCCGTCGCCGTTGCCGTCGAAGAAGCCGCGGATGTGGATCTCGTAGAAGACCGCGGTCTTGAACCACAGCGGCTCCTTCTCGAACCAGTGGCCGGGATCGCTCACTGGTCGACCCTCAGCACGTGCGCGGCACCCGGCTCGAGGCGCACGTAGTTGGCCCCGATGCGCCAGTCGAAGTGGTCGCCCGACAGCAGGTCGTGGACCGCGAAGGCGGGCGGCAGGCCGAGGTGCGCGGGGATCACGCCCGCGCCCTCCTGCACGTTGTGGGGGTCGATGTTGACGACGCAGATCACCGTGTTGCCCGGTGAGCTCTTGACATAGGCGATCAGTGCCTCGTTGTGGGAGTCGATGAAGTGGACGTTCTCGAGCCGCTGCAGCGCGGGGTTCTCGCGGCGGATCTCGTTGATGCGGCGGACCATCGGCAGCAGCGGGCCGTCGAGCTTGCGCTCGCGGATCTCGTACTTCTCGGAGTTGAGGTACTCCTCGGAGCCCTCGCGCACCGGCACGTTCTCGAACCACTCGTAGCCCGAGTAGATGCCGTAGCTGGGGCTGAGCGTCCCGGCCAGCACGAGCCGCGACGCGAAGGCCGGCGGCCCGCCGTGCTGCAGGTAGGCGTGGAGGATGTCGGGCGTGTTGATGAAGAAGTTGGGGCGGAAGTACTCGCGCTCCGGCCCGTGGGCGAGCTCGTTGACGTACTCGGTCAGCTCCCAGCGCGAGTTCTTCCACGTGAAGTACGTGTAGGACTGGGTGAAGCCGATCTTCGCGAGCTGGCGCATGACGGCGCGGCGGGTGAACGCCTCGGCGAGGAAGACCACGCTGCGGTCGTGCGCGTGGACCTCCTTGATCAGCCACTCCCAGAACGGGAACGGCTTCGTGTGCGGGTTGTCGACGCGGTAGAACTTGATGCCGGCGTCGACCCAGTGGATGACCACGTCGCGCCACGCCTGCCACAGCTCGCGCCAGGCCGGCGTGTCCCAGTTGAAGTTGTAGATGTCCTGGTAGCGCTTGGGCGGGTTCTCGGCGTACTTGAGCGTGCCGTCGGGCCGCTGCTGGAACCACTCCGGGTGGTCCCTGAGCCACGGGTGGTCGGGGGACGAGTTCAGCGCCAGGTCGAGGCAGACGTCCATGCCGTGCTCGCGCGCGGTGGCGCAGACGGCGCGGACGTCGTCCTGCGTGCCGAGCTCCGGGTGGACGGCGTCGTGGCCGCCCTCCTTGCCGCCGATCGCGTACGGCGAGCCGGGGTCGTCGGGGCCGGCGGTGAGCGTGTTGTTGCGGCCCTTGCGCGCCTTGATGCCGATCGGGTGGATGGGCGGGAAGTAGAGGACGTCGAAGCCGAGCTCGGCGATCGCCGGGATCTGCTTCTCGACCTCCTTGAGGCCGCCCCACGAGCGCGGGAACAGCTCGTACCAGGACGCGAAGGCGGCGGGGACGCGGTCGACCTCGATGACCTGCGGCGTGTCGAGCTGGGTGGCGCCGGTGCGCTCGGAGGCCCGCTCCATGGCGGCGAACAGGTCGGGCGCGAGCGCGGAGTCCGTGGGTGAGGCCGGGTCCTTGAGCACCGCGAGCGCCGCCTCGATCGTCTTCCTGTCGGCGCCCTTGGCGCGGCCGGCGGCCTGCTCGAGCAGCACGACGCCCTCGGACAGCTCGCCGGCCAGGTCCTCCTGCGCGGCGGCGATCTTGCGCTGCAGCTCGTCGCGCCAGGTCGCGAAGACGTCGCTCCAGGCCTCGACCGACCACTGCCAGCGGCCCATGGTGTCGACCGGGAAGTGGCCCTCCCAGCGCACGCCGTTGACGTGCGCGTCGATCGGCCGCATCGGCGACTCGACCCAGCGGCGGCTGCCCGGCCCGCGGTAGCGCACGACGGCGCGGAGGATCTCGTGCCCGTCGCGGAAGACGTCGGCGGTGACGTGAACCGTGTCACCCACCACGCGCTTGGCGGGATAGCGCCCGGCGTCGACGGTGGGCTCCGGGTACTGGATCACGATGCGCGACGGGTTGCCCTTGGTGTTGGGTACCGGCATGGGGGCGGAGTATCCATTGGGACCGCCGCCAAACGTCTCGTGATCGATCTCCCGGTTTCCAGCGGCGTCCAGCTGCACCCCACGTCGCTCCCCGCGGGCCGGCTCGGCGCGGGCGCGTACGCGTGGGTGGACTGGCTCGCGGAGGCCGGCCAGACGTGGTGGCAGATGCTGCCGCTGGGCCCGCCGGACCGGCACCGCTCGCCGTACAAGGCGGCGTCGGCGTTTGCCGCCTGGCCAGGGCTGCTGGCTTCGCCGAAGGCTCGTGTGACGCGCGACGAAGAGCTGGACTTCCGCGAGCGCGAGGGCTACTGGATCGAGGACTGGGCGCGCTTCGGCCCGCGCGGCGCGGTCGCCGACCAGATTCGCTTCGACCGCGAGTGGGCGGCACTGCAGGTCATACGCCGAGGAGCGCGGCGTGCGGATCATCGGCGACGTCCCGATCTACGTCGCGCCCGGCAGCGCCGACCACCGCGCGCACCCCGAGCTGTTCCAGTCGGGCGCGGTGGCGGGGACGCCGCCGGACGCGTACACGGACAAGGGCCAGCTGTGGGGCAACCCGCTGTACGACTGGCCGGCGATGCAGCGGCGCGGCTACCGCTGGTGGGTCGACCGGCTGCGGCGCACGTTCGAGCTGTTCGACGTCGCGCGCATCGACCACTTCCGCGGCTTCGTCTCCTACTGGTCGGTGCCGGCTCGGGCCAAGCACGCCCTGAGCGGAAGCTGGAAGCGCGGGCCGGGCCGGGCGGTGTTCGACACCGCGGCGCGCGCGCTGGACCGCGAGCTGCCGCTGATCGCCGAGGACCTCGGCGTGATCACGCCGGCGGTCGAGCGGCTGCGCGACGGCCTCGGGCTGCCGGGGATGGTCGTGCTCCAGTTCGGCTTCGACCCGCAGGACATGAGCAGCCCGCACAACCCGTGGAACCACGTCGAGGCGCGCGTGGCCTACACGGGCACCCACGACCACGACACGGTGCGCGGCTGGTACGAGTCGCTGCCGGACGAACGCCGCGCGCTGGTCGACCGCAGCGTCGACGAGGCCGGCGTGCGCGAGGACGAGGTGTGGTGGTCGCTGATCCGGCTCGCGTTCGCCTCGCCCGCGCGGCTGGCGATGGTGCAGGCGCAGGACGTCCTCGGGCTCGGCGGCGAGGCGCGCATGAACCTCCCTGGTACCAAGGGAGGCTCATGGCGCTGGCAGCTGACAGAGCTGCCGTCGCGCGACCTCGCGCGACGGTTGCGCGAGGCCGCGGAGGCTGCGGGGCGGGCTAGCGGAGGCGCGCCTTGAGCCAGTAGCTCGGCGTCCGCCCGGAGTTGACCGCCGAGGTGCTGAAGACGAGCTTGTAGCGACCGGCCTTCAGCGAGCGCGGAAGCCCGCGGCGGAGCACGCGGGTGCGGTCGCCGCAGTCGCCGTGCAGGCGGCCGAGCGGGATCGTCTTCAGCCGCCGGCCGGCGCGCGTGTAGTGCAGGTACAGCGGCTCGCCGATCGCGTGCGTGAAGCCGACCGCGGTGACGCGCATCGGCTTCGCCGCGCGCGCGGGCGCGCCGCTCTTCTGCTCGATCTGCACCTCCCAGCGGGACAGCGTGATGTCGGCGCGCGTCGTGCCGTTGGCCGTCACGCTGAGCGTGCCCGAGTAGCGGTCGTCGGCGAGGAAATCGTCGGGGTCGGGGGTCATGACGTGGTCCTCGATGCCGCCGGCCGCGTCGGCCCGCGCCTCGTAGCTGCCGGAGTGGCCCGGCGTGGTGAACATCAGCTCCACGGCGGCGCCCGGCAGGAAGCCGGCGCCGGTGAACGTCATCCGGTCGCCGGGCGAGTAGCACGGCTTGTCGAACGTCAGGGTCGGGGCGCCCTGCGCGAAGCTCTGCGCCCAGGCAGCCGCCGGCATGATCGCTGCGAGCGCAGCGACCAGCGCGGCGAGCAGGGAACGCGGCATGCGTCCTCCTCGTGGTGGTGGATGAACCCGGCTCGCCGGCGAGCACTGGGGAGTCGCTGATTGGAACGAGCGGCGCCGCGCCGGGTTGCGGACAACTCCGGATACCCTCTCCGCCGCCCGATGGCCGCTCCGGCAACCGAACACGAGATCCTCGACGTCAACCGCCGCTACCACGACGTGGCGGCGGACGACTACGACGCCAAGTGGGGGATCGACTACGGCGAGGTCGGCGCCGCGCAGGTGCTCGGCAAGCTCTCGAAGCTGCTCGGGGCGAGGCCCGGGCCGTACCCGCGCTCGCTCGAGATCGGCGCGGGCACCGGCTACTTCTCGCTCAACCTGCTGCGCAGCGGCGTGGTCGGCGAGGCCACCTGCACGGACATCTCACCCGGCATGCTGGCCACGCTGGAGGCGAACGCGGCGCGGCTCGGGCTCGACGTCGAGACCGTCGCGTGCGACGCCGCCGAGCTGCCGTTCGAGGACGCGAGCTTCGACCTCGTGCTCGGCCACGCGGTGCTGCACCACCTGCCGGACCTCGAGCGCTCGTTCGCCGAGTTCGCGCGCGTGCTCAAGCCGGGCGGGACCCTGTTCTTCGCGGGCGAGCCGTCGCGCCAGGGCGATCGCATCGCCGCCTGGCCGAAGCGCGCCGCCATGCGCGCCGCGCCGCTGTGGCGGCGGCTGGTGCGGGCGCGGCCTGCCGTCTACGGCGAGGCCGCCTCCGCGGCCGGCGCCGAGCACGCGCTCGAGTCGATGGTCGACGTCCACGCCTTCGACCCCGCCGACCTGCAGCGCCTGATGCAGGGCGCCGGCCTCACCGCCACGCGGGTGCAGGGCGAGGAGCTGCTGGCCAACTGGTTCGGCTGGTTCAACCGCACGCTGGAGGCGAGCGCGAACCACGACGACATCCCGTGGCTGTGGTTCCAGTACGCGTTCCGCGGCTACCTCGCGCTGCAGAAGGTCGACCGCGCGCTGCTCGAGTCACGGCTGCCGCCGCAGGTCTTCTACAACCTGATGATCGCGGCGCGCAAGCCGTGATCGACGTCGCCCGGGCGCGCGCGGACACGCCGGCCGCCGAGGCCGTCGCCCACCTCAACAACGCCGGCGCCGCGCTCCCGCCGGCGCCGGTGCTCGACGCCGTCGTCGAGCACCTGCGCCGCGAGGCGGAGATCGGCGGCTACGAGGCGGCCGACGAGCGCGGCGACCGGGTCGAGCACACCTACGACGCGCTCGCGCGGCTGATCGGCGCCGAGCGCGACGAGATCGCGATCGTCGAGAACGCCACGCGCGCGTGGGACATGGCGTTCTACTCGCTGCAGCTGCGCGAGGGCGACCGCATCCTCACCACCAGCGCCGAGTACGCCAGCAACTACATCCCGATGCGGCAGGTCGCCGACCGCACCGGCGCCGCCGTCGTCGTCGTGCCGGACGACGAGCAGGGCCAGGTCGACGTCGACCGCCTCGCCGCGATGCTCGACGAGCGGGTGAAGCTGGTGTCCCTGGTCCACGTGCCGTCGCAGGGCGGGCTCGTCCAGCCGGCCGCGGCGGTCGGCGCCGCCTGCCGCGCGGCCGGCGTGCCGCTGCTGCTCGACGCCTGCCAGTCGGTCGGCCAGATGCCGGTCGACGTCGGCGAGATCGGCTGCGACATGCTCTCCGCGACCGGGCGCAAGTTCCTCCGAGGCCCGCGCGGCACCGGCTTCCTCTACGTCCGCCGCGCGCTGGTGGAGCAGCTCGAGCCGCCGCTGCTCGACCTCCACGCCGCCGAGTGGCAGCCCGACGGCTCCTACCGGATCCGCCCGGACGCGCGCCGCTTCGAGAACTGGGAGACGAACGTGGCGACGAAGATCGGCCTCGGCGTCGCCGCCGACTACGCGCTCGCGATCGGGCTCGACCCCATCCGCGACCGCGTGCGCGCGCTGGCCAACGAGCTGCGCGAGCGGCTCGCCGCGCTCCCCGGCGTCCACGTCCACGACCTCGGCGAGGAGCGCTCGGCGATCGTCACCTTCACGGTCGACGGCCACCCGACCGCCGAGGTCGTCGCCGCGCTACGCGAGCACGGCGTCAACACCTCGCTCTCCCCCGCCACCTACGCGCGGCTCGACTTCGGCGCCCGCGGCCTCACCGACCTCGTGCGCGCGTCGCCCCACTACTACAACGAGATCCACGAGCTCGACCGCCTGGTCGAGCTCGTCGAGCAGCTTCGCTGAGCTTGCTTCCTCTCGCCGGGGCGGCGAGACTCGGATGCGCCATGGGGGCGACCCGCTCGCTCGCGGCCGTGCTCCTCGCCGCAGCGTGCGGCGCCGGCGCCGCAGTGGGTTCGGCGGACGCGCACGACAGCCTCGCGCCGCCCGGCGCCCCGCACACGTGGCTGCCGGACGAGGACTGGGTGACCCGGCATTGGGTCCCGTTCGACGAGCGGCGCCTGACCGCGCGCCTGGGTCTGCGCAGCCGGGAGCTCGAGGCCTACCTGTATGACGACCACCGCGCGCTCTCCGAGCTCGCCCTGGCGCGTGGCCTCGACGTCGATCAGCTCCGCGACGAGCTCGTGGCGCCGTGGCGCGCGACGGTCGACGACGCGCGCTACGAGCTGCTGCGCGAGCGCACCCAGCGGGTACTGACCCAGCCGCACCTGGCCCAGCACGTCTTCTTCCACCTCTTCCACGGCGCGGCTCTCGTGGATGACCCCGTGACGGCCTACGGGCTGCCCGCCGGGACGGTCTGGCAGCTGCGCGTCGACGGGCTCACGCCGGTCGAGGTCGCCCAACGGGGCGGCGTGCGCGCCGGCTCGCTCCGGGCCACGCTGTTCCACCACCTCCACGCCGATGCCGAGGCCGGTGTCCGCCTGGGCGTGGCCTGGCCGGCCGAGGCGAACCGCATCCTCGCGCGGCAGGCGGCCCGGCTCGACTGCTGGATGCGGAGCCCGCGGCCCGGCAACGATCCGACGAACCCGTACGGCAAGGCGAGGTTCTGGCACGGCGCGCATGAGCGAGGGTGGCCGGCCACGAGGCGGCAACGGCGGGCGAACGAGCGGCGGGTGGAGCGGTTCCGCCGCTCGCTGCGGCGGGGCTGCTGGCCGATCCCGCTCCGCTGGAGCTGGACCGCCCACGGCCTGACGCCGCGCTAGGCCACCTGCGCGTCGTGGTGGCTGAGCCCGCGCTCGTGGGCGGACGCCTGCGGCGGGGTGAAGGAGAGCAGGACCACGATGGCCCAGACGACGGTGAGGATGATCCCCCAGCGGATGGTCACACCCGGGATGTCGGCCGCCGGGCCGTGGCCGCCGACGCGTCCTAACCGCCGAGGCGGAGCTTCGCGAGGTTCCACGCCGCCTCGGCGCTGACCTTCGCGTGCCGGTAGGCGTAGGTCGCGTCGCCGCGGAGGCGGCCCCAGCGGGTCGTCTCGTAGCGGATCATCTCGCTCGGGCGGGAGCGGGCCGGCAGGCCGTCGGCCTCGAGGACGGCCAGCGCGCGCTCGGCGATCTCGATCTGGCCGAACGCGGTCGGGTGGACGTGGTCGGCCATCAGCACGGTGCGGCCGCCGAAGTCGCCGAGGTCGACGACGAGCGCGCCCGCCTCGCGCGCGCGACGCTCGATGATCGCGTTGGCGTCGGCCACCTTCGCGCCCGCGCGCGGGCGGCCGAGGTCGAGCGGGATCGTCGCGGTCAGCGTGCGCTCGCAGCGGGCGGCGACGAACGCGAGCGCCTCGCCCAGCGCGCCGTCGTACGCGAACGGGTCCCAGTCGAACGCGCGCACGTCGTTGGTGCCGATGTAGAGGCAGCCGAGGTCGAACGGACCGTCGGGCGCCGCCGCACCCCGCTCGAAGGCCGGAATCTGCTCGTCGAGCACGGCGCGCACGTTCGCCCCGTCGGTCGCGTAGGGCGTGTACGGGAGCCCGAGCCCGCGCGCCGTCCACAGCGCCCACGACTGCAGCGCGACACCCCATTGCAGCTCGCCGCCGCCGTTCGTGATCGAGTCGCCGAAGGCGAGAACGCCGAGCATGCGGCCGCGCACGCTAACAATGTGTCAGTCATGGACTCGCTCCGCGGCAAGCTCCTGATCGCGTCTCCCGCGCTGGTCGACCCCAACTTCCACCGCACGGTGATCCTGATCGCCGAGCACACCGGCGAGGGCGCGATGGGGCTCGTGCTCAACCGCCCCGCGGAGACGCGCGTCGTCGACGTCGTGCCCGACCTGTCCGTGCTCGCCGAGGACGACGCGCCGGTCTACTTCGGCGGCCCGGTCGCCTCCGACTCGGTGATCGTGCTCGCCGAGTTCGACGACCCGGAGCTCGCGGGCGTGCTGCTCGACGACGACCTCGGCTTCGTGGGGAGCGAGGCGGCGGAGGTGGGCGACATCACCGACGGCGTGCGCCGCGCCCGCATCTACGCCGGCCACGCCGGCTGGGGGCCGGGCCAGCTCGAGGGCGAGATGGAGGAGGAGTCCTGGATCGTCGAGCCGCCCCGGCGTGAGGAGATCTTCGCCGAGGACGCCGACGGGCTGTGGTCCGCGGTGCTGCGGCGCAAGGGCCGCGAGTACGCGCTGCTCTCGACGATGCCGCCGGACCCGTCGGTGAACTAGCGCCGTACGGCTTTCCGCACCCCGGATTGACGGGGTTGCCCCGTCGTACGCCGCCAGGCGAAAGAGGACTATTCACCCATGCCGTCCGACGCTCACTTCCTCAACTACGTCGAGTCCTCGATCCCCGAGGGCATGACCCTCGGCGAGTACCGTCGCGCTCGCGTGCAGCGCCAGCCGAAGCCGGCCCGCAAGGGCCCGCGCTGGTTCCCGCTGCCCCGCGTCCGCCCCGCCTTCGCGTAGACGCCGGCGCCCTGCGTCGGCGACCGCAGCAACGCCGCGCCTTCGTGCGCGGCGTTCGCATTTAACGGGCGCCGGGCCCAAAGAAAAGGCCCGCCGCTTGCGCGACGGGCCTTGGTGGCCATCCCTGGCCGGGAGTCCTCAGCGGGTTCCGAGCGGGCGCCGCGCCACCGGCGAACCGGCGGGGGAGAGGCGGGGCGTCTGGTACATCGGCGCGTAGAGGAGCTGGAAGAGCGGTGGAGTCAAGGTGTGGTTCCTAGTCCTTTAGGGGTCGACCGGAACTGTGCCAGCGGGAGGAACCCCGTCAGGGGGTGCTGGCTTGTGAGTGCTGGTGCGGGCACCCGCACCCCGGGAATGGCGGCGCGGCCGGCCACGTCTGACCAGACATGTCCGACAACTTGACCATCACGATCCGCCCGATCGACGCCGACGACAAGGACGGGCTCAAGCGCTTCTTCGCCCAGCTCAGCGACGAGTCGCGGCGCCGGCGCTTCCTCGGCCCCAAGCCGAAGCTCAGCTCGCGCGAGCTCGCGTTCCTCACCGAGGTCGACCAGTGCCGCCACGTCGCGCTGGTCGCGGTCGACGCTGACGGCGCGATCGTCGGCGTGGGCCGCTACGCGCCCTGGCCGGGCGAACCGTGCCGCGCCGAGATGGCGTTCGCGGTCGTTGACGCCTGGCACGGCCGCGGCCTCGGCACGCGGCTCGGCGAACAGCTCGTGGCCCGCGCGCGTGCGAACGGCATGGCCGCGCTGACCGGCTCGACGTTCGCGTTCAACGTGCCCGCCAAGAAGCTGCTGAAGAAGCTGGGCTTCCTGCCCACGGGCACCTCGGCGGGCATCGCCGAGTACGAGCTGGCGTTCGGCGCCGCCTAGCGCGCCGACTCGGCGACGCGCTCGAGCACGCGCCGCAGGCGCGGGCCGGAGCTCCCGAGGTGCGCCACGAAGTGCGCCTCGATCCCGCGCTCATAGACCGGCCACATCTCCCGCAGCAGCGCCACGCCGTCGTCGGTCAGCGTGACCTGCAGCGCGCGCCGGTCCGCGGCGTCGGGCCGCCGCCGCACGACGCCCGCCGCCTCGGCACGGTCGACGAAGCGGCTCATGGCCGTCGGCGAGAGCACGACCTCGCGCGCGAGCTCGTTGACGCGCAGGCTCCGATCGGGCGCACGGTAGAGCGTCCACAGCAGGTCGTACCAGCCGAGGTCGGGCAGCCCCGCCTCGGCGAGGTCGCGCCCGATCCGGCGCGTGACGTGCGCGTGCGCGTTGAGGAGCGAGCGCCAGGTCGCGAGCTCGTCGTCGTCCATGGCCGGTGAGGATAGCCGCACTTGCACTAGATGCATGCGCATGTATATTCGATGCACATGCACCTATCTCTCCCCGGAGGCCTCCCCATGCAGTTCGAGAACCAGGTCGTCCTGATCACCGGCGGCGGTGGCGGCATCGGCCGCGCCGCGGCGCAGCGCTTCCTCGATGAGGGCGCGCGCGTCGTGCTCAGCGGCACCCGCCGCGCCAAGCTCGAGGACGCCCGTGCCGCGCTCGACCCCAGCGGCGAGCGCGTCGCCATCCACGCAGGCCAGGTGACGACGCGCGAGCAGGCGCAGGCGCTCGTGGCCGCCGCGGTCGAGCGCTTCGGGCGGGTCGACGTGCTCCTCAACTCGACCGGCATCTTTCGCATCGTCCCGTTCCTCGAGCAGACCGAGGAGCACTTCGAGGAGGCGCTCGGCTCGATCCTGCGCCCGACCTACTGGGTCTCGCAGGCCGTCGCGGCGGCGATGAAGGAGCAGGGCGGTGGCGCCATCGTCAACGTCGGCTCGATGTGGGCGGTCGACGCGATCGCCACCACGCCGACCAGCGCCTACTCCGCCGCCCAGGCCGGCCGCCACGCGCTGACCAAGAACCTCGCGCTCGAGCTCGCGCCCGAGAACATCCGCATCAACACGGTCGCGCTGGCGTTCGTCGAGACGCCCGCCTACGAGCGCTTCCTCTCCCACGAGGAGGCCCAGGACGTGCTCGACGCCGTCGGCCCGTTCCACCCCATCGGCCGCCGCGGCCAGCCGTCCGACGTCGTCGAGGCGATCCTCTTCCTCGCCGGGTCCGGCGCGGGCTGGATCACCGGCACGACGCTGCCGGTCGACGGCGGCGTGCTGGCCGGTCGCAGCCCGGCCGTGCACGCCGAGGTCGAGGCCGCCGCCTAGGGAATAGCCGGTACAGGGCGGCCGTCTGAATCCGCATGAGCTTGATCCATGACCCCGCCCTGTACCAGCTGCGGCACGCGCTGCGCGGCAACGTCTTCGACCCGGGAGAGCCCGAGTACGAGGACGCGTGCGCCCTCTTCAACGGGATGATCGAGAAGCGCCCGCGCCACGTCGCGCGCTGCTCGCACCCGCACCAGGTCTCCGCCGCGCTCGCCTTCGCGCGGACCCGCAATCTGCCCGTCGCCGTCCGCGGCGGCGGCCACTCGGTGGCCGGCCTCTCGCTCGTCGACGACGGCCTCGTCATCGACGTCCGCGGCCTCGACGAGATCGTCGTCGACCCGGTGCGCCGGATCGTCCGCGTCGGCGGCGGCCAGACGTGGGCGGCGGTCGACCGCGCCACCCAGGAGCACGGCCTCGCCGCGGTCGGCGGGCGCGTCTCCAGCACCGGCGTCGCCGGCCTCACGCTCGGCGGCGGCTCCGGCTGGCTCGAGCGCAAGCACGGCCTCGCCTGCGACAACCTCGTCGCGGTCGAGCTCGTCACCGCCGGCGGCGAGCCGGTCCGCGCCTCGGCCGACGAGCACCCCGAGCTGTTCTGGGCGCTGCGCGGCGGCGGCGGCAACTTCGGCGTCGTGACCGCGCTCGAGCTGCAGCTCCACGAGGTCGGCCCCGAGGTCCTCGGCGGCCTCGTGCTGTACCCCCGCTCGGCGGCGCGCGAGACGCTGAAGCGCTTCCGCGACTTCATGGTCGACGCGCCGGAGGAGATCTCGCTCGCCTACGTCTTCTTGACCGCGCCCGACGAGGACGGCATCCCGGACGAGCTGCGCGGCCGGCCCGCGGTCGCGATCGCCGGCATGCACGCCGGGGCGATCGCCGACGCCGAGGCCTCGCTGGCGCCGATCCGCGAGGGCGCGGCGCTCGACGCCTTCGAGCCCACGACCTACGCGGACTTCCAGTGCTCGCTCGACGATCCCGCCCGGCTACCGCAACTGGTGGACCGCGGAGTACCTCGAGGACATGAACGACGAGGCGATCGACGCGATCGTGGCGCACGCCGAGTCGATGCCCGCAGGGCCGGCGCAGATCTTCATCCCCGCATGGGGCGGCGCGGTCGCGCGCGGGCCCGAGGGCCCGCTGACCGGCCGCGGCGCGCGCTTCGTCGTGCACCCGCTGCTGCTGTGGGAGGACGCTGACGACGACGAGCGGAACATCGCCCACGGCCGCCGCTGGCGCGAGATCCTCGCTCCCTACCGGACCGGCGCGACCTACCTCAACTTCACCGGCGAGGAGGGCACGGACCGCGTCCGCGCCGCCTACGGCCCGCACTACGAGCGGCTCGCGCGGGTGAAGGCCGGATGGGACCCGGGCAACGTGTTCCGGGCCACCGGCAACGTGCGAGCAGCCTGACTAGGGAAACCCCTGATGTGCTCCCGGCCCCGCGCCGGGAGCATGCAATCCGATCCTCCTCCCCGAATCCCCCCGGAGCCTTCACCGTGACCTCAACGCAACGCTGGACCCTCGCCGTGGTGTGTGCGGCGACCGCGATGCTCATGCTCGACATCGCGGTCGTGAACACCGCCCTGTCCGACATCGCCGCCGACCTCAACACCGGCCTCTCCGGCCTCCAGTGGGTCGTCGACGCCTACACGCTCGCCCTCGCCGCCGTCGTGCTGACGGCCGGCTCGCTGGCCGACCGCTTCGGTCGTCGCCGGCTCTTCATCATCGGCCTGGCCATCTTCACCGTGACGTCGCTCGTGTGTGCAGCGGCGACCGACATCGTGATGCTGAACTCCGCGCGCGCCGCGCAGGGCGTCGGCGCCGCGATCATGTTCGCCGTCTCGCTCGCCCTGCTCTCGCAGGCGTTCCCGAACCCGCAGGAGCGCGGCAAGGCGTTCGCCGCCTACGGCGCTTCGATCGGTGCGGCGTTCGCCATCGGCCCGCTGGTCGGCGGCGCGCTCACCAGCGGCCTCGACTGGCGCTGGATCTTCCTCGTCAACCTGCCGCTCGGCCTCATCTGCATCGCGATCACGCGCCGCTCGGTCGAGGAGTCGCGTGATCCGCACCCGCGCAAGCTCGACATCCCCGGCCAGGTCTCGCTGACCGCCGGCCTGTTCCTGCTCGTGCTCGCGCTGCTGCGCGGCAACGAGGACGGCTGGACGAGCGCGGCGATCATCGCCGAGCTGGTCGGCGCCGTCGCGTTCCTCGGCGCGTTCATCGTGGTCGAGGCGCGCTCGAAGGAGCCGATGCTCCCGCTCGGGCTGTTCCGCAACCGCTCCTTCACCGGTGCGCAGGTCGCGGCGTTCGCCATCTCCGCGTCGTTCTTCGCCGTGTTCCTCTACACGACGATCTACCTGCAGCAGATCCTCGGGCTGTCGGCGATCGAGGCCGGGCTCGTGTACCTGCCCGGCACGCTGATCATGCTCGTCGTCTCCGGTGCGACCGCGAACCTCGTCGAGAAGGTCGGCGCTCGCACGCTGATCGCCGGCGGCCTCGCGCTCGTCGGTGTCGGCCAGGCGCTGCTGACGCTCGCCGCGGTCGACTCGAACTGGACGGTGTTCCTGCCCGGCGTGATCGTCGCCTGCATCGGCAGCGGGCTCTTCAACCCGGCGCTGAGCGCCGTGGCGCTGAGCTCCGCCCCGCAGCAGATGAGCGGCCTCGCCGCCGGCGTGAACGACACGTTCCGCCAGGCCGGCATCGCCGTGGGCGTCGCCGCGCTCGGCGCGCTCGTCCCCGCCGCGCACGCGTTCGGCGGCGATGCCCAGACCTACGTGGACGGCATGAAGGACGCGCTCTGGGTCGGCGCGGCCGTCTGCGTCGCCGGCGCGATCGCGACCGCCGCGCTGCTCGCCGAGCGGCGCAAGGGTCGCGACACGGTCCCCGCCGAGCTCGCGCTCGACGCGGCCTGAGCCGGTCCGGCGGCAACCCTCAACCTGCCTGAAGGAGGTCTGACCCCCTTCAGGTGGGTTGAGGGTTAGGCTCCGCCCGTGACCGTCGCCGTCGTCACCGGCGCCTCGTCCGGCATCGGCGAGGCCACCGCCCGCCTGCTCGCCCGCGAGCACAACGCCGAGCTCGTGCTCGTCGCGCGGCGGGAGGACCGGCTGCGCGAGCTGGCGGGAGAGCTGGGCGCCAGCTTCTGCGCCTGTGACCTCACCGAGGACGGAGCGCCGGCTCACATCCGGGCGCATGTGGAGGAGCGCCACGACCGCCTCGACCTGCTCGTCAACAACGCCGGCGCGGCGTGGCGGGCGACGTTCGCGGAGGGCGGCTGGGAGAACGTCAAGCGCCACATGGAGATCAACTTCGACGCGGTCGTGCGGCTGACCGAGGCGCTGCTGCCGCTGCTGCGCCGCAGCGCGCCGAGCGCGATCGTCAACGTCTCGAGCACCGCCGGTCGGGTGGCGCGACCCGGCTCCGGCGCCTACTCGGCAGCCAAGTTCGCGCTCTCCGGCTGGTCGGACGCGCTGGCCGGCGAGGAGATCGTCAACGGCGTGCACGTCGGGCTCGTGCTCCCCGGCTTCATCACCACCGAGGGCTTCCCGCAGCGCGAGCTGAACGAGAACCCGCTCACGCGCCGGCTCGTCTCGACGCCCGAGCGCGGCGCCCGGGCGATCCTCGACGCCGGGCTCAACCGCAAGCCCGAGCGCTACGTCCCGCGGCCCTACGCGATCGCGGCGGCCGCGCGCGTGGTGGTGCCGCCGCTCGTGCGCTTCGCGGTCGGCCCGAAGGCGGGCGAGCGGCTCGTGCCGCGCACCCGTGAAGAACCGTGATCGAGGCGCGTCGGCACTTGCGTCCGGGGGTACGATTCACGTGATGGAGCGCTTCGACGACGTCTCCGTGGTGGCCTCGGTCGACGAGTCACCGCCACCCCCGCGGGTTTCCCGCCGCACGCGGCGCGCGTTCACCGCCGTGGTCGCGACCGTCGTCGCCACCGGCGCCCTGGCCGGGGCCGCCGTCGGCCTCGCCGACGAGAAGAGCGAGCCGAGCTCGAAGTCCTCCCCCGCAGCCGAGGGCTGGATGAAGCACGGCAAGGACGGCGAATGCCGCGGCAAGCGGATGCAGCAGTCCTCGTCCTCCGACCTGCGCTACTGAGGCTTCGGCAGCTCGCCGTGCCCGGCCCCGTTGGGGAGCTGTTCCGGCGCACCTGAAGGTGCGGGCGGCGTGCCCGTCGCCTCGAGCAGTGGCTTGACGAGGTCGATCGGCAGCGGGAAGACGATCGTCGAGTCCCCGTCGCCGCCGCCGATCTCGCGCAGCGTCTGCAGGTAGCGCAGCTGCAGCGCCGCCGGCGCGGCGTTGATCACGCCGGCCGCCTCGGCCAGCTTCGCCGCCGCCTGGAACTCGGCCTCGGCGTGGATGATCCGCGCGCGCCGCTCGCGCTCGGCCTCGGCCTGGCGCGACATCGCCCGCTGCATCGCCGTGGGGATGCTGACGTCCTTGATCTCGACCGTGGTCGCCTTGATCCCCCACGGCTCGGTCTGCTCGTCGATGATCTGCTGCAGGTCGTCGTTGAGCCGCTCACGCTCCGACAGCAGCGCGTCGAGGTCGGCCTTGCCGAGCACGGAGCGCAGCGTCGTCTGGGCGATCTGCAGCGTCGCCTTCGCGGCGTCCTCGACGCTGACCACCGCCGAGTTCGCGTCGACGACGCGGAAGTAGGCGACGGCGTCCACGCGCGCGGTGACGTTGTCGCGCGTGATCACGTCCTGCGGCGGGATCGCCATCGTGCGCGTGCGCAGCGACACGCGCACCATCCGGTCGACGCCGGGGATCAGCAGCACGAGCCCCGGCCCTTTCTCCCCCACGAGCCGGCCGAGCCGGAACACGACGGCGCGCTCGTACTCGCGCAGCACCCGCACCGACGAGCCCGCCAGCACGGCGACGAACAGGACGAGGATGAACACGGCGGTGAAGACTTCGGCCATTAGTGGTTCCTCCGGTGGGTCCGCGCGTGCCTGGTCGGGATGCAGGCGGATGCCTGGCAAGGAAGCAGGGAGGGTGCAATGGCGGAGCCCTTGCCCCGACCGATGACGTGGCCAGGCGCCGGCTGCGCCCGTCCAGGTGCGTGGGGATCCGCCGGAGGGGCCACTAGAACAGCTCCCAATCCTCGGCACGGCGGACGGTCAGGGTGAGTCCGTCGACGCGCTCCACGACGATCGGGTCGCCGGTCTGGAGCGGGACGTCCTCGTCGGTGCCCCACAGCCGCGCCCTCCACAGCGCGCCGTCGAGGAACACCTTGCCGAGCGGCGCCGGCGTGGCGCGCACCTCGCCGACGCGGCCGATCAGCCCCTCGGGCCCGCTGCGTACGCGGGCCCGCCGCGCGGCCAGCGCCTTGTGCACGACGACCCACAGGTACATCCCGCCGACGGCGGCGACCGCCGTGGCGGCGCCGAGCGCGAGCGCCAGGCCCGCCCCGGCACCGGAGATCACCAGCGCGATCCCGGCCGCGAGGGTGGCGACGGAGGCGCCCCCGAGCACGCCGTGCGATGGCACATGGGCTTCCGCCACCGCGAGCGCGGCGCTCACGAGCAACAACAGAAGCCCGATCTCGGACATATCCCTCGCGACCGATCGTACTCCTCATCCGATCGGATGAGGAGGGGCCTGAGGTTCATCCTGGCGCCCGACGACAAGTGCGCGGGGCGGCCATACGGTCGCTGCATGACCTCTTCCCTCGCCATCGAGACCCGTGGTCTCGGCAAGCGCTTCGGCACGCGGGACGCCCTGGTCGGCATCGACCTCGAGGTGCCCCGCGGCGTCGCCTACGGATTCCTGGGCGCCAACGGCGCCGGCAAGACCACCCTCATCCGCCTCCTGCTCGGGCTCGCCGAGCCGACCGCCGGCAGCATGCGCGTGCTCGGCCGCGACGTCGCCACCGACCGCGCCGCCGCGCTCGCCCGCGTCGGCGCGATCATCGAGGAGCCGCGCTTCCACCGGCACCTGAGCGGCCGCGAGAACCTCCACGTCAACGCCGCCGCCCGCGACAAGAGCGCCCACGGCCGCGTCGACGCCGCGATCGAGCGCGTCGGGCTCCACGCCCGCGCCGACGACAAGGTCGGCACCTACTCGCTCGGCATGCGCCAGCGCCTCGGCGTCGCGCGCTGCCTGCTCTCCGACCCCGAGCTCCTGATCCTCGACGAGCCGATGAACGGGCTCGACCCGGCCGGCATCCTCGAGTTCCGCACCCTCATCCGCGACCTGGTCGACGAGGGGCGCAGCGTGCTGCTCTCCTCGCACCTGCTCGACGAGGTCGAGAAGACCTGCGACCTGGCAGCGATCGTCGACCTCGGCAACGTCGTCGCCCAGGGCCCGATCCACGAGCTCGTCGCCGGCGGCCCGCGCGCGATCGACATCGTCTGCCACGGCCCGGTCGAGGCCGCCACGCTGCTCGCCGCCATCCCCGGCGTCACCCGCGCCTCCGACCACGAGGGGATGCTGCGCGTGACGCTCAGCCCCGAGGCGCCGGTCGACCGCGAGATCGTCACCTCGCTGCTGCGGCGGCTGCTCGACAACGGCATCGACGTCGAGCGCGTCGCGCCCGTCCGCTCCACGCTCGAGCAGCGCTTCTTGACCATGACCACCCGTCTCGAGGACCGATCCTGATGCCCGACTTCCGCCTGATCCGCGCCGACGTCCTCAAGCTCCGTCGCCGCCGCGGGATGCTCCTCGTGTCCGCCGGGCTGACGCTCGGCATCCTGCTGCTCGGCTCCATCGTCGTCTCGATCCAGCACGGCCAGAACCCGGCCCAGACCGGACCGGCCGGGGGGCTCGAGAGCTTCACCGACAGCCTCGCCACGATCTCGGTCATGGGCTTCCTGGTCGGCGCCATCGTCGGCGCCACCGCCGGTGCCCAGGACCTCGACACCGGCGTCTTCCGCGACCTCGCCGCCACCGGCCGCTCGCGCACCGCCCTGTTCCTGTCACGCGTCTGCGGGGCGTGGGTCGTCGTCGGCGCGATCGTGATCGTCACGTTCGCGGTCGACGTCGCCCTCGCCTTCCTGCTCGCCGACGGCAGCCCGACGCCCACGGGCAGCGACATCGCCGAAGGCGCCGCGATGGTGCTCGCCTCGAGCGCGCTCGGCACGGCGCTGGCGGTCGGGCTCGCCGCGCTGGTCGGCTCGCGCGGCCCGGTGATCGCGATCCTGCTCGCGGTCCACATCATCTTCGAGCCGCAGCTGCTGGGCGCGGGCTTCCTCGGGGAGGCGCGGCAGGCGCTGCCGATCTCGGCGATCAACCGCATCGGCGATCAGCTCAGCGGCTTCGACTTCACGATCGGGCTCGGCACCGCGTTCGTCGTCGTCGCCGCCTGGATCGCCGCCGCGCTGGCCGTCGGCGCATGGCGCACCAACACGCGCGAGATCTAGGCCGGGCGCAGGGCCGGGGATACGCTCCGCGCGTGTCCCCGTCGCCGCGCACGGTCGACATCGGCGTGACGCTGCTGGTCGCGCTGCTCGTGCTGCCCGGGGCGATCTTCGAGGGCAACGAGGACGGCCGCGTGCTGGAGGCGACCCTGTTCGGGGTCGCGGCCGTCGCGCCGCTGCTGATGCGGCGGCAGCGGCCGTTCCTCACGCTCGGCCTGATCTCGCTCGTCAACGTCCTCGCGCCGGTGGGCGGCCAGTTCGGGATCCCGCTGATGGTCGCGCTCTACACGATCGGCGCGCACCACTCGTGGGAGACGACGACGGCCGCGACCGCCGCGGTCGTGCTGACCGGCGTCGTCTACCGGCTGGCCGGCGGCCCGGAGTTCACCTCCGGCGACCTCCTCGGGCTGGCGCTGCTGTGCGTGATCGGCTCGGTCGTCGGCCTCTACGTCGGCGCGCGCCGCGGCGCGCAGCACGCCGAGCGCGAGGCCGCGGTCGCCGAGGAGCGGCTGCGGATCGCCCAGGAGCTGCACGACGTCGTCGCCCACAACGTGTCGCTGATCGTCGTCCAGGCCCAGGCGCTCGGCGCGACCGCCGGCGACGAGCGCGTGCGCGAGGCGACCGACGGCATCGCCGACCTCGGCCGCCAGGCGATGGCCGAGATGCACCGCACGCTGAAGCTGCTGCGCGGCGACGACCGCGCCGAGCTCGCGCCCCAGCCGGGGCTCGGCGAGCTGCCGGAGCTGCTCGAGCGCGCGCGCACCGCCGGCGTCGGCGTCGAGCTCGCGGTCGAGGGCGAGCCGCGCCCGCTGGCGCAGAGCGTCGACCTGTCCGCCTACCGGATCGTGCAGGAGGCGCTCACCAACGTCGTCAAGCACGCGGGCCGCGCGCACACCACGATCACGCTCGGCTACCGCCCCGACGCGCTCGAGCTGACGATCGCCGACAGCGGCGACGGGGCGAGCGCCGCAACCGGCGGCGGCCACGGCCTGATCGGCATGCGCGAGCGCGCGGCGATGTTCGGCGGCACGCTGACCGCCGGCCCGCGCGACGGCCGCGGCTTCGAGGTCCGCGCCTCGCTCCCGTACGGGGGCGCGACGTGAGCCGGCTCCGTGTCGTGATCGCCGACGACCAGCCGATGATGCGCGCGGGCTTCAAGGCCGTGCTCGAGGCGACCGGCTCGATCGAGGTGGTAGCCGAGGCCGCCACCGGCGAGGAGGCGGTCGCAGCGGCCGAGGCCCACGCGCCCGACGTCGTGCTGATGGACATCCGCATGCCCGGGATGGACGGCATCGAGGCGACCCGCCGGCTGCCGCGGCAGCGCGTGCTCATCCTCACCACCTTCGGGCTCGACGAGTACATCATCGACGCGCTCCGCGCCGGCGCCAGCGGCTTCCTGCTGAAGGACGCGCCGACCCAGGAGGTCGTCGACGCGGTGCGCGCGGTCGCGGCGGGCGACGCCGTGCTCGCGCCGTCGGTCACCCGGCAGCTGCTCGACCAGGTCGGGCGCCGGCTGCCCGCGCCGGTGTCGCGCAGCGCCGACGGCCTCGGCGAGCTGACCGAGCGCGAGCAGCAGGTGCTGCGGATGCTCGCCGTCGGCCTCTCCAACGCCGAGATCGCCGAGGCGCTCGTCGTCTCGGAGCCGACGGTGAAGACGCACGTCTCCAACCTGCTCGGCAAGCTCGGCCTGCGCGACCGCGTGCAGGCCGTCATCTACGCCTACGAGAGCGGGCTGATCACCCCGGGTTGACGAGCAGCGCGTCGCCGCCGCTCGTGACCACCCACAGCTGCCCGCCGGTCGGCACGATCGCCCTCGGCGCCGCACGGCCGAGCCCCACCCGTCCGATCACCTTGCCGCTGTCGCGGTCGACGCGGACGAGCTCGAAGCCGCCGCGGCCGGACGCGGCGCTGACCCACACGCTGTCGCCCGCCCTCGCCACGACGCCCGCCGTGTCGCCCACGCGGATCCGACGCGTCACCCGGCCGCGCTCGATGCGGTGGAGCCGGCCGCTCGTCTGGCCGACGACCCAGGCGCCGTCCGCGTCGGGGAGGATCGAGCGCTGGCTCTCGAACGCGAGCGTCGGCGCGACCCCGTCGGCGCGGCCGAGCCGGCGGCCCGCCGCGTCGAACGCGTAGACGGCGGCGCTCCGCCGCAGCCACGCCGACCGCTCGCCCACCGCCACCTGCTCCTCGATCCGCACCGGGATGCCCCGGCTCGGCCGCGGGAGCCCTTCGAGCGCGCTGTTGAGCCCGAGGTAGGACGGCAGCCACACCCCGGCCGCGCCGGCGCGGACCGCCTCGGCCACGTCGCGGACCGGGATGCGGGCGAGCGCTCGCCCGCTGCGGACGTCGAGCTTGACGAGGTGCGTGAGCGCCGGGCCCGCCCGCTCGGTGACCCTCGTGCCCCGCGGGATCGTCTCGGCCTGGGTGACCACCCAGAGCGCGTCGCCGTCGGCGGCGACCGACAGGGGCGTGCCGCTCACGTCCAGCTCCCGGCGCTGCCCGGGCTCGCCGGGGACGATCGCGGCGAGGCTGCCGTCCTGGTCGGCGATCACGAGGCGATCGCCGACGGCGGTCGCGTCGCGCGGTTGCCCGCCGATGTAGATGCTCCGCACGATCTCGGGCGCCGCGGGGCCGTCGGCGCGGAGCCCGATGGCGACGGCGCCCGACGCTGCGAGCGCCGTCGCGACGCCGGCCACGACACCCCGCGACCACGCGCGCGGGTGCAGCCGCCGCGCGACGCGCGCTGCCCGACTGCGGCCCCGCTCACGCGCGGCCGCCTCGACGAGGGCCTCGCGCAGGTCGTCCCGCGACTCGATCGCCAGCGCGCGGCGCATGCGCTCGCCGACGTGGCCCGTGCGCTGGTAGTCGGCGAGCCGCCGCGCCGCGATCGCGGACAGCCACGCCTTCGCCGGCGCCCGGAAGCGGCGGCGCCCGGCGAGCGCGACCGCGAACGTCTCGGCCGTGAGCGCCTCCGCCTCCTCGGGCTCGAACGTGCGGCGCGCGAAGGAGCCGAGCACCGCTTCGTGGTGGCGGTCGAAGAACACGCCGAAGGCCTCGGGATCGTCCGAGCGGAGCAGCTCGTCGTCGGTCGGCACGCGCACCGACACGGATTGTGGCGACCGGCGCCTACTTCGGGGTGACCTTCAGCACGTCACCCGCGCTGGTGACCACCCACACGTGCTTGCCGAGCGGGACGATCGCCTGCGGGTTGTGGTGCCCGAGGCTCACCCGCCCGGTCACCTTGCCCTCCTCGGCATCGACGCGGACGAGCTCGTAGCGGTCGACGCCGGGGCTCGCGCTCACCCACACCGTGGAGCCGCTTCCCGCGATCACGCCGGCGGTCTCGCCGAGGGTCAGCCGCTGCACCACACGCCCGCCCTCGATCCGGTAGAGCAGCCCGTCGGCGCTCCCGACGACCCAGGCGCCGCCGGCGTCCGCGAGCAGCGTCCGCTGGCTCTCGTCCCCGAGCGTCGGGGAGATCCCGCGGACGCGGCTGACCACGCGGCCGTCGTCGTTCCACTGGGTGACCGCGGCGCCCGCGCGCGTCCAGACCGCACGATCGGTGGCTGCCACGCCCTCGACGACGACGTTCGGGACGTACGCGGTGCGCCGGAGCGTCCGGGGGTCGATCCGCGCCAGCCCTCCGCTGTGCAGATCCGCCGCCATCCACACGCCGCCCGCGCCGACCGCCAGGTGGCTGGCGTAGCCGTCGAGCGGCACACGCGCGAGCCGGCGGCCGCTGCGTGCGTCGAGCTGCACGAGGTAGGAGAGGTTGAGGTCGTTGAGCGAGGCGATGCTCACGACCCAGAGCGACCGGCCGTCCGCCGCCAATGATTCGAGCGTGCCACCCACGGCGAGCGCCCGCCGCTCGCTGGGGTCCGCCGGAGAGACACGCACGACGCGGCCGCCGAGGTCGGCGATCGCGAGCTCGCGCCCGGCAGCCACGGCGTCGCGCGGCTGGCCGCCGATCTGGACCGTGTCGACGACCTTGAGCGCCTCGGGCGGGCGCGGCGGCGACACCGCGCGCAGCGTCACGACGAGCAGGAGCAGCCCGACGACGGCCGCGCCGGCGCCGAGCGCCGCAAGCGGCGACCAGGAGCGGGGATGCAGAGGCCGCGCGACGCGCGCGGCCGGGCTGCGCTGCTGCTGGCGCGCCGCCGCCTCGACGAGGTCCTGACGCAGGGCCGCGATGTAGTCGCTCATCGCCCCAGCCCCTTGCGCAGGGTGGCCAGGCCGCGCGACATCCGCTGACGCAGCGCGGGCTCGGAGCTGTGCAGATCCGCCGCCAGCTCGCCGTACGGACGCTCGTCGATCACGTGCGCCGTCACGAGCCGCCGCTGGTCCGGCGGCAGCTCGGAAAGCAGCGAGCGCGCCGCGTCGTCGCCCAGCACCCGGATCATCTCTGCGTCCGCCTCGGTGACCGGGCGGCGCTCCATCTCGAGCGAGCGGCGCATCCGCTGCTCGACGTAGCCGCGGCGCTGGAAGTCGGCCAGGCGGCGCGCGGCGATCGCGAACAGCCAGGCCGTCGCGGGCGCCCGGCCCGGCCGGAACCGGCGGCGCGCCGCCAGCGCCGACGCGAACGTCTCGGCCGTGAGGTCGGCGGCCTCGTCGGGGTCGTAGGTGCGGCGGGCGAAGTAGCCGAGCAGCGCCTTGACGTGGCGGTCGTAGAACACCCCGAAGGCCTCGGGATCGTCTGAGCTGAGCAGCTCGTCATCGGTCAAATGTGTCAGCGGGGGCATGACGGTCGGGGCGCGAGCCTCCCACCGTTGACTCGCTCGGGAAAGGCCGGCTGTGACACGAGATTTTCCGGTCACAACCGCGGTGGGTGGTGCGAGGAAGGAGGCGTTCGATCCACTCCCCACCCACTGGAGGAACGATGACCCGCCTCACCCTGCTGTTCCTCATGGCCGCCGCCCTCGTCGTCCCCGGCGCCGCGTACGCGATGCCGGCCGCCGAGCCCGCCGCCGCCGAGCAGACCCTGGTCGCCCCGGACCGCGACGCCGGCACCCGCGCCGCGCTCAACAACGGCGTGGATGTGGCCGCGGCCGACGCCAAGGCCCGTGCCGTCGAGGCGTACTACGCCTCCTACGGCGAGCCCGACCCCATCGCCGCCTCGCAGCCCGTCGTGGTCGCGGACGGCCACGCCGGCCCGTCGTGGCTCGGCGCGCTCGGGATCGGCATCGCCCTGATGCTGATGGCCGGCGGCCTCGGCGTGTACGCCGGCCGCGCGGTGCGCCCGCGGCACATCGGCGCGTAGAGAGAGCAAGCCCCCCGCCGAGCGGGGCGCGACTTCGGTCGCGCCCCGCTTCGGTCGTTCTAGCTGTGCGTGCGGGTGGCGGCGCGGGCGCCGAGCCCGATCAGCGCGATCGCGGCGATGCCGAGCGCGATGCCCGGGATGGCGAGGCCCCAGCCGAGGTCGCCGAGCAGCGGCACCTTGGCGCCGACCTTGGCGTCGACGCGCACGCCGGGCGACGCGTCCTCGTTCATCACGACCACGGTCCACTCGCCCTTGCGGACCTTCCACTCGAGGTCGCGGCCGCCGGTCGCGCTGGCCGCCCAGAACGTCTGCGCGGTCGGCATGGCGGGACGACCCTCGCCGGCGCGGCGGGCGGTCTCGATCGCGAACGGGTCGTAGTCGAGATCGGTGATCTCGTCGTGGGCGACCTGGTCGAGGTAGGCGTCCACGTCGCGCGTCGGGGCGATGCCGACGAACGCGCCGGCGCCCTTCGGGTCGACGCGGATGGTGCCGAGGTGCGCGTCGAGCCAGCCGGGCACGCCGGTGCTGACGTCGAGGTTCTCGGTGGTCAGCGCGCGGGTCGGGGTCGAGTAGGTGTGCGCGGACGTGGTGTGGAAGCCGTTGTCATCGGTCTTGTATTGACTCGCCCAGAGGGAGACGGCAGCAGCAGCGATCAGGACGATCGACACGACCGCAAGGATCGAGCCGCCCACGAGCGCGAGCACCGGCCCGGTGCGGTCGCGCCCGGAAGCGGCAGATGGATGGATCGGGGTGGCATACGAGGTCATGCCATCAGGGTGCCGGGCGGGCGCACCCACTGACACGGGGTTAGCCAGCGTCCAGGGGTACGGTTGTCACGCGCAGAGCAGGGTGACGAAGGTATCCCCGCTCGTGCTCGAGCCCTTCGTCGGGCCGAGGTAGCGGTTCTCCCCGTCACCGGCGCTCACCTGCACCGTCGTCGCGCGGGCGAGGTCGCGCACGAACACCCCGCGCGCGCTGTTGCACTTGCCCGGCGTCAGGTTCCACGCCTCGGAGGTGAAGGCGACGCGGCGCCCGTCGCCGGAGATCGCCGGGTGGCCGGCGCTGCCCATGCCGGGCGGCCCGTCACGGCCGCTCGCGCGGGAGACGAGGCGGCTGTCGCCGCGCCGCAGATCGTGCACGAACACCTGCGTCTGGCGCGTGCCGCCGGGGCGCGCGACGAACGCGACGCGGCGGCCGCTCGCCGACAGCGACGGCTCGAAGGCGAGGCCCGAGCCGGCCGGCGAGCGGATGACGACGGGCCGGCCGCCCATGCGCCGGACGACCACGTGCGACTCGCCGCCCGCATCGGCGGCGGTGTAGGCCACCACGTCGCCGCGAGCCGACAGCACCGGCTCCCACGCTTCCTCGGCCCCCGAGACGCGGCGCGTCCGCCCATCGCGCAGGTCCCGCACGTAGACCGCCGAGCGCCCGTCGACGAGCGCGCTGTACGCCAGCCGCCGCCCGTCGGCCGACAGCCGCGGCTCGGCGGCGCCGTCGGTCGGGACCGCCAGCTCGCGCCCGCTGCGCAGGTCGCGGACGACGATCCGGGTGCCGCCTCCGGGCTCGTCCGGCCGGTCGTAGGCCTCGTAGGCGACGAGCCGGCCGTCGCCCGAGATCGCCGGGTTGTAGGCGGAGCGGGAGATCGTCAGATCGGGCGGGTGCGAGACCGTGAGCGTCTGGCCGCTGCGGAGGTCGCGCGCGAGCACCTGCATGCGCCCGTAGCGCTTGGCGAAGTTGAGGTTGCCGATCGCCGACTCGAACGCGACCCAGCGCCCGTCGGCCGACAGGGCCGGGTTGTAATTGGAGCGCGGGTCGGCCGCCTCGCCGCTCGCGAGTACCGGCGCGGCCGCGCCCAGGCTGCGCGCCATCACCGCGATCTCGCCCTGGCGCTTGGCGATCGCCAGCTTCGCCTGGTAGCTCTCGAACACGACCGCGCGGCCGTCGGCCGACACCGCCGCGTTGTTGGAGTAGTTCGACGCCGTCGCCGGCGACGCGCGCGGCGTCTTCAACGGCGGCGGCCCGTTGTAGCGCGTCTGCTGCAGCCAGCGCGGGAGCTGGCGCAGCTGCCGCGAGAGCAGCCGCTCCGCCTGCACCGGCGGGATCGACTGCCGCGTCACGCCGCTCTCGGCGGCCGCGCGCAGCGTCGCGGTGGCCTGCTCCTGCGCGTGGCCGCGCGGCAGGCCGTTGAGCCGGCAGATCTGCAGCGGGCTGAGCTCCGAGCGCCGCAGCTCCGACCACTCCGCCCGGCTCGCCACCCCGAAGATCTTGCTCGCGTTGGCGGGGATCGCCTCCTGGTGCAGCGAGTGGAAGAAGATGTGCTGCGCGAGGTGGCCCTGCGTCAGCGTCCGCAGCGCCCGCCGCTCCAGCACCGCGAGCCGCTCCGGGTCGCGCAGCTCTGCCCGCCATGGCGCGACCAGCTCGCGGGCCAGCGCGCTCGGCTCCCAGCCGCGTTGCTCGGCGAGCTGCGCGAGGTTGCGCGTGTCGTCGCGCAGCTGCCGCCAGATCGTGCCGCGGTCGCCGCCCAGCAGCGCGTACAGCCGCTCCTCGTCGTAGGGCAGCCAGTGCATCATCACCCACCGCTCGCCCGGCAGCCAGTGCGGCGGGGCGCCCTTCGGCGCCTCCGAGTCGAGCGACGCCGTCTGCGTGCGCGCCGGGACCTGCAGCTGCGCGGACGCGGGTGCAGCGAGGACGCCGAGAGCGGCGAGGGTCAGCGCCAGCATGCGGCCAGGGGCCCGCATGGGCCCGACCCTACCTCAGCGAGCGAAGTCTGCGGCGTCGATCAGGTCGCGCTGCAACGCGACGGTCACGCTCTCGACCCACGCCTTCATGCGGTCGACGTCGAGCCGGTGCAGCGTGCGGGCGATCGGGTCGGCACGGCGGTCGAGCGCCTCGTCGAAGCGCTCCGCCTCGTCGTTGCCGACGACGACCTCGCGCTCGTGGTGGCACTCGGCGCAGCGCAGGCGCATCCACCACGAATGATCCTCGACCGCGGTCCACTCGACCGGGTTGACGAAGTCGGCGCCGCAGTCGGTGCAGAACTCGAGGCTGTCCGGGCGGTGGTGGCGGCGAAGCATCGTGGCACGAGTATCTGCGCCCGCGCAGACTCAGCCCACCGGGCCACCTCCCGGCTTCGGGTGCGGAAAGCCGTACTCGTTACGCCTCGACCTGCGACGACTCGCGCGTGAAGCGCTCCTGGCGCGGTGCCTGGACGTCGTCGTCGTCCTCGGCCGGCGCCGCCTCGACCGCGGGCCCGCGCTCGTCGGTCAGCACCGTCGCGGCGGCCGTCGCGGCCGCGAACTGCGCGAGCGCCCAGCCGTTGCCGTGCAGGCGCGGGAACGCGCTCCTGTCGACCGACGGGCGGCCCGGCCCGGACTCGGTGAGCGCCAGCATCGCCGCGATCAGCACGGCGTTGTACTCCCAGCCGCCGTCGGTGTTCCACGGGCCCTTGGGGCCGTGCACCTTGCGGATGGCGGTGATCATCGTGCCGGTGATGAGGCCGGCGGCGACGGGGGTCAGCACGCCGATGGTGAGCAGGGCGCCGCCGATCGCCTCCGACGCGCCGGCCGCGGTGGCGTGGCGCTTGCCGGGCCTGAGGCCGAGGGAGTTCTCGAAGAAGCCGGCCGTGCCCTCGAGGCCATGACCGCCGAACCAGCCGAACAGCTTCTGGGTTCCGTGACCCACGAACAGTGGGCCGATGGTGAGGCGAAGTGCAGTGCGTCCGATGTCCATACCCATGGTCTTGCCGCCGGAGCGGCATCGAAAACGGGGATCGGTCCGGATTTGGCGCGTCAGGCGAACGCGAAGCCGTCGCCGCCGCGCCGCTTGACCGAGTACATGGCCCGGTCGGCGCTCACCAGGAGGTCGTCGGCGCTGCCGGCCTCGGCGTCGATCACCGCCACCCCGGCGGAGACCGTGACGCGCGGCGCGCCGCGCTCGCGCACGGCGGCGACCAGGGCATCGGCCACCACCTCGGCGTCGGCGCGGCCGCCGGCCGGCAGCAGCACCGCGTACTCGTCGCCACCGAGGCGCGCGAGGAGGTCGCTCTCGCGCAGGCGACCGCTCAGCGTCTGGCCGCAGCCCGCGATCAGCTCGTCGCCCGCCTGGTGGCCGAGCGTGTCGTTGACGCGCTTGACGCCCTCGAGGTCGAGCATGAGGATCGCGCCCGCCGCGCCGTAGCGGCGGGAGCGCGCGAGGTGCTGCTCGAGCGCCTGGTGGAACGCGCGCCGGTTGAGCAGCCCCGTCAGCTCGTCGTGGTCGGCGATGTGGCGGAGCGCCGCCTCCTGCTCGCGGCGCTCGGTGATGTCAAGGAACTGGCCGACCCAGCTCAGCGGCCGCCCGGCGTCGTCGCGCAGGAAGATCAGGTAGGCGAGCACCCAGCGGACCGACCCGTCGGGGCGCAGGAAGCGCTTCTCGGTCTGGTGCGTGTTGCGGTCGCCGTCGAGGACCTCCCAGGCGGCGTCGATGTCGGACTGGCGGTCCTCCGGGTGCGTGTACTCCTGGTCGCGGTGGCCGAGCAGTTGCGCCTCGGTGCGCCCCAGCAGCGCCTCGAGCGACGCGTTGACGCGCATGTACTCGCCGTCGGGGTTGAACAGCGCCATGCCGACCGGCGAGTGGTCGAAGGCGGCGTCGAAGTAGCGCTGCGCCTCGCTGACGAGGGCGCCGTAGCGGAGCTCGCGCACCGCGCAGAGCATCTGCGTGCGCGTGTCGGCATCGAGCCAGCGCACGCTCGCCTCGGCCGGGAACGGCACGCCGTTGGCGCGGCGGCCTTCGAGCTTCATGCGCCGCGGCGGCCCGCCGTCCTCCTGCACGTCCCGGAGCGGCATCGCGAGCGGCAGCAGGCGCGTGACCGGCCGGCCGGCCATGTCGGCCTCGCCGTAGCCGAACATCTCGCACGCGAGATCGTTCGCGGCCAGCACGGCACCCTGCTCGTCGAGCACGAGCGTGGCCTCCGACATGAGCGACAGCGCGGAGATCAGGCGGGCGCTGAGGTTTCCTGGCACCTCGGCGTTCGTTACCCGGTCGGACGGTCTTTCCATCGCGGGGCCGGGCCGGGGAGCGGCTGCGCCTTCTTGCGCGGTCGGAGCCCGTCGAGCTGCAGTGTCAGGTAGCGCTTGCGCAGCTCGAGCGTGCGCTTGGCGTTCGGGCCGCGGATCGCCGACAGCTGCTCGAACACGTTCGCCATGTCCTCCGCCACCGCGTCGGTGCGCACGGCGCCGCGCTTCTGCGCGCGCTTGAACACGCGCTCGCCGAGGTCCTGCGCCTTCGTCGCGTCGCGGAAGACCGCCTCGGAGCCGTCCTCCAGCGTGCGCGCGAGCCGGGCGGTGAGCGTGTGCGCGTCGGCCTCGACGATGCGGTGGGTGAAGCGCCGGAAGACCTTCCAGGCGTCGCCGTCGTCGGCGAGCGCGTCCTCGGCGGCGGCGATGTACTCCTTCAACCCGTCGCTGCACAGCTTGCGCAGCAGCTCCTCCTTGGAGGGGTAGCGGCGGTACAGCGCGCTGATGCCGACACCGGCGCGCGCCGCGACGCCGGCGATCGGCGCATCGGGATCGGCGGCGTACACCGCGCGCGCCGCCTCCAGGATCGCGGTGTCGTTCCGAGCCGCCTGAGCCTTGCGACCGTTCACAGCGCAACCCTAATGGAACGTATGGTTCCGGAATGGGCTCCTTCGGCAAGCCGCCGGACACGATCGTCCACCAGCGAGAGCCGCTCAACGCGGAGACGCCGCGCGCGGCGCTGGCCGGCGCGCCGCTGACCTCGGTCGAGCGCTTCTACGTCCGCAACCACGGGCCGGTGCCGGAGACGGCGGGCCCGCTCCGCGTCGACGGGCTGGTGGCGGAGCCGCTCGAGCTGTCACTGGCCGACCTGCAGGCGCTGCCGCGCCGCGAGCTGACCGTGACGCTGCAGTGCGCGGGCAACCGCCGCGCCGACCTGATGAGCGTGCGCGACATCCCCGGCGAGTCCCCGTGGGGCCCGGGCGCGACCGGCACCGCGCGCTGGGCCGGAGCGGCGCTGGCCGACGTGCTGGCCGCCGCCGGCATCGACCCCGCCGCGCGCCACGTCGGCCTCACCGGCGCCGACCACTCCGAGGAGGCCGACCCGCCGCAGCTCTACGAGATCTCGATCCCGCGCCACAAGGCGCTGCGGCCGGAGGTCCTGCTCGCGTGGGAGATGAACGGCGAGCCGCTGGCGCCCGTGCACGGCGCGCCGCTGCGCGCGGTGGTGCCGGGCTACATCGGCGCGCGCAGCGTCAAGTGGCTGGAGCGGATCGAGCTGCGCGCCGAGCCGTCCGAGGGCTACTACCAGGCCGTCGCCTACCGCCTGTTCGACATCCCGCTCGGCGAGGTGGCGCTCAACAGCGACTTCCTCACGGCGGAGACGGCCGGCGGCGTGGTGACCGCGACCGGGTACGCGTTCGCGGGCGGCGAGCGGCATGTGTCGCGGGTCGAGGTGGCGGCCGACGGCGGCGAGTGGACAGCGGCCGAGCTGCTCGAGGACCAGGGCCGCTGGGCGTGGCGGCTGTGGCGCGCTGACGCTCGCGCCTCCCGCCCGGGCGCCACGAGCTCGTCGGCGCGGGCGTGGGACAGCGCCGGCGCGACTCAGCCCGAGAATGCCGCCTCCGTCTGGAACCCGAAGGGCTACGCGAACAGCGCGTGGGCCCGCCTGGAGGTGGACGTCCCCTAGCGCGCCAGCGAGTGGTACTCCGGGTTCGGCATCTGGCCGGTGGCGAGGGCCAGGCGGTTGGTGAAGTTGTACATCGCGGCGACCTCGATCACGTCCCACGCGTCCTTCTCCGAGACCTCGTGCGCACGCAGCTCGTCGAGCTCGGCCTCGCCGCACTCGAGCGGCCGCAGCGTCACCCGCTCGGCCATCGCGCAGATCGCGCGCTGGCGGTCGCTCAGGCCGTCCGCGCGGCGCCAGTCGAGCGTGATGCGGTCGGCCATCACCGGGTCGCCCCATGCCTCGCGCAGCGCCGCCCCGTGGGCGACCAGGCAGTAGAGGCAGCCGTTGGCCATCGAGACGACGACGGCGATCATCTCGCGCTCGGCCGCGGTCAAGCCCGGCGTCGGCTCGTGCAGCATGCGGAAGTGCGCGAACCACGCCGACAGCCGCTCGGGCCGGAACGCGTAGGTGCGGAAGACGTTGGGGACGAAGCCGATGCGCTCGCGCGCGGCGCGGAACAGGCCCTGCAGCTCCGGCGGCAGGTCGGCCTCGTCGGGGACGGGGAACCAGGAGATGCGGTCCTCGTCCGCCGCCATCTCAGCTCACCGCCGGCTCGGCGGACTTGTGCCAGACCGTCTGCTGCGGGAACGGGATCTCGATCCCCTCCTCCTCGAACGCGACCTTGATGCGCTCGCGGAGCTCGCGGCTCACGCGCCACTGCTGCGACGGCGTCGTCTTGACCACGAGCCGCAGCATGACGCCGTTGGCGCCGAGCTGCTCGACGCCCCACAGCTCCGGCTCCTCGAGCACGCCGTCGTCCTCCCGCCAGACCTCGTCGGCGACGCGCTTGATCACCGAGCGCGCGTGGTCGACCGACGTGTCGTAGGCGACCTCGATGTCGAGCAGCGCGCGCGACCAGTGCTGGCTCATGTTGCCGACGCGGCGGATCTCGCCGTTGGGGACGTGCCAACCGTGCCGTCGATCGCGCGCAGCGCGTGTGCGCAGCGAGACGGCCTCGACGTGCCGACGCCTCGCCGAGTCGACGATGTCGCCGACGCCGAACTGGTCCTCGACGAGGATGAACATGCCGGACAGGAAGTCGCGCACGAGCGACTGCGAGCCGAAGCCGATCGCCACGCCGAGCACGCCGGCGCCCGCCAGCAGCGGCCGAGGTCGATGCCGACCTCGCCGAGGCACATCAGCAGGGCGACGAGCCAGATGACGAAGCTGAGCACGCTGCGCAGCACGCTCGAGAGCGCGTCGATGCGCTGCTCGGCGCGGACGCTGGTCTCGCCGGTCTCCAGCAGCGCCGCGGGCGTGCGCTTGCGCATCGCGCCCATGCGCTCCCGCACCGCACCGGAGTGCAGCTTCGTCAATGAGCGCTTCACGGCCCTGCGCCCCAGCCGGTTCGCGAGGAACGCGATGACGAGGATCGCGAGGATCCTCAGCGGGGGGCCCAGCAACCAGTCCGCGACGTCGGAAAGCCTCGCGTCGTCGAGCACTGTCCTTCGAACCTAGCATTGCGCCTCGATGGACTCCTTCTCAGCCCAGCTCCGAGCCGACGCGGACCCGCTCTGGCAGGCGCAGCACGACCACCCGACCGTGCGCGGGATCGGCGACGGCTCGCTCCCCGTCGAGGCGTTCGCCCGCTACGTGCGGCAGGACTACCGGTTCCTGATCGACTACGCGCGCCTGCTCGCGCTCGGCGCCGCGCGGGCGCCGGACCTCGCCACCATGCGGCGCTTCGCCGACCTCACCCAGGCGATCCTGGGCGAGGAGATGGAGCTGCACCGCGCGTTCGCCGCCGAGTTCGGGATCACCGACGCCGAGCTGGAGGCCGAGCCGCCGGCGCCGGAGACGGCGCTCTACACCGACTTCCTCGTGCGCACGGCGGCGACCGGCGACTTCGCCGAGCTCGCCGCCGCGCTGCTCCCGTGCATGTGGGGCTACGCCGAGATCGGGCAGCGGCTCGCCGCCGGGCCGCGCCCCGCCGACGACCGCTACGCGCGCTGGATCGACACCTATGCGTCCGCCGAGTTCGCCGAGCTGGCGGCGTGGTGCCGCGCGCTCGTCGACCGGCTCGCGGAGGAGGCCGGCGAAGCTGGCCGGGAGCGCATGCGGCGGGCGTTCGAGACCTGCAGCCGGCACGAACTGGGCTTCTGGGACACGGCCCGGTGAAATCCGTGTCGATTCCGTCGCTCGCCGTTCGTCGCCTGAGTTAACGCACCCAACCAGGAGGAGTCGCAATGCGCTTCTTGATGCTGATCTACCCGAACATCACCGAAGAGCAGTACGAGCAGGGCGTGAGCGCCGACGACGTCGCGGAGATGCAGAAGTTCAACGAGTCGCTCACCCAGGCCGGCGTGCTGCTCTCGCTCGACGGCCTGCACCCCGC
The DNA here is from genome assembly GCA_963730115.1 of uncultured Solirubrobacteraceae bacterium. Lineage (GTDB taxonomy): Bacteria > Actinomycetota > Thermoleophilia > Solirubrobacterales > Solirubrobacteraceae > DASQFQ01. The sequence goes on along the minus strand of CAVSQM010000010.1, from coordinate 48,095 downwards.
CTCCAAGGGCGCGCGGATCACCGCGGCCGGCGGCAAGAAGACCGTCACCGACGGCCCGTTCACCGAGGCGAAGGAGCTCGTCGGCGGCTACTGGCTGATCGACGTCAAGTCGAAGGAGGAGGCCGTCGAGTGGGCGACCCGCGCGCCGATCGAGGACGGCGACGTGATCGAGGTCCGGCAGGTGTTCGAGATGTCGGACTTCGACGAGGACGTCCAGTCGGCCGCGCAGCTCTCCGAGGAGCCGCCCCAGCAGACCCAGGCGCGCTAGCCGCGTGAGCGCCACCCAGCGCACGATCGACGCGGTCTGGCGGATCGAGTCCGCCAGGCTGATCGCGGGCCTGGCCCGCATCGTCCGCGACGTCGGCCTCGCCGAGGACCTCGCGCAGGACGCGCTGGTCGCCGCGCTGGAGTCGTGGCCGGAGTCGGGCGTCCCGGACAACCCGGGCGCCTGGCTCATGGCCACCGCCAAGCACCGCGCGATCGACACGCTGCGCCGCGGCGAGCACGCTCGAGCGCAAGCAGCAGGAGCTCGTGCGCGAGCTCGAGGTCGCAGCTCGCCACCGACGAGCGCACGCTCGAGGTCGACGACGTCGCCGACGACCTGCTGCGGCTCGTCTTCACCTGCTGTCACCCGGTGCTCTCCACCGAGGCCCGGATCGCGCTGACGCTGCGCCTGCTCGGCGGCCTGACCACGCCCGAGATCGCACGCGCCTTCCTCGTCTCCGAGGGCGACCGTCGCGCAGCGGATCGTGCGGGCCAAGCGCACGCTCGCCGAGGCGCAGGTGCCGTTCGAGGTGCCGAGCGGCGAGCGAGCTGGCGCCGCGGCTCGCCTCCGTGCTCGAGGTCATCTACCTCGTCTTCAACGAGGGCTACTCGGCCACCGCCGGCGACGACTGGACGCGCCAGGACCTGTGCGAGGAGGCGCTGCGGCTCGGGCGCGTGCTGGCCGAGCTGGCGCCGCGCGAGCCCGAGGTCCACGGGCTCGTGGCGCTGATGGAGATCCAGGCCTCGCGCCTGCGCGCGCGCACGAGCCCGCGCGGCAAGCCGGTGCTGCTGCTCGACCAGGACCGCGCGCGCTGGGACCAGCTGCTGATCCGCCGCGGGCTCGCCGCGCTCGAGCGCGCCGAGCGGCTCGGCGGCGGCTTCGGCCCCTACACGCTGCAGGCCGCGATCGCCGCCTGCCACGCGCGGGCGCGCACCGCGGAGGAGACCGACTGGGCGCGCATCGCCGCGCTCTACGACGCGCTCGCCCAGCTCGCGCCCTCGCCGGTCGTCGAGCTCAACCGCGCGGTCGCCGTGGCGATGGCGTTCGGGCCGGCCGCCGGGCTCGAGGTCGTCGACGCGCTGCGCGACGAGCCGACGCTCCAGAGCTACCACCTGCTGCCGAGCGTTCGCGGCGACCTGCTGGCCAAGCTCGGCCGCGCCGACGAGGCGCGCGCCGAGCTCAAGCGCGCCGCGGAGCTGACGCGCAACGCCAGCGAGCGCGCACTGCTACTCGAGCGGGCCGCAGCGCTTTAGGATCGCGCCAACTACACGAGGGGGAGCGATGCGGACGGTCGTGCGGACGGTGCTGGTCGTGGCTGGAATGGTCCTCGGGCTGGCGCCACCGGCCGCGGCCGACCCCGGGGTCGGCACGCCCACCGTGGTGACGCTGGGCGACTCCGCCATCTCCGGCGAGGGCGGCCGCTGGGCCGGCAACACGAACCAGTCCCCGTCGCGCGTCGACGCGCTGGGCTCGCGCGCGTACTGGGATACCACCGCCGCGACCGGCGAGGCGATCCGCGGCTGCCACCGCTCGAGGGCCGCGCAGGCGCACATCGGCGACATCGCGAGCCTGAACCTCGCCTGCTCGGGCGCGAAGACGACGACCGGCGGCACCGGCTCCGGCCAGGACTTCAAGCCCGGCATCGACTTCTACTCCGACAGCTCCGGCCGCCAGGGCCAGGCGCTCCAGCTGAAGAACTTCGCGGACGACAACAACGTGCACGCGGTCGTGGTGATGATCGGCGCCAACAACTACGGCTTCGCGGCGATCGTCGAACGCTGCGTGACCAACTGGCTGACGTCGCCGTCGTGGTTCAAGAACTACTGCAGCGACGACGCCTCGATGACGTCGCGCTTCACCGCCGCGCGCCAGGCGACCGAGACCGCCAACGTGCGCGACGCGTTCCGCCGCGTCGGCCAGGCCATGGACGAGGCCGGCTACGAGACCTCGGACTACACGATCATCGCCCAGACCTACTGGTCGCCGATCCCGCGCGGCAGCGGCTTCCGCTACCCGGAGAGCGGCTGGACGCGGCAGTCGATCGGAGGCTGCGGGACCTGGAACCGCGACGCCGACTGGGCCAACGGCACGGTCATGACCGCGATGAACAACAGCGTCAAGAACGGCGCGGCGAACTCGGGCCTGCCGAACGTCGTGACGCTCGACCTCTCGGAGTCGCTCAACGGGCGACGGCTGTGCGAGTCGGGCGTCGGCCTGCTCGAGGAGACGGGCACGGCGTCGTGGCAGAGCGCGGGCGCGGTCGACCGCAGCGAGTGGGTCGCCCAGATCCGCACGGTCACGACGATCGTCGGCCCGTACCAGCTGCAGGAGAGCAGCCACGCGAGCTACTGGGGGCAGCTGGCGATGCGCAACTGCCTGCGCCAGGCCTACAACGGCGGCGAGGTGCGCGGCGGCAAGTGCGTGCGGGTCGGCAACGGGCTGACGGATCGCGGCGAGCCGGTGATGGGGCTGGAGTAGCGGTGCGCGGTCAGGCGGCGCGGCGGGCCGGCTGCTCCCCGGCCGGCGCCAGCGCGCGCCGCCAGCCCGCGGCCAGGCGGCCGAGCGCGGCGTCCCAGGTGCGCTCGCGCACCGCGGCGAGCCCGCCGCGGGCGAGCCGCTCGCGCTCCTCCGGGTCGCGGGCGAGGCGGGCGACCGCCGCGCCCAGCGAGGCCGCCTCCGGCGGGCAGAGCAGGCCCGACCAGCCGGAGCGGATCAGCTCCGCCGGCCCGCCGGCGCGGACCGCGACCACCGGCAGCCCGACGCCTGCGCCTCGAGCAGCACCTGCCCGAACGTGTCGGTCTCCGAGCAGAACAGGAGCAGGTCGGCGCTCGCGTAGGTGGTCGCGAGCTCGTCGCCGCCGAGCCAGCCGAGGAACGTCGCGGCGTCGCCGAGGCGCTCGCGCAGCCGCTCCTCCTCCGGGCCGCCGCCGGCCAGCAGCAGGTGCAGGCGCGGGTCCCGCGCGCGGGCGGCGAGGAACGCCTCGGCGAGCAGGTCGGCGCCCTTCTCGATCGTCTGGCGCCCGGCGTAGAGAACGTGGACGCGGTCGGCCGGCCCGCCGAAGCGCCCCGGCTCGCGCTTCGCCGGGTCGAAGCGCTCGATGTCGACGCCGCGGTCGAAGCGCCCGATCCGCTCGGCCGCCACGCCGAGCTCGCCGAGCCGCGCGTCGGAGGCCGCCGAGGGCGAGAGCACGACGTCGCAGGCCGCCGTAGAAGGCGGCGAGCGCGGCCTGCACCGCCAGCTCGAGCGCGCCGTCGCCGGAGCGCAGCTTCGCGTAGGCGGCCAGCTCGGTGTGGTACGAGCCGGTCAGCGGCAGCTCGAGGATGCGGGCGGTCATCGCCGCGGCCGCGCCGGCCGGCCCCGGGGAGCACAGGTGCACGAGCCCGTAGCGGCCCTCGGCGATCGCCTCGACCACCGCGAGCGGGCTGGGCACGCCGACCTTGAGGCCGGCGTAGAAGGGGATGTCGACCTCGGCGACGGCGCTCAGCCGGCGGTCGACCTTCATGTCGGTGCCGATCACCTCGACCTCGAAGCCGGGCACGCCACGGTCGCGGATCTCGTCGAGCGTGTGGGTGACGCCGTGCATGCCGCCGATCGCGTCGGCGACGAGCGCGACGCGGACCGGCTCCTGCCCGCCGCGCGCCAGCTTCTGCTTCTCGCGCCCGAGGAACGCGGAGGCGGGCGTGTAGGGCACGACCGGGACGCAGGCGTCGAACAGCCCGAGCAGCGCCGGGCCCCAGCCGTCGGCGGTGCCGGCCGCGGCGGCCACCACCTGGCCGACCGCGGCCTCGAGCTTGCGCTCGTGCCACCGGCGCGCGCGGCGCCGCAGGTCGGCGTGGGAGAAGTCGTCGGACTGCATCCAGGCCAGCAGCTCGGCGTCGGTGAGGCCGAGACCGATCGAGCGCAGCCAGGCGCGCAGCAGGGCCCGGGCGTCGTCGGGGCCGAGGTCGGAGGCGAGCGCACCCGTCCGCGCGTCGCCCTGGCTCATGACCCGCTCGACCATGCTCATGACCGCCGTCGGGTCGGGCGCCGCCTCGCTCTCGCCGCGGCCGAGCGCGCGGACCGTGAGCGCCATCGCCGCGTGGGCCCACTTGGCGGCCGAGCCCTGGTCGCCGCGGTCGCCGACGCGGCCGGCGCGCAGGTGGGCGAGGAACTCGTCGGGCGTCGCGGCGGCCGGCGCCTCGGTGTACGTGCGGCCGACGTCAACCCCAGCGTGGTCATCGCTGCCGCCGATGCCGGTGCCGCCGTGGGTGTCGATGTAGACCGCCGCCGGCAGGTTCAGCTCCGGCGCGCGCGAGCCGTTGCGCACCTCCCAGATCGGGAACAGCTCCGCGAGCCGCCGGCGATGGCGCGCGGCCAAGGGCGCCGCGACGGCGTAGAACGGGTGGGCCAGCGCGCACGCGATCTCCTCCCGGTGGAGGTACTCGGCGACCGCCTCGACGTCGGCGGCGAGCTCCTGCAGCCGGTCGTGGTCGTCGGGCGTGATGCCGTAACAGAGCACGTGCACCTGCTGCGGCTCGCCGCGGAACGAGGCGGTGAGCTCCTCGGAGACGAACACGTCGGGGCGGTCGGCGATCTGGAGCGCGCCGGCGATCGTGTCGTGATCGGTGATCGTGACGAAGTCCATCCCGCGCCGCTTCGCCAGCTCGTGGACCTCCTCGGGCGGAGTGGCGCATTCCGGCAGTCCCAGCGCTCGCTGCACGCCCAGCTTCGACTCCTCAGAGGCGGTCGAGTGGACGTGGAGATCGGCCCGCGTCGTCGATGTCATGGCTCGAAGTTTCAGCGTGCTTTGCAGCAAATTCGTGACCATCGGGCTAACACCGCGTGATCGTCCTGTGAACGCTGCGAGGGGTTCGCTGCTGCGGAGCCAATGATTCCGCGATGCCGAGGCTCGAGATCGAGGTCGCCGCGCACCGGGTGACGCATCCGCCGCGACGGCCGGCGCCTGCTCGGCCCGGTCGAGCCGCGGATCCGCGACGGCGAGGTCCACGACCACTTCGTGCAGTGGACGGAGGGCGTGATCGCGGGCGAGGCGGTCGGGGACCCGCTCGACCTCGACACCGTCGGCGCTGAGCTGGAGGTCACGCAGCCGGGCCCCGACCACGTCGTGCTCGAGCTGCGCTGCGACCCGGGTCCACTGCGGGGCGAGCGGCCCGTGCGCCGGCTCGCGCTGGCGTGGCCGGGGCACGCGGAGCAGCGAGTGACCGGGCTCGGCGCGCGCCACGGGCTGCACGTCGATCAGGCCGGCCGCTCGGTGTGGCTCGGCGCGGACCGCCGCTACACCGGGCCGGACTGCCCGGCGGACATGCTCGACCAGGGCGGCATTCCACAGGGCGACTACGCCCCGGTGCCGTGGGCGATCTCCTCGCGCGGCTGGGCGGCGTGGCTCGAGACGGTCGGGACACGGCGCGCGCTTCGAGCTCGGCGACGAGGTCGAGCTCTCCGCGCGGGCGGCGGCCGGGCCGCTGCGGCTGCACCTGTTCTGCGGCAGCACGCCGGCGGCGCGGCTACGCGCGTTCCTGCGCGCGTCGGGCTCGCTGCCGGCAGTGCTGCCCGAGTGGGCCTACGGGCACTGGAAGTCGCGCGACATCTACGAGCACCAGCGCGATGTCGAGGTCGACTTCGACGGCTACGCGGAACATCGCATTCCGCTCGACGCCATCGTGCTCGACTCGCCGTGGGCGACGCAGTACAACAGCTGGGAGTTCAACCCGCACCAGTTCCCCGACGCGCCCGGGCTGATCGGGCGGATGCGCGCGGACGGGGTGCGCACGGTGGTGTGGGTGACCCCGTGGGTCAACCTCGACGCCGACGGCGGCCAGGTCCCGCCCGACCCGGAGTCGGCGCGCCTGCTACCGCGCGCCGGCGCCCAACTACGGCGAGGGCGCGCGCGGCGGGCACTTCGTGCGCGGGCCCGACGGCGAGCCGTGGGTGTCGAAGTGGTGGATGGGCAACGGCTCGCCGGTCGACTTCACCTCCGAGGCGGCCGAGGCGTGGTGGCGCAAGCAGGCCAACCGCGTGCTCATGCTCGGCGTGCAAGGGATCAAGGCCGACGACGGCGAGGGCTTCTACTACCCCGACGAGGTGCACGTTCGCCGACGGGCGGAGCGGCGCCGAGGCGGGCTGGGCGCAGGGGTTGCTGTACCGGCGCTCGATGCAGCGCGCGCTCGACGAGATTCACCCCGGCGAAGGCGTCCTCTTCGGCCGCCCGGGCTGGACCGGGCAGCAGGCGGTCGGGATCACCTGGGGCGGCGACCAGCCATCGGACTTCTGGTCGCTGCGGACGTTGGTGGCGGCCACGCTGACCGCGGCGGCCTCGGGCTTCTCGAACTGGTCGCACGACGTCGGCGGCTACCTCGGCGAGCGGCTGGTCGCGCGCTGCCCCAAGGAGCTGCTGCTGCGGTGGGTGCAGTTCGGGTGCTTCACGCCGCTCATGCACGCGCACGGGCGCTTCGAGCAGGAGGCGTGGACCTACGACGCGGAGACGCTCGACGCCTACCGCGACTACGTCCTGCTGCACGAGCGGCTCGTCCCCTACGTGCGCGCGGCCGCGGCCACCGCAGCGCGCAGCGGGCTGCCGATCATCCGCCCGCTGCTGCTCTCCGACCCACGCGACCCGCGCGGCTGGGCGATGGCCGACGCCTACGGCTACGGGCCGTCGCTGTGGGTGGCGCCGGTGCTCGAGGCGGGTGCCCGCGAGCGCGAGGTCGAGCTGCCGGCGGGCGACTGGATCGACTTCTGGACCGGTGAGGAGGTCGCCGCGGGCGGCGACACGACGGTGGTCGCCGCTGCGCCGCTCGGCCGCATCCCGGCCTGGGTGCGCCGCGGCGCGCTGCTCGTCACCTACCCGGCCGCGCACGTCGCCGCCGGGCTCGGCGACACGCCCGAGGCCGAGCGCCCGCTCGAGGCGACGCTGTGGGGCGAGCCGCCGTGCGGCCGCGCGCTCGCGCGGCTCGCCGACGGGACGCAGGTGCGTTGGACGCGGGGCGAGTGGTCACTGCCCGCGGGGCGCGACGTGGCACCCGCCGTCAGGCGCTGACGGCGATCTCCTCCGGCAGCGGGAACCAGCGCCAGCGGTCGTGCGGCTGCGACCGCGGCGGCAGATCCCCGACCGCGCCGAGGATCCGGCGCGCCTCGGCGAGCTGCCCGGCGAGCGCGCTCTCAGGCGCAGTCGGGAGCGGATCGCCCAGGTCGTCGAGGGTGGGCAGCGACCGCGCCGGCGCCGTCGCGTGCTGCCACAGGCCCGAGTCGGGATCGAAGCGGTACCGCGGCAGCAGCTTCCAGCCCTCGTTCGCGATCAGGTGCACCGCTTCGACGATGTAGTCGAACACGGTCTCGCTGATGAAGTAGTTGAAGCTGACGCGGGTGAACGCGAGCTTCGCACCGTCACGGCCCCGCAGCGCCGCGGCGTGCATCGCCGCCGACCACTCGGGATCGATCGGATGCAGGCGGTGGAGGTACGGGCCGGCGCAGAAGCATCCGCTGCGCGCCTGGATCCCGAACAGGTCGCTGAGCAGGGCGACGACGAAGTTCGCGTGCAGCATCCCGCGCGGGTGACGGACGGCGAGCGAGACGATCGCGAGCCGCTCGAGCTCCGGGTTGCCGAGGACGCGGAGGTTCGGGTTGTCGCCCCACGACGCGAGCGCGCGCCGGGCGAACTCGCTCTCCCTGCGCTGGATCTCGCGGGCGCCGACCGCGTCCTTGAGCGCGAACACCATCCCCGCGCGGATCGACTCGACGATCGCCGGCGTGCCCGCCTCCTCGCGGACCGCCGGGTCCGGGTGGTAGCTGTGCCGGGTCGGGCTGACGAACACGACCGTCCCCCCGCCGGGCACCGACGGCACGCGCCGGCGCAGGAGCCGGCGCTTCGCGACCAGCACGCCGGGCGTGCCCGGGCCGCCGACGAACTTGTGCGGCGACAGGAAGACCGCGTCCTTGCCGGCCATGTCGATCGGCAGGTACGGGCCCGCCGCGGCGTAGTCGAAGCAGGCGAGCGCGCCGTGGCGCCGGAGCAGCGTCGCGATCCGCTCGACGTCGGAGATGATCCCCGTGACGTTCGACGCCGCCGAGAAGCTCCCGATCTTCAGCGCCCGGTGCGCGTGGCGGCTGAGCTCGTCGTCCAGGTGGTCGAGATCGATGCGCCCGTGGTCGTCCTCGCGGATCGTCACGACGTCCGCGCTCGACTCGCGCCACGGCAGCTCGTTCGAGTGGTGCTCGTACGGCCCGATGAACACGACCGGCCGCTCCGCGCCGTCGAGGTCCAGGAGCCGGATCAGCTTGTCGACGGCGGCGGTGGCGCCCGAGCCACAGAAGATGACGACGTCGTCCACACCGCCGTTGACGGCGCGATGGATCGTGCGGCGGGCGTCCTCCCGCAGCGCCGTGGTGTGCCGGCCCGTGGCGGACGCCTCCGTGTGGGTGTTCGCGTACAGCGGCAGCACGCGCGTGCGGATCGCGTCCTCGATGAACGACAGCGACCGCCCGGAGGCCGTGGCGTCCGCGTACACCAGGCGGCGCGGCCCGAACGGCCCGTCGAGCACCGCGTCGTCGCCGATCACCGATCGGCGGATGCGCTCGATCTGCGACTCGCTCGCGTCAGCGCGCCGGGACACCGCGGGAGAGCCACCTGACGGCGCGGTGGCGGCGCGGCGCACGCGCCGGGGGAGCGGGCCGCTCACGAGCCCGCGGCGCGGAGGGTTCGGCGGCGCGTGCGGCCTTGGCGGCGTCGTGCGCCCGGGTGGCGAGGACAGCGAAGAGTGCGCTCATGGGCCGACGCTAGGGCGCGCCGACCGCCCTTCGCTACGTGGAGCCACCGTAGGTTTAGGCTGGGCGGAACCATGCGCCGGACGGCGGACCCGAGCGGGCGAACCGACCTCCTGGAGCGGGAGGGCGAGCTCGAGCAGATCGCCGGCGCGCTCGGGGCCGCGGCGGGCGGCGCGGGCGGCGTCGTCGTGATCGAAGGCGCGGCCGGGATCGGCAAGAGCACGCTGATGGACGAGGCGGCGGCGCTGGCGCAGGAGCGAGGCATGGTCGTGCTGCGGGCGCGCGGCGGCATCATGGAGAAAGAGTTCGCGCTCGGCGTGGTGATACAGCTGCTCGCGCCGAACATCGAGCCACTCGCGGCGCGCGAGCGCGAGCAGCTCTTCGCCGGTGCAGCCGGACTGGCCCGGCCGCTGTTCGAGGACGTCCCCGACCGCGCGGCGTCCGACGACCGCCTGTTCGCGCGCTTCCACGGCCTGCACTGGCTGTGCGCGCGGCTGGCCGAGGCGATGCCGCTCGCCCTGCTCGTCGACGACGCGCACTGGGCCGACGAGCACTCGCTGCGGTTCCTCGCCTACCTCGAGGCGAGGATCGACGAGCTGCCCGCCTGCGCGATCCTCGCGGCGCGGACCGGCGAGCCGGCTCCGGAGGCGCTGACGAAGCTGATCGAGCGCGGGCCGCAGACCGCCGTCCGGCCGCCACCGCTCAGCGCGGGTGCGATCGCGCGCCTGGTGCGGGGCAGCCTCGGCGAGGACATGGGCGACGAGATCTGCGCGGAGTGCGCCCGGGCCACGGCCGGCAACCCGCTGCTCGCGCGTCAGCTCATCACCGCCCTCGGCGAGCGCGGCGTCGAGCCTACGGACCTCGCCACCGGCGCGATCGCGGCCATGGGCCCGCCGTCGGTGGCGCGGTTCGTCGCCGCGCAGCTCCGTCGCCGCCCCGAGGCGGTCGCCGCCGTCGCCCGCGCGCTCGCGATCCTGGGTGACGACGCGTCGCTGGCCGACACGGCCGTGGTCGCGGGCGTGGATCGCGCCACGGCGGCGGACGCGATCGACGACCTGATCGCCGCGGAGCTCCTCCACCAGGCGCTGCCGCCGCGGTTCGTGCACCCGATCATCCGTCAGGCGCTCGAGGACTCGATCCCGCCCGCCGGGCAGGCGCAGCTCCATCTCGCCGCCGCCCGCGCCCTCGCGCGCGATCCGGCACGCTGCGAGCGCGCGGCCGTGCACCTGCTCGCCTCCGGCCCCGCCGGCGAGCGCTGGGCGTTCGACGCGCTGACCGCGGCGGCGCGCCGCGCCGGCGACCGCGGCGCCCCCGACCAGGCGGTGCGCTTCCTGCGCCGGGCCCTCGAGGAGGAGGCGCCGGGCCCGCTGCGGCGCACGGCGCTGTTCGAGCTGGGCGCGGCCGAGGCCGCGTCGCGCCTGCCCGAGGCCACCGGCCGCATGGAGCAGGCGCTGCGCCTCTCGAGCACCCCGGCGGAGACAGCGCAGGCGGCGCTCGGGCTCTCGATGGCGCGCTTCCTCGCGAACCAGATGCCGGAGGCGGTCGCCGCGTGCGAGGACGCGCTCGCGGCGAACGGCAAGCTCGACCGCGAGCTGCGCCTCGCGCTCGAGTTCCAGTCCGCCGCCACCCGCCTCGTCGGCGGGCTTCCCAGCGTGGAGACGTTCGGGCGACTACTGGAGCTCGAGCCGCAGGTGAAGCGCGGCGCGACGGCGGCCGAGCGCAGCCTGCTCGCGCTCACGGCGCTCGTGTTCGCGGCCACCACGGCCCGGCCGGCGCTCGAGGTCGCGGCGCTCGCGGAGGCGGCCTGGGGCGACGGGCGGCTGCTCGTCGAAGTGCGGGCACAGCACGCCGCGCTCGCGGCGCCGGCGGCGATGATCGCGCTGACGGCGGCGCCGACCGCGATCGCGCTCACCGGGCGGCTCAACCGCGCCATCGAGGTGTGGAGCGCCGGCGTCGACGAGGGCCGGGCGGTCAGCTCGCTGCTGCTCTACTCGAGCTGCCTCGGCGTGCGCGCCTCCGCACGCGAGTGGGCCGGGGACCTCGGCGGCGCCGAGGCCGACGCGGTCGAGGCGCTCGCGCTGCTGCCCGCCGACGACCGGATCATCCGGCCGAGCGCACTCTCCGCCCTCGTCGACGTCCACATCGAGCGCGGCACCCTCGCCGAAGCTACGGCGCTGCTGCGCGACGCGTGGCCGGCCGGCGAGCTCCCGCTCGCGCTGGGCGTCAGCCAGGCGCTGGCCTCGCGCGGCCGGCTCGCGCTGCGGACGGGCGATCCGGCCGCCGCGCTCGCCGACCTCGAGGAGGCGGGGCGGCGAGCCCAGGCCTTCTTCTACGTCAACCCGTGCGCGCTGATGTGGCGCAGCTACGCGGCGCTCGCCTGCGCCCGCCTGGGCGAGCGCGAGCGCGCCCGTGCGCTGGTGGAGGAGGAGCTCGAGATCGGCCGGCGCTTCGGCGCGCCCGAGCCGATCGGCGAGGCGCTGCGCGTGCGCGCGCTGCTGGCGCCCGGCGACGAGATGGCCGAGGCGGCTCGCGAGGCGGTGGAGGTCCTCGCCGGCGTCCGACCTCCAGCTCGCGCACGCGCGGGCGCTGATCGACCTCGGCGCGGCGCTGCGGCGCGGCGGCCATCGCCGCGACGCCCGCGAGCCCCTGCGCGAGGGCCTCGACCTCGCCAACCGCTGCGGCTCGGTGCTCGAGACCGACCGCGCGATGGACGAGTTGCGCGCGTGCGGTGCGCGGCCGCGGCGCCCGCTCGTCCGCGGGGTCGACTCGCTCTCGCCGCAGGAGCGCCGGATCGCGTCGCTGGCGACCGAGGGCCTCAGCAACCGCGAGATCGCCGAGGCGCTGTTCCTCACCCGCCGCACGGTCGAGATGCACCTGACGGGCGCGTATCGCAAGCTCGGCGTCGCCGGGCGCGGCGACCTTCCTGGGGCCCTCGCGGCCCCAGGAAGGACCGCCTGAGTCACGGCAGGCGGTGCGTCCGGAAGAACTCCCAGAACTCCGGCGCGGCCTCGAACCCGGCGTCGTTGTTGCCCACGTGCGGGTACTTGTGCTCCAGCCCGGCGAGCACCGAGAAGCGGAACACGCCGCCGCCCGGGCCCTCGCCGACCGCCGGCCAGCGGAACGCCGTCGAGTCCGGGAGCGCGGCCGTGCCCACGAGGTTCCTGTCGAGCCCGAGCGTCGCCAGGTGGTTGTCGACCGTCGTGCCGACCACCGGCTCGCGGAGCAGCGCCAGCGGCCCGAGCGGCAACTCGGTCAGCGGCGGCGGGCCGGTGTGGGCCAGGATGCGGTCGTCGAGCGTGCCGGCCACGAGCCACATCGGGGTCGGCCGCTGCGGCGTCTGCGCGGCCGGGAGCGCGCCGCCGGAGAAGGCGGCCGCGGCGAGCAGCTCTGAGCGGTCGACGGCGAGGCGCGCCGCGAACCCGCCGCCGTTCGAGAACCCCGACGCGTAGACGCGCTCGCGGTCGATCGGCAGCCGTCTGCCGAGGTCGCCCATGATCGAGTCGACGAAGCCGACGTCGTCAGCCGGCCACGGCGCGTCCTCCGGATAGCCGGGCGGCTTCTCCTCGAGGTCCACCTCGCCGGCGAGGTCGAAGCTGTTCCACTTCGTGGAGCGGCGGCCACTGTCGAGCACGCGGTAGCGCAGGCCGGTCGGGAACACGGCCACGAGCCCGGTCTCGTCCGCCTGCTCGCGCCAGCCTGAGATGCGCAGGAACTGCTCCCCGGTGCCGCTGCTCCCGTGGAACATGAACACCACCGGGCGCAGCGGCCCGGTGACCGGCCGCTGTCGCGGCACGTAGACGACGAAGCGGCGCGGGTGCCCGTCGACCTCGACGATGCGGCAGTTGATCCCCGTGCGGTACGGGATGCCGACGGCGCCCTCGGTGACACAGGCGCCGGCGGGGAGCGGGCTCTCGCGCGCCTCCGCGGATGGGACGGCCGTCGCAGCGACGAGGACGGCCAACAGCAGGGTACGTCTGAACATGGGGTGCCCTTTCGGGGAGTTGGTGATGCTGGGGAGACCCGGCCGGGTGCGCCGAGGTTGGCCGCTAGCGCCGGCGGCGGCGTGCAGCCGTGATATCCACGCGGCGACGCTACGAGGAGCCGATCGGGCTTCGCTACGTGGAGTCTCCGCAGGTTTTACGCTCGCGGTCCTGTGCGACTCGGGGTCATCAGCGACATCCACTGGTCGACGGACCCGGACGCGCGCGGCGAGTGGCACGGGCCGTACGACTTCGCGGCGCTGCCGGAGCGCCTCGATCAGGCCCGTGCGGCGTTCCGGCGCGAGCGCGTCGATGCGGTGGTCGTGGTCGGCGACCTCGCGAACGCCGGCGACGTCGCGTCCGCCAAGGCCGTCCTCGACGGCCTCTCCTCGGGGCTCGGCCGCCCGCTGCTCGTCGTCGCGGGCAACCACGACTGCGACGAGCGCGACGACATGCTCGCGGGCCTCTGCGACCCGCTGACGCTCACCGCGGTCGGCGGCGAGCCCGTGGCGGGCGTGCCGATCGCGCGCGGCGACGACGGCTGGTTCGGCTGGACCGGGAAGCTCGCCGGCGACGCCACCGTCGTCGTCTCGCACTTCCCGGTGCTCTCGCGCGAGGAGCGGCTCGCCGGCCGCGGGCTCAAGTACGCGGGCGACCTGACCAACGACGCCGCGCTGCGCTCCCGCCTGGCCGGAAAGAGCCCCGTCGTCGTGCTGAGCGGGCACATCCACGCGCGCGAGGCGCACGCCGAGGGCAACATCCTCCAGCTCTCCGCCGGCGCGCTGATCGAGCCGCCGCACGAGATCGCGATCGTCGACGTCGAGCCGGGCCGGGCGCGCCGCCGCGTCTCCGTCCTCGGGCCGCGCGTCACGCCGCGCGACCCGGTGCTGGCGCCCGCCGACGAGCTCTGGGAGTTCGCCGGCGGCGCGTGGTCTACCGCAGTCGCCACACCTCCCCGGTGAGGGTCACGACGTAGGCCGAGCGGCCGATGAACTCGAGCGAGGTCGGCCGGTCCAGACCGTCCGCAAGGACCGTGAAGCCGCCGTGCCAGTTTGCCCGGACGAGGCTGCCGGTGTTCGGCTCGGCGGGAGCGCCCGGAGCGCCGTCCTCGGCGAACTCGCCCTGGGAGAGCGCGTAGAGGCGGTGCCTGCCGATCTCCACGTCGACGAGGAGCGGCGCGCCGGACGCGATCGGCGTCGCGGTGCCCGACCGTATGTGCAGCACCGAGACCTTGCCGTCCTCCGGCACGTGCGGCACCGCGCCGGCCTCCGCCATGAACACGACGGGGCCCCAGCTGGTCAACCCGGTCGGCACCGTGTTGCCGAACTGGGCGACCTCGGAGATCTCGCCGTGGCGCGTCACGTGCAGCACGCGGTTGTGATGCCCGTCGGTGATCAGGAAGCCGTTGCGGTAGGGCTCCATGGCGTACTGCAGCCCGGTCGGCTGGTCGAACGGCGTGGCCGGCGGATTGTCGCGCGCCCACTCGCCGATGTCCGCGACCAGGGTGACGCTGTGCGGGCCGTCGATCCGGTACAGCCCCACGGCGGCGGTGCCGCCGACGTCCGTGCCGACGAGGGTGACGATCGCGTAGGCCCTGCGGCCGAGGAAGCCGACGTCCATCGCCCCGCCGATCGGGATCACCCGAGGCGGCAGCGCGTCGGTGACCGTGCTCACCAGCCCACTCCGCGGGTCGACCCGCGAGATCCGCCCGGCGATCGTCTCGGTGACGTACAGGGCACCGTCGGGACCCACCGCGCTCCCGGCGCCGCCCTCGAGGCCCGCAACCAGCCTCGCGCTGTCGAGACCCCCCGAGTCGTGTGAGGCGCTTGCCTCGACCGGCGCGACCGTCCCGAGCAGGACCGCCGCCAGGACCAGCAGCTTGAGCTGGGTACGCATGGATCTCCCCCTTGTCGCCGGTGGATCCGCTGCGCGATCAGACCCACGGCGGCGCCCATGCGTGCCACTTTGCGTGAAGAAATCTGACCGCTCAGCCGGCGGTGCCCGCGACCCAGGCCTTGGCGTCGTCGAGCTCCGCCGGCCCGAACACGCGCGCCTCGCCGGGAACCATCCACATGAACAGCTTCGCGGCGCGGACCATCCACTCGATGTCGGTCACGATCGCCGAGCGCGTCCACGCGCGGTGATGCTTGAGGACGGAATCGAAGCCGAGCTTCGTGTCCTGCCACAGGGCGCCCGGGTCGAGCTCGTCGAGGTCGCCGAGCCGCTACGGCGACAGATATAGTGAGACACTTACGCGTTGTAGACCCTTCTTGCTTAATCCACCGTCAGTACTGACGGCAGCATGGATGCCCGACCGGGAGCAATCCCAGAAGGACCAGGCGGACACCCATGTTGCCGCCACCGTGAGGTGACGGCGGTGGGACTAGCAGTAGGGAAGTGAAGTGACTTCCGGATCGTCGGAGCAAGGCTCCGAGTACTCCACGGCGTCATCGTAGCCATCTGAGTAGCCCTCGACTTCGCCTTCTTCCCTACCGGCAGAGTGACCCGCGCCGTAGCCAGCGGTGTTGCCGCTGCTGTAACCTTCATTGCGCGCCTTATCGGCCAGCCTGGCTGCACGCTTACGCTCGTTCTTGCGGGTGACACGGCGCGTCTTGCGAATCGCGCGAGCCTTGTCATCTTTTGCCTCGCGGCGGAAGATCGCAAGCTCGGCAGCGTGCGTGCGCTCGATCTTATCGACAGCGGATTCCACCGCATTATGCTTGACACCGGCAATCGCGGTGTCATCCATGCGTGTTGTCTGCCCACCGAAGAATGCCGCCGCGCCGACGCCAATTGTGGCGGCAGCAACAGCGAGCACGCGGGTGACCGAGCGTCCATCAATGTTGATCTGCATTAGAGCACCCGTCCCCGGAACCGAAACGACGTATTGGAGTCGTATTCGTCGCACTGAACTTGACTACCTGAAAGCTTCCAGCAATGCCAGGTGACATAGCCGTCGTAGAACGGACGGCTCAGACGCGGCCAGCCGTACTGACGGCTGATCTTGGGGCGCAGCCAGTTGTTGGCCACATAGCGGACCGACGAGCACGCCATCCCGCGTCCACGGTACTGCGTGAGCGAAACGGTGTGGCCGCCATTCGTGTAGGTATAAGGACTCTTTCCAATAGAGCACGACGAATAGCCGGTGGAGGCGGAAGCGTGAGCCGGGTTGGCCGCAAGTGCGGCCACCGCAACCGCTCCGCAGATGACGAGCAGTTTCTTCAAGGTTGTCCCTAGTATTGTCGGAGTAGCAGAATCTCACCGGCCGGTGTTGCCATCGGTGAGGCGTGGCGGTTGCCGGCCGCGACGAAAGCGGGCCAGCCGAAGCCAGCCCGCCATCGCCGGGATGGAACCAGGTGTTGCTTTCGTTGGACGTGCCGACGTTATTGGCGGCATGCCAACAACGACACCGCTGGCGAAGGTTGGTTACGCGAAGCCGAGAATTGCCTGGGATTACGGACCCGCCTGCGGCCAACTACGGAGTCTTGCCAGCAGTGCTGCCTGATCGGCTACGCAGCGGCACGACCGTTGCCGCGCGCATGCGGTGCCTGAGCGACAACGGTCGGTAAGGCATCGTCGCCTAGCGCGGGAAATGCGCCCGACTCCATCGCCCGCACGAATCTGCCTCAGCCGCCATACCGCAGTTGCGCGATTTCGCCTCAAGGCATGGCCGCAGATGCCGACGCATGTTCGAGTTCGAGCTGTAGGTACGCCCTAGACCGGGCCGCTCAGACTCGGGGGATTCGATGCGCGCAGTCTGCGCTACCGCCGCGTCGGCCATGGACAAGGCCGCTGCATGAAGCCCCCGCAGCAGTACGCATTCGTGACACTGCCATCTCAAGGACAATCAACAATGAAGAAGTTCATGATTCTGGCTGCCCTGATCGGCAGCCTGCTCGCTATCCCTGCAACCGCTTCGGCCAGCTTCTCGTCGGAGATGAAGGCGGGCAACCGCGCGGAGCAGAAGCTTCAGCGCAAGTACCCCGGCTACAGCGTCTACGGCATCTGCGATCAGCAGGGCAGCCGCTACTGGTGCTCGGTGGGCGGCTCGCGTGGTGACTGCTTCGTCACCGGCCACGCCTGGGTCAGCCGCTACTACCGCGTTCGTCTGGTCGGCGTGACGCGAAGCTGTTTCTAACCCACCACGAAACTGAGGAAACGATGAGTGCAATCGAGAGTTTCACCCCGCCGTCTGCGGCGTCTGCGCCGGAGCCGAGGAAGCGCAAGCGCGTTGCGCTGTGGACGCTGATCGCCTGGACCGCACTGATGGGCGTGTGGGTCATCGCTGGCATCGCCGGTAATGACTGCGCCTCGAGAAGGGCACCGAGTACCTGTCCAACCAGGGTGCGCAGGACGCCTGCGCAGTCGGCACCGGCATCGGTGTCTTCGCTCTCGTCAGTCTGTGGGCGTTCGTGACGTTCTGCATCATGGCCGTGACGGTGATCGTCCGCCTGTCTCGCCGAAACTAGACAACACACAACACAAACGAGCCAATACCAATGCACAAAAAGATCATCATGCTCGCCGCCACTGCGCTGATTGCGTTTCCGGGCTGTGCCGAGCTGGAAGAGGCTGCCTCGGATGCTACCAACAGTGGCGGCACCAAGGTGGGCCGTGTCGGTGACACGGTGAAGAACGCCGGTACCTCGTACCAAGTGACGAAGGTGCGTACGACCAAGACGCTCGGTGACCCTGAGTTTCTGGGCGAGCGCGCCAACGGCAAGTTCGTCATCGTCAACCTTGCGATCACCAATCACAAGAACGAGACGAAGACGTTCACTAGCAGCACCGCCAAGCTCAAGACTCGTGACGGTAACGAGTACGAGACATCGACTGACGCTGAGATCTCGCTAAGAAGGGTCTGATGCTGGAGGAGATCCAGCCGGACCTGACGACGCGCGGCCAGCTCGGTTTCGATGTTCCTGAGAGCAAGCTTCATGGAGCCAAGCTCATCATCGAGGACATCTGGGGCAACGGCAAGGTCAAGGTCAACCTCGGCCTGTAGCTAACGGGAGCGGGGCCTGGGGACTGAGTGTTCGGGCGCCATGCTGGCGCGTCGCGCGTGAGCAGGCCAACACGCACCTCACCCAGAAGCACCTTGACTCAACCCCCAAGCGGCCTGAGCAAGCAGCAGGTGATCGTCAGCTGGGGCAAGCCGGCCAACTCGCAGCATCGCGAGTCTTCCAGTGAGTTCGGTGACAGCACCCCCGGCGGCATGTTCTGGAACGGGTACGCCCGCATGTCTTCACGGACAAGCAGAAGGCGATGGAGCCGACTGATCAAGTAGGTGTAGGTGACGTGCCGAGGGCCGGGTGTTGGTTGCTCGGCCCTCGTTTATCCACGGAACGACAGGAGCAGTGTCTGATCCGCCCCGAGCAATGCTTCTGACAACAACGACAAGAAGGGCAAGTCCATGAAGAAGTTCCTCATCCCCATCCTCGTGCTGATCGCAGTGCTGTGCCTCGGCGGTGCTGCTTACGCCAAGAAGCACAGCGATGACGTGAAGTACGCCAAGGCTGTTGCCACGGTCAAGACCAAGAACAAGCGCCTCAAGACGGCGTACGAGAACAAGCTCGCGCAGTACGAGAACGGCCTCTCCGACTGGGAATCCAACAAGGCTGATTACGAGAACTGCAAGGAGACCACGGCTCCCGTTTTCACTGCGATGGACAAGGTGGAAGGCCTTGTCGCGGGTGGAACGAACTACGACGACTACAACGATGCCGTCGTGGACCTGAACACCGCGATCAACGGGCTGTCACGCGATTTCGACATCGCCTGCATGAACGTCTCACTCTCGCTTGACGCTGCCAACAGTGCTCACGCCAAGGCTGCTGGCATCTGGATGGAATGGTACAACGATGTCGGGATCAGCGATCACCGCGATCTTGAGGATCTACCGCTTCAGCCGCAGTGGACGAAGGCCGACCGCGCTATCGCTCGTGCCGACCGAGCGCTGAGCAAGATGAAGCGCAACGTGGGCTTTGAGCCGGAGGAGCCGGTCGAGCCGAAGTACGTCGCCGTACCGAAGAAGTCAGGAGACAGCAGGGAGCCGATAGTGCTTGAGCAGTGCCCTCAACGGTGTTGAGAGGCGAACACCTGTTCGTTCGTTGCCCTCAACGTTGCCCACGCACTGCTGTCGGCCTCTTGAGGGTGCCTGACAAGCGTGTTGAAAGTACGCTCTGTGCAGGACTTTCGTGGAGAGAGCCTCCGAGCGGACTCGAACCGCTGACCCCTTCATTACGAGTGAAGTGCTCTACCAGCTGAGCTACGGAGGCCGGGCCGCGCAGTGTAGCCAGGGGTGCCGCTAGGGACAGGGGGCCCGGTCGATGCCGGCCGGGACGTCGGCGTCGCGACGGACGTAGATCGCGAAGTCGCAGACCATCGCGGCCACCCGGTAGCCGCGGTCGATCGTGCGCGCCGTCACCTGGCCGGGGTCGAGCTCCCAGCTCGACGGGTGGTACCAGCGCACCAGCCACGTCGGCCGCTGCGGCGAGGCGAGCTGCTGCCGGAGCTCGGCGACGGCGCCGGGCCGGACCCGCACCATCAGGCTCCACAGGTACGGATAGGGATGACGCAGCCCGGCGTAGTAGACGACGTTGGGCCGCGCGTACATCACATAGATGGTGTCGTCCGGTCCCGCGTGCTCGCGGATGTAGTCGCCGATCGCCCGCTCGCGGTGATGCACTGTCGTGTGCTCGAGATACCTGAAGCCCTCGGCGACGGAGCTGAGCGCCAGGTAGGCGACGACGGCGAGCGCTGCGGCGCCGACCGGCGCGGGGACGCGCGCGAGCCCGACCGCCCCGAGGACGCAGCCGACCGGCACGAGCTGGAGCAGGTAGTGCGCGAAGTAGCTGCCGCCGCCGAGCACGCCGACCACCGCCGCCGCCAGCCATGCGGCGAGTGTCACGAGCAGCACGCGGTCACGGCGCATGCCCAGCACCAAGCCGAGCAGGGCGATGCCGAGCACGAGCACCAGCCCGGCGTCCCACGCCGGCTCCTCGAGCAGCAGGAGTCGGTCCTTCAGCGGCGCGTTCGACCCGGCGAGGGTGTGCAGCAGGTCGAGCCGGAACTCGAACATCGTGTAGGAGAAGTAGCGGAGCGAGACTCCCGCAATCCCGAGCCACACGAGCACGACCAGGAGCGGGGCGATCGCACCGGCCGCGTAGGCCAGCGGCCAGCGGACGCGCACATCTCGGTCCGCCACGGCCGAGGCGAGCACGAAGACGACACCCGCGAACCCGGCGTCGAGGAACGACTGCTTGACCAGGACCGCGATCATTGCCAGCGCGCCCGCAACAACCACGGCGCCGGTCCGCCGGGAGCTATGCGCGTGCACCAGGGCCAGCACCGACAGCGTGGACGGCACCGCGGCGAGCAGCTCGCCCGGGGTGTAGATGCCGTGGATCGCACTCGATCCCGTCATGAGGGCGGCCAGCAGGCCGGCGATCATGCCCGCGCCCGGACCCGCCAGCCGGCGGGCGAGCAGTGTGATGGCGACGACGAGCGCGCACGCCGTGACCGCCCCCAGCGCGCGCACGCCGCCGGTGCCCCCGAGGGCCGCGAGCTTGAACAGCAGGAGCAGCAACGGCGGCCGGTCGATCCAGTAGTCGCCGTAGAGCGAGAGGCCGTCCCAGTGCTGGGCGACGAACGTGAGGCCGGCCTCGTCGCGGCCGAGCGGCACCGACAGCCACGGCACGCGCAGCAGCAGCGCGATCAGCAGGCAGCCGCCGAGCGCCCACCAGGCTCCCTGGCGCTTCAGTCGAGCGCTGAACCGCTCGCGCCGATCACGCTGCGGCGCGGCGGTGGCGGCACGGGAGCGAGTGCGGCTGGCGGCTGAGACGCGCGGCACGAACACCTCTCTACCCAGCAGCGGCAACGCAAAGCATCCGCGCGAGCGATTCGAGCGGACGCTACGGAGGTGCGCCCGGGCGGCTAGTGCCGCCGCTCAGGCCGCGCGCATGCGGTTGTTGCGTGCGTTGTGCTCGACCTCGGCGCGCCCCAGCGCCTCCATGACCGGCGGGACGTAGTTGCCGAAGCGGCCGCGCATCCCCTTCTTGAGCCCGTACCAGCCGCCGACCGGGTTGTCCTCCGCGCGCGCCCATGCCTCGACGCTGCCGGCGGCCGCCGGCTTCTGCTCGTCGGCGGAGCCGAGCGGCACCCAGTCGCCGCGCTCGCGCAGCATCGCCTCGAGGTCGTCGAGGCAGCGCAGGTGGTAGCGGAGCTCGGACTTGCCGACCTGCACGACGAGCGCGGGCGGGTCGAGCGACTCATCGGCGAACGCGCTGTACTCCGACCCGCCGCTCGGGGTCTTGAGCACCCACGGATCCTCTCTCGTGCCTTCCATGGCTTCGTAACCTAACAGTTACCGAGCGTGCTTGCATCACCCGCCTCCGGATGGAAAGGTGCCGGGCAACGGCAGTCCAATTTCGGAGGGGCCCGATGCGTCGGACGTTGCTGGTGGCTGCGGTTCTCATGACCTGTCTTTCTGCGTGGCCGGCGGTGGCGGCCGGGCACACGGTCAAGCAGTTCGGCCCCGGCGCTGACGGCATCGGCGATCCCTACTTCCCGCTCGACGGCAACGGCGGCTACGACGCGCGTCACTACGACCTGAACGTCGCCTACGACCCACCGAGCGACCGGCTGCGCGGCGTCGCCACGATCAAGGCGCGCGCGACCAAGAACCTGTCGAGCTTCAACCTCGACCTGCACGGCCTGACGGTCCGCTCCATCGCCGTCGACGGCCGGCGGGCGAGCTGGAGCCGCGACGGCGACGAGCTCACCGTCCGCCCGCGCCACGGCCTGCGCAAGCGCGAGCGCTTCACCACCGTCGTCGTCTACGACGGCGTGCCCGAGACGATCGGCGACTCCGAGATCGGCCTCTCCGGCTTCATCCACACCGACGACGGCAACTACGTCTCCGGCCAGCCGGACGTCGCGGCCACCTGGTACCCGGTCAACGACCACCCGCTCGACAAGGCCTCGTACACGTTCCGGGTGACGGTGCCGAAGGGCCTCGAGGCGGTCGCGAACGGCGAGCTGGTGGGCAAGTCCAGCCGCCACGGCAAGACGACCTGGAAGTGGGACGCCCGCGAGCCGATGGCGTCCTACCTGACGACCGCGACGATCGGCGAGTTCGACCTGCGCGCCTACCGGCGCAACGGCATCCGCTACTGGGACGCGATCGATCCCGACCTGCTGCGCCCGCGCACCCCGCGCACCGGCGAGCAGTTCGCGTTCTCCGGCGCCGGCGACGGTTCCTACACGCGGCTCGCTCGGACCATCTCCGTCCCCGCCGGCGGCGGCCAGCTCTCGTTCTGGATCGACCGCGACACCGAGAACAGCTGGGACTACGTGTTCGTCGAGGCACACACGCCCGGCGCGGACGACTGGACCACGCTCGCCGACCTCAACGGTCACACGAGCAACGCGACCGGCAACGGCTGCCTGCTGTTCTCGCACCCGTTCATCGAGCACTACCAGTCGGCCACCGACGTCTGCGAGCCGACCGGCACGACCGGCGAGTGGAACGCCGCGAGCGGCTCCACGCCGGGCTATGAGCAGTGGCGCGTCGACCTGGGCGACTGGGCGGGCGGCGACGTCGAGGTCTCGATCAGCTACGCCAGCGATGGCCTGTACCAGCGCAGCGGCGTCTACGTGGACGACGTCACCGGCCCCGGCGGCCAGGGCTCGACCTCGTTCGAGGCCGACGGCGATCCGCTCGACGGCTGGACGGTCCCCGGCCCGCCCGAGGGCAGCGAGAACGTCAACGACTGGAGCGTCGGCACGGCAGACGACGCGCCGCCCACCCAGGGCGAGGCGGTCGAGACCTCGTTCGCGCGCCAGCCCGAGATCATCGCCTTCCTGGAGGGCTACTTCGGCCGCTATCCGTTCTCGTCCTCCGGCGGCATCGTCGACGACGTCGAGAGCGTCGGCTTCGCGCTCGAGAACCAGACGCGCCCGACCTACACGCGCGACTTCTTCAGCGTCGGTGACCGCACGACGGGTGACGCGGTGGTCGTCCACGAGCTGGCCCACCAGTGGGCCGGTGACGACCTCGCGCTCGCCGCGTGGCAGCACATCTGGCTCAACGAAGGGTTCGCGTCCTACACCGAGTGGCTGTGGAGCGAGCGCGAAGGGCTCGGCACCGCGCAGGAGATCTTCGACTTCTACGCGTCCCAGCCCGCCGACGACCCGTTCTGGTCGCTCACCATCGGCGATCCCGGGCCCGAGAGCATCTTCGACGGGCCCGTCTACGACCGCGGGGCGATGACGCTGCACGCCCTGCGCCTCGAGATCGGCGACGAGGACTTCTTCCGGCTCCTGCGCCGGTGGATGCGCCAGCAGGCCGGCGGCAACGTCGCGACGCCGGAGTTCGTCGCCCTCGCCGAGCGGGTCTCCGGCCGGCAACTCGACGCGTTCTTCGACGCGTGGCTGTTCACGCCGGCAAAGCCCGCCGGGCTCGAGCCCGCCGCCAAGGGCAAGCGCTCCGCGCCCGCCGTGGTGCGCGACTCCGTCAGGAAGGCGGTGAAGCGCTAGCCCGCGCCTGGATCCACGCCAGCACGTCCGCGAACACCCGCGCCTGCTCGGGCTCGTGGTGGAGCTCGTGGAACAGCCCGTCGTACACCTGCAGCGTGCAGATGTCCGGGGCGAGTTCCGCGAGCTCGCGGGCGCCGCCGGCGTAGGCGAGCGAGTCTTCCTCGCCGTGGATCAGCAGGAGCGGGACGGTGAGGCGCGGCGCGGCCTCGGTGATGGTGTCGATGGCGTTGAGCGCGTCGAGGCCGAAGCCGAGCGAGGCGAAGCCGTGCACGAGCTTGTCGCGCCGGTAGGCCTCGACCACCTCGGGGTCGCGTGAGAGCGTCGCCGGGTCGATCCCCGACTTGACCCGCATCTTCGGCGTCGCCTTGCCGAGGATGCGCGCCAACCGCACCTTGGTCGCCTGTTCGCGCAGCGCGCTGTGCAGGCCGATCGCCGAGATCACCGCGCCGTGGACCGGCGCCGCCGGGCGCTCGAGCAGCCACAGCACGCTCAGCATCGCGCCGAGCGAGTGCCCGTAGAGGAAGACCGGCACGCCGGCGCCGCTCGCGCCTGCGCGGGCGACGAGCGCGTCGATGTCCTCCATGGCCGGCTCGAAGCGCGTGTCGCCCTGCTGGCCCGGGCTCTGGCCGTGCCCGCGCAGGTCGATCGCCCACACCGCGAAACCGGCCTTCGTGAAGCGCCTCGCCAGCCCCTCGTAGCGCCCGCTGTGCTCGCCCAGGCCGTGGACGAGCGCGATCGCGCCGCGCGGCCGCCGCTTCGGCGCCCACTCGCGGGAGAACACGGGCCCTTTCTTCACACCGGCAGCCGCTCGGGCTCGGGCAACGCGCCCGCCTCCTCGCGCTCGCGCTCGCGCTTCTGCGTCACCGCCAGGATCACGGCCGGGATCAACGCGAGCGCCGACATGCCCACCGCCCACCAGAACGTCGCCCCGAACCCCTCGGCCACCGGCCCGCCGTCGCTGATCTCGCCCTGCAGCACGACTGCCAACAGCGCCGTGCCGAGCGAGCCGCCGACCCGCTGCATCACGTTCAAGGCGCTCGTCGCGCGCGGCACAGCGCTCGAATCCAGCGACGCGTAGGCGGCGGCCATCGACGGCATCATCGACGCGCCGATCCCGAACCCGCGCAGCACGAGCAGGAACGCGAGCAGCGTGTAGGAGGTGTCGGACTCCAGGAAGCCGAACGGGATCGTCGCCACGGTCAGGATCACCAGGCCGACCACCGCCACGCGCCCGCCGCCGACCTTGTCGGTCAGCCGCCCGGCGAGCGGCATCGCCATCGCCGCTCCGAAGCCCTGCGGCGCCATCAGCAGGCCGGCCGTCAGCGCCGACTCGCCGCGCGCCACCTGGTAGTAGAGCGGCAGGATGATCATGGCGCCGAACAGGGCGGCGCCGACCAGGAACACGGTCGCGCTGGCCGCCGAGAACACGCGGTCGCGGAACAGCCGCACGTCGATCAGCGGCCGCGGCACCACCCAGGCGTGGCGGGCGAAGAGGGCCACGAGCACGATGCCGACCACGATCGGCCCCCACACGATCGGGTCGGCGAAGCCGCCGTGCGACTCGCTCTCCGACAGCCCGAAGACGATCCCCGCCAGGCCCGGCGACAGCAGCGCCAGCCCGAGCCAGTCGAGCCGGCCGGCGTCCGCGCGGCCCGCGTCGGCCTTGAGCAGCCGCGCCGCCATGATCAGCGCGACCACGACGATCGGGACGTTGACGTAGAAGATCCAGCGCCAGGAGACCGTGTCGACGATCAGCCCGCCGATCACGGGCCCGAGGATCGGCCCCAGCAGCATCGGCACGCCGACCACGCTCATCACCCGGCCGACCCGCCCCACGCCGGCCGTCTGGGCCAGCAGCGCCATCCCGACCGGCATGATCATGCCGCCGCCGAAGCCCTGGAGGATGCGGAAGAAGATCAGCGACTCGGCCGACCAGGCGAGCCCGCAGAGCGCGCTGCCGACCCCGAACAGCGACACGGAGACCATCCAGATCCGCTTCGAGCCGAAGCGCTCGGTCATCCAGCCGGTGAGCGGGATCACCGTCGCCAGCGCCAGCAGGTAGCCGGTCGAGACCCACTGGATCGTGCTCAGGGGCGCGTCGAGCTCGCGCGTCAGCGTCTCCAGCGCGACGTTGACGATCGTCGTGTCGAGGATCGACATGACCACGCCGACCACGACGACCGCGGCGACGACCCAGACCTCGCGCCCGAGCGGCTCGTCGGCGGCGGAGGAGGAGCGCGGCGCGGGCATCCCGATCACTGTAGGGGTCGAACATGTGCCGACTCGCGGTCGCGGACGCGGTGTCAGCACGTAGGTTCGGCATATGCACGGTCAAGGACGGCCGGTGCGTGACCTGCCGCCGCGGCCGGTCACCGTGCTCGTTGCTGGAGACGACGATCGCGAAGACACCAAGCAACTGCTCCGAGAGCTCACCACGGCGGGATATGAGCTCCGGTGGGTGGCCTCTGCCGAAGAAGCCGCCCGCGCGCCCTACGCGATCGTCTCCACGCGGGCGCTCGGCGAGCTCGCCGATCTGCGCCACGACGCGCTCCACGACGCGCTGACCGGTCTGCCGAACCGCGCGCTGTTCCTGGACCGCCTGCAGCTCAGCATGAAGCGCTCGCGCCGCCACGACGACGAGTTCTGCTGCGCCGTGCTGTTCTGCGACCTCGACCGCTTCAAGCTCGTCAACGACTCGCTCGGCCACCTGGTCGGCGACCGCCTGCTGATGGCCGTCGCCAAGCGGATCGAGGGCGCGCTGCGGCCCGGCGACACCGTCGCCCGCCACGGCGGCGACGAGTTCACGCTGCTGCTGGAGGAGATCGACGACGTGCGCGGCGCCTCGATCGTGGCCGAGCGCCTGCAGGAGACGCTCGCCGCGCCGTTCCATGTCGAGGGCCGCGAGCTCTACGTGAGCGCCAGCATCGGCATCGCGCTCGTCACCGCCGACCGCGCGCCCGAGGACGTGCTGCGCGACGCCGACGTCGCCATGTACCGCGCCAAGGCCCAGGGCGGCGCCCGCCACGCCGTCTTCGACGAGGGCATGCACGCGCGCGTGATGCAGCGGCTCGAGCTCGAGACCGGGCTCCGCCACGCGCTCGACCGCGCGCAGCTGCACGTGCTCTACCAGCCGGTGATCGAGACCGCGACCGGCGAGATCGCCGGCTTCGAGGCGCTGTGCCGCTGGACCGACGACACCGGCACGGCAATCGAGCCGCGCGAGTTCGTGGCGATCGCCGACGAGACCGGGCTGATCCTGCCGCTCGGGCGCTTCGTGTTCGACGAAGCGTGCCGCCAGTTGGCCGCCTGGCGCAAGCACCCGCGCGGCTCGCACCTGTGGGTGTCGGTCAACGTCTCGCACCGCCAGCTCTCCGACCCCGGCTTCGTCGACCTCGTCGCCGGCGCGCTCGCCGACGCGCGGCTCGACCCGCGCGGGCTGCGGCTCGAGGTGGCGGAGCGCTCGATGATGGAGGACCCCGACGCCGCCCGGCGCGTGCTCGGGCGGCTGTTCGACGAGCACTCGGTGGCAGCACGGATCGACGACTTCGGGCTCGGCGCCTCGTCCGTGCGCCAGCTCCACCGCTTCCCCGGCGACGCGGTCCTGCTCGACCGCTCGTTCGTGGTCCCGATGCTCGAGGACGAGGGCGCGTCGGACATCGTCAAGGCGATCGTCTCGCTCGCGCACAACCTCGGCATGGAGGTGATCGCCGAGGGGGTCGAGACGCAGGCGCATCTCGACCGCCTCAAGCTGCTGGGCTGCGAGTACGCCCAGGGCTTCTACATCGCGGACCCGCTGGACGCGGGCGCCGCCACCGCGCTCCTGGAGCGCGGGACGGCGGACGCGATGACCTAAGTTCTGCGGGTGCGCTCCTCTTCCACCCGCTCGTCCTCGCGGCCCTGCTCGTACTCCGTGTTCGGGCGGTCGGCGGTCTCGTCGTCCGCGCGGACGGCGGCGGGGCGGTCGCCCTCGGCGGTCGTGCGGTCCGCGTCCGCGTCCGTGCGATCCGCGTCCGTGCGATCGGCGTCGGCCCGGTCGCGGTCACGGTCTGCGTCGGCGTTGCCGCCGGTCACGCCGGCGAAGCGGTCGCGCTCGTGGTCCTCGACGAGCTTGTCGTCGGCATGGCCGCGCTCGTGCATCTTGGCCTCTGTCTCGTGCTGCTCGGCCTCCGCGCGCTGCGCACGGGCACGCTGCTGGGCGATCTCGGCTTCCTGTTCGGCCTTCTCGGCCTCGCTGGCGCGCTCAGAAGCGACCTCGCGCTTCTCGGTCGCCGCGCGCTCGCGGCGCGACTCGAGCTCCTTCTGGGCCTTCTTCTCCTCGGCCTTCGCGCGCATGCGCGGCAGCATGAACAGCAGCGCCAGCAGGATCAGGACGACCACGACGATGGCGATGATCAATCCGGTGGACATGTGTGTTCCTTCCCTCGGTTGGCACAGAGCCTCCCCGAGCGCCGGTACGCCCAAACGACAGGCCATGTATGCCCACTGACGCACCCGCCTTCGACCTCCAGGCCCACTCGACGCACTCCGACGGGGCGCTCGCGGCCGCCGAGGTGGTGGCCCGCGCGGCCGCCGCCGGGGTCGAGCTGCTCGCGCTGAGCGACCACGACACGGTCGCCGGCGTGCCGGAGGCGGTCGCGGCCGCGCGCGAGCACGGCATCCGCCTCTCGCCCGCCGCGGAGCTCTCGAGCGTCCACGGCGAGCACGAAGACCTGCACATTCTCGGCTACGAGCTCGACCCCTCCGACCCCGGGCTGCAGGCCGCGCTGGAGGACTTCCGCGCCGACCGCGGGCGGCGCATCCACGCCATGGCCGACCGCCTGCGCGAGCTCGGCTTCGCGCTCGACGACGACGAGTTCATGCACCGCGAGAGCATCGGCCGCCCCCACCTCGCCGACGCGGTGCTCGCCCATCCCGACAACGCCGAGCGGCTGGAGAGCGAGGGCATCAAGGGCAAGAAGGAGCTGTTCCCGCCTTATCTCGTGCCGGGCGCGGCCGCCTACGTGGCCCGCTCGCGGCCGACCGTCGAGGAGGCGATCGAGGTCATCCACGCCGCCGGCGGCGTCGCGGTGTGGGCGCACCCGTTCTGGGACATCGAAGCTCCCGACGAGGTGCAGCGCGCGATCCGGCGCTTCGCCGCCGACGGGCTCGACGGCATCGAGTGCTTCTACCCCGACCACTCGCGCGAGCAGACGCTGCTGCTGCACGAGGCGTGCGAGGCGCGCGGGCTGCTCTCCACCGGCTCGGCCGACTTCCACGGGCCCGAGCACGAGCACTTCAACCGCTTCCGCAACTTCGAGCTCTACGGCCTCGCGGCACGGCTCGGGCCGATCGGCTCTAGCTGACCCGCTGCGGCCCGGTGTAGACGTTCACGCGCCCGCCGCGGGCGAAGCCGGCCAGCGTCATGTTGCGGTCGTCGGCGAGGGTGACCGCGAGCGAGCTCGGCGCGCCCGACGCCGACGAGCACCGGCGCGCCCGCCACCGCCGCCTTCTGCACGAGCTCGAACGAGAGCCGCCCGGAGACGCACAGGACCAGGTCGTGCAGCGGCAGCAGGCCGTCGAGCAGCGCGCGGCCGATCACCTTGTCCATCGCGTTGTGGCGCCCGACGTCCTCGCGCACGAGCAGCGGCTCGCCGGCCGCGCTGAACAGGCCGGTGGCGTGCAGGCCGCCGGTGCGGGCGAACGTCGGCTGGCGCAGGCGGTCGGGCAGGCTCGCGAGCAGCGTCCTGGGGACCCGCGGGCCGTCGGAGACCGGCGGAGCGTGGACGGCGACCTCCTCGAGCGCGCCCTTGCCGCACACGCCGCACGACGACGTCGCGTAGAACGAGCGCGAGCCGGGCTCGCGCAGGAGCGGGCCCGACACCTCGATCGTGTTGCCGGCCAGGTCGGCCGGCGGGCCGGCGTCGCGCGGGCCGTCGATCAGACCCTCGCCGTGGAGGAAGCCGAGCGCGAGCTCCTCGTCCTCGCCCGGGGTGCGCATGGTGACGGCGATCGGCGCGCCGTCGACGCGGATCTCGAGCGGCTCCTCGACCGCGACCTCGTCCTCGATCCCCGGCCCCTTGACGGTTGCGTAGGCGCCGCGGATGCGGACGTCGGTCATGCCGGGGCCGGCTCGCCGGCCAGCGTGCGCTCCAGCCGGTAGGCGAGCGCCTGCAGCGCCAGGTCGTACGAGACGTTGAACGGCAGCCGCATGCGCGTGTCCTCGACGAGCTCGAGCGCCTCCTGCAGCCCGCCGCACGGGTAGGCGGCCGCGTCGGCGCGCAGCTCCTCGAGGCGGTCGGTGGCGAGCACGAGCTCCTCGGCGTCGGCGGTCAGGCAGGCGAGGTCGCGGTACCACAGGCCGGCGAGCTGGAGCGCGTGGTCGAGCGCTCCCGTCTCGGCGCGGCGGGCGGCGCGGCGGGCGCGCTCGCCGAACTCGGTCTGCTTGCGCTTGTGCTCCTTCTTGGGCAGGTACTCGAGCTCCTCGGCCAGGGCCCGCTCGAGCTCGGCCTCGGCGGCCTGCCCGGCGGCGCGGGCGGCGGCGAGCACCTCGAGCCACGGCCGGTCGCGGCCCGCCTCGCCGCGGTGCGGCGAGCGCGCGAACGCCTCGGCGCGGGCGCGCAGCGCCGGGCCGTCGCCGAGCGCGAGCGCGAGCGCCCGCTCGCCGTCGCCGAGCGACAGCCGCGCGCACGCGCGCGCGTTGACCGGCGCGACGCCGTGTGACTCGAGCCGCTCGGCGAGCTGCGGCGGCGGCAATGGGTCGAAGCGCACGCCCTGGCAGCGCGAGACGATGGTCGGCAGCACCTGCGTCGGCTTGTCGGTGAGCAGGATCAGCACGACGTAGGCAGGCGGCTCCTCGAGCGTCTTGAGCAGCGTGTTGGCGGCCGGGTCGTCCATCGTGTCGACGCGCTCGAGCACGAACACGCGGTAGCTCGCCTCGAACGGGGTGTGCCCGGCGGCGGCCACCACCGCCTTGTCGACGTCGCCGCGCAGCATGATGTGGGCGCCGCTGGGGGCGACCCAGGTGAGGTCCGGGTGGACGCCGGCGACCGTGCGCGCCCTCGCATTCTCAGGGTCCGGCGCGTCGCGCGACAGCAGCTCGGCGGCGAACTGGCGGGCGGCGTCTCGCTTGCCCGCGCCGGCCGGCCCGTGGAACAGGTAGGCGTGCGAGGGGCGGTCGCGGAGGGCGGCGCCGAGGACGGCGGCGGCGTGCGGGTGGGCCTCGAGGACGCTCACGGAGGATGATCCTAGGGGTGAGCACCGGACGACTCATCACCGTCGAGGGCCTCGACGGCGCCGGCAAGACCACGCTGGTCGCCGGGCTGACCCGCGAGCTGGCCGCGCGCGGGCGCGAGTTGCTGGTGCTGCGCGAGCCCGGCGGGGTCGAGCTGTCGGAGCGGATCCGCGTGCTGGTGAAGGATCCGGAGCTCCCGGTCGACCCGCGCGCCGAGGCGCTGCTCTACGCCGCGGCGCGGGCGCAGCTCGTCGCCGAGCAGCTCGTGCCGCTGCTCGAGGACGGCCAGTGGGTGCTGCTCGACCGCTTCGTCGACTCCTCGCTCGCCTACCAGGGCGCGGGCCGCGGGCTCGGCGTCGAGCGCATCCGGTCGCTCAACGAGCTCGCCACCGGCGGCCTCACCCCCGACCGCACGCTGCTGCTGCGGATCGACCCCGCGGTCGGGCGCGCGCGCATCGCCGGCCGCGACCCCGACCGGCTCGAGCAGGCCGGCGAGGCGTTCTTCGCGACGGTCGCGGCCGCCTACGACGAGCTGGCCGCCGACGAGCCGGAGCGGATCGCGGTGATCGAGGCCGATCGCCCGCCCGAGCAGGTGCTGGCCGACGCGCTGGCGGCGCTTGACGCACTGGTGGACGGGTAACTGCTTCTCATGGAGAACACGGAAGACAAGGGCGAATGGGCCGAGATGGCCGAAGAGGGCGTCGTGCCCGACGAGCTCGGCGAGGACGCGCCGAGGGCGGACGACCCCGAGCTCGGCAGCGAAGCCCTCGGGCGGACCACCGGCTCCGATGAGCCCGCCACCGAGGAGGGCGTCGACCTCAGCGCCGGCGACGAGGCCGACGCCACCGCGGACGGCCACGTCGACCTGCCGGAGGGCGCCGAGCCGGACCTCAAGGACGCCATGGGCGCCCACAACCGGCCCGAGGCCGATACCTAAACCCGGGGGCGCTTCCGCTTCGACGGGTCGTGCACGTCGGTGGCGGAGACGTTGATGGTCTTGCAGACCCCGCACTTCACGCGCACCTTGAACGTCATCTGCTCGTCGTGCATCGCCGCGGCGAGGACGTTGCCGCACTCCACGCACACGTAGTCGTCGGGGCCGTTGCCCCGGAACACCGGGCGAGCGGGGTCCTCCTGGAGCGCGGTGCCGCCGTCGGGCGGCACCTCGCCGGGCCGGACGGCGCGCATGACGACACGCGCCATCGTCAGATCTGGCCGACCTTGGTCGTGAAGTCCTTGATCAGCCCGTCGAGCACGCCGACCACCACGCCCTCGCCCATCGAGGCCGCCTTGCCGGTGATCTGCGCGTTCGTGTGGATGTCGCCACCGCCGTCGCGCAGCTGGAACGTCACCTCCGCGTTCGCGTGCCCGGTGCCGCCGGCCTCCCGCGAGCGCACCTTGATCACGGCGCGCTTGGCGTCGTCGTCCTGCTCGACGACCTCGACGGTGCCGATCAGCTTCATCGACATCGCGCCCATGCGCATGAGGATCTCGGCCTTGACGTTCCCCGGCTCGATCACCTCCGTCACGCTGCCGCCCTCGACGGCGGGCACGACGCGCTCGAGGTCGAGGATCGACGCGTAGCTGTCGTCGAGGGACTTGTCGGTGGTGAAGCTGTGGTCGAGTTCAGTGGCCATACGCGGAATATATGCTGCGGCCATCCACCGGCTCGGCCCTGACAACGCGTTGCTGTCCGTCCACACGAAGCGCGGCGGCGCGGCGGCGAAGGCCGGCCACGACCTCGAGCTGCACGTCACGCGCTGGGAGGGCACGCTCGACCTCGAGGCCGGCAGCGCCGAGCTGAGCGCGGACGGCTCGTCGCTGCGCGTTCAGAAGGGCTCCGGCGGGATGCAGAAGCTCGGGGACGACGACAAGGACAACATCCACAAGACGATCGACGACGAGGTGCTGACGAAGCGGAACATCACGTTCCGCTCCTCCTCCGTCCAGGGCGAGAACGGCCATTACCGGATCGACGGGGAGGCTGCGCTCGGCGACGCCACGCAGCCGCTGAGCTTCGACGTCGTGGTCGACGGCGAGGCCGTGAGCGCGCGCGCCACGGTCACCCAGAGCGGCTGGGGGATGAAGCCGTTCTCGGTGCTGTTCGGCAGCTTGAAGGTGCTGGACGAGATCGAGATCCAGCTTCAGTCGCGGTAGACCGCCTGGGCGTCGAGCCCGCCCTCGACGCCGGGCGGCAGCGCGCCGGTGCCGTGCGCGTACAGCGCCACGTCCTCGATCGTCTTCAGCTGGTCGCCGGCCTTCCACGCCCCGTTGGACCACTCGAGGCTGTCGGGTGGCGCCTCGAGCGCCATGCCCGCGAGCAGGCGCCCCTTGTCGCGGATCTTCTCCGTCGCGCTCGCGATCGCCGCCGGCGTGCCGGCCGACGGGGTCGTGTTGAACCCGTGGCCCTCGCCGAAGCGGTCGACGTCGGTGGGCACCACCTTGACGTCGAGCGGCGGCACTCCCAGCTCGCCCGCCACGAGCTGCGCGTA
This sequence comes from uncultured Solirubrobacteraceae bacterium, assembly GCA_963730115.1. Taxonomy (GTDB): domain Bacteria; phylum Actinomycetota; class Thermoleophilia; order Solirubrobacterales; family Solirubrobacteraceae; genus DASQFQ01. The sequence continues at coordinate 14,849 of CAVSQM010000010.1, read as the reverse complement.
CTCGGCCTCCTTGCCGTCGGCCTCGGTGGTCAGCGACAACACCATCTTGCCGGTCGGGTGCACGCGCAGGAACACCGCGCGGTACGCCTCGTCAGCCACTCTCTTCCTCCTCCTGGTTCGCTTGCGCCAGCCGCTGGCGCTCCTGGTGGGCGGTCAGCGCGTTGTGCTCCTCGAGGTCGCAGAACGCCGGCTGCGGGCCGCCCAGCGGGTGCGGCGGCACCGCGGGCCGCTCGCAGCCCGGGTAGATGCAGAGCTTGTCGTCAGCCACCGATCGACCATCCCGGCGTCGTCTTCCCGCGGCTCGGCCCGTAGCCGCTCGGCATCGCCACCGAGCTGCCGGGCACCGGCGTCGCGCTCGCCCACGTCTCCTCTTCCTCCGCCGGCAGCGGCGCCTCCGGCGGCGCGCACTCGGCGCCACCGATCGCGTCGGCGACCTCGCCCATCGCGGCGAAGCTGTGGCCGCTGACCAGCGCGTCGCAGTGCGGCAGCGCCGCCTTCATGCCGCCCGCCTGGATCGAGAACGCGCGCGCGCTCACGCGCGGGTTGACCCACACGATCCGGTGCGCGAGCCGCGCGAGGCGCTCCATCTCGCGCCCCACCAGCGCCGGGTCGCCGCGCTCCCAGCCGTCGGAGAGGATCACCACGACCGCGCCGCGCGCCATCCCGCGGCGCCCGTGGCGGTCGTTGAACGCCTTCAGCGCGGCGCCGATGCGGGTGCCGCTCGACCAGTCCGGCGCCGCCTCGGCCGCGCGCCGGAGCGCGCGCTCCGGGTTGCGGCCCGCGAGCGCGCGCGTGACGCGCGTGAGCCGCGTGGCGAACACGAACGCCTCGACGCGCGGGCCGCTCCCGGCCGCGGAGACGAGGAACTGCAGGTAGGCACGCGCGTAGGGCTCCATCGAGCCGGAGATGTCGCACAGCATCACGAGCCGCCGCGGCTGGATCCGCCGCTGCCGGCGCGCGAGCACCAGCGGCTCGCCGGCCGTGCGCAGGCTCCGGCGCAGGCTGCGCCGCAGGTCGACGTCGCGCCCGTGCGCGCCGCGCTCGTGGCGGCGCGTGCGCCGCAGCGGCGTGGCGAGCTCGAGCCGCGCCATCAGCCGGTAGAGCTGCGCGAGCTCGGCCGCGTCGAGCTCGTCGAAGCGCTTGCGCGCGAGCCGCTCCTCGTCGGAGGCCAGGGCGACGGGCACGGTGCGCTCCTCGTCGTCGTCGCGCGAGGAACCGTCCCCGCCCGGGACGTCGATCGAGCCCTTGGCCGCCTCCGCCGACACGTCCTCATGCGGCTCGACGTCGGCCGCCCGCGCCCCGAACACCTCCGCGAACACGCGGTCGAACACCTTCACCTGCGCCGGGTCCGAGACGAACACCGCGCGCGCCGTCCAGTACAAACGGCGCCGCGCCACCGGGCGCACCACGTCGAGCGCGCGCGCGAACGCCGCCGCGCGGTCGGGCGTCATCGGGAGGCCGGCGTCGTGGAGCCGCCGCGCGAGCCCCGCCGCCAGCGGCGGCAGGTCGAGCTCGATCGTCTCGACGCCGAAGGCGGTCACCGCGGCCGCACCAGCTGGTCGAGGCCGGCGGTGCGGACCACCTCCTGGTCCTCGTCGTACTTGAGCACCGAGCCGAGCGTGCGGTCGATCGCCGCCGCGTCGAGCGCCTCGATGCCGAGCACGCTGAGCGCGGCCAGCCAGTCGATCGCCTCGGCGATCCCCGGTGGCTTCTGCACGTCGGAGTCGCGCATGCGCGAGACCGCGTCCGCGACCTGCACGGCCAGCGTCTCCGGCGCGCCCTTCACGCGCCGGCGCACGATCTCGACCTCGCGCTCGGGCGACGGGTAGCCGATCCAGTGGTAGAGGCAGCGGCGCTTGACGGCGTCGTGGAGGTCGCGCGTGCGGTTGGAGGTCAGGACGATCGCGGGCGGGTGGGTGGCGCGGATCGTGCCGAGCTCGGGGATCGTCACCGCCGCCTCGCCCAGCAGCTCGAGCAGGAACGCCTCGAAGTCGTCGTCGGCACGGTCGACCTCGTCGATCAGCAGCACCGCGGGGCGCGGGCCCGGGTGCTCGAGCGCGCGCAGGAGCGGCCGCCGGATCAGGTAGTCGGAGCTGAACAGGTCGGCCTCGCCGAGCGTCTCGCCGGACGCCTCGGCGAGCCGGATGCTCAGCAGCTGGCGCGGATAGTTCCACTCGTAGAGCGCCTCGGCGGCGTCGATTCCCTCGTAGCACTGGAGCCGGATCAGCGGCGTGTCGAGCACGGTCGCGAGCGAGCGGGCCGCCTCCGTCTTGCCGACGCCCGCCTCGCCCTCGAGCAGCAGCGGCTGCGGCAGCCGCAGCGCGAGGAACATCGAGGTGGCGAGCCCTTCGTCGACGAGGTAGTCGACCGCGCCCAGCCGCTGGGCCAGCGTCTCGACGTCCGGCGGCAGCTCGTTCATCGGACCGCCGCGTAGTCCTCGGGCGTGTCGACGTCGAGCGGGATCGCGCCGTCGACCGGCACGTCCTCGCCGCCCTGGTCGACGAGTCGCCAGACGCCCTTGTCGCCGTGCAGGTCCGCCAGCGCGCCGAACATCGAGCGCGCGAACGCGATCGGATGGCCGCGGCCGTCGTCATAGCGGCACACCGCCAGCTCGGCGTCGCCGCGGCCGGCCAGCAGCGCGCGCACCGTCTCCGCCGTCACGCCCGGCTGGTCGCCGAGCATCAGCACCAGCACCTCGCAGCGGGGGTCCACCGCGCCGAGGGCGGCGGCGATCGACGACGAGCAGCCCTCGCCGTAGGCGTCGTTGACGACGACCTCCGCGCCGCTGAGGTCGACCTGCTCGCGCACGTCGTCGGCCGCGCCGCCGATCGCCACGATCAATTGGTCGAACTCGCACTCGCGAGCTACGCCGACGACATGGCCGAGCAGCGTCCCGCCGCGGAACGGCAGCGTCTGCTTCGGCCGGCCGAGGCGCTTGGAGCCGCCCGCCCCGAGCACGAGGCCGCAGGTGAAGGCCGCTGGAGCGGACGACCCTGACGGGTGTGGCTCAGTTGGCATGCTGCAGCGCGAAGGCCGATCTGCAGCCTTCGCGGCAGAAGTAGACCGTCTCGCCCTCGTGCTCGAGCGACGGCGTGCCCGGCACCACGGTCACGGTCATGCCGCAGATCGGGTCGACCGCGGTCTCCGGCGCGTCCTTCGGCGCCCGCCGCACGGCGACGATCCTGGCCAGGATCGAGAGCGCGATCTCCTCCGGTGTCCGCGCGCCGATGTCGAACCCGGCCGGCGTGTCGATGCGGTCGATCAGCTCCTGCGCGACACCGTCGCTGCGCAGCTCGCCGAGCACGCCCTGGCCGCGGCGGCGGCTGGCCACGAGCCCGACGTAGGCGAGGCCGCCCTCGAGGCCGGCACGCAGCGCGGGCAGCTCCTCGCGCCCGTGGCCGGCGACGACCAGCGCGAGATCGTCGGGCCGCGGTGCGAACTCGCCGCCGACGACGGCGACCATGTCGAGCCCGAACTCGCCGCCGAGCCGCAGCAGCGCCTGCGAGATCGGCATCTCGCCCTCGACCAGCACGCGCGGCGCGGGCACCACCGGCTCCACGAACACCTCGATCATCCCCCCAGACAGGCACGGGTTCTGCACGGTTACCACGCCGCGCTCCTCTTCCCCGCCGAACGGGACGACGCGCAGGAGCACGCTGTCGCCACTCTCGATCGCGCGCAACGCGTACTCGCGCACGCTCTGCTCGGCGCAGTCGCCGCCGACGAAGCCCTCGATCTTCCCGTCCGTGAGCACGAGCGCGGTGTCGCCCGGCTTCGCGCTCGTCGGGCGCTGCACGCGCACCACGGTCGCGGTGGCGAACGGAACGCCCTGTTCCGCGAGCTCCTGCGCCCGCCGGGTGAGGGCGAGCGGCATCATTGCGGCGGCTCGGGACGGCCCTGCATCGCCGCCCACACGCGGGCCGGGGTGCAGGGCATGTCGAGGTGCTCGACGCCGTGCGATTCGTAGAGCGCGTCGATGACGGCGTTGACGATCGCCGGCGGCGAGCCGACGTTGGGCGACTCGCCGACGCCCTTGGCGCCCAGCGGGTGGTGCGGGCAGGGCGTGACCGTCTCGCCGAGCTCGAAGTCGGGGCACTCGAGCGCGGTCGGGATCAGGTAGTCCATGAACGACGAGTTCAGGCAGTTGCCCTCGGCGTCGAACGAGATCAGCTCCATCAGCGCGATCCCGATGCCCTCGGCGAGGCCGCCGTGGATCTGCCCGTCGACGATCATCGGGTTGATGCGCACGCCGCAGTCGTCGACCGCGATGAAGCGCCGCACCGTGACGTGCGCCGTGTCGGGGTCGACGTCGACCACCGCGATGTAAGCGCCGTACGGGTAGGTGAGGTTCGGCGGGTCGTAGATGACCTGCGCGTCGAGGCCGCCCTCCTGGCCCTCGGGCATCGGCGAGCCGCTGTACGCGTACTGCGCGATCTCCTCGATCAGCGCGCCCTTCTCCGGGTCGCCCTTGACGTACCAGCGGCCCTTCTCCCACGCGAGGTCCTCGGGCCGCGTCTCCATCATCGTCGCCGCGATCGCGCGCGCCTTGTCGCGCACCTTGCGCGAGACGACGGCGACCGCCGCGCCCGACACCGGCGTCGACCGGCTCCCGTAGGTGCCCAGCCCGTACGGCGTGCGGTCGGTGTCGCCGTGACGCACCAGGACGTCCTCCGGCGGGATGCCGAGCTCTTCTGCCACGATCTGCGCGAACGTGGTCTCGTGGCCCTGGCCCTGGGTCTGCGCGCTGATCGACACCATCGCCTTGCCGGAGGGGTGTACGCGCAGGTCGGCGCCATCGTTCATGGCGAGGCCGAGGATGTCCATGTGCTTGCGCGGGCCGGCGCCGACGCCCTCGGTGAAGAACGACACGCCGATGCCCATCAGCTCGCCACGCTCGCGCTTCTCCTTCTGCTCGCGCCGCAGGTCGTCGTAGCCGGCGATGTCCATCGCGACCTTCATCGTCTCGGCGTACTCGCCGGAGTCGTACGTCCAGCCGGTGGTCGTCTCGTAGGGGAACTGCTCGGCCTTGATGAAGCTGTTCATGCGCAGGTCGATCGGGTCGACCTTCATCTCCAGCGCGAGGGCGTCGACCATCCGCTCGACGAGGTAGACCGCCTCGGTGATGCGGAACGAGCAGCGGTAGGCGACGCCGCCCGGCGCCTTGTTCGTGTAGACGGCCTTGACCTTGACGTGCGCCGCCTCGAGGTCGTAGGAGCCGCACACGATGTGGAAGAAGCCGGCCGGGAACTTCGTCGGCTGCGCGGTCGAGTCGAACGCGCCGTGGTCGGCGAGCGTGTCGACGCGCAGGCCGGTGATCTTCCCGTCCTTCGCGCACATCTCCGCCTTCATGATGTAGTCGCGGGCGAAGCCGGTCGAGGTCAGGTTGCCGGTGCGGTCCTCGACCCACTTGACCGGCACGCCGGCGACGATCGAGCCCGCGATCGCGCACACGTAGCCGGGGTAGACCGGCACCTTGTTGCCGAAGCCGCCGCCGATGTCGTTGCACTTGATGCGGATCATGTGCTCGGCGAGACCCGCGACGTGCGCGTAGACCGTGCGGTGCGCGTTCGGCGCCTGGTTGCCGTTGTAGATGTCGAGCTGCCCGGTCTCCGGGTTGAAATCGGCGATCATCCCGCACGTCTCCAGCGGCGCCGGGTGGCAGCGCGGGTAGATGATGTCGCGGGTGACGATCGTGTCGGCCTCGGCGAACGCCTTGTCGGTGGCCGCCTCGTCGCCCGCCTCCCACGTCGGCGAGGCGAGGTTGTCGACCTGGCCGGCCTTGTCGTCGCGGATCAGCGGCGCGTCGTCGTCGAGCGCCTTGCGCGCGTTGACCACCGGCGGTAGCGGGTCGTACTCGACGTCGATCAGCGCCAGCGCGTCGTTGGCGGTGTACTCGTCGGTGGCGATGACGAACGCGACCTCCTGGCCCTGGAAGCGCACCTTGTCGCCTGCCAGCACGGCCTGCGTGTCGTAGGAGATCGTCGGCATCCAGGCGAGCCCGAGGGTCTCGAGGTCCTTCGCGGTGACGACCGCCGCGACGCCCGGGTGCGCGAGCGCGCGCGAGGTGTCGATCGAGACGATCTTCGCGTGCGCGTAAGGGCTGCGCAGCACCTGCCCGTAGACCATGCCGGGCAGCCTGATGTCGTCGAGGTAGGTGCCCTGCCCGCGGATGAAGCGCGGGTCCTCCTTGCGCTTGAGGCGGCCGAAGCCGACCGGGCGTTCGTCAGCGATGGCCATGTGCCGCCTCCTCATGCTCCGCGGCCCAGCGGACCGCAGCCACGATGTTCTTGTAGCCCGTGCAGCGGCAGATGCCGCCGGAGATCGCGGTGCGGATCTCCTCCTCCGTCGGGTCGGGGTTCTGGTCGAGCAGGCCGCGCGCGGTCATCAGCATGCCCGGCGTGCAGAAGCCGCACTGCAGCGCGTGCTTCTCGTAGAAGCCCTCCTGCACAGGATCGAGCCGGCCGTCCTGCTCCAGCGACTCGACGGTGCGGATCTCGTGCCCCTCGCACATCGCCGCGAGGATCGTGCAGGACTTGACCGGCTTACCGTCCATCAGCACCACGCAGGCGCCGCAGTTGGAGGTGTCGCAGCCCCAGTGCGTGCCGGTGAGGTTGGCGTCCTCGCGGATGTAGTGCACGAGCAGGCGGCGGGGCTCGACGTCGTGCTCGACGTCCTGCCCGTTGAGGTTGATCTTCACGTTCATGAGAGCGCGCGCTCCGTCGCGCGGCGCAGGGCGCGTTGGGTGAGGACGCCCGCGAGGTGGCGCTTGTAGTCGACGGGGCCGCGGCCATCGGGCATCGGGGAGCAGTCCTCGGCGGCGATCTCGCGCGCCTGGGCGAACAGCTCCTCCGACGGCGGCTGCTCGCGAAGGAGTTCTTCGGCGCGGGTGAGGTGGATGGTGGTCAGCCCGACCGCGCTGAGCGCGATCCCGACCTGGCTGAACTTCCCGCCTTCGATCCACACTGCCGCCGACGCCGCCGCGATCGCCCAGTCGCCCGCGCGGCGCTCGACCTTCTCGTGCGCGGAGCCCGCGCCCGGGAACAGCGGCAGGCGCACCTCGGTGAGCAGCTCGCCGGCGCCGACGGCGGTCATGTACGGGCCGACGTGGAAGTCCTCCATGTCGACCTCACGCTCGCCGTCCTTGCCGCGAATCATCACGTGCGCCTTGGCCGCGGAGCACACCGAGGAGAGGTCCTCGGCCGCGTCGGCCTGGCAGAGCGAGCCGCCGATCGTGCCGCGGTTGCGCACCACCGGGTCGGCGATCACCTGCTCGGCGTCGCGGAACAGCGGGAAGTGCTCGGCGAGCAGGTCGGACTCGAGCAGGTCGACGTGGCGCGTGAGCGCGCCGATCCTGATGACGCCGCCCTCCTCGCGGATGTACTCGAGCTCGTGCAGGTCGTTGATGTCGATCAGGTGCTCGGGCTGCGCGAGACGCAGCTTCATCATCGGCAGCAGGCTGTGGCCGCCCGCGATGACCCGCGCCTCGGCGCCGAGCCGCTCGAGCGAGGCGATCGCACCGTCCACGCTGGTCGCACGCTCGTACTCGAATGGCGCGGGGGTCTGCACGACGCTCCTCTCTCAACCTTTCAGGACTGCTTGGCGGGGAACTGCTTGCGCGGCTGCCCGATGTCTTCCCGCCGCTCGTACTGCTCCGGCGAGTCGGTACCGATGGTGGGCGAGCGCGGCAGCGCCTGCGCGCCCGCTTCGCGCCCGGCCGGGTACAGCGCCCGCGATGCGGCGCTGCCGTAGAGGGCGTCGCGGAGCGCCGGGCCGCGCGGGCTGGCGGCGGCGATCGGCGCCTCGCGGCCGAGCCGCGCCAGCGTGAGCGTGCCCCGCGTGTAGACCTCGCCGATCCGCGGCGGCACGACCTCGGCGCTCTCCGGGAAGTCGCGCAGGCCCTCCGCGGCGGCGCCGGGATAGAGGCCCTCGACGAGGCCCATCGCGTCGTGCATGCCGGCCTTCTTGACCAGCAGCCCCTCGAGCGCGGAGACGCCGGCGTCGAGGTTCGCGTTGATGTCGTTGACGATCTCGTTGACCGGCGCGCTCTTCTCCACGATCCCGCCGACGTGCTCGATCACGCGGTCGAGCCCGGCGACGATCTTGCGCAGCTGGAGGATCGTCGCCACGAGGAAGTAGACGAGCGCGAGCACGATCAGGACGACCGCGAGGATCATCACGGCGGCCGCGGCGCTCATGCCGGCTCCGCGTCGTCGAGGATCACGTCGAGCGAGCCGCCGTAGGCGGCGACACCGGCGATCGTCTGCTTGACCTGCTCCTGCGTGGTCAGCAGCAGCGCGGCGGCGTCGAGGTCCTTGGAGCCCGCCTCGGCTGTGGCCGCGATCGACTCGACGGACGGGACGATGCTCGTGGCGGCGTCGAGCACGCCCTTGAGCAGCACGACCACGATCGGCAGCACGACGAGCAGCAGGATCGCCGCGCCGATCCACACGCCGGTCATCGCGGCCTCCGCTCGGCGACGATGGCGGCCTTGCGGCCGATGTCCGGCAGCGCGCCGAGGATCGTGTCGAACTGGGCGTTGATCGCCGTGACCGCGGGCTCGAGCGGGCGCAGGTGCTCGGCCTCGACGCCCTCGAGCGCGGAGCCCAGCGTCGCCAGCCCGGCCGAGATCTTCAGCAGCCGCCGGCGGATCTCGATCAGCGCGGCGGCCAGCACCGCGACGACGACCACGGCGAGGATGATGGCGAGCAGGACGTTCGTGCTCATTTGCCGTCGAACCCGTCGGTGAGCGCGTTCATGTAGCCGTCCTGCACGATCGCCTCGTCCACGATCAGCGCGAGCACCGGCGCGGTGGCCTCGAGCTGCGGGATGTTGGCGGTGTTGGCGCCGACCTTGCCGGCGATGTCGAGCAGCCCGTCGACCGAGCGCTGGATCTTCGCGAGGTTCTGCAGCAGCAGCACGATCAGCAGCACCACGACGGCGGCCGCCACGACGCCGATCACGAGCGCGATCTCGAAGTACGCGGCCGCGGCCGTCACTTGCCGACCGCCACCTTCCGCAGCGCGCGGGCGCTGTGCAGGATCCGCACGCCGGAGTCGTTGATGCGCGCCACGCCGCCGAGCTCGTCGGTCTGGGCGCGCACGACCTCGACCGCCCCCTCAGCCGTGGACGCCTGCTTGGAGATGCGCGCGGCCAGCACCACGATCGTGATCAGGATCGCTGCCGCCACCGCGATCACGACCACGCCCAGGGTGATGCCAACGATCCATTCCGTGGATGCCACGGTCGTCCCCAAGTCCCTCACGACTCGAGCGACAGTACCCGACCGGGCGGGGCGGCGGCAACCGCCGCCTAGAAGTCGATGTCGTTGCCGGTCTCGGTGACGATGTTGCCGCTGGCGGCGTTGCCCGCCACGTCGGTGGTCTCGTTCGCCGAGTCCCACTCGAGGTCCGGGTTGCCCGTCGTGACGGTGTTGAGGCCGCCGCTCCCGATCTGCGTGCCGATGGTGACCGTGACCGAGTTGCCGGCCATGGTCATGGTGCCGTTGAAGGTCGCGTTGGCCGAGACGTAGTTGGCGTTGGTCTCGAGCAGCGCGCCCTCGGTGATGTTCAGGTGCGTGCCGCCGGTCGAGTAGAAGTCGATCAGGTCGTTGTTGCCGTTGTTGGTGACGCGCACCTCGATGGCCTGCGAGCCGCCGGCCCAGCCGGTGAGGATCGAGGCGGGCGCCATCGGCTCGGACCAGGTGAACGTGATCGTGTCGTTGGCGTCGATGCGGCCGTCCTGTGCACCGGCGCTGGCCGAGTCGATCCCCGTCGCCGACGGGTCCGTGTTGTCGATGATCAGCGTGGTCGACGCCGAGTTGGTCGCGTGCCCGAGGGTGTCGGTCGCGACGACGCGGACCTGGTAGGTGCCGTCGGCGACCTGGGTCGAGTCGCCCGTGCAGGAGTAGCTCGCGGAGTAGTCGGTGCAGAACGTGAACCAGACGCCGAGGTAGAAGACCTGGAACTGGACGCTGGCGACGCCGACCGGATCGACCGCCGCGGCCGTCAGCGTGACGTTGCCGCTCACGCGCGTGCCGGCGGTGGGGGTCGTGACGGAGGTGACCGGGCCGTCGGTGTCGACGCGGCGGTTGGTCTGGACCGTCGAGCCCAGCGTGTTGCCGGCGAGGTCGGTGGCGACCGCGCGGAAGTCGTAGTTGCCGTCGGCGAGGCCGTCGACGTTGCCCGTGCAGGTGGTGAACGGCGTCGCCGCGTCGGTGCACAGGTCGGTCCAGGTGTTCGTGCCCGTGGGCGAGGTCTGGACCTTCCAGCTGGCGATGCCGGAGCCGCCGGCGTTGTCGGCCGCGGCGCCGTTGAAGGTGACGTTGCCGGAGAGGTTCGTGCCGACGGTGGTGGTCAGCGTGGCCGTGACCGGGTTCGTGTTGTCGATGCGGCGGTTGGTCACGACGGTGGAGGTGGCGCTGCGGCCGACGTTGTCGGTCACGATGGCCTGGAAGTCGTAGAGGCCGTCGGCGACCGACGTCGTGTTGAAGCCGCAGGAGAACGGCGTGGTGGACGACGAGCACGCGTTCGTCCAGGCGCCGGCGCCGAGGCGGTACTGGTACTGGACCGAGGCCACGCCGCTGCCGCCGGTGTCGGCCGCCGTCGAGGCGAGCGTCACCGAGCCGGCGAGGTAGGCCGCGGGCGTGGTCATCGTCACCGTCGGGTTGACGTGGTCGATGCGCGCGCTGACCGTGGCCGAGGTGCCGGTGCGGCCCGGCGTCGCGTTGTCGGTGGCGATCGCGCGGAAGTCGTAGGTGCTGCCGTTGGTCAGCGGCGTCGTGTTGAACGAGCAGCTGTACGGCGAGGTCGCGGACGTGCAGGCGGTCAGCCAGTGCCGCTCGAGCTGAGGCTTGTACTCGTACCGGACCGACGCGATGCCGCCCGCGTCGGCCGGCGTCGAGGTCAGCGTGACCGTGCCGTCGAGCCATGCGGCCAGCGAGCCCATCGTCACCGTCGGGTTGGTGTTGTCGATCCGGCGCGAGAACACGGCCGTCGATGCGCCGCTGTTGCCGACGTTGTCGGTCGCGACGACGCGGAAGTCGTAGAGGCCGTCGCTCACCGAGGCGGTGTTGAACGAGCAGGTGTAGGGCGACGTCGAGGACGAGCAGGTGTTCGTCCACGTCGAGTCCGAGGTCAGCTTGTACTGGTACTGGGCCGAGGCGACGCCGGTGCCGCCGTGTCGGTGAGCGTCGAGGTCAGCGACACCGAGCCGGAGAGGTTGGCGGCCAGCGCGCCCATCGTCGCCGTCGGGGCGGTGTTGTCGATCCGGCGCGACGCGACCGCGGCCGAGGCGCCGCTGAGGTTCACGCCGTCGATGGCGACCGCGCGGAAGTCGTAGAGGCCGTCGGTGGCCGTGGTCGTGTTGAACGAGCAGGAGAACGGCGTGGTCCCGCTCGTGCAGGCCGTGCTCCAGGTCGAGCCCGAGCTCGGCTTGTACTCGTAGCGGACCGAGGCGACGCCGGTGCCGTTGGCGGCGTCGGAGCTCGTCGAGGCCAGCGTGACGGAGCCGTTCAGGTTGGCGGCGGGCGCGGTCATCGTCGCGCTCGGCGCGATGTTGTCGAGGCGGCGGTTGGCGACGACGGCCGACGGTGCCGGTGCTGCCGGCGTTGTCGGTGGCGATCGTGCGCAGGTCGTAGAGGCCGTCGGCGAGCGAGGCGGTGTTCCACGAGCAGGTGGCGCTCGTGCCCGACTGGGTGCAGATGGTCGTCCAGCTGCCGCCGCCGCTCAGGCGGTACTGGACCGTGGTGTTGGCGACGCCGGAGCCGCTGTCGGACGCCGGTGCCGGTCACCGAGACGGTGCCGGTCAGCGGCGAGCCCGGGTCGGTGGTGATCGCGGTCGGCGCGGTGTTGTCGACGCGGCGGTTGACCACGGTGGCGGTCTGGGAGTAGCCGGCGTTGTCGGTCGCGACGGCGCGGACGTCACGCAGGCCGTCGGCGACGGCGGTCGTGTCCCAGCTGCAGCTGTACGGCGCGGCGTTGTCGGTGCAGGCGGTCGTCCAGGTGTTGGCGCCGGCCGGCGAGGTCTGGAAGACGACGGTGCCCATGCCGCGGTCGGAGGTCGCGACGGCGTTGAGCGATCACGCTGCCGCGCAGCGGCGAGCCCGGGTCGGTGAGCGAGACGAGACGGTGTTGAAGCTCGACGCGCTGCTGAAGATCGAGCCGGGGTTGCTCGAGCCGGCCACGAACGCCGCATCGGAGTTGCGCAGGCCGACAGGCAGCAGCGCGGCCAGCACGACAAGCCCGGTGAGGGCCCACGTGATGCGGTTGGTGAGGAAGGCTCGGAGCATGGGGGGAACGTGCGCACGCGCGCGTTACGTCTCGCATCGGCCGCTCCGAAGCAGGTCCTGAGGCCTTGGACACATATATGACCGGGTAGGGGGCAGCCAACGCCCCGCAACCCAAGGAGGACCGCATGAACACACGGACCATCGCCATCGTGGCGTTGATCATCGCCGTGATCGTCCTGATCTTGCTCCTGATGTAAGCCAGGAAAGCGGTCAGTCGCCGTAGCCCGTAGGGCGCGCCTGGAACCACGCCCAGGCGTCGGCGATCATCGTCTCGATCTCGGGCTTGCGAGGGACCCAGCCGAGCTCGTCGCGGATCTTGCGCGACGAGGCCACCAGCGCGGCTGGGTCGCCCGGGCGCCGCCCTTCCTCCTTGACGACGATCTCGCGGCCGGTGACGGCCTGCGCGGCGTCGATCACCTGGCGGACCGAGAAGCCGGTGCCGTTGCCGAGGTTGTAGATGCGGTGCTCGCCGGGATTCGTGGCCTGCTCGAGGCCGAGGATGTGCGCCTCGCCGAGGTCCTCGATGTGGATGTAGTCGCGCACCGCCGTGCCGTCGACGGTCGGGTAGTCGGTGCCGAACACGGACACGTGCTCGCGCCGGCCGGCCGCGGCCTGCAGGACGAGCGGGATCAGGTGGGTCTCGGGCTCGTGGTCCTCGCCGAGGTCGCCGCTCGCGCCCGCGACGTTGAAGTAGCGCAGCGAGACGGCGCCGAGCCCGTGCGCGCGGCACTCGTCGGTGATCATGCGGTCGACCGCGAGCTTGGAGGCGCCGTAGGCGTTGACGGGGTCGGTCCGCAGCGTCTCCGGCATCGGCACCTCGGCGGGCTCCCCGTAGACCGCGCAGGTGGAGGAGAACACGAGCCGCTTGCAGCCGTGCTCGCGCATGGCGTCGAGCAGGTTGAGCGTGCCGACGAAGTTGCCGCGGTGGTAGAGCTCGGGCTGGGCGACCGACTCGGCCACGAGCGCGAGCGCGGCGAAGTGCAGGACGGCGTCGAAGCCCTGCGCCAGCACCTCGCGGGTGGCCCCGGCGTCGAGCAGATCCACGCGTGCGAGGGAGGCGTCGGCGGGCACGGCGCCCTGGTGCCCGCGCTCGAGGTGGTCGAGCACGGTGACGTCGTGGCCCGCGTCGATCAGCTGGGCCGCCACGATCGAGCCGATATAGCCGGCGCCGCCGGTGACGAGGAGCTGCATGCGGCGCAGAGTCATACCAGGCCCTCGGTACCCTTTTCGGTGTGTCCGTCCGCTTGACCGGGGCCCTCGTGGCGGCGCTCGCACTGCTCGCCGCGCTCCCCGCCGGGGCCGCGGCGCAGCTGTCCTCGAGCGCCCAGCGCGTCTACGACGACTACCGCTCCGACGCGGCGATCCGGCCCTGCGACCACTCGGTGAAGCTGTACCGGCGGACGCTGCGCCAGATCACGCCGGACATCGAGGAAGAGACCCCGGCCTTCCGCCCCGCGGTCGAGGCCGCGCTGCGCGACCGCCGGGACGGGACGTGCGACGCCCCGGGCGACGAGGACCAGGGCACGGGCGAGACGCCGGCCGCGCCGGTGACGCCGCCGGCCACGCCCCCGGCCGCGACGCCCGCGCCCGTGCGGCCGAACCCGGCCCCGGTGCAGCCGGTCCAGCCGGCCCAGCCCGCGCAGCCCGCCCCGACGCAGCCGGAGGCGCAGGCCACCCCGGCGCCGACGCCGAGCCCCACGGTCGCGCCCGCGCCGCCGGTCACGAGCTCCTCGCCCGCCCCGGCCACCGATCCGGTCCTGGTCGACCGCCCGCACGAGGGCACGCCGGTCGGGCTGCTGATCGCGCTCGGGCTGCTCGCGCTGGCGCTGCTGGCCGTGCTGCTCGGCCTGGCGGCGCGCCGCTTCGGCTGGTTCCCGGGCGCGCGCCACGCCTGGGGCGAGGCGGCCTACCGCGCCGGCGGGACGTGGACCGACTTCGTCGACTGGGCGCGGCTGAGTCGATGAAGGAGCAGTTGCCGTGGTGGATCGGCGGCCCGGTCATGGGACTGTGCGTGGTCGCGATCCGCGGGCTGCTGAACGAGCGGCTGGGCGTCACGGGCGCGTTCTCCGAGGTCATCGACCGGGTGAGCCGCCGGAGCCTGTCGTTCGACTGGCGGGGCTGGTTCCTCGTCGGCCTGGTGGTCGGCGGGCTCGGGTTCGCGGTGGCCCGCGGCGGGCCGGGCTTCGACGGCTACGGCTGGCTGACGCGGACGTTCGAGAGCGACGTCTGGATCGGGGCGATCCTGGTGGTCGCGGGCGTGCTGATCGGCTTCGGCGCCAAGACCGCCGGCGGCTGCACGTCGGGCAACGGGCTCACCGGGACGTCGATGCTCTCGCGTGCGGCGCTCGCAGCCACCGCGACCTTCTTCGGCACCGCCATCGTCGTCTCGTTCGCGATCGAGGCGCTGACGTGAGGCTCGCGGGCCTGCTGGTGGGCGTCGTGTTCGGCGTGACGCTGTCGTGGACCGGCATGAGCGACCCGGACGTGATCCGCGGCGCGCTGCTGTTCGAGGAGGCGTACCTCTACCTGTTCTTCGCGTCGGCGGTGCTCGTGGCGAGCGTCG
>CAVSQM010000009.1:0-225679 GCA_963730115.1 uncultured Solirubrobacteraceae bacterium | reverse complement strand
GTTTGCTGGGATTTCCGCAAGCTCGGCGGCGACGCGCGCGCCGGCCAGCGGGTCGCGGAACGACTCGGTGCCGACCGCGACCACATCTGCGCCCGCATGTATGAGGTCGGACGCGTGCCGGCCGCTCTGGACCCCGCCCATCCCGACGATCGGGATCGCGACCCGCGCCCGGACCTCCGAGACCTGCGCGAGCGCGACCGCGCGGACCGCCGGGCCGGACACGCCGCCACTGCCTCGGCCAGGGGCCTCGTCACCGCTTCGCTCGCCCCCGCCCAGCCACGGCTCGCCGGGGCGGCGTGGGTGGAACGCCATCCCGCGGAGCGTGTTGACGAGCGAGACGGCGTCGGCGCCGTGGGCCTCGGCGGCCGCGGCGACGTCGGCCGGCGACGTGCAGTTGGGCGTCAGCTTCACGATCAGCGGCTTCGACGTAAGGGGCCGGACGGCGTCGAGCAGCGCAGCCGTCTCGGCCGGGTCGGCGCCCATGATCATCCCCGTCTTCACGTTCGGGCAGGAGACGTTGAGCTCGAGCCCCGACACCTCGTCGCGGTCGCCGAACGCGGTCACCAGCGTCGCCACCTCCTCGCGGGTGAAGCCCATGACGTTGACGATCAGCGGCACCGGCAGCTCGGCCAGCTGCGGGAGGTCGTGGGCGAGGTAGCCCTCGAGGCCCTTGTTCGGCAGCCCGATCGAGTTGATCATCCCGCCGGCCAGCTCCCACAGCCGCGGCGGCGGGTTGCCCTGGCGCGGCTCGACGGTGACGGTCTTCGAGACGAAGGCGGCGAACGGGAACCGGCGGAGGAGCGCGTCGCCGAACGCGCGCCGGGCGGCGATGGCGTCGAACGTGCCCGACGCGTTCACCACCGGATGCGCCAACGGGATCCCGCAGAAGTCCGTCACGCCACGAGCTCCAGATCAGACGCCTCCAGGACGGGCCCGTCGACGCACAGCCGCACGTAGCCCTCACGCGTCGGGACCACGCACCCGAAGCACGCGCCGTACCCGCACGCCATCCCCGACTCCAGAGCAAGCTGGGCCGGCACGCCCTCGTCCGCGCACAGCGCCCGCACCGCCTCGAGCATCGGCGGCGGCCCGCACGCATAGACCAGGCTCGACCCGTCGATCTCCTCCCTGAGCAGTTCGGTCACGAGGCCATGGAACCCGACCGAGCCGTCGTCGGTGGCGACCCGCGGGTCACGGAGCAGCGCCGCGCCCTCGGCATGCCGCGCGTCGCGGAATCCCAGCAGCGCGGGTGCTCCGCAGACGTCCTGCCAGATCGCCAGCGGAGCGATCCCCACCCCACCGCCGACGAGCAGCGCACGCCGCTCGTCCTCCGGAGCGCGGAAGCCCACGCCCAGCGGCCCGAGCAGCCACAGCCCGTCGCCGGCGCGCAGCTCGCACAGCCGGCGGGTGCCGGGCCCGACGTCCTCGAACAGGAAGTCGAGCCGCCCGTCGTCGTGGCGGCGCAGGACCGAGAACGCGCGCGGGAGGAACGGTCGCTCGTCGGCGCCGCCGCCCCAGCGCTCGCTCGCGGCGAGCATGTAGAACTGCCCCGGGTCTGGCGCCGGCCCCTCCGCGTCGAGCACCGAGATGACGTCGTAGGCGCCGTGGACCGCGTGCGAGACGACCGGGCAGAGCCGCCGGCCGAAGGGCGCCAGCGTGCGGGTCACGCGCCGACCGCCGAGCCGCGAGCGTGCAGCTCCTGCAGCGACACGACCTCCGGCTCGCCGTGCTGCGCCCGCGCGACCGCGCGCGCCGCCGCCAGCCCGCCCGACAGCGTCGTGATGCACGGGATCCCGCGCGCGGTCGCCGCGCCGCGGATCTCGTAGCCGTCGGTCCGCGCGGCGGTGCCGGTCGGGGTGTTGATGACGAGGTCG
Organism: uncultured Solirubrobacteraceae bacterium; assembly: GCA_963730115.1. Taxonomy (GTDB): domain Bacteria; phylum Actinomycetota; class Thermoleophilia; order Solirubrobacterales; family Solirubrobacteraceae; genus DASQFQ01. The sequence continues at coordinate 223,805 of CAVSQM010000009.1, read as the reverse complement.
ACGTCGCCGCGCTCGATCCAATCGACCACGTGCGGCGACCCCTCGGCGATCTTGTTGAGCGGCGTCACCGGGATGCCCATGCGCGAGATCGCCGCCGCCGTCCCGCGCGTCGCCACGATCGCGAAGCCGAGGTCGTGCAGCTGCGCCGCGATGCCGACCGCGCCCGCCTTGTCGGAGTCGGTCACGGTCAGGAAGACCGTCCCGGTGCGCGGCAGCCGCGCGCCCGCTGCCGCCTGCGCCTTCGCGAACGCGGAGGGGAAGTCGTGGGCGACGCCCATCACCTCGCCGGTCGAGCGCATCTCCGGGCCGAGCAGCGAGTCGGAGCCGGCGAAGCGGTCGAACGGCATCACCGCCTCCTTGACCGCGACGTGATCGCCCCACGGGTCGGCGGGGAGATCCAGAGCGCTCAGCTTCTCCCCCAGCATCACGCGGCACGCCATCTTGGCCAGCGGGATCCCGGTCGCCTTGCTCACGAACGGGACCGTGCGCGACGCGCGCGGGTTCGCCTCGATCACGTAGAGGTCGCCGCCGAGCACCGCGTACTGCACGTTCATCAGCCCGACCACCCCGAGCGCGAGCGCGAGCCGCTCGGTCGCCTCGCGGATCTCCTCGCGCATCTCGCGTCCGAGCGAGTGCGGCGGCAGCACGCAGGCCGAGTCGCCGGAGTGGATGCCGGCCTCCTCGACGTGCTGCATGACGCCGCCGATCCATACCTCCTCGCCGTCGCAGATCGCGTCGACGTCGACCTCGACCGCGTTCTCCAGGAAGCGGTCGAGGAAGATCTCGCGCCCGTGCGAGCCGCGGGCGACGCGCAGCAGGTAGTCCTCGAGCCCCTCGAGCGAGTAGACGATCTCCATCGCCCGCCCGCCGAGCACGTAGCTCGGGCGCACGAGCAGCGGGAAGCCGACGCGCGGCGCGACGGCCAGCGCCTCCTCCTCGGAGTGCGCGGTCGCGAACGCCGGCGCCTTGAGGCCCAGCCGCCCGAGCAGCGCGCCGAAGCGCCCGCGGTCCTCGGCCAGGTCGATCGCCTCCGGCTGCGTGCCGAGCAGCGGCACGCCTGCCTCCTCCAGCCCTGCGGCGAGCCGCAGCGGGGTCTGCCCGCCGAACTGGACGATCACGCCCTCGGGCTGCTCGACCTCGACGATGCCGAGCACGTCCTCGAGCGTCAGCGGCTCGAAGTACAGCCGGTCGGAGGTGTCGTAGTCGGTCGACACCGTCTCCGGGTTGCAGTTGACCATTACCGCGTCGCGGCCCGACTCGCGAACGGTCATCGCCGCGTGCACGCAGCAGTAGTCGAACTCGATGCCCTGCCCGATCCGGTTCGGGCCGGAGCCGAGGATCATCACGCTCGGCTTGTCGCCGCGGCGGACCTCATCGGCCGCCTCGCGCTCCCAGGCCGAGTAGTAGTAGGGCGTCTCGGCGGCGAACTCGGCGGCGCAGGTGTCGACCGCCTTGAACGTGCGGACGCCGCGGAACGGCGCGTCCGGCTCCAGCGCCAGCTCCCGCAGCTCGCGCAGGAACCACGGGTCGATCTTCGTGCGCGCGTGCACGTCCGCTGCGGTCGCGCCCTGGCGGAAGGCCTCGAGCAGCACGTCGAAGCGGTCGGCGCCGGGCGTCTCGAGCCGCGCCAGGAGGTCGCCGTCGCCGTTGAGGTCGACGTCGAGCTCGCGCGAGCGCATCGCCTTCGCGAACGCCTGCTGGAACGTGCGCCCGATCGCCATCACCTCGCCGACCGACTTCATGTGCGTCGAGAGGCCCTCGTCGACGCCGGGGAACTTCTCGAACGCGAAGCGCGGCCACTTGACCACCACGTAGTCGATGGTCGGCTCGAACGACGCGGGCGTGACGCGCGTGATGTCGTTGGGGATCTCGTCGAGCCGGTAGCCGACCGCCAGCCGCGCCGCGATCTTGGCGATCGGGAAGCCGGTCGCCTTCGAGGCCAGCGCCGACGAGCGCGACACGCGCGGGTTCATCTCGATGACGACGATCTCCTCGGTCGCGGGGTTGACCGCGAACTGGACGTTGGAGCCGCCGGTCTCCACCCCGACCGCGCGGATGACCGCGATCGCCTGGTCGCGCAGGCGCTGGTACAGGCGGTCGGTCAGCGTCTGCTGCGGCGCGACGGTGACGCTGTCGCCGGTGTGCACGCCCATCGGGTCGACGTTCTCGATCGAGCACACGATCACCACGTTGTCCGCACCGTCGCGCATGACCTCGAGCTCGAACTCGCCCCAGCCGAGCACCGACTCGTCGATCAGCACCTGGCCGATCGGCGACGCGTCGAGCCCGCGCTCGACGGCGGCTTGCAGCTCGGCCTCGGTGCGCACGATCCCGCCGCCGCGGCCGCCGAGCGTGAACGCCGGGCGCACGATCAACGGCAGCCCGAACGCCTCGAGCGCGGCGCGCGCGCCGACCATGTCGGTGGCGATCGTGTTGCGCGCGGTGCGCAGGCCGGCGGCCTGCATCGTGGCGTCGAACTCCTCGCGGTCCTCGGCGCGGTTGATCGCCTCGTAGTTCGCGCCGATCAGCTCGACGCCGAACTCCTCGAGCGTGCCGTCCTCGTGCAGCGCCTTGGCGAGGTTGAGCGCGGTCTGGCCGCCGAGGGTGGGCAGCAGCGCGTCGGGCCGCTCGCGCTTGATCACCTGGCGCACCGGCCCGGGCAGCAGCGGCTCGACGTAGGTGCTGGTGGCGAACTCCGGGTCGGTCATGATCGTCGCCGGGTTCGAGTTGACGAGCACGACCTCGTAGCCCTCCTCGAGCAGCACCTTGCAGGCCTGCGCGCCGGAGTAGTCGAACTCGGCCGCCTGCCCGATGACGATCGGGCCGGAGCCGAGGATGAGGATCTTGTGGAGGTCGTTTCTACGCGGCATGGGCGAGCTCGCGCAGGTAGTCGTCGAACAGGGCGAGCGAGTCGTTCGGCCCCGGGCCCGCCTCGGGGTGGTACTGGACGCAGCCGGCCGGGACGTCGAGCAGCCGCAGCCCCTCGACGGTGCCGTCGTAGAGGTTCACGTGCGTCAGCTCCGCCTCGCCGAAGTCGGACTGGAGGCGGGTGCCGGGCTCGCCGCGGACCGCGAAGCCGTGGTTCTGCGAGGTGATCGCGATCCGCTCGGTGCGCAGGTCCTTGACCGGGTGGTTGGCGCCGCGGTGGCCGAACGGGAGCTTGAAGGTCTCGAGGCCGACCGCGCGCGAGAGCAGCTGGTGGCCGAGGCAGATGCCGAACACCGGCTTGCGCCCGATCAGCTCGCGGACGGTGTCGACGATGTAGTCGAGCGCCGCCGGGTCGCCGGGGCCGGGGACGAGGAAGATGCCGTCGGCGTCGCTGTCGAGCAGCGCCTGCGCGCCGGTCGTGCACGGGTAGAGCTCGAGCGTCGCCCCGCGCGACGTGAAGTTGCGGACGATCGAGTGCTTGATGCCGGTGTCGAGCGCGGCGATCCGCGGCCCGTCCCCCTCCCCCGCGAACACGCGCGGCTCGGCGATCGTCACCTCGCGCGCGAGGTCGCGGCCGACCATGCTGGGCTCGGCGGCGATCCGCTCGCGCGCCTCGCGCTCGCTCATCTCGCCGGGGAACACGCCGCCGCGCATCGCCCCCGCCTCGCGGATGTGGCGGACGAGCGCGCGGGTGTCGACGCCGTCGATGCCCGGGATCCCGTTCTCGGCCAGCCAGTCGAGCCACGCCCCGTCGGCCCCGGGGACGTCGGCCTGGTTGACCGCGGCGCGCATGATCGCCGCGCGCGCGTGGATGCGGTCGGACTCCATGGCCGCCGCGCTGACCCCGTAGTTGCCGATGTGCGGGTAGGTGAAGGTGATCAGCTGCCGCGCGAAGCTCGGGTCGCTCATCGACTCCTGGTAGCCCGACATGCCGGTCGTGAACACGACCTCGCCCGTGACCGGGCCGGGCGCCCCGACGGCGTCCCCGTCGAAGCGCGCGCCGTCTTCGAGCAACACATAGGCGGACACCCGATCAGCCGTCATGCCGGGTTCCGTCCGTTGTTGGGGTGGACCCGCGGGGTCTCACGCAGCGCTCAGGGCGAACGCCCGCTCCCGGTAGGCCACCGAGCCGGCGGCGACGGTGGCGAGCACCTTCCCGCGCAGCGTCCGGCCGGCGAAGCAGCAGTTCTCCGAGCGGCTCGCGTAGCCGGCTTCGCCGACCTCCCACTCCGCCTCGAGGTCGATCAGGCACAGCTCGGCCGGGCGGCCGACCGCGATCCGCGGCGGCACCAGCCCGAACAGCTCCGCGCCCGCCGACAGCTTCTCGACCACCAGCGCCAGCGGCAGCACGCCGGGGACGACGAGCTCCGTGTGGACCGCGGCGAACGCGGTCTCGAGCCCGGTCGTGCCCATCGGCGCCTCCTCCCACGGCACCTCCTTCTCCTCGCGCGCGTGCGGCGCGTGGTCGGTGGCGATGCAGTCGATCGTGCCGTCGCGCAGCCCCTCGATCAGCGCCTGCCGGTCGGCCTCGCTGCGCAGCGGCGGGTTCATCTTCAGCCGCGTGTCGAGCTGCGAGGTCAGCACGTCGTCCTCGGTCAGCGTCAGGTGGTGCGGCGACGCCTCGGCGGTGATCCGCACGCCGCGCGCCTTCGCCTCCGCCACCGCGCCGACCGACTCGCGCGCGCTCAGGTGCTGGATGTGGATCGCGCCGTGCTCGTAGCCGGCGATCGCGGCGTCGCGGGCGATCAGCGTCGACTCCGAGATCGAGGGGATGCCCGCCAGCCCGAGCCGCGCGCTCACCTCGCCCTCGTGCATGACGCCGTGGCCGCTCAGCGACGGGTCCTCCTCGTGCAGCGCGAGCACGCCGCCGCACAGCCGCTGGTACTGCAGCGCGCGCCGGAGCATCGCGGCGCGGTGGACGGGCTTGCCGTCGTCGGTGAAGCCGAGCGCGCCGGTGTCGCGCAGCTCCGCCATCTCGGTCAGCGCCTCGCCCGCGAGCCCGGTGGTGATCGAGGCGAGGAAGCCGACCGGCACGCGCGCCTCGCGCCGCGCCGCCTCGCGCAGCGAGCGCAGGACCGGCGCGGAGTCGACCACCGGCGAGGTGTTCGGCATCGCGATCACCGCGACGAAGCCGCCGGCGGCGGCCGAGCGGGTGCCGGAGTCGAGGTCCTCCTTGTGCTCCTGCCCCGGCGTGCGCAGGTGCACGTGCGGGTCGACGAAGCCGGGGAACAGATGGCGGCCCTCGCCGTCGAGGACCTCGGCGCCGGCCGGCGCCTGCAGAGAGCCGGGCGCGCCGAGCTCGGCGATCTCGCCGCCGCGCACGAGCACGTCGTGGACCGCGTCGATCCCGGCGCGCGGGTCGAGCACGTGGGCGCCGCGGATCAGCAGGTCCGCGGGAGCGCTGTCGCGGACGACGAGCGGGGCGTGCGCCGGGCCGCCGTTGGATTCCGAGAGCGCCATCACGCGAGCTGCGGGGCCGGAGTGGACGGGGCGGTCTGAGGCGCGGCGCGGCCCGCCAGCAGCTCGTAGAGCACCGCCATGCGGACGATGACGCCGGCCGCGACCTGCTGGCCGATGACCGCCTGTGGCGAGTCGATCACCTCGGCGGCGAGCTCGACCCCGCGGTTGACCGGGCCGGGGTGCATGAGCACCTGGCGCGCGCTCAGGCGGCGGCCGTCGATCTGGTAGACGGCGGCGTACTCGCGCAGCGACGGCACGTAGCTGTCGGTCATCCGCTCGCGCTGCATCCGCAGCGCGTAGACGACGTCGGCCTCGCTCAGCCGGTCGAGCCGGTACTCGACCTTGCAGCCGAGCGCCTCCACCCCGCGCGGGAGCAGCGTCGGCGGGCCGCAGACCGTGACCTCGGCGCCGAGCTTCGTGAAGGCGAGGATGTTCGAGCGCGCGACGCGCGAGTGCAGGACGTCGCCGACGATCCAGATCTTCGCCCCGTCGAGCGAGCCGAGCCGCTCGCGCAGCGTGTAGACGTCGAGCAGCGCCTGCGTGGGGTGCTCGTGCTTGCCGTCGCCGGCGTTGACCACGGCGGCGTCGACCCAGCCGGCCACGAGCCCGGCGGCGCCGACGTGCGGCGTGCGGATGACGATCAGGTCGGGCCGGTAGGCGCTCAGCGTCTGCACCGTGTCCTTGAGCGACTCGCCCTTCTCGACGCTCGAGCCGGATGAGACGAAGTTGATGACCTCCGCGGACAGCGTCTTGGCGGCGAGCTCGAAGGAGCTGCGCGTGCGCGTCGAGGCCTCGTAGAAGAGGTTGAGCACGCGCCGGCCGCGCAGCGCCGGGACCTTCTTGACCTCGCGCTCGGAGACCTCCGTGAACGACTTCGCGCGGTCGAGGATGCGCTCGATGCCGGGGCGGTCGAGGTCCTCGATGGAGAGCAGGTGCCTCATGCCGGGACCTCCGTGAGGGTCGTGATCGTCACCTCGTCGCGACCGTCGATCTCCGCCACGCGCACGTTGACGCGCTCGGAGCGGGCGGTCGGGAGGTTCTTGCCGACGTAGTCGGGGCGGATCGGCAGCTCGCGGTGGCCGCGGTCGGCCAGCACGGCGAGCTGGACGCGGGCGGGGCGGCCGTAGTCGAACAGCGCCTCGATCCCGGCGCGCACGGTGCGGCCGGTGAAGAGCACGTCGTCGACGAGCACCACGGTGTGGTCCTCGAGCCGGAACGGCAGGTGCGAGGCGTGCACGACCGGGCTGGCGTCGGCGCCGCGGGTGGCGATGTCGTCGCGGTAGAAGGCGATGTCGATCTCGCCGTGGGCGATCTCGGCGTCGAGCAGGTCGCAGACGAGCCGGTGCAGCCGCGTGGCGAGATGGGCGCCACGGCGGTGGATCCCCACCAGCGCGACGTCCCCGTCGCTGTTCTTCTCCACGATCTCGTGCGCGATGCGGACGAGCGTGCGGCGGATGTCATCCTCGTCGAGGACGACCTTCTCTGCGGTCATTCGCGTCCTTCCTGGCCTCTCGGGACCGGGTTAAAGGTCTGCGGGGAATGAACCTAGCGCATGGCTCTGACGCCACTGGACATCGAGGTCATCAAGGGCCCCACGCGGCGCTACCGCTCGATCCTCCGCCGCGCCGACGGGGTCGAGGTCGAGCTCGACGGCGGCGCCTACAACCGCGTCGGCGCGCGAGAGCTGCCGCACGACATCGCGCACCTGATCGTCGAGGACGAGCTCGGGCTCGAGCACGGCGTCTGGGGCGTGCTCGCCGCCGGTGGCCTGTTCCGCGGCGCGTCCGTGCGGGCGGGGCGGCAGCGGCCGCACGCCGCCCGGCGCGGGCGCGAGGTGGTCGCCGCCGCGACCGAGCAGCTCAACCAGGCCGAGATCCTGGTCCGCGCGGTCTGCGACCTCGCCGGCGACGGCACCGCGGACCTGCGCGCGCTGCGCACCCGCACCGGAGCGCGCTGGTGGTCCGAGACGGCGAGCGAAGCCGCGCTCGCGCGGTCGTTCGAGCGCCTCGCCGCGGCGGTCGACGACTGGGCGGCGCTCCAGCCCGGCGGCGTCCTGCGCTTCAGCTGGCCCGGGCGAACGTCAACGGCGGCTGGGTAAGGCCGGAGTTCGATTGCCGGGGAGCCCACGAGTGTCGTCTCGACCACCCATAACGTGGTCGAGGTGACACTCGTGGGCGCCGCGGGGTTCGAACCCGCTTCCTACCCAGCCGCCGTTCGCTCGATCAGCTCCGCGGCCACTTCCGTGCCGCGCACCGCCTGCAGCCGCGCCGACGCCGCGGCGAGCCGCGCCCGCATCGCCTCGTCGGCGAGCACCGCGTCGACCGCGCCGAGCAGCTCCTCGGGCTCATGGTGGTAGGTGTCGAGGCGCAACCCGTGTCCGGCAGCCGCAGCAGCTCGTGCTGCGGGCCCTTGGAGACGATGACGCGGTAGTGAGCGTCGGCGAGCGTGTCGACGAGCGTCTGCATCAGCTCGACGTCGGCGGAGCCGAGCGAGCCCAGCGAGAGGTAGACGAGCGGGCCCTCGCGGCCGGCGAGCTGCGGCGGCAGCTCGTAGGGCGCGTCGGTGGCGCGGACGCTCGACTGCAGGTTGAGCCAGCGCTCCCCCAGCGGCCGGGCGCGCGGGTAGTCGGCCTCGTCGGGATAGAGGGTGAGGTTGAGCCAGGGCGACTCGTGCATGAACTCGAGCTCGGGCAGCGGCGGCGCGCCCCGCTCCTCGCACAGCGCGGAGAACGCCGCGTGCATCTCCCCGTGCGTGCGCGCGAGCTCGGCCCAGTACTCGTCCCAGCCCGACCGGTCGTCGGCGGGGTAGCCCGAGAACGGCGGCGGGACGTCGGGGTCGCGGACCTCGGTCGGGTTGCAGGAGACGATCCGCACCCACGGGCGCCCGCTCGCCGGCAGCGCCGGGAAGGCGACGACGTTGTCCTCGACGATCACGTCCGGCTCGAGCTCGCCGATGATCTCGCGCAGGCGCTCGTCGACGTAGGCGGCGCCGTCGATCAGCGCCTGGAAGGTCGGGGCGATGAACTCGCCGAGCTGCTCGATCGTCGGCTTGCGGAACACCGGCGCGGTCTCGCGGATGAAGTCCTTCCAGAACTGGCCGGGGACCTCGGGCTCCGCGGGCGGCGGCGCGAGCCGCATCAGCCGCTCCTCGAAGCCCTGGGCCTCGAGCGCGCCCGCGAACGACTCCTCGACGATGAACACCACGCGGTGCCCGCGCCGGCGCAGGACGTCGCCGATGCCGACGCAGTTGTTGGTCGGGCCGTAGGCACCCTCGGGGAAGAACGCGATCGTGCTCATGTCGGGGCCGGCGTGTCCTCCTTGACGAGGTGCGGCTCGCCGCGCTCGGGGAACGGGACCTCGATGGTGTCGAAGTCGCGCGGCACGAGCGTGGCGGGGAAGACGGCGCGTGCCTCGTCGCGGACGTCGCGCGGGAAGTAGCGCGTCGAGAGGTGGGTCAGCACGAGCAGCTTCACGCCGGCCGCGGCCGCCACCTCGGCCGCCTGGCGGGCGGTCGAGTGGCCGGTCTCGCGCGCCCGTGCGACCTCGTCCTCGAGGAACGTCGCCTCGTGGACGAGCACGTCGGCCTCGTGGGCGAACACCTCGGTCGCCTGGCACGGGGCGGTGTCGCCCGAGATCACGATCCGGCGGCCGCGGCGCGCCTCGCCCAGCACCTGGTCGGGGGTGACGCCGTTGATCGTCTCCCCCGCCTGCAGGCGCCCGAAGTCGGGGCCGGGCTGCACGCCGAGGCGCTCGGCGGTCTCGGCGTCGAAGCGGCCGGGGCGGTCGTCCTCGGCGAACGCGTAGCCGTAGGCATTGATGCGATGGTGCTCGACCGGGAACGGCGCGATCGCGTAGCCGTCGAACGCGACCTCCTCGTGCGGGTCGAGCTCCTCGAGCGACAGCGGGAAGCCGACGCGGCCCCACGCGGGCCGCATCGCTTCGAGCAGCGCCTTGAGCCCGGGCGGGCCGTAGATGCTCAGCGGGCGCTCGCGCCCGCGCAGGTCGAACGTCTTGAGCACCCCGAGCAGCCCGAGCCAGTGATCGAGGTGGTAGTGAGTGATGAAGATCGCGTCGAGCTCCGGCAGCCCGACCGAGCGCAGCAGCTGCTGCTGGGTCCCCTCGCCGCAGTCGAACAGGATGCGCTCGCCACCGGCCCGCAGCAGCAGCGCGGGCAGGCCGCGGCGCGCGGTCGGCACCGAGCCCGCGGTGCCGGCGAAGAAGAGCGAGAGATCCATGCCAGCGCGGAGGCTAGACCGCGATCAGCTCGAACCGCAGGCGCCCCGCCTCGACGGTGGCGATTCCCATCGTGTGCCGGGGGGCGCCGCGGCGCTCGGTCGGCGAGCCGGGATTGAAGATCTGGAAGCCGTCATCGCCCGTCTCGTGCAGTGGCAGGTGCGAGTGGCCGAAGACGACGGCGTCGGCGTCCTTGAACCGCGCGCGCATGCGCACGAGCCGTCCCGTCCGCGGCCCGGCGTCGTGGATCATCGCGATCCGCGCGCCCCGCGGCCTCCACCACGCGCGCGGCCGGCAGCATCCGCCGCAGCGCCTCGTCGTCGACGTTGCCGTGCACCCCGTGCACCGGCGGCCCGATCCGCTGCAGCAGCTCGAGCACCTCGACGCGCATGAAGTCCCCGGCGTGGAGGATCACGTCGGCGGCGCGCAGCTCGGCTACGCAGCGGTCCGGCAGCGCGCGCGCCCCGCGCGGCATGTGGGTGTCGGAGATGACCGCGATGCGCACCGTCCCCAACGCTAAGCTCCCGAGAGCTGCGGCGCCCGTAGCTCAGTGGATAGAGCGCTGCCCTCCGGAGGCAGAAGTCGCAGGTTCGAATCCTGCCGGGCGCGTTCTCGCCGTGCGCGGGTCCCATTGGTGGCGAGGCAGCCACCGATCAGCCGCTTTCCCGTCATAAACGCGTCAGCTCCGTCGGCGGCGCGTTGACAATGGACCGGAGTCCGGCACAGGATCGCGCGCATGTTCAAGCGCACATTCGTTCCCACCACCCTGGCCCTGCTGGCGCTCGCGCCCGCGGCCGCCGCCCACGGCGGGCCCAAGGTCGTCGCCTCAGGCCTCGACAATCCACGCGGTCTCGACGTCGATCCCGTCACCGGAGCGATCTACGTCGCCGAGGCCGGGCGCGGCGGCGCCGGTCCCTGCATCGTGGGCGGCGAGGGCGGCGACGTCTGCGCCGGCGCGAGCGGCGCGATCACCAAGATCGGCTTCGGCCATCAGCGCCGCGTCGTACGCGACCTCCCCTCCGTCGCCGGCGAGGGCGGCGCGGGGGCGAGCGGCCCGCAGGACGTCGACATCAAGCGATTCGGGCGCGGCGCGTTCGTCACCGGGCTCGGCGGCACGCCGGAGGACCGCGTGACGCTCGGCGAGGTCGGCGCGGGGCTCGGGAAGCTCTACTCCTTCAGCCGTTTCAGGGGCGTCCGTGAGCGCGCGGACCTCACCGCCTACGAGGCGGCGGCGGACCCCGACAAGGACATCCCCGGCTCCGAGGGTGTCGACAGCAACCCCACCGGCGTGCTCAAGCAGCGCGGCGGCTTCGTGGCGGTCGACGCGGGCGGCAACGACCTCCTGCGCGTCAGCCGACGCGGCGAGGTCTCGACGCTGGCCGTGTTCCCGAGCCAGTTCGTCGACGCGCCGCCGTTCCTCGGCCTGCCGCCCGGCACCCAGATCCCGGCCCAGGCGGTGCCCACCCAGGTGGCGAAGGGCCCTGACGGCGCCTACTACGTCTCGCAGCTCACCGGCTTCCCGTTCCCGCCCGGCAAGGCGAGCGTGTTCCGCGTCGTGCCCGGGCAGGCGCCGACCGTCTACGCGACGGGGCTGACCAACCTCACCGATCTCGACTTCGGCCGCGACGGCAGCCTCTACGTCGTCGAGATCTCCAAGGCCGGGCTGCTCAACGAGGAGTCCGAGATCAGCTCGGTGGGCGACGTGATCCGGATCGATCGCGGCGGCAAGCGCAGGAAAGTCGTCGCCGACGACCTGCCCTCGCCCTACGGGGTGACGGTCAGCCGCAGCGGCGCCGTCTACGTGACCACCCACAGCACGGAGGCCGGCGCGGGCCAGGTCGTGCGGGTGCGTTAGCCCCACGCACCGGAATCCCGTTCCGTCCGGGCGGCCACGTACGTTCGCTGCGTGGCCGCCCTCAGCGTGTGCCCGAGCTGCGGATCCAACCTCCTGCAACCCCTCCGGTGGGAGCCCCACGGCGAGGAGGAGGTGATGGTCGACCTCCGCTGCCCGGAGTGCCTGACCTGGATGCAGGCGTGCTTCTCGAAGGACGACATGAAGGAGCTCGATCGGCTCCAGACCGCCGGCCGCGAGGAGATCCAGACCGCCTACGAGAGCCAGGTGGCCGAGGCGATGGAGGCGCTCGCCGTGTGCCTGCAGGCCGCGCTGGCGCTCGACCTCGTCGGCCCGGACGACTTCGCGCCGCGCGCGCGGCGGCTGCCGCGCGCGGCCTAGGGCGCTAGCCGCCCGCGACCGCGGGCAGGATCGTCACCTCGTCGGCCTCGCCGACCTCGGTCTCGAGCCCGTCGAGGAAGCGGATGTCCTCGCCGCGGAGGTAGACGTTGACGAAGCGGCGCAGGCTGCCGTCGCCGTCGGAGATGCGCTCGCGCAGCTCGCCGTGCTCGGCGTAGAGCGACTCCAGCACCTCGCCGACGGTGCCGCCGGCCGCCTCGGCCGACGTGGCCCCGCCGGCCGCGTCGCGCAGCTGGGTGGGGAGCTTGACGGTGGCCACCTAGACCGCCGCCTCGCTGAATGCCGCGTCGAACTCTTCGACGCGCGGCTCGATCTCCGTCACCTCGAACGAGCCGCGGACGGCGTCGATCGTCTTGAGCCCGTCGCCGGTGATGCAGAGCACGACGCGCTCGTCGGCCCCGATGTCGCCGCGCTCGGCGAGCTTCGCCAGCGTCGCTGTGGTCACGCCGCCGGCGGTCTCGGTGAAGATGCCGGTCGTCTCGGCCAGCAGGCGGATGCCGGCGCGGATCTCGTCGTCGGTCACGGCGTCGATGCCGCCGCCGGTCTTCTGCGCCAGCTCGACCGCGTAGGGGCCGTCGGCCGGGTTGCCGATGGCGAGCGACTTGGCGATCGTGTCCGGCTTGACCGGGCGGCAGACCTGCGTGCCGGCCTCGAACGCCTGGGCGACCGGGGAGCAGCCCGCGGCCTGGGCGCCGTTCATGTGCGGCAGCTCGCCCTCGAGCAGCCCGCAGTCGATCCACTCCTGGAACCCGCGCGCGAGCTTGGTGAACAGCGAGCCGGAGGCGATCGGCGCGACGACGCGGTCGGGCAGCTCCCAGCCGAGCTGCTCGGCGACCTCGAAGGCCAGCGTCTTGGAGCCCTCGGCGTAGTAGGGGCGGACGTTGACGTTGACGAACGCCCAGTCGTCGCGCTCGCCCGCGAGCTCGGTGCAGAGGCGGTTGACCGCGTCGTAGTTGCCCTTGATGGCGACCACATGGGTGCCGTAGGCGCCGGTGGCGAGGATCTTCTGCTCCTCGAGGTCGGCGGGGATCAGCACGTAGGACGGCAGGCCGGCGGCGGCGGCGTGCGCGGCCACCGCGTTGGCGAGGTTGCCGGTGGAGGCGCAGGCGATCGTCTGGAAGCCGAGCTCGACCGCGCGTGCCAGGGCGACGGAGACCACCCGGTCCTTGAACGAGTGCGTGGGGTTGGCCGTCTCGTTCTTGACCCAGACCTCCCGGATCCCGAGCCTCTTGGCGAGGCGATCCGCTTTGACCAAGGGCGTCCAGCCGGTCGGCAGCGCCGAGCGCGCCGGGCCCTCCAGCGGCAGGAAGTCGGCGTAGCGCCAGAGCGTGTGCGGGCCCGCCTGGATGCGGCGCTTGAGCTCTTCAGCGCTCGACGTCGGCGGCGCGTAGGCCACCTCGAGCGGGCCGAAACACCGCTCGCAGACGTAGCGCGCCTCGAGCGGATAAGTAGTGGAGCACTCCTTGCACTTCAGGGCATCTGCCGGCATATGTCTTGTCCTCCGCCTGGGGGAGGCGGTGGAAGGCTGTACCGGGAGGCGTACCCATCACCGCATCTCCCAGGCCATTTGTTCTTGGAGCCTGTTGGAATTGCCACCGTTTTCCGTCGCGGACGACGGATTGGTTGGCGGGGTTTCATCGGGCCATTCCCTCCACCCCTCTGGATGCGTACTGCTATGTGGTCCACAGCCTATCGTAAGATCAGACGGACGATGTCGGCGACCGACGACCCGTTCAGTCCGCGCCATGCCGAACCTGCCCAAGCCCAGGATCGGCCGACGCTCCGCGCGCTCGCGCGGGGCGGACTCGTCGCCGCCTGAGCCACAGGAGGCCCGCGCCGAGATCGTCGAGGCGCCCGGGCTGCGCTGGATCCACATCGAGCGCCCGCGTGCCGTCGACCAGGCGTGGCTCGAGGAGCGCTTCGACTTCCACCCGCTCGACTACGAGGACGTCTACTCGCGCAACCAGCGCCCGAAGGTCGACGAGTACGACGAGTACCTGTTCATCGTCCTGCACTTCCCGCGCTACGACAAGACGGTCTCGCGCCTCAACGCCGCCGAGGTCGACATCTTCGTCGGCCCGGACTACCTGATCACGCTCCCCAACGAGCCGCTGCAGCCGATCTCCTACCTGTTCGACCGCTGCCGCTCGAACGAGGAGCTGCGCGAGAACCTGTTCTCCAAGGGCGCCGGCTACCTGCTCTACAAGATCGTCGACGACTCGGTCGACGCCTCGTTCCCGATGCTGCGCAAGATCGGCAACAAGCTCGAGCGCATCGAGGAGGACATCTTCGAGGACGAGCAGGCCGAGGTCGTGCGCGACATCTCCAACGTGAAGCAGGAGATCATCAACTTCCGCAAGGTCGTGCGGCCGCAGCGCGCCGCGTTCGCCGACCTCGAGCGCACGAAGACGCGCTACATCGCCGACGACCTCGACATCTACTTCGACGACATCGTCGACGCGTCCGAGCGGATCTGGGACATGCTCGAGAACTACAAGGAGGTCGTGGAGGCACTCGAGGAGACCAACGAGTCGGCGATCTCGCACCGCTCCAACGAGATCTTCCGCATCCTCACCGCGTTCTCCGTGATGTTCCTGCCGCTGACGCTCGTCGCCTCGATCTGGGGCATGAACGTCCACGTCCCGGGCGAGAGCGACAGCACCGCCTTTTACGCGGTGCTCGCCTTCATGGTCGTCATCCTCGGGGCCATGATCGCCTACTTCCGGAAGCGCGGCTTCCTCTAGTGGTGGAGACCACCGCCGCGCTCGAGCACCTCGCCGAGGTGGCGGCGCTCGAGCGCAAGCAGAAGCAGCGCCGGATGCTCGTGATCGTCAACCCTTATGCGACGACGATGTCCGACCGCGTGAAGAGCCTCGTGGTCTACGCGCTCCAGGGGCGCTACGACGTGCAAGCGGTCGACACCCAGGCCAAGGGGCACGCGATCGAGCTGTGCCGCGAGGCGGCGCACGAGGGCTACGACGTCGTGGTGGCGTTCGGCGGCGACGGCACCGTCAACGAGGCCGCCAACGGCCTCGTCGGCTCCCCCACTCCGCTGACCTGCCTGCCGGGCGGCGCCACCAACGTCTACTGCCGCATGCTCGGCATCCCGCCCGACGTGGTCGACGCCACCGAGCACCTGCTCAGGCTGGCCGACAACTGGCGCGAGCGCCGCGTCGACCTCGGGCGGCTCGACGACCGCCGCTTCACGTTCTCGGCCGGCATGGGGCTGGACGCCAGCGTGGTCGAGCGCGTCGACCGCAACCCGCGGCTGAAGGCGCGCTTCGGGCCCTGGTACTTCGCCCAGTCGGCGATCCGGACGTTCCTCGAGCGCTACGTCGTGCGCCCGCCACGGCTGGACGTCGAGGTCGACGGCCGGACGCTGCGCGGCGTCAGCGTGTTCGTCCAGAACGGCGCTGCCTACACGTACTTCCAGACCCACCCGGTCCAGATCTCCGAGGGCTCGGAGCTCGACTCGGGCGACCTGTCGGGCGGCGTGCTCACGCGCGCGAACCCGGTCGACGTCCCGACGATCGCCTTCCGGGCGCTGTCGAAGCGCGTCCACGTCGCCCGCCACCGCCAGGTCGAGCCGTTCAGCGGCGTGCAGGAGGTGCGGATCCGCTCGGTCGACGGCCGGCCGGTGCCGGTCCACGTGGACGGCGACCACATCTCCGACGAGGTCGAGGTGACCTTCGCGGTCGAGCCGCAGGCCCTGCGGGTCATCTGCTGACGCGCTGGACCGATTGACGGTTGCGCGGGGTCCTCTGCTTGGTAGAGGATCGCCCGATGCATCGGACCCTCGTCGCCGCCCTCGCCATCCTCGGAGCGCTCGCGCTCGCCTCCCCCGCCGTCGCCGCCTCCGGCCAAGCCGCCGCGCTCAAGCGCGAGCTCGGTCCCGGGGCCAAGGTCGCGACCCATGGCGAAACCGGACAGGTGCGCTTCGTCGGCGCCCCCGCCGGCCGCGCTCTCCCTTCCGGCGCCGCGCGCGGCGCCTCGGCGCGTGAGGCGGCCCGCGCCTTCCTCGGCAGCCACGGCAAGGCGTTCGGCCTGGGCGACCCGGCGCGCGACCTGCGGGTCGAGAAGAGCCACGCGTTCCCGGGCGGCCGCTCCTCGGTCCGCTTCCAGCAGCTGCTCGACGGCATCCCCGTGGTCGGTGGCGAGCTCGTCGTCACGCTGAACGCCGACCGGGACGTGCTCGCCGCGACCGGCGAGGTCCTCCCCGGATCCGTTTCGACGACGCCGCGCGTCACCGCGTCCGCCGCGCACCGCCAGAGGCGATCGCGGCCGTCGCCAAGGCTCGCAGCGTCTCCAAGGCGCGGCTGAGCGGCAGCACGCCCAGCCTGTGGGTGTACGACGCCCGCCTGCTCGGCGGCCCGGGCCCGCAGACCCCGACCCTGGTCTGGCGCCTCGACGTCAAGGGCGACAGCGGCCTGGCGATCGACGACCTCGTGCTCGTCGACGCCCAGCGCGGCCACGTGGCGCTGCGGATCCAGCAGATCGAGGAGGCGCAAGCACGCAGCGCGTGTGCGACGCGAACAACCACGAGGTCCAGGTGCCGTGCGCGGCGCCGGTGCGCCTCCGAGCGCCAGCGACCCCCCGACGGCCGGCGACCACCCGGACGTCGAGCACCGCCTACGACGTTCGCCGGCTGACACCTACGACTTCTTCTTCGACCGCCTCGGGCGCGACAGCCTCGAACGGCCAGGGCCTGCCGCTGCGTGAGCACGGTCCGTTTCTGCGACCTGCCAGTCACGCCGCAGCGCCCCTGCCCGTTCCCGAACGCGTTCTGGAACGGGTCGCAGATGGTCTACGGCGAGGGCTTCGCCGCTGCCGACGACGTCGTCGGCCACGAGCTGACGCACGGCGTCACCGACTTCAGCGCCGACCTCTTCTACTACTTCCAGTCCGGCGCGATCAACGAGTCGCTGTCCGACGTGTTCGGTGAGTTCATCGACCAGACGCAACCTGCCGGCCGACCCCGACGCGGACGAAGTGGCTGATCGGCGAGGACATCCCCGGCGGCGGGCCGGCCCGCGACATGGCCGAACCCGCCCGCGTTCAACCATCCGGACCGATGGGCAGCCCGCTGCTACTTCGCCGACCCGCCGACCTGCTCTTCGACAACGGCGGCGTGCACCTAAACAGCGGCGTCAACAACAAGGCCGCCTTCCTCATGACCGACGGCGACAAGTCGTTCAACGGCCGCACGGTCACCGGCCTGGGCATCCCCAAGGTCGCGCAGATCTACTACGACGTGCAGACGCAGTTCCTGACCTCCGGGAGCGACTACGGCGACCTCGCCAGCGCACTGCCGCAGGCCTGTGACGACCTCGTCGGCGCGGTCATCGGCGGCAGCGCCGTCACCGCCGCGAACTGCACCGAGGTGCGCGACGCGGTGGCGGCCACCGAGATGACGCTCGACCCGCCCACCGCGCCGGCGCCGCACGCGCCCGCCGCGGCGTGTCCCAGCGGCCAGGTGCGAACCGACCTGTTCCTTGACGACATCGAGCCGCCGGCCGGCAGCTTCACGGTCCCGGCTCCCTGGCAGTTCCTCGAGCAGAACGAGTACGCGCACAGCGGCGTCGGCGAGCCTCTACGCGCCCGCCCTGGCCACGGTGAGCGACACCGCCGCGACATGACGCAGGGCGTCACGATCCCCGCGAACGCGACCTCGGCGTTCATGCGCTTCGACCACGCGTACGACTTCGAGTTCGACTCCAACTTCGCCTACGACGGCGGCGTCCTCGAGATCAGCCGCGATACGGCGCGCCGTTCGCCGACGTCGGCGCCCTGCTGACGGACGTCGGCTACAACGGCACGCTGCGAGGTTCGCCCTCGAACAACCCGATCGCCGGGCGAGCCGCGTTCGTCTCGCCGCAGCAACGGCTTCCGCGCGAGCCGCGCCACGTTGACGTCGCTCAAGGGCGAGAACGTCAGGCTTCCGCTTCCGCGTCGGCACCGACGGGGCCGTCGGCGGCACTCGGCTGGATCATCGACGACGTCCACATCTACTCGTGCGCCGTGCCGCCCCCGCCGCCGGACAGCGACGGCGACGGCGTGCCGGACGCGAGCGATGCCTGCCCGGCGGCGCCCGGGACGCTGCCGAACGGCTGCGCGCCGAGCGGCGGCGGTGCTGATCCGGGCAGTGGCTCGACCGGTGGCGGCTCGACCGGTGGCGGCGGCACCACCGCCGCCACGCTGGCGAGCGCGAAGCTGCGCTCGTGCAAGCGCTCCGGAACCGGCAAGAAGGCGCGGGTGCGCTGCACGCTGCGCGGGTTCGGCGCCGTCCAGCGCGCGACCGTGACCGTGAAGCGGAAGGGCAAGACGGTGGGCAAGAAGACGCTCCGCCCGTCGTCGTCCGGCGTGCTCTCGTTCAAGCCCAAGAAGGCGCTGCGCAAGGGCACCTACAAGGTCACGATCGTGCTGCGCGACGCCGACGGCAACAAGCGCACGCTGAAGAAGTCGTTCAAGGTGAAGTAGCCAGGGCCGCCCCCTGCTGACACGGCGTCTTTGGTCGCTCGACCGTCGCGCCGATAAGCGGGGGGATGCCTGACCTCGACCTCTTCGCCGCGGCGTACGACACAGGGCAGCTGGCGGGCCGCGCGTTCCGCTGGCTGCTCCTCCTCGCCGTCGGCTTCACCCTCATCCGCCGGATCGCCCGGGGCTCGTGGGGCCCCGGCTTCCGCCGCTCGCCGCTCGGCACCGCGCTCGGCCTCGTCGGTGTCGTGGTCGCGCTCGGCTTCTCGATCCACTACGACGTCACGGGCCGCGCCGAGGCCACCGCCAAGATGGACATGAGCTCCGCCCGCGCGGAGGTCGTCCGCGGCTGCATGGACCAGGGCCAGGCCCAGAGCGTCTGCGAGTGCTACGGCGACGAGGTCCTGCGGCGCACCGACCGCAGCCCCGAGCGCTTCGCCGCGCTCGAGCGCGACATGGTGGCGCGCCAGAACGCCGGGCAGGACCCGCCGCAGCTGATCATCGACGCCGCGCAGTACTGCGCGGGCACGGGCTAGCCGCCGGTCGGCGTGACGCGGTAGGCGTCGAACACGGCGTCGATCGAGCGCAGCCGGTTGATGGCGCTCTTGAGCGCCTGGGTGTCGCCGACCTCGACGACGAAGCGGTTCTTGACCATCGGGTGCGAGACGATGCAGCGCGCCTCGACGATGTTGATGCCCGCCTCCGCGAACGTCCGCGAGAGGTCCTCGAGCAGGCGGTGGCGGTCCCACGCGTCGACCTGCAGCTCGACCTTGAACGAGGTCTCGTTGTCGCCGTCCCACGCCACCGGCACGAAGCGCTCCGGGTCCTTGCGCAGGGCGGCGACGTTGGGGCAGTCCTCGCGGTGGATGGTGATGCCGCGGCCGAGCGAGACGTAGCCGAGGATCGGGTCGCCCGACACCGGGCGGCAGCACTTGGCCAGGCGCAGCGGGACGTCGGCGACGCCCTCGACCTGGATGCCGTACTTGGACGAGCTGGACTCGGGCCGGCGGTTCGCGGTGCGGCGCTGGTCGAGCAGGGTGTCCGCGGCGGAGGGCTCCTCGACGCCGGCCTCGCCCTGCTTGAGCCGCTGCATCACCTTGTTGACGACGACCTTGGGCGAGATCTTGGCGCCGCCGAGCGCGATGTAGAAGTCGTCGGCCTTCTTGAAGCCCATCTCGCGGATGACGTCGGCGAGCAGCGGCGAGCCGGTCAGCTTCTGGGCCGGCAAGCCGGCCTTGTGGAGGTGCTCCTGCAGCAGCTGGCGGCCGGTGTGCTCGGAGTCCTCGCGCGACTCCGCCTTGAACCAGGCGCGGATCTTGTTGCGCGCGCGGGTCGTCTTGACGACCGCGAGCCAGTCGCGCGACGGGCCGCGCTCGCGCTTCGAGGTGAGGACCTCGACGATGTCGCCCGACTGCAGCTCGTAGTGCAGCGGCACGATCTTGCCGTTGACCTTGGCGCCGACGCAGCGGTGGCCGACGTCGGTGTGGACCTCGTAGGCGAAGTCGAGCGGGGTGGCACCGGCGGCGAGCGACTTGACCTCGCCCTTGGGCGTGAAGACGTAGACCTCGTCCTCGACCAGCTCGGAGCGCAGCGTGTCGGTGAACTCGGCCGGGTCGTCGACGTCCTGCTGCCAGTCGAGCAGGCCCTTGAGCCACTTGAGCTTGGTGTCGGACGGCTCGACGACGCCGTTGCCCCGCGCGCCCTCCTTGTAGCGCCAGTGCGCGGCGACGCCGTACTCGGCCGTCTCGTGCATGTCGCGCGTGCGGATCTGGATCTCGAGCGGCCGCCCCTCAGGCCCGATCACCGTGGTGTGCAGCGCCTGGTACATGTTGAACTTCGGCATCGCCACCATGTCCTTGAAGCGGCCGGGGAGCGGCTTCCAGAGCGAGTGGACGACGCCGACGGCTCCGTAGCAGTCCTTCACGGAGTCGACGATCACGCGCATCGCGGTGAGGTCGTAGATCTCGTTGAACTCGCGGCCCTTGCGGGTCATCTTCGAGTAGATCGAGTAGAAGTGCTTGGCGCGGCCTGAGATCTCGGAGTGGATGCCGAGCGCCTCGAGCTCCTTGTTGAGGTAGCCGCCGGCCTTGGCGACGTAGCGCTCGCGCTCCTCGCGCTGCTGGTTGACGAGGCCCTTGATCTCCGTGTACTTGCGCGGGTGCAGCGTCTGGAACGCGAGGTCCTCGAGCTCCCACTTGATGGCGTGGATGCCGAGGCGGTGCGCGAGCGGCGCGTAGATCTCCAGGGTCTCCTTCGCCTTGTCGATCTGCTTCTGCTTCGGCATCGCCTCGAGCGTGCGCATGTTGTGCAGGCGGTCGGCGAGCTTGATCAGGATGACCCGGATGTCCGTGGCCATCGCGATCATCATCTTGCGGTAGTTCTCGGCCTGCGCCTCGTCGCGCGACTGGAACGTGATCCCGGTCAGCTTCGTCACGCCGTCGACGAGGCCGGCCACCTCGTCGCCGAACGCCTCGCGGACCTCGTCGAGCGAGGCGCTCGTGTCCTCGACCGTGTCGTGCAGCAGGGCGGCGCACAGCGTCTCGGTGTCGAGGCGCATGCCGGCGCAGATCTTGGCGACGCCGACGGGATGGGTGATGAACTCCTCGCCCGACTGGCGGCGCTGGTCGGCGTGGTGCTCGCAGGCGAACACGAACGACTTGACGACGGTGTCGCGGTCGACGGTCTGGGCGACCTCTTCGGCGTGCTCCTCGACGATCGCGAACAGATCGGAGAGGAGCTCGCGCTCGAGGTCCGTGAGGTCGGCGGGAGCCGCCTTCAGGGCAGGCGAGGCGAGGCCGTCGGCGGTGCGGTCGACCGGGCGATGGGCCTTGACGCTGACTGCCCCGTCGCCGTTGGCCTCCGGGGGGGTCAGGCTGCCGCTCTCTGTGTGCTGCTCGCCAGGAATGTCAGTCCGTCCTCGAGTGTCTGCTGGTAGGCCCGGAAGGCCGCCGAACGCTCGAGCGCGGTCCGCTCGGGCGACTCGATGACCGTGAGAGCCGGCCCCTCACGCTCGAGGACCACGAGGCCCAGCTCGGCGAGGACCCGCACCAGCCGTCCCGCGAGGGCCGCGGACCGCGGCTGGGCACCGTCTCCGGAGAGCATCGCCTCGCAGGCCTCCCCCCTCGCACCGCCGGCCTCGCGAAGCGCGCGGTAGACGGCGGCGAGCGGGGCGCGCAGGGCGTAGTCCCATTCGTGTATTCGTCGGGCAAAGCCTAGCTCAGGCTCGCCCCACGCCAGGTGGGTCCAGCCCTGGCCAGGCAGATGTTCGAGGACAGGGCGCGCAGGTGGGTCGAGGGCGACGACGTGCGCGAACGGCGCCACCAGGCCGGGGTCGTCGCAGACGGCGTGCCATGAGGCGAGCGCGAAGCCGCCCACGCGGCCTTCGAGCACGCGTGCGCGATGGGGTGCGTGGGCGGTCACGACGAGGACCTCGCCCCCGGACGCGACGAGGTCCCCGATCAGGCCGGCCACCCCGATGCCGCGTGCCTCTCGAGCCGCGCGGCAGCGGTCCCCGGCCTCGAGCACCCGCCCGGGGGCAACCTCCGGACTCCCCTGCCTCGCCTGGCGGCTCGTCACCGGCTTCGCCTCGCCGGTCGCGAGTTCCCCGGGTCGGGTCTCGACGCCGGTGCCCGCCGTGAGGTCTCTGGTGATCTCCTTCTCAAAGCCGGTGTTCCACGCGGGCTCGCCGATCACGTCGATCGCAGCCGAGCACCGGCGGATGCTGCGCAACAGCAGGCGCGGCTCGGTCGCGCCGTTGTAGCGGTTGACCTCCAGCCGGACGGCGGCGTCGACCGGCTCGCCGGGCTCGGCCGGGAGTGAGCTCCCCGCGCCGAACTGCACGCAGCGCGAGCGCGCGCCGCCGGCGGCGAGGGAGAAGGCGACGTGGCGCCCCTCCCCCATCGGCCGTGGGTCGGCGAACTGCGCCGCGGGGACGAGCAGGGAGATGCTGGGGTTGCCCATCCCGAACGGGGCGAGCCGCTCGAGCTCCTCGGCGAGCTCGAGCCGCAGGGTGTCGCCGGGTGCGACCGCGTCGATGCGCTCGCGGGCGACGAGGTCGTCCGGCGTGAGCGTCGCGGCGGCGTGGGTGACGAATGCTTCACGGAACGCCTCGATGTGGTTGCGGGCGATGGTGAGGCCGGCGGCGGCGCGGTGGCCGCCGTAGCGCAGCAGCTCGTCGGAGCCGGCGGTGAGGCCGGCGAGCAGGTCGAAGCCCGGGATCGAGCGGCCGGAGCCCGCGCCCTCGTCGCCCTCGAGCGCGATCAGGACGGTCGGGCGGTAGTGGCGCTCGGCGATCCGGGCGGCCACGATCCCGATCACGCCCGGGTGCCAGCCCTCGGAGGCGAGCACGTGCGCCGCCGCGCCGGGCGCGCTCTGCTCGGCGAGCAGCGCCTCGGCCTCGAAGCGGATGCGCGTCTCGACGTCGCGGCGCTCGGCGTTCACGGCGTCGAGCTCTGCGGCGATCTGGCGCGCGCGGTCGCGGTCGCCGGTCAGCAGCAGCTCGAGCCCGGCGTCGGCGCGGTACAGCCGGCCGGCCGCGTTGAGGCGAGGGGCGAGGCGGAAGCCGATCGCGCCCTCGTCGACGCCGCTGGGGTCGACGCGCGCGACGTCCATCAGCGCCTGCAACCCCGGCTTGCGCGTGCCCGCCAGCCTCCGCAGCCCGGCCCGCACCAGGCGCCGGTTCTCGCCGGTGAGCGAGACGACGTCGGCGACGGTGGCGAGCGCGACCAGGTCGAGGTCCTCGTCGACGGCCGCCGGGTCCTCCCCCGCGCCGGCCAGGAGCGCGCCCGCGAGCTTGTACGCGACGCCCGCCGCGCACAGGTCCGGGCACGGGTAGCCGCCGATCCGCGGGTGGACGATCGGCGCGTCGGGCAGCACGCCGTCGGCGCGCGGCGAGTGGTGGTCGGTGACCACCACGTCCATCCCCGCTGCCCGCGCCGCGGCGACCTCGTCGACCGCCGTGATCGCGCAGTCGACGGTGACGAGCAGGTCGGTCCCGCGCGCGGCCAGCCGCTCGACGGTCGCCGTCGCCAACCCGTAGCCGTCGTCGATCCGCGACGGCAGGTACCAGTCGACGTCGGCGCCCAGCGTGCGCAGGGCGCGCACGAGGATCGCGGTCGACGTGATGCCGTCGACGTCGTAGTCGCCATGGACGGTGATCCGCGAGCGTCGCCCGACGTGGCCGAGGATCACCCCCGCCGCGTCGCGCAGCCCGCCGAACGCCTCGAGCGGATGCGCCTCCTCCGCCTCGAGGAAGCGCCGCGCCGCTCCGGGCTCACCGAGCCCGCGCCGCACCAGCACCTGGGCGAGCACGTGCGAGATGCCAAGCTCACCGCACATACGCTCCGCGACGGCGAAGTCATAGGGGGCGATTTCGAACCGGGGATCCGGGCGGCGCACGCCCGTGAAGCTAGGGCCGCAGCAGGACGGAACCGAACGTGTCAGGAATCAGGCCTCGACCGGATAAAGAATCTCGAACGCGGGACCGATGAGATGCCTGATGAGCCCCGACACCCCAACTCCGCGCCGGATCCGGCGGCCGCGCTTCACCTCGCGCCGCGATCATCTGCTGGCCGAGATCGACGCGCTCGCGCTCGAGCTCGAGGAGGCCGGTGAAGCGACGGCGTCCGGGCAGGTCCCCATCTCCGCCCGCGCCGACTACCTGCGCGCGTGCGATGCCCACCACCGCGCGGCGATCGCGTGGATGGGCGCGACGAACCGCGGCGAGCTGACGACCGTGAGCGACGCGCTGCGGCAGTGCCGCACCGCGCTCGAGTCCTCGCGCGCGCTGCTGCGCCGCTAAGAGCCGCCGGCGCGCGCGGGCCCGACGCCCGCGTCGCGGTCGCCCACGGCCTCGTTGCCGCGCCGGACGCCCACGAAGTAGACGACGGCGATGCCGGCCAGCGCGCCGGGCACCGCCTCGAAGGCGGAGACCAGCGTGGTGTCGTCCTGGCCGGGGATGGTGAAGCCGTTGACGGCGAGGCCGAAGATGACCGCGCCGAACAGGGCGCCGAGGAACGCGCCGACGATCCCGCCCCAGAAGCGGTCCGGGACGAAGACGGTGAAGTGCCAGAGGGCGATGCCCATCATCGCCCACACGAGCATGGCCATCAGCGCGGCCTCCCGTGCTTGCGATTGCGCGGCTTCTTGGGCGGCGGCTTCGGCGTGCTGTCACTGTCGCCGCCCTCGCGCGGCGGCTCGGCCGGCTGCGACTGCCCACCCGGCGAGGCGCCGCCGCGCCCGCCGTTGGCCCGCGCCCGGCGGCCGCCGGCCGGCCGCGAGCGGGCCGCGCCGGTACTGGCGGGCTGGCGCTGCTGCTCCTCGATCCCGAGGTCGCGCACCATGGCGTCGAACTCGTCGCGCGACACCTGAGACGGGTCCTGCGGAGCGGTGACCGAGCGGCGGCCGCCGCGCGGCGCCTCGGCCGGGGCGACGTCGACCGGCGCGCTGCCCATCGGCACCGCGTACGCGGGCACGTAGCCGAGCTCGGCGCGGATGCGGCGCTCGCGCGTGCGATAGACCGGCTCGCGCTCCTTCCAGTGCGTCAGCACCGGGCCGGCGATGAACACCGACGAGTAGGCGCCCGACACCGTGCCGACGATCAGCGCGAAGGCGAAGTCCTGCAGCGTCTCGCCGCCGAAGAAGAACAGCGCGAGCACGGGCAGGATGGTGCAGAACGACGTCGCCAGCGAGCGCACGATGACCTCGGACATCGACCGGTTGACGATCTGTGAGAACGCGGCGCTCGGCATCCGCGGCACGTTCTCGCGGATCCGGTCGAACACGATGATCGTGTCGTACAACGAGAAGCCCACAATGGTGAGGAGCGCCGCGACCGTCGACGTCGTCACCTCCCGGCCGACCAGGGAGTACACGCCCGCCGTGATGAGGAGATCGTGCAACAGCGCGATCAGGACGGGCACCGCGTACTTCCACTCGAAGCGCAGCGCGATGTAGATCGAGATCACGGCCAGCGAGGCGATGATCGCGATCAGCGCGGAGTTGGCCACCGACTCGCCGAACGTCGGCCCGATCGACTCCACGTTGGGCTGGTCGCTCAACCCGAAGTCGTCCTCGAGCGCGTTGTTGACGGCGTCGACGTCCTTGGGCGCGAGCGTGTCGGTCGAGATCTGGACGACGTTCTCGCCGAGCTCCGGGTTGTCGATGGTCTGGATCTTCGCGTCGCCGAGACCCTGGGAGCCGAGCGCGTCGCGCACCGCCTCGACGCTCGCCGACTGCTCGAGCGGCGCGGTGATGCGCGTGCCCGACTCGAAGTCGATGCCGAAGTTGATGCCCTTGCCGGCGATCGCCAGCGCGCCGATCAGCAGGATCACGCCGGAGATCGAGAAGAACCACTTCGACGCGCCCATGAAGTCGAAGGTGATCTTGCGCTTCGCGTGGCCGGCGCCGAGCGCGGAACGGCTCTGCAGGATCTTCGTCCCGCGCAGGCTGAGGATGATCGCCTGCGTGGCGAGCACCGCGGTGAACAGCGACAGCATGGTGCCGATGCCCAGGACGAACGCGAAGCCCTTGACCCCCGCGGTGGCGAGGATGAAGAGGATGAACGCGACCAGCAGCGTGACGATGTTGGCGTCGACGATCGTCGAGAAGCCCTTCTTGTAGCCCGCGGCGAGGCCGGCGGACACGGATCTGCCTGCGCGCACCTCTTCCTTGACGCGTTCGAAGATCACGATGTTCGCGTCAGCGGCCACCCCCAAGGTGAGGATCAGGCCCGCGATGCCCGGCAGCGTCAGCGTGACCGGGATCAGCTTGATGATCGCGTAGAAGTAGAGGGCGTAGATCGCGAGCGCGGCAACCGCGATCAGGCCCAGCACGCGGTAGAAGACGAGCAGGAAGATCGCGACGACGGCGAAGCCGGCGATGCCCGCCTTGAGGCCCTGGTCGAGCGCCTGCTTGCCGAGCGTGGCGGAGACCTGCGAGCGCGAGATCAGCTCGAGCCGCAGCGGCAGCGCGCCGGTCTTGAGGACCTTCGCGAGGTCCTGGGCGCTCTCGATCGTGAAGCCGCCGGTGATCTGGGCGCCGGTCGAGCCGTCGATGCCGTCCGGGTTCTCGCGATAGTTGATGAGCGGCACCGAGACGAGCTCGTTGTCGAGCGCGATCGCGAAGTGCTGCGAGTTCGACTCCGGATCGGGGTTCAGCGGATTGGCGTTGTCGGCGCCCCGCTGCGCGACGCGCGCGGTGATGTCCTGGAACGCCTTCTGGCCGCGGTCGTTGAACTCGAAGGTGACGATCGGCTCGTTGCTGCCGCGCTGATCGAAGTTCTGCTCCGGGTTCTTGATGTCGGTGCCGGACAGGCCCGGGTCGTCGCGGATGACCCAGAACGAGTCGGGCGCGGGCGAGTCGGCGTCGGCCTTCTGGTCGCGCAGGACGAGCACGCCGGGCTTGACCTCGACGACCTCGGCCTTCTCCCGCTCGGCGTCGGAGAGGCCGTCGAGCACCTCCTCGCGCGACTCGCCGGGCAGGCCGTTGTTGAACGGCTTCTTGGTGGCCTTGTCGAACGCGTAGAAGCGCGAGGCGGCGGCCGCCTGGCTGTCTGCGGGCACCTTGATCTCGCACTTGGAGGCGCGCTTGACCGCGTTGTAGAGCCCGCTGACCGGCTGCTGCCCGCCCATGACCTCCGTGTCGTTGGTCTGGCAGTTCTCGTCGAGGACGTTCGCTTCCCAGTCGTAGAAGAAGAGCTGGGCGGTCGAGCCGACCTGGCGCGCGGCGCGCTCGGCGTCCTCGACGCCCGGGAGGTTGACCTCGATCTGGTCCTCGCCCGTGCGCGCGAGCTCCGGCTCCGAGACGCCGAAGGCGTCGACGCGGTCGCGCATGATGTCGAGCGCCCGCTGCAGCGACTCGGCGTTGACCGCCGTCTGCTTGGTCGGCTTGCCCTGGTAGACGAGCTGGACGCCGCCCTGGAGGTCGAGCCCGAGCTTCGTCGACTTGGTGAAGATGACTGCCACCGAGCCTGCGATCAGACCGAGGACGATCAGCAGGACGAGCAGATGGCGACGACGGTCTGACATCAGGGTGCCGGGGACAGCCTACTTCGACGGCGTCAGCACGAGCAGGAGCCCGCCGTCGTCGTCATAGGCGGGAAAGAGGTCTGCCACGGCCTTCGCGGGGATGTCGCCCTCCGCGTTGACGGTGACGCCCTTGCCGAGCTGGCGGACGCCCCATTCGAGGACGGTGCCGACGTGATCCTCCCCACCTTCGAAGTCGAGGCCGAGCACCTCGCGCACCTCGCGGCCCATGACCTTCTCGTCGGACAGGCCGGTCAGCTCGCGCGAGCCGCGGCCGCAGCCGATGATCCGGCCCTCCTGGTCGCAGACGAAGAAGGCGGCGTTGGGCGCCGGGTAATAGTCGTCGAGCAGCTCGAACAGGAAGCCGAATCCGCACTTCGAGCAGCCCTTGGGCGTGTTCCGGAACCCGGCCGTGCGCTCGGTGGCGGTCGAGCGGTGGCCGCAGTTGGGGCAGATGAACAGGTGCGCCATTTCCGCGTGGAAGAGTAGAACGGCCACGTTCAACGGCCGTCTTTAGCTCAGAAGAGGCTCGCGGCCTCGGCCGGAGGCTCGAGCCCGAGGTGGTGGTACGCGCGCTCGGTCGCGCAGCGACCGCGCGGGGTGCGCTTGAGCAGGCCGCGCTGGAGCAGGTAGGGCTCGTAGACGTCTTCGATCGTGTCCGACTCCTCGCCGACGGCGATGGCGAGCGTGGACAGGCCGACCGGGCCGCCGCCGAAGTGCGTGCAGATCGCCGTGAGGATCTCGCGGTCGAGTCGGTCCAGCCCTTCGTGGTCGACCTCGAGGAGGTCGAGCGCGGCCCTGGCTGTTTCGGCGTCGATGTGCCCACCTCCGTGAACCTCGGCGTAATCGCGCACGCGCTTGAGCAGCCGGTTGGCGACGCGCGGGGTGCCGCGGCTGCGCTCGGCGATCGCACGCGCGCCCGCGGACTCGATCTCGATGCCGAGGACGCGGGCGGAGCGGACCACGATGCGGGCGAGATCGCCGGGCCCGTAGTGCTCGAGCCGGTGCTGCAGGCCGAAGCGGTCGCGGAGCGGCGTGGTCAGCAGCCCGGCGCGCGTGGTGGCGCCGATCAGCGTGAAGGGCGGGAGCTCGAGCGTGACCACCCGCGCGCCGGCGCCGGCGCCGACCGTGATCGGGAGCTGGCGATCCTCCATCGCGGGATAGAACGTCTCCTCGATCGCGCGCGGGAGCCGGTGGATCTCGTCGACGAAGAAGACGCTGCGCGGCTCGAGCGCGGTGAGGAACGCCGCGATGTCGGCTTTCCGCTCGAGCGCGGGGCCCGCGGTCTGGATGAAGTCGACGCCGAGCTCGGCGGCGACGATCTGGGCGAGCGACGTCTTGCCGAGGCCGGGCGGCCCGGCGAGCAGGACGTGGTCGAGCGCGTCGCCGCGGGCGTCGGCGGCGCGGATGGCGACCTCGAGCTGGGCCTTCAGCGGCTCCTGGCCGACGAACTCCTCGAGCCGCCGCGGGCGGAGGGAGACGTCGAGCTCGTCCTCCGGGCGCGGCTCGGGGGTCTGGATGCGCTCGACGCCGGGCGTGCGGATGCCGTCGCTCATCGCCGCGACTCCTTCAGGGCGTGGCGCGATCAGGTCCTCGGCGCTCTCGCCGGCGGCGCCGTCGAGCAGCGCCTCGGCCTCCTGGGCGGTGAAGCCGAGCCCGACGAGCCCGTCGCGCGCCAGCAGCCGCGGGTCGTCGCCGCGGGCGACCACGATCGGGTCGTCGGCGGGCGCGGCGCCGACCTTCTCGCGCAGCTCGACCACGATCCGCTCGGCCGTCCGCTTGCCGATGCCGGGCACCGCCTGCAGTCGCGCGGTGTCGCCGGCGGCGACGGCGGCGAGCAACTCCCGCGGCGTGCCGCCGGAGAGGACGGCGAGCGCCACCTTCGGCCCCACCGACTGGACCCCGATGAGGAGCAGGAACAGGTCCCGCTCCGCCTCGGTCGCGAAGCCATAGAGCAACAAAGCGTCGTCACGCACGATGAGGTGCGTATGCAGCGTGGCCGGCTTGCCCGCCGCGGGGACCTTGGCCAGGGTCTCGGCCGAAACGGCCAGGCGATACCCGACGCCGCCACAGGAGAGCACGACATGGTCCGGCCGGCGGACGGCGACCTCGCCCGAGAGGAGCGCGATCATGCCCGTGCCCTCAGCCGGCGGGGGCGGACGGTGTCCTGGTGGGCCAGCGCCCGCCGCATCGGCGCGGAGTTGGCGTGGCAGATCGCCACCGCCAGGGCATCGGCCGCGTGGTCGGGGCGCGGCAGCTCGTCGAGCGACAGCAGCGTCTGGACCATTCGCTGCACCTGGTCTTTGGCCGCGCGGCCGGAGCCGCAGACCGCGCCCTTGATCTGCTGCGGCGTGTAGGACCAGCACGGGATGCCGCGCTGGCCGGCGGCGAGCATGACGACCCCGCGCGCCTGCCCCACCGCGAACGCGGAGCGCACGTTGGCGCCGAAGTAGAGCTCCTCGACCGCGACCGCCTCGGGCCGGTGCTCGTCGAGCAGCTCGCCGACGCGCGCGTGGATCGCGGCGAGCCGGGCGGCCGGGTCGGTGCCCGGCCTCGTCTGCACGACGCCGCCGTCGAGCGCCACCATCCGCCCGCCCTGGCGCGCGACCACGCCATAGCCCGTGTTGGCGGTGCCCGGATCGATGCCGACGACGATCATCCTCACGGCGGGGATTCTGCGCGGGCGCCCGGACGCCTCCCGCGCGGGACGAACGTCAACCCCGGCTGGGTAGGGATGGGGTTCGACTGCCGAGGAGCCCACGAGTGTCGTCTCGACCACCTCATGGGTGGTTGAGGTGACATTCGTGGCCGCCGCGGGCGTTTGGACCCGACTCCTACCCAGCCGCCGTTGACTTCGAGCGGCTGCGGTCCGGGCCGCTGGCCGTCGGGGAGCTCGCGAGCGCGCTGCCCGTCAGCCGGCCCGCCGTCTCGCAGCACCTCAAGGTCCTCAAGGACGCGGGGCTGGTGACCGACGAGGCCGTCGGCACGCGGCGGATCTACCGCGTCGAGCCCGAAGGGCTCGCCGAGCTGCGCGCGTTCCTCGACGGCTTCTGGGACGTGGCGCTCGCTCCGACACCCGCGACCGTTACGACGGCGGCTGGGTCTTCGTGCTCGACCGCTACGCCGCGGGCGTCTAGAAGCGGAAGCGCTCGCCGCCGAACGCCTGGTGCACGCGGCCGGACATCGCGCCGTCCTCCTGCACCACGATCTCGACGGCGTGGAACAGCGCGCCGCGGTCCTCCGGCCGCCCCTCGCCCGCCGCGCAGATGCCGCGGAAGTGCGAGCACAGGCCCGTCCCGCCGCC
The DNA here is from genome assembly GCA_963730115.1 of uncultured Solirubrobacteraceae bacterium. GTDB lineage: Bacteria > Actinomycetota > Thermoleophilia > Solirubrobacterales > Solirubrobacteraceae > DASQFQ01. Next base: position 193,133 of record CAVSQM010000009.1, on the reverse strand, counting down.
GCCGGAGACCACGAAGCGCGTCCCCTCGTACACGTGCTGGTCGAACAGCAGCGCGTGCGCGCAGCACACGAGCGAGACGCGGTGCCGCCGGACGATGTCGAGGAACTCCCGCTCGCGGACGCTGAAGCACGAACTCGGGGTGTGGCGCGAAGCGCCCGCCGAACGCCGGCGGGGCGTGCATCAGCACGACCCGGTGCGGCTCCTCGGCCGCCGCCAGCCGCTCGTCGAGGAAGGCGAGCGCCGCCTCGTCGGGACCGGCCACCTGCTCCGGGTCGATGTCCACCTCCCCCACCTCGCCGGGCGCCGCGTCGAGCGCGACGAAGCGCGTGTGGCCGTGGGCGAACTCGTAGTTCGCGGGCCCGTGGATCTCCGCCCACGCGTCGCGCCCGCCCGGGTCGTCGAGGTCGTGGTTGCCCACTACGCACACGTTCGGCGCGGGCAGCGCCTCGACCAGCCGCAGGTAGTCGGCGTGGCGCTCGCGCGTCCCCGGCCCCGCGAAGTCGCCGAGGTTCGCGAAGAACACCGGCGCGAGCGCCGCGGCCTGCCGGAGGAGCTGGGACAGGATCGCGTCGGCGGTCGGGTCGGGCCAGGCGCCGCTGTCCCCGGCGACCACGAACGAGAACGGGTAGCGGACGGGCGCGGAGCCGATCCGCTCCGCCATCTCGAGGTTGCGCACCGCTAGGCGCCTGGCAGCGAGGAGCCGGCGAAGCCGAAGAACCAGACCGCGGAGAGGATCAGCGCGACGGCGACCGAGATCATCATCACGCTGTCGAGCACCGAGCGCCGCCGCTTGCGCTCGCGGTCGCCGCGCATCGAGGTCAGCCACGCCGCCTGCTGCGGCTTGCCGTCGTCGAGCCCGGTGACGCGCCCGTGGTAGCGGTCGATGGTGCCGAGCAGCTTGCCGACGATCATCATCCCCACCGGCAGCCCGATGAGCACCACCAGGTACGGGCCCATGCTGGGGTTGGGCGAGTCGGCCAGCCGCGAGGCGAGGTAGATCAGCCCCACCGGCACGCCGATCCACATGACGACGCTCCCGATCGCCATCAGGGCGATCAGGAACAGCGAGATCGGCGACCAGGTCGAGTGCGTGCGGGGCTGTGCGGAAGCTTCCACCAGGAAGCTGTATTACCCCGCTACGCGCTCCAGAATCTCGGCGTCGACGTCGAAGTTGGCGTGCACGGTGTCGACGTCGTCCTGATCCTCGAGCGCGTCGATGAGCCGCAGCAGCTTGCTCGCGCCGTCCTCGTCGAGCTCGACGCGCGTCTTCGGGCGCTGGGCGAGCTCGGCGGTCTCGATCTCGACGCCGGCGCTCTCGAGCGACTGGCGCACGGCGGTCAGGTCGCTCGGCTCGGCCACGATCTCGTAGACGTCGTCGTCGAGCACGATGTCCTCCGCCCCGGCGTCGATGGCGACCATCAGGTCGTCCTCGGAGTAGCGGTTCGCGTCGACGACCACGACACCCTTCTTGTCGAACAGGTAGGCGACGGAACCCGGCTCGCCGAGGTTGCCTCCCTGCTTGGCGAAGATGTGGCGGACCTCGGAGCCCGTGCGGTTGCGGTTGTCGGTGACCGCCTCGACCAGCAGCGCGACGCCGCCCGGGCCGTAGCCCTCGTAGACGACCTCCTCGAGCGCGTCGACGTCGGCGCCTTCGCCGGTGCCCTTGGCGATCGCGCGCTCGATGTTGTCCTTGGGCATCGAAGCGTCCTTGGCCTTCTGGACGGCGAGCCCGAGCCGCGGGTTGCCGTCAGGGTCGCCGCCGCCCTCCTTCGCGGCCACCGTGATCGCGCGCGCGAGCTTGGTGAACAGCTTGCCGCGGCGCGAGTCGACGATCGCCTTCTTGTGCTTGATCCCCGCCCATTTGGAGTGACCGGCCATGGGCCTGGAGTCTACTTCGCGGCCCAGGCCTCCCCGCGCGCGATGCGGGCCTCCGCGGCCGCCGCGGCCGCCTGTCCAGCGAGCGCGGAGTCGCCCTCGCGGGCGAGCAGCGCGGCCGCGAGCCGAGCCGTCTTGGAGCGCCCCGAGAAGCCCTCGAGCAGCGCACGCGCGGCGGGCGAGCAGACGGCCGCGCCGGCCGCCTCGGCGAGCTCGTTGAGGGGCTCGAGGAGCGCATGGAGGTCGCGCGGCGCGCCCGCGGCGTCGCCGCTCAGCATGCCCTCGAGCGCGAGCCGGACGGTCTCGCCGTGCAGCGGCGAGAGCGCGGCGACCGGGGCGAGGCGCCTGCCGAGCCGGCTCGCGTGCGCCCAGCCGTGGTCGTAGAGGAAGCGCAGCGGCTGCGTGAGCAGCGGCGCGTCGAGCCGGCCGTCGGCGATCGCCGCCGCGAGCGTCTCCTGCGCCGCGGTCGCGGTCAGCTTGTCCTCGGCGATCAGCGCGAGCGCGATCAGCAGCGCGCCGGTGCCGCCGACCGGCGTGCCGGGCGGGGCGAGTGCGGCGACCCACTCGCTGCCGCCGGTCAGCGAGTCGGCGGTGTACTCGCCCGGCATCAACTCCGCGGCGCCGAGCGCCGCCAGCACCTCGGCGCGCGGCCACGTGCCGAGGAGGACGCGCACCGCGGCATGGCTCAGGTCGCTCCAGTTGAGATCGGCGCGGATCGCCACCAGCGCCGGCAGCCATGCCGCCGGCTGCTCCAGGGGCGCCTTGCCCGGCGGCGGCTCGATCGTGAAGTCGTGCCGGAAGTCGACGTCCTCGCTGGGACGGGCGGTGAAGGTGTACCGGGCGGAGGCGGCCGGCCGGCGGCGCAGCGACAGCCGCGGCGGCTGGGGCGGCGGATCGTCACCCTCGCGCACCGCCCACGCCGCGGCCAGGGCGAACGGGTCGGCCCTGTGCGGCGCCGGGCCGCCGAGCGCGTAGCCGATCGCCGCGCCCGCCTCGCCGGGCAGGGCGGTGAGCGCGTCGGCGCGGCCGTCGCGCGCGATCCGGTGCAGCGCCTGCACGAGGTCGAAGCGCCCCGGCGCGCCCGGGAGCGCCGTCACCCGCTCGACGAGCACCGCCGGGTCGAGCAGGCAGCCGTGGTGGGTCGGCATGGCGAGGAGCGGCGCCGGTTGCAGCGCGGCAGCGCGCTTGGCGACCTCGCCGACGCGCGCGTCGAGGAACGCCCAGCCCCACCATCCCTCGAAGTCCCGGTTGTCGAAGCCCCGCGGCACCCGTCCGCTCGCCCAGGCGGCGACGGCGCGCGACACCGGCGACAAGGGCCCGACCTGCTCGAGCCGCGCGAGCAGCGGCTTGAGCTCGCGCTCGAACGGCGCCCGGTCGTGGCAGAACCGCGAGATCCCGTCGAGGGCGCGCTCGCACTCCTCCTGCGGCGCCCCGCCCTCGATCACGCGCCCGAGCACGTCGGTGAGCGCGTCGAGGTCCGCGACCGGCGCGACCGGCGCGAGCCCGGTGAGGACCGGCTCGCCGCGAGCGGGCAACGACGGGAGGGCGGCGATCTGGCCGGCCGCCGCCGCCAGCGCCGCGTCGACGCCGAGCGCCGCGCGGATCTCCGCGGGCAGCGCGCCCGCGCGCGCCTCGAGCGCCGGCAGGTCGGCCGGCTCCGCGGCGCCCGCCTCCGGCGCGCCGGTCAGCGCGTCGAACGCGCGCCGGGCCGTGGGCGCCACGACCTCCGCGTAGGCCAGCAGCTCCGCCCGCACCACCTCGCCCGGCTCGCCGCCCGTCCACCGCCCGATCAGCTCGAGCGCGCGCAACTGGATGTCCGGCGCGGGGTGCTGAAGCGCCGCCGCCGCGGCCACCGCGCGCTCCTCGCCTCCGAGGCGGTCGAGCAGCTTGAGCGCGTCGCGCACGACGCCCTTGCGATCCGACGCCAGCGCCGCGGGCAGGGCGTCGATCAGCGCCGCAGGCTCCACCGCCGGCGTCTTGACCAGCGCCTTGACCGCGAAGGTCACCGTCGACGGGGCAGGCGAGGCGAGCAGGCCGAGGTAGGCGTCGGCCCGCGCCGCCCGCTCCTCCGCGGTCGGCGTCAAGGCCTCGTGGAAGCGCGAGAACCAGCCCGCCTGGTGGGCGGAGAAGTCGCGCGCGAGCGCGGCGAGCGAGGCGTCGAGCAGCCGGCCGCGGTCGAGGCGGCCCTCGGCGGCGAGCGCGACCAGCCCGCTGCTCCAGCCCTCACGCGCGCCGCCGTCGATGGTGGCGAGGCAGACCTCACCGGCCTCGACTTCGAACAGCCGCCAGACCTCCCACTCGAGCAGATCGGGGTCGGCCTCGAGCTCCGCGCGGACGCCCTGCTGGTGCGTCCACATCGCCGGCACGAGCGCGCGGACGTAGGCGTCGCTGTCCGGGCGCTCCATCAGCCCGTCGCGGATCAGGCGACGCACCAGCGGCCACGCCCCGTACACGAACCAGCCATGGTCGTCGAGGACCATCTCCGCCCACTGCACCAGCCATGGCGGGCGGCGGTCGGCAAGCACTGCGTAGGCCGCCTCCATGCCGCCGTTGTGGTCCGCGGGTACCGCCCGCTTGCCGAGCTTGCGGAGCTCCGAGCCGGTGGCCACCCCGAGCAGAGCCACCTGCAGCGCCTCGCGCTGCTCCCACCGTCGCTTGCCGTTGGGTACGAGCTCGCCGTCGGGGCCGATGCCCGCGCTCCAGTCGCGCTGGCTCGCGCGGAACAGCTTCAGCAGCCGCCGCGCTGCCGCCCGCCGCTCCTCCTCGGACCGGCCCGCCAGCTCCGCCACCACCGCGTCGGGCCCGCGGCGGATCGCCGCGATCAGCTCAGTCGTCATCGCCCTCGAGCGCCATGCGCGCGGCGAGCACGTGCTTGCACGGGCCGCGCGCCCCCGCGTGGCGCGCCCACCACGGGCAGGTGCACGCCGCGTCGCCCAGCCGCACCCGGTGCTCGACGCCCCCGCTGCCGCTCACCCACGCCTCGCCCGGGGCGCCCCGCCGGACCCCGCCGCTCTCGACCAGCCGCCGTGCGGCCACCAGCCGCGGATGCAGGTCCTCGACCTGCGCGAGGTCGTAGGGCAGCTCGCGCAGGTAGAAGCCGCCGGCGTCGAGGTCGAAGCCCGCCAGGCCCCGCGCGGCGAGCGCCGGCTCGCCGGCCGCCAGCTCCTCGAGCACCCGGCCCTCGCCGGAGAAGCCGCGCCAGACGTCCGGGCTGAGCACGAGGTGGAAGCGGGCGCCGGGGAGGTCGAGCGCCCACGCGCTCACGCCCGAGTCGTCGCCCCACGCCCGCAGCCGCCGCGCATGGCGCAGCAGCGGCTCGAGCAGCCGCAGCCGCTCCGGCCCGCCCAGCGCCAGCGAGCCGGGCTTGGGCGTCGTGCCGATCCAGGCGTCGCGGCCGACCTGGCTCACGTGGTAGACGGCCAGCGAGCCCTTGGGCAGCGCGCGGATGAACCGGCCGGCCACCGGACCGGACAGCTCGAGCCGCGGCTCGAGCCGGCTCTGCGCCACGCCGACCTCGCCGAAGCCCTTGACCCAGCGCACCGGCAGCGCCACCTTGCGCTCGACGACCACGCCGTGCTCGGAGGTGACGGTCACCGCCTCGGCGCCGACCTCGACGTGAAGCGGCGTCACGTCACCCACCTTCGCGAGTTGCGCCCGCATCTCGGCGTTGAAGTCGACGTTGGTCGTGCCGCGCCGCGCGACCTCGCCGTCGAGCTCGGCGACGTCGAGGTCCACCCGCCCGTAGACCCCCGCGCAGCTCGAGAGCGCCTCGAAGCGCACGGCCTCCGGCTCGCACGCGACGACCGGGTCGGTCAGGCGGCTCGCGTCCGGCAGCTCGTAGCGGGCGCGCGACACGCGCGCGACGAGCAGCATCGCCGCCGCCCGCGCGGCCGGCCGGTGGATCCAGCCGCGGAAGAACGGCGCGGCGCCGCCCGAGGTCGCGAGCGCGAGCCCGTCAGCGCCGAGCGCGGACGGCGCGGCGTAGGCATAGCGGTGCTCGAGCGTGGCGGCCACGCCATCGGATCGGCGGACCCCGCCGACCGCTCAAGGCTTCTCGACGAAGGTGCGGCCCTGCCCCCGCGCGCTCAAGTCTGCGCGCGGTCGATCCACTTCGGCTGGCGCGGCGCCTCCCAGGCGTCGAGCCCGTCGAGCAGCTCGCGCAGGTCCTCGCTGACCAGCAGCATCGCGCGGTGCGCGCGGGTGACGAAGCGCTCCTCGACGGCGTGGTCGAGGAAGCGCGCGAGCCCGTCGAAGTAGCCGCGCACGTTGAACAGCCCGAGCGGCTTGGCGTGCAGGCCGAGCTGGTTCCAGGTGTAGACCTCGAACAGCTCCTCGAGCGTCCCGACGCCGCCCGGCAGCGCGACGAAGGCGTCGGACAGGTCGGCCATCAGCGCCTTGCGCTCGTGCATCGAGTCGACGATCCGCAGGTCGCTGATCTCGGGATGGGCGATCTCGCGGTCGACCAGCGACTGCGGGATCACGCCGATCACGTGGCCACCGCCCTCCAGCGCGGCGTCGGCGACCGCGCCCATCAGCCCGACGTGCGCGCCGCCGTAGACGAGCTCGATCCCGCGCTCGGCCAGCTGGTGGCCGAGGTCGGTGGCGGCGGCGCGGTAGGCGATGTCGGCGCCGGGGCTCGACCCGGAGAAGACGCAGACGCGCTTCACGCCTGGAACTTCTTGGACCGCCAGATCCCGCGGCGGTGGAGCACCAGGCGCGCGCCGGCCCCCAGCGACTTGACCCCGTAGACGACGCCCTGCCGGAACGACACCGACGACGCCTCGTTGTTGTAGATCGTCGGGCACGGCACCTCGTGGAAGCGGAAGCCGAAGTGCGCGGCCTGCATCAGCAGCTCGGTGTCGAACGCGAAGTCGAGCGAGTTGCGCAGGAACGGGACCTCGAGCAGCAGCTTGCGCGAGAACGCCCGGTAGCCGGTGTGGAGCTCGGAGAGCTCGGTGCCCATGAGGCGGTTCTCGGCGCCGGTCAGGAAGCGGTTGGCGCCGCGCTTCCACCACGGCATGCCGCCCTTGCGTGCGCCGTCGGGGTCGAGGAAGCGCGAGCCGAGCACGATGTCGGCCTTGCCGGCCACGATCGGCGCCACGAGCCGCGGGATGATCTCCGGCTCGTACTGGCCGTCGGGGTGGAGCATCACCACGACGTCCGCGTTGCGCTGGAGCGCCTCGAGGTAACAGGTCTTCTGGTTGCCGCCGTAGCCGACGTTGTGCGGGTGCCACACGACGTGCAGCGGCAGCCTGCGCGCGAGCTCGACGGTGTCGTCGGTCGAGGAGTCGTCGACGAGGATGATCTCGTCGACCCACGCCTTCGGGATGCCGTCGACGGTCGCCTCGAGCGTCTTCGCGGCGTTGCGCGCGGGCATCACCACGATCACCTTCGCGTTGCCCTTGCCGGCCGGCGTGGCCGGGAGTGTGCCCTCGTGCGTCTCCAGCATGTGAACGCGGCAGCGTATCCTGCGCCGCTTGCCAACCTCCCCACCTCCGGAGATCTTCAAGGCCTACGACGTCCGCGGGCTCTACGGCGAGCAGATCGACGGCGACGTCGCGGAAGGGATCGGGCGGGCGTTCGCGCGCGTGCTGGCCGACCTGGCGGGCAAGCCGACGGGCGAGCTGCGGGTCGGGCTCGGGCGGGACATGCGGCTGACCGCGCCGGAGCTCGCGGCCCGCTACCGCGAGGGGCTGGTCGCCGAGGGCGCGCACGTGCTCGACGCCGGGATGGTCGGCACCGAGATGCTCTATTACCTCGTCGGCTCGCGGGAGCTCGACGGCGGCCTGATGTGCACCGCCTCGCACAACCCGAAGGCGTACACGGGCGCGAAGCTCGTGGAGCGCGGGGCGGTGGCGCTGAGCGGCGACTCCGGGATCGGCGACATCGCTCGCCTGCTCGCCGAAGGGCCTTCCCGCCCCGCCCGGCGGCGGATCCACCGAGGATGTCGACGTCTACGCGGAGTTCCAGGACGCGGCGCTGAAGTTCGTCGACACCGCGCACATCCGGCCGTGCAAGCTCGTGCTCGACGGCGGCAACGGCATGGCCGGCCCGATGGTCGGCCCGGTCCTGGAGCGGCTCGACGGGCTCGAGCTCGTGCCCACCTACTGGGAGCCCGACGGCGAGTTCCCCGACCACGAGCCGAACCCGCTGCTGCCCGAGAATCGCGCGTTCGTGATCCGCAAGGTCCGCGAGGAGGGCGCCGACCTCGGCATCGCGTGGGACGGCGACGCCGACCGCTGCTTCTTCATCGACGAGAGGGGCGAGTTCGCGCCCGGCGACTTCGTCTGCGCCCTGCTCGCGGAGTCGATACTCCAGAAGCACCCGGGCGCCGACGTCCTCTACGACATCCGCGCCTCGCGGGCGGTCGCCGACACCGTCGAGGCGGCCGGCGGGCGCGCGCTCGTCAACCGCGTCGGCCACGCCTTCTTCAAGACCCGCATGCGCGACGAGGGCGGCGTGTTCGGCGGCGAGGTCTCCGGCCACTACTACTTCGCCGACTTCTACAACGCCGACTCCGGCACGATCCCGGCGCTGCTGATCCTCGAGCTGCTCGGCCAGAAGGGCGCGACGATGTCGGAGCTGCTCGCGCCCTACCGCGCGAAGTACTTCATCTCCGGCGAGATCAACTCCGAGGTCTCCGACCCGGCGGGCGAAGCTGCAGCAGGTCAAGGAGCGCTACGCCGACGCCGACCAGCGCGAGCTCGACGGCATCTCGGTCGACTACGACGACTGGCACTTCAACGTGCGCCCCTCCAACACCGAGCCGCTGCTGCGGCTGACGCTCGAGTCGCTCGTGTCCGAGGAGGACATGGAGGCCAAGCGCGACGAGGTGCTGGGGCTCATCCGCTCGTGATCTCACACGCTGTCGATCCCGACGCCGTTCCAGGTGGGCCGCGTCAACTGCTACCTGCTCGAGGACGAGCCGCTCACGCTGTTCGACGTCGGGCCGAACTCGGGCAAGGCGCTCGACGAGCTGGAGCGCGCGCTGGCCGGCCACGGGCACCGGATCGAGGACCTCGAGCGGATCGTCATCACCCACCAGCACATCGACCACCTCGGGCTGGTCGACATCCTCGCCCGCCGCTCGGGCGCCGAGGTCTGCGCGCTCGACCTGCTGGCGCCGCTGATCGAGGACTTCGCGTCCGACGCCGAGCGCAACGACGAGCTCGCCGAGGCGCTGATGCTGCGCCACGGCATCCCGCGCGACGTCGTCACCGCCCTGCGGTCGGTGTCCCGGTCGTTCCGCGCCTGGGGCGGCTCGACCAAGGTGAGCACGCCGCTCGCCGACGGCTCCGACCTCGAGTTCGCCAACCGGACGCTGCAGGTGCTGCACCGCCCCGGGCACTCGCCGAGCGACACGCTCTTCCACGACCGCGCGTCGGGCGAGCTGATCGGCGGCGACCACCTGATCGCCCACATCTCCTCCAACCCGCTCATCTCGCGGCCGCTGGGCGGCAAGTCCGGCGAGCCGGGCGGCGGGCGGCCGCGCGCGCTGATCACCTACATGCGCTCGCTGCGGGAGACGCGCGACATGGAGCTCGAGGTCGTGCTCCCCGGCCACGGCGAGCCGGTGACCGACCACGTCAGCCTGATCGACGAGCGCTTCGCGCTGCACGAGCGGCGCGCCAACAAGATCGCCGGCCTGATCGAGGAGCAGCCGCGCTCGGCCTACGAGATCGCGCAGTCGCTGTGGGGCAATGTCGCGGTCACCCAGGCCTACCTGACGCTGTGCGAGGTGCTCGGCCACGTCGACCTGCTGCTCGAGGACGGCCGCGTCACCGAGCAGCAGGACCACGGCGGGATCGTGCGCTTCCGCGCGGCCGCTTAAGCGGTCTCGATCTCGGCCACGTGCTCGACGTTCTCCCGGTCGTCCATGTCCTTCGACGGGCGGGTCTCGAACCACGCGTCGAGGATCTCCTCGAGCACCGCGGGCGAGGTCGTCCGCAGCGACAGCGCGAGCACGTTGGCGTCGTTCCACTTGCGCGCGCCGGCGGCCGTGGCGGCGTCGCCGCACAGCGCCGCGCGGATGCCGCGCACCTTGTTGGCGGCGATCGACGCGCCGGTGCCGGTCCAGCAGCAGACCACGCCCTGCTCGGCGCGGCCGTCGGCGACGTCGCGGGCGGCGGCCTCGGAGGCCCACGCCCAGTCGTCGCGGTCCTCGGCGAGGGCGCCGTGCGGGATCGGCTCGTGCCCGCGGCGGCGCAGCTCCTCGACCACGGCGTCCGCCACTCCGGTGCGTTCGTCGGCGGCCACGGCGATCTTCATACGACGGAAGGTATCGTCAGCACGTGGTGGAGGAAAGCGCGCTCGAACGGGAGCTGTTCGCGGTCGGTGGCAAGCTGGCCGCGGCGTTACCGCGCTCGTCGCGTAACCCGCTGAAGGCGGCCGACGAGAAGGCGATGGAGCTCGCCTCCAAGGACCAGGAGCTGAAGGCCGCGCTGTTCCGCTTCGTCGACGTCGTGCCGGCCTGCCGCAACCTCGACGACCTCGCGCGCCACCTCACGGGGTTCCTCGGCGAGGTCGGCGAGCCGCCGCCGCCGATCAACGCGGCGATGAAGATGGGCTCGAGCCGCGCCGGGCGGACGGCCCTCGGCGCCGCCGCCGCGCGCGGCGTCAAGCACATGGCGCACCGCTTCATCGTCGGCGAGACGCCGAAGGAGGCGCTCGGCGTGTTCCGCGACCTGTGGAAGGACGGCGTCGCCTCCTCGGTCGACCTGCTCGGCGAGGCGACCGTCACCCAGGCCGAGGCGCAGCGCTACGCGGAACGCTGCGACGAGGCGCTCTCCACGCTCGTGGAGTCGATGCGCTCGTGGCCGGAGCGCCCGCACCTCGAGACCGACTCGTTCGGGAAGCTCCCGCGCGCGAACCTTTCCGTGAAGGTCTCGGCGCTCACCCCGCTGATGAAGCCGGACGCCCCGCTGCGCGGCCAGCGCGACGCCGCGGCGCGGCTGCGCGGACTGCTGCGGCGGGCGCACGAGCTCGGCGCGCACCTGCACATCGACATGGAGTCGCTCGACTCGCGCGACGCCGTGCTCGAGCTGATCCTCGCGCTGCTCGCCGAGGACGAGTTCCGCGACGGGCCGTCGGCGGGCGTCGTGCTCCAGGCCTACCTGCGCGACTCGCCCGGCACGCTCGACACGATCGTCGAGTGGATCAACAGCGCCGGCGCCGGCCGCAAGCAGCCGCTGACCGTGCGGCTCGTCAAGGGCGCGTACTGGGACCACGAGATCGTCGAGGCCGTGCAGCACGGCTGGCAGCCGCCGGTGTTCGAGGTCAAGGCCGACTCCGACCTCAACTTCGAGGCGCTGACCCGTGGGCTGATCGACCACCACGCCGAGGGCTGCGGCCTGCGGCCCGCGATCGCCTCGCACAACCTGCGCTCGGTCTCGCACGCGATCGCCTACAACCGGCTGGCCGGCGGCGACGACGCCGACCTCGAGGTGCAGATCCTGCGCGGGCTCGGCGACCCGCTGCAGACCGCGGTCGCCGCCCAGGGGCTGCGCGTGCGCGCCTACTGCCCGGTCGGCGACCTCGTGGCGGGCATGGCCTACCTCGTCCGGCGGCTGCTCGAGAACACCAGCAACGACTCGTTCCTCCAGGAGCAGGCACGCGGCGCGGCGCTCGAGGAGCTGCTCGCGAAGCCCGAGCCGAGCACGGCGTGAAGGAGTTCCGCAACGAGCCGATCCTCGAGCTGCGGCGGGCGCCCATCCGCGCGCAGCTCGCCGACGCGCTCGAGGCGCACGACGCGAAGCCGCCCGTGCGCGTGCCGGTGTGGGTCGGCGGCGAGCGGCGCGAGGGCGACGAGCTGATCTCCACCGATCCCGGCAGGCCCGACCGCGTCGTGGCGCAGGCCGCCTGCGCCACCGCGGATGAGACCGAGGCGGCGCTGGCGCTGGCGTCGTCGGAGCGCACGTGGGCGAGCACCCCCGCCGAGCAGCGCGCCGAGGTGCTGCTGCGCGCGGCCGACTGGCTGCGGCAGCGGCGGCTCGAGGTCGCCGCGCTCGAGGTCCGCGAGGCGGCCAAGCCGTGGCCGGAGGCCGACGCCGACGTCTGCGAGGCGATCGACTTCCTCGAGTACTACGCGCGCGGCGCGATCGACCTCGCGCAGGGCGCGCCGCTGCTGCAGGTCCCGGGCGAGCGCAACGAGCTCCGCTACACGCCGCGCGGGGTCGTCGCGGTCATCTCGCCGTGGAACTTCCCGGTCGCGATCCCGCTCGGGATGGTGGCCGCCGGGCTCGCCACCGGCAACGCGGTGATCCTCAAGCCGGCCGAGCAGACGCCGGGCTGCGCCGCGGTCCTGATCGAGGCGCTGCGCGAGGCCGGCGTGCCGCCGGACGCGCTCGCGCTGCTGCCGGGCGAGGGCGACGTCGGCGCCGCGCTCGTCCGCGACCCCCGCGTCCACACGATCGCCTTCACCGGCTCGAACAAGGTCGGGCTCGAGATCGTGCGCACCGCCGCCGAGGTCCCCGAAGGCCAGCGGCACCTCAAGCGCGTGGTGGCCGAGATGGGCGGCAAGAACGCCGTCATCGTCGACTCCGACGCCGACCTCGACGAGGTCGTCCCCGCCGTGGTGGCGAGCGCGTTCGTGTTCGCGGGCCAGAAGTGCTCGGCGGCGGCGCGGGTGCTCGCCCACGAGTCGATCCACGACGCGCTCGTCGACCGGCTCGCGGGCGCCGTCGAGGTGCTCGCGGTCGGCCAGGCCTCGGAGCTGGACACCGACGTGCCACCGGTGATCGAGCAGGAGGCGCAGGAGCGGGTCGCGCGCTACGCCGCCGAGGCCGAGAAGGGCGGCCGGATCGCCGCGCAGGCGCGCGAGGTGCCGGACGAGGGCTGGTTCGCCACCCCGACGCTCGCCGCCGAGCTGCCCGCGGACTCGCCGGTGCTCAACGAGGAGATCTTCGGCCCGCTGCTGGCCGTCGAGCGGGTCGCGAGCGTCGAGGCCGCCTGCGACGCGCTCGACCGCTCCCCGTTCGCGCTCACGGCCGGCCTGTTCGCCCGCAACCCCGACACCGTCGAGTACGTCGAGGCGCGCGTGCCGGTGGGCAACCTGTACGTGAACCGCTCGATCACCGGCGCGATGGTCGCCCGCCAGCCGTTCGGCGGCAACCGCCTGTCCGGCACCGGCACCAAGGCCGGCGGCCCGGGCTATTTGCTCCAGTTCGTGGAGCCTCGGGTAGTAACCGAGAACACGATGCGCCACGGGCTCGTGGTGTGAGACGAGAGGAGCACGATCATGGGTGACGGAGCGGCGGACAACGCGAAGGGCCGCATCAAGGAGGCAGGAGGGTCGCTGACCGGCGACGACTCGCTCAAGCGCGAGGGCAAGGTCGACAAGGCGACCGGCAAGGTGAAGGACGCTGTCGGCGGCGCGTCCGACAAGGCGAAGGACGCAGTCAACCCCGACCGCAAGTAGGGCTACCGGCGGCGGAGGAGGCGGCGCGCCGGCGGGCGCCGGAAGTTCTGCTGGCCGAGCGCGGCGTTGACGCCCACGAGCGCCACCTCCGCCGCGAGGCTCGCCGCGCCGAGCGCGTTGAGCCGCTGCTTGCGGCGCTTCGCCACCGGCGGGGCGCCCGTCGGCGGTGTGGTCGCCGTCGCGCAGCGGAACCGCGCCGCCGGGCGCATCGCGCGAGAAGCGCACGCCCTCGACGGCCGTGGCCACGCCGGTGACCGCGACGACGCCGACCAGCACGTCCTTCGCCCGCGCGAGCCGCCGCTCCGGCGGCGAGAGCCGGCTGTCGCCCGCCTCGCCGGCGCGGGCGCCGGCCCAGCCGCCCATGACCGCGAGCAGCGACAGCGAGTTGACCGTGCCGTAGCGCTTCCAGGCGGCGTTGACGACCTTGCCGCGCTCGCGCTCGTCGGAGATCGAGGTCACCGACGGGTGCAGCGCGAGCCGTCCGAAGAGGTTGCCGCCGAGCAGGCCGGCGAGGCCGAGGTCGTGGGCCGCGCGGCCGACCTGGCTGAGGGGGACCGGAGGGTGCATGCCTCCGGCTTAGCCGCCGCCCCGCCACGGCAAACGCCGCGAACGCGCCACGCAGTATCGCCGCTCAGCGTCTCGTGATCACTTCCCAACTTTGAGCAATTGCAACAGCGCACCTTCTCCGCGGCCCCGGCGTTCAAAGGGTCAAGGCGCGGGCGCCGGATGCGCCCGCGCCCCGCTGCTCCGGTCAACGCCGGCGCAGCAGGTGGCGTGCGACCCCGCGGCAACGGACGGCCGCGGGCGCATCGCCGCCGGCTACCCGGCCCGGCGCCGGCGCCAGCGGCGCCCCGCGAGCAGGCCCACCATGCCGAGCGCGCCCACCGCGCCGACGGCCAGCGCCTTCTCGCGCCCGTCGCACTCGCCGCGGCGGTCGCAGCGCCCCGCCTTGCACCCGCTCGCGCCGGCGGCGAACGCGACCGGGTCGTCCCAGCGCTCGCCCTGGAACGCCGGGCCGCGCGGGCTCGACTGCTCCGACGGCCAGCGCGCCCGGCTCGTCCCCCAGCGGCCGGGGAAGCGCATCCAGCCCGGGTCGTTGACGCTGATGACCTCGAGCGGCGGCCGCTGCACGCTGCCGACCCCGTCCGCCTCGTCGTTGGGGTCGGGGAACATGCGGTCGCGCACGCCGGGGCGGAAGTAGGAGGCGTGCGAGCCGTTGGCGAGGTAGACGACCGGCGCCCCGCTGCGCGTGCGCACCGCCGCCCAGCCGCAGCGCTCGGCGACGCTGTGCTGCGCGTAGACCGCCTCGACCGGCCGCTCGGAGCGGTCGACCCGCACCTGCACGAGCTCCCAGTCCCCCTCGTGGCGCCCGGTCTTCAGCACCCCACGGTCCTGCGGGTTCTGCACGTGCCAGCGCCAGTACTGCAGCCAGCGCCCGCCGCCCGGCGCCGCCACCGCGCGCCCGTAGGACCTGGCCGGCAGCCCCTCGACGCCCGCCACCGGGTAGCGGTCGCGCGCGTCGTGGACGTAGACCGGCCGGTAGCGCTCGAGCAGCGAGCGGTCGTCGGCCCGCGCGATGGCCGGCACGGCGAGCAGCATCGCCGCGCCGAGCAGGGCCGCTCTCAGGCCGCCGCCTCCGTGCGCTCGCGCACCGAGCGCAGGAACAGCTCGTGCACCCGCCGCTCGCCCGCGATCTCGGGGTGGAAGGAGATGACGAGCATGTTGTCCTCCCGAGCGGCGACCGGGTGCCCGTCGACGGACGCGAGGATCTCGACCGCCTCCCCCGCGTCGGCGATCCACGGCGCGCGGATGAACACCGCGCGCACCGGCGCGCCGTCGATGCCGGGGATGCGCAGGTCGGCCTCGAACGAGCGGATCTGGCGGCCGAACGCGTTGCGCTTGCACGTGTAGTCGGCGAGCCCGAGGTGCTCGCGGTCGAGCATGATCATGCCCGCGCAGGTACCGAGCACGGGCTTGCCCTCGCCCACGAACGCGCGCAGCGGGTCGGCCAGGCCCTCGCGCTCGATGCCCAGCGTCATCGTGGTCGACTCGCCGCCGGGCATCACGAGCCCGTCGAGCCCCTCGAGATCCGCGGGCACGCGCACCTCGCGCGGCTCGGCCCCGAGCTCGCGCAGCATCCGCACGTGGGCCTCGAAGTCGCCCTGCAGTGCGAGCACGCCGACGACCGGCGTCACCGCGCTACCAGCCTCGGTTGGCGAGGAGCTGCTGCTCCTCGAGCTTGCGCGTCTCCAGCGAGGTCATCGCGGTGCCGAGGCCCTCGGACGCGCGGGCGACCCGCTCGGGGTCCTGGAAGTGGGTGGTCGCCTCGACGATCGCCGCGGCGCGCGTCGCCGGGTCCTCGGACTTGAAGATGCCGGAGCCGACGAAGTTGCCCTCGGCGCCGAGCTGCATCATCAGCGCGGCGTCCGCCGGGGTGGCGATGCCGCCGGCGCAGAACAGCACGACCGGCAGCTTGCCCGCCTTGGCGACCGAGCGGACGAGGTCGAGCGGCGCCTGGAGCTCCTTCGCCGCGGTGGCGAGCTCGGAGTCGTCGAGCGAGGAGATGCGCTTGATCTCGCCGGAGATCTTGCGCATGTGGCGCACGGCCTCGACGATGTCGCCGGTCCCCGCCTCGCCCTTGGAGCGGATCATCGCCGCGCCCTCGGCGATCCGCCGCAGCGCCTCGCCCAGGTTGGTGGCGCCGCACACGAACGGGACCTTGAACGCCCACTTGTCGATGTGGTTGGCCTCGTCGGCGGGCGTGAGGACCTCGGACTCGTCGACGTAGTCGACCTCGAGCGCCTCGAGCACCTGCGCCTCGACGAAGTGGCCGATGCGGGCCTTGGCCATCACCGGGATCGTCACGGCCTCCTGGATCCCCTTGATGAGGATCGGGTCCGACATGCGCGCCACGCCGCCGTCGCGCCGGATGTCGGCCGGCACGCGCTCGAGCGCCATCACGGCGGCCGCGCCGGCGTCCTCGGCGATCTTGGCCTGCTCGGCGTTGACGACGTCCATGATGACGCCGCCCTTGAGCATCTCGGCCAGCCCGGCCTTGACGCGGAAAGTCGACTCGTCGCGCATGCCAGCCATGGTAGCCGTGCCAAAGCGGCAGGGCTCTTGGCCGTTCTGTACAGACTTACTTGAGGCGGAACGCCCGGATGCGGTCGTCGTACTGCGCGGCGTCGCGCGCATAGACCCCGTAGGCCAGTGCCTGGAGGATCGAGAGCAGGCCGACGTGCGAGCGCACGAAGGCCGGCGAGTTGGACGAGTAGTAGAGCGTCCGCTCCGCGAGCTTGGAGACCTCGGACAGCGTCGCGTCGACGATCGCGAGCGTCGCCGCCTTGCGGTGGCGGGCGATCTTCATGGCGCGGACGACCAACGGATGCGGGCGGCCGGCGGACAGGCCGATCACCAGCGTGTCGGAGTCGATCCGCCCGAGCCGAGACAGGGCCTCCTGGGACGGAGACGCGGCGATCTCGGCGCGGATGTCGAGCAGCATCAGCAGGTGGCGCAGGTAGGAGGCGAAGAACGCCATCTGGTCGGTGCCGGCGATCAGCACCTTCTCGTGGGTGGCGATCGCCTCGATGGCGGCGTCGACCTGCGAGCGCGAGACCTTGCGCGCCGTCTCCTCCACGTTGACGTGGTCGGCGGCGAGGGCGGACTCGAACGCGCTCTGGTCGAGCGAGAACAGCGGCTCGGCGCTCTTCTGCCCGTTGGTCGGGTCGGCGGCGCGGTGCAGGTGGCGGTACTCCTCGCGGGCGGCTTCCTGGAGCTCGGGGAAGCCCTCGAAGCCGAGCGCCTGCGAGAAGCGCACGACGGTGGAAGATGACGTGCTCGCGCGGCGGGCGAGCTCCTCGGCGGTGTGGAAGGCCACCTCGTCGAGATGGTCGACGACGTACTGCGCGACGTCCTTCTGGGACCGCGAGAACTCGTCGAAGCGGGAGGAGATGTAGGCCGACAGGGTCTGGTGTCCCTGGGCGGCGGGGGGCATGGTCGCGGTCCTTGGCATGTGCGACCCCGGATTCGACGGGGCGGGCCGGGACTCCTCCCTCGTAAGCTGCCCGGCGTCATGGAACGCCTTCCGACGCGGCTCGACGGGCTCGTGCTCCTCGCCCCCACCGTGCACGGCGACGAGCGCGGCTTCTTCGTGGAGACCTTCCGCGAGGAGACGTGGGGCCGGCACGGGATTCCGAGCGCCTTCGTGCAGGACAACCACTCGCGCTCGCGGCGCGGGACGCTGCGCGGCATCCACTTCCAGACGCACCCCGGCCAGGGCAAGCTCGTGCGGGTCGCGCGCGGCCGCGTGCTCGACGTGGTGGTCGACCTGCGGCGCGGCTCCCCCACCTTCGGCGAGTGGGAGTCGGTCGAGCTCGACGACGTGCGCGGCCATCAGCTGTGGATCCCGATCGGCTTCGGGCACGGCTTCTGCGTGCTCTCCGACGAGGCCGACTTCGTCTACAAGTGCACGGCCTACTACGACCCGGAGACCGAGGCGGGCATCTCGTTCGCCGACCCCGACGTCGGGATCGAGTGGCCGCGCGCCGTCGAGCTCCTGTACTCCGAGCGGGACCGCACCGCGCCGTCGCTGGCCGAGGTGGCCGACTCGCTGCCGTTCACGTACGCGTGAGCCACGACGGCCGCTTCGCGCCCAGCCCGACCGGGACGCTGCACCTCGGCAACCTGCGCACGGCGCTGCTGGCGTGGCTGTTCGCGCGCTCGGCCGGCGCCCGCTTCCTGGTGCGGATGGAGGACCTCGACCCGGGCCGCGTGCGGGTCGAGTCGGCGACCGAGCAGCTCGAGGACCTGGCCGCGATCGGGCTCGAGTGGGACGGCGAGGTGGTGTGGCAGTCGGCGCGCAGCGAGGCCTACTCCGCGGCGATCGAGCAGCTGCGCGGCGAGGGGCGCGTCTACGAGTGCTTCTGCACGCGGGCGGAGATCCGGGCGGCCGCGTCGGCCCCGCACGGGCCGCTGCCCGAGGGCGCCTACCCCGGGACGTGCCTGCGGCTGACCGACGGCGAGCGGCGGCGCAAGCGCGCGGGCGGGCGGCCGCCGGCGCTGCGGCTGCGGGCGGATGCCGCGCGGATCGGGTTCGAGGACCGGCTCGCCGGGCGCTACGAGATGGCCGTCGACGACTTCGTGGTGCGGCGCAACGACGGGGCGACCGCGTACAACCTGGCGGTCATGGTCGACGACGCCGCCCAGGGCATCGGCGAGGTCGTGCGCGGCGCCGACCTGATCGACTCGACGCCGCGGCAGATCCTGCTGGCGCGGCTGCTCGGGCTGCCGGAGCCGTCGTGGGCGCACGTGCCGCTGGTGCTCGGGCGCGACGGCGCGCGGCTGGCCAAGCGGCACGGGTCGGTGACGCTGCGCGAGGTCTCGCCCGAGGCGGCGGTGCGGTGGATGGCGCGGACGCTCGGGCTTCGAGGGCCCGACGACGGCCGCGGAGATGCTGTCGGCGTTCGATCCGGCGCGGCTGCCGCGCGAGCCGACGCGGTTCGCCGGCGTGTGATGCGGCAGGCCGGCGGCGCCGCGGCCGCCTGAGCGGCTGCTAACTCTGAGTGTGTGCCTGTCGCCCTGTCACTGGCAGGCGGGTTCGCGGTCGGCTTCGCACTCAGGGCGTGGCTCCAGCGGTACTTCGCCGTCGTCTTTCGCACCCAGTTCGCGCTCGGGCTGGGGTCGCTCGCCGTGCTCGCGGGCTGGTCGTTCAAGGGCGGGGCCGGTGACATCGCGGCGCTCGCGCTGCTGCTCGTGGCCCAGGTCTCGGCGGTGCTGCTGGCCGTGTGGCTCTTCCGCCACCGGCGCGAGGGGCCGACGCTCGGGTTCGGCATGTACGGCAACCCGACGATGTGGTCGCTGCCGATCGCCGCGGCTGCGTTCGGGCCGCGCGCGGCCATCGTGCTGGTGGCCTACGACATGCTCACGATGCCGCGGATCGCTGTCGGCGTGCGGCTGCTGCGGCGGCGGGCGCCGATCCCGCAGGCGCCGAAGACGGCGCTGACCGATTACGCGCCGATGGCCGGGGCGATGGCGGGCCTGCTGCTCGCCCGCTTCGTCGAGGCGCCCGAGGCGCTCCCCGGCGTCGTCTCGGTGGCCGGCACCGCGCTGGCGGCGTCGAGCGCGCTGCTGCTCGGCGTCGCGTGGCCGGGCGGCCGCTGGTTCAAGCGCCACGAGCTCGGGCTGGCGGCGAAGGCGCTGGCCCTGCACCTGACGTTCGTGCCGAGCGTGCTGCTGGCCGCCTCGCTGCTCGGGCTGGCGATCCCGCCGGCGCTGTGGATCCTCGTGCTCGGCCCGTTCCCGATGGCGACGCTGTCGTTCGCGCGCCTCTACGGGTTCTCGGCCTGCCAGGCGGCGAGCGGGCTCGCGCTCAGCACCGCGTCGGCGGTGGCGTTGCTGCCGCTGGTGCTGGCCGTCGCCTAGCTGTAGTTCCTGAGGAGGTTGTTCATCCGGGCCTCCTTGGAGGCTGGTTGGTGCTGAAGCCACCAGTCCCAAGGAGGGCACCGGATGAAGTTGCACGCTAACGCGCGGACCTGTCCGAAATCTCGTCAGGTGATGGTGCGTCGTTTCTTGGCCGGGAAGTCGAGAGAGATCGTGGCCGCTGAGTTCGCCGTTTCGACGCGGACGGTCAGCAAGTGGGTGGCGCGTTACCGGGCGGAGGGTGAGGCGGGGTTGGCGGATCGCAGCTCGGCACCGCGTCGGGTGACGAGGACCGATCCGGCACGGGTGGAGGCGATCGCGACGTTGAGGCGGTTGCGGTTCTCGGGTCCGGAGATCGCCGAGCTGCTCGAGATGCCGCTGTCGACGACATCGGCGATCTTGAGCCGACTGGGGATGGGGCGCTTGGGCCGGCTCGGGCTCGAGCCCGCCTGCCGCTATGAGCGTGCCCGTCCCGGCGAGCTCATCCACGTCGACGTCAAGAAGCTCGGGCGCATCCAGGGCGGTGCCGGCAAGCGCGTCACCGGCGTCCGGCGCAACCCAAGTCCGCGTCGGCGCGACCGCAACGGCGTGGACCGCTGCGTCATCGGATGGGACTACGTGCACGTCGCTATCGACGACGCCACCCGGCTTGCCTACGCCGAAGTGCTCGCCGACGAGAAAGCCACCACCGCCGCCGGCTTCTTGGCCCGGGCGCTTGAGTTCTTTGCCCGCCACGGCGTCAGCGTCCAGCGCGTCATGACCGACAACGGCTCGCCCTACCGCTCCACCATTCACGCGCTCACCTGCCGCGCGCTGGGCATCCGCCACCTCCGGACCCGGCCGCGCCGACCACAGACCAACGGCAAGGCCGAGCGCTTCATCCGCACCCTGCTCGCCGGCTGGGCCTACGGCGCGATCTACGGCACCAACCGAGAACGCACCACAGCCCCTGACGGCTGGCTATGGACCTACAACCATCGCCGCCGACACACAGCCATCGGCCGCCAACCACCCATCCAACGGCTGAACAACCTTCTCGGGTCCTACACCTAGACGACGGCCGACACGATCACGACGAGCGTGAGCAGCAGCAGCGCGAGCAGCCCGAGGGCGGCGACGCGCAGCGGCCACGACGGCGACTCGCGACGGCGCTCGGCCTGCGGGACCCCGACCGCGCTGCGCCGCCGGGCGCGGCGAGCCGGCAGGGTCGCGGTCGGCGCCGCCTCGGGCGCAGGGCCCTGGACCCCGGCGCGCTCGCGCAGCTTGGCGCCGCTCTTGCCGTTGCGCGTGCCGTCGTCCTCGTCACGTGTGCCCATCACCGAACCGACCCAGCCGGTCACCTTGTCCGACAGGCTCGCGGTCGGTTCCGGCTCCGGGTCCGGGTCCGGGGCCTTGGCCGTGCGCTCCGCCGGTCGGCGGGTGCGCCTCCGGCCGGACTCGACGGCGAGCTGGTCGGCGCTGCGGGGACGGTCGAAGCGGCGCGCCTCGCGCAACCGTTCACGGGCGTCGTCGGGCGCGTCCTCCTGCGTCGGCGGCGGCATGGCCTGGGTGGCGTCCTGGAGCTGCTGGGACGTCGAGTCGAGCTGCGCCCGCAGCTCGCTGCGCTCGCGCTCCACGGACTCGAGCTCGGTCCGCAGGCGGGCGACGTCGGGCGCGACCGCCGGCCTGGCGTCGTCCAGCTGCGCCCGCAGCGCGTCGACCTCGTTGCGCAGGTCGACCGCCTCGTCGGCCTGGGCGCGCAGGGCGTCCCGCTGGGCCTCGGCGTCCTCCAGGCGGACGCGCAGCGCGTCGGCCTCGCGCGCCTGGGCGCGGAGCGTCTCGTGCTCGGCGCGGGCAGCGTCGGCGCCGGCGGCGGCCTCCTCCGCGCGCTCCGCCAGCCCCGCGCGCTCCTCCTGCAGCGCATCCCGCTCGGTCTCGGCCCGCTCGGCGGCGGCCCGGGCGGCATCGCGCTCGGCGGCCGTCTCCTCGGCGGTGGCACGGAAGGCATCCCGCTCCGCGGCGGCCTCCTCGGCGGCGGCGCGCAGGGCGTCGGCCTCCTCCGCCCGCACGCGGAAGGCCTCGCGCTCGGCGGCGGCATCCTCGGCCTCCGCCCGCAGCCGCTCGACCTCCGCCTGCAGCGACTCCTTCTCGGACTCCTTCTCCGCGCGGACCTGCTCGAGCGCGGCCTCGGTCGTCTTGTCGGCGCGCGTGGTGGCCGGGATCGGCTTCTGCGGCTTCGCCTCGCCGCGGGCCTTCGACGTGCGCGGGCGCGGCAGGTCGACGACGATCGAGCGGCCGACCTCGAGCTCGGCGCCCTCCAGCTTGGGCAGCTCGCCGCCCTTCCACTCGAACGCGGCGGTCCACTGCTCGGGCGAGCCCGGGTCCTCGGGCAGTGCGCGCAGGCGGCGCGTGTCGCCGTCGACGTCGATCACCAGCGTGGCGCGCACGAGCCGCCGGACCCCGTTCCAGGCGCCCTCGACCTCGAGTCGCTCAGCCGTGACCCACTCGAAGCGCTCGAGCTCGAAGGAGATGTCGCGGCCGGCCATCTAGTCGTCGTCCGCCTTCACGGCCGGGCCCTCCGTGGTCGTCGGGTCGCTGCGGTGGTCGACGGCCGCCACGCGCCGGCGGGTGTCGCGGCCCTCGACGGTCAGGGAGAACGAGACGCGGCCGAGCGACAGCACCGCGCCCACGCACATCACGAGCGCCGCGCCGAGCGCCAGCCAGGCGCCGATGTCGGGGTCGCCGAGCACGCCGGGCGGCGGGTCGAGGATCTGCGACGCGACGAGCACCAGCAGCGCGGCCACGATCAGCGGCAGCGCCTGGCGGTCGATCACCGCGGCGTCGGGCCATACGGTGCCGGCCGCGGCGGCGAGCGCCGCGAGCGCGAGCACGGTCAGCAGCAGGTCGATGAACTCGAAGGACTGCCAGGCGGTGAGATTTGGCTCGTACCACTCGAGGAAGACGCTGACCAGCATGATCAGCGCCCCCAGGCCCACGAGCACGGGGCCGGCTTCGATTCGTCGCGTCATCGGTCTCCCGGATCGTTGACGTTCGGCGACCACGGTATCGACCGGGTCGGGCGGGAGTACCCGCGCTACGCGTCGATGAACTTCAACCGCTCGGACACCTGCGTGACCTCGAAGATGCGCTGCACGACGGGGGCGCCGCGGATGATCTTCAGCTCCTGGCCGTCCGCGGTGGCCGCGGCGTCGAGCTCGAGCACGAGTCGCAGGCCGGTGGAATCGAGGAAGCGAACGCCGCGCAGATCGAGCACCAGGTTGGTGAAGCCCGACTCGCGCAGACGGTCGACCTCCGCGCGCAGCTTGTCGACGGTGGCGAGGTCGAGCTCGCCCACCGGCGCAACGCGCACGGAGTCGCGCGATGGCTCGACGTCGATCCGGAATGGCTCGAACTCGCCCGTCATCGGGCTCGATTCGTCGCGAGTGGTCACAGCAGCGTGGTCTCCGCCCTCGGGCTGGTCTTCCCGGGCGTCGTACGGCTTTCTAACGCGTGCCCCGACCCTTGTCAAAAGGTGGGAGCTCGCAGGCGGGAGTCTACCGGCCCGGTTCGGGCGCGAGCTCGCACCAGACGGTGGTGCCGTTGCGCCGGTCGACCCCCCAGCGCTTGGCCAGCTGCTCGACCAGGAACAGCCCGTAGCCGCCGCCTTTCGGGCCGGGCTCGCGCGGGGCGACCTCGCCGTCGTTGCCGGGGTCGGAGACCTCGATGCGGACGACGCCGTCGTCGATCGACGCCTTGAGGGAGACACGGTCCCCGGGCGTCAGCATGCCGTGCCGGAGCGCGTTGGTGATCAGCTCCGTGACCAGGAGCCGGACGTCGTCGAGCACGCCCTGGCCGAGCCGCGACGCGAGCCGCTCGGTGACCTCGGTCCGCGCCGCGGTGGCGGCGGTGGGTGCCGGTTGCAGGCTGATCTCGAAAGCGTCCATTTAATGGAGCCGTACCCGATCGTCGGCGCGATAGTCGGTTGGGGGTCGAGAGATGACCATCCGTCCAGCTTGAGCGGAGTGATCTCAAGGCGGCTGGGTGGTTTGAGGGAGGTGCAAGCCCGGTAGGCAGGGACCGATGACCGAGCTTCCGACACAGCGCGACTTCGAGGACTTCGGCGCCTGGTCCGGCCGCGACGTCCTCGGCCCCGACGGTGACCGTCTCGGCGCCGTCGAGGTGATCTTCCTCGACGAGGCGAGCGGCGTGCCCGAGTGGGTGCTGGTCAAGCTCGACGACGGCGAGGTGTTCGTGCCGCTGGCCGGCGCGACGGTCGAGGAGCAGTCGATCCGCGTCGGGCAGGCCGCCGACCGCGTCGCGGGCGCGCCGCGCGTGGACGTCGGCGAGACGCTCAGCGTGGCCGACGAGAAGCGGCTCTACGAGCACTACGGCCTCGACTACTCGCGCGAGGAGTCCTCGACGGTCCTGCCAGAGGGCGCGAGCGCCGAGCAGGAGGAGAAGCCGCGGCTGCGCAAGTACGTCGGCGCGCCGGTGGCCGCGCCCGAGGCCGACGAGGCGGCCGGCGCGGAGCAAGCCGCGGCGGCCGGCCACGAGCACCGCCACGGCCGATCCTGCGGCCTCCTCCAAGTCCGATCCGTCGGACATGTCACCGCGCAACCTCAGCCACGCCACGCCCTCCCCGCTCCCGCCCGCCGAGCCACATGTCATCCCGCCCGAGGGCGGCTTCCAGGCGCGCGAGGAGCTCGAGCAGCGGAGGTCGAAGCTGCGCATCGCGATCCCAGCGACGATCGCCGGCGCGATCGCCGGCCTGATCGCCGTCCTGGCCTGGCGCAAACGGCGCTAGCCGGCCAGGCAGGCGGCGGCGACCAGCGCGTACTCGAGGAAGAACAGCTTCCAGACGCGCATGTAGAAGCGCGTGAACACGGCGGGGTCGTCCGGGTCCGCCGCGCGCGCCCAGCCGACCAGCAGCGCGAGCGCCGCCAGGTGCCCGCCGGCCAGCACCACCGGGTCCGCCTCCGGGATCAGCAGCGGCCCGAGCACCGCCATCCCGACGTAGGCGAGGACCAGCGCCGCGAGCCCGGCGCGCAGCACCTTCGCCCCGCCGACCCGCACGGTGAAGGTCATGATCCGGAAGCGGCGGTCGCCCTCGGCGTCGGGGACGTCCTTGAGGATCGCGATCGCGAACGAGAACGGCAGCACGACGATGGTCAGCGCCCACACGGCGGCGGGGATCGCGACCGTCCCGTCCGGGCCCAGGGCGAGCGAGAAGTGCCCGTAGACGCCGAGGTTGACCACGACCGCGCGCACGCCCGCGATGCAGATCGAGGCGGCGGCGGCGAAGCGCTTGAGCCGCAGCGGCGGGGTCGAGTAGGCCGTGCCGACCGCGAGCCCGACGAGCACCGCCACCGTCTCCTCGACGCCCTGCGTGACCGCCAGCACGATCGCCAGCCCGGCGGTCACCACCACCACCGCCCGCGCGTACTCGTGGGTCATCTCCCCCGACGCGAGCGGCAGGAACGGCTTGTTGACGCGGTCGATCTCCACGTCCTCGATCTGGTTGATGCCGACGATGTAGACGTTGACCGCGAGCCCGGCGACCAGCGTCCACCACAGGTCCCACAGCCCGCCGCCGACCGTCAGCCCGGGGATCGTGGCGACCGCGATCAGGTAGAGCGCGACGATGCTGACGGTCGTGCCGATGATCGTGTGCGGGCGCGAGAAGCGCCACAGCGCGCCGAGCGGCCGGACCGCCGGCAGCGCGACCGCGCGCCCGGTCATCGCCGCCGCCGCAGCGACAGCACGGCTCCGACCGGCACGAACACGAAGCCGGCCAGCGAGCCGAGGAGGAAGCGCCCGGCGAACACCACCCGCCGCCTCCAGCCCATCGGCTCGCGCACGTCCTCGACCGCGCCCGCGATCGCCAGCGGCGACGCGCCCGCGCGCGGCTTGCGCCCGCTGACCGCGACCGCGTACTTCGAGCGCGGGTCGCGGTACCACTCCGGCGCCACCGCCTCGAGCGCGACGTCCTCGAAGCCGGCCTGCGCGAACCACTCGCGGTACTGCGCCTCGGTCGGGAACAGCATCCACAGCTCGGCGAGCCACCGCAGCAGGCGGTGGCCCGGCGGCACCGGCCCGATCACGAGCGCGATCCCGTCCGGCTTGAGCACCCGGTACGCCTCGGCGATCCCCCGCTCGGGCGCCGGCCAGTACTCGATCGAGCCGGCCGACACGTAGCGGTCGAAGCGATCGGTCTCGAACGGCAGCGCCTCGGCGTCGCCCTGCAGCTTGCGCACGCCGGCCAGCTCCGGCTTGGCCTCCGCGCGGGCGAGCTGGTGCGGGCTCTGGTCGAGCATCGTCACGCGCTCGCGATCGATCGCCGCGACGATCCCCTCGGTCGTGAAGCCCGTACCCGCACCGGCGTCCAGGACTTCCAGCGTCCGCTCGTCGAGCCGGGCCGCGCGCAGGGCCTCCGACCGCATGGCCGAGGTCCAGAACAGCGGATTGACCCACCGGTCGTAGCCCGTCGAGAGGAAGCGGTAGAACCAGTACGCCTCCTTCTTGTGCTGGATCAGCCGCATGCCCCGCACCTCACCGTACACAGCAAACGACCGCCTGGACGACTGGATCGCCGACCCGGCCGTGCGGACCCATCATCGCCGCAAGGCGGCCGCCGCGCCGGAGGCGCTGTGGGAGGCCGCCCGCGGAGTCCGGCTCTCGGACACGCGCGCGCTCGAGCGCCTCGTGCGCTGGCGGATCCCCGGCGTCGTCCACGGCCAGACCTACGACGAGCTGTTCCGCACCGAGCCGTTCACGCTGCTGGACGCGGGCGAGACGTGGTCGGTATCCGGCCTGTGCGGGCGGATCTGGACGCTTGACGCGCGACTACCCCCGGCTCAGCGGGCCCGCCGACTTCCGCGAGTGGGACGAGCGCGGCACCGTCCGGGTCCTGTTCGCGCACTGGGCGGCGCCGCTGCCCAACGGCGGCTCGGAGCTGGTGAGCGAGGCCCGCGTGGATCCGGTCGATGCCACCGCGCGCGTGCGGCTGAAGGCGCTCTGGACCGTGATCGGGCCGTTCGAGCGCCTGGTGGGGGCCGAGCCGCTGACGGTCGCGGTACGGCGGGCGGAGGGGCGCACGTAGGCGTCGCTGCCTAGATCCAGCGCTCGAGCCCGGCGAGCTCAGACTCGCCCGCGAAGTACAGCCGACCGCTCCGCCATATGCGCACGTCCAGCGACCCCGCCAGGTACTGCTGCGACCGGTCCTCCACACGACGCTCCGCGACGACCGGGACCGGGAGGACCGCCGGAGCGCCCGCCGCCGAGCCCTCGAGCTCCACAGTCCAGCGCGGCGACCGCCCACGCACGCGCCAGCCCGTCTCCCCGACCGCGGTCGCCATCCGCGCGAGCGGCGGCGCGAGCCGGAGCACCCGGTCCTCCACGCGCGCGACCACCGACGTCGGCGCGCCGCCCAGCACCCGGCCGCCGGCGAAGGCCACGCAGGCGTCGGCGCCCGGGAAGCCCTGCGCCTGCCCCCACCACCAGTGCTCGGTGAAGCGCGGGCCCCAGTTCTTCTCGGCGTAGACCGCAGCGCCATCCCACCCGGACCCCACGACGCGGCCCCCGAGCAGCCACGGATGCCAGTACTGCGGCAGCCCGGGCACGACCTGCGCCGGCCCGATCCCCCCGAACACCCCGCCCCATTCGCGCCTTCCCTCGAAGCGCAGTTCGAGCCGGGCATCCGGCCCCAGGTCGACGCGCAACGAGGCCGCGGAAGCGGAGAGGGACGAGCCCGCGCGGACCTCGAGCCCGCTGAACGAGACGTCGGCGAGAGGTTCGAGGCGGCTGCGCACCATGCCGTCGGACGAGGCGAGCGCGACGATCGCCCACGGCCCGGTCGCGTCGCGGCAGACGCCGCACAACACGATCGTCACGCGATCGGGGCCCGTGAGCCGCCAGTAGTAGCCCTCGAAGCGGGTGCCGTGAGCCCGGCGCGGATCGCCGAACGGCGGGTCGGCGCCGGTCCGGCGGTACCAGGCAAGCGGAGTCACGGCGCGCCCAGGCTATCCCCGGGCGCGCCGTCCTCTCCGGTCCCCTGGCAAACCTTTACTTGGTCCAGCTCGTCGACCAGCTCGAGCGGCTCCAGGAGGAGCGGCTCCAGCGCGACCGCGTCGGGTCGGCGGCGGCGCTGTCGGCCTCGTCGGCCGGCACCATGCTCCAGCTCGAGCGGCTCCAGCGCGAGCGCAGCAGCTCGCTCGCGTCGCTCCAGCGCGAGCGGCTCCAGCGCGAGCGCGTGTAGTCGATCTCGTGCGAGACGGGGTCGATGTACTCGTTCGGCTCGAGGCCCTGGTTGGCGAGGCGGCCGCCGTCGCCGAAGAAGCGGCGGGCGGCGTCGACCAGGCTGAGCTCGTCGATCGACTCGGTCAGCTCGCGGTCGGAGTCGCGCAGCAGCGCCTTCGCGCGGTTCGGCGACATCGTCGGGTCGAGCTGGAAGCCGATCGCCGCGGCGCCCGCGACCATCGGAGCGGCCATCGAGGTGCCGCCGGCGCGGATGTACTGACCCTCGCCGGTGACGCACTCGTCGCACAGCGTCGTGTATTCCGACCCCGGCGCGAGGTTCGAGACGATCTTGGCGCCCGGCGCGTAGATGTCGGGCTTGGCGAAGCCGTCCTGCGTCGTGCCGCGGCTCGACCAGGTCGTCGGCGCGTCGTCGGCGATCTCCTTGGTGCCGTTGTCGTCGACGGCGCCGACGGTGACGATGTACGGGTCGTTGCCCGGCGCGTGGTGGACGGCGTCGCCGCCCGGGCCGCGGTTGCCGGCGGCGGCGACCACGAAGATGCCCTTGAACCAGGCGGCCTCGACCGCGGCGTCGAGCGGGTCGGTCTTGTAGGACTCGGCCGTCGTCGACTCCAGCGACAGGTTGAGGACGCGGATGTTGTACTCGGCCTTGTGGTCGACGGCGAACTGGATGCCGGCGATCACGTCGAGGACGGTGGCGTTGCCCTCGTCGTCGGAGACCTTGACCGAGACGAGGTTCGCGTTCGGCGCGACGCCCATGTACTTGCCCTTGAGCGGGTCGCCCTCGTCGCGGTTGCTCGAGTTGCCGGCGATGATGCCCGCGACGTGCGTGCCGTGGCCGTACTCGTCGGTCGCGGTGGTCGCGTCGGGGTGGACGACCGCGGAGCCGATGACGCGCGAGCGCGTGTCGGTCGCGGAGACGCGGAAGTCGGGCAGGTCGCCGGCGATGCCGGTGTCGACCACGGCCACGCCCACGCCGCGGCCGGTGCCGCGGTAGGTGTTCCACAGGTGCGGCGTCTGGATCGAGGCGTTGTACGAGGTGGCCAGGCCGTCGCCCATCGCCTGCGGCTTGGTGGCGGCGTTCGGCGAGACCGCGCGGACCTCGGGGCGCGAGGCGAGCTTCGCGGCGCCCGCGGCGGGCAGCTCGGCGGCGACGGCGTTGATGATGTGCAGGTCACGCGTGACCTTCCCCCCCAGCTCGCGGACGAGCGGCGCCACGGCGGCGCGCGTCATGCCCTCGTCGAGCTGGACGATCACCTCGACGTGCTTGCGCGGCGAGCGCTCGGCCAGGGCGGCGAGCGACGGGTGCAGCGACGGCAGCGTCTCGGCGGCGACCGGCGCGGTCTGCGTCACGGGCAGCTCGGCGACGCGAGCCTGCCAGCGCGACGGGGAGGGCCATGAGGATCGCCACGACGGCGATCCCGACCATCCAGCGCATGCGGTCGACAGTGGTGGGGATGGAAAGAGGCATTGACGCTGCGACCTCCATGTCGCGAAAGTGGCTCGAGTGGAGAAGAGCCGGCGGCTGGGCTGCCTCCATCCCGGAGGCCCCTGGCTTTGCGTCCCCACCTCGCAGCGGGTTTGCCCTACGAACTGCAGCTCACGCTGGGTATCGGACCGTCGCGGCGCCACCCGCAGGGTGGCTGGACGCGCGTTCGATCCGGACCCGGTCCTCGATGATCGAGGTCGAGAGCGGCGGCGACAGGTGGAAGCCCTGCCCCAGGTCGCAGCCCATCTCGCGCAGGACGTCGAGCTGGTCGCCCGACTCGATGCCCTCGGCCACCACCTCGAGCCCGAGCGTGCGCGCGAGCTCGATGATCATCCGCACGAACGAGCGCTCCTCGCGCCGGCCGGTGACGCCGTCGACGAACGGCTTGGCGATCTTGAGCACGTCGAGCGGGAACGAGCGCAGGTAGCTGAGCGACGAGTAGCCGGTGCCGAAGTCGTCGAGCGCGAGGCGCACGCCGAGCTGGTGGAGCTCGCGCAGCGTGGTGCTCATCCCGACGTCGACGAGCACGCTCTCGGTGATCTCGAGCACGAGCTGCTGCGGCGGCACGCGATGGCGGCGCAGCGTCGAGGTGACGCGCTCGAGCACGTCGACGTGCTGGAGCTCGACCGCGGAGAGGTTCACGTGCATGCGCACGTCGCGGCCGGCGACCCGGCGGCAGGCCTCGTCGAGCACGAACTCGCCGATCGGGACGATCAGCCCGGTCTCCTCGGCGAGCGGGATGAACTCGCCGGGCGCGACGATGCCGCGCTCCGGGTGCTGCCAGCGCACGAGCGCCTCGGCGGCCACGACGTCGCCGCTGGCGAGCCGCGCGATCGGCTGGTACTCGACCGCGAACTCCTCGCGGGCGACCGCCTGCTGGAGCTGCTCCTTGAGCCCGTGGCGGCGCAGGATCGCGGTGTGCATGCTGCGCTCGAAGCGCGCCCAGCGGCCCTTGCCGCGCTGCTTGGCGTCGTACATGGCGACGTCGGCGTCGCGGATCAGCTCGCCGGCGCGCATGCCCTGCTTGTGGTTGGTGGCGATGCCGACGCTGGCGCCGACGCTGACCGTCTCGTCCCCCGCGGGCACGCGCTGGGCGAGCGCGGCGAGGATCCGCTCGGCGACCACCACGACGTCCTCCGGGCCGTCGAGCCGATCGAGCAGCACCGCGAACTCGTCGCCGCCGAAGCGGGCGACGGTGTCCGTCGGGCGCACGCAGTGGCACAGGCGCTCGGCGACCGCGACGAGCAGCTGGTCGCCGACCGTGTGGCCGAGCGTGTCGTTGACGGTCTTGAAGTCGTCGATGTCGACGAACAGGACGGCGACGGTCGGATCGTGCTTGGCGAGCGCCTCGTCGACGCGGTCGATGAACAGCGTGCGGTTCGCCAGCCCGGTCAGCGAGTCGTGGTAGGCCTGGTGCTCGAGCTGGCGCTGGAGCTCGCGCAGCTGCCACACGGTCTGCTCGAGGCGGTCGTACTGGAGGGCGACCGAGGCGTTGGTGGCGAGCGTCTCGAACAGGCGCAGGTCGGCGTCGGAGAAGTCGCGCACGACGCCGGGCCGGTTGGCCAGCAGCATCGTGCCGACCACGCGCGTCTCGCCGGGCAGCATGGCGAGCATCGCGTGGGTGACGCCGCGCTGCTCGAGGTAGCGGCGGAGCCGCACGCTGCCGGCCTCGGGGGTGACGCGCGCGACCGGCGCGTCGTGGTCGACCAGCGCGCGCAGCTCGTCGGCGATCGCGGGGTCGATCGGCTGCATGACGTCGCGGGTGTCGCCCGGGCCGTGGGTCGTGCGCAGCGGCGGGTTGCCCTCGGACGGGAACAGCACGATCTCGGCGACCTCGGCGCGGAACGCCTCCAGCGAGCGGTCGAGCAAGCCCTCGAGCGCGACGACGATCTCCGGCGAGCGCGACAGCGTGCGCGTCGTCTCGTAGAGGAACTCGAGGCTCTCGTGGCGCTGGCGCTCGGTGGCGTAGGCGCGGTAGGCGAAGAAGACGGTGACGAGCGGCACCACGAGCAGCGGCAGCGCGCGCGGGTCGTAGGCGACGATCACGGCGCCGGCGAGGCCGAGGCACGTGTTGGTGGTGGTGACCGTCAGGTCCATCAGCAGCATCCGCCCGAACGCCTTGAAGCCGAGCCAGCCCTCCGAGAGCGAGATCGCGGCGCCGATCAGCGCGACGGTCACGAACGCCGACAGCTGGCAGGCGATCAGCGCGTAGATCCAGACCAGCGGGCCGAAGCCGTCGGTGGTGGCGGCCAGCTCGTGGAAGACGATCACCGCCAGGCAGGTGGCGAGCGTGAACTGGGCGATGTTGAAGACGACCTTGATCGCCGGCAGCCGCCGGTCGACCAGGAGGACGACGATCGGGCCGATCAGCCCCGCGACGACGAGGTCGATCGGCGTCGCGAACAGCAGGCCGAAGACGAGCGGCAGGTCGCCGAGCGAGAACGAGTGGGCGCTGCGGCGGAAGTGCAGGTGCACGACGCAGCGCTCGGCGGCGAGGAAGCCCAGCGCCAGCAGCCACCACGGGAGGTGCACGGGCGCATCGAACGGCGGGAGGTGCTGGACGGGCCCGGCGAGGAGGACGACCGAGGCGGTGACGATGGCGGCGTTGAGCGCCCACACGGCTGCGTCGGCCGACAACAGGCGACGCGCGCCCTTCCCTGAGGACATGGGTGCGTCATCGGCTTCGCGAGCGAAACCCTGAAGCGCTGGACGGATATGCGACGGATCAGCCCGGCGGGCCGAGCAGCAGGTTGCCGGCGAAGCCGACGAAGTCGTCGAACAGGCCGCCGAGCTCGTCGCCGGTGATGCTGCGCATGATCCGCGCCCGCTCCCACGCCTGCTCGCGCGCTCGGCGGATGCTCCACAGTGCGAGGAAGTCGTCGGTGGTGCCGAACGCCGTGTCGACCGTGGCGATCAGCTCGTCGGAGAGCGGCACCTTGATCTCGGTCTCCACCCGCTTGAGGATCTCGTTGACCTTCTCGTAGTCGCGGCCCTCGGGCGTGTCGAGCGCGGGCTCGTCGCCCAGCTCCTTCCAGGTCAGCACGAGCGCGTGGGCGAGGTCGTTGTTGATGTGCGCGTTCATGCCGGTGATCGCGAACTGGAGCGCGAGCCGCTTCTCGGCGCGGCGGGCGAACAGCGGCGCCCACGCCCTGGAGATCCACTCGCCGGCGGTCGCCGCGTCGTAGGCCTGGAAGTAGAACTCGGCGAACAGGACGTCGAGCCGCTCGACGAACTCGCGGCTCTCGAAGTTCGGCAGCTCGTCGCGGACCGCCTCGGTGACCCGCAGGTACATGCCGTTGAAGCAGGCGACGCCGTCGGGGAGCGGCGGGCGCTCGCGGCGGGTCTCGGGGCCGCCGCCGTCGGGTGAGAAGAAGCCGTCGAGCTCGCGTTCGATCGCGGTCAGGCGGTCGACCACCTCGTCGATCGTGCGGTTCGCGGGGACGAGGCTGACG
This sequence comes from uncultured Solirubrobacteraceae bacterium, assembly GCA_963730115.1. Lineage (GTDB taxonomy): Bacteria > Actinomycetota > Thermoleophilia > Solirubrobacterales > Solirubrobacteraceae > DASQFQ01. Next base: position 160,252 of record CAVSQM010000009.1, on the reverse strand, counting down.
CGCTCGGCGAGCGCTCGCATGGATTCTGGCCAGTGGGACATGGGCGGACGCTAACGGCGCGGCCGGGACCCCGCATTCCGTCGCGGGGCCCCCACCAGCGGCAGGCTTCCGTGCCTCGGTCTCCGGGCTAGAGGGGGGAGGGTTGCCCGGACGCTCTACAGAGCGCCGAGGTGGGCGCCTGATACATCGGCGAGATCGCGCTGCGTGACCTCGACGAGGATCGGCGCTGCGAGCGCCTCGTGGAGCTCGAGCGCGCGCTGCAGCTCGGCGCGCGCCTCGTCGGGGCGGCCGGCGGTGGCGTGGAGCAGGCCGAGGTAGCGGCGGACCGAGCCCCAGCAGCCGCTGAACGCGGTCTGCGCGAGGCGGTCGGCGTGCGGCTGGAGGAGGTCGATCAGCTCGTCGGCGCCCTGCGCGTCGCCGAGGATCGCGCACGCCTCGGCCACGCACACGAGGCCGCTGAGGCGGAAGAGGCTGCTGGGCAGCCCTTGCTTGGCGGCCGCCAGCGCGATCTCGTAGGCCGCGCGGGCGCGCTCGGTCTCCTCCGCCTGCAGCAGCACGAGCGGGAGCGGCGCGCGCCACATGACGCCGATCGAGCCCGGCTGTCGCGCGAGCCGCTCGATCGGCTCGAGCATCTCGCCCAGGCGCCCCTGGTCGCGGCGGACGGCGAACAGCTGCGTGAGGAAGAAGCCGCGCGCCTCGGAGGCGCCGGCCGCCTCGGCGATCCGCAGCGACTCGCGGTGGATGCGCTCGGCCTCCTCCAGGCGGCCGCGGATGTGGGCCCACTCGCCGCGCCAGGCCAGCGCGGCGTGGGTGTAGAGCGGCTGGTGGAGCTCGCGGGCCAGCGCCTCCAGGCGGGCGTGGCTCTCCTGGGCGCCGGCGATGTCGCCGAGCTCGACGAGGTCGTAGATGCGCCAGTGCAGCGCGAGGGCGAGCAGCTCCTCGGCGTCGAGCCGCTCGGCGAGCGCGATCGCCTCGTCGATGGTGGTGAGGCGCTCCTCGACGTGCTCGATCCCGAGCAGCGCGGCGTGGCGGCCCATCAGCGCGGCGGCGAGCGCGCCCTCGTCGCCGGTGCCGCGCGCCATCTTCACGGCCTCGGCGCCGAGCTCCGCGGAGCGGTCGTCGGCGTCGGCGAGCGCGAGGTGCTCGGCGAGGCGGGCGAGCAGCCGCGCGCGCAGCGCCCCCTCCTCCGGCAGCGCGTCGAGCGCCTCCTCGAGATGCGCGACGTAGGCGGGGTCGGAGGCGATCGGCATGTAGAAGCGGCCGCCGGCGCCGAGTACCGCCCGCGCGAGCACGTCGGGAGCGTTCTCGCGCCGGGCGAGCGAGGCGGCCTCGTCGAAGGCGTCGCGCGCGCCGGCCTCGCTGGCCTGCCAGCGGACGTCGCCGAGCGCGAGCAGGAGCTCCGCGCGCCGGCGCCCGGCGGAGGCCTGCGCGGGATCGCCGGCCTCAGTGGGCAGCGCGGCCAAGGCCTGCTCGAGGTGCCATGCGGCCTCTTCGTAGGCGTGCGCGGCCACGGCGTGCCGCGCGGCCGCCGCGCTGTGCGTCACCGCGGCCTCGGCGCCGCCCACCTCGCGCGCCTCGAAGAAGTGGTGGGCGAGCTCGCCGGGCGGCGCCCCGGCGGACTCGAGCGCCTGGCCGGCGCGGAGGTGCAGGCGGGCGCGGCGGGCCTGGGCGGGCGCCTCGTAGAGCGTCTCGCGAACGAGCGCGTGGGCGAACGCGAAGTGGTCGACGCGCTCGGCGTCCTCGCGCACGACGCTCGCGCGCAGCGCCTGCTCGAGCGGGCCGAGGAGGTCCTCGCCCGGCCGCGCGACCATCGCCTCGAGCGTCGCGAGGCGGAAGTCGCGGCCGAGCACGGCGGCGGCGGTCAGGGTCTCGACGGTGCCCTCGTCCAGCCGTGACAGCCGGCGCGAGACGAGGTCCTTGACGCCCTCGGGCACGCCCGGCGGCTCGTCGGGCGCCTCCTCGAGGCTGCGCAGCATCTCCTCGATGAAGAACGGGTTGCCGGCCGTGCGGCCGTGGAGGCGACGGGCGAGCTCGGGGTCGCCGACCAGCTCGGCGGCCTCCTCCTCCTCGAGCCCCGCGAGCGAGACGCGCTCGACGACGTGCTCGCGGCTGAGGTCGGCGAGCATCCGCGCGGGATCGGCGACGAGGTTGGCCTCCTCGTCGCGCATCGTGACGAGCACGAGCAGCGGCCGGCCGTGGAGGCGGCGGACGACGTGGCGGAGCAGCAGCAGGGTCGGCCGCCCGGCCCACTGGAGGTCCTCGACGACCAGCAGCACCGGCCGGTCGGCGGCGGCGCGGCCGAGCAGCGCGGCGACCGCCTCGAACAGCCGGTAGCGGCGGTTCTCGCGCTCGCCGGAGTCGGAGGCGGGCGCGCCGCCGAGCTCGGGCACGAGCGGAGCGAGGGCCTCCGCGTCGATGCCGGCCAGGGCCGGCGGGGCGGCGCCGGCGGCCGCTTCGCCGCCGGCCAGGCCGGGAGTGTGGGCGGCGTAGTGCCGGATGGCTTCGACGAAGGGCTGGTACGGGACGACGGTCTCCTCGTCGATCCGCCCGTGGAGCACCGCGGCGCCGTGCACGTGCGCCTCGGCGGCGAAGCGCGCCGCCAGCCGCGTCTTGCCCATGCCCGCCTCGCCGGTCACGACGACGACGCCGGCCTCCCCGCCGGGGATCCGCTCCCAGCGGCCGCGCAGCACGCTCAGCGCGGCCTCGCGGCCGACGAACGGGCGCTCCTCACCGCGCGCGAGCACGGCCGGGAGCGGGATCGCCACCGCCGGCGCGGGCGGCCCGTCGGCAGAGACCGCCGCGGGCGACTCGCCCTGCAGCAGCAGCCGGTCGTGCAGCGCGGTGACGTGCGGCGCGGGCGTCGCGCCGAGCTCGTCGCGCAGCAGCACGCGCAGCTGGTCGTAGACGCGCAGCGCCTCGGCGACGTTGCCGCGCGCCGCCAGCAGCTCCATCAGCACCGCGTAGCCCGACTCGCGGTACGGCTCCCGCTGGATCAGGCCGCGCGCGGCGCGGTCGGCGGCGGGCAGCTCGCCCGGCCCGAGCCGGAGCGCCGCGCGCGCCAGCGTCTCGAGCGCATCCGAGTGCAGCCCGTCGAGCGCGGCCCGCTGCTCGTCGACCCAGCGCCCGGAGAGCTCCGGCAGCAGCGGCCGCTCGAACAGCGCCAGCGCCGCCTGGGCCCGCTCCGCCGCGCGCCGCGGGTCGCCGGCCGCGAGCGCCGCCTCGGCCTCGGCCGCGGCCGCGAGCGCGACGTCGACGTCGAGCCACACGTCCGGCAGCGCCAGCCGCAGGTGCGCGCGGCCCTCGACCGCCTCCGGCCCGAGCGCGCGCCGCAGCCGCGTGAGCAGCGCGGCCAGCCCGGCGTCCGGCGAGCCGGGCGGGCTCTCGTCCCACACGACGTCGACCAGCTCGTCCCGTCGCACCGGCCGCTCGCGGTTGAGCGCGAGGTACGCGAACAGCAGCCGCCCCTGGCGGCCCGGCAGGTCGTCCTCGACCCGGCGCCCGTCGACCTCGACGGTCAGGGCGCCACACAACTCGATGCGAGTGGCCACTGGCTCAACCGAACCGTAACCGCACTCGCAAACCCTCCGAAAGGGGTCAGACCTCCTGAGGAGGGTTGAGGGCTGCACTACACCCCGAAGGCGCGCGCGGCCGCAGCCTCGCGCTCCTCGGCGGCGCGGTAGACGTGGTAGGCGATCTTGCGCTCCGGATCCTCGGCCTCCACCCACCAGCGATAGGCGGCGCGCGCCTCTTCTCGGGCGTGCAGCCAGGCGCGGCGGCGGAGCTCGTAGGGCATCAGCGACGGGTCGGCGTTGAAGGAGATGAACATGCCCCCCAGAGCGCCTTACGCGCGCGTTGATACAGACCCCAAGGTCGACCCAAGCCGGTCCCAAACGCGCAGGGGGAGTGTCCCGGCCCATGACGACCATCACGTCCCTGACCGATCGACGAGCGCGGGCGCGTGGGGAGCGCCCGACGGAGGCGCTCGTCGCGGCCGCGGCCGCCGGTGAGCCGCAGGCCTGGCAGCAGCTGATCGACCGCTACGCCGTGCTGATCCGCTCCGTCTGCCGCTCGCACCGCCTGTGCGACGCCGACGCCGAGGACGTCGCCCAGCTCACGTGGCTCCGCGCCGTCGAGCACATCGGCCGGCTGCGCGACCCGGAGCGCTTCGGCGCCTGGGTCGGCACCACCGCCCGCCGCGAGTGCCTGCGCGTGCTCCAGGGCCGCAGGCGGGTCGTCCCGACCTGCGACGAGGTGCGGAACCCGCTGTTCGCCGCGCACGTCGACGAGGACGAGATCGCCCGCGCGGCCGAGCGCCGCACCGCGGTGCGCCAGGCGCTCGCGACCCTGCCCGACCGCCAGCGCACGCTGCTGCGGATGCTGCACTCGGAGACGGAGACCAGCTACGAGTCGATCGGCGCGAAGCTCGGCATGCCGATCGGCAGCATCGGACCGACCCGCGGCCGCGCCCTCGAGCGCCTGCGCAAAGAAATCCACCTCGCACCGTCAGCCGCTTAGGGTTGGCGCCCATGAGCACGGACGAGCCGGACGGCGGCGTCGCCCTCTGCCTCTCGGGCGGCGGCTACCGGGCGATGCTGTTCCACGTCGGCGTCGTGTGGCGGCTGCACGACGCCGGCTGGCTGACCCGCATCGACCGCGTCTCGAGCGTGTCCGGCGGCTCGATCACCGCCGGCGCGCTCGCGCTCGCCTGGCCGCGGCTCGAGGCCGAAGGGCTCGAGGACAGCTTCGTCGCCCCCGTGCGGGAGCTCGCCGGCCGCACGATCGACGCCACGAGCGTGATCGTCGGCGCGCTCACCCCGGACACGATCTCCGAGCGCGTCGCCAAGGCCTACCGCCGCCACCTGTTCGGCGACGCCACGCTGCAGGACCTCCCCGACCAGCCGCGCTTCGTGATCAACGCGACCAGCGTGCAGACCGGCGCGCTGTTCCGGTTCTCGAAGCCGTTCATGGCCGACTGGCGCGTCGGCCGCGTCAACGACCCCGAGGTCCCGCTCGCCGACGCCGTGGCGGCGTCGAGCGCGTTCCCGCCCGTCCTCTCCCCCTTCGTGCTCGACCTGGAGGATGCCGCGTGGGTCGACGAGGAGGGCAACGACCTCGGCGCCGGCGAGTACCGCGAGCGCGCGGTGCTCTCCGACGGCGGCGTCTACGACAACCTCGGGCTCGAGACGGCCTGGAAGGTCGCCCGCACGATCCTCGTCTCCGACGCCGGCGGCCAGATGGCGCCCGAGCCCGACCCCGACCACGACTGGGCCCGCCACCTGTTCCGGGTGCTCGGCGTGGTCGACAACCAGGTCCGCAACCTGCGCAAGCGCCAGGTCGTGGACGCGTTCAAGGCCGGCGAGCGGCGCGGGGCCTACTGGGGCATCCGCTCCGACGTCGGCGACTTCCCCCGCCTCGCCGACCCGCTGCCGGCGCCGCACGAGGCGACGCTGGCCCTCGCCACGCTGTCGACCCGGCTCGCCCGCCTCGACGACGTCGTCCAAGAGCGCCTCATCAACTGGGGCTACGCGGCGGCCGACGTCGGGCTGCGCGCCCACGTCGACAAGGCGCTCGCGCCGCCCGGCGGCTACCCCTACCCCGAGGCCGGGGTCGGACCGTGAGCCACGAGGACCTGCTGCGGCGCTTCACGCCGCGGCTCCGCTACGACTCCAACGAGCAGTACTTCGCCGACAGCCCGGCCCAGTTCACCGACTGCCCCGGCAACACCCTGCGGGCGACGGGCGGCAAGGTGATCGCCGAGCAGCCCGAGCTCACGCTCGACTTCCTCGGCGCGACGACCTACGGCAACGACGCCGCCGCGCAGGCGAGCGACTTCATCGCCAACCCGACGCGCAACTACCGCACCCAGTACGTCGAGCTGCGGGTCGCCCGGCCCGACCTCAAGAACCGCGTCTACGGCCGCGCGGTGGAGGACAACGGGCGCCTGTGGCTGCAGTACTGGCTCTGGTACTTCTACAACGACTACTCGCTCGCGCTCGGCGCCGGCCTGCACGAGGGCGACTGGGAGATGATCCAGCTGCGGATGCACGACGACGAGCCCGACGTCGCCGTCTACGCCCAGCACACGCACGCCGAGAAGCGCCCGTGGCCCGAGGTCGAGCAGGACGACGGCCACCCGGTCGTCTACGTGGCCCGCGGCTCGCACGCGTCGTACTTCGAGGCCGGCTACCACACCACCGAGGCGTGGTACGACCTCGCCGACGGCAAGCGCGAGCCGCCGGAGCTCACGCTCGAGATCCTCGAGGGCGACGGCCCCGGCTGGGCGCTGTGGCCCGGCCGCTGGGGCGACACGCAGCCCCGCGTGCCCGGCCTGCACCAGCCGAGCCCGACCGGGCCGGGCGCCAAGGAGCAGTGGCGGACGCCGGACGCGCTGCTCGAGAAGGCGCGCCGGGTCGAGCACGGCCGCCCCGCCGAGGCGCCGGAGGTGACGATCTCGCGCGCCCGCGACTGGATGCGGATCACGTTCGACTTCGAGCGCCGCGACCCCGCGCCGCGCTCGCTGGTGGTGACCGTGAACTCGCGCGACGAGGCGGGCGTGCCGCCGCGCACCTACACGTTCACGCTCGAGGACACCATGAGCGGCACGCTCAACACGCGCATCCCGACCGACCCCACCAAGCACTACGACGTCTACACGAGCACGACCGCGGGCGACCCGCCGAAGCCGTCGGAGTCGACGCTGACCGAGCTCGACCCGGTCGGCGGCATGCACGGCGTGCCGTTCCTCCAGAGCATCGCGCAGAGCCTCGGCCGCGCCGTGGCCTGGCTGCGCGGGCACCTCAAGCGCCGCTAGCCGGGCCGGCGCACCCGCAGCACGTCGCCCTCGGCCGACGTGATCTCCAGCACCCGGTCGCCGAGCCGCAGCCGCCGGCCCTCGTCCTCGAGCGTCCACTCCCCCTCCACCGGGGCCGGCTTGTCAGCCGGCCCCGGGACCGTGCCGCCGTAGGAGCCGTCGGGGTGCAGCTCGAGCGCCTCGCGCCCACGCGAGGGCGGGAAGGCGTAGCCCGAGTCGGCCGCGCGGAACACCATCTCGTCGTCGGAGTCCTCCTCGTGGGAGTGGACCCAGCGGCCCGCGAGGCGCTCGGGCTCGACCATCAGAGGCCCGCGATCTTCTTGCGCGGCCCGGCCAGCGTGGCGTTGATGCGCGCCGCCTGGCCCTGGGTGAACATGAACATCGCGATGTCGTCGACGTAGTCCATGTAGTTCATGAACATGTCGCCGTTCGGGCCGTTGTTGCACGAGATGTGCGGCCATTCCGGCGCGCCGTAGTTGGGCATCTGCGCGCGCGGCGTGTCGGACACCTCGTCGGTGCCGCTGCAGTCGGTGCGGTCGCCCCAGATATGGCGCAGGTTGAGCCAGTGGCCGACCTCGTGCGTCGCGGTGCGGCCGAGGTTGAACGGCGGGGCAGCCGCGCCGGTCGTGCCGAACGCGGTGTAGAGGACGACCACACCGTCGGTGGCGGCCGGGCCGCCGGGGAACTGCGCGTAGCCGAGCAGCCCCTCGCCGAGGTTGCAGACCCAGATGTTGAGGAGCTCGGTGGGCGTCCGCGGGTTGACACCGCCGCCCGAGCTGCGCTTGACCGAGTCGTTGGTGCCGAACGAGTCGCGCTCGGTCTCCGTGCGCGTGATCTCCTTCAGCTCGAACTGGATGTTCGGGTCCGCGACCAGGCTCGTCCACGGCTCCGGGACCTTGTCCTTGTCGGCGTTGGTGGCGCTGTAGTCCGCGTTGAGCACGTCGATCTGGCTCTGGACCTGCTCGTCGGAGATGTTCTCCTCGTCGGTCTTGTAGACGACGTGGACGATGACCGGCAGCGTGATCAGCTTGCGCCAGACGCGCTGGGCCTCGCCCTTCTCGATCGAGCGCTGGCACTCGTGCTCGATCCTCCGCTGCTTGGCGCGCAGCGCCGGAACCTGCTCGATGAGGCGCTCGTTGACCTGCTGCACTGCACATTGGCGGTATTTCGGCATGGCTCCTCAGATGGGGTTGTGACCGGGTGTGATGACGCCGGGACGAGCGCTACCGTCGTGCGAACCGAGGTGACGAGCGTCTTCATCATCTCCGAGGTCCGGCTCTACCGGGAAGGTCTCGAACGGCTGCTGCGAGGCGACTCGCGGCTCGACGTGATCGGGACCGCCGCGGACGTGGAAAAGGCGCTGACGCACCTGACCGAGTTCGAGCCACGGCCGGATGCCGTGCTGCTCGACGTCCCGGCGCCCGTGGGCCTGCGCGCGCCGGGGCAGCTCGAGTCCGCGCTCCCCGCCGCCCGGATCCTGGCACTCAACGTGCCCGACTCCGACGAGGCGGCGGTGATCGCGTGGGCCGAGGCGGGGGTCGCGGGGCTGCTCGAGCCGGGCATCGACGCCGGCGAGCTCGTGCAGGCGGTCGAGACGACCGCCGAGGGCGGGACGGTGTGCTCGCCGAAGCTCGCGGCCGTGCTGCTGCGCCGCGTCGCGCACCGGCCGGTGGCGGGCGCGCTCACCGCGCGCGAGCGCGAGATCGCGGAGCTGATCGAGCAGGGCTTCTCCAACAAGGAGATCGCCGAGCGCCTGGAGATCGGGCTCCCGACCGTCAAGAACCACGTCCACAACATCCTCACCAAGCTCAAGGCAACGCGGCGCGGGCAGGCGGCGGCGATGCTGCGCGACGTTCACTAGCCGATTCTCTTCGCGCCCGCAGGCGCCTGTGAATGGATCGCAAGATCTAGACCGGCATGGATCGACCGATCCATTGCCCCGTCGAGCGCGGCTCGCAGACAATCGCGTTCGTGAGATCGAGCACTCAGGAGCGCTTCCGCAAGGACGTGCTGGGCGTGCAGCCCGGGCCCGACGCGCCGCCCCTGCAGGCCGGGATGGTCGTCGTCACGCCGCCGGCGCCCGACGCGCTGACCGACCTGCTCGCCGGCTACCGCGCCACGCTCGAGGTCGCCGACGACCTCCCGCCGGTGCTGACCGTGCGGGCCGGCAACGGCCGCGTCACCCGCCGCGTGCGCGTGCCGCGGCTGCGGATGTTCCTGCGCTACTTCCTCAACCAGCACATCTGCCGCCGGCTCGCGCACCTGAAGCGCGCGTTCCACGGCGACGCCGCGCTCGGCCGCGACCGCTCGGGCGAGCTCGCCGCCATCGAGCACTTCGAGCAGGCGGTCGTCGTGGTGCCGGTGCGGCGGATCGTGATCTGGTTCGCCGTCTCGGTGATCTTCAGCGCGGTCTTCCTCGCCAACGTCGCGCGGGCGCTCGCGCCCGAGCCGCTGAGCGAGGCGAGCTCGGCGCTGCGCGGCTCGGTCTCGAGCGTGATCTCGGTCGACACCAACGGGCTGATCGACGCCACCGGCAAGTTCGACGCCGCCAGCGGCACGGCCGCGGTGATCGTCATCACGCTCGCGCTGTACGTGATCTCGGCGCTGCCGATCACGTCGTTCCGGCTCAAGCGCATGCTGCTCAACCTCAGCCCGACCACCGCGCCGGTGCTGGCGAGCACCGCGGCGATCGCCCATGTGACGCGCGCGGGCGGCGTCTACCGCGACGAGCGGGAGGCGTTCGAGGAGCTCGGGGTGAAACCGCCGCGCGAGATCCCGTTCGACCTGATCGCGCAGGCCACGCTGATGCTGCCGCCGCTGTTCCTCGGCGTCGCGCTGGCGATCTCCAACCTCGGCAGCCTCGACGACCGCTTCAAGATGGACTCGCTGGCCGCCACGTTCACGCTCAGCGCGCTCGCGTGGGTGTGCCTCGTCGGCCCGGTCGCCCGGCTCGCGCACCTGTGGGGCATCTGGCGCAAGCGCGTGGCGGACTCCGAGGGCGCCGAGCGCCCCCACGTGTTCACGCGGGCGGAGCTCGGCAGCCCGTCGCGCCGCTTCGGCGCGTTCGCCGTCGACACGCTGCTCGGATGCGTGGTCGGGCTCTTCCTCGCCATCCCGTTCGCGCTGCTGCCTGTCGACGACGACGTGAAGTCGACGCTGTGGTGGTTCGTCGGCATGCCGCTCGCGTTCGCCGCGGTCACGATCCCGTTCATGCTGCGCGAGGGCGAGCACGCCGGACAGACGCTCGGCAAGCAGCTGTTCGGGCTGCGGGTGGTGTGCGACAGCCACGGCACGGTCAGCAGGCACCGGGCCACCGGCCGCGAGCTGCTGGTCAAGGCGCCGTTCTGGACCGGCTCGATCTCGCTGCTGTTCCTCCCCGGGATCGTCAACGGCCTGTGGACCATCGTCGATCCCGAGCGGCGCGGCCTCCACGACCGCGCGGCCGGGACGCGCGTCGTGCACGCGCCCCGCAAGGTCTCTTGACCGCGCCGCTCGTCGCCGACCTGCACGTCCACTACCCGATGCACGTGCTCGCGGGCGACCGCGAGGCCGCGCTCGAGCGGATGGTGCGGATCCGGGCCCGCTCCGGCGCCGGCAACAAGCTGCAGGGCGCGATCCTGTGGGTCGCCTCGCGGCTCCTGAACTACCGCAGCTGGGAGGCGGGACCGCGGGTGACGCTCGAGTTCCTCGCCCAGGGCGGCGTGCGCGTGGCGCTGTCGGTGCTCTACCAGCCGTTCGACGAGATGGACCTCGACGAGCCCTATGGCGCCCTGCCGGAGACCGCGTACTTCGCGCGGCTCGTCGAGCAGCTCGAGACGATCGAGGCCGAGGTCGAGGGCAGCCCCGACGCGATCGTGGTCCACCGCGCCGCCGACCTCGACGGCGCGCTGGCCGCCGAGCAGGTCGCGCTCGTCCACTGCGTGGAGGGCGGCTTCCACCTCGGCGCCACGCCGGAGCAGGTCGACGCCGGCGTCGTCGCGCTGGCCGAGCGCGGCGTCGCGTACATCACCCTCGCGCACCTGTTCTGGCGCCGCGTCGCCGCCAACGCGCCGGCGCTCCCGTTCCTCCCGGACGCGCTCTACAAGCTGCTGTTCCCGCAGAAGGACGGCCTCGCGCTCTCCGAGCTGGGCGAGGCGGCGGTCCGCGCGATGTACCGCGAGCGGGTGCTGATCGACGTCTCACACATGCGCGGCGACGCCCTCGAGCGGACGTTCGCGCTGCTCGACGAGCTCGACCGCGAGAGCGGCGCGGCGCCCGCCGACCACCCGGTGATCTCCTCGCACGCCGGCTTCCGCTTCGGCAAGCAGGTCTACAACCACGACGAGGAGACGGTGCGGCGGATCGCCGACCGCGGCGGCGTGATCGGGCTGATCTTCGCCCAGCACCAGCTCAACGACGGCGTGCGCAAGAAGACGCAGACGCTCGAGGAGTCGCTCGACGTGATCGGCCGCCACATCGACCGCATCCGCGCCGTCACCGGCTCGCACGAGCACGTGGCGATCGGCTCCGACTTCGACGGCTTCATCAAGCCGACGCTCGGCGGCTTCGAGCGCTCGTCGGACATGGAGCGGCTGTCGTCGGCGCTGATCGCGCGCTACGGCGTCGCGGACGCCGAGCGGATCCTGGCCGGCAACGTGCTCAGAGTGCTGCGGACGGCGCTGCGGTAGGCCGCCACAGCAGGATCCAGACCGCCGGCACGACCACCAGCGCCGTGCCGCCGAGGGCGAGCGCGGCGACGCCGAGGCCGGAGAGCGCGAGGCCGCCGAGCAGCGCGAGCCCGGCTCCGGTGAGGCCCGCCAGCAGGTCGTTGAAGCCGAGCAGCTTGCCGCGCTCGGCCGCGCTCGCGCAGTCGGCGAGCTGGGCGGTGGCGGCCACGAACGACAGGTTCCAGCCGATGCCCAGGCCGAACAGCACGACCGCCGTGGCAGCGACCGACTCGACCCACAGCAGGCTCGAGACCGACAGCGCCATCACCAGCAGGCCGCCCGCCAGCGCCGGCGTGCGGCCGATGCGGTCGATCAGGTTGCCGATCACGAGCACGAGCGCGTACATGCCGAGCACATGTGCGCCGATGATCGGGAAGACGTGGTGGCCGGCGTGATGCTGGTGATCGACGACCACCGAGCCGGTCAGCGTCATCACGCCCACCATGACGCCGAACGACGCCTGCCCCGCGAGCAGCGCGGGGATCGCGCCGGGGCGGCGGACGATCTCGCGCAGCGGCGCGGCGGGCGCCTGCGCGGCGGCGTGGTCGCCGGTGTCCAGCAGCTCGGCGATCCGCTTCGGGTCCGGGCGCACGAGCAGCACGAGCACGAGCGCGACGAGCATGAAGCCGCCGGCCGCGAGCCACAGCAGCGCGAGCGAGTCGCCGTCGAGGTCGCGGCCCTGCAGCAGCGGGCTGAACACGAGCGGGCCGAGGATCGCGCCGAACACGGCGCCGAACAGCACGAGCGCGATCCCGTGGGCGCGGTGCTCGGGCGGGTACATGTCGCCCGCCGCGGTGCGGGCGAGCAGTGCGGTGCCGCTGGCGGCACCGACGCCCATGAGGCCCACCAGCAGCGCCGGGGTGCTGTCGGTGGCGCTCCCGAGGGCGGCGAGCCCGCAGCCGGCCGAGCCGACCATGAAGCCGAGGGCGAGCACCGGGACGCGCCCGATCCGGTCCATGGCGCGACCGGCGGGCAGCGCCGCGAGCGCGCCGGAGGCGAGCACGATGGCCGGGCCGAGCCCGAGCAGGCCGCTGACGCCGACGACGGAGACGAGCGTGATCGACGCCACGGCGGCCGACAGCTGCAGCGTCCCGGAGTTGGCCGCCAGCGCCGCCGACAGCAGGAACGTGTTGCGGCGGATCGGCAGCTCGGCACGCGTGGTCACGGTCCGGCAGGCTAACCGCGTGACCACGCCCCCGGCCAGCGGCCTGCGCCCGATCGACCCCGGCCCGTTCGCGCTGCGGCACGAGCCGATCGCCGTCCCCGCCGGCTCCGGGCTCGACAGCGTCGCGCTCGACCGCCGGATCGAGCCGTTCGGCCGCGGCCTCGACGTGCCGCTGGCGGCGCGCCTCGCCAGCGGGCTGCTGGGCGGCTTCCAGTGGGACCGCAAGGACTGCGACACCCACGACTGGTATCCGCAGGGCATCGACGGCCGCGACCGGACGCTGCTCGTCTCCTGGTACTCGAAGCGCGACGGCGCCGCGCGGCTCTCCGTGGTCGACCTCGACGCGCGCCGCTACGGCCACGTCGCGCTCGTCACCGCGGACGGCAAGCCCGTCAAGACGCACGCCGGCGGGCTGGCCTGGCGCGAGGACCTGCTCTACGTCGCCGACACGACGAAAGGCCTGCGGCTGTTCGACCTCACGCGCTTCGCGGGCGCCACGCTCCCCCAGGCCGGCTGGTACCGGCCGGCGGAGAAGGGGCTGCGCTTCTCCTACGCGTCGGTCGACCACGGGAGCGGCTCGCTCGTGGTCGGCGAGTACACGGACAAGGTGCCGGGCGCGCGCCTCGTGCGCTGGCCGTTCGGCCCCGGCGGCCTGCTCGCACAGGAGCCGGCGAGCGACGCCTGGGTGACCGCGCACGCCAACCTGCAGGGAGCGGTGGTGGTCGACGGCCATCTCCTGATGGCGGCCAGCCGCGGCCCGATCCGCGAGGGCACGCTGACCACCTCGCCGTTCGCCGAGTCGGCCACGCGGCGCGTCTGGGCGACCGGCTGCGAGGACCTCGCGAGCGTCGGCGGCGAGGTCGTCTCGCTCACCGAGCACCCGGACCTGCCGTGGCCGCTGGCCCGGCGGCGTACGGTGTTCCGCGCTAGCGGACCGAAACGACCTTGAGGCGCCGCTCGCCGCGCGGCGCGGGCACGACGGCGACGTCGCCGGACTTGAGGCCGTCGAGCGCGTTCGCCACGGGCGACTCGGCCGACAGCTTGCCCTCGGCCGCGGCGGCCTCGTGGGCGGCCACCAGCGTGTAGGTCGTCCGCTTGCCCGTCGCCTCGTCCTCGATCTCGACGGTCGAGCCGAAGCCGACGACGTCGCCCTGGGCGGCCTCGACGACGCGGGCGTCGCCCAGCCGCTGGCGCAGCTGCAGGATCTTCGTCTCCAGGCGCGCCTGCGCGTTCTTGGCCTCGTGGTACTCGGCGTTCTCCTTGAGGTCGCCGAACCCGCGCGCGGTCTTGATCTCCTCGGCGATCGCCCGGCGCGCCGGGCCCTCGAGCTCGGCGATCTCGGCGCGCAGCGCCTCGAGCCCTTCGGCGGTCATCTGGTTCTCCATCCGGACCAACCTAGTAGAACGAGGTCCGTGGACACGGACGCCATCGTCATCGGCGGGGGGCTCGCGGGCCTCGTCGCCACCGCGGAGCTGGCCGACGCCGGCCGCAGGGTCATCCTCCTCGACCAGGAGCCGGAGGCCTCGCTGGGCGGCCAGGCGTTCTGGTCGCTGGGCGGGCTGATGTTCATCGACAGCCCCGAGCAGCGGCGGCTGCGGATCAAGGACTCGCGCGACCTGGCGTGGCAGGACTGGCTCGGCACCGCGGGCTTCGACCGCCCCGAGGACGAGTGGCCGCGCCGCTGGGCGGAGGCCTACGTCGACTTCGCGGCCGGCGAGAAGCGCTCGTGGCTGGCCGCGATGGGGATGAAGTTCATGCCCAACGTCGCGTGGGCCGAGCGCGGCGGCTACCTCGCCACCGGCCACGGCAACTCGGTGCCGCGCTTCCACATCACCTGGGGCACCGGGCCGGGCGTGCTCGAGCCGTTCGTGCGCCGCGTGCGCGAGGCGGCCGCGCGCGGCCAGGTCGAGCTGCGCTTCCGCCACAAGGCCGACGAGCTCGTGCTCGCGGACGGCGCGGTCGCCGGCGTGCGCGGCGAGGTGCTGGAGCCGAGCAGCGTGCGCCGCGGGCAGCCGAGCTCGCGCACCGCCGCCGGCGAGTTCTCGCTCGAGGCGCCGGTGGTGTTCGTCACCTCGGGCGGCATCGGCGCCAACCACGAGCTCGTGCGGCGCAACTGGCCGGAGCGGCTCGGGACGCCGCCGACCTCGATGGTCCAGGGCGTGCCCGACCACGTCGACGGGCGCATGCTCCAGATCGCCCAGGACGCCGGCGGGAACGTGATCAACCCCGACCGCATGTGGCACTACGTCGAGGGCATGCGCAACTGGGACCCGATCTGGACCAACCACGGGATCCGCATCATCTCCGGCCCGTCGCCGCTGTGGTTCGACGCGCTCGGGCACCGGCTGCCGGCCCCGCTCTTCCCGGGCTTCGACACGCTCGGGACGCTCGCCCACATCATGCGGTCGGGCCACCAGCACACCTGGTTCGTGCTGACCCAGAAGATCATCGAGAAGGAGTTCGCGCTCTCCGGCTCCGAGCAGAACCCGGACATCACCGGGCGCGACCTCAAGCTCCTGCTCAAGGACCGGCTCGGATCCGGCGCGCCCCCGCCGGTGGAGGCGTTCAAGCAGCACGGCGCCGACTTCGTGGTCGAGCGCGATCTCGCCGCGCTCGTGCGCGGGATGAACGCGCTGACCGAGGAGCCGCTGATCGACCACGCCACGCTCGAGGCCGAGATCGTCGCCCGCGACCGCGAGATCGCCAACCCGTACACCAAGGACCTCCAGATCACCGCCATCCACGGCGCCCGGCGCTTCCTCGCGGACCGCGTGTCGCGGATCGCGGCGCCGCACCGCATCCTCGACCCCGAGGCCGGGCCGCTGATCGCGGTCAAGCTCCACGTCCTCACCCGCAAGACGCTCGGCGGCCTGCAGACCGACCTCGACGGCCGCGTCCTGCAGGCGTCGGGCGAGCCGCTGCCCGGGCTGTACGCGGCGGGCGAGGTGGCGGGCTTCGGCGGCGGCGGGATGCACGGCTACCGCGCGCTCGAGGGCACGTTCCTCGGCGGCTGCCTGTTCTCGGGGCGGACCGCGGGGCGCGCCGCCGCTCGCGCGCTGGCCTAAGCGCACGGCGCGACGGGCAGGACGAGGGCGTGACCGTCGCCCTCGAGCTGCTCGGCGCGTTCGTGCTCATCGTGGCCGGCGCGATCGGCTTCACCAACGCGGTCGAGTGGCTCGGGCACCGCATGCAGCTCGGCGAGGGCGCGGTCGGCGCGCTGCTCGCCGCGGTCGGCACCGCGCTGCCCGAGTCGATCATCCCGGTCGTGGCGCTGATCAGCGGCGGCGGCAGCGAGGAGGCCGTCGAGATCGCCATCGGCGCGATCATCGGCGCCCCGTTCGTGCTCGCCACGCTCGCGATGCTGGTCATCGCCGGCTCGGCGCTGGCGTTCCGGGGCCGGCGCGACCAGGGCTCCGAGGTCGACAGCCACGTCGCCTCCACGCGCCGCGACCTGATCGCGTTCCTCGTCTTCTTCCCGCTCGGCGTGCTGGCCGGCGTCCTCCACACCTCGGCCGGCGTCCAGCTGGCCGTCGCCGCCGTGCTGGTCGCCGCCTACGTCGGCTACGCCTGGCTGACCGTCCGCGACAGCGGCGAGACGACCGGCGACGAGGAGCTCGACCCGCTTTACTTCGACTTCAGCAAGGACGACCCGCCGAGCACGCTGCAGATCTCGCTGCAGTTCGCGGTCTCGCTGGCGGCGATCATCGGCGGCGCCGAGCTGTTCGTGACCGCCATCGAGTCGATCGCGGAGTCGCTGGGCGTGTCGGCGCTCGTGCTGTCGCTCGTGCTCGCCCCGCTGGCCACCGAGCTGCCGGAGAAGGCGAACTCGATCCTGTGGGTGCGCGACGGCAAGGACACGCTGGCGGTCGGCAACGTCACCGGGGCGATGGCGTTCCAGGCGACGATCCCGGTCGCGCTCGGCCTCGCGGTCACCGGCTGGGACCTGGCGCCCGAGGCGATCGTCGCCAGCTGCATCGCGCTGGCGGGCGGCGCGCTCGCGCTCTACGCGCTCCCCCGCGGGCGGGTCGGGGTGCCCGCGGCGCTCGCGTGGGGGGCGATGTTCGCGGGCTTCGTGGTCTATGCGGCGGTCGGCTGAGCGGTCATACTCGTCCGATGGCGTCGGTGACCGCTGCCCAGCGGGTCCGGCCGTTCATCGGGCGTGAGACGGAGCTTCGCGCCCTGTCCGATCTGTTCCAGCGCGACGAGACGCTGGTCGCCTGCGTGCACGGGATCGCCGGGGTCGGCAAGTCCGGCCTCGTGCGGGCCTTCCTCGACCGCGCTCGCCGAAACGGCTCGTCCGTGCTGCTGCTCGACTGCCGGACGGTCGAGCCGACCGAGCGCGGCTTCCTCGCCGCCGCGGGCGGGTTCGACGACGTGGACGCGTTCGTGCGCCACGTGCGGGGGCTCACGCCGCCGTTCGTGCTCGCGCTCGACCACTACGAGGTGTTCAGGCTGATGGACACCTGGCTGCGGCAGGTGCTCGTACCGGCGCTGCCTGCCGGCGCCGGCCTGTTGCTCGCCGGCCGCGAGCGGCCCCTCGGGGCCTGGTTCGCGCTCGAGCGGTTTCACACGCTTCCGCTCGGACCGCTGGAGGACGCCGATGCGCTGGCCGTGCTCGAGCACCACGGGCTTCGCGCCGGCGACGCCGTGCGCCTGAACCGGATCGCGCGCGGGCATCCGCTGGCGCTGATGCTCTCCTCGGCCGGCGTCTCCGAGCATCCCGAGCTGGAGATCGAGGACGCGGCGATGACCCGCGTGGTCGAGGAGCTCACGCGGCGGTACCTCGAGGACGCGGATGACCCGCTCGCGCGCCGCGCCCTCGAGGCGGCGTCACTCGTGCGGCGCGTCACAGCGCCGCTGCTCACGGTCATGACACGGGCCGACGGAGATGAGGCGCTGCGGCGGCTGCTCGAGTTGCCGTTCGTCGAGGGCGGCCGCGACGGCCTGATCGTCCACGAGTCGGTGCGGGACGCGGTCGCGAGCTTTCTGCGTGCGACCAACCCGACCCGCTACCGGGCCGACCGCCGCGCCGCATGGCGCGAGCTGCGCGCCGAGATCCGGGAGGCCGGGCCGACGGAGCTCTGGCGCTACACGGCCGACATGCTCTACCTGATCGACAATCCGGTCGTCCGCGAGGCGTTCTTCCCGACCGGCACCCACCCGCTCGCGGTCGAGCCCGCGGAGCCGCGCGACGCAGCGGCGATCAGGGCGATCGCCCGTGCGCACGAGGGACCGGCCGCCGCCGCGCTGATCGAGCGCTGGCAGGAGCAGGCGCCGGAGATGTTCTCCGTCGTCCGCGAGCGCGACGACCGCGTCGCGGGCTTCTTCATGCTGGTCGACGGCGGGCTGCTCCACCCGTCGCTCGTGGCCGGCGACCCGGTGCTCGAGGCGTGGACACGTGACCTCCGCGACCGCCCGCTCCCGAAGGGCCAGCGCGCGCTCGGGCTGCGACGCTGGCTCGACGGCGAGCGCGGCGAGCGGCCGTGTGCCTCTCAGGCGGCGTGCTGGCTCGATGCCAAGCGCGCCTACATGGCACTGCGGCCCGCGCTGCGCCGGATGTACGTCGTCGTCCGCGACGTGCCCGGCTACTGGCCGGTCGTCGAGCGGCTCGGCTTCCGCCCGTTCGCGAACTCGGTCGCGACGCTCGACGGGGTCGAGTACACCAGCGTCGTGCTCGACTTCGGCCCGGGCTCCGTCGACGGCTGGCTCGCGGAGCTCGTCGCCGACGAGCTCGGGGTGGGCGGGGGCGACGAGCTCGACGAGGCGGCGCTCGAGCTCACCGTCCAGGGCGTCCAGGTCGGGCTCACCCCGCTCGAGTTCGGGTTGTTCCGCCACCTGTGCGACCGCGAGGGCCGCAGCGTGACTCGCGGGGAGCTGCTCCACGAGGTCTGGCACACCGACTTCACGGGCGGGAGCAACGTCGTCGACGCCGTGGTGCGGTCGCTCCGCCACAAGCTCGGCGACGAGGCGACGGTGGTCGAGACGGTGCGCGGCAGCGGCTATCGCCTGCGCGCCGACTGGCGCGCACACCTGAACTGAGTTCTCATCGAAGTCTCATGGCAGGGCCGCGCAGCGGGCGTAGCGTCGCGGCAATGACCGCACGACGCATCCCCATCATCACCGGGCTCGCGCTGTGCACGGCCTTCGCCGTGTACGGCACGGCCGCCGGCGACCCCGTGGGCCTCACCGGCCTGTTCAACTCGCGGGGGACAATCGAGCCGTTCCACATCCACGACCACGCCTCGCACATGAAGCTCAAGGCTGGCGCGCCGGTCGACGTCGCCATCGTCGGGGCGCAACTCGACCCCGCGGGCCAGACCGGCTGGCACACCCATCCCGCCGACTCGATCGTCTCCGTCCAACCCGGCGGGGCGGCGCTGACGATGGTCACCCGCGAGCGCAGGCGCTGCGTGACGCGGACGTACAAGCCGGGCGACGCCTTCGTGCATCCCGCGGGACCGCACAACTTCCGCAACGACACCCAGGTCACGCTGCGGTTCGGCGTCGCCTACTTCGTCCCGGTCGGCTCGACACTGCTGACGCCCGCCGCGGCCCCGAAGGGATGCCAGTGATCCGGCTGCCCGCACTGCTGGCGGCCGGCGCGCTGTCGGCGCTCGGCACCGGCTGTGGCGCCGACGAGCCCGAGCGCGCAACCGCGGGCGCTGAGCGCCCGGCGGCCTTGGCCACGGCGGTGCCCGAGCCCGAGGGCGAGCTCGGCCGCGCCACCACGGTCCCGGGCACCGCGAACATCTACGGCGCCGGGCGGGAGCGACCGCCCGCCCCCGCCGGCGGCGGTCCCGGCGTCCTGCCGCCGCGCTGGTTCGTCGCGGGCGCTGGGGACAAGGTGGTCACGTTCCCCCGGATCAGCGGACGCGTCAGCCCCATCGACCCCAGCGAGGACAACGGCGCGGCGGGTGATCGCGTGGGCCCGACCGACGTCAAGAGCTACCGCGGCATCTCCGGCATCGTGCACCGGCGGAACGGCATGTTCCTCGTCGGCGTGTTCCTCCCCGACGTCGAGCTGCTCGACCACGCGCCGCCGCGGCTCGACTTCACGAAGCGCGAGCACTCCCGGACCCTCGCGCCGCGCATCGGCCAGACGTTCCTGATCGGCGACGGCAGGCGCCGGTCGTACACGGTCCCCGGCGGCGCGAGCCGCCTGTACGTGGGTTTCGCCGACGGCTACTACTACGCGGGCGATCCCGGGTGGTACGGCAACAACGGCGGCAAGCTCTCGGTGACGGTGAAACTCAGGAAAGTCGGGCGCGGTCAGGCGTAGCGGGTGCCGTCGTCCCGCGGCATCGGGTAGTCGCCCGGCTGCGGGATGCGGATGAGGTTGCGCTCCCAGCGCGAGCGGCGGGTGGCGATGAACTCGTAACGGCGGGGCGAGCGCTGCCGCAGCACCTCGGGCTCGCGCACGAAGGTCATCACGCTCTCGGCGAAGTCCTCGCTCGGGCCGCCGGAGACGGCGTAAGAGGAGACGGGCTGCTCGCCCCACTGGGCGGAGTTCCAGGTCTGGCGGGTGATCGGCGTCGCCGTCGGGCGCGTCCCCGCCCGCTGCGCCTGCCGGACGGCCTCGTCGCCCATGTCGAACAGCTCGGCCGGCTCGGTCGCCGTCCAGCCGACGGCACGGCGCCAGTCGGCCATCATCGTCGAGTCGGCCGCGTTGGCGGGGTTCGTGCCGCCGTGAGCGGCCTCGGCGAGGCCGTGGCCGAGCTCGTGGGCGATCAGCCGGCGCTGGCTCTCGGCGCGGCTGGGCATCGGCCGCGGCGCGCCGGGCACCTCGTCGGGGGCCTGGCCAAGCCCGATCACCACGCTCGGATAGCGGCCGCGGGTGTTGCTGCGCGCGACCGGGATGCCCTTGTGGTGGGTCGTGAGCGAGCGATAGACGGTGAGGTGGCCGGCGCCGAAGCTGGCGCCGACGTCGTCACGGCGGGCGAACGTCGTGCCGTTCCACTCGTAGTCGGCGTCGAAGAACACGATCTCGCGCACGTCGGGCACGCCGTTGAAGCTGAGCTCGATATCGCCGAACGCGTCCACGATCGACTGGTAGACCGACGAGGACGCGCCGGGGTTCCAGTCATTCCAGCCCGGCAGCGACGTGGGCGGGGTGACGCCGTGCCGGTGGCTGCGGCCGATCATCTCCCGCTCGCTGCCGTTGCGGATGCGGTAGACGCCGAAGCGCCGCGCCATCACGCGCTCGAACTCCTCGCGCGTCATCTCGCCCGGCCCGGCGGCGACCGGTGCGGGTGCGCTCGGCGCGGTGGTGGTGGGCTGCCGCAGCAGGTGGCGGACCGCGCGGTTGCCGATCGTGCCCTGGAGCTGCAGGACGCGCGCGGTCAGCGGCGCCGCGGGAGCGGGAACGGCAGCGGCCGAGCGCTCCGTCGCCTCGGCGGCGGGCTCGGCGTGCTGATGCCCGGCCGGAGCGCCCACGGAGGCAAACCTACCCCCGTGGACGCCTCGCCGGGAAGGCGGCTCAGTCCCTAGTCGTCGTGACCGTGACCGTGGCCGTGGCCGTGCTGGCCGTGGCCCTTGTGCGCCTTGCGCGTCAGGCCGGCGACCGTGAACGGCGTCGTGCCGGTGTCGAAGTCGGCGTTGACCACCAGGTACAGGCCCTTCGCCGCGTCGACCGTCGAGGGCCCGCGGAGCTTGTCGCTCGTCTGCGTGCGCTTGAGCCGCGCCTCGCGCGCGCCGCGGTTGAGCTTCAGGAACGACAGCTGGTTCGCGTCGCCCTGCACCACGACGAGCTTGCCGCGGTCGAGCAGCATGCCGTCGCCGCCGGGCACGGTCGCGCCGGTGATCTCGTCGAGGTCCTCGATCGAGCCGCCGTCGTCGCCGAGCTTGATCCGGAACAGCTTGCCGCTGTTGGAGTCGACCACCACGAGCTTGCTGCTGCCCTTGGCGACGATGCCGTTGACGTTGAACTGCTCGGCCTCGTACGGGATCCCGCTGACGTCGAGCGCCTGCGGCGCGCCGGAGCCGGCCTCGACCTGCTCGCCGGTCACGTGCCACAGCGTCGGGCGGAACGAGTCGGTGACGTAGACGTCGCCGCCGCGCGTCACCACCAGATCGTTGAGGAAGCCGCCGGACCCGGTCTCGAACTTCGCGAGCAGGGCCTTGGTGGCGAGGTCGTAGACCTTGATCGAGCCGGTCGGGCCGCCGGCGACGTAGAGCTTGCCGCGCTTGACCTTGATGCCGATCGACGCGCCCTCGCCTTCGATGAAGGGCTCGACGGTGTCGCTCCCCAGCGTGCCGCGGTAGATGTCACCGCCTGCGGTGATCGACACGTAGAACGCCTTCGAGCGCTTGTCGACGGCGATGCCCTCAGGGTTGCCGGCGGGATCCGGCGCCAAGGTGAACAGGCGCTCCTTGGCGCCGTCGCCATGACGGTCGCCGCGCGCGGACGCCACGGTGGCGCCGACCGCCAGGGCGAGCACGGCCACTATCGAGATCAGAATTCGCTTCACGGGTTGAACCTCCCGGGTCGGGTGTCTCCTCGGTGTTGAGACACGCGTGCCCGCCAAATGTCACGGAATCACCTCGAGCGTCATGCTCGGCGCGTGGACGCGCTCGCCGTCGCCATCGTCGTCGCGCGCCTGCTCGTCCTGCTGGCGATCCCGCGGTGGCGCCGTACCAGAGCGTCGACAAGGCGCTCGACATCTACTACCTGTCGATCGGCTACTCGCGATGCGCAACTGGACGAGCCGCCCGGCCTTCCGCATCGCGCGCTTCCTCCTCTACTACCGCCTCGTCTACGTCGCGAACGCGCTGCTCGGCGAGCGCCGCGACTTCGACCCTCGGCTACGGGCTCGTCTTCGGCTTCCTGATCACGACGATCATCTGGCTCTACGACGCCTTCCGCCCCGTCTACGACGAGCGCTTCCGCGCTTGACCCACGAGGGGCGGCCGATCGGCCGCCCCTCGCGTGCGAAACGGATGTCGGCTGGGCTACCGGACGAGCCTGTCGCCCCGGTACTCCGACAGCAGGTTGCGCGACTTCCACTTGCGCGTCGTCTTGCGCGCCTTGGCGCGGGCCTTCGCCTTGGCGGCCTGGCGAGCCCTGGCCGACGCCTTCTTCGACGCGGCGGCCGTCGCGCCCGCTGCGAGCGTCACCCGCAGGTTGCGGTCCTGGGCGAGCATCGCCAGCACGTGGGCGCCGCCGTCGGCGAGCGTCTCGTACCCCTCGAGGTCGAGGTTGTCAATGTCGTCGCAGGCCTGGTGGTAGCAGGGGTCGAACGGCACCCCGGCGGTCCCGCCCCACTTGATGACCTGCGCGGGGGTCTTCGCGACCTCCGCGCCGGAGAACAGGCCGCCGGCGGCGATCAGGGCGTCCTGGAACGGCTTGTAGTCGCTGCGTCCGTCGAACGCGGTCGGCTCGGTGGCGACGCCCTTCGAGTCGAAGTAGCGGACGAAGTACTGCTCGATCTTCGCCGCACCCGGGTTCACGTTCGGCGCCGTGGCCGGCGGCGGCGTGTTCGAGAAGTCGCCGTCGTACACGAAGTTCGCGTGGTTCGGCGAGGCCAGCATGTCGAAGTTGAGGTTCGCCGCGATCTTCGCGCGGTCCTCAACCGAGAGGGCCGCCATGTACCGCGTGGCGCCCACCAGGCCGGACTCCTCGGCGCCCCAGAAGGCGAACCGGATCCGGTTGACCGGCCGGATCTTCTTCTTCGCGATCTGCCGCGCGAGCTCGAGGTTGAACGACGAGCCCGAGCCGTTGTCGTTGATGCCCGGGCCCTCGGGCACGGAGTCGAGATGCGAGCCGACGATCGTCACGTTGTCCGGGTTGCCCGACCGCGTGTCGGCCAGGATGTTGTTGGACACGCGCCGGTCGCTCTTGGCGTCGACGACGACCTGGCCGGTCGGGCTCGCCTCGCCCGCCAGCCGCTCGCCCTCGGCGTAGGAGATGCCGACGGCCGGGATCGTGACGTCCGGAGGCACGGGCTGGCCGTCCTGCGCCGTCTCGCCCAGCGTGCCGGCGACCACGCCGGAGCGGCCGGGGTCGTTGCCCTGGTTGAAGATGATCGCCCCGGAGGCGCCGGCCTCCTGCGCGTTGACCACCTTGTCGGCGAACGGGCAGGTACCGCGCTGCATGAGCGCGATCGCGCCCGCCGGGAAGCCCGCGAAGTCGGCGTCCTCACAGCCCGACGTCGTGATCCGGTTCGCCGGCACGGGGTCGAGGTTGACGTCGACGGCCACGATCGACTGCGCGCCGGTGTCACCGCTCGCCGAGTAGTTCATCGTGAAGAACTCTTCCTGCGTGTAGTCCTTCACCGTCGGCGTGAGCTGCTTCAGGACCGGGTCCGTCAGCTCCTCGAACGTCACGAAGTTGAACGTCTGCACTGTCGGCTTGTAGCCGGCGCGCCGCAGCTCGGTGAGGACGTACTGCGATGAAGCGCCGTAGCCCTGGAAGCCGGAGGCGCGATTGCCGCCGTTCTCCGTGGCGATGGTGTTCAGCGCCTCGAGGTGGGTGAACATCCGCTCGCTCGTGATGGCGCGGCGGAGCTCCTTCGACGTGCTTTCACCGGATGCCGACCTATGCGCTTGCGCGGCGACCGGCGTGACTGCGACAGCGAGGATCGCGACGGCAAAGGCCGCGCGAAGGCGTACGGATCTCACTGGCTCCCTCCCCTGGGGGCGATATTTACGTGGTGCGAGCGACGACCCGTGGCATGGCCCCGTCCTGCCTGCCCCGGAGGCGCTCGCGAATTGCGCGGCATCGTAACCGAGCCCGCGATTGTTGCAATGTATCGAGGTATTGGTACAATCGCGACATGCCGGCACCCGCTGCCCTGGCCGTCATCCTCGCCGTTGTCATCCCGTGGGCGCTGGTCCGGGCCTACCGCTTCGACGAAGGCGCGCTCGAGCGCTGGGCGGACGACCACGACGTCGAGCTCACGCCCGAGAACCGGCCGCTCGTCGCGCGCTACCTGCGACGGGCGCGGGTGCTGCGCGCGTGGGGCGGGGTCGCGGGCGCGGTCCTGCCCTCGCTGATCGAGTTTGCGGCGACCGGCCGCGTCCAGGTGCTGGGCTTCGGGACCGACGGCACCAGTGCGCCGCTCGGTTTCGGGACGATCTTCGTCGGCTACCTGCTCGGAGCGCTCTACGCCGAGGTCACGACCGCCCGGCCCGTCCCCCGCGAGCGGCGCACGGCGAGCCTCGTGCGGCGCGAGCTCGAGGACTACCTGCCGCGCCGGCTCATGCTCGCGCAGCGCTACCTCGCCGCGGCCGGCGCGCTCGGCATCGTCGCGACCGGCCTGGTGCCCTACCCCGCCTCGTTCTCCCACCCGTCCACGCCGGCGCTCGTCGCGATCGCCGCCGGCGTCCTGATCTTCGGTGCGGGCGTGGAAGCGCTCGAGCGCTGGATGGTGCGGCGGCCGCAGCCGTACACGAACGCCTCGCTGGTGGCCGCCGACGACGCCATCCGCGCCCAGTCCATCCGCGCCGTCGCGGGGGCGGCGCTCGCGCTGCTGCTGCTCTTCTGCTGCGGCGTGTCGCTCGCCTTGCAGGCGTCCGAGCCGGCGATCCTGCGCGTGGCGATGATCGCTCCCGCCGTGGTCTGCCTGCTCGCGTCGCTCGTCGCCGTCCAGGACGTCACCGGGAGCCGTTGGCGGGTCCGGCGGTCCGCACGGCCCGGCGCGGCCGTCTCGACATGATCCTCGAGGTCGACCCGCGGTCGTCCGTCGCGCCCTACGAGCAGCTCCGGCAGCAGATCACGGCGCTCGTGCTTGCGGGCAGCGTGGCGCCGGGCGACCGGCTGCCGTCGATCCGCCAGCTCGCCAACGACCTCGGGATCGCGGGCGGCACGGTCGCCCGCGCCTACCGCGAGCTCGAATCCGACGGCGTGGTGACGACCCACGGCCGCCACGGCACCGTGATCGCGGGGCTGCCCGCGCAGGCGGGTCCGCCGCCTGCCCTGATCGAGGCCGCGCGCTCCTACGCCGACCGCGCCTCGCACACCGGCGCGACGCTCGACGACGCGCTCACCGCCGTCCGCGTCGCGTTCGCCTCCCAGCGTGGATAGGCCCGGTCAGCGGGGGCCCCAGTCGATGTAGCGCGGTGCGAAGTCCGACAGGCCGAGGATCGGGCGGAGGTGCGTGCCGTCGGGCCGGATCTTGTACATGCCGAAGCGGCCGTGGTCCTCGAGCCGGAACACGAGCCAGCGCCCGTTGGGCGAGTAGGAGCCGAGGAAGGCGTTGACCTGTCCGCCGCGGTAGCTGGTGACGAACCGCAGGCCGGTTCCGTTCGGGCGGATCGTCGCGACGTTCACGGACTCGCCCGGGCGGACGAGGTCGATGTTGTGGCTGAAGGCGAGACGGCGGCCATCCGGCGACCAGTCGTTCTTGAAGCCGACGTTGAAGCTGAACGGTGTGATCTGCCGCGGGTTGCTGCCGTCGATCCCGCTGGTGAACAGCGCGTTGCCCCCGGGCTCGCCGTTGAAGCTGAGGAAGGCCAGTCGCCGCCCGTCGGGCGAGACGTTCGGGTCGGTTCCGCTCACCTCCGTGATCAGGCGGCGGTCCGTGCCGTCGAGCTTCATGCTCCATGTCGCCTCGACCACGCCGTTGTAGGTGCCGAAGACGATGCGGCGGCCGTCGGGCGTGAACGATGGGTCGACCTCGATGATGTTGCCCGGCGCCTTGGCCAGCACCGTTGGGGCGTTGCGGCCGTCGGCGTCGACGATCGCGATCTGGGCCGACTCGGGGTCCTCGATGTTGAAGGCGATCCTCCGGCCGTCCGGGGACCAGTCGGCGTTGGTGGCCTCGCCGTCGACGTGGGTGATCTGGCGGAGGTCGCGGCCGTTCGGGCGCACGGTGAAGATCTCGCTGCCCTCCGCGGTCTCGCTGTGGAAGGCGAGCAGCCCGTTGTGGCCGGGAGGAGTGGCATGCGCCGGCGCAGACGAGCACGAGCGCAAGGCAGCCGGCGCAGGCCGTGGCGAGCGCCGTGCGGCGACGGTGGTGATGGGCTGACATGGCAGCTCCTTTCAGTCCTTCGAGAACCGGAGTGAGCGCAGGATCGGCCTGACCTGCTTCAGGTACTCGGGCAGGCTGTCGCCCTCGGGGCCGATCTCGATCGCGACGTTGCCGCGCTTGTAGCGCAGCAGGTAGAGCCGCTCCTTCCAGCCGTCCAGGAGGGTGTGATGCAGGCTCGCCGGGCCGCGGCCGCCGATGATGAAGGGAACGGCGCCCGTGATCGTCTCCTCGTACGTGCAGCCCTTGCCCTCGGTGCCGGGCGCCTTGGAGATGTTCATGACGACTCCATGCAGCCCTCCGATCGAGACCGGGACCGGTCTTGTGACGCGCAGGAGAGGGTGTCTGCGCAGCCAGCGGGTGTAGTCGGAGACGGACTGGCTGACGTTGGGATCGGGATGTTCGGCGCAGCGGTACGGGGCGTTCGCGTCCCGGTAGATGCCGATGTAGCGCGGGTCGCCCTCGCGCTGGAGCAGGAAGTTGCCGGGCAGGTCCTCGCCGTTGGTCCAGCCGGTCGGCACCGTGTAGGTGATCGCCGGCGCGAAGGTCACCGTCGTGTACGTCCCGGCCTCGAGCGGGCCGAGGCACTCGCCGCCGTGCGGGTTGGGGCACGGCGGTCGCGGCTCGGCCGCTTCGGTATGCGCCGCCGCGAGGCTCGCCGGCGCTTCGTCGCCGCCACCGCACCCGGCCACGCCGATCGCGGCGAGCGTGGCAGCGACTGCGAGCGTCCTCCGACCGACGTGTCGGCGCCGGGCATCGTCGAAGCAGACGCTGCGAACCAGCATGTGGACCTCCCGCATCGGGGCGTGGAAAGCGGTCGGCGGAGTCGCTGGTTCCGATGATCGCTACGTCCTAGATCGCGGACGCGCACCGCTTTGTGACACGAATCGGCGCCACCTTCGGCGCGCGTGACCGGGAAGGGACGACGTTGCCACTCGCGGTGCGACAATCGGCCCATGACCTCCAGCGGCGCCGTTCAAGCGGACCTGCCCATCACGACCGCGCAGGAGCTGCCCGGAGTGCAGGTCGCCGAGAGCCTGGGCCTCTGCTTCGGCCTGATCGTGCGGTCGATGGGCTTCGCCAAGGGCTTCACGGCGAGCTTCTCCGCGCTGCGGTCGGGCGAGGTGAGTCAGTACACCGAGGTGCTCGAGGACTCGCGCCGCCACGCGGTGGACCGGATGATCGCAAACGCCCACGTGCTCGGCGCCGACGCGATCATCGCCGTCCGCTTCGACTCGTCGGAGATGGGCAAGGGCCTCACCGAGATCCTCGCGTACGGCACCGCGGTGAAGCTCGCGCGGTGACCCAGACTGACGCCGTCGCCGCCGAGCTCGGACGCCACTACGTCGCGGGGCACCTGGAGGCCGACGAGCTCGACGAGCGGTTAGGCCGTCTCTACGCCGCGCCCGAGTCCGCCGTGGCGTTGCTGGAGGATCTGCCGGGGCTCGAGCCCGCCGTCCCTGCTCCCGTCGCCAGCCGCAAGGGCTGGCGACGCCGCCACGGCGAGAGCGACGGTGCGCGCCCGGACTGGATCCCGACCTCCGAGCGCTTCCTCGACCCGACCACCGACCGCCTGATGCGCGTCTGGCTGGACCGGCAGACGCGCACGCGGCACTACGTGCCCGAGCCCCGCTAGTGCGGCGTTTGCGGGTCTCGTGTGTTTCTGGAGGCGGCGCCCGCGCCGGTCACCGGCGGACCGGCTTCGCGGTCACCCGCTCGCTCGTGTAGCTGAACGTCTTGGCGCCGAGCCGCTTGACGTAGCGCTCGACGTCGGCGTCGACCTCGCCGAGGAACGCGTCGACCGCGACGCGGTGGCCCCGTGCGTTCATCACCACGAAGTAGTGCCACTGCGTGAGGTTCTCCGGCTTGCTGGACCCGCGGTCGGCCTCGACGATCACCTGCGTGCCGTGCGTGCTTGTCGCGCCCTGGATCCCCTTCCAGGCGTCCGCCCAGGACTTGCCCGTCGCCGGCCAGCTATCCGGGCCGGGCGAGATCTCGTAGCCGGAGGGCTCGTTCAGCGGGCTGCACGCCGACGACGGGAGCGCCCCGGTCAGCAAGTAGTTCTGGGCGGCGGTTGCCGCGGCGGGACAGTTCTGCGTGCACGGCCGCTTGTTGAACGCGGGCGCCGCTGGGTTGATCTTCTCGAGGACGCCGGCGGGGTTCGAGGCGCTGTTGCTGGGGTCGAGGCCGTCGAAGCGGTCCCCGGCGCCGGCCGCCCCCTTCCCACCGTCGAGCGGCACGGGAGCCTGGTCGAGATCGTCGCGCTGGAGCATGCGGCGAGAGCGCAGCAGCCGACCGACTGCCGCGTTTCCGGCATGGCGCTGCAGCAGCAGGAGCTGCGCCTGCGCCGGACTCACGGGGCCAGGCCCGACGACGACGGCAGGGGCGGCGGGCTCCGCGCCCGCCGGCTGCTGTTCACGCGTCGGCTCCATGGACGCACCCTACGTGCGTCCGGCCACGTGGTAAACCCGAGGATTCGGCTCGACGCGGATGGGCCGGCCAGGATTCGAACCTGGGTCGGACGGATTATGAGTCCGCGGCTCTAACCGCTGAGCTACCGGCCCGGTGGGCAGGCTAACCCGCCGGAAGGCGGTTCGGACGTTCGTCCAGGACCCCTGCTCCGTTCTCAACACGGCGTCGATACCAGCCTCATCGTCGAACGGACTCGACCCAGAGGAGCCAGCGCCCATGCGTAGTGCACACGAGTTGTCCCCAGCCGATTGGCCGCGGGTCGTGTATGGCGTCCGCTGGGACGGGCGTGGCCGTGGGCTCGTGCTCGCCGCCGGGCTGATCGTCGCCCTCCTCTGCTCGCTCTTCCTCGTCTCCTCCGCCTTCGGGCGCGACCGCGGCCTCCCCGTCGTGGTGGTCGGCGAGGGCTCCGCGCAGGCCGTCAAGGCCGCCGGCGGCAAGGTCACGCACCGCGTGCGCCTGATCGACGGCGTGATCGCTGAGGTCCCCGCCCGCCGCGTCGCCGCCGTGCGCCGCGCGGACGGCGTCCGCTCGGTGGTCGTGGACCGCGCGTTCACCACCAACAGCGAGGGCGAGGACGCCGACGCGCCGCTGGGCGAGACCGGCCCCGCCACCGACGGCACGCCCGCCGACGCCACCACGCTCCGCGAGGTCCGCACCGCGATCGGCGCCGACGCGCTCGCCGCGAGCGGCAACGGCGTCGACGTCGCCCTGATCGACTCCGGCATCACGCCCGTCGGCGACCTCGACGCGCCCGGCAAGGTCGTCAACGGCCCCGACTTCTCCTACGACCGGCGCAATCCCGCGCTCAGCCACCTCGACGCCTTCGGCCACGGCACGCACCTGGCCGGGATCATCGCCGGCGTCGCCCCGCAGGCGCGCCTCGTCAACCTCAAGGCCGCCAACGCCGAGGGCGTGACGAGCCTCAGCCAGCTCCTGCAGGCGATCGACTACACGGTCCGCTACCGCAGGGCCAACGGGCTCGACATCCGCGTCATCACGCTCGCCGTCGGCGCGGACAACTTCGACGGCTACGAGAACGCCCCGCTCGCCCACGCGGTCGAGCAGGCGTGGAAGGCCGGCGTCGCGGTCGTCGCCGCGGGCGGCAACGACGGCGACTCCGGCAAGGGCCTCGAGCTCCCGGCCGCCGACCCGTTCGTGCTCGCCATCGGCGGCGCCGAGACGCAGGGCACGGGCAACCCGGGCGACGACACCATCGCCGACTGGTCGAGCCGCGGGGACGGCACGCGCAACCCCGACGTCATCGCGCCCGGCTCCTCGATCGTCTCCTACCGCGTCCCGGGCTCGTTCATCGACCAGTCCTCGGAGGGCCGCATCGGCGACACCCTCCAGCGCGGCAGCGGCACCTCGCAGGCCGCCGCCGTCGCCGCCGGCGCCGCCGCGCTGCTGCTCGAGCGCCACAAGCACTGGAGCCCGGACCAGCTCAAGGCCGCCCTGCGCGCCACCACCCGCCCGCTCAAGGGTGACGCCCGCGCGGTCGGCGAGGGCGCGCTCGACGTTGCCGCCGCCGATCAGGCCGCCCCCGCCGACGAGGTCCAGCCGTTCGCGCCCGCACGGGCTCGCGACGGCCAGCGCACCCGCCGGATGTCGGTCGGCGACCGCCGCGACCACGACTTCCTCGGCCGCCGCTGGACCGGCCGCCGCTGGACGGGCGTCAAGTGGAACGGCGTGAAGTGGAACGGCGTCAAGTGGTGAAGCCAGACCCCGGAGGGGGATGAGGGTGGCGCGCAGACTCTTCGCGCGCCTCCGCTCGGACGGACCGGTCTGGGCCCTGATCGCCGCCATGGCTTCCATGGCGGCGATCCTCTTTGTGCTGGAAGTGCGCCATCTCGAGGCGCCGGCCGGCGACCTGCAGCTGCCGTGGTGGGCGCTCGCGCTCGCCTTCGCGGCCGCCGAGGTGTTCGTCGTCCACGTCAACTTCCGCCACAGCGCGCTGTCGCTGTCGCTGGCCGAGGTGCCGCTGGTGGCGGGCCTGTTCCTCGCCGACCCGTCGGAGCTGATGCTGGCGTGCATCGTGGGGCCGGGCGTCGTGCTGCTGCTCGACCGCCGCCACATCCCGATGCGGACCGCGTTCAACCTCGCCCAGTTCGCGCTGGTGGGCGCGCTCAGCATCACCGTGTTCGGCGCGCTGATGCCGGTGACGGCCGAGGTCGGCCCGGAGGCGTGGGTTGCCGCGCTCGCCGCCACGCTGACCGGGACCCTCGTGGCCGGCGGCCTGATCGCGGTCGGGATGTCGCTCGCCGAGGAGCCGGTGGACGCCGACCAGCTGCGCCAGATGCTGCTCGCCGACGGCCTCGTGACCGTCGCCAACACGTGCCTCGCGCTCGCCGGCGTCGCCGTGCTGCTCGCGGACCCGCGCGCCGCCTGGCTGCTGCTCGGCCCGGCGGTCGTGATGTTCCTCGCCTACCGCGCCTACGTGCAGGAGCGCTCGCGCCACCGCAGCCTCGAGTTCCTCTACGACGTCACCCGCACCGTCCACCGGGCGCCGACGGTCGGCGACGCGCTGTCCGAGCTGCTGACCAAGGCGCGCGCGGCGTTCCACGCCGAGGCCGCCGAGGTCTTCCTGTTCCCCGCCGACGGCGGCCCCGCGCTGCGGACGGCGATCACGCTCGACGGCGTCACGGCCCTCATGGAGCCCGACGAGAGCGCCCGCCCGGCCGCGCTGCGGCGCGTGGTCGAGGACAAGGGCTCGGCGCTGCTCCGCGGCGAGGCCGCGCACGGCAGCCGCGAGCTGCTGCTCGCCCCGCTGCGCGGCGAGCACGGCCTGCTCGGGGCGATCGCGCTCGCCGACCGCGAGGGCCGCGTCACCGAGTTCACCACCGCCGACCTGACGCTGCTCGAGACGCTGGCCAACCACACCGCGGTCTCGCTCGAGCACGACCGGCTCGAGCAGGCGGTGTGGGAGCTGACCGAGGACCGCGACCGCCTGCGCCATCGCGCCTCGCACGACCCGCTGACCGCGCTCGCCAACCGCGCGCTGTTCACCCAGCAGGTCGAGGCGGCGCTGCGGGAGCCGGGCGGCCGCGCCGTCGTGCTGTTCCTCGACCTCGACGACTTCAAGCGCGTCAACGACCGCTTCGGCCACGAGGTCGGGGACGAGCTGCTGGTGGCCTTCACCCGCCGGCTGCGCGCCTGCCTGCGCACCAGCGACCTGCCGGCGCGCCTCGGCGGCGACGAGTTCGCCGTCCTGCTCGACCAGGGCGACCACGAGCGCGCCACCCGCATCGCCGAGCGCATCCAGCAGGCGTTCACCGAGCCGTTCAAGCTCTCCACCGCCACGCTGCGGATCGCCGCCAGCACCGGCATCGCGCTCGGCGAGCACGGCGAGACGACGGCCGCCGAGGTGCTCCGCAACGCCGACGTCGCCATGTACACGGCCAAGGAGCAGGACAAGGGGCGCTTCGAAGTCTTCGACGACGCCCAGGCCGCCCCGCTGCTGCGCCGCGACACGCTGACCGGCGAGCTCGAGCGCGCGGTCGAGCAGCGCAGCCTCGAGGTCTCCTACCAGCCGATCGTCGAGCTGGCCACGGGCCGCGTGGTCGGCGCCGAGGCGCTCGCGCGCTGGCACCGGCCCGACGCCGAGGACATCGCGCCATCCGAGTTCATCCCGCTCGCCGAGCGCTCCGGGCTGATCGTGCCGATCGGCGAGCTCGTGCAGGGCCGCGCCTTCACCCAGCTGCAGCGCTGGGAGCGCTCCGCCCAGGCCGGCGGCCTGCTGATGCACGTCAACCTCTCCCCCGCCGAGCTGCGCGACCCGGAGCTGGTGGCGCGCGTGGCGGCCGGGATCGACGACGCCGGCCTCGACCCCGCCCAGCTCGTGCTCGAGGTCACCGAGAGCGCGCTGCAGGAGGACGCGCGGCTGACCGTCGCCCAGCTCGAGCGCCTGCGCGCGCTCGGCGTGCGGGTGGCGATCGACGACTTCGGCACCGGCTACTCGTCGCTGCAGACCCTCCAGAAGCTGCCGATCGACATGCTCAAGATGGCCAAGCCGTTCGTCGAGGAGGACGAGGGCCTCGCCCTCCAGACCACGATCCTGGAGCTCGCGAGCGCGCTCGGCGTCACGGTCGTCGCCGAGGGGATCGAGAGCGAGGCGCAGCTCGCGCGCCTGCGCGACCTCGGCTGCGACATGGGCCAGGGCTTCCACCTCTCGCCGCCGCTCAGCGGCGTCGCGCTACTCGACCAGCCGCTGCGCCAGGTCGGCCTCCGGAGCGAGGGCGAGTGCGACCTCACGGCCGCGTGAGCTGATCGCCCGCGAGCCCGGCTGGTCTGCCAGCCACTCGCGCAGCGCCTCCTCGAAGCGCTCGGCGTCGGCCCGCGTGTCCCAGCGCCAGCGCATGACGAGGGCGTCGCGGTCGCGGCACGGCGCCGCGCACTCGCCGCTGCCGCGCTGCCACAGCTCGTAGCGGTCGCCGCCCCAGCCCTCGGCGGCGTCCGGGTTGGCGAGCAGCTCACCGGTCGCCCACTCGCCCCACGTGCCGGCCGCCAGCCGGCGCCAGCCGTCGCCGAGGGCCGCGCGCGCATCGACCGTCACGCGCTCGGGCTGCTCGACCTGCAGGTACTTGTCGGGGTGGATGACCTGCTCGCTCGAGGCGGGCGGGCGGAAGCGGTAGGCCGCGTTCACGACCCCCCAGCCGCCGGCCTCGTGCAGCCGCTGCACGAACTCCATCCCCTGGATGTAGGGGAAGACCAGCTGCGCCTCGATGAACGGCGGCAGGTCGCCGGTGTCCTGCCCGAGCGAGGAGAGCAGCCCGCCGAGCGTCTGCTCGGCCGAGAAGTGCTGCTCGGCGTAGGTGAACATCACCGCGGTCGCCGACCCCTCGACGAGCCCGAGGTAGGCGAGCGCGCGGTCGTCGGAGCCCGAGGTCTCCTCCAGGTCGAGGCCGAGGCGCTGGTCCTCGAGCGCGTGCGTCAGCTCGTGCGCGAGCGTGATCTCGTTGAGGACGCGGTTCGCGGTCTGGGCGCCCTCGACCACCCGCAGGCGGCCGTTCCGCGGGTCGTAGTAGCCGGCGACGCCCTCGCCGAAGATCGACGCCGACACGCCGCGCAGGTCGACGTCGGGCTCGAGCAGCCCGAGCAGCTTGAGCACCTCCTCGTCGGCGCGTCGCTGGGCGGGCGGGTAGGAGCGGTCGAAGTCCTCGAGCCCCTCGCGCTGCGCCTGCTTCGGGCTGACCTCCTCCGGCTGCGGGAGCGTCTTGAAGCGCAGGTCGCGGATCTGCTCCACGCGGCGCTCCAGCGTCGCGATCGGGACGGCGGGCGCGGGTGGCGCGGCGGGCTCCGGCGGCTCCTCGGAGTCGAACGCGAAGCCGGCGCCGACCAGGATCGCCAGCAGCACGAGCGTGACGGTGAAGGGGGTGCCCATGACCACAGAGTGTGTAGCGTGCGCGGCCGATGGCCGACCGCGCAGCCCTCATCACCGGCGCGTCCAGCGGGATCGGGCTCGCGATCGCGCACATGCTGGGCGAGGAGGGGCACGACCTGACCGTGGCCGCCCGGCGGCCCGAGAAGCTCGAGGGCGCGGCCCAGGAGCTGCGCGACGCCGGCTACGAGGTCGAGGCCGTCGCGGCCAACATGACCTCGGAGGAGGAGATCCAGAACGTCGTCGCGCGCCACCGCGAGCGCTTCGGCCGGCTCGACGTGCTGGTCAACAACGCCGGCGTCGGGATCGGCTCGCCGGTCGGCGAGGCGGTGACGAAGCGGGTCGACATGCAGCTCGACCTCAACCTGCGCGCGATCATCCTCTTCTACCGCGAGTGCATCGACATGCTGCGGGCGGCGGGCGCCGAGCACCGGGGTGCGCTCGTGGTCAACACCGCCTCGATCGCGGGCAAGTCGGGCCAGCCGTGGGTGTCGGTCTACAGCGCCACGAAGTTCGCGGTCGTCGGCTTCACGCAGGGGATGAACAAGGAGCTCAACAGCGAGGGCATCAAGTCGCTGGCGCTGTGCCCGGGCTTCGTCGAGACGCCGATGACCGAGTGGGTCCGCGACGAGGTCCCGGCCGAGGAGATGATCCGGACCGAGGACGTCGCCGAGGCCGTGCGCTTCGCGCTCAACGTCAGCCCGGCCTGCGTGATCCCCGAGATCATCTTCCAGCGCGTCGGCGAGTCGCTGTAGTCCGCAAGCTTCCCTCGCGGGATTCGTTCTCGCGAGTGCATGCCGCCCAGAGCCGCGTCCGAGACGATCACCGAGCTGCGCGCCCGCCTCGAGCGGGCGGAGCGCGAGGCCGCCGCGCACCAGCGCCAGCTCGAGCGCTACGCGGCGGATCTGCGCGAGAGCTACCGCCGCGAGCGCGCCCGTGCGCAGCAGCTGCGGCGCTCCTACAAGGCGACCGTGCGCGCGCTCTCCAACGCGGTCGAGGCGCGCGACGCCTACACCGGCAAGCACGCCGAGCGCGTGGCCGCCTACGGGCTGGCGATCGCGCGCGCGGCGGGGATGAACGTGGCCGACGAGCCGCAGCTCGAGTTCGGCTTCCTGCTCCACGACATCGGCAAGGTCGGGGTGCCCGACGAGATCCTCTTCAAGCCGGCCGCGCTGTCGCCCGACGAGTTCGCGCGGATCGCGCGGCACGCCGAGATCGGCTCGGAGATCCTGCGCCACGTCGACTTCCTCGACGAGGCGATGCTGATCGTGCGCCACCACCACGAGCGCTGGGACGGCACCGGCTACCCCGACGGGCTCGCGGGCGAGCAGATCCCGCTGGCGGCGCGGGTGTTCGCGGTCGCCGACACGCTCGACGCGCTCACCACCGACCGGCCCTACCGCAGGGCCGTCGGCTTCGCCGTGGCGCGCGCGGTCATCCGGCGCGGGTCGGGCACGCAGTTCGACCCGGCGATGGTCGAGGCCTACGAGACGATCGGCGACGACACGTTCGCGCGCTTGAGCGCGGGCGTGCGCTCGTCCTGAGCCGGCCTCAGGCGGCGCGCGAGGATCTCGGGGAAGCCGCGGCGCCGGTACTCGGCGATCGCCGCGCCGAGGTCGGTCTGCGCCTCGGCCGCCAGCGAGGCCACGAGCAGGTTCTCCAGCGTGCGCACCTCGCGCTCGGTCGCGCGCCGGACGGTCTTCGTGCGGGCGAAGTCGTCCCACGCGCGGTGGAAGGAGACGAAGCTCGTGCGCCCGCCGTGGCGGTGCGCGGCGAGCATCGGGCAGACGCCGCCGTGGCCGTCGGTGTAGGCGCCGACGACGACCGGCGCACTGCGGATCCCCACCAGCATCGCCTCGCGGGTCCGGGCCGGCAGGCAGTCGATTGCGGTTCGCAACCGGCTGATAGGGTCGCGCGCCTTCCGCACGGTGCCACCGTAGGTGAGCGGCAGCCGCGGCGGCAAGGAGCGAACGGAACCTTGCGACTCGGCCTGCACATCGGTTACTGGGGCCTCGGCATGAGCGCGCAGGAGCAGCTCGACCTGGTCCTGGAGGCGGAGAAGCTCGGCTACGACTCCGTCTGGACCGCCGAGGCCTACGGCTCCGACGCCGCCACCATCCTCGCGTGGATCGCCGGCCGCACCGAGCGGGTCAAGCTCGGCTCGGCGATCTTCCAGATGCCCGGCCGGAGCGCCGCCATGACCGCCATGACGGCCGCGACCATCGACCAGCTGTCGGACGGGCGGATGCTGCTGGGCATCGGCTCGAGCGGGCCGCAGGTGGCCGAGGGCTGGCACGGGCAGCGGTTCGGCAAGCAGCTCCAGCGGACGCGCGAGTACGTCGAGGTCGTGCGGATGGCGCTCGCGCGCGAGCGGGTGGTCTACGACGGCGAGACGCTGCAGCTCCCGCTGCCCGACGGGCCCGGCAAGGCGCTGAAGCTCACGATCGCGCCGGTGCAGGAGCGGATACCGATCTACCTGGCGGCGATCGGGCCGAAGAACACGACGCTGGGCGCCGAGATCGCCGACGGCTGGATCCCGACGCTGTTCTCGCCCCAGCACGTGGGCGAGTTCCGGCCGCTGCTCGAAGAGGGGTTCGCGCGGGCCGGCAACGGCAAGGGCTTCGAGGACTTCGACATCGCCCCGACCGTCAACGTGTTCATCACCGACGACGTCGAGTCGGCCCGCGACGCGATGCGGCCGTTCGTCGCGCTCTACGTCGGCGGGATGGGGTCGCGGAAGGCGAACTTCTACAACCAGCTCGTGCAGCGCTACGGCTTCGAGGACGCCGCCCGCGAGGTCCAGGACCTCTACCTCGAGGGCAAGAAGGACGAGGCGATGGCGGCGCTCCCGGGCGAGCTGCTGGACCACATCTCGCTGTGCGGGCCGCCGGACGTGATCCGCGAGCGGCTGGCGGTGTTCCGCGACGCCGGGGTCGGGACGCTGATGGTCTCGCCGATGTCGTGGTCGTTCGAGGATCGCCGCGAGCAGCTGCGGCTCGTGGCCGAGCTGGCTTCTTGAGGATCTACCTCGGGGCCTTCGGCGACCCGGGGCACGCGTTCCCGATGATCGCGCTGGGGACGGCGCTGGTCGCGCGCGGGCACGAGGTCGCGCTGGACACGTGGCGCAAGTGGCGCGAGCCGGTCGAGGCGGCGGGGATGACGTTCACGGCGGCGCCCGAGTACCAGGTCTTCCCGACGCCGGACAAGCCGCTCAAGCCGTATGCGGCGGCGGTGCGGGCGGCGCGGGAGATCCAGCCGTTCGTGCACGAGTTCGCGCCGGACGTGGCGGTGGCGGACATCCTCACGCCGGGGCCGGCGCTGGCGGCCGAGCTCGAAGGCGTGCCGCTGGCGACGCTCGTCCCCCACGTCCACCCGTTCGTCGCCGACGGGCACCCGATCTACTCGATCGGCGCGCGGCTGCCGCGCACGGGGCTCGGTCGCGAGGCGTGGCGCTGGGCCAACCGGCGCTTCGTGCAGGGTTCGCTGGAGCAGGGCCGCGACGAGTACAACGAGACCCGCCGCCGGCTGGGGCTCGCGCCGCTGCCGTGGGTCCACACCGCGCTGTCGCGCGAGCTGACGCTGGTCGGCACGCTGCCGCAGCTCGAGTACCCGCGGGCGTGGGACCCGTGGGTGCGCGTGGTCGGGCCGCTGCAGTGGGAGCCGCCGGGCGAGCGGGTCGAGCCGCCGCCGGGCCGCGGGCCGGTCGTGCTGGTCGCGCCGTCGACC
This sequence comes from uncultured Solirubrobacteraceae bacterium, assembly GCA_963730115.1. Lineage (GTDB taxonomy): Bacteria > Actinomycetota > Thermoleophilia > Solirubrobacterales > Solirubrobacteraceae > DASQFQ01. The sequence goes on along the minus strand of CAVSQM010000009.1, from coordinate 122,034 downwards.
TCCCAGGACCCGTCGCACTCGCTCCTGCGGGCCGCGCTGGAGGGCCTGGCGGGCGCGCCGGTGCGCGTGATCGCGACCTCCAACGGGCGCGAGCCGAAGCAGCCGCTGGCCGTGCCGGACAACGCGGTGCTCGTGCCGTGGCTGTCCTACTCCAAGACGATGCCGCTGTGCGACGTGGTCGTGCTGCACGCGGGCCACGGGACGCTGGTGCGCGCGCTGGCCAACGGCTGCTCGGTGGTCGCGTGCCCGGCCGGCGGCGACATGAACGAGAACGCCGCCCGCGTGGACTGGGCCGGCCTCGGCGTGCGGATCCCGCAGCGCTGGCTCGGGGCGCGGACGCTGCCGCTGGCGGTCCGGCGAGCGTTGCGGCCGGAGATCCGGGCGCGAGTGGCGTCTGTTGCTGCGTGGGCCGCGCAGCACGACGGCGCGGTCCGGGCGTGCGAGGAGCTCGAGGCGTGGGCGGCGGGCCGGCGAACGTCAACGGCGGCTGGGTGAGGAGCGGGTGCCAGACCGCCACGAATGTCATCTCGATGGCGGCGATAGCCAATCGAGGTGACATTCGTGGCCGGAACCCACCCCTCAATGCCGCCGTTGACGTTGTCGACGGCTAACTTCCCGCCGGTGACGGAGCACCCACTCCCCTCCGACCGCGCCCGCGAGCTCGTGCGCGGCGGGTTCGATCCGCACGTGCACATCGCGCCCGACTTCGCGCCGCGGCGCATCACCGACCTCGAGCTGGCGCAGCGCTGCCTCGAGCTCGGCCTCGCCGGCTTCGGCCTGAAGTCGCACTACACCGCCACCGCCGAGCGGGCCGCCGTCGTCACGGCCGCGGTGCCGGGCGTGCGGGCGCTGGGCACGATCACGCTGAACCACGCGGTCGGCGGGCTCAACGCCACGGCGGTGGAGGTCGCCGCGCGGCAGGGCGCGCGGATCGTCTGGCTGCCGACGGTCAGCTCCGAGAACGAGATCGGCGAGGTCGAGCATGCCGATCCGGACGGCAACGTCCCCGTCTGGGTCCGCTTCGAGCTCGAGCTCCGGGCGGCCGGCGTGCGGCCCCGCGCGGTGCCGGTCGTCGACGAGGGCGGCGCGCCGCTGCCCGAGCTGCTGGAGGTGCTGGCGGTGGTGGCGAATCACGGCCTCGTGCTCGCCACCGGCCACCTGGCCCGCGACGAGATCTTCACCGTCGTCGACGCGGCGGTCGCAGCGGGCGTGACGACGATCGTCGTGACCCACCCCGAGTTCCCGTCGCAGCGGATCGGCCCCCAGGACCAGGTGGCGCTCGCCGAGCGCGGCGCCCTGATGGAGCGCGCGTTCACCACCGCCTACACCGGGAAGTGCGAGTGGGCCGAGTTCTTCGCGGCGACGCGGGCGGTCGGCGCGGCGAGCACGGTCTGGGGCTCCGACCTCGGCCAGCGCTTCAACCCGCCGGTGGAGGACGGGCTGGCCCTGATGGCCGACCGCTTCCTCGAGGCCGGCTTCACCGACGAGGAGGTCCGGATCATGGCTGTCGAGAACACGCGTCGCCTGGCCGGTGAGGCATGAGCCGCCGCGTGCTCGTCATCGGCGCCCACGCGGCCGACTTCGTCTGGCGTGCCGGAGGGGCGATCGCGGTCGCCACCCGCGGCGGCGGCACCGCCCAGGTGATCGCCCTCTCCTACGGCGAGCGCGGCGAGTCGGGTGAGCTGTGGAAGCAGGAGGGCCAGACGGTCGAGGCCGTGAAGCAGATCCGGCACAAGGAGGCGGAACAGGCCGCCTCCGCGCTCGGTGCCGACTTCGTCGCCCTCGACTTCGGCGACTATCCGCTCGAGGTCGGCCCCGAGCGGCTCGCGCAGGTGGTCGACGCGATCCGCGAGTTCGCTCCCGACGTCGTGGTCACCCACACCGACACCGACCCGTTCAACCCCGACCACCCGGTCGCCTACGACGTCGTCCAGCGCGCCCGCGCGCTCGCGGCCGGCGCCGGCGTGCCGAGCGCGTTCCCCTCGATCCGCCCGCCCGACCTGTTCCTGTTCGAGCCCCACCAGCCGGAGCTGTGCAACTTCATGCCGACCACGTTCGTCGACATCACGCCGGTGATGGAAGCCAAGCGCGAGGCGATGGCCGCGATGGCCGCGCAGAAGTACCTCCAGACCTATTACGACCAGCGCGCCGAGCAGCGCGCGCACCACGCCCGCCGAGCGGCCGGCGCGGCGGAGGTCCGGTACGCCGAGGCGTTCCAGCGCGTCATCCCGCAGGTGGTGGCGGAGCTGTGAGCGAGCTCGCGGTCGCGACCGTCTACGAGGCCGCCGGGCGCGAGGGCCTGATCGATCTCGCGCTGCACCGGATCGTGCCCGGCTCGCGTGCGTCCGGCCCCGCCCGCCCGGTGCGCTGCGGACAGGACGACAACCTCATGGTCCATGCCGCGATGGCGCACGCCAGGCCGGGCGACGTGCTCGTCCTCACCATGCCCGAGCCGGCGCCGGTCGCGCTCCTCGGCGACCTGCTCGCGACGCAGGCGAAGGCGCAGGGCGTGGCGGCGATCCTCGTCGACGGCGCCGTCCGCGACGCCGACGAGCTCGCCGAGCTCGGGCTGCCGATCTGGGCCCGCTGGATCCGGGTGCGTGGCGCCAACAAGGACGTGCCGGGGACGATCGACGACCCCGTCACCGTCGGCGGCGCGCGGATCGCGGCGGGCGACCTGGTAGTGCTCGACGGCGACGGCGCCGCCGTCGTGGCGCAGGACCGGGTCGAGGAGGTGCTCGCCGCCGCGCGCGAGCGTGAGGAGCGCGAGACGGTGAAGCGCGCGAAGCTGCAGGCCGGCGAGCTGTCCTACGACCTCGACAACCTTCGCGAGCGCGTCGAGTGACCGACCTCGCCCACATCCACCACGTCGAGCTCCTCACCCCCGAGCCGGAGGCCAGCCTCGCCTACTTCCACGACACGCTCGGCATGGAGGTCGAGTCGCGCGCCGGCCGGTCGGTCTACCTGCGCGGCTGGGGCGAGTACCAGCCCTACTCGCTCAAGCTCACCGAGTCCGACCGTTCGGGCCTCGACCACCTGGCGCTGCGCGCGACCAGCGCCGAAGCGCTGACGCGGCAGGTCGAGGCGATCGAGGCGGCCGGCCTCGGGATCGGCTGGCACGACGGCGACCACGGCCACGGCCGCGCCTACCGCTTCCGCGACCCCGACGGGCACGTGATGGAGGTGCTGTGGGAGTCCGACCGCTACGTCGCGCCCGAGCACCTGAAGCCCACGCTGCGCAACCAGCCCCAGCGCTACACGGCGCGCGGCGCGGCGGTCAAGCGGCTCGACCACGTCAACCTGCTGGCCACCGACGTCGCCGCCTGCCGCGCGTTCGCCACCGACCTCCTCGGCTACCGCCACTACGAGGGCATCCGGCTCGACAGCGGCGAGGAGACCGGCGCCTGGCTCAGCCTCACGATCGCCGCCCACGAGCTGATCTACGTCAAGGACGCGCGCGGGGCCCGCGGCCGCCTGCACCACCTCGCGTTCTGGGTCGACACCCGCGAGGAGTGCCTGCGCGCGGCCGACATCTTCATCGACGCCGGCGTCCACATCGAGGCCGCCCCCTCGCGTCACGCGGTCGCCGCCGGCTTCTTCCTCTACTCGTTCGAGCCGGGCGGCAACCGCATCGAGGTCACCACCGGCGGCTACATGGTCCACGACCCCGACCCGGAGCCGGTGATCTGGACCGAGGCCGAGCGCGCCCGCGGCCAGGCGTGGGGCGTCAAGACGGTCGAGAGCTTCCACTACTACGGCACCCCGCCGACCCCGGACGACCGCGAGTACGCGCTCGCCGCCGGCGTCGCCGCGCCCTGAGCAGGGTCATGGGCGGCGACGGCGAATCCGCGGATCAGTCGTTCCGCCGGTCGCGGCGCGACGATCCAGCGAACACATGGTCAACGCCGTCGTCACCGAGATCCCGCTCAGGCTCGAGCCGGTGACCGACGACGCGTTCGAGCCCGTGACCGCCACCGAGGCCGAGCGCGAGCTCGTCCTCGCCCGCATCGCCGCGCTGTTCGGCTCGCACGAGCCGCGCCGCGCGATCATGGATTGATCAGCGCACGAGCTGCCCGATCCCGAGCATGTTGCCCTCGCTGTCCCGGAACCACGCGCCGCGCTCGCCGCGGGCGTCCTTGCTCGGGTAGTTCCCGTCGATGTCCGCGATCCCGTCGCGGGTCGCCATCCCCGGCGCGTCGTACTCCTCGAAGACCACGCCGCGGGCCTTCAGCTCTGCCACCACGGCCTCGATGTCGTCGACCTCGAAGCCCATCTGCGAGTGATCGCCGGACGGAGCACCGGCTGACGCGAAGAGCGCGAACTCCCCGCTTCCCGGCCGGTAGAGCACGCCGCCGGGCCGCTCGTCCGACGGTTCCAGGCCCAGCTTCTCCGCGTACCACGCCCGCGCGCGATCGAGATCCTGCGCCGGGAGCCGCGTTGCCACTTTGCTGTTGTTGAGGGTCATATGGCCTTTGACCCGCGTCGAGGACCGGAATCATCGCGCCGCGAGCTCACGCCGGCGGCGGTGGCGTTCCGCGCCGCGCACGCGGTAATCGCCGCCGCCTTCCTCGCCGCGATCGGCTACGTGTGGTTCTGCGCCGTGACCCGCCGCCGCGACCGCGGGCTGCACCTGGCGAGCGCCGCGCTCGTCGCCGAGGGAGCGGTGGTCGCCGCGAACCACGGCGATTGCCCGCTCGGCCCGCTGCAGGACCGCGTCGGCGACCCGATCCCGTTGTTCGAGCTCGTGCTCTCGCCGCGCGCGGCCAAGCGCGCCATCCCGGTCCTCGGCGTCGTCGCCGCCGCCGGCATCGCGGCGGCCTACGGCCGGCGCGACGTCTAGCGCGCCACCACGAGCGTGTTGTGGAAGGCGGTGATCGCCCAGCGGTCGCCCTGGTCGGTGATGACCATCGTCATCCGCGCCTGGTTGACGCCGCGCATCGGCCCGGCCGGCGCGTGGAGCGTCGAGCACACGAGAGCGACGACGCAGCCGGGCGCGACCGTGCGCGCCATCTCGAGCCGGAGGTCGACCGTGCTGCCGGCGTAGATCGTGCTGAACAGCGCCTCGTGCCCGCGGCCGACGGCCACGGCGCCGCGGTGGTGCCCGCCGCGGATGTCGACGAAGTCCGTCTCGTCGGCGAAGGGACCGGCGAAGCCCATCCCGTCGCCCGTGTTCCAGGCGCACTCCAGCCGCTCGAGGATCGGCGCGGCGACGGCGGCCGCCTCGGGGGTCAGGGTCGTCGGAGGTGAGGTGTCGATTGCCATGGGGAAGCTCCAGTTCGGTAGAGTGTGCGTCCAGTAACTGGAACTTGTATCAATTCATTGGAACGCTTGTCAAGTGACCACCGATAACGCCCCCAGCCTGCGCGAGCGCAAGGCCCAGCTCACGCGCGACGAGATCCTGCTCGCCGCGCGGCATCTGTTCGCCGAGCGCGGCTACGCCCGCACGAGCGTCCGCGACATCGCCCAGGCGGCCGGCGTCTCGGCCCAGACGGTCTACGACAGCGTCGGCTCCAAGCAGGCGCTGGTCGCGGCGCTCAACGACCTGATCGACAGCGAGGCCGGCATCGGCGCGATCGCCCGCGGGCTCGCCGAGCTCGACGACCCGCGGGAGCTCGCCGCCACACCGGCGCGCATCACGCGGTCGATCCTCGAGCACTGCGAGGACATCGTCCGCGCCCTCGTGACCGGCGCCGCGGCCGAGCCCGAGCTCGCCGCCGTGCTCGCCGAGGGCCAGCGGCGCCACGTCGCCGGCGCGCAGCGCATCGTCGGCCGGCTCGAGGAGCTCGGCGCGCTCGCACAACCGGACGCCGCGGCCGACAGCCTCGCCGCGATCACCGACCTCCGCTTCGCCTACGTGCTCAAGGAGAGCTACGGCTGGTCGAACGACCGGCTCGAGCGCTGGATGGCCGCCACCAGCGCCACCCTCCTGCTCGGCGACTAGCGCGGGCCGCGCTCGGCGAACTCGGGCGCCCGCGTGCGCGCCGCGTCGGCGGCCTGGTCGTCGGCCTGCTCCTGCGAGTCGCGCTCGGCGGCCACGCGCTCGCGGTAGACCTCGACCTCGCGCTTGACGACGTCCTCGGACCAGCCGAGCACCTCCCCCATCAGCCGCGCCGCCGGCTCGGCGGACGACGAGCCCGCGGTCGAACGTCTCGATCGAGATCCGCGTGCGGCGGGCGAGCAGGTCGTCGAGGTGGTGCGCGCCCTCGTACGCCGCCGCGTACCAGACCTCCACGCGCAGGTAGTCCTCGGCGCCCTCGAGCGGCTCGCCGAGCTCCGGCCGCCGTGCGACCTCGGCCAGCAGCTCGTGGACCGTCGCGCCGAAGCGCTGCAGCAGGTGCTCGATGCGCGCGAGGTGCAGGCCGCTCTCGCCGCGCCAGCCGGCGCCGCCCGTTCCACAGCACCTTGTAGCCCTCGGCGCCCACCAGCGGCGTCACGTCGGTCGCGCTCGGCGGCACCGCATCGTCGAGCCCGCGCGCGGCGGCGTCGACCGCGTCGCGCGCCATCACCCGGTAGGTCGTGTACTTGCCGCCCGCGACGGCGACGAGCCCCGGCACCGGCACCGCGACCGTGTGCTCGCGACTCGAGGAGCTCGTCCCCTCCGACTCGCCCGTCAGCAGCGGCCGCAGCCCGGCGTAGACGCCCTCGACGTCCTCGTGCCCCAGCGGCTGGGCGAGCACGGCGTTGACCTGCTCGAGCACGTAGTCGATGTCGGTCCGCGACGCCGCCGGGTGCGCCTTGTCGAGCTCCCAGTCGGTGTCGGTCGTCCCGATGATCCAGTGGCGCCCCCACGGGATGACGAACAGCACGCTCTTCTCGGTCCGCAGGATCAGGCCGCTGTCGATCTGCACCCGGTCGCGCGGGACGACGAGGTGGATGCCCTTCGACGCGCGGACCTTGAACTTGCCGCGCTCGCCGACCAGGTGCTGGACGTCGTCGGTCCACACACCGGTGGCGTTGATCACCTGCCGGGCGTGCACCTCGAGCTCCTCCTCGAGCAGGTCGTCGTGCACCCGCACGCCGGTCACCCGCTCGCCCTCGCGCAGGAAGCCGACGACCGCCGCGCTCGAGGCCACCGCCGCCCCGTAGGCCGCCGCCGTGCGCGCGACCGCCAGCGTGTGGCGCGCGTCGTCGACCTGCGCGTCCCAGTACTGGAGCGCGCCGATCAGCGCAGTCGGGCTTCAGCGCCGGCGCGATCCGCAGCGCGCGCCGCTTGGTCAGGTGCCGGTGACGCCGCATCCCCTTGTGGCCGCCGAGCTCGTCGTAGAGCAGCATCCCGGCGCCCACGTAGGCGCGCTCCCACACGCGGTTGGTGAGCGGGTAGAGGAACGGCACCGGCCGGACGAGATGTGGCGCGATCACGTTCAGCAGCAGCGAGCGCTCGCGCAGCGCCTCGCGCACGAGCCCGAACTCCTGCTGCTCGAGGTAGCGCAGCCCGCCGTGGATGAGCTTGCTCGACCGGCTCGACGTGCCGGAGGCGAAGTCGCGCGCCTCCACCAGCGCCACCGAGAGACCGCGGGAGGCCGCGTCGAGCGCGCAGCCCGTCCCCGTGGCCCCGCCGCCGATGACGACGACGTCGAAGGTCTCCTCGCGCATGCGGGCGAGCGCGGCCTCGCGCTGCTCCGGATGGAGGCGCGCCAAGTTTGCGGGCGGTGAGGGTTGGGGCATGAGTTCCCCCGACGGTACCCATTCGACGGCAGGCTCGACACTGAGGGGGAGGCGGGAATGGCCACGAGCGGCAAGCCGCCCGGCTGGCGGCAGGGCACGCTGGGCGAGCTGGTGTCCGAGTTCCTCGGCACCGCGATCATCATCCTGTTCGGCTGCGGCTCGGTCGCGATGTCGGTTGCGGCGCTGAACCAGTCGGACCGCGGCCCGGAGGCGTTCCAGGCCAGCGGCGACTGGTTGCTGATCACGACGGGCTGGGGCATCGGCGTCGCACTGGCGGTGTGGGTGGCCGGCGGCGTGTCCGGCGCGCACCTCAACCCGGCGGTCACGCTGGCTCACGCGCTGCGCCGCGGCTTCCCGTGGGGCAAGGTGCCGTCCTACATGGGCGCGCAGGTGCTCGGCGCCTTCGCGGGCGCCGCGCTCATCTACCTCAACTACCACGACGCGATCGCGAGCCTCGACGCCGCCCAGAAGATCACCCGCGGCACGCCCGACTCGGTGGCCACGTTCTCGATCTTCGCGACCTTCCCCGCGCCCTACTTCTCGTCGCCGGTCGGGCCGCTGATCGACCAGATCATCGGCACCGGGCTGCTGGTCCTCGTCATCTTCGCCGTGATCGACGCGTTCAACACGCCCGTCAAGGCCAACCTCGCGCCGCTCGTGGTCGGTCTCATCGTCGTCGGCATCGGCGTCTCGTTCGGCGCCAACGCCGGCTACGCGATCAACCCGGCCCGCGACCTCGGCCCGCGCCTGCTCGCCTGGGTCGAGGGCTGGAAATCGGTCGCGATCCCCGGCGACTACGGGAAGGTCAACTTCTACATGTGGGTCCCGATCGTGGGCCCGCTGGTGGGCGGCGCGCTGGGCGCCTACCTGTATGACTTCGCGGTCCGCGACGTGCTGATCGCGCGCGGCGCCGAGCCCGATCCCGAGATCGAGGAAGCGGCGGAGACCGCCATCGACGAGCCAGGAGGAGCAGCCCAAACATGAGCAAGTACGTCGGCGCCATCGATCAGGGCACCACGAGCTCGCGCTTCATCCTCTTCGACAAGGACGGCGGGATCGCCTCGGTCGACCAGCGCGAGCACGAGCAGATCAACCCGGAGGCCGGCTGGGTCGAGCACGACGCGACCGAGATCTGGCGCCGCACGCGCCAGGTCATCAACGGCGCGATGGCCGACTCCGACGCCGAGGCCGACGACATCGAGGCGATCGGCATCACCAACCAGCGCGAGACCGCGGTGGTGTGGGACCGCGAGACGGGCGAGCCGATCCACAACGCGATCGTGTGGCAGGACACGCGCACCGGCGGGCTCGTTCGCGAGCTCGCCGGTGACGAGGGCGTGGACCGGCTGCGCGACGTCACCGGCCTCCCCCTCTCCACCTACTTCTCCGGGCCGAAGATCACCTGGCTGCTCGACAACGTCGACGGCGCGCGCGAGCGCGCGGAGAACGGCGAGCTGCTGTTCGGCACCACCGACACGTGGGTGCTGTGGAACCTCACCGGCGGCACGGACGGCGGCATCCACGTCACCGACGTCACCAACGCCAGCCGCACGCTGCTGATGGACCTCGAGACGCTCGACTGGCACGAGCCCGCGCTCGACCTCATGGGCGTGCCGCGCTCGATGCTGCCCGAGATCAAGTCCTCGAGCGAGCACTACGGCGACGCCAAGGGCTCCGCGATCGGCGGCCGCCCGCTGGCCGGCATCCTCGGCGACCAGCACGCGGCGCTGTTCGGTCAGACCTGCTTCGAGCCCGGCGACGCCAAGAACACCTACGGCACCGGCTCGTTCCTGCTCGTCAACACCGGCGAGGAGATCGTCCGCACCGACGACCTGCTGACCACCGTCGGCTACAAGCTCGGCGACGGCAAGCCGACCTACGTGCTCGAGGGCTCGATCGCGGTCACCGGCTCGCTGATCCAGTGGCTGCGCGACCGGCTGGAGATCATCGACGACGCGCGCCGAGGTCGAGGAGCTGGCGAAGACCGTCGACGACAACGGCGGCGTCTACTTCGTCCCGGCGTTCTCGGGCCTGTTCGCCCCGCACTGGCGCGACGACGCCCGCGGCGTGATCGTCGGCCTCACCGGCTACGCCACCAAGGGCCACCTCGCGCGCGCCGCGCTCGAGGCCACCGCCTGGCAGAGCAAGGAGGTCGTCGACGCCGCCAACGCCGTCGCCGACGTCCCGTTCGACGAGCTCCGCGTCGACGGCGGCATGACGGTCAACGAGCTGCTGATGCAGTTCCAGGCCGACGTGCTCGGCGTGCCGGTCATCCGCCCCAAGGTGACCGAGACGACCGCGCTCGGCGCCGCCTACGCGGCGGGCCTGGCGGTCGGCTACTGGGAGGACCAGGACGACCTCAAGGAGCGCTGGGCCGAGGACAAGCGCTGGGAGCCCGACATGGACGACGAGGAGCGCGACGCCGGCTACGCGAAGTGGAAGAAGGCGGTCGAGCGCTCACTCGACTGGGAGAGTGACTAGCCCTTCCTCGATCGCCCACGCGATCGTGCGCCGGAACGTCTCCTCGACCGGCGTGTAGACGAGGCCCAGCTCGCGCGTGGCCAGCGAGCCGTCGTAGCGATGCCCGTGCAGCCACGTGCGGATGCGTGCCCGGCACAGCGACGGCACGCGGCCGCGCAGCTTGTAGGCGGCCTCGAGCACCGCTGCGCCGGAGCGCGCGACCGGCGGCGGCACGATCCGCACGCGGTGGCGCACGCCCGAGACCGCGACGATCAGCTCGAGCGCCTCGGCGGAGGTGATCGTCGCCCCGTTGAGCACGTAGCGCGCGCCGGCGCGGCCGCGCTCGGCGGCCAGGATGTGCGCCTCCGTGCAGTCGGCGATGTCGACGACGCTGACGTAGGTGTCGACGAACAGCGGCAGCTTGCCGTTGACGTAGTCCATGATCAGCTTGCCGTTGCCCGATGCGCGGCCAGGGCCCTGCACCGAGGAGGGGCAGACCGCCACCACCTCCACGCCGGTGCGGTGCGCGGCGGCGAACGCGGCCTGCTCACCCAGGTGCTTGGAGCGGTCGTAGACGGACAGGTAGCTGCCGCGGTGCACGGAGCTCTCGTCGCCGATGGTGCCGTGGGGCTCCCCCACCGACGCCCCCGACGAGGTGTAGACGACGCGGCGCACGCCCGCGCGCGCCGCTGCCTGGACCACGAGCTCGGGGCTGCGCGCGTTGACCTCGAGCAGCAGGTCCGGGTCCGGCGGGCAGTGCGAGTTCATCCCCGCGCAGTGGTAGACGACATCGCAGCCCGCCATCCCGCGCACCAGCGACTCCTCGTCGAGGACGTCGCCGCGGGCCACCTTGATCCCGCGCGCGCCGATCTTCGCCGCGCTCTCGTCGGAGCGCGCGAGCCCGACGAGGTCCTCGCCGCGCTCCTGCAGCCGCATGGCGAGCGCGCCGCCGATGAAGCCGCTGGCGCCCGTGACGAAGGCTCTGGCCACCTCAGTGCTCGAGGTGGACCCGCACGCGCTCCATCACCTCGGAGCGATGCTCGTCGTCGGTCGGGCGAATCGCCGCGCCGATGTCGATCTTGACCGGATGCCGCTTCCTGCCCTGCTCGAGCTTCGGCCAGTAGCGGCCGACCGGCATCACCTGGTGGGAGCCGGAGACGTGGATCGGCACGAGCGGCAGGCCGTGCTGAGCCGCGAGCACGGCCGCTCCCGAGCGCAGCCGCCCGACGCTCCCGTCGCGCGAGCGCGTCCCCTCGGCGAACATGACGAGGCTCCACCCGGCCTCGAACAGGCGTGTGATGTGGGCCGTCGAGTCCTCGTCGAGCCCGCGGCCGTCGCGCGCCACCGGCACCGTGCCGAACACGAGCGACACGGTCCATCCCAGGCGCCGCGAGGCGTAGAAGTAGTCGGCGGCGGCCGCCACCGCGGTGCGGCGGCGCCAGCGGCCGGGCAGCGCGCGCAGGATCGCCGGGGTGTCCATGTGGCTCGAGTGATTGGCGACGAACACCACCGGCGGCTCGACCTCGTCGAGGTGTTCGCGCCCGCGCACCGTGCGGCGCGTGTACAGGCTCATCAGCGGGTCGAAGACGCCCGCCAGCACCGCCTCCCGCGCGGCGCGCGCGGGAGCACTGCGCGACCAGGCGACGTCGAGCTCGGGCGGATCGCTCACACGATCTTCCCCGGGTTGAGGTTGGCGCCCGGGTCGGTGCCGTCGAACAGCGCCTTGAGCATCCCGACGCCGGGCGCCGAGATGTCCTGCTCCAGCCACTCGGCGTGCTCGGTGCCGACCGCGTGGTGGTGCGAGAGCGTGCCGCCGTTGTCGACGAACGCCTGCTGGATCGCCGACTTCACCGCGCCGTACTCCTCCAGCCCGTCGCGGCGGCCGGACGGCACGAGGGCGAACGTGAAGTAGAGGCATGCGCCCGCGTGGTAGCTGTGCGAGAGGTGGCACATGACGTAGCCGCGCACGCCGAGATCGGCGAAGGCGGAGCGGGCGGCGCCGGTCACCGCCGCGTGCAGCGGCTGCAGCTCGCTCCACGGCGCAGCGGTCTCGGAGACGTCGGCGAGGACGCCGCGGTCGAGCAGGTAGTCGCGGATGTAGGGCGTGTCGAACTTCTTCTGGTCGTAGAGCTCGCCGGGGCTCGAGCCGATGCAGAGCCCGCCGTGCTTCGAGACGATCTTGCCGACCGCCTTGCGCTGCGCCTTGACGTGGCTCTCGGGACCCTCGTAGCCGATGAAGCCGAGGCACATCTGGTCCAGCTCGTAGCCCTTGCCGCGCTTCAGGAACTGCTTGAGCGCGGTCGACTGCAGGGTGTCGAGCAGCGACCCGCCCTTCTTGGTGGCGAAGCTGAAGGCGGTCTCATTCGCGTCGGCGACGCGCGTGACCGACGGCGCGGCCTCGCTCGCCGCGATGTCGCGCATGGTGGCGACCGACTCGGCCCAGTTCGGCAGCAGGTAGCCGAGGATCGTGCGCTCGGGCGGCAGCCGCCGGACCTGGACGGTGGCCTCGCAGATGATCCCGAGCCGCCCCTCCGAGCCGAGCACCATCTCGCGGACGCTGGGGCCGGTCGAGGTGGCGGGCACCGGTCGGGTGACGAGCAGCCCGGCCGGGGTGACGACGCGCAGCCCGCGTGTCGAGTCCGCGATGTCGCCGTAGCGGTCCGACTGCATGCCCGACGAGCGGGTGGCGATCCAGCCGCCGAGCGTCGAGTACGTGAACGAGTCGGGGTAGTGGCCGAACGTGTAGCCCTGGGCGTTGAGCTGCTCCTCGAGGCGCGGGCCGTAGACGCCGGCCTGCACGCGCGCGAGCCGCGAGGTCGGGTCGATGGCGAGCACGCCGTCCATGCGCTCGAGGTCGACCGAGATCACCGTGCGCGTCTCTTCGCGCGGCGCCTCCAGGCTGCCGGAGATGCTGGTGCCGCCGCCGAACGGGATGACGACGGCGTCGGCCTCCAGCGCGGCGGCCAGGATCGCGGTCACGGCCGCCTCGTCGCCGGGGCGCACGACGAGATCGGGCACGCGCCCGAGGTCGCCCCGCCGCTGGCGCACGAGGTCGCGCAGGCTCTTGCCGCGCGCGTGGACGATGCGGTCGAGCGCGTCGTCGGAGACGTACTCCTCGCCCACGGCGCGCTCGAGCGCGGCGCGCAGGCCGGCGTCGACCTGCGGCGCCGGGACGTCGAGCTGGTCGAACGCGGCCGGGCGCTCGCTGACCCGATCGACGTCGACGCCGAGGTTGTCCTTGAGGAACGGCCTGAAGCTCGGCTTGTCGTCGTGCGTGAACGCGACGTCGTCGTCGCCCCAGCCCCACCACTTCATTGCGGCCGACGCTGCCGGCCGGGAGGTCGCCACCGCGGTCATGGCGAGAACTTACGCGACGGACTCGCGCAGCGCTTCGGTGGCTGCGCCGAGATGGCGTCGCATGGCTACCCCCGCGGCGTCGCCGAGAGCTCGCCGAGCCACGCCTCGCTGGCGGCCGCGACCCGTGGGTCGACCCCGAGCTCCTCGAGCATCGCCACCGCGGCCTCCATCTCGGCGCGGCGGCGGACGGCGTGCCTACGGCTGCCCTCGACGAGGTGGTCGAAGGCGGCGGCGTCGGCGTCCTCGAGCCAGCGCGCCAGGTCGTCGCGCAGCCACGCCTCGCACCCGAGCGCCTCCCCGGCGGCGAGCGCCTCGCCCGCCGCGGCCGCCAGGCCCTTGAGGAAGACGCTTCGCGCCAGCTTGCGCGAGGCGGCGTAGCCGGGCTCGTCGCTGCCGACCTCGACCGGCATGCCCCAGGCGCCGAAGCGCTCGGCGAACCGCTCCGCGCCGCGTCCGGACGCCATGGCCGGCGTCTTGAGGCCGCGCCCGGGCACCGACTGGAGGAGCGCCACGTCGGCGAACTGCGCCCCGGTCGGCTCGACCTGCGCCGCGACCTCCTGCTTGCGCGCGGGCGACGCGGTGTTGAAGTCGGCGTAGAGCTGGCCCGGCCGGAGGTGTTGCAGCACCGAGCGCGCGGCGTCCATCGCGTCGTGGGCGGAGTTGACGCTGACCACGATCTCGGCGCCGTCGGCCACCTCGGCCGGGCCGGCGGTCGTCTCCACCCCGGGCGACTGCGGCACGAGCGGATCCCAGCCTCGCACCGTCACGCCCGCGGCCGCGAGGTCGGCGGCGATCAGCGAGCCGGCCTCGCCGAGCCCGAGGAACCCGACGAGCGTCACTCGTCCCCGTCGAGGATCTGGACCAGGTACTCGATGTGGGCCGCCATCGCCTTCTCGGCGGCGAGCCGCTGGCGGCGCCGCACGGCGCGCAGGATCGCGCGGTGCTGGGCGAGGATCGCCTCGGCGTCGACGCGCGCGGAGATCGTCTTCACGAGCGTCGGCTGCAGCACCTCGAGGATCCAGCCGGTCAGCGCGTGCAGCAGCTGGTTGCCGGACGCCTCGGCGAGGATGGCGTGGAAGCGGCTGTCGGCGGTGTCGAACGGCTCGGTGCCGGGCTCGTGGCCGACGGCGTCGGCGATCGCCTCCTCGAGCCGGGCGACCACCTCGTCGTCGGCGTTGACGGCCGCGCGCCCCGCGATCGGCACCTCGAGCGACAGCCGCGCGTCGAGCAGCTCGCGCATCGAGATGGTCTGGGCGGCCAGCATCAGCGCGATCGACTCCGACAGGTTGCGGCTCATGCCCTCGCTGGGCGTGCGCGCGACGAAGATGCCGCCGGCGCGGCCGCGGCCGACGCGGATGAGGTGCGCGGCCGACAGCAGCCGCAGCGCCTCGCGCATCGTCGGGCGGCTGACGCCGAACTCGTCGGCCAGCTCCTGCTCGGTCCCGATCCGCTCGCCGGCCTCGAGCTGCTGCTGCTCCAGCCAGACACGGATCTGGGCCGCGATCTGCTCGCTGGCGCCGGTCGCAGAGTGCAGGACCTGCCCAACCGGCCGCGCGCGTACCGTCGCCATGCGCGGAGGATACGCCCGCGCCCGCGCACGCCGTCCCGCCCTGAGAACGACGAAGGCCGCCTCGCCGGGCGGCCTTCGTGACGGCGATAAGGCTCGGGGGGTGGGACTCGAACCCACAACGACTCGGTTAACAGCCGAGCATTCTGCCGATTGAATTACCCCCGAATGGTGTAATGACTTCTGCGTCACGCAACGCAGATCTGGCGGGGCTCAATGCCGAATGGTAGCGACCCCTCCCTCTACTTCGGCGTGACAGTTCGCGCACATGAGCACGCATTTCGCAGCCTCGGCTCTGGCCTTCTCCAACGAGCGGGTGACTCCTTGGAGAGAGATCGCGAACGATTTCGCCTCCGGATCGAGGTGGTGGAACTGCAGAGCGCCGGGAAAGCGGTCGTAGCCGCACAGCACGCAGCGGCCGCCGGCCTCGTCGATCAGCACACGCTTCACGCGCCGGCGGCGCGCGGTGACGGCCGCCGTGCGGCACCGCTTGCAGCGGAAGCGGCCCCCGGATCCGACGCGTACCCAGACGGTGACACCATGCCGGCGACACTCGCGGATCACGACGCGCTCGCCGGCAGCCGGACGCGGCCCGCGGGCGCGGGCGGTCGCGAGTTCGTATCTGCGGAGCCAATACCGCACGGTTGTCGCGCCGAGGCCCAGCCGCTCGGCGATCTGCTGGATCGTGAGCTGTGCCTCGACCAGGGCGCCGAGCTCGGCCCGCGAAGGTGGGCCCTTCGGGGCGTGCCGCTCCGCGTAGACGGACGCGAGGCCGTGCTTCTGCACCCAGTGCCCGACCGTCGAGGGGTGCTTGCCGACCTCTCGCGCGATCGACTCGATCGAGCGGCCGGCGGTGAGCTGGGCTTCGAGCCAGTTGCGATCCATGACACGAACACTAGTTCGTGTGTCGGACGGATTTTGGCTCTACTGCAGGCGGTGACGGATCGCGTCCTGGACCCTCTGGCGCTCGGCGGCGAGGGTTCTGATCTCCCCTTCTCCCCCGGTTCGGGCGGCCGTGATCTCGCGGTCGAGGCGGTGGAGGTCGAGCTGGAGGGCCTCGAGCTCGAGGGTGGCCGGGGTGGCGTCGAGCTGGCCGGCGCGGAGGACGATCTCGGGGATCAGGTCGGCGAGCTCGGGCGTCTCGCCGATGACGGCCGACGGGTGCTCGAGGTGGCCGCGGAGGCGCTCGGCGGCGAGGCGCGTGAGGTGGGACGTGAAGAGCGCGTCGAGGTCGGTCGCCGCCAGCTTCTCCTCGCCGAGCTCCGGCAGCGCGACGCAGAGCGCGAGGAAGGCGCGCTCGGACTGCTCGCGGCGGTCGATCGCCTGGCGGGCGCCGTTGGAGGCGCGCGAGTCGGCTGGGGGCGTGTCGTGGGACGGGTCGCGGCGCGAGCCGGCGCCGGTGGCGGCCGTCAGCGGCGGCGCTGACTTCACGGCGCTCTCCACGAGCTCCGGCGAGATGCCGAGGCGGCTCGACGCGAGCTTGATGAGCTCGTCGCGGAGGATGCCCGGCGCGAGCGGGCGGATGACGCTGCCGACCTGGGTGAGCGCGTCGTCGTCGCGGCCCGTCTCGAGGATCCGCTCGACCTGGAAGCGCTCGAAGCGGATCGCGCGCTCGAGCAGGGACTTCATCCGCTCGGCGCCGTCCTCCTCCCCCACGATGTCGGCCGGGTCGGCGCCCGATGGCAGCGGCACGACTCGCAGCTCGAGCCGGTCGGGGAGGACCGACGCCGCCCGCACCGCCGCCTGCTGCCCTGCCGCGTCGGCGTCGAGGCACAGCAGCACCGACGGCGCCAGGCGCTGGATCTGGCGCGCCTGGTCCTCGGTCAGCGCCGTCCCCATCGCCGCGACGGCGTTGCCGAATCCCGCCTGGTGCAGCGCGATGACGTCGGTGTATCCCTCGGCGAGCACGACCTCGCCCGACTTGGCCGCGGCGGAGCGCGCGAGGTCGGCGCCGAACAGCTGCCGGCCCTTGTGGAACGCCTCGCCCTCGCGCGTGTTGACGTACTTCGGCCCCTGGCCGTCCCGCATCGCCCGCGCGCCGAACCCGCGCACCCGCCCGCGGGCGTCGGCCAGCGGGAACATGACCTTGCCGCGGAACACGTCGTAGAGCCGGCCCTCGCGGCCGCGCACGGCGAGGCCGGCGGCGTAGACCTCCTCGTTCTTGTAGCCCGCGCGCCGCGAGGCGTTGAGCACCGTGTCCCACGCCGACGGGGAGTAGCCGACGCGGAACTGGCGCAGCGTCGCCTCGGTCAGCCCGCGGCCGAGCAGATAGGAACGAGCCCCCTCCGCCTCGCGCGACTCCCAGAGCACGCGCAGGTAGTAGGTCGCCGTGCGGTCCAGCAGATCGAGGAGCCGCGACTCGCGGCCGCGCCGCTCCGCCGCCTTCGGATCCTCCTCCTCGGCCTGCAGCTCCACCCCCGCCCGGTCGGCCAGCGACTCGAGCGCGGACTGGAAGTCGAGCCCCTCCGTCTCCATGACGAACTTGAAGACGTCGCCGCCCTCGCCGCAGCCGAAGCAGTGGTAGAGCTTCTCGACCGGGTCGATGCCGAACGACGGCGTCCGCTCGTCGTGGAACGGGCACAGCCCCGAGTACCGCCGCTGGCCCGACTTGCGCAGCTCGGTCCGCGCGCCCACGAGCTCGACGAAGTCGACCGCGTCGCGGACACGTTCCTTGGAGTCAGCCGTATAGCGCGGCACTAGACCAGCAGGCCCTGGGGCACCGCGCGCTCGGTCCAGGCGCGGATGGCGAAGCGGTCGGTCATTCCCGCCAGGTAGTCGATCACGCGATCGGCCTCGGAGGCGCCGTCGGCGGCCGGCGGCAGCTCCTCCGGGTGCTGGCAGAACCACTCGAACAGGCCGCGCATCACGCGCTCGATCTTCGCGTGCTCCGCGCGCGCCGTCGGCCCCAGGTACACGTTCTGGAACATGAAGCCGCGCAGGCGCAGCATCGCGCCGCCGACCTCCTCGCCCTGGACGATGTCCCCGGCCGCCTCGGAGTGCTCGACCAGGTCGTGCACGAGACGGTCGATGCGGCGAGAGCCCGTCTCGCCCAGCACCGCGATCTCGGCCGCCGGCAGATCCGACGGGGCGAGCACGCCCGCCCGCACCGCGTCATCGATGTCGTGGTTGATGTAGGCGATCCGGTCGACCAGCCGGACGATCTTGCCCTCCAGCGTCGCCGGCTCGCCCGCCCCGCTCGAGTGCCGGAGGATCCCGTCGCGCACCGGCGCGGTCAGGTTCAGCCGCTCCAGCACCTCGACCACCCGCAGCGAGTGCTCGTTGTGCCGGAACCCGCGCCCGAACTGCTCGCGCGCGCAGCGATCGAGCACGTCCTCGCCGATGTGCCCGAACGGCGGGTGCCCGAGGTCGTGCCCGAGCCCGATCGCCTCCGTCAGATCCTCGTTCAGCCCCAGCGCCCGCGCGACGGTCCGGGAGATGCCGGTCGTCTCGAGCGTGTGCGTGAGCCGCGTCCGGTAGTGGTCGCCCTCCGGCGCCACGAACACCTGCGTCTTGTGCTTGAGCCGCCGGAACGCCTTGCAGTGCACGATCCGATCGCGGTCGCGCTGGAACGGGGTGCGGAGCGAGCACTCCTCCTCGGGCACGGCGCGTGAGGCCGGGTAGGAGGGCTCGGCGAGCGGCGACAGGTGCGCGTCGGGCGAGATGATCGACACGAAGTGATTCTGCCAAGCGCGGCGGCCAATCCCCGCGCGCGCGTGACTTGTTACGAATCTTCTTCGCGAATTGCGGCCTGCGCGGCCGCCACGCGCGCGATCGGCACGCGGTAGGGCGAGCAGGAGACGTAGTCGAGTCCCGCCATGTGGAAGAAGTCGATCGACTCGGGGTCGCCGCCGTGCTCGCCGCAGATGCCGAGCTTGAGCTCCGGCTTCGCCTCGCGGCCGACCCAGGCGGCGAGCCGGACCAGCCACCCCACGCCCGGCTTGTCGATCGTCTCGAACGGCGAGCGGTCGATGATCTTGCGCTCCATGTAGACGGGCACGAACTTCGACTCGACGTCGTCGCGCGAGAACCCCAGCGCCGTCTGCGTCAGGTCGTTGGTGCCGAACGAGAAGAAGTCGGCGTGCTCGGCGATCCGGTTGGCCACGAAGCACGCCCGCGGCAGCTCGATCATCGTGCCGACCGTGTAGTCGTCGCCGACCGAGAGCCCCTGCTCGTCGCCGATCCGCACCACGAGCTCGCGCAGGATCTCGAGCTCGTGCTCGTAGTCGATCAGCGGGATCATGATCTCGACGTGCGGGGCCTCGCCTGAGCTCTCGTGCACGGCCGAGGTCGCCCGCATGATCGCCTCGACCTGCATCTCGTAGATCTCGGGGTAGAGGATCCCCAGCCGGCAGCCGCGCGTGCCGAGCATCGGGTTCTCCTCGTGGATCTCGTTCACGCGCTTGAGGGTCGCCTCGAGCTTCTCGAGGTCGTCGGAGCACTCGATCCGCGCCCGCTCGACCTCGGCCGAGAGGTCCGGCAGGTTCTGGAGGAACTCGTGCAGCGGCGGGTCGAGCAGGCGGATCGTCACCGGCAGGCCGGCCATCGCCTCGAACAAGCCCCTCGAAGTCCTCCTGCTGCAGCGGCAGCAGCTCGGCCAGCGCCTCGCGCCGCGACTCCTCGTCGTGGGCCATGATCATCGCCCGCATCTTCGGCTGGCGGTCCTCGGCCATGAACATGTGCTCGGTCCGGCACAGCCCGATGCCCTCGGCGCCGAGCTCGCGCGCCTTCTTGGCGCCCGCCGGGTCGTCCGCGTTGGCGCGCACGCCGAGCCGCCGCAGCTCGTCGGCCCACTCGAGCACGCGGTCGAAGTACTCGTCCACGCGCGCGTCGATGAGCGGGACGTCCTCCAGGGTCACGCAACCCTTGGTGCCGTCGATGGCGATGAAGTCGCCGGCCTCGACCGTCGTCCCGTTGGCCGAGATCGTCTCGGCGCCGAGGTCGATCTTCAGCGCGCTCGCGCCCACCACCGCCGGGCGGCCCATGCCGCGCGCGACCAGCGCCGCGTGCGAGGCCTTGCCGCCCT
The DNA here is from genome assembly GCA_963730115.1 of uncultured Solirubrobacteraceae bacterium. GTDB lineage: Bacteria > Actinomycetota > Thermoleophilia > Solirubrobacterales > Solirubrobacteraceae > DASQFQ01. Next base: position 101,962 of record CAVSQM010000009.1, on the reverse strand, counting down.
CGCTCGTCAGGATCCCCTTGGCGGCGTGGAAGCCCGCGACGTCGTCGGCCTCCGTGAACGGCCGGACGAGGATGACGTCGCGCCCGTCCTGCTCGGCCTGGACCGCCTCCTTGGCCGTGAACACCACCTCGCCCTTGGCGGCGCCCGGTGAGGCGCTCACACCGCTGGCCAGCACCTCGAAGTCGGCCTTCGGGTCGAACGTCGGATGGAGGAGCGCATCCAACGACGAGGGGTCGATCGTCGTCAGCGCCTCCTCCTTGGACAACAGGCCCTCGTCGACCGCGTCGCACGCGAACCGCACCGCGGCCTGGGCGGGCCGCTTCGCGTTGCGCGTCTGCAGCATGAACAGCTGCCCGTCCTCGATCGTGAACTCGGTGTCCTGCATGTCCTTGTAGTGCTTCTCGAGCTCGCCGAGGATCTCCATCAGCTGCTCGTGCGCCTCGGGCATGACGTCCCCGAGCTCGGCGATGTCGCGCGTGTTGCGCACGCCCGAGACCACGTCCTCGCCCTGGGCGTTGACGAGGAAGTCGCCGGACGGCTCGCTCTCGCCGGTCACCTCGTCGCGGCTGAAGGCGACGCCGGTCGCGCAGTCGTCGCCCTTGTTGCCGAACACCATCTGCTGCACGTTGACCGCCGTGCCCCAGTCGTCCGGGATGCGGTTCAGCCGCCGGTAGGAGACCGCGCGCTCGCCCGTCCAGGAGTCGAACACCGCGCGGATGGAGAGCCGGAGCTGCTCCTGCGGGTCCTGGGGGAAGTCGTCGCCGGTGTGCTCCTTGTAGGCCTCCTTGAACTTCTCGGTGAGCGCCTTGAGGTCGTCGGTGTCGAGGTCGGTGTCGGTCTCGACCCCTCGCTCCTCCTTGGCCTCCTTGATGGCGTCCTCGAACGCCTCCCCCGGCATCCCGCGCGCGACGTTGCCGAACATCTGCACGAAGCGCCGGTAGGAGTCCCACGCGAAGCGGTCGTTGTCGGTCTGCTTCGCGAGCCCCTCGACCGACTCGTCGTTCATGCCCAGGTTGAGGACGGTGTCGAGCATGCCGGGCATCGACTCGCGCGCGCCGGAGCGGACGCTGACCAGCAGCGGATCGTCGTTGTCTCCGAGCTTCTTGCCCGCCTGCTCCTCGAGCCGCTCGAGCGCAGTCGGCCACCTGCTCGGCCATGCCCTCGGGCTCCTCCTGGTCCGCCTTCATGTAGGCGACGCAGGCCTCGGTGGTGATGGTGAAGCCGGCCGGGACGCGCTCCGCGCCCAGCACCCGCGTCATCTCCGCGACGTTCGCGCCCTTGCCGCCGAGCAGGTCGCGCATGTCGCGCGAGCCCTCGGAGAAGTCGTAGACCCATTGCTGGTCCGCCACGGAGGCGGCACTCTACGCGACCGAACGCCACCTGACGTGCGCATGATGCTCGACCGTCGCGTTGATCGCCCGCTCCGCCTGGGCCAGCGCGCGCGACTCCGCCTCGGGGGTGTCGGAGAGCGGACGGCCGATGGCGGCGACGAGGAAGTCGTGGGCCGCCTGGTCGAGCCCGAACGCGCCCGCCTCGCAGGCGCTGCAGACCACCCCGCCGGCGGCGCCGGAGAAGCCCTGGAGGTGCTCGCGCTCGCCGCAGGAGGCGCAGGCGGAGAGCTGCGGCGCGAAGCCCGCGGCCAGCAGCAGCTTGAGGCGGAAGGCGAGGGCGTTGGCGCGACCCGCCCGCTCCGGCTGCGTGTCGAGCAGCGTGAGCTCGTTGGCGAGCAGGTGGTAGACGCCCTCGTGGGGATCGCCGTCGTCGAACAGGCGGCCGACGGCGTCGCAGGCGCGGGCGGCCGTGTCGAGCGCCGCGCGGTGCTCCCGCAGCTGCCGGTGGCCGGCGAGCGTCTCCGCGCTCGTGACGGTGAGGAGGTCGCTGCGGCCCTCGTAGAGCACGAGCTGGAGGCGGAAGAACGGCTCCAGGCGGCCGCCGAAGCGCGACTTCGCGCGCCGGACGCCCTTGGCGATCGCGCTCACCCGGCCGCGCTGCGGGGTATACAGATGGAGGATCCGGTCGGCCTCGCCGTAGCGCATCGAGCGCAGGACGATGCCCTCCGTCTTCAACGAGCCAGCCAGAGGACACCTCCTACACTTTGTAAAGTAATGCGGCGGATGACTGTGTACACGACCGAGCCCTGTGGGTATTGCCGGACCGCGAAGGCCCTGCTGGCCAAGCGCGGCATCGCCTACGAGGAGATCAATCTCGCCCGCGACCCCGAGGGCCGCGCGGAGCTGGTTCGCCTCACCGGCATGATGACGTTCCCCCAGGTCGTCATCGACGGGGAGCCGCTCGGCGGCTACCAGGAGCTCGTCAAGGCCGACCGCGACGGTCAGCTCGCAGGCCTGGCCGAGGCCGCGTAGCCCTCGGCCGCGGCTGGCAGCTCTCGCACACGTAGGTTCCCCGCCCGCCGGCACGCAGCTTGCGCACCGGCCGGCCGCAGCGGACGCACGGCTCGCCCTCTCGGAGGTGGATCAGGAAGCGGTCCTGGAACGAGCCGCTGACCCCTTCCGGATCGCGGAAGTCGTCGATCGTCGCGCCCTTCGACTCGATGCCCAGCCGCAGCGTCTCGACGACCGCGTCGCGGAGCGCGGCCGCCTGCTTGCGGGTGATCCTGTCGGCGCGGCGGAGCGGGTGGATCTGGGCGCGGAAGAGCGCCTCGTCGGCGTAGATGTTGCCGACGCCGGCGATCCGCTTCTGGTCGAGCAGCATCGCCTTGATCGGCGCTCGGCAGCGGCGGGCGAGGTCGTACAGATGCTCGGCGGTGAACTCGCTCGTCGAACGGCTCGACGCCGAGGCGCTGGGCGAAGAACGCCTGCTTCGCCTCCTCGCCGAGCGCCAGCTCGCCCGTGCCGAAGCGGCGCGGATCGACGAACTGCAGCCGGTGGTCGCCGAGATCGAAGGTGACACGGGTGTGCGGGGGTGGATCCGGAGGGTCGAGGAGCAGCGTGCCGGTCATTCGCAGGTGCAGGAGCAGGTACGCCTCGTCCTCGAGCTCCCACACGAGGTACTTGCCGCGGCGGCCGAGGCGCTCGATGCGGCGGCCGTTCAGCGCGTCGGAGAGCTCGTGCGGGGCGAGCGGAAGCGACCAGCGGGCGTCGTGGATGGCGAGCTCGTGCAGCGTGCGGCCGTCGACGTGCGGCGCCAGGTGGCGGCGGATCGTCTCGACCTCGGGCAGCTCGGGCATGGCGGCTGAGGCTAGCCGCCGAGCGAGCGCCGACCGGTACGGCTAGCCGCCGAGCGATCCCTTGACGTCGTCGTCGAGCCGGTTCAGGGAGACGCCGAGTGTCCGGCGGACGGCTCGCCGCGTCGCGACCGGGCCGGTGCGGCCGGGCAGCTCCTCGTCGTTGAAGGCGCGGTAGAGGCGGAGGAAGCGGCCGCGGCCGAACCGCTCGGCGACGTAGAACGCGGCCGCCGAGGCATAGGCGTACGCCGCCGCCTGGCGGCTGCCGCTGAGGCGCGCGATCGCGTCGGGCCTGGAGAGCTTGGGCAGGCTCATCGCGCGCCGCGCGCGGTCACCGGCCTCGCCCGCGAGGTAGCGGGCGGCGTCGGAGTCCCGGCGGTCACCGGAGACGTAGAGCGCGATGCCCTCGGCGAGCCACGCGGGCGTGCGCCCCGACGTGGTCCCGGCCAGCGCGGCGTGGGTCAGCTCGTGGGTGACGACGCGCTGCTGACCGTCAGGGCCGAGCGTGCTGAACGGCGGCCACACGATCACGAGCCGCTGTGAGACGACGGCGGTCACCCGCTGCGCCGGCCCGGTCTCCTGCACCTCGGCGTCGGCGATCGCGGCGAGCGACTCGACCCCGCGGATGCTCTCCGTCAGCGCTCGCGCGGAGTGGGCGCCGCCGGCGACGACCACGAGGTAGCGCTTGCGCAGCCGCGGCTTCTCGAGCACGTCGCCCATGCGCGCGTAGCCGCCCTCGAGCGCGTCGGTCAGCGCGCCGAGCTCGAGTGTCGCGGGCGCGAGGACGACGAAGTGCTTCGTGCGCCGCGCCTGCACGCGGCCGAGCTCCCACGGATGGCGCTCGCGCGGGCTCGTGTCGCGGACGACGCGCCAGCCCGCCGCGGTCTCGCGGGCGGTGATCCGGCGCGCGGTGGCGAAGCGCCCGCGCACGCCGCGGACGCCGTAGAGCGCCAGGACCCGCAGCCTGGCCGAGCGCCCGGCGAGGTCGGACGAATCGACGTGCAGCTCGACGTCCTTGAGGCCGAGGCCGCGGGCGTTCCGCGCCGCCTCCCGGTCGCGCGTTCGTTGCGCCCCGGCCGCCGTGGCGGCGTAGGCGCGCGGACGGTCGGCGGCGAGCGCGGCCGCCCGCCGTCCGAGGAGCGCGTCGAGCTGCTCGAGGTCGCCGTCCTCGGGGTCGGGGGTGGCGGCGCGCGGCGAGGGCGTCGGCGTGGCGGCCTTCGGCGACGAGGACCCGCCGCCGCAGCCGGCGACGAGCGCGCAGAGGAGGCCGGCGCCGACCACGACGAGCCCGCCGCGCGGCACGCCCTCGCGGCTCACGGCACGAACGGCTCGCCGGGCAGCTCGGGGGCCTCGCCCCCCGTCAGCCAGCGCAGCGCCGAGGCGCCCACGTCGGAGAACGGGCCGTCGTGGCGGACGCCGCCGTGGCCGGCGAACGCCGCCAGCAGCGGCGCGTGCTCGCGCGTGTGGTCGGAGCCGGGGGTGGTCGGGTCGCACCCGTGGTCGGCGGTGAGGACGAGCAGGTCCCGCTCCGGGTCGAGGCGCTCGAGCCAGCCGCCGACCGCCGCGTCGATGACCTTGAGCGCCTCGTGGAAGCCCGGCACGTCGCCGCGGTGGCCGTAGACCTGGTCGGTCTCGACGAAGTTGGCGAACACGAGGCCGCGGTCGAGGTCGGCCATCAGCGCCTCGGTCGAGGCGATCGCATCCTCGTTGGTCGCCCCCGGGTGGCCCTCGTCGATGCCGACGTCGGCGAACACCTGCTTGACCTTGCCGACCGAGTGGACCGGCACGCCGGCCTCGCGCAGCTCCTCGAGGTACGACCGGCCGGGCGGCTCCAGCGCCAGGTCGCGGCGGCCCGTGGTGCGCTCGAACGCCCCCGGCGCGCCGCGGAACGGCCGGGCGATCACGCGGCCGACCGTGTGCTCGCCGCGCATGATCTCGCGCGCCGCCTCGCAGATCGAGTACAGCTCGGCGAGCGGGACCTCGTCGACGTGGGCGGCGATCTGCAGGACCGAGTCCGCCGACGTGTAGACGATGAGGTCGCCGGTCTCGAGGTGCTGCTCGCCGTAGTCCTCGATCGCGGCGATCCCGTTGTACGGCTGGTTCAGGAGGATCCCGCGGCCCGACGCGTCGTGGAGCTGGTCGATGATGTCCTCGGGGAAGCCGTCTGGGTAGGTCCGCAGCGGCTCCGGGGTGATGACGCCCATCAGCTCCCAGTGGCCGGTGATCGTGTCCTTGCCCGGGCCGAGCGGATGCAGGCGGCCGTGCAGGACCGGCTCCTCCGCCGGGGGCACGCCGACCAGCGGCAGGATCGAGCCGAGCCCGAGGCGGCCGAGCACCGGCAGATCGAGGCCGCCGGCCGCCTCGGAGACGTGCCCGAGCGTGTTCGAGCCGGCGTCCCCGTAGTCGGCGGCGTCGGGCAGCTCGCCCGCGCCGCACGCGTCGAGGACGACGACGAAGGCGCGCCGATTCACGCCCGCGATTGTGTCAGGAGGCGCCGTTCTCGCTGCTCGCGCGAGGATGGGCGTCGAAGTAGACGTCCTTGAGCCGCTCCGCCGACAGCTGCGTGTACAGCTGGGTCGTCGCCACGTCGGCGTGGCCGAGCATCTCCTGCAGCGAGCGGAGGTCGCAGCCGCCCGCCAGCAGGTGCGTCGCGAAGGTGTGGCGGAGCGTGTGCGGGCTCATCTTGCTCGCCAGGCCTGCGGAGGCCGCGTAGCGCTGGACGATCTTGTAGAGCCCCTGGCGCGTGAGGCCCGCGCCGCGGTGGTTGACGAACAGGCGCGGCTCGTAGCGGTCGCCGACCATCTTCGGCCGCCCGCGCGCCAGGTAGGTGCCGAGCGCGCGTGCCGCGGCGCTGCCGACCGGCACGAGCCGCTCCTTGGAGCCCTTGCCGCGGGCGCGCAGGACGCGCGCCTCCAGGTCCAGGTCGCCGACCTCGAGGTCGATCGCCTCGGACGCTCGCAGGCCGCACGCGTACATCACCTCGAGCAGCGCGCGGTCGCGCAGCGCGGGCGGCTCCGCGCCCGACGGCTGGGCGAGCAGCTTCGCGACCTCGTCGCGCGTGAGCACCTGCGGCAGCTTGCGGCTCTGCCGCGGCGCCTTCAGCTGCGCGGTGGGGTCGTCCTCGATCAGGTTCTGGCGCCGCAGGTGGCGGTGGAACGAGCGCAGGCAGGCGACCTTGCGCTGGAGCGTCGCGGGCTTGGCGCCCGGCTTCCCTTCTCGCCCGTCGGCGAGCTCGGACACGAACATCCTGAGCCCCGCATGGTCGAGGTTCAGGACGTCGCGCCCCGTGCGCTGGAGCCACTCCCCGAACTGGAGGAGGTCGGAGCGGTAGGCCTCGAGCGTGTTGCGGGAGAGCCCGCGCTCGAACTCGAGGTAGGCGAGGAAGTCGAGCACGAGGTGCTCGTAGGGCTGGACGCGCTCTGCGATGGCCACGGCAAGGTGTTCGCCGCCTCCGCCGCGTCAACCTCTGTCGTGCAACGCGCCGTTCAGTCGCCGGAGGCTCGCCGGCGCAGCTCGAGCAGCCCGATCAGCGTCTTCGAGTCGCGAACCTCGTCGATGATCGCGTCGAGCTCGGCCAGCGGCCGCACCTCGACGTCGATCCGCTCGTGCTCGTCGACCTCGGCCGACGCATCCGACAGCCCGGTGGCCAGATACACGTGGCAGACCTCGTCGGTGAAGCCCGGCGAGGTGAAGAAGGTGTGCAGGTGCTCCCACTCGGAGGCCGCCTTGCCGATCTCCTCGGCCAGCTCGCGCTGCGCGGTCTCGAGCGGCTCCTCGCCCTCGACGTCGAGCTTGCCCGCGGGGAGCTCCAGCAGGTCCGGCTCACCGACCGCCTCGCGCGGCTGGCGCACGAGCCAGATCGACTCGCCGTCGTGGCAGACCACACCGACCGCGCCGGTGTGGCGGACGATCTCGCGCGTCGACTCCTCGCCGTCCTCGTGGCGGAACGTCTCCTCGCGGACGCTGAAGATCTTGCCCTCGTACCGGGTCTCGGCGCCGGTCCGCTCGAAGCGCGAGCTCATACCGCGGCCGCCTCGTCGAGCAGGGCGAAGGCGACGTCGAGCATCCCCTCGAGCGCGGCGACCGCGACCCGCTCGGTCGGCTCGTGGTTGCGCTCGGTGCCGTTGGCGAGGTTCACGCATGAGAAGCCGTCGGCCTCGAGCACGTTGGCGTCGGAGCCGCCGCCGGTGACGATCCGCCGCGGCTCGTAGCCGCACGCCTGCAGCGCCGCCTCGGCGGCCACCACCGCCGGCGCGCTCGGCTTCTGCTTGTAGCCGACGAACAGCCGCTCGGAGACGACGTCGACGTCGCACTCCGCGTGCGCCGCGCCGTCGTGGATGGCGTCGACGATGCCGGCCACGACGTCCTCGACGCGGCTCGCGTCGAGCGAGCGGGTCTCCGCGAGCAGGCGGCAGCGCTCCGGCACGATGTTCGTGCTCCCCGCCCCGCCCTGGATCGAACCCACGTTGGCCGTGGTCTGCTCGTCGATGCGGCCGTGCGGCATGTGCGCGATCGCCTGGGCGGCGGCGAGGATCGCCGAGCGGCCCGCCTCCGGGCGGATGCCGGCGTGGGCGGCGCGGCCGTGGAACTCGGCGGCGATGCGGAAGTAGGTCGGCGACGCGGTCACGACCTCGCCGATCGGCGTCGCGTGGTCGAAGACGTAGCCGAAGTCGGACTGCAGCCGGCCGACGTCGAACTGCTTGGCGCCCTCGAGCGCGTTCTCCTCGCCGGTGGTGAACAGGAGCTCGAGCCCGACCGGCGAGCCCTCCATGCTGCAGCGCCGCGCGAGCTCGAGGATCACCGCCACCGCCGCCTTGTTGTCGGCGCCGAGGATGCCCTCGTTGGCGTTCTCCCAGCCGCCGTCGACCACCACCGGCTCGATCGGCACGCCGCCGTCGTCGACGGTGTCGAGGTGCGCGCAGAGCAGGATCGAGCGCTCGCTGCGGCCGGGCAGGCGGGCGAGCAGGTTGCCGGCGGCGTCCGCTTCGGGCTCGAGCCGCATGCCTCGCAGCTCCTCCTGCACCCGCTCCGAGCACGCCTGCTCGTGCCCGAACGGGCTGGAGATGCGGCAGAGGGCGGCGAAGGTGTCGTTGAGCCGCGCGCGCTCGGCGTCCGACGCCGGCCTCAAGACCCGGACTGGAAGCGGCCCGCGGTGATCTCCGCGCCCTCCCCCGGCTCCGCCTCGGCCTCGGCGGGCGCCCGCCCGCCGGAGTGCTCGAACGCGGCGCCGACGAAGTCGCGGAACAGCGGCGCGGGGCGCTCGGGGCGGGACTTGAACTCGGGGTGGAACTGCGAGGCGACGAAGAACGGGTGGTCGGAGATCTCGATGATCTCGACCAGGCGCTCGTCCGGCGACGTGCCCGAGATCACCAGCCCGGCGGCCTCGAGCCGGCGGCGCAGGAAGTTGTTGACCTCATAGCGGTGGCGGTGGCGCTCGTAGATGACCGCCTCGCCGTAGATGTCGCGGGCCAGCGTGCCCTCGTGGAGCTTCACCGGGTCGGCCCCGAGGCGCATGGTGCCGCCCATGTCGGAGACCTCCTTCTGCTCCGGCAGCAGGTCGATCACCGGGTACGGCGTCTCCGGGTCGAACTCCGTCGAGTTGGCGCCCGGCATGTCCACCACGTGGCGGGCGAAGTCGGCGACCGCCATCTGCATGCCGAGGCAGACGCCGAGGAACGGGATCTTCTCCTCGCGGGCGATCCGCGCGGCCTGGATCTTGCCCTCGATCCCGCGCACGCCGAAGCCGCCGGGGATGAGGATGCCGTCGGCGTGGGCGAGCCGCTCGCGCACCTCGGAGTCGTCCAGCGTCTCGGAGTCGACCCAGTCGATGTCGATCGCGCAGCCGTGCTGGAAGCCCGAGTGGCGCAGCGCCTCGACGACGGACTTGTACGCGTCCTCGAGCTGGACGTACTTGCCGACCAGCGCGATCTTCACCGGCCTGCGCTGCTCGGCCTCGCCGGCGCGGCGGAGCAGGCGGTCCCAGTCGCCCAGCTCGGGCGCCGGGGCCTCGAGGTTGAAGTGCTCGAGCACGAAGTCGTCGACGCCCTCGGCCCGGTAGACCAGCGGCACCTTGTAGATGTTGTCGACGTCGCGCGCCGACACCACCGCGTCCTCCGGCAGCGAGGCGAACAGCGCGATCTTGCGCCGCACGTCCTGCGGCAGGCCGCCCTCGGAGCGGCACAGCAGCATGTCCGGCTGGATGCCGATGCGGCGCAGCTCGTTGACCGAGTGCTGCGTCGGCTTGGTCTTGAGCTCACCCGCGTGGCCGATGTAGGGCACGAGCGTGAGGTGGATGAACATGCAGCGGTTGCGCCCCACGTCGACGGGGAACTGGCGGATCGCCTCGAGGAACGGCAGCGACTCGATGTCGCCCACCGTGCCGCCGATCTCGGTGATCACCACGTCGACGTCCTGCGAGTCGGCGATCAGCTTGACCCGGTGCTTGATCTCGTCCGTGATGTGCGGGACGACCTGGACGGTGCCGCCCAGATAGTCGCCCCGGCGCTCCTTGCGGATGACCGAGTTGTAGATCGCGCCCGCGGTGACGTTGGAGCCGCGCGACGTGTTCGCGTCCGTGAACCGCTCGTAGTGGCCGAGGTCGAGGTCGGTCTCCGCGCCGTCCTCGGTGACGAACACCTCGCCGTGCTGGAACGGCGACATCGTGCCCGGATCGATGTTGATGTAGGGGTCGAACTTCTGCAGGGCCACCTTGAGGCCGCGCGAGACGAGCAGGCGGCCGATCGAGGCGGCGGCGATGCCCTTGCCGAGCGAGGAGACGACGCCGCCGGTGACGAAGATGAAGCGGGTACGCGGGCGGGAATCGGGCATCAGGTTCTGGATCTCCAGTCTAGCCCCGCGTGCGGCGGAGTTCTGCGATCAAGCCGCACGGAGCAGCTCTTTTGCGTGCCGGCGGGCGGCGGTGTCGGCCTCGTCGGCGCCCAGCATCCGCACCAGCTCCCCCACGACGGCCCCGCGCTCGAGCTGGGTGACCGTGGTGCGCGCCGTCTGCCCGGAGGCGTCCTTGACGATCGTGAAGTGGCGGTCGGCGAGCGAGGCGATCTGCGGCAGGTGGGTGATGCAGATGACCTGGCGCCCTTCGGCGAGCGCCCGCAGCTGCTCGCCGACCGCGCGCGCGGTCTGGCCCCCGATGCCGGCGTCGACCTCGTCGAACACCAGCGTCTCGGCGCCGGCCTCGGCGGCCACGCTCATGAGCGCCAGCATCACGCGCGAGAGCTCGCCGCCCGACGCCGTCTCGCGCAGCGGGCCGGCCGGCACGCCGGGGTTGGGCGCGATCAGGAACTCGGCCTCGTCGGCGCCGCTCGGGCCGGGCGCCTCGCGCGGCGACAGCTCGACGGCGAACGACGCGCCCTCCATGGCCAGCTCGGCGAGCCGCTCGCGCACCGCGTCGGCGAGCCGCGGCGCGGCCTCGGCGCGGGCGTCGTGCAGCGCGCCCGCGGCCTGCGCGAGCGCCGCGCGCGCGGCCTCGAGCCGCGCCCGCCCGTCCTCGAGCGCCTCCTCGGCGCCCTCGAGCTCCGCGCGCCGGCGCGCGCACTCCTCGGCGTGGGCGAGCACCGCGGCGATGGTGCCGCCGTGCTTGCGCTTCAGCCGGTCGAACAGCGCGAGCCGCTCCTCGACCTCGTCGAGGCGCCCGGGCGTGGCATCGATCCCCTCGGCGTAGCGGCGCAGCTCCCCGGCGAGGTCGTCGGCCTCGACCGCGAGCGCCTGGGCGCGCACGGCGAGGGCGTCGAGCGCAGGGTCGACGCCCTGCAGAGCGGCGAGGGAGGCCGTGGCGGCGGCCAACGAGGTCGTGGCCCCGCCGGAAGCCCCGGCGTAGCCGCCGGAGGCGGGGCCGGCGTAGCCCTCGGAGGCGGCCCCGGCGTAGCCAGACTCGCCGCCGTAGCCGCCGGAGGCGGCCCCGGCGTAGCCGGACTCGTCGGACGCACCCCCTTCGAGCGCGGCGAGGCCGCCGGCGACCGCGCCGCGCAGCCCTTCGAGGTGCCGCAGGCGCTCGCGCTCGGCGGCCAGCTCGGCCTCCTCGGCCTCGGACGGCGCGGCGCGCTCGATCTCCTCGAGCTCCCACACCAGCAGATCGAGCTCGCGGTCGCGCGCGCCCGCGCGCGCCTGCAGCTCCGCCAGCGCCGACTCCGCCGCGCGCGCCTCGGCGTTCGCCGCCGCGCAGGCCGCGCGCCGCGTCGCCTGGTCGCCGCCGCAGAAGCCGTCGAGGATGTCCAGCTGGGCCGAGGCGAGCGTGAGCTTGCGGTGCTCGTGCTGGCCGTAGAACGACAGCAGCGCGCCGCCGACGTCGCGCAGATCGGCCGCCGTGGCGCTCCGGCCGCCCAGGTACGCCCGCGTGCGCCCCTCGGCTGACACCCGGCGCGCGAGCACCACCTCGTCGGCGTCGGCCGGCAGACGGTCTTCCAGGACCGCGCGCAGATCGGAAGGCAGCGCGAACACGCCCTCGACGTACGCCTCCTCCGCCCCCGGCCGGACGATCCCCGGCCGCGGCTTGCCGCCCAGCAGCAGGTCGAGCGCGTGCGCGAGCACCGTCTTGCCCGCGCCCGTCTCGCCGGTCAGCGCGTTCAGCCCCGGGCCGAGCCGCAGCTCGGCCCGCTCGATCAGCAGGAGGTTCTCGACGCGGAGCTCGTGGAGCATGGTCGCGACGGTCTACCAGCCGCCCGGGACGGACCCGCCCGGATCGCGGAGATTTGTGACGAAGCCGCGCGGATTCAGCGCTCGATCGTGCCGAACGTGGTGCGCAGCAGCTCGCCGTCCGGCCCGTGCTGGCGGATCTCCCGCCGGTCACCCACCCCGCTGATCACGATCCGGACCACCGGCCGCAAGACCCCATCAGGCCCGGGCGCGAAGCGGAGCGCGTCCGGCAGCCGGTGGGCCGGCTCGACCTCGGTGACCTCGCCGGTGGCGCCGTCGACCCACTCGACCGTGCCCGGATGCTCGGTCACAGCAGTGTCTTGAGGACCTTGTAGCGGTTGGGCATGAGGATCTCGAGCTCCTTCTCGCGCGCGGTGCCCTCGACCTCCATCAGCATCGCCCATGCCTCGGCGAAGTCGTCGAGGATGCCGGTCTTCGCGTACGACGACGCCGCGAACTTATCCTTGCGCATCGCCTCCCGCCACGGCGCCCACTTCAGGCCGTGCGGGTTGTTGCCCCACGCGCGCATGGAGACGACGTGACCGCTTTCGTGCTCCGCCGCCGCGCGCAGCTCGCTCATGCGGCTCGCGTCGGTCTGCGGGTAGATGTCGACGACGCCGTCCGCGCCCGCCGTCATGAACGAGCGGAAGCCGGTCATGCCCTTGGCGCCCGCCCAGGCCCTGTCCTCCGGGTTGCGGCCCGGGTTGGCGCGCACCATGGCGATCGACCGGCGCGTGTGTTCGTTGGCGGAGGCGAGCATGGTCACGATCTCCTCCAGCGACGGCAGGAAGAGGCCTTCCGGCGGATCGTTCTTCGGCAGGTAGACGGGGATCACGGTCGCGTCGCCCTCGCCGACTTTGACGTCGTGGCGCACGGCGTCCGCCTTGCCGGACTTGAAGCTGAAGCCGCTGACGTCGACCGGGTCGCCGACCTCGCTCACGTGCTCGAGCCGCGGGTTCGGCGTCGGGCGGACCCCGGGCGCGATGCCCTTCTGCGCATGCAGGAACTTGCGGAACGTCGCCGCCTTGCTCTTGTCCTGGTGCGTGTCGGCAAGCGCCTTCTGGAGCTCGGTGACCGCGCCCTCGGACAGCGACGTCCCACCGCCCACGTAGACGTCGAGGCGGTCGCGCTCCTCCTGCGAGAGCTTCATGTAGCCCTCGGTCGCCCGCATCTGCGTGACCGCGCCCGCCTCCTGCCCGATCCAGCCGAGGAAGGCCGCGCGATCGGTCGGCGAGACCTTGGCGAGGTCGTCGCGGTGCTCGATCTCGAACCCCGCGCGCGAGCCCTGACCGCGGTGGCGCCAGGCGCGGATGGCGACCCGCACGCGCGGCGACGCCACGTCGGCCCACGTGACGAGGCGGGCGAAGCCGCCCTTCTCTTGCGTGCGGCGGAAGCAGTCCTCCATGTCGCCCAGCGAAGCCAGCGCCAGGAAGGCGAACGCGCGCAGGTGCGTGTCGGCGCGGAACGTCGACTCGTCCTGCGCCTCGCCGGCCAGCATGTAGACGACGTCGTCGACGTTCTCGAACGGCGCCGCGGCGAGCCTGTCGGCGACCGAGGCCTGGCGGGCGAGCATGGCGACGCCCGCGTTGCTCAGCCGCGGCAGCGCCCGCCCGCCGCCGAGCCCGCGCACGTGGCGCCCGCGCGCGGCGGCGCGCAGCAGCGCCGCGCCCGCGGGTCCCGTTGCGGGGCCGAGCGGCTCCGGCCCCGGGGCGGAGGCCGCCTCCTCCGTGTGGGTCGTCGTCTCCGCCGCCGCGCGCTCCACTCAGGAATCGTTGCGCGTTCGGGGCGGCTCGACAAGGCCCTACTTCGCCAAGCGTCCGAAGCGCTCGCGCAGGCGGTGGTAGAAGCTGGCGCCCGGCAGCTGGGCGAGCGTCGCGTGCGAGAGGCCGAACTCGACGTGGATGTCCTCCCCTGCCGGCAGCTCGCAGGCCGGGCGGCCGTCGACGTGGACCTCGACCGGCTCGTCGCGGCTCGCGTTGTTGATGGTGAGGAGGTCGTCGGGCGCGACCACGAGCGCGCGGGCGGTCAGCGAGTGCGGCGCGATGAACGAGACCACGAACCCCCGTACGCCCCAGGCCAGCACCGGGCCGCCGTTGGCGAGGTTGTAGCCGGTCGAGCCCTGCGGGGTGGCGACCACCAGCCCGTCGCAGCGCACACGGCCGATCTCCTCCCCCGCGAGCCCGTAGGCGAGGTCGGCGACGCGCATGCCCGGCTGGCGGTGGACGGAGATGTCATTGATCGCGGTCCAGCTCCCGTTCGGGCGGCCGACGTGGATGGTCGGCAGCGGCAGGCGATCGAACTCGCCGGCGAACGCGCGGTCGAAGTCCTCGGCGAGCCCGTCAGGGTCGAGCGTGGCGAGGAAGCCGACCTCGCCGAAGTTGATCGCGAACACCGGCACGTCGGTGCCGGCGAACTCGCGCAGGCCGGTGAGGATGGTGCCGTCGCCGCCGAGCACGATGCAGAGGTCGGCGTCGGTGCCGTGCTCGTCGACGAGCTCGATCCCCTTCCCCGGCTCGAGCTTGTGCTTCACGGTCTCCTCGGCGTCGAACACGAGCGTGGCGCCCGCCCGGCGGGCAGCCGCGGTCAGCTCGCGCAGCGCCGGGCCGATGCCCTCGAGCCGGCGATGGGTCATGACGACCGCCCTCATACCTCCACCTCCGCGAGGTCGCCGGCGGGCGTCCCGTCGCCGGCCAGCCACACGAACGTCTCGTGGTTGCCCGCCGGCCCCGGGAGCCCCGAGGGGGCGAACCCGCGGACCGTCGCGCCCAGCGACCGCCCGCACTCCGCCACCGCGCCCACCGCGGCCCGCCGCGCCTCGACGTCGCGCACGACGCCGCCGCGGCTCACGTGCTCGCGCCCCGCCTCGAACTGCGGCTTGACCATCGCGAGCGCATCGAAGCGCTCCGCCGCGCAGGCCAGCACCGCCGGGAGCACCTTGCGCAGCGAGATGAAGCTCACGTCGAGGACGATCAGGTCGGGCGCGTAGGGCAGCTGCGCGCGCTCCAGCGCCCGCGCGTTGGTGCGCTCGATCACCGTCACCCGCTCGTCCTCGCGCAGCGACCAGTCGAGCTCGCCGTAGGCCACGTCGACCGCCACGACGTGCTCCGCGCCGGCCTGCAGCAGGCAGTCGGTGAAGCCGCCGGTGGAGGCGCCGACGTCGAGGCAGCGGCGCCCCGCCGGGTCGATCCCGAGCGCATCCAGGGCGTTGCGCAGCTTGACCCCGCCCCGCGAGACGAACGGCGGCGGCGCATCGACGCCGAGCTCGACCTCCGGGTCGACCAGCTGGCCCGGCTTGCCGGCCCGGCGGTCGCCCGGCTGGAGCCGCACCTGGCCCGCCATCACGGCCGCGGCGGCCCGGGTGCGGGACGGAAACAGCCCGCGCTCCGCCAGCAGGGAGTCGAGGCGGACCCGGGGCACGCGCGGAACGGTACAAGGCCTGTGGCCTGCCTCACAGACAGTCGGCTCAGTTTCGGCCACCCTGGGAGCGTGACCCGAAGCATCTCCCTCCCCCTCCACAGCGCCCTCGAGCTGTTCGGCGGCCTCGTCCTGCTCGCCGGCCCGTTCCTGCTCGGCGCCGGCCCGGCCGGCCTCGTCGCCGCGATCTCGCTCGGCGCCGTGGTGATCGGCCTGGCACTCGCCGGGCCGGACTCGCTCCCCCTCGCCGCCCACCAGGCGATCGACCTGACGCTGGTGGCGGCCCTTGCCGCCGGCGGCCTCGGGCTCGCCTTCGCGGGCGATCCCGCGGGCGGCCTCGTCCTCGCGGTCGTCGGCGCGCTCCAGCTCACGCTGGTCACGCTGACCCGCTGGGCGAGGACCTAGCCGGCTTCTAGCGCACTGGCTTGGGGCGGACGCTGAGCGTCCCGCGCTGGGGCGCCACGCGGGCGCGCAGCTTGTAGACACGGCGCTTCGTGTTGCCGTCGAGCTTCTTCTCGCGGTAGATCGTCAGCTCGACGACCGCCGCGCGCTCGGGCAGCCCGGTGACCGAGACGCCACCACCCGCGAGCTTCACGGTCGGCTTGCCGACGCCCTTGACCAGCGGCGTCTTCTTGCCCTTCTTGCCGAGCTTGAGCGAGTAGCGGCGACGGCCGCTCTCACCGGCGATGAACACGCGCATGAAGCCGATCGTGCGGGGCTTCTTGACCTGCCGCGGCAGCAGCGGCTTGGCGACCGTGAACTTCACGCCGGTGAGCGCGGAGCGCGCGTCGATGCGCAGTCGCAGGCCGGCGCCGGCGGTCGTCTTCCACCGCTGGGCGGTGAACAGCGTCTTGCACGGCACGGTCTTGAGCTTCAGCGTCACGACCTTCTTGGCCTTCTTCTTCTTGCCCTGGACCGTGGCCTTGAGGACATGGGTGCCGACGCGCGACAGCTTCTGCGGCGTGATCGCGGACTTCCAGCCCTTGCGCTTCGCCTTCAGGCGCTTCTTGTCGAGCTTGTAGGTGACCTTCTTGGCCTTGCCGCCGCTGATCTCGGTGGTGACGAGGACGGGCGAGACCTTGGTCGCCGGGCCCGTGGCGTAGGCGCGGACGCGGATCGTGCCGATGCCCTTGGCCTTGACGCGGCTGTACTTGGAGTTGCCCGCGAGCTGCTGGCAGCTCGCGTCGCCGACGAGGCTGCCCGGCACGTTGCCGAGGTCGCTGCCGCCGAGGCCGCCGAACGCGGAGTCGCTCGCGACCGGCCCGGCCGGCGTGGAGCCGCTGCCGCTGCCGCCGGTCCCGCCACCGCCGGTGCCGCCACCGCCACCGCCGCCGCCGGCGTGGGCGTCGGGGTCGGCGTGGGCGTCGGGGTGGGCTCCGGCCCGGGATCCGGGTTGTCGACGGCGGGGCTGGTCGGCGCGCCCTCCTCGGCGGTGCCCGCGGCGTTCGAGGCGGTGACGACGACGCTGATCGTGTGGCCGAGGTCGTCCTCGGTCAGCACGTAGGTGTCGCCGGTGGCTCCCACGATGTCGACGCAGTTGTCGCCGTCGGCGTCGCAGCGCTGCCACTGGTACTCGAGCGTCATCGGGTCGCTGCCGTCCCACTCGCCGGGGTCCGCGGTCAGCGTCTCGCCGACCTCGAGCGTGCCGTCGATCGACGGCGCCACGGCGTTGACCGGCGGAGCGGGCAGCTCGGCGGTCGCCGCACTGGTGGCCGTGTCCGAGCCGGCGTCGTTGGTGGCGGTGACCACGACGCGGAGCGTGTGGCCCTGGTCGGCCGCGGTCAGCTCGTAGGTCGAGCCGGTGGCGCCGGCGATGGCGACGCAGTTCGTGCCGTCGGCGTCGCAGCGCTGCCACTGGTACTCGAAGTCGATCGGCGCCGTGCCGTCCCAGGTGCCGGTGTCGGCGGTCAGCGTCTCGCCGAGCTCGACGGTGCCGGTGATGACCGGGACGACCGTGTCCTCGGGCGCGGCGGGCTCGACCGCCGGGGTCGCCGGAGAGACGACGGTGGAGGTGCCACCGTCGTTGACGGCCGTGACCACGACCACGATCGCGTGGCCGACGTCGTCGGGGCCGAGCGTGTAGGTCGGGTCGTCGGCGCCGGGGATGTCGACGCAGTTCGTGCCGTCGGCGTGGCAGCGCTGCCACTGGTACTCGAAGTCGGGATCGGTGCCCGTCCACTCACCCGGGTCGACGGTCAGCGTCTCGCCGTCCTCCGGCGTGCCGCTGACGCTCGGCGGGGTCGCGTTGACCGGCGGCGCGTCCGCGACCGGGCCGGTCGGCGCGGAGGCTTCCGAGGCGGAGCCGCCGGGGTTCGTGGCGGTGACGACGACGACGATCGCGTGGCCGGCGTCGTCGGGGCCGAGCGTGTAGGTCTCGTCGTCCGCGCCGTCGATGTCCTCGCAGTCGTCGCCGGAGGCGTCGCAGCGCTGCCACTGGTACGCGTAGTCGATCGGGCCGTCGCCGCTCCAGGTGCCGGGGTCGGCGGTCAGCGTGCCGCCGTCGACGACGGTGCCGGTCGGCGCGGGCGGCTGCGTCGTGTTGACCGGCGGCGCCGGGAGCACGGTGGCGCTCGGCACGGACGCGGCGCTGTCGTCGCCCGCGGCGTTGCTCGCGGTGACGACCACCACGATCGCGTGGCCGACGTCGTCGCCGGTCAACTCGTAGGTGGACTCATCGGCGCCGACGATGTCGACGCAGTCGGTGCCGTCGGCTTCGCAGCGCTGCCACTGGTACTCGTGGTCGAACGGGGCGGTGCCGTCCCACGTGCCGTTGCCGGCCGTGAGCGTCTGGCCCTCACCCGCGGTGCCGGCGACGACCGGGACGGTGACGGACACCGGGGGCGCGGCGGCGACCGGGCCGACGGCGGGCGAGGCGACCGAGGTCTGCTCGCCGTTGTCGCCGGTGACGACCACGCGCACGGTCGAGCCGACGTCGTCAGGGCCGAGCGTGTAGGTCTCGTCGTCCGCGCCGTCGATGTCCTCGCAGTTGTCGCCGGCGGCGTCGCAGCGCTGCCACTGGTAGTCGAAGTCGATCGGTCCGGTGCCGCTCCACTCGCCCGGATCGGCGGTCAGCGTCTGGCCGTCGACGAGCGGGCCGGTGACCTCGGGGTCGACGTCGGCGGCGGGCGGGTCGATGCCCACACCGGCGCTCGGCGCGCTCTCCGCGGTGGCCTCGCCGGCCGCGTTGCTCGCGGTGACCTCGACGTGGACGCGGTGGCCGACGTCGGCGCCGCTCAGCACGTAGGTGGAGCCGGTGGCGCCGGCGATGTCCTCGCAGTCGGAGCCGTCGAGCTCGCAGCGGACCCACTGGTAGGCGTAGGCGATCGGCGCCGTGCCGTCCCAGCTGCCGGTGGTGGCGGTCAGCGTCTCGCCGTCCTCGACCGCGCCCGACACGGTCGGGACCGCGGTGTTGACCGGCGGGGCGGGCTCGGCCAGCGGCGTCTGCGCGGAGCCGCTCTCGACCGAGCCGGCGTCGTTGCTGGCGGTGACGACGACCTGGATGACGTGGTCGATGTCGCCGGGGACGACGGTGTAGGTCGGATCGTCGGCGCCCACGATGTCGACGCAGTCCGTGCCGTCGGCGTCGCAGCGCTGCCACTGGTAGTCGAAGTCGATCGGCTGCGTGCCGGTCCAGGTGCCGGGATCGGCGGTCAGCGTCTCGCCGTCGACCGGGTCGCCGGAGATGCTCGGCGGGGTCACGTTGGCGGGCGCGAGCGCGAGCACCTCGCCGGTGGCGACGGAGGTCGCCTCGGCGCTGCCGGCGTCGTTGGTGGCGGTGACGACGACCACGATCGCGCCGCCGACGTCGGCGGAGACGAGCTCGTAGGTGGACTCGTCGGCGCCGGCGATGTCGATGCAGTCCGTGCCGTCGGCGTCGCAGCGCTGCCACTGGTAGTCGAACTCGAACGGACCCGTGCCGGAGAAGGAGCCGGTGTCGGCGGTCAGCGTCTGGCCGTCGACGGTAGTGCCGGCGATGGCCGGCGGGGTCGTGGAAACCGGCGCAGCGGCGTCGATCGCCGCGGTCGGCGCCGAGGCGGCGACGTCGTCGCCCGCGCCGTTGGTGCCGGTGACGACGAGCACGATCGCGTGCCCGACGTCGGCCGCGACGACGTCATAGGTCGAGCCGGTCGCGCCGGCGATGTCCTCGCAGTCGGCGCCGGAGGCGTCGCAGCGCTGCCACTGGTAGTCGAAGCCGATCGGCTGCGTGCCGTCCCAGCTGCCGTTGCCGGCCGTCAGCGTCGAGCCGTCCTCGAGCGTGCCGGACACGGTCGGGACCGCGGTGTTGACGGGCGGGTCGGCGGTCACGGCGCCGCCGCCGACCGGCAGCGAGGTGGCCTGGGCGGAGCCGGCCGCATTGGTGGCCGTCACCGACACCAGCACCTGGTGGCCGACGTCGTCGGTGGTCACCGTGTAACTCATGTCGGTCTCGCCCGCGATCGATTCGCAGTTCGTGCCGTCGGCGTCGCAGCGCAGCCACGGTAGTCGTAGTCGAGCGGCGTCGTGCCGGTCCAGCTGCCGTCGGCGGCGGTCAGCGTCGAGCCGTCCACGCGCGGGCCCGAGATCGTCGGCAGCGCGGTGTTCTGCGGCGCCAGCGCGCTCACGGCGGCGACCGGCGAGGTGCCCGTGGCCGAGCCCGCGGCGTTGGTGCCGGTGACCTCGACGCGGATGCCGTGGCCGGCGTCCTCGCCGGTCAGCGTGTACTCGTCGCCGGTGGCGCCGTCGATCTCCTCGCAGTTCGTGCCGTCGAGGTCGCAGCGCAGCCACTGGTAGTCGAAGTCGACCGGAGCGGTGCCGGACCAGACGCCGGGGTCGGCGGTGACGGTCTGGCCGTCGACGGCGACGCCGATCACGCTCGGGTCGATGGTGACCGCGGGCGGCGCGGCGACGACGACGTCGCTCGGCTCGGCCGACTCGGTGGCGTCGCCCCAGGCGTTCGTGTAGGTGACCACGGCGCGGATCGTGTGGCCGATGTCGCCGGCGCCCAGCACGTAGGTCAGGCCGGTCTCGCCATCGATGTCCTCGCAGTTGCTCTCGCCGGCGTCGCAGCGCTGCCACTGGTAGGCGGGCGCCAGCGTGGGCGAGCCAGTCCAGTCGCCGTCGTCGAGCGTCAGCGTCGCGCCGTCGCGGGCGGTGCCGGACAGGCTCGGGTCGAGCACGTTGACGGGCGGGTTGCCCTGGACGACGGCGGTCGGGTCGCTGGTCGCGGTGTCGGCGCCGGCGTCGTTCGTGTAGGTCACCTCGACGCGGACCGTGTGGCCGTTGTCGTCGTCGGTCAGCGTGTACGTGTCGCCGGTGGCGCCGGAGATGTCCACGCAGTTGTCGCCGTCGGCGTCACAGCGCTGCCACTGGTAGGTCGGGTCGAGCGGCTGCGAGCCGGTCCAGTCGCCGTCGTGGGCGGTCAGGACCTCGCCGGAGCGCGGCGTGCCGGTCGTGGTCGGCTCGGTCACGTTGACCGGTGGGGCCGGCTGCACCGGGACGGCGATGGCCGAGGACGCGGACGAGCTGCCGGCGTCGTTGGCGCCGGTGACCACCACGCGGATGACGTGGCCGATGTCGGCGCCGGTCAGGTCGTAGCCCGAACCCGTCTCGCCCGTGAGGTCGGCGCAGGCGTTGCCGAGCGCGTCGCAGCGCTGCCACTGGTAGGTGAAGAGGATCGGCTCGGTGCCGGTCCAGGTGCCGGTGCCGCTGGTCAGCGTCTCGCCGTCGACGCGCGTGCCGCTCACGACCGGGGCGACGACGTTGGCGGGCGCCAGCATGCTCACGACCGCGGTCGGCGCGGTCTGCGCGTTGGCGACGCCGGCCACGTTGGAGGCGGTGACGAGCGCGCGGATGGTCGCGTCGACGTCGTCCTCGGTGAGCGTGTAGCTCGTGCCCGTCTCGCCGGGGATCGCGACGCAGTTGTCGCCGGCGGCGTCGCAGCGCTGCCAGACGATGTCGAAGTCGAGCGGGTCCGTGCCGGTCCAGGTGCCGTCGTCGAGCGTCAGCGTCGAGCCGTCGGTCGCCGTGCCGGACAGCGCCGGGGCGACGGTGTTGGTCGGCGGGTCGGGGATGACGGCGGCGGTCGGGGCGGAGTTGGCGGCGGCGCTGCCGGCCACGTTGGTGGCGGTGACCTCCGCGCGCACGGCGTGACCGACGTCGGCGCCGGTCAGCACGTAGGTGGCGTCGTCCGCGCCGGCGATGTCGACGCAGTCGGTGCCGTCGGCGTCGCAGCGCTGCCACTGGTGGGCGTAGCCGATCGGCGCCGTGCCGGTCCACGTGCCGTCGCCGGCGCTCAGGGTCTGGCCGTCGCGGGCGACGCCGGAGACCGGCGGCACCACGGTGTTGACGGGCGGGGCCGCGTTGACGCTCGTGGCCGGCGCCGAGACGGCGGTGGCGGAACCCGCGTCGTTGGAGGCGGTGACCTCGCTGCGGATGCGTGCGCCGACGTCGGCGCCGGTCAGCACGTAGCTCCAGGCGGTGGCGCCGGCGATGTCGGCGCAGTTGTTGCCGGCGCTGTCGCAGCGCTGCCACTGGACGTCGTAGCCGAGCGGCGCGGTGCCGTTCCAGCTGCCGAGCGTGGTGGTCAGCGTCTGGCCGTCCTGCATGGTGCCGCTGAGGACCGGGCCGGTCACGTTCGAGGGCGGGAGCTGGCTCACGGCGCTCGTCGGCGACGAGGTGGCCGGGTTCGAGGAGCCGGCGTCGTTGACGGCGGTGACCACGACGCGGATCGTGCTGCCGACGTCGCCGGGGCCGAGCGTGTAGGTGTTGCCGGTCTCGCCCGGGATGTTGACGCAGTTGTTGCCGGACGCGTCGCAGCGCTGCCACTGGTACTGGTAGGTGATCGTCGGCGTGCCGTTCCAGCTGCCCGGGTTGGCGGTCAGCGTGGAGCCGTCGCGGGCGAGGCCGCCGATCGACGGGCCGGAGGCGTTGACGGCCGGGCCCTCGTCCGAGACGAGCCACAGCGCGGACGGCACGAACAGGTCCTGGCCGGACGCGTAGGAGAGGACGGCCGAGCCCTGGTTGTGCGCGAGCAGCCCGGTGCGGTCCGACACGTCGATGTCGATGCCCATCAGGTTGGAGTAGTTCGGGTTCTTGGCCGTGAACGCCGTCCCGTTGATCGACGCCGTCGAGTTGAGCGGGTTGTCGACCGGGTTCTGCGCGTCGACGAGCGAGGACCCGTTGAAGGTCTGGCTCTCGCCGACCGCGATGCCGGCGTCGCCCTCGAAGGCGAGCATGCCGACGCGCGTATCGACCGTGCCCGACGACGGGGTGAAGAACGGCGCGATGTTCGTGGAGAAGGTGGTGCCGTTCTGGACCGTTCCGAGGCCGTCATAGACGCTGACGCGATGGACGTCCTGCGAGGCGTCCCGGTAGGCGACGAGCAGCGACCAGCCCGCGTAGCGGTCGTCGCCGCGGCCGGTCTGCACGTCGGCGACCGCGTAGGTCGCGCCGCTCGTGACGAGGCTCGTGACGTTGGCGAACGCGCGGTAGCGCGTGGCAACCCCCGTGGAGGTCAGGACGTCGGCGGCTGCCGCCGTGACGTTCTGGTAGGCGCCCGCGCCGACCTTGAACTTGACGGTGCCGCGGTTCGCGGCGTTGGGCGCGGCGGAGCCGCCCGCGCCGGCCGACGTGTCGGCGCCCCAGTAGAGGCCCGCCCAGGTCACGGTCGCGCCGGCGGGCAGCGAGAGCGTCGCCGTCGAGGAGTTGACCGTCGTGCCGTCGCCGTCGACGTCGACGTACTCCATGTTGTAGTTGTTGTTCATCGTGCCCGTGGCGCCGGTGCGGGCACGTGCGTTGGTGCAGCCCGCCGCGGCGGCGGGACAGGTCAGCAGCTGGTTGCCGACCGCGTTGATGCTGCCCCGCATCGTCGACGCGTAGCGCTGCGAGAACGGGGTGTCGGCCGCGCCGGCGGGAGCGGCGAGGCCGAGCAGCCCTGCAAGCAGGGTCGCCAAGAAGGCAGCGCGAAGGACGAGTCGGGACATGGCGGGGGGAGCCGGGTTGGGGGACGTGAAAGTCCTGCAACCGAGCTATCTCCCGACCGGAGACCTCAAGCTTTGCGTCCCCGCCTCGCGACGGGTTTGCCTGGCCTTCTTGACCCTTTGTCGGTACCGACCTGAGCCGACTTGAATTTGCTAGACGGAGGTACGACGCGGGAGCGCGTGGACGGACGTACTACGCGGAGGCGAGCGAGCCGCGCGGGTCCAGCACCGCGGACTCGATGCGCTCGGCGATCCGCTCCGGCGTGTAGCCCACCTCTTCGTGGAGCAGCTTGGGCGCTCCGTGGGTCACGTAGCGGTCGGGCAGGCCGACGCGGAGGATGTGCGGCGTCTGGCCGCTCTCCGACAGCGACTCCATCACGCCGCTGCCGAAGCCGCCCTGCAGCACGCCCTCCTCGACGGTGACGAGCAGGTCGTGCTCGGCCGCGAGCTGGGCGATCAGGCCGGTGTCGAGCGGCTTGGCGAAGCGGGCGTCGGCGACCGTGACGTCGAGGCCGCCCTCGGCGAGGATGTCCGCGGCGCCGAGCGCCTTGCCGACGCCGGTGCCGTAGCCGAGGATCGCGACGCGCTCGCCCTCGCGCAGGATCTCGCCGCTGCCGATCTCGATCCGCTGCGGCTGGGCCGGGATCTCGACGCCGACCGCCTCGCCGCGCGGGTAGCGGATGGCGACCGGGCCGTCGTCGTGGCGCAGCGCGGTGTGGAGCATGTGGACGAGCATCGCCTCGTCGCGCGGCGCCATCAGCGTGATGTTGGGGAGACATCGCAGGTAGGCGATGTCGAACGCGCCGTGGTGGGTCGGGCCGTCGTCGCCGACGAGCCCCGCGCGGTCCATGCAGAACGTGACGGGCAGGCTCTGGAGGCAGACGTCGTGGACGATCTGGTCGTACGCGCGCTGCAGGAAGGTCGAGTAGATCGCGACGACCGGGCGGGCGCCCTGGGTCGCGAGCCCGGACGCGAAGAGCACGGCCTGCTGCTCGGCGATGCCGACGTCGAAGTAGCGCTCGGGCAGCGCCTTCTGGAGGATCGACAGGCCGGTGCCGGAGTTCATGGCGGCGGTGATGCCGATCACGCGCTCGTCGCGGTGGCACTCGCGCACGAGCGCCTCGCCGAACACCTGCGTGTACTGCGGCGGGGCCGGCTTGGCGTCCTTGGGCTTCGGCGCGGCGGGCGCGGGCATGCGCTTGGCGATCGACTTCGGCTTCGCCGCGTGCCACTTCTCCATCCCCTCGAGGCCGCCCTCCTCGGCGGGCGCGAAGCCCTTGCCCTTGACGGTGGCGACGTGGACGACGACGGGGCGCTCGGCCTCGAAGGCGTGGCGCAGCGCGGCGCGCAGCTCACCGACGTCGTGACCGTCGATGACGCCCATGTAGGCCCAGTCGAGCTCCTCCCACAGCAGGCCGGGCGAGGTGAACGCCTTGATCGACTCCTTGACCTGCGGGCCGAGGCGCTCGAAGGCGGCGCCGATGCCGGCCGGGAGCTTGGTCAGCTTCTCCTCCACGCCCTCGCGCGCGCGCCACATCTTGGGCTCGAGGCGGACGCGGTTGAAGTAGCGCGAGAGCGCGCCGACGTTGGGCGAGATCGACATGCCGTTGTCGTTGAGCACGACCACGAGCGGGGTGCCGAGGCCGCCGGCCTGGTGGATCGCCTCGAAGGCGACGCCGCCGGTCATGGCGCCGTCGCCGATCACGGCGGCGACGCGGCCGTCCTCGCCCACGCCGTGGCGCATCGCCTCCTTGAGCCCGACCCCGTAGCCGATCGAGGTCGAGGCGTGGCCGGCGCCCATGATGTCGTGCTCGGACTCGAAGATCGAGCAGAACGGGGCGAGCCCGGCGTACTTGCGGATCGTCGCGATCTGCTCGCGGCGGCCGGTGAGGATCTTGTGCGGGTAGGCCTGGTGGCCGACGTCCCACAGGATCTTGTCCTTCGGCGAGTCGAGCAGGCTGTGGAGCGCGACGGCGATCTCGCAGGCGCCGAGGTTGGCGCCGAAGTGGCCGCCGATCTCCCCCACCGTGTCGATCAGCAGCTCGCGGACCTCCTGGGCGACCTGCTGGAGCTCGTCGTCGGAGAGCGAGTGCAGGTCCGTGGGGCCGTCGATGCGGTCGAGGAGGGTCATGAGGTGCGGGTGGCGATGAAGTCGGTGATCTGCTCGAGCTCGTCGGCGCCGTCGGGGGCGGCGTGCGCGAGCGCGCTGCGGGCGTTGCGGTGCGATTCGGCGGCCAGGTCGCGGGCGCCGTCCAGTCCGTATTGGCTCACGTACGTCACCTTCCCGTGGCGCTCGTCGCTGCCCCGCGGCTTCCCCAGGGCATCGTCCGTTCCCGTCACGTCGAGGATGTCGTCGACGATCTGGAAGAGGACGCCCAGCTCCGCCGCGAAGTTGCGGAAATGGGGCAGTCTAGAGGCTCGGTCTGCTCGCTCTCCCAACAGCAATACGCACTCCACCGACGCGCCGATCAGCCGGCCGGTCTTGAGCTCGTGGAGGCGGCGGAGGCTCGTGGCCCCCTGCGGGACGAGGGCCTGCACGTCGATGTACTGGCCGCCGACCATGCCGTTGACGCCGGTCGCGGCGGCCAGCTCGCCGACCGCCCTGAGGAGGTTGCGGGGGTCGCCGGGCTGCTCGTTGAGGACGAGCCGGAAGGCCTCGGCGTAGAGCCCGTCGCCGGCGAGGATGGCGACGTCCTCCCCGTACTTGACGTGGCAGGTGGGGCGGCCGCGGCGCAGCTCGTCGTCGTCCATGGCCGGGAGGTCGTCGTGGATCAGGCTGTAGGTGTGGATGAGCTCCAGCGCGGCGGCGAGCGGGAGGATCGTCGCGGGGTCCTCCCGCAGCGCCTTCGCGGTGGCGAGCGCGAGCACCGGGCGGATGCGCTTGCCGCCGGCCAGCAGCGAGTAGCGCATGGCCTCTTCCAGGCCTTGCGCGGCGGGCTCTTGCGCGAAGGTGAGACCGGCGAGGTAGGTCTCGACCTGCGCACGCAGGTGCTCGGGGTACGCGGCCGCGGGCCGCGCCTCAGGGCGCGCGCTCACGACTCGAGCGCGAGCTGGCCGACAGCTCCCGGCCCGTGATCGGTCGCGCGCACGCGCTGGTCGAGCTCGGCGCCCGCCTCGGCGGCGACGCGGGCGCACTCGTCGACGAGCGCGGCCGCGCGCTCGGCGTCGAGGCTGCCGGAGCGCAGCTCGGCGGCGGTGCGCTCGAGGCGCTCGACGAGCTCGTCGAGTCGGTCGGGCTCAGCCATGGTTCGCGCCATTCTCGCGCACGGAGGCGAGCGCTGCCCCGAGGATGCCGTTGACGAAGCCGGGAGCGTCCGGGCCGCAGAACGCCTTGGCGGTCTCGACCGCCTCGTCGATGGCGCCCTCGGCGGGGATCGGCCGCTCGCCCTCGACGAGGTCGGGGTGCAGCATCTCGAGCAGCGCG
The DNA here is from genome assembly GCA_963730115.1 of uncultured Solirubrobacteraceae bacterium. Lineage (GTDB taxonomy): Bacteria > Actinomycetota > Thermoleophilia > Solirubrobacterales > Solirubrobacteraceae > DASQFQ01. The sequence goes on along the minus strand of CAVSQM010000009.1, from coordinate 75,333 downwards.
GTGCGGAGGATGGCGCGCTCGAGCGGGGCGATGCGGTCGAGCGTCCAGCCCTTCGTGTGGCGCTCGATCCGGGCGTCGAGCTCCTCGGCGTTGTCGGCCGTCGCGTGCGCGAGCGCGCGTGTGAAGATGTGGGCGTCGCGCTCGAAGACGTCGTCGAGCGGGCGGCCGGTGAGGTCGTGCTGGTAGAGGGCGAAGACCGCCGCCCTCCTCTGCTCGCTCCTACGCACGGGACATGTAGCTGCCCGAGCGCGTGTCCACCTTCACCCGGTCGCCGATGTTGACGAAGAGCGGGACACTGACCGTCGCGCCGGTCTCGAGCGTGGCGGGCTTGGTGCCGCCGCCGGACGCGGTGTCGCCGCGCATCCCGGGCTCGGTGTGCGTGACCTCGAGCTCGACGGAGGCGCCGAGCTGGATGTCGCCGGGCTGGTCGTCGATGTAGAGCAGGTCGACGGTCTCGTTCGGCTTGATCCACTGGAGCGTCTCCTGGACCGCGTCCTCGGCGATCTCGATCTGCTCGAAGCGACTCCGAGTCCATGAAGTGCGCGCTGGTGCCGTCGGCGTAGAGGAACTGCATCTTGCGCGCCTCGGTCCGCACGGGCCGGAACTTCTCGCCGGCGCGGAACGTGCGGTCGATGACGGCGCCGTCGGCGGCCCGGCGCAGCTTCGTGCGCACGAACGCCCCGCCCTTGCCGGGCTTGACGTGCTGGAACTCGAGGATCTTGAAGATCGTCCCCTCGACGTCGATGTGGTTGCCGTTCTTGAACTGGTTGGTGCTGATCATCCGCCGCCCAGCATAGGAGCTCAGCCCCCGGCGACGGCGTCGCGCAGCACCGCGGTATCCGCGTAGACGCGCCCGCGGATCAGCCTCCCCTCGCTGAACTCGTAGATCCACACGTTGTGCGCGTCGACCGTCCTGCCGTTCCTGGCCCTGCGCCTGGACGTGGACCGGGACGACGATCCGGTCGCCGGCGTCGATGAAGCCCTCCGGGGTGGAGGTGAACTCGGCGAACCACTTCCACAGGTCGCGGATGAACCAGCCGACGACCGCCTCGGTCCCGTGGAAGGTGCCGCCGTAGGGCAGCGAGTCCGGCACCACGAGCTCGCAGTCGGGGCTCAGGATCTCCCGCAGGTTCGCGGGGTTGTCCTCGCCCCAGCCCGCGAACGCGCGGGCGAGCGCCTCGGCGTTGCTCATCGGAAGCGCCCCGAGATCCGCACGGGCTCGCACCACCGGCGCGTGTCGGTGATCCGCGCGGCGGCACGCGTCGTCGCGACTGCGCAGACCTTTCCGTCACCGGTCGCGAAGCGCTCGGCGTTGCGGGTGCGCGCCCGGACCTGCCAGTGCTGGAGCTCGCCGGTGCAACGGCCCTTCCAGCGCTTGCGCGCCTGCGCGCGCGGTCGCCGGCTGGGTCACGGTCACCGCGATCGCGATGCGCTCGCCGGGCGTGCAGCCGATCGGCCCGGTGACGCGCAGCTGTGCGCCGGCTCGCGTGGAGGTCGTGTGGCGGTCGATCGTGTTCGCGGTGACGAAGGCGCTCGCCGGCTCGGCGGCGGTGAGGAGCAGAGCGGCGAGCAGCAGCGGTGTTCTCAGCATGCCGTGCCGATCCCGATGTTGACCGGCGCCGTGAGGACGGCAGGGCCGTCGCCGCCGGCGCGCTCGCGGACCAGGTCGCCGAGCGCTGCACGGACCGTGGCGGTCTGCTCCTCGGACAGCTCGAGCCCGGCGAGGATCGCGCCCGCGATCGGGTTGCTGTGCAGGATCCAGTCCCACAGCTCCTCGCCGGTCCGGAACCGCATCTCCTCGCTGATCGTCTCCACCTCGACACCGGCCAGGCCGGCGTGCGTCAGCTCGTGGCGGAGCCGTTCGGGGTCGTGGAGCTGGAACGGCAGCGGGAGCGGATCCATCGGCGGGCCCTCGAAGGACGGGGCGGCGGCCTGGATGGCCGCCACGAAGAAGCCGAGGAACTCGATCGCGTGCGGGTCGCCGAAGGCGCTCATGAGGACGCGGCCGCCGGGCCTCACGACCCTCGCCAGCTCGCCGATCGCCCTTCGGCATGTCCGGGAACAGCACCACGCCGAACTGCGAGCCCGCGATGTCGAAGCTGTCGTCCTCCAGCTCGAGCGCATGGCCGTCCATGACCCGCGTCTCGATCGCGCAGATCCTCGTCGCGTGCGCGCCGACCGAGCAGCTCGAGCATCGCCGGCGAGAGGTCGGTGGCGAGCACGCGGGCGCCGAGCCGCGCCGCCGGGATGCTGAGAGCGCCGCTGCCGGCCGCCACGTCGAGGAAGCGCATGCCCGGCCGGAGCCCGGCGCGGCGGAGCCCCTCGTTGCCCAGCCACATGTGCGACGGCGTGGTCGCTCGGTCGTAGCCGGTTGCGATCGCGTTCCACGCGAGCCTCGTCGCGTGTTGTTCCGTCGTGGTCATGCCAGTACCTCCAGGAATGCGTCGGATTGCTCGATGTGCGGGACGTGGCCGGCGTCCTCGATCACGTGCAGCGGCCAGCCGAGGCGGCTGCTCGCGGCCTCGGCGAGAGCGAGCGGGACGAAGCGGTCGTGCCGACCCCAGACGAGCGTCGCCGGGACGTCGACGCGCTCGAGATCGCGGATGGGCTCGGTGCCGAGCTCGATCAGCCGGCGCATCGTCCGCTTGACGTGCGGGATCCGCGCCCGCGCCATCGTGTCGGCGCCGAACGCGGCGAACCACTCCGCGTCCTGCTCTCGCACGCGGTCGAAGTCGTTGAACGCCCAGCGGTCGAAGCGCTCCGCGTTGCGCTCGGACGGCCGCAGCGCGAACCGGATCGCGGTCGACCCGCAGCCCGAGCGGCATCCGGTAGCGCCCGACTCCGGGCGCCCCGTAGATCACGAGCCGCTCGAGGCGCTCGCCGTGGTCGCCGGCGAAGCGCGCCGCGAGGCTGCCGCCGAGCGAATGTGCCACGAGCACCGGGGGCTCCTCGCAGGTCAGCCGGAGGAGCGCGCTGAGCCACGCCGCGAACGTCGGTGCGTCGAGCCGCGCGACAGGCTCGGACTCGCCCAGGCCGGGGAGGTCGGGGATGACGACGCGATGGCGCTCCGCGAGCCGGGCCACGACAGGCGCCCAGATCGCCCCGCCGCATTCGATCCCCCCGTGGAGGAGGACGAGCGGCGGTCCGTCACCGCCTTCGAGCACGGCGGTCGACGTACCCGCCAGGTCGAGCCGCCGGTCGGCCACGGGGAGTCCGGCCAGCATCCGCTCGCGCGGCGCGCGGGCGGTGGCGACCGCGCTCATGACCGCAGGTTCCCCAGCACCACCGGGATGGTCTGCCCGAGCACGTCGGTGGGGCTGAACTCGACGATCTCCGCGCCCGCGTAGTGGACCGGCGTGTGCCCGGGCGGGACGTAGTAGGCGTCGCCCGCCGCGAACGTCTCCTCGCGGTCGGGGAACCGGAACCCGACCTTGCCCTCCAGCACATAGCCCCACCGGGGAAGCTGGCAGCGGTCGTCCGTCAGGCCGCGGAAAAGGCCCGCGAGGTCGGCGTCGGCGGTATGCGACTCGAAGCAGACCGAGTAGCCGCCCTCGAGGTGCTCGACGCGGACGTCGAGGCCCTCCAGCGCGATCGTCTCGGACGCTGTGTCTCTGGATACGTTCGGCATGGCGCGAGGCTAGGCTCGCGCCGGGCCCCCCGCATCGCCTGGAATCACCAACTGCGGGGCGGTGGCCGCGTGGTCATTTCCGACCATGCGAACGCGCTCGCGGCGGTGCGCGAGGAGACGCCGAGCTTGGCGAAGATGTTCTGCAGGTGCCGCGCGACGGTGTGCTCGCTGAGGACGAGCTCCACAGCGATCTCGCGGTTGCTCTTCCCGCCGGCGACGAGGCCGAGCACCTCCTGCTCGCGCGCGGTGAGGCCATGGGCGTCGGGCGCCGCCGGCCGCATCATGGCCTCGACGCGCTCGAGGTCCGGCGCGGCGCCGAGCCCGGCGAAGACGCCGCGGGCGGCCTCGAGCTCGAACGCGGCCGTGTCGTCGTCGCCGAGCGCGCGGCAGGCGAGCCCGACGAGCGCACGCGCACGCGCCGTCTCGTACGGCGCCTCGAGTTGCTGCCACAGCTCGCGCGGAGCGCCGCGACGCGGCCAGGGCCGCGCCGGGGTCGCCGGCCGCCAGCGCAACCGCGCCGGCCGCGAAGGCGGCCATCGCGCCGAGCATGCCGCTCTCGTGGCCGTCCGCGATCTGCTCGAGCTCCGCCGCGGCGGCGCGCGCCTCGCCGGTCTCGCCGAGGGCGAGCAGGATCTCGACGAGCGCAGGCAGCAAGCGCGCGCGGCTGGATGGGTCGCCGGCCTCGCCGAGCGCCCGCCGGATCGCGGCGGCCGCGGCGGCGCCGTCTCCCTGGGCCAGTCGCAGCAGCGCCAGGCCCGGCTGCGGCTCGCGCCCCGAGCGGCTCGCGTCGCGGTACGCGTCCTCGGCCGCGGCAAGCTCGCCCTGGAGCCGGAGGACCTCGCCCTGCAGGTAGACGGCCTCGCCGCCCGCCAGCGCGTTGTTGCCCTCCGCGGATCGCCGGCCGGCCCGCCGGGCCTCCTCCAGCGCCTCCGGCCAGGCGCCGTGCAGCCACATGATCTCCGCCCGGTGCGTCAGGCAGCGGCCGGTGAAGGCCACCATGTCGGGCTGCTGCTCGCACCACTGCGTCAGGGCGGCGGTCCACTCCTGGGCACGGCGCGGGTCGTAGGCGGCCTGACAGCCCAGGATCACGCCGCAGTAGACGAGGCCGCTGACGATCGGCGACAGCTCGCCCGCGGTCACCGCCACCATCGCCTCGTCCAGCAGGCCGAGGCCGTTCGCGACGCGCCCGTGCATCACCAGAAGCAGGCCCTGCGCCTGGGCGGAGAGCGCGAACAGATCCGGGTCGCCGAACCGCTCGCCGATGGCGAGCGCCTCGCCCGCGGTGGCGGCCGCGGCCTCGAGGTCGCCCTCGGCCTCGAGCCCGAACATCGTCGGCGAGCAGCAGGTAGCCGCGCTCGACGCAGTCGCGCTCGACGCGCTCGACGAGGCGCTGCGCGCGCCCGATCCACCCCATGGCGCGGCCGGTCTCCCCGCGCAGCAGGAGGTTGACGCCGACCCAGAACGCGCACCGTGCGGCGCGCAGGCCCTCGCCGTCGTCGAGGTGGGCCTGATGGGCGCGCTCGAGGTTGCCGAAGTAGTCCGCATCGCGGCCGAGCATGTAGGCAGCCGTCGCCAGGCGCTCGAGGTCCTCGGCCGGCAGCGGCGCCGCTCGGTCAGCGCGCGTCAGCGCTTCGTAGACGTCCGTCCAGGCGTGGCCGGGGTTCTCCACGACAGCCACCGTATACGCCCTGTATATGGCGGCCGCTTAGCGTCGCGTGGACCGCACCTCAAGGAGGTCCACGTGAAGCTCGCCGCATGCCTCGGCGCGATCCTCGCCCTCGCCCTCGCGCCGCCCGCGCTCGCGATCGACGAGGGCGTGCCGGACCGCGATCGCCACCCGGCCGTCGGCCTCCTCGGGTTCGACACCGGCGCCGGGCCGGCACTGCTCTGCAGCGGCTCCGTGCTCTCGGACCGGCACTTCCTGACCGCCGCCCACTGCATCCCGTTCCCGCCGCCCGGCTCGGAGTGGGTGGTGACGCTGCGGCCCGGGAGCCCGCGGGCCCCGGTGGCGCTGCCAGGCGTGTTCCCCGAGGAGTTCCCGTTCCCGTTCACCGTGCCGGCGGTCCGCGGCGGGGTTGCGACCGTGCACCCGCGGTTCGACCCCGAGCGGCTCGCGCACGACCTCGCCGTCGTGACGTTCCCGGCGGGGAGCTTCGCGGGGGTCGAACCGCTCGAGCTCCCCGTGCCGGGCTGCTCGATCGCCTGCGCGGGCGGCCTTCGCTGCGGCTGGTCGGCTACGGCGCCGACCCCGAGCGCGGCGACGACGCGCCCGCGTTCGTGATCGAGGGCTACCGCCAGACCCGCACGACGCGGCTCGCCGGGCTCACGCAGCGCCAGGTCGAGCTCAAGGCCGGCCCGTGCTTCGGCGACTCCGGGTCACCGCAGCTCCTCGCGGGCGTCGCGGTCTCGACGTTCTCCGACCCCGGCCCCGACTGCACCGGGCCGTACGTCGCCCAGCGGCTCGACACCCGCGCCGAGCGGCGGTTCCTCTCCGGGCTCGTCGACCTCCCCTGAGGACCACAGCGCGACCCCCCATCGCTCGACGAGCGCGCGGGCCTCGTCGAGCGCTGGGCGCGCGCGCTCGGGCTGCCCGAGGCCGGCGTAGCCCTCGCCGAGGCAGCGGAGCGCTCCGGCCACGCCGCGGGGGTCCTCGCGACGGCGGAAGTCGGTGAGCGCCTCCCCGGCCACGATCACGGCCTCGTCGAAGCGCCCCTGGGCGAGCCGGACGCGGGCGAGGTCGATCAGCGTGTAGCCCGCGTCGAGCGTCACCCGCAAGCGCCGGAAGCGGTCGCGGGCGCGCACGAGGAGCTCCGCGGCCGTGTCGAGGTCGCCCTGTGCGCGGGCGAGGTCACCGAGCAGCTGGTCGGCGAAGGCGATCGCCTCCTGATGGCCGGCTGCGACGGCGACGGATCGAGCGCGCTCGAGGTCGGCGCGCGCGTCGGCGTGCCGCTCGGCGAGCAGCAGCGAGTACCCGCGGAAGGCGAGCGCGAGCGCCAGCAGCTCGGCGTCGCCCGCGTCCGCCGCCGCCGCCACGGCCGCCTCGGAGGCGTCGAGCCGGTCGGGCGACCCGAGCGCGTGGCCGAGCAGCGCCCGCCCGTACATCGCGCGCGCCCACAGCGGGCCGGGACCCGCCGCCGCGATCGCGCGCTCGAGCATGGCGCGCCCGTCCTTGACGAAGCCGGTGCGGAACCAGAACATCGCGAGCCAGGCGGCGAGGCCGAGCGCCTGGTCGCCGTCGCCGCGGTCGAGCGACCAGCGCAGCGCCGCCTGGAAGTTCTCGTGCTCGACGCGCCCGCGGGGCAGCCACTCCGCGAGGCCGGCGCTCGCCATGTTGGCGCCGACCTGCGCGGCGAGCTCGAGGTAGGCGTCGCGGTGACGGTCGCGGGCGGCCTCCTCCTCGCCGGCATCGCGCAGGCGCTCGCGCGCGAACGTACGCACGGTCATCAGCAGCCGGTAGCGCGGCGGGTCGGCGGCGAGCAGCGATACGTCGACCAGCCGGGCGAGCGCGGGGACGACGGCGCCGGGCTCCGCGGCCACCGCCTCGGCCGCGGCAGCGTCGAAGCTGCCGGGAAACACGGAGAGCCGGCGCAGCACCCGCTGAGCCGGCGGCGCGAGGAGGTCGTAGCTCCAGCCGATGGCGGCCTCGAGCGTCCGCTGCCGCGCGGGCGCGTCGCGCGGCCCGTCATCGAGCAGCGACAGCCGCTCCCGCAGCCCCCGCGCGAGCTCTTCGACCGGGACCGCCCGCAGCTTGCCCGCCGCGAGCTCGATCGCGAGCGGCAGGCCGTCGAGCCGGGCGCAGACCTCGGCGACGGCGTCGTCCGCGGCGGGCGAGGCCGCGCGCTCGCGGAACAGCTCGGCGGCTGCCTCCGCGTCGAGCCCGGCGATCCGGTGCACGCGCTCGCCGCCCAGCCGCAGGGCCTCGCGGCTGGTTGCGAGGATGCGTGCCCGGCCGCCCTCGAGGATGCGTCCTGCCAGAGCCGCCGCCTCGTCGGCCACGTGCTCGCAGTTGTCGAGCACGAGCAGGCTCGGCGCCTCGCCGAGCCGCGCGGCGATCCCGTCGAGCGGCGTGCGGCCGGGGACCTGCGGCACCGAGAGCGCGCGGGCGGCGGCGGCGACCACGCGCCCCGGCCCCACCGACCCCAGCTCGACCCACCACACGCGGTACGAGCGCGCCGTGCGCGGCGCCGCCTCGGCCGCGAGCCGGGTCTTGCCCGCGCCCGCCGGGCCGACGAGCGAGACGAGCGGCGCTTCGCGCACCGCGGCCTCGACGGCCGCGACCTCCTCGTCGCGGCCCACCAGGCTCGTGCCGTAGCGCGGCACGTGGCCGGCCCCGGTGGGCGGAGCGTCGAGCGCCGTGTCCTGCAGCAGCACCAGGCGCTCGAGCGTGCGGAGCGCCACTCCCGGCTCGAGCCCGAGCCGGTCGAGCGCGGCGCGCGCGTCGTGGTAGGCCTCGAGCGCCTCGGCCTGGCGCCCGCAGCGGTAGAGCGCGACCATCAGCTGCCCCCAGCCGCGCTCGCGCAGCGGGTCGGCGGCGACCGCGACACGCAGCGTGGGCACCAGCTCGTGGTGGCGGCCCTGGGCGAGCCGCGCCTCGATGAGCTCCTCGGCCGCCGCGCGATGCAGCTCGCCGAGCCGCGCACGCTCGACCGCGGCGTCGTGGTCGTCCGGCAGCTCCGCCAAGGGCGGGCCGCGCACGAGCGCCAGCGCGTCCTCGAGCAGGCCCTCCGCGGCCAGCGCGTCACCGCGCTCGAGCTCGCCGTGACCTGCGCCGACGAGCGCCTCGAAGCGATCCGCGTCGACCGCCCCGGGCGGCGCGCGCAGCTCGTAGCCGCCGCGCCGGGTGACGAGCACGTCCTCGCGCAGCGGGCCCGCGCGCAGGCGCGCGACGTAGGTCCGCAGCACCTGGACGGCGTTCGGCGGCGCGCCCGCCGGCCACAGCCCGTCGACCAGGCGGTCGGTCGAAACCGTCTCGTTGCGGTGCAGCAGGAGCAGCGCCAGCACCGCGCGCTGCTGCGGGCTCCCGAGCTCGGTCGCGCGGCCGTCGTGCCACGCCGCCACCGGGCCGAGGAGCCCGAACCGCATCACGGCAAGCCCGCGCGCGGCACCTCGACCGTGGTGGTCAGCAGCACCGCTTCGTGCTTGGCGCTCCGCGCCTCCTCGGCGAAGTCCGGCGCGGCGCACATCAGCAGCGTGTGGCCGTCGTCGCCGCCGAGCATGCAGGCGAAGACGTCGAGCCCCTCGGGCATCGGGATCTCGGCGACGATCTCGCCGCCCGGCGCGAGCCGCGTGCAGCGGGCGCCGACCTCGTCGGCGCACCAGATGTGCTCCTCGGCGTCGAGGCCGCAGCCGTCGGGACCGAACGTGAGCTTCCCGAGCGTCTCCTCGAACGTCGTGATCGGCGGCGTCGGCGCGACCTGGCCCAGATGCGGCGGTCGCTCAGCGAGCCGTCGTCCTCGATCGTGAACGCCGTGTAGCGCGCGCCGGCCGTCTCCCCCACGATCAGCGTGCGCCCGTCCGGGGTGATGACCGAGCCGTTCGGGAACAGCAGGTCCTCCGCCGCGATCGAGGCGGAGCCGTCGGGGTCGATGCGGATCAGCGCGGCCGGCTTCGGGTCGCCCATCCCCATCAGGTCGAAGCCGAAGTTCCCGGCGTAGGCGATGCCCGGCTCGACACGACCATGTCGTTGAGGTGGCCGGTGCAGTGCTCGCTGACGTCGGCGTGCAGGCTGATGTCGCCCTCGGGCGAGCGCCGCAGCACCCGGTGGTCCTTCATCGAGACGACGAGCAGCGAGCCGTCCGGCAGCCAGCCCATGCCCGAAGGCTGGCCCTCGACCTCCATGACGTGCTCCTCGCGGCCGTCCGCGCCGACCGTGATCACGCGGTGGCGATAGAAGTCCGACAGCCACCAGCGCCCGTCGTGCCAGCGCGGCGCCTCGAAGAACGATCCTCCCTCCAGCAGCGTCGACAGCTCAGACGTCGTACTCATCCTCCCCCGGGTCGATCAGACGCGGCAGATCATCGCGCACGCGCACCAGCGCGGCGACGAGGTCGGGGTCGAGCAGGACGCCCGCCTGGCGCTCGAGCTCCTGGAGCGCCTCGTCGATCGACCACGCGCGCTTGTAGGGCCGGGCGGAGATCAGCGCGTCGAAGACGTCCCCGACCGCGCAGATGCGGCCGACCAGCGGGATCTCGGTGCCCTGGAGCCCGCGCGGGTAGCCCGACCCGTCCCAGCGCTCGTGGTGGGTCATCGCGATCGTCTCCGCCATCTGCACGATCGGCGAGCGGCTGCCGGAGAGGATCTCGGCGCCGACCGTGGTGTGGAGGCGCATGCGCTCGAGCTCGCTGGCGTCCAGCGGGCCGGCCTTGTGGAGGATCGAGTCGGGCACGCCGACCTTGCCGATGTCGTGCATCGGCGCCGCATGGAGGATCGTCTCGCACTCCCCGGGCGTCAGCCCGATCGCCTTGCCGAGGTGCGCGCTGACGCGGCTCATGCGCGTGATGTGGCGGCCGGTCTCGGGGTCGCGCGACTCCGCCACCTGGCCGAGCCGGTGGACGATCTCGAGCTGCGAGTGGCGCAGGTCCTGGGTGCGCTCGCGCACGCGCCGCTCGAGCATCCAGTTGTCGCGGATGACGAGCTCCTTCTCGTCGATCAGCAGGCGGGCGAGCACGCCGAGGATCTGCCGCACCGCGTCCGGGTGCTCGGCCAGGACCTGGTCGAGGTCCTCGGCGCCGATCCGGACCGTCTCCGAGTCCTCGACCGCGACGACCGTCGCGGTGCGCGGGGTGCGGTCGAGCACGGCGAGCTCGCCGAACGCGTGGCCGGGGACGAGCCGCGCCAGCGCGTAGTGCTCGACGCCCTCGGTGCGCTGCACCTCCAGCACGCCGCTGCGCACGAGGTGGATGCAGTCGCCCGGCGAGCCCTCCTCGAACACGGTCTCGCCCGCCGCGTAGTGCCGCGGCACCGCCCGCTCGGCGAGCGTCTCGAGCGCCGCCCCGGGCAGGCAGCCGAGGACTTCGCTGGACTGCAGGTCCGCCTGTGCAACCCCCACCCAGGGGAGTGTGACCTAGTTGCAGACCAGGCAGCGGCCCGCCGCGCATGTGCACGCGGGCGTCACGAAGTGCGCGGGCTTGGGCGTCCAGCGCTTCAGCCACTCGTGGGCGTCTGGCTCGTGGCGGTCGGAGGTGCTCCAGCGCGCCGCGAGCGTGGCGGCCAGGAGATCGCCCTGGGCCTGGGTGCGCTCGCCGAGGCGGGTGACGACGCGCTCGACGAGGCGGTGGTCGGGATCGAGCATCGTGCACGACGGATTCCCGGCCGCGGGGCGGTCGAAACCGACTAGCCTCGCCCCCATGGACACCGCCGAGCTCCGCAGCCTCCAGGCGCCGCTCAAGCAGCGCTACCGCGACGACCCCGACAGCGCCACCGTCACCCTCAAGGCGAGGGGGAGCCTTGGCGAGGGCATCAGCTGCAGCGTCGAAGGAGGGCGGGCACTCGCCGAGGCCGGGCTCCACCCCGCCAGCGGCGGCGACGGCTCGCTGCTGTGCTCCGGCGACATGCTGCTCGAGGCGCTCGCCGCCTGTGCGGGCGTCACGCTGCGGGCCGTCGCCACCTCGCTGGAGATCGCGATCGAAGGCGGCAGCGTCCACGCCGAGGGCGACCTCGACTTCCGCGGCACGCTCGGCGTCGACAAGGAGGCGCCGGTCGGCTTCAAGGACGTGCGACTCAGCTTCGAGCTCGAGACGGATGCGAGCGAGGACGAGCTCGCCACGCTGCTCAAGCTCACCGAGCGCTACTGCGTGGTGCTCCAGACGCTCGCCCGCCCGCCGCGGTTGAGCGCGGGCATCGCGGTCGCCGGCAGCGCCGGCGCGTAGAGCCGCCACGCCAGCAGGGCGGCGAACGGCAGGCTCCAGGCGAGATAGAAGAGCGCCTCGACGTCCGGCGACGCCGCGGGCACGACCCACTGCCACGTCGCCCACGTCGCCATCGTCAGCGCCAGCGCGAGCACCGGCGCGCGCTCGCCGCGCCACGTCTCCATCGTCACCAGGGCGATGATCGCCGGCAGTGCGTAGTAGTCGGTGTTCCACGGGTCGAGGACGCAGCGCAGCATGAACAGCAGCGCGAGCAGGAGCAGCGGGTCGGACTTCCGGCGCCACGCGAGCAGCGACAGCGGCACGGCCACCAGGACGATCAGCGGGTGGCTGATCGGCGACAGCCAGCCCGGCGCCGCGCGGTAGCCCTCCTTGACGAGCCCGTCGCCGCCGCGGATGACCTCGCCGGCCGAGCCGAGGAACCACCACACCTGCCACGGCTGGAAGATCTCGTTGGTCTGCGCGGCGGCCCCCGGCGTCGCGCTCGGCGAGGCCGCCAGCAGCAGCGGGAGCATCACCGCGGCGGCGAGCCCGCCCGCGACCAGCAGCGCGCGCCAGCGCCCCGCCGGCAGCGCCAGCAGCACCGGCCCGACGGCGAGCACCGCCCACGCCTTGTTCGCCATCGCCAGCCCGAGCAGGACCCCGGCGAGCGACCGGGCGCTCCCGCAGCCCCGCCAGCACCGCCCCGGCGCACAGCACGGCGCCGAGCAGCTCTTCCGGATGGCCGATGTCGAGCGCCCGCAACGTGATCGGGTTGGCGGCGCACAGCAGCACCACCACCGCGATCGTGCCGCGACCGGCCCTCCGCTCGAGCAGCTGCGCCGCCAGCACCACGCCCAGCGCGGCGCCGGCCAGCAGGCACGGCATCCCGACGGCGCGGAAGACCGCGACCTCTCCCCCGCCGAGCGCGTCAGCGCCCAGCGCGAACGGAGAGCGGAGGATCAGCGACCCACCGTACGCGGGGCACAGCTCGAGGAACCGCCCGAACCCGTCGCCCACCAGCGCGGCGAGCGCCGGCGCGGCCTCCGCCTCATAGTCGGTGAACACGAAGCCGAGCAGGCCGAGCCAGGCCAGCGAGACGGCGCCGAGCACCGCGAGCGCGGCCCACGGCAGGAGCGGACGGGACATGGGTAGGGCATCGGCCTCGCAACGCGATCCCTTAACGACCAGGGCCCGCCGGATGGCGGGCCCTGGCCGTGAGGAGGAGTCCTGGAGGGGACTTACTGCAGCGAGTACCAGTTCGGCGAGCCGTCGAACGGAGCGCCGGTGGCGTCGTTCACGTACTTGGCGCAGGTCCGCGACCGCATCGGCAGGCACGGGTTGAACGGGTTGACGCGGCCGTACGCACCCGGGTGCCACGTGTCGGGCGGCTTCGGCAGGTCCGGATCCGCCTTGCACGTCATACCGTCGCCGTCGAAGTAGCCCGAGGCCGCGAAGCGGCTGAGCTCCATCAGGTTCGGGATGTCGTCGAAGTCGCTGTCATCGGCGCCGTCGCGCACGCCGTCGCCGTCCGAGTCGGGATCGTCGAGGTCGGTGCCGACGTAGGCGATCGAGTACGGCTTCTCGATCGAGTAGCACGACTTCCAGTACTCCTCGTACATGCGACCGTGCGACTCGTCGTAGTTGGTGAGGCCGTCGGCGTCCTCGTCACGCTCGTCGTCGGACAGGAACGCTGTCGCCGTCCATGTCGTTGTAGTCGAGCTCCACGCTGGTCTCACCGCCGCTGCGGTTGACGTCGAACAGGCCGAAGGTGTCACGCTGGTTGACGTCCCACCAGGGGTTGCCGGTCTGCAGCTCGACCTGGCGGTAGCCGTTGGACCCCGCCCAGCCGACGAACTCGTTGCGCTTGCTGTAGGTGCTCGAGACGAGGGTCGGGCTCGCGGCGGCCGGCGTCCGGCCCGGAGGTGATCCGGCGCGAGATCGAGTACTGCTCGCCGTCGGAGTAGTTGAGCGCGCTGAGGGTCCGCGCGCCGTACTTCTTCCACAGCGAGTGCTCCTCGCCGAGGGTCAGGACGTCGCCGTCGTAGTCGACGCCGGCGTCCGGCGTACAGCGCGTTCGGGTACGGCCGCTTGCCGGGGTAGGGCAGCGACGTGTTCGGTCTCCTGGTGCTCGTCGTCGTTGAGGTCGAGCGCGGAGCGGTACTCGTAGCCGTCCTCCACGCTGTCGCCGTCGGAGTCGGCGGAGCACGGGTTCGTGCCGATCGACTGCTCCTCACCGTCGGTCAGGAGGTCCTTGTCGTCATCGGCCTCGTCACGGTTCAGCGCGCCGTTGCGATCGCAGTCGTACTCGAAGCGGTCCTCGACCCCGTCCTCGTCCGTGTCGGCCTTGCAGGGGTTGAGGTTCAGGCTCGCCTCGGTGCCGTCGGTCAGGCCGTCGTTGTCGTCGTCGGCGTCGATCTTGTTCTTCGAGCCGTCGTTGTCGCAGTCGCCGTCCGGCTGGGACTCGACGTAGCCCGGGGGCAGCGGCGCCGACTTCTGCGCGATGAGCGGCGAGCGGGTCAGCTTGGTGAACTTCTTGCCGAGCTTCTTCGTGAGGATGCGAACACGGAAGCGCGTGGGCACGACCCCCGTGCCGACCTTCGTGAACTCCTTCTCGAGCTTCTTCGGCACGGTCACGCGCAGCAGCTTGCTGGTGCCGACCTTGGCCTTGACGAAGACGGCACGGCCGCCGTCGCGCTTGAAGACGACGGAGTTCTTGTAGCGGCCGCGGATGAAGTACTTACCGCGGATCTCCAGCGTCTGGCCGATTTCCACGGTCATCGGTCGGACGGAGGTGACGACCGGAAGCTTCACCTTCTTCTTGGAGGCGGAAGCCTTGGCGTGAGTGGCGGCGCCCGCAGTCGCGGGAACCATGAGGGCACCGAGGGCGGCCACGAAGGCGGCGCGGCGCAGCGTTGTGCGAATGCGGACGAGAGAAGTCATACCTCGCCCATATCGGCTCGAAGCTGCGGAGCCTTGAGCGCCTACTTAACTGAGGTCAGCGCTTTGGGCGACGAGCTCAGCACATCGCGCCCGTTTTCGGTGATTAGGACCAGGTCTTCGATCCGCACGCCTCCGCGCCCTGGCACGTAGACGCCGGGCTCGACCGTCACGACGTTGCCGGCCTCCAGCGCGTCGGTGCCGCTGCGCGCCAGCCGCGGCGCCTCGTGGACCTCCAGACCGACTCCGTGGCCGAGCCCGTGGCCGAAGTGGTCGCCGTGGCCCTCGGCGGCGATCAGGTCGCGCGCGACGGCGTCGATCTCACGGCCCGTCGGCCCCGGCCGCACGGCGTCCAGCGCGGTCTGCTGGGCGCGCAGCACGAGGTCGTAGATCTCCGCCAGGTCGTCGTCGAGCTCGCCGGTCGCCCACGTCCGTGTGCAGTCCGAGCAGTAGCCGTCGAGCCTGCACCCGAGGTCGAGGGTGACGAGCACGCCGGCCGGGATCTCCACCTCGCGCGGCTCCGCGTGCGGGAGCGCGCCGTGCGGCCCGGAGGCCACGATCGAGGGGAAGCTGGGGTCGCTCGCGCCGCGCCGGCGCATCTCCTCCTCGAGGCCCGAGCGCCACCGCGCGCTCGGTGCGGCCGACCACGCCGCGCTCGCGCACCCAGTCGTAGATCTCGTCGGCAAGCGCCGCCGCAGCGCGGATCCGCGTCGACCTCGCGCCGGCTCCTTGCGCGCGCGCTCGGCCTCGACCAGCCCGCCCGCGGCGACGAGCTCGATGCGGTCGGGGAGCAGCTCGCGCAGCCGCTGGTGCTGGCGCACGCTGAGGTGCTGGTCCTCGAAGCCGAGCCGCACCGGGCCGTCCGGCCAGCCGCTCTTGAGCGCGGCGGCGGGCTCCTGCGGCGCGCGCTCCTGCTCGAAACCCTCGACCTCGGCCTGAGCCCGCTCGACGTAGCGGAAGTCGGTGATGAAGCGGCGCGTCTCGGGGCCCACGATCGCCATCGCCGCGGTGCCGGTGAAGCCGGTCAGGTAGCGGATGTTGACCAGATCCGTGACCAGGAGCGCGTCGGCCTCGCGCTCGGCCAGCCGGGCGGCAACCCGATCGGCCCGGCTCACAGCGCGTCCCTGAGGCGCGCGAGCGCGCTGCGGTAGCCCTCGATGCCCTCGCCGGCCACGCGCGCCACGACGATGTCGGCGAGCACCGACGTGCGGCGCCATTCCTCGCGCTGGTCGACGTCGGAGATGTGGATCTCCACCGCCGGGAGGCCGGCGATCTCGACCGCGTCGCGCAGCGCCCACGCGTAGTGGGTCCAGGCGCCCGGGTTGAGCACCAACCCGTCGGCGTAGTCGGCGGCGCGATGCAGCTCCTCGACGTACTCGCCCTCGAAGTTGGACTGGAAGAAGCGCGCCTCGAGCCCCAGCTCGTGGGCGTACTGCGAGATCAGGCGCTCGAGCTTGGGGAGCGAGAGGTCGCCGTAGAGCTCCGGGGGCCGCCGTTCGAGCATGTCGAGGTTGACGCCGTGCATGACCGCCACGCGGTTCCTCATCCTCATCGTGCCAGCTCCTCGATCGCGGCTCTCAGGTCTCCCTCCGCCACCAGGCAGCCGGTGCGGGTGCGCCCCGGCGCCTCGATCAGCACGAAGCCGACGCGCCCGCCGCGGCGTTTCTTGTCGCGCTGCACCGCGGCGGCGACCGCCCCATGGTCGACCGCCGGGTCGAGCGTGGTCGGCAGCCCGCGGGCGGCGAGCAGGTCCGCGACCTCGTCGCGCAGCTCCGGCTGCTGGGAGAGCGTCAGCGCGGCCAGCAGCCCGAGCCCGACGGCCTCGCCGTGGCGGTAGCGCTGGTACGCGGTGACTGTCTCGATCGCATGTCCAACCGTGTGGCCGAGGTTGAGGGTTTGCCGCAAACCGGCGTCGCGCTCGTCCTGGGCGACGATCCGCAGCTTGACGCGCGCGCAGGCCAGCACGAGGTCGCGATCGGGCTTGGCAGCCTCGCGTGAGCGCACGCGGCGCCACAGGTCGCCACCGGCGATCAGCCCGGTCTTGAGCACCTCGGCCCAGCCCGCGGCGAGCTCCTCGCGCGGCAGCGTGGCGAGCGTCGAGGGGTCGGCGAGCACGGCCGCCGGCTGGTGGTAGGCGCCGACGTAGTTCTTCCCTTCCGGGAGGTCGACGCCGGTCTTGCCGCCGAAGGCGGAGTCGACCTGGGCGACCAGCGTCGTCGGCACCTGCACGACCGGCACGCCGCGCTGGTAGACGGCGGCGCAGAAGCCCGCCACGTCCCCCACCACGCCGCCGCCCAGCGCGACGACGTGATCGTCGTGCGCCATCCCGGCCGAGGCGAGCGCGCGCAGCACGGTGCCCGCCGTCTCCATCGTCTTGGCGGCCTCGCCGGGCGGGATGCGGACGTCGCGCGCCACCTCGCCGAGCCGGTCGGCGTAGAGCTCGCCCACGGACTCGTCGGTGACCAGGAACCGGCGCCCCTCCACCGGCCACTGGCCGGCGCCGAGCAGCCCGTCGCCCACGAACACCGGGTACTCGCCCGCCCACAGCAGCTTCGTGCCTGCCGGCATCGAGCCGAGCGCGCGGATGGCCGGCAGCGCGCGCCGGACCTCGTCGCGGCGGTCGGCGGGCAGGATCGCGTCGGCGAGCTCGGCGTAGAGCGGCGCCCGCTCGGCGTGCAGCGCCTCGAAGCGGTCGCGGTCGCGCGCCAGCGGCCGGCCGGAGCGACAGCGCGCCCAGGCCGTGGCGGCGTCGACGTCGAGCAGCACGACGGTGTGGCGCGCGAGCGCCGTCCGGACGCGCTCGGAGGTGATCGCGCCCCCGCCCAGCGACAGCACCGGCGTGGGCGGCGCGTCGAGCAGCTCGGAGACCGCCTCCTCCTCCTGCTCGCGGAACGCGCGCTCGCCGTGGGAGCCGAAGTAGGCCTCGATCGAGCTGCCCAGCCGGCGCTCGAGGATCTGGTCGGAGTCCACCGCCTCGACGCCGAGCGCCGCCCCGGCGGTGCGCGCGGCCAGGGACTTGCCCGCCCCCATGAAGCCGATGAAGACGAGGCAGCCGGTGTCTAGGGCCGCCGCCGCTTCCACCCGATCCGCTCCTCGTAGGCGGCCAGTGCCGCGCGGACGTCGTCGATGTGGTCCCCGCCGAACTTCTCCCGGTAGGCGCTCGCCAGCACGATCGCCAGCATCGCCTCCCCCACCACGCCGGCGGCCGGCACGGTGCAGGAGTCGGTCCGCTCGCGCAGCGCCTCGGCCGGCTCGCGGGTGGCGATGTCGACCGAGCGCAGCGGCTTGGTCAGCGTCGGCAGCGGCTTCATGGCGCAGCGCACGACGAGCGGCTCGCCGGTCGACATGCCGCCCTCCACCCCGCCCGAGCGGTTGGTCTCGCGGTAGTAGCCGCGCTCCTCGTCGTAGAAGATCTCGTCGTGGGCGGCGGATCCGGGGCGCCCGGCGAGGTCGAAGCCGTCGCCGATGCCGCAGCCCTTGATCGCCTGGATCGAGAGCATCGCGAGCCCGATCCGCCCGTCGAGCCGCGTCTCCCACGAGACGTGGGAGCCGAGCCCGGGCACGAGCCCGAAGGCGCGCACCTCGAAGACGCCGCCGAGCGACTCGTTGCGCTTGCGCAGCACGTTGATCTCCTCGACCATCGCCTTCGAGGCGGCGGTGTCGAGGCAGCGCACCGGCGAGGCGTCGACGTCGGCGAAGTCCTCGAACGCGAGCCCGTTGCCCTCCGGCGCCTGCACGGATCCGATCTGCGTGACGTGCGAGACGACCTCGACGCCGAGCGCGCGCAGGAACGCCTTGGCCAGCGCGCCGCCCGCCACCCGGGCTGCGGTCTCGCGGGCGCTCGCGCGCTCGAGCACGTTGCGGACGTCGGTGAAGCCGTACTTCTGGACCCCGGCCAGGTCGGCGTGCCCGGGGCGCGGCAGGTGCACCTCGGGCACCGCGGCCTCGACCGGCCACGGGTTCATCCGCTCCTCCCAGTTCGCGTAGTCGCGGTTGGCGACCAGCAGGGCGATCGGGCCGCCCAGCGTGCGCCCGTGGCGGACGCCGGAGGTGACCTCGGCGGCGTCGCGCTCGATCTTCATGCGCCCGCCGCGGCCGTGGCCGAGCTGGCGCCGGGCCATGTCGGCGTTGATCGCCTCAGGGTCGAGCTCCAGCCCGGCGGGCAGGCCCTCGACGATGCAGGTGAGACCGGGGCCATGCGACTCCCCGGCCGTGATCAGGCGCAGCGACACGCTGCAAGCTTATGAGCCTGCCTCAGGCTCGGGGCGCCGGGTCCCCACCCGGCGCCCGCTATGGCCTGAAACTGTGGCTAGAAGCTGGCCCGGGCGGCCTTGGCCGCCTTGGCGACGACGGCCTTGTAGGCCTTCGTCGACAGCTTCTCGAGCTTGCCCGACTTCGCGTCGTAGCGGTACCGGAGCGGACCGTCGCCGGCGACCCGGGCACGCAGGATCTGCTTGCCCCGCTTCGAGACGCGCGCCTTCGCGGCCTTGGCCTTGTCGGCGTTCGTCGTCGTCTTCTTGCGGATCTTGACGACGTCGAGCTGGTACTGAGCACCGCCCGTGCCGCCTTCCTCGCCGCCGACGTCGAAGAACTCGGTCTCGCCCTCGCGGATGTGGATGGTCTCGCAGCTGGTGCGGGTCGGCTTGCACTCGCCGTCGCCCTGGGCGATGACGCCCGAGTCGAGCAGGAAGACCGCGGTCTTCTGGTCGTCGAGCACGCCGAGGTAGATCAGCACCGGGTTGCCGGCGGACGGCAGCGCCTCGAGGCGCTTGACGTCGCGGCGCTTGGCGCCGTCGGCGGCGCTCGAGCCGAAGCGCACCGTGAGCTCGTTCAGCTCGTAGGTCTTCTTCTTCTTGGGCACGACCGGGATGGTCGTCTCCGGCGCGGGCGAGCCGCCCACGGACGGGGCCTCGGCGGCCTTCTCGGTCGTACCGGCGCCGGCCGGCCGTGTCGACCGTCTTCGCGGTCTCCGGCTTGGGCGTCGGGGTCGGCGTCGCCTTCGGCTTGAAGGGATCCTTGGCGGAGCCGAGCACGCGGCGGCGGCCACTGCGGTCGCCGTCGGCCGCCTGGGTCACGATCGGATCGGTGGCGAGGACGGACTTCTTGTCCGACTTGACCGCCACGGCCGGCGCGGGCGCCGGTGCGGGGTCCTCGGACAGCAGCATCGGCACGGCGACCGCCGCGGCGACCAGGAGGATCGCCAGGGGCCACAGCCGGCGCTGCACGAGGAAGCGCCAGGTGTCGTTGATCACGCTCATCGAATGGCTCCAGAGATCGCTGCGGTCGTGGTGGTCGCGGGTGCGTTCGGCTCCGGGGAGGCGCCGGGCGCGGCGGTGCCGGAGCCCGTCGGGCTGTCGGCGGTCGCGCCGGCCGTCAGACCTTCGGTGGCCGGCAGCAGGTAGGCGTTCGCGCTCACGTCGGCGCTCAGCATCGGGAAGCCCTTCTCGGCGTCGGGCGTCAGCGTGATGCTGTTGAGCAGCAGCAGGCGGCCGGTGACGTCGAGGCGGTTGTTCCGGACCGCGACGAAGCGGTCGAGCTGGTTGAACATCTTGCCCAGCTCGAAGAAGCTGCCCTGGAAGCCGAACGAGAACGGGATCGTCGAGAAGCCGGCGGTGCCGACGTTCGTCGCGCCCGGGGGCGGCGTCTCACCGGCCGACTTCGCGGCGTCGGGGCCGGCGGACGGAGCGCCCTGGGTGCTGATGTTGATCGTGCGGAAGTCGACCTTGCTGCGGTCGGCCGCGGTGTTGAGCTGCACCATGAGCGAGCGGACGTCGTCGTCGGCCGGCACGGCCTTGCCGAGCCGCGCGACCATGGAGTAGTTGGTCTTGTAGCCGTCGCGGGCCTGCTCGTAGTCGGCGACCTCGGCCTCGGCCTGCGCGAGCGCGGCCTGCTTGGTCGAGATCTGCGTGTCGAGGCCGGCGGCCTCCTCGCGCTTCGGCGCGAGGACGAGCATCCAGTAGGCGCCGATCGCGGCCACGGCGACCACGGCAACGAGCAGCATCGTGTTTCTACGGGACACTGGATCAGCCTCCGGGGGTCGCGGCGGGAGTGGACGAAGCCTTGGCGGACGAGTCGTCGGTGCCCTTGCCCGTGGCGTCGGCAGCGGGGGCCGCCGCGCCGGCCGTGCCGGTGTCGCCGGTGGCGTTGGCCAGCGCGTCGGCCACGGCCGCCTTCTCGAAGAAGACGACGATCTCGAAGCTCGGGGGCGAGCCCTTGCCGCACGGGTTGACGGACGAGCCGGCCGACCCGCCGGAGCCAGAGGCGGCGCCGGTGGTGGACTTCTCGGACTTGGCGAGGCTGACGCGCGTCACGCCCTGCACGTTGCGCAGCCGCGACATCAGCGTCGCGACGGCGGGCTGGCTGCGCGTGCAGCCGGCGAGCTCGATGGCGGGCGCGCTGCCGAGGGCGCCGCGCAGGCCGGAGCCCGAGCCGCCCGAGCCGGCGTTCCCGCCGACCGTGCCCTTGAGCGAGCTGAGGTAGACGTTGGAGGGCAGTGCGCGCGAGAGGTCACGCATCGACTGCTCCCAGTCGAAGCGGGCGCCGGCGAGCGCCTGGACCGTCGCGGAGCGCTGCTGCGCGAGCGTCTGGAAGTCGGCGTAGGGCTTGAGCTCGGCGGCGCGGCGGACGGTCGCGTCGTTCTTGGCGCTGACCTGCGCAAGGGTCGCCGTGCGCTCCTTCACCACGTTGTTGGCGAGGACCGAGCCCGCGACGCCGGCCACGACCAGGGCGAGGGCACCGAGCACGATGAACGCGCCGATGCCGCCCTTGGTGTCCATGGCGGACGGGCGGGGAGCGCCAGAGCCCTTCTGCGAAGAGCGAAGCTCGGGCGTGAGGAGATTGACTGCTCGCATGGAGTAAGGACCAGGGTGGGAGTGAGAAGGACGGGCGCGCAGTTCCGAGGCACCTGCCCCGACCGCGTCACGCAAGGGGTATCGGCAGCGCGCTGACCAGGCTTTAGGTCAAACGAAGCTGTCGAGGTACCACTCGACGATGGCGTCGCCGAAGAACAGCCCGACGAGCCCGCCGACGGCGAGGAAGGGGCCGAACGGCACCTGGGTCTTGCGACCCGCCGCGACGCCCTTCTTGGCCATGATGGCCCCGCCGACGATCGATCCGACCAGGAAGCCGGCGAGGAGCGCGGGCGCGACGTTGCGGCCCAGGAAGAGCCCCATCACGAACGCGAGCTTGACGTCTCCCATCCCCATGCCGCCCGGATACGCGAGGGCGGCGACGAGCAGGAACCCACCGGCGGCGACGCCGGCGATCAGGTGCTCGGTGAGCGCACTCGGATCGGTCAGCAGCAGGATCACCACCGCGGCCACGGTCCCGATCAGCATCAGCGTGTTCGGGATGATCCGGTGGTCGAGGTCGATCAGTGTCACGGGGACGAGCAGCACGACGAACGCGAGCCCGAGCCAGACGTCTGCGTCGCCGCCCTGGGTCAGGACCACCGCGACCAGGAGCCCGGCGGTCACCGCCTCGACGATCGGATAGCGCGCCGAGATCGCCGTGTGACACGAGCGGCAGCGCCCGCGCAGCACGAGCCACGAGAGCACCGGCACGTTGTCGTACGGCTTGATCGGCGTGTCGCAGCTCGTGCAGTGCGACGCGGGAAACACCACGGACTCCCCGCGCGGCAGCCGGTAGGCGACCACGTTGAGGAACGACCCGATGATGAGACCGAACGCGCCTGCGAGGGCGGCGGCGTACGCAAGCGACATCGCGAGCGTCATGTTGTCAGCACCCTGCCCCGGCGCCGGTGACGGCGCGGGCTAGCGGTCCTCGACCGCCAGGCCCGCGGCGACCGTCAGGCGCCCGGGATCGACATCTTCCAGCGCCTCGTCGGCGGCGGCGACGGCGATCTCGACCGGCAGGTTGAGCTGCTCGGCGAGCTTCTCGGCGAAGCCGGGGATCGACGCTGCGGGGCCGGTGAGCAGCGCACGGGAGACGGTCTCCGCGTTGTCCTGCATCCGGTAGAAGTTCAGCGAGTTGCGGATGGTGTCGGCCAGCTGGTGCACGCCCTCGTCGAGGGTGGCCCGGGTGGCGGCGACCAGCTCCTCGTCACCCTCGACCGACGCCAGCGGCGTCGCGAGGCCGACGTGGCCGAGCCACATCCGCGAGTGCTCGAGCGTCAGCGAGCGGCGCTCGGCCAGCGTCGCGACGATCGCGCTGAGGCCGCCGGCGGCGGCGCGCGTGAAGAGGCAGCCGGACTGGTTGGCCACGGCGACGTTGGTGAGCCCGGCGACGTTGATGTAGAGCACGGCGCCCTGCTCCTCCTTGGCGGCGAGCGCCCGCACCATGCCGAAGGCGGCGAGGTCGATGCCCTCGACCTTCAGGCCGGCGTCCTTGGTCGCGCTGACCAGGCGGTCGATCAGCTCGCGGCGGACGGCGACGATCACGACGCGCATGCGCGGGCCGCCGGCGGTCTGGACCTGCCCGAGCGGGACGTAGTCGAGGATCGCCTCGTCCATCGGCATCGGGATGTGGTCCGGCGCCTCGGCGCGGACGGCGGCGTCGAGCGACTTCGCGTCCTCGAGCGGCGGGAGGTCGATCGAGCGCACGACGATGCGCTGGTTCGCCACGCCCAGGCGGACCCGGTTGGGAAGGTCGTTCTCGGCGAAGAAGGTCTTGAGCGCCTCGGCGAGCGCCGGCGCGTCGGTGACCTCACCGTCGCGCAGGATGCCCGGGCGCAGCTCGGCGACGGCGCCGCGCTTGATGGAGATGTGGCCGTTCACCTCGACCTCGGCGGCCGCGATGTGGCTGGGGTCGAGATCGAGCCCGACCACCGACTGGTTGTTCTTTCGATTCCGCTTGAGCACGATGCTCGTATCGGCACGCCGGGCACGGCGCTTGAGTGCCGTTCTGCGGCTCGCCGAGCCGGCCCGTTAACGACGAAGAGGCGGGCCCGGAGGCCCGCCTCGACGGCGTGAAGCGAGAGTGCTGACTACCAGCTCTGGCTGGCGGGGCAGCCACCCTTCTGGTTCGTGCGGGTGCAGGAGCGAGTGACCTCGCCGGTGTTGGCCTTCGTGATGGTGAAGGTGTTGCCGGTCTTCGAGGTGACGCGCAGCGCGTAGGCGTCGGCGGCCGACGAGACGACGGTGAAGCTGTCGCCAGGCGCGGCGGCGAGGGACTGCTCGATCTCGACGAGCTGAGCCTTCGTCGCGACGTAGGTCTGGTTGTCCGTGTAGAACGTCTCCATGGCGGTCTGGCCCTGGCGGACGGCGGTCTTGCCCTCGGTGTCCTGCGCACGGGCGCGCTGACCGAGGAAGGCGGGAAGGGCGATCGCGGCGAGGATGCCGATGATCAGAATGACGACCAGGAGCTCGATAAGGGTGAAGCCCTTCTCGTCCTGGATGCGCGAACGCAGCTTGTTGAGCATGTGGGTGAACCCTCCTGAAGGGATCGTTGGGCCTGTTGAATGACTTGCCAGGTCCGCGGTCCCTGTGCCCCACTGGTCATCTCTGACCCGGTGGCAGCCCGGCTAACTCATCCTGAGCTCCGTGGCTTTGCGTCTCGCCCTCGCGGACGATTTGCCTTTAGCACCTTGGTTCTGGCACGGTCCGTATCGGCACGCAGAACCTGTGACTTAACCCCTGCTGAGGTGCATTTCGTACATGCGGCTAGCATCGGTCGTGTGCTCGGTCGCCGCCTGTTGGTCCTGTTCGCCGTCCTGCTCGGCCTGACGGCGCTCGCCACCAGCCTGGCGCCACGCCCGACCGGCACGCGGCCGGGGATCGTGCAGCGCACGCCCTCCCCCACCGCGACCCCGACGGCGGAGCCGGCCGCGGGCGGCTCGCGCCGGATCGCGAAGACCATCTCCGCCGACCCGGGGAAGCCGCGCGCGCAGCTGCGCGGCCGTGTGGGCGACGTCCTCGAGCTGACCGTCAGCGGCGACGTGCTCGACGGCGTCGAGATCGCGGAGGCCGGAAAGCTCGAGCCGATCGAGCCCGGCTCGCCGGCCCGCTTCGAGGTGCTGCTGGAACGGCGAGGCGACCTCCGCGTCGAGCTGGTCGACGCGGAGCGCCTGATCGGCGTCGTCGAGGTCCTCGGCCCGCGCGCTTAGCGGGGCGGGACCTGCTCGTTCGAGCGGACGACGTGCCAGCTGGCAGCGATCGGCTCGAGGAAGTACGGCGGGCTGCGGTAGCGCAGGCGGTCGTCGTAGTTGTAGTCCTTGATGAAGCCCGTGCCGCCGGTGGTGCCGACTGCACCGCGGTACTTCTGCGCGATCGCGCCGTTCACGACGAGGTTCTCGAGCTTGGCGCCGCAGTCGTAGTTGTCGGCCGTGAAGGAGTGGTCGAGCGACAGGATCGCCGCGTCGATGCGGACCGTCTTCATGACCGGCGAGACGTTGTCGCAGTCCGAGTCGACCCGGTGGTAGACGCGCACGAAGTTCTGCGCCACCAGCCCCATCACCGAGTTGCCGCTGCCGAGCAGGTCGCCGTTGCTCTGACCCGCCGGCGGCGCGACGATGATGTCGTTCGCGGTCGCCAGCGTCATGCTCGACGTGTAGGTACCGCTGACGTACAGGTTGCCGCAGGTGTTCGGCTCGTTGTAGGTCGCGTTGGACGGCGGCGGCTGGCTGCCGCAGCCACCGGTGCGGTTGGCGACGTAGATGACACCGTTGCCCGGCAGCGCCCGCGTCTGCGGCGCCCCGCCGTTCACGTACGGGTTGGTGACCGTCATGTTGCCGCCGCTGTTGAAGCGGATCGTGGTCTTGCCCTGGTACACGAGGCCGCCGGTGGTCGCCACGTCCTGCAGCGTCGTGTTGGTGGGCGGCATGGTGAGCGCCTTCACACCGGCGCGACGCGGGCCCTTGAACACGGGGTCGCCCGAGCAGCCGCCGACCTTGGCGTAGCCGGGGGCCGGGCCGCTGAACTCGATCGAGTCCGCGCTGTTGCGCCCGAACTCCGGCGTGCCGCAGGTGAGGATGTCGTCGTTGGTGTGCAGCGGGCCCTTGATCGCGTCGGCGTCCGCGAACTGGATCTCACGGCAGTCGTCGTCGCGCTGGGCGCGATACTGGTCGCCGCAATTGGCCTGCGCCCAGCTCTGGTCGCCGGTCGCGTAGTTGATCGGGTCCGTCGTCTCGAAGTCCGTGAAGTAGAGGAAGTCGAGGAACGAGCGGCGCCGGAAGTCGGCGACGAGCGTGCGCTTGAGCTTGCTGCCCGCGCGCGGCATGCCGGTGGCGGCGATCTTGAACGTGCCCGTCGCCGGGTTGATCATCGTGCTGAGGTTGTTCTCGATGCAGCTCGAGTAGCCGGTGGCCGGCATCAGCTCGATCGTGTACTGGGTCGGCGTGCCCGCGACCTTGCGCCAGCGGCGGGGGTCGTTCCCGACCTTGTTCCACTTCTGGTTGACCGGCTGGTTCTCCGTCGCGTTCGGCGGCGGCACGTTGATGCAGCGCGTCCAGTAGTCCGGGTCCTGGTTGAGGTGGTACTGGTAGTAGTTGATCCCGGCCTCGGCCGCGGCGTACGCCTGCTTGCGGTCCTGCGAGTCGCGGGTCAGCGGAAGGTCGCCGTTGGCGGCCGCGAAGGCCGCGGCGACGAACAGGGAGCTCGCCGCCATGACGCCCATGACGATGATCATGGAGAAGCCGTCCTCGACAGCGAGGAAGCGGGTGCGGATTCGGGGGATCAGGCGCATGTGGGAGTGGGTGCTGGGTCGTTGGGATCCGCAACGCGGACGTAGATCTCGTTCTGGAGGGACACCGCGCCGGCGGCCGTCGTCGCCTTGCCGGGCGGCAGGGTCTTGAACGCCACCTCGATCTTCGCCACGCGCCCGATGTCGGTCGCGCTCAGCGGCGTCGTCAGCCGCGTGACCGGCCGCGGCACGGTCGCGGTGTTGTAGGCGTAGTACCTGAAGATCGGGATGACCGAGCCGTCCGGAGCGTTCGAGCGGGCCGCGTTGTCGAGCAGCAGCCGGTTCTTCGTCATGGTCGGGAACGTGACCGGCGAGCCCTGCCCGGGCCACACGCGCTCGCTGAGCGTCTTCGCCGTCGAGTTGAAGACGATCTCGTGCTGCTCGATCGGCTTCGTGCCGTCGGTGAGGTCGACGTGGAACCGCACCGCGTCGTCGGTCCCGGAGACGACCGCAGGGACCGTCGGGCTGTAGCACACCTGCGAGCGCAGCTGACGCGTGATCGTGTCCATCGTGATGCGCCCGCGCTGGGTCGCGTTGACGCGGCCGGCGATCGCGTTGGACTGCTTCATCGTCGTCTCGAGGATCGAGAAGACGGCCAGCACCGTCATCGTGCTGATCGTCATCGCGACGAGCAGCTCGATGAGCGTGAAGCCGCCCTGGGCGCGCAGCCGACTCATGTGCAGGTCCCGTTGGGCGCGCCGAGCATGTCGATGACCGGGCTGATCGGGAGCGACGGGTCGGCCGTCGGCTTGATGCCGCGGTGGTACCAGTTCCTGACGCCGGTCAGCGTCCGGGCCTTCAGCGTGCTGCCGCCGCCGGGCACGCGGGACTCCACGCACACGTCGTAGTTGCCGAACGGCAGCGCCGAGTTCGGCAGGTATCCGGTGGTGTTCACCGCGGGCGCCGGGTAGGTGAACTTCTCGCTGCAGTTGGTGCTCCTCGACGTGACAACGATCTTGGTGTAGGGCCGCTCGGCGGCCGTCAGCGGGAGCGCGTTGTGCAGCACTCGCAGGTTGATCGAGGGCAGCCGCACCGTGACCTGCGGCGATGCCTCGCCCGGCTCGACGTCCACGAAGGCGCCGGGGTAGACCGTGTAGTAGTCGGGGTCGTTCCGCGTCGGGTCCGCGCCGGGGCAGCCGCCACCGTAGAGGCCGTAGCCGTCCGTGAAGGGGAAGAGGCCCGTGGCCGTGATCACGTTCGCGGCGGCTGCGGGCTTGTAGACGCGCAGGCCGGCGAACGGCGAGAACGGACCCGAGGGCACGCCGGCGTTGGCGGCCGCGAGCTGGGTCGAGGTGACGGTGCTGTCGGTCGAGTTGTCGAGCTTCTCGGTGTCGAACTTGACGTCGACGCTGGCCGCCTCGTCGTAGCTGAGCGTCTTGACGTTGACCGTGCCCTGGCTCACGGTGGCGCCGACGGAGGACTTCTGGTTGCCGCCCTTGTCGACCCAGCCGGCCGAGTCGACGCTCGCCGTGTAGTTGCCGATGGGGACGTACGCGAAGATCGCGCAGCCCGCGGAGTTCGTGCTGTTGGTGAGCGTGCTCGGGCCGGCGATCGTCACCGGCATGCCCTCGACGCCCTTGCCGGCGGCGTTGTTGACCTGGATGCCCAGCGTGCCCTGGTTGTTGCCGAACGCGCCGACCGGGGGCGCGACGAGGCTCGACATCTTCACGGGCGGGATCGGGGTGTTGATCAGCGAGGACTCGGTGATCGAGGTGATCCGCATGTAGTCCGCCTGCGTCGCGCTGTTGTTGCACGACTGCGTGCCGCCGGTCGAGTCACGGACCCAGTCGACGCGCGACGTGATCGTGTACTTGACCTTGTTGATCTCGATCTCGATCTCGCGCGACTCGTCGTAGTTGGCGAGGTCGACGGCGCGGAACGAGCGCAGACGCTCCTGGTCCTGCTCGGTGAGGGCGGCCGCGACGGACCGGGCCTTCTCGCGGCCGGAGCTGTGCTGGGCGGTGTCGAGCCCCTTAAGGACCCCGAGGGCGACGATGGCGAGCAGAGCGGCGGCGGCGATCGCCTCGATCATTGCGAAGCCGCGAGCGTCGGAGAAGCGGAGTCGGGTCATCTCCGGCGATATCGGCGCGGTTCGCGCGGCGCTTGACCTAGATATCCGTCGAGTGGACGTCGCGGCGTCGCAGCCCGAGGATCGAGAGCAGGAAGGACGAGAACAGGACCTGCAGCCCGATGATGATCAGCGCCGAGGCCGCGACCAGGAGCCGCTCCTCGCTCAGCACGCCGAAGCCGCGCTGGATCCACGTGAGGACGATGACGGCCGCGATGAGCGCGCCGGCGCCGGCGATCGCACTGCCCGCCAGGAGGCCGTGCTCGAGGCTGAAGCGGGCGCGCATGCGGTCGAACCACGGCTCGCGCTCGCCCATGAAGTAACTGCCGTACGCGTGGGCGCAGAGCCCGAGCGCCAGCACCTGGGTGCCGACGATGGCGAGCAGCGAGCCCGCGATCATCGAGTGCAGCATCCATTCGCGGCCGAAGACCTCGATGCGACCGAGGCTGATCAGCGCGATCAGCGCGCCGAGGAAGAACATGACGGCGCCGGGGATGACGAACAGGTGGGTCGGCGAGTGGACGAGCAGGAACCGCAGGTGGCGCCAGCCGTCGCGGAAGCTCGAGAGCTTGGAGGTGCCGCCGCGCGGGTGGTAGTCGATCGGCAGCTGGCGGATGGTCAGGTCGGCCTTGGCGGCGCGGATCACCATCTCGGAGGCGAACTCCATCCCGGTCGTGCGGAGGTCGAGCTCGGGCAGCTTGCTGCGGCGGAAGGCGCGCATGCCGCAGTGGGCGTCGCGGACGCCGGTGCGGTAGAAGAGGTTGAGGGTGCCGGAGAGGATCGGGTTGCCGATGTACTGGTGCAGCCACGGCATGGCGCCGGGCTGGATGCCGTCCATGCGGTCGCCCATGACGAGGTCGGCGCCGTCCTCGAGCTGCTCGAGGAAGCGCGGGATCTCGCCGAAGTCGTAGGTGAGGTCGGCGTCGGCCATGACGATGTGGCGGCCGCGGGCGGCGCCGAAGCCGGCCATGTACGCGTTGCCGTAGCCGCGGCGACGCTCGTGGACGACGCGGGCGCCGGCCTTCAGCGCGAGCGCGGCCGAGTCGTCCTCGGAGTCGTTGTCGGCGACGACGACCTCGCCGGGGATGCCGTGCTCGGCCAGCGTCGTGAGCGCCCAGGTGACGCAGCGCTCGATGTTGTCGGCCTCGTTGAGGCACGGGATGACGACGCTGACGAGGAGCTCGTCCTCCGGCGTGTCGGAGAGGAGTTCGGGGTCCGGGAAGAGAAGGGGCTCGACGATGCTCATGACGTTTCACGCGTCCTATCGGCCGCTGGCGTGAAAGGTTTGAGCGCGTGCGCGTCTGCCTCGTCTACGACTGCCTGTATCCCCACACCGTCGGGGGCGGCGAGCGCTGGTACCGCGGGGTCGCCGAGCGCCTGGTGGCTGACGGGCACGAGGTGACGTACCTGACGCTCCGGCAGTGGGATCGGGCGCCGGACGCCTCGTTCGAGATCCGCGCCGTCGGACCCCGCCTCGCGCTGTACACCGCCTCCGGCCGCCGCCGGGTGTTGCCGCCGCTGGTGTTCGGCCTCGGCGTCCTCGCCCACCTGCTGCTCCGGGGCCGGCGCTACGACGTGGTCCAGACCATCTCGTTCCCGTATTTCTCCCTGCTCGCGGCCGGTTTTCTGCGGCGGGTGGGCGGCTATCGGCTGGTGGTCGACTGGCTCGAGGTGTGGACGCGGGCGTACTGGCGCTCGTATCTCGGGCCGGTCGGCGGGTGGATCGGCTGGCAGGTGCAGCGGGCGTGTGCGCGGATCCCGCAGCGGGCGTTCTGCCTGTCGGAGCTGCACGCGGCGCGGCTGCGCTCCGAGGGGCTGCGGGGCGACGTGACGGTGCTGCGGGGCATCTACGAGGGCGGGTCTGAGGCTCAGGCTGAGCCTTATGTCGACTCCGATGTGGTGGTGTTCGCCGGACGGCACATCCCCGAGAAGCGGGTGCCCGCGCTGGTGCCCGCCGTGGCGGCAGTGCCGGGGCTGCGGGCGGAGATCTACGGCGACGGCCCGGAGCGCGAGCGCGTGCTGGCGCTGATCGCGGAGCTGGGCGTCGGCGACCGCGTGTCCGCGCCCGGCTTCGTCCCCGGCGAGCAGGTCGAGGCCGCGCTGCGGCGGGCGCTCTGCTTGGTGCTGCCGTCGCGACGCGAGGGCTACGGCCTCGTGGTCGTCGAGGCGTGCGCGGCGGGGACGCCGGCGGTCGTCGTCGCCGACCCCGACAACGCCGCGACCGAGCTGATCGAGGACGGGGTCAACGGCTTCGTCGCCGCCTCCGCCTCGCCGGAGGACCTCGCCGCCGCGATCACGCGCGTGCGCGAGGCCGGGCCGGAGCTGCGGGCGTCCACCGCCGCGTGGTACGCCGCGAACGCGCGGCGGCTTTCGCTCGCGGAGTCGCTCGAGCGGGTCGCGGAGGCGTACCGGGCGTGACCCTCGTGTCGGCCATCGTCGTCACGCAACGCGGCGGTCCGCTGCTCGACGCCTGCCTCGCGTCGCTCCGGGCGGCTTTGACCCCGCTCGACGCCGAGATCATCGTCGTCGACAACAGCACCGAAGGGCTCGCCTCCGGGGTCGGCGGGTCCGGAGGCCAGCTCCGCGTCCTCCCCCAGGGCCGGAACCTCGGCTTCGCGGGCGGCGTCGTCGCCGGCCTCGAGGCGGCGACGGGCGAATGGATCCTGCTCGTCAACGACGACGCCGAGCTCGAGCCGGGCGCGGCCGTCGCGCTGACGGGTGCAACCGGGTCGGCCGAGGTCGGCTCCGCCTGCGGCCAGGTCCGCTTCCACGCGCGCCGCGACACGATCAACACCGCCGGGCTCGTCATCGACCGGCTGGGGGTCGCCTTCGACCGGCTCGCGGGAGCACCGGCCGTCGACGGCGGCCCGGTCGAGGAGGTGTTCGGCGCATCGGCGTGCGTCGCCCTCTACCGTCGCGCGATGCTCGACGCGATCGGCGGCTTCGACGCGAGCTTCTTCGCGTTCGGCGAGGACGCGGACGTGGCCTGGCGCGCGCGGACCGCCGGCTGGTCCTGCGTATACGTGCCGGCGAGCGTCGCCTACCACCACGGCTCGGCGACCGCGGGCGAGGCGTCGGCCGGCAAGTACTTCCTCGTCGGCCGCAACCGGATGCGGCTGCTGGCCAAGAACGCCACGCGCGCGCAGCTCGCCCGCTGGGGCTGGGCGATGGCGCTCTACGACGTCGCCTACGTGGCCTTCGTCGCCGTCACCGACCGCACCCTGGCCCCGTTGCGCGGCCGCGTGGCCGGGCTCCGCGACTGGCGCGAGTACCGCCGCGCGGCAGCCGCCACCCGCGGCCCCGCCCCGTTGGCGGCGCCGACCGGGCCGCTCGGCGCCTGGCGGCAGCGCAAGGCCTACCGCGCATGACGGCTCCCCTCATCCTCTCCCCCGAGCCGCTCGGCGCGGAGATGGCGGGGATGGCCATCCGCGCGACCGAGCTCGCGCGCGCCGTGGACGGCGAGGCCGCCTACGTGCACCCGCACGCGCCCGGGGACCTCCGCGACCGGGCGGCGGCCGCGGGCGTCGTGGTCGCCCAGCCGCCGTGGCCGCTCGCGGCGCGCGAGCTGCGGCGGTCGGGCGCGCGGCTGATCTACGACCTCTACGACCCGGAGCCGCTCGAGGCGCTGCAGTTCCTCGCCGGGCGCCGGGCCGGGCTGCGGAAGACGGTCACCGCGATGTCGCTCGACCGCCTGGTCGACGCGCTGCACGACGGCCACGCGTTCCTGTGCGCGTCCGACCGCCAGCGCGACCTGTGGACCGGCGCCCTGCTTTCCCAGCGCCTGATCACGCCCGCCGTCCACGACGCCGACCCGACGCTCGGCGGCCTGCTCGCGGTCGTGCCGTTCGGCGTGCCCGATTCGCCGCCGGCCCCGGGACCCGGCCCGCGCGAGCGGTTCGGACTCGCCGCCGACGACGAGATCGTGCTCTGGAACGGCGGCTTGTGGGACTGGCTCGACGCCGAGTCGGTGCTCCGCGCGGTCGCGCGGCTGAGCCCGGAGCGGCCGCGGCTCCGGCTCGTCTTCATGGGCACGTCCGGCGCCGCCCAGGCCCGCGACGCGGAGACGCGCGCCCGCGAGCTCGCACGCGAGCTCGGCCTGCTCGGGCGCGTCGTCCGCTTCAACGACGGCTGGGTGCCCTACGACCAGCGCGGCGCCTGGCTGCTCCAGGCCGACTGCGCGGTCGCCGCCCACCGCGACCACCTCGAGACGCGCTTCGCCCACCGCACGCGCCTGCTCGACTGCCTGTGGGCGGGCCTGCCGGTGGTCTGCACCCGCGGCGACGACGTCGCCGAGCGGATCGAGCGCGACGACCTCGGCGCCGCCGTGCCGGCCGAGGACCACGACGCCCTCGCCGCCGCCCTCGCCGGCGTGCTCGACCGCGGCCGCGACGCGTACGCCGAGCGGCTGGCCACAGCGGCGAGCGAGCTCCGCTGGTCGCACGTGGCCGAGCCGCTGCGCCGCCTGATCGAGGTCCCCGGCCTGAGCCAGTCGCTCGGCGCGCGGGCGGGCCGAGCGCGACCGCGGTCCGCGAGCCTGCGGGCTCGGGATGCGGGCTACGTGGTCGCGCGGCGGGTGCTCAACGCGGTCGGGCGTGAAGATTGGCCGCGGGTGCGCTGAGCAGTCAACTGCGCTGGGTAGGAAGAGGGTGCGGTTGGGGGTGGCGGGGACCGGCGGTTCGTTCCGTTCGACGCTCCAGCTCGGGCGAGAGGAACGTTAGGTGCCTCCTGGGGCACCTAACGTTCGCCTGACCCCGCGCGGCCGGCCGAGAGGAACGAAATCGGCGTTCCCCGCCACCCCCAACCGAACCCCTCCCCTACCCAGCCGCCGTTGACGTTCGTCAGCCGCGGCGAACGAACCCGCGCACCACCCCGTCCAGCGCCCGCGGGTCCTTCGTCCTCCCCCGCACCTCGCGCCGCGCCCGCACCGTCCCGGGCAACTGCCGCACACCACCCGCCCAGCCGCGCAGCACCGCGCGCCACGTCCCCGCTCGCACCGCCCGCGCGAGCGCGTACGCCTGATACGCCGCGATCAGCGGCGACCAGAGCGCGAGCCGGGCCGCCGGAAACGACTTGACGACCAGTGCGAGCGTGTTGCGGGCGATCAGCTCGGTCTCGAGGTCGCCCATACGGCGGCTCGTGGCCCCGCCGAGGTGGTACGCGACCGCGGCCGGCACCCACAGGCACGGCCAGCCGGCGAGCTGGGCGCGGAGGCCCCAGTCGGCGTCCTCGAGGTAGGCGAAGAAGCGCTCGTCGAAGCTGCCGACCTCGTCGAGCGCCGTGCGGCGGTAGAGCGCCGCGCCCGCGCACGGGCTCGCGACCACGCCCGCCGTGTCGTACTGGCCGCGGTCCGGCTCGCCGTGGCCGCGGCGCCAGGTGGCGCCGTACCAGGTGACGAGGTCGCCGGCGCCGTCGAGCACGCCCGGTTCCCGCAGCATCCGCAGCTTGCTGGCGGCCGAGCCCGCCCCCGGCGAGGCGTCGAGCGCCGCGACGAGCTCCGCGAGCCACCCCGGGTCGAGCTCCATGTCGTTGTTGAGCAGCGCGACGAACTCCGCGCCGCCCGCGGCCGCGACGCCCGCGTTCACCGCGGCCGCGAACCCGCGGTTCGTCGGCAGCGCCACGACTTCCACGCCGTCGCCGCGCACGGCGTCGGCCGTGCCGTCGGTCGAGCCGTTGTCGACCACGATCACCGAGAAGTCGCGGTAGGTCTGCTCGCCGAGCGAGGCGAGCGCGCCCTCGAGCAGCGCCCGCCCGTTCCAGGTCGGGATGACGACGGCGACGCGGGCTGCCACGTCACGATCGTACGGCCGCCTGAGGTCGCCATACGCTTCCGGGGATGCGCGGGCGTCTCGAGCTGAACGTCGCGGCGAGCGTGCTGAACGCGCTCGCCGTCATCGGCTCGTCGCTCGTCGCGGTGCCGCTGATCCTCGACGCGGTCGGCACTGCGGGCTTCGGCGCCTGGTCGCTCGGGGTCGCGATCGTGGTCTACGCGTCACTGGCGGACGCCGGCCTCGGCCCCGCGGTCCAGCGGTTCACGGCGGTCGCCAAGGGGTCCGGTGCCCACGGCGCGACGACCCACCTGTTCTGGACGACGCTGCTCGCCTACGCGGTCATCGGGGCGATCGCGCTGGCCGCGCTGTGGCTCGCCGCCGACCCGCTCGTCGGCCTCTTCGACCTCCCGCTCCGGCTGCAGGCCGACGCCGAGGAGATGTTCCGGACGCTCGGCTTCGCCGTGGCCGCCGGCCTGCTCGCATCCGGCGCCGGCCACCTGCTCGCCGGGCTCGAGCGCTTCACCTCGCTCGCGGTCTCGTCGGCCGCCGGCGCGGTCGGGTTCGTCACCGGTGTCGCGCTGTTCGCCGCCGACGCCGGCCTGCCCGGCATCGCGCTGGCGCTCGTCGCACAGCAGGCGCTCGTCCTGCTCGCGCGGCTGTGGGCGCTGCGGTCGCTGATCACCCGGCCGACGCTGGTGGCCCGTGGCGAGTTCGGGCGGATGGTGCGCTTCTCGCTCCCGCTCCAGGCGACGGCGATCGCGGACCTCATCAACCAGCAGAGCGACAAGATCGTGGTCGGCCTCACCGCCGCGCTGGTGACGGTCGGGCAGCTCGGGATCGGCGCGCAGTTCGCCGACGGCGGCCGCCTGGTCGCCGCGGCCGCCCTCGGGCCGCTGATCTCGACGCTCGCGGTGACCGCCGGCGCGGGCGAGCCGGACGCACTGAAGGCGCGCTTTGCCCAGCTCCACCGCACCTGGGTCCTCGGCCTGCTCGGCGCCGGGCTCGTCGGCGTGGCGTCGCTCGAGCCGCTGATCGAGGCCTGGATCGGGCCCGGCCACCGCGAGGCGGCGCTGCTCGGAGCGATCCTCGTGCTGGCGACCGTGATCGGCCTGACCACCGGCTCCGGGGCCGCCTACCTGCGCGCGATCGGGACCCCAGGGCTCGAGGCGCGCTACGGCGTGCTCGTCCTGTGCGCCAACGTCGCCTTCACGATCCCGCTGGCGTTCGTCGCGGGCGCCCGCGGCGTCGTGCTCGGCACGCTCGGCGCCTACGCGCTCGGCGCCCTGTGGTTCTTCTCCCGGCTGCGCCGGGTCGTGCCCGCTTCCCCGGTCCGCGACCGCCGCGACGCCGCCACCGCGATCGCCATGGCGATCGCCGCGGCCGCCGCCACGCTGCTCGCGGGCTCGCTCGCCGTCGCCGCCCTCCCGGGCCGCGTCGCGCTGCCGTTCGTCGCCGCCGCCGCGCTGGCCGCGCTGGCCGCCTACGCCGTCGTGGTCCTCGATCTGCGGCGAGCGTGAAGCGCTTCCTGCTCGCTGCGGGCGCGCTGCTCGCGCTCGCCGTGCTCCTGCGCCTGCCCGCGCTCGACCAACCGCTGGATCGCGACTCCGCGCTTTACGCGGCGATCGGCCAGCGCCTCGGCCTCGACACGCTGCCCTACCGCGACCTGTTCGACCACAAGCAGCCGCTGATCCACTATGTCTACGGCGCGCTCGACCTGGTCGCCCCCGGCAGCCTGCTCGCGATCCGGCTGGCCGCGGCCCTCCCGTCGGCGATCGTCGCGGCGCTGCTGCTCGTGTTCCTCGAGCCGCTGACCGGCCTCCGCCGCGCCGCCGTCGCCGCGGCAGCCGTGGTGGTCCTCAGCGCGAGCACGGCCGTCCAGGGCACCGACCTCAACACCGAGCACCTGCTGACGCTGTCCGCCGCCGCCACCGTCCTGTGGGCGCTCGCGCTCGACCGCCCCGGCGTGCGCGGCGGCCCGTTCGTGATCGGCCTGCTCGGCGGCGTCGCGATCCTCGCGAAGTCGATCGCGCTGCTGATCGTGCTCGCCGCGCTGATCCCGCTGCTCGCCTCGCGCCCCACGCTCGCCGTGGCGGTGCGGTTCGGCGCCGGGCTCACGCTCCCGGGCGCGCTGGTGCTGCTCGTCTACACGCTGGCGGGCGCCGCCGACGACCTGTGGTTCGCGAACTGGATCTACAACGCCCGCTACGTCGGGGAGCAGGGCTTCTCGCTCACGCCACGCGGCCCGGCCGGCGTGCAGCTGCTGATGGCGGGCGCGCTGTGCTGCGGCGTGCTGCGCCTCGGCGCGCTGCGCGGCCGTGACGTCGTGACCTGGACGTTCCTCGCCTGGCTCGTGGGCGCGTGGCTCGGCGCGCAGACCTCCAGCCGCGGCTTCCCCCACTACTACGCGCCGATGATCGCGCCGGCGGTCGCGCTGCTCGCGCTGCCGACAGGAGCCCTGAGCCGGGTGCTCGTGCTCGCTCGCGGCACCGCGCTCGGGCTCGCAGCGCTGGGCGCGATCCTGCTCGCCGTGCCGGTGGCCACGAACTTCGGGCGCAGCGGCGACGCGATCGCCCGCGACGTCTACGGGGCGAACGAGGTCGCGCGCTGGACGCCCGCAGACACCATCGGGCCGGCCCTGCGCCGCCGCGCGCGCAGCGGCGACCGCCTGTTCGTGGTCGGGGCCGAGCCGCAGTACTACTGGCGCTCCGGGATCCGCCCCGCGAATCGCTGGCTGTTCGACTACCCGCGCGAGATCGTCCCCGAGCGCTTCAACCCCGAGCTCGCCGACCTCTGCGCCGACGGCCCGCGGTTCGTCGTGCTGGCCGGCGGCCCGCTGCCGAGCTATGCGCGCCGCTGCACGGCGGCCAACGGCTACACCGAGGTCATGCGGCGCGGCCCGGCCGTCGTGCTCGAGCGATCAGCCGTCGGCTGAGGCGCGCTGCTGCGCGTCGTGCCCCGGGGTGAAGCGCCCGCTGCCCTCGCACCACGGGCACGTGACCGTGCTCGGGGAGCCGCCGAGGTTGGAGATGACCTGGCCGGTGCCATGGCAGGGGCGGCAGGCCTGCGGGTCGAGGGGCTGGTCGCTCACCCCTCTGACGGTAGCGACCGCTACGCGAGGCCGGGCGGCGCGACCGAGTGCGCGGCGCGCGCGCCTTCGGTGAAGCGCACGGCGGGATCGGCCGAGACGTCGGTCGGGAGCGCGCGCCGCAGCGTCGGCGCGACCTCCTTGTCCGTCAGCGGATTCGCGACGTTGAACTTGCGGAAGGTGTTCTGCGCGCGCAGCACGTCGGCGACGCGCATCAGCAGCCCGTAAACCGCCGGCGCGCCGAGCGGCGAGCGGGCGGCGAGCGCGGACACGCAGGCCGGCTCGAAGCTGCGGGTCACGAGCTCCTCGCCGAGCGGGTGCGCGAACACGAGCGCCACGTTGGGCGCCTCGTCGTCGTCGCACAGCGAGAGGAAGGCGGAGCCGCCGATGCTCGTCCACAGCCAGCCCTCGACGCCCTCCTCGCGCGGCACGATGGCCGAGCCGGTCAGGCGGCGGAGGATCGGGAAGCGGCCCTCGATCGCCAGCGCGCGGGCGGCGCCGGGCTCGGTGGCCGCGACGGCGATCGCGCCGAGCGGCATGACCAGCGGCTCGCGGAGGACGCCGTCGTGGTGCAGCTCCATGCCCTGCGGGCTGAGCTTGAGGAAGTCGACGGTGGCGCGCCGGCGCTTCCAGCCCTTGCCACCGGACTCGAGCTCGAGCAGGTGCTCGTGCCTGGCGGGCGTGGCCGGCGCCGGATCGGGCGACGACGGCGGGGGCGGGGGCGGTGCGCTGGACGGACCGGACATGTCACTGAGCTACATCGGCACGGAGGCGCCAGGCGTTGAGTCCTTCCGTCAGGAAGCGGTTGCCTCCGCCGCCGCGATCACGCTCTTGCGCTGCTTGTGGGTGCGCTCGTACAGCAGCACCACCGCGCGCGTGGCCTCGTCGCCCGCGCGCACGCGCTTGACCACCTCGGCGGCCGAGTGGTCGTCGTAGCCGGGCCACGGGGGATCGACCTCGAGCGTCGCCCCCGGCGAGTCGGCGGGCCCGAAGGAGGCGACGGTCTCCGGCTCGCTGGAAACGTGCGGCTCGGGCGCCGGTGCGACCGGCGCGGGCGCTCGGCCGGGTCCTGCGGCGCGCGGCGCCCGGCCGGGCGGCGGCGCGGCGGGCGCGCGCCTCCTCGGCGGCGACGCGCTCGGCGTCGCGGCGGGCGGACGCCCCGGCGGCGGCCTCGGCCTCCGCCTCGGGCGACGGCACGTACGGGCGGTCGCCGTCGGCCGCGGCGGACCGCAGGAGGTCCTTGAGCGTCTCCGCGGCGCCGCGCAGCAGGAGCTCGAAGAGGATGAGTGGGAGTCTGAGAAGCGTGTGCATGGTCGCGGCCTACCCTACGCGCCGCCCCGATCCACCGCCGCGGCGCCGAGCAGCCGCTCGACCGGCACGCAGTCGCGCCACTCGCCGTCGATCCGGCCGTGCCGGCGCTCGACCCCGATCTCGCGGAAGCCGGCCGCGCGGGCGAGCGCCCGGCTCGCCGCGTTGACGGCGAACATCCGCCCGACGAGCTTGTGCAGCCCGCGCGACTCGGCCTCCGCGCACAGCGCGGCGAGCAGCGCGCGCCCGACCCCGCCACCGCGCGCGCTGGTCGCGACGTAGACGCCGTACTCCCCCACGCCCTTGTAGACCCAGCGATCGGAGTAGGGCGTCACCCGCGCCCAGCCGACCACCTCGTCGCCGTCGGCGGCGACGAGCAGCGGGCCGTCCTCGTCGATCCACGCTTCGACCTCGTGCGCGCTGCGCGGACGCGTCTCGAAGGTGGCTTGCCGGCCGGCGATGCCGTCGTTGTAGATCTCTGCGATCGCGGCGGCGTCCTCGGTGCGGGCGGGGCGGATCGTCACCCCTTCATCTAAGCGAGCCGCTACCGTCGCCGCCGTGCGCGAGTGGGCCCGGGAGCCGGTCGCCGTGTTCGCCGGCGGCTGCCTCGGCGCGCTCGGGCGCGCCGGGCTGGTGGAGGCGCTGCCGGTGTCGGCGGGCGGCTGGCCGTGGGCGACGTTCGCCGCCAACCTCGCGGGCGCGTTCGTGCTCGGGTGGGTGGCGGCGGCGCTGCGCCGCGGGCCGCGGCGTGCGTTCCTGGCCACCGGCGTCTGCGGTGCGCTGACGACGTTCTCGGGGCTCCAGCTCGAGCTGCTCGAGCTGCTCGATCGCGGGTCCGTGGCGGTCGCGCTGGGCTACGCGGCAGCGAGCCTCGCACTCGGGCTCGCCGCGGTGCTGCTGGGGCGGCGGCTGGCGGGCCGCCGGTGACCTGGCTCGGGATCGCCCTGCTCGGCGGCGCGGGCGCGCTCGCGCGCTGGTGGCTCGACGGCCGCGTCTCGGCGCATGTCCACCACGGCTTCCCCGCCGGCATCCTGGTCGTCAACCTGACGGGCGCGTTCGCGCTCGGCGTGGTGGCGGGGGCGGAGCTCGACGGGGACGCGCGGCGCCTCGTCGCGACCGGCTTCCTCGGCGCCTACACGACCTTCAGCA
The DNA here is from genome assembly GCA_963730115.1 of uncultured Solirubrobacteraceae bacterium. Lineage (GTDB taxonomy): Bacteria > Actinomycetota > Thermoleophilia > Solirubrobacterales > Solirubrobacteraceae > DASQFQ01. Next base: position 35,906 of record CAVSQM010000009.1, on the reverse strand, counting down.
CGTGGATGCTCGACTCCGATCGGCTGTGGCTGCAAGGGCGGCGGCGGGCGGCGGCCGTCAATCTGCTCGGCTCCCTGGTACTCGGGCTCGCGGCGGTCTGGCTGGGGAGGCTGCTCAGCTAGCGCAGGCGGCGCTTCGCGGTCCGCCGCACCGCCGTCCCGGACGGCGGCGTCAGCGTCGCCCGGAGCGTCAGCCGTAGCCGTTCCGGCCGCGTGCGCAGCACCCGTCGCCCGGCCCGCGTCAGCTTCACCCGCGCGAGCGCGGCGCGGCCCGTGGTGGCCCGCTTGGTCGTCCGCGCCAGCACCTGCCGCCCGCGGCGCACCTCGAGCCGCGCCGTGCAGCCCTCGGGGCACAGCACGCGGGCGGCGAACCCGCGCCGCTTCAGCACCGTCGTCCGCGACCGCCGCAGGAAGCGGATCGCAGGCGAGAGCCCGGCGCCGTCGCCCGCCGCCGCGTCGCCGTCGCGGCCGCCGACCGAGCGGAAGCTCAGCAGCGTCGCGCGGTCCTTCCGGTAGGTCGGCTTCCCGCCGCCCGGGTCGAACGGCTGGATCAGCCAGCTCAGCGTGCCGCCCTTGACCCGCGCGGTCACGAGCCCCTCCGACTCCCCCACGATCTTGCGCTCGATCTCGAGCCGGCGCGAGCCGTCGGCGAGGTCGATCGACCACACGCGGAACGGCCCGCCGCCCTGGCCGGCGACGTACAGCCGCCCGCCGATGAACGTCGCGCCGGTGATGCCGCTCGGCGGCACCGCGCCGGCCAGCCGCCGCACGGAGTGGATCGGCGCGTGCCCGGGAGCGGCGTTGGCGACCGTGATGTCCGCGGCGCGGTAGGCGAGCAGGTCGTCGCCGCTCGACGTCCAGACCAGCGAGCCGTCGGGCGACACCTCGTTCCACATCGCCTTCGGGATCTCGGCGGGGTCGAGCTTCACGTAGTAGCGCAACTGCAGCGTGGCCGGGTCGGCGACCCCGATCGAGCCGTGGAGGCACGGATTGCCGCCGTTCGGCCCGTTCGGGACGTAGCACTCGAGCGGCAGCAGGATGCGGCCGCCCTCGCCGTCGTCCCAGCTGATGTCTCCGATGTGGTTGTAGCCCTCCTGCAGGCGCACCTCGGGCGGGATCACGTCATCGTTGCGGCCGGTCTCGTTGAAGCCGCTGTCGGTCCGATAGAGGCCGACGAAGACGCCGTCGAAGTACAGGTTCCGCGCCGGGTCGACGGTGACGCCCTGGTAGTAGACGAGCGGCAGGGTGGTCGTCCCCGTGACCCGCCAGCGCCCCGGGTCAGCGGCGCGTGCGGGCGCCGCAGCGGCAAGGCCTGCCGCCAGGAGCAGCGCCAACGCGCCGATCTTCCACATTGACGAAGCTTGCCATAGCCGTCAGGGAAGGTAGGCTTGTGCTCCAGTGAGCATGCTCGCGACCGACGGCTTCCGTCACGAAGCCGTCTTCTACGCAGGCCCCGAAGCGTTCCTCGACCGCGTCGCCCCGTTCGTTGCAGAAGGCGTCGCCCAGGGCGAGCCGGTGATGGTCGCGCTCCAGGCGCCCAAGCTGCACGCGCTCCAGCACCGCCTCGGCGCCGCGGCAGAGCAGGTCGAGTGGGCGGACATGGGCGACATCGGCCACAACCCGGCCTGCATCATCCCCGCGTGGCGCGACTTCGTGGCGGGCCGCTCCGGGCTGCTGCGCGGCGTCGGCGAGCCGATCTGGCCCGGCCGCACGCCGGCCGAGCTCGTCGAGTGCCAATGCCACGAGGCGCTGCTCAACCACGCCTTCGAGACCGCCGACGGCTTCCATCTGCAGTGCCCGTACGACGCCGCCCACCTCGACCGCGACGTGATCGAGGAGGCCGAGCTCTCCCACCCGTGGGTCGGCGCCGCGAGAAACGAGCACTACCGCGGGCACGCCGACCCGCCGCCGCAGTTCTCCGCCCCGCTCCCGCCGGCGCCCGGCGACCCGGAGGCGCACCGCATCGCGTCGGAGACGCTCGTGAGCATCCGCGCGCTGGTGGCCGAGCACGCGCGCCAGGCCGGCGTCTCCGAGCTGCGCGCGGGCGACCTCGTCCTCGCGACGCACGAGGTCGCCACCAACAGCATCCGCCACGGCGGCGGCGAGGGCGTGCTGCGCGTCTGGCATGACGGCGACACCGTGGTCTGCGAGGTCAGCGACCGCGGCCGGCTCGATCAGCCGCTCGCCGGCCGGGCGCGACCCGCGCTCGAGGACGGCGGCGGCTGGGGCCTGTGGCTGGCCAACCAGCTGTGCGACCTCGTCCAGCTGCGCACGCTGCCCGACGGCGCGGTCGTGCGGCTGCACCTGCGCGCCGACTGAGCCTCACGCGGGCGCATCGTCGCGCGTTGCAGGGTCATGACGACCATCACCGCCGCCCGCCCGGTCGCCGAGCGCGTCGACGCGCTCGACTGGGCCGCGCTCACCGACCGCCTCGACGCCGACGGCTTCGCCGTGACGGAGCCGCTGCTCGGCGCCGCCGAGTGCGACGAGCTCGCCGCGCTGTTCGACGGCGGGCACTTCCGCTCGACGATCGACATGGCCCGCCACCGCTTCGGCGACGGCCGCTACCGCTACTTCGACCACCCGCTGCCGGACCCGATCGGCGCACTGCGCAGCGGGTTCTACGGCCACCTCGCGCCCGTCGCCAACACCTGGTCGGAGCGGCTCGGCGGCGCCGCCGACGCGTTCCCGCCCGACCACGAGCAGCTGCTCGAGCGCTGCCGTGCCGCGGGCCAGGAGCGCCCGACGCCGCTCATCCTGCGCTACGGCGAGGGCGACTGGAACGCGCTGCACCAGGACCTCTACGGCGACGTCTACTTCCCGTTCCAGGTGCTGACCGTGCTGTCCGAGGCGGGCGCCGACTACGAGGGCGGCCAGCTCGTCCTGCTCGAGCAGCGGCCGCGGGCACAGTCGCGCGCCCACGTGCTGACCCCGCCGCGCGGCGCGTTCGTGATCTTCCCGACGCAGGTGCGGCCGAACGCCGGCAAGCGCGGCTACCACCGCGTCGGCATGCGCCACGGCGTCAGCACGATCACCGCCGGCAGCCGCACCGCGCTCGGGATCATCTTCCACGACGCCCGCTGACGCGCCGGAGATACTCCTCGCGATCGAGGGGGTTGTCGTCGGTCCGCGGCCGGCTGGGCGCCGGGCCGCGGACCGGCTCGTAGCGGTCGAAGGCGGACTCGAGCAGCGCCTCGCCGCGGGTCATGCCCGGCAGCTGCCGGCGCAGCTCGTGCACGCGCGCGGCCGGGATGTCCCCCTCGAGGCGGCAGGCCGGCCCGTCGAGCGCGGGCGCGAACGGCACGCCGCCGAGCCTGCCGATCAGCGGCAGCACCGGGCCGAGCGCGTCGGCCGGCAGCTCGAGCGCGAACCGGTGCACCGGCTCGAGCACGCGCGTGCCCGCCTGCCGCAGCGCCTCCATCAGCACGAGCGGGGTCAGCTGCCGGAAGTCGCGGGCGGTGCTCGACATGCTCTTGTCGAACGTCGCGTGCGCGTGGCTCTGGCGCGCCCAGAAGCCCGAGTGGGTCATCGCCACGGCGCAGTCGGTGACGCGCCAGCCGCGCAGGCCCTGCTCGAGCGTCGCGTGCACGGTCTCCGCGACCGCGGTGAAGAACGCCGGCGGCATCGAGCCGAGCTCGACCTCGAGCGCGAACCGCACGCCGCTGCCCGGCGGCGCCGGTTCGACGCGCAACCCGACGGTGGCCAGGAACGGGTTCGGGTCGGTGTCGATGATCTCGTGCGCGGCGCCGCTCCCGGCGGGGCGCTCGATGCAGATCGTCGTCGTCTCGCGGAACGTGACGTCGACGCCGAAGTCGTCGGCCAGCGTGGCCTGGATGACCTCCTTCTGGACCTCGCCGTAGAGCGAGACCGAGATCTCCTGCCGCACGTCGTCCTGGCGCAGGCCGATCAGCGGGTCCTGCTCGGCGAGCTGGTCGAGCGCGACGCGCAGGTCGCGGCGGTCGGCGGGCGTGCACGGCTCGACGACGGTCTCGAGCGTCGGCGGCGCGAACGAAGGCTGCGCCGCCCCGCCGGGCCGGTCGCCGATCGGGTCGCCGATGCGCACGTCGGCCAGGCCCCAGAGCTTGCCGATCTCGCCCGCCGCCACCTCGTCGCGGGGCACGAAGTCGCCGCCGTCGAACACGCTGATGGCGGTGACCTTCGCGCCGTCGAGGCGGTCGCGCGTGCGGACGGCGCCGGAGAACATCCGCACGTAGGCGACCTTCTCCCCCGCCGGCCCGCGCTCGATCTTGAACACGGTGCCTGAGGGCGCCGCGCCGCCGTCGCCCTCGCTCGCCGGCAGCAGCGCGGTGATGCCGGCCACGAGCGCGTCGACGCCCGCGCCGGTGCGGGCCGAGCCGACGTACACCGGATGCACGCGGCCGCGCCGGACCTGAGTTGCCAGCGCGCCGCGGAGCCGCGCCCTGCGGCAGCGCCGCGCCGGTCTCGACATAGGCCTCGAGCAGGGCGTCGTCCCGGTCGGCGAGCAGCTCGGCGAGCGCCCGCTCGTCATCCGCCGCGACCGCGGCCGGGCTGAGCTTCTCCCCGATCTCGCGCAGCACCCGCGCGGGGTCGGCGCCCCGCCGGTCGGTCTTGTTGACGAACACGACCACCGGGATGCGCAGGCGCTGCAGCGCACGCATCAGCACGCGCGTCTGCGCCTGCACGCCCTCGACCGCGGACACGACGAGCACCGCGCCGTCGAGCACGGACAGGACCCGCTCCACCTCGGCGATGAAGTCCGGGTGGCCGGGGGTGTCGATCAGGTTGACGGTGACGTCGCCGGCGGTGAACGACGCCACCGCGGCCTTGATCGTGATGCCGCGCCGGCGTTCCAGCGCGAGCGAGTCGGTTGTGGTGTTGCCGGCGTCGACACTGCCGAGCTCGTCGATGACGCCTGCGTCGTGCAGCAGGCGTTCGGTCAGCGTGGTCTTACCGGCGTCTACGTGGGCGAGGATGCCCAGATTGAGGATTCTCACAGCGCGTCATGTCCTCCGAACGGATCGGGGTGGGTTTGGACATGAGCGCTGGCCTCATGGAAGCCAGGTTAGGGCAGAACGACGAGAGGCGCCCCGGAGGGCGCCTCTCGCACTACGACTTCCGAACCAGTGACCGCTTACTGGATCGCCTCGTAGACCTTGAACATCGGCATGTACATCGCGACGACGATGAAGCCGACGATGCCGCCCACGAGCACGATCATCACGGGCTCGAGGATCGAGGTCATCGCCTTGATCGCGGCGGCGACCTCGGCCTCGTAGAAGTCGGCGACCTTGGTCAGCATCGTGTCCAGGTTGCCGGTCTCCTCGCCGACGGCGATCATCTGGGCGACCATGCCGGGGAAGATCGGGGCCTCGCGCAGCGGGGCCGAGATCGAGCCGCCGGACTTGACCGAGGCGATGACGTCGTCCATGGCGCGCTCGACGACCGTGTTGCCGGCGGTCTTGCCCGTCACCTCGATCGCCTGCATGATCGGCACGCCGGCGGAGTAGAGCGCCGAGAACGTGCGCGACCAGCGCGCGAGCGCGATCTTCTGCACCGTCTTGCCGATGTTGACCGGCAGGCGCAGGCGGAACTTGTCCCACTGCGGGCGGCCCCACGAGGACTTCTTCCACTTGCGGAAGGCGACCACGCCGGCCACCGAGCCGATGATCAGGACGTACCAGTAGCCCGTGACGAAGTTCGAGAGGTTCACCGTGAACTGGGTGATGAGCGGCAGCTTGCCGCCGAAGTCCTTGAAGATCCCCACGAACACGGGGACGATGAACGCGATCAGGCCGAGCAGCGTGCCGAGCGCGAAGGTCAGCACGACGGCCGGGTAGGCCATGGCGCCCTTGACCTGACGCCTGAGCTCGTCGTCCTTCTCGAGCTGGTCGGCGGTGCGGTCGAGCGACTGCTCGAGCACGCCTCCGGCCTCGCCGGCCCGGATCATCGCGACGTACAGCGGGCCGAACACCTTCGGGTGCCTGTCGAGGGCGTCGGAGAAGTTGAGGCCGGACTCGATGTCCTCACGGACGGAGCCGAGCACCTCCTTGAACTTCTCGTTCTCGACCTGATCCTCGAGCACGTAGAACGCGCGCAGCAGCGTCATGCCGGAGGAGACCATGGTCGCCAGCTGGCGGGTCATGATCGTGAGCTCGGCCGCCTTGACGCGCTTCGGCATGAGCCGAAGCTCCATCTTCATGCCGCTCTTCTTCTCGTCGAGCCGCATGACCTGGAGCCCGCGGTTCTTGAGCTCCTCCATCACCGCCGATTGGCTGGCGCCCTGGACCGTGCCCTCGGAGGGCAGGCCGGCGCCGTCGACGGCCTTGTAGGTGAACGTCGCCGCGGCGGCCATTACGCAGCCACCGGGACCGGCTGGGGCAGATCTTCGGTGTTCTCCACCAGGCGGCGCAGCTCGGCCGGCTGGCTGGAGCGCGACTCGGCGGTCGCCATCGTGATGTGCCCGGCCTTCACGAGCCCGGCCAGCGAGGCGTCCATCGTCTGCATGCCGTGCTGGGCGCCCGTCTGGATGAGCGAGTAGATCTGGTGCGTCTTGCCCTCGCGGATGAGGTTCCGCACGCCCGGGGTGGGCACGAGGACCTCGGCCGCGACGCAGCGGCCGGTGCCGTCGGCGGTCGGGACGAGCGTCTGGGTGACGATGCCCTGGAGGCCGATCGACAGCTGGGCGCGAACCTGGCCCTGCTGCTCGGGCGGGAAGACGTCGATGATTCGATCGACGGTCTGCGGCGCGTCCTGGGTGTGGAGCGTCGCGAAGACGAGGTGGCCGGTCTCCGCCGCGGTCAGCGCCGTGCCGATCGTCTCCATGTCGCGCATCTCGCCGACGAGGATCACGTCGGGGTCCTGGCGCAGCGCGGCCTTCAGGCCCATCGCGAAGGTCTGCGCGTCGGTGCCGATCTCGCGCTGGTTGACGATGCACTTCTTGTGCGAGTGCAGGAACTCGATCGGGTCCTCGATGGTGAGGATGTGGTCGTCGCGCGTCTCGTTGATCTCGTTGACGATCGACGCCAGCGTGGTCGACTTGCCGGAGCCCGTCGGGCCCGTGACGAGCACGATCCCGCGGGGCTTCTTGGCGAAGCCACGGACGACCGGCGGCAGACCGAGCTTCTCGATCGGCACCGTCTCGTTCGGGATCAGGCGGAAGGCGGCGCCCAGCGAGCCTCGCTGGAAGTACGCGTTGACGCGGAAGCGTCCCTGGCCGGGCACGGAGTAGGCGAAGTCGAGCTGCCAGTCCGTCTCCAGGCGCTGGCGCTGGGACGAGTTGAGGATCGTGTAGATGATCTCGCGCGTGTCGGTGGGCGTCAGGTTCTGAAGCCCCTCCATCGGCACGAGCTGGCCGCGCTTGCGCAGCATCGGCGGCGAGCCGGAGGTGATGTGGAGGTCAGACGCCTTCTGCCTGACGACCTCGATAAGGATCTGGGAGAAGTCGAAGTTCATGGCCGTTTCGTGTATCGGCAGGTCGGCGGGCGACCTGTAGGCCTCGAGCTTCCGTTACCGCGTGCCGGCGACGCGCGCGATCTCGGCGATCGACGTGAGGCCGCGCCGGACCTTCTCCAGCCCGTCCTCGCGGAGGCGCATCATGCCCTCGTGCACGGCGGCGTGCGCGATGTTCTCGGCGGGCTCGCGGGCGACCGCGAGCGCGCGGATCGTCTCCGAGACCCACATGACCTCGTAGAGGCCGATCCGGCCCTTGTAGCCGGAGCCGCCGCAGCGGGCGCAGCCCACGGGCTCGTAGGCCTCGAGGTCGAGGCCGACGTTGAAGCCGTTGGCGCGCATCACGTCGGCGGTGATCGTGGTGCGGCGCTTGCACTCCTCGCACAGCAGGCGCGCGAGGCGCTGCGCGACCACGCAGTCGACCGCGGAGCCGACCAGGAAGGGCTCGATGCCCATCTCGATCAGTCGCGAGACCGCGCCCGGCGCGTCGTTGGTGTGCAGCGTGGAGAGCACGAGGTGGCCGGTGAGCGCCGCCTCGATGGCGATCTGGGCCGTCTCGCGGTCGCGGATCTCGCCGACCATGATGATGTCGGGGTCGGCTCGCATCATCGAGCGCAGGCCGGAGGAGAACGTCAGGCCGGCGCGCGGGTTGGTCTGCACCTGGGTGATGCCCTCGAGCTGGTACTCGACGGGGTCCTCGATCGTGATGATGTTCTTCTCGACCGTGTTGAGCACGTTGAGCGCCGCGTACAGCGACGTCGACTTGCCGGAGCCGGTCGGGCCGGTGACGAGCACGGCGCCGTGGGCCTGCCCGATCGCCTTCGTGAAGCGCTCGAGCGCCTGCGGCAGCATGCCGAGCGTCTCCATCGCGATCAGCGCCTTCGACGAGTCGAGGATTCGCATGACGATGTTCTCGCCGAACGCGGAGGGCAGCGTGGCGACGCGGAGGTCGATGTGCTTCTCCTCCAGCTCGAGCGAGATGCGGCCGTCCTGCGGGATCCGGCGCTCGGCGATGTCGAGGTCCGAGAGGATCTTCACGCGCGAGGCGGTCGCGGGGACCGATGCCTCCGGGATGATCGCCGCGTCGCGGAGCACGCCGTCGATGCGGTAGCGCACCCGCATGTCGCCGTCCTGCGGCTCGAAGTGGATGTCGGAGACGCCGCGGTCGACCGCCTCGGTGATGATGCGGTGCACGAGCTGGATGACCGACGCGTCCTCGCCCGCCGAGCCGAAGTCGATCGGCCCTGCCTCTTGGCGGATGTCGTACAGCGGCGCGCCGGCGTTCTCGTCCGGCTTGGCGGCGCCGGCGTCCGGGACCTCCTCCTCGTCATCGTCGAGGTCGAGCAGCACGGCGGCGTACTCGGGGTCCTCGAGCCGCTCGAGCAGCCACTCGATGTCGTTGCCGGAGGCGACCGCAGGCCGCACCTCGTAGCCGGTCATGACCGCGATGTCGTCGACTGCGAGCACGTTGGCGGGATCGGCCATGGCGACCAGCAGCGTGCGTTCGGAGACGAACGAGACCGGTACGGCCTGGTAGCGCTTGACGGCGGCCGGGGTCACGAGCTTGGCCGCGTCGGGATCGACCTTGTAGTTGCGCAGCGCGACGTGGTCGAGGCCGAAGCGCTCAGCGACCGCGCGGGCGAGCTGGTCGTCGGTGATCACACCCTGGGTGAGCAGGATGCGCTCTGCCGCCGATCCGGCCGAATGCGCCTTCTCGATGGCGTCGTCCATGGCCGCGCGCTCGACGAACGAGAGGTCGACGAGGACGTCCGTGAGAACCCGGCCCGAGCCGCCACGCCGCGACGGGGACGTGATGCCCCGTTTTGGCTTGCTGGGTGCAGCCCCGGTCTGTGTAGGTGGGTTCATGGACTTGGCGATGTTGTGATGGCCTCCCGCATCGCCATACGGGGTGCCATCTTCCCGGTCCAGCGCTCAAACGAGGCAACGCCTTGTGCCAACAACATCTCCCGTCCGTCGATCACGCGTGCCCCTTGCGAACGTGCCGCTTGGAGGAATCGCGTCTCGGCGGATCCGTAGACCATGTCGATCACGCAACTTCCGGTCTCGAAGGTATCGGCCTTGAGCGGAAGGGCCTTGAACGGATCAATGTTGGGGTCGAGGCCAACTGACGTCGCGTTCACCACGATGTCGGCGTACCCGGGATCGGCGCTATAGCGCGCCCCGAGCGATTCGGCGAGCGCGGTGGCCCGCTCGGGCGACCGATTCCACAGCTCGACCTGGGCACCGGCCTGCACGAGCACCCAGACCGCGGCGCGTGCACCGCCGCCCGCGCCGAGCACCAGCGCGCGGCGCCCGGCGGGGTCGACGACGCCCTGCACGAGCTCCAGCAGGGCGGGCGCATCGGTGTTGTCGGCGATGATGGCGCCGTCGCGCTCGAAGGTGAGCGTGTTGGCGGCGCCGATCGCCCGCGCGGCGGCGCTCGCGTCGTCCGCGACGGCGAGCGCGGCCTCCTTGTGCGGGATCGTCACGTTGACGCCGCGGAACCCGGCCGCGGGCAGCGCGCGAACGGTTTCGGCGAACAGCTCCGGTGGCAGCGGCAGGGCGAGGTACTGCCAGTCGTCGAGGCCCACCGCCTGCAGCCCGGCGTTCTGCATCGCCGGCGACCGCGAGTGGGCGACCGGCCACCCGCAGACGCCGAGGTAGGTCGTCAAGGACCGCCGCGCGAGGCCTGGTAGCGCGCGACGTCGCGCTCGAACTGCGCGTTGGTCTTCGAGAACGCGTGCTCGCCGGACTTGCCGGGCTTGCGGACGAAGAACAGGTAGCCCGTCTTGGCCGGGTTGGCGGCAGCCTTGATCGAGTCGAGCCCCGGGTTGCCGATCGGCGTCGGCGGCAGGCCGCGGCGGGTACGCGAGTTGTACGGCGTGTCGCGCTCGAGCTCGGAGACGCGCAGCGGGCGCGACCAGTTGTCGATGTCGTAGCGGATGGTGGCGTCGATCCCGAGCGGGATGCCCTCGCGCAGGCGGTTGTGGATGACCGCGGCGATCAGCGGCCGCTCGCGTGCCAGCTGCGCCTCGCGCTCGACCATCGAGGCGATGATCAGCACGTCGTAGCGCGTCAGGTTGCGGCGCTTGGCGGTCTTCATCGACACCTTGCTCACGTTCGCCTTGTAGGCGTCGAGCTGGCGCTTGACGAGGTCGCCCGCGCTCGCGCCGGAGACCATCTCGTAGGTGGCGGGGAACATGAAGCCCTCGAGCGTGTCCTTGTCGCGCGGGAGGCCGAGCGTGTGCGCGCGTCGCAGCGCGCTCTCCGCCTTGGTCGCCTTCGCGTAGGAGCCCTTGAACGGGCCCTTGTCGACGAGCGGCGTGTTCTCGCGGATCGAGCGGCCCTCGGGGAGCGTGAACTTGAAGGTCCTGATGACCTTGGCCTTCGGGCCCTGCATGAGCGCCTCGATGGCGCCGCCGTTGCTCATGCCCTCGGGCAACCTGTACTTGCCGGGGCGCAACTTGCCGCGGCGCAGCGTGACGGTGGCGTTGGCCTCGAACAGGCGCGCGCGGTCGATCACGCCCGCGTCCTCGAGGATCTCGCCGATCGCGCCGGCGTCGGCGCCGGCGGGGATGGTGACGGCCACGGCGCCGGTCGGCTCGTCGTGGAAGGGCTGGAAGGTTGCGTTGATCAGCCACAGCGCGCCGCCGATCAGCGCGAGCGCGAGCACGGCGAGGATGCGGCGTCCCCAGCGATTGCGCGGGGCGCCCGCCGGACGGCGGCCGTTGGAACGCTGGTTGGCCGCCCGGGCGGGCGGGCGCGGGCCGCGCGGCGGCAGCTCGCGCTTCGTCTTCCCCTTCGCCTTCAGGGGCGGCGGCGGGTCCGGCTCAGGTTCGGGCTCCGGCACAGGCTCGGGCAGCTCCCACTCGACAGCTTCGTCCTCCTCCACCCACTCCGGGTGGAACTCCTGGGTCGCCTGCTTCACCACCTCGGGCTCCTGCTCGAACCACGAGCCCTCGGCAGCCGCCTCGGGCTCGGGCTCCGGCTCCGGCGGCGGCGCAGCCGGGCGCGCGCGCTCCACGCGGAACGGATCCTCGCTGGGGGCCGGCTCCGGCGGGCTCGCGTTGCGGGCGAGGAACGTCTCCGGGGGCGGAGCGGTCTCGCCACGACGGGCGGCTCGTTCGGCGGCGGCCCGGGCGCGCTCTTCAGGGCTACGCTCGGGGTTTGTCGGTTCTCGACGCGGCACGTTGCTGCCTCCCCATTGTGGCGGGGAGGCCGGTCTGAAGCGGTCTGACCCCCGATACCCCGCCCGCAGCCGGGCGAACCGCCTAGCGCTCGTCCGCGGTCAGGAGCAGCGACGCGGGCTCGCCGGCCTCGTCGCGCACGAGCGTCAGCTCGCCGTTGACCGGGACCATCAGGCCCTGCGAGTGCATGTAGGAGGACTGGAACTTGACCGACTCGATGTCGCCGGTCTTGAGCGCCGCCAGCTCCTCGGTCTGCTGCTTGTAGACACCGCGGTCGTGCACGGACGGCCACACCGCCTTGAGGAACTCGTGCTCCTGGTAGCCGACGAGCTTCGAGAACGCGGCGTTGAGCTCGCGGAACTTGCCCTCGAGCGTCAGCACGGCCATCGGCTGCGGCGCGTCGTCGAAGCCGTGGCGCGGCTCGCGCGTCGGGATCTCGCGGATCGAGCTCTCGCGCTGCGCGCGCAGCTTGCCGAGCTCGGCGCGGCGCTGGACCGAGCCGCCGTCGCGGCCACCGCCACCGCCGCCGCGGGCGGCGAGGCCGATGATCTCGCGGAACACCTCGGAGACGCGCTCGTTGTTCTTCTCGCTGCCCTCGACCGCGGCGCGCTTGGCGCTCTCGGCCTCGCGGCGGGCGATGATGGCGGCCTGGCCGGCGGAGGTGAGGCCGGCCTTGAGCTCGTCGAGCTGCGACAGGGCGAAGTTGAGCTCGGAGTTGAGCTGCTCGATGCGCTGGTCGCCGGCCTGGGCGCGCTGCATGGCGGCCTGGGCCTGCTGGCGCGACATCGCGGCCTCCTCGAGCACCTTGTCGGCGCTCGCGCGCAGCGAGGTCATCTCGGCTCGGGTGGCGGCCAGCTCTTCCTGGAGCGCGGCGGTGCGCCGGCTCTCGGCGGCGATGGCGTCGGTCAGGTCGGTGCGGACGGCGTCGACGGCGCTGGCGGCGGTGTCGACGGCGGCTTCGGCCTGCTCACGCGCGGAGGTCGCGAGGTCGGAGGCGGCCTCGGCCTGCTCGCGGGCTGCGACGAGGTCGTCGCCGAGCGCGAGCGCAGCGGCGGCGTCCTGGCGGGCGGCGGCGACGTCGGCGGCGGCTTCGGCAGCCTCGACCCGCGCGGCGGCGACGTCGGTCTTGAGCACGGAGGCGGTGTCGGCAAGCTCGGCCTTGAGCACGGCGGCGGCCTCGTTCGCGGCCGCGGCGGTGTGGTTGGCGGCGGACGCGGTGTCGGCGGCCGCGGACGCGGTGGCGTTGGCGGCGGACGCCGCATCGGCGGCGGCCGCGACGTCGCCCGTGAGCGCGGAGACGGCCCGGTCGGCGGCGGAAGCAGTGTCCTTGGCGGCGGAAGCAGTGTCCTTGGCGGCGGAAGCGGCGTCGTTGGCGGCCGCGACGTCGCCCGTGAGCGCGACGACGGCCCGGTCGGCCGCGGAAGCGGCGTCCGTGGCAGCGGTGACGTCGCCCGTGAGCGCAGCCACGGCCCGGTCGGCTGCGGAGGCGGTGTCGTTGGCGGCGGAGGCCGCGTCTGCGGCGGCCGCCACGTCGCCCGTGAGCGCGGCGACGGCCCGGTCGGCTGCGGAGGCGGCGTCGGTGGCCGCGGCGACATCGCCCGCGAGGGCGGTGACGGCGTCGGTGGCGGCGGAAGCGGCGTCCTGCGCGGCGACGACGTCCGCCTTCAGCGCGGCGGCGGTGCTGCTCGCGGCGGCGGCGGCGTCGGTGGCGGCGGCCACGTCGGACTGCAGCGCGGCGGCAACCGCTGAAGCGTCGTCGGCCGTCGACCGGGCGGCGGCCACGGCGTCGGTGACGCCGGCAACCTCGGCGGCGGCGCGCGCGGCGGCCTCGCCGGCGGTCGCGGCCTCGTCGCGGGCGCGGGAGGCGTCCTCGCGGGCGGCGTGGGCGGCGCTGCCGGCAGCGGCGGCCTGCTCGCGGGCGCCGAGCGCCTCGTCCTTGGCCTCGGCGATGTCGGCGCGGCCGACCTCGAGCTCGGCGCTGACGCGGGCGGCGCCGGCACGCAGCTCGTCGACGGCGACGCGGGCGGCGGTCGCGGTCTCCTGGGCGCTCCTGGCGGTGGCGGCGGTGCTGTCGAGGCGATCCTTGACACCGCGGACCTCGCCGAGCACGGCGCCGGCGCCACGGTCGACGTCGTCGATGCGCTCGCCGGCCTCGTGGGCGGCCTTGCGGGCGGCGTGGGCCTCGGCGCGGACCTCCTGGGCCTCGGCACGCGCGGCCTTCGCCTCGTGCTCGGCGGCGGCGGCGCGGGACGCGGACGCCTCGGCCTCGGCGGCGAGCGCGCGCAGCCGCTCGTCGGCGGCGCCCAGCTCGGCGCGCAGGCTGCTGAGATCGGACTCGAGCCGCTCGGTGGCCTCGGAGCCGTGCGTGAGCTCGTCGAGGCGCTGGCCGAGGCCGGCGTCGGCGCGGCGCAGCATCTCGAGGCCCTCGTGGGCGTCGAGGACGAGCCGCTCGATGCGCTCGACCGCCTCGGCGGGAACCTGCTCCTCGCCGTCGCGGGCCTCGAGCGCCTTGCGCGTCTCGGCGACCTGCTCGGCGAGCCCCTGCTCGCGCTCCTCGAACAGCCGGCGGACCTCGGTGACCTGGGCGGCCAGCTTGGCCGTCACCTGGCTGTCCATCTGCGCCGACTGGCGGCGCGCCTCGGTCACCTCGTAGGCGAGCTGCTGCTCGCGCTCCTCGAAGGCGGAGCGGACCTCGGCGAACTTCGCCTCGAGGGCGGCCTCGCGCTCCTGGAAGTCGTTGCGGATCGCGTCCAGCGCCTCGTCGGCGGAGCCCTGGCTCTGCAGCGCCTCGACGGCCGCGCGCAGCTCGTCGACCTCGCTGCTCTTGTCGGCGGCGCTCAGCGTGGCGAGCTCGGCGCGCGCGGCGGCGGCCTCGTCACGGGCGGCGGTGGCGTCGGCGCGCAGCTCGTCGGCGAGCTCGCGCAGCGCGTCGAGCCGCCGGCCGGCATCGGCGCTCTCGCGCACGAGCTCGTCGAGGCGGCGGCGATCGTCGCCGGCCAGCCCCTCGGCCTCGGCCTTCTCGACCTGGACGCCCGCGACCTGCTCGCGCAGCCGCTCGCCCTCGCGGCGGACCTGCTCGATGCGCTCCAGCGCGGCGGCGAGCTCCTCGCGGGCGGCCTCGCCCTCCTGCTCGCGCTCGCGCTCGACGCGCTCCATGAGCGCCTCGAGCTGGGCGCTCGTGGCGCGCGACTCGTCCTCGCGCTCCGTACGCAGGCGCTCCAGCTCGGCGCGTGCGGCCTCGGCGGCCTCGGAGCTCGCGCGCTCGAGCCCGTCGACGCGCTCGGCGAGATCGCCGCGATCGGTCTGGGTGCGCTCTTCGACGGCGGCGAGGGCAGCGGCGAGGCGCTCCTCGGCGGCGGCCATCGCCTCGGCGCGGGCGCGCTCGGCAGCCTCGATCTTCTCGGCGAGCTCGAGGCGGACGGCCTCGGCCTGCTCGGCGGCCTCGGCACGCTCGTCGCGGGCGGCGGTCTCGTCGGCCAGGCGCTGCTCGAGCTGACCGATGCGGTCGACAAGGTCGGCCTGCTCGCTGGCGTCGGCCTGACGCTGCTCGAGCTGACCGATGCGCTCGAGGAGCTCAGCCTGCTCGCTCGCGTCAGCCTGGCGCTGCTCGAGCAGGTCTGCCTGCTCGCTCGCATCGGCCTGGCGCTGCTCGAGGCGCCCGAGACGCTCCAGAAGCTCAGCCTGCTCGCTCGCATCGGCCTGACGCTGCTCGAGCTGCCCGAGACGCTCGAGAAGCTCTGCCTGCTCGCTCGCATCAGCCTGACGCTGCTCGAGCTGGCTGATGCGCTCGAGAAGCTCTGCCTGCTCGCTCGCGTCAGCCTGGCGCTGCTCGAGCTGCCCGAGACGCTCCAGAAGCTCAGCCTGCTCACTCGCGTCGACCTGACGCTGCTCGAGCTGCCCGAGACGCTCCAGAAGCTCAGCCTGCTCGCTCGCGTCAGCCTGACGCTGCTCGAGCTGGCCAATCCGGTCCTGGAGCTCGGCCTGCTCGTTCGCCTCGGCCAGGCGCTGCTCGAGCTGCGCGATGCGCTCCAGCAGCTCGACCTGCTCGTTCGCGAACGCGCCGCGGACGCGCTCGAGACGCTCGATGCGCTCCTGCAGCGCGTCCTGCTCGGAGGTGTCGGGGGTCTGCTCGAGGCGCGAGATGCGCTCCAGCAGCTCGGCCTGCTCGGTCGTGTCGGCCGCGGGCCGGATCTCGTCGCGGACGCGCTCGAGCTGCTCGCGCGCCTCGTTGACCTGGCGCTCGGCCTGCTCCGCGCGATCGCGGCTGGCCTGCGCCTCCCGGCGGGCCTCGTCGAGCGCGGCGGGAAGGTCGGCGGCGGTCTTCTCGAGGTCCTCGATGCGCTCCAGCGCGGAGAGCAGGCGGGCGACGACCGCGGCGGCGTCGTCGAGGTCGGCGATCGAGTCGCCCGAGATCCCGGGATCGGGATCGAGCATCTCCTCGGTCTCGAGGTCGGCCGCGGCGCGGCGCGCCTCGCGGGCGGCGAGCTCGTCGTCGACCCACGGGGTGGACTCGAGCGGGCGGAAGGCGACGAGCGTGCCGGCCGTGCGCCAGCCGTCCCACGGCTGCGGCTCGGTCTCGAGCGCCTGGCGCAGCGCGCGCACCACGACCGGGTGCTGCTGGCGCATGCGCATGAGCATGAGGTTGCGCGGCAGCTCGAAGGAGAGGTCCTCGAGGAAGAGCGAGAAGTCGAAGCCCTCGTCGAGCTTGACCGGGATGAAGACCATCTCGAGCGGGAACGTCCGCTTGTCCGGCGAGAAGATCGCGCTGACGTTCTGCTGCGCGCGCGTGCGGGGGGCCTCGCCGCTCTCGAGGAAGCGCCGCCACGCCTCGGCGTCGCTGGGCGCGTGGTCGACGAGCGTGTCGAACAGCCCCTTGCCCAGCACCTCGGCGGCGTCGAGGCCGAACAGCAGCTCGGCGGGCTCGCTCCACTTGGAGACCGCGCCCTGGCCGTCGGTCAGGACGAAGAACCCGTTGATCAGCTGCGTGAGGAGGCTGTCGAGCGGGTCGTTGGGACCCGTCGTCTCGTCGACGTCAGGATTCGGGGCTGGTGTCTGCTGGATGGGGTTCATGGACGGGTCGGCGAGTCAGCCACTCCTCCAGGAGCACGGCTGCCGCACGGGAGTCCTCGGCCATCACCCCCCCGGATCGGCGTGCCAGCTTCGTGGTGAAGCGTTCGTCGTAGACCTCAATCGGCAAGTTGAGCCGATCACTCAACCGCTGGACGAACGCACGGGTCTCCCGCGTCTGATCGCTGTCGCCTCCGGACAAGGAGAGCGGGAGGCCGACGAGCACCATCGCCGGCTCGAGCTCCTCGATGCGCGCGACCAATCGGCCGAAGCCCTTGCGGGTCGCCGGGGCGAGCGCGGGCTCGAGCGGCGTGGCGAGCGTGCGGGTGGGATCGGAGACCGCGATGCCGCAGCGCGCGCTGCCGTAGTCGAGCGCGACGACGCGCCCGGGGCTCACCCCGCCAGGACCCGCTCGATCTCCGCGCGCGCCGTGTCGAGCGCCGCGGGCAGCTTGTCCGGATCGCGGCCGCCGGCCTGCGCCATGTTGTCGCGCCCGCCACCGCCGCCGCCGACCACCTGGGCCGCGGCCTTGACCACGTCGCCCGCCTTCACGCCGCGCTCGATCGCGCCCGGCGTGGCCGCCACGAGCAGGTTGACCTTGCCGTCGCCGGGGACGCCCAGCACGACCACCGACGGGTCGCCGAGCTGGCCCTTGATCTTGTCGGCCACGTCGGGCAGCAGCTTCGGGTTGCCGAGCTGCTTGACCTCGAAGACGAGCTTGACCCCGTCGACCTCGTGCGCGGTGAAGTCGGTGTCGAGCGGCTCGGCCTTCGCGCCGCCCTTCTCCAGCTCGCGCCGCTTCGCCTCGCGCTCGGCGGCGATCTCGGGCACCTGGTGCGGCTGGGTGCGCAGGACCTTGGCGGCCTCGCGCAGCGCCCGGCTGTCCTCGCGCAGCTCACCGATCGCGACCGGGCCGGTGGTCGCCTCGATGCGGCGGACGTTGGCTGCGCTCGACGTCTCGGTGGTGATCGTGAACGCGCCGATCTCCGCGGTCGTGCGGACGTGGGTGCCGCCGCACAGCTCGCGCGACCACTGGCCGTCGCCGACCTCGACCATCCGCACGACGTCGCCGTACTTCTCGCCGAACAGCGCCATCGCCCCGAGCTTGCGAGCCTCGTCGAGCGTGGTGGTGAGCGCCCGCACCGGCTGGTTGGCGAGGATCCACTCGTTGACGCGGTCCTCGACCGCGCGCACGTCCTCCTCGCCCAGCGGCGAGCCGTGCGTGAAGTCGAAGCGCAGCTTGTCGGGCCCGACGTAGGAGCCGGCCTGGCGCACGTGCGCGCCGAGCCGCTCGCGCAGCGCGGCGTGCAGCAGGTGCGTGGCGGTGTGGTTGCACTCGGTGGCGCGGCGCGCGGCGCGGTCGACGAGCGCGACCACGCGCTCGCCCTCGTGCAGCTCGCCCGCGGTCGGCTCGAGCACCAGCACCTGGTCGTCGCCGATCCGCAGCACGTCGGTGACGCGCGCGGCGCAGTCGCCCGACTCGCAGCGGACCTCTCCGCCGTCGTGGATCTGGCCGCCGCCGGTGGCGTAGAACGGCGACTCGACGAGCTTGGCCAGCACGCGGCCGTTCTCGCGCGCGATCGCGCCGACCGCCGTCGCCTGCTCGACGGTCTCGTAGCCGGTGAACTCGGTGTCGAAGCCGGCGGCCTGCGCGAACGCCTGGGCGCGCTCGCGGTCGGCGTCGCGGCCGCCGCGGCCGGCGCTCGCGCGGGCGCGCGTGCGCTGGTCCTCCATCAGGTTCTCGAAGCCCGCCTCGTCGACGCCCAGCCCCTGCTCGGCGGCGAGCTCGACGGTCAGGTCGAACGGGAAGCCGTAGGTGTCGTGGAGCTGGAACGCCTCGGCGGCGCCGATGCCCTCGTCGCCCGCCGCCTTCGCGCGCTCGATGTGGTCCTGGAGGATGCGGGTGCCCTGCTCGAGCGTCTGGCCGAACGCCTCCTCCTCGCGCGCGAGCCACATGTCGACGGTGTCGGCCTGCTCGGTGAGCTCGGGGTAGCCGGCGCTCATGAGCTCGCGGACGACGCCGGCGAACTGCGGGAGGAAGCCGGGCTCCATGCCGATCCGGCGGCCCTGCAGGATCGCGCGCCGCATGATCCGCCGCAGGACGTAGCCGCGGTCCTCGTTGGAGGGCACGACGCCGTCGGCGACCAGGACCGACATGCCGCGCGAGTGGTCGGCGAGGATGCGCAGCGCGCGGTCGGTATCGGCGTCACGCCCGTAGACCCGGCCGCTCAGGCGCTCGCCGAGCTGGATCAGCGGGAGGAAGTTGTCGGTCTCGTACACCGAGTCGGTGCCCTGCTGCAGCATCGCCATCCGCTCGAGCCCGAGGCCGGTGTCGATGTTCTGGGCCGGCAGCGGCGTCAGGACGCCCTCGGGCTCCTGGTCGTACTGCATGAAGACGAGGTTCCAGTACTCCAGGAAGCGCTCGTTGTCGCCCCCGGGGAGGTCGTCCTCGGCGCCGAACTCGAGCCCGCGGTCGTAGTAGAGCTCCGAGCACGGGCCGCACGGGCCGGTCGAGCCCGCCTGCCAGAAGTTCTCCGAGCGCGGGAGCAGCACGATCCGGTCGCGCGGGACGCCGACCGACAACCACGCCTCGATGGCCTCTTCGTCGGGGCCGAGCCCGAGCTGGTCGTCGCCCTCGAAGACGGTGATCCAGACCCGCTCGGGGTCGAAGCCGAGGTGCTCGAGCGAGAACTCCCACGCCATCTCGACCGCGCCCTGCTTGAAGTAGTCGCCGATCGAGAAGTTGCCGAGCATCTCGAAGAAGGTGAGGTGGCGCTTGGTGAGGCCGACCTCGTCGATGTCCGGCGTGCGGAAGCACTTCTGGCAGCTCGTGAGCCGGATGTGCGGCGGCTGCTCGCGGCCGGTGAAGTACGGCTTGAGCGGGTGCATGCCCGCGCTGATGAGCAGGGTCGAGGGGTCGTTGCGCGGGATCAGCGAGGCAGACGGCTGCCGCAGGTGGTCGCGCGCCTCGAAGAAGCTCTGGAAGGACTCGCGGATCTCGTCGGAGGTCACACGACCAGTCTATGGACGAACCGCCCGCGCGCCATCGGCAGCAGGGCGAGCCCGGCCAGCAGCGCGGTGGTCGCCATGAACGCCCAGCCGTCCTGGAAGGCGTGGAGGACGTGCGTGTCCGCCGCTCCCACGATCGCCACCCACGCCGCGAGCCCGAGCGCGGCGCCGATCTGGCGGCACATCGTCTGCACGCCGATGCCGGTCGAGAGCTCGTCGGGCTTGAGCGTGGCCGCCGCGGTGGCGGTGAAGCTGGGGAGCAGCAGCCCGACGCCGGTGCCGGTGAGGATCTGGCCGGGGAGGATCTCGGCGAGGTAGTCCGGCGTGGCGCCGACCTGGGTGATGAACCACACGCAGCCGGCCGCGAAGACCACGCCCCCGACGGCGCCGAACGCGGCCGGGCGGCGGCCGTCGGCGAGCCGGCCGGAGACGGCCGCGGTGGTGGCGGCGAGGATCGGCCCGGGCGCGAACGCGAAGCCGGCCTTGAGCACGGAGTAGCCCCACACCTCGGTGAGGAAGAGGACGTTGCCGAACAGCAGCCCGGCGAAGCCGGCGGAGAACAACAGCGTCGAGATACCGGCGAGCGCGAACGCGGGGACCTTGAGCAGGGGCAGCGGCACGACGGGCGCCGGGTGGCGGCGCGAGCGGTCGACGAACACCGCGGTCAGCACTGCCGCGACGGCGGCCGCCGCGAGCGTGCGCACGTCCCAGCCCCATTCCGTCAGCCCGAGCGTGAGCAGCGCCACGGCGGCCATCAGCAGCCCCGCGCCGACCAGGTCCGGCAGCTTGGTGGCGCGCTCGTCGCGCACCTCGGGCGCGAGCCGCAGCGCGAGCACGATGGCGACGATCCCGAGCGGCACGTTGACGACGAAGATCAGCCGCCAGCTGACCTCGACGAGCAGCCCGCCGAGCGGCGGCGCCAGCGACGCGCCGACCGCGCCGATCGCCGCCCACGCGCCGATCACCGTCGAGCGCTTCGACGGCGGGTAGAGCGGCAGGACGAGCCCGAGCGAGTTCGGCGTCAGCGCCGCGGCGCCGACGCCCTGCACGATCCGCGCGGCGACCAGCGCCTCGACCGACGGCGCGACCGCGCACAGCGCCGAGCCGAGCGTGAAGAGCCCCAGCCCGATGACGAACAGGCGCCGCCGCCCGTAGATGTCCCCCAGCCGCCCGGCCGGGACGAGCACGGCGGCGAAGCAGATCGCGTACGCGGTCAGCACCCACGACAGCCCGGGGAGGCTCCCGCCCAGATCCCGCCGCAGGTCCGGGAAGGCGATGTTGACGATGAAGAGGTCCAGCACCGACAGGAAGACGGCCAGCCCGACGACGGCGAGCACGCGCGATGGTTGCTTCATGCAACCACCCTATCCGGCGCGGTTGCATGATGCAACAATGTGTCGGCGATGCTCGACCGCACCTACCCGACCCAGGTCTGCTCGATCGCCCGCGCGCTGGAGGTGGTGGGCGAGCGCTGGTCGATGCTGATCGTGCGCGATGCCTTCCTCGGCCGCAGCCGCTTCAGCGAGTTCCAGCGCAGCCTCGGGATCGCCCGCAACGTGCTCGCCCAGCGCCTCGGGCGCCTCGTCGAGGAAGGCGTGCTCGAGCACGCCGACGACGGCCGCTACCTGCTGACGCCCAAGGGCCGCGAGCTCGCCCCCGCGCTGCACCAGCTCATGAAGTGGGGCGACCGCCACTACGCGCCCGAGGGCCCGCCGCGCCTCACCCTCCACCGCGGCTGCGGCGGCCGCGTCGAGGCCGACATGGTCTGCGAGCGGTGCGGCGAGACGGTGACGACGCCGGCCGGAATCGAGCTGACGCGCGGGCCCGGCGCTCAGGCGATCGTGCCGTAGCCGACGACCACGTCGCCGGCGTACAGGCAGGCCGTCTGGCCCGGCGCGGCGGCGTCGGCCGGCTCGGCGAGGTGGAGCGTGAGGCGGCCCGTCCCCTCCTCCGACACCGTGCAGCGCAGCGGCTTCGACCGGTAGCGCAGCCGCACCGAGTCGACCGCCTCGGCCGGGCGGTGCAGCAGCGCGCCGCGGACCGCCACCTCGTGCGTCGCCAGCTCCGCGCGGCCGCCGACCGTCACGCGGTTCGTGCGCGCGTCGGTCGCCAGCACGTACAGCGGCTCGGTCGCCGCGACGCCGATGCCCTTGCGCTGCCCGACCGTGAAGCCGTGGTGGCCGCGGTGCCGCCCGAGCACGTGCCCGCGGCGGTCGACGATCTCGCCCGGGCGCTCGCGGGCGCCGCCGTGGCGGGCCAGGAACGCCGCGCGGCCGGTGCCGGCGAGGAAGCACAGGTCCTGGGAGTCGGCCTTCGACGCCACCGACAGCCCTGCCTCGGCGGCCAGCGCGCGCACCTCCGGCTTGGTCAGCTCGCCGAGCGGGAAGCGCATCCGCGCCACCGTGGCCGGCGACAGCGCGCACAGCATGTAGGCCTGGTCCTTGGCCGGGTCGGCCGCGCTGCGCAGCAGCCCCTCAGGGCTCACGCGCGCGTAGTGGCCGGTGGCCAGCGCCGCCGCGCCCAGCGAGTCCGCGAACGCGAGCATGGCGTCGAGCCGCACATGGCCGTTGCAGCCCACGCACGGGTTGGGCGTCTCCCCCGCCTCATGGCCCGCCAGCCACGGATCCACGACGCCGGCCCGGAACTCCTCGCGCAGGTCGAGCGTGAAGTGCGGCATTCCCATGTCGTGCGCGAGCGCGCGCGCGACCCGCACCGCGTGCGCCGAGCAGCACGACGCCTCGGCGTCGTTCGCCTCGTCGGCCCACAGCTCCAGCGTCACGGCGACCGCCGAGCCGCCGATACGCAGCGCCGCCACCGCGGAGTCGACCCCGCCGCTCATCGCCACCAGCGTCCGGTCGGCCGCGAACGGCACCGCCGCGCCGGCGCGAGCCGCCAGCCCGAGCGCGCGGTGCAGCGCGTCCGCGGCCAGCTCGGCCGCGTGCAGCTTGCCGGGCGACAGCCCGCCGAGCTCGGAAGCGATCTCCGCCGTCCCGACGCGCGCCGCGTCGAGCACCTCGGCCCCCGACACGAGCGCCACCGTCGCCGAGCCCGCGGCCACCGCGGCCCCGCAGCCCGACGCCTCGAACCCCGCCGACGCCACGCGCGAGCCCTCCACGCGCAGCGACACCGTCACGAGGTCGCCACAAGCAGCACCGCCGGCGGCTCCCATGAAGCCACCGGCGGGCGCAAGGCCCTTCCCCTGAGGAAACTGCAGATGCTCGCTGAAGGCCTCGGCGCTCACGCGCCGAGTGTAGGCGCCGCTAGAAGCAGCTGAGCCCGTGGGCGCCGTTCGCCTTGACGAACTTCTTGTCCAGCTTCTTGCCCTGGGCGGCGACGGTCTTGACCGCCGCGGCGCCCTCCGTCTTCGAGTGCGTCACGCCCCAGTCGAGGAGGCTGACGGTGCCCGCGATGTTGACCTGGAACTCCTTGTGCCACTTGCGCCACTTCTTGGGCGGCGTGACACCGGCGACCTTCTTCTGCGCGTCGGTGGTCACACCCTGGACACCGACGAGGTACGCCGGGATCGCGGCCGCGCTGGAGGGCTGCTGGAGCGCCTTGGTCTGCATCTCGGCGGAGGTGCAGATCGAGTCGATCTGACGGAAGTAGGGGTTCTTGATCAGGCTGCCGCCGGAGGCGCGGATCGCGTCCACGACCGCCTGGTTGATCGTCGCATGATCGACGTAGCCGACGAGCGTCTCGGCCTTCAGGTTCTTGTCGGCGACCACGACGGTCGGCGACTGGTCGACGTTCACGCCGCGCGTGATCGCCTGGTAGCGGGCGACGGACTTGATCCAGTGCGCGTCGACGAAGACCTGCTTGCCGTAGGTGTCGACCTGGCGCAGCTCGCGGCGGACCGCCTTGTCGTCGAACGAGCGGTTGTTGTAGAAGAGCAGCACGAGCACCTTGCGGTCGCGGACGGCCTTGCGCACGTCCTTCGGGAGCGCCGCGAGGGCCTCCTTGGTGACCGGGGAGCCGGGGGCGGCGGTCTGGCCGGTGGCGGGCGCCTCGGCGACGGGGTTCGTGTTCACGCCGGCACCGGAGGCGGTGGAGCCGGGCGCAGCGCCGCTCTCGGTCTCACCGATGGCGCCGCCGGCGGCCTGCTCGGCACGGGCGGAGGCGTTGTTGGCGCCGGTCACGGCCTGCTGGACGGCAGCACCGGGCTTCGAGTTGGTCGTGGCGTTGGGGTCCTTGGCGGGGACCGGCGTCGCGGCCGCGGGCGTCGCGGCCGGGACGGCTTCCTCCTTGGGGCGGAGGAAGAGGAAGTAGGCGGCGCAGAGGCCGATGACAGCGACGAGGAGGATGCGAATCGGCGGCGAGATCTGGCTCATGTCTCACCCCCTATCGGCAGACCGAGCGCGCCTCCTTAGGGTGACTTTCCCTCCGACGGCGTCGCGACCTGCGCGCCGAGTGGCGCACCTGCGGGCGGCGGGCCGGTGAGCCGCAGGCCCAGCTCGGCCAGCTGCGGCGGGTCGACCGCGGCCGGAGCGCCGGTGAGCGGATCGGAGCCGCTCGCGGTCTTCGGGAACGCGATCACGTCACGGATCGACTCGAGCCCGGCGATGATCGCCACGATGCGGTCGATGCCCAGCGCGAGCCCGCCGTGCGGGGGCGCGCCGTAGCGCAGCGCGTCGAGCAGGAAGCCGAAGCGCGCCTGCGCGTCCTCCTCCGAGATGCCGAGGACCTTGAAGACCTCCTGCTGGATCTCGGGGCGGTGGATACGGATCGACCCGCCGCCGATCTCGGTGCCGTCGAGCACGAGGTCGTAGCCGCGCGAGCCCATCGAGCCGGGGTCGGCGAAGTCGCCGGTCGGCATCGTGAACGGGTGGTGCACCGCGTCCCAGCGCCGCT
The DNA here is from genome assembly GCA_963730115.1 of uncultured Solirubrobacteraceae bacterium. Lineage (GTDB taxonomy): Bacteria > Actinomycetota > Thermoleophilia > Solirubrobacterales > Solirubrobacteraceae > DASQFQ01. Next base: position 11,365 of record CAVSQM010000009.1, on the reverse strand, counting down.
CGCCGTCGTTCCACTCGAAGGCGGGGAAGCCGACCACCCACAACGAGTCATGGCGGCCCTCGGGGATCAGCGCGAAGCGCCGCGCCAGCTCGAGCCGCAGCGCGCCCAGCGCGGCGGCGGCCACCGGTGCCTTGTCGGCGACGATGAACAGCACGTCCCCGACCCGCGCCCCGAGCCGCCGCGTGATCTCCTCGCGCTCGCCGTCGGACAGCGCCTTGGCCGCCGGCGAGCGCCAGCTCCCGCCCTCCTCGACGAACGCCCACACGAGCCCGCCCGCGCCGTAGCGCTGGACGTACTCGGTCAGCCCGTCGAGGTCCTTGCGCGACAGCTCGTGCGCGCCGGCGTTCAGCCCGCGCACCACGCCGCCGCCCCCGAGCACGCCGGCGAAGACGCGGAACTCGGTCTCGGCCACCGCCTCGCCGAGGTCGGCGATCTCGAGCCCGAAGCGCGTGTCGGGCTTGTCGGACCCGTAGCGGCCCATCGCCTCGTCGTAGGACATCCGCGGCCACGGCGGCGGCGACACCTGGAAGCCGGCCGCCTCGTAGACGCGCGCGAGCATGCCCTCGATCGTCTCGATGACGTCCTCTTCCTCGACGAAGCTCATCTCGAGGTCGAGCTGGGTGAACTCGGGCTGGCGGTCGGCGCGCAGGTCCTCGTCCCGGAAGCAGCGGGCGATCTGGTAGTAGCGCTCGAAGCCGCTCATCATCAGCATCTGCTTGAACAGCTGCGGCGACTGCGGCAGGGCATAGAACGCGCCCGGGTTCATGCGCGAGGGGACGAGGAAGTCGCGCGCGCCCTCGGGCGTCGAGCGCGTCATCACCGGCGTCTCGATCTCGAGGAAGTCGTGGGCGTTGAGGTAGTCGCGGATCGCGCGGTTGACCGTGTGGCGGATCGTCATCGCGCGCTGCATGCCCTCGCGCCGCAGGTCGATGACCCGGTGGCGCAACCGCAGCAGCTCGTCGACCGGCGTCTCCTCGTCGACCGGGAACGGCGGCGTGGCCGACTCGGCCAGCGTCTCCGCCTCGGCGACCTCGAGCTCGATCTCACCGGTGTCGAGCTTCGGGTTGACGTTGCCCTCCTCGCGCCGGACGACCTTCCCGACCGCCGAGACGACGTGCTCGGAGCGCAGCCGCTCGGCCAGCGCGTGGGCGTCGGGCGCGGTCTCGGGGTGGAAGACGAGCTGGACGATCCCGGTGCGGTCGCGCAGGTCGATGAAGATCAGCCCGCCGTGGTCGCGGCGGCGGTGCACCCAGCCGGCCACGCGGACGGTGCGGTCGACGTCGCCGGCCCGCAGCTCGCCGCACCAGGAGTCGCGGAACAGGTTCGCGCGCGGCGGCCTCACAGGGCCTTCCCGCCCCGGATGTGGTGCATCACCGTGTCGAACTCCACCGTCTTCTGCTCTCCGCTCTCCATGTCCCGGAGGGTGGTCCCCTCCTCACCCAGGATCGCAACGAAGCGGGCCCCGGCGCGGTCAGCCTGCTTGAGCTGGCCCTTCAGCGAGCGGCCGCCGAGCTCCAGGCGCGCGGCGTGGCCGGCGCGGCGGGCGTCGCCGGCGAGCCGGAACGCGGCCGCCCGGTACTCGGGCGCCGCGTAGGCGACGTAGAGATCGAGCGGCGCCGGCGCCACCGGCGGCGGCGGCGAGGCGAGCAGGATCCGCTCGACGCCGGCCGCCCAGCCCATGCCCGGCGTCGGGGCGCCGCCGATGATCTCCATCAGCCCGTCGTAGCGCCCGCCGCCGCCGACGCCGCTCTGGGCGCCGAGCGCGTCCGACGTCATCTCGAACACCGTGCGCGTGTAGTAGTCGAGCCCGCGCACGAGCGTCGGGTCGACCTCGTAGACGATGCCGGCGCCGTCGAGCAGCTCGCGCACGCTGTTGAAGTGGTCGCGGTCCTCCTCGGTGAGGTGATCGAGCAGCAGCGGCGCGCCCTCCATCACCCGGCGCGTGCCGGGGTGGTCGGCGTCGAACGCGCGCAGCGGGTTGAGGTCGATGCGGCCGCGCACCTCGTCGGACAGCTCGGCCTCGTGCTCACGCAGGTAGTCCTGGAGGTCGCGCCGGTAGGTCTCGCGCGTCGCGGGCGTGCCGAGGCTCGAGAGCCGCAGCCGCAGGCCGCGGGCGCCGACCGCCTCGAGCAGCTCGGAGAGCAGGAGGATGACCTCGGCGTCGACGCCGGGGTCGTCGGAGCCGATCGCCTCGGCGCCGATCTGCCAGAACTGGCGGAAGCGGCCGGCCTGAGGGCGCTCGCGGCGGTAGAACGCGCCGAGGTACCAGAGCTTCACCGGCTGCGGGAGCTTGTGCATGCCGTGCTCGAGGTAGGCGCGGCAGACCGGCGCGGTGCCCTCCGGCCGCAGGGTGAGCGACTCGCTCGGCCCCTCGTCGAGCGTGTACATCTCCTTCTGGACGACGTCGGTCGACTCCCCCACGCCGCGCGCGAACAGCTCGGTCGCCTCGAACGTCGGGGTCTCGATGCGCGCGTAGCCCGCGCGCTCGAGGATGCGGCGGGCGTGCGCCTCCAGCGCCGTGCGCGCGAGCGCGTCGTCGCCGAGCACGTCGAAGGTGCCGCGCGGGGCCTGGATCTTCGGGCTCACGCGCGCTGAGTCTATGAGCGGATGCTCAGCAGCGTCGGCGCCCGAACTCCCCGGCGTACGTGACCCCGGTGCCCCCCGTGCCGGGCGCACCGCTCACGACGCCGATCCCGGCCTCGCGATAGCTCCGGCCGAGCAGGACCGCTCGGTGCCCCGGGCTGTTCATCCAGGAGGCGACGGTCGCCCGCGGCGACCCCAGGCTGCCGCTGCCCCAGGCGAGCGTCTCGCCGCCGGACCAGGACGCGCAGCCGCGCGGGTAGCCGGCGCGGCGGAGCCGCTCGAAGAACCCGGTGCCCTCGGGCGAGACGTGCGAGAAGTAGTTGCGGCGCACCATGTCGGCGGCGTGCCGGCGGGCGGCGCGCGCGAGCCGCGGGTTGCCGACGAGCGGGGCGAGGCCGCGCGCGCGGCGCTCGAGGTTGATCAGGCACAGCGTCCCGCTCGGCGCCGACATCTGGGCGGCACGAGCCTTCGAGGAGCAGACCTGCGCGGAGGCGTCGGTGACGGCGATCGCGCCGCCGGCGAGCGGCAGGGCGACGACCGTCACGGCGGTTGTGACGGTCCGGCGGCGGCTGGGAGGGGTCCGGCGCGGACGTGGGGACGACGGGCGCGAGGCGCGCAGCCGCTCCTCCGCGTCGCGCTCGGCGATGGCCGCCGTACGCAGGATTGCCACGGCAAGAGCCAGAAGGAACAGCCATACCACGGCAATCACGAGGACGACGCTCACGGAAACGACCTCCCTGCCAGGAGTTCGCAGTTGGCCGGTCCGTGTCCTCGAGCCGAGTTATAGGTGCGTCCGCAGCCTCTCCCCTACGTGGCGCAGATCCCTCTTTCCCGGAGGCTACATACTCAAAACCGCAATAACCACCAAGCGGTCAAAATCGTTGAGCAAGACTTGGCTCAAGCTTTGCGGCAAATGCGCCGTTGAGCCAAGGTAAGGCGTGTCCGGATCGCCAGGTGGGGCGCATCGATGAGGCCCCGGCCGACCAGCCAGTGTCCTCTGGCTGCTTCTCAACCCGGTCGGGGCCTCATCCATGCGCCCGCCATGCACCGGGAAGTGTTACCCCGTGTGGGGTTTCTGACTATCGCCCATTCGTCGAGTTAATTTACGTCCGCGAGCGCAACTCGCGGAGGAACGGATTGGTCGCCCGCTCCTCGCCGATCGTGGTGACCCCCATGTGGCCGGGGTACACGACCGTCTCGTCCGGCAGCCGCTCGACCAGGTCGGCGAGCGTGCGCATCAGCGTCTGCGTGTCGCCGCCGGGCAGGTCGGTGCGCCCGACCGAGCCCTGGAACAGCACGTCGCCGGAGAACACCGCGAGCTCCGACGGGATCGAATACGTCACGTGCCCGGGCGAGTGGCCCGGGGTGAAGAGGACGTCGATCTCGAGCCCGGCCAGCGTCAGGTGCTCGCCGCCGGAGAGCAGCTCGTCGGCGTCGTAGGACTCGAACGGCCCGAAGCCCGGCCACGGGACGTAGCTCATGATGTCGGCGAGCACGCCCTTCTCCAGCTCCGGGCAGTAGACCGGCGCGCCGGTGTGGCGGGCGAGCGGGGCGACGGCGCCGACGTGGTCGAAGTGCGTGTGCGTGAGGAGGATCGCCTCGACGCTGTAGCTCGCGCTCCTCGAGCGCCTCGATCAGGCGCTGCGGCTCGTCGCCGGGGTCGACGACGATCGCGGTCCGCTCGCCGTCGCGGGCGGCGAAGAAGCAGTTCTCGGCGACCGGGCCGACGGTGAAGCCGCTGACGTCCACGGCCTCAGGGCTCTTGCTTGGGCTTGTTGAAGCGCTTGTACATCCAGCTGTCGAACAGGTAGCCGAGCGGGATGTAGATCAGCATCGCGAACAGGCAGATGAACAGCGCCTGCGACATCGGCACGTCGTCCTGGAAGAGCCCGATCTGCGTCAGCACGAACAGCAGGCCGGCGGCCGCGGCGGCGCGCAGGACGGCCTTGTTCCAGGTCGGCGGCTGCGCGAGCCGCTCGCGGCGCATGGCTGCACGGTCCGTCTTCTTCGTTCGCGGCGGGCTCCGGCTTGCGGCCGGTGCGGCCCCGCGTCTCGATGTTGCCGGCGGCGTTGCCGCGGTGCTTGGAGCGGCGCTTGCGCTTGGTCTGGGCCACGACTACAAGTCTAGTTGGTCTTCGAGCGTTCGGCGGTTGCGGAGCGGGACATCGAGGCCTTCCAGGGCTGCGTCGCGGGGCGAGGCCCGACGAGCTCGGCCTGCGCGACGGGCGCGTGGCGGGCGACGGCCGCGACCACGTCGGCGGCGCTGACGCGCGTGTGGTCCTCGATGTTGGTCGAGACCTGGATCGCGTGACCGGTCTGCAGGCCGAGCGCCCTGAGGCCGGGCAGGCCGTGCTCGCCGCCCTCGCGGATGTCGGCGGCGATCCGCCTGGCGTCCTCGAGCGTCGCGGGCGGCGCGAGCTCGACGTTGAAGGCGACCAGCGGCGCGCGTGCGGCGACGAGCGTCGCGCCGGCCGTCGGGTGCAGGCTGCGGCGGGCCGTAGTCGGGCGGCGAGGCCGGCCAGCGCCCCGGGGGCGCGCAGGCTCGCGCGCGTACGCCCGCCCGCGAGCGCGCCGTACAGATAGACCGGGAGGCTGCAGGTCGCTCGCCGAGGTGGTGGGCGAGCAGCAGCGCCTCGGCCACGGCGGCCCCGCGCTGGGCGTCGGTGCGGTGGACGATCGGGGCGACGTCGAGCGACCCCGACGCGCGGGTGGACGCCCGCGTGGGCGGTGAGGTCGATCCGCTCGACCGCCTCGCGGGCGCCCTCGAGCAGCGCCGCGTGGAGCGTGCCGGGCGGAGCCGGCGAGCGTGAAGACGCTGCGGTGGTGGTCGGGGTCGGTGTGGACGTCGAGCAGCCGCGCCCCGCCGGTCACGAAGGCGGCGCCGATGGCGTCGAGCGTCGCGGCGTCGCGGCCCTCGGAGACGTTGGGGACGGCGAGCAGCAGGGCTAGCCCACCGGCGGCGGTCGCGACGATCCGCCACGGCGTCGCGGGGTCGTCGGCGAGCGCGAGCGTCCAGCGCTCGGTGAACGTCGTCGCGCGGTCCTTCGAGCCCTCGATGACGGCGACCGTGTCGCGGTCCTCGAGGTAGCGGCGGCCGTGGACGTCGGCCTCGACGGTGAAGGTCTGCGCGTCGGCGTCGACGGCCACGATCCTGAGCGCCTGGAGCCGCGGGCCGCGGACCACGAGCCGCGTGCTCTCCCCGCGCGGGTACAGCAGCGCGTGCGCCGCCGCGGGCGTGGCGGCGCGCTCGAGCGCGGCGTCGGCGCCGTCGACCGCCTCGGCCCAGGCCTCGACCGCGCGGCGGGCGGCAGCCTCCAGCACGGCGGGAGCGAAGCGCCCGTCGACGACCGAGAGGTCGAGCGCCTGGGTGCGGGCGTCGCCGGCGTAGTCGACGTCGACGAGCTCGTCGGGGTTGGGCGCCGCGTCGGCGACCGCGAGCTCGGTCAGCGCCTCGTCGTGCAGGCGGGCGTCGTCGGACCACGGCGAGGCGACGATCGCGCGCGTCGAGGTGGTGCGCGCCCTCGGCGTCCTGCTCGATCGAGTGCGAGGATCCAGCGGCCGTCGTGGCGGCCGAGGGTCCAGTACTCGGCCAGCGTGGTGTGCTCGTCGTCCTCCTCGTTGCGCTTGATCACCTTGCCGTCGCGGCCGACCACGACGTCGCGCAGGTGCGCGGTGAGGCGGACGACGACGCGGTCCTCGGCGTCGTCCTCGCGGTTGGTCAGTCCGAGGTACTCGACCTCGGAGGGCTTGGTGATCTCGCAGACGTTGTGCCAGCCCTTGCGGTCGAAGTCGTCGAGCCGGCGCACCCACTCGGTCAGCAGGTCGGGCCCGAGGTGGCGCGCGAGCGCCTCGCGGTCGCGGGCCGTCCACGCGGCGACGAGCTCGCGGTGCAGCGCGGCGGACTCGGCCGGTGACGGCGTCGGGCGCGAAGTGCTCGTCGTCGGCGGCCGCCTCGGCGGCGGCGAGCTGGACCCGCGCGGCGCGCTCGCGGCGGCGCTTGCGCAGGCGGGCCGCCTTGAACATGCCGAAGCCGAACAGCAGCAGGCCGATGACCACCGCGACGAGGAAGACCCAGGGGCTGCCCTCGCCGTCGCCGGAGCCGCTGCCCCCGCCGCTGAAGCCGCCGCCGCCTCCTCCCCCACCGCCGCCGAAGCCCGACGATCCGCCGCCGGGCGCGGCGATCGAGTCGACGGCGAGCAGCAGGCCGAGCAGAACCGTCACCCACAGGCTCGAAAACAGACGCAAAGTTGCACGCCGTCGCATCGGCCCCGATTATCGCGTCATCGAGTCCGCGCACGCCCAGGAACCGCATTCGGAGCCGCCGCAGCCGACGGAGACCAGCGCCGCCGCCGGCCCGGGCCCGGCGTTCGCCGCCGCGCCGGCCCAGCGCGTGCTCGCGCTGCAGCGCCAGATCGGCAACCGCGCGGTCGGCGCGCTGATCGCCCGGGCGCCGAAGCCGAAGGCCCCGGCCAAGCCGAAGGTCGAGATGACCAGCGGCCCCTACGCGGTGATCCCCAGGTCGGGACGATCAAGCTGCTCTCGGTGCAGCTGGCGGCGCCCGCTCGATCGGGCCGCCGGGCGGCCAGGGCCCGCTCACGGACGTCGATGATCAGCTCGGAGCGGGGCGACCATTCCGACGTGCTGCTGCGGCTGGTACTCGGCAGCGTCGGCGACATCGGCCCCATCGAGCTGCATTTCGTGCACGACGGCAAGCCCTACATGACGATCAAGCTGACCGGCGTCAGCGTCACCTCGTACAACGTGAGCGGCGAGGGCGGCGGCTCCGGGAAGGCCATCGAGACCTGGTCGCTGCAGCCCGAGAAGATCGAGTACACGACCGTCACCGAGTAGCGCCCGAATCGCCGCGTGTCTCGCGCGGCATCTGGGTAGGCGAATCGTGACTTATCGTTGCGAAGGGAGAACTCTGAATGAAGGTTGCGAAGACAGCGAAGAAGGGCGCCAAGGGCTGGGCCGGCTACAAGGCCGCCAAGGGCGTGACGAAGGGTGCAGGCAAGGTCGCGAAGCGCAAGGCGCGCCGCGGCCCCTCGACCAAGGAGCGCGTCGCGAAGATCGCCGGCGCCGTCGGCATCACCGCCGCCGTCGCGTTCCTGCTCTCCAAGGTCGACCGCCGCAAGGCCGCCGGCAAGGCGAAGGGCGCGGTGTCCTCGGTCGGCTCCAAGGACTACGACGACGTGACGCTCGCGCGCAAGGTCGAGAGCGAGCTGTTCCGCCCCGGCGGACGTCCCCAAGGGCTCGATCTCGGTCAACGTCAACGACGGCGTGGTCGAGCTGCGCGGCGAGCTCTCCGACCAGAAGCAGATCGACGAGCTCGGCGACAACGCCAGGAAGATCGACGGCGTCAAGGACGTGCGCAACCTGCTCAGCACCGCGGGCAGCACGAACTCGCGGCTGACGTTCGGGAATACGCCGGGAGGAGTGGCGTCTATGCAGACATGCTCAGCTACTCCTCCCTCTCCGACGCCCTCGCCGCCGAGCGCGAGCGCGCCGTCCGCGAGAAGTCACGCGACGCGTGGCGCCGCCGCCAGCGGGGCGAGCTGAAGCTCCGCGACGCCACGGACGCCGACGCCGCCTCCCTCCTCCGCCTCGCCCGCCTGGACTCCCAGGCCCGGCCGCCGGCGGGCAAGACGATCGTCGCCGCAGGATCGCGGCGAGGTCGTCGCCGCGATGTCGGTCGACAGCGGCGCCGTGATCGCCGACCCGTTCAAGGCCACCGCGCCGGTCGTCGCGATGCTCCGCCTCCGCGCCGAGCAGATGCGCGCCTCGACGCCCCGCTCCCAGCGCAGCACGCTGCTCTCGCTCCGCCGCCTCCGCGCGCACGGCGCCACCGCGTCCTAGACTGCTCGGCGTCCCCGCCGGAGTAGCTCAGTCGGTTAGAGCAGCGGAATCATAATCCGCGTGTCGGGGGTTCGAGTCCCTCCTCCGGCATGACGGTTCTTGGCCGGTTTCGGCTGGTTGCAGGCGGTTCGCGCGGATTCAGGAGTGCGGCCCCGACCGCTACGAACCGCTACGAACCGCCCTTGGCTGACAGTTGTGACCAACCGCGTGTCCAACTTGGGACCGTCTCAGCCGAAGCAAGACCGTCGAGTCGGCGCTCCTCCTGCTCGATGCCGCGAAGCCCGAGCGCGTCGGCGGCTTCCTCGAGCAAGTCAGCCACGGCGGCGGCCGTCGAGGTAGGCGTCGAGCTGCTCGGCCGGGTCGGCCTCTTCGGGCTGCGGAAGGAGCTTGGTGTAGCGCTGGACCATCTGGAGGTCGGAGTGGGCCCATGAACTCCATGAGTTCCTTGAGCGTGTAGCCGGCCGCCATCAGGAACGAGGCGTACGTGTGGCGACACTCGTGCAGCGTGATGCGCTGCAGGCCGGCGTTCGACCACGCGTCCGTGGCGCGATCGGCGAGCTTGCCGCTCATCACGGACACCGGCGAGACGGGATCGTCGGGCTCCGACGGGAAGGTCACCGCCGCCGCGCGCAGGACCTCGCGGAGCGGCGCGGCGATCGGTGGCCGCCGATTGGTGCCAGCGGCGCTCTTGGCCTTCCGGACGTGCAGGCGGTAGCCGTCGAGCTGGACGTCCTCCCAGCGCAAGCGATAGATCTCCTCGCGCCGCAGGCCCGCGTAGAAGGCGAGCGCGTACGGAACCCGGTCCTCGAGCTTCAGCGCGCCGAGCAGCTGCTCGGCCTCCTCAAGCGGTGCGACACGAGTGCGCGCCTTCTCGTCGTTCGGCGGCAGCTCGATTCCGCGGATCGGATTGCGCGGGACGAGCCGCCGGGTCGGGCGCGACGCCCAGCCATAGATCGCGCTGACCACCGCAACGAGATTCGCGATGCGGGATCGCGAGAGCCCTTCCTCGCTGAGCCGGTCGACCCACAGCTGCCAGTCGACCTCGGTCAGCTCGGCCGCGTGCCGACCGCCGAACTCGGGGACCAGGCGAGTGCGAAGCGTTCGCTCGTAGCCCTTCAGCGTCGTCGGGCGAGTAGCCGGCGGCGCCTGCGCCCTTCCGCTTGCCGATGGATCCTGTCGCGACGCCCTCCCACCACCGGTGCGCGAGCTCGCCGAACAGGGGCCCGCGATCGGCCTCCTCGGCGATTGCGTCTGCGCCTTTGGCCGCAGCGCCGAGCCAGCTCAGCACCTCCGCTCGGTCGCGCATTGTCCGCGACCACTCGGGCTTGCCGCTGCGCGGGTTGCGCCGACGACCTCGCCACGACGGCTCGCAGCCGCATCGCCCACCCTTCACCATCCCTGCCGGACAGCCGGCGCGATGACGGACGTAGACGCCCGGTGTCCTTGTGGAGCGGTATTCCGTCGCGATGGATCAGATAGAGCGACGAGCCTTCGAAATTGCTCCCCCGTCTCGTCGAGAAGCCGGGCTTCTCCCGCACCAGCGCTCGATTTCCGCGGGCGGCACCAGCACGAGCTGCCCGCCGCCACCACCTCGCACGAAGGGCTGAACACGCCGCTCGAACGTGTCGACGCTCATCCCAAGCGATGCCGCCGCCTCCTTGCGCGTCAGCGAGTAGCGCGGCACGGACTCGATCGGTCGGGGCGTCGTTGCCACGCCGCCCGCTGAGGCGCCCGGGCGGGCAATCCACTATTCAACGCGCTACGGCGGGAGCAGGCGCTCAAGCGCGTCAAGCCGCTCGCGCAGCTCTCGCACTGCGATCCGCGGATCAGCGGCGTCCGGCCCGGTCGCTGAATCACGTCCGCCTCGACGAGCTGCCCGAGCCGGACGCTGAGGCGTAGTCCCGCAAGAGGCGCGGAACGCTTCCCAGGTCCCGTCGTCGACGGCAACGCGGGCGACTCGAGCTCCGGGCGAGGACGGCTTCGGCTGAGTGCGCGGCAGTGCGTTCGGCGGCGCGCTCCAGCCCACTCTCTTCGCGCGCTTCTTGCGTCCCATGGGGTGTAGCGTGACTGTATACGCACCTTGGTGCAAGTGCGTGCCCGGTCTGTTGGGTCTGTCGCTTGTGTACGTTGAGGTCGCGTGGGTGGTCTCGGCTGAACTCTCAACACGAGCTCGGGGCGTTCCATCAAGGGCCGCGAGTCGTTCGAGCTTGGGTCCCCGCCGGCTCGTTGGTGATGTCGTCGAACACCCATGCTGTGCTTGAGCCCGCCGCGTTGCGTCGCGTCGCTCGACGCAGAGGCGCGCGAGCGACCGCAGCGCCGCGCGCTCGGAGTTGCTGCCGCGCGCGGCTCAGGCTTCGTGCGCGTGACGCCGACGCGGGACAGGGCAGTCCTCGCCGGCGGCATCCAAGAGGGCGCCGATCCGACGCCTACCCGCGCTCGAGCGAGCTCGCGTTCTCCGAGGCTGAGGCTGCGTTCGGCTCTGTGTGGCCGACATTGCCGCTGTAACCGTTGAGCGCGAGGTGCACCTCGGACAGCCTGCGGTGGTCCTCGCCCAGGTCGCCGACGGCGACGCCGAGATGATCGTGGTCGGGTCGCGTGCCCGGTGATGCTCGTCCCGGAGGGAGCACCCGAGGTTCACACCAACGCGTGACCCGCAGGCGATCGGATGGCTGCCTCTCGCCAATGATGCGGCCCGGCGTCCAGTCGGGACGATGCCGCCTCGATGAGTTTCGACGGGCGACGGGACCGCGCCGACGGAACACCGCCGAAGCGATCTAGGCCCGTCGCATGGTGGCCCGCCGAGGGCCAAATGGCGACCTCAACCCATGGATCGGCGCGCGGGAATCAACGACCATGGGTTGCAGCCCGGGCAGACCGGGCGCCCTCGAACAAAGGAATCGCCATGTCGCTGTCAATGGATGCCATC
>CAVSQM010000008.1:0-253419 GCA_963730115.1 uncultured Solirubrobacteraceae bacterium | reverse complement strand
AACGGCTCGAGCCCCCGCCTGCGGCGAGGCGCTACCGGTTCCTCACGGACCGGCGGCTCGCCCTCCTGTTCATCTCGCCGGCGCTGGCGCTGCTCATCTTCTTGTCGATCTGGCCGCTGATCCGGCTGATCTGGCTGTCGTTCACCGACTACTCCGTGACACGCGACGTGCCGGCGAGCTTCCTCGGCTTCGACAACTACGTGGACGTCATCACGTCGCCGGTCGTGCAGAACCGCGCGCTCACGACGTTGATCTTCGTCGTCGGGGCCGTCGGGCTCCAGGCCGCTCTCGGCTTCGCGATCGCGTTCCTGATCTCCCGCCGGGAGCGAGGGCGCGGCGCGCTGACGACGCTCTTCCTGATCCCGATGATGCTGTCACCGGTCGTCGTCGGCCTGTTCTGGAAGTTCATGCTCGACGTCCAGTTCGGCGTCGTGAACTCGTTCCTCGACAGCCTCGGGCTCGGCCGCCTCGAATGGCTCACGCAGCAGCGCCTCGCGCTGCTCTCGCTGGTCATCGTCGACACCTGGCAGTGGACGCCGTTCATCATGCTGATCGCGCTGGCGGGCCTCACGGCGGTGCCGAACTACCTCTACGAGGCGGCCGAGATCGACCGCGCCTCCGAGTGGTTCAAGTTCCGCCGGATCACGTTCCCGCTGGTCTGGCCGCTGCTGCTGATCGCGATCATGTTCCGCGCGATCGAGGCCTTCCGCCTGTTCGACCTCGTCTACATCCTCACCGGCGGCGGGCCGGGCGGCACGACCGAGACGCTCTCCTACAACGTCTACAAGGTCGCCTTCTTCGGCTTCGACACCGGCCGCGCGGCGGCGTACGGGCTCCTCATGGTGATCGTCGTCATCCTCGCCTCGCAGCTCTATCTGCGTTACCTCCACCGACTGCAGACGCGCTGACGATGGCCACCCACATCCAGCCCTCGGAACTGGCGGACGCGGGAATCGCGGGCGAGACCGCCGCCCCGCCCGTCCGTCGTCGCCGGCGACTCGGCTCCGGCCTCGAGATCGTGCTGCTCACCCTGTTCGCCGTGGTCATGCTCTTCCCGGTCCTCTGGATGCTGGAGACCGCGCTTAAGGAGACTCGCGACATCTACGCCGTACCGGCCAAGCTGTTCAACTTCAGCCCGACGCTCGACCACGTCAAGGACGTCTTCTCGTCGGGCTCCCCGGTGCTGACGGGCCTCAAGAACTCGGTGATCGTGTCCGCGGCGTCGACGGTGATCGCGACGGTGCTGGGGGTGCCGTCGGCGTGGGCCTACTCGCGGTTCCCGATCCGCGGCAAGAAGGACCAGCTGTTCTTCATCCTCTCGACGCGGTTCATGCCGCCGGTCGTGGTGGTCATCCCGATCTTCCTCATGTTCCGCGACCTCGCGCTGCTCGGCACGCTGCAGGGCCTGATCCTCGTCTACGCGGCCTTCAACCTGCCGTTCACGATCTGGATGATGAAGGGCTTCATCGACGAGGTGCCGGCCGAGTACGAGGAGGCGGCGATGCTCGACGGCTACTCGCGCCTCGAGGCCTTCTGGCGCGTCACGATGCCGCTGCTCGTCCCCGGGATCGTCGCCACCGCCGTGTTCGCGCTGATCTTCTCCTGGAACGAGTTCGTGTTCGCGATCTTCCTGATCACCGATCCGGGCACCCGGACCGCACCACCCGCGATCGCGGGCCTGATCGGCGGCACCACGATCGACTGGGGGCTGGTCGCCGCGTCGGCGATGATCTTCGCGATCCCGGTCCTGGTGTTCGCCTACCTCGTCCGGCGGCATCTCGTGGCCGGCGTCACGCTCGGGGCGGTGCGCCGCTGATGGCCGAGGTGCGCGTCGAGAGCTTGCACAAGGCGTTCCCCGACGGCACCGTCGCCGTCCACGAGCTCGACCTGACGATCGCCGACGGCGAGCTGTTCGTCATGCTCGGCCCGTCGGGCTGCGGCAAGACGACGACGCTGCGCTGCATCGCGGGCCTCGAGGCCGAGACCTCGGGGCAGATCGTGATCGGCGACGAGGTCGTCAGCGGGCTGCGACCGTCGCAGCGGGACATCGCGATGGTGTTCCAGTTCTACGCGCTGTATCCGCATCTCAGCGTGCTCGACAACATCGCGTTCCCGCTCCGCGCCGCCAAGCGCTCCGCGGCCGAGGTGTCCGAGCGGGTGAACGAGGCCGCCCGGCTGCTGCGGCTCGAGCCGCTGATGAAACGCAAGCCGAACAAGCTGTCCGGCGGCGAGCAGCAGCGCGTGGCGCTCGGCCGGGCGATCGTCCGCCACCCGAAGGCCTTCCTGATGGACGAGCCGCTGACAAACCTGGACGCCGAGATGCGCGCCGACATGCGCGCCGAGCTCAAGCACGTGCAGCAGCGACTCAACTCCACGATGATCTACGTGACCCACGACCAGACCGAGGCGATGGCGCTCGGCCACAGGATCGCGGTCATGAACCAGGGCCGCCTCGAGCAGGTAGGGCCGCCGATGGAGGTCTACGAACGGCCGGCGACCCTGTTCGCCGCGCGATTCATCGGCTCGCCGCCGATGAACCTCATCGAGGCCGAGGTCACCAACGGGCAGCTCACGGCGGCCGGCGGACTCGCGCTGACGGCGCCGGACGGCCTCCAGCGAGGCGAGCGCGTGATCGCCGGCGTCCGGCCCGAGCGCTTCGTCGTGTCGGCGTCGGACCCCGATCCCGGGACTGCGCGCGGCCGGGTCGTCTCGCGCGAGGCGCTTGGCGACGAGACGATCTACGTCGTCGAGACCGAGGCGGGGACGCTCAACGTGCGCATGCCGCCGACCGTGCGATTGGCCGAGGACGAGGTGGTGGCCGTGCGGTACGAGGGGACCGCACCACCGGTCTACGATCCCGAGTCCGGGCAGGTGACCGGCTGATGACCTCCGCGATCGTCACCACCGGCATCGGGAAGTCGTTCGGCGATGTGCAAGCCCTGCAGGATCTGGACCTCGACGTCCCGGAGGGCGCGTTCTTCGTGTTGCTCGGCCCGTCCGGAGCGGGCAAGACGACGACGCTGCGCGTCATCGCAGGGCTCGAGAAGCCCGACTGGGGAACCGTCCACCTGACCGGGATCGACGCGACCGAGGCCACGCCGGCCGAGCGCGATCTGGCGATGGTGTTCCAGTCCTACGCGCTGTACCCCAAGCAGACGGCTGCGGACAACATCGCGTCCCCCCTGCGGGCCCGCCGGCTGGGCAAGGCCGACGTCGACGAGCGGGTGCTGCAGGTGGCCCGGTTGCTGCACATCGAGCACCTGCTCCAGCGCAAGCCGGGGCAGCTGTCGGGCGGCGAGCAGCAGCGCGTGGCGCTCGGCCGGGCGCTCGTGCGGGAGCCGCGGGCGTTTCTCATGGACGAGCCGCTCACCAACCTCGACCTCAAGCTGCGTGTCGAGATGCGGACCGAGCTGACACGCATCCACCGGTCGCTGGGACGGACGTTCCTGTACGTGACGAACGATCAGGTCGAGGCCATGTCGATGGCGGACCAGGTGGCGGTGCTCCACGCCGGCACCGTCCAGCAGGTCGGCTCGCCGACGGAGATCTACGACCGTCCGGCGAACCGCTGGGTCGGGACGTTCGTCGGGTGGCCGCGCATGAACCTGCTGCCGTGCACCGCCAACGGGCGGCTCTCCGGCAACGGCTGGGAGCTGCCGAATCCCGGCTTCGCCGTCGACGGCGACCGCCCGACGCTGCTCGGCGTGCGCGCGGAGGACCTGTCGCTGGACGTCCGGGACGAGTCGGCGACGCTGGCCGGCACGGTCTACGCGGTCGAGCCGCTGGGCGATCGCACGCTCGTCGACATCGAGATCGCCGACCAGCGGATCGTGGTGAAGGCGCCGCCCACGGCGTCGCTGCGCATCGGTGACGCCGTCCAGGCGTCGGTCGACCTCGACCGGGTCCATCTGTTCGACGCCGACGGGGAGGCGGCGATCCCACGGCGATGATCGACGCGACGGCTCCGGGGGACAGGCGGGCGCACATCCTCAAGCGCATCCAGCGGGAGGGACGCGTGTCCCTGGCGGACCTCGCCAGCGAGCATGCGGTCTCAGCGGTGACCGTGCACCGCGACCTTCAGCTGCTCTCCGAAGAGGGGCTGCTGCAGCGTGTCCGCGGCGGCGCCCGGTCGCTGCCCGATCCGCCGGCGCAGATCGAGACGGGCTGGAACGCGCGCCTGCGCGAGGCGGCGCCGGAGAAGGACGCCATCGCCGCCGCGGCGCGCGAGCTGATCGAGGACGGGTCGACGATCTTCATCGACGCTTCCTCGACGGGCCTGGCGCTCGCGCACGCCATCGAGCTCCGCCCGCCCGCCAATCTGACGCTGGTGACGAACTCGCCGGCGATCGCCCTTGGCCTGTCGGCGGCATCGGTCCACGTCATCGTGGCGCCGGGGGAGCTCGACCAGCACATGCGCGTGCTGACCGGCCGCTGGACGAGCGACTTCCTGGCGCGGCTCACCTTCGCCGCGGCTTTCGTCTCGGCCGCCGGCATCACACTCGGCCACGGTCTTACCACGTCGCGGTCCGGGCTCGCCGACACGCTGAACACCGCTGCCGATTCCGCGGAGCGGGTGGTCGGCCTGATGGACTCCACGAAGTTCGAGCGCTCCTCGCTCATGACGATCCGAAGCGCCGCGGCGTTGGATCTGATCATCACCGACGACCGGCTCGATCCCGCCGTCGTGGCGGCGTTCCGCGCAGCCGGAGTGAACCTCCAAGTCGTGTCGGGCGTCGCCGAGGCGAACGACGCGGAGGCCGACTAACTCCGCCAGGCGTTGACGTCTGCCACCCCGAGACATACTTGGCGTACCACTGGGGTCCGCGCCGGCGGTCGACGCGGAAGACGTGGCCGGAGATCGGCTGCAAACGCCTCGACCCGCCAAACACCCAGCTACAAAGCCAAACGGAGCGGCGAAGGAATCGAACCTTCCAACCGCCGGGCTACGACGGCCTGCCGGTTTTGAAGACCGGATGGGGCACCAGCCCCGTGCCGCTCCGAGGCGGAGGATAGGGCTGCCCGTCCGGCGGCCCGGACGGCCCTTGACCGGCGCGAGTCGCCGCCTGGAGAATGCGGGCATGTCCCCACCGGGCAGCGCGCGGGACCGCGGCGGGCCGGCACCGGCCGCCGATCAGGAGGCTGCGCGCCCGGCCTCGGCGCCCGGCGCCCGCTCCGCCCGCGTGGCGCCCTCCGCGGCCGACGCCGCGCTCGCGCTCGGCGTCCGCGGCAACCGCGACCTCGCGCGGATCGCCGCCGCCGGCGAGCCGCGCCGCCTGCAGCGCAACATCCGCACGATCCGCGGCGAGCGCGTCAGCGTCCACGGCGACCGTCAAGAGCGCGAGGCCGGGCGGATCATCGACACGCTCGAGGACGACTACGGGATCGACATCAGCTCGTCGGACATGGTCACCGTGGTCCGGAACCGCTACAGCGCGGCGCCCGGCCATGTGCGCCGCCGCGTCCGCCGCCGCCACTGGAAGCTGCGCGAGCTGCGCGCGCTGCTGCGCGCGGCCGGCCACTATGCCCGGATCCTCGGCGCCTCGCGCGCGACCTCGTCCCGCCACGCCGCCGCACAGGAGGTCACGCTGGCCGGCAAGCTCACGACGTCGATCAACGACGCGCGCACGGCGGTCGACCTCCCGACCCTCGGCGAGTACTTCAGCGAGCGCGACGCGTTCGCCATGTACCGCTCGGGCGAGAACGACGCCGGGATCACGGGCGACGTCGACCAGGAGCTCGAGTTCACCGCCACGCACGAGCTTGCGCACGGCCTCATGGCCTACGCGCTGCCGAGCTTCATCGCGCGCATGGACTTCTGGCTGGACCGCGCGACGCCGAGCGGCGCCGCCGGCGCCGAGGCGCCGCCCACCAACTACGGCCAGACGAACGCGGCCGAGGACATGTGCGAGACGATGGCGATGTACTTCATGTTCCCGGACCGCCTCCGCACCAGCTGCCCGATCCGCCACCGCTGGGCGCGCCGCCAGGTCCGTCGCTGGCGCAACGGCCCGCCCGCCGCCGCGCCCGCAGCCCCCGCCGCGGCGCCGGCGCCCGCCGCCGCGGCGGGCCCGACGCGCCGGGAGGCCGACGCCGAGGCAGGACCCGACTAGTGGACCTGGACGAGCTGCTCGCGCTGCGCGAGCTCGACCGCGACGCGATCGTCAAGCGCCTCGGGGCGAGCCCCGAGCAGATCACGCCCGACGTGTCCTACGGCAGCCTCGGCCACGTCGATCGCCTCACGGCGCCCGGCGCGCACCCCGCGCACTTCTTCTTCCGCGGCGACGAGCTGGCGCTCGTCTACGTCCCCGAGGACGCGCTCCACGACCTCACGCCCGACCGCTTGCGCGACGAGCTCGGCGGGCCCGGCGAGCGGCTGCGCTCGCGCTTCGGGAAGGACGCCGCGCTGTACGTGCACGCCGACCGGGGCGTCGCCTACACGGAGGAGGGCGGCGCGGTCGTCGCGCTCGAGGTCTTCGAGCCCACCACGCTCGACCGCTATCGCGACGAGATCTGGTGGGAGCCGCCGCGCTTCATCCGCTAGGACCGCCAGCGCAGGAACGCCACCGCGAGGATGTAGGCGAGGCCGCCGACGGCGCCCAGCTGCGTGTACGGGCTGCCGTCCTGGCCCTGGGCGACCTCGACGAGCCAGGCGCCGATGATCGCGAACACGAGCACACCGCCGGCGATCGCCGTGGCGTGCAGGTCGATGCGCTCCCAGCGCTCGTCGCGGGCCGGGCCGCCGATGCCGGCGAGCGTCTCTGAGCGGCGCCCGCCGAAGTAGAACAGCGCAGCCACGACCGCCATCACGCCGGCCGCGCCGGCGCCCTGGCCGGGCTCGTCGCCGATCCAGAACGCGACGAACATCAGCGCGCCCAGGAACAGGGAGAAGGCGGGCATGAACCAGCGGGTGCGGTGGAGTCGGCTCACGGGGTCAGTCCGGTTGGGGGTGGTCGTCGACATGGAAGACCTCCTCGACGTAGGTGCCGAAGAAGCGGGCGAGCGCGATCGCGAGCGGCAGCGAGGGGGTGTATCGCTCCTTCTCGATCGAGTTGATCGTCTGGCGGGACACGTCCATCGCCTCGCCGAGCTGCTGCTGGGAGAGCCCGCGCTCGGTGCGAAGCTCCTTGACACGGTTGTTCATCGTTGTCGATGTAAAGGTAGCTTTACATCGAGCAGATGTCAAGCGAACTTTACGTTTTCGCTGCCGAGAGGCGCTCGAGGAACTCCTCGGGCGAGAGGTGCTCGGGCGCGCCGGCGACGCGCGGGCGCAGCCGGCGCTCGAGCTCGCGGGCGAGCTCGTTCCGCGGGTCGTTGGCCAGCGACCCGCGGCGGGCGAGGAACTGGCGGACGGTGCCGATGTCCTGCGCCGACACCGCGCTCACGTCCCACGCCTCGGCGGCGCGGGCGGCGGCGGGCTCGTCGGCGGGAGCCTTGAAGCCTCCGGGCCGCTCGCGGACCACCAGCGTGCCGCCGGCGAGGTCGCCGAGGCGCTGGTTCTTGCCGGTCACGAAGATCGAGGTCATCCCGACGGCGTACAGCGGCGGTGCCGGGAGCATGTCGACGAGCCGCATCACGTTGCGCACGGAGCTCGGGACGAACGTGACCGGCTGGCCGCCGGTGCGGACCACCCGCAGCCCGGTCCAGCGCTTGCCCGGCGTGCGCCCGCGCGCGCGGACCTCGAACAGCACGTCGTAGCCGAAGAAGACGAGGAAGAAGACGATCGAGAACACGGCGACGGGGAAGCCACCCTCGTTGCCGTCGCCGCCGACCACCCCGAGCAGCAGCCCGGCGCCGATCAGGATCGCGAACTGGATCGTGAAGTCGATCATCGCCGCGATGAAGCGCGAGCCGATGTTGGCGAGCGTCAGCTCGACGTCGACGCCTTCCGGCGTCGCGATCCGCACCGTGTCCTCATACTCCATCGCTCGGTGAAGCTAGACCGTTTCTTGGAGGAGCGCGAGGCCGGGTGGACGAGTCTCCGGTCGCTGCTGGACGAGGCGGGGGCGAAGCCGGAGCGCCTCGGGCCCGAGCGGCTGCGACGGCTCGGATCGCTCTACCGGGCGGCGGCGGCCGATCTCGCGTTCGCGCGCCGGGCGTATCCGCACGAGCCGGTGACGCGGCGGCTCGAGCGGCTCGTGATCGACGCGCGGCAGCTCGTCTACTCGGACGCGGGGCCGCGGCGGTCGCTGCGCGCGTTCCTGTCGCGCGGGTACTGGCAGCGCGTGCGCGAGCGGCCGTGGGCGCTGGGGACGGCGCTCCTGCTCCTGTTCGGGCCGATGGTCCTGGCGGCGGTCTGGGCGATCGACGACCCGGCGGCGGCGATCGGCGTGGTGCCGGTGCAGTTCCAGGGCGCGGCGGAGCCCGGCGGGGGGCCGGGGTCGCTGGCGCCCGGCGACGAGGCGGCGCTGTCGTCGCAGATCTTCACCAACAACATCCGCGTGACGTTCCTCGTCATCGCGGGCGGCATCCTCGCCGGGCTCGGGACGGCGGCGGTGACGATCTTCAACGGCGGCTTCATCGGCGCGATCATCGGGCTGACGATCGAGAACGGGTCGAGCGGCGAGCTGTTCCGGTTCGTCCTGCCGCACGGGGTGCTCGAGCTGTCGTGCATCGCCGTCGCGGCGTGCGCGGGGCTGCGGATCGGGTGGGCGCTGGTCGATCCGGGGACGCTGACGCGCGGGCAGTCGCTGCGGCGCGAGGCGCGGCCGGCGATGGAGCTCGTGCTGGGGACGATGCCGTGGCTCGTGCTCGCCGGGCTGGTCGAGGGGTTCGTGAGCGGCGACCTCGGCCTCGGGCGGGGCGATCGTGGTCGGCGGCGGGCTCGGCGTCGTCTACTGGGGCCTGGTGATCTGGCGCGGCGGTGCGTCAGAGGCGGGCACGAGCCTTGGCGCGGAGGTAGGCGCGCACGCAGGCGGCAGGCAGGGCCGCGGCGGGCGCCTCGAGGACGCTCGCCCCGGCGCGCTCCAGCCCGTGGGCGACGCGCGCGCGGGCGGCTAGGACGTCGAGCGCGACGGCCTGGCCGTAGACGTCGCGGGGTATCTGCGGGCTGGTGGTGAGCTGGGCGTCGAGGTCGGGGTCGCGGGAGGAGGCGACGATCACGACGTGGCGGCGGGCGAGCACGGGCACGGCGTCGACGAGCGGCCGCGCCGCGGCCTCCTCCAGCAGGTCGCAGAAGATCACGATCAGGCTGCGCTTGGCGCCCTCGACGGTCTGGAAGGCGAGCTCGTAGTCGGCGTCGACCGGGCGTGGCTCGAGGTCGAAGAGCGCCCGGACGACGGCGTCGCCGCCGGATCGCCGGGGCGCGAGGCGGCGCCGGATGCGGTCGTCGAAGGCGACGACGCCGGCGCGGTCGCCGACCACGTCGGCGACGAGCGCGACGGTCACGGCGGCGTCGATCGCGGCGTCGAGCCGGGTGCGGTCGGTGAGCGGCGCGGCCATCAGGCGGCCGGCGTCGATCAGGAGCTGCACCTCGCGGTCCTGCTCGACGCGGTACTGGTTGCTCATCGGCCGCCCGGTGCGGTCGGTGGCGCGCCAGTTGATCTGGCGGACGTCGTCGTCGGGCGAGTAGTCGCGGATCGACTCGAAGTCGGTGCCGAGGCCGAGCGGGCCGCGCGTGAGCCTGCCCGTCTCCCGGAACCGCCCCTGCCGCACCGCGAGGGCCAGCCTGCGTGCGGCAGGGAGGTCGGGGTAGACGAGGACCTCCTCGGGCTGTGCGCCGGTGTGGTGCCAGCGGCCGAGCTTGAGCGGGCCCTGCGTGCGGGCGGCGACCGCCGCGAGCGTGTGGCGGCCCCGCCGCAACGGTGTGAGGCGGGCGTCGAGCGACCCGTCGGCCTCGCGCGGCTCGAGCGCGAGGTCGGGCGGGATCGGCTGGCGGACGCGGATGCTGCCGGCCCCGGCGGGCGCCGCCTCGACCGTGAGCGGGGTCTGCACGCCGCGGGCGAGGACGGGCGGCACGCGGCGCTCGATCCGGGGCCTGGCCCGGACGGCGAGCGCGTCGACGACCGTCGCGGCGGCGAGCGCGAGCGCGAGGAGGAGCCCGACCGTCGGGCCCACCACGATCGTCGACAGCGCCACGATCGCCAACGCGGCGGCCGCGCGCGGGGAGGGGCTCACCGCGGCACGGGCACGTCGCCGAGCGCGGTCCGCACGGCGTCGTCGGGGCCGTAGCGCTCCAACTCCGCCTCCGGCGTCAGCACCAGGCGGTGGCGGAGGACCGGCGTCGCCATCCGCGCGACGTCGTCGGGCGTCACGAAATCGCGGCCGGCGAGCCGCGCGGCCGCGCGCGCGGCGCCGAGCAGGTGCACGGCGGCGCGCGGCGAGGCGCCGAGCTCGATCGACGGCAGCTCGCGCGTGCGGCGGACGACGTCGACGACGTAGCGCGCCACCTCCTGCTCCACCCGCGTCGCGTCGACCTCGGCGCGCGCCTCGCGGAGGGTGTCCGCGCTCGCCACCGGCTGCACCGCACCGAGGTCGCCCGCGCCGACGCCGCGGCGGGTCAGGCCGAGCATCCCGAGCTCCTCGTCCGCCGAGGGGTAGCCGACGTTGAGCTTGACCAGGAAGCGGTCGAGCTGCGCCTCGGGGAGCGCGTAGGTGCCCTCGTACTCGAGCGGGTTCTGCGTGGCGACGACGAGGAACGGGTCGGGTAGCGGCTCGGGCCGCCCCTCGACGGAGACCTGCCGCTCCTGCATCGCCTCCAGCAGCGCGGCCTGGGTCTTCGGCGGCGTGCGGTTGACCTCGTCGGCGAGCAGCACGTTCGTGAACACCGGGCCGCGCCGGAACGCGAGCTCGCCGCCGCGCAGCGTCACGTTGCCCGTGAGGTCGGAGGGGAGCATGTCGGGCGTGAACTGCACGCGGCGGAACTCGACGCCGAGCGCGCGGGCGACGGCGTTGGCGAGCAGCGTCTTGGCCACCCCGGGCGGACCCTCGAGCAGCACGTGACCGCCGAGCGCCGAGGCGGCGAGCAGCGTCGCGACCGTCTCGTGCTGGCCGACGACCACCTTGGCGACCTCGGCGGCCACCGCGGCGTGAAGCTCGCGCATCACGCCGCCGCCGCCTCCTCCCGCACCGCCCGCCTCATCGCCCGCTCCCATCGCGTCTCCCTTCCGGTGTCGCCAGCGCCGCCAATGCGCGCCCGGCGGCGACGACCGCATCGTCGTCATCAGCCCGACCGCTCAACGCGCGGGCTTCATCATCGTCCAGACCGAGGCCTCGGGCGGCGTCCCGCCACGCCTCCGGCGGCGCATCCTCGGGCAGCCCGGCGCGGCGGGCGAGCCGGCGCCGGGCCTCGTCGCGGACCGGCGCCACCGCCTCCTCACGCGCCTTGCCGCGGGCCATCGTCGCCGCCAGCGAGTCGACGTAGGCGCGGCGTGGCGGCGGCAGCTCGCGGCGCTCCTGCTCCGGCGGGCCGAGGCGGCGGCCGCGCGCGAACATGAACACGAGCGCGGCGAGCAGCAGCCCGATCAGGGCCCAGCCGAAGCGGGCCGGGATGGCGGCGAGGCCGCGCTGGGGTCCGTAGCCGTGGACGCTCTCGACGAAGGTGAGCGGGCCGCCGCTGCTGAGCGACAGCGCGAGCGCGGCGTTGTCGTCGTGGTCGAGCAGGCGGTTCTGGAGCGGGGAGGTGTCGGCGAGCAGCGCGATCCGCCCCTCGCCCGCCTCGCGCACGATCAGCAGCGAGCCCTCGTCGCCGGCCAGCACGCCGGCCTCCTCCCAGCGGCCGTCGCCGGAGGTTTCCACGCGCGAGACGCCCGCGGTCTCCGGCGCCGAGCCGACGGGCCTCGCGGTCTCCGGCCCGTCGTCCTCCCAGTCGGGGAGGTCGCCGGCCAGCGTCCGGGTCCAGCCGCCCGGCTCGCCGCCCGCGATCACGCGCCCGCCACGTTCGGCGAAGGCGCGCAGCGCGCGCGCCTCGTCGCCGGTCAGCGAGGGGGCGTCCATCACCGCGATCGTGCCCTCGTCGCCGAGCGCGGCGTCGGCCGGCGACTCGCGCAGCGCGCGGACGCGGATCCCGTTGCGCTCGGCGAGCTCGGACCACGCCGCGAGCCCTTCCGGCGTGGTGGCGAACGAGGACGACGCCGGTCCGCTCGGGCTGGGCGCGACCGCGTCGACGAGGGCGGCGATCACGTTGATGCCGACCAGCAGGCCCAGCAAAACGAGGCCGGCACGGCCCGCGCCGCTCTTGGGCAGCGGGAAGCGGCTCACCGCGCCTCGCTCAGCACGCGCTGCCAGCCCTCGCGGCTCGCCGCCTCGTCGGCCTCCCCCGCCGGCCGCCCGCCGTAGGCGATCTCGTCGAAGTCGATCCCGACGCGCTCGAACGCCGGGGACCGGACGGCCTCGGCGACCTCGCCGGTGGTCAGCGACGGGCGGTACTCGATCACCTCGCCGGCGTCGAGCCGCAGCAGGCCGGCGCGAAAGCGCAGCCGCACGGCGGTCTCCCACTCGCCGGCTGCGGCGGCGCGGTCAGCGTCGCGCTCCAGCGAAGCGGGGTCCTCGCGGGCGGGCGAGCGGGCGCGGGCGGCGCGGACGGCGGTGGCCGTCCGGCGGCCGATCGAGTTGCGCGCGATCAGCCCGGCGATGACGAGGACGAGCGCCCCGAGCAGCGCATAGAAGACCGGCTGCCCGCCGGGGATGCGGACGGAGAGGTCGTCGATGAAGTCGATGACGGGCTGCAGCCGGTCACCGAGCCAGCGCAGCAGGCCCGCGAACGGCCGCGGCAGCTCGCTGCCCTGGAATCGCCGCTCGTCCAGGATCTCCTGCGCCTGCGCGCGCGACTCGGCCGCGTCCGGCGCCTGGGCGAGCGCCGCCGGCGCGGCCAGCAGCACCGCGGCGGCGAACGCCGCCACGGCGCCCAGCCGGCGCCGCCGGCTCAGCTCGACGTCCCTCCGTCGCCCTCGCGCCGCTCCGGAGGCGGCGCCAGCGGATCCCCGCTCTGGAGCCCGCCCGGCGAGGGGCCGCTCGGGGGAGCGCTCCGCGGCGGTTCCGCCGGCGGCTGGCCCGGTGCCGAAGGCTCGCCCGGCGCCGGCGGCTGGTCCGGTGCCGGAGGCGGCTCCGCTTGGTCGGGCGCGCCCGACGGCGCGCCGCCCTGGCCGGGCGGCGGCTGCGACGGCGGCGGCGTCGAGTCCGGCGCCTGCGGCGGCGCGAAGCCGCCCCCGCCGCCGCCCGACTCTGGCGGCGCGAACCCACCGCCCGGCGACTGGTAGCCACCGCCCGCGGAGCCCTCGTACCCGCCGAGGCCGCTCGAGGCCGCCACGTTCGCGGCGTCGGTCGGCGCGCTCGTGCCCACCCCGCGCGCGAGCACGGAGAGGTCAAAGCCTTCCTTCCGGACCCGCAGGTCGTAGTAGATGATCGTCAGCACCGCCGCGAACAGCGGCACCGTGATCAGCGACGACCCGATGTTGATCAGCGTCGTCAGCACCCCCGCCACGAACTCGTTGTCCAGCGACGCCACCAAGATCGCGCCGAGCAGCACGCCGACGATCGCACTGATCACGACCACGATCAGGAACATCACGACCAGCGCGCCGAACGTCGCCCACCAGCGGCCGCTCACGAGCCTGAACGAGCGCCCCAGCGCCTTGAAGCCCCGCACGTCCTCCGCCAGCAGGGCCGGATAGCTCAGCGACCACGCGACCGCAAGCCAGATGCCCGGGAGCAGCAGCAGCAGGAACGGGATGATCAGCCCGAAGGAGTACAGGATCGAGAGCCAGATCAGCGGCAGCAGCCGGCTCGCCGCGAACGACAGCGACTCGCCGACCGTCGGCTTCTCGCCGAGGTACGTGCTCGACACCGCGCGGAAGCACGCGGCCGTCGCGAGCGTGGTGAGCACGAGGCCGAGGATCCCGATCAGCAGCTGGCCGGCGGCCGCGGTGCCGGTGCTGATGTCGTTCGCCGGAGCCGAGTCGAGGTTGAACGCGTTGTCGCTCGTCGACGCCGCGACCAGCGTGCTGATGATCTCGAGCGGCACGGCCACGACCAGCACGCAGAGCGCGAGCACGCCGAAGCTCTGTCGAACGACCTTGAACGATGCGTCGAGCACCTCGCCGACGCTCAGAGGGCGCAGCTGAGGGACGAACTGAGTGGTGGACATGGCGCCGGACCTTACAGGCCGTGCTCCAGGACACCCTTGACACTGGCATCTAGAGCATTGAGGCGGTAGAGGGCGAGCGCCTCGGCCGAGCCGAACTTGCCGCCGGGCGCGGCCGCGGCCCCGTGGTGGGTGAGCACGCAGTGGGCGAGCGCCAGCCGGCGCGCCTCGTCCAGCCCGGCCGAGCGCTCGTCCAGCAGCCGCTGCCCGAGCACGAGGTGCCCGAGCAGCCGCCCCTCCTCGGACAGCCCGATCTCCGCGCCGTACGTGAACTCGCGCGTCTTGCCGAGGTCGTGCACGAGCGCGGCGGTGATCAGCAGGTCGGAGTTCAGCCGCGGGTGCAGCGTGCAGGTCTCGAGCGCCAGCGTGCCCACCGCGACCGTGTGCTCGAGCAGCCCGCCCAGGTACGCGTGGTGGCCTCCGCGCGTGCACGGCGCCCGCCGCCACGCCGCCCGTAACGCATCATCGTCGAGCAGGCCGGCCAGCAGCCCCGCGTACGCCGGATCGTGCACCTCGCGCACCAGGTGCTCGAGGAAGCCGTCGAGCTCGTCGAGGTTCCGGTAGGCCACCGGCAGGAACTCGGCCGGATCCGCGGACTCCGCCCGCGCGATCTCGACCACCTCGACCTGCAGCTCGTCCCGGAACCGTTCCACGCGCCCGCGCACGCGCACGAGCTCGCCGCGGTCGAACCGGCCTGCGAGCACGTCGGCGTCCTTGAACGCCCGCCCCGGCAGCGCGCCGGTGCGGTCCCGGAGCTCCAGGGCCAGATACGGCGTGCCGGTCCGCGCGAGCAGCCGGTCCTTGCGCGTGCACGCGTAGACGCCGGCGATCTCGTCGCCCGGCCGCAGTGAGGTGATGGCGG
Source organism: uncultured Solirubrobacteraceae bacterium (assembly GCA_963730115.1). Taxonomy (GTDB): domain Bacteria; phylum Actinomycetota; class Thermoleophilia; order Solirubrobacterales; family Solirubrobacteraceae; genus DASQFQ01. Next base: position 238,480 of record CAVSQM010000008.1, on the reverse strand, counting down.
CCACGCGCTCGATGATGGCCAGCGGGCCGGACGTGACCCGCTACCGTGGTTGGGGATGCAGCCCCTCCGCTGGGAGCGCCGCCCGGATGGCCTCAGGGCCCCCGCTCTCGTGTGCGCATTCAAGGGCTGGAACGACGCCGGGGAGTCCGCCACCGCCGCGCTCACGTTCCTCGGCACCGCGCTCGACGCATCGCGCTTCGCCACGATCGACCCCGAGGAGTTCGTCGACTTCCAGTCCACGCGCCCCACGGTCCGGCTCCGCGACGGGCTGACGCGCCACATCGACTGGCCCGAGTTCGAGGTCTACGAGGCCCGCATTCCGCGCGCGCCGCGCGATCTGATCCTGCTCTCCGGCCCGGAGCCCGCGATCCGCTGGCGCACGTTCTGCGAGCAGGTCATCGACCTCGCCGAGGCGCTCGGCGTCCAGATGGTCACGAGCCTCGGCGCGCTGCTGGCCGACGTCCCGCACTCCCGTCCCGTCTCGGTCACCGGGATCGCCTCGGACGAGGCGCTCGTCCAGCGCCTCGGCCTCAGCGCGAGCCGCTACGAGGGACCGACCGGCATCGTCGGCGTCCTCCAGGCCGCGGCGTCCAACGCCGGCCTGCCCGCCGCGTCGCTGTGGGCCGCCGTGCCCCACTACGTCGCCGTCGTGCCGAACCCGAAGGGCGCGCTCGCGCTCCTGCGCAAGCTCGAGACGCTCGTCGGCGTCACCGTCGACGCGACCGAGCTCGAGTCCAGCGCCGTCGACTACGAGCGCCAGGTGTCGCGCGCCGTCGAGATGGACCCGGACGTCCAGGCCTTCGTCGAGCGCCTCGAGCGGGCCGCCGACGAGGAGGACGCCACGCCCGACCCGGGCGACCTGCCGTCAGGAGACCTGTTGGCTCGCGAGTTCCAGCGGTTTCTGCGGCAGCGTGGGGCGGACCAGCCGTAGCCGCATCCAGGCCAGCCCGACCAGCGCGCAGATGACCGGCACGCCGCCCGCGTAGGCCAGCGTCCAGCGCGCGCCGAGGGCGCTGATGGCGAGGCCGCCGAGCGTCAGCGCGACGAGCTCCGCGCCGTTGCGCAGGCCGTTGAAGGCGGCGAACGCGCGGCCCTGCAGGCGCTCCGGCGCCCGCAGGTGGATCAGCGTCCGCGCGAGCACGTTCTTGGTGCCGTGCGAGATGCCGCCGAGCAGGTAGCCGGCGATCGCGAGCCACACCATCGGCCACAGCGCCGGCACCGCGATCCCGAGGCCCTGCGCGGCCACCGCGAGAACCGCCACCGACGCCATCGCGCCGCGCTTGAAGCGCGGGGCGACGACCAGCGCGCCGACCGCCATCCCGGCGCCCCACGTGGCCATGAGGATGCCGAAGCCGGCCTCGCCCATGTGCAGGTCCTCGGTCGCGAAGAAGACCGCGGCGGCGGGCGTCGCGGTCATCAGCAGCAGCGAGACGAACACGATCCCGACCACGGGCGCGAGCTCGCGGTCGCGGGCGAGGAAGTCGATGCCCTCGCGCATCCGCTCGCGCGCGGCGTGGGCGTGCGGCGCCCAGTCGACGCGCATCGCCCAGGCGACGGCGGCGAGCACGAGGAACGTCCCGCCGTTGGCGATCAGCGCGAACGTCGTGCCGCCCGCCGCGGCCAGCAGGCCACCGATGGCCGGCCCGGCGATGAAGCCCGCGTAGCGCGCGAACTCGACCTGCCCGTTGGCGCGCGCGATCTGTTCCTCGCCCGCCACCAGCGGCAGCAGCGCGAACTCGGCGGGCATGGCGACCGCGGACAGACAGCCCATGAGCGCGACAAGCCCAAGCACGAGCGCGAGCCCGTCGGCCGCCGCCAGCCCGGCGCACAGCGCCGCGGCCGCCAGCGAGCTGAGGATCAGCAGCCGCCGCGGCGACCAGGTGTCCGCCAGGAGCCCGGCCGGCCCTGCGAGCAGGGCGGCCGGGCTCCACATGGCGACGAACAGCGCGGCGACCGCCACGCCCGTCCCGCCGCGCTGCTCCACCAGCAGCGCGAGCGGCACGAGCGCGACGCGGTCACCGAGCGATGAAAGCCCCACGGCGCCGACCAGTAGGCGAAGGTCACGCGCTGTGGGCATCGAGGGGCAAGACGACGCCCCCCGGCTCGCTATTCCCGCGCGCGTGCCTGCAGGTGGGCGAACGCCTCGTCGAGCACGCCCTCGACCGTGTCGGGATCGCGGTCGACCACACCGAGCAGCATCGCGCCCTGGATCGCCGCGAGGGTGAAGTCGGCGAGCCGCGCCGGGTCGCTCGCGCCCTCGCCCGCGAGGAAGGCCTCGACCCGCCCGCGCATGTGGTCGAAGATGGCCCTCAGCTCCGCGCGCGGCTCGGTCTGCTCGGGCTGCAGCGCGTAGGCGGGCGTGCCCACCGGGCAGCCGCGCAGGAACTCGAAGCCGCGCTGCCGATCCAGGAAGAGCCACATGAAGGCACGCACGTCGTCCCAGCTCTCGATCGGCGCCTCGAACGCCGCCGCGAGCTGGTCGCGGCGGTGCTCGAGGACGCGCATGACGAGGTCGTCCCGCCCCTCGAAGTGCTGGTAGAACTGGCCCTTGCCGACCTCCGCGGCGCGCAGGACGTCGCCGAGCGTGGTGGCGTTCACGCCGCGTGCGTGGAAGAGGTCCGCGGCGGTCACGAGGATCCGCTCGCGCGTCCGCGCCCCCTTGCTCATTGGAACGGCTGCGCGTACTGCATGAAGTACATCGGGCCGGCCGCCGGGTGCGCGACGATCGCCATGCGGCCGACCGGATCCATCTCCGTGGCCGGCATCAGCACCTGCGCGCCGGCCGCCTCGGCCTCGGCGACCACGTCGTCGACGTCGTCGACCGCGAGGTAGGTGACCCAGCGCGGGCCCGGGTCCTCGTCGGCGCCCATCGGGCCGCGGACCCCGCCGACCCCGTGGCCGTGCAGCTGCGCGACCTTGTAGCCGGGCATCGGCTCGTACTCGACCAGCTCCCAGCCGAAGGCGGCCGCGAGGAAGTCCGCGGCGGCGGCGGGATCGGGCGTGACCAGCTCGTGCCAGCCGGGCGCGCCGTTCTGGTTGCGGATGTCGGTCTCCGGGTCGAGCGTGAAGGTGGCGGGCATGTGGACCTCCGGTTGGAGCATTTTGTACCGATCGGTCCTAAAGCTACCGCTCGGCCGCCGGGCACGCAATCCGGTAGTCGCACATCGAACACGCGGCGTATGAGGGCGTCGGCTCGAAGCCCTGGCCCTGGATGCCGTCCGCGACCTCGAGCACGGTGTCGGTGATCCAGTCGCGGTCCTCCTCGGTGCGCTCGACCGGGACCTTCTCGTCGTCGAGCACGTAGTAGTAGGCCTGGTGGGCGGCCTCGAGCTGCCACGCCTCGCGCGCGCCGACGGCGTAGAGCGAGAGCTGGACGTCCTCGCGCAGCTGGGCGGCGCTCTTCGGGCGGCCGGTCTTGTAGTCGATCAGCTCGTAGCCGCCGTCGGGCAGCCGGTCGACGCGGTCGACGCGCCCCCGCAGCAGATGCGGGCCCAGCTTGAACTGGAAGGCCTTCTCGAACCAGACCGGCTCGCCCTCCTCGCCCTGGAAGCGCTCGTGGTAGCGGATCAGCGAGTTGGTCGCCTTCTGGCGCAGCTGGCGCTCCTCCTCGGAGTCGCCGAAGCCGCCGCGGCGCCAGCCGGCCTCGAGCAGCCCGAGCAGCTCGGGCAGCGAGCGCGAGACGACGCCGCCGGCGTGGAAGCGCTCGAGCACCTGGTGCACGAGGATCCCGAAGCGCTGGTTGATGGTCGGCTCGCTGGGGATCCGGAAGACGCGCGCGAACTTGTACTTCAGCGGGCAGGTCCGGTACGTCTCGATGTCCGAGGCGGAGAGCATCAGCCCGTCGCCGCGCTTGGGGAGGAAGGACTCGAGCGACGGCTCGGTGCGCGCCGCCACCGCCCGCGCGCGCAAGCGCTCGTCGCGCTCGGCGTCGAGCAGGTACTCGTCCAGCGCGCTCGTCTCGAAGATCTCGCGCTGCTCGGCGGTCGCCGCCTGCAGCAGCCGCGCGTTGACCTCGGGCAGCGCGTCGGACACCGACATGCCCTCGGCCCCGGTGCGCTCGAGCAGCGCCGACAGCTTGATCAGCTCGAGGTAGCGGACGACCGCGTGGGAGACGTCGAGGTCGGTGTCGAAGCGCAGCTCGCCGAGCCGGCCGCCGACCTGGGAGACCGTGGTCAGGAGCTCGTCGCGCAGGATCCGGAACGTCGACTGCAGCGTCTCGGCGGGGCCGAACAGCTCCTCGCGCTTGGCCTCCCACTCGCCGCCGACCGCCTCGCGCGCCTCGTCGGCGAACGGCGACGGGCCCTGGGCGGCGCCGCGCTCGGTCGTCTCGGGATAGGCGAGCACGAGGCGCCGCTTCGCGCGCGTCATCGCGACGTGCAGCAGCCGCCGCATCTCCGCGATGTGCGCCGCCTTGGTGTCCGCCGGCAGCGCCTCCTTGAGCAGCGCGTCGGGGATCGGCTCGAGCGTGCGCCGCCGCGGTCCCGGCATGCGCGCGCCCATCAGCCCGAGCACGTAGACGTGGTCGAACTCGAGCCCCTTGGCCGCATGCATGGCCATCACCTGCACGCCGACCGGCCGGTCGCCGGCCACCGCCTCCTCCTCGCGCAGGCCGGCCTCGGCGACGGCGGCGATCGAGCGGGCGAACTCGCGCGCGGTGGCCTGGGGCGCGCGGCGGACGTAGGCGGCGGCGAGCTCGGCGAACTTGGCGAGGTTGACGAGCCGCTCGACGACCTCCACCGAGGCCGCGAACAGCAGCTGGCGCCGCAGCCCGAGCCGCTCGATCAGGCGGTGGACGTAGAGGTCGGGGCGGGCGGAGTCGAGCGCGTTCGACGCCGCGCGGTAGAGCTTGAAGAACGTGCGGATGCGCTCGCGCGCCTCGGGCGGGATCTGGGGCGACTCGAGCGCGGCGCCGAGCGCGGCGACCATGTCGAGCTTGCGGCGGCGGGCGATCTGCGTGCAGCGGGCGATGTCGATCGCGCGCAGCTCCACCGGCGGACGCGCGAGCGCGCGCACCACGGCGCCGGCGTCGCCGGGGTCGACGAGCAGCCGCAGCCACGCCAGCAGGTCGCGCACCTCGGCGCGCTGGAAGAACGCCGCCGCGCCGGCGAGCCGGTGCGGGACGGCGCGCTCCTCGAGCGCCACGGCCACGGCCTGGCCCTCGTTGCGGATCGAGCGGACGAGCACGCAGACGTCCTCGGGCGCGACGTCCTCGCGCGCCACGAGGCGCTCGATCTCGGCGGCCACGGCCTGGGCCTGGGCGCGCTCGTTGGCGCACTGCCAGAAGGCGATGTCGCCGCCGGCGACGCCGGTGAGCTCCTTCGCGATCCGGTCGGGCGCGGGCTCGGCGACGGCGCGGGCGGCGGTGATGATCCGCTCCGGGCAGCGGTGGCTCTCCTCCAGCCGCACGACGGTCGCCTGCGGCCACTCGGCCTCGAAGTCGTGCAGGTTCTTGGCGGCCGCGCCGCGCAGGCGGAGGATCGCCTGGTCGTCGTCGCCCGCGGCGCTGATCTGACCGTGCTCGCCGGCGAGCAGCCGCAACAGCAGGCCCTGGGCGAAGTTCGCGTCCTGCAGCTCGTCGACGAGCACGTGGCGGAAGCGGGCGGATAGACGCGCGCGTACGCGGGGGTTGGTCCGCAACATCCGGAAGGCGTCGAGCACCAGGTCGCCGAAGTCGCGCGTGCCGGACTGCTCCAGCCAGCGGTCGTGGGCGGCGTAGATGGCGGCGAACTCGCGCTCGCGGTCTGCCTCGGTGCCGAGCGTCTCCGCCCAGGCGCCGTAGTCCTCGTGGCTGACCAGCTCGTCCTTCAGGCGGTCGATGCGGGCGACGATCGAGCCGAGCAGCTGGCTCGGGTTGCCGCGGATGTCGTGGGACGCGAGCGGCAGCTCGTCGATGCGCTCGAGCAGCATCGCCAGGCGGTCGGCCGGGGTGACCGGAGTGGCGAACGGGTCGAGCCCTGCCTCCAGCGCCTCGTCGTGCAGCACATGGGCGCAGAAGCCGTGGACGGTCGAGACGGTGAGCTCCTCGAAGCCGCGCTCGAGGCTCGACTCCAGCCGCTCGCGCAGGCCGTCGGCGGCGGTCTGGGAAACGGTGAGGGCGAGGATCGCCTCGGGCGAGTGGCCCTGCTCGCCCACGAGCCACGCGAAGCGCTCGCACAGGACGGTCGTCTTGCCCGTGCCGGCGCCGCCGATGACGAGCAACGGTCCGCCGGGGTGCGTGACGGCCTCGAGCTGGCGGGGAGTCAGCGACACCACCGTAGGATAGGCCCGGTGGGGGTCTCGGATCGCGTGCAGGACACGGACTGGCTGGAGCTGTGTCGCCGGGCGACGGACGCACTGCGCGGGATCCTCGCCGACAACCCGAGCACCGCGCAGCGGGTGCTGGAGGTCGGCACGCGCGGAGAGGGCGGCGACCGCACCCTGGTGATCGACGCCGACGCCGAGGAGGCCGTCTTCCAGGAGCTCGAGGCGCTCCACCACGAGGGCCTGCGCTTCACCGCGGTCAGCGAGGAGCGCGGGACCGTCGACTTCGGCGACCCGGACACGCTCGTGGTCGTCGACCCGATCGACGGCTCGGTCAACGCCAAGCGCGGGCTGCCGCACCACTCGATCTCGATCGCGGTCTCGAACGGCCCGACGATGGCCGACGTCTTCTTCGGCTACGTCTACGACTTCGGGCCGGCGGAGGAGTGGATCGCCCGCCGCGACAAGGGCGCCTGGCTCAACCGGCGCCGCCTCGATCCGGGGGCCGGCGAGCGCCGCGGCGGCGACGGCCGGCTCGAGCTGCTCGGCATCGAGTCCGCCGACCCGCGCTGGGTGCGCGAGGCGGCCGAGGCGCTGGCGGAGCAGGCATATCGGCTGCGCGCGCTCGGGACGATGGCCTCCACGGTCTGCCAGGTCGCGGCGGCGCGGCTCGACGGGATGGTGTCGCTGCGCCGCTGCCGCGCGGTCGACGTCGCCGCCGCGCAGCTGATCGTGCGCGAAGCGGGCGGGTTCGTGGCCTTCCCGTGGTGCGACGAGCCCCTCGGCGCCCCGCTCGACATCCCGCCGCACTCGCCGATCGTCGCGGCGCGGACGGAGGCAACGCTGGAACAGCTGGCGAGGATCCCGCCCCAGGGAACCCTTTAGGCGGGCCTGCCACCATCGATGCCGTGATCGATTGGAAGCTCGCCACCACCGTCGCCGAGGGCATCGCCGGGCTGAAGCCGGCGCCCGAGTCGACCTCGTTCGAGCATGTCGCCGGGCCGGCCGAGGAGGCCGCGGCGCTCGTGTCCTCCTACACCGGCCTGCGCGCCGACGCGCTGCCGCACGCCGAGCCGCTGGACCGCTCGCTCTGGATCCAGGCCAACCTGACGTCTCTGAAGACCGTGCTCGATCCGGTCGCGGCGAAGCTGGGGCAGGGCGCGGGTCCGCTGTCCGGCGTGGTCGGCGCGGCGAGTGGGGCGCTGCTGGCCGTCGAGGTCGGCGCGGTGTCGGGGATGCTCGGCCAGCGCGTGCTCGGCCAGTACGAGTTCCCGATCCTCGAGCCCGAGACGCCCGCGCGCCTGCTCTTCGTGTCGCCCAACCTCGCCCAGGCCGCGGTCAACCTCGAGGCGGACAGCGACGAGCTGCTGCGCTGGGTCGCGCTCCACGAGGTCACGCACGCGCTCCAGTTCGGCGGCGTGCCGTGGCTCCGGCCGCACATCGCGACCGTCGTGCGCGAGCTGCTGGGCGGCCTCGATGTCGACCCGACGCGCCTGCTCAAGGTGCCGGACTCGTCCGACTTCCGCGGCCTCGTCGACAAGATCCGCGACGGCGACATCGCGACCCTGGTCGTCGGCCCGGAGCGCAAGGCCGCGCTCGACGCGATGCAGGCGTTCATGGCCGTGCTCGAGGGCTACGCCGAGCACGTGATGGACGCGGTCGGCGCCGACATCCTCCCGAACCTGCCGCAGCTCCGCGGCGCGATGGACCGCCGCCGCCACGACCGCACGGGCCTGATGCGGATCTTCGAGAAGCTGATCGGGATGGACCTCAAGCTCCGCCAGTACGAGCAGGGCAAGAAGTTCTGCGACGCCGTGACGGAGGTGGGCGGGATCGCCACGCTGAACCGCGTCTGGCAGGAGCCGGCGCAGATGCCGACCTTGGCCGAGCTCGACGATCCGCACGGCTGGGTGGCCCGTACGGGCCCTGCGCGCGCCGCGTAGAACACACGTTCTCCTTGTTACAAAGTCATGGCGCGATTTGCGCGCTGTGCGGCCAAATCGTGACCACGATGTAACGAGCGCTCTTCAGGGGTTTACAAACATGTGTTCGCTGGTATACTTCTGGCTAACAGACTTAGAACTAATATCGTTACGAGCAACGAAGAGGGGCTGAGACCCAACATGGCCACCACCACCGGCACCACCACCAACACTCCTGCTGCGAAGCGCAGCGCCGCTGCCAAGAAGGCTGCTGCGACCCGCAAGCGCAACACGCGTTCGACCACCCGCTCGACGGCCGCCAAGTCGCCGTCGAAGACCACCGGTCGTCGCACGCGCACCACTGCGCAGAACAAGACTCGCGAGGCCGCCAAGGCCAACGCCACCGCCGCCAAGACGACGGCGAAGCAGGGCCGCAACGTCGCCGAGCGCGCCGGCCTGATCTACGTCGGCGCCGTCCTGGAGGCGCGTGACCGCGTCAGCGGCGCCGCCACCGACGTCGCCGAGACGCTCACGAGCCGTCGCGGCGTGACCCTGCGCCGCCTCGAGCGTCGCGGCCACACGGAGACCCGCAAGGTGCGCACCCGCGCCGAGCGCCTGATCCGTCGCGGTGAGCGCCGCTTCGAGCGCGAGACCAACGCCGTCGAGCGTGAGGCCAACAAGCGCGACAACGTCGTGACCAAGCAGGTCGCGACCGTGTCGAACCGCGTCGAGGACGCGATCCAGACGGGCGTGGCCGCCGGCGAGCGCGTCATCACCAACGTCCAGAAGCAGCTGGCGTAGGGAACCGACTTCCCCCGAGCCGGCCGCTGGAGAGGGTCGGAGCTCGGGTCGGGCTGCCAGGCCTCATATCTCGCCTGGCAGAGCAGTACCTCTCCTCCCTCAACCGTCGGGGCGCCAGCAGTCAGGGCGCCCCGTCGGTCTTTAAGCCCACCGTCCTATCCTTGGAGCCATGCCGACCGAGTCCCAGATCCGCGAAGCGCTCAAGGCCGTCATCGACCCCGAGCTGCGGCGTGACATCGTCGACCTCGAGATGGTCAGGTCGATCGAGATCAAGGACGGCGGCGTCGTCGACGTCACCGTCTCGCTGACCACGCCCGGCTGTCCGATCAAGAACCACTTCCAGACCTCCGTGGTCAAGGCCGTGACCGGCGTCGAAGGCGTCGTCCACTGCAACGTCGGCTTCGACGTCCTCTCCGACCAGGAGAAGGGCGTGCTCCAGCGCAAGCTCGGCCGCATGGGCGGGCTGCCCGAGGGCTCACTCGCCGCCGTGCAGAACGTCATCTGCATCGGCTCCGGCAAGGGCGGCGTCGGCAAGTCCTCGCTCACCGTCAACCTCGCCGCGGCGCTGCACGCCGAGGGCAAGCGCGTCGGCGTGCTCGACGCCGACGTCTGGGGCTACTCGATCCCGCGCATGCTCGGCCTCGGCTCCGACAAGCCGCGCGTCAACGGCGAGCGCAAGATCATCCCGATGGACGCCCACGGCCTGAAGGTCATGTCGATCGGCTTCTTCGTGAAGGAGGACGAGGCCGTCGTCTGGCGCGGCCCGATGCTCCACAAGGCGCTCACCCAGTTCCTCGAGGACGTCGCCTGGGGCGAGCTCGACTACCTCCTGATCGACCTCCCGCCCGGCACCGGCGACGTCTCGATGACGCTCGCCCAGCTGCTGCCGCAGGCGCAATTCGTGATCGTCACCACCCCGCAGGACGCCGCGCAGAAGGTCGCGCGCCGCTCCGCCGAGATGGCCGACAAGGTCAAGCTCGAGATCGCGGGCGTGATCGAGAACATGTCGGGCTTCACCACGCCCTCCGGCGAGCGCTTCGCGATCTTCGGCGAGGGCGGCGGCGGCCGGCTCGCCGACGAGCTCGGCGTGCCCCTGCTCGGCACCGTGCCGCTCACCATGGCGCTGCGCGAGCAGTCCGACGAGGGCACCCCGCTCGTGTTCGCCGACCCGGACGACCCCGCCGCCCAGGGCGTGCGTCAGGCCGCCCGCGGCCTCGTGGCGCTTTCGCCCGTCGAGCTGCCGGTCATGCACGACCCGGCGCCGCCCGCGGCGCCCCAGCCGGTCGGCATGTCCTTGCCGATGGCCTGAGCCTCCAGCGCCGCCTCGAGGCGGCGCTTCGCCCGCGCGTACGCGCGGGCGCAGTGGAAGAAGATCACGGTCAGGAGCGCCGCGGTCAGCGCCGGCACGGCCAGCACCGCGACCGCCTCGGCCGTCGTGTGGACGATCGCGTCGGAGCGCGGCGCGCCCGGCTCGAACGGCTGCAGCTCCATCTCGTGCACGGCGAACGCCTGCACCACGAGCAGCCCGACGGCCGCGAACGACCACCCGCGCGGCACCGGCGTGTCGAGGAGCGCGATGCTCAGCGCGACCAGGATGAGGAGAAGGAGATCGATCGAGGCCAGCGTCGGGGCCACGCCCGGAGGCTAGCGCGGGCGCTACTTGCCCGCGTAGTACTGCGCGTTGATGCCTGCGAAGTTCGACCACTCGTCGGGCAGCTGATCCTCGGCGAAGCAGGCGTCGACCGGGCAGGCCTCCACGCAGGCGTCGCAGTCGATGCACTCTTCCGGGTCGATGTAGAGCATCTCGACCTTGTCGTAGTCGGGCTCGTCGGGCGTCGGGTGGATGCAGTCGACCGGGCAGACCTCCACGCAGGAGTTGTCCTTGGTCCCGATGCAGGGCTCGGCGATGACGTATGCCATTGCGCGGCATCATAGCCACCGTGCTTCTCCTCACCGGTGCCACCGGGCTCGTCGGCTCGGCCCTCCTGCGGCGCCTCACCGCGCGCGGTGAACCGGTGCGCTGCCTGGTGCGCGATCCGCGCCGCCTGGGCCCCGAGCGCGTCCGCGTCCAGATCACGATCGGCGACCTGACCGACCCCCGCGCCCACCGCCAGGCGCTGCGCGGCGCCCGCACCGTCGTCCACCTCGCGGCCTCACCGCGCGACCAGCCGCACGCCACGATCGAGGAGCTGGCCGGGCTTGCCACCTGGCGGCTGCTGCGGGCGGCCGAGCAGGCCGGCGTCGACCACTTCATCTTCTTCTCCGCGCTCGGCGCCTCGCCGTCGCACCGCAGCCGCCTGCACCGGGCGAAAGCGATCGCCGAGCAGGCCGTCGAGGCCGCCGACCTCCGCACGACGACGTTCGCGCCGTCGCTCGTCTACTCGCCCGGCGACCGCCGCCTGTCGCGGCTCGAGCACCTCGCATGGCTACCCGCCGTCCCGCTGGCCGGCCGCGGCCGCGCGCGCACCCAGCCGATCTGGGCCGACGACGTCGCGGACTGCGTGCTCGCCGCGCTCGACCAGCCGCCGGTCGACGCGCCGCACCGGCGCTACGAGCTCGCCGGCCCCGATCTGCTCTCGCACCGCGAGATCGCCGAGCTCGCGCTGCGCGCGGCCCAGCGCCGGCGCCGCCTCGTACCCGTCCCCGCGCAGGTCCTGCGGCCCGTCCTCCGCGGCTACGAGGCGCTCGCCGGCCCGACCGCGATCGCGACCTGGGAGGAGGCGGAGCTGCTCGGCGTGACGATGCGCAGCTCGCGCGGCACCGCCGACGCCGAGGCGCTCGGCGTCCACCCGCGCCCGCTGCCCGCGGTGCTCGGACTCAACCCACCCGCGGGTTTCGCCCTCAGGGCGAATACCCGCTAAGGGAACCTGGCCCCCTGGGCCGGTGTTCCCCCTAGTCGACGGCCGGCATCGGCCGCGTCGCGGCGGCCGGCCGCGCGGCCTCGAGCTGCGAAGCGAGCTGCAGCAGCGTGTCCTCGCCCAGCGGCTTGCCGACGAGGTGCGCGTTGGTGGGGAGGCCGTCCTCCCCGAAGCCGGCCGGGACCGAGATCGCCGGCTGCCCGGTGACGTTGAACAGCGCCGTGAAGGGCGTGAACTGGCCCGAGCGGGCGAAGTCGGCCAGCGGGTCCTCGCCGATGCCGTTGCACTCGCCGATCGGCAGCGGGCGCTCGGCCAGGGCGGGCGTCAGCAGCACGTCGTACTCGGCGAAGAACGCGACGACGCCGCGCGCCAGCGCTTGGAGCTGGGCCACGCACGCGAGGTACTCGATCGACGACATCCCGGCGGCGATGTCGGCCAGGCTGCGCGACAGCGGCTCGATCTCGTCGTCCTCCGGCGGGCGCCCGGCCAGCAGCTCCCCGTAGGTGATCTGGAGCGCGATCGCCGGCCCGAACGCGCCGGTGAACAGCCGCAGCGTGTCCTTGCCCGGCAGCGCCGGCGACGCCTCTTCGATCTCGTGCCCGAGTGCGGCGAGCAGGTCGGCGGTCTCGAGCATGCCGCGCATGCATTCGGGGTCGACGTCGGCCTCGAGCGCGTTCTGGGCGGTCATCGCCACCCGCAGGCGGCCCGGGTCGCGGCGGGCCGACAGCGTGTACGGCTCGGCGGGCCGCGGCGCCCACGTGGAGTCGCCGACCTCGTAGCCGGCGAGCACGTCGAGGCACTGCGCGGTCTCGGCGACGGTGCGGGTCAGCACGCCGTCGCAGGCGAGGAACGAGTCGCCGAGGTCGGGTCCGCGCGACACGCGCCCGCGGCTCGGCTTGAGCCCGACGAGCCCGCAGCAGGAAGCGGGGATGCGCAGCGAGCCGCCGCCGTCGTTGCCGTGCGCGACGGGCAGCATGCCGCCCGCGACCGCCGCGGCGGCGCCGCCCGACGAGCCGCCCGGGGTGCGCTCGGTGTCCCACGGGTTGCGGGTCGGCTCCGTGTGGCGCGGCTCCGTGGTCGGAAGAATTCCGAATTCCGGCATGTTGGTGATTCCAACGATCACGAACCCCGCGTCCTGCAACCGCCGCACGAGGTACGCGCTGTGGCCCGGGCGATGGTCGCCGAGGAACTTGGAGCCGAAGTTCATGGTCAGGCCCGCGACCGGGGTGTTCGCCTTGATCGCGATCGGGACGCCGGCGAACGGGCGCTCGTCGCCCGGCTCGATGCGGTCGGCGGCCGCCAGGGCGCCGTCGGCATCGACCTCCACGAACGCGTTGAGCTTCGGATCGCGCTCCTCGATCCGCTCTAGAGCGTCGGTCACGACCTCGCGCGCGCTCAACTCGCCACCCCGCACGTGGGCCGCGATCTCGCCGACGCTCATTGCCATGAGGTCCCCCATCCGCGGCGCCAGCCTAGGGCACGCGACCGCCCCGGCAAAATCCCACGTTCCCGGTCATCACTTCCTGTCACGAGTAACCGGTTCGGTCTGTATCATCGGGTTATGGTCCCGGAGGTCCCCGATGGCCCGCTCCAGAGCGGCGAGCCCTACTGGTATTGGCTCGGCGGCCGCCCGGCGCTCGACCTCGTCAACACCCGCCGCGAGCGCTGGCGCCGCAACGTCGAGTGCCTCCCCACCGACCGCGACGCGGTCGCCTGGCTCGTCGCCGCCGAGCTGCTCGAAGAGCCGTCGCGCCCGCCGCGCGGGCTGGGTCGCGAGGCGCGCGAGCTGCGCGAGGCGATCGACGCCGGCGTGCGCGCAGCGCTGGCCGGCGCGCCGACCGACGCTGCGGCGCTGCGCGTGATCGACGACTGGCTCGTCCTGGTCAGCGTGCGCCCCACGCTCGCGCTCGGCCCCGACGGGGTGCCGCAGCTGAGCGAGCGCCCGCCGGCCGACTCGCCGCGGCGCGCGCTCGGGCTCGTGGCGCTGGACGCCGCCCACATGCTCGGCACGCCCGACCAGGCGGAGCGGGTCCGCATCTGCGGCTCGGAGACCTGCTCGGCTCGCTTCTACGACCGCTCCCAGGCCGCCCGCCGGCGCTGGTGCTCGATGCGGGCGTGCGGGAACGTCGAGAAGGCCCGCCGCCACCGGGCGGCCAGGGTGGCCGCGTGAGCGAGGTCCAGTCCGGCCTCGAGGGTGTCGTCGCCTTCGCCACCGAGATCGCCGAGCCCGATCGCGAGGGCGGCGCGCTGCGCTACCGCGGCGTCGACATCGAGGAGCTCGTCGGCCAGGCGCCGTTCGAGCAGGTGTGGGGGCTGCTGGTCGACGGCGCGCTCGAGCCCGGCCTGCCGCCCGCCGAGCCGCACCCGCTCGCCATCCGCTCGGGCGACCCGCGCGTCGACGTGCAGTCGGCGCTGGCGATGCTAGGGCCGGAGTGGGGGTTCGAGTCGCTGATCGACATCTCCGACGAGCAGGCGCGCGACGACCTCGCGCGCGCCTCGGTGATGGCGCTGAGCTTCGTCGCCCAGTCCGCGCGCGGCGCCGGCCGGCCGCCGGTGCCCGCAGCGCGAGATCGACAAGGCCGGCTCGATCCCCGAGCGCTTCCTCACCCGCTGGCGCGGCGAGGCCGACCCCGACCACGTGAAGGCGATCGACGCCTACTGGATCTCGGCGGCCGAGCACGGCATGAACGCCTCGACGTTCACGGCCCGCGTGATCGCCTCCACCGGCGCCGACGTCGCCGCCGCGCTGAGCGGAGCGGTCGGCGCGCTCTCCGGCCCGCTGCACGGCGGCGCGCCCGCGCGCGTGCTGAAGATGCTCGACGAGGTCGAGGCCTTGGGTGACGCGCAGCGATGGGTCAGGGACGCGCTCGACTCCGGCCAGCGCCTGATGGGCTTCGGCCACCGCGTCTACCGGGCCGAGGATCCGCGGGCGCGCGTGCTGCGGCGCACGTCGAAGGAGATCGGCTCGCAGCGCTACGAGGTCGCCGAGGCGCTCGAGGCGGCGGCGCTGGCCGAGCTCAAGGCGCGCAAGCCCGACCGCGTGCTCGCCACCAACGTCGAGTTCTGGTCGGCCGTCGTGCTCGACCACGCCGACGTCCCGAGCACGCTGTTCACGTCGTTGTTCACCTGCGCGCGCACCGCCGGCTGGTCGGCGCACATCCTCGAGCAGAAGCGCGAGGGGCGGCTGATCCGGCCGTCGGCGAAGTACGTCGGGCCGGGCGAGCGCCCGCTCTCAGCCGTCTAGCGCGCGCTGCAGGATGTCGCGCAGCGCCGCGGCATCGTCGTCGGAGAGGCCGGCGAGCGGCGGCGGGGGGACGCTCATGTGCCGCTCGACCTCCCCGCGCATCTCGCTGCCCTTCTCGGTGATCACGAGCGTCTTCACGCGGCGGTCGTGCTCGGCGGGGCGGCGCTCGACGAGGCCCATCGCCTCGAGCCGGTCGGCGATCCCGGTGACGTTCGAGTTGTCGCACTGGAGCGCATGCGCCATCGCGCTCATCGTCATCGGCTCGTCCGGGCGCAGCTGCATCAGCGCCATCGACTGCATGGGAGCGAGCCCGAGCTCGTTCAACGTCGCCATGCGCCGTGGCTTGTCGGCACTGAAGATGCGCCAGAACAGCCCCCACGCCTCACGTGCGGCGGTGCTGGGCGCCGTCGACGTTGACATGCCGCGAATATAACATAGATCGAAGATTGCATGGTTCAACTATCTTCGCTAGGGTCTCGCGTCATGACTTCCGACAACGGCATCGAGGTCGACGGCCTCGTCCGCGAGTTCAAGGGCGGCGTGCGCGCGGTGGACGGGATCCACTTCAGCGTCGAGCCCGGTGAGATCTACGGCTTCCTGGGACCGAACGGGGCCGGCAAGTCCACGACCGTCCTCATGCTCACCACGCTGCTGCCGCCCACCGCGGGCACGGCGCGCGTCGCGGGCTTCGACATCGTCCGCCAGGGCGCGAGCGTGCGCGAGTCGATCGGCGCCGCGCTGCAGGAGGCCGCGCTCGACCCGCTGCTGACCGGGCGCGAGCACCTGCGCCTCCAGACCACGCTGCACGGCCTGCCCAAGAGCGAGCGCGTGCGCCGCGGGACCGAGCTGCTCGAGCGCGTCGGCCTCAGCGACGCGGCCGACCGCAAGGTCGGCGGCTACTCGGGCGGCATGAAGCGCCGGCTCGACCTCGCGCTCGCGCTCGTGCACTCCCCGCGCATCCTGTTCCTCGACGAGCCGACCACCGGCCTGGACCCGCAGAGCCGCTCGGACCTGTGGGAGGAGGTCGGCCGGCTCGCGCGCGACGAGGGCGTGACCGTGCTGCTGACCACGCAGTACCTCGAGGAGGCCGACGCGCTGGCCGACCGCGTGGGCATCATCGACCAGGGCCGGATCGTCGCCGAGGGCACGCCCGACGCGCTGAAGGCCGAGGTCGGGCACCCGAGCCTCGAGGTCATCCCCGCCGACAAGGCCAGCTGCGATCGCCTGGCGACGGTGCTCGGCCGCTTCGGCGAGCCGGTCCACGCGCCCGACGGCGCGGTCGCGGTGCGGCTCGAGCGCGGGGCCGACGGGCTCGCCGACGTCGTGCGCGCGCTCGACGCCGAGCAGGTCGGGATCGAGCTGTTCGAGCTCCACTCGCCGACGCTCGACGACGTCTTCCTGGCCAAGACCGGGCACAAGCTCGAGGTCGAGGAGGAGCGCCCCGAGCCCGAGGCGGTGCCTGCTTGACGCTGCTCGCCCAGGTCGGCGAGATGGCGCGGCGGTCGATCACCCAGACGCTGCGCCAGCCCGCCCTCTTCGTCCCCCCGATCCTGTTCCCGCTGTGCCTGCTGGCGGTCAACGTCGGCGGGCTCGACGCCGCGACGAAGCTGCCGGGCTTCCCGACCGAGGACTACCTCAACTTCGCGATCGCGATCCCGTTCATGCAGGGCGCGCTGTTCGCCGCCATCAACGCCGGCTCGAGCCTGGCGCGGGACGTCGAGACGGGCTTCCTCAAGCGGCTGGCGCTGACCCCGATGCAGCGCGCGGCGCTGCTGCTCGGCAACCTCTCGGGCGTGATGACGGTGGCGGGGCTCTCGTCGATCGTCTACCTCGCGGTCGGCTTCGCGGCCGGGCTCCAGGTCAAGGCCGGCGCCCTCGGCGTGGTCGTGCTGCTCCTGCTCGCCTTCTTCGTCACGCTCGGCTTCGCGGCGCTCGGCGCACTGGTCGGGCTGCGCGCCGGCTCGGGCGAGGCGGTGCAGGGCCTGTTCCCGGTCTTCTTCGTCTTCCTCTTCCTGTCCTCGCAGGCGCTCCCGCGGCCGCTGATCGAGCAGGACTGGTTCCGCACCATCGCGACCTGGAACCCGGTCTCCTACATGCTCGAGGGCATCCGCTCGGTGGTGATCACCGGCTGGGACGCGGTGGCGCTCGAGCGCGGCTTCGGCGTCGCCATCGTGGTCTGCGCGCTCTCGATCTTCGGCGCCTCGCGCGCGCTGCGCACGCGGCTGGTGCGGACATGAGCCGCTTCATCGCCGTCGCCTGGGGCGTCGCCTGGCGGCAGATCCACAACTTCACGACCAACCCGGCCTTCCTGCTGCCGTCGATCATCTTCCCGCTGTTCTTCTTCACCGCGTTCGCCGGCGGGCTCTCGCAGGTCAGCAACGCGCCGGGCTTCGACTTCCCGACCGGCTACACGGCGTTCCAGTTCGTGTTCGTCCTGCTGCAGTCGGCGGCGTTCGGCGGCGTCTTCACCGGCTTTGCCGTCGCGGCCGACTTCGAGCGCGGCTTCGCCCGCCGGCTCATGCTGGCCGCGCCGAACCGGCTCTCGATCCTGGCCGGCTACCTGCTCGCCGGGCTGATGCGCGCGCTGATCGTCGGCGCGCTGCTGTTCCTGGTCGCGATCCTCGTCGGCATGCAGATCGACGGCGGCCCGGTCGACGTCTTCGGGCTGGTCGTGCTCGCGTTGCTCGTCAACCTCGTCGCCGCCCTGTTCGCGTTCGGCGTCGCGTTCCGCATGCGCACGATCCAGGCCGGCCCGGCGATGCAGATGCCGGTCTTCCTGATCCTCTTCCTCGCCCCGGTCTACGTCCCGCTCGACCTGCTGGCCGGCTGGGTCGCGACCGCCGCGAAGGTCAACCCGTTCACCGCGCTGGTCGAGGGCGGCCGCGACCTCATCTCCGGGCAGGCGTTCGAGGTGCTGGCGATGTTCGGCATCGCGCTCGCGCTCGGCGTCGTGTTCACGGTCTGGTGCGTGCGCGGGCTGCGCAAGGCGGAGGCGGCCGGAGGCTGAAGCGGGCGTCCGCGGCAGCGCCGCCGCACGTCAACGGCCGGCTGGGTAGGAAGCGGGTGCGAACCGCCGAGGCGGCCACGAAAGTCGTCTCGATGGGCTTGCGGCCTATCGAGCTGACATTCGTGCCGCCAACGGCCGAAACCCACCCTTACCCAGCCGCAGTTGACGTTCGCCGAAACTTCCGCGGACGTCAGGCGGAGAGCGCCGCCGACAGCTCCCCGCGCCGCCGGATCCCGAGCTTGCGGTAGATCGAGCCGAGGTGGTACTCGATCGTCTTTGCGCTGAGGAACAGCGCGGCGGCGACCTCGCGGTTCGTGCGGCCCTGCGCGACCTGGAGCGCGATCTGCAGCTCCTGGGCGGTCAGCTCGTCGGTGGCGATGGCGGGCGCGGCGGAGCCGGTCGGGCCGCCGGTCGCGCGCAGCTCCGCGCGCGTGCGCTCGGCCCACGGCTCGGCGCCGAGGCGCTCGAACACGGCGAGCGCGTGGCCCAGCGGGGTGCGGGCGTCGGCGCGCCGCTTGGCGCGGCGCAGCCGCTCGCCGTGGAGGAGCTGGGTGCGGGCGGTCTCGAACGGCTGACGAGTCATGGCGTGCAGCTCCAACGCGCGCGCGAAGTGCTCGTCGACCTCGCCGTCGGGCGCCATCAGGCCGCGGATGCGCTCGACCACCGCCTGCGCCCAGGTGTGGCCGGGGCGATCGGCCTGGCGTGCGAGCTCCGCGAGCCGCGGCGGCACCTCGTCCTGGGCGCCGAGGCGCCACAGGGCCTCGAGCAGGTCGGGCTGGAAGCGCGCGACGCCCGGCTCGTCGCCCTCGGTCTCGTTGAACGCCCGCTCGGCGGCGAGGCCGTGGTCGCGCGCGGCCTCGAGGTTGCCGAGGCCGAGCTCGAGCAGCGCGAGCGCGTGGTAGCCGTAGATGGCGGTGGCCGGGGCGCCCTGGGCCTGGCACAGCGCGACGCTCTCCTGCGCGTGGCGGCGCCCGTCGTCGGCGCGGCCGAGCCCCGCCTCGACCTCGGCGAGCGCGCCGAGCCCGTGGGCGAGCAGCGACTCCTGGTGCGTCTCGCGCGCGAGCGTCACCGACTCGTCGGCGCCCGCCAGCGCCGCGGGCCAGCGCCCGAGGCGGAAGTCGAGGTGGGAGCGTGCGGCCAGCGGGTAGACGAGCGCGGCGGCGGCGCCGACGTCGCGCAGCGAGCCGACCAGGCGCTCGAAGATCGCCTCCGCGCGGTCGAACTGCTCCGACCACAGCGAGGAGTGCGCAGCCATCCCCAGCACCTCGGGCGGCCCGAGCACCGGCTCGTCGCCGAGCAGCACCGGCTCGCAGGCGGCCAGCAGCGCGTCGCCCTCCTCGGTCTCGCCCAGCGCGAGCAGCGCCTCGGCGGTGAGCAGCGTGGCCAGGAAGTCGAGGCCGGGCGCCTGGCCGGCGGTGACCTCCTTGACGCGGCTGGCGGTCTCGGCCATCGCCCGCAGCGTCCCGTCGATCATGTGGGTCACCGCCGACTCGAGCAGGAAGCCGCCGGCGCGGACGCGGTCGAGGCCCTCGATCCGCTCGGCCTCGCGCACGAGCGCCTGGCCGGCGCGCAGCGGGTCGCCGAGCCGCATCTGGGTGCGGGCCGCCATCGCGCGCAGGTCGGCCTGCAGCAACGGGTCGGAGGCGAGGCGGCCGCCCTGGTCGGCGAGCTCGAACGCGCGCGAGAGCTCCCCGGCGATGGTCGCGGCGCCCGCCGCCTCGAGCAGCGCCCGCGCCCGGTCGTCGTCGTCGACGTGGAGCTCGCCGGCGCGGGCGAAGCCGCGCGCCGCGGCGGCGAAGGCGGCGCGGCCGCGGGCGTCGCCGGCCGCGTCCATCAGCGCCTGGGCGACGCCGGCGTCGGGCATCGTGCAGGCGGCGGCCAGGTGCCAGGCGCGCTCGGCGCTGCGGTCGGGGAACGCGGTGGCGAGCGCGCGGTGCATGTCGCGGCGCCGCGCCGGCGTGGCGGCGTGGTAGACGGCGGCGCGCACGAGCGGGTGGTCGAACTCGACCTCGCGGCCGCGGAGCTGGAGCAGGCCGGCCGCCTCGGCGGGCTCGAGCGCATCGGCCGGCAGCCCGGCGTTGGCGAGCGCGCCCGCGATCACGTCGGCGCGCATCGTCTCGGCGCACGCGGTCACGAGCAGCGCGTCGCGCGTCGGCTCCGGCAGCGCGTCGACGCGGCGGCGGAACGCGCGCTCGAGCGTCTCGCCCGGCCGCAGCGGGCCGAGCGCGAGGTCGCGGCCGGCGCGCTGGTCCGCGCTGAGGCCGCGCGGGATCTCGCGCAGCGCGAGCGGGTTGCCCGCCGAGGCGGTCACCAGCTGCTCGATCACCGCGGGCGCGAAGCCGTCGCCCTCGGCCGCGAGCAGGCGGCGCGCGCTGGCCTCGTCGAGCCCGTCGAGGTGCAGCGTCTCGAGGCCCAGGTCGCCCGCCTCCACGCCCTCCCCGTCGCGCAGCCCGAACAGCAGCACGACGCCCTCGGCGTCGAGCCGGCGGGCGGCGAACAGCAGCGCCTCGCGCGACGCCTCGTCGAGCCACTGCAGGTCGTCGAGGACGGCCAGCACCGGCTGGCGCTCGGCCGCCGCGCCGAGCAGGCTCAGGACGCCCGCGGCGACCGCGAAGCGGTCGGTGACGGGCGCCGCCTCGAGCGCGAGCGCGCCGCCGAGCGCCTGTGCCTGGACGGGCGGGATCTCGCTGCGCAGCTCGAGCAGCGGCGACAGCAGCTCCGACAGCGCGGCGAACGGCAGCTCGGACTCCGACTCGATCCCGCGCGCCCGCAGCACCCGCAGCCCCTGCGCGTGCTCGGCGGCGTCGCGCAGCAGCGTCGTCTTGCCCATCCCGGCCTCGCCGTGGACGAGCAGGGCCGCGCTGCGCCCATCCCTGGCAGCCTCGACCATGCGCCCGAGCCGGGCACGCTCCTCGTCACGTCCGACCAGCAAACCGCGGGCAGTCTATGGGTGCCCGCCGGGCACCTCACGCAACTGCGTTATGCCCCGTCGACCAGGATGATGTTGGTGATCGAGGCGCCGCGGCGCAGCGGCTTGAGCGGCTCGTACTCGTCCGACTCCCACCACGCACGGCCGGCCGCCATGTCCGGGAACTCGATGACGACGAGGCGCAGCGAGTCCCACTCGCCCTCGAGCACCTCATGCGCTCCGCCGCGGACGACGAAGCGGCCGCCGTGGTTGGCGACCGCGTCGGTGTTGCGGCGGCGGTACTCGTCCAGCGCCTCGGCGTCCCATGCCTCGCGGACGTCAGCGATCAAGTAAGCGGCCATGCGCCGCAACGTACCCGCTCAGGCCCGGAACACGATCTCGCCGTCCACCACGGTGAGGACGACCGGCAGCTCCACGAGGTCGTCGGCGTCGCACTCCACCGGGTCCTCGGCGAACACGGTGAGGTCCGCGCAGAAGCCCGGGCGGACGCGGCCGAGCCTGCCCTCGTCGCCGCCGACGAACGCGGCGCCGGTCGTGTAGCCCTCGAGGGCGGCGAGCCCGTCGATCGCCTGGTCGTCGTAGGGCGCGCGGTCGCGCTCGCCCGGCGGCCGCCGCAGGCGGGCCGCCGCCAGACCCTCGCGCGGGTCGAAGCGGGCGACCGGCCAGTCGGAGCCGAGCGCGATCGCCGCCCCGGACTCGCGCAGCGAGCGGATCGGGAACGCCCGGTCGCAGCGCTCGGCACCCAGCCGCCGCGACCAGTTGTCGCTGCGGTCGGGCTCGAGCCAGGCCATGTGCTGGGCCTGCATCGAGGCGACGACCCCCTCGGCGGCGAAGCGCGGCAGGTCCTGGGGTTGGAGCGTCTCGATGTGCTCGATGCGATGGCGCACGCCCGGCCCGGCGCCGGCGTCGCGGTAGGCGTCGAGGGCCGCGCGGACGCCGCGGTCGCCGGTCGCGTGGGTCGCGCAGCGGTACCCGCGCTCGGCGAAGAAGCGCACGGCGTCGCGGTAGTGCTGCGGATCGGGCCAGAACGGCGCCAGCCCGTCGCCCTCGCTGTCGGCCTCGTAGAGCCAGCCGGTGCCCGAGTCGATGACGCCGTCGATGAAGAACTTCGCGTTGCCCGCGCGCCAGCGAGCGCCGCGCTCGTCGCGGTGCGGCGCGAACGCCTCCCAGTCCTCGGCGGTCATCTCGGGCGTGATCCAGAACGGCGAGATGAGCCGGGTCACCAGGTCGCCACGGCCCTCGAGCTCGCGGAGCAGGTCGAGGGTCTCGAGGTCGCCGTCCATCGCGTGCGCGCCCGTGATGCCGACCGACGCGAAGCGGCCCAGCTGCGTCGCGCACAGCCGGTAGCGCTCGACAGCGGTGACCTCCGGCATGGCCGAGCGGACGAGCTCCATCGCCGCGCCCTCGCGCAGCTCGCCCGTGGGCACGCCGTCGACGCAGACGACCTCGGCGTGCTCGGTGAACGTCCGCGGGCCGTCGACGCCGGCGAGCTCGAGCGCGCGCGGCGTCGCGAGCGCGGTGTGGAAGTCGATGAACGTCAGCAGCGCGGGGCCGCCACCCGCGGCCTCCTCGATCAACGCGCCGGACGTGCCGGACTCGGCGAACGCGTTGTAGTCGAGCCCGAAGCCGAGCACCCACTCGTGCGGCGCGCAGCGCGCCCGCTCCTCGGCGACGCGCCGCTGCACCTCCGCCAGCGAGCTGGCGCCCATGAGGTCCGCGCCGCGGGCGCCGAGCGCGCCGAGGAACGGGTGCAGATGGCTGTCGGTCAGGCCCGGCACGATCGCGGCGCCGTGCAGGTCGATGACCTCGGTGCCGGGGCCGGTCAGCTCGCCGATCTCGGCGTCGGAGCCGACGGCGCTGATGACGCCGTCCGCGATCGCCACCGCGGTCGCCGACGGCCGTTCCGGGTCGAGGGTGCGGACGCGGGCGCCCACGAGGGCGAGGTCGGCGGTGCTCATGCGGGGGCTCCTTCGTCGGGGGTGCGCTCGCGGCGCTGCGGCTTCCAGCCGTGCCGGGGGACGCTCGCGCGCAGCAGCTGCGTGTACTCGTCGCGGGGCGCGTCGAGCACCTGCGCGGTCGTCCCGCGCTCCACGATCCGGCCGCGGTACATGACGATCGCCTCGTCGGTGATCTGGCGGACGACCGCGAGGTCGTGGCTGATCAGGACGTAGGACACGCCCGTGCGCGCGCGGATGTCGGCGAGCAGGTTGAGGATCTGCGCCTGGATCGAGACGTCCAGCGCCGCGACGGACTCGTCGAGGATGATCACGCGCGGCTCCGCGGCGAGCGCGCGCGCGATCGCGATGCGCTGGCGCTGGCCTCCGGAGAGCGCGCGCGGCAGCGCGCGGACCTGGCGCTCGTCGAGCCCGACGAGGTCGGCGAGCTCGCGCACCCGCTCGACGCGCTCCGCCTTCGAACCGCCGTGGTGCAGGCGCAGCACCTCGTCGAGCGCCTGCGCGGCGCTCTGGCGCGGATCGAGGCTCGAGTAGGGGTCCTGGAAGACGACCTGGACCTCGCTGCCGCGGCGGCGGCGCTCGCCCGCGGACCGGGCCGGGATCGAGCGGTCTCGCCCGCAGGCGACGATCGTGCCCGCGGTCGGCGTGGTCAGGCCGACGAGCATCCTCGCGATCGTCGTCTTGCCCGAGCCGGACTCGCCGACGATCGCCAGCGAGCCACCCTCCGGCGACCGCCAGGTCGACGTCGTCGACGGCGACCAGCTCGCCGTACTCCTTGCGCAGGCCGCGCGCCTCGAGGACGGCGTCAGGCACGCGTCGCCTCCGTTCCGCCCGGGACCACGGCGCCGACCCGCCCGCGCAGCTCGCGCGCGCGCCGGCAGCGGACCTCGCCGCCGTCGAGCGCCTCGAGCGCCGGCCGCGCCTCGCGGCACGCGTCCTGCACGTGGGCGCAGCGCGGCGCGAACGCGCAGCCGTCGGGCGCCTCGAACGCCGAGACGGGCCGGCCCGGGATCGCGGCGAGCCGATGCGCGGTCGCGGCGACGTCCGGGCGCGCCCCGGCCAGCGCCGCGGTGTAGGGATGCAGCGGGTCGGAGTCGAGGATGCGGGCGGCGTTCGTCTCGACGATCTGGCCGGCGTACATGACGGCGGTGCGGTCGCAGACCGCGGCGGCGAGCTCGAGGTCGTGGGTGATGAACAGCAGCGCGAGGCCGCGCTCGCGGCGCAGCTCGTCGAGGATCGCCATGACCTCCGACTGCGTCGTCACGTCGAGCGCCGTGGTCGGCTCGTCGGCGAGCACCAGCCGCGGCTCGCCGAGCAGCATCGTCGCGATCATCACGCGCTGCAGGAGCCCGCCCGACAGCTCGTGCGGGTACTGCCCGAGGCGCCGCTCGCCGTCGTCGATCCCGACCTCGCGCAGCGCGCGCGCCGCCCGCCCGGCCGCCTCGCCGCCAGTGACGCCTTTCAGTCGCAGCGTCTCGGTCATGAAGTCGCCGATCCGCCGCACCGGGTTCACGTGCGCCCGCGGGTCCTGGAAGATCATCGCGACCTGCTCGCGGTAGCGGCGCAGCTCGCCGCCCCGCAGCGCGAGCACGTCGCGGTCCTCGAAGCGCACCGAGCCGCTCGTCTCGGCCCCCGCCGGGAGCAGCCGCCCGATCGCGCGCGCGGTCATCGACTTCCCCGAGCCTGACTCGCCGACGAGGCCGAGCGCCTCGCCCGCGCCGATGGTCAGCGACACGTCGTGCAGGACGGTGCGCGACTCGCCCTCGACCGGGAGCCGGGCCGTGAAGCCCTCGATCTCGAGCAGTGCGCTCATGCGGCCTCGGCGGCGATCACCGTCGGGCGCCGCTCGTCGACGTCGAACCACGGGCGCTCGCGCTCGAGCGCGGCGCCGAGCCGGAACACGGTCTCGTCCATGTACGTGCGCCCCGCGATCTGCACGCCGGTCGGCACGCCGTTCTCGGCGAACCCCGACGGCACGTTCAGCACGGGGCAGCGGCTCATGATGTTGAACACGGGCGTGAACAGCCCGCCGAAGTAGAACTCGAGCTGCTCGCCACCAACCTCGAGGCCGTGCCCGACGTAGTCGTCGTCGGCCAGCAGCCCGCGCGTGCCGGCGGTCGGGCAGACGAGCGCGTCGTACTCCTCCAGCAGCGCGCCGACCGGCGCGTACAGCCGCGCCTCGAGCTCGAGGCCGTCGAACATCGAGGAGCCCGAGGCCGCCTCCGAGCACCAGCGGGCCATCTCGATCGCGTAGGTCGTGAGCCGATCGCCGTGCTCGGGCACCTGGCTGCCGACCCACTCGGCGAAGCCGAGCGCGAAGTGGATCGAGGTCGCGAGCTGCACGTCGGCGTGCGGGACGAGCAGGTCGACCTCGTCGACGTGCGCGCCGGCCGCGCGCAGCGCGTCGCCGACCGCCAGCGTGTTCGCGCGCACCTCGGGATCGACCGGCCAGTCGCCGAGGTCGACGGACAGCGCGACGCGCATCCCCTCGACGCCCTCGAAGCGCTCCGGCAGGAGCAGCTTCGGGCGCAGCGTCGTGATGTCCGAGGGGTCGGGCCCGGCGATGACGTTCTGGTACAGCGCGGCGTCGGCGACGGTGCGGGCCAGCGGCCCGTTGTGGCAGTAGGGGTCGAGGTTGAACGGCGGGTCGATCGGCACGCGCCCGTAGGGCGGCTTGAACCCGACGACGCCGTTGAACGACGCGGGGATCCGGATCGAGCCGCCGATGTCCGAGCCGCTGGCCAGCGTCGTGGTGCCGGCCGCCAGCGCGGCGCCCGAGCCGCCCGACGAGCCGCCGACCGCGTAGGCGGGGTTCCACGGGTTCCGCGTCACGCCCCACAGCCGCGACTGGGTGAAGCCCGCGCAAGAGAACTCGGGCGCGGTCGAGCGCGCGTGGACGATCGCCCCCGCCTCGAGGTGCCGGCGGGCGAACGCCGACGTGTAGTCGGCGATCAGGTGCTCGTAGAGCAGCGAGCCCTGCGTCCACGGCTGGCCCGCGATCGCCTCCTCCTCCTTGATCGCCAGCGGGATCCCCTCCAGCGCCCGCGGCGGGTCGCCCTTGCCGGCGTAGCGCGCCTCGGCCGCGCGGGCCTGCACGCGTGCATCGTCGTAGAACGTGTGGCAGAGCGCGTTGACGGTCGGCTCGACCTCCTCGGCGCGGGCGATGACCGCCTCGAGCAGCTCGACCGGCGAGAGCTCGCGCGTGCGGAACCGCTCGAGCGCCTCGGTGGCGGAGAGATAGTGCAGATCGGTCATCGACGCTCCTCGTTGCGCTCTGCGAGTCGTTCGCCCAGCAGGTTCACCGCGACGACCACGGCCACGATGCAGAGACCCGCCGACAGCGACTCGGCCGGATAGCCCTGCAGGACCCCGGGCTGGCCTGACGCGACCATCACACCCCAGTCCGACTGCGGCGCCTGCACGCCCAGGCCGATGAACGACACCGCGGCGAGCTCCACCATCGCGTAGCCGAACAGCAGCGTGCCCTGGGCGACGATCAGCGGGGCGATGTTCGGCACCAGGTGGCGCGCGCACAGCGTCCACGTGGACAGCCCTTGGACCTCTCCTGCCGCGATGTACTCGCGGGCGCGTTCGCGGACCGCGGCGCTGCGCAGCACGCGCGCGACGTACGGGGTGTAGGCGACGGCGAGGGCCAGCGTCGCGGCGGTCAGGCTCGGGCCGAACACCGCGGCGGCGAGGATCGCGAGCAGGATGCCGGGGAACGCGAAGAGCATGTCCATCGCGACCGAGATCGCGGAGTCGAGCCAGCCGCCGCGCCAGGCCCCGGCGATCGCGAGCACGATGCCCGCGGCGAGCGCGAGCAGCACGACGGCCGCCGGCCCGAGGAGCGAGGTGCGCGCGCCGACCAGCAGGCGCGAGAGCAGGTCGCGGCCCTGCCCGTCGTACCCCAGCGGATGGCCTCCGGTGGGCCCGAAGTAGGCCGCGTTGAGGTCCGAGGCGTCGGGGTCGTGGGGGGCGAGTGCCGCGCCGAAGATCGCCACGACGAGCGCGAGCCCGATCACGATGAGGCACACGATCGAGACGCGGTCGCTGCCCGCCATGTGCCGGGCGCGGCGGCGGGCGGCCCCCGCCAGGCCCGGGGTGACGGGGACGCCGCTCATTCGGCCCGGCTCCCGAGCGCGACCCGCGGGTCGAGCAGCGCGTAGAGGAGGTCCACGACCGCGTTGGCGACGACGAACGCGGCGACGAGCAGCAGCGAGATGCCCTGGACGACGGCGAAGTCCTTCGACGCGGCCGCGCTCACGAGCGCCGCGCCGAGCCCGTTGAGGCTGAACGCGCGCTCGATGACCGCCGACAGCGCGATCAGCGAGGCGATCGTGATGCCGGTGACGGTGGTGATCGGGATCGCGGCGTTGCGCAGCACGTGCCGGCGCACGACGAGGTGCGAGGGGAGCCCGCGGCTGATCGCCGTCTGCACGTGCTCGCGCCCCAGCTCCTCGCGCACGCTGACCCGGGTCACGCGCGCGACGATCGCCAGCGCCGACAGCGCGAGCGCGATCGCGGGCAGCGTGAGGTGCCACAGCCGGTCGAAGAAGCCGTTGCCCGCGCCGAGCGCGGGGAACCACCCCAGGTTCACCGCGAAGACGCTGATCAGCACGATCGCCGCCACGAACGACGGGATCGCCGCGAACACCGTGGTCCCGGCGATCACCGACATGTCCACCGCCCCGCGCCGCAGCCCGGCGAGCACGCCCGACCCGATCCCGAGCGCCAAGATCAGGATCGAGGCGTAGAGCACGAGCTCGAGCGTGACCGCGGCGCGCTCGCGGATCAGCGTGTTCACGCTCTCGCGGAGCGCGATCGACTCGCCGAGGTCACCCTGCAGCGCCGACGTCAGCCAATGCCAGTACTGGGCCGGCAGGGCCTCGTCGAGGTGGTAGCGCGCGCGCAGCACGGACTGGGCCTCGGGCGGCAGCGTGCGCCCGCCCGTGAGGACCGACAGCGGGTCGCCCGGGGCGATGGTGAGCGCCGCGTAGATGGCGAAGCTCGCGACGAGCAGCGTCGCCACGAGCATCGCCAGCCGGCGGGCGACGAAGCGCAGCATCGGCTCAGCCGCTGCCGCCGATCGTCGCCGCCCAGGGTCCGCCCATGTACTGGAACGAGGACGGGGCGCCGGTGATCCCCTTGTCCATGACGACGATCGTGTTCGGCGCCGCGAGCGGGAGCCACGGCAGCGTGTCCATGATCAGGTCGCCCGCCTCCGCGGTCAGCTCCGCCCGCTTGCGCTGGTCGCTCGTCGTCCGCGCCTCCTCCAGCGCCTTCGTGATCCCGGCGTCCTCGAAGCCGCTGTAGTTCTGGCTCCCGCCCTTGATCGCGAACGTGTTGTAGAACGCCGCCGGGTCGGCGAAGTCGGGGTAGTTGACCGTGATGAAGCCGTCGACGCCCTTGCGCGCCTCGGGGTCGGTGAAGAAGTTGATGTAGTTGGCGGCCGAGACGGACTTGAGCTTCGCCTTCAGCCCGATGCTGATCGCGGCCTGGCGGATGGCGTTGGCGGCGGTCTGCAGCGATTGGATCTCGTTGCTCGTGCCGATGACGATCGTCTTGCCGGCCGCGCCCGCCTCCTCGACGAGCTGCTTGCCCTTGTCGACGTCCAGCGCCGGCTCGGGCAGCTTGTCCCAGTCCTCCTGGAACACCTCGCGCTCATAGCCCCAGGTGCCGGGGTTCGCGAGCGTCCGGGGCAGCTGGGCCTCGCCCGAGTAGAGCGAGTTGATGTAGGCCTTGCGGTCGATCGCGGCGGACAGGCCCTGGCGGACCTTGACGTCGCCGAGCGCGCCGGTCAGCGAGGAGATCACGAGCGCGTCCGAGGCGAACGACGGACCGGAGTGCACCGACACCGCGTCGCTCGACTTGAGCTGCTTGAGCGTGGTCAGCGGCTGCGGGTAGGTGCCGCTGATCTCGTTCGTGAGCAGGCCGGAGGTGAGGCTGGCGTCGCTGGAGACGCCCTTGAAGGAGATCGACTCGGCCTTCGGCGCGAGCTCGGTATCCCAGTAGGCGTCGTTGCGCTCCGCGGTGAGCGCGTTGCCGGGCTTCCAGGACGCGAGCTTGAACGGGCCGGTGCACATCGTGCCGCCCGACGGCGTGCCGAAGGCCTTGCCCTTGGACTCCACGTAGGCCTTCTGGAGCACGATCCCGGGCATCTGCGACAGCTCGCCCTGGAGCCAGTTGTCGGGCTTCGAGAGCTTGATCGTCACCTGGTCGGTGCCGGTTGCCTCGATCGAGGAGACGTTCTGGAAGACGAGGCCGTAGAAGCCCGCGAGCTTGGCGTTCGTGTTGCGCTTCAGGCTGTACACGACGTCCTCGGGCGTGACGTTCTTACCGTCCCAGAACTTCGCGTCGGTGTTGATGGTCATGATCAGCGTGCGCGGGTCGGGCGTGTCCACCTTCGAGGCCAGCCCCGGCTTGTACGAGCCGTCCGGCTGCTGCTGGAGCAGCGAGTCGCACATCGAGGTGATCACGGTGTTCTCCGGGTAGTCGAACGCCTGGATCGGGTCGAGCGTCCCGACCTCGCGGTAGGTCGACCACGTGAGCGGCCCCGCGGAGCCCTTCGCCGCCGGCGTCGTCGGCGACAGGTTCTCCGTCGCCTTGGGTTCGGGCTCGTTGTCGGTGGCCGACTTGCCGCAACCCGCGGCGCTCAGCGCGATGAGCGCTGCGGTGCCCAGCACTGCCCAACGTCTGCGGTGCATCACGTTCTCTCCTCCGTGGTGGCGAGCTTCTCGATGGCGGCGATCAGCATGTCGACGCCGAGCCCGTAGACGTCGTCCTGGTCGGGGAACAGGAACGGCGCCGACTCGACGCAGTGCGGGTACTCGTTCGGCGGCAGCGCACCGTAGGTGCGGCGCACCGCCGGCATCGTCTCCGGGCCCCAGTCGTCGAGCGTCAGCTGGCTGATGAACAGCCCGGAGCCGACGGCGTAGTTCGTGGCGAGCTGGTAGAAGATCGCGCGCTCCCGGGGGCCCAGACCCGCCTCAGCCAGCGTGCTGAGCATGTGCTCGGCGACGCGCTGGAGCCCGGGCGTGTCGTCGGGCTGGACGCTCAGCTGCAGCGCGAATCCGGGGTTCGCGCGGTAGAGCTCGAGCGCGTCGCGCAGCATCTGTCGCATCCGCTCCTGCCAGGGGAGCGAGGGGTCGGGCGGCGAGACCGATGCGAAGACGCGGTCGGCGAGCTCGACCACGAGCTCGTCCTTGTCGCGGAAGTGCCGGTAGATGGCCGTCGGGTCCGCGCCGAGCTCGGTGCCGATGCGGCGCACGGTCAGGCCGGGCAGGCCTTCCTCGTCGAGGACGCGCTGCGCGGCGCGCACGATCACCTCGCGGTCGAGGCGGACGCCGCGGCCGGCGGGCTCTTCTGTGCGCGTCTCTCCACCGCTCACGGCGGCGACCGTAGTCGGTCCCATCGCCGTTGTCAACACTGTTGACAACGCACCCGTCATTAAACGAGAACGGGCCCGGCGACTGCCGGGCCCGCACGTAACGTCGTCCGAAGGTCGCTCGCTTGCGGCGACCGGCAGGACGAAACCCGTTTCCGGGCGCTGCTTTACATCATGCCGCCCATGCCGCCCATGTCGGGCATGCCACCGCCACCGCCGCCGTCCTTGTCGGGCGCCTCGGCGACGATCGCCTCGGTGGTGAGGATGTTCTTCGCGATCGACGCGGCGTTCTGCAGCGCCGAGCGCGTGACCATCGCGGGGTCGATGACCCCGGCCTGGACGAGGTCGACCATCTCGCCGGTGGCGGCGTTCAGGCCCTCGCCCGCGGCGGACTTGCGGACGTCGTTGACGACGACCGAGCCCTCGAAGCCGGCGTTCTCCGCGATCTGGCGGAGCGGCTCCTCGAGCGCGCGGACGACGATCTTCGCGCCCGTCTTCTCGTCCTCGATGTCGAACGTGTCGAGGTCGACCGCACCGATCGACTCGAGCAGCGCCACGCCGCCGCCCGGCACGATGCCCTCCTCGAGGGCCGCGCGGGTGGCCTGCAGCGCGTCCTCGACGCGGTGCTTCTTCTCCTTCATCTCCGTCTCGGTGGCCGCGCCGACCTTCACGACGGCGACGCCGCCGGAGAGCTTGGCGAGGCGCTCCTGGAGCTTCTCGCGATCGAAGTCGGAGTCGGTGTTCTCGATCTCCGCCTTGATCTGGTTGATGCGGCCCTTGATGGCCTCCTGGTCACCGTTGCCGTCGACGATCGTGGTGTTGTCCTTCGCCACGACGATGCGGCGGGCGCGGCCGAGCTGCGAGACCTGCGTGTTCTCGAGCTTGA
This sequence comes from uncultured Solirubrobacteraceae bacterium, assembly GCA_963730115.1. Taxonomy (GTDB): domain Bacteria; phylum Actinomycetota; class Thermoleophilia; order Solirubrobacterales; family Solirubrobacteraceae; genus DASQFQ01. The sequence goes on along the minus strand of CAVSQM010000008.1, from coordinate 207,254 downwards.
GGCCCATCTCCTCGGTGATGACCTCGCCGCCGGTGAGGATCGAGATGTCCTCGAGCATGCGCTTGCGGCGGTCGCCGAAGCCCGGAGCCTTCACGGCGACGCCGGTGAAGGTGCCGCGCAGCTTGTTCACGACGAGCGTCGCGAGGGCCTCGCCCTCGACGTCCTCGGCGATGATCAGCAGCGGGCGGCCGGACTGGATGACCTGCTCGAGGATCGGGAGCAGGTCCCGGACCGAGCCGATCTTCTGGTTGGCGATCAGGACGAAGGGATCCTCGAGGACCGCCTCCATGCGCTCCTGGTCGGTGACCATGTAGGGCGAGATGTAGCCCTTGTCGAACTGCATGCCCTCGGTGAACTCGAGGTCCATGCCGAACGTCTGGCCCTCCTCGACGTTCACGACGCCGTCCTTGCCGACCTTCTCGATGGCGTCGGCGATGACGTCGCCGATCTCCTCGTCGCCGGCCGAGATCGTCGCCACGCGGGCGATCTGATCCTTGCCCGAGATCTCCTTCGACTGGCTGCCGATGTGATCGACGACCTGGTCGACGGCCTTCTCGATGCCGCGCTTCAGGCTCAGCGGGTTGGCGCCGGCCGCCACGTTCTTGAGGCCCTGGCGAACGATCGCCTGGGCGAGCACGGTGGCGGTGGTGGTGCCGTCGCCCGCGACGTCGTTGGTCGCCGTGGCGACCTCGCGCACGAGCTGGGCGCCCTGGTTCTGGAAGACGTCCTCGACCTCGATCTCACGAGCGATGGTCACGCCGTCGTTCGTGATCGTCGGGGCGCCGAACTTCTTGTCGAGGACGACGTAGCGTCCCCGGGGGCCAAGGGTGACCTTGACCGCGTTCGCGACGGCGTCGACGCCGGCCTCGAGGGCCTTGCGTGCCTCGACGTCGTACTTGAGCTCCTTGTGTGCCATTTCTTAGTGTCTCTCGCTCTCTAGCTAGCTCTGGACCTTGGCGAGCACGTCGGTCTCGCGCAGGACCAGCAGGTCCTTGCCGTCGACCTTGATCTCCGTACCGCCGTACTTCGAGTACAGGACCTCGTCGCCCTCGGCGACGTCAAGCGGGACGCGCTTGCCGGTGTCCTCGTTGACCTTGCCGTCGCCGACGGCGAGGACCTTGCCCTTCTGGGGCTTCTCCTTGGCCGTGTCGGGGAGCACGAGGCCGGACGCCGTCGTCTCCTCCTCCTCGACCGCCTCGACGATCAGGCGATCGCCCAAAGGCTTGAGCTTCATTCGAGTGACCTCCACTCAGTGGGTTCTTGCCGGAAGTCTGTTGGCACTCTCGACAGGAGAGTGCCAAGCACCGGGCATTCTATGAAGGAGGAAGCCGAAGTTCAAGGGTTTCTGGCACTCCTCCCTGCAGAGTGCCAAACTCGGGTCTGGACCCTAAAACGTCCAGCTGGTATTGAGACTGACGTCGCCGGAGCCGATAAGGAGCCACCGGCCATGCGCACCATCGGCTTCCGCTCCAACGTCCTGTTCCTCCTCGCCGCTGCGATCGGGCTGATCGCGGCGCTCGGGCGCCCCTGGTACGCCCGCACTCCGGTGCAGACGCCGGAGGAGATCCGGATCGGGGACGTGCACGGGCCGGTCGAGGAGTTCTTCGCGCGCCTGGCGCGCGAGTTCACCGCCTCGGGGGGCACGACGGCATGGCAGGCCTTCACGACCACGGACACGATCCTCGCCGCGCTCGTGGGCGTGGCGGTGCTGAGCGGCCTGGGCGTGCTGATCCCGGCCGTCGAGCAGCCGGCGCGCGAGGTGTTGCGGCTGGTGACGCTGGCGATGCTCGGCATCGTCGTCGTGAAGCTCGTCAACACGCCCGACGCGGTGGGGCTCGTCGAGCGCCGCCAGGGCGCGTGGATCGCGCTCGGCGTGACGGGGGTCATGGCCTCCTCGGCCGCGACGCTCTACGGCGCGCCGCTCGCCCGCCGCAAGGTCGGCCGCAGCCTCTACGACTCGCCGGCGCTCGCGGTCCCGGAGCGCTCGCACGTGTTCGACTCGCCGGGGTCATACGCCCCGGACCCGATCGAGCCAACACAGCCCGCGGCGTAGCCGCGGGTTTCGCCCCCAGGGCGAACACCCGCAAGGGAACCTGGCCCCCTGGGCCAGCGTTCCCCTAGTTCTGGGCCCCGCCCACGCCGCGCAGCCGGTCCTGGAAGTCAGGCGGGTTCTCCACGATCTGGGAGAAGCGGACGACGGTGACGGTGTCCTCGAGCGAGACGGTCTTGCCGTAGATCTGCTCGAGGAAGTGGATGAGCTCCTCGGTGCGGCGGAACTCGGGGTTGTCGTGCTCGATGTCGCGCGGCGAGAGGTCCTTGACCCGCTTGACCTCGACGTTGTCGATCACCGCGTGGAACAGCTTCTCGCGCGGCGAGTACTGGTAGCCGACGGTGACCAGCACGAGCTGGTTCTTCTTGTACTTGTAGGTCTTGTCGCCGAGCCGGATGGTGGCCGTCTTGCGGCCGCGCTTCATCTGGTCGGCGAAGACCGTCGAGTAGAAATTGAGGACCTGCATGGCGGCGCCCGGCACCCTACATGGAGCCGGACACTTTCGACAGGGCGCGCTCGATCATCTCCCGCTCGCCGGGATAGGTGAGCTCGGTGCGCGCCCGCGCGAGGGGGATCCAGCGCGCCTCGTCGACCTCGTGGTCGTGGTCGGCGGTGTTGCCGGAGACGTAGTCGCAGAGGAAGAAGCCGACGGTCTTGAACACCCGGACGCCGCCGCGCCGGTAGCGGTACCGGACGTCGCCGAGGTGCTCCACGATCCGCGCCTCGACGCCCGTCTCCTCGCGCACCTCGCGCGCCGCGGTGGCCTCCGGCGGCTCGCCCGCCTGCGGCCCGCCCTTCGGCAGGGTCGAGACCTGCGGCCGGCCCGCGGGCGTGATCACCAGCACCTCATCGTCACGCACCACCACGCCGCCGAACGACCGCTCGCGCTCAGTAGACATAGCCGCGCAGCGCCGCCGGATCGTGCACCGTCAACCGGCCCCGTCCCTGGCTGATCACCCCGGCGCGCTCGAGCACCGCCAGGAACCGGCTCGCCGACTCGCGCGAGGAGCCGGCGAGCTGGGCGAGCTCGGCCTGGGTGGCGGTCACCAGCACGTCGCGCTCCCCGCCCTCGCCCTCGGCTCGCGCCTGCTCGACCAGCTGGTCGAGCACGGCCGCGACGCGGCTCTGCACGGTCTGGAACGACTGCCGGGTCAGCCGCTCGTTGGCCGCCCGCAGCCGGCGGCCGAGCGCGATCACGAGCTTCACCGCGATCTCGGGATGCCGCTGCAGCAGCGTCCGCATCGCCGAGCCCGGGATCGCGAGCGTGCTCAGCGCGTCGAGCGCCTCGACCGTCGCCGAGCGGCGCTCGTCGTCGAACATCGCCAGCTCTCCGAAGATGTCGCCCGGACCGAACTGGGCGAGCGTGATCATGCGCCCGTCGGAGTGCTGCCGGATCGCCCGCGCGTGGCCCGAGCGCACGACGTAACAGGTGTCGGAGTCGTCGCCCTCGCGGAAGATGACCTCCTGCCCCTGGAACGCGCGCGGCACGGCGACCTGGGCCACGCGGCCCAGGTCGTCGGAGCCGAGCTCTTCGAACACCGGGATGCGGCTGAGGAGCTCGGCAGTGTCCTCAGTCGGCGGCATCGCGCCGCCAGGCTACACAGCGTCGAGCGCCCGCTCACGCCGCCGCTGGGCGGCCTGTCGCATCGCCAACCAGAGCAGCAGCGCGACGAGCCCGATCGGCAGTGCGAGCGCCGCAGCGATCATCAGCACGCCCGCGCTGACCTCGAGGATGCGGCCGGCGTCGCGCCAGGCATCGCCCGGCGTCCAGCCCGACGAGTCGTCATCGCTCGCGCTGCTGCCCGCGCGGCGGTCGGCGAGCAGCTGCACCGAGATCGTCGAGTAGCTCGCCCGCCGCTTGACGCTGCGCAGGTCGCGCTTGGCGGCGGCGATCTGGCCGGACACGATGCGCAGCCGCTGGCGGATGCTCTCGGTCTGGTTGACCGTCGTCGCCTTCGCGAGCTGGCGCAGCAGGCTGCGGCGCTCTGTGCGGGCGTCCTTGAGCCGCTCGTTGACCGACACCACCGCGCCGGTGATGTCCTGCGAGCCCTGGCTGCGCTCGCGCACCTTGCCGACCGCGGACAGCCGGCTCAGCGCCCGCTGCAGCCGCGAAGAGGGCACGCGCAGCTCGAACTCGCCACTCGAGCCCGACGTGATCTGCGACGAGACCACGAAGCCGCCGAGGTCGTCGGTGACGGCGATGATCTTCGCCGCGGCGCGGTCGACGTCGCGCGGAGGGGTCGCGATCACGATCTGCGCCGAGCGCTCGACGTAGCGGCGGGTGCGGCCGTCGGCGTTCGGGCTGCCCTGCTGCGGCGGCTCGGGCGGGACCGGGCCGATGACCGAGGGCGATGAGGTGGCGCCGCCGACGGAGTCCTCCGCAGTGTTGGGTGCGGCCTGCTTGCTTGTGGCGGACTCGTCGGGCGAACGCGACTGCGACTCCGTGCCGGCGCGAGCTGCTGCCGCTGCTGCCCTCGTCGGTGCTGCCGCCGCCACTGGGGATCGACGTGGCGATCACCACGACGAGCAGCGCGGACGCGGCCACGCCGAGGGCGGGCATCGTGAACTTCGGCCACGCGAACGCGCGCCGCTTGGCGGCACGGGGGAAGCCCCGCTCCACCTGCGCGTCGAGCGAGCGGGTGAACTCGGGGCTGGGGTCCTGGCGGTCGTCGCGCACGAAGGCGGCGAACTCGGCCAGGTCGGCGAGGTCGGGGTCGACGGGGCGGCCGGCCAGCGCGTCGTCGAGCGCGGCCAGCTCGCGGGTGAGGGTCTCAGGCGTGCTCATCGAGGGCCTTTCGCAGCTTCGTGACGGCGCGGTGCAGCATCGTGCCCGCGTTGGAGACGGAGACGCCGAGGACGCCGGCCAGCTCGGCGTTGTCGAGCCCGGCGTGGAACTTGAGGGCGATCAGCTCGCGCTCCCGCGGCGGCAGGCTCGCCAGCGCGGTGCGGAGCGCGGCGCGGCGCAGCGCGAGGTCGGCGGCGTCCTCCGGCGCGGCGACGTCGGCCTCGGGCTCGGTGGTGAGGGCGGCGCTGCGCTTGCGGCGCCGCAGCTCGTCGAGCGCGGCGTTGCGGGCGATGCCGAACAGCCAGGCGCGCTCCGATCCACGCGCCGACTTGTAGGTGCGCTGCTTGCGGTACGCGCGCTCGAACGCGCTCGCGGTGACGTCCTCGGCCGCCGAGCGGTCGCCCAGCAGCGTGGCGACGTAGGCGTAGACGTCATCGCGCGCGGCGCGATACAGGGCGTCGAAGTCGAGGCCCTGGCGCGACCGTGCGGCGGTGAGAGGGAGGGTCAAGGTGCTGGTCACGTTCGTACTACGACGCACCGGAGCATCCATCACGGAAGATCCGTGTTGATTTCTTCGATGGCGCGCTTCGCCCTCATCTTCACGCTGCTGTTCGCGCTCGCCGCGGCGCCCGCCCGCGCGGACGACGCCGACCTGTGGGCGACCGTCAACGTCTGCGACACCGAGGCGCACCCGGACGAGATCGGGATCCGCGCCTCGATGCCCGGCGGCAAGGCGCGCGGCCGCCTGCTGATGCGCTTCCGCGTCCAGTACCGCGACCTCGCCGACGGCCGCTGGAAGGCGGTGCGCGACGCCGACTCCGGCTGGCGGCGGATCGGCAAGGGCCGCCGCGCCCGCGAGTCGGGCTGGAGCTTCGAGGTCGCCGGCGAGGGGCAGCGGATCCTGCGCGGCGTCGTGCTCTACCGCTGGATGCGCGCGGGCCGGGCTACGCGCCGCGCGCGGCGGGTGACCGAGGGCGGGCACCGCTCGACCGCCGGCGCGGACCCGGTGGACTTCAGCGCCGCGACCTGCCGCATCCTGTAGGACGAGCGGCAACGCGCCAACTCTGAGAGGGGTGTCCGGTCGCGCGCGGCTCGCGCGTCGTCCCGGTGAGACGATCCCTCGACCCCAGGAGGTCACCCCATGCAGTACATGCTCCAGATGACGTATCGCCCCGAGGACAACACTCCGGAGGGCACGCCCGAGTTCGACGCCGAGATGAAGCGCTGGAACGCGCTCAACGAGGAGCTCAAGGCGGCGGGCCACTACATCGGCGCGACCGGCCTGACGCCCGACGCCACCACCGTGCGCAAGACCGCCGGCGGCGACGTGACCGTCACGGACGGCCCGTACGCCGAGACGAAGGAGGTCCTGTTCTCCTTCTACCTGCTCGACGTGCCCGACCTCGACGCCGCGATCGCGGTGGCCGCGAAGACCCCGGCGTCCGAGTACGGCTCGGTCGAGATCCGGCCGCTGGTGGGGTGGGAGCCCGCTTGAACGCGGCGGCGGGCGCGCTCGAGCGGGCGTACCGCGACGAGCGCGCCGCCGTGCTGGCCACCATCACACGCCGGCTGGACGGCGACCTCGCGCTCGCCGAGGACGTCGTGCAGGACGCGTTCGTCGCCGCGGTGGTCGACTGGGACCGCCGCGGCGCTCCCGAGCGCCCCGGCGCCTGGCTGACGACGACGGCGTGGCGCAAGGCGCTCGACCGCCTGCGCCACGATCGGGTGGCCGCCGCGTACGTGCCCGAGGCGCCGATGACCTCCGAGCTCGACGACGACGACTCCTCGCTGGACGACGACCAGCTCGCGATGCTGTTCGCCTGCTGCCACCCGGCGCTGAATCCCGAGGCGCGGATGGCGCTCACGCTGCGCAGCGTGGCGGGCCTGACGGTGCCGGAGATCGCGCGCGCGTTCCTGTCGAGCGAGGTCGCGATGGAGCGGCGGCTCGGGCGGGCGCGGCGCAAGGTGTCGGACGCGCGGATCCCGGTGTCGGTGCCGCCGGACGAGCTGTTGCCGGAGCGGCTCGCGGGCGTGCTGCGCGTCGTCTACCTGACCTACACCGAGGGCCACGTGGCGACGCGCGGCTCCGCGCCGGTGCGCGGCGACCTGTGCGAGGAGGCGATCCGGCTCGCGCGGCTGCTCGTGCGGCTGCTGCCGGCGGAGGACGAGGCGCGCGGGCTGCTGGCGCTGCTGCTGCTCACCGATGCGCGGCGGCCGGCCCGGGTCGATGCGTCGGGCGCGCTGGTCTCGCTCGCCGACCAGGACCGCACACGGTGGGACTCCGCGCGGATCGCCGAGGGGCGCGCGCTGATCGGCGGCGCGCCCGGCCCCTACGTGATCCAGGCGGCGATCGCGGCCGTGCACGCCGACGCGCCGGCCTGGGAGGCGACGGACTGGGTGCAGATCGCCGAGCTCTACGCCGCGCTCGAGCGCGTCGACCCCTCGCCGGTGGTGACGATCAACCGGGCGGTGGCGGTCGGCTTCGCCGACGGGCCGCAGGCGGGCCTGGCCGTGCTCGCAGCGGTGGCGGGCGACGAGCGGCTCGCGCGCTACCAGCCGCTGCACGCGGCGCGGGCCGAGCTGCTGGCGCGCGCGGGGGCGCGGGCGGCGGCCGACGCGGCGTACGCGCGCGCGATCGCGCTGACCGACAACGAGGCCGAGCGGGCGGCGCTCAGCCGCCGTCGGGCCGGTTGACGCCCCACGGCGGCAGCGCGAGCGCGCGCTCGAACGCGGCGCGGTCGTGGACGGGATCGCCGTGCGAGACGACCACGTGCTCGAACGGCAGCTCGAGCATCGCCCGGAAGGCGGGCAGCGCCCAGCGCTCGTGCTCGGCCGAGTCCCAGATCCGCAGCTCGCCGTCGGGCGCGGTCATGCCGTCCGCGAACACGAGCGCGCGCTGCTCGGGCAGCCAGAGCGGTGTCTCAAGGCGGCCGCGGCCGTCCCACAGGCAGCGCAGGCCGCCGGGCAGCTCGGAGCCGCGGCCGATCGGCTCGAGCTCGACCTCGGGCACGTCGTCCTTCCAGAACATGACCGGCCCGAAGGCAGGGATGCCCCAGCGGCGGCTGAGCGCGTCGACGGCGCGGACGTGGTCGGGCTTGAGGATCACGATCAGCGTCGGCGGCGTGGCCTCGAGCCGCTCGGAGACGGTCCCGGGCGGCGGCTCGAGCGGGTCGAGCAGCGCGACCTCGCCGCCGGACTCCACGCAGGTCGCGGCGACGGTGCCGTCCCACTCCGGGTCGCCGTCGTAGTCCGGGTGCTCCTGCCGCCAGACCCAGAGGCCGGGGGCGACGTCGATGACTTCGGTCACGCGAACAGGCGCGGATCGTTGGTGATGACGGCGTCGGCCCCCATCGCCTCGAGGCGGCGGATGTGGTCGGCGTCGTCGACCGTCCACACGTAGAGCTCGCCGCCGGCGTCGTGCACCGCCTGCACGAGCTTCGGGGTGGCGAGGCGGTAGTGGGCCATGACGGCGTCGACCCGCCCGTCGCCGAGGTGGCCGGCCGCGAGGCCGGGGAGGCGGCGGCGCATGAACGCGAGCGCGGACAGGGCAGGCACGAGCCAGAGCACCGACTTCGTGTAGTCGCGGCGGGCGCGGGGCACCGACCAGCCGAGGCGCAGACCCGGCTCGACCTCGCGGATCTTCACGAGGCTGCGCATGTACTGGCTCGAGACGAGCGTGCGGTCGACCAGCTCGTGCTCGCGCAGCGCCTCGACCACGCGCTGCTCATAGCCGGGGAGCTTGAGGTCGACGTCGAGCTCGACGTCCGCGAACCCCTCCGCCGAGAGGTGCTCGAGGCCTTCCTGCAGCGTCACCGCGTGCTCGGTGGGGTGCTCGTAGTCGTGGGCGAGGATCAGCGGCGTGTCGTCGTCCGCCGGATAGCTGGCGGGCAGGACGTCGAACTCGATCATGTCGACGCCCGCCTCGAGCGCGGCGTCGAACGACTCGCGGGTATTGCCGGGCGCGATCAGGTCGGCGCCCTTGTGGCCGACCCGCCTCAGCGCTGACATCCGGGGCACCAGAAGGTCGTGCGGTTGTCATCCCACTGGCCGCGGGCCGCGATCAGCGTCCCGCAGCGCGGGCAGGGGCGGCCGGCGCGGTTGTAGACCTGTTGGTTGCGCGAGTGGTGGCCCTGGGCCGACGCCTGCATGCGCGGGCGGGCGGCGTCGACGATCGCGAGCGCCTCGTCGTCGGAGACCTCGCCGGTGCGGCGCCACGGGTCGATCTCGGCGGCGTGGCACGCCTCCGCCTTCCACATGTTCCCGATGCCCGCGACGGTGCGCTGCTCGAGCACCGCGTCGCCGATCGGGCGCGTCGGGTCATCCTCGCGCAGGCGGCGGAGGAAGCGCTCGTAGTCGAACTCCTCGGCGAGGATGTCGGGCCCGAGCCCGGCGATCCGCTGGTCGATGCGGGTGCGCGAGTCGGTCATCAGCTCGAGCACCGGGCCCTTCGACTGCACGACCTGCTTGCCGCCGCGACGGATGACGAGCCAGGCGTCGCGCCCGACGGGGCGGTCGTCGTCGAGCACGCGCCAGCGGCCGGTCATGCGCAGGTGCGAGTGGATGGTGAGGTTGTTCTCGAAGCGCAGGAAGAGGTGCTTGCCGTAGGCGTCGACGCTGCGGACCTCCTGGCCGTCCAGGCGCTCCGCCCAGCGGTCGCGGCGGAAGCGCGGGTGCGGCGTGACGAGCTCGTCGGGCACGTGCCCTTCGAGCACCGGCCGGATGCGGTTGGCCGCGTAGCGGATCGTGTCGCCCTCGGGCATGCGGTGATCAGCCTAGGAGCCGCTCGACGATCGCGCGTGCCTTCACGAACGCGCGCGGCTGGAGACGGCCGGGTGTGTCGCCCGCCGTGTGGCGGAGCGGGTCGTCGGGCACGCCGAGCTTGGCGGCAGGCAGCCCGGCGAGCGCGAACTCGCGGTGGTCGGAGTTGCCCGTGCCCGAGTCGGCCACCCAGCGCACGGCCCCGCGTCCGGCCTTGACGATGCGGCCCTCGACGCGCTTGCGGTTCGCGCGGGAGCGGAGGTGGAAGGTGGAGCCGCGCCCGACCTCGTCGAGGCTGAGCACGAACCGGAGGTCATTGGCACGCCGCTTCACGCGCGGCACCGCTGCGAGGGCGCCGAGGTGGTCGGGCTGCCCGGTGTACGGCCGCTCCTCCGCGCCGGTGGCGATCAGCCACACGTCGCAGGCGGGCCCGATCGCGCTCAGCCGGGGCGCGAGCGCGACGAGCGTCCCGACCCCCGAGGCGTTGTCGTCCGCGCCCGGCGACGGCGGCACCGAGTCGGCGTGCGCGACCAGCACGTGCAGGCAGTCGGAGGGCGAGTCGTAGATCCCGACGACGTTGCGCGACCGGCCATGCCCGGGCACCCGGAAGCGGTCGTGCGCGATCCGAAGCCCGGCCGCCCGGAACCGCGTCTCGACCCGCGCGTGCGCGCGGCGCTCGGCCGCAGAGCCCGCGGGACGCGGGCCCGCCTTGGCCAGTGCACGCGCGAACCGGTAGCCAGCATCCGCGGATGCTTGGGCCGCGGCCGCGCGCGGGCCGCTGGCCGCGGCCGAGGCGGCGCTTCGGACGCGGCTACGCCGGCGGCCGCCAGCATCGCGACGAGCGCGGCGATCACGCGGACAGCGTGAGCTTTCGCGGGCCGGCGCGGAAGCCGAGCTCGAGCAGGGCGCCCTCCCACTCGGAGCCGACGACCGGCTCGCCGTCGACGCGCTCGAGCGCCAGCCGCTTGATGCGGCCGCGGTGGACGGCGTCGGCGAGGGCTGCGGCCGCGTCGCCCAGGCGGGGGTCGTTGGCCTCGACGAGGATCTGCAGGCCCTTGCCGCCGCGCTCGACGTAGATCACCGGCTCGGCGCCCGCCAGCACCACATAGGCGCCGGCCTGCCGCGCGGGATTCCTGCCACTGCCTCGGCCAGAGGCCTCGTCACCGCTTCGCTCGCGCTGCGGCCACTTGAGCACCCCGCCGTAGGGCTGCGCGGGGTCGGTGGCGGCGAGGACCATCGGGGGCGCGGTGTCGTCGTCGCGCTGGGCCCGCAGGCGCTCGACCGCGCCCGGGAGCGCGAACTGCGCGCCGCCCAGCCCTTCGATGAAGTAGCCCCGCCTCGCCACGCCGACCGTCTCCAGCGCCGACAGCTGGTCGTACAGCGACGAGAAGCCGCCGGGGATGCCCTCGGCGAGCACCTGCTCGCGCGTGACGATGCCGTAGCGCTCGAGCAGCAGCTCGGCCTGGGTGCGGCGGCGGGCGGTCGGGTCCTCGGGCACCGCGAACAGCGACGACACCAGCGACCAGCGACCCTGGACCTGCGGCTGCGAGCCGGTCCGGCGCGCGGAGAACCGCCGGCGGCGGTCGGCGCGCGCCTGTTGCGACCAAGGTGCGCTCAAGCGCGGCGAGCGCAGCGGCGCGTAGGCGTCGTTGGTCACCTCGCCCGCCCACACCAGGTCCCACAGCGCTCCCTGGAGCTCCTCGCTGGGGATGCCGGGGATGTCGGCGAGCAGGTCGGTGAAGAAACAGGCGCCCGACGTCAGCCGCTCGCGGATCGCGTCGTGGGCCTTGCCCTCCGGCGCCTCCTTCGGCGGCGGTGGAGGCCCGAGCAGCCGCACGTCCTCGCGGAAGTAGAGCGCGACACGGCCCGAGCGGCGGCCGAGCGGCCCCGCCCCGATCCACACGAGCTCGCCCGCGGCGCACAGCGCGTCCATCCACGACGGCGAATAGGCGCCGACGCGCCGCGGCAGCACGTCGCGCTCCCACACCTCGGCGGGCAGGGCGAGCCCCTGCAACCCGATCAGCGCCTCGCGCAGCCGGTCGGGTCCTGCACCCGCCGGCGGGTGGCGGTCGACGCCCTGCCAGTTCGGCAGGAAGCGCGCGAGCGCGCGCTGGTCGGCCGGCTCGATCTCCTTGCGGAGCGCCGCGAGCGAGGCGCGCCGCAGCCGTCGCAGCACCTCGGGGTCGCACCACTCGCGCTGCGTGCCGCCGGGACGGAGCTCGCCGCGGACGAGGTCGCCGGAGACCTCCAGCGCCTTCAGCACCGGCGAGAAGTCGACGCCGTAGCGCGCCCGGAGCGCGTCGTCCTCGAACGGGCCGTGCGTGCGCGCGTACCGGCGCACGAGCCGCTCCATCGCGTCCGGCACGTCCTCGGTGAACGCCTCGGGCAGCCCGGAGGGCGGCACCACGCCGAGCCCGTCCCGGTACAGGCCCGCGTCCTCGGCCGCCGCCCACCGCCGCTCGCCCGCGATCCGGATGGTGATGGCGCGCCGCTCGTCCTGGAGCTGCGAGAGCCAGGCGGCGGCGAGCTCGCGCGGCGAGGTCGCCGCGCCGGCCGCGGCGGTCTCGCCCGGCCGGGTGCTCTTGACGGCCTCGGGGGCCACCCGGAGGGCGGCCTCGTCCGTCGTCAGCTCACCGACCCGCCGCAGCACGTCATGGAGCGCGTCCACCGATTCCGCACGGGTTCGCTCCGAGACTCTCTGGAGGTCGTCCTCGACCTGCTCCAGCGCGCCCTCGTCGATGAGATCGCGCAGCTCCTCCTGCCCGAGCAGCTCGCGCAGCAGCTCGCGGTCGAGCGCCAGCGCCGCGGCACGCCGCTCCGCGTTCGGCGTGTCGCCCTCGTACATGTACGTCGCCACGTAGTCGAACAGCAGCGACGAGGCGAACGGCGACGCCGTCGCGGTCTCCACCTCGACCACGCTCAGCTCGCGCGCGTGCAGCTTGCGCAGCAGGTCGGTGAGGCCGGGGAGGTCGAGCACGTCGCGCAGGCACTCGCGGTAGGTCTCGAGCACGATCGGGAACTGCGCGTAGCGCTTGGCGACCTCCAGCAGCGTCTGCGACTTCAGCCGCTGCTGCCACAGCGGCGTCCGCCGCCCCGGATAGGCGCGCGGGATCAGCAGCGCCCGGCCCGCGTTCTCGCGGAAGCGCGCGCCGAACAGGGCGCTTCCGCCCAGCTCGCCGACCACCCGGTCCTCGAGCTCGTCCGGGTCGATCAGCACGAGCTCGGCGCCGGGCGGCTCGTCGGCGTCGGGAAGGTGGACGATGATGCCGTCGTCCGACCAGATGGCGTCGGACTCGAGCCCGTACTCGTCGCGGATCCGCGCGCTCAGCGCAAGCCCCCAGGCCGCGTGCACGCGCCCGCCGTAGGGCGACAGGACGCACAGCCGCCAGTCGCCGATCTCGTCCCGGAAGCGCTCGATCACGATCGTGCGCTCGCTCGGCACGACCCGCGTCGCCTCCTCCTGCTCGCGCAGGAACTCGAGCAGGTTCGACGCGGCGCGGGGGTCGAGGTCGTAGTCGGCCTCCAGGGTCGCCGCGTCCTGCTCGACCGCCCAGCGCGAGAAGGCGCCGATGGCCTCGCCGAGCTCGCGTGGCCGGCCCACGGAGTCGCCCTTCCAGAACGGCACCGCGCCCGGCACGCCCGGCGCCGGCGTCACCACGACGCGGTCGCGCGTGATCTCCTCGATCCGCCATGACGACGCGCCGAGCAGGAAGACCTGGCCCGGCCGCGCCTCGTAGACCATCTCCTCGTCGAGCTCGCCGACCCGCCGGCCGTCGGGCAGGTTGACGGAGAACAGCCCGCGGTCCGGGATCGTGCCCGCGTTGGTGATCGCCAGCGCGCGCGAGCCGCGGCGGTCGCGGATCGTCCCCGCCACGCGGTCCCACACGATCCGCGGGCGCAGCTCGCCGAACTCCTCCGACGGGTAGCGGCCGTCGAGCATGTCGAGCACGTTCTCGAGCTGCGCGCGCGACAGCTCCGCGTAGGTGTAGGTGCGCAGGACCAGGGCATGCAGCTCGTCGACCGACAGCGTCTCGGTCGAGGCGGCCATCGCCACGATCTGCTGCGCGAGCACGTCGAGCGGGTTGCGCGGCACGACCGTCGTCTCGATCGCGCCCTCGCGCATGCGCTTGGCGACCACCGCGCACTCGAGCAGATCGGCGCGGAACTTCGGGAAGATGCGGCCCTTCGACGTCTCGCCGACGTTGTGGCCGGCGCGGCCGATCCGCTGCAGCCCGGCGGTCACCGACTTCGGCGACTCGACCTGCAGCACGAGGTCGACGGCGCCCATGTCGATGCCGAGCTCCAGCGAGGAGGTCGCCACCAGGCACGGCAGCTCGCCCGCCTTCAGCTGGTCCTCGACCACGAGCCGCTCCTCGCGCGCCAGCGAGCCGTGGTGCGCCCGCGCGATCTCTTCCTCGGCGAGCTCGTTCAGGCGCAAGGCCAGGCGCTCGGCGCCGCGGCGGTTGTTGACGAACACGATCGTCGAGCGGTGCTGGCGCACCAGCTCCAGGATCTCCGGGTAGATCGCCGGCCAGATCGACTTGCGGGTCGCCTCGCCGCCCGCGAACGGGTCGAGCTCGGCGCCGTTCGTGCCCTGGTCGGGCTCGATCATCGACTCGACCGGCACGTGGATCTTGAGGTCGAGCGGCTTGCGCACGCCGGTGTCGATCACCGTGCAGGTGCGCTTCGGCCCGACGAGGAAGCGGCCGACCTCCTCCAGCGGGTTCTGGGTCGCGCTCAGGCCGATCCGCTGGACGTCGCGGTCGGCGACCTCCGCGAGCCGCTCCAGCGTGATCGCGAGGTGGGCGCCGCGCTTGGTCTGCGCGACCGCGTGGATCTCGTCGACGATCACCCACTCGGTGCCCTCGAAGATCTTGCGCGCCTGGCTGGTGAGCATCAGGTACAGCGACTCGGGCGTGGTGATCAGCACGTCGGGCGGGTGCTTGACCATGTCGCGCCGCTCCTTCTGCGGCGTGTCGCCGGTGCGGATGGCGACGGTGATGTCGCCGCCGATGCCGCGCAGCGGCGCGCGCAGGTTCTTCTCGACGTCGTAGGACAGCGCCTTCAGCGGCGACACGTAGACGAGGCGGGTGCGCTTCTCCTCACCGGCGGGCGTCGGGTCCGCCACGAGCCGGTCCAGCGCCCACAGGAACGCCGCCAGCGTCTTGCCCGACCCGGTCGGCGCCGAGATCAGCGCGTGCTCGCCGGTGGCGATCGCCGGCCACGCCTGGGCCTGGGCGGCCGTCGGCTCCGCGAACGCCCGGCTGAACCACTCTCGAACCTGTGGAGTGAACGCGGAGAGCGGCATACCTCCAGGGTACGGGCGAGGCGCGGCGCGAGAGTACGGCTAGCTGTAGGTTCGGTTCGCGATGAAGGCGGTGGTCCACGACAGCTACGGCGGGCCCGACGTCCTCCGGCTCGAGGACGTCGATCGGCCCACTCCGGCGGAGGGCGAGCTGCTCGTGCGGGTACGCGCGGCCGGCGTGGACCGCGGTGTCTGGCATCTCCTGACCGGCCTGCCCTACCTCGCTCGGATCGCGGCGCCCGCGATGCGGCCGAGCCGGTCGCCGATCCGCGGCACGGAGTTCGCGGGCCAGGTCGAAGCCGTCGGCGGCGAGGTGCCCGGCGTGAGCGTGGGCGACGACGTGTACGGGGTGTGCCGCACCGGCTCGTTCGCGGAGTACACGTGCGCGTCGTCCGCGAAGGTGGCGCCGAAGCCGGCGCGCCTCAGCTTCGAGCAGGCGGCGGCGGCGCCGATCTCCGGCGCCACGGCGCTGCAGGGACTGCGCGACGCCGGCGGGGTGCAGTCCGGCCAGCGGGTGCTGATCACGGGCGCCGGCGGCGGCGTGGGGACGTTCGCGGTGCAGATCGCGAAGGCGTTCGGCGCGGAGGTCACCGGGGTGTGCGGCACGGCGCGGGTCGACCTCGTGCGCTCGCTCGGCGCAGACCGGGTGATCGACCGCACGCAGGAAGACTTCGCCGACGGCCGCGAGCGCTGGGACCTGATCCTCGACAACGCCGGCATCCGCCCGCTGTCGCAGCTCCGGCGGGCGCTCGCGCCGCGCGGGACGCTCGTGCTCGTCGGCGGCGAAGGCGGTGGGCGCTGGCTCGGCGGCTTCCAGCGGCAGATCTTCATCGCGCCCGCGACGTCGGTGCTCACCCGGCAGCGACTGCGAGGGCTAACGGCGAAGGAGCGGCGGGAGGACCTGCTGTTCCTCAACGGGCTGTTCGACGCCGGTCAGGTCACGCCGGCGATCGACCGCACCTACCCGCTGGCCGAGGTGCCCGACGCGATCCGGCACCTGGAGCAGGGCGACGTGGGCGGCAAGCTGGTGATCACCCTCTAAGCAGGGGTGAGCGTTCCGCGCCGCAGCACGGCGACGAGCGTCCCGCACGCCGCCGCGGCGGCCGCCACGAGGAAGGCCCAGCGCCAGCTCTCCGCCTCGACGATCGTCCCGGCCAGCGCCGAGCCGATCGCGATGCCGCCCACGAAGGCGGTGACCGGCCAGGTGTAGGCCTCGGTGCGGGCGCCCGGCGGCGCGACCCAGCCGATCAGCTCGTTGCGGGTGGCGAGCAGCGGGGCGATGAAGGCTCCCGCGGGGATGACCAGCAGGGCCATCACCGGCACCGACGGCGCCGCCGCGAGCGGCAGCAGCCCGAGCGGGAGCAGCGCGCTGACCGCGAGGTGGACGCGGCCGAGCGGCGGGCGGTTCGGGAGCGCGCCGTAGATGAGGCCGCCCGCGGCGCTCCCCAGCGACCACGTCGCGAGCAGCAGCCCCGCGAGCTCGGCGGCGCCCTCGGCGTCGGAGAACGCGGGCAGCGCGACCTCGCACATCCCGATCCCGACGCCGGCCGGCAGCGACGTGAGGATGAGCGAGCGCACGCCGGGCGACGCGAGCGCCCCGAGGCGGCTCGAGCGCGCCTCGCGATCGGGCTCGAAGGCGCGGCTCGGCGCCTGTGCGGTGAACCAGATCGTGCCGGTGATCACGCTCGCGGCGGAGACGATCAGCGCGCTGGCGGGCGAGACGCCGGCGGCGAGGATCGCGGTCAGCAGCGGGCCGAGGACGAAGATCAGCTCGATCAGGACGGAGTCGAGCGCGTAGGCCGGCTGCAGCAGCCGCTCGCGGTCTTGCAGCAGCGTCGGCCACATCGAGCGCAGCACCGACGACGTCGGCGGGATCGCGAAGCCGGCCAGGCACGAGCAGGCGACGAGCGCCGCGGCGGGCGCGCCGAGCTCGGCGAGCGCGACGACGCCGCCGAGCGCGCCGGCATGGACGAGCGCGAGCGGGACGAGCACGCGCCGCTGGCCGAAGCGATCCACGAGCCGGCCCTGGACCGGCGCGCCGACGCCCGACCCGGCCGCGAGCCCGCCGGCGACGATGCCCGCGATCGCGAACGACCCGGTCTCCTCGCGCAGGTAGAGGATCAGCGCCAGCGCGTTGATCCCGATCGGGAAGCGCGCGATCAGGGTCGCCGCGATCAGCGTCGCCACGTGCGGGACGCGGAGGACCTCCGCGTAGCGTTTCAACGTCGCCCCTTGCGGGGCGCGGGGGCAGCGGCCTGCTGGTCGGCGGCGGCTGCGCGGTCGCGGGCGTGGAGCAGGATCGCGTCCAGCATCTCCGCGGTCAGCTTGCCGGTGAACGTGTTCTGCTGGCTGGGGTGGAAGCAGCCGAGCAGGCGCCCGTGCTCGGCGCCGTGGCCGAACTTCGGGCGCGGCCGCGGGACCGGGCCGTCCAGCAGCGCCGGCGTGCGCAGCGCCGCCTCCCACGCGAACGCGCCGAGGCAGACGACCACGCGCGGCGGCCCGATCAGGGCCAGCTCGCGCTCGAGCCAAGCCGCGCAGCGCTCGCGCTCGGCCGGCAGCGGCTTGTTGGCCGGCGGCGCGCACCGCACCGCCGCGGTGATCCAGCAGTCGCGCAGCGCCAAGCCGTCGTCGATGTGCTCCGACGTCGGCTGGTTGGCGAAGCCGGTGCGGTGCAGCGCGGCGAACAGGAAGTCGCCCGAGCGGTCGCCGGTGAACACGCGGCCGGTCCGGTTCGCGCCGTGCGCGGCGGGCGCCAGGCCCAGGATCAGCACCCGAGCGGCGGGGTCGCCGAAGCCCGGGATCGGGCGCCCCCAGTACTCCCAGTCTTGGAACGCCGCGCGCTTCTCGCGCGCGACCCGCTCGCGCCACTCGACCAGACGCGGGCAGGCGCGGCAGCGGGTGACCTCCGCTTCGAGCGCCTCCAGCTCCGAGCTCAAACCGCGCTCGCGCGGGGCGGGGCCGCCCCGACGAGGCCGAGCACGAGCCGCCCGATCACGGGCTCGAGCTCGCGGAGGTCCGCAGGTTCCTTGGTGCGCAGCTGGCGCGAGGCGAGCTCGACGATGGCGCCGACGATCGCGAACGCGTCGTGCGGCGAGGCGAGGCGCTCGACGGTACCGGCCTCGGCGTCGACGCGGTTGGCGTCGTCGATGTAGTCGGCGACGCGCGACATCGCCACGTCGCGCCGCTCCGCCGCGCGCGGTCCCGCGCCGATGATCTCGACCAGCAGCGTCTGCGCCTGGTCGGGGAAGGCGTCGACGACCTCCAGGAACGCCCGCACCGACGCGCCGACGCGCCCCTGGGGCGACTCACCGCCGTGGTCGCGCGCCGCGACCGCCAGACCCTCGACCACGACGTCGATGGCGGCATCGAACAGCGCGAGGATGCACTCCTCCTTGTTGCCGAAGTGCTCGTAGAACGTCGCCTTCGACATCCCGGCCTCGCGCGCGATCGCCTCGGCGGTGGCGTCGGCGAAGCCGTTGCGGGCGAAGACCGCGGAGGCGGCCGCGAACAGCCGCGCGCGCTGGCGGTCCTGGCGGACCTCGAGCGGCGGCGCGTGCCGGCCGCGCGGAGCTGTCTCCTGCTCGCCCATCTGACCCGATGGTAGAGGGACTACCCTCTGGGCGGCCCCATGCGCGTGCTCCCGCTTCTCCTCGTCCTCGCCCTCGCCGGCTGCGGCCAGCAGGAGTCGTCCGCGAGCGACTTCAAGGGCTCCGAGAAGGCCGTCGCCGAGGCGATCGAGGATCTGCAGACCAACGCCCAAGGCCGCAAGCCGGGGGCGATCTGCAGCGACGACATCTCGAGCGCGCTCGCCGAGAAGCTCAAGTCGGCCGGCAGCGACTGCACGTCGGAGATGGAGAAGATCACCAGCGACGCCGACGACTTCGAGCTCGAGGTCACCGAGGTCACCGTCAACGGCAACACGGCGACCGCCCAGGTCACCACCCGTCGCGGCGAGGACAAGGACGCCAGCATCACGTACTCCCTCGTCAAAGAGGGCGGCGACTGGCGCCTGAACGACCTCGGCGCGACCTAGCTAACCCAGCGAGCGCCCGTACTGGCGCTCGTAGTACGCGCGGTAGTCGCCGGAGCGGATCGGCTCCCACCAGTCGGTGTTCTCGCGGTACCAGGCGACCGTGTTGGCGAGGCCGTCGCCGAATCGCATCCGAGGCTGCCACCCGAGCGCCCGCACCTTCTCGGACGACAGCGAGTAGCGCCGGTCGTGGCCGGGGCGGTCGGTCACGTAGTCGATCAGCGAGTCGTCGCAGCCGGTGAGCTGGATGATGCGCTGGACGACCTCGAGGTTGGCGCACTCGTCGGGGCCGCCCGCGTTGTAGACGTTGCCGGGCTCGCCGTGCTCGAGCACGTGCCCGATCGCACGCGCGAAGTCCTCCACGTAGATCCAGTTGCGGATCTGCATGCCGTCGCCGTAGACCGGCAGCTTGTCGCCGTGCAGCGCGTTGAGCACCATCAGCGGGATCAGCTTCTCGGGGTACTGGAACGGCCCGTAGTTGTTGGAGCCGCGGCAGATCAGCGTCGGCAGCCCGTAGGTGTGGAAGTAGCTCCACACGAGCAGGTCGGCGCCCGCCTTGGTGGCCGAGTAGGGCGAGGAGGGCGCGAGCGGCGACTCCTCCGTGAACGAGCCCTCGTCGATCGAGCCGTAGACCTCGTCGGTCGAGACCTGCACGTAGCGGAGGTCGCGCTCGCGGGCGGCCTCGAGCAGCACGTAGGTGCCCTGGGAGTGGGTGGTCACGAACGCGTCGGGCTCGGCGATCGAGCGGTCGACGTGCGTCTCGGCGGCGAAGTTGACGACCGCGTCGCGGTCCTCCATCGCCTCGGCGACGGCGTCGGGGTCCTCGATGCCACCGCGGATGAACGCGAAGCCGGGGCTGTCCTTGACGTCGGCGAGGTTCTCCTCGCGGCCGGCGTAGGTGAGCTTGTCGAGCACGACGACCTCGTCGCCGTGCTCGGTGATGCGCTGGCGGACGAAGTTCGAGCCGATGAAGCCGGCTCCGCCGCAGACGAGCAGCTTCATTGCAGGACCTCCGATTGCAGATAGGTGGAGAGGCCGTGGCGCCAGTACGGGAGCACGGGCGCCTCGGGCCGGGTGGAGCGCAGCACGGACCAGGCGGGGCGCGGCGCGGGGCGCGGGAACTCCGCGGTGGTCACGGGCTGGGCGGTCGTGCCGGTGCCGGCCTCCTCGAAGGTCGCCTGCGCGAGCTCGTGCCACGAGCACTGTCCGCCGCCGGAGACATGCAGGACGCCGGTCACGTGGCGCTCGGCGATCTCGACGAGCGCGGGCGCGAGGTGGCCGGTGTAGGTCGGGCAGCCGAACTGGTCGGCGACGACGTTGACCTCGTCGCGGTCCTCGGCGAGCTTGAGCATCGTCGCGACGAAGTTCTTGCCGTGGGTGCCGAACAGCCAGGAGGAGCGGACGATCGCGTGCTCGCCCGCCTCGGCGACGGCGAGCTCGCCCGCGAGCTTGGAGCGCCCGTACGCGCTGCGGGGGCCCGTGGCGTCGCCCTCCACGTAGGGCGCGGTGGCGGTGCCGTCGAAGACATAGTCGGAGGACACGTGCACGATGAACGGAGCCGCGGCCGCCACATTTCCGGCCCCCGTCCCGTTGACCAGGGTCGCCGCCTCCTCGTGCTCCTCGGCGCCGTCGACGTCGGTCCAGGCCGCGCAGTTGACCACCGCGTCGGGACTGGCGCCCGCGATCGCGGTCCTGACGGCGTCGGCATCGGCGATGTCGAGGTCGCGGCGGGCGAGCGCGACGACGTCGTGGCCGGCGCTCTCGGCGGCGGCGACGACGTCACGGCCCAGCATGCCCGCTGCCCCCGTGACGAGAAGGCGCATGGGACCGCTAAGGCTAGCCCGCCCGCAGCGCCAGCCCGAGCTCGAACCGCGCCTCCGGGTCCTCGAGCCGGTCGCCGAACAGCTCGCGCAGCTGCTTGACGCGGTAGCGGACGGTCTGGGGGTGGACGCCGAGCTCGGCCGCGACCGCCTGCACCTGGCCGGGGCGGTCGAGCCAGGCCTTCAGCGTCTCGGTGAGGCGGGCGCGCGGGCCGTCGGGGAGGCCCTGCAGGGGAGCGAGGCCCTGCTGGGCGAGCTCGGCGCCGAGCGCGGGGTCGGCGGCGATCACGAGCGCCGGCAGGTGCTCCTCGGCGCGCGCGAAGTCGCCCTCGCCGAGCCGGCCGGCGGAGAGCAGTGCGTGGGTGGCGATGGCGCGGCGGACCGAGACGCCCGCCTCCGCGAGCGGCACCGCCGGCCCGAGCGCGGCGGGTCGCCCGTCGGCGGCGGCCCGGAGTCGGCTGGCACGCGCGGGCGCCCCGGCGTCCGGCACGAGCACGAGCGCGACCCGCTCGAGCCCCGCGCCGATCGCCTCCTCGCCCAGACGGCGCGCGAGCCGGGCGGCGAGCGCGTCCGCCTTCGCCTCCGCCTCGGGCGAGGCGGCGCCTTCGGCGTCGGCGCCCTCCGGCGCGGTCACGAGCGCGGCCACCATTCGCGGCATCGGCCACCTGGCGGCGGCGGCCGCGGCCATCACGGACTCCTCGGCGGCCGGCGGGTCCTGCGCGAGCAGCCGCACGAGACGGCGGCGCAGGCGCTGGCGCTCGCCCGCGGCCGAGGACTGCTCCTCCGCGTAGCCCTCGGCCGACTCGGCCGAGATCTCGTCGATGTAAGCGAAGATGCCCTCGCCGAGCGCGTAGATCGCGCCCGGGTCGAGCCCGCCCGCCACGCCGGCTTCCACGAAGCGGCGCCAGGCCAGGCGCGAGCCCAGGCGGTAGGCGGAGAGCAGGGCGTCGAGGCTGCGGCCGGCGCGCATCTCTCCGCGACCCAGCAACACGTAGGTCTCGCGACTGCGGCGGTCGCCGCCCGACGGGTCCTCGATCAGGTCGACGAAGCGTCCCAGCGCCTTTTCGCTGGCCGCGCGCACGACCTGACCGAACTCGCCCTCCATCGCCCGCGCGTACTCGGGCACCTCGCGCGCGATCGCGGCGATGATCTCGTCCGCGAGCGAGGGCAGGACGGGCCGCAGGACCGCCGCCGCCTCGGCCGGGATCGCTGCGTATGGCCGCGTCGGTGCGGGCATTGTCACGAGGCTACAAGAAGCGTCGCCCGAATCGCTGAACAAGCGACAACTGCGGATGCGGATTGGCGGGAACCATGCAGTCATGACCCGTCTGCACAGGACCTCGAATCTGATCGGGGCGATCGTCCCGTTCGTCGCGTTCATCGTCGCGATCCCGCTGCTCTGGAACCAGTACGTGGGTTGGAGCGACCTCGCCGTGCTGGCCGTCATGTACGTCGTCTCGGGCCTCGGCGTGACCATCGGCTACCACCGCCTGCTCACGCACCGTTCGTTCCAGACCTACAAGCCGGTCGAGTACGTGTTCGCCGTGCTCGGGTCGCTGGCCGTCCAGGGTCCGGTGATCGCGTGGGTCGCCGACCACCGCAAGCACCACGCCCACACCGACGAGGAGGGCGACCCGCACTCCCCGCACGTCGGCCACCGCGACGGCTTCTTCGGCGCGCTGCACGGGCTCTGGTACGCGCACATGGGCTGGCTGTTCGACTCCCACGGCCGTGCCGAGGGCAAGAAGTACGCGCGTGACCTCGTCGAGGACAGGGGCATGCGCTTCGATCAGCCGCGGCTTCCTCGGCCTCGTGCTGATCGGGCTCGCCCTGCCCGCCCTGCTCGGCTTCCTGCTCACCGGCGGCACGCTGAAGGGCGCGCTGACCGGCCTGTTCTGGGGCGGCCTCGTGCGCATCTTCATGCTCCACCACGTCACGTGGTCGATCAACTCGGTGTGCCACTTCTTCGGGCGCCGGCGGTTCGAGATCGAGGATCACTCGACCAACGTGTTCTGGCTCGCGCTGCCGTCGTTCGGCGAGTCATGGCACCACAACCACCACGCCTTCCCGCGCTCCGCCTCGCACGGCATGAAGTGGTGGGAGCTCGATGTCTCCAGCTGGATCATCCGGGGCATGAAGCGGGCCAGGCTGGCCTGGAACGTGGTCGAGATCTCGCCCGAGCGCCAGGCGCAGAAGGCCGCGCCGAAGCGCGAGCCGGTCGCGGCCTAGCGCCGCAGGGTCAGCTTCACGCGGGTGCCGGCGGGCCGTCGCGCGCCTGCCCTCGGCGTCTGTTTGATCACGCGGCGGCGCTTGCCGCTGCGTGCGCGCTTGCGGCTCAGCCTTCCGACGCGGCAGTGGGCGCGGCGCAGCGCCCGGGCGGCGGCGACGACGCTCCTGCCCCGGAGCTTCGGGACCTTGCAGCGGGCGACGGCCGGCGGGCGCGCCGGGTTGCCCGGAACGAAGCTGGGCGAGGGCGGAGGACCCGCGCCAGGCGGCTGGCGGTCCCGGCGGCGGAGGTCCGGGCGGCGGAGGCCGGCGGGCGGAGGTCCGGGCGGCGGCGGCCCGGGCGGCGGAGGCGACGCCGTCGGGACCGCGGTGGGCTCCGGCTCCGGCTCCGGCGGCGGCGCGTCCACCGTCACCGTCGCCTCCGCGCTGCGGCCCTCGTTCCCCGCGGCGTCGAACTGCGACGCCCGCACGCGGTGGGTGCCGGGCTCGAGCCCGCCTGTCGCGAGCGACCAGGTGCCGTCGCCGCGCACGTCGGCGCTCACCGTCCGCGAGCCGACCTTCATGCTCACCCGCGGCTCGTCGCTCGCGGCGGCGCCCGCCGTCCCGGACAGCCACCCGCGCCGCGCCTCGATCGTCACCGGCGGCGCGTCGAGGTCCTCGCCGGTCGAGAACCCGCCGGGTCGAGCTCGGCGAGGAAGGAGTCGAAGTAGCGCGGGTCGTCGGTCACCGCGTCCCCGTAGTCCTCGGAGAAGAAGCTCGCGCCGAAGGTGAGGCAGTTCGCCTCCTCCGGCACCCGGATCCGCAGCGAGAGCACGATCACGTCATGGCCGCCGCGGGCGGTCGTGCCGCGGTGGTGGCTGAGGGTGTCGGACTGGGAACGGGTGCCGTTCCACCCGACGGTGGCGTCGCCGTTGGAGAGGTAGGCGATCGTCGAGCCGTCGAGCGGCTGTGTCGTCGTGCTGGCCGCGCCACCGACCGCCGTCGTGGAACCGGCCGGTCGCGCGACGTAGGTCGCGGAGGAGACGGTGCCGCGATCGTGCTCGATCGCCGTGACGATCGATTCAGGGTCGTCCGTGACGAACGGCGCCGCGGCAGTGAGCGTTACGAGCGCGACGGCGAGAGCTCCCATTCCGACGCGTCCTACCCCGAGCGGACGAGGAATCTCGACCGATCAACGGATGTGCCACTTTGAGCGCGGTGCGCTCAAGTCCGGCTAGAGGATCCCGATCTCCGAGTTGTCGCCGACCATGAACCGGTAGGCCCGCGGCTGCCGGTCGTCGCGCGAGATCGCCACGTTCTTGCCGAGCAGCGACGACTCCATCCGCCCCCGCAGCCCGCGCACCGACGAGGCCTCGAGCAGGATCGAGTGCTCGACCTCCGCGTCCTCGATCACGCAACCGGCGCCGACCGCCGTGTAGGGGCCCACGTAGGCGTCGCGCAGCACCGCGCCGGAGCCGATCACCGCCGGCCCGCGCACCGTCGCGCGCTCGAGCCGGGCGCCCGGCTCGACCACCACGCGCCCGTCGACCTGGGAATCCTCGAGCTCGCCCTGCACCCGCCGCTCGACGGTCTCGAGGATCAGCCGGTTCGCCTCGAGCATGTCGTCGAGCCGTCCCGTGTCCTTCCACCATCCGCGCACGACGTGCGACTCGACCCGCTTGCCGCCGTCGACGAGCCACTGGATCGCATCGGTGATCTCGAGCTCGCCGCGCGCGGAGGGCTCGATCGAGCGCGCGGCCTCGTGGATCAGCGGCGTGAACATGTAGACGCCGACCAGGGCCAGGTCGCTGGCGGGCTCCGGCGGCTTCTCGACGAGCTGCACGACCGCGCCGTCCTCGCCCAGCTCGGCGACGCCGTAGTTCTCCGGGTCCGGCACCTGGGTGAGCAGGATCAGCGCCTCGGGCTCATGCGAGCGGAAGTCGTCGACGAGCCCGGCGATCCCGCCCTGGAGCAGGTTGTCGCCCAGGTACATGACGAACGGGTCGGTGCCCAGGAACGGCTCCGCGGTCAGCACCGCATGGGCGAGGCCGAGCGGCTCGTCCTGGACGATGTAGGTGATCTCCACCCCGAAGCGCGAGCCGTCGCCCGCCGCGCCGCGGATCTCGTTGCCCGTCTCGGGCGCGATGATGATCCCGACCTCGCGGATACCGGCCGCCGCCATCGCCTCGATGCCGTAGAACAGCACCGGCTTGTTGGCGACCGGGACGAGCTGCTTCGCCGAGGTGTACGTGATCGGGCGCAGGCGCGTGCCCTTGCCGCCCGAGAGGATCAGGCCCTTGAGGTTCTCCACGGCGCGAGACCCTAGTAGGTCCCGCCCAATTTGCGGTGATCCCAGGTGACGCGATCGCGCTCGACGAACTCGAGCGCCACCCGCTTCGGCGCCTGCTTGGCGAACGACTCGCGCGCCCCCTCGCCGCCCCCCAGGTAGCGCGCGACGAGCTCCATCGCGAAGTCGGTGACGACGTCGACGTCGCGGTGGATCTCGACGTCGCAGCGCAGCATCACGCCGCGCAGCTCCGCGTAGTCGAGCCCGGTCTCCACCTGCAGCGTGGCGCGCGGTTCGCGCTCGAGGTTCTTGACCTTCTGCGACTTCGCGTACGTCCAGGCCCAGATCCGCCCGTCGCGGAGCACGTACCAGAGCGGCATCAGGTGCGGGAAGCCGTCGCGCCCGTTGGTGGCGCAGGTCACGGTCATCTCCTCCGCCAGGAAGGCCTGCGCCTCGTCGGCGCTCATCTTGATCTGGTCGCGGCGGCTCACCGGGCTGGGCTGAGCAGGCGCTCGGCGGCCCGCAGGACGGCCTCGCGCGCGTCGGCGGGCTCGAGGACGGCGGCGTCGCCCGCCTCCTTGAGCACTTCCTTGACGAGGTAGTCCTCGCCCTTGTAGGCCCACTCGATGATCACCGCGCCGTCGGGCAGCTCGGCGAGCACCGTGCGCTCCTCGCGCGCCCAGCGGGCCTGCCCGGGCGAGATCCACACGTGCGCGATCCGCGAGCCCTCGACCTCGCCGGTGCGCGGCCAGCCCTCGACGACGGCGATCTCGTCGACGCTCGCGCGCGGCTCGTAGGACTCGTCGAGCACCGTCACCTGCTTGACGCGGTCGAGCCGGAACGAGCGCGTGTCGTCGCGCGACGGGTCCCACGACGCGATGTACCAGCCCTCGCGCCCGTTCATCAGCGCGTAGGGCTCGACCCGGCGCGTGGTGAACGTGTCCTCGTTCGGCTGCCAGTACTCGAGCTCGATCAGGTTGCGCGACTCGATCGCGCGGCTGACGGCGCGGGCGATCGAGGAGTCGTCCGCGCCGGTGCTGCCGACCAGCAGCCCGTCGCGGCCGATCTCGCCCAGCGCCGCCTCGATCTTCTGGCGCGCCGTGCGCAGGTGCTCGGACAGGTGCTCGCCGAGGAACTCGATCGCCGCGATCAGCGCGTTGGCCTCGATCGGGAGCAGGCGCGCGGGGCGGTCGAACGTGTCGGAGTACGGCTCGGTGTCGATCTCGACCTCGTTGCCCTGCACCTCGGCGTAGAGCACGTAGGCGCCGCCGCCGAAGTTGACGACGTTGAGCACCGAGATGTCCTCGCGCAGCTCCTGCTCGGAGATCTTCAGCTGGTCGCAGACCTCGGCGACCGGCGGGCGGCGGCCCTGGCGGCCGGCCGCGATCAGGACGGAGGCGAGCGTGACGAGGCGCGCGAAGCGCTCCGGGCGGATGGCGGCCTCCTGGCGCGAGCGGGCCGGCGCCTCGGCGGCGTCGGGATCCTCCGCGCGCGGCGGCGCGCCCTCGTCGAGGCTGGTGAACGGCTCGCCGCGGTGGCGCTCGACGATCGCGTCGAGCCGCTCGCGCGCCTCCTCCGCCAGCTCGGGCGGGCCGTCGATCCGCGCGTGCTCGCCGTAGCCGAGCACCCACTGGATCACGAGCCGCGGGATCGCGTAGTCGGTTCGGAAGACGCCGTCGGCGATCTGGCCGTAGGGCCCGAAGTTGCGCTCGACGTGCCAGGCGATGCGGTCGGACACCCCGATCTCCGCGGTGCCGATCCGGTCGCCGAGCTGCCAGGGGATCTGGCTCGCGTACCGGCGCGGGTCGAAGTCGGCGGGGCGCTGGAAGTCGTGCTCGGCCTTGGTCGCGTAGGCGACCTTGCCGCGGATGCGGGTGAGGCGGAAGACGCGCACGGCGTCGCGCTCGTGCGAGTAGCCGACGAGGTAGAACTGGCGCCCCTGGAACAGCAGCAGGTACGGGTCGACGCGGCGGTCGGCGACCTCGCCCGACTGCATCGTGAAGTACTCGAACTCGATCCGCTTGCGGCGCGCGATCGCGGTGTCGATCTTCGCCAGGCGGGCCGACAGCTCCGCACCGCCGGCCGACGCCGACATGCCGAGCGCGACCGATCGCTGCGCGGCGGAGTCGAACGGGCTCGGGCGGCCCCAGGTGATCTGCTGGAGCGCGAGCCGCAGCGGCTCGGCGTAGGCGAACTCGCCGTCGAGCAGCGACAGCGCGGTCTGGAGCGCGGCGTGCTCCTCGTCGGTGAAGGCGATCGCGGGGAGGTGGAAGGCCTCGGGCGCGAGCGAGTAGTTCTCCTGCTCGGAGAAGCCCTCGGCCGGCTTGTCGACGCGCAGCTGGATGCCGAGCGCGTCGAGCTCCGCGCGGTCCGCGTAGAAGCGGCGCGCGAACGCGTCCTCGGTCATGTCCGAGTACCCCTCGACGTCTCGCCGGATCTCGGTTGCCGTGACGGGCCGGCGCTCCGCCATCAGGTACGAGATCAGCGAGAGCTGCCGGATCAGCTTCTCCGTGTCCTTCGCCACGGCCTCCGACTGTAGACGGGCGGGGACATAACCCGGGTCGGACAACCGTCCGTTTCGCGGCTATTTGCGCAGTTTTGCTACGCCGCTTGACGGTCGGCGAAGAAGGCGCCGCCGCCCAGCGCGCGGTCGAACGCCGACCAGCGGCTGCCCTGCGGCAGCTCCTTCTCGAGCCGGTCGAACGAGCCGAGCCGCCCGCCGAGGTTGTCGATCATGTGGACGAGCGTGGCCTCGCGCGTGCACGGGACGACCGGCGAGCCGTGCTCGAGCTGGCCGTGGTGGCTGAGGATGATGTGCAGCACGGCGCCGGCGAGCTCCTCCGGGAAGTCCGGCAGGTCCTCGATCAGGCGCCGGATCCGGTAGTAGCCGAGCGGGATCTCGCCCTGCAGCTTGCCGACGTCGGTCAGGTCGATCGCCGCGCCGGTGGAGGCGTAGGCGTCGAGCTTGCCGATGTCGTGCAGCAGCGCTCCGGTGACCGCGACCTCGCGGTCGATCCCGGGGAAGTTGGCCGAGATGGCCGACACCGACTGCGCGACCGACAGGCTGTGCTCGAGCAGGCCGTGGCGGTAGGCCTGGTGGTAGCGCTTGGCGGCCGGGGCGGCGCGGAACAGCTCCCACGTGGGCGTGTGCGGGCCGAAGATCGCGTCGAGCAGCGCGCGCAGGTGGCGGTTCTGGATCGTGCCGAGGATCTCGCGCAGGTCGGCCTCCATCTGCGCGGCCGAGCGCGGCGGGCCGTCGCACAGCTCGTCGAGGTCGACCTCGTGCGGGCTCGGCGGCGCGCAGCCGCCGTACCGCGAGCTGCGGGCCGTAGCGCTCGTGCACGCTGTAGGTGCCGACCACGCGCACGGCGCGCGCCGGGCTCGCAGACCTCCCGCAGCGCGGGCACGCCGTCCCGGATCAGCGCGGCGACGGAGCCGGTGCGATCGGCGAGCGCCAGCTTGAGGTACTCGTCACCCTCCCGCGTGGTGCGGACCGCGCGGTCACGCACGAGCAGGACGAGATCGACATCCTGTCCGTCTGTGAGCTGGTTGACGAGCATCGGTGAGAAACGCTAGACCGGCGATCGGCGGATGACGCGGAACGCATTCATCACCGGAAGCGGCGGTGGACTGGGAGTCGCGGTGGTCGAGCGCTTCCTGACAGCGGGCTGGAACGTGACCGCTCCGCGCCGCGCCGAGGTCGACCTGAACGACCCGGAAGCGGTGCGTCGCGCGGTCGAGGCGGCCGCCCCGCTGCACGCGCTCGTCAACCTCGCCGGCGGCTTCGCGGCCGGCGAGCAGGTGGCCGAGACGCCGGTCGAGCCGTTCGAGGCGAGCCTGCGCCTGAACCTGCGCACGACCTACGTCGTCTGCCACGCGGCGATCCCGCTGCTCGCCGACGACGGCGCCATCGTCTGCACCTCGTCGGCGACCGCGAGCGCGCCGTTCGCGGGCTCGGCCGGCTACGCGGCCTCGAAGGCGGGCGTCACCGCGCTCGCCAAGGCGATCGCCAAGGAGGGCACGCGCTGCAACGTCCTCGTGCCCTCGCTGATCGACACGCCGGCCAACCGCGAGTCGATGCCCGAGTCGTCGTGGGGGAAGTTGGTGCCGCCGGAGCGGATCGCCGAGGTCGTGCTGTGGCTCGTGTCGCCGGAGTCGGCCGCGGTCAACGGGGCCGAGGTGCCGGTCTGAACGTCAACTGCGGCTGGGTAGGGGTCGGGTTCGAACCGCCGCGGCGCCCACGAGTGTCGTCTCGATGGCGATATAGCCGCCATCGAGCTGACATTCGTGCCGCTCCCGGCCGAACCCCGGCCCTACCCAGCCCGCCGTTGACGTTCGGCGGCGCTGCCGCGGACGCCCGACATCAACCCCCGTAGAACTTGATCGCCTTGTCGGCCAGCGCGCGCGTCTCGCGCTCGTTGCCGATGGCGTTGAAGGCGATCGCCGCGAACGGGATCAGGCGGCCGGCGATGCGGCGGGTGAGGCGGCGGCCGACGAAGCGCGCCGAGCTTGGCGCGAGCGCCTCGTCGCGCTCGCAGCGACGAGCCGGCGTAGGCGGCGACCACGAGCGTGCCGACGCCGTCGAGCGCGCGGCGGGCCGCCTGCGGGTCCGGATACAGCCCGCGGATGACGAGCAGCTCGGCCGGGCGCATCGGGTCGTGGGGGTCGTAGCCGTAGGCGGCGGCGATGAAGAACACCAGCCGCGACTGGATCCACGCCGCCGCCGCGAGGTCGGGGATCGCGGTGACGATGCCGCCGACGCCGGTGGCGGCGCCGCCGAAGCGCGACAGCGCCGCGTGCTTGCGCTTCGCCATCTGCGCGAGCTCGGGCGCCGAGTGCGCGTAGCGCTGCTTGCGCTCCTCGACCCACGCCGCCGCGGCCGGCGCGTGGCGCTCCGACGCGGCGAGCGCGATGTACTCGGGCGCGCGCACGGGGTCCGCGCGCAGGCGCTCCCACAGCGACGGCGGCAGCTCGCGCTGCCGCGTCTCCTCCCGCTCGAGCGGCTCACCGACCGGTGGTGTCATCTCCAAGCAATCTACCCAGCGGGCCGCGTCGTACCGTGAGAGTCATGGATCGCAAGTGGTGGACGCTCATCGTGGTCTGCATCGCCACGTTCATGCTGCTGCTCGACATCACGATCGTGAACGTCGCGCTGCCGGCCATCGAGCGCGACCTGCGCGCCGACTTCGCCGACCTGCAGTGGGTGATCGACGCCTACGCGCTCACGCTGGCCGCGCTGCTGCTGACCGGCGGCTCGATGTCCGACCTGTTCGGCCGCCGCCTGATCTTCGTCATCGGCGTGGCGATCTTCACCGTCGCCTCGCTGCTGTGCGCGCTGGCCGGCACGCCGACCGTGCTCAACCTGGCGCGCGCGCTGCAGGGCGTCGGCGGCGCGTTCATGTTCTCGACCGCGCTGGCGCTGCTCGCCTCGGCCTACCAGGGCGGCGACCGCGGCACCGCGTTCGGCGTCTGGGGCGCGGTCACCGGCGCCTCCGTGGCGGTCGGGCCGCTGGTCGGCGGCGTGCTGACCGACTGGATCGGCTGGGAGGCGATCTTCCTCGTCAACGTGCCGATCGGCATCGCGACGATCGCGCTCGCGCTCGCGCGGTGGAGGAGTCGCACGCCGCGACCGGCGGGCGGATCGACTGGCCGGGCCTGGTCACGTTCTCCGGCGCTCTGTTCGCGCTGATCTTCGCGCTGATCCGCGGCAACCCGGAGGGCTGGGAGAGCCCGCTGATCGTCGGCTGCCTCGCGGCCGCGGTGCTGCTCGTCGTCGCGTTCGTGCTCGTCGAGCGCCGCAGCGACCACCCGATGCTCGACCTGTCGCTGTTCTCGCAAGCCGGCCTTCAACGGCGCCTCGATCGCCGCCTTCGCGCTGTCGGCCTCGATGTTCTCGATGTTCCTCTACCTGACGCTCTACATCCAGAACATCCTCGGCTACACGCCGCTCGAGTCCGGCCTGCGCTTCCTGCCGGTGACGCTGCTCTCGTTCCTCGATCGCGCCGATCTCCGGCAAGCTCGCCGAGCGGGTCGGGATCCGCTGGTTCATGGGCGCCGGGCTGACCTGCGTGGGCGTCGGGCTGCTGCTGATGCGCGGGCTCGAGCCGGGCGACGACTGGACCGCCCTGCTCGCCGGCTTCATGGTCGCCGGCGGCGGCATCGGGCTCGTCAACCCGGCGCTCGCCACCGCGGCCGTCGGTGTGGTCGAGCCGCAGCGCGCGGGCATGGCGTCGGGCATCAACTCGACGTTCCGGCAGGTCGGCATCGCGACCGGCATCGCGGCCCTCGGCGCGGTCTTCCAGCACCACGTGGAGTCGAGCTTCCGGGCCGCCGCCGAGGGCCAGATCCCGCGCGGGGTGGGTGGCTCGATCGCGGACTTCGTCAGCTTCGGCGCCTACCGGCAGCTCGGGAACCCCGAGCTGAACCGCATCGCCGAGCAGGCGTTCGTCGACGGCCTCAACGTCATCCTGCTCTACGCGGCGGTGGTCGCCTTGGTCGGCGCCGTCGCGGCCGCCGTGCTCACGCGGCCCGGCGACTTCTACGCGCACGGCACGGAGCCGGCAGCCGCCGAGCCTGTCGCCGCGTGATCCCGCTCACGCCGACGGCGCTCGCCGAGGCCGCGGCCAACCTGTACGACGGCACGCTGGGCGGCGGGCTCGCCGACCTGCAGCGGATGCCGAGCACGGTGATCGACGAGGGCCCGCAGCGCACGCTGCGCCGCTACCACCCGGTCGAGGGCGCTCCCGAGCGCGGGGCGCAGCCGGTGCTGCTCGTCCCGCCGCTGGCCGCGCCCGCCATCTGCTTCGACCTGCGCCGCGGCTGCTCGGTGGCCGAGCACCTGCTGCGGGGCGGCCGCCCGACCTATCTCGTCGACTACGGGGAGATCGAGTACGCCGACCGCAACCTCGGCCTCGAGCACTGGATCGAGGACGTCGTGCCGACGGCGATCCGGGCCGCGAGCGCCGACGCCGGCGCGCCGGTGCAGGTGGTCGGCTGGTGCCTGGGCGGCATCCTCGCGCTGCTCGCGCTCGCCGCGGACCCGAAGCTCCCGGTCAGCCGCGTGGCGATGGTCGCGAGCCCGTTCGACTTCTCCAAGGTCCCGCTGGTGGCGCCGCTGCGGCCGATCGCGGCGGTCACCCAGGGCTGGGGCATCACGCAGCTCTACCGCCTGCTCGGCGGCGCGCCGGCGCCGCTGGTCAAGCGCGGCTACCAGCTCGCCGGCATCGACAAGTACGTGATGAAGCCGTGGACCGTGCTCTCGAACCTCCACGACCGCGAGCTGCTGGCCCAGATCGAGGCGGTCGACGCGTTCATGGACCGCATGCACGCCTACCCCGGGCGCACGTTCGGCCAGCTCTATCACCGCTTCTTCCGCACCAACGACCTCGCCGACGGCAGGCTGGCGCTCGAGGACCGCACGCTCGACGTCGCGGTGGTCAAGGTGCCGGTGCTGGCCGTCGCAGGTCGCGGCGACGGCATCGCGCCGGTCCCGGCCTGCCACCACGTCGAGGCGCTGCTCCCGCGCGCCGACGTCGAGCTGGCCACCGCGCCGGGCGGCCACCTCGGCGTCCTGACGGGCCGCGCGGCGGCCGGGACGACGTGGGCGCTGCTCGACGACTTCCTCGATCGACCTGCAAAGCGCCGTGCAAAGCGCGCCAAACCGCGGGAGACAGCGGCCTGAGCGGCTACCCTGACGGGCCGATGCGCGCGCCCGTCCTGCTCTCGGCCCTCGTCCTGCTGCTCGCCTTCGCCGCCCCCGCCGCGGCGCAGGAGCCGCCGCGGATCGCTGCCGGCACGAAGGCGGGCAACCTCGACGTCGGCGGTCTCACCGAGGCCGAGGCGATCGCGAAGCTGCAGACGAGCTACAACGCGTCGCTGGGCCGGCCGATCTCGGTCCAGGTCGCCGGGCGCCGCTTCCGCCTCACGATGAAGAAGGCCAAGCTCGCGTTCGACGCGCCGCTGACCGCGCGCCGCGCGCTGCGCCAGCCCGGCGTCAACGTGCCGCTCGCCATCACCTGGGACGCGAAGGTGGTCGACGCGCTCTCCAAGCGCGTCGCCGGCAAGGTCTACCTCGCGCCGCGCAACGCCACCATCCGCATCACGCTGCGCCACATCTACCGCAAGCGCTCGCGCACCGGCCGCAGCCTCAGCTCCGCCACCGTGCGCACGATGGTCGAGCAGACGCTCGTCAACCCGGATCCCGCCTCCTCGCGCATCGTCCGCCCCGCACGCAAGGTGCTGAAGGCGAAGGTCACCGCCGACAAGCTGGCGCGCGCGTACCCGACGGTCATCACCATCGACCGCAACAACTTCACGCTCCGGCTCTTCAAGCGGCTCAAGATCTCGAAGCGCTACGGCGTCGCGGTCGGCCAGTCCGGCTACCCGACGCCGACCGGCCAGTACTCGATCCAGAACAAGCAGGTCAACCCGGCCTGGACGGCGCCCAACTCGCCGTGGGCCGGCGAGCTCGCGGGCACCACCACCCCCGGCGGCGTCGCCTCCAACCCGCTGCGCGCCCGCTGGATGGGCATCACCGGCGGGGTCGGCATCCACGGCACCTCGCAGGAGTACTCGATCGGCAGCCGCGCCTCGCACGGCTGCATCCGCATGCGCGTCGCGGACGTGATCGACCTCTACGACCGGGTGCCGCTCGGCACGCCGGTCCTGATCCGCTAGCCCAGCTCGGTCACCTCGGCCTCGAGTTCGGTGCGGCCATGGTCGCGCGCGACCGAGACGCGGTGGTGGCCGTCGCGCAGGACGTGCCGCTCGCCGATCCGGTAGACGGAGACGGGCGGCAGCTCGAGCCCGCGCGCCTCGGCCATCCACAGGGACTTCCAGCGCGGAGCACACGAGCGGTCGGGGCGGAAGCTGCGGTCGAACAGCCGCGCCTTCGACGCCTCGGTCGTGCCGGTGATCGAGTCGATCGGGATCAGCTGCACGCCGAGCTCGCGCCGGCGGGCCGACGCGAGCGGCGCCGCGCCGTCATCGACCAGCTCGAGGTCCGGCCCGCGGCGGTGCGGCCGGCGCGCCAGACGCGCGAAGCGCTCCTCGGCATCGGCCTCGGGCCGCCGCGGCACCGGCAGCACGACGTCGAGCACCACGAACGCGGCGGCGATCACCAGCAGCGTGCCGAGCGCCCCGCCGACGAACGGCGCTGCCGCGAGCATCGCCACGCAAAGCGCCCACCGGCGCGGCGAGCCAGCCTTGCGGCGGGCGCGGCGGAGGCGCTGCCTGGCGGCCATCGTCGATCAAGCGTGGCACCACCCTCCTCGCCCCGCCAGCGGGGGCCCGACCTCAGCTCGGAGCCGGCTGCACCTGCGTGGCGATCGCCTCAGCGGCCGCCTGTGGCATGTTCGTCGTACTCGGCGGCTCGACCTCGACGAGCGACGCGTTGACCGCGGCGACCGCGCGCCGGAGGGACTCGCCGAGCTCGGGAGCCTCGCGCTCCTCGACGCCGTCGAGCACGAGGTCGCTGCCCTGCACGACCTCGTCGAGGCGCAGGTGCCCGACCGCGGCGTGGCCGCTGAGCTCGTTCGCGAGCTGAGCGGAGAGCGCGCGCGACCAGCGCGGGCTCGGCGCCCCGGTGAGCGGCACGCGCACGCACGCGCCGACGCGGTCGGCGGCGAGCGGCTCGCCGCGGGGTGCTCCGGAGATCTGATGGGTCTCGGTCATATGACTCGCTTCCCGCGCGGCCGGGGGGAGCGAAACGGGCGCGAGCACCGCAATACCCCGGTCGGGGGGTTCGACCGCTCAGCCGCTCTGCGCCAGCGCCACGAGCTGGGCGAGCGAGGCCTCGATGCCCTCGGCGACGATGTCGAGGTCGGGCAGCGCGTCGTAGTCGGCGAGCAGGCCGAAGCCGACCTTGCCGTCGTAGGAGATGATCGCGATCGCCAGCGCGCGCTCCCCGGCCAGGAACGGGATCGGGAAGATCTCCTGGAGCTTGCGGCCGAGCACGTAGAGCGGGAGCTGCGGCCCGGGGACGTTGGTGACGAGCAGGTTGAAGAAGCGCCCGGAGAAGTTCATCCGCGACGCCTGCGCGTGGATGGTGGGCGGGGCGAAGCCCTGCAGCGAGGCGATCGCCGACGCGGCGAGCGCCTGGCGCGACTCCTTGAGCCCGTCCATCGCCTGCTTGACGTAGGTCAGGCGCGCGATCGGGTCGTCGAGGAACACCGGCAGCGGCGCCATCATCTGCGTCAGCTGGTTGCCGAGCGCGCCGCGCTGGGCCTCCGAGCGCACGGAGACCGGGACGGCGGCCTTCAGCTCGAGGCCGTCGGTGCGGCGGCCGCGCGACTGCAGGAAGTAGGCGAGCGCGCCGGTGACGACGGCGAGCACGACGTCGTTGACCGTCGTGCCGAACGCGTCCTTGACGAGCTTGAACTCGTCGAGCCCGGCGCGCACGACCGCGATCCGGCGGTGCGGGCCCGGCGCGACGTTGAACGGCGTGTCCGGCGGTGCGTTGAGGGCGGTCCACGCCACCTCGCTGATGCCGGTGGCGACGTCGCGCGCCTTCTCGAACGCCTCGCCCGGCTTCGAGACGGCCCCGAGCGCGCCGGTGGCGACCCCGCCCACCGCCCGCACCGCGCCGGTGATCCCGCGCGCGGCGAGCTCGGCGCCCGTCGGCTCGGGCTGCGGCACCCACGGCTCGCGACCGTCGCCGGCGGAGCCCTCCGGCGAGAGGTCGAACAGCACGCTCGCGAGGTCGACGCCCGACACGCCGTCGACCAGCGCGTGGTGCGTCTTCGAGAGCAGCGCGAAGCCATCGTCCTGCAGCCCCTCGACGAGCCACAGCTCCCACAGCGGCTTGCTGCGGTCGAGCCGCTGCGAGAACGCGCGCGCGGCCATCGCCAGCAGCGCCTCCTCCCCGCCGGGCGCCGGCAGTGCCGTGTGGCGCACGTGGTAGGCGAGGTTGAAGTTCGGGTCGTCGACCCACAGCGGCCGCCCGGTCTCGAGCGGCGGCACCGCCAGCTTCTGCCGGTAGCGCGGCACGAGGTGCAGGCGCGACTCGATGTGCGCGAGGAACTCGTCCAGCCCGGGCGGCTCGCCCTCGAAGATCGCGAGCCCGCCGATGTGCATGTGCGTGTTCGGCTTCTCCTGGGCGAGAAAGCCCGCGTCGACCGCCGACAGGCGGTCGAGGTGCTGCTGGGCGGCCATCGTCCAATAGTTTCAGGCCATGACCCAACCGACCACCGCCCTGATCACGGGCTGCTCCAGCGGGATCGGCCACGCGACCGCGGAGCGGCTCGCCGCCGCGGGCTGGACCGTCTACGCGACCGCGCGCCGGCCGGAGACGCTGGCCGAGCTGGAGGCGCGCGGGTGCCGCACGCTCGCCCTGGACGTCACGGACGAGGCCTCGATGCAGGCGGCGGTCGCCGCGGTGGAGGGCGAGCACGGCTCGGTCGGCGCGCTCGTCAACAACGCCGGCTACAGCCAGTCCGGCGCGATCGAGACGGTGCCGATGGAGAAGGTGCGCGCGCAGTTCGAGACCAACGTGTTCGGCCTCGTCCGCCTCACCCAGCTCGTGCTCCCGGGCATGCGCCGCGCGCGGGCGGGGAAGATCGTCAACCTCTCCTCGATGGGCGGCAAGCTCGTGTTCCCGGGCGGCGGCTTCTACCACGCGACGAAGTACGCGGTGGAGGCGATCTCCGACGCCCTGCGGTTCGAGGTCAAGGGCTTCGGGGTCGACGTCATCGTCATCGAGCCCGGCCTGATCAAGACCGCGTTCGGCGAGACCGCGTCCGGCGGCGTGTCGGAGGCGGAGGACGGCGACTACGCGCAGTTCAACGCCCACGTCGCGCGCGCGACCGAGAGCGTCTACGAGTCCGGCAGCCCGGTCGGCCGGCTCGGCGGCCCGCCCGAGGCGGTGGCCAAGGTGATCGACCGCGCGCTCGCCGCCAAGCGGCCACGCGCCCGCTACACGGTCACGCCGTCCGCGAAGCTCCTGATCACGCAGCGCAGGCTGCTCCCCGACCGCGGCTGGGACGCCGTCATGCGCTCCCAGTTCCCCTCGCCCGGCGCATGAACGACATCGAGCGGCTGGCCGAGCGCGCGCAGCGGGAGGGGCGCCTCGGGATCGACACCGAGTTCATGCCCGAGGGCCGCTACCGGCCGCTGCTGTGCCTCGTGCAGATCTGCGTCGGCGGCGAGATCGCGGTGCTCGACCCGCTCGAGGGCTTCGACCCCGCGCCGCTGGCTGCGGTGCTCGCCGACAACGGGGTCCAGATCGTGCTCCACGCCGGGCGCCAGGACGTCGCGATCCTGCGCCGCGAGTGGCGCACCGACGTGACCAACGTGTTCGACACCCAGGTCGCGGCGGGGTTCGCGGGCTTCGCCGCCCAGGCCGGCTACACCGGGCTGCTGCACGACGTGCTGCGGATCCGCGTCGCCAAGACCGCGAGCTTCACGCGCTGGGACGCGCGGCCGCTCACACAGGAGCAGCTCTCCTACGCGAAGGAGGACGTCGAGCACCTGCTGCCGCTGGCCGACGAGATCCAGAAGCGGCTGCGCTCGAGCGGGCGGCTCGAGTGGGCGCGCGAGGAGTGCCGCGTGATCGCCGACGCCAGCGACGAGCGCGACCCCGACGAGGTGTGGCGGCGGCTGCCGCGCGCCGGGGGGATGGACGCGCGGGAGCGCGCGGTGGCGAAGGAGCTCGCCGCCTGGCGCGAGCGCACGGCGATGCGCGAGGACCGCCCGGTCGGCTCGATCGTGCGCGACCCGACGCTGGTCGAGCTCGCCAAGCGGCAGCCGGCGGGCCGCCGCGAGCTGGGCCAGATCCGCGGCCTCAACCCCGACATCGTCCGCCGCCGCAGCGCCGACCTGCTCGACGCGCTCGAGCGCGGTCGCAACGCCCCGCCGCTGCGGCTCGAGGAGTCCGAGCGCTTGCAGACGGAGTCAGTGGACGGACCGGCGACGGCGCTGGCGGAGTCGCTGGTGCGCGCCCGCGCGCAGGAGGCGGGGCTGGCCTACGAGCTGATCGCCGCGCGGGCCGATCTGACGCCGATCGTGGTCACCACACGGCGTGGGGACCCGGAGCCTGACGTGCGCACGCTCAAGGGCTGGCGGCGCGAGCTGGTGGGCGCCGAGCTGCTCGAGCTGCTGCAGGGGCGTCGCCGCTTGGGAGTCGGAAACGGCGGCCGGGTGGAGATCACCTAAGAGTCGGTTACGTTCCGTATGTGAAGCGCGGCCAGCTCCTGCTCGCTGTGGTGGCGGCACTTGCCGTCGGCGCGGTCGCGTGGTTCGCGAGCGGGCGGGGCGCGACGGACGACGAGCCGGAGTCGAAACCGGCCGCGTCGGCGCCGGCGAACGCGGTCAAGGTCAGCTTCGCCTACTCGCCGGAGAAGGAGAAGCTGCTGCTGCCGCTGATCAAGGCGTTCAACGAGGAGCGCGAGGAGGTCGGCGGGCGGCCCGTGTTCGTGGAGGGCATCAACGCGTCGTCGGGCGACGCCGAGACGCGGATCGCGCGCGGCCAGTTCAAGCCGGTCGCGTGGTCGCCCGCCTCGTCGCTGTGGGGGCGGCTGCTCAACTTCGAGGCCGACCGCGAGTACACCGCCGACGAGGCGCCCTCGATCGTGCGGACGCCGCTGGTGATCGCCGTCTGGGAGCCGATGGCGCGGGCGCTCGGCTACCCGAAGAAGAAGCTCGGCTTCGCCGACGTGCTGCGGCTGTCGACCTCCGGCAAGGGCTGGGCCGAGTTCGGGCGGCCCGAGTTCGGCGACTTCAAGCTCGTGCACACCGCCCCGGACTTCTCCACGTCCGGGCTGTCGTTCGTGGTGGCGGAGTACTACGCGGCGCTCGGCAAGAAGGAGGGGCTGACCGAGCAGGACATCGCCAATCACGGCCGCCCGCAAGCGCGTGCGTGACATCGAGCGCTCGATCGTCCACTACGGCGACACGACGCTCTTCATCGCCGAGCAGCTGAAGAAGGAAGGGCCGGGCTACGCGAGCGCGGTGGCGATGGAGGAGGTCACGCTGCTCGACTTCAACCGCACGCGCGGTGACCGCGACAAGCTGGTCGCGATCTATCCCGAGGAGGGGACGTTCGACTCCGACTCGCCGTTCTTCGTGCTCGACGCGGACTGGGTGTCGGCGGAGCAGAAGGAGGGCGCGCAGAAGTTCCAGGAGTACCTCGCCTCGGAGATCACGCCCGAGGTGGCGGCCAAGTCGGGCTTCCGGCCGTCGGACCGCGAGACGGCGCCGGTGGCGCCGATCACGCTCGAGAACGGCGCCGATCCGAAGCAGCCCGAGCGCACGCTCCAGCTCCCCGAGCCGCGGGTGCTGGCGGGGATCAAGAAGGCGTGGCGGCGCGACCGCAAGCCGGCCAACATCCTGCTCGTGCTCGACACGTCGGGCTCGATGAACGAGGAGCAGCGGCTCGAGCGCGCGAAGGCCGGCCTCGACGTCTTCTTCAAGAACGTCGAGCCGCAGGACTCGGTCGGGCTGACGACGTTCTCCGAGAAGGTCCAGCCGCTTGATCGCGCCGGCGCCGATCAGCGAGACCGGGCGAGAGCTGCGCCAGCGGGTGCGCGACCTGATCGCCGAGGGCGGCACCGCGTTCTACGACGCGACGATCGAGGCGTTCGACGCCGTGCGCGCCCAGAAGGCGACGGACCGCATCAACGCGGTCGTCCTGCTCACCGACGGCGAGGACACCGACTCGCAGGCGAACGCCGACGAGGTGGTGGCGCACCTGGAGGCTCAGGGCGACACCGCCAACCGCGTGCGCGTGTTCACGATCGCCTACTCGTCGGGGGCGTCGGGCGCCCGCGGGCAGCTCAAGCGCATCGCCGCGGCGTCGGGGGGCTTGGATTACGAGGGCAAGACGGAGAACATCGAGTCCGTCTACCGCTCCATCAGCAGCTTCTTCTAGTGCCACCTCCCGCCCCCTACGACCGTGCGCGCTTCAACCGGGCGCTGATCGCGAACGCGCTGCTCGACCCGTTCAACGTCGTGCTGCTCGCGGTGGTGCTGATCGCCGGGATCCTGCTGGGGATCTTCGCCTTCGCGCTGCCGATCGGGGCGGTGCTGTACCTGGCGGGCGCGGCGCGGACGTACTTCGACGAGGACGCGGCGAACAAGGTGCTCGCGCGCGAGAAGGCCTCGCATCGCAAGCAGGTCGAGGCGGGGCGGGCGAAGGTCAAGCCGGAGGACTTCGCGCCGCCGATCGCGCGGCTGCTGCACGAGGCGCGCAAGCGCGAGCTGCGGATCGGCGACGCGATCGAGCGCGCGGACCTGCCGTTCGACGAGGTCGCCACGGAGATCGACCGCTTCGTCGCGGCCATGGACTCGACCGCGGCGCGGGCGCAGCTTCTCTATGAGGCGTTGTCGGACACGCCGCCGGCGCGGGTCGAGGCGCGGCTCGGCGAGGTGCGGGCCGGCGGCAGCGAGCCGGAGCTCGAGGAGGCGCTGGCGACGCAGCTGACGACGCTGCAGCGGATGGAGAAGCAGCTCGACCGCTTCTTCGGCGAGATGGAGCGGATCCTCGTCGAGCTCGACACCGTGCGCTCGCAGCTCGTGTCGGTGTCGGCGTCGACCGAGTCGGCGCAGCAGAAGGAGCTCGCCGCCGACGTGCGCGCGCTGCGCGAGCGCGTGGGCGCGAGCGCGGAGGGGATGGCCGCCGCCTTCGAGGCATGAAGCCCGAGGAGATGATCAAGGACATCGAGCGCCTGTACGGGAGCAGCGCCGACGCCTTCATCAAACGGCTCCCGCACGGCTCGCACGCAGATCGCAAGGCGTGGCTGATGGAGCAGGGCCTGCACTCCAATCACGCCGGCGCGGTGCTGTGGTGGGAGAAGAACGGCGCCGCCATCCGGGCGGGCGGCGGGGAGCTGATCGACCGCCAGTACGCGGGTGGCAAGGCGGCGCTGCGGCCGATCTACGAGCGCGTCGCAGCGGCGATCGCCGGGCTCGGCGATGTCGAGGTCGGCCCGCGCGGGACGTACGTGTCGTTCGGGCGGCCGAAGCAGTTCGCGCTCGTGCAGCCGAGCACGCAGACGCGGGTCGACGTCGGGCTGCGGCTCCCCGACACGCCGGCGACGGACCGCCTCGCCGACGCGGGCTCGTTCGGCTCGTCGAGCATCACGCACAAGGTCGGGCTGGCGGCGGTCGAGGACGTCGACGCCGAGCTCGAGGGCTGGCTGCGCGCGGCCTACGACGCCCGCGGCTGACCGTGGACCCACTCGCCGGCGACCATCGTCGCCCGCACGCGGTCGCCGTCGAGGATCACGAGGTCGGCGTCGTAGCCGGGCTCGAGGAGCCCGCGGCGGTCCTCGGCGCCCTCGAGCCAGGCCGGCGCGGCGGTGAAGCTGGCCAGCGCCTCGTCGCGGGTGAGGCCGCACTCGGCGGCGGAGCGTAGGCCGGCCAGCGGGTCGAGCTCCTCGACCGGCGCGTCGGAGCCGCCGGCCAGGCGGACGCCGGCGTCGAGCAGCTGCCGGTAGGGGTAGGCACGGTCGAGCCGGTCGGCCCACAGCCGCTTCGCGAGCTCGCGGTCGCTGGTGGCGTGGCTGTACTGGACCGAGGCGGTGATCCCGAGGCGGGCGTAA
Source organism: uncultured Solirubrobacteraceae bacterium (assembly GCA_963730115.1). Classification (GTDB taxonomy): domain Bacteria; phylum Actinomycetota; class Thermoleophilia; order Solirubrobacterales; family Solirubrobacteraceae; genus DASQFQ01. Next base: position 165,479 of record CAVSQM010000008.1, on the reverse strand, counting down.
CGCGCGATGTCGTCCGCGTGGATGCACTGCGCGTGCTCGACGCGATGGCGCAGGCCGAGCGGGCCCCAGGTCGCCTCGGTGGCCTCGAAGCCGTCGAGCGCCTCGCGGTTGGCGAGGTCCCCGATCGCGTGCACCGCCACCGGCATCCCCGCCGCGGCGGCCTCCTCGATCACTGCCGTGAGCTCGCCCGGCTCCATCAGCCGCATCCCGCCGCCGCCCAGCAGGAGCGCGGTGCGCGAGCCGAGCGTGCCGTCCATGAACACCTTCACGTAGCTGCCGCGGTCGGCGTCGGCGTTCGGCACCGACTGCCACACCCGCAGCGTCAGCTCCCCGGCGTCGCGCAGCATCGCGAAGGCCTCCGGTGCCCCGCGCGCGCCGTCCTTGTCGTGGACGCCGGTGACGCCGGCGGAGTGCGCGACGGGGAGCCCCGCTCGTACCGCGTCAAGCGTTTCTTGTGGCGACGCCGCGGCGAACGTGTCAAAGAACTGCCACGCCGCGTCCTCCCGGAGGATCCCCGGTTCGGGGCCGGAGGGTCCTGCGGCGGCGCCCGCGGCGGCCGCCTCCAACGGCGCCTCGGCGTCGGCCGCGGCCAGCGCGGCGCTGTTCACCCACAGCGTGTGCCCGTCGTGGGCGCGCAACGCCGTCGGCACCTCGCCCGTCACCGCGTCGAGCGCCGCCAGCGTGGGGCGCTCGTCCTCCGGCCACTCCTCCTCGCGCCACCCGCGCCCGCGCAGCCAGCCGTCCGTCTTCTCCGCCGCCTCGACCCGCTCCAGGGCTTCGCTCACCGTCCGCGTGCCGAACAGGTTCAGCTCGCGCAGCCCCAGCGCCCAGCTCGGGAAGTGCACGTGCGCGTCGACGAGCCCGGGGATCACCTCGGCGCCGCCGAGGTCGACGACCTCGCCCGGCGTGTCGTCCGCGGCGATGCTCGCGCCGGCGACGGCGATCCGCCGGCCGCGCGAGGTGACGAGCACGACGGTACGGTCAGCGGCCATGCCGCGCTCCACGGTCTGCTTGACCTTCGACTTCGACGCGATGTCCGTCTGGTTCGGCTACGAGCACGTGACCCCCGCCATGCTGCAGCGCGGCGAGTACGGCGCGCGCGTCGGCGTGCCGCGACTGTTGCAGATGCTCGAGCGCGAGGGGCTGCCTGCGACGTTCTTCGTCCCCGGCCACACGCTCGAGTCGTTCCCCGAGGCGTCGCGACAGATCATCGACGCCGGGCACGAGCTCGCGCACCACTCCTACGCGCACGTCGACCCCAGCGGCCAGACCGCGGACGCCGAGCGCGCCGACTTCGCGCGGGCGCTCGCCGCCTTCGAGCAGCTCGGCATCACCCCGGTCGGCTACCGCTCGCCCTCGGGCGACCTCAGCGCGTCGACGCTCAAGATCCTCGAGGAGCACGGCTTCCTCTACGACTCGAGCCTGATGGCCGACGACTACCACCCCTACCGCCCGAGGATCGGCGATCGCGTCACCCAGCAGCAGCCGCTCGTCAAGGGCCGCGAAGCCGACCTGATCGAGATCCCGATGTGCTTCGAGCTCGACGACTGGCCGCACTTCCAGTTCAACTTCGAGCCCTCGCGGGTCGGCCTCTCGGCTCCCAGCAAGGTGCTCGAGATCTGGCAGGGCGAGCTCGACTACATGCACGAGCACGTCGACGGCGGCGTGCTCGTCGTCTGCATGCACCCGCAGGTGATCGGCCGCGGCCACCGCGTGGCGATGCTCGAGCGCTTCGTCGAGCACGCGCGCGGCCTGGGCGTCAGCTTCGCCCGGATGCGGGAGGTCGCAGGCCGTTGAGCAGCGTGTCGAGCTGCGCGTCGACGTCGAACATCTTCGTGACGTCGCCGCGCGTGAGCATCAGGCGGTAGACGGCGGGCCCGGCGAACAGGTCGATCATCAGCTCGAGGTCGACGTCGGCGCGGATCTCGCCCCGCTCGACCGCGCGCTGCAGCAGCGCGCCGAGCGCCTTGCGCCGGGGCAGCACGAGGTTGTCGTAGAAGATCCGGTGGAGCTCCGCGTCGTGGAACGCGTCGGCGAGCAGTCGCGGCGCGAGTGCCGCCGCGCCGGCCCGCTTCGCGCTCGCGCGCACCATCTCCGCGATCGCGTGGTAGTCCCCGCGCAGCGACCCGGTGTCGGGCACGTCGAACTCCTCGTGGAGGAAGACGATCGCGTCGCGCACGAGCTCCTCCTTCGACGCCCAGCGGCGATAGATCGTCGCCTTCCCCACCCCCGCCCGCGTGCGGACGGCCTCCATCGTCAGCGGCCCGTAGCCGCCCTCCATCAGGAGCTCGAGCGTCGCCTGGATGATCGCCTGGTGCGACGCCTCGGAGCGCGGTCGCCCCGGCGCGCGCCGGGGCGACTCTGCGGTCTCGGTCACGCGGGGACGGCCTCCGCGTCGGAGTGGGCGTGCGCGTGCGTGCGCTCGTGCGCGGGGATGACCAGCAGCGCGACGAGCGAGCCGAGCAGCGCCACGCCGGCGGCGGCGATCGCGGCAACGTGCATGCCGCTCATGAACGCGTTCTGGGCGGCCTCGGCGAGGCCGGCGTCGTGCAGCCGCTGCGCGGCCGCGAGCCCGCCGCCGAGGTTGTCGCTCGCCGCCTCGGCCACGCGGGGCGGGAGCCCGCTCACGGCTTGGTCCATGTCGCCACGGTACCCGCTGGCGAGGAGCGACCCGAGCACCGCGACGCCGAGCGCGCCGCCGGTGGTGCGGGTGGTGTCGTTGACGGCGGAGCCGACGCTCAGCTTGTCCTCCGGCAGCGCACCCATCACCGAGTCGGTGGCGGGCGCCATCGCCATGCCCATGCCGAAGCCGAGCACGAGCAGGTGGGCGGCGACGATGCCGTAGCTGGAGTCGACCTCGAACTGGGTCACGATCATCAGGCCGGCCGCGACGAGCGCGAGCCCGGCGGCGACCACGACCTTCGTCCCGAACCGCTCGGCGAGCTTGGCCGACAGCGGGCCGCCGATGATGAGCCCGGCGGCGACGGGCGTGACGCGGATGCCCGCCTCGAGCGGGCTGTAGCCGAGCACGCCCTGGAGGTACTGGGTCAGGAAGAAGATCGAGCCGAACATCGCGAAGAACACCAGCGTGATCGCGCCGCTGGCGCCGGAGAAGCGCGGGTTGCGGAACAGGCGGATGTTCAGCATCGGCTCGCGCACCCGCAGCTCCCACGCGCCGAACGCGGCGAGGAGGACGGCGGCGACGCCGAAGGCGGCGAGGATCAGCCCGTCGGTCCAGCCACGGGCGGGCGCCTCGATGATCGCCCACACGAGCGTGGTCAGGCCGGCGATCGAGAGCGCGAAGCCGCCGACGTCGAGCCGCGGCGCCGACGGATCCTTCGACTCGGGCACGAGCCAGCGCCCCGCGACGAGCGCGGCGGCCACGAACGGCAGGTTGACGAGGAAGATCCAGTGCCAGTTGGCGTGCTCGATCAGCCAGCCGCCGGCGACGGGCCCGATCGCGATGCCGAGGCCCGAGACCGCCGCCCACGCGCCGATCGCCTTCGGCCGCTCGTCCGGGGGGAAGACCGCGGTGATGATCGACAGCGTGGACGGCATGATGAACGCGCCGCCGACGCCCATGAGGGCGCGCGTGGCGATCAGTGCCTCGGGGGAGGTGACGACGGCGGAAAGACCGGAGCCGAGGCCGAAGACGGCGAGGCCGAACGCGAGTGCGCGCTTGCGCCCGAAGCGGTCGCCGAGTGCACCGGCGGTCAGCAGCAGGCCGGCGAAGACGAGCATGTAGGCGTCCACGATCCACTGCAGCTGGGAGCTGGACGCGCCGAGGTCGCGCTCGAGGGTGGGCAGCGCGACGTTGAGGATGGTGTTGTCGAGCCCGATGACGAGCAGCGAGGCCGAGAGGACGACGAGGGTCCACCAGCGGCGGGGGTCGGGCGAGGAGTGGGAAAACGAGACTGTTCCGTTTCGCATCATGGCGGCAAGGTAGCGCGCTCTATTGCGAAACGCAACGGTTCCGTTCCGAAATGCCCGAAGAGGCAAAGAGAAAGGGACCGCCCCGCGACGCGGGACGGTCCCTTAACGACGAAGCGGGCGGTCCCCCCGGGCCACCCGCTTCGAAATGATGTGCGCTGCCTCTCGCGTCGGTGCCGTTCCTGGCGAAGAGCACGAGGGCTGCGACTGCTTACCGCTTGGTTCGGTGTCCCTACCGTCCGCGGCGCTTGAAGGGCAGTATGGGGAACTCATGAGCCCTTGGGAAGGGCTCTGGACGATTGGACGATCTACACCGTCGCGTCCAGCGGGAACGACATGCGGATCTCGGTCCCGCCGCCGGCGCGGTCGTGGACCTCGAGGCTCTGCGTCATCTGGGCGATCAGCGGCAGCCCGAGACCGAGCCCGGGGCTGTCGGTGCGCGGCAGCATCCCGCGGCCCTCGTCGGCCACCACGACGACGACGCTCTCGCTCTCGCTGTGTGCGCGGACCTCGACGGTGCCTGGCGTCTCGCGATCCAGGTACGCGTGCAGCACGGCGTTGGTGACCGCCTCCGAGACGGCCAGCGACACGGCGGCAAGCGCGTCGGCCGTGGCGCCGGCCGACTGCGCGAACGAGGTCACGGCCGTCCGCGCCTCAGAGACAGAGGCCGCTACTGCAGGCCAAGCCTTGGCGAGGCGGCCCGTACCGCGACTTTCGGTGCAGCCGTTCGTGGGCAAGCTGGTGTTTCCGATCCGGGGGGAGGAGGTCGGCGCGTGAGCCGATGAATCATACGCGCTGGCGCGTGATTCTCGACATTCTGGCCCTCACCTGGGACGAAATGTCCAACCGGGCGGGCGCTAAGTCGCCGGGGCGGCGATCGGGCTGCTGTCGCGGCGCGCCCGGAGTGCGACCTCGACGCCCGAGCCGACGGTGATCGCGGCCATCGCGAACAGCAGCAGCTGGAGCGACAGGCCACTGATGTCGAACGCCATCAGCGCGAGCAGCGTGCACACCTGCACGCCCATCTTGAGCTTGCCGAGCGGCCCCGCGGCCACGACGACGCCGTGGCGCCGCGCCTGCGCGCGCAGGATGGTCACCCACAGCTCGCGCGCGCCGATCAGGGCGAAGATCCACCACGGCACGCGGCCGACGGCGGCCAGCGCGCCGAGCGAGGCGAGGATCAGGAGCTTGTCGGCGAACGGGTCGGTCAGCGCGCCGAACGTGCTCTCCACCCGCCAGCGCCGCGCGAGGAAGCCGTCGTAGGCGTCCGACAGCGAGGCCATCGCGAACAGCGCGGCGGCGAACATCGACTCGCCGGAGCCCTCGATCAGCAGCCAGGCGATCAGCGGCACCATGGCGATCCGCGCGACGGTCAGCGCGTTCGGGATCACCGGGCGCCAGCGCACCGGCACCGCGAGCCGCAGATGCCCGGTGGCCACGCCGCCCATGAGCACGGCGATCGCACCGATCCCCAGGCCGGCGATGTCGTCGACGATGTAGTGCCAGCCGAAGTACAGCGTCGCCACCATCGTCAGGGCGAGGAACCCCCACAGCGCGTAGCGGATCAGGCGGTTGATCTTCAGCAGCTGCGCGATCAGCGCCGCGGTGAAGACGACGGAGACGTGCAGCGACGCGAACGCCGCGATGCTCTGCGCCCCGCCTCCGGCCAGCGCCTCGTGTCGTTCGTAGACCAAGGCCTGCTGGAGCGCGGAGGTGGCCGTCTCCGGCAGCGTCGAGTAGAGCTCGGGCGCGACGAAGATCGGGCCCAGCGACGGGATCACCAGGTAGGACACGATCCCGAGCGTCCAGTTGATGCCGAGCGCGGTCACGTACCAGAGCCCGGGGATCGGGTTCGACGACGCGATCAGCGCCGCGCCGAGCGAGATCGGCACGAACGCGAGGAAGAACACGTAGACCGAGGACAGGATCTGCGCGGCGATGCCGGTGCCGAGCAGGTCGTGGAGGATCGGACCCGGGTCGTGCCCGAAGAACATGCTGCGGTCGAGCGAGAGCAGGTCCGGGTCGTAGTCCTGGTCGGTCAGGAACGGCAGGAAGCTCTTGAGGTTCCGGTAGGACAGGTACGTCACGTAGAACGAGAGCAGCCCGAGGCCGACGGCCGCGAGGCGGCGCTTGCTCCAGCGGTCACGCGCGGTGGCGATCAGCGCACGGTCGAAGCGCCCGCCGCGCTTGATCGCCCGCGGCAGCAGGTCGAGCGCGACGAAGAACAGCGACCGCGCCGATCAGCCCGGCGCTGCGCGCGCTGAGCATCTTGTCGGTGTCGCGGACCGACAGGCCGTCGGAGAGGGCCACGATCGCGGTCGCGAAGCGCCATCGCGAGCGCGATCCCGACCGCCGGCCCGTGCCAGCGCAGGGACAGGGGATCGACGCGGTCGTCGCGCCAGACCGAGGTGCTGCCAGGATCGGTGACTGCGTTGGTGGCCATCCGGTGAACGATTGTGAACGGGAAATCAGGTATCCCGACACGAAAGGGTTCAATCCCAACAGGTCCTAACGGACGCGCCAGGATGTCCAAACCGGGAGGATCCAGCGCGTGCCCACGACGGAGCCGTCCGGCGGCGCCTACCTCCGCCTCGTCCTGATCGCCGCCGCCGTCGGCATCCCCGCGGCGCTGCTCGGCGCGGGTTTCCTCGGCGCTCGTCCACGAGCTCGAGCACTGGCTGTGGACCGATCTCCCGGCCGAGCTCGGCCACGACGGGCCGCCCGCGTACCTCGTGATCGGGCTGCCGGTGGCCGGCGCGCTGCTCGTCCTCGCCGCGCGCCGGCTGCTGCCGGGTGACGGCGGGCATCCGCCGATCGAAGGCCTGAGCACGGAGCCGACGCCGGTCAGCCATGCGCCCGGGATCGCCCTCGCGGCGCTCGGCACGCTCGCCTTCGGCGCCGTCCTCGGCCCCGAGGCGCCGGTGATCGCGCTCGGGTCGGTGGCCGGCGTGGCGGCGGCGCGGCTGGCGCGGGCGGACGACCGGGCGCTGCCCGTGCTCTCGCTGGCGGGCTCGATGTCGGCGATGTCGGCGCTGTTCGGCGGCCCGCTCGTGGCCGGGATGCTGCTGCTGGAGGGCGGGCTGGCGATGGGCGCGGCGCTGCTCCGGGTGCTGCTGCCCGGTCTCGTGGCCGCGGCGATCGGCTACACGATCTTCGTCGGCCTCGGCGATTGGGGCGGCCTCGGCACCCCGGGCCTCACGGTCCCGGACCTCCCGCCCTACGAGGGCACCCACGTGCTCGATCTCGTGGTGGCGGTCGTGGTCGGGGTGGTGACGGCGGCGCTGCTGTTCGCGATCCGGCGGCTGGTGGACGGCATCGGCCGTCTCGGTCTCGGGATGGCGGCGCTGCTGCTCGGCGGCGGCGCTCGCGGTCGGCGTGCTGGCGCAGGTCGCCGACCTGCTCGGCGCCAACCCCGAGGACGTCCTGTTCTCGGGCCAGGCGTCGGTGCCGGACGAGGTCGCCGCCGGCGCCGGCATCCTGCTGCTCCTCCTCGCCGCGAAGGGGCTCGCCTACGCCGTGAGCCTCGCCTGCGGCTTCCGCGGCGGGCCGATCTTCCCCGCGATCTTCCTCGGCGTCGGGCTGACGTCGCTCGCCGTCACGTGGTTCGACGTCTCCCCGACGCTGGCGGTCGCCGTCGGCGCCGCCGCGGGGATGGCCGCGCAGACCGCGCCTGCTGGTCGCGCCGGTCCTGTTCGGCGCGCTGCTCGTCGGCCGGGAGGGGATCGACGCCGCGCCGGCCGCGGTGCTCGCGGCGAGCGCCGCGTGGCTCACGATGGCCGCGCTCGCGCCGCCACCGCCAGATCCGGGTGATCGCTGAACACGCCGTCGACGCCCAGCGCGAAGACGGCTCGCAGCTCGGCCTCGAGGTCGCGGTGCCCGTCGAGCAGGAAGTGCTCCTCGCGCCGGAACGTGTACGGGTGCACCTCGAGGCCGGCGGCGTGCGCCGCCTCGACCAGCGCGCCGTCGACGAGCTGCTTGGCCGGGCCGATCGCCTGCGCGTAGCCCGCGATCGCCTCGACGTCGACCGGTCCTCGCCCGACCAGCTGCACGCGCGGGCGCGGCAGCTCGCGCAGGCTGCCGGCGTCGAACGACTGCACGAACACCGGGCAGCTCGATCCCGTCCAGCGCCGCCACCAGCCGCGGCTCGAGCTCCAGCCCCAGCGAGCGGTGGTAGGCGGGGTGCTTCGTCTCCGGGTAGATCCCCACGCCGAGCCGCGCCGCCAGCTCGAGCACCTCGCCGAACGTCCGGGATCTCGAACTCGCCGTCGTAGGCCGTGTTCTCCGGCCGCACGTCCGGGATCCGCTCGCGCGCCCGCAGCGTCTTCAGCTCCGCGAGCGTGAAGTCCTCGGTGAACCAGCCGTCGTAGGCCTTGCCGTCGATCTCCTTGCGCGTCCGCCGGTCCGCGAACTCCGGGTGCGCCGCCACGTCGGTCGTGCCCGAGATCTCGTTCTCGTGCCGGCACACGAGCGCGCCGTCGCGCGTCGCGACGAGGTCCGGCTCGATGTAGTCGGCGCCCTGCTCCGCCCCCAGCGCGTACGCCGCGAGCGTGTGCTCGGGCCGGTAGCCCGAGGCGCCGCGGTGGGCGATGACGATGGGCATTACGCTGGACCCTATGTGTCGCAACATCAGACCGCTCCACAACTTCGAGCCGCCCGCCACCCACGAGGAGGTCGAGGCGGCCGCCCTGCAGTTCGTCCGCAAGATCAGCGGCTACACCAAGCCGTCGCAGGCCAACCAGGAGGCGTTCGACCTCGCCGTCCAGGAGGTCACCGCCGCGTCGCGGCGGCTGCTCGACGCGCTCGAGACCAACGCCCCGCCGAAGAACCGCGAGGCCGAGGCCGAGAAGCGCCGCGCCCGCTCGGCCGCGCGCTACGCCGCCTAGTCGCAGGAGGTCGGCCGCCCGCGTCGAACCGGCGTGGGATGGCCGTCCTTCGCGAGAACCCCTACGGCGAGTTCAACTTCCTCGTCGACCTCGGGACCGGGGCGACCGAGGGCCCCGAGGCCGGCTTCCAGGAGGTGTCCGGCCTCGGCCAGGAGATCGCCGTCATCGAGTACCGCAACGGCAACGAGAAGCTGAACTCCGTCCGCAAGCTCCCGGGGCTCAACAAGGTCCCCGACGTCACGTTCAAGCGCGGCATCATCGGCTCGCTCGCGCTCTACCAGTGGGTCAACCAGATCCGCAACGGGGACGCCGCCGCCCGGCGGACCGTCCGCATCGAGCTCCAGAACGAGGACCGCAGCGCGACCGTCATGAGCTGGACGCTGCTGCGGGCGTGGCCCGTCCGCCAGGTCCACGGCCCGCTCAACGCCAAGGGCACCGACGTCGCGATGGAGGAGCTCACGCTCGCCTACGAGCGCCTCGAGATCGAGTGAGCGACCCGTTCACCGCCTTCAACTTCCGCGTCGAGATCATGCTGGCCGGCGCCGCCGAGCCGCTGTGCGAGGCGGCGTTCGCCGAGTGCGAGGGGCTCGAGCTCGCGTCATGAGCTCATCACCGTCCGCGAGGGCGGCGATGCGGGCTCGCGGCGGCTGTTGCCCGGATCGGTCACGTTCGGCGAGATCACCTTGCGGCGCGGGATGACCGAGTCGTTCGACCTCTGGAACTGGTTCGCCGACCCGTCCGTGCGCGCCGACGGGCGCGTGGTGATGCTGGGCGAGGACGGCGAGCCGCGCGCCGCCTTCCGGCTCCGCCGCTGCCTGCCGGTGCGGCTGAGGGCGCCGCGGCTCGACGCGCTGCGCTCCGCCGTCGCGGTCGAGGAGCTGCAGATCGCCTGCGAGGGGCTCGCGCTCGAGGGCCACGAGCCCGCGCGGCCGAAGCTGGAGAAGGCCCGGCTCCACGAGCTCGACGACAAGCTCGAGCGCGAGGTGGGCAAGCCGGCCGTCGTCCAGCTCAACCCGCGCGACCTGCGCCTCGCGCACACGGGGGAGGGCGCGCGGCTGTCGCTCGACCTCTGGTTCGAGGGTGAGTCGGTGCGTCAGCTGAGCGCGCGCTTCGCCCCGCCCGGTCCGCCGGTGCGCTTCGCCTGGGGGCGCTTCCGCTTCGACGGCCGGGTCGAGACTCTGGAGGAGACGCTCGACCTGTTCGCGGCCGACGGGCGCCCGTTGCGGGCCCGGCTCGCGCTCACGCTGCAGGGCGCGGTCACCGGCTAGCCGCCCGCTACCTCCGCGCCGTCGTGTACGGGCCGGTCGGCTCCGCGTGGTAGCCCTTCGCGCCCACTTCGCGCGGCAAGCTCGCTGCGGTAGTCCTCGCCGGCGGCGACGCGGTCGAGCACGGCGGGGAAGTCGTGGCGGGGCGCCCAGCCGAGCTCCTCGCGCGCTCTTGCGTTCACGTACACGCGCTCGATGCTCGGGAACATGCGCCACCCGCGCTGCGCGTAGACCGCCTCGGCGGCGGGGACGCGGCGGCGCACGACCGCGGGGGCGTCGGTGCGCAGCTCGGCGAGGTCGTCGCGCGTGAACGGCGTGGTGGCGCTGATGATGTAGCGGCCGAACCCGATCTCGGGCGCGCGCTCGAGCGCGAGGCGGTGCGCGCTCACGACGTCCTCGAGGTCGACGCGGCGGTAGAGCAGCTCGTTGACCTTGAGGTTGGCGTCCTCGTACCCGGAGCGGACGTCGTCGCGGTCGTCGGCCTCGGGGAAGAAGCGCGAGGTGCGGAGGACGAGCACGGGGAGGCCGTGGTCGCGGTGGAGCAGCTCGCACAGGTCCTCGGCGGCGGTCTTGGTGGCGCCGTAGATGTTGCGCGGGACGGGCGCGACGTCCTCGGTGATCCAGGCCGCGGGCGCGCCGGGCGGCGGGGTGAGCGCGCGGCCGAACGCGCTCGTGGTGCTCGTGAACACGAAGCGCGAGGCGCCCGCGGCGACCGCCTCCTCGAGCAGGCACATGGTGCCCGTCACGTTGGTGTCGACGAAGTCCTGGCGCGTGTGCGAGCCGACGTGGGGCTTGTGCAGCGTGGCGGCGTGGATGACGGCGTCGGTGCCGGCGACCGCGTGGCGGACGAGCGGGCGATCGGCGACAGAGCCGACGAAGCTCGTGTGCGGCGAACGCAGGATGTCGAGCCCGGTCACCTCGTGGCCCTCCGCGCCGAGCACACGCACGAGCGCCTCGCCCAGGTGGCCGGCGCTGCCGGTGACGAGGATGCGCATCGGCTGACCGTAGCGGGCGGTTAGAGTCGCGCCCTATGCCGGAGCAGGTGAGGACCGTCGGTCGCTACGGGATCGTGCGAGAGGTCGGGCGTGGCGGCATGGCGGTGGTCTACCTCGCGCGCCAGACCGACCTCGACCGGCTCGTCGCGCTCAAGGAGCTGGCCGCCTTCCACGCGGCCGACCCGGACTTCGCGCGCCGCTTCGTGCGCGAGTCGCGGCTCGCGGGCTCGCTCGTGCACCCGAACGTGATCACCGTGTTCGACTTCTTCGAGCACGAGGGCACGCCCTACATCGCGATGGAGTACGTCGACCGCGGCACGCTGCGCCCGCACGTGGGGCAGATGACGGACGCGCAGATCGGCGGCGTGCTCGAGGGCCTGCTCGCCGGGCTCGCGGCCGCGGAGCAGCTCGGGATCGTGCACCGCGACCTCAAGCCCGAGAACCTCATGGTCACCGCCGCCGGCGGCGTGAAGATCGCCGACTTCGGGATCGCCAAGGCGACGCACGCCGCCGACACCGGCGCGTTCGTGACCGCGACGGGGACGACGATCGGCACCCCGTCCTACATGGCGCCCGAGCAGGCGATGGCGCGCGACATCGGGCCGTGGACCGACCTCTACTCGGTGGGCTGCATCGCCTACGAGCTGTTCACGGGCATCGCGCCGTTCCTCGACGCGGCGGAGCCGATGGCGATCATGCTCCGCCACGTCACCGAGGCGCTCCCGCCGGCGGCGGAGGTGGCCGACGTCGACCCGGAGATCTCGGCCTGGATCGACCGGCTGCTCGCCAAGAACCCCGAGGACCGCCCGCAGTCCGCGACCGCCGCCTGGGAGGACCTCGAGGAGATCCTGATCGCCCAGCTCGGCCCGCGCTGGCGGCGAGAGGCCCGCCTGCAAGCCCCGCCCTCACCCCCGCCGCCCGGCCCCGCAACGCCACCCCCGTCGCAGCCGATGACGACACCGCCGGGCATCGACATGCACGGCACCGGCCCGGACACCGGCACGGGCTACCAGACCTACCACGCCCCGCCCACCCACCCGAGCCCGGAGGAGGTGGCGGCGGCGCAAGCGGAGCCACCCGCAAACCCGCCGCCTGCGGCCGCGCCGCCGCCGGCCGCCGCCGAGCCGCCCCCACCGGCCGCGGTAACGCCGCCTCCGGCCCCGGCTGCCGCCGATACGCCGCCCCCGGCCGCCGCCCCACCGCCGCCTTCGCCCGCGGAGACCCCGACGGAGTTGCCTCGCGCGGCGACGCCGCCGCCGCAGCCCGCCGCCGAGCCGCCGGCCGAACCGACTCCGGTCCGCCACGCCGTCCTCCTCGCCCGTGCCGGGGCCCTGGCGATCCTTGCCGCCGTCCTCATCCCGCTCGTCTCCGAGGGGATCGACCGGTGGAACGTGTTCGCCGTCCTCTCACCGCTCGAGGCGGTCGGGGCCGGCGTCGCGGCGTTCGTCGTCTCGCGGGGGCTCCGCGCCGGCACGACCGACGTCACGCTCGCCGCCGGCTGGCTGCTCGGGCTCGGCGGCCTCCTCACCGTCGCCGCCCTCGGGCTGCTGCGCTTCACCCTCAACCGCCTCGACGGCCTCGCGACGCTGCTCGCGGTCGTCGCGCTCCTCGCCGCGCTCGCCATCCTCGCCGCCGGCGTCGGCTGCCTGCGCGTGGCGCGACCTCCGGCCGCCCAGCCGATCTTCAACCCCGGGCCGCTCGTGCTCGGTCTCGCCGGGGCCGCGCTCGCCGCCGCCGCGATGTTCGTCAACTACGACGGGTTCAGCTCGCTGTGGCTCGAGCTGCAGGAGGGCGAGAGCGCGGAGTTCTTCTTCGAGCCGGCGCTCGTCGTGATCGTGGCGCTCTTCGGGGTCGGGCTGCTCGGCGCCCGGCCGCGGCTCGCCGGCGGGCTGCTGCTCGCGGTCGGCCTGGCCGCCACGCTGCACTACGCCGGCCTCCTCATCGCCGCAGCCAAGGCCATCGGGGAGGAGGGCGACGTCCGCTCGGCCGCCTACATCGGCATCCTCGGCGGCCTGCTGATCCTCGCGGCGGGCGCGCTGGCCAGCCGCTCCCGTTGACCCTGCTGTGGAGCGACGAGTTCGACGGCCCTGCGGGCACCCCGCCCGATCCCGCGTGGTGGTCGCACGAGCTCGACAGCGGGAACCACGAGCTCCAGACCTACACCGCCGACCCAGCCAACGCCGCCCTCGACGGCGACGGCAACCTCGCCATCACCGCGCGCGGCGAGCCTGACGGCTGCACGTCGGCACGCCTCATCACCAAAGGGAAGTTCGCGTTCCACTACGGCCGCGTCGAGACCCGCCTCAAGGTCCCGCGGGGCGCCGGGCTGTGGCCCGCGGTGTGGGCGCTCGGCGAGGACATCGACGAGGTCGGCTGGCCTCGCTGCGGCGAGATCGACGTGATGGAGCACGTCGGCCAGGCGCCGCGCCGCGCGTTCGGCACGATCCACGGCCCCGGCCACGCGCATCCCCACGGCTTCGGCGGCGCCACCGAGCTCACCGAGGACCTCGCGGACGACTTCCACGTGTTCGCCGTCGAGTGGAGACACGCAAGCATCGAGTGGAGCCTCGACGGCCACACGTACCACGCCGCGACGCCCGCCGACGTCCCCGGCGGCTGGGTCTTCGACCACCCGTGCTTCCTGCTGGTCAACCTCGCGGTCGGCGGCGACCTCGGCGGGCCCGTCGACGCCGAGCTGCCCCAGGCGCTGCTCGTCGACTACGTCCGCGTCTCCGCCGCGGACTGAAGCCGCTCGAGCACGCGCGCGTTGTGCGCGTGCCCCCGCAGCTCGTACCCGACCACGGTGACCCACGGGCTCAGCGCGAGCACGACGAGGCACCAGGCCATGCTCGCGCCCGCCGCCGCGAGCACCAGCGGCGCGGCGAGAAAGACGGCGGAGAGGGCGACGAGGATGACGTGGAAGCCGTCGAACGAGCGCGTCAGCATCGCGTACATGACGTACACGCTGAGGATGTAGACGGCGGCCGGGATGACGACGCTGAGCACGGTCGCAGCCGCGTCGAGCTTCGACTCCTCCTCGAGGAAGTAGGCCGCGATATGCAGGCCGGCGCCGGTCCCGACCACCGCGCCGATCAGCAGGATCTGCCCGTAGCCCCAGCTGAAGGACCGCTCGCGGTGCACCTCGAGCACCTGCGCGCACGGGATGACGAAGTAGATCCACCACATGCCGAACGTCAGCCCCACGCCCGCGATGCAGACGAGCGCGGCGTCGACCGTCCAGCCCGTGCCCTCCGGCCCGACCAGCGCGGACAGCGACGCGATCGTGCCGATCACGCCCTCGCCCAGCGCGATGATCACCAGCAGCCCGTAGCGCTCGGCGATGTGGTGCGGGTGCCACGGCGTCCCGCCCTTCCTCGTCTCCGCGATCCACGGTCCGGCGAACTCGACGAGCACCAGCGCCACGACGCACACGAGCGTCACGGCCAGCGTCGTCTCCGCCACCAGCAGCACCACCCAGCCCGCCTGCGCGACGAGGATGGCGACGACGTAGGTCATGCAGGCCGGGCGCCGCGGCGGGTCCTGGCGCGCGGCGCGGCCCCACTGGAACACCATCGCGAGCCGCATCACCACGTAGCCGGCGACCATCACCCGGTTGTCGAGCGTCTCGCCCTCGTCGATCGACGCGAACATCGCCGGCAGGCCGAGCGCGAGGATGATCACGCCGACCATCTGGACCATCGTCGTGAGCCGGTAGACCCAGTCGTCGGTGTCGTAGGCCGACGCGAACCACGAGAAGTTGATCCAGGCCCAGATGATCGCGAAGGTCGCGAGCGCGAAGCCGAACAGGCCGGCCTTGATGTGGTCGTCGACCACGTAGTGGGCGAGCTCGTCCGCCGCGATCCCGAACGCGACGACGAACGTGAGGTCGAACAGCAGCTCGAGCGGCGTGGCGGTGCGGTGGGACTCGTCCGGGTCGCGCCCGTCCATGCGGGCCCGGCGATGGCGGAGCAGCGTGGTCACGGCGGACATGCTTTCAAGCGCGCTACGGGAACACGGCGAGGAACAGGAAGGCCGCGAACAGCGTGAGGTGCACGCCGCCCTCCTGGAGCGTCGCGCGCCCCGGCAGCACGGTCAGGCCGCCGACGATCACCGTGATGACGAGCAGCACCGTCTGCGTCGAGCCGAGGCCGAGCACCAGCGGCCCGTCGAGCCAGATCGTGGCCAGCGCGATCGCCGGGATGGTCAGGCCGATGCTGGCGATCGCCGAGCCGAACGCGAGGTTGAAGCTCGTCTGGATCCGGTCGTGGCGCCGCGTTGCGGACGGCGGCGAGCGTCTCGGGCAGCAGCACGAGCAGCGCGATCACGACGCCGACGGCCGACTGCGGCGCGCCCACCTCCTCGACGGCGTCCTCGATCGCGGGCGACTCCACCTTCGCGAGCCCGACGACCGCCACCAGCGCCACGACGAGCAGGCCGAGGCTGATCAGCGCCGCGCGGTCGGTCGGCGGCGCCGCGTGCTCCTCGGGATTGTCGGCCGACGCGCCGACCGGGAGGAAGTAGTCGCGGTGGCGCACGGTCTGGATGAACACGAACAGCCCGTAGAGCGCGATCGACGCGACGCCCGCGAACGCGAGCTGCGCGCTCGAGAACTCCGGTCCGGGCCGGCTCGTGGTGAACGTCGGGAGCACGAGCGTGAGCGTCGCGAGCGTCGAGACGGTCGCCAGGGCCGTCGCGGTGCCCTCGGCGTTGAACTCGGCGAAGCGCGTGCGCAGCGTGCCGACCAGCAGCGACAGGCCGACGATGCCGTTGCAGGTGATCATCGCCGCCGCGAACACGGTGTCGCGCGCGAGCGTGGCGTTCTCGTCCCCGCTCGACGACACCATCAGCGTGACGATCAGCCCGACCTCGATGACCGTCACGGCCACCGCGAGCACGAGCGAGCCGAACGGCTCACCGACCCGGTGCGCGATCACCTCGGCGTGGTGGACGGCAGCGAGCACCGCGCCGGCGAGGACGATCCCCACCAGCGCCAGGACCACCGCGGGCGGCTTGCTGCCCCACGTCGCCGCCAGCACGACGAGGGCGAGCACCGGGACGGCGGTGGTCCAGCGCGACATGGCGGCACATCCTCCTGGAAGCGCGCCGCGTGCGCCGCGCCGAAGTTTCCCCGGCTGCACCCGGTCGGTTTAGGCTCGCCCGGAGTTGACCGGCGCCCTCTACCACCTGGCCAGGCTCTGCGTCCGCCGTCGCTGGATCGTCATCGGCGCGTGGCTGCTGATCTTCGCCGTGCTCGCCGTGTGGGCGCGCAGCGCCGGGCCGAACGTGAACGACAACCTCACGCTGCCCGGCAGCGACAGCCAGCAGGCGACGGACCTGCTCGAGCAGCGCTTCCCGTCGCAGGCGAACGGCACCAACCCCGTCGTGCTCACCGCGCCCAAGGGCGTCAAGCTCGACTCCTCGAAGTACAAGCAGCCGATCGACGACACGATCTCCGCGCTGAAGCAGGACCCCGACGTGCGCAGCGCGACCAGCCCGTTCTCGAGCGCGGGAGCGGATCAGCTGACGAAGGACAAGTCGACCGGCTTCATCGCCCTCAGCTTGAAGCCGAGCCCCAGCGAGCTCACCACGGACGACGCGGAGCGGATCGTCGCGCTCGCCGACCCGGCCCGCAAGGCAGGGCTGAAGGTCGGCTTCGGCGGCTACCTCGGGCAGAAGGTCTCCAAGCCCGAGACCCACAGCAGCGAGGTGGTCGGGCTCTCGATGGCGGTGATCGTGCTGCTCGTCACCTTTGGGACGGTGGTGGCGATGGGCCTGCCGATCATCACCGCGATCGTCGGCCTCGTCATCGGCCTGTCGATCATCACCTTGCTCAGCCACGTCGCCGAGGTGCCGACGGTGGCGCCGACGCTCGCGACGATGATCGGCCTCGGCGTGGGGATCGACTACGCCCTGTTCATCGTCACCAGACATCTGGAGCAGCGGCGCGACGGGATGGAGACGCGCGAGTCGGTCGCCCGCGCGAGCGCGACGTCGGGCGGCGCGGTGGTCTTCGCCGGGTGCACGGTGATGGTCGCGCTGCTCTCGCTCGCCGTCGTCGGCATCCCGCTCGTGACCACGCTCGGGTACACCTCGGCGCTCGTCGTCGCCGTGGCGGTCATGGCCGCGATCACGCTGCTGCCGGCGCTGCTCGCGGTCGTCGGCGACAAGATCGACAAGCTGCGGCTGCCGCTGCCGCACCGCAAGGCGTCCGACGACCGGCCGCACGGCTGGTACCGCTGGGGCCGGGCCGTCGCCGCGCACCCGCTGCCGGCCGCGCTCGGCGCGCTCGTCGTGCTGGTGGCGCTGGCGCTGCCGACGCTCGACCTCTACCTCGGCCAGCAGGACAACGGGGCGCTGCCCGAGAGCACGGAGGCGCGGTCTGCGTACGACGGGATGACGTCCGGCTTCGGAGCGGGCGCCAACGGGCCGCTGCTGGTCAGCGTCGACATGTCGAAGAAGCCGGCCAAGGCCGACCAGGCGCAGCTGAACAAGGTGTCGAGCGGCGAGCAGGACCAGAAGGACAAGGCGAACAAGCAGGCGGACGCGCAGGAGCAGCAGATCGCGGGCAACCTCGAGGCGACCGGCGTCCCGCCCGCACAGGCCCAGCAGCAGGCGCAGGCGCAGGTCCAGCCGGGCCTCGACAAGCAGATCGACAAGATCGAGCAGCAGTCCGAGGCGCAGCGCAAGCAGGCGGAGCAGCTCGCCACCGACCCGCGCCTGCAGGACCTCAAGAAGGACCTCGCCAAGGCGTCGGGCGTCAAGAAGGTCACCGAGCCGCTGGTCAACTCGAAGGGCACCGCCGCGGTCATGAGCGTCACGCCGACCACGGCCCCCTCGGACGAGGCCACCGCCGATCTCGTCGAGCGGCTCCGCGACGACACGATCCCCAAGGCCACCGACGGCCAGGACATGACCGCCGACGTCGGCGGCACGACCGCCGGCTACGTCGACCTCGCGGCCGAGATCAGCGGCCGCCTGATCATCACCATCGCCGTCGTGGTCGGGCTGAGCTTCCTGCTGCTGATGCTCGCGTTCCGCTCCGTCGTGATCCCGCTGACGGCCGGGCTGATGAACCTCGTCTCGATCGGCGCCGCCTTCGGTGTCGTCACCGCCGTGTTCGAGAAGGGCTGGGGCGCCTCACTGGTCGGGCTCGACGGCGAGGTGCCGATCGTGTCGTTCGTGCCGCTGATGATGTTCGCGATCCTCTTCGGCCTCTCGATGGACTACGAGGTGTTCCTCATGACCCACATCCGGGAGGCGTGGCAGCACACGCACGACAACCGCGAGGCGGTGATCACGGGCGTCGGGACGACCGGCCGCGTCATCACCTCCGCCGCGCTGATCATGGTCAGCGTCTTCTTCGCCTTCATCATCAACGGCGACCCGACCGTCAAGCAGTTCGGGGTCGGCATGGGCATCGCCGTGGCCGTCGACGCGACGCTCGTGCGCTGCCTGCTCGTCCCGGCCGTGATGGTGCTGGTCGGCAAGGCGAACTGGTGGTTCCCGCCGTTCCTCGACCGGATCGTGCCGAACTTCTCGATCGAGGGCGAGGAGTGGTTCCGCGCCCGCGATGCCGCTGCCGCGGAGGAGCAACAGCGGCAGGACGAGGAGCGGTCCGTGCTCGCGCAGTGAATCGCGCGTTCCTGCAGCCCGTCGTCGCCACCGACCCGCGGCCGACCGATCCGGACCTCGTGCGCTAGCTCCTACTGGGCGAGACGTTCGTCGCGACCGTCCACTACGTCTCGGCGGCCGTGTTCATCTCCTCGCTGGCCGTGCTCAGCTTCTTCTACGGCAAGCGCGAGGGCGCCAGGGAGCCGCGCCCGGACAGCAGCGCTCACCGGCGTTCTGGAAGACGTTCCACTGGGCCTGCGCCGGCGTCATCGCGGCCGCGCTCGTGTGGATGCTCGGCGACGCGGTCTTCGACTGGGGCCCGCGGCGCGCGCTGCTCTACGGCGAGTGGCTGTCGGTGTGGGCGTTCGGCGTCTCGTGGCTGTGGAAGGGCCTCGAGGTCGACCTGCTGCGGGGCGATCGTCAGCCGCCGACGTAGTCCGCCAGGTGCTCGCCCGTGAGGGTGGAGCCGGCGGCGACGAGGTCGGCTGGGCGTGCCCTCGAAGACGATCCGGCCGCCCTCCTGACCGGCGCCGGGGCCGAGGTCGATGATCCAGTCGGCGTGCGCCATGACCGCCTGGTGGTGCTCGATGACGATCACCGACTTGCCGGAGTCGACGATCCGGTCGAGCAGGCCGAGCAGCTGCTCGACGTCGGCCAGGTGGAGGCCCGTGGTGGGTTCGTCGAGGACGTACACGCCGCCCTTGTCGCCCAGGTGGGTGGCGAGCTTGAGCCGCTGCCGCTCGCCGCCGGAGAGCGTGGTGAGCGGCTGGCCGATGGTGAGGTAGCCGAGCCCGACGTCGGCGAGCCGGTCGAGGATCTTGTGCGCGGCCGGCGTGCGCGCCTCGCCGTCGCCGAAGAACGCCTCGGCCTCGCTCACGGACATCGCGAGCACCTCGCTGATGTCCTTGCCGCCGAACGTGTACTCGAGCACCGAGGCGTCGAACCGCTTCCCCTCGCACTCCTCGCAGGTGGTGGCGACGCCGGCCATCATCCCGAGGTCGGTGTAGATGACGCCGGCGCCGTTGCAGTTGGGGCAGGCGCCGTCGGAGTTGGCGCTGAACAGCCCCGGCTTCACGCCGTTGGCCTTCGCGAACGCCTTGCGGATCGGATCGAGCAGTCCGGTGTACGTCGCCGGGTTGCTCCGTCGCGACCCGCGGATCCCGCCCTGGTCGATCGTCACGACCCCCTCGCGGCCGGCCACCGAGCCGTTGATCAGCGAGCTCTTGCCGGAGCCGGCGACCCCGGTCAGGACGACCAACCTGCCGAGCGGGATGTCGACGTCCACGTCCTGCAGGTTGTTGGTGCTCGCGCCGCGCACCTCCAGCGCCTCCGAGGACTCACGCACGGATTCCTTCAGGGAGGCGCGGTCGTCCAGGTGGCGCCCGGTCGTCGTGTCGCTGGCGCGCAGCTCGTCGACCGTGCCCTCGAAGACCAGCTCGCCGCCGGCGGCGCCCGCGCCGGGGCCGAGGTCGACGACGTGGTCGGCGATCGTGATCGTCTCCGGCTTGTGCTCGACGACGAGCACCGTGTTGCCCTTGTCGCGCAGCTGGAGCAGCAGGCCGTTCATCCGCTCGATGTCGTGCGGGTGCAGGCCGATGCTGGGCTCGTCGAAGACGTAGGTGACGTCGGTGAGCGAGGAGCCGAGGTGGCGGATCATCCTCGTGCGCTGGGCCTCGCCGCCCGACAGCGTGCCCGCCGGCCGGTTGAGCGACAGGTAGCCCAGCCCGATCTCGACGAACGAGTCGAGGGTGTGCCGCAGGGTCGCCAGCAGCGGCGCGACGGACGGCTCCTCCAGGCCGGCCACCCACTCGGCGAGGTCGGTGATCTGCATCGAGGAGACGTCGGCGATGCTGACGCCGTCGATCTTCGAGGACCGCGTCGCCTCGCTGAGCCGGGTGCCGTCGCAGTCGGGGCAGGTCGTGAACACCACCGCCCGCTCCACGAAGGCGCGGATGTGCGGCTGCATCGCCTCGACGTCCTTCGAGAGGAACGACTTCTGGATCTGCGGGATCAGCCCCGCGTAGGTCAGGTTGATCCCCTCGACCTTGATCTTGGTCGGCTCCTTGTAGAGCAGGTCGTGGAGCTCTCGCTTGTTGAACTTCTTGATCGGCTTGTCCGGGTCGAAGTAGCCGCAGCCGCGGTAGATCCGGCCGTACCAGCCCTCCATGCTGTATCCGGGGATCGTGAGCGCCCCGTCGTTGAGCGACTTGCTGTCGTCATAGAGCGCGTGCAGATCGAAGTCGCTGATCGAGCCGCGCCCCTCGCAGCGCTGGCACATGCCGCCGGTGCGGCTGAAGGACGCCTTCTCGGTGATGGTCTTGTCGCCGCGCTCGATCGTGATCCCGCCGCTCCCGTGGACGGAGGCGACGTTGAAGGAGTACGCGCCGGGCCCGCCGATGTGCGGCTGCGCGAGCCGGCTGAAGAGGATGCGCAGCATCGCGTCGGCGTCGGTCGCCGTGCCGACCGTCGAGCGGGGGTTGGCCCCCATCCGCTCCTGGTCGACGCTGATCGCGGTCGTCAGGCCGTCGAGCACGTCGACCTCGGGCCGCGCCAGCGTCGGCATGAACCCCTGCACGAAGGCGCTGTAGGTCTCGTTGATCATCCGCTGCGACTCCGCGGCGATCGTGCCGAACACCAGCGAGCTCTTGCCCGAGCCGGAGACGCCCGTGAACACCGTCAGCCGCCGCTTCGGGAGCTCGACGCTGATGTCCTTGAGGTTGTTCACGCGCGCGCCCTGCACGCGGATCAGGTCGTGGCTGTCGGCGGCGTGCGTCGTGGTGTCCGTCTTCTCGGCGATGCTCATCGTGTCTCCATCCGTCAGGGCGGGCGTCAGGTTAGCCAGCGGCCGTCGCGCATCAGCTCGCGGTCGGGCAGCTCGTCGACCTCGCGCCAGGCCTGGATGCGGCGCGGGGTGATGCGGAACCAGCGGTACGGCGTGGCCAGCGCGCGCGGGTCGAAGCCGGCGCGCGCGGCGAACCGATCGCCCAGCTCCTGCGGCAGCGCGTCCATCTCGAGGACCTCGACGGCGCCGTCGATCATCGAGACGTCGCGGGTGGGGCCCAGCCCCAGCCGGACGGTCCGGCCGGCGGCGAGGTTCCTGCCGGTCGGGCTGGCCGCCGGCGTGGCCACCAGCAGCGCCTCGCCGTCCCAGTCGAAGGACAGCGGCACCAGGTACGGCGTGCCGTCCGCCGAGGCGGTGGCCACCCACAGATCGATGTCGTGGCCGAGCCGGTGCTCGGTGTCGCGCCGACGCTGAGCGCGGGTGCGGATGATGTCCATGGTCGCCACGCTAGCCGCGGCCGTGGTCCGGCGCTTCTCGATTCGTGATCGGTTCTGCGGGCGTCGCGCAGTATCTTGCTGGCCGAGGCCGCGGGCGAGCTCGTCGCCTGACCCCCGGCGCCGCCCGTGACGTCCGCGACCCCCGACCCTGCCGCGCGCCGCGCCACGACCGCGGTCTACGCCGTCTTCATCCTCAGCGGGTTCGGGTTCGCGAGCTGGGCGTCGCGGATCCCCACGGTGCGCGATGCCCTCGGGCTGTCGCCGCGCTCGCTCGGCCTCGTGCTGCTCGCCACGGCGGTCGGCTCGGTCATCTCGATGCCGCTGTCCGGCCTGGTCGTGGCGCGCCTGGGGACGGCGCGCACGGTCGCCGTGATGGCGCTGGTGGCCGCCGCCGGCCTCGTCGTCACCGGGATCGGGTACCGGGTGGGGGTCGCGCCGGTGGTGGTGGGCCTGTTCCTGCTCGGCGTCGGCAACGGGACCTGGGATGTGGCCATGAACGTCGAGGGCTCGGCGGTCGAGCAGGAGCTGGGGCGGGCGATCATGCCGCGCTTCCACGCGGGCTTCAGCGTCGGCACCGTGGCGGGTGCGCTCCTCGGGTCGGCGATGGTGGCGCTCGGGGTCTCCGCCACCGCCCACCTGATCGCGGTCGCCGCGATCTTGGGCGTCGCTGGGCCGCTGTCGGTGCGCGACTTCCTGCCGGACGGACATGCGCCGGCCGAGCACGGCGAGCGCCGCAACCCGCTGCGCGCATGGACGGAGCCGCGCACCGTGCTGATCGGCCTGTTCGTGTTCGCCGCGGCCTTCACCGAGGGCACGGGCAACGACTGGCTCGGCGTGGCGGTGATCGACGGCTACGGCGCGGCCGCCGCGCTCGGCGCGCTGACGTTCTCCGTCTTCCTGGCGGCGATGACGCTCGGCCGCTGGTTCGGGCCAGGGCTGATCGACCGGCACGGGCGGGTGCGCACGGTCCGGGTGTTCGCCGTGCTCGCGCTCGCCGGTCTCGCACTGGTGGTGTGGGGCGGGACGCTGGCGGTGGCGATGGCGGGCGCGGCACTGTGGGGGCTGGGCACGGCGCTCGGCTTCCCGGTGGGGATGAGCGCGGCGGGCGACGACCCGGCGCACGCCTCCGCGCGGGTGAGCGTGGTGGCCACGATCGGCTACGTCGCGTTCCTCGCCGGCCCGCCGCTGATCGGCTTCCTCGGCGAGCACACCGGCACGCTGGACGCGCTGACGGTGACGGGCGGGCTCGTCGCGGTCGGGCTGCTGATCTCGGGCGTGTTGCGCCCGCTCCCGGCACCGGGCTAGCAAGCGGCGAAACCCGGACTCGAACCGGGGACAGCACGTCTAGCCGGGGAGCGGTGCGCCGAGCGCGCTGACGAGGACGCCCACGGTGCCGGCGGCGATCAAGGTCGGGACGACGCTCCGGCGGCCGACGAAGAGCGCGACGGCGGCGGCGGCGAGGATCGCGAGCTGCCAGTCCTGGCTGAGCGCGAGCGCGAGCGGGATGGCGGCGCCGGCGATCGCGCCGATCGCGGCAGGGCCGGCGCCGTCGAGGAAGCCGCGAACGATCTGGTTGGCGCGCAGGCGGTCGAAGCGCTCGGCGCCGATGAGGATGAACGAGAACGAGGGGGCGAACGCGACGGCGGCGGCGAGCAGCCCCCCGGTGAGCCCGGCGGCGGCGTAGCCGACCACGGCGACGGTATGCACCACCGGGCCGGGCGTGACCTGCCCGAGGGCGACGGCGTTGAGGAATTGCGCGTCGGTCATCCAGCGGTACGTGTCGACGGCATCGTGCTGCATCAGCGGGATGATCACGAAGCCGCCGCCGTAGGAGAGCGCGCCGACCTTGAAGGCCATCCACGCCACTGCCAGGAGCCCGCCGCTTGTCGCGCCCGCCGCCGCGAGCAGCGGCCAGGCGTGGACTCCGGTGACGCCGGCGCCGGATCGCGCGTGACGCAGCGCGACCTCGATGGCGCCGCAGGCGAGCAGGACGAGCACCAGCCACGCGCCGACGGTCGCGGCCGAGGTGGCGCCGGCGAGTGTGTAGAGGACCCAGCGTGGCCGCGCGGCCGCGCGCCGCCAGCTCGCCGGGGCCAGCCCGGCGGCCGCGTGGAGCGCGACGGCGGCCACGGCGGCGCCCGAGCCCGCGCCGGCGCCGAGCACCCACTCGGGCGGCGAGCCGGCGAAGAACAGCGCCGCGAGCGCGAGGATCAGAACCAGGCCGGGGACGACGAAGGCCAGCCCGCCGACGAGCGCTCCGGCGATCCCGCGCAGCCGCCAGGCGCAGTAGATCGCGAGCTGCGTCGACGCGGGTCCTGGCAGCAGGTTGGTCGCGGCGATCGCGTCCTCGAACTCGCGGTCATCAAGCCAGCCGCGGCGCGTGACGCACAGCTCGCGCAGCAGCGCGATGTGCGCCGGCGGACCCCCGAAGCCGATGCACCCGATACGCCCCCACTCGCGCAGGACCAGCCGGAGGCTCGGCGCCGGAGCGCTGACCGGCGGGCGAGCGCGCCGCGCCTGGCCGGCTCCGATCGCCGGTCCCGGCACCGGCTATGCGTCCGCGGGCTGGAAGAGCTCGATCGGGTTGCCGGAAGGATCGTCGACGAGGATCTGCTGGCCGCCCGGCCCGCTGACGATGTCGTTGCGGAACGTCAGGCCAGCGGCTCGCAGGCGCTCGACGTCGGCCGCGATGTCATCGACGATGAGGTGGATGCGGTTCCAGCCTCCCGGCGCCGGCAAGCGGCCGTCGGGCATCGGACGCCCGGCGGAGCTCTTGGGGCCGCTGAGCAGCAGCCGCAAGTTGCCGCGCACGACGTCGGCGAACGCCGGTGCGTGGTCGGAGCGCACGGTGAAGCCGAAGTGGGTGGTGTAGAAGGCGACGGCGTCCTCGACGTCGTCGACCATGTAGCGGACGCTCACGAGCTCATCGGGCACGTCCGGTCACCTCCTGATCGGTGGTGGTCTGTTCGATCGCCGCGATGAGAAAGCCGACGCGGCTGCAGAGCTCGCTCGCCACACGCTCGAAGGCGGGCAGCGTCTCCTCGTCGCTTCCGGGCTCACGCGCGGGGTCGGGGATGCTCCAGTGGATCAGCCCGGGTTTGCCGGGAAACTCGGGGCACACCTCGCGCACGCGGTCGCAGAGGCTGATCACATAGTCGAAGTGCTGGGCGGCGAACTCGCTCAGGTGCTTCGAGCGATGCCCGGCGAGATCGATGCCGCGCTCGCGCATCACCCGCACCGCGTTGGGATGTAGCGGCTTGGGATGGCTGCCCGCGCTGGCGGCCTTGACCGCACCGTCGGACAGCCGCTCGGCGAGCGCCTCGGCAATCTGCGAGCGCGCGCTGTTGCCGGTACACAAGAAGAGCACCCGCGCCGGGGTGGCACCGGGCTCGCGCACGGCGCGTGGGGGCGGGGTCGGCGCCAGACCCGGGTGCAGCGACACGCCGGCGCTCGACAGCCGCTCCCCGCACCGCGCCAGATCGAGCACGTAGTAGGTGTCGCGACCGTCGGCGGCGCTGCGACGCACCGAGACCAAACCGCCGTCGCGTAGCTGGCGCAGGTGATACGAGACCAGGCTCTGGCGCCGGCCCGCCAGCGCGCACAGCTCGCCCACACGCCGATCGCTGTGCGCCAACTCGCTCAACAGCCGCCACCGCAACGGATGCCCCGCCAGCCGCAGAAACCGCGGCGGCAAACCCTCGTCAGATCCCGCCCTGGCGATCACCCGTCACAGACTACATCAACCAATTTTGATGCGTTTTCCGGCAGCGCCCTGGCGCCGCGGGGCGCCAGGGCAACTCCTCTGGATCAGCGGAAGGCGTGCCGGTTGCCCCAGTGGGCGACCTTGCGCCCGATCTTCGCGCCCTCGGTGTCGGCGAACCGGAAGTGGATGCCGGACCAGATGCGGGCTTCGACGATGTCGTCTCGCATCTGCGAGAAGCTCGTGAACTCCCGCGTCACGCCGCCGGGCGTGGTGCCGCTGAACGTCGCCCGGTCGCGGCGGTAGAAGTCCTGCATCGTGCGGGCGACCGCGCTGCCGAACGTCGACAGCCCGCTCGGGTGCTCGGGGTAGGGCGGGTTGGCGATCAGCGCCGTCCAGTCCGGATCGGCCTCGGTCGCGCGGTTGCCGTCGCTCGCCGCCTCCCGGATCGCGTGGTACGGCCGCCAGAAGCTGTACTGGGCCTTGTCGCGCCAGGTCACGATCAGCGCGTCCGCGGCGTTCGTGTACACGCGCGCGAGCAACCGGGCATGGTCGGCCAGGGTGCCGCCCTGGTCACTCGCGACCGAGCGGATGATGCTCGCCATCGTCGCGGTCGCGTTGGTCGTGCCCCAATACATGGCCGCCGCCGCCTGGTCGGTCGTCCGGGTCGAGCCGGTCGCCCGCCCGATCGCCTTCACCTCGTTGAAGTCGGCCGCGTACGCCCGCGAGCGGAGGCGGCGGGGTGGGCGGCCGCCGAATCGATCCGGGTTGCGCAGCACAAACGGTCTGACGTCCTTCAGCCAGGCCCCCGGGTCGGTCACGGTCGCCGGCGGCACCAGTCGCCAGGCGCCCGTCAGGGTCGACTCCGGGAAGCGGAACGGGCCGAAGCGGCCGTCCCCGGCGCGCGCGGCGAGCAGCTCGATCGCGGCGGCTTCGCCCGTGGCGATCCCACCTGCCTTGGCGGCCCCATCCGGGATCGGCAGGAGCGTCGCCTGGTAGGCAGCCTCGATCAAAGGCGTGCGGGCGGCGGGGACGCCCAGCCCGCCGTTGACGAGCACATGACGCGCGGCGGCCGCGACGGCGGCGTCCTGCGAGTACCAACGCTTGGCCTTGGGCGAGGAGACGTACGGCTCGTGGCGGCAGCCGTCGATTGCGTTGACCGCGTCGTAGACGGCGGCGTGGACCATCGCCAGGTGCGCGGTCGAGGCAGCCCCCTGGCCGGCGCCCGGGGGCGTGGCCGTGCCGGCCGACTGCAATGCCGCGGCAGCGACCTGGTTCCAGTCGGTGACGGCGTCCGCGCGGGCGGACGCCGGGATCGCGAGCACGGCGAGAAGGGCAAGACCGCCGAGCAGGGCGCGGAGCACGCGGGTGGCGCGCATGGCTACTCCTCCCATTTCGTGGGTGGTGCGAGGGCCGCGCTACCCCATGGCCTTGGTGCTCACAGGGCTTCCGACCTGTGCGGCTCCGAGTCGACCCTCTCGCGTCCACGCGCCCAAGTCAACCCGCGACGCAGGGACGGTGAGGCGCTGAGTGCGTCGTCAGGTCGTGTGCTGCGCCTGCGTCGCCACGATGTCGCGGAGAACCGCTTCGAACTCGGCGAAGCGGTCGTCGCCCACCATCTCCGACCACCTGCGGCCGACCCTCCGGCTCAGCTTGGAGCCCAGCTCGTACATCGCCCACCCGCGCTCGGTCAACCGGATCCGACCGGCGCGCCGGTCCGCGGGGTCCTCGGGGATCTGACCGGGGTCCGAGCGCTGCTCCACGTCGCTGTGCTCGTGCGCGAGTTCCCGCTGCACGGGCGCCGGGCCGACTCCTGAACGCCGGAGTGCCGGCGCTCGCAGCCCTGGGACGCCTCCTCGGATGCCGGACGGCCTGACCGGGCGGCGCAAAGAAAGTGGCGAGACCCGGACTCGAACCGGGGACACCACGATTTTCAGTCGTGCGGTCGGGGATGGCCAAACGCACGCAATCCTTGGAAACCACGCGATTCTCCGCTGGCCAGAGCTCCAGGTAGAAGTCCGCTATTTACGAGCTCTTGCACGGAGTTCAGGAGATGGAGGCATCTCATCTCCTTTTTCGCCGACGTCTTGAGCGGCGTGGCCGCGCCTGACTTGACCCGCACGACCTCGGCGTAGGCGTCGCTGAGCCTCGGTGCCGCTCACTGACGCGGTGTTGAGCGTGGCGCCTGCTTCGCGAAGGATGCGAGAGCGCGCCGGAAGTCGAGCAGGACTGTCGCAGTTCGTCCCAAGCGGGCGCCTGCCGGTCGTCGTCGGAGACGCGCGCTAGTCGTGCAAGAACGGACGTGCTGGAGCCGGAGCGGCCCGACTCCGCGTTCCTCAGGCAAGACGAAGCCGGTGTGTTGCGGGTGCCGTACGAGGACGCGCGCGCGTCGTTCTCGAGCGCAGCGAGGCGGGTTACGCAAGCCTGCTGCGCTGCCTGCGGGCTTGGTGAACGGTTGAGGAGACGTCCGGGCCCCGTCCTGAGGCTCTTCGGTCAGCGA
This sequence comes from uncultured Solirubrobacteraceae bacterium, assembly GCA_963730115.1. GTDB lineage: Bacteria > Actinomycetota > Thermoleophilia > Solirubrobacterales > Solirubrobacteraceae > DASQFQ01. The sequence continues at coordinate 137,316 of CAVSQM010000008.1, read as the reverse complement.
CGACTGAAGGCTCCGAAGGAGGGCCCGGACATGGAAGACGGTAGAAGCGGATCGAGCGGTCGAGGTCGTTCACGAACAGCTCGATCCGGAAGCTCATGCGTCAGCCACGCACGCACAGTGCACCCAGCGACATGCCCGAGATTGGCCGCTCGACCTGACAGCCGATGCGGTCGGAGAAGAAGTCCGTGGATACGGCCGTTGCGAACGGCGCTGCGGCCCCGGCGCGGGCCAAGTCGGCGTCGAGTTGCGCGAACGCGTCGACGCGAGCGTCGGGGTCGCGCACGCGGGTCGCAGCCCGGAGCTGCCGCATGAGTCGGGGGTCGTCGAAGCCCCCCGGGTTGGAGTCGGGCACCAGCCCGAACATGTCGGCGACGAGCGAGGGGTCCGCGTAGTCGATGAACCAGCTGACGGGGGCGAGATCCCACGGTTCCCCGGAGCGCTGTACGCGGGTGCCCACCTCCTCGAGGGGAAACTGCTTGACGGCGAGGTCGATCCCGATGGCGGCGAGGCTCCGGCGTGCGGCGTGCGCCTGCTCGACGCAGGCGCGTTGGTTGCAGGTGTAGAGCACGGCCCGCCGGCGCCGGTCGCCGGCGAGGCGGCGGGCGCGCTCGAGATCGGGGTCGCCGAGCGGGTAGATCGCCGCGTCGCGGAAGCCCGGGAGCCCGGGCGGGATGAACTGGTCGGTCGGGCGGCCGGGTGCGCCGGGGTCGCCTCCGAACACGCGATGAGCGAGCGCGCGGCGGTCGAGCGCTTCGTTGACCGCCTGGCGCAGGCGCGTTCGCGCGAACAATGGCCGGCGGGTGTTCAACGCGAAGTAGTGCACGACGGCCTCCGCCGAGCTGAAGTACCGCTGGCCGCCCGCCCGCGCCGCGCGGCTGTCTGGCCCGTAGCGTCGCTCGAGGGACGGGACCTGTTCAGACGGGACGGCGCTGACGTAGTCCGCGCGCCCGGTCTCGACCGCCGCCACGGCGCGCGCCGCCGGCACGTCCAAGTCGACCTGGATCTCGCGGAAGCGCGCCGGCCGGTTGCCGCCGTAGTTGGGATTGCGGCGCAGCACCAGCCGTCGCTTGGGCGTGTAGGACGCGATCGCGTACGGCCCGGCCATCGGGATCTGCCCGAGCCCGGCGGCGGAGATCGGCGTGTTGGGCGGCACGGCGCAGAAGAACGTGCTGGCGAGCCGCGCGGGGAGCGTGGCCGAGGGTGCGGTGAGGCGGATGGTGAGCGTGTTGCCGCGAGCCTTGACGCCTGCCACGTGCTCGGCCTGCCCGGAACTGAACGCCCGATAGCCCACGACGTCGCGCAGGTACCAGTCCGCCGCGAAGGACTCGGCCCTCGGGTGGCCCAGACGCTCGATCGCGCGGCGGAACGCCGCTGCCGTCACCGGCGCTCCGGACGGCGGTGAGAACCGGAAGCCCGAGCGGAGCCGGAACGTGTACGTGCGTCCGTCGTCGCTGACGGTGGGCAGCTCGCGCGCGACCTCCGGGACCAGCTCGGCGCCCGCCGGAAACGGCTTGTCCGGGTGGGTGACCAGCAGCGCGCACGTCGCGGCGAGCACTTGCTCCGAGCCCCAGGTCACCGCGGGATCCGTGCCGTGGAAGGGCTCCGCACGCAGCACGCGCAGCACCTCGCCGCTCCGCGTGGCGGATGCGCGCGGCGGGCTGGGCTGCAGCGACACCCAGACGGCTCCGTCGACGATCGCAACGCCCTGGGGGCTGTGCCCCACGTGGATCGTGCGGGCGACCCGCGCGCGGGCGGGATCGACCCGCGCGACCGTTCCCGCCCGCGCGCTCGTGACCCAGATCCCGCCCGCGCCGATGGCGGCTGCGGTGGGGCCTCCGGGCACGCGGACCGACTCCGCGATGGCGTTGGAGGCAGGATCGATCCGCTTGACGCGGTCCTCGAGCGGCACGGTGACCCACACGCCGCCCGCGCCGACGGCGATGGCGCTGATGCTCCGCCCGACCGCGATCGTGGCGACCACCCTGTTCGTGTGCGGATCGATCCGCGACACGGTCCCGTCTCCGCTGTCGCCGACCCAGATGCCGCCTGCGCCGATCACGAGTGAGCTCGGGTCGTTGCCGACCGGGATGCTCGCGACGGTCTGCCCCGTGCGCGGAACCAGCCGCGCGATCCGGCTGCCCGTGCCGGCGACGGTCCAGACGGCGTCCGCACCCACCGCGACCGGTCGCGCGATCTCGGGCCGCCCGACCCGGCGCGAGCGGGCGACGCTGTGGAACTCCGGGTCGATCTTGCGCACGACTCCGCGTCCGCCGTCCGCGACCCACAGGCCACTCTGGCCCCACCGCCAGCCCGTCGACGGCGATGCCCGGTGTGACGGTGTGGGCAACGCTTCTCGAGCGCGTCCCGATCTGGCTGACGGTCCCGTCGGCGAGGTTGGCGACCCAGACCGATCCGCCGCCGACGGCGAGATCGGCGGGCCGCACGCCGACGGGCACCTGGGCGAGGACCTTCCCGTCGTCGGGGTCGAGGATCGCGACGCTGTTCGAGCGAACCTCCACCTCGCCCTCGCCGCCCGTCATCGCGAGCGCCACCGCGGCCGCGGCCGCGGCGGCAACGGCAGTCGCCACCGCGAGCACGGCGGGATGCCGCCGGCGCGCGGCGGCGCGCCGGGGGCGGCCGACGCTCGCGCCGACCTCGAAGAGGCGTTGACGTCCGGGAAAGCCCTTCAGCGCAACCCGGCCGCGGTCGCGGAAGCGCGCGCCCGGCATCGTGCCCGCCGCCTGCCGGACCGTGTCGGTCACGAGCACCTGACCGCCGCGGGCGCGATCCATCACGCGCGCGGCCAGGTTCACCGCCGCGCCGAACACCTCGCCGTCCGCTTGGAAGACCTCGCCGGTGTTGAGGCCGATCCGCACCCGGATTCCGTCCGCCTGCGCGGCGAGATCCCGCTGGATCGACTCCGCGCATCCCACCGCGTCGCCGGCGGAGCCGAAGATCGCGAGGAAGCCGTCGCCCGTGGAGCGAACGATGCGCCCGCGATGGGCGCTGACGCGATCGCGGACGATCCGGTCGTGCTCGTCGAAGAGGGCCGCCGCAGCGACGTCGCCCTCGCGCGTCGTCAGGTCCGTCGACGCCTCGACGTCGGTGAACATGACGGTCGCCACGGCGGCGCTGCGCTGCGAGCTCACGAGCCCTCCTCCTGCCCACCCTCCCACAGCGGGCCAGCCTCTCCAAACACGCGCGTGCGATGCTCGGCGTATGGCCGGCGCCTTCCTCGACGCGCTGACGGAGGCCGAGGCCGACGACCTGCGCTCCGTCGGCCGGCGGCGCCGCTACGGCGCGAACGTGACGCTGTTCCACGAGGGCGACGAGCCCGGGCCGGTGGTCGTGTTGCTCAGCGGGCGTGCCAAGATCGCGTCGGTCAGCTCCGCGGGGCGCGAGGTGATCGTCGCGGTCCGCGGGCCGGGTGATCTCCTCGGCGAGCTGTCGGCGATCGACGGGGAGCCGCGCTCGGCGACCGTGACGACGCTCGAGGCGGTCGAGGCCCTGCTCGTCCCGGGCTCGGCCTTTGCGGCGTTCCTGGAGCGCTGTCCGCGCGTGGCGCTCGTGATGCTGCGGATGGTCGTCGGGCGCCTCCGCTATGCCGACGCGCAGCAGGCCGACTTCGCCTCCCACGACGTCGTCGGGCGCGTCGCGCACCGCCTCGTCGAGCTGTCCGAGCGCTTCGGAGCCACGCGCGACGAGGGGCGGATCGAGATCGAGCTGCCGCTCTCCCAGGAGGAGCTCGCCGCGTGGACCGGGGCCTCGCGCGAGGCGGTGAGCAAGGCCCTGCAGCTGCTGCGCTCGCTGCGGATCGTCGAGACCGGCCGGCGCCACGTCACCGTGCTCGACGTCGAGGCGTTGCGTGCCCGCTCGCAGTAGCGCTCGCGTGTAGCGGATTGCACAGAACGCGGTGGCGAAGTGCGTGGAGTCCGCCTGCGGCCGGACCTAGCGTGCGGGCATCGGCTCCATCCCCCCACTGCCTCGAGGAGGCACCGCCATGTCCGCCCGTACCTGTCTCACCGCCGCGCTCGCGGCCCTGCTGATCGCCCTCGTCGCGCTGCCCGGCGTGGCCGCAGCCCGCCCCGCCGACGACAACGCCGGGCCGCGCAGCCTCGTGATCGCGCCGTCCGAGCCCGCCCCGACGGTGGTTCGCACCACCGTGATCAAGGAAGAGGCGGTCCGCGCGCTGCCGATCGCCCTCTCCGGCGCCGCCCTGCTCATCGCGATCGGCGGGACCGGCCTCGCCCTCGTCCGCATCGCCCCGATGCGCCGGGAGCTGTCATGAGACATCTCCGACATACCGTCCTGTCCGCACTGGCTGTCGCGCTGTGCGCGGCGTCGACCGCAAGCGCACACGGGGGGAGCGACGCGGTCGTCTCACCCGCGCGCGGCGGCGGCCTCTCCGGCGGCGAGCTGCTGGGAGAGGCGTGGGTGCAGACGCTGAGGCTGAGCAGCACCGGCCATCCCCCCAACGGGGTCTGCAACACGCTCGCCCGCAACGTCATCGCCGCGGTCGGCGGGGACGCCGGGGCCCCGACCTGCACCGTCACGCCACGCACCCGGCTGCTCGTCTTCAGCGGCAGCTTCTGCGCCAACGTCGAAGGTCCGGACCTGGAGACCGCGGCGCAGCAGCGCCGGTGCGCCGTGGAGTTTGACCGGGGCTTCGAGGAGATCAACGTCTCGGTGGACGGCGCTGAGGCGGTCAACATCGTCCGGCGACGGTTCGAGGAGGTCTCGCCCCAGCGGTGGGTGCGGTTGCCGGCCGACAACTTCTTCGGCCTGCCGGCGGGACCCGCGACGTTCGTGGCGCATGCGTGGGCAGCGGTCGTGCACGGACTGCGCCCTGGGCTGCACACCGTCACGATGGAGATCGTCAACCCGGAGTTCGGGGATCCGTTCTCGTTCACGGCAGCGGTGCTCGACGTGCGGCGTTAGCAGTCCGGCTGATCCCGCGCATCGGAGGCCCGCCACCGGCGGGCCTCCGTGCGCGAGCGCGCTCACCCGAGCAGCCGGCGGCTGGGCGGCATAAAGGGCTCCGCAATGGCGTGAAGTCATCGGTCGCGTTCAGCTGTCGAGTCCCGCACGCACAAGTGTCCGGGGCGACTGCTGCTTCCGGCCCGGATGCGAGCGTGTCCTCGGCCGTCCCACACACGCCCGCGACGGACGATGACTAGGCGTACGTGACGCGGCGCGCGAGACGCTCGCTCCGGAGTTAACCGGTCGCCATGAGAACGCCAATTGCCTCGCCTCGCCTGATGGCGGGCGTCACGCCGCAGACCGGCGCCACAACGACTCGACTCGTACGCCGGCGTCATGGACACCGCGTGCGCCGCGCGCCATCGAAGTTCGCGCGCCGGCCGTCGCGCGAAGAGGCGTCCCAAACCCTCGAGGTGCCTCAAGGAAAGGAGACAAAAAGGAGATGGCGCCACGTTCGGCCCGGCTGTCACTCCGATCATCGACGCGCCGCAAGCGCCTGAGATCACGCTGGCGAAGCCGAGTTCGGCGCTTCCGACTCATACCGCGGACGTCACGACAACCACGCGTGGTGCAGGAAGTTCGTGTCGCCAGTGCACCATCGACTAGAGAATCTCGCAGCCACGCGGGATTTCGCCCTCGGGATGGCGGGCCGCTCGCATGTCGGTCGCCGTCGGAGATGGCGCCGTCTGGGTGGCCGGCGGCGCGCGGCGACCGGGCGGATGGCGGCTGCTCGATCCGCAGCAGCTCCTCACCGCGTGCGCGGCGGGGGCGGCGAGCGCCCCGGCGATGAGTCGGGTACGCGCGCGGCGAGCACGCCGACATAGAGCTCGCCCGCGGACTGCAACGGGCCGAGATCGATCTGCTTGACGACGCCAAGAATCGGGTCGCCGGCGAAGCCGCCCTTCTCCTCCGGCAGGCCGAGCAGCGTGTAGTACTCGCCGGTGCTGGGATCGCGCTGGACAGGGAGCGCCGAGAGGGCGACGGCCGGAAGCGTGAAGTAGATCGCGTAGACCGCAATCCGGACGCGACTGATCGCGCCGGGAATCGTCGCCGCGGCGTCCTTGGCCTCTTCGGCCATGTTGGACACGGTCTCGATTCCCGTGTAGGCGATCATCCCGATCGGGATCGCGAGCAGAAAGTCCTTCCACGTCGGGGCGACCCCGAGGTGCACGTTGTCGACCAGCGTGTCGGGCGAGAGCACGAGGAGCGCGCCGACGAGGACGAGCAGCAGCTGCGTCGAGGAAGTCGACGACCGCGAGCAGGATGTTGACGCCGGCCGACTCCTTGATGCCGACGACGTTGACCGCCGCCAGGACGGCGATCACGCCGGCGCCGAAGATGATGTCACCGGGCGCCGACCGCAGCGGTTCCCAGAACAGTCCGCCGAGGTAGTGGGGCACGAAGAAGGCCGAGATGGCGACCGTGATCGTGTAGTTGAGCATCTGCGCCCACGCTGCGAAGAAGGAGACGAACTCGTTGAACGCGCGCCGCGCGAAGCTCGAGGAGCCGCCGGCCTCCGGGTACATCGCCGTGGCCTCGGCATAGGTCGCCGCGGTGCAGAAGAAGAAGATCCCGGTGATCACGAAGACCACTGGGGTGAGTCCGAGGGCAAACGACGCGACAAGACCGAGCGCGTAATAGATCGACGACCCGACGTTGCCGTACGCCGTCGCGAAGAGCGCGTTGACCCCCAGCACCCGCTCGAGGCCTTCCAGTCGGCGCCGAGCCATCGCCGCGACCGCTAGAGATGCCCGAGGTGGGCGAGTGCGACCATCGCCTCAGCCTCTGCTCGCCGCCGTCAAGATGCTGTGTGGATTCAGCGCGCGGCCATCAAGATTTCGTCAAGGAGATCAGCCGAGGGGCGCGCCTCGCGGTACGGCTGCGGCTGGGCACGCTGCCCGACAGCGTGACCTGGGGGGACGTGTTCCCCGTGGCGATGCTCGGCGCGATCGGCTACATCGTGAGCTTGCTCATCTCACGCTTGGCGTTCAGCGACGTCGAAGCCGAGGAGCGCTCGGAGGCCGCCGTGCTCGTTGCGTCGGTGCTTGCGTCGCTGATCGCTGTCGTTTTGTTGCGGCGACGACCTCGCCACGAGTGACCGCGAGGAGTACGCTTTAGCCAGGTGCGCCGGGAAGTCTGGTCGGCTGGTGTCGGCCATGCGTTTTCCCTCCTCCCAGCGCCTCGCTCACCCTCCGGGTGCCGTGCGCTGCGACGCTCGGACCGGCCGAGCGGCGGCCGTGTTGCTTGGCGAGGGCCATCCGCTCGTGGCGGTGCTCGGTCGGATCGAGATGCTCGGCGACCAGCTTGTCGTGGTCGCGGCCGCGCACGCGGCCGGCTTGGCACTCTGGTCGTTGGAGGGACCGCCGGGCATGGCGGTGGTCTTCGGCGCTGTGGCGTTCGAGGTCGTGCTCGGCTGTCGGCTCTTCCTGCTCGAGCAGAGTCGACGGCTGGAGTGCGTGACGCTGATCGCGGCTGGACGTGAGGATCTCCCCCTGGACGCGGTCGCTCGAGAGCGCGGCAGACTTGCCAGGCCGCGAAACCGAGTGCGACTGGCGCGAACGATCGAGGAGCTCGCCCGGCCGCAGCCGTTCGGCGCTCATCCGCTCAGCGCCCGCCCGCCACTCGACGCGCGCGTTGTGGGGCCGGTGCGTCCGCTGCTGCACGAGCTCGCGCAGCAGCTCCCGCGCGACGATGTGTCGACCCGCGGGGTGGCGCTTCTGGAGCTGCTGATCTCCTCGCCTATCTCCGCGCTGTACGGCACCGAGCCAGGGCAGCTGAAGCGGGAGCTCGGTCGGGCTCGCTACCTGCTGATGTCGTGAGCCCGGCGTCGGGAACCCGTGTGGGGAGCAGCCCCCATTGGCCTGGGACGGTCGGGGCCGCAGTGTTCAGGGAGACCGTGTGGCTTCTGGCCATCTCGGTGCCCGCCCGTCGCGTCCCTGCCCGCCGGCGGGCGGGCCGTCTTGCCGAACGTCGAAAGCGAGCATGAGACCCCAGGTTGTCTGCGGCATCGATGGGTCCCCGGCCGCGTTCGCGGCCGCGGTGCTCGCGCGCGAGATCGCCCGGCGGGTCGAGCTGCCGTTCGAGGTCCTGCACGCGAGCAGCGCGCGTCCTGATGCCGTGCTACTCGCCCGCGCTCGGACGCTGCAGGATGGGCTAGGGCAAGAGCTTGGACCCGATGTCCTGCTCCGGGTGGAGATCGGCGATCCCGAAGCGCGCCTGATCGAAGCGAGCCGACGGGCGCGACTGCTGGTGATCGGACCCCGCGACCGCGGGGTGGTGCGTCAGGCGCTCTGGGGCAGCGTGACCGACACGGTCACGCGGTCCGCGGCGGCACCTGTGCTCGTCGTGCCGCGCAGAGCGATCAAGGACGGCGTCGCGTCCTTCGGCGCCGGCTCGGTGGTGTGCGCCGTCCGCGACGCCCGCGACTTGCCCTGTGCTGCCACGGCCGCATGCTGGGCTCGCGAGCTGGGACGGCCGTTGCTGCTCGCTCACGTCGTGCCGCCGCGGCGCTTGCCGGCCACCGCTGTCGGCATGCCCCATCCGGCGCTCTTGGCCACCGAGGCGGAGCGGCTGGCCGACGGGCGGCGGATGCTCGACGACATCGCCTCCGCGATCGCGCCCGTCGCCCCCCGAGTCTGCCGCACACGCGTGCTCTCCGGCTCGGTGGGCCGACATCTCGCCCAGCTCGCCGGCGCTGAGGAACCAGCGTTTGTCGCGGTCGGACGGCCACACTCGATCTCCCCGGCGAGCGGGTTCAGGCGCTCGCCGGCGACGCGCCTGCTGCGTCGCGCACGGTGCCCGGTCATGGTCTGCCCGTCGCCCGATGCGGTCCTCGCGTCGGCTACTGCGCAGAGCCCGGCGGCGCCTCGAGCACGCGCTCCGCGAGCGCGCTTGAAGAAGTCGTTGCGGGTGATGACGCCGATGACGCGCCGGTCCTCGACGACGGGGACGAGCAGCACGCGGTGGTGGAGGAAGATCTCGGCGACCTGGGCGTCGGAGAAGTCGGTGCCGACGTCGACGTGCTCGGTGTTCATCCAGTCGCGGACGGGTTCGACGCGCAGCCGGCGCGCTTCTCGAGCGCGCTCTCGAGCGAGCGCGGGACGAAGCCGGCGTGCTTGAGCTCGCCGAGGTAGCCGGGGAAGAGCGGCGGTGATGAACTCGCGCTCGCCGAAGATGCCGCAGTAGCGCGCCGTCGTCGTCGACGACGGGGAGCGCGGGCAGGCCGCTGTCGAGCACGCGCGCGAACGGCGTCGCTCGAGCGGGTCGGACGGCGGCGAGGGTCGGGACCTCGCGGAGCAGCGGGTCGGTCAGGGTGCTGGGGCTCACAGGTACCTCACGGCGATGTAGGCGGTGGCGAGGACGAGCGAGACGAGCGTGGCGGGCAGGCCGATCTTGAGGAACGTCGACGAAGCCGATCGGCCGGCCGGCGCGGGCGGCCATGCCGGCGGCGGCGACGTTGGCGGCGGCGGCGATCGAGCGTGGCGTTGCCGCCGAAGCAGGCGCCGAGCGACGAGCGCCCACCAGTAGGCGTCGTCGCCGCCGTCGCCCTCCTGGAGCTGCTCGACGACGGGGATCATCGCGGCGGTGAAGGGGATGTTGTCGACGATGCCCGAGCCGATCGCCGACGCCCAGGTGATGCCGAGCAGCTCGGCGGTGCGGTTGCCGTCGGTGAGGTCGGCGATGCCGTCGGCGACCTCGTCGATCGCGCCGGTCTCCTCGAGCGCGCCGACCATCACGAACAGGCCGATGAAGAAGAACAGCGTCGGCCACTCGATCCCGGCCAGCGACTTCTCCAGCGACTGCGCGGCTGACGAGCAGCATCACGGTCGCGCCGGCCAGCGCGACGGTGGCGGGCTCGAGGTGCAGCGGCTGGTGGGCGAAGAAGAGCAGGATCGAGCCGATCAGGACCGGCACGGTGCGCTTGAGCTCGTCCGTGTCCTCGATCGAGCGGCGCGCGTCGAGCTCCATCACGCGCTTGCGCGCCTCGGGCGCGACCTGCAGCCTGCGGCGGTACACCCAGGTACAGGCCGCCGGTCACGACGACGAAGCGTCAGCGCCGCGATCGGCGCGAGGTTGACGATGAAGTCGGTGAAGCGAGAGGTCGGTGGCGCCGGCGATCAGGATGTTCGGCGGGTCGCCGATCAGCGTCGCGGTGCCGCCGATGTTCGAGACGATGATCTCGATGATCACCAGCGGGATCGGGTCGATGTCGAGCGCGTCGGCGAGCAGGAACGTGATCGGCACCATCAGCAGCACCGTCGTGAGGTTGTCCAGGAACGCCGACAGCACGCGCGGTCGTCACCGACGAGCGCGAGCACGACGGCGAGCGGGCGGCCGCGCGAGAGCTGGCCGGCGCGGATCGCCAGCCACGTGTAGACGCCGGTCGTCTCGGTGATCTTGACCATCAGCATCATCCCGACCAGCAGGCCGAGCGTGTTCCAGTCGATCGCCTCGATCGCCTGCTCCTGCTCGATCGTCTGCGTGAGCAGCACGAGCAGCGCGCGCCGGCCAGCGCGACCTTGGTGCGGTCGACGCGCTCGCTCGCGATCACCGCCGAGCGCGGCGACGAAGACGACGATCGGCGAGCGTCATGCCGCCGCCTCGGCGGGCGGCGTCGTCGACGAGCATCACGGTCGGTCGCATGCCGAGCAGCCGCAGGTCGCGCAGCCAGTCCGCGACCGGCCCGCGGCGCAGCGAGCGCGCGCCGGCGCGGCGCGTCGTCGAGGTCGAGCTCGAGCATCCAGTCGCCAGTGCGCCGGGTGCTCGCAGCGCGGCGCGCTCGACCTCGTGCGAGCCGGGCATCCGCGACGCCGTCGCAGGCGCAGCAGCTTGCGACCTCCGCGCGCGACCCAGGCGTCGGCCTCCTCGGCGCGTGAGGTGGCCGCGGACGCGCTCCAGAGGATCACCAGGACGCGGCACCTCGACCAGCTGTGGCCGCGGCGCAGCCCGCTCCATGGGCGCGCGCTGCCCATCGGCGGCGGGGCGAGCGCCCCACAGCGCGTCAGGGCTCGACGAGCCCGCGGCGGATCGCGTAGCGCGTGAGCTCGACGCGGTCGCGCATCCCGAGCTTGGCCAGCACGTTCTCGCGGTGGCGCTCGACGGTCTTGCGGGCTGATCTGCAGCAGCTCGGCGATCTCCTGCGCTGGTGTGCGCCTCGGCGATGAGCTTGACCACCTCGAGCTCGCGCGGCGTCAGCGGCTCCTCGGGACCGCCTCGCCCGTCCGCGCGCGCTCGAGGAAGTCGCGGATCAGCGCGGCGACCGCCGACGGATACAGGAACGGCTCGCCGCGCAGCGCCGCGCGGCACGCCTCGACCAGGTCGCGGTCGGCCGCCGTCTTGAGCACGTAGCCGGACGCGCCCGCCTTGAGCGCCTCGAACAGGTACTGCTCGTTGTCGTGCATCGAGAGCATCAGCACCCGCAGCTCCGGGTGCCGCCGCGCGCAGCTCGGCCGTCGCCTGCAAGCCCGGTCATCCGCGGCATCGAGACGTCGAGGACCGCGAGATCGATCTCGGTCTCGCGCACCCGGCGCGAGCGCCTCGGCGCCGTCGGCCGCCTCGGCGACCACCCGCAGGTCGGGCTCGCGCGTCGAGCACCAGCCGCAGCCCGCGGCGCACCATCGCGTGGTCGTCGGCGATCAGCAGCCGGGCCGGGAACGGCACCGTCATGACGCTCGGCCCGCAGCGTCAACCGCACCGCCGTCCCCTCCGCGCGCGCGACGCGACGTCGAGCGTCCGCGCCGACCAGCAGCGCGCGCTCGCGCATCCCGCGCAGCCCGGCGCCCGCCGCGGCGTCCGGCTCGAACCCCGCGCCGTCGTCGCGGACCTCCAGCGCGACGCCGGCCGTCGCGGCCGCCGAGCGTGACCCACGCGCTCGCGCGCCGGCGTGGCGCGCGCACGTTCGTGAGCGCCTCCTGCGCGACGCGGTAGACGACGAGCTCCTCCTCCGGCGTCGAGCGCGGACAGCCCGGCGTCGATGCGCGCGCTCGACCCGCAGGCCGGTCCGGCGCGACACGTCGAGCGTCAGCGCCGCGAGCGCGCTGCCGAGACCCGAGGTCGTCGAGCGCCTCCGGGCGCAGCCGGCGCGCGATCTCGCGCACCTCCTCGAGGCTCTCGCGCACCGCCTCGCGCGCCTCCTCGACCTCGCCGCGCACCGGCGGCTCCGCGTCGCCGCGCCGCACGCTCGAGCTGCAGCACCACCGCCGTCAGCGCCTGGCCGATCTCGTCGTGCAGCTCGCGCGCGATCCGCAGCGCGCTCGTCCTCCTGCGCCGCCAGCGCCCGCCGCGCGCTGTCGCGCCGCTCGCTCTCCAGCCGGTCGAGCATCTCGTTGAACGCGCCGCGTCGAGCTCCGCCACCTCGCGGGTCCGCCGCGCTCGAGCCGCGCCCGCTCGCCCGGCGCGCAGCGGATCGACCCGCGCATGAACGCCGTCAGCCGCCCCAGCGGCGCGAACGCGCGCCGCAGCAGCACGAGGTCGAACGCCAGCATCACCGCCAGACCCGCGGCGACCACCACGGCCTCCGTCAGCGCGATCGGGAAACGACACCGTCAGCGGCGTGAGCACCAGCACCAGCGTCGCGACCACCAGCACCGCGGCGTTGGTCGCGAACACCCTCCACAGCAACGTCATCGCTTGCAGCCTATGGCGCGATGTGGGCGGCTCGCCCCATGGTTTCGTCGCCTCGGCCAGCCCATGCTCACGGCCATGACGCTGTTCTGGCGGGTCATCGCCATCAACACCAGCCTGCTCCTGGCCGCGACCGCCGCGCTGGTGATCTCGCCCGCCACGGTGAGCGCGACACTGACGATCGCCGAGCTCGCAGTGCTCGCGCTCGGGATCGTGCTCGTGACCGCTGTCAACGTGCTGCTGCTTCGCCGCGTCTTCGGTCCGCTCGAGCGCCTGGCGAGCCTCATGCGCCGCGTCGAGCCGGGCGAGCCCGGACGGCGCATCACGGTCGAGCGGCCGGTGGCGGAGGTCGCCGACCTCGCCCGCGCGTTCAACGAGATGCTCGACCGGCTGGAGCGCGAACGCCTGTCGAGCGGCCGGCGCGCACTGGCCGCCCAGGAGCGCGAGCGGCGCAGGCTCGCCCGCGAGCTCCACGACGAACTCGGCCAGGTCCTCACCGGCGTCGGCCTGCAGCTCGACGGCCTCGCCCGGAGCGTCCCGCCCGGGCTGCAGGAGACCGTCGCGCAGGCGCAGCTCGCGACGCGGCAGGGAATCGAGGACCTCCGCGAGATCGCGCGCGGGCTGCGACCCGGCGCGCTCGAGGAGTTCGGACTCCGCAGCGCCCTGATCACGCTCGCCTCCGGCGTCGAGGAGCGCAGTGGGCTGGCGGTGCGCCACCACCTGTGTCCAGAGACCGCCTCGCTCCCACCCGACCAAAGCCTCGCCGTCTACCGCATCGCCCAAGAGAGCCTCACCAACGCCGCCCGGCACGCCGACGCCCAGCATGCAGAGCTGACGCTCGAACCGGTCGACGGCCACCTCGCGCTACGCATCCGCGACGACGGCGCCGGCTTCGACGCGCACGCCGTCCCGGGCACTGGCCTCGACGGCATGCGCGAGCGGGCGCTGCTCATTCGCGCCCGGCTCACGATCGCGCGCGCCGAGCCCAGCGGAACCGAGATCCGCCTCGACCTGCCCTCGTCACTGAATGGAGCCACCCCGTGATCCGCGTCGCCGTCGTCGATGACCACCACGCCGTCCGGCTCGGCCTCCACACCGCGCTGCGCTCCGAGCCGGGCCTCGTGCCTGTCGGCACGGCGTCCGGACGCGGCTGAGCTCGGACCGCTGCTCTACCGCACCGCGCCCGACGTGGTCCTGCTCGACTACTTCCTCGACGGCGAGGACGGCCTGACGCTCTGCCGCCAGCTCAAGTCCGCGGTCCCCGCCCCCGCCGTCGTCCTCTACTCCGCCTACGCCGACCCCTCGATGCTCGTGCCCGCGATCGTCGCCGGCGCCGACGGCGTCGTCCACAAGGGCGTCCCCGCCCTCCAGCTCTTCGAAGCGATCCGCCAGGTCGCCCGCGGCGCCAGCGCCCTGCCCCCGATCTCCGCCGCCCTGCGCAAAGCCGCCGCCATCGCACTCGACCCCCACGACCTGCCGATCCTCAGCATGCTCATCGACCACACCGCACCCGCAGACATCATGGACACGCTCGGCATCGAGCACCGCGAACTCAACTGCCGCATCCAACGCATGCTCACCGCGCTCCGCCCCGCAGCGCACGCCCAACTCAAACTCGACGCCTGACCTCACCGACGCGGCGGCCGCAACTCACGCGGAACCCGAGCCGGACCGATGTGGTTGCGCCACGCATAGATCGCCGCCAGGACCGTGCCGGCAGTCGCGGCCGCAACCCACGCCGAGCCGACCACCACGCCGACCAGGACACCGAACGCAACCGGCACGGCTACCAGGCCGACCATCCACCAGAGCACGAGCCCGATGCTCGACGGCCACGCCACTGCGCGCCATGGGGCCGCGCACCCATGCATCGCTCCACCGCGAATGGGCGCCGCCTCCCATGGTGCAAACACTCCCGATAAGCCAGCCTTGAAGGTGTCACATCCGGCGCGCCATCACACTCTGGAAGGACAGCCATGCGCCAAAGAACCTGGTCAGAACCACTCCCCCACCCTCCCGACGAGCGCGATCGCGACCCCGGACTCGAGCGCGACCGCCCCCGAAGCTCCGGACGCGGGCGCCAGCTCGCCGTGAGCGCGCTGGCGCTCATCGCCGCGGCCCTCACCGTCGCCATCCTCGCCGCCGCGCTCTAGGCGACGGAGCGGAGGTCCCGGGACCAACGCCCGGGACCTCCCCCAAACGCTCATTGCCGTGCGAGCCGGAGTGGTGGGTTACGATCGTCGCGGCGTGCCGGGAAGTCTGGTCGGCTTCTGCCGCCATGCGTCTTTCGCCCCCTGCCCCGCTCTTCGGTCCGCAATCTGGCTCTGCGGGAGCGGGCGCATGAATCACGCTCGCTCGCCTCGCACGAAACTGCCGGCGCCCCTCCTCGAGGCGATCGGTCTCACGCGACTGTTCGATGGAACTGTTGGCGTGCGCGGACTCCACGTAGAGGTCGCAGGTGGGCAAGTGCATGCGCTCGTGGGTCTCAACGGGGCGGGCAAGACGACATTGATGCGGCTGGTGCTGGGCATGCTCCGGCCCGATTCGGGCGTGGTGCGACTGCATGGCTGCGACATCCGTGACGTCGGGTCTGCGAGCTGGGCGAGCGTCGGGCACCTCGTGGATCAGCCGTTCGCCTACCCCGAGCTCGATGTTCGGTCCAACCTCACGGTCGCAGCGCTGTTGCGCGGCGTGCCGCCGGCCCGCGTCGCCCACATCGTGGAGGGCGCAATCAGCGAGCTCGAGCTCGAGCGCTACACACGGGTTCGCGCGCGAGTGCTGTCACGGGGCAACCTTCAGCGCGTCGGGCTTGCGTGCGCGCTCCAACACGACCCGCGGCTGATCGTCCTCGACGAGCCGACCAGCGCGCTCGATCCCAAGGGAATCATCCTGCTCCGTGAATCGCTGCTTCGCCGCGCGGCCGCGGGCGCGGCGATCCTCGTCTCGAGCCACCACCTCGACGAGGTCGCGCGCATCGCAGACCGCATCACGGTCATCAACCGCGGGCGGATCATCGGCAGCCTCGATCCGGGCGGCGTTGACATCGAGCGCGCGTTCTTCGCGCTCGTCGAACACGACGAACTCGATGACGCGCGATGAGCTCGCACCTGGCCGTCGCGATCCGGGTGGAAACACGCAAGGCACGCGCGTCGCGCGTCGTCCTCGGCACCACTCTGCTGCTCGTGGCCGGCGTTGCGCTCCTCTCCGCGACGATGCAGCTTGCAGCGGACGCCGGTAACGAGCAAGTCCTCGCACAACTCGGTCCCCTCGCCGACCGCGACGACTGGGGCCGGCTCGTCGGCGTGGCCTCGCAGATCACGGCAGCCGGCGGATTGCTCGCATTCGGCGTCGTACTGAGCTGGCTGATTGGGCGCGAGTTCGCCGACGCAACCATCACCGGCCTCTTCGCACTTCCCATCAAGCGATCGACGATCGCCCTCGCAAAGCTCGTCACCTACTTCGCCTGGACGACGCTTGCCGCCCTCGGACTGGGAGGCCTCATCGCCGCCCTTGGACTCGCCCTCGGCGTCGGCCTTCCCGACGCGTCGGCGATCGCCGCCCTTGGTCGCCTGCTCGCTCTGACTCTCTTCACCGCGCTGCTCGCCCTACCGGCAGCTTGGGTAGCCACTCTCGGACATGGGCTATTGCCGGGCATCGCCACCACCGTCACGACCCTCATCGCCGCCCAGGTCATGGTGGTGGCCGGAACGGGCGCCTGGTTCCCGCCCGCAGCGCCCGCGCTCTGGGCCGTGACACCCGAAACCGTGACTGCAGCGCAGCTCTCGCTCGTGCCGGCCGCCTCGCTTGCGTTCACCGTGCTGACGACCCAAGCATGGGCTGAGCTCCAGCTCGATCGCTGACCCTGTCATCGCCCGGCTCTCTGGCATGGGCTGCCCTCCCCATGGCGCGCGGCACGGCCGAAGACCACGATTGATCCATGTCCAGACACTCCCCTGATGCACAAGGTCATCCGTCGCGAAGTTCCAAGGAGCCGGCGTCAAAGATGCTGCTCGCTGCGTTATTGATCATCGCCGTCATCATCGTCGCCGTCCTCGTGCTTCTCTGAGGCAGACACCCGCTGGACGGACCAGGCCACTGCTTGACCCCCGATCTGGCAGCGTGTGACCGTGTCCGAGCTGCTCCGGATCGTCGCCGTGCTCGCGCTCGTCGCGGCCAACGCGTTCTTCGTAATCGGCGAGTACGCCGTGGTGACGGCACGGCGCGCCGCGCTGTCACGACGGGCGGAAGCGGGGTCGCCGGGAGCGCGCACCGCCCTGCGGCTGATGGACGACCCGGTGCGCGTGATCTCGACCGTGCAGGTCGGCATCACCGCGGTCGGCATCCTCCTCGGCGCGCTGGCCGAGCCGACCGTGCGCGAGATCGTCGGCGACGGGCTGCCGCTGTGGGTCACCTACCTGATCGCGTTCGCGCTCGTGACCTATCTGTCGGTCGTGCTCGGAGAGCTCGTGCCGAAGGCGCTGACACTCGATCGCGCCGAGACTCTCGCGATTCTCGTCGCGCGCCCGATAGAGCTGATCGCCGTTGCGCTGGCGCCGATCGTCTGGGTGCTGCAGCGCTCAGCCGGTGTGCTGCTGCGACCGTTCGGGATCCACGAGGTCGTGGCGGGCGAAGCGATCCGCAGCTCGGCCGAGCTGCACGCTCTGGTCCAGGAAGTGGAGGGTTCCGGGGTGCTCCCGCGCGCGCAGGAGGAGCTGCTGCACAACGTCTTCGACTTCGCCGACCGCGAGGCCGCGGACATCATGGTTCCTGCACTCGACGTCCACTGGCTCGACGCCGGACTCACCGCCCGCGCCGCCCTGGACCAAGTCCTGGACGCGCCCCACGGCCGCTATCCGGTGGGGCGGGAAACACTCGACCACCTCGAGGGCGTAGTGCACGTCCGCGAGCTGCTGGCCGGCGCCCGCAGCGATGCCGCCACAACGGTCGGCGCGCTCGCGCGCCCGGTGCTCGCGATCCCGGAGACCAAGGACGTCGGCGCCCTGCTGCGCGAACTGCGCGAGCGCAGGGAGCAGCTCGCCGTCGTCCTCGACGAGTACGGCAACGTCGCCGGAATCGTGACGCTGGAGGACATCCTCGAGGAGCTGGTAGGCGAGATCCAGGACGAATTCGACCTCCCCGACGCCCGCGTCACCCGGCTCGACGAGCACACCGTCCGCGTGGCCGGCTCAATCACAGTCGATGACCTCAACGAGGAGCTCAGCTTGCGCCTGCCCGAGAACCGTGCCCGCACGCTCGCCGGACTCGTGCTCGACACGCTCGGGCGGCGACCGAACGTGGACGACACCGTCCTGATCGACGACGTCGCGATCAAGGTCGAGACGCTCGACGGAGTGAGAGTCACCGGCCTCCACGTCACCCTCCCGCACTAGTGCGCAACCAGACCGTTCTCGATCTCCCCATCCCTTTGGGCTAGTGCAACACCCGGGGACGGCTCAGCGGGTCGCACCTGCCGGGTTGGCCGGCGACCTTCTGCTGCTCGGTGCGTCCGCTTCCGCGCTCACCGTTTCGCCGCTGGTAGCGGGCGCGGCGAGTTGGTCCCGGACGTCATGGGTTTCGACGGTCGGCTGGCCGCTGGTCGCGACCTCTGGTTCGTCGTGGCTCGCCGCGGAGGTCCTGGCGACACCCTCGAGGAACGGCTGGATGACGTCGATCGGGAATGGAAACACGATGGTCGAGCTCTCGCTGCCGGCCATATCGGTCAGCGTCTGCAGGTAACGCAACTGCAATGCGACGGGATTGGGGCTGAGCACGTCGGCGGCGTTGCGGAGGCGCTCGGAGGCCTGGAACTCGCCTTCGGCGTGGATGACCTTCGCGCGGCGCTCGCGCTCGGCCTCCGCCTGACGCGCCATCGCGCGCTGCATCCCGCCCGGAATCTCGACGTGCTTGATCTCGACAGCCGTGACCTTCACTCCCCACGGGTCGGTCTGCTCGTCGATGATCTGCTGCAGCGCCTCGTTGAGGCGCTCACGCTCGGCGAGCAGCGCGTCGAGCTCGGCCTTGCCCAGCGTCGAACGCAGGGTCGTCTGCGCGATCTGGGATGTCGCCGTGAGGTAGTGCTCGACCGCAATCACCGAGCTGACCGCGTCGATGACGCGGAAGTACGTGACGGCGTTGACCTTGGCCGGGACGTTGTCGCGGGTGATGAGATCCTGGGCCGGGATGTCGGCCACGATCGTGCGCAGGTCGACGCGGACCATCCGGTCGATCCCCGGGATCAGGAGGATCAGTCCTGGCCCCTTCTCCCAGCAGCCGGCCCAGCCGGAACACGACGGCGCGCTCGTACTCCCGGAGGATGCGGATCGAGGAGCCCGCAAGCGCCGCGAGCAAGAGGGCCGCGACGGCGAGAACGACGAGAAGAACGGTCATGGTTCAACCTCCCAGACCTCGGCCCGCCGCACCGACAGCGTCAGGCCCAGAACTTGATTGACGACGACCTGGTCGCCCTCGCGGGGTGCCGGTTCGTCTTCTTCGCCCCAGCATCGCCGCGCGCGCCAGAGCTCGCCGTCGATCGCGACATGGCCCACCGGGTCCAGTGGCTGTCGGACGACGCCGACGTGGCCGATCAGCCCCTCCGCGCCGCAGCGCGCGCGCCGCCGGCTGACGGTCAGGACTTTCCGCGTGCATACGACGCCGAGCGTGATGCTCAGAGCCACGATCGCCACCGTCAACGCGAACGCGACGGCAAGCGGGACTCCCAGGGCGAGCACGGCAACGACGATCGCGGCGGCCAACGCGCCAAGTCCGGCAATCCCGAGGGCTCGGATGAGGGGCGTGCGAATCACCGCCGTCATGCGCCCCATCGGTCGTCGAGGCCGTTCAACGTCTGTGCAACGCCCGCGAAAATGCCCCGCACGTGTACGAGGCGGCCGCGCGACCGCGGCGGGAAACTTCCACGCAAACACGAGCGGACGGAGAACGCGCGTTCGATAAACGGGCGCATGGCTCGACTTTGGTGACGCTCGAGCCGCATGTCACTGGGCAGCGCCCCCCATCTCCAGCCCGCGAGAGCGCCGCGCGGCTGGGTGCAATCCCCGATTCCCTATCGCTGGGCCCTGCGCGGCTGGAGCGGACAGGATGGGGACTTGTGCCCATGGAACTCCGCTCTCAGAGCAGAGACGCTGCCAACACACCGTCCAACAAGGAGTTCCAGATGGCATCGTCGGGGCCGGGAGAGAGCAGTGCGCATCGGCGTAAACCAGCCGTTCGGACGATCGTGCTCCTGATCGCCGTGATCGCGATCGTGCTTCTCATCGTGCTGCTCTAGCACCGCCAGCGCGAGCGCCGGGATTGGCGGCCCAGCGGGCCGTGTATCGCGTTGCGCAGTGGAGCCTCATCACCGTCGTGCGCCACGCGGGGGCGCAAGTGGTGGAACTCAACGTGGGCACGACGTCGCCAGCCAGCGGGTGCGCAGCGAGGGCCCAGATGACTCGGAGATCCAGACCCCATACTTCCGCCGACGCGCGCCGGCGTTCTCCCGACGGCGACCCGCTGAGCCAGGCGATCAACGCATACATGTGCCGGCGCCAGGCCGAGCAGCTGCCCGTGCGCGAGCGCCGCGGGCGCGTGCCCCGCCGGAAGCGTGGCAGCGGCCGGCCCACGCGGGCGATCGCCGCGCTGGCGATCCCCACCGTCGCCTCGTTCGTCCTGTTGTTGGTCGTGTGAGGAGGTGGAATGCGATCGCCGCCCCCGGCGAGGACCATTCCCGCAAGCCGACCGTGAGGGCTGCCGAGCGCACCGACTCCCCGGCCTGCAGGCCCATGCCGAGATCCGTAGCGCCTGATAGCCCGATCAGCAGCTCTAGCAGGCGCACCCCTTGTTCTGTCCCTGAGTCCGCGTGCGCCACCGGGTCAGCCTCGCCCAGGCTGCAGGAGCGAAAGATCCGGAGCTCGATGCGATGCCACCCCGGGCCATCACGATGGCGAGCGATTCGAGACGTCCGAGCCAGGAGATGACAGCGTGAGCCATCAAGCCATCCTGCTTCCCGGCATCGTGTTGCCGGCGGAGCTCGCCTACCCGGCGCTGCTCGAGGCTCTCGGCGGGGGAGTCGAGGCCCGCGCCAAGGAGCTCGAGGTCTACGCCGACGAGGAGCCGCCTCCGGACTACAGCTTGGAGACCGAGCTGGCGGGAATCCTGCGAGAGGCCGAGAGCGCAGGATTCGAGCGCTTTCACCTCGTCGGCTACTCGGGCGGCGGCGCGATATCGGCGGCGTTCGCGGCCCGTTACCCCGACCGGCTCTTTAGCCTCTCCTTGCTCGAGCCCGCCTGGGTCGGAAACCAGCGCCGCAGCGAGTCGGAGCTGCGTGTGCAGAAGGAGTTCGAGCGAGCCTGGCAGCTGCCGGAGGATCAGCTGATGCGGCGCTTCGTCGAGCTGCAGCTCGCCCCCGGCGTCGAGCCGCCTCCTCCACCCGCCGGCCCGACCCCACCGTGGATGGCCGCGCGACCGGCCGGGATCAAGGCGTTGACCGCGGCCTTCGCCGATTACCCGCTCGACTTCGAAGCGCTCGGGACGTTCCCCGGGCCCGTCTACTACGCGCTTCGGCGGCCGCAGCAACCCCGACTACTACGGGGCTATGGGGACGCGGCTACGCGAGATATTCGCGGACTACGCCCTAGACACCTTCGCGGAGCGCCACCACTTCGATCCCCCGCACCGCGCGGAGCCCGAGCGCCTCGCCGCCCGGCTGCTCGAGCTCTGGGAGCGGGTCCCCGCCGCGACTCGTCAGGGGCAGCGATCATGAGTACGGTGGGCGAGATCGACGCCACCGCCTTCGTCGCCGTCGAAGCCGGCTGGGATCGCCGCGCCACCCCCTACGACCATTTCTTCGCGCCGATCCCTCGCGTGCGAGTCGCGGGCGGACCCCGCGCTAGGGCGCGCGCCGATGCACCCGTCCGCCGCGTCCCATGGCCACGAGCCACCCGTCGGCAACCTTCTGGTGTCAGACACGGCGCGCCGCCCAGCGGAGAGCGCTGCGCGCAGCGTGAGCCGAGCCCCGGCGGGCACCGATGGTCTGGGCACGCCGAAGCTCGGCGATGAGTACGTGATGCTCTGCGTCCGTGTCGCGCCGTCGTTGCGCCGGCGGGTCAAGCTCGCCGCGGTTCAATGCGGTCAACCGGTTCAGCAGTTCGCCGCCGCCGCCGAGGCTCTCGAAGCGCACTGCCAGCGCTACGGCATGTAGACACGCATACATGGATCGGGCGCCTGAACAGCGCGCGTCGGTACCCACTCGGCATCGCTGCGGGTGGCCGTCGCCACGCGTGGTGCCGGAAGTTCTTGATTAGTTAGCGTTCGCGGTGTATATCCCGCCCGAGGCGAGATTTTTGTTCTCGGAGGGTCACCAACAGACGCTGGCCGCCACGACTGAGGTGCGGGCGCAGGTGAGGCCGGGCCCGCGACCGATTCCTCTCACCGCGTCCTCGTGGACGCCGTCTGGTCGAGACCGTGAGGCATCCGTGCCGCAGCTGTCGCACCTAGCACTGAAGCGCTGCCGTGGCTAGCAGTCGGCTCGATCGGCCGCGTACCGCACGACGGCGTCAGGCCCCGGGTTTAGGCACTCGATTAGGCACTCGCACCGAGATTGGGCCAGCGCCTCGGCCGCTCGGAGGACCCGTCAGGCGCAAGAAACCGCCTGCTAGCAGGCGCTTCTCGGATGGCGAGACCCGGACTCGAACCGGGGACACCACGATTTTCAGTCGTGTGCTCTACCAACTGAGCTATCTCGCCAGCGCGCTGCAAGGCTAGCGCGAGCTTGCCCTCGGATCGATCTCTGACTAAAGTCAGGTAATGCCGTCAGCGCAGGTCGAGCAGGTGCGCCGCTTCAACCGGACGGTGACGGCGCGGGTCGGCGCGCTCGACGACCACTTCGCCGGGCTCGACCGGCCGCTGGGTGAGGCGCGCGTGCTGTGGGAGATCGGCGCCGGCGGCTGCGAGGTGCGGGCTCTCCGGGCGCGGCTGGGGCTCGACTCCGGGCACCTGAGCCGGCTGCTGCGCTCGCTCGAGGCCGACGGGATGGTCACCGTGGCGCCCGGTGAGCAGGACCGGCGCGTGCGGGTCGCGCGCGCGACCCCCGACGGCCTCGCCGAGCTGCGCGAGCTCGACCGTCGCAGCGACGCCATCGCCGAGTCGCTGCTCGCGCCGCTCACCGCCGTCCAGCGCGAGCGGCTCGTCGGCGCCATGCGCGACGTCGAGCGACTGCTCACCGCCGCCATGGTCGAGATCGCCGACCTCGACCCCGAGCACCCCGACGCGCGCCGCTGCATCCGCGCGTACTTCGACGAGCTCGAGCGCCGCTCGGGCGAGCCGTTCGACCCGCTGGTCGGGAGCACTGCCGAGCCGGACGAGCTGCGCCCGCCGAACGGCGCCATGGTCGTCGCCTACCTGCGTGCCGAGGCGATCGGCTGCGGCGCGCTCAAGCGCACGGCGCCGCAGACGATCGACATCAAGCGCATGTGGCTCGCCGAGTCCGCGCGGGGGCTCGGCCTCGGCCGCCGGCTGCTGCACGAGCTCGAGGCGCGCGCGACCCGCGCCGGCGCGCGCACCGTGCGGCTCGAGACCAGCGATCTGCTCCACGAGGCGGTCGCGCTCTACCGCAGCGCCGGCTACGAGGAGGTCCCCGCCTTCAACGACGAGCCGTTCGCCCGCCACTGGTTCGCGAAGCGGCTCGCATAGGGCTGATCCCCTAGGGGAGATGGTGGGGTTAGCCACACCATGGGCGGAGGCGGGTTTGGGACGCTTTCTCCATGGCCGACCCCGTCGTCGCAGGACAGGACCTGACCAAGCGCTACGGCGAGGGTGACGCCGCCGTCGATGCGCTCCGCGGCGTCTCGCTCGAGATCCAGCCCGCCTCCTTCACCGCGATCATGGGCCCGTCCGGGTCCGGCAAGTCGACGCTCATGCACGTGCTCGCCGGCCTCGACCGCCCGACCGGCGGCATCGTCAGCATCGGCGGCACCGAGATCGGCAAGCTCGACGACGGCGACCTCACCCGCCTGCGCCGCGACAAGATCGGCTTCGTCTTCCAGGCCTTCAACCTCGTGCCGGTCCTCACCGCGGAGGAGAACGTCCGCCTGCCGCTGACGCTCGCCGGCCGCAACGACGGCGACGGCCGCGTCGAGCAGCTGCTCGAAGCCGTCCAGCTCGCCGACCGCCGCACCCACCGGCCGGCGGAGCTCTCCGGCGGCCAGCAGCAGCGCGTCGCGGTGGCGCGCGCGCTCGCCTCCGACCCGGCGGTGATCTTCGCCGACGAGCCGACCGGCAACCTCGACTCCACGACCTCGCACGAGATCCTCGCGCTGCTCCGGAGCGCGGTCGACGAGTACGGCCAGGCGGTCGTCATGGTCACCCACGACCCCACCGCCGCGGCGTTCGCCGACCGCGTGATCTTCCTCGACGACGGCCACATCGTCGCCGACGAGCCGCACCTCGAGGCGGAGCAGATCCTCGACCGGATGAAGGCGCTGGCGTGACCCGCCTCGCGCTCCGCGGGCTCGCGGCGCGCAAGCTGCGCTCCGCGCTGACCATCATCGCCGTCCTCCTGGGCGTGACGATGATCGCCGGGACGTTCGTCCTCACGGACACGATCCAGAAGGCGTTCGACGAGATCTTCGCCTCGGGGACCAAGGGCGCCGACGTCGTCGTCTCCGGGCGCGAGCAGGTCGAGACGGAGTTCACGATGCCGCGGCCGCTCGACGAGCAGGTGCTCGACGAGATCCGGCAGCTGCCCCAGGTCAGCCAGGTCGCCGGCCAGATCAACGACGTCGCCGCGGTCGTCGGCGAGGACGGCAAGGTCGTCTCCACCGGCGGCGCGCCGACGATCGCCGCCACCTGGATGCCCAAGCCGTTCGCCCCGCTCTCGGTCGCCGAGGGGCACGAGCCGCGCGGGCCGGATGAGATCGCCATGGACGTCTCGACGGCCGACAAGCAGGGCTTCGAGGTCGGCGACAAGGTCACGGTCGCCGCCGGCGGCCCCAAGAAGCCGTTCACGCTGGTCGGGACGGTCACCCTCGGCCAGTCGGCCGGGCTCGGCGGCGCGACGGTCGTCGTCTTCGACCTCGCCACCGCGCAGGCCCTGTTCGACAAGCGCAACGAGGTCGACTTCGCGTTCGTGGCCGCCAAGTCCGGCGTCTCCGACTCCGAGCTCCAGCGCAGCGTCGCGTCGATCCTGCCGCCGACCGCCCAGGTCCGCACCGCCGCGCAGGAGGCCGACGCGGCCGGCGACGACATCCGCGAGGGCCTGTCGTTCCTGACCACCGGCCTGCTCGCGTTCGCGTTCATCGCGGTGCTCGTCGGCGCGTTCCTGATCTTCAACACGTTCTCGATCACGGTCGCCCAGCGCGCGCGTGAGCTCGCCCTGCTGCGCACGCTCGGCGCGACGCGCCGGCAGGTGCTCAACTCGGTGCTGCTGGAGGCACTGACCATCGGCGTGCTCGGCTCGGTCGTCGGCATCATCGCGGGCCTCGGCTTCGCCACCGCCATCAACGAGCTCTTCAAGGCGCTCGGCATCGATCTGCCCACGACCGGGCTCGTGCTCGAGAGCCGCACGATCATCGTCTGCCTGCTCGTCGGCACGATCGTGACGCTCGTCGGCGCGCTGGCGCCGGCCGTACGCGCCACCCGCGTCGCGCCCGTCGAGGCGTTGCGCGAGGCCAGCGCGCCGTCACGCGGCCGGCTCGCGCGGCTGACCCCGATCCTCGCCGCGCTGTTCATCCTCGGCGGCGCCGGCCTCGTGATCGCCGGCCTGCTGGCCGAGGGCGGGGACACCTCGACGAAGCTGCTCGGCGCCGCCGGCGGCGCGGTGATGCTGATCCTCGGCATCGCGCTGATCTCGCCGCGCTTCGTCAAGCCCGCGGCGCGGGTCGTCGCCGCGCCGGTCGAGCGCACGACCAAGCTCGTCGGCCGGCTCGCGCGCGAGAACTCGACGCGCCACCCCGGCCGCACCGCGGTCACCTCGGCGGCGCTGATGATCGGGCTCGCGCTCGTCGTGTTCGTGACGATCTTCGCCAACGGCCTGCGCGCCTCGATCAACGACCTGATCGACCGCACGCTGGCCGGCGACATCGCGGTGCTGCACGACGACGGCTTCACGCCGATCCCGGCCGCCGTCGTCCCCGCCGTCGCCAAGGTCGACGGCGTCGCCGCGGTCTCGCCGATCCGCGACACCCAGACCCGCATCAAGGGCGTGAGCGGCACGAAGTTCACGCACGCGATCGACCCCGCGACGGTCGGGCAGGTCTACAACTTCGACTGGGAGGACGGCTCGCAGAAGTCGCTCGACGAGCTCGGCTCCACCGGCGTCCTGCTGGAGGAGAACCTCGCCACCAGCGGCAACTTCAAGGTCGGCGACGAGGTCGACATCACCGGCCCCAGCGGCGAGGTGACGCTGACCGTGCGCGGCATCTACAAGGACGACGCGCTGCTCGAGGGCATCACCATGGGCCCGGTCCCGTTCGATCAGCTGGCCGAGCAGAAGCGCGTCTCCAGCGTGCTCGTCAAGACCGAGGAGGGCGCGAGCGTGCCCACGGTCCAGCGCGGCGTCACGCAGGCGCTGGCCGCCTTCCCCGAGGCCCGCGCGCGCTCGCAGCAGGAGCTCAAGGACGAGAACGCCGACCAGATCAACCAGCTCCTCGGGCTGTTCTACGCGCTGCTGGCGATGAGCGTGATCATCTCGGCGTTCGGGATCGTCAACACGCTCACGCTGTCGATCTTCGAGCGCACGCGCGAGCTCGGCCTGCTGCGCGCGGTCGGCATGACGCGCCGCGACGTGCGGCGGATGGTCCGCTACGAGAGCGTGATCACCGCCGTGTTCGGCGCGCTGCTCGGGCTCGTGCTCGGCATCTTCTTCGCCTTCGTGGTGATCCAGGCGCTCGAGGGCGAGGGCATCACGTTCTCGCTGCCGATCGGGCAGATCGTGACGCTGCTGATCTTCGCGATCGTGGTCGGCGTGGTCGCGGCGATCTTCCCGGCGCGGCGGGCGTCGCGGCTCGACGTCCTGCGCGCGATCGCCTACGAGTAGCGGACGACGGCGCCGGCCCCGAACTCGAGCACGAGCTCGCGGGCCGGCATCGGCTTCGAGAACAGGTAGCCCTGGCCGCGGTCGCAGCCGAGCCGCTTGAGCTCGCGGCGCTGGTCCTCGTCCTCGATCCCCTCGGCGACGATGCGCAGGTCGAGCGTCGCGCCGAGCGAGATGATCGCGCGCACGAGCGCGTGGTTCTCGGAGGCGGGGTCGGCGACGCCTTCGACGAACGCGCGGTCGATCTTCAGCGCGTCGACGGGGAAGCTGCGCAGGTAGGCGAGCGACGAGTAGCCGGTGCCGAAGTCGTCGAGCGCGAGGTGGAGGCCGAGCGCCTTGAGCTCGTGCAGGCGCGCGACCGCGGCGTCGAGGTCGGTCATGATGTGCGACTCGGTGATCTCGATGAGCAGGCTCCCGGGCGTGATCCCCGCGGCGCCGATGCTCTCGAGGATGTGCTCCGTCAGTCCGGGCGCGAGCAGCTCGTCGGCCGACAGGTTGACGCTGACGATCAGCTCCGGCTCGTCGAGGCCCCGGCGCAGCGCCGGCAGGTCGGCGCACGCCTTCGCCAGCAGCCGCCGGCCGAGCGGCACGATGACCCCGCTCTGCTGGGCGAGCGGGATGAACACGTCGGGCGCGATGCGGCCGCGCTCCGGGTGCGTCCAGCGCGCCAGCGCCTCGACGCCGCGCGCGCGGCCGCTGCCCATGTCGACCACCGGCTGGTAGTGGAGCTCGAAGTCGTCGCGGAGCAGCGCCTGCTTGAGGTCGCGCTCGAGCGTGACGCGGTCGACGGCGCCGGACAGCATCGAGGGCTCGAACGAGCGGTAGCGGCCCTTGCCGCCGGCCTTCGCGGCGTACATGGCGAGGTCGGCCGCGCGCACGAGCTCGTCGGCGTCGCACAGCTCGCCGCCCGCGACGGCGACGCCGATGCTGGCGCCGAGGTCGACCTCGCGGTCGGCCACCGTGACCGGCTGCGCGAGCGCCAGCAGGATCCGCTCGGCCACGCGGGTGGCGTCGTCGCGGTCGGCCAGGTCTTCGATCACCACCGCGAACTCGTCGCCGCCGAGGCGCGCGACGGTGTCGGAGGGCCGCAGCACGCCGCGCAGGCGCCGGCCGACCTCGACGAGCACCTCGTCGCCGCGGGTGTGGCCGAGGCTGTCGTTGACCGCCTTGAAGTCGTCGAGGTCGAGGACCAGGACTCCGAGCATCCCGTCGCGCTCGCGGCGCGCGAGCGCGTGCCCGACGCGGTCGAACAGCAGCGCGCGGTTGGCCAGCCCGGTGAGCGAGTCGTGGAACGCGCGGTGGCTGAGCTCGCGGTCGCTGGAGCGCAGCGCGTCGGCCATGGCGTTGAACGCGTCGGCGACCTGGTTGAGCTCCGTGAACGAGTCGAGCTCGACGCGGTGGTCGAGGTCACCGCTGCCGAGCTTGCGCGCCGAGCCGCGCAGCGAGCGCAGCGGCCGCCGGATCGAGCGGGCGAAGCCGCGCGCGATCAGCAGCGTGATCGCCAGTGCGGCGATCAGCGCGGTGAGGATGGCGAGCAGCTGATCGCGCTGCTCGGAGCGCCCGCGGATCTGCGCGGCGTCGGTGCGGGCCACGGTCTCGCCGGTCAGGTGGGCGGCGGTGGCGCGCACGCGGTCGAGCGGGCCCTCGAGCCGCTGCAGGCTCTCCGGCGTGGCGAGCGGCCCTGCGGCGAGCGCCTGCAGGTGGTCGAAGTCGCGGTTCAGCGCGGGATCGTCGATCGCCAGCACGTCGGCGTTGGCGCGCGCGAGCGTGCCGCGCACGCGCGGGCCGGCCGGCCGGCGCTCGCCGCCGGGCCGCCGCAGCACGGCGTCCTCGGTGGCGTGGATCGCCGCCTCCAGCTGCGCGATGCGCCCGAGGCGCATGGCGACGGCGCGACCCTCGTCATTGGCCTCGTTGAGCTGGCTCTGCTGCCGGGCGGTGCCGACGGCCGCCGCGATGAAGGGTGGGGCGAGCATCAGCGCCAGGGCCAGGAACAACCACGTCGACAGGCTGCGCGGGCGCGAAATTCGGAGGCGCACTAAGTCCTCGTCGACGCTACGTCAGAAAATCTTGAGCAATGCGTCGATTTCCGACTAACCGGCCGCCCACGCCTCGAGATCCGGGCGCGGGTCGATCGGTTTCGACGCGTCCGAGGCGTACCAGCCGTCGGGCCAGATCTCGAAATGCAGGTGGGGGGCGGTGGCGCGGCCGGTCTGGCCGACCTGGGCGAACGGCTGGGCGGCGGTGACGGCATCGCCCTTCTTCACCGTGATCGAGCCGTCGAGCAGGTGCATGAACACGAGGTCGCGGCCGTCGTCGGTGCGGATGACGATGTAGTAGCCCGCGCCTTCGGCCTGGTAGGCGCGCCAGGTCACCGTCCCGGCGCGCGGCGTGACGACCGGCGTGCCCGCGGCGGCGAGGATGTCCTGGCCGCGGTGCTTGGCCGTGCCGCGGTCGGCGCCGAAGCCGTCGGCGTAGGTGTAGCGCGCCCTGCACGGGGAAGACGCCGCTGCCGACCGCGGGCGCGACCGGGGCGGGCGCACCGACCGGCTCCGCCGGCGTCGGCGTCGTGACCGTCAGCCGCGAGCGGCCCGAGGCGGTGGCGCTGCGGCGCAGCGTGCGGCCGCGGCGGTCGACCGCGTGCAGGCGGGCGACGTAGCTGCCCGGCGTGAGCTTGCCGACCGGCGGCGTCCAGCGGCGGACGAGCGAGCGGCCGGTGTGCTTCCAGCCCATGCGGACGCGTGCGGCGGGGTGGCGCGAGCCGAGCGGCAGCAGGTCGACGCGCACGCGCACGCTCTGGCGCGAGCCGTCGATGCGGTAGCGGAAGTTGACCGGCGCGCCGAGCGTGATCGCCCGCGGCGCGACCGTGAAGCGGGTCGCGACGAGCCGGGGCACGCTCGCGCCGTAGCGCGCGCCTCCGGTCGGGGCGGGAACGACGGTGCCGCCGCTCTGGGCATGCCCCGTGGCCGGCCAGGCCAGTAGCGCGAGCACGGCCCCCGTGAGGAGACGGTGTCGCATGCAGATACGTTCGGGGCCGGGCGCGTTTGGCTCAACCGCTGCAAGCAGGCGTTCAGAGGAACGAGCGGATGCGATCGGCCACCACGTTGGCGTGCGTGTCGCACACGAAGTGGCCGGCGCGGGGGATGACCTCGAAGTTCTGCATGCCCTCGCCGAGTCGCGGGGTGACGGCCTGGTCGTTCTCGCCGATGCACAGCAGGATCGGCACGCCCGTCCTCGGCTCCTCCGGCCCGCGCTTCACCGCGTCACGCACGGCCCGCAGGTAAGAGCGATAGAGCCGGGTGGTGGCTCGGGCCCGCTCCGGCTGTCGGAGCCGGTCGGTGTAGACCGTTGCGTCGACTCCCTCGCGGCTCATGAACCACTCGGCGAGCCGTGTCGTGCGCTCGGTGAGGCCGGCGGCGAGGAGGACCGCGTACCACGCTCGCCACGTCTCCAGCGCGAGTCGCGGTGTGATCTCGATCCACGGGTGCGGGGTCGAGAACGCGACGACCTTGCGGAAGCGGTCGGGATGGCGGGCGGCGAGCAGCAGGCTCGTGAAGCCGCCCCAGTCGTGGCCGGCGAGGTCGGTGCGCTCGATCTCCAGCGCGTCGAGCAGCGCGATCAGGTCCTCGACGAAGACGTCGGGCTCGATCGGGCCGGCGGGCGCGTCGGTCCAGCCGAAGCCGCGCAGGTCGGGCGCGATCAGGCGGCGCGTGTCGCCCAGGCGCTGCATCACGCCGCGCCACTGGTACCAGTGCTGCGGCCAACCGTGGACAAGCAGCAGCGGCTCGCCGGCGCCGGCCTCGGCGACGTGCATCCGCAGCCCGCGCACCTCGACGAAGCGGTGCTCGACGCCTACGACCGGCGGGAAGTCGGTCACGCCGCCAGCATCCTTCCCATCACCTCCGCCGCGCCGTGCTTCGACAGCGGCTCGTTGAGGTTGCCGCACTTCGGCGACTGCACGCACGACGGGCAGCCGCTCTCGCACGGGCATTCGGTGATCAGCCGGTGGGCGTCGTCGACGAGCGCGTCGAAGGCGAGGAAGCCGCGGCGCGTGATGCCGATCCCGCCGGGGTGGCCGTCGTAGATGAAGATCGTCGGGCCGCCGGTCTGCGGGTGCAGGTTGGTGGAGAGGCCGCCGATGTCCCAGCGGTCGCACATCGCGAGCAGCGGGAGCACGGCGATCTGGGAGTGCTCGGCGGCGTGCAGGGCGCCGAGCAGCGCGTGCAGCGGGAAGTCGTCTCTGAGGAGCTCCGGGGGCAGCTCGTACCAGAGCGCCTGGGTGGTGAACGAGGTCTGCGGCAGGTCGAGCCCGATCAGGTCGAGCGCCTCGTGGTCGGCCATGCGCTTGCGCTGGTAGGCGAGCACCTGCTCGGTCACCGTGACCGTGCCGAAGCTGAGCGTGACGCCCATGTACTCCTTGCGGTCGAGCAACGCCTCGATGTAGGTGTCGGTTTCCTTCTTCGGCTGCGTGTACCAGTCGCCCTGGAACGGGTGGACGAGCACGCGGCGCTGCTCGAGGTCGAGCTCGGCGACCTCGAACTGGCGGCCGCCGTGGAGGTAGACGGCGCCCTCGTGGGTGGTGTTCATCGCGCGCGGGACGTCGACGGTGCCGATCAGCTCGCCGGAGCCGGTGTCGACGATCACGCAGCCGTCGCGGCTGGCGGAGCGGAGGCTGACGTTGGCGGCCGGGTAGTCCTCGGGGCGGCGCGGGACGTAGAGGCCGCCGGGGCGCTCGCGCAGCGCGCCGCCGGCGACGAGCCGCTCGGCGGTCGTCTTCCACATCGGGCCGAGGTACTCCTCGTCGGCTGGCTCGAGCGGCCCCTCGTGCGCCGCGCACAGGACGTGCTGGGCGTGGATCTGCTCGTTCTCGTGGTCGAGGATCGCGTTCTCGACGGGACGGTCGAGGAACTCGTCGGGGTGGCGGCAGAAGAACTGGTCGAGCGCGTCCTCGCCCGCCATGTAGAGCGCGAGGCCGCGCCCGCGGCGGCCGGCGCGGCCCCACTGCTGGCGCAGGCTGGCGACCGTGCCGGGGAACGTCACGCTGATCGCGGCGTCGAGCATCCCGATGTCGATGCCGAGCTCGAGCGCGTCGGTGGAGACGACGCCGAGCAGCTCGCCGTCGACGAGCTTGCGCTCGAGCTCGCGCCGCTGCTGCGGCGTGTAGCCGGCGCGGTAGGGGGCGACGCGCTCGGCCAGCTCCGGGTGGCCGAGGTCCTCGAGCGCGAGCTGGGTGAACTTCGCCATCAGCTCGACGGCCTTGCGCGACTTCATGAACACGATCGTGCGCGCTTGCTTGGTGACCAGCTCGGCCAGCAGGTCGGCGGCCTCGGACAGCACGGAGCGGCGGGTGCCGAGCTTCTCGTCGGTGACCGGCGGGTTCCACATCGCGATCGTGCGCTTGGTGACGGGCGACCCGTCGCGCTCGATGACGGTGAAGTCGTCGAGGCCGGAGAGGCGCTCGGCGAGCTCGCCGGGGTTGCCGATCGTGGCGCTCGCCATCAGGAAGCGCGGGGCGGTGCCGTAGGCGCCGGCGATGCGCCGCAGCCTTCTGAGCACGTTGGCGACGTGCGAGCCGAACACGCCGCGGTAGACGTGCGCCTCGTCGACGACCACGATCGCGAGGTTGGAGAGGAAGTTCCCCCACGCGGGGTGGTTCGGGAGGATCCCGAGGTGCAGCATGTCGGGGTTGGTGAGGACGATGTTGCTGTTGCGGCGGATCGCCGAGCGCTGCTCGCGCGGCGTGTCGCCGTCGTAGATCGCGAGCCGGGCGTTCTTGACGTCGAAGCTGTTGAGCGCGCGCGCCTGGTCCTGTGCGAGCGCCTTCGTCGGATAGAGGTAGAGCGCGCGGGCGCGCGCGTCGCGGCAGAGGACGTCGAGGGTGGGGAGCTGGAAGCAGAGCGACTTGCCGGAGGCGGTGCCGGTGGTGACGATCGTCGGGCCGGCCCAGGCGGCATGGATCGCCTCGGCCTGGTGGCTGTAGAGGCTGTCGATGCCTTTGCCGTGGATGGCCTCGACGACTTTGGGGTGGAGCTCCTCGGGGATCGGGGCCTCGCGGCCGCGGCGCGGGTGCACCGAGGTCTGCGTCACGAGGCGCTCGTCGGTGCGGCCTGCCTCGAGCAGGTCGTCCCACGGCTCGATGTCCCTCGTGACCGCCATCTTCGTGTCAGCCTAGACGCGTGCTGCGCGCCGCCTACGTCGACATGGACGGGACCCTGCTGGGCCGCGGCGCGTCGCTGTTCCGCGACGGCGACGGGGCGTTCACGATGCTCGGCGCGCGGGCGCTGGAAGCGTGCGCGCGGGCGGAGGTGGAGCTCGTGCCGTACTCGGGGCGGCGCCAGTCGACACTGCTGCACGACACGCGGATGCTCGGCGTGCGCTCCTACATCTTCGAGGCGGGGTGCGGGATGGTGCTCGACGGTTCGCTCGAGTGGCTGGCCGAGCCGGGCGACGACGCGGGCGCGCGGGCGTTGTTGCTGGATCGCTTTGCGGGGCGTCTGGAGGTCTACGAGCCGTGGCAGCGCGGGCGCGAGGTGTCGCGGCTGTTCCTCGGGCGGGATGTCGACGCGGTTGCGGCCGACGAACTGCTCATCGAGGGAGGGTTCGAGGAGTGGCGGCTGGCCGACAACGGGGTGATGCACGGGGTCGACGGCGGCGGCCGCGCCTACCACCTCGTCCCGCGCGCGGCCTCCAAGGCGCGCGCGGTCGCCGCGCACATGCAGGCGCGGGGGTACGCGGCGGAGGACGCCATCGCGATCGGGGACTCGATGGAGGACCTCGGCGCCGCTTCGGTGGTCGGCACGTTCTGGCTCGTCGCGAACGCGCTGCCGGAGGTCCACGACGCGGCTCGCGCTGTGGCGAACACGCGGGTGGCCGAGGGGTCGAACGGCGCGGGCGTCTACGAGGCGATCGTCACGGAGCTCGCTGAGCGCCGCTGAACTTCGTCACGGATGTGTGACGAGTGCGTGCAGGGAGCCGGCGAACGGCGGCTGGGTAGGGAAGGTGTCCGAATGCGGGTGCGATTTCGTTCCGTTCGGGCGGCCCTCGGTGAGGTGGGGAACGTTAGGTGCCTTCTGGGGCACGTTTTGTTCCTCTGGGTCGCTGCGGGTGGTCGAGAGGAACGTTTTGGGCGTTCGTGAGGCTGAGGCGA
Organism: uncultured Solirubrobacteraceae bacterium; assembly: GCA_963730115.1. GTDB lineage: Bacteria > Actinomycetota > Thermoleophilia > Solirubrobacterales > Solirubrobacteraceae > DASQFQ01. The sequence goes on along the minus strand of CAVSQM010000008.1, from coordinate 103,543 downwards.
TCGTGGTGGCGTTCGCCCGCGGCCAGCATGGTGTGGTCTCGTCGGAACAGGTTGCGCGGGCGGGGCTCGGCGCGCAATGGGTGCGGAATCGTGTCAATACCGGGTGGCTCCTGAGGTTCCACCGGGGCGTCTATCTCGTCGGGCCGCTCGAAACCGCACACACGCGCCTGATGGCCGCGACGCTCGCCGCCGGCCCGGGAGCGCTCATCTCCCATCACCCAGCCGCCGTTCTCTGGGAGTGGCGCCCACCCGCCGAAGGCCCGATCGACGTCACGATCCCCGGCCGCAAGGCTCGCCACCGCGACGGCATCCGCATTCACACCACCACGCTCCACCCGCACGACATAACCCGCCGCCACGGGATCCCGGTCACCTCCGCGGCCCGCACCCTCCTCGACCTCGCGGCGACCACAACGGCCGACGAGCTCGACCGCGCCCTCAACGAGGCGCGGCTCCAGCACCGAGTCAGCTCACGTTCCCTCAATGAGCAGTTCAGCCGTTACCCACACCACCGGGGAACCGCGGCATTAAAGGCGGCGATCCCGCAAGAGCCCAAGCTCACTCGCTCAAAAGCCGAGCGCCTCATGCTCGACCTCATCCGCAAGGCGCGCCTCCCCACCCCGGAGGCCAACGTGCGCATTGGCGGCTTCGAGGCGGACCTCCTCTGGCGTGACCAGAAGCTCGTCGTCGAGTTCGACAGCTGGACCTTCCACTCGACGCGCCGTGCCTTCGAGCGCGACCGACGCAAGGACCGCGAGCTGCAGGCGCTCGGCTACCGAGTGCTGCGCTTCACCTGGCGCGAGCTCACCACCGAGCCCGAAGCCGTCGTCGCCGCGATCACGCGTGCGCTGACCGCACGGCGCGCAGCATGACCTCCGCGCAGCGGTCGATGTCGGCCTCGGTCGTCGCCCAGCTCGACACCGAGAAGCGCATCGCCGGGCGGCCGCGCCAGACCGTGCCGCCGGCCCAGAACGTCCCCTCCGCCTGGAGCGCGGCGATCACGCTCTCGTCCACGGCGAGCAGCACCTGGTTGAGCACGACGTCGTTGAGGACCTCGATCTCGCCTCCGACCCGATCGGCGAGGCGCCGCGCGAGCGCGCAGTTGCGCTCCACGAGCTCCGCCACGCCGGCCCGGCCCAGCGACCGCAGCGCCGCGTAGACGGCGAAGCCGCGGCCGCGCCGCGAGGCCTCGGGCACCCAGTCCGAGTTGGAGCGCGCGGTGTCGTCGCGCACGAGGTAGGCGGCGCGCATGCCCATCGCGGCGACGTGCGCCTCGCGGTCACGTACGGCGACGACGCCGCAGTCGTAGGGGACGTTGAGCCACTTGTGGCCGTCGGTCGCCCACGAGTCGGCGTCCGCGACGCCCGCAGCCAGGTGCGCGAGCGCCGGGCTCGCCGCCGCCCACAGGCCGAACGCGCCGTCGACGTGCACCCACGCGCCGTGCTCGCGCGCGGCGGCGACGATCTCCGAGAGCGGGTCGAACGCGCCGCTGTTGACGTTGCCGGCCTGCGCGCAGACGATCGCGGGGCCGTCGAGCCGCAAGGCGTCGGCGCGCATCGCGCCCTGGTCGTCGGCCGGCACGACCTCGACCTGCGCGCGCCCGATGCCGAGCAGCCGCAACGCGCGCCACAGGGTCACGTGGGCCTCCTCGCCGGCGAAGACCCGCAGCGGCGGCGAGCCGGCCAGCCCTTGCGCCTCGACGTCCCAGCCGGCGCGGCTGAGCAGCGCGTGCCGCGCCGCCGCGAGCCCGGTGACGTTGGCCATCTGCGCCCCGGTGGTCAGCCCGACCCCGCACGACGCCGGGAGCCCCAGCAGGTCGAGCACCCACCCGCACGCGACCTCCTCGACCACCGACGCGGCGGGCGAGGAGACGGCGCTGAACGAGTTCTGGTCCCACGCCGAGGCGAGCCAGTCGGCGCCCAGCGCGGCCGGCACCGCGCCGCCGGTCACGAAGCCGAAGTAGCGCGGCCCGGCCGAGCCGACGAGTCCGCCGGCGACATCCCGCGCCAGCGCTTCGACGACCTCCACGGGCGCCACGCCCTCCGCGGGCAGCGGACCGCCCAACACCGAGCGCAGCTCCTCGAAGCCCTCCGTTGCGCCGGCGGACCGCTCACCGACGGACTCCAGGTGGTCGGCGGCGAGCGAGGCGACGCGGGCCAGCAGCTCTCTCACGTCGCTCTCACGCGCTGAGCGTACCTCTCTCGCCATGCTCGCCACCGCCGCCATGACGCTCGCCCTGGCCACCGCCGGGCCGGACGTCGACAACCCGTACTTCCCGCTCCCCGTCGGCCGCCAGTGGGTCTACCGCGAAGGCGACCAGCGGGTCGAGGTCACCGTCACCGACCGCACCAAGCTGATCGCCAACGGCGTCGTCGCCCGGGTGGTCACCGACCACGTCACTCGCAAGGGCGTCCCCGTCGAGCTCACCGAGGACTACTACGCCCAGGACAGCAAGGGCACCGTCTGGTACCTCGGCGAGGACACCACCGAGTACGAGCGCGGCAAGCCGATCTCCAAGGACGGGTCCTTCGAGGCCGGCGTCGACGGCGCTCGCGCCGGGATCGTCATGCCCGCCAAGCCGAAGGTCGGCATGCGCTACCGCCAGGAGATCTACAAGGGCCACGCCGAGGACCGGGCCAAGGTCGTCTCGCTGCGCGAGCGCGTCAAGGTCCCGCTCCGCCGCTACCGCAAGACGCTGATGACGCTCGACTACAACCCGCTCGAGCCCGACGTCCTCGAGGCGAAGTTCTACGCCCGCGGCGTCGGGTTGGTGCTCGCGGTCGGGCTGTCCGGCGACACCGACCGCGAGGAGCTGATCCGGCCTCAGGGCAGCCGGCCGAACCAGGCCAGGCTGAGCCCGCCGCCGAGCAGCAGCAGCACGAGCCCGCCGCCGGCGAACGCGACCGTCACCTCGCGCTTCTCCTGCTTCGAGGAGAGGCGCGTCCCGAGGTTCGAGTAGATCGACTCGAGCTCGGCCGCCTTCGCGGTCTCGAAGAAGCGGCCGCCGGTCGACTCCGCGATCTCCTTCAGCGTCTCGGGATCCGGCGGGACCGCGATCGTCTGCGTGGAGCCGGAGAACGGGTCGGTCAGCTCGATCTTGCCGCTCGGGGTGCCGAGCGCGATCGCGTAGATCGGAATCTTGAGTGCCTTCGCCTGGCGCGCGACCTCGAGCGGGCTCGTGTTGCCGGAGGTGTTCTTGCCGTCCGAGAGCAGCACGATCACGCCCGGCAGCCGGCGCGTGCCGCTGCCGTCGCGGTTGGCGACCGGCGTGCGCACGGACTCGATCCCGCGCCGCAGCGCGTCACCCATCGCGGTGCCGCCGTCGGCGGTCAGCCGGTCGAGGGCATCCTCGACGGGCTCTCGGTCGGTGGTCGGCGGCACGGTCTGCTCGGCGTAGTCGGAGAACGTCACCAACCCCAGGCGCAGCTCGTCGGGCAGCTTGTCGGCCAGCGCGTGGCCGGCCTCGACCGCGGCCGAGAGCCGGTCGGGCTCGACGTCGCTCGCGCGCATCGACCCGGAGACGTCGGTGACCATCATCACCGTGGCCTGCCGCTGCGGCGCCGCGACCGTGCGCTGCGGCCGCGCCAGCGCGACGACCAGCGCGCCGAGGGCGACCAGCAGCAGCAGCGGCGGCAGGTGCCGCCGACAGCCCGGCCGCGCGGTGGCGAGCCCGGGCAGCAGCGCAGGGTTGCCGAAGCGGGCAGCCTCGCCGCGCTTGCGGCGCTGCATGACCGCGTAGGCCATTGCCGCGAGCGGCAGCAACAGCAGACCGATCAACACGGAGGGCTCGCGGAAGCTCACGAGGCCGACCTCCTCAATGCCGGTGTTCCGGGGTTCACGCCGCCCTCCCGGCTCGCCGCACTCTCAACTCAGACCGCTGCAAATGCCCGGCGAGCGCCTTGAGCCAGTCACCCTCCGTCGACAGCACGAGGTGGTCGGCGCCGGCGCGGCGCAGCGCCGCGGCGACCTCCTCCCGCTCCTCGGCCGCGGCCTGCGCGAACTTCTTGCGCACCCGCCGCTTGTTCGTGTTCACGTGCAGCTGGCGGCCGGTCTCCGGGTCGGTGAGCCAGAGGTCGCCGACCGGCGGCAGCTCCATCTCGCGCGGGTCGCGGATCTCGACGGCGAGGACGCCGTGGCGGGCGCGCAGCGTCCGCAGCGGGCCCTCCCAGTCCTTGTCGCCGCGGAAGTCGGAGACGACCACGATCAGCCCGCGGTTGCGCGCCAGCGCCGCGGTCCGCTCGACCGCGAAGCCCAGCGACGTCGCGCCGAGGCCATCCGCCTCCGGCTCCGCGCGCAGCTCGTGCAGCAGCGCCAGCAGGCCGAGGCGGCCCTGGCGCGGGCGCAGGATCCGCGGGTCGCCGCCGCCCAGCGCGACCACGCCGAGCCGGTTGCCGCGCCGCGTCGCCACGTGGCCGACGGCCAGCGCGACGCCCTCGGCGACGTCGGCCTTGCGCCGGTCGGCCGTCCCGAACGTCATCGAGGCCGACACGTCCAGCAGCAGCCACGCGGTCATCGCGCGCTCGCCCACGTGCACGCGCACGTGCGGCTCGCGCAGCCGCGCGGTCACGTTCCAGTCCATATGGCGCACGTCGTCGCCCGGGCGGTAGGGCCGGATCAGCGCCAGCTCGGTGCCGCCGCCGACCTGTGGCGTGAGGTGCTCGCCGGGCACCAGGCTCTCCACGCGCCGCAGCACGGCGAGATCGAGGGAGCGCAGGACCTGCGGCGGGATCGGGCCGGGGCCCGGCCTCTCGGGCGTCCGCTCGGGCGCGACGGGCATGCGGCTCACGGGAGCCTCCCCATCCGCAGCAGCGCGAGCACGGCGGCCGCCAGCAGCAGCGCCAGCGCGGCGCCGGCGAACGACGACGTGACCTCCTGCTTGACCTTCTTCGTCGAGAAGCGCGTCCCGAGATTCTCGTAGATCGACTCGAGCCGCGCCGCGTTCGGGGCCGCGAAGTAGCGCCCGCCGGTCGTCTCGGCGATGTCGCGCAACGTCACGGTGTCGGGCGGCACCGGCACCGAGCGGCCGTTGCGGTCCAGCGTGCCCGACTGCGTGCCGAGCGCGATCGTGTAGATCGGGATCTTCAGCTTCTTGGCCTGGTCGGCGATCTCCACCGGCTCGGTGCCGCGCTCGCTCTTGCCGTCGGACAGCAGCACGATGCGCGAGGGCAGCCGCCGCGCCTTGCCGTCGCTGTCGCTGATCGGCGTGCGCGCCATCTGGAGCCCGAGCTCGAGCCCGTCGCCCATCGCGGTCGAGCCGCGGACCTTGAGCCCGTCGATCGCGCCGTAGATCTGGCTGCGGTCGGTGGTCGGCGCGACCAGCGACTCGGCGATGTTGTTGAACGTGACGAGCCCGAGGTTGAACTCCTCCGGCAGCTCCTTGGTCAGCGCGCGCGCCGCGTCCTGCGCCGCCGCGAGGCGGTTCGGGTTGACGTCGGTGGCCTCCATCGAGCCCGAGGTGTCGGTGACCATGATCACGGCGCCCTGCCGCTGCGGCGCGGCGACCGTGCGCTCGGGGCGGCCGAGCGAGATCAGCAGTGCCAGAAGCGCCAGCAGCGCGAAGGCAGCCGGGATGTGCCGGCCCCATGACCGCCCGGCGACCGCGGCGAGCACGTCCACGTTCGTGTAGCGCAGCGCGAACTTCTTGCGCCGCCGCTGGGCGAGGACGTAGGCCGCGATGGCCAGGGGGAGAAGGGCCAGCGCGAGCAGAAGCAGAGGCTCGCGGAAGCTCACGTCAGCGCCTGTCCCGTTCCCTCTCGCGGTCGCGACGCTCGTGGTCCGAGAGCTCGATGTGCGGCATCCGCACGTCCTCGAGCACGTCGTCGAGCACGCGGTCGGCGTCGACGCCGGCGGCCAGTGCCTCGTAGGTCAGCACGAGCCGGTGGCGCAGCACGTCGCGGGCGACGTCGCGGATGTCGGACGGGAGCACGTAGTCGCGCCCGCGCAGCAGCGCCAGCGCGCGCCCCGCGTGCACGAGGTTGATCGAGCCACGCGGGCTGGCGCCGAACTCGACCCAGTTCTCCTCGCCCGGCTCGCGCGTCGCCGCGGTCAGCTCGACCGCGTACTCCATGACGCGCCGGTCGACGAACACGGAGTGCGCGGCACGCTGGTGGCGCGCGAGCGCCTGCGGGGAGAGCACCTCGCGCACGTCGGCGGCGGACACGAGCGAGCGCTCGACCACCGCGACCTCGTCGCGGTTGTCCGGGTAGCCGACGACGAGCTTGAACATGAAGCGGTCGACCTGCGCCTCGGGCAGCGGGTAGGTGCCCTCCGACTCGATCGGGTTCTGCGTCGCGAGCACGAGGAACGGCTGCGGCACGAAGTGCGTGTCGTGGCCGATCGTGACCTGGCGCTCCTGCATCACCTCGAGCAGCGCCGACTGCACCTTGGCGGGCGCGCGGTTGATCTCGTCGGCGAGCAGGAAGTTGCAGAACACGGGGCCGAGCTCGGTGTCGAAGCCGCCGCTGTCCGGCCGGTAGATGCGCGTGCCGACCAGGTCCGCCGGCACGAGGTCGGGAGTGAACTGGAGGCGCTTGAACGAACCGCCGAGTGCGTCGGCGAGCGTCTTGACGGTCAGCGTCTTGGCGAGCCCGGGGACGCCCTCCAGCAGCACGTGGCCGCCGGCCAGCAGCGCGACGAGCAGCCGCTCGAGCATCGCCTCCTGACCGACGATGACGCGCTTGACCTCGAACATCGTGGCCTCGAGCGCGGCGTGCGCTTCGCGGGCCGGATCCTCGTGGTCGCCGTCGATCGCCCGTAGGCGGATGTCGTCCGTCATGCCTTCAGAGTACGCGGCTTCGGGCCTGGGCTGGCTCATCGGACTGACTCCTGGGGACGCTTGCCGAGCTCGACGGTCACGGTCTGGGTGTCGCCGCCGCGCTTGAGCTCGACCTCGACCTTGTCGCCGGGGGCCTTGCGGAGCACGGCCAGCGAGAGCTCGGACGGGCTGCGGATGGCCTTGCCGTCGAACTCGGTGATGACGTCGCCGGTACGGATCCCGGCCTCGGCGGCGGGCGCGCCCGGGTTCACCTCGACGACGGCGCCGGGGTTGTCGGGCTCCTCGCCGGAGGACACGCCGATGTACGCACGCTCGATCTCTCCGTCCTTGATCAGCTTCGGCACGACGTTCCTGACCGTGTCGGAGGGGACGGCGAAGCCGACGCCGGAGTTGGCGCCGCTCGACGACGCGATCTGTGAGTTGACGCCGATCACGCGGCCGGACGCGTCGAGCAGCGGGCCGCCCGAGTTGCCGGGGTTGATCGCAGCGTCGGTCTGCACGGCGCCGGGGATCTTGAAGCCGTTCGGGGAGTCGATCTCGCGGCCGAGCGCCGAGACGACGCCCGTGGTCACGGTGCCGGAGAGGCCGAACGGGGAGCCGATGGCGATCGCGGCCTGACCGGGGCGCAGGGAGTTCGTGGGCGCCAGCTTGAGCGCCTTCGGGCCGTCGGGGACCTTGCTCGGGTCGATCTTGAGGACGGCGAGGTCGGTCGACGGGTCCTTGCCGACCAGCTTGGCCTCGATCGGGTCGCCCTTCTCGCCGAAGCGGACCGTATAGCGGTTCGCGTCCTCGACGACATGGTCGTTGGTGACGATGTGGCCGGACGAGTCGATCACGAAGCCCGAGCCGGAGGCCGCGCGGCCGCCGCCCTGGCCCTCGAAGGAGAGCTGGCCGTCGCCGCCGCGGGCGGAGACGAAGACGACGCTGCCGGAGACCCGCTCGTAGAGGTCGGCCACGCTGGTGGGCGCGGTGCGTGGCGCGTCGGGGGAGGCGGCCTGCGGGGTGGTCGTCGCCGTGGTGGTGTCGCGCTCGGAGTTGTCGGGGAGCGCCCCGGTGACGGCGAGGACCGCCACCACGACAGCCACCGCGAGGGCGCCGAAGAGCAGAGAAGGAAGATGAGCGAAGCGCATGATGCGATCACTCTGGGGGCGGATCGACAAAAACCTCTAAGAGGACCGCCAAGAACGGCTAAAAGTGACCGCGGTCCGGGTCAGCCGGCGCGGCGGCGCGCGAAGCGCCCCTTCATCCGCTGGCGCCAGCGCGCCCACGCCACCTTGGAGCCGAAGCGAGCGGGCGGCGGCACCGTCGCGCGCACCTGCGCGACCCACTCCTCGAGCGGCAGCTCGCCGGCGATCAGGCGGTTGAGCGCGTTCGTCACCGGCGCGTCGACGTGCGCGCGGGCCAGCGCGTTGGCGAGCAGCGGCACGAGGTCGAGCGCCTCCACCGCCTGCCCGATGCGGCCGGGGATCTCGGCGGCCGGGACGCCCTGGGCCAGCAGCTCGCCGGCCTTGCGGTTGCGGCTCTGCGGCGCGAGCGCGGTGCCGACGAGGTCGCCGGTGCCGGCCAGCCCGATCATCGACTCGGGGCGCGCGCCCTGCTGCTCGGCGTAGCGCCAGACCTCGAGGAAGATGTGGCCGGCGGCGGCGCCCGCCGCGTTGAGGCCCTGGCGCTGTGTGGCGCCCGCGGCGAGCGCGGCGGCGTTCTTGGCCGCGCCGGCGAGCTCGACGCCGATCGGGTCGCTCGACTGCTCGCACACCACGCCCGCGCGCGTGAAGACGGCGGAGATCGCGGCCGCCAGCGGCGCGGCGGTGGAGGCGGCGACGAGGCCGGCGCCCTCGGTGACCATCTCGTGCGCGTGCGCGGGTCCGCCGATGCAGGCGACGCGCGCGCTGCCGAGGCTCGCGCTCAGCAGCACGGTGGGGGCGATGCCGTGCGGCGGCACGAGACCCTTGGCCAGCGAGATGACCGGCGTGCGGCGGTCGAGCCCGCGCTCCGAGAGGCTCGCGATCACGCCCGCGAGCGAGACGCTGGGGACGCCGAGGAAGCAGTAGTCGACGCGACGGAGCCCGTTCTCGGCCGGCTCGATGCGCAGCTCGCGCGGGAGCTCGACGCCGGGCAGGTAGACGGCGTTCTCACGAGCGGCCTCGAGCTTGCGGCACTGCTCGCGCGTGCGCGTCTGCAGGGTGGTGCGGAAGCCGCCGCGGGCGAGCAGCACCGCGACCGCCGTCCCGAACGATCCGGCCCCCACCACGACGGCGCGCCGCGAGGCGGGCGACGGCAGCGCGAGATGGGGGCGGGGCGGCATCCGCTAGGTACCTCGCGGCACCGGGCGGGTTACCCGCGCCGCGCTCGCTGGATCGCGTCCCGCAGGGCCTGGGGCGTGATGCCGAGCTCGGTCAGCGCGCGCGTCAGCATCGCGGAGCGATCGGCGAGCGCGAGCATCAGGTCGCCGGCGTCGGGCGTGCTCGCTCCGCGGCCGGAGGCGACGTCGCGGGCGGCGTCGGCGAGCGCGGGCGCGAGGCCGGTGGTCGGCGACTTCGGAGCCGGTTTGCGGGCCTCGAGCATCGTCGTCCGCAGCAGGTCGGGCGGGGCGCCGAGGAGGGTGAGCACGTTGGCGGTGCGGGAGTCGCGCTCGATCAGCAGCGCGAGCAGCACGTGCTCGGTGCCGACGAAGTCGTCCTTGAGTCCCATCGCCTGGCGCGGCGCGCTGTCGAGCGTGCCCTTGGCGCGCGGGCTGAACGGGAGCTCGCCCGGCGTCACCTGGCCCGGCGGCACCTCGGCGAGCACCTGCTCGCGCGCCCCGTCGACCGTCACGCCGAGCGTCTTGAACGCGCGGCCCGCCGGGCCCTCCGTGTCGGCGACGAGCCCGAGCAGGATGTGCTCGGTGCCGACGAGCGGATGGCCCATCGAGCGCGCCTCCTCCTGCGCGCGCTCGATCACCCGCGTGGCCGGCTCGTTGAAGCGCTCGAACGTCACGCGTCCCCCGTCGCCAGCCGCTCGCCGAGTGCCTCGGCGGCGCGCTCGACCTCCTCAAGCGTGGTCGCCTCGGTCACGACCTGGAGGTCGATCATCCGCTTGCCGAACTGGTCGAGCGCGTCGGTGCCGACGATCGCGTGGAGCGGCACGCCGGCCTGGCGCGTGCGCGTGCCGATCTCGCCCACGAGCTTGCCCTGCAGCGTCTGCTCGTCGAGCTTGCCCTCGCCGGTGATGACCGCGCGGGCGGCGCGCATGCGGTCGTCGAAGTCGAGCGCGTTGAGGATGAACGGCGCGCCGGGCTCGAGCTCGGCCTTGTGGACCGCCCACAGCCCGCCCGAGAGGCCGCCGGCGGCGCCCGTCATCGGCACGCCGCGGGGGTCGCGCGGGAAGGTCTGCGCCAGCTCGTCGAGGCGCTTGCCGAGCTTCTTCACCAGCTCCGGGTCGGCGCCCTTCTGCGGGCCGAAGACCTCGGCGCAGCGCTCCCACGGGACCTGGACGTCGGACAGGACGACGATCTTCGCCTCGCCCAGGCCGCCCGCGTCCTCGATCGCCTGCAGGGCTCCGGCCCCGCCGTCGGTGGTGGCCGAGCCGCCGACCGCGACGAGGATCACCTGCGCCCCGCGCTCGACCGCGTCGGCGATCAGCTGGCCGGTGCCGTAGGTGGTGGCGTTCCAGGCGTCGCGCTCGTCCTCCTCGACCAGGGAGAGCCCGGAGGCCGCGGCCATCTCGACCAGCGCGGTGCCGCCGTCCTCGACCAGCCCGTAGCCGGCCTCGATCTCGCGCCCGAGCGGATCCTGCACGCGCGCGGAGACCGTCTCGCCGCCGAGGTTGACGAGCAGGGCGTCGAGCGTGCCGTCGCCGCCGTCGGCGAGCGGGAGCAGGTCGGGCGGCATCAGGCCGGCGCGCTCGAGGCCGCGGCCGATCGCGCCCGCGACCTGGGCGGCGCGGAACGTGCCCTTGAACGAGTCGGGCGCGACCAGAACGGGGCGCTCTGGGACTGACACCGGGGCATCGTGTCACGCTTCCGCTCGTGGAGGTCGCCGACGATCAGGCGCTGGCGTTCCGGGTCGCCGGGCATCACCTCGACCGGCGGGTGCCGGCGAGCGAGGCGGTCGCCGCTTTCGGGCTGCAGGAGTACCCGCCCGTGTGGGGCGCGCTGGCGGCGCTGCGGGCGCGCTCCGAGGAGTCGCTGCCCGACGACGTCGTCCAGGTCAACGCGTTCCGCGGCGCGCCGTACCTGGTGCCGCGCGCGGATGCGCGCGTGTTCACCGCGGCGCTCGTGCCCGAGGAGGCGGAGCTGAAGGCGCTCGTCGGGCCGGTGAACGCCAAGGAGGCGCGCGACGAGGGCTTCGAGGTGCCCGAGGCGTTGCAGATCGTGGTCGACGCCGCCCGCGACGGGCTCGCCGAAGGGCCGCTGGAGCGCGACGACTTCCACCAGGCGCTGCGCGAGCGCGTGCCGAAGGGCCTGCTGCCGTGGTGCGCCAACTGCAAGAGCCACCACGTGCGGCCCGGGTTCTGGCGCACGCTCGGCCCGCTCGAGGTGACGTACATGCCCGCCAAGGCGACCTTCGCGCTGGCGAAGCCGCCGCGGATGGCGATCGCGAAGGCGCGGGCCGAGCTCGTCCGGCGCTTCCTGCGCGTGTACGGGCCGGCGACGCCGCAGCAGCTGGCGACGTGGGCGCAGACCGGGTCGGGGCACGCGAAGGCGCTGTTCGCCGCGGTCGCCGACGAGCTGGAGGAGACCGGGCGCGGGTTCGTGCTGGCCGAGGACGTGGGGCGGCTCGAGTCGCCGCCGCCCGCGAAGGGGGTGCGGCTGCTCGGCGGCTACGACCCGTGGGTCACGATGCCCGACCGCGACGCGCTCACCGGCGGCGACAAGGCGCTGCGCAAGCGCATGTTCCCCTCGATCGGCCGGCCCGGCGTCGTGCTCGTCGACGGCGTCATGGCCGGCCTGTGGAAGGGCCGCAAGCAGGGCAAGCGGCTCGAGGTCGGCGTCGAGTGGTTCGGCGCCGAGGCGGACGTCACCGAGGAGGCCGCCGCGATGGCGGTGCTCCGCGGCTGCGAGGAGGCGGTCCTCAGCCCTCCTGCATGATCGCCCCGATCGAGACCTTCCGATCGTGGCGGTAGTACACGTCGGACCACGGCGCGTTGCCGCCCTTGGTCCAGTCGAAGTACTGCCAGTTCTTGATCCGGCCGAGCGGCGGCTTCCTGACGATCGAGCGCGCCTTCTTGCACGAGATGCGCGTCTTCCCCTTGACCAGGTAGACCCGGAAGGTGGCGCCGAAGCGCGACGCCTTCCCGCACTTCTTCTGGCCCTTGGTCGAGTTGGGCATCTTCGGCGGGTGCTGCGACGGGTCGCCCTGCGCAGCCGCTGACGGGGCGAGCAGGGCGAGGGCGAGGATCGTGATGAGGAATGCACGCATGTCGCGGCGCAGGCTAGCGTGGCCCACGGTGATCGTCGACGACATGGACACGCTGATCGCCCGCGCGCGCGGGCTCGCGGCGCGCGGCGCGCGTGCGATCCTCGGCGTGGCAGGGCCGCCGGGTGGCGGCAAGTCGACGCTCGCGGCGCTGGTCGCCGAGCGACTGGGCGACGACGCCGTGCTCGTGCCGATGGACGGCTTCCACCTCGCCCAGCCCGAGCTCGTCCGCCAGGGCATCCGCGACCGCATGGGCGCGCCGCACACGTTCGACGCCGCCGGCTACGCGTCGCTCCTGCGGCGACTCCGCGAGGGCGGCGAGACCGTCTACGCGCCCGAGTTCCGCCGCGAGATCGAAGAGCCGATCGCCGGCGCGATCGCGATCGCGCCGGAGGTCCCGCTCGTCGTCACCGAGGGCAACTACCTGCTGCTGTGGGACGAGGTCCGCGCGCTGCTCGACGAGGCCTGGTACGTCGAGATGGACGAGGAGCTGCGCCTGCGCTGGCTGATCGCCCGCCACGTCGAGTTCGGCAAGACGCCGGAGGAGGCCGAGGCGTGGGTGATGCGCTCCGACCAGCGCAACGCGGAGGTCGTGGCCGCCACCCGCGACCACGCCGACATCATCGTCCAAATCTGACGAATGTCACCTCGACCACCCATACGGTGGTCGAGACGACATTCGTGGTGATTCAGCCGGCGATCATGCCCGCGCCGACCGTCTCGTGGGTGCCCTCGTCGACGAGCACGAAGGCGCCGGTGACGCGGTTCGCCGCGTAGGGCTCGGCCGGGAGCGGGCTCGAGACGCGCACGCGAACCCGACCGATGTCGTTCAAGGACAGGCCCTCGGCCCGCACGCGCTCCGCCCTCGCCAGGTCGAGCCGGTCGACGACCTCGTCGACGACGGCCCGAACCGTTCGTGTCCCATGCTTCAGTGCAAGCCGTTGGCCGGGGCGCAAGCGGCCGCTCCGAGAGCCAGCAGACGTCCGCCTCGAACGCACGCGTCACCGAGGGCGCCGACTCCGCCGCCGCGAGGAGGTCGCCGCGCCCCAGATCCAGCTCACGGTCGAGGCGCACGGAGACGGACTGGCCGGTCAGCGCCACCTCGAGCGGCCCGTCGAACGTCTCGACCGCCACGACCCGCGCGCGCTCGCCCGACGGCAGCGCCACCACCTCCGCCCCCGGCCGCAGCTCGCCGCCGGCGACGCGGCCGGCGTAGGCGCGCTCCTCGCCGCGCAGCACCCACTGGACCGGGAAGCGCAGCTCGCCCGGCTCGCCGGCCGGCAGCTCGACCGTCTCCAGGTGCTCCAGCAACGGCGGCCCGGCGTACCACCCCAGCCGCTCCGACGGCTCGACGACGTTGTCCCCGTGCAACGCGGACATGGGCAGCGGCGTCACCGCCCGCAGCCCCAGCTTGGACGCGAAGCAGTCGAAGTCGGCGACGATCCGGTCGAAGACCTCCTCCGACCAGTCGACGAGGTCCATCTTGTTGACCGCCAGCACCACGTGGCTCACGCGCAGGAGCGCCGCCACCGCCGCGTGCCGGCGCGTCTGCTCGACCACGCCGTGGCGCGCGTCGACGAGCACGATCGCCACCTCGGCCGTCGAGGCGCCGGTGACCATGTTGCGCGTGTACTGCTCGTGTCCCGGCGTGTCGGCGAGGATGAACCGCCGGCGCGGCGTCGCGAAGTAGCGGTGCGCGACGTCGATCGTGATGCCCTGCTCGCGCTCGGCGCGCAGGCCGTCGGTCAGCAGCGCGAGGTCGAGATGTCCGTTGCCGTTGCGCGCGTGCGAGACGGCAGCGATGTGCTCGAGCTGGTCGGCGAGGATCGACTTCGCGTCATACAAGAGCCGCCCGATCAGCGTCGACTTTCCGTCATCGACGGAGCCGGCCGTCGCCAGGCGGAGCGTGTCGACCGTCTCAGAAGTAGCCGGCAACCTTGCGGTCCTCCATCGCGGCTTCGCTCGCCCGGTCGTCCGCGCGCGTCTCGCCGCGCTCGGTGATCCGGGTCGCCGCGATCTCGGCCACCACGTCGTCGAGCGTCGTCGCCCGCGAGGCGACCGCGCCGGTGCAGCTCATGTCGCCGACGGTGCGGTAGCGGACCCACTCGGGGAAGATCTCCTCGCCCTCGATCAGCTCCACGTGATCCGAGGCGGCGAGCAGCATCCCGTCGCGCGAGAACACGTCGCGCTCGTGCGCCAGGTAGATGTGCGGGACCTCGATCTCCTCGCGCAGGATGTACTGCCACACGTCGAGCTCGGTCCAGTTGCTCAGCGGGAACACCCGCAGGTGCTCGCCCGGCCCGACGCGCGTGTTGTAGAGGTCCCACAGCTCCGGCCGCTGGCGCCGCGGGTCCCAGCCGCCGAAGTCGTCGCGCAGCGAGATCACGCGCTCCTTCGCGCGCGCCCGCTCCTCGTCGCGCCGCGCGCCGCCGAAGCAGGCGTCGAAGCGGTGCTGCTCGATCGCGTCCAGCAGCGTCGTCGTCTGCAGCCGGTTGCGCGACGCCCGCGGGCCCCGCTCCTCGACCACGCGCCCCGCGTCGATCGACTCCTGGACCGAGGCGACCAGCAGCTCCTCGCCGAGCGCAGCCACCCGCCGGTCGCGGAACTCGATCACCTCGGGGAAGTTGTGGCCGGTGTCGACGTGCAGCAGCGGGAACGGGAAGCGCCCGGGCCGGAACGCCTTCTCGGCCAGCCGCAGCAGCACGATCGAGTCCTTGCCGCCGGAGAACAGCAGCGCCGGCCGCTCGCGCTCGGCGGCGACCTCACGCATGACGTGGATCGCCTCCGACTCGAGCGTGTCGAGATGGCTCAGACGTGCAGGCCGCACTCGGTCTTCTCGCTCCCCGCCCAGCGACCCTCGCGACCGCTCCCCGGCGCCGTGCAGTGCGTGCACCCGATCGACGCGTACCCGCCGTCGTGCAGCGGGTGGTAGGGCAGCCCGTTGTCGGCGATGTAGCTCCACACATCGCGCTCGGTCCAGTCCGCCAGCGGGTTGAACTTCCACAGCCCGTGCTTCTCGTCCCAGCCGACCTCGGAGATGTCCGAGCGCGTCGGCGACTGCTCGCGCCGCATGCCGGTGATCCACGCGTCGAGCCCGCTCAGCGCCTGCCGCAGCGGCGTGACCTTGCGGATGCCGCAGCAGCCGGCCGGATCGGTCTCCCACAGCCGATCCGGCGGGTCGTCGGCCGCGAACACCTCGACGCGCGTGCCGTAGCGCGCCTCCACCCTGTCCCAGTACTCGTAGGTCTCGTCGAACAGCACGCGGGTGTCGAGCGCGAACACGCGCGCGCCCGGCCGCGCCCGGAACAGCAGGTCGAGGAGGACGGTCTCCTCCTTCTGGAACGAGCAGGCCAGGGCCACGCGGGGGTGGAAGCGCTCCACCGCGTCCGCGATCACCGCCTCGGCGGTCATCAGGCCTCGACCTCTTCCGGCGTCAGCTGCTCGGTCCACCACTCGGGCTCGGTGCGGCCCGCGAACTCGCGGAACGTCTCACCCTCGTCGTGCGTGGTCTCGTAGAGCGAGAAGATCCGCAGCAGCGTCTCGTTGAGCTCCCAGTTCGGGACCTTCTTGAGCACGACGTCGCCGAAACGCGGGTCGGGCCCGAGCCGGCCGCCGATGCGGATGTCCATCGCCTCGATGAACTCGCCGTCGACCTTCTTGAGCACGCCCTCGATGCCGACGTCGGCGATCTGGTGCTGCGCGCAGCTCGACGAGCAGCCCGCGAAGTGCAGGCGGAAGTCCTCGCCGTGGCCGTTCTTCACCACGTGCTCGTCGAGGAAGCGGGCGATCTCCGCCGCGCGGTCCTTGGTGTGGACCTTGGCCAGCCCGCAGAACTCCTTGCCGGTGCAGGTCTGCAGCCCGCGCGTGAACAGCTCGGGCTGGGGCGAGAGCTCCTGGGCGAGCGGCTCGGCCAGCAGCTCCGGCACGCGCTCGTTGGGGATCCACGGCAGCAGCACGTTCTGCTGGTGGGTGAGCCGGACCTCGGGCACCGTCGCGTACTCGCGGGCGAGCCGCACGAGCTCGCGCAGCTGGTCGCCGCGCAGGCGCCCGACCGGGACGCAGAAGCCGACCGCGGAGTGCTCGCCGTCGGTCTGCGGCGTCACGCCGATGTGGTCGTGGCCGCGCAGGTCGGGCGCGACGCGGGCGGCGCGCCGCACGTCGTGCCCGAGCCGCTCGACGAGCTGCTCGCGCAGGCCGTCGGGCCCGATCGCGTCGACGAGGAACTTCAGCCGCGCCTTGCCGCGCTTGGCGCGGTTCTCGTCGGAGTCGCGGAAGATCGCGGTGATCCCGGCGACGACCTCGGGCGCCTCCTCGGGCGCGACGAAGACGTCGATCGAGCGCGAGAACCGCGGCGCGCTGGAGAGACCGCCGCCGACGCGGATGTTGAAGCCGGCGGTGCCGTCCTCGTGGATCGCGCCCGACAGCGACACGTCGTTGATGAGGCCGCGCGCGCAGTCCTCCTTGCAGCCCGTGACCGAGATCTTGTACTTGCGCGGGAGGTTCGAGTAGAGCTTGTTGTCGAGGAAGTACTCGTGGATCGCCTCGGCCACGGCGTGCCCGTCGGAGATCTGCTCGTGGCCGATGCCGGCCAGCGTGCAGCCGACCACGTTGCGGGTGATGTCGCCGCAGGCGCCGGAGGTGGTGAGGCCCACCTTGTCCAGCCGGGAGAACAGCTCGGGGACCTCATCGAGCGTCAGCCAGTGGTTCTGGAAGCACTGGCGCGTCGTGCAGTCGATGATCCCGCGGGCGTACTCGTCGGTGATGTCGGCCATCACCTCGGCCTGGTCGGCGGTCAGCACCCCCTGGACGACCTTCGTGCGCAACATGAAGTGCCCGTCCTTCGTGTTGTGCGCATACAGCCCGTACCACTTGAGCCGCATGATGTCGTCGTCGTCGAGGGACTCCCACCCGACCTCCGCCGCCCGCATGAGCGCGGGATAGACGTCGAGGCCGTCCTTCTCTTGCTTTGCGCGCTCGAACTTGTTCATCGGACAGCGCAAAGTAGCAAAACCCGATCGGGTTTAAGAAATTAGCTCTCGAGCTGCTCCATCGTGCAGTCGCGGGGATCCTTGTCATCGCGCCAGCGCACCAGTTTCGTGCCGTGGCGGATGCGCTCGTTGCTGGTGTGGTCGAAGGTCACTTCGACGACCAGCTCCGGGCGCACGACGGCGCCGTCCATGTCGCGGGCGGCATTCCAGCGACTCGGCTCGGCGCTGAAGCGCTCGCCGGTCTCGTAGGGGGCGAGGAAGGCGGGCAGCTCGCGCTTCTGCTTCGCGGTGAAGCCCGAGCAGTGGCCGACCTCGCGCAGCTTGCCGTCGGCGTCGTAGAGCCCGAGCGCACAGCGAGCCGAGCGTGCCCTCCTCCTTGCCCTGCCGCCAGCCGCGCACGACGGCGTCGATCGTGCGCACGCGCTTGATCTTCACCATCCCGACCCGCTCTCCCGGGCGGTAGGGCGCGTCCTGGCGCTTGGCGACCACGCCCTCCGCGCCCTGCAGCCACGGCTGCGCGTCGGCCGGGTCCTCCGAAGAGGGCGTGAGGTCGACGGGCTTCGCGACCAGCTGCTCGAGGCGGTCGCGGCGCTCGCGCTGGGGCAGCTCGAGCAGCGTGTCGTCGTCCACCGCGAGCAGGTCGAAGGCGATGAAGCGCGTCGGCGTCTGCTCGGCCAGCATGTTGATGCGCGACTCGGCCGGGTGGATGCGGTTGCCGAGCGCGTCGAAGTCCTGGCGCCCCTGGTCGTCGAACCGCACGATCTCGCCGTCGAGGATGTAGCGACCCTCGGGGAAGACGAGCTCGGGGAAGTAGCGCGTGAGCGGCTTGCCGTTGCGCGACTGCAGGTGGACCGTGTCGCCGTCGACGAAGGCGATCGAGCGGAAGCCGTCCCACTTCGGCTCGTAGACCCAGCCGTCGCCCTCGGGGAGCGACTTCTGCGACTTCGCGAGCTGGGGGAGGACGGGCGGGCGGAGCGGCAGGGCCATCGCCTCCGATCCTAGACTCCGGCCGCGTGGAGGACTGGGACGGCGAGCAGGACCTGGCCGGCGCGCAGAAGCGGCGCTGGCTGCTCAAGGAGACGCGCCTGCGCGACGTCGACCTCGCCAACGCCGAGGCGCCCTACAGCGAGTGGCGCGTCGTCGAGCTGCGCGGCTGCCGGCTCACCGGCTTCGACCTGCGCGACTCCAGCGGGCTGCACGTCCTGTTCGCGGACTGCCGCGCCGACCTCATGAGCCTCCGCTCCGCCCGCATCGAGGGCGCGATCTTCCGCGACTGCGTGATGACCGGCGCCGACTTCTCGGGCGCCGACCTGCGCGGCGCGCGCTTCGAGCGCTGCGACCTCAGCGGGGTCGAGCTGCGCGAGGCGCGGCTCGAGGGCGCGACCCTCGACGGCTGCCGGCTGGCGGGGGTCAAGGGCGCGCTGGCGCTCCGCGGCACCAAGATGCGCTGGGACGACGTGATCGAGCTGGCCCCGTCGTTCGCGGGCGCGCTGGAGATCGAGCTGATCGAATGAGGCTGCTCGTCATCGGCGGCACGGTCTTCCTCGGCCGCCACGTGGTCGAGATCGCGCTCGCGCGCGGGGACGAGGTGACGGTCTTCCACCGCGGCCTGCACGGCGCGGCGCCGGCCGGCGCCGAGGTGCTGATCGGCGACCGCACCAGCGACATCTCCGCGCTCGAGGGCCGCGAGTGGGACGCGGTGATCGACACCTGCGGCTTCACGCCCGACGCGGTGGCGCTGACCGCGGGCGCGCTGGCGGACCGCGTCGGCCACTACGGCTTCGTCTCCACCGGCTCGGCCTACAGCGGCTGGCCGGAGACCCCGATCAGCGAGGACGCGCCGACGTGGGAGGCCGGCGACGACTACGGCGCCGGCAAGGCGGCCGCCGAGCGCGCCGCCGAGGCCGCGATGCCCGGTCGCGTGCTGCTCGCCCGCGCGGGCGTGATCGTCGGGCCGCACGAGAACATCGGCCGCCTGCCGTGGTGGCTGCGGCGCCTCGCGGAGGGCGGCGACGTCGTCGCGCCCGGCCCGCCGGAGGCGGAGCTGCAGCTGATCGATGCCCGCGACCTCGCCGCCTGGATGCTCGACATGGCCGCGCGCGGCGGTACCGGCGCCTACAACGCGATCTCCCAGCCGGGCTCGGCGACGTGGGGCGAGCTGCTCGAGCTCGCTCGCGAGGTCACCGGCGGCCGCGCCGAGCTGCGCTGGATCGCGCCCGACGTGATCGAGGCGCGCGTGGAAGAGCCGTGGGAGGCGCTCCCGCTGTGGCCGATCCCGTCGCTGCCCGGGCTCTACGGGATGTCGGCGCAGCGCGCCGCGCGCGCCGGCCTCGAGCTGCGCCCGCTGGCCGAGACCGTGGCCGACACCTGGGCGTGGCTCGCCGAGGGCGGCGAGCTCGACGACTGGCGCTCCGAGCTGCGCGCGACCGGGCTCTCGCCCGAGGCCGAGCGCGACCTGCTGCGCAGCTGAAGCAGCACGACGGCGGAGAGCACGAGCGCGCCGCCCACGAGCTGCAGCGGGCCGAGCGTCTCGCCGAGCACGACGAACGCGAGCACGACGGTGAACAGCGGCTCGACCGTCGAGACAATCGACGCCGTCGAGGGCCCGATCCGCGCGAGGCCGGCCATGAACAGCACGATCGGCATCACGGTCGAGACCGAGGCGATCAGCGACACCCACATCACGCCTTCACGGCTCGCGTGGATGCCGGTGGTCAGCAGGGCCGCCACGGTGAAGGTCAGCGCCGCGCCGGTGGCCACGCTGGCCGCGAACGCCAATGGCGAGGTGGTCTCCGCCACGCTGTCGGACGCGAGGATGAAGACGGTGTAGAACAGCGCCGCGCCGAACGCCATCGCCGCGCCGAGCCAGTCGATGGCGCCGGTGCCGCCGCCCACCACGAGCGCCACGCCGCCCGACGCGAGGGCGAGCGCGCCGAGCTTGCGGCGCGTCACCGTCTCCCGCCCGAGCGCGAAGGCGCCGATGGTCACGAGCGCCGGGTAGGTGTAGAGGATCAGCGAGGCGAGGCTGACGTCGATGCGCTCGATCGCGCCGAAGTAGAAGCCGGCCTGGACCGAGTAGCCGCACAGCCCGAGCAGGCCGCCCAGCACGACGCCGCGCAGCGAGCCGAGGGTGCGGCGGCGGAGCGCGATCAGCGCCCACAGCATCGCCGCGGCGATCAGGAAGCGCAGCGCGAGCATCGGCGTCAGCTCGACGCCCGCCGAGTACGCCTGGCGGGCGAAGATGGGCATGGCGCCGAAGCCGGCGGCCGACAGCAGAACGAACAGGAGCCCCTCGCGTTCACGAAGGGCTCCGGAGGAGGTATGAAGTGTCACGCGGGGAGGTTGGGGCTACAGCGGGCGACGCTCGTCGAAGCCGGGCCGAGTATCGGCACCGTACTTCAGCGCGAGCGCGTCCACCGCACCCATGACCGCCAGCGGGACAGCGATGGCGATGAGAGTGATCATGCGATTACTATCGGACATTGTGCGCCAGAGTTGTAGGCTTGATTGACTACCGCATCAATAGGAAGAACCTATGACTCTCCAGCAGCTCCAATACTTCCTCGCGGCGGTCGAGCATCGGTCCTTCTCCGCGGCCGCTCAAGCCTTGCACATGGCCCAGCCGAGCCTGTCCGAGCAGATCCGCCGGCTGGAGGCGGAGCTCGGCTCGCCGCTGTTCATCCGCGCGCGCAAGCTGCAGCTCACCGAGTCCGGGCGGCTGTTCCGGCCCGAGGCGGAGCGGACGCTGGCTGCCGCGGACGAAGCCGTGGCCTCCGTCCGCGAGGTGCGCGAGCTCGAGGCCGGCACCGCGACGTTCGGCACCTTCGGCCAGGCGCCCTACTACCTGCTCGCCGACCTCGTCGAGGACTTCCGCAAGCGCTACCCGAACGTGCGCGTGCGGCTGATCGGCCAGAACTCGTTCGAGGTCGCCGACGCGGTCCGCGAGGGCCGCATCGAGGGCGGGTTGATCGTGCTCCCGATCGACGACCGCGGCCTCGACGTGCACCCGGCGATCGACGACGAGCTCCTCTACCTCTCCAAGGACCCTGAGCGCGCCAAGCTGCCGATGACGATCGAGCGGCTCGCGCAGGCGCCGCTGATCCTCTACGACGCCCGCTTCGGGTGGGACGACCCGACGCGCCGCCAGCTCGCGGAGCGGGCGCAGCGCGCGGGGGTGACGATCGAGCCGGTGATCGAGGTCGAGTACGTCGAAGCCGCGCTGGATCTGGCCTTGCGCGGCCTCGGCGACACCATCGGCACGCGCCGGGTGGCGCTGCGGCGCAACCTCGCGCAGGCGCTGCACTGGGTCCCGTTCGACCCACCGGTGGTCGACACGTTCGCCTTCATCACGCGGCGCAACGCGCACCTCTCGCCTGCCACGCGCGCCTTCATGTCGCTGGCCGAGAAACGACTCGAAGCGCTGCAATAGGATCAGCTCATGACCGCTGAAGGGCACGCCACCGTCGCAGAGCAGGAGTACCTCGAGACCATCTTCTGGCTCTACGAGGCGGGATTGCCGATGACCGGCGCGAACGTCGCCCGCGCGATGCAGCTGTCGGCGCCGACCGTGCACGAGATGATCGGCCGCCTCGAGCGCGACGGCTACATCACGCGCGGGACCGACCGCGCCCTCTCCTTCACCGAGTCGGGCCGCGAGCACGCCGAGCACATCGTCAGCCGCCACCGGATGATCGAGCGCTTCCTCACCGACGTGCTCGGCATCCCGTGGGACGAGGTGCACGAGGAGGCGGAGCGGATCGAGCACGCGATGTCGCCGGTGCTCGAGGAGCGCATGTTCGCCGCCATCGGGGACGCCGAGACCTGCCCGCACGGGCACCCGATCAACGCCGGCAGCCGGATCCAGGGCGTGCCGCTCGCCGACTGCGAGCCCGGCGCCTCGATCCGGATCCTGCGCTTCGAGAACGAGGCCGAGGAGCTCCTGCACTACCTGCACGATCGCGGGGTCGAGCCGGGCCTGGAGGGCACCTTCGTCTCTGGTGCCGACGACGAGGTCACGGTCGAGCTGGGCGGCAAGGAGATCACGCTCACGCGCTCGGTGGCCGAGACCGTCTCGGTCGTCGCCGACCCGTCGCCGCCGCCGCGGGTCGCGCTGCCCGAGCAGCTCGTGCTCTCCAAAGATCGCTACGGACGCTAGGAGCCCGTCGAAGAAGTCGGCACGCCCGGATGCAGCCGATCCGCGGCGCAGGATCGCCACCCGAGGGCTTGCCCATAACACCACTATGGGCTTCACCCTCGTGCGGCGCCCTGCATCCACGGCTCGACCGCCCCGGACGCACCGCCTGTTCTTCGACGGACTCCTAGGTCACGCGCCCGGGGGCGGCGTCCACGAGCCGGTGCTCGCCGCGCTCGACGAGGCCGCGGAGGCGGTCGAGCGCGTCCCAGACGTCGGCGTGGCTGGTGTAGAGCGGCGCGACGCCGAGCCGGATCGCGTCGGGGCCGCGGAAGTCGGGGACGACCTTCGCGCGCTCGATCAGCGCGAGGTTGATCGGCCACGCCTCGGGGTGGCGGACGGCGACGTGCGAGCCGCGGACCGCCGGGTCGCGTGGTGAGCCGAGGCTGAAGCCGAGCGGCGCGAGCCACTCGTCGTGGAGCGCGATGATCAGCTCGGTGAGGCTGATCGACTTCGCGCGGATGGCGGGGATGCCCGCCTCGGCGGTGAGCTTCACGCCCTCCTCGACGGCGGCGAGCGCGAGGATCGGCGGCGTGCCGGCCTGGAAGCGGCCGATGCCGTCGGCCGGGTCGTAGTCGCGCTCCATCGCGAACTGGTCGCGCTGGCCGAACCAGCCCCAGATCGGCGAGCGCAGCGCGGCCTGGCGCTCCTCCGCGACGTAGAGGTAGGCGGGCGCGCCGGGGCCGCCGTTGAGGTACTTGTAGGTGCAGCCGACGGCGAGCTCGACGCCGCTCGCGCGCAGGTCGACCGGGATCGCGCCGGCCGAGTGCGAGAGGTCCCACACCACGTCGGCGGCGGTGGCGGCGGTCAGCCCGGCCACGTCGGCGATCTCGCCCGAGCGGTAGCCGACGTGCGAGAGCAGCACGAGCGCGGCGTCCTCCACCTCGGCCGCCTGCTCGGGCGTGTCGACCAGGTGCAGCGGGCGGCCGCTGCGGGCGGCGAGGCCCTCGAGCACGTAGCGGTCGGTGGGGAAGTTGCCGCGGTCGGTGACGAGCGCGCCCTCGCGCGTCTCCAGCACCGCGGAGCACAGCTTGTAGAGGTTGACCGTGGTCGAGTCGCCGACGATGACCTCGCCGGGGCGCGCGCCGAGGACGTGCTCGGCGAGCAGGTCGCCGACGCGCGCGGGGACGTCGATCCAGTCGTGCCAGCCGGAGACGAGCTCGCCGCCCCACTGCGCGACGACGGCGGCGAGCCGGTCGCGGGTGGCGAGCGGCAGGCGGCCGAGCGAGTTGCCGTCGAGGTAGATGCGGGAGGGGTCGTCGTCGACGAAGCGGGTGCGGAAGGCGCGCAGCGGATCGGCCTCGTCCAGCGCGACGATGTCGTCGCGGGTCATGCCGGCCCCAGCCACTCGATCACCGCGCGCCACAAGCCGTTCTCCGGATCCAGGTGCCCGAAATGATCCTCCTCCGGCAGCAGCACGAGCTCGCAGCCCGCGGCTTCGGCGAACTCCTCGCTCATCGCCGGGGGGACGATGTCGTCCTTCCCGCCGTGCGTCAACAGCGTCGGCACGCCGATCGGCAGCCGCGCGGCGGGCGACGCGGCGGCGTAGCGCTCGGGCTGCTGCTCCGGCGTGCCGCGCAGCAGCCGCCGCACGACGCCGTTGGACAGCTGCCACTCCCACGCCCGGTGCAGGTCGAGCACGCCGGCCTGGGACACGACGCCCGTGACCTCGACGCGCGGCCACGGCCGCGTGGCGGCGAGCGCCGCGAGGTGGCCGCCGGCCGAGTGGCCGATCGTCACCACGCGCGAGAGGTCGAGCGGCGCCTGCAGCTCGCGCAGGTGGTCGATGCCGGCCGACATGTCCTCGAACGTCGTCGGCCAGCCGCCGCCGCTGAGCCGCCCGAGCCGGCGGTACTCGAGGTTCCACGCCGCCCAGCCGCGCGCCGCCAGGTCGCGGCACAGCGGGTGCATCAGCTTGCGCGAGTACTGCGCCTTCCAGAAGCCGCCGTGGATGACCACGGCGACAGGGAAGGAGCCGTCACCGGGCGGGAGGAACAGCTCGCCGAACTGCGAGCGCTTGTCGCCGTACGCGTGGTGCTCGCAGCTCAAGCGGCGACGCCGAGCGAGCGCGCAGCGTCCGCCAGGCGGGTGATTCCCTCGTCGATCTGCTCGGGCGTAACCCCTGAGTAGGCGAGCCGCAGCGTGTTCTCGCCCCCCTCCATGAGGAAGTCGGTGCCCTTGACGAAGACGACGCCGCGCTCCTTGGCCGCGCCCTCGAGGGCGGCGACGTCGAAGCCCTCCGGCATCTCGACCCACATGAAGTAGCCGCCCTGCGGCGCGGCGAACTTCGCCTCCGGCAGCTCGCGCTCGAGCGCGGTGACGAGCGCGTCCTTGCGAGCGCGCAGCGCCTCCTTGACCGTCGCGATCGCCTGCTCGATGCGCCCCGAGCGGCAGAACTCGTTGACGATCGACTGGGCGACCATGTTCGGCGAGATGTAGGTGTTCGTCGCGATCCCCTGGATCTGCTTGATCAGGGCCTGCGGGCCGACCAGGTAGCCGACGCGGATGCCGGGGCAGACGGTCTTGGAGAACGACGAGGCGTAGACGACCTTGCCGGCGTCGTCCTGGGAGAGCATCGTCGGCAGCGACTCGCCCTCGAAGCGGATGGCGATGTAGGGGTCGTCCTCGAACAGCGTGAAGTCGTGCTCGGCGGCGAGCGACAGCAGCCGCGCGCGCTTCTCGGCGCTCAGCGTGTAGCCGGCGGGGTTCTGGAAGTTGGGGATGATGTGCGCGAGCTTGGGGCGGAAGTCGGGGTGCTCGAGCAGCGACTCGACGCCGTCGACGTCGATCCCGTCGGTCTGCAACTCGACCATGCGCACGTCGGCGCCGCGGTTGCGGAGGTTGAGCAGCGTGCGGTCGTAGGTCGGCGACTCGACGATCACCGCGTCGCCGGGCCCGACGAGCAGCTGGAACAGGAACGCGTCCGCCTGCATCGACCCGTTGGTGACCAGCACCTGGTCGACCTCGACGCCATGCTGCTCGGCGATCCACTCGCGCAGCGGCACGTAGCCGACCGACGTCCCGTACGCGAACGTGCCGCCCGGGTCGTTGGCGAAGGCGCGCTGCGCGGCCTCGCTCAGGCCCTCCTGGTCGACGATGTCCAGGGACGGCGCCCCGCGGGCGAAGGAGATCGTGTCGGCCATGCCCCGAGGATAGGCGCTTGCCGTCCGGGAATGCGCGGACGTCGGGTCACGTTTCAGTAGAGAGGCGCCCGGCTCCAACCGAAAGGCACTCCCTCATGAGCACAGCCCTTGACGAACGTCGCATCAGCGACCTCGGCGACCGCATTCTTCGGCCGGAGGACCCGGGCTACGACGAGGCGCGCGCGATCCACAACGGGCTGGTCGACAGGCGCCCGGCGCTGATCGTCCGCTGCCGCACCGCGGGCGACGTCGTCGCCGCGCTCGCGCTGGCGCGCGACGCCGGGCTCGACGTCTCGGTCCGCGGCGGCGGGCACAACGTCGCCGGTCGCGCTGTCTCCGACGGCGGGGTGATGATCGACCTTGCCGCGATGAAGGCGATCGCGGTCGATCCCGACCGAGGGACGGTCACGGCGGGTGGCGGCGTCACCTGGAACGAGCTGAACACCGCCACCGGGGCGCACGGGCTCGCGGTGACCGGCGGGGCGATCTCGAGCACCGGCATCGCCGGCCTCACGCTCGGCGGCGGCCTCGGCTGGCTGATGGGCAAGTACGGGCTCGCGGCCGACAACCTGGTCGGCGCCGAGCTGGTGACCGCCGCCGGCGAGGTGCTCGGGGTCGACGAGGCCTCCCACCCGGATCTGCTGTGGGGGCTGCGTGGCGGCGGCGGGAACTTCGGCGTCGTGACGACCTTCACCTACCGCCTGCACCCGGTTGCGACCGTCACCGGCGGGCTGATCGCGCACCCGATCGACGCCGCGCCCGACGTGCTGCGCTTCTACCGCGACGCCGCGGGCGGCGCGTCCGACGACCTGACCGTGTTCTGCGGGCTGGTCCCCGCGCCCGACGGCTCGGGCAACAAGCTCGCCGCGATGGTGGTCTGCCACCTCGGCGACGAGGAGGCCGCGCAGCGCGAGCTCGCGCCGTTCACCGGCTTCGGCTCGCCGCTGGCGGTGCAGGTCGGCCCGATGCCCTACCCGGTGATGAACACCCTGCTCGACGACGGCTTCCCGAAGGGCGCGCTCAACTACTGGCTGTCGAGCTTCACCAACGGCCTCACCGACGCGCTGATCGACACCGCGGTCGAGCGCTATGCCGCGGTGCCGTCGCCGATGACCCCGATGCTCTTCGAGCACTTCCACGGCGCCGTCACCCGCATCGAGACGACCGCCGCCGCCGTCCCGCACCGCGAGGCCGGCTGGAACCTGCTGATCCCCTCGGTGTGGACCGACCCCGCGACGACCGACGCGAACATCGCGTGGACGAAGGAGACGCACGCGGCGCTCAAGCCCGAGCTGTCAGACCGCCGCTGGCTCAACTACCTCGGCGACGACCAGGGCGGCGACGCGATCCGCGCCGCCTACGGCCCCAACTACGACCGGCTGCGCGAGCTCAAGCGCCGCTACGACCCGGGGAACGTCTTCCACCTCAACCACAACATCGCGCCGTAGAACGGAGCTTTGGCACGGTCGAACTCGCCCGGCTAGGGTCGGCCGGGTGCCGGAGCACGACCGGCAGGCGAGCACGACGCCAACCGCCGCAGAACCCCCCGCTGAGGCGCAGCTCGAAGCCCGAGGCGGGGCGGCGGAGCTCCTTCTCGGGCTGCAACGGACGGCCGGCAACGCGGCCGTCAATGCGCTCCTGCAGCGCCGCCGCCGCGGCGTGCAGCGCACGCCGCTGATCGAGTCCGACTACTTCAGCCTCTCCCAGCTGCGCAAGGTCGTCTCGATCAAGCAGACGCCGAAGTACCTCAACTACGGCGGCCTCAACGAGGTGCCGGCCCAGGTCGAGGTCTCGGTGGCGGACTTCGAGGGCTCCAACGTGCTCTCGATGGGCACCGTCGGCCAGGCGGAGATCGAGGCCGCGTCCGAGGCCGGGTGGCAGGCCCAGGCGGCGCTGGCCGCCAGCCATCCGGAGCTCGTGTGGCACAAGAGCGCGCTCGAGGGCATCCGCCGTATCTCCTTCGTCCGCCGCAACGTCTCGGGCAGCGCGATCAAGAAGATCGCCGACCTGATGGCGGCCAACATCACGAAGCGAGGGTCGCGCCCGAACACGACCGCCCGGACGAAGGAGGGGATCGCGAACATGTTCCTCCACGTCTTCGGCCAGGCGATCATCACGACGATCTGGGGCCGCGCCGCCGCCGACCTCTCGGGCGACATCCACGAGCGCGACCAGCCCGCGCTCATCGTCGGCGGCAAGCTCACCGCCGCGCAGGAGCGCCAGGCGATCGACAACTACTGCGACATGGTCAACAACGTCCACGGCCAGACGTGGGGCGAGCAGCTGTCGGACAGCCTCGGCGTGGACGACGACACCGTGTGGACGCCGGTGACGGTCGCGCTCTACGCCAACGAGCTGCAGAAGCTCATCGCGAAGTCGCTGGGCTGGGAGATGCAGACGATCCCCGGCGACCACCCGGAGGTCGTCAAGTTCTCGAACATGCTCAACGAGGTCGTGCACGGCACGCTGCCGCCCGAGGTCGACGCCGGGGCGGCGACGGCCGCCGCGGCGGCGGCCAACAACACGGCGAACGCGCGCTAGCGCGCGAGCGAGCCGGCGATCTCGGCCGCGATCTCGGCGACCTCGGTCGGGGTGCGGCCGACCCGCACGCCCTTCGCCTCGAGCGCCTCGGCCTTCGCCGCGGCGGTGCCCTTGGAGCCGGAGACGATCGCGCCCGCGTGGCCCATCGTCTTGCCGGGCGGCGCCGTGAAGCCGGCGATGTACGCGACCACCGGCTTCGACACGTTCTCGGCGATGAAGTCGGCGGCCTCCTCCTCGGCCGAGCCGCCGATCTCGCCTGCCATCACGATCAGCTCGGTCTCGTCGTCGGCCTCGAACAGCTCGATGATGTCGATGAAGCTCGAGCCCGGCACCGGGTCGCCGCCGATGCCGACGATGCTCGAGTTGCCGAAGCCGCTCTGGGCCAGCTCGTTGCCGATCTGGTAGGTCAGCGTGCCCGACCGCGAGACGACGCCGACGTTGCCCTCCTTGAAGAACGCGGCCGGGATGATCCCCACGTTGGCCTTGCCCGGCGAGAGGATGCCCGGGCAGTTCGGCCCGACGAGGCGCGAGCTCCCGGTCAGCAGGTGGTTGTAGACGCGCAGCTCGTCGTGGGCGGGGATGCCCTCGGTGATGGCGATGATCAGCTCGATGCCCGCGTCCTCGGCCTCGAGGATCGAGTCGGCGGCGAAGCGCGGCGGCACGAAGATCATCGCCGTGTTGGCGCCGGTCTCGGCGACCGCGTCGTGGAACGTGTTGAACACCGGCACGCCCTCGACGTCCTGGCCGCCCTTGCCGGGCGTGACGCCCGACACGACCTGCGTGCCGTAGCGGCGGTTGTTCATCGCGTGGAACGTGCCCTCGCGGCCGGTGATGCCGGAGACGCAGAGCTTCGTGTCGTTGTCGACGAGGATCGCCATCGCTAGCTGCCCGCCTCGGCTCGCGTGTCGACGGCGCCCATCTCGGTCTCGGTGCCCTCGCCGGGCGGGACGGTCTCGCCCTCCGGCGCGCCGCCGCCGGACGACCCCGCCAGCTCGACGACGCGCTTGGCCGCGCCGAGCATCGTCGACTCCGGATGCACGTTCGGGAGGTCGGCCTCGGCCAGCAGCTGCCGGCCTTCCTTGTCGTTGGTGCCGTCGAGCCGGACCACGAACGGCACGTCCGGCTTGATCTGGTCGAACGCCTCGATCAGCCCGCGCGCGACCTCGTCGCAGCGCGTGATGCCGCCGAAGATGTTGAACAGCACCGCGGTGACCTTGGGGTCGGAGAGGATGACCTCGACCGCCTGCGTGATCGCCTCGGCCTTCGAGCCGCCGCCGGCGTCGAGGAAGTTGGCCGGCTTGCCGCCCGCCTGGGCGACGACGTCGAGCGTCGACATCACGAGCCCGGCGCCGTTGCCGAGGATGCCGACGTTGCCGTCGAGCTTCACGTAGGTCAGCCCGCGCTCCTTGGCCATCTGCTCCTGCGGGTCCTCGCCGCCGGCGTCGCGCAGCTCGGCGTTGTCGGGGTGGCGGAACAGCGAGTTGCCGTCGAGCGTGACCTTGGCGTCGAGCGCCATCACCTTGCGGTCGGAGGTGACGATCATCGGGTTGACCTCGACGAGCATCGCCTCCTCGCCGGAGAACGCGTCGTAGAGCTTGGTCAGCAGCGCGCCGACCGGGCGCACGACGTCGGCGTCGACGCCGGCCTCGAACGCGAGCCGCCGGGCGTGGAAGTCCTGGAAGCCGAGCAGCGGGTCGACGTGCAGCCGCGCGATCGCGTCCGGGTTGTTGTCGGCGACCTCCTCGATGTCCATCCCGCCCTGCGTCGAGAGCATCACCAGCGGCTTCTTGGCGGCGCGGTCGAAGACGATCGACGCGTAGTACTCCTCCGCGATGTCGGAGGCCGCCTCGACCCACACCTCGTGCACGGTGAAGCCGCGGATGTCCATCCCGAGGATCGCCCGCGAATGCTCCTCGGCCTCACCGCGATCCTGCGCGACCTTGATGCCGCCGGCCTTGCCGCGGCCGCCGATCAGGACCTGCGCCTTGATCACGCACGGGTAGCCGATCTCGTCCGCCGCGGCCACCGCCTGCTCGACCGTGGAGGCCGGCGATCCGGACGGCACAGGCACGCCGTGGCGCGCGAAGAGCTGCTTGCCCTGGTACTCGAGAAGGTCCATCAGGGGCGGCCACTCTACAATCCACCGCCGCCATGCCGCTCCCCAAGGAAGTCACGTTCGTCACCTTCGACGTCTACGGGACCCTCATCGACTCCGACACCGGGATCTATGAGGCGTTTTCCAAGGAGGCCGAGAAGGACGGCTACACCATCGCCCGCGACGAGCTCATCGCGCTCTTCAAGGAGACCCAGAAGGAGATCAAGAGCGGGTCCTACGAGCTCTACGCCGAGGTCCTCCGCCGCACCGCCGTGCAGATCTCCAAGCAGCTCGGGTGGCCGCTCGAGCCGTCGCGCTCCGGCTTCCTGCCCGACTCGGTCAAGCGCTGGCCGCCGTTCAAGGAGACCAACACGCAGCTCGAGCGCTTCAAGAAGAAGTTCGAGATCGGGCTGATCGCCAACGTCGACGACAAGCTGCTCGGCGAGACGCGCCGGCACTTCAAGTCCGACTTCGACCTCGTGGTCACCGCGCAGCAGGTCCGCTCCTACAAGCCCGACCCCGCGCACTTCAAGGAGTGCGAGCGCCGCGTCGGCGGCAAGAAGGGCTGGGTCCACGTGGCGTCGGACTACTACTACGACGTCGAGCCGTGCATCAAGGCCAAGATCCCCGTGGTCTGGGTCAACCGCAACAAGGAGCAGCTCGACTCCTCCCAGAAGAAGCCGACCGCCGAGGTGAAGACGCTCCTCGAGGCGGCCAAGCTGCTCGGCGCCGCCTAAGCGTTGCGCGCCGTCGGGCTGCATCCCGACGTCGTCGTCGTCACGTCGCGCTTCTGGCAGACGACGTGCACGCTCGTGCGCTCCGGCGAGGAGGCGTTCTGCCTCGACTCGCCGGTGCTGCCCGACGAGCTCGAGCTGCTGCCCTCGATCGCCGACCAGGCGCGCTTCCGCGTCGTCGGCCTGATGGCCACGCACGCGGACTGGGACCACCTGCTCGGCCGCTACGCGTTCGCCGACGCGCCGCTGGGCGTCGGCGAGTCGACCGCGCTGCGGCTCCGCAGCGAGCCCGGCCGCGCGCAGCACGCGATGCGCGAGTTCGACGAGGAGAACTACATCGAGCGCCCGGGGCCGCTGACGATGCCGGAGCCGCAGGTGCTGCCGATCCCCGGGAAGTGCGGCCTCGGCGACGAGGAGCTCGAGCTGCATCCGGCCGACGGCCACACCGTCGACGGCACCGCGATCTGGATTCCGTGGGCGCGCGTGCTCGTGTGCGGCGATTACCTGTCTCCCGTGGAGATCCCGATGCTCTCTCCCGGCGGCTCGCGCGGCGCCTACCTGGCGACGCTCGACCGCCTCGAACCACTCGTCGAGCAGGCCGCGCACGTGGTGCCCGGCCATGGCGCGGTGCTCGACGCGACGCGCGCAGCAGCGATCCTGCGCGAGGACCGCGCCTACGTGGAGGGGCTGCCGGACGCGCCGCTCCCACTCGCCCGGCGGACGTCCGCGCAGAAGCGCATCCACGCGGACAACGTCGAGCGCCTGGCTCCGTGAGGCGTTTCTCACGTTGGGTTCACCGTGCTCTCACGGGGCGCGGGGACTCTGGTCGCCGTACCCGATCAGAGGAGGCACCATGGCCCACCGCTCCTTCAAGGCCGTCGTCCCCGCCGCTCGCCTGTCGAGCAGCGACTCCAACAGCAACACCGGCCGCCGCAAGCGCCGCCGGCGCCGTCGCCGCCGCGCCCGCCGGAACCGGAGCAACTCCAACACCTAGGCAGGGGCGGAGGCCCGGGCCACCCGGCCCGGGCCTCGTCTCGCGTGCGCTCCCTCCTCGACCGCCTCGCCGTCGCCCTTGCGCCGGCGCCCGACGCCGACCGGCTCGTCGCCGCGGCGCCGGCCGTGCCGCTGCGCACGGCGTTCCGCCGCTTCTGGCCGCTGGCCCGGCCGATGAAGCGGGTGTTCGCCGCCGGCCTGGTGCTCGCGGCGCTGCTGCCTGCGATCGAGGCGGCCGAGATCTGGATCTTCAAGCTGATCGTCGACGACGTGCTCGCCACCGGCGAGCTCGGCCCGCTGGCGGGCTATGCGCTCGCGATGGTCGCGCTGGCGCTGGTCGGCGCCGCGCTGTCGTTCGGTGACGAGTACATCGCGACCTGGGTCGGCGAGCGCTTCACGCTCGCGCTGCGCACGAGCCTGTTCTCGCACCTGCAGCGGCTGGAGCCCGACGCGCTGGACCGCCGGCGCCACGGCGACGTGCTCGCGCGGCTCACCGGCGACGTCCACGCCGTCGAGACGCTGCTGCTGTCCGCGCTCGGGGAGCTCGTGCAGTGCGTCGCGCGGCTGGTGTTCTTCGCGGGCGCGCTCGCGCTGCTGTCGTGGAAGCTCGCGCTGGCGGCGCTCGTCGTGGTGCCGCTGTTCGTGTGGGCGGCGCGCAGCTTCTCCCGGCTGGCGCGGACTGCCGCGCGCGAGCGCCGGCGCCGCAGCGGCACGCTGACCGTCGTCGCCGAGGAGGCCCTGGGCAACGCGGCGCTCGTGCAGGCGTCGAACGCGCAGCAGCGCGAGCTCGCGCGCTTCCGGCGCGAGAACGAGGGCGCGATCTCCGCCGAGCTCGCGGGCGCCCGCATCGCCGGCGTGTTCTCGCCGATCGTCGACCTCATCGAGCTGACCGGCGCGCTGATCATCATCGCGCTCGGCACCTGGGCGGTCGCCGCCGGCGAGCTCACCCTCGGCGGCCTGCTCGCGTTCCTCGCCTACCTCGCGCAGCTCTACCGGCCGGTCCGCGACCTCTCACAGCTGGCGTCGTCGGTGTTCGAGGCGGGCGCCGGCGCGGAGCGGGTGATCGAGGTCCTCGACACGAAGCCCGCGGTCGCGGAGGCGCCCGGCGCACGGCCGCTCCCGGCGCCGCCGCGGCGGCTCGAGCTCTCCGGTGTCGCGTACGCCTACCCGGGTGCGGTGGAGCCCGCGCTCGCGGGGCTCGACCTCGCCGTCGGCCGTGGCCGCTCGGTCGCGGTCGTCGGTGCCTCGGGGGCCGGCAAGTCGACGCTGGTCAAGCTCGTGCTGCGGTTCGCCGACCCGGCGGCCGGCAGCGTCCGGCTCGACGGCCACGACCTGCGCGACCTCACGCTCGCCTCCGTCCGCGAGCACGTCGCCGTGCTGCTGCAGGACGCGCCGCTGCTGGCGGGCACGGTGCGCGACAACGTCGCCTACGCGCGACCCGACGCCGGCGACGCTGAAGTCGCCGCCGCGCTGCGCGCCGCCGGGCTCGCAGGCGAGCTCGCGCCCGACACGCCGGTCGGCGAGCGCGGCCGCGCGCTCTCCGGCGGTCAGCGCCGCCGCGTCGCGATGGCGCGGGCGCTGCTCCAGGACGCCTCCGTGCTCGTGCTCGACGAGCCCACCGC
Source organism: uncultured Solirubrobacteraceae bacterium (assembly GCA_963730115.1). Taxonomy (GTDB): domain Bacteria; phylum Actinomycetota; class Thermoleophilia; order Solirubrobacterales; family Solirubrobacteraceae; genus DASQFQ01. The sequence continues at coordinate 70,065 of CAVSQM010000008.1, read as the reverse complement.
CGGGCTCGACGCCGCGGCGACGCAGCGCCTGCTCGGGCCGCTGCGCGAGCTGATGCGCGACCGCGCCACGCTGATCGTCACCCACGACCTCGCGCTCGCCGCCGAGGCCGACGAGGTGGTCGTGCTCGAGGGCGGCCGCGTCGCCGACCGCATGGCGGCGGCATGACCGTCCTCGCCCGCGGCGACCTCGTCGCGCCCGGCTACCGCGTCGTCGAGCACCTCAGCCGGACCCGGCGGCTCGACACCTACGAGGTCTGGAGCGACGAGCGGGCCTGCGGCTGCATCGCCAAGCTGCTGCGCCCCGACCGCGCCGGCGAGGCCCGCGCCCGCGCCGCCCTGGTGGCCGAGGGCGAGCGGCTGCTCGCGCTCTCGCACCCGCATCTCGTGCGCGCCTACGAGGTCGTCGAGCGCCCGCACCCGGTCGTGATCCTCGAGACGCTCGAGGGCGAGACGGTCGCGCACCTGGTCGAGCGCCGCCCGCGCGGGCTCGACGCCGACGAGGTGGCATGGCTCGGGCTCCAGCTCGCCTCCGCGCTCGGCTACCTGCACCGCCACGGCCTGCTCCACCTCGACGTCAAGCCCGCGAACGTGATCGCGGACGCCGGCCGGGCGAAGCTGATCGACCTGTCGATCGCGCGGCCGCCCGGGCCGTGCAAGGCCGGCGGCGGGACGTGGGCGTACATGGCGCCCGAGCAGGCCACCGGCGGGCACGTCGACGAGGCCGCGGACGTGTGGGGGCTCGGCGCCGTGCTGTTCGAGGCGGCCGCCGGCCGGCCGCCGTTCGAGCTCCCCGACGTGCCGACGCTCGACACGGAGGGACGCGCTAACGCCGGCTACCCGCAGCTCGAGGGCCGCGCGCCCGCGCTGGCGGGCACGGCGCCGGAGGCGCTGGCGCAGCTCGTCTCCGCGTGCCTGGAGCCGGTCGCGCTCGACCGCCCGTCGCTCGCGGAGGTCCGCGCGGCGCTGATCCCGCTCGCCCCGGCGCCACCGACCGCATGCCCTAGGGCTGCAGCCGGTAGCCCATCCCGCGCACGGTCTCGAAGCGCGCCTGGCCCAGCTTGCGCCGCAGGTAGCCGACGTAGACGTCGACGATGTTCGAGCCCGGGTCGTAGTCGTAGCCCCACACGTGCGAGAGCAGCTGCTCGCGGCTGAGCACCTGCCCGGGATGGCGCAGGAACGTCTCGAGCAGCGCGAACTCCTTCGCGGTCAGGTCGACGGTCTCGCCGTCGGCCTCGGCGCGGCGGGCGCGGACGTCGAGCTCGATCGCGCCGGCGCGGAGCATCAGCCCGTCGCCGCCCTGCTCTCCGCCGCGCAGCCGGGCGCGCACGCGCGCGAGCAGCTCCTCGAACACGAACGGCTTGGTGACGTAGTCGTCGGCGCCGAGGTCGAGCCCCGTCACCGTGTCGCCGATCTCGTCGCGCGCGGTGAGGATCAACACCGGAAGGCGCGAGCCGCGGCTGCGCATCGCGCGCAGCACCGCGAAGCCGTCCTGGCCGGGAAGGCCGATGTCGAGGACGAGCAGGTCGAAGTCGTCGTCGAGGGCCATCGCGGCCGCCTGCAGGCCGTCCGGGCAGACCGTCGTCGTGTAGCCCGCCGCGCGCAGGCCCTTCTCGAGGAAGCTCGCCAGCCGCGGCTCGTCCTCGGCGATCAGGATCCGGCTCACCGCTCGGCCCTCCAGCGGCAGCACGAGCGTGAACGTCGACCCGTGCCCGAGCCGGCTCTCGAGCTCCACCCGGCCGCCGTGCGCCTCCGCGATCGCGCGCACGATCGCCAGCCCCAGCCCGGCGCCCTCCGAGCGGCGCGCCTGCGCGCTGGCGCGCGCGAAGCGCTCGAACACCCGCTCCTGGTCGCGCGGCGCGATGCCCGGCCCGGTGTCGCGCACCCACATCCGCGCCTCGTGCCCGTTGCGGGCGCTGCCGAGCTCGATCACCGCGCCCTCGTGTGTGTGCTGGACCGCGTTCTGCGCGAGCCCCATCATCGCCTGGGTGACGCGCTGGCGGTCGGCGACGAGCACCGCCTCCCCGCGGTCGGCGACCTGCCAGCTCCGCCTGCCGAGCGCGGAGGCCTTCTCCGCCAGCTCGTCGGTCAGCGCGCCGAGCTCGACCTCGCCGACGCGCAGGAAGTCGTCGCGCTCGGCGCGGGCGAGCAGCAGCAGGTCGTCGACGAAGCGGCTCATGCGGTCGAGCTCGTCGGTGACGAGCGCGATCGTCTCGCGCCGCTCCTCCGGGTCGTTGCCGAGCAGCTCGAGGTGGCCGCGCACGATCGTGATCGGGGTGCGCAGCTCGTGGCTGGCGTCGCTGACGAACGCGCGCTGGGAGTCGAAGGCGGCCTCGAGGCGGTCGAGCATCGCGTTGAACGTGCGGCCGAGCTCGGCGAGCTCGTCGGTGCCGGAGGTGGGGATGCGGCGGGTCAGGTCGGACTCGCCGATCGAGCGGGCGGTGTCGGAGAGCACGCGCAGCGGCGCGAGCACGCGGCCGGCGACGACCCACGCGAGCGCCGACGCGATCAGCAGCACGCTGAGGAGCACGATCGCGGCGAGCCGCACCGCGTCCTCGACCTCGTCGCGCTCGCGCCCGAGCGCGGCGGTCACGACGAACGTGCCCCCGATCTGACCCCGGCCGTCGCGGACGGGGACCGCGAGGTAGCGGACGGTGCCCGAGCGGCTCTCGAACTCGCCGCGCGCCGAGCGCGTCAGCCGCTGCCAGCGCGCCGCCTGGTCGGCGAAGTCGATCCGCCCGCCGCGCGCGCGGGAGGTGCGTGATCGGGTCGCGGCCGTCCGCGAAGCCGATCACGGTCTCGCCCGCGGCCGGGACGTTGCGGCGGAAGTAGGTCTCGTAGATGGCGGGGAGGTCGCCGCGGAACAGCTCGCCGGTGCGCGGGTTGCGGCCCTTGGCGAGCGCGCGGAACTCGCCGATCTCCTGCGTGAGCTCGGCGTCGACGCGGTCGCTCGTGCGCGCGAGCAGCAGCTCGCGGATCGCGAGCACGGACAGCACGGTCGAGAACGCGAGCAGCACGACGATCGCGAGCAGGATGCGGGCGCGCGCGCTGGCGAGCAGGCGGCGGCGGGGCTCAGTCATCGTCGTCGCCGCCGTCGTCATCGTCGTCGTCCGCGCCATCGTCGTCGTCATCATCGTCGCCCGCCGGCGGGGTCACGGGCGGCGGTTGCGTCGGGGCCGGCGCCGGCGGGGCGGGCGGTCGCGGCGTCGCCGTGGGCCGTGGCGGGCGGCGGCGCGGAGGGGCGGTGGGAGTCGGCGCCGGGCGGGTGGCGAGCGGCGGCGACGGTGCGCTCGGGGCGGGCGCGGTCGGCGCGGGCGCGGCCGCCCGTCGATCCTCGCCCGCCGTCGCGCCTCAGCCCGGCGTCGTGCCGCAGCCCGCCGCCGCGCCCGCGCCGCGCGCTCGCGGCGCTCCGCTCGCGGCCGCGCCTTCGGCTTCGGCGACGGCGTCGGGCTCGCCTCCGGCAGCAGCTCGATCGCCTCGACCGGGCGGTCGGCGGTGCGGTCGAACGCCCGCGGGAGCAGCGCCACGAGCGCGAGCGCCGCGACGACGGCGGCAGCGAGGACGAACGGGGTGCGCATCGGGTCTCACGGCCACGCTAGAGCGCGGCCATGAGAGCCCTCTCATCCCCAGCCGTCGGGCACGTTCTCCTCGATCCGCCGCCGCATGAAGACCGCGAGCCGGCCGGGCTCGTCGGCGCCGGAGCGGAAGCCGAGCGAGCGGTAGAGCGCGAGTGCGGGCTCGTTCTCCTCGGCGGTGTCGAGCTCGAGGCGGCGGCAGCCGCGCTCCCGCGCGCGCTCGATCGCGAACGCCACCAGCGCGCGCCCGAGCCCGCTGCCGCGGCGCCTCGGCGCGCACGAACACGTCCTCGACGTGGCAGTCCTCGGCGTCCCACCACACGCCGTAGCGGTAGCGGAGCTGGATCACGCCCAGCGGCGGGTCGCCGCCGAGCAGGTAGTCGACGTCGTCGCGGCCGATCAGCCGCTCGACGCCGGCGCGCATGTTCTCGTCCGGCGGCCAGTGCCGGCCCTCGTGGTCGCGGAAGTCGCACAGCAGCCGCGCGACCAGCTCCGCGTCGTCGGGTGTGGCGACCCGGACGGGCGGCGTCACTTGATGACGGCGAGCAGGTCGCCGCTCTTGACCGCGGCGCCCTCGGAGATCGGCAGGTCCTCGATCGTGCCGGCCTTGTGGGCGGTGATCTCGTTCTCCATCTTCATCGCCTCGATGATGCAGATGAGCTGGCCCTCCTCGACCGTCGCGCCCTTCTCGACCAGCACCTTCCACATGTTGCCCTGGAGCGGCGAGGTGAGCTCGTCGGAGCCACCGACCGCCGCCGCTCTTCGCGCGCTCGGAGCGCGCCGGCTTGCGCGCCTGGGCGGGCGCGGCGCCGTTGGCGGGGGCGAGCATCGGCTCGCCGTGGACGGTGACCTCGAAGCGCTTGCCCGACACCTCGACGGTGTAGGAGCGCTCGACGGGCTCGGGCTCCTCGTCGTCGGGCTTCGCCTTGGGCTTCGGCTGGGCGAGCTCCTTGAGCCACTTGCGGTCGCCGATCAGGTCGCGGCACGTCTCGCCCTTGGCCCACTGCTCCGAGGCCATGATCGCCTTGTGGAACGGGATCAGGGTGGTGACGCCCTCGATCTCGAACTCCGTAGAGCGCGCGCAGCATCCGCGCGGTCGCGTCCTCGCGGTCGGTGTCCCAGACGATCAGCTTGGCCACCATCGGGTCGTACAGCGGCGTGATCTCCGAGCCGGAGAGCACGCCGGAGTCGACGCGCACGCCGGGGCCGCTCGGCTCGCGGTAGTGGGCGACGGTGCCGGGCGCGGGCGCGAAGTTCTTGGCGGCGTCCTCGGCGTTGATGCGGCACTCGATGGCGTGGCCGCGCAGGCACGACGTCCTCCTGGGTGATCGAGAGCTCCTCGCCCGCGGCGATCAGGATCTGCTCGCGCACGATGTCGATGCCGGAGACCTCCTCGGTCACGCAGTGCTCGACCTGCACGCGGGTGTTCATCTCGAGGAAGTAGTACTCGCCGTCCTGGAGCAGGCCCTCGATCGTGCCCGCCGAGTGGTAGCCGACGGCCTTGGCGGCGTCGACGGCGATCTTCCCGATCTTCTCGCGCAGCTCGTCGTCGACCAGCGGCGCGGGCGACTCCTCGATCAGCTTCTGGTGGCGGCGCTGGATCGAGCAGTCGCGCTCGCCGAGGTGGATCGTGTTGCCCTGCTTGTCGGCGAGCACCTGGACCTCGACGTGGCGCGGGTCGGGCAGGTAGCGCTCGAGGTAGACGGTGTCGTCGGAGAAGAACTTCTCGCCCTCGCGCGCGGCGCCCTCGAACGCCTCCTGGAGCTTGTCGGGCTCCATCGCGACGCGGAAGCCCTTGCCGCCGCCGCCGCCCGCGGCCTTGACCGCGATCGGGTAGCCGATGTCCTCGGCGATCTTCCCGGCGTCCTCGAGCGTCTCGACCGGGTCGGTGGTGCCCGGCACGATCGGCACGCCGGCGTTCTGCATCAGCTCGCGGGCGCGGGTCTTCGAGCCCATCGCCTCGATCGCCGTGGCCGGCGGCCCGATGAACGTGATCCCGTTCTCCTCCAGCGCGGTGGCGAACGCCGCGTTCTCGGCCAGGAAGCCGTAGCCGGGGTGGACGGCCTCGGCCCCGGACTCCTTGCAGACCTCGATCAGCTTGTCGACCTTGAGGTAGGACTCGGCCGCCGGACCGGGGCCGAGCAGGTACGCCTCGCCGGCCCGCTTGACGTGCTGCGCGTCGCGGTCGGCCTCCGAGTAGACGGCCACGGAGGCGATCCCGAGCTCGTCGAGCGCGCGGATGACGCGGACGGCGATCTCCCCACGGTTGGCGACGAGGACCTTGCTGAACATCGGCGGCGGCAGGATATCCGGCGCCCGTTGTTGGGACCTGTTGCCATTCGTTGTCCGCGGCCCCCGAAGCCCCGGATCCGGTGCCACGCTGCGCCGCATGCCCCGGGCCGTCGTGGCAGCGCTCGCCGTGGTCACCGCCGCCACGCTGCTGCTGCGCACCGGCATCCTCGACAGCGGCTACTGGATCGACGAGGCGATCACCGTCGGCATCGCCTCGCACGACGTCCGCGAGATCCCCGGCCTGCTGCGGCTCGACGGCTCGCCGCCGCTCTTCTACCTGCTGCTGCACGGCTGGATGGCGCTCGCCGGCAGCGGCGAGGCCGCCACCCGGATCCTGCCGCTGCTGTTCGCGCTGCTCGCGGTGCCGGTGAGCTGGTGGGCGGGCGACGCGCTGTTCGGCCGCCGCGCGGGCGTTCCTGGCCGCGGCGGGCGCGGCCGGCTGCCCGTTCCTGACCTACTACGCGCAGGAGACGCGCATGTACTCGCTCGTGGCGGTGCTCTCCGTGCTGGCGTGCGCGAGCTTCGCGCTGGCGTTCCTGCACGGGCGGCGCGCGCACCTGTGGCTGCTCGGCGTCTGGCTCGTGCTGCTGCTCTACGCGCACAACTGGTCGCTCTTCCTGGCCGGCGGGCTGGCGGTGGCGTGGCTGTGGCTGTGGCGGCAGGGCCGGGTCGAGGCGCGCGACGGCGCGCTGCTGGCCGCCGGCGTCGCGCTCGCCTACGCGCCGTGGGTGCCGAGCCTGCTCTTCCAGGCCGCCAACACGGCGGCGCCGTGGGCCTCGCGCCCGAACCCGCTCTACCTCCTGGGCATCCCCGGCGGGCTGTTCGGCTACGTGGCGATGCCGCTGCTGGCGGTGGCGGCGATCGCCGCGCTGCGGCGCGGGCCGGTGCCGGAGGGCGTGCGGCTGCTCGCGCTGGTCGCGGCGGTGGCCGCCGGCCTCGCGTTCCTCGGCTCGCAGTTCGAGCCGGCGTGGGCGACGCGCTACCTCGCGGTCCTGTTCGGCCCGCTGCTGCTCGTGCTCGCCGCGGTGCTGGCGCGCGGGGCGGGCTGGACGTGGCTGGCGCTGGCGGGCGTGGTCGGCGTGTGGCTCGCGTCCGGCCCCGCGCCGGCCAAGAGCAACGTGCGCACGGTGGCAGCGACCGTGGCGCCCGCGCTGCGGCCCGGCGACCTCGTGGTCTGCACCCAGCCGGAGCAGGTGCCGGTGCTCTACCGCTACCTGCCGGCCGGGCTGCGCTTCCTCACCCCGCTCGGGCCGGTCGCCGAGCCGCGGGTGACCGATTGGCGCGACGGCGTCGAGCGGCTGCGGGCCGGGAGCGCCGAGCGCGTGCTCGAGCCGCGCCTCGACCGGCTCTCGCCCGGCCGCCGCGTGCTGCTGGTCATGCCGGTCTACCAGCGGCTCTCGCAGGCGCCGTGGAACCGCGCGGTCCGCAGCCGCACGCGCGAGTGGCGGGCGTGGCTGCGCGCCGACGCGCGCCTGCGCTCACTCGGGCGCGCGCCCCGCTCCACCTGGCCACGCCGGCGGAGCGGGGTGCGGACCGAGCTGTTCGTCTACAGGCGGTAGCGAACCGTGGCGTCGCCGAGCTTCAGGCCGGCGGGCACCGTGCCGGCCGGGAGGCCGAACGCCGCGTTGAGCGCGTCGGCCGCGCCCTGGGTCAGCGAACCGCCGACCGGGCCGACGATCAGCTTGCCGTAGCGGAACTTGATCCTCGCGTCGGAGAAGTCGAGGTCGAGGATCGGCAGCCGGGCGTCGCCGACCTTGGCGGTCAGCACCTGCCGAGCGATGTCGATGTTGAAGTCGGTCAGCGCGACCGTCGTGCTCCCCGCGGTCAGCGAGATGCCGCCGCTGTGGCGGATCACGCCGGTGCGCAGCGCGTTGCGGAACGAGTTCTTGATCGGGAACGCCAGCTCGCCCGACGGCAGCGCGCGGGCGGGCGCGACCGGCGCCGGGGTGACGCCGAGCCCGGTCAGCGCCGCGGCGGCGGCGGGGTCGAGCGCGAGCGTGGTGGCGCCGTAGCCACCGCCGTGATGGCGATGCCCGGCTTCAGCGGGCGCGGGTACGACAGCGAGCAGCGCGGCGAACGCGAGCGCGAGGACGAGCAGCGGGCGTGGACGTGCGGCGGTGAGCGACACGAGGACCTCCTCCTGTGGACGGTGACGCCCGGGGCTACGAGCCCCCGCTCCCCGGCGGTTGGCGGATCCCGGCAAGCTGTCGCGTCGCCGCTCACGGCATGCTTAGGCGCATGATGCGCCGCCTCATGCTCGTCCGCCACGGCGAGTCGACCTGGAACGCCGAGCACCGCCTGCAGGGTCAGGCCGACCCGCCGCTGTCCGAGCTCGGGCGCGAGCAGGCGCAGGCGCTGGCGCCGTTCCTCGACGGCATCCCCGACCGCCGGCTCTCCTCCGACCTCACCCGCGCGGTCCAGACCGCCGAGCTGCTCGGCCTCGCCGGCGCGCCGACCGACGAGCGCTGGCGCGAGATCGACATGGGCCCGTGGGCGGGCTACACCGTCGACGAGCTCGATCCCGAGTCGGTCGCCGCCTGGCGCCGCGGCGAGCACTACCCGGCCGAGCAGTGGGGGCAGTTCCAGGCCCGCGTCGGGGGCGCGGTGGAGGAGCTCCGAGGGGACGACGTCCTCGTGGTGACCCACGGCGGCTGCATCCGCGCCGCGACCGCGCACCTCACCGGCGCCGACCCGCGCAGCCTCGCACCGCCCGCCAACGCCAGCCTGACGGTGATCGAGCACGGCGACCGCGTACGGCTGCACGCGTACGGCCTGCGCGCACCCGGCCCGGAGACGCCCGGCATCGCCTAACCTCAGCGCCGGGATGCGCCGGAGCTCGATCGTTCTGCTGGCCGCGGTGGCGGCGTTGCTGCTCGCCGCGCCGGCGCAGGCCGGCACCTACGAGGTGCGCGCCTGCTCGGTGCAGGGCGCGAAGTATCCGAACCGGTCCTGGACGTTCTCGGTGCCCGACGGCACGTGGACGACCGAGTCCACCTGTCCCGCCTCGAAGCCGGAGCTCTGGCTCCTGATGCGCGCCGACACCGCGACGGCGGCCGGCAGCGTGGCGAGCATGACGTTCCGGCCGCCCTCCGGCGCGAAGATCCGCGACTTCGCGCTGACGCGCTGGATGTACTACTACAACCCGACGCGCGACCCGAACACCGCGCCGCCGTACATCCTCTACAGCTTCGGGCCGACCGCGTTCATGGGCATGGGCGAGTACGACGCCGCCACGCGGGACGCGATCAACGCGACCGGGCACTGGTACGGCTATCCGAGCGGGGCGCTGGACACCGGTGCGGGCGAGGTGACGAAGGCGACCTTCGGGCGCCTCGTCGGCCACCCCGACGCCGACTCGCTGAGCGTCAGCGTCGGCTGCTGGACGACCGCCTGCTCCCTGCGCAACGACGCCAACGTGCACACCGTGCTGTTCGGCGCACGGGTGGTCGTCACCGACAGCAGCCGCCCCGCGGTGCGGCTCGGCGCCGGCGGCCTGCTCGAGGGCGCGTCGCGCGGGGGTGACGAGGCCGTCACGTTCACCGCCAGCGACAACGTCGGCATCCGCAGGGCGGAGCTGATCGACGTGACGCCGGGCGGGCCCGCGCGCGTGGCCGGGCGCCGCGCCTTCGGCTGCGACTACTCGCGCCCCCGGCCGTGCGGCAACGTCAGCGGCGGCACCGTCGCGCCGAGCTCGCGGCTGCCGTCCGGCACGCGCACGCTGGCGGTCCGGATCACCGACACGGCCGGCAACCAGCAGACCACCGCACCGGTCACGACGCTCGTCGGCGGCCCGCTCAACGGGAGCAACGCGAGCCGCAGCGGGCGGCTGCGCGCGGTGTTCACGAAGGGCCGCAAGCAGCGCCGCACCGTCCGCGCCGGACGCCGGCCGTCGGTGTCCATCAGCCTGCGCGACGCCGCCAAGCGGCCGATCGGCGGCGCCCGCATCCAGGTGCGCGCGCGCCCGCTCCGCACCGGCGCGCACTCGCGCCCGGCCGGCGAGGTGACCACCGGGCCGAGCGGCCGCGCGCGGCTCGTCCTGCCGAAGGGCACGTCGCGCGAGCTGCGCTTCGAGTACCGCACACGCGTCGACGACCCCTCGCCCGCGCTGCGCGCGAAGGTGCGCCTCGGCGTGCGCCCGCGCGTCACGCTCCGGGTGCGGCCGCGGCGCGTCGGCTTCGGCGGCAGCATCCGCCTCACGGGACGCGTGCTCAGCCGGCCGCGGCCGAAGCCGGGCAAGGTCATCGTCCTGCAGGGCTTCGCCGACGGGCGCTGGCGCACGTTCGCCCAGACCCGCTCGGGCAGGGGCGGCCGCTTCTCGCGCCGCTACACGTTCCGCGGCACCTCGAGCCCTCGCACGTTCCGCTTCCGCGCCCGCCTCCCGCGCGAGGGCGCCTACCCGTACTCGACCGGCAACTCCCGCACCGTCCGGGTCCGCGTGGGCTAAGGGCCGGGCGCGCGCTCGACCGCCTCGAGGCGGGCCGCGCGGATCCACTCGTTCTGCGGCTCCTCGGCGGGTGCCGCCGGCGGGGTGGTGTCGCGCAGGAACTGCTCGATCGCGGCCGTGACCGCGGCGGCCTCCTCGGGCGACGCGCTCGAGCCGTGCAGCTCCAGGCGCGGGCGGCGGTTCACAGCGGGATGTTGCCGTGCTTGCGCTTCGGCCCCGGCACGCGCTTGGTCAGCAGCGTCTCGAGCGCGGTGATCAGCTTCGGCCGCGTCTCGTGCGGGACGATCACGTCGTCGATGTAGCCGCGCTCGGCCGCCGTGTACGGGTTGGCGAAGCGCGCCTTGTAGTCGTCGATCAGCTTGTTGCGCCGCTCGTCGGGCGTCGGCGACTGCCCGATGTCGCGGCGGTGGATGATGTTGACCGCGCCCTCCGGGCCCATGACCGCGATCTCCGCGCTCGGCCAGGCGAAGTTGAAGTCGGCGAGCATGTGCTTGGACGCCATGACGTCGTAGGCGCCGCCGTAGGCCTTGCGCGTGATCACGGTGATCTTCGGCACGGTCGCCTCGGTGAACGCGTAGAGCAGCTTCGCGCCGTGGCGGATGATCCCGCCCCACTCCTGGTCGGTGCCGGGGAGGAAGCCGGGGACGTCGACGAACGTGATCAGCGGGATGTTGAACGCGTCGCAGGTGCGGACGAAGCGTGCGGCCTTGGCGCTCGCGTCGATGTCGAGCACGCCGGCCATCGCCTTCGGCTGGTTGCCGACGATGCCGACGCTGTAGCCGTTCAGCCGCCCGAAGCCGCACACGATGTTCTGGGCGAAGTGCTCCTGGACCTCGAAGAACTCGCCGTCGTCGACGACGTAGCGGACGACGTCGCGCATGTCGTAGGGCTTGTTGGGCGAGTCGGGGACGACCTTGTCGAGCTCCTCGTCCATCCGCAGCGGGTCGTCGCTGGGGAGCACGCGCGGCGCGGTCTCGAGGTTGTTCTGGGGCATGAACGAGAGGAGGTAGCGCGTGTCCTCGATGCACTGGTCCTCGTCGTCGGAGGCGAAGTGGGCGACGCCCGACTTCGTGTTGTGGCTCATCGCGCCGCCGAGCTCCTCGAACTCGACCTCCTCGCCCGTGACCGTCTTGATCACGTCGGGGCCGGTGATGAACATGTGCGACGTCTCCTTGACCATGAAGATGAAGTCGGTCATGGCCGGGGAGTAGACGGCGCCGCCCGCGCACGGGCCCATGATCAGCGAGATCTGCGGGATCACGCCCGAGCACTGGACGTTGCGGACGAAGACGTCGCCGTAGGCGCCGAGCGAGACGACGCCCTCCTGGATGCGCGCGCCGCCGGAGTCGTTGATCCCGATCACGGGGCAGCCGATCTTGGCCGCCAGATCCATGATCTTGACCATCTTCTCGGCCATCACCTCGCCCAGCGAGCCGCCGAAGACGGTGAAGTCCTGGGAGAAGACGCAGACGCGCCGGCCCTCGATCGTGCCGTGGCCGGTGACCACGGCGTCGCCCCAGGGGCGGTTCTTCTCCATCTCGAACTCGTTCGTGCGGTGGCGGACGAACGTGTCGAGCTCCTGGAAGGAGCCGGGGTCGAGCAGCTTCTCGATCCGCTCGCGGGCGGTGTACTTGCCCTTCGCGTGCTGCTTCTCGACCGCGGTCTCGGACGCGTGGTGGATCGCGGCCGCCTTCAGCTCCTCGAGCTGGGCGAGGCGCTCCTCGTAGGTCTCTGGGCTCTTCCGGCGCATGCGGCGCCGGATCCTACTTCCCGGCCGAGCCGCCCAAGCGATCGGCGAGCGCCGCCTCGTAGCGCGCAGCGGTCTTGCGCAGCTGCGGGCCCATGAACGGCTCGAACAGCTTGACGAAGCCGTGCGGCTCGATCGCGACCTCGGCGTCGACGCGGCTCCCGTCGCCGACGGGCTGGATCGTCCAGACGCCCGACACGGTCACCGGCCCGTCGTCGACCGTGCGGAAGGCGACGCGGCGGTGCGGCTCGGCCTCCGTGAGCTCGACCTCGCTCGTCACCTCCTTGCGGCCCTGCTTGACGAGCTGGCGGTAGCGGGTGCCGGGCGTGCCGGGCTCCCCGCTGATCAGCTCCGACGAGACGACGTCGAAGCGCCACTCCGCCTGGTTGTCGAAGTCGGCCAGGTAGGCGTAGACCTCCTCCTGGCTGCGCGGTGTGGTGACGCGGGTCTCGACCTGCTTCACGGCTCCAGGACCTCCTTGACGTAGGACTCGCGGACCTTGTCGGTCTGGCGCAGCATCCAGATCGACTGCCGCGGCGGCGGGTCCCGCCGGCTGAGCACCTCGCGGATGAACGACTCGCGCACCGGCTTGGGCTGCCGCAGCATCCAGACCTCCTGGCGCTCGTGGTGGTCGGGGCGGCCGAAGACCTCGTCTGCGTAGGAGCGGCGGACGTCGCGCGGCTGCGCGAGCATCCACCGCTGCTCGGGCTCCTTGGCCGCGAGCGCGGCGGTCTTGGCGACCGGCCCGGGGGCGGTCAGGATCGAGCGCTCGGTGTCGGGCGGCACGGGCCGCCCAGGGTATTAGGGGCCTGTCCAAGGAAGTCGGCACGCCCGGGCGAGCCTGCATCGCGCCCGGCGCCTGTTCTTGGACAGACCCCTAGGACCGGCTGAAGGGGCGGTGGTGCGCGGCGCCGAGGGTGTCGAGCACGGTGTGGAGGACGGCCTCGGGGTCGGACGGCACGGCCGGCTCCGGCTCGGGCTCCTCCTCGGCGGCGGGCGGCTCGGGGACCTCCCACTCGATGGTGCCGAACGGCTTGTCGTCCTCGGAGGGCGCCTCGAGCTCGGGCTCCGGCTCGGGCTCGGCGGCGACGGGCTCCGGCTCGGGCGCGGGCTCGACGGGCGCCATCTTCTTGCGGCCGAACAGGCGCGCCCAGAAGCCGCGCTTGGGCGCGGGCTCCTCGGCGACCGCCACCGGCTCGTCGGGCGCTTCCGCACGATCGGCTGTCCGCCATCGGGCCCTCGTCGGCCGCCGCCATGGGGCCGGCCTCGGCCTCGGCCGGGCCGTATTCGGCCGCCGCCATCGCGTCGGCCTCGGCCGCAGCCGGGCCGGTTCGGCCGCCGGCTCCGCTTCGACCTCCGGCGCTTCGGCCTCGGCCACCGGCTCCGCTTCGGCCGCCGCCTCGATCGCCGCGGCGATGGTCGTCGGCTCGGGGTCCGCCGCGGGGGGCTCCGGCGTATCGACCGTGAGCACCACGCGGGTTCCCCAGCCCGAGGGCTCGAGCCGGACGGTCCCGCTCGCGCGGTCCGCCTCCCATTCGACTCGTGACTCGGGGTCCACCTTCGTGATCCGGATCTCCCCGAACTCGCCGAGGTGGCGGGCCAGGGAGCCGAGATCGGACAGCTCCGCCCACAGCTCGGGGGGCGACTTGACGAGGGTGCGGGAAGCCTGAAGCGAACTCATGGGGGATCGTTTCGCCATGCCGCGGACCCTTCCTCCCGACCTCGCCCGCCGCCTGCTCGCGAGCGCGCAGCGTTTGGCCGGGGCGCCGCGATCCACCGTTCTCGAGACCGTCGAGGCGGTCGCGGCCTTGCAGGCGCAGGACGCGGGCGCGGCGCACCTCGGCATCCGGGCGCGGCGGCCGGGGACGACGCTCGCGGAGGTGGAGGCGGCGCGCTTCGAGGAGCGCTCGGTCGCCCGGACGTGGGTGATGCGCGGGACGCTGCACCTGATCCCGGCCGAGGACGCGCGCTGGATGGTGGCGCTGCTCGGGCCGATCGGGCTGCGCAAGAGCGCGCGCCGGATCGCGGAGCTGCGCGTCGGGCTGCCGGAGGCGAGCGAGGCGACCCGCCGCGCCCTGGCGGACGGGCCGCTGACCCGCCGCGAGCTGGCGGACGCGGTGCGGGCGCGCGGCGTCGACCTGCCCGACGACCCGCAGGTGCCGGCCTGGCTCTCCGGCGTCGTCGCGCTGCGGGGCGACATCATCGAGGGCCCGGCGAACCGATTCGTGCTCACCGACGACTGGCTCGGCCGGCCAGGCCCGGCGCCGGCCGACCCCGTGGTCGAGCTGGCGCGCCGCCACGCCCACGCGCACCCGCCCTCCGCGCCCGAGGACTTCGCGGCCTGGTCGGGGCTCGGCCTCAGAGACGCGCGGCGCGCCTACGAGCAGCTCGAGCTCGAGGAGGTCGAGGTCCTGGGCCGCACCGCGTACGTCCCGAAGGGCCTCGAGCCGGCGCCGCCGCACGTCCGCCTCCTGCCCGCGTTCGACAGCCTGCTGCTCGGCCACCGCGACCGCAGCCTCATCCTCGACCCCGAGCACGACAAGGCGGTCCGCCCCGGCGGCGGCATCCTCGCCGCCACGCTCGTGGTCGACGGCCACATCGAGGGCACCTGGAAGCTGAAGCGCGGCCGCCCCGACGTCACGCCGTTCGGCGACCCGCCCGACTACGCCGACGAGGTCGCCGACGTCGAGCGGTTCAGGACTCCGGCTGGTACTCCCCGAACACCTCGCGCATCGCGCCGCACACCTCGCCGATCGAGCACGAGTCCTTGAGCGCGGCGCGGATCGGCGGCAGCAGGTTCTCGTCCCCGCGCGCCGCCTCGCGCAGCTCCTCGAGCCGCTTGTCCGCCTGCTCCTGGTCGCGGCCCTCCTTGAACGCCTTCAGTCGCTCGAGCTGCTCGCGCTCGGACTCGGGGTCGACGCGCAGGATCTCCTCGACCTCCGCGTCCTCCTCCTCGTACTTGTTGACGCCGACGACGATGTCCTGCTTCGTGCGGTAGCGCTCGTGGTAGCCGAAGGCGGACTCCTCGATCTCGCTCTTGATGAACGCGATCGCCTCGACCGAGCCGCCCATCTCGTCGATCTTCTCGATCAGTGCGCGTGAGCGGTCCTCGATCTCCTTGGTCAGCGCCTCGACGTAGTAGGAGCCGGCGAACGGGTCGACGGTGTCGGCGGCGCCCGACTCGTGGGCGATGATCTGCTGCGTCCGCAGCGCGATCTTCGCCGCCCGCTCGCTCGGCAGCGCCAGCGCCTCGTCGTAGCCGTTGGTGTGCAGCGACTGCGTCCCGCCGGCCACGGCCGCGAAGCCCTGCAGCGCGACACGCACGATGTTGTTGGCCGGCTGCTGGGCGGTCAGCGTGACGCCGCCGGTCTGCGTGTGGAAGCGGATCATCTGCGACTTCGGGTTCTCGGCCCCGAAGCGGTCGCGCATGTACTCCGCCCACAGCTTGCGGGCGGCGCGGAACTTCGCGACCTCCTGGAAGACGTTGTTGTGGCCGTTGAAGAAGAAGGCCAGGCGGGGAGCGAAGTCGTCGACGTTGAGCCCCGCGTCGATCGCCGCCTGCACGTAGGCCATGCCGTTGGCGAGCGTGAACGCGACCTCCTGCACCGCGCTGCAGCCCTTCTCGCGGAAGTGGTAGCCGGAGATCGAGACCGTGTTCCACTTGGGGATCGTGTCCGCGCAGTAGGCGAACAGGTCGGTCACCAGCCGCATCGACGGCTCGGGCGGGTAGATGAAGTTCCCGCGGGCGATGTACTCCTTGAGGATGTCGTTCTGGGTCGTGCCGCGGAGCTTCTCCGGGTCGACGCCCTGCTCCTCGCCGACCAGCTGGTAGAGCAGCAGCAGCACGGCGGCGGGCGCGTTGATGGTCATCGAGGTCGAGACCTCGTCGAGCGGGATCCCGTCGAACGCGGTCCGCATGTCGTCGAGCGAGTCGATCGCGACGCCGGTGCGGCCGACCTCGCCCAGGCAGCGCGGGTCGTCGGAGTCGAGCCCGAGCTGGGTCGGGAGGTCGAACGCCATGGAGAGCCCGGTGCTGCCGTGCTTGAGCAGGTAGCGGTAGCGCTCGTTGGACTCCTTCGCGCTCGCGTAGCCCGCGTACTGGCGCATCGTCCACAGCTGCTTGCGGTACATCTCGCGGTGCGGGCCGCGCGTGAACGGGAACTCGCCGGGCTCGCCGAGGCGCGCGTCGAGGTCGTCCGGGATGTCGTCGCCCGAGTAGAGCGGCTGGATCTCGATGCCGCTGTCGGTGAAGCGGCGCGGGTCGTCGGGCCCGACGATCGGGGCGACGGAGAGATCGTTGGCTTCCTCGAGGTCCTTGTCGTCGACAGCCATACGCCGTCAGGTTACGGCGTGAAGCCCTCGCTGGAGTACGGATCGACCGAGACGGCGTCCTCGAGGCGCTCCTCGAGCGCGGCGGCCGACTCGCGGGCCATGATGCCGTCGAGGTAGGTCAGCAGCGCCTCGGCGCTCTCGCTGCTCGGGATCGCGTCGTCGGTGACGTGGAGGCCGAGGTTGCCGGCGGCGAGGTTCGCGTTGGTCTTGCCCGACGTGCGGACCGCCTTGACGTAGTCCTTCGTCGAGCAGCCGTTGAACAGCCACACGCGGTAGCGGCTCTCGGTGACGGCGGACTCGAGCGGGCGCTCCTGCCCGGCCGCCGCGAGGCCCATGAGATGCGCGCCGAAGTCGCCGGTGTGCGACATCGGCTTCGGGTTGATGCCGATGTTGCCCGTGCTGACGGCGTGGAACGTGATCACCCCGGCCGCCCGCAGCTTCTCGAACTTGGCGATCCGCGCCGGGGCCGCCCCGTAGATCTTGAGGTCCTCCTGCAGCTTCTCGCTGTCGGTGTACTCCTCGGTGCCGGTCTTGCCCGAGCCGGGGAGCTTGTCCCAGTCGACGGTGAAGCGGTAGTTGCGGTCGAAGTCGGGGCCGGTGCCGTAGCGGGCGTGGCCGCCGTACTCGAAGACGTCGCTCTGGTCCATCGCCTCGAGCGCGGCGGCGCGTGCCTTCGAGCCGTCGGCGACCGTCTCGATCTCGGGCGTGATGACGCGGACGACGGCGTGGACCGGCCTGTCCGCCGACGTCCCGACGTTCTCCTTGACGAACCACATCCCTCGCGTCGTCGACGCCGGCCGCCCCGCCGCCTTGCGCAGCGCGTGGGCCTTCTCGGCGTTCTCCTGGAACCCGCGGACCTGCGTCAGCCCTTGGATGATCTGCGCCGTCTCCGGCCCGGCGTTGCCGTGCTCGTCGAAGCCGCGGGCGATCGTGACCTCCAGCAGCCCGTCCTCGAACATGCGGTCGTAGTCAGGGCCCGCCTTGCCCGCGCGCGGCGTGCCGGAGACGGGCGGCTTGGCGAGCCACTCCCAGGTGGTGGCGTCGACCGTGACCGTGTGGGGCGTGATGTGGCGGGCGCGCTTGAACGCGATCACCGCCGCCTTCGTCTTGCTGCCGAACTTGCCGTCGACCGCCAGCAGCTGCACGCGCGCGGAGCCGCGGTGCCAGTTGAGCTTCTGCTGCAGCAACTCGACCTCGGCGCGCCAGCCGGGCGCGGGGTCGAGGTTGGCGAGCGGCTGCTCGGCCTCGGCGACCGGCTCGCGCTGGAGCATCGCGACGACGGCGGCGTTGCCGGCCGTGCGCTGGAGGGCGAGGACCTGCGCGACGCCGGCGAGCCGCGGAGCGGCCGGGGCGGGCGCGCGCTCGGGTGGCGCAGGCTCGGTCGTCGCGATGGCTTCGCGCACAACGCGCATGCAACCAGAGCGTCGCTGCCCATAGGTGCAGCCGTCAGGGCCGCGTAGCCTTCCGCGTCATGGAGGGGCTCCGGTCATTGCCCGCCGTCGACCGCATCGCGGCGCAGCTCGACGCGCCGCACGCGCTGGCGGTGGCGGCGGCACGCGCGGTCATCGACGAGCGGCGGGCCGAGCTGCGCGCGGGCGCGTCGGACGAGCCCGACCTCGTCGCCCGTGCCCGCGAGCGGCTCGCGCGCGCCGAGCAGCCGTCGCTGCGGCGGGTGCTCAACGCCACCGGCGTGATCGTCCACACGAACCTCGGCCGCGCGCCGCTCGCTGCGGCGGCGCGCGAGGCGGTCGCCCGCGCCGCGGAGGGCTACTCGACGCTCGAGTGGGACGCCGCGAGCGGGCGCCGTGGTTCGCGCCATGACCACGTCGAGCCGCTGCTCGCCGAGCTCACCGGCGCCGAGGCGGCGCTCGCCGTCAACAACTGCGCCGCCGCGGTGCTGCTCGCCGCCGCGGCGCTCGCCGGCCCGGGCCGCGAGATCGTGGTCTCGCGCGGGCAGCTCGTCGAGATCGGCGGCGGCTTCCGCGTGCCCGACGTGGTCGCGCAGGCCGGCGCGACGCTCGTCGAGGTCGGCACCACCAACCGCACCCGCCGCGCCGACTACGCCGGCGCCATCGGTGACCGCACCGGCGCGATCCTGCGCGCGCACCCGTCCAACTTCCGCCAGCTCGGCTTCGTCCAGGAGGTGGAGATCGAGGAGCTGTGCGAGCTCGGCGTGCCGGTGATCGACGACGTCGGCTCCGGCAACCTCGCCGAGGACCTGGCCGTGCTGGCCGACGAGCCACCGGTGCGCCGCTCGGTGCGCGCCGGCGCCGCGCTCGTGTGCTTCTCCGGAGACAAGCTGCTGGGCGGCCCGCAGGCGGGGCTGATGGTGGGCCGCGCGGACGCGGTCGCGGCAGCCAAGCAGCACCCGCTCGCCCGCGCGCTGCGGCTCGACAAGCTCTCGCTCGCCGCGCTCGAGGCCACGCTGCGCCTCTACCGCGACCCGACCGCGCACGCGGTCCCGGTGCTGCAGATGCTCACCGCCGACGAGGCGAGCCTGCGGGCGCGCGCCGAGCGGCTGGCCGACGGGATCGGCGAGATCGTCGAGTCGACCGCCAAGGTCGGCGGCGGGGCGCTGCCGCTGCTCGAGCTGCCGGGCCCGGCGGTCGCGCTCCCCGGCGACGCCGAGGCGCTCGCCGCGCGCCTCCGGACCGCCGATCCGCCGGTGGTCGGCCGGATCCAGGACGGCCGCCTCCTGCTCGACCCCCGCACGCTCGCCGACGACGAGATCGAGCTGGTCCGCGCCGCGCTCGCCGGTTGACGCGCGGCGCCCGGTCCGGTCTGATCGGCGCGTGCCGAAGTACGACGCGTTCGGGCGGGAGATCGGGGAGGACACCCTCGAGGGCCTCGGCGGGAGCCCGTCCGAGGCCCCTGACTGGCGCGAGTCGGCGTATCCGGAGGCCAAGCCGGCCGAGGAGGAGTCGGGCTGGACCGAGTCCGCACCGGCGCAGCCCGCGCCGGTCCCAGCCCGCGCCCCCGACGCCGTCTCCGGCCGACGAGGAGCAGCGCCGCCGGCTCGCCGCCCAGCTCAGCGGCACGCTCCAGCAGGCCGCCGCCACCGGATCCGGCCGGAGGACCGTCACCGTCCGCCGCTCGGGCAGCGCCAAGGGCTGCCTGATCGCGCTCGTCGTCCTGCTCGCTGTCGGCGCCGTCGCGATCGGCGGCGTCGTGAGCCTGGTCAGCTCGGTCGGCGACAGCATCGACGGCGTCGAGAAGGTCATCCGCGCGCCCGAGATCGGCAGCGTGCCCGACCTGAACCCCGGTCCGAAGCCGACCGGCCTGAGCAAGGACTCGCTGATGCGGCGGGCCAACGTCGCCGCCGCCCTGCGCACGCTCCGCTCCGACGAGAACACCAAGCTCACCAACCTCCGGCTCGCGCCCGACCGCATCGACGCGACGCTGCTGACCGACGAGGGCCGCCTGCGGCACGTGCAGATCCAGCCCGGCGGCGAGCTCGAGCGCTTCGGCTCCGACTCCGGCCCCGGCTTCGACAACGTCTCGACGATCCCGTTCGCCAAGCTCAACCCGGGCGCGCCGCAGCGGCTCGCCCGCCGCGGCGCGCGCGAGCACGGCGTGCCGATCTCCGAGCTGCAGTACGCGGTGCCGCAGGACGTCAGCGACGGGCTGCGGTGGGTCGTCTACTTCACGCGCGGCCGCTACGTGATCGGCAACGCCGGCCGGCCGCTTCGAGCGCGCCTACCCCTAGCCGAGCCACTCGAGCCAGCCGCCGTGGTGGCCCATCCGGCCGACCTCCGCGAGGTGGCCCGGCTCGCCCGGCCGCGAGCGCGAAGTGCAGCGGCGAGCGCGGCGGGCGGGCCTCGCCGACGAGCACGCCCGGCGCCTCGCCGCCGACCCAGGCGACCTCGCGGTCGAGCCCCGCGAGCAGCGTGCCCAGCTCGGCCACCTGCTCGGGCGTGAAGTAGGCGAGCGCGGCGGTGTGGAAGACGCACAGCAGCGCGCCCGCGGGCGCCGACTCGATCACGCCCGGCAGCAGCGCGAGCGCGTCGCCGCGGCGGATGTCGACCGGGCCGTGCTCGCGCGCGACCGTCAGCGCGGCCTCGAGTCGCTCGTGCCGCGCGCGCTGGTCGGGCCACACGCACGCGCGCAGCCAGCGGACCTCCGCGGGGATCGCGCAGGTCGACGGGGGAGAGGTCGATGCCGGCGCGCCAGGCCACGTGCGGCGGGTCGAGCGGCGGCGCGCCGCCGCCGCGCAGCTCGCAGGCGATCCGCAGCGCCGAGTCGGGATCCCCCGCGACCGTTCCTGCGTAGTCGTAGGCGTAGTGGTCCCACAGCCCGTTCAGCCCCGCGCTCGCGCCGATCTCGATCTGCGCGAGCGGCCGCCCGCCGGCGATCGCCGCGAACGCCGGCAGCAGCCCGGCGCAGCGGGCGGTCTCGTTGGTCTGCGTGCGGCGCACGGCGAGCGTGCCGGCGAGCTGCGGCTCGCGAGCGGCGCAGAAGCCGGTGAGCGCGGCGGCCAGCGCGTCGTCGGCCGCGCGCGTGCCGCCGACCGTCGGGTAGTAGGCGGCGAGCTCGTCGTCGGGGTCGCGCAGCAGCTCGTCGTGGATCGCGGCCAGGAAGATCATCGGCGTCGTCTCCGCCGAGCGGACCGCCACGCTCAGCAGCTCCGGGGAGTCCGCGACGAGCTCGCAGACGCGCGCGTAGAGCGGCGAGTCGGCGCCCACCGCCTCGGTCCCGAAGCTGCGGAACTGCCGCGCCAGCAGGGAGGGATCCATGACGTGGCACGCTAGAGGGATGCGCCGCCTGCTCCCCTGCGTCGCCGTCCTCGTGCTGCTCGCCGGCTGTGGCGGCGGCGACGACGGCAACGACGACAGCTCGCCCGACCAGGCCGACCTGCAGGTCGAGACCGTCGCCACCGGGCTCGACACGCCGTGGGCGATCGACTGGCTCCCCGACGGGCGCGCGCTCGTCACCGAGCGGCCCGGGCGCGTGCGGCTGCTGGACGAGGACGGCACGCTGCAGGAGGAGCCGGTCGGCTTCGTCGAGGACGTCGTCGAGACCGACGGCTCCGAGAGCGGCCTGCTCGGGCTCGCGATCGACCCGGAGTTCGAGCAGAACCCCTTCGTCTACCTCTACTTCACGACCCCGGCCGAGAACCTCGT
Organism: uncultured Solirubrobacteraceae bacterium; assembly: GCA_963730115.1. Classification (GTDB taxonomy): domain Bacteria; phylum Actinomycetota; class Thermoleophilia; order Solirubrobacterales; family Solirubrobacteraceae; genus DASQFQ01. Next base: position 48,558 of record CAVSQM010000008.1, on the reverse strand, counting down.
CGCGCGCTTCCGCTTCGAGAACGACCAGCTCGAGCTCGACGGCGTCGTCGTGAGCGGCATCGAGTCGGGCCCGATCCACGACGGCGGCCGGCTCGCCTTCGGCCCCGACGGGCAGCTCTACATCACCACCGGCGAGGCCGGCGAACGACCAGCTCGCCCAGGACGACGACAGCCTCAACGGCAAGATCCTCCGCACCGATGACTTCCGCTCCGACGACGTCGAGCCCGAGGTGTTCACCAAGGGCCACCGCAACGTCCAGGGGATCGACTGGGAGCCGGGCACGGACCGGCCGGTGATCACCGAGCTCGGGCCGGACAGCGACGACGAGGTCAACGTGCTCGAGGAGGGCGGCAACTACGGCTGGCCGGACGGCGGCGGCACCGAGCCGATCGTCAACTACGAGGACGTCATCGCGCCGTCGGGCGCGACGTTCGTGACCGGCAGCTCGTCGTGGGAGGGCGACTTCGTGTTCGCGAACCTGATCGGCGAGCAGCTGCGGCGGGTGTCGTTCGACGGCGACGAGGCGACCCGCAACGAGGCGCTGCTCGAGGGCGAGTACGGGCGGCTGCGCGACGTCGCCCAGGGCCCGGACGGCGCGCTGTACGTGCTGACGAGCAACAAGGACGGCCGCGGCGACCCGAGCGACGACGACGACCGGATCCTCAAGCTCACGCCGCCATGATCCACGTGTGACCACCCTCGGCACCGCCGGCCACATCGACCACGGCAAGACCGTCCTGGTGCGCGCGCTCACCGGCGTCGACACCGACCGCCTGCCGGAGGAGCAGGCGCGCGGGATCTCGATCGAGCTCGGCTACGCGCCGCTCGAGCTGCCGTCGGGGCGGCGCCTGTCGGTGGTCGACGTGCCCGGCCACGAGCGGTTCGTGCGGACGATGGTCGCGGGCGCGACGGGCATCGACCTCTACCTGATGGTCGTCGCCGCCGACGACGGCGTGATGCCGCAGACGCGCGAGCACGCCGCCGTGCTCGCCGCGCTGGGCGTGGAGACGGGCGTCGTCGCGATCACCAAGGCCGACCTCGCCGATCCCGAGCTGGCGAGCGCGGAGGCGGCCGAGCTGCTGCCGGGCGCGGAGATCGTGCCGGTGGCGGCGCCCACCGGCCGCGGCCTCGACGAGCTCCGCGCCGCGCTCGACCGCGCCGCAGCCCGCGTGCCCGGCCGCGCGTTCGGCGGCGCGCTGCGCCTCCACGTCGACCGCTCGTTCACGATCCGCGGCGCGGGCACGGTGGTGACCGGCACGCTGTGGGAGGGCACCGCCGCGCGCGGCGACGAGGTCCGCATCCTCCCCGCCGGCACGACGACCCGCATCCGCGCCGTCCAGGTCCACGACGAGCCCGTCGAGCGCGCCGAGGCCGGCCAGCGGGTGGCGCTCAACCTCGTCGGCGTGGCGCGCGACGAGGTGGCGCGCGGCGACGTCGTGGTGGCGGCCGAAGGCCCACGGACCGCAGCCGGCTCGGCGGCGACCTCCGGCGGCGGCACGGCGTCGGCTCCGCCGAAGGCTTCTTTTCGGCTCGACGTCACGCTCGCTTGGGCGACACCCGACGCCCGCCCCGACAACGGCACCCGCGTCGCCGTCCACCACGGCACCCGCGTGGCGCCCGCCCGGCTCGCGGAGCTCGGCGGCCGCTACTTCCAGCTCCGCCTCGAGCAGCCGCTCGTCCCCGCCCTCGGCGACCGCGTCGTCATCCGCGCCCTCGCGCCGCCGGACACGCTCGGTGGCGGCATCGTGCTCGACCCCGACCCACCCCGCCACGGCCCGAGCCGCGACCTGCTCGCCCGCCTCGCCCGCCGCGAACGCGGCGAGCCCGACCCTCAACCCGAACCCTCAACGGAGTCCGAGCCCCCTGAGAGTTCCTCGAGGGCTCCGCTCAGCGAGGAGGCGCTCGCGGTCGAGGAGCGGCTCCGCGACGCCGGCCTCCAGCCGCCGGCCGACGACGCGCCCGCCGAGCTCGCCGCGCTGCGCGAGCACGGGCGGGTCGTGCGGCTCGGGCGGGACATGCACATCCACCGCGAGGCGGTCGCCGAGTTGACGCGGACGGTGACCGCCCTCGTCGAGCGCGACGGCAGCGTGACCATCGCCTCGCTCCGCGACGAGCTCGGCACCTCGCGCCGCTACGCCCAGGCCCTGCTCGAGCTGCTCGACGCCGAGCGCGTGACGCTGCGGGTCGGCGACGAGCGGGTGCTGCGCAAGAAGGGGAGCTAGCCCTACCACGCGCGGCGTCCTCGCCGCGTACGCTGGAGCGCGTGAAGAACTAGGCCCCCGATTCCACCACCGCCCGCCACGCGGGCCGACTCGGACCCTGGAGCTTCACTCGTGCTACGCGCACTCGATCTGACCAAGAGCTATGACGGCGCACCCCTCTTCGAGGGCCTGTCGCTGACCCTCAACCCCGGCGACAGAGCCGGGCTCGTCGGCCCCAACGGCACCGGCAAGTCCACCCTGCTCAAGCTGCTGGCCGGCCGCGAGCACGCCGACCGCGGCTCGATCTTCGCGGCGGCCAGCGTCGGCTACCTCCCGCAGGAGGCGCCCGAGTCGACCATCGGCGCGCTCCTCCACGACGCCCTCGGCGAGGCCGGCGAGGCGCTCACCGCGCTCCAGGCGCCGGGCGACCTCGACGCCTACGCCCACGCGCTCGAGCGCGCCGAGGCCACCGGCGCCTGGGCCGCCGAGGCGCGCGCCGAGGAGGTCCGCCGCCGCCTCGGGATCGAGCACCTCGACACCGACCGCCCGCTCACCCGCCTCTCCGGCGGCGAGCAGGCCCGCGCGCTGCTGGCCGCGACGCTGCTCCAGGGCCCCGACGTCCTCCTCCTCGACGAGCCGACCAACCACCTCGACGCCGGCGGCCTCGAATGGCTCGAACAGTTCCTGGCGGACTTCGACGGCGCCCTGCTCGTCGTCTCCCACGACCGCCGCTTCCTCGACGCCGTCGTGAACCGGATCTACGAGCTCGGCGACGGCCTCGAGCAGTACGAGGGCGGCTACACCGCCTACCGCGACGAGAAGGCCCGCCGCCGCGCCCGCCTGGAGGAGCTCGCCACCGCCCAGGACAAGCGCCGCCGCCAGCTGGAGCAGGACATCGCCGCCACCGCCGGCTACGCGCAGTACACCGAGCGCACCGTCTCGCGCGCGGCCGCCCCCAAGCTCAAGCGCTACGCGAAGAAGGTCGCCAAGAAGGCGAAGGCGCGCGAGCACCGGCTCGAGCGCGAGATGGCGTCGGCCGACTGGGTCGAGCGGCCCCGCGACCAGCCCGCGGTCCGCCTCAAGCTCCACGCCGCTGCCGACAAGGGCCGCCGCGTCGCCCGCCTCGACGGCGTCTCCGCGCGGGTCCTCGGCGACGTCGACCTCACGCTCCACGGCGGCGAGCGCGTGGCGATCACCGGCCCCAACGGCGCCGGCAAGACGACGCTGCTGCAGCTGCTCCTCGGCACGCTCGCGCCACACGCAGGCACGGTCGAGACCGCCACGACCGTGCGCCTGCTCCCGCAGCGCTTCCACGCCACCGGCCCGCTCCTGCCCTGGTTCCGCAGCCACACCCGCTCCGGCATCGACGAGGGCGAGGCGCGCACGCTGCTCGCCCACTTCGGGCTCGGCGCCGACGAGATCCGACGCCCGCTCGAGCGCCTCAGCCCCGGCCAGCGCGCCCGCGCGGCGATCGCCGCCATCGTCGCCAGCGAGGCCGACCTGCTGCTGCTCGACGAGCCGACCAACCACCTCGACTTCGACACGCTCGAGGTGCTGGAGAGCGCGCTGGCGCAGAGCCCGAGCACGATCGTCGCGGTCTCCCACGACCGCTGGTTCCTCGACGCCATCGGCACGCAGAGAACCCTCCGCGTGGCCGACGGAAGCCTCTACGAGGGCAGCAGGACGTCCTCGCGCGAGTAGTGGCCGACCGCGTCGAAGAAGCGCTTCGCGTGCAGCCCCTCGCGCAGGTCGCAGTCCGTCACCACCATGCCCTCGCGGTCGTACAGCGGCCCCTCGAGCACCTCGCCGTCGGCCGGCGAGACGATCGCCGCGCCGCCGCGCCCGTAGATGCGCTCACGGTCGATCGGCACCGGGAAGTCGTCCGGGAACGCCGCGCCCGGGATGTACTGCGGCACCGAGACGACGAACGCGCCCGACTCGATCGCGATGTGGCGCATCGAGGCGAGCCAGCCGTCTGAGTCGTCGGCGGTCGGCGCCACCCAGATCTGCGGCCCGCCGCGGTAGACCGCGTAGCGCGCCAGCGGCATCCGGTTCTCCCAGCAGATCAGCCCGCCGATCCGCCCCAGCTCGGTGGCGGCGACGTCGAGGTCGCCGCCCTCGCCGATGCCGTGGAACAGCCGCTCGTGCTGGGTCGGCATCAGCTTGCGGTGCTTGTGCACGAGCCCCTCCGGCCCGATCAGCAGCAGCGCGTTGTACAGCGATCCCGGGCCGCTGCGCCTCGCGCTCGTTGACGCCGATCGCCACCCACACGCCGAGCCGCGCGCACGCCGCCTCCAGCCTCTCCACCAGCGGCCCGGGCACGTCGACCGACTGCTCCCACAGCCGCTCCCACAGCTCGTCCCAGCCCCCGAACCCCGAGGCGCCCTTCGCCCACGCGTTGGAGGGATAGAGGGGCACGAACGTCTCCGGCAGGACGACGAGCTGGGCGCCGTGGCCGGCGGCCTCCTCGATCAGCCGGATCGCCTTGTCGACGGACGCCGAGGCGTCGAGGATCACCGGGGTCGCCTGGACGGCTGCAACCCGAACTGTCGGAAACTCTGTCATGCGGGCTATGCTAAGCCGCCATGGCCACCTGCCTGGTAACGGGAGGGGCCGGTTTCCTGGGGTCGCACCTGTGTGACGAGCTCCTCCGACGCGGGCACCGAGTGATCTGCGTCGACAACGTCGAGACCGGCTCACTCTTCAACATCCAGCACATCCGCGTGCCCGAGTTCACGCTCCTGCACAAGGACATCATCGAGCCGTTCTTCGTCGAGGAGCCGGTGGATTTCGTCTACCACTTCGCCTCCCCGGCGTCGCCGATCGACTACCTGCGGCTGCCGCTGCACACGCTCAAGGTCGGGTCCTACGGCACCCACAACGCGCTCGGGCTGGCCAAGCACCACCGCGCCCGCTTCCTCACCGCCTCGACGTCCGAGGTCTACGGCGACCCGCAGGTGCACCCGCAGCCGGAGAGCTACTGGGGCCACGTCAACCCGATCGGCCCGCGCGGCGTCTACGACGAGGCCAAGCGCTACGCCGAGGCGCTCACGATGGCCTACCACCGCCAGCAGGGCGTCGACACCGCGATCGTCCGCATCTTCAACACCTACGGCCCGCGCATGCGCCCGCACGACGGCCGCGCGATCCCGACCTTCATGCGCCAGGCGCTCCAGGACCGGCCGATCACCGTGTTCGGCGACGGCTCCCAGACGCGCTCCTTCTGTTACGTGTCCGACCTGATCGACGGCATCATCCGCCTCGCCGAGTCCGGCCACCACATGCCGGTCAACATCGGCAACCCGCACGAGTTCACGCTCCTGGAGCTCGCGCACGCCGTCATCGATGTCACCGGATCACGCTCCGAGATCGTTCACGAGGCCCTGCCGATCGACGACCCGCAGGTTCGCCAGCCCGACATCTCGCTCGCCCGCGAGCTGCTCGGCTGGGAGCCGAAGGTCGAGCTGCGGGAGGGGCTCCAGCGCACGCTGGACCAATCTGGCGTCGAAGCGCTGACGGGCGCCGGGCTGCCCTAGAGGCAAACCCGGAACTCGCACGAACCTCCAGCGTTACTGCGGAGGAGAACACACAACTGTGGCCCCCACGACCACCGAGACGAAACCGAGCACGTCGACGAACGGCCATCCAGCCGTTCCGTCGCCCTATCCGTTGACACCGGTCGACGTCCGCCGCAAGCGCCCGCCCGCGCTGTCGTTCCTCCTCCGCGCGGAGACCCTGCGCAACCTCCTTCGCATCGCCACGCTGCTGGCGCTCGACTTCGCCGGCCTGTTCGCCGCGATCTTCACCGCGCTGATGGTCAAGGCGGTCATCCGCAACGACACCTGGGCGTGGGCCACCTCGTTCGAGGAGGCGAAGAGCCTGATCGCCTTCGCCTACCTCGTGACCGCGCTGCTGTTCGCCCGCTCCGGCCTCTACGCCGAGCGCGCCCAGCGCCCCGGCCTGCCGAAGATCGTCACCGCGCTGTTCCAGACCACGGTGGTCGCGGTGCTCTTCGCGGTCGTCAACGGCGAGCAGTACTCGAGCTACTACATCTTCTACGGCACGCTGTTCTTCGCGATCGTCTACGTCGGCTCGATCCGCTGGGCCTACGAGAAGATCACCGGCGTGCTCCTGCGCGCCGCCGGCTACCGCCGCCGCGCGCTGCTCGTCGGCTCCGGGAACCACATCGAGGACGTCGCGCACGCGCTCGTCGACGAGGTGCACGCGCCGGTCGAGATGGTCGGCTTCATCTCGCTGACGCCGCGGCCCGACAACGGGCTGCGCTCGCTCGGCCGGATCGAGGACCTCGCCCAGGTGCTCGACGCCCAGCGGGTCCAGGAGGTCATCATCGCCGACCCCGACTTCCCGCAGAGCCAGGCGGTCGAGCTCGTCGACCAGTGCCACCAGCGAGGCGTGACCGTGCGGATCGCACCATCGACGATGGAGATCCTCGTCCACCGCGCGGAGTTCGTGCCCGGCACGTCGGTCCCGCTGTTCGAGCTGCGCCCGCCGGTGTTCGACGGCTTCGACTACGCGGTCAAGCGCACGTTCGACTTCCTCGGCGCGCTGTTCCTGCTGCTCGTGCTCAGCCCGGTGCTGGCGCTGATCTCGATCGCCGTCGCCATCTCCTCGCGCGGCCCGGTGCTCTACCGCTCGCAGCGGCCCGGCATCGGCGGCCACCCGTTCTCGTGCTTCAAGTTCCGCACCATGCGCTCGGGCGCCGACCAGATGCAGGCCGACGTCGAGTCGCTCAACGAGGCCTCGGGCCCGCTGTTCAAGATCCGCGACGACCCGCGGATGACGTCCGTCGGGCGCATGCTGCGCCGCTTCTCGCTCGACGAGCTGCCGCAGCTGGTCAACGTGCTGCTCGGCCAGATGTCGCTCGTCGGCCCGCGGCCGCTGCCGCAGCGCGACTTCGACCAGCTCGAGGAGTGGCACAAGAAGCGCTACCTCGTGCTCCCCGGCATCACCGGCCTGTGGCAGGTCTCGGGCCGCTCGGAGCTCGACTTCGACGACCTCGTGCGGCTCGACTTCCTCTACCTCGAGCGCTGGTCGGTGGCGCTCGACCTGACCATCCTGGTCAAGACGGTCCCCGCGGTGTTCACGCGGCGCGGCGCGTTCTAGGCTCTCGCGCCTGCAAGAGGCCGAGGACACCTACGCCGCCGGTATCCGGGCGGCTCTGCCGCTCGTCATCCCGACGGCGCTGATCGGCGCGTCGTTCGGGGTCTCCGCGGTCACGGTCGGCTGGGGCTCGGTGGCGCCCGTCGTGATGTCGGTGGTCGTGTTCTCGGGCGCGGCGCAGTTCGCGACGCTCGCGGTCCTGAGCGCCGGCGGCTCGGCGATCACCGCGATCGTGGCGGCCACGCTGATCGCCTCGCGCTTCCTCGCCATCGGGGTCGCGCTGGGGCCGTCGATGCGCGGCGGCACGGTGCGGCGGGCGCTCGAGGGCCAGGCGGTGGTCGACGCGTCGCTGATCCTCGCCCGCACCGGCGAGGGGCAGTACGGCGTCAAGCGCCTGCTCGGCTCGACGCTGCCGCAGTTCATCGGGCTGGGCACTCGGCACCATCGCGGGCGTCCTGGTCGGCGACTCGATCCCCGACCCCGACAAGCTGGGGCTCGACGCGCTCTTCCCCGCCTTCTTCCTCATGCTGCTGTGGAGCGAGCTCGGGACCACGCGCCGCGCGCGTGACGGCGGCGGTGGCGACCGTGATCACGTTCGTGCTGATCCCGCTGACGCCGCCGGGCATCCCGGTGGTCGTCGCCTCGCTCGCGGTGTTCGCCGGCCGGGCGGTGTCGCGATGAGCGCGGTGTGGATCACGATCGTGGCGATGACCGTGATCTCCTTCGTGATCAAGGCGGCCGGGCCGGTGGCGCTCGGCGGCCGCGACCTGCCGCTGTGGGCGGACCGGCTGATCGTGCTGATCCCGGCGGCGCTGCTGTCGTCGCTCGTGGTGGTGCAGACGTTCGCGGACGGCCAGGAGCTCGTGCTCGACGCCCGCGCGCCCGCGGCTCGGCGCCGGTCGGCGATCGCGCTCTGGCGTGCGACAGCGTCACCGCTGGTGGTCGTGCTGCTCGTCGCGGCGGCGCACCGCGGCCGCCGGCCTGCGCGCGACCTCGGCTGGGACCGCTCCTCCCAGCGCCGTTACGTCGCAGCCCCTCCCAGAACGCGATCCACTCGTGCTCGTGGCGGATGCCCGCCTCGAGGGCGAGGAAGGCGCCGCTGCCGTCGTCGTGCTTGCGGATCTCCTCGTAGCGGGCGAGCCGCGCGCGGTGCGCGGGCAGCTGCGCGGCGGCCATCGCCTGCGGGTCGGCGCCGAAGAACAGCTTCAGCAGCGCCGGGTCGCGCAGCTCGGCGGGCTCGCCGGTCGGCTCGGCGCGCCACTCGTCGAGCGCCTGCCGGCCGGCGTCGGTGATCGAGAACGTCGCGCCGCCGGCGCCCGCCCGCCTCGCGCCGCTCCTCGACCAGCCCCTGCTTGGCGAGCCGCTCGGGCTCGGCGTAGAGCGCGGAGTGGGGGACCGACCAGAAGTTGCCGACGCTGCCCGCGACGCGGACCTTGAGGTCGTAGGGGGTCGCCGTCGCCGAGCTCCAGGAGGCCGAGGACGATGACGGCGGTCGGTGTAAGGTCCATGTTGGACCATCCATGATAGAGTGTCGCACATGACCGACCAGGAACTCGCTGACACTCCGTGCCTCCGACGCCGAGCGCGAGCAGCACGCCGAGCTCCTGCGCGAGCACGCCGCGCAGGGGCGCCTGACCGTCGACGAGCTCGACGAGCGGCTCGACCGCGTGTACGCCGCCCGCACCCGTCGGCGAGCTGGCGCCGGTGGTCGGCCGACCTCCCGCGCGCCGCCCCCCGGCGCCGCGGCCCTCGCGCCGCCTCACCCCGCGCCGACCCGAGGTCGCGGCCTTCCTGGCCGTCAACCTGCTCCTGCTCGTGATCTGGGCCGCGACCGGCGCCGGCTACTTCTGGCCGATCTGGCCGCTGCTCGGCTGGGGCCTCGGGCCTCATCGGCCCGTGGTCGTGCTGGCCGGCGCCACATCGGCGCCGTCTGCGGGCACGCTGACGTCGAGCCCCTCCGCCGCGAGCCGCGCGCGCAGGTCGGCGCGCGTCTCCAGGCAGTGGTTGATCGCCTCGAGGTGGACGGCGACGACGTGGCCGTCGCGCGTGGCGCGCGGTGGCGACGACGTCCTCGGCGGTCATGACGATCGGGTCGCCCTCGGTGAAGCGCGCGCCGCCGGCGTTGACGACGATCACGTCGGGCCGGTGCTCGTCGATCGCCGAGCGCACCTCGTCGCACCAGATCGTGTCGCCGGCGACGTAGACGGTCGGCTCGCCGTCGGCGCGCAGCACGAAGCCGGAGACCGGCGCGAGCAGCTCGGCGATCTCGCCGGTGCCGTGCTCGCCGCCGGTGCGCGCCACCTCGATGCCGTCGAGCCGCAGCGAGCGCCTCGACCGGCCGGACGTCGGTGAACCCGCGCTCGCGCAGCGGCTCGGCGTCGGGCGGCTGGCAGAGCACCGGCCGGTCGCCGGCCAGCAGCCGCACGGCGGTCTCGTCGAGATGGTCCGCGTGGAGATGGGTGACGAGCAGCGCCTCCGCTCGCTCGGCGATCGCCTCCGCCGGCTCGGGCAGCTCGACCAGCGGGTTGCGGCGGTCGTTCGGCGTGTTCGCGACCGGCCCGCGCGCCTCGGCCGGATCGAGCATCGGGTCGAGCAGCAGCCGCCGCCCGGCGTAGTCCAGCTCCAGGGTCGCGTTGCGGATCAGGCGCAGTCGCATCGCCTGCACGGTATCTGCACAGGACCCGCACCCGGCCTGCATCCGCCGCTGGCACACTCGTGCCCGTGGGCGGACCGCTGATCTGCGTCATCGAGGACGAAGAGGCGATCGCCGACGCCGTGGCGGCACGGCTGCGGGCCGAGGGCTTCGCGGTCGAGGTCGCACACGACGGGCCGGCCGGGGTCGCGCTGTGCGAGCGCCTGCTCCCCGACCTCGTGGTCCTCGATCTCCTGCTCCCCGGGATCGACGGGCTCGAGGTCTGTCGCCGCATCCAGCGCTCCCGGCCGGTGCCCGTCCTCATGCTCACCGCGCTCGACGCGGAGACCGACGTCCTGGTCGGGCTCGGCGTCGGCGCCGACGACTACATGACCAAGCCGTTCTCGCCGCGCGAGCTGGTGGCGCGCGTGCGGGCGCTGCTGCGGCGGGTCGAGCGGCGCCCGCGGGCCGGCGAGGCGCTGCGCGTCGGCGGCCTGGAGCTCGACCCCGCCGGACGGCGCGTGCGGGTCGACGGGCAGGAGGTCACGCTGACCGCCACCGAGTTCGACCTGCTCGCCGTGCTCGCCGCCCGGCCCGGCGCGGTCCACACGCGCGACCAGCTGCTGGCCGAGGTGTGGGGCTGGCGCGACGGCTCCGGCCCGCGGACCGTCGACTCCCACGTGCGCGGCCTGCGGCGCAAGCTCGGGCCCGGCTGGCTGCGCACGGTGCACGGCGTGGGCTACGCGCTCGAGGCGGCCGCATGAGGCCGCTTGGACTTCCTCTCCTCCATCAAGGCCAAACTCGGCGTCGTCATCGTCGCCGCGGTCGTGGCGACGACCGCGATCCTCGCGTTCGGCGACGAGGTCGGCCTCGCGCCCTGGCTGCGCGTCGTGCTCGCCGCTGGTCGTCGGCCTCGCGCTCGTCCAGGGCCTCGCGCGCGGCATGACCTCGCCGCTGCGCGAGATGGCCTCCGCCGCCTCGGCGATGGCGCGCGGCGACTACGACCGGCGCGTGACCGCGACCTCGCGCGACGAGGTCGGCGAGCTCGCCCGCGCGTTCAACGCGATGGCGGCCGACCTGGCCGACGTCGAGCGGATGCGGCGCGACCTCGTCGCCAACGTCTCGCACGAGCTGCGCACGCCGATCGGGGCGCTGCAGGCCGTGCTCGAGAACCTCGCCGACGGCGTCGAGGACCCGAACGCCGTCGAGACCGCGCTCGCGCAGACGCAGCGGCTCGGGCGCTTGGTCGAGCAGCTCCTCGACCTCTCGCGGCTCGAGTCCGGCACGCTGCCGATCGCGAGCGAGCGCTTCGGCGTCCACGAGCTGCTCGACCGCGCCGCGCGCGAGTGCGTGCTCGGCGAGCGCGAGGTGCGGCTGCGGATCGAGGTCGACCCGATCGACCTCGAAGCCACCGGCGACCCCGAGCGGCTGCAGCAGGTGCTGGCCAACCTGCTCGACAACGCGGTCCGCCACTCGCCGCCCGAGGGGCGCGTGTGGCTGGTCGCCTACAACGGCGGCCCGAGCACCACGATCGCGGTCTGCGACGAGGGCCCGGGCATCCCGCCCGGCGAGGCCCAGCGCGTGTTCGAGCGCTTCTACCGCACCGACCACGCGCGCTCGGCGCGCGACGGCGGCACCGGCCTCGGCCTCGCCATCGCCCGCTGGATCGTCGACGCGCACGGCGGCAGCATCCGCGCCGAGGAGCGCGACCCGCAGGGCTGCCGGATGGTGCTCGAACTGCCCGCGCGAGCCGCCGGCCCTCCGGACGACCGCTCCGTTCGGCCGCGCTGATGCCGCCCCGCCTCCTCTCCGCGACCCTCGGGTCGGCCCTCCTCGCTGCGCTCTTCCTCCCCGGCCGGCCCGCCGGCCTGGGCGTGACGGCGATCGCGCTCGCCGTCATCGCCGTGGTCGTGGTCGCCACGCGGCCGCGCGATCCGTGGCGGCTCGCGTGCTGGGCCGCCGCCGCGTTGCTCGCGCTCACGCCCGCGGTGCGCGCCGCCGGCTGGGTCGTCCTCCTCGCGCTGCTCGCCGCGGTGGTGCTCGGCTCGCTCGCCGCGGCCGGCGCGCGCACGTGGCGTGAGGTGCTCGCCGGCGCGCTCGGCTGGGTGCGCCACCTGGTCCCCGGGCTCGCGGTCGTCACCGCCGCGGCCGTCCGGCTCGGCGGCCGCGGCCGGCTCGGCCGGTTCGGCCCGGGCGTCCGCGGCGCGGCGCTCGCCGTGGTGCTGCTCGCGGTCTTCGTGCCGCTGTTCGTGACCGCCGACGCCGCCTTCGCCCAGATCGTCGACGACGCCTTCGACTGGAACGTCACGGACCACGCGGGCGAGCGCGTGGCGGTGTTCCTGCTGGTCGTCGGCCTCCCCGTCGCGCTGCTCCTCACCGCCGCGACCCGCATCCGCCCGGCCGGCGCCGCGCTCCCGCGGCTCGGCCGCACCGAGTGGCTGATCGCGCTGGCCACCCTCGACGCCCTGTTCGCCGCCTTCGTTGCCCTCCAGCTGACGACGCTGTTCGGCGGCGACGAGCACGTCCTGCGCACCACCGGCCTCACCTACGCCGAGTACGCCCGCGAGGGCTTCGCGCAGCTGATGGTGGCCGCGGCGCTCACGCTCGCGGTGATCGCGCTCGCCCGCAAGGACTCGCGCGTCCTGCAGGCCCTGCTCGGCCTCCTGTGCGCGCTGACGCTCGTGATCCTCGCCTCCGCGCTGAAGCGGCTCGGGCTCTACGAGGAGGCGTACGGCTTCACGCGCCTGCGCCTGCTCGCCCACGGCGCGATCCTGTGGCTCGGCGCGCTGTTCGTGCTGATCGCCGCCGCCGGGGCGCTCGCCCGCAGCGCCTGGCTGCCGCGCGCGACCGTCGCGGTGTCGGCGCTCGCCGCGCTGGCCTTCGTCGTCTCCAACCCCGACAACCGCATCGCCGCCCACAACATCGAGCGCGCCGGCGCACTCGACGACGCCTACCTGGGCGAGCTCAGCGCCGACGCCGCACCGGCGCTCGCCCGTGCCGACCTCGCCGGCGCGCCGCCGCCGCCCGACGACCTCGTCAGCTGGAACCTCGGGCGCGCCCGCGCCCGGGAGTAGCCAGCGCCCGCTCGTAGACCGCCCACGTCGCCGTCGCGGCCTCCGCCCACGTCCACGGCGGCGGCGCCGGAGCGGGGCGCGTGGCGGCGTGCGCGGCGGTGACCATGCCCGCGACATCGCCCGGCTCGACGAACGTCGCCCGCCCGTCGAGCACCTCCCGCAGCGCCGGCCCGTCCGCGGCGACCACCGGCGTGCCGCACGCGAGCGCCTCCACCGCCGGCAGCCCGAAGCCCTCCTCGGCCGACGGCATGAGCAGCGCGTGGGCGCCCGTGTAGAGCGCCGCGAGCTCGTCGTCGTCGACCTCGCCGGTGACGATCACGCCGCCGTCGAGCTCGTGCGCCCACTGGCCGGCGGCGCCCACGAGCACGAGCGGCAGCTCGCGCGGCGCGTGGACGAGCGCCGGGATGCGGCGGTGCGGGTCGGGATGGCGGAGGTCGCCGACCCACAGCAGGTAGTCGTCCGGCACGCCGTGCTGCTCGCGGGCGGCGGCGACCTCGGCCGCCGGCCGCGGGCGGAACGCGGCGGCCGGCGCCTCGGCGATCACGTCGATCCGCTCGCGGTCGACGCGCATCAGCGCCGCGACGTCGTCGGCGACCGCCCGCGTCGGGCAGATCAGCCGCGCGGCGCGCTCGATCGCCAGCTTGCGCATCCCGCCGCGGAGCCCGGCCCGCAGCGTCGAGCCGGCGTGCTTCTGCGAGACCAGGTCGTGGACGGTGACCACCATCGGCACCCGCGGGTGCAGCAGCGCGCCGTTCACCCACGGGGCGTGGAAGATGTCGTCCCCGCGCCGCGGCTGGCGCGCTTCGACCACCTCGTCGCCGTTGCGTTCGGCGACCGCCCGCAGGCCGTCGAGCAGGCACCGGGTATAGCGCCCGATGCCGCGCGGATCCGCGGCCGGCCTGGAATCGAAGCAGACCCGCACGGAAACCGGTTACCCCGTCCGTCTAGCCTCACGCCCTTCGTGAAAGCGTTTTACGAAGACGTGTGGGCCGAGCTGCCCGACGATCCGGAGCCGTGGGCCTGGGAGCGCCGTCGCGCGCTGCTCCTCGGCGAGGCCCGCGCCGGCGAGCGGGTGCTCGATCTCGGCTGCGGCGCCGGCCGCTTCGTGGCCGCCCTGCGCGACGCCGGCGCCGACCCCGTCGGCGTCGACATCGCCGAGGCTGCATTGCAGCGCGCGCGCCGCAACGTCCCGGGCGCCGACCTCCGCGCGACGACCGAGGAGATCCCGGACGCGAGCGTCGACCTCGTGTGGTGCTCCGAGGTGCTCGAGCACGTGCCCGACACCGCGGGCTTCCTCTCCGAGGCCCGGCGGGTGCTGAAGACCGGCGGCCGCATCCTCGTCACCACGCCCTCCCACGACCTCCCGCGCCGCGTCCTGATCGCGCTGCTGCGCTGGGAGCCGCACGTCGACCCGCTCGGCCAGCACGTCCGCTTCTACACGAGCCGCTCGCTCGCCCGGGTGCTCGACACGTTCGCGTTCGAGGCCGTCGAGGTCCGCGGCGAGCGCGGCATGCTCGTGGCCCGCGGGCGCAAGGCGCGGCTCGTCTAGCATCGCCCGCTCGTGAATCTCCAGCAGCTCCTCCACGACGCGCCCGCCATCCACGGCGAGGCGGGCGGCGACGACCTGATCACGCACGGCCTGCTGGTCGGCGCCCTCGAGTTCATCGACCGCGAGCTCCAGCCCGGCAACCGCACGCTGGAGACCGGATCCGGCTACAGCACGATCCTGTTCGCGATGAAGGGCGCGCACCACACCTGCGTCGTCCCCAACCAGCCCGAGATCGACCGCATCCTCGCCTACTGCGAGCAGCAGTCGATCGACACCGAGAACCTGACCTTCGTCGCCAAACCGTCAGAGCGCGTACTCCCGACCCTCGACACCGGCCCGCTCGACCTCGTCCTGATCGACGGCTCGCACTCGTTCCCGCAGGTGTTCATCGACTGGTTCTACGTCGCCGAGGCGCTCAAGGTCGGCGGCCATCTGCTCGTCGACGACGTCCACCTGTGGACCGGCCGCGTGCTGCGCGACTTCCTCGCCGCCGAGCCGGAGTGGGAGATCGCCGACGAGCTCGGCGGCCGCACGTCGATCGTCCGCAAGGTCGGCGAGGTCGACCCCGACCGCGTCTGGAACGAGCAGCGCTACGTGCTCAAGAAGACCGGCCTCGGCGCGCCGACGGTCGCGCGCCAGAGCGTCTCGATGGTCCGCCACGGCCACGCCGACGAGCTCGCCGCGCGGGTCAAGGACGTCGCCCGCCGCAAGCTCGATCGCTAGGGCTGCTTCTCGGCCTCCGCGGCGCGCTGGATGCGCACCGCCTCGACGAGGTCGGACGTCGCCTCCAGCGAGGCGGGATCGAGGTAGTAGGCGGCGCGGAACGCGCGCACCGCGCCCACGGGGTCGCCGAGCACGGTCAGGCGGTAGCGCCCGAGCCGCCGCCACGCCTCGGTGCTGGCGGGCTGGCGGACGACCGCGCGCTCGAGATAGCGGTTGGCGGCCTTGGTGTCGCCGCGCGCGTCCTCGATGAAGGCGAGCAGCCACAGCGGCTCGAGCGACAGCGGGTTGCGCTCGGCGCCCCTGCGGGCGCGCTCGGCGGCGAGCTCGTAGTTGCCGAGCTCGGCGGCGTCCTGCGCGCGCTCGTCGGCGTAGGCGGAGCGCACGGGCTGCAGCGCCGCCCAGCTCGCGGCCAGCGCGGCGAGGATCACCGCGACGGCGGCGCCGAAGGCCAGCGAGGGCCGCCGCAGGCGCTCGCGCCAGGCGCGGCGCTCTCGCTCCGGCTGCGGGGCCGGCTCGGCGGCGCGCTCCCGCAGGCCCGGCCGCCCGGCCACCCAGCCGGCGCACAGCAGCGCCACCACGGTGTTGCCGGGCACGAACCAGGTCCAGTCGATCAGCGAGTGCACGGCGAACACGATCACCACCGTGGCCATGGTCAGCACCGCGATCCGCTCGGGGTCGAACGGCAGCCCGCGGTCGCGCGGGCGCAGGCCCGTCGACCGCACCGCGGCCGCCAGCCAGGCCGCCGCCGCGAGCAGCGACAGCCCGACCCCGATCAGCCCGAGGTCGGCCAGCGTCTGGATCATGTAGCCGTGGGCGTGGCGCACGATCAGGCGGTCGGTGCGGTAGCGCGTGCGGGCCACCACGTAGGCGCCGGCGCCCGCCCCGATCCACTTCGACGAGCGGTAGATGTGGAGCGCCTCGTTCCAGTACCGCGCGCGCACCGACGAGGTCGCGGTCAGACGGTCCGGCGTGTTCGTCGGCGTGCTCGCGGCCGGGTCGGTGAGCTTGTTCCAGGCGTCCGAGGTCTGGCCCTTCAGCCCGCCGGGCGAGGCCGCCACCGCGACCACGATGGCCACCGGCACCACCGCCAGCGCGCCGGCCAGCGACCAGCCGGCGATCCTCCGTGCCTGCGCTCCCGGCGGGTTCTGGGTCGTGTAGAAGCTCACCGCGAGCCCGACCACCAGCAGCACGACGCACAGCAGCACGAGCAGCGCGCCGAGGTCGTGGCCCGCGTCGGCGCGCGCCGCGAGCGGGATCCGCTCGGTCGACAGCGCGTCGCGCGCGAACGCCCACGCCACCACCGGCGCCGACGCCACCGCGGCGGCGATCAGCGGCGCCGCGGCCCGCAGCCGCAGCGGCACGATCGCGAACCAGAACACCAGCCCGATGCCGAGCGCCAGCAGCGCGCCGCGCGAGTAGGACAGCATCAGGCACACGAACAGCAGGCCGAGCGCGGGCCACGCCAGCGCGCCGACCGCGGGCGCGCCGGTGCGCCGCGCCGCCACCCACAGCAGCGGCGGCACGCCGAGCGCGGCCATCAGCCCGACCGCGTTCCAGTACCCGAACGGCTCGCGCAGGCGGGCGAACGTCTCGTCCGGCGCCAGCGCCTCGGGGAAGATCTTGGTGGCCAGCGCCCACGCGCAGACGAGCACGCAGCCGAGGCCGACGCCGCTCAGCACCGCGGCCCAGCGGTTCGGCACCAGCCGCACCAGCGCCAGCGCGCCCGCGAAGCCCGCCACGTAGGCGAACGTGCGGTTGGCCTCGAGCCACGAGTCGGCGGGCGACAGCGACCACGTGATCGACAGCCCGGTGTAGGCGGCCAGCGCGGTCAGCCCGAGCAGCGCGAAGCCGCCGTAGAGCGGCGGCGACAGCCGGCGCGTCAGCAGCGCGGCGGCCACGAGCGCGGCGCCGGTGAGCATCAGCGCCACCTCGGTCCACGTCGTGCGCCCGAGCGTCAGCCCGCCGCTCGCCCCGAACGAGACGGCGGCGATCGCGAGCGCGACGCCCCACATCAGCGCGGTGTCGGCGCTGACCCGGATCGCGGAGAGCGCCCGCGGCCGCGGGCCGATCCGCGGGCTAGCGCTGCTTGCGAGTGATGACACGTCGGCGGACGGACGCGTACGTCGCGACGGCCGCGCAGAGGCCGAGCAGGATCAGCACGACGAGCACGCTGGTGGGCAGGCCGTGGCGCTCCGCGGCGGCGTCGAAGCCGGCGGCGCCGGGGATGATGCTCTGCTCGCCGACGGACTGCGCGTCGCTGTTGAGCCGGGCGTTGCTGAGCTCCGCGTTCTCGACGGGGTCGCTCGGCGTGAGCGGGCTGCGCCCGTCGTCCGGTCGCACGCCGCCGGGCGCGTTGGTGCCCTCGCCGCCGCCCCCGCCACGGCCGGTCAGCGCGGCCTGCGAGAGCACGTCGCGGCAGTCGGAGTACTCGTCGATGTCGGTCGGGATGTGGTTGCGCGCGTCGCGGAGCTGCTTCGGCGTGTAATCGCCGGTGATGCGGCCCTCCTGGCACTCGCGCAGGATCTTCTCGCGGACGCCCTGCGCGCTCGCCGGTGGAGCAGCGAGCAGCAGGATCAGCCCGCTGAGCATCAGCAGACGAACCATGGCCTTCCACGCTAGCAACGGCTCGCTCCCACGCTTTGCAGGGCCTTCGACATCCCGGCCGCCCACGCGTCGTGCGTGTAGGCCTTGACCGCCTCGCGCGCGGCGGCGCCGAGCCGCTCGCGCAGCTCGGGCTCGTCGTGCATGCGGCGCAGCGCGGCGGCGAGGGCGCCGGGGTCGCCGGCCGGGACGACGAGCCCGGTGCGCTCGTGGCGGACGAGCCCGCCGGCGACGGCGCCGACGGCATCGGTGGCGATCACGGGAACTCCCTGGTTGAACGCTTCGTTGACCACCAGTCCCCACGGCTCGCGGAAGTCGCGGGTGGCGACCGACGGTACGACCACAACGTCGCTTCCCGCGTAGAAGTTGCGTACTTCGGCGGGCGGCTGGGGCCCTTCGGACAGGACCGCGCCGGTGGCGACGGCCCGGGCTCGGATCGGACCGCCGCCGACCAGAACCAGCGCGGCGCTGAGTGCCGACAGACCCGAGGAACTCCAGGCCTGAATGAGCACTTGAGGTCCTTTTTCCCCAGTGATTCGGCCAACAAACGCCGCTTGGAAGGCCGCGCGCCGAATCGGGGACGATTGTCGGATCCAATACTCGTTGTCGACGCTCTGTGGGGCCTCCACGACTGGATTCGTGGCGCCCTGGGCACGCACGTACGCGGAAACGTGGGGCCCGTAGGTGGCGATCGCGTCGGCGTGGCGGTACAGGTGGCGCACCACGAGGTAGGAGGCGGCGTGCGGGAGCGTGCGCGGGTGCGCCCACAGGCTCGCCCAGAGCACGAAGGGGACCCTGGCCGTGCGGGCGCCCGTGTAGGCGGCGAGCGGGGCCACACGGCCCGACAGGCCCGCCACGACCGCCCGGTAGTCCTTGGCGAGCCGCGCCACCTCGTGCTGCTGCGGCCGGATGACCGGGAACGGGAGGTCCTGCGTTCTCGCCGCCGCCGCCGCCGTGCCGCACGTCACCGCCGATCAGCGCGAACGTGACGTCCTCCAGCTCGTGCAGCTTCGCGAACGCGCCGACGCGGAACGGCGGCGCGTGGTTGGTGACGAACAGGACCGGCTTCACCGCAGCGCCTCCCGGTAGGCGGCGACGGTCGCCCGCCCGCACGCCTCCCAGGTGAACGAGCGCTCGACGGTCGCGCGGGCCGCCGCGCCGAGCTCGCGCCGCCAGGCGGCGTCGGTGATGAGGCGCCGCAGCTCGGCCGCGAGGCTCTCCGGGTCGCCGGGCCCGACGAGCCGGATGCCGCCGCCGCTGGCGCGGATCTCCTCCGGCCCGGCCTCGCCACGGCAGCCGATCGCGGGGATGCCGGCCGCCATCGCCTCGACGTAGGCGACGCCGAACGCCTCGTCGACGCTCGGGAGGGCGAAGACGGTGGCGGGCCGTTGCACCTGGTCGGGCGGGAGCTCGCCGGTGAAGGTGACGCGGTTGGTGAGCTCCAGCTCGTCGGCCATCGTTTGCAGTGCTTGTCGCTCCGGGCCGTCGCCGACGACGAGCCAGCGCAGGTCGGGGTGGTCGTCGCGCAGCAGCCACAGCGCGCGCAGGACGTCGGCGTGGCGCTTGCGGGCGACGAGGTGGCCGACGGTGAGGATCGTCGGCGTGTCGGGCTCCTTGGCCGGCTGGGGCGGGACGTCGGTGCCGAGGTGCACGACGCGCGTGTTGACCGCGCCGAGCTCGCGGGCGCGCTGCTCGATCCCGGCGGAGTTCGCCAGCACCAGCTTCGCCGCTGCCAGCGCCCGGCCGACCACCTCGCGACCCTTGGGCCGGTGCACCACGGAGAGCACGTCCCCGCCATGGACGGAGATGACCGTCGGCACGTCGAGCCTCGCGCGGCGCACCGCATCGCCGGCGGGCGCCGCGTAGTGCGCGTGGACGAGGTCCGGCTTCGCGCGGCGCAGCGCCAGCGCGAGCGTCGGCGCCGCCCACGCGCCCCAGTGCTGGTAGGTCCGCGGCCGCGGCGGCGCCAGGAACGGGACGTAGGTGATGTCGATCCCGTCGAGCTGCGTCTTGAGCGGCTGTTTGAGCGGCTCCAGCAGGTCCTCTCGTGCGGCCAGCGCCGCCTTGCTCGGCACCGGCCGATGGAGGACGAGCACGCGCACGTCGGCGCCCGCGTCGCGCGCGGCGAGCGCCTGGCGGTGCGCCCACACGCCGAGCACGGGGTCCGCGGCGCGCGGGTAGTACTCGGCGACGACGGCCACGCGCACGGCGGGGAGGTTACGTCGTCGCTAGTCGTCCGACTTCCGCACCAGCACCGGGCCCCGGCTGCCGTGGCCGATCCGCAGCACATACGCGCCGCGCCCGTACGAAAAGCGGAACAGCGGCGTCAACAGTTTCAAGAGAAGTGGGTGGACCTCCCGCCGGGGTCGCACACCACAATCGTACGCCGTTCCTGACGTGTTGTCACTCGAATTCGTCCTGCGACTTCGGCACGAGCACCGGGCCGCGCCGACCGCGCCCGAGGCGGAGCACATAGGCCTCACGGCCGTAGGAGAAGCGGAACACCGGGGAGAGCAGCGCGATCAGCGCTGGGTGGACCGGTCGTCGAGGGCGGCGGCGTCTGTACACCTCCCGAATATCGAAGAACTAGAGCGTTCGATTGAGAGTGCTGGACGCGTTTCCTAGTCGCGGAACTCCTCGAGCACCTCAGCCGCCTGCTCGCGCGTGACGTACGGCTTGCCGGCCAGGAAGCGGTCGGCCTCGGCCATCGCCGCGTCGCGCGGGTACGCCGCCGCGACCGGCCGCGTGTGGCGGATCGGGGTGGCGTCGATCACGCCGAGCTTCCAGCGCCGCTGCTCGGCGATCGCCGCCCAGTGCGCGTCGAGCCCCCAGCCCATCTGGAGGTCGGGGAACGGCAGCAGGGCGTCGAACGCGTCGGCCCGGATCGCGGTCACCGGCCCGATCTCCACGAAGCGCGTGCGGCGGGCGGTCAGGCCGGGCCTGCGTCGCGTCACCTCCCACGCAGCGTGCGAGGCGAAGGCGTGCGCCGGCTGGGCGAGGCGGAAGCCGTGGCGCTCGGCGAGCGAGAGGAAGACGTCGAGGAAGTCGTGGGGCAGCTCGACGTCGTCGTCGACGATCAGCAGCCACTGGAAGCCGCGCGGCGGATGGGCGACCAGCGCGGCGTTGAGGTTCGCCCACTTCCCCGCGCCCTCGGCGGGGGCGACCATCCGCAGCAGCGCGTCGTGGTGCGAGGTCGCGAGCTCGTGGCCGATCTCGGCCGCGGCCTTGACGTTGGTCGGGCGGACGACCGACAGCACGAGCACTTTGCGGGTCGGCTCGTGCGTGCGGCCTTCGCGAGCCGGCGGCGGGCGCGGCCGGTGCGGACGTTGGCGCGCGCGTCGCGCAGCCGGCCCGCGAGCAGGCCGCGGCGGCCGAGCGTGCCGGAGCGGCCGCTGAGGTAGTCGGGGTCGCGTGTGCTCGGCGGGAGTCGTTTCGGCCTGACCGCCTCTCTGAGCCGCCCGAGGGTGAGCGCGGTCAGCACGATCCCGTTGCCGCAGCGGCGGCGCACGATGTGCCACAGGCAGCCCGCCAGGGTGCGCAGCTCGGCGCTGACCGGCGGCGCGACGCCCTTGCGCGCGTCGTAGCGGCGCGAGTTGCGTCCGCGGCCGTAGGCGGCCTTGGCGAGGCCCTTGATCCGGGCGTCCTTGCCGGTCCGGCGGTGGTCGACGCCGGCCTTGGCCACGTAGCGGATGCGCCCGCCGGCGGCGTGGAGTCGCCGCTGCCAGTCCTCCTCGTCGCCGTAGAGGTCGAGCCCGGGGTCGAAGCTCCCGATGCTTTGCAGCGCGCTCCGCCGCAACGTGAGGTTGGCGCCCCACACGAACTCGGCGTCGCGGTCGTCGGGCCCGAGGTCGAGCGTGGTGACGGGCGGCGGCTCGCGCCCGCAGGCATGCAGGTTCGTGCCCTCGAGCCGCGCCTTGATCGGCCCGCCGAACGCCTCGTGCTCGGGGTGCTCCTGCGCCGCCGCGATCAGCGCCCCGAGCCAGCCCGGCCACGCCTCGGCGTCGTCGTCGAGGAAGCAGAGGAGGTCCGCGTTGGCGGCCTCGATCGCGGTGTTGCGGGCGGCGTTGAGGCCCTTGCGTCTCGCCATGCGCGACGTAGCGGGCGCCGTGCTGCTCCGCGAGCTGCTGCGTTTCTGGGTCGGCGGGGTCGTCTTCGACGACGATGAGCTCGGCGCCGTGCTCGGTTGCCTGCGGCGCCGCGGAGGCGAGCGCGACCGCGAGGTAGTCGCGCCGCCGGCGCGTCGGGATCAGGATCGAGGCGGGAGGGGGCACCGGGCGGGAGCTTAGGCCCGCGCCGTGCTGTTCCGGGCTAGTCCTGGACCGTGCGGCGCGCCCCGCGGATGGCGAGAACGAGCGCAATGGCGGCGAAGAGCAGCAGGAGCGGGACGGTGAGGTCGACGCCGCCGGAGGTCGGCGTGGTGAGCGGCTCGGCCGCGCTGGCGCCGTTGACGGCCTTCGGCTCGGCCGCGACGGGGGTCTCGACGGGCTTGGCGGCGGGCGTGCTCGTCGCCTTCGCTTCGGGCGTGGCGGCGGGCGTGCTCGTCGCCTTTGCCTCGGGCGTGCTGGCCGGCGTCGCGGCCGGCGTGCTCGTCGCCTTCGCCTCGGGTGTGCTGCCGGGGTCGCGGCCGGCGTGCTCGTCGCCTTCGCCTCGGGTGTGCTCGCCGGCGTCGCGGCGGGGGTGCTCGTCGCCTTTGCCGCGGGCGTGCTCGCCGGCGTGGCGGCGGGAGTCACGGCCGGCTTGGCGGCAGGCGTGCTCACCGGCTGCGCCCGGGGCGGCGCCGTCAGCGTCGCGCTCTCGACGGCGGCGGAGACCTTCGACATCCTGCTGCGCAGATCCGCATCGGCCCCCGCGACCGCACGCCCTGCATTGGCATACGGCCTCGGGATCCGCTCGCGAGCGGCCTCGCCGAGCACCGTGTACGCGCTAGCGGTCGCGGCGAGCGCCTGGATGACTCCGCCGGTGAGCGCGTCGTCCGGGATGCGCAGCGGCTTGAGGCTGCTCGCGGCGGTCTCGTGGGCCCGCGCCAGGTCATCGGCCGCGAGGCCCTGCGCCGTCGGGTTCGTCGCCGCCTTGAGCGAGCGGACACCCGCCGCGCGTGCGGCCTCGAGCTTGGAGACGACCGGCGGGAGGCCGCTGTAGAACGCTGCGCGCTGCGAGGGCTCGAGGCGCCGCGACTTCGGCACCACGACCGCCGAGGCGAGCCGCTCGCACGCCTTCGCGCCGTCGCCGAGGCAGACGATCGTGGCGACCCCCGTCGCGGTCGGCGCGGCGTAGAGGGTCCCCTTCGGGCTCGCGAGCTGATAGCGCCAGACCTCGTAGCCCGAACCAAGGCGCACGGTCTCGGGGAGTCTTGTCGGCGGTCGTGAGCGACGCCGGCACCAGGCTCGGCGACTTGGCGGGCAGCACCGCGATGGCGGCGCGAACGCCCTCATCGGCGTTCCAGAGCCACACCGCCCGCTCGAGACCCTCGATCGCCGAGGCGTTGCCGGGCTTCCACTCGGTCGGCAGCTGCAGTCGGACCCCGGCGCCGGAGACGTGCGTCGGCTTCACCACGATGGGCGCCGGCTCGGACCGGAACGTGCCCCCGATCACCACGCCGGCGATCACGGCGACCCCGACCAGCCCGGCGACGACGAGGATCGAGAGCCGGGGCGGGACCCGAGGGCGCGTCACCGCGCGTGCGCTCGAGACGTTCACTCCTCACCCGTCATGTCGAAGTCGCCTGAGGGCGCCGGCGCCTGGGTCGGAGCCGGCTTCGGCGCGGGCGTCCGCCGCGGCGCCACGTAGACCGGCGCCGGCGTGGGGACGGAGCGTGGCGCGGGCGTCGCGGCCGGCATCGGCGTCCTGGCGGGCGCCATCATGGTCGTGGCGGGCGGCGCCGCTGCCGGCTTCGGCTTCGGCTTCGGCTTCGCGCTTCGGCTTCGGCTTCGGCTTCGGCTTGATCGGGTTCCGCAGCGCGGGAACCCGCTTCGCTGCCCCCAGCGACAAGTCCGCGCGCGGGCCAGGCTCTTCGGCGACGTCGGGCCTGCTCATCTCGACGACGCGCTTGGGTGCCGGCGACCCGCCGGCGAACGCCTGAACAGCCAGCGCGAGGCAGAACGCCAGTGCGAGCAGGACCAGCGTGCTGCGGAGCGTCACGCGGCGGCTCATCTCACCGCTCGCGCCGTGGTGCGACGACTCGGCCTGTCGTGCAGCGCTTCATTTGCTCAAGCAACGCGCGAGCGAGGCCTGAACTCACGTCGAGGTTCGAAAAGCGACCACTTTGTCGCTAATCGGACTGATCAGCCCTCAGGGCACGCAACCGGCCGCGTCGGCTTGCCCGGCATGAGGCAGCGGTCACGACGCAATGGCGCCTTGCCGCGTCGCGTCCGGAGCCGCGTGTACTTGCCGATCTTCTTCGGCTCGGTGACGCGGATCTCGAGCGTCGCCTTCGGGCGATACGTGCGCTGCAGCGAGCGGAAGCGCACTAGCTTGCCCGCGGTGGCCTTGCGCTTGTACGGACAGCCGCGCGTCTTTCGGATGCAGTTGATCCGAATCCGCGTGCCCCGCGGCGCTTTGACGGTGACGCGCGTGAGCGTCGTGCGCTTGCCCTTGAAGCGCCCGGAGATGCGGATCACCGGGAACGGGTCGATGAAGTTGAGCGTGCTCTCGGGGTCAGGCTCGGAGCCGGCGCTCGTCTGGGTGCCTGAACTGAACGTGCCCTCGCCCGGACCCGTCGGCGTCACCTTGATGCACGTATCCGGGTCGGAACCGCTCGGGAGCGTGTAGGGCTTGGCTGCGATCGCAGCGGTCGGCGCCGACTCGGCCGACGCGGCGGAACCGTTCGACTCGGTCGCTGTCAGGCGCACGCGCAGGCTGTGCCCCTCGTCCGCCTTGCGGACCTTGTACGTCCGGCCGCACGCGCCGGTGATCCCCTCACACGCGCCGCCGGTGGCGTTGCAGCGCAGCCAGTCGTAAGTGGCCGTGGCACCCGCCGGCGTCCACGCGCCCGACGTCGCGCTCAGATCAGAGCCCGTCGACAGGTCGCCGGAGATCGTTGGGGCCTGCGTCACGGTCGCCGCCAAGGCCGCCGTGGCCAGGCAGCCGGCGAGGACAAGCGTGATGCTCGCGACGCTCCGCATGAAGCGGCCGCGCTTCTGTCTGAGACGACTCCGCCATCGTCGTGTCCTCCTCTCCATTTCGACGCCGAACGAACGACGCTGAGACCGACCCGAACTATCGTCGCCAAAAGGTAGACCGTGATTCTTCTCCTGCACAACCGCTACCGCATGCCCGGGGGTGAGGAGCGCGCGGTCGAAGACCTCCAGTGGCTGATTCGCGAGTACCTGGGCGAAGAAGTCGGAGGTCTTCGAGCGCGATTCCTCCCAGCTCTCGCGACGTCAGGCAGCGGACGGGCTGCTGCGAGGTGGTCTTGACCCGGACACCGTCGCCGACGCCGTACGCCGCACCGGCGCCCGCGTCGTCCACGCGCACAACGTCAATCCGACCTTCGGCTGGCGCGCGCTCGCCGCCGCGCGCGAGGCCGGCGCACGCGTCGTCCTGCACCTCCACAACTACCGGCTCGTGTGCGCGGTCGGCACCTGCTTCACCCGCGGCGAGGACTGCACGCGCTGCCACGGCCGCAACACGCTGCCGGGCGTGCGGCTCAACTGCCGCGGCGGCTCGCCGGCCGAGTCGGCCGCCTACGCCGCCTCGCTGGCGCTCTGGCAGGACAAGCTCGCCGCCCAGGTCGACCGCTTCCTCGTCCCCAGCGCCTTCGCCCTGCGGCGCCTGCGCGAGCTCGGCGCACCGGTCGACGAGCGCGCGAGCGTGCTGTGGTCGGTTCAGCGCGAGTTCGCGGAGGCATCGCGCGCCGCGTCTGGGCGTCACGTGCTCTACGCGGGCCGCCTCAGCCACGAGAAGGGCGTCGCCGACGCCGTGGTCGCCTGCCGCGATGCCGGCCTCCCGCTGGTGGTGGCGGGCGACGGACCGGCCGCCGGGGAGCTCGAGGCGCTCGCGGCGGGTGCGGACGTGCGCTTCACGGGACGGGTCGGGGCGGACGAGCTCGCGCAGCTTCGCCGAGATGCCGCCGTCGCGGTCGTTCCCTCGCGCTACGCGGAGATCCTGCCGCTCGCCGCGCTGGAGGCGATGGCGGCAGGGGTGCCCGTCGTCGCCGCCCGCTCCGGCGGGCTGGCCGAGCTCGTGCCCGACGAGGGCCTGCACCCGCCGGGCGACGTCGACGCCCTCGCCGCCCGCGCGCGCCGACTCTGGGGCGACGAAGCGGCCGGCAACCGCGCGCTCGAGATCGTCCGGAAGCGCTGCGCTCCGCAGGCCGTCGCGCGGGCGTTGGCGGACGTCTACGCCTAGGCTTTCGCGGCCATGCGCGCGCTCGTCACCGGCGGGGCCGGCTTCATCGGCTCCAACCTCGTCGATGCCCTGCTGGCGCGCGGCGACGAGGTGAGCGTGGTCGACGACCTCTCAACCGGCCGCCGCGAGAACCTCGAAACCGCGCTGGCTGCCGGCGCGACGCTCCACGAAGCGAGCATCACCGACGGTGCCGCGATGACCGCCCTCGTCGCCGACGAGCGACCCGATGCCGTCCTCCACCTCGCCGCCCAGATCGACGTCCGCCGCGCAGTCGACGACCCTGCCTTCGATGCCGCGGTCAACGTCGGCGGCACGGCCGTGATGCTGGAGGCGGCACGCGCGGCAGGCACCCACCGCTTCGTGCTCGCCTCCACCGGCGGCGCCATCTACGGCGAGACCGACGTTCTCCCGACGCCCGAGGACAACCCGCAGGCCCCGATCTCGCCCTATGGCGCCTCCAAGGCGGCCGCCGAGACCTACCTTGCCCTCTACGCCCGCTTGCACGGCCTCTCCACGGTCGCGCTGCGGTTCGCCAACGTCTATGGCCCTCGGCAGGATCCGCTCGGCGAGGGCGGCGTGATCGCCATCTACTGCCACGCGGCCGCGAATAGCCGCCAGGTGCGCGTATTCGGCGACGGGCGGCAGACGCGCGACTTCGTCTATGTGGGCGACGTCGCCGACGCGCTTGTCGCGGCTGCCGACGGCGACATCGGCGGCGCGTTCAACATCGGCACTGGCGAGGAGACGACGGTGCTCGAGCTCGTGGAGCGTCTACAGCTCGAGCCGACCTTCGAGCCCGAGCGCCCTGGCGAGATCCGCCGCTCGTGCCTCGATGCGAGCGCCGCGCGCTCCGCGCTGGGCGTGGGAGCCAGCGACGTCGCTCGAGGCCGGGCTGAAGCACACGATGGCGGCCTGAAACGACGAAGGGGCGCCGAAGCGCCCCTTCTGTGTCGAGAACTCTGGGCACGCGAGCTAGCTGTCGTTCACCCGCTCGCAGTTGCGCGCGATCACGTCGATGCGGTCGGCCGTGACGCGGTCGCGGCCCCTGCCGCAGTTGACGATGTCGCGCTCGCCATCGCGGACAGCAATGCGGTCTCTGCCGTCGCCGCCTCTGACGCGATCCCGACCCTTGTTGCCCTGGAGCTGGTCGTTGCCGTCGCCGCCACTGACGAGGTCCCGGCCGTTGCTGCCGATCAGGCGGTCGTTGCCGTTGTCGCCGAAGATGCGGTCGTTGCCGACTCCGCCGGTGAGGCGATCGCCGCCGCCGCCGCCCGAGATGCGGTCGCGGTCGCTGCCGCCGCCGATGAAGTCTCGGCTGCCGCCGCCGCTGAGGTTGTCCCGGCCGCCGTTGCCCTCGAATCTGGTCGCCGTCGGAGCCGCCGTCGATGCGGTCGCGGCCGTTCCTGCCCTCGAGCTCGTCGCGGCCGGAGCCGCCGCTGACGCGATCGTTGCCGCTGCCGCCGCGGGCGGTGTCGTTGCCGGAATCGCCGCGCAGCTTGTCATTGCCGGACCCACCGCCGATGGTGTCGTCGCCGCCGTTCCCGTTGACCGTGTCGCGGCCCTTGCCGCCCACGATGATGTCATTCCCCGGCGTGCCGGGAATGCAGTAGTACGGGCCGCCTGGCCCGGTGCCGGGCGGGCACGCGCCGTCGCCGACGATCGTGTCGTCGTTGTCGCCACCGTCGATCGTGTCGGCGCCGCCCAGGCCGCTGATCGTGTCGTTGCCGGCGAGGCCGACGATGGTGTCGGCGTCAGGCGTGCCGATGAGGGTGTCGTTCCCGGGCGTCCCGCTGATGACTGCTGCAAACGCCGCGGTGGCAATGATCAGCGCGAAAGCGGCGGTGATCATTCCGAGCAATGACTTCTTCCGCTGCAAGGCCGTCTCCCCTAGAAGGTCGTTTGCGCCGATTGGGCATCCAGCCCCTTCCGTGGGTGGCCACCCGAAGGTGCCCGCCGAAGCAACCTGCGCCGTGCAGGCGACAGTCTAAGCAGACTTGAGCAATCACGACCGGGGGTGGCCGAGAATTGTCACCACCCGAACGCAGAAGGGCGCCCCCGCAGAGGCGCCCTTCGAACCAATTCGTGGTGGACTACGCAGCTAGCGACGGCTGCGGCGGCTGACCCGCTCGCAGTTCCTGGCGACCTTGTCGAGCCTGTCGGCGGTCACGCGGTCGCGGCCCGAGCCGCAGTTGATGCGGTCGCGGGTGCCGTCGCGGGCGCCGATTCTGTCCCTGCCACCGCCGCCCTCGATGAGGTCGCGACCCGAGCCGCCGGTGATCCTGTCGTTCCCAGCCTGCCCGCGGAGCTTGTCGTCGCCGCCGCTGCCGGTCAGGAAGTCCTTGCCGTCACCGCCGCTCAGTACGTCAGTGCCGCTGCCGCCGCTGATGCGGTCGTTGCCACTGTTGCCGCGCAGGCGGTCGTCGCCCCCCTGGCCGCTGATCCGGTCGTTGCGGCCGTTGCCGTTGATCGTGTCCTGGCCACTGCCGCCGCTGATGTTGTCTCGGCCGGCATTGCCCGGGATGCAGCCGTAAGGACCGGTTGACGGTCCACCTGAGCAGTCGCCGTTGATCGTGTCGTCGTCGGACCCGCCGTCGATCCGATCGCGGCCCCCGAACCCGTTGATCCTGTCGTCACCGCCGAGGCCGTTGATCGTGTCGGCCGCCGGCGTGCCGCTGAGCGTGTCCGGGCCGTCCGTGCCGTTGATGGTGGCTGCGAAAGCCGCCGACGCGACAAGGAGCGCAATGGCGGCGGTAATGGTCGAGATCAGAGCCTTTCTTGCGCTGCAAAGTCGTTGTCCCCCTGAGCGAGTGGGTGTGCGCCGATACAGTCCGACGCCCGTTGCCGCGAGGCTGCCTGTCCAGGGTCTCCCGCCTGACGAGGCAACAGTCCAGCTTTTCGAGTGATAAGTGTAGGAACTGACATCCTGCCGACGAGACTCTCGTTCGAGCATCCGCTCCAACAGAGCATCAACCGAATCCGAGCGGTGTTAGGCGATGAGGCGATCATGAATCGTCCGACTCTGCAAGTAGAGCCAAAGCCGCCGCTGCGCACGACCTCATGACGCCATCGAAAAGCCTTCCACCGCTTGTTCTCTTCGCCGTCACGCTTCTGACGCTCTGGAGTCCTGCGTCAGCTGACGCGACACGCAAGAAGGCGATCTGGGGGCCGATCGACGTGAATGGCGTCTCGCAGTTCCCGATCTACAAGGAGCTCGGCGTCGGCATCTACCAGACTCAGCTGCCGTGGAACGGAACGGCTCGCTCCCGCCCCGCCAATCCACGCGATCCGGCGGATCCGGCCTACGTCTGGCCGGCGCACATCGACCGGGCGGTCGCGGAGGCAGCGCGCTATGGCATGACGGTTTCGCTGCTCGTGATGCAGACCCCGCCGTGGGCGAACGGAGGGCGCGAGTGGCGGTGGGCACCGACCCGGCCGCAGGATTACGCGGACTTCCTCGAAGCCGCGTCCCGGAGGTATCCGCAGGTCCGGCATTGGATGATCTGGAGCGAGCCCACGAAGGCGGACAACTTCCAGCCGCTGCCACCGACCGGGAATCGGCGGCTGCGGGGCAAGGCACTTGCCGGTCCGCGCCTCTACGCACAAATGCTCGATCGCGCCTACGTGGCCCTGAAGCGCGTCAGCCGGCGCAACCTCGTCATCGGAGGAAACACCTTCACGGTCGGGACGGTCACGCCCCGTCGGTTCATTGAGGCGACTGCGACTCCCGAACGGGAAGCCACCGCGCATGGACCTCTACGGTCACAACCCGTTCAGCGCACGGACGCCGAAGCTCTCGCAGCCGCCGCTCGGAAACGGTTACGCGGACATCTCGGACCTGGACACACTGGCGAAGTGGCTGGACCGCAACCTGCGGCGCAAGAACAGTCGGGTGCACAGTCGACGGCTGCGGCTGTTCCTGTCCGAGGTGTCGTTCCCGACCGACCACTCCAACGTCGAGTTCAACTTCTATCATCTCGCAGAAGACGCAGGCCGACTGGATTCGCCGCGCGCTGCGGATCACGCGCCGCTGGAAGCGGATCTACACGTTCGGTTACCTCGGCCTGCTATGACGATCCGGTGCGACCGGCGGGTGACCAGGTAGAGCGCGGGCTGATCGAGCGCAGCGGTCGCCGCAAGCCTGGCGTTCACGGCCTTCAAACGAGGTTGAGGCGCGCCGCACTCTTGAGGCGGGTCACCACGGCGCGTGGAGCTCTACCTCGACGCCGCGAGCAATCTCCGAGCGCGGCAGGTCCTCAACCGCCCGCGGCGGCTCATCCCGCTCCGCTTGCTCGCCAGCGGCCGGCCGCGTCGGATCGGGTGGGAGGGCGCAGCCCGCGGTCTGGGCGTCGATCCCGCCCCGCAGTCGGGACCACAGCCGCCTCCGCACGAGGGCGGTCGCTTCGTCGCGGTCGGGCGGAACCGCGAATTCCCCTCGACAGACTTCTGGAGGACGGGCCGCGACGGGCTGCTATTCGCGTTCCACCTGCACTCCTTCGCTGGTCTCGCCGCCTACAGCGCGGGCGAGCGCACGGCCGAGGCGGACGCGTTCTGGGTCGCGGTGGTCGACGACTGGCTGCTCGCGCTGCGGCGAGCCGGCACGGCCGGCGTGGCACCCGTTCCCGATGAGTGGCCGCGTGATCGCCTGGTGTGCGGCGCTCTCGGCCGGCGGCTGGCCCGACGACCTCGCCCAGCCGAATGAAGCGCAGCCTGGCGCGCCAGGCCCGTGTGCTCTCCCGGTCGGTCGAGCACGACATCGGCGGGAATCACGTGCTCCGCAACGGCGCAGCGCTCGTGTTCGCCGGCGTGTGCCTCGCGGACCAGCGGCTCGAGGAGCGCGCCCTGCGGCTCCTGCAGCGCGAGCTGCGACGCCAGGTCCTCGGCGACGGCGGTCACGAGGAGCGCAGTCCCGCCTACCACCGAGCAGTCCTAGCCGACCTGGAGGACGTTCGCCGCTTGCTCGCGCAGCGCGGGACGCGAGCGGCGACCGCTGGCTCGACGACACGGTCGCCGCGATGCAATGCGTGGCTTGCCGCACTCGCGGGCCCCGGCGGCGACCTGCCGCTGCTCAACGACGCGTGGGAGGGCCCTCCGGTCGTGGCGTCTGGGCGAGAACCGGTCTCGGACCTTGTCGAGAGCGGCTACGTCGTCGTTCGCGGTGGTGGTTCGCAGGCGGTGCTCGACGTCGGCCCGCTGTCGCCGCCGTACTTGCCGCCACACGCCCATGCGGACGTGCTGTCGTTCGTGCTTTGGGCCGAAGGCCGGCCCTTGGTCGTCGATCCGGGCGTCGTGAGCTACACGGGCCCGGCTCGTGACGAGTTCCGCGCCACCCGCGCGCACAACACAGTGGAGGTCGACGGGGTCGACCAGTGCGTGTTCTGGGGCGATTTCCGCGCGGCGCACCTGCCGCGGGTCCGTCGCCTCCGACTCGAGCGCAATCACGGGGCTCGATCGTGCTCGCGGCGGAGCACGACGGCTACCGGCGTCTCGCCGATCCCGTCGTGCACCGCACGGACGTTCGTGTGGATCGCCGATGGGGGCTCGGTCGTGGTCGACCGGCTGATCGCGAGAGCCGCACGACGCGGTGAGCTTCCTGCACCTCGCGCCGGGCGTCGAGTTGGCGACGGCCAGCGACGGCAGGGCCGCTCGGATCCGGCCGTTGGGCGTCGGATCCTCGCCGGTCGTTGAGCGAGCGCGGTACGCGCCGTTCCTCGGGACGGCGACGTCCACGACGGTCCTCGCCCGGCGGGCGCGTGTCAGCCCGGGTGAGCTGTAGCGGCTGGGCCTTGCTCCGACCGGGCGTTCGGCGCCGCGCTGCGACGGCGAGCTGCGTGTCGCTCGACGTGCGCGGCGGAGGGACGACTGACGTGCGGGTCGATTAGCCGGTCTGGCGGCGGCGCAGCAGCACGCCGACGAGACCGCCGATCAGCAGGACCAACGCCGCGCCGCCCGCGATGAGCAGCGTCGAGCTGATACCGCCGGACGGCGCGCCGGGGTTCTGTACGGCCGCCTTCAGCGGACCCGCAGGATCTCCTGGTTGTCCGCATCGGCCGACGGCGACGACTTGCCGGACTTCGAGTCGGATCGCCGCTTCCTCATCGGTGCCGCGACTTCTTGGAGGCCCGCTCGCCACAGGGGCGATCCCCTCGCCGAACAGCGGCGCCGCGGTCGCTCCGGCGGGCCTGGCTCCCGGGCGGGCCGAGCTTGCCGCCCGTCGGGGTCGGCCTGCCGCCGCGCGCTCTCGAGCGGGATCTCGTACTGCTTCGCGGTCGGCGAGTCCGGGTCGACGAAGACCCCGTCGTCCTGCGCCGCCGCCGGGACCGCCCCAGGAGGGCGAGCGCCACGACGAGAGATGTCGTTCCGCCTAAGCGCACACCAACAGCCTAGGAGCCTAGCCCCTCGCGGCGGCTCGGGCCGGATGAAGGGCCGCTTCGCGCAGCGCGGCGTCGCGCGGGTTGAGCTCGGATGCGCGTCGTAGTCGCGCTTCGCCTGGTCGAGGTCCCCGGTCCGCACGGCGAGATCGCCCAGCAGCGCCCAGGTGACGAAGTCGTGCGGCTCGCGTTGCGCCGCGGCCAGCAGCGTCTGCGCGGGCTGCGTCGGGCTCGTCGAAGCGGGCGAGGGCCGCGGACTTCACGTAGTAGCTGTCCACGGCCTCGGGGTCGAGCCGCAGCGAGCGATCGGCGTCGCGCAGCGCATCGGCCGGCCGCTCCGCGAGCGCGTCGCTGCGCATTGACGCGGAAGTGCTCGGAGAGGCCCTGGCGGCTGAGGCTCACGCCGGCGGTGC
Source organism: uncultured Solirubrobacteraceae bacterium (assembly GCA_963730115.1). Taxonomy (GTDB): domain Bacteria; phylum Actinomycetota; class Thermoleophilia; order Solirubrobacterales; family Solirubrobacteraceae; genus DASQFQ01. Next base: position 15,529 of record CAVSQM010000008.1, on the reverse strand, counting down.
GAGCCCGATCGCGACGATCAGCGCCATTGCCAGCCAGGCGCAGCCGCCGCGACCGGCCCCGGAGGCGATGACGGGGCGACCGTCCAGCGCGTCGGGTCGGCGCACCAGAAGCACGGCGCCCAAGGCCAGCGCGACGCCGGTCACGCCGGGCAGCAGGTGGATCCAGTCCACGCTCGTGTGCACGAGCCACGCGACGACAGCGCCGGTGCCGGCCACCGCGAGGAAGCGTGCGGACGCCGACATGCGCGCCGCCCGGCGAGCGCATGCGCCCAGGCCGAGGCCGGCGAGGAACACGAGCAGCAGCGCGGCGCCGACCACGCCCAGCTCGCCGAGCGCCTGCAGCTCGAGGCTGTGCGGCTGGCGCACGTCCTCGGCCGTGGCCCGCTGGGCGAAGTACGGAACGTCGTAGTTGCCGGCGCCGATGCCGAGACCGGGTCGTCGCGGAACGTGCTCCAGGCGATGCGCCAGTAGTCGTAGCGGGTGCCCGGCGCCGGAGGCGAGGCGGCTGCTCGGCGCCGCGAGGGAGCCGGAGCCCTGTGGCTCGACGCCGAGACGGACGAACGCGGTGTACTGCTGATCCGACGGTGCGGGTGATGTCGCTCGCGATGCGATGGCGACTGCCGCGACTGCGGCCACGCCGACGGCGAGCAGACCAGCGGAGACCGGCCGGCCTTGCGCGGCGACGCTCGGGGAGCGCTCGCCGGACCACGTGAGCAGGCCCCAGAGGACACCCGCGACCGCCGCCGGCAGGAGCGCGGCAGTCGCGGCTGCGGAGGCCACGTCGTCGGGCACGGCTGCCGCGCGGCCTTGCTCGTAGACGTCGAGCAGGCTCGGCAGCGCCACCGTGAGCGCGGTCCGATGACGACGAACGCCCACGCGCGGCGCAGTCGGCCCGGCACCAGGCGAGGACCACGATCGCGGTGACGAGCGCGGCGAGCGCCACGCCACGCGACTGGGAGAGCACCAGCAGCGAGCCAAGCCCGCAGGCCAGAGCCATGCCCAGACCGCTCAGAGCAGGCCAGCGTCGCTGCTCGGCGAGGGCGATGCACGGCCAGAGCGCCAAGCAGATAGAAGCTCGCCTGGCCGTTGATGTAGCCGAGCGGCCCGTCGAGGCGCCCGGCGAGGAACAGCGACGATGGCGTCGGCGCCGAGCATCCGAACGAGCGTGATCCCGCCGACGGTCGCGACGGCGGCCACCAACGTGCCGACGAGCCACAGCGCGCTGCGATCGCTGCGCACGAGCAGCAGCACCGCCGCCAGCAGCGCCGCCAGCACGATCAGGCGGTTGCCGTCGACGACCGCCTGCTCGATCGACTCCGCCCACAGCGTCGAGGTCAGCGCCCAGGCGGCGAGTCCCCCGAGCCCCGCGAGAGCGAGAACGCCGGCCCGGCTGAGCCTCAGCGGCGCCGCGATCACACCGCCCGTCACGAGCACGACGAGCACCAGGCCGGCCGGCACCCAGATCCGCGAGTCGTAGTAGCCGGCGAAGAACGGGCTCACGCCGAGGCAGACGCGAGGGGCAACAGCAGCGGGAGGGATCGCGGCACCGCAGCGAAGCGTGCCGCATGCGGCGTCGCATCGGCCGCGGCCATGAGGGGCGCCGGCGTGGCCAGGCGCAGGGCCGACCGGGGCGAGCCGAGTGTCGAGCACCGCGATCGCGACGCCGACGCCGACCAGGTAGAGCGAGCACGGCCGCCAGCGACGGCCCCGCTGCCGCCGCTGGATCGCCACGAGGGCGAGCGCCGAGATCACGCGCCTGGAGCGCCGCCCAGCGCGAGCGCCACCGCGCGCGCGGTGCGCAGCCGCTCGCGAGTGCGGTGCGTGAGGTGGTCGCGCCCGCCGGTGAGGATCGAGATGCCGCGGCGGCGCCGCGAGACCACGACGAGCGCCGTGTCGAGCGCCGGGCACGCCGACGAGCAGCAGGCCCATCGGCGAGCGACTGCCACGCGGCCGCGGCGCCCGAGACGCCGATCATCGCCAGCGCCGCGACGGCGAAGCCGACCGGCATGCTGCCGCCGTCGCCGAGGAAGATCCGCGCCGGCGAGCGCGAGGTTGTGCGGCAGGAAGCCGAGGCAGGCGCCGCACAGCGCCGCCGCCGGCGACGCCGAGCCACGCGTCGCCCTCGACGATGCCGAGCACCGCGAGGCCGGCCGGCGACGACGGAGCGCCATCGTCGTGGCGGCGCCGTCCATGTTGTCGAAGAGGTTGAAGGCGTTGACGACCGCGACGACCCACGACCGCCGTCGACGAGCGAGGTCGACCGCCGGCGCCGAGGCCGAGGTCCCAGCCGAGGCCGAGCGGCCACAAGCCGCGCCGCGAGCGCGACCTCGACCGCGACCCGCAGCCGAGCGGCGTGACGCGTGCGGCGGTCGTCGACCGTGCCGACGACCCACAGCACGACCACGCCGCCGAGTCAGCGGGAGCGTCCGGCTGCCAGTCGCCGGGCGAGCGCCAGCGCGCGGCGAGGAAGCCGGCGATCGACCGCCGCGCCGCCCAGGTAGGGCGTCGGGCGCCGCGTGGCCCTTGTAGCCGACGGGCCGGTCGTAGAACGTCGAGCCGGTCGGCGACGCGGATCGCGACGGGGGTCGCCCAGTAGACGACCGCGACCGCGAGGGCGAGGCCGGTCAGCAGCCGCGCCTCAAGTGGCAAGCGCCGCGCTCCGCCTGGACGCGCCATCCGTGCGCTGCTCGTGAAGCGATCACGTCGTCGATCGCGTCGTCGATCGTGCGCGTGGGCGCCCAGCCGGTCAGCTCGCGCAGCGCCGTCGTGTCGGGCTGGCGGCGGCCGAGCTCCTCGAAGCCCTCGTCGTAGGCCTCCTCGTAGGGGACGAGCGCGATCTTCGAGCTCGAGCCCGTCCGCTCGATCACGCGCCGCGCGAGCTCGATGATCGCGATCTCGTCCGAGCGCCGATGTTGAAGACGCCGCCGATCGCGCTCGTCGTCCTCGAACAGCGTCAGGATCGCGCGCGACGGTGTCGTGGACGTGGGCGAAGCAGCGCGTCTGCGTGCCGTTGCCGTAGACGGTCAGGTCCTCGCCCGCGAGCGCCTGGCGCACGAAGCGCGGCAGGACCATGCCGTACATGCCCGGTCTGGCGCGGCCCGACGGTGTTGAAGAGCCGCACGATGATCATCTCGCGCCTGGCGTCGCGGTGCAGCCCGTAGGCCAGCGACTCGCCGAACCCCTTGGCGATCGCGTAGGCCCAGCGCGACTTGAACGGCGAGCCGAGGATGCGGTCGGAGTCCTCGGTGAGCGCCCCGCTCGAGTTCTTGCCGTAGACCTCCGAGGTCGAGGTGTAGAGCAGGCGCTTGCCGTGGCGCGCGGCCGCCGACAGCACGTTGTCGGTGCCGCGGACGTTCTTGAGCAGCGACTCGAGCGGGTTCGACACGATCAGCTGGACGCCGACCGCCGAGGCGAGGTGGAAGCAGACGTCGGCCTGCGCGCACGAGCTCGTCGACGAGCTCCGCGTCGAGCGACGAGCCCTCGACGAGCTCGAAGCTCGGGCACCTCGAGCGAGGTGCTCGATGTTCTCGCGGCCGCCCGGTGCTGAGGTCGTCGAGCACCGTGACGTGGTCGCCGTGCGCGATGAGCGCGTCGGCGAGGTGGGAGCCGATGAAGCCGGCGCCGCCGGTGATCAGGGCACGGCGAGGTTGTGGGTTCGAAGCAGCCGCCGTCATCGAGTCCGCACCGATCGTCGTAGAGGAAGGGGCCTCGCCCGGCCCCTGTCCCGGAGAAATGTAGCGACCTCATTCACGACCCGGAATCCTGCATTTCCGTCCCAAAGCGGTATTTGTGGCGGCGATTGCGGCAAAGGGTCTCACTAATGCAGATTCGCAAGCCTGTCGCAGCCGGTCAGGGTCCAGACCGACGAGTTCGATTCGTGCCCTGGGTGACCGTGATCGGCCGCTCGGTCGTCGTGCGGTAGGTGAGGCACGGCACGCCGAGCACCGACGTCTCCTCCTGCACCCCGCCGGAGTCCGTGACGACCAGGCGCGCGGCGGCCTCGAGAGCGATGAAGTCGAGGTAGCCGAGCGGCTCGTGAGCAGCAGTCCCGCCGGCGCCGCGTAGCCCGGCCCCGTCGAGGCGGTTGCGCGTCCGCGGGTGCACGGGGATCACGCACCGGGAGGCGCTGCGGCGACCTCGCCGAGCACCTCGAGCGTGCGCGCCAGCAGATCCGCGTCGTCGACGAGCGACGGCCGGTGCAGCGTGACGAGCACGTACTCGCCGCGCGCTGAGCCCGAGCCGCTCGACGGTTCGCTCGGCGCCATCGCGGCCTCGAGCAGCGTGGCGAGGCTGTCGATCATCGTGTTGCCGACGAGAGCGACGTGACCGCCTTCGATGCCCTCGCCGCGGAGGTTCGTCGACCGCGTCCGCGGACGGGCACAGCAGCAGGTCCGAGATCCGGTCGGTGACGACGCGGTTGATCTCCTCGGGCATCGACCAGTCGCCCGACCGGAGGCCCGCCTCGAGGTGGATGACGGGCACGCCCAGCTTCGACGCCGCGATCGCCGCGCCCATCGTCGAGTTCACGTCGCCCGCCACCAGGACCGCGTCGGCGGGCGGATCCTGCAGCGTGCGCTCGACGCCCACCATCACGGCGGCGGTCTGCTCGGCATGCGTGCCCGAGCCGACGTCCAGGTGGTGATCCGGCGACGGGCATGCCGAGCTCGCGCAGCGGCAGCTCGGAGAGCGCGGCGTCGTAGTGCTGGCCGGTGTGGACGATCGGCACGTCGAAGCGCGCCGAGCTCGCGCGCCGCATGGACGACGGGCGCGACCTTCACGAAGTTCGGCCTCGCGCCCACCACGATGAGGACCTGCGGGCGGCATCCCGAGGCGTGAGGCTAGCCCGTCGTCGGCTCAGCTAGCGTGAACGACCGTGAGACAGCTGATTCAGGACCTTCGCAGCGGGGACGGTCGACGCTCATCGAGGCGCCCGATCCCCAGGTGCGGGCAGGGCACGTCGTCGTGCGCACGACGCTGGTCGCTCATCTCGCCGGGGACCGAGCAGTCGATCACCCGGACCGCGAGCCGCTCGCTGGTCGGCAAGGCGCTGGACCGGCCCGACCAGGTCCGCAAGGTCGTCGACAAGGCGATGACGCGACGGCGTCGGCGCCGGCGCTCGCCGCCGTCAACGCGCGCCTGGACGACGTGATGACGCCCGGCTACTCGAGCGCCGGGGTCGTCGAGCAGGTCGGGCCGGGCGTCGACGGCCTGCAGCCCGGCGACCGCGTCGCCTGCGTCGGCGCGAACGTCGCCTGCCACGCCGAGCGCGTCGCTCATGCCGGCGCCGCTGTGCGTTCCGCTGCCGAGCGGCGCTGGACGACCGCTGGGGCGTCGTTCGCCGCGCTCGGCGCGATCGCCGGCCACGGCGTGCGCACCGCCGAGGTGACGGCCGGCTCGGTCGTCGCGGTGATCGGCCTCGGGCTGATCGGCCAGCTCGCGGCGCAGCTCGCGACCGCGGCCGGCGCGCGCGTGATCGGCGATCGACCCCGATCGCCGGCGCGTCGAGCTCGCGCTCGCGCACGGGGCCGTCGACGGCGCCGTGCTCGGCACCGACGATCCCGGCAGCGTCGTGCTCGCGCGCTCGGACGGGCGCGGGCGCCGACGCCGTCGTGCTCACCGCCGCGACCAAGGACAGCGGGCCGATCGAGCTCGCCGCCGAGCTGGCCCGCGACCGCGCGATCGTCTCGGTGATCGGCGACGTCGGCCTCGAGGTGCCGCGCCGGCCGTTCTACGACAAGGAGCTGCAGCTGCGGCTCTCGCGGTCGTACGGCCCGGGCCGCTACGACCACGACTACGAGATCCGCGGGCCACGACTACCCGATCGGCTACGTGCGCTGGACGCAGCGGCGGCTGATCGCGCACTTCCTCGACGAGGTCGAGGCGGGCCGGATCGACCTCGAGCCGCTCGTCACCCACGTGTTCGACTTCGCTGACGGCGACGAGCGCCTACGCGGCGCTCGACGAGCCGGGCCGCATGGGGATCCTGCTGCGCTATCCCGAGCCCAGCGCGCCGGCGCCCGCGTCGAGGGTCGCGCTCGACGCCGGCCGCCGCGCGCGCCGCGGCGGCGCCGTGCGCGTCGGCCTCGATCGGCCCCGGCCTGTTCGCGCGCTCGACGCTGCTGCCGCTGCTCGAGAAGCTCGAGGTCGAGATCGTCGCGCGTCGCCGGCGCCTCGGGCACGCGCGCGGTCGGCGTCGCGACGCGCACCGGCGCGGCGTTCGCCTCGCACGACGCCCGCAGAGCTGATCGACGACCCGGCGATCGACGCGGTCGTCATCGCGACGCGGCACGACTCGCACGCCGCGCTCGCGGCGCAGGCGCTCGACGCCGGCAAGGCGGTGTTCCTCGAGAAGCCGCTCGCGATCGACGCCGGCGGGCCTCGAGCGTCGTCGACGCCGCTGCTGAAGGACGGCGGCCGGCTGGTCGTCGACTTCAACCGCGGCTTCGCGCCGAGCGCCGAGAAGGTCGCGCGCGCACTTCGCGGGCCGCGCCGATCCGCTCGTCGTGCAGTGCCGCGTCAACGCCGGCGCGCTGCCCGCCGACCACTGGCTGCGCGACCCGGCGATCGGGCGGCGGCCGGCTCGTCGGCGAGGGCTGCCACTTCGTCGACCTCTGCTCCGCGATCGTCGAGCGCCCGCTGCGCGCCGTGACCGTCGCGCCGCTCGGCGCGGGCCCGAGCGACGCTCGCGCGACGACAGCTTCGTGCTCACGCTCGCGCTACGAGGACGGCTCGCTCGGCGTCATCACGCTACGTCGCGACCGGCTCGCCGCGGATGGCGAAGGAGCGGATCGAGGTGCTCGGCGGCGGCCGCTCGGCCGTGATCGACGACTTCCGCCGCGTCCGTCTGCACGGCGAGCGCGCCGGGCCGCCCGTCGCTGCCGGCGCGGCCGGTCAAGGACAAGGGCCACGAGGCGCTGCTGCGGCGATTCCTGCGCGTTCGCCTCCGGACGGCGGCGACGCCGCCGATCCCGTACGAGCGGCTGATCGAGACGACGCAGCGCGACGCTGATCGCTCGCGACGCGCTCGCCGCCGGGCATGACCGGCCCGCAGCCGATCATCGCCTAGCGCTCCGTGCGGATCCTGATCCTCTCGCAGTACTTCACGCCCGAGGTCGGCGCGACGTCGACCCGCGTGCACAGCTTCGCCGCCGGCCTCGCCGCGCGCGGCCACGACGTCGAGGTCGTCTGCGAGGTCCCGAACCACCCGCAGGGCGTCGTCCATCGAGGCGTATCGCGGTCGGCTCGTCCGGCGCCAGCGGCTCGACGGCTTCCGCGGCTCGTGGGTCTGGGTGCACACGAAGCCGGAGAAGACGACGCGCGATCGGCTGGCGTTCTACGGCGACCTACGCGGCGATGGCGAGCGCGTGGGCGCGCCTGCTGCCGCGGCCCGACGTCGTCCTCGCGTCGTCGCCGCCGCTGCCGGTCGGCGTCGCCGGTGCGCGTCGCGGCGCACCGTCACCGCGTGCCGTGGGTGCTCGACGTCCGCGACCTGTGGCCGGAGGCGGCGGTCGCGGTCGGCGAGCTGGGCAGCGAGCGCGCGGTGCGCGCTCGCCGAGCGTCTCGAGCGCTTCCTCTATCGCGACGCGGCCGCGATCACGACCGTCACGCGGCCGTTCGTGGAGCACATCGCCGGCAAGCTCGGGAGCGGCGAGAAGGTCGAGCTCGTCCCGAACGGGACGACCGAGTTCTGGCTCGACGCCGGCGCGACTGAGCCCGACCGCGCGGCGGCTCGGGCTGCCGGACGACCGGTTCGTCTGGACGTTCGCGGGCAACATCGGGCTCGCGCAGGGGCTTGGAGCCGCGATCGACGCGGCCGGCCTGCTCGGCCCGGAGTACAAGCTGGTCGCTGCTCGGCGACGGCGCCGCGAAGCCCGGCGCTCGAGCAGCGCGCGGCGCGCGTGGCCGCCGGGCACGTCGAGTTCCGCGACCAGGTGCCGCGGAGCAGGCGGCCGCGGTCCTGCGCGCCTCCGACGCGCTGCTCGTCTCGCTGTCGGCCGGACCCGGTGCTCGAGTCCTTCGTTCCCTCGAAGCTGTTCGACTTCTGCGCGCTCGGCCGTCCGGTGCTCGTGGCCGCGAACGGTGAGCCGCAGCGGCTCGTCGAGCAGCGGACGCGCGGCGATGCCCGGTGCCCGCGGGCGATCCCGCGGCGCTCGCGGCGGCGGTCCGCGCACTGCGCGCCGACCCGGAACACGGCCGGGACGCCTCAGCGAGGCCGGCCGGCGGTTCGCGAGCGCGAACCTTCGCTGACGTCAGCTCGAGCGCCTGGAGCGGGTCCTGATCGAGGCTGCCGCGGCCAGGCGCTAGGCGACGCCGACCGGCTCCTCGCCGGCGATCCAGTGGTCGAACCACGCGCCGAGGTTGAGCAGGTTCCAGAGCTGGAACGAGCGCTCGGCGCGGCCCGACGCGGTGCAGGTCGAGCGAGCTCGCCGACCGCGTCGCGGTCGAGCACGCCGAGCTCGTTGATCGCGCCGAGCTCGAGCCGCCGCTCGAGCTGCGTCGCCGAGCTCGCCGCGGAACCACTGCGAGACCGGCGTGCCGAAGCCCTGCTTGGGCCGCCAGATCAGGTCGTGCGGCAGCAGGTCGGCGACCGCGCGCTTGAGCACGTGCTTGCCGACGCCGTCGCGGATCTTCTCCTCGCGCGGGCATCGCCATCGCGAGCTCGACGAGCTCGTGGTCGAGGAACGGCACGCGCGCCTCGACCGCGTTGGCCATCGTCAGCTTGTCGACGCGCATCAGCAGCAGCTCGGGCAGCCGCAGCCGCAGGTCCTGGTAGATCAGCCGGTCGAGCTCGTCGCGGGCGCCGTAGCGCGTCGGCGTCGGCGGCGATGCCGGCGACGACGTCGCGCGGCGCGCTCGCCGTCGAGCTGCGCCGCGGAGCGTCGGCGGTCGTGACGCGGTCGAGGCCCTGCTCGTAGAACGCGACCGCGCCGCCCCACCACAGGTGCCCGTCGGGCTGCGCCGCGCGCCGCAGCGCCTCGACGTGGATCTCGCGGCCGGGCTGACGCGCGCAGCAGCGGCCGCGCCGGCGGCCGCGAGCGCGCGTGCGCAGCGGGCCGCGGCAGCGCGCGCAGCGCGCGGCCAGTGCGTCGTGCGCGATCGCGGTGCGCCTGCACGTAGGTCGGGTAGCCGGCGAACAGCTCGTCGGCGCCCTCGCCGACGTGCACGACGGTCACGCCGTTGCTCCTTCGCCAGCTTGGCGACGAAGTACAGCGGCACGCAGACCGGGTCGGCGATCGGCTCGTCCTGGTGGTAGCACGAGGTCGGGCAGGAAGCCCCACAGGTCGTCGGCGTCGATCGTCGACCTCGTGGTGGTTGGTGCCGAAGCTGCTCGGCGACGCGGCGCGCCCAGTCGAACTCGTTGTAGCCGCTCCGCGTCGTCGAAGCCGATCGAGAACGTGTTGACCGGGTCGGTCGACGAGCCGGCTCATCAGCGCGACGTTCGTCGACGAGTCGACGCCGCCGGAGAGGAACACGCCGACGGGCACGTCGCTCATCATCCGGCGGTCGATCGAGCGCTCGAGCCGGAAGCGCAGCTCGGCCTCCCAGTCGCTCGATCGTCGCCGTCGAAGTCGCGCCCGGTTGCGCGAGCGGATCCCAGTAGCGGCGCGGCGGCCGCGGGCCGTCGCGCGTCGACGACCATCGTGCGTCGCCGGGCGCGAGCTTCGACACGCCGGCGAACAGCGTGCGCGGCGGCGGCACCGCGACGAACGTCAGGTAGTGCGAGAGCGCGACCGGGTCGATCTCGCGGCGCGGGAGCAGCGGCAGCAGCGCCTTGATCTCCGACGCGAAGGCGAAGCGCGCGGCCGTCGTCGACCCAGTAGAGCGGCTTGATCCCGAGGCGGTCGCGCGCGAGAAGCAGCTGCTCGCGCGCGCTCGTCCCAGATCGCGAACGCGAACATGCCCGATCAGGCGGTCGACCATGTCCGGCGCCGTACTCCTCGTACAGGTGGACCAGCACCTCGGTGTCGCAGCGCGAGCGGAAGACGTGGCCGCGCCGCTCGAGCTCGGCGCGCAGCTCGGCGTGGTTGTAGATCTCGCCGTTGAAGGTGACCTGGACCGTGCCGTCCTCGTTGCCCATCGGGCGCGCGGCCGGCCGGGCTGAGGTCGACGATCGCCAGCCGGCGGTGGCCGAGCACCGACGTCGCCGTCCTCGGCGCGCCAGAGGCCCTCGTCGTCCGGGCCGCGGTGGCGCATCGTGTCGCGCATGGCGACGATCCGGTCCGACGTCGACGGGCGCCCGTCGCGTGCGAAGACGCCGACGATGCCGCACATGCGCAGCATGATGGCGCGTTGGCTCTGGCGGCTACGCTGTCGCCAGGCGAGGCCGCATGAGCACCAGCGAGACGTCACAAGCCGTCAAGAACTTCTGGGAGGCCGCGTCGTGCGGGGAGGATCTGTACCTCGCGGAGTCGGATCCGGCGGACTACCAACGACAGAGCGACGGAGCGGTACCGCCTCGAGCCGTTCATCCCGGCCTTCGCCGAGTTCGACCGCTACCGCGATCGCCGCGTGCTGGAGATCGGTGTCGGCATCGGCGCCGACCACGAGCGCTTCGCGGTGGCCGGGCGCGGAGCTGTCGGGCATCGACGTCACCGAGCGTGCGGTAGAGCACGTGCGCAGGCGTCTCGAACTGCGCGGGCTCACCTCAGACCTGCGAACGGGGAGCGCCGACCGCCTCGCCTTCCCTGACGACAGCTTCGATCTCGTCTACTCGTGGGGCGTTCTCCACCACATCGCGGGCGACACCGGGGCTGCGATCCATGAGGTATCACCGCGTGCTCAAGCCCGGCGGAGTGGCGAAGGTGATGATCTATCACCGGCAGTCGTTCGTTGGCTACATGCTGTGGCTGCGATACGCGCTTGCGAAGGGCCGACCGCGGACGTCGCTGGACTGAGATGTACGCGCGGCACCTCGAGAGCCCGGGCACGCGGGCGTACTCGGTCGACGAGGCTCGGATCTGTTCCGCGACTTCGAGATCGACCAGATGCGGATCCAGCTCGCCCACGCTGATTTGTGCCTCCCGGTGGGACAGCGCCACCGCGGCGCCGCGCTCGACGCCGCGCGCCGCGTCTGGCCCCGGTGGCTGATCAAGCGACGCTTCCGCGACCACGGCCTCTTCCTCTTTGATCCGCGCGCGCAAGTCCGCGCGATAACCGATGCGTGTGCTCGACGTGCACCATCGCCCAGAGGGTGGCGGTGCCCCGACTAGCCTCGCGCTGCTCATTGATGGGCTCGGGGATCGAATCGATCCGGTCGTGCTTTGCCCACCTGGCCCCGCGGCGGCCATGTTCCGTGACGTCGGCGCCCAAGTGGTCGAAGCGCCGGTTGCAGGCTTCAATCACAGCTGGACCGGGACCTATCGCGGATCGGCGGGCCCCGCTGCTGCTACGCGACGCTGCGCGAGTCCCGCCCCCACGTGGTCTCGCTTCACCGCGTGCTCAAGGCATTTCAGCCTGAGGTGGCTCATCTCAACGAGCTCTCGTTGCTGCCCGCTGCCGCCATGCTCGGGCGCCACGGCGTGCCTCTGGTGTGGCACGTCCGTGCGGCGCTTCCAAGCGACGATTTGCTCGATACGCGGCTAGTTCGGTGGGCTGTAGCTGAGCGGGCTGCTGTCTCCATCGCAATCAACGAGGACGTGGCGGCGACCTACGGTCGCCCGCCGAACATGCGTGTGGTGGCGAATCCCGTGGCGTTGCCAGCGATTGGTTCAGAGAATCGGGAGAGGATCAGAGGCGCGCTCGGCTTGCGCACTGACTCCGTGGCGGTGGGCATGTTGAGCAAGCTCTACGAGAAGAAAGGTTGGCGGGATCTCCTCGAAGCCGTCGCGCTGGCTCGCGGGCGGGGATCATCTCGAGCTCGTCTTCATCGGCGGCCCGGTTCGTCCCAGTGCATGGTTTAGGAGCGCGCGGGGCCGCATGATCGCTCGCCTTGCGCGCCTCGAGGACACCGAGCGCGATCTCGAGCAGCAGGTCGACCGTCTCGGGCTTCGCGACGCGGTCCACGTCTTCGACTTCCAGCAGGACGTGGCGTCCGTCTACGCAGCGCTTTCGATGTCGTCTGTGCCCCGAGCCGGGGACCGAGAGGTAGGGCAGCCGGTCCTCGAGGGCCAGGCGCACGGTCTCGCGGTAATCGCCACTGGCGCCGGTATGGGAGCCGGCATCGTGGACGACGGAGTCGATGGCCTGATCGTCAGGTCAGGTGACGAACGCGCGCTCGTGTCCGCCCTTATCCGGCTTGGGCAGAACGCCACCATGCGCCGGCAGCTTGGCAGGCAGGCGCGACAGAAGGCCGAGAGCGAATATGCGCAAGCCAAGGTGGCGAATCGCGTTTACGAGCTGTACGGTCGCGCGCAATCGAGCGTGCGTGAGGCCCGCGAATCCAAGAATCTCGCCGGTCGCGCCGTAACCTGAACCCATGAATCCGCCGGAGGCTGCGGACCGGGGAGCATCCATAGCCCCCGGAGGCTGCAGGCGACAGGCTCCGCGACAACGGCCTCGAGATGCACGAGTCCAGCCGCGTCGGCAGCATCCGGAAGCGGGCGGTCACGTACCTGCCAGCGTACGTTCTGCCCGCGCTGCTCGGACTTGCGGTGGTGCCCGCACTGACCCGCGCGCTCGGGCCGCGAGAGTTCGGTATCTACGCCGTCTGCTTGAGCATTCACGGCTGTCTGTTGTCCCTCGCGGCAGATCCGACGACCGGCTCGCTCAATCGCTTTTACGCGATGACAGAGGGCCTGACTGCGAGACGACGGCTCAGTAAGGCACTGCTCGGCTTGACGACGCTGCTCGCAGGTGGAGTGATGATGGCCACGCTCATCGTGCTCGCTATCGGCGAGTTGACCGCCGACCTCGGCGCATGGGGACCGGCGCTCGCGGCCACGGCCGTTGCGACGGCGGCGTTCACTCTGGTGCAGTACTTGCTTGCGGTGAGGTACGTGCAGGAACGCGCACTGGCTATGTCGGTCGGGCAGGTGACGCACAGCTTGGTTAAGGCGGCAGGCGTTGTGGCCGGAGCGCTTCTGATCGGCACCGCGGCTGGGAGTCTCGCCGGCTACGCGGTTGTCTGCGCGATCCTGGCGACGGTGCTCGCTGGCCCGGTCGTGCGGCCCTCAGGGCCGCTCGCGGACCGGGGTTTGTGGCGCCCCGCACTCCGCTACGGCGGCCCATTGATTGCTGTCTCTCTGTCATTCGTCGCACTTGCCAGCTTCGATCGGACGATTCTCGCTGGCATCGAAGGTGAGGCCGTCGCGGGCGTGTATGCGGCGGCCTACCTCATTGCCGAGGGCGTGGTGTCCCTTCCGGCTCAGCTGCTGCGGTCTGTTGTCTTCACCTCGGTGCTCGAGGCGTACGAACACAACGAACGGCTGCGCGCGAGGAGGCTGATCCGCCGCTCGGGCGACGCGGTCCTGTTGATGTCCGCTCCTGTCGTCGTTGCTTTCGCGCTAGCGGGTGGGTGGATCGTCGAAACGGTGAGCGGCGGCGGGTACCGCGTCCCCAACGCGGTTCCGGCGCTAGTGGCAGCGGGGCTTGTCGCCTACCGGCTGGGGAGCCTGGACGCAATCGGATTCAACCTCGTACTTGCGTCTGGCGGCCTCGCCCGGACATTCGGATACGCGACAGCGCTCGCACTTTCCCATCACGACGGTTCTGGTGTTGGTGTGGGGACTCGAGGGAGCCGCCGTCGCAACCCTCGTCGCATACGTCGGGTTCTTCGCCCTCATGCGACGGCGGTCGCCCGCGCGCGACATAACGGCGTATCCGCTCGGGCGACTACTTGCAGGCGTCGTCGCGACCGGCGCTGTGATCTTGGCCGGGCTCGCACTCGGACCCGCCGTTGCCCTTCCAGCGGGCGCTCTACTCTGGAGCCTCGCGCTTGCGGCGGCGGTGCGGGATCGTGACGTGGCCGCCGAACCAACGTGACAGCCTCCGTCATTTCCTTTCGACCGAGCCTCGGTCACCTGAACCCTCAGCGAGCGAGCGCGGGCGTCCTCGCGGCGGCCGCGTTGACAACGCTCCTGCTAGGACCCGAACTGGTCGCGCTGCTGGCTATCGCCGCGCTTGCGTTGCTCGTGTTGCTGCCGCGTCCCGCCGCGACCATGGCGACGCTCACGGTGGTCTGGTTCCTGGCGTCTGTGGATGCGCCGTTCCGCGGGGTTGGGGTCGCGCCAGCGCAGTTCGCGGGCCCCGCGCGAGCGGCGCTCCTCGCTCTCCTCGTTTTCCAGGGTGTTCGCACGCTTCAGAATCAGTCGGTCCCGCTGACGCGACTTCTGCTCCCGGTTTCGGCCTTTCTCGTTGTGATCGCATTCTCGATTCTCCTTGCGGACCCGAGCCCGAGCGAGAAGCTGCTCGCGCTGCCGTTCGCCGCGTTGCTTTTCGGTACCCACATGCTGGCCTGGGACTCGACGCGATCGGTGCGTGCGCTGGAGCGACTGCTGTTTGCGCTCGCATGGGCATACACGGCGATCACCTGGGGCAATTTGCTGCTGATTGCGCTCGTGAGCCAGCCAGCGTTCCTGCTGACCGGAGACGGGCCCCGATTCCAAGGCGCGCTGCTAAATCCGAACACCTTGGGCTTGCTCGGGCTCGCCGCGACCCCCACGCTGGTAACGGCGGCGGTCCTGGCGGGCCGGGGATCGTGGGGGCGACTCGTCTTCTACGCCACGGCTCCGGTGGTCGCACTCCAGGTGTGCTGTCGCTGTCTCGCGGAGGCCTCGCCAGCACGTTGATGGCGGTGACCGTGCTCGCAATCGCCTATACGCGGACACGCACGGCGCTACGTCTAACGCTCGGCGTCCTGCTCACCTGCGCCGCCGTACTGTTCTTCGCCTCTGGGATCGTGAGTGGCGCGTCGCAGACGTTTCGACTTGACACCGTCCAAGAGGCCGGGGGCCGAGCACTGGCGATTCCGCTCGTGATCGAGCAGGTCAAAGAGCAACCGTCTTCGGCCACGGCTATGGCAGCGAGGAGCAGTTCTTCGACGACATCCGAGCGTTGATCCCGGGCTTCACGGGTTCGTACTCCGGCAACATCTTGCTGGACCTCGCTCTAGAGACAGGTCTTGTTGGTCTGCTCGCCTTCCTTGTGAGCGTCGTCGTGGTGCTGGTCCGGCTTCGAAATAACCAACCGCAAGGTCAGGATCCGCGACTGCGGCTATGCGTCATCTGCTTCGTGGCGATCCTGCTCGCGGGGCTCGTGAACGCTCAGGCGGAAAGCTTCCTCCTGCGACCGGGAGGTCCCAGCGTCGCTACGTTCTGGCTTGCCCTCGCCGTCTGTTCGGCAATGGGGCTGCGGTACCATGCGGCGCAGCGAGATCGTTCGCCGGTGGGTGAACGACATGCCTGGGGGAGCCCGTAGTGGACCGTCCTGCCACCTTCGTTGAGCGCGGATACGCCGACCCCATGGCTGGGTCGCAGCGTCCGCAACTCGCGCAGGTCATCGCGGTGGTCCGCGAGCGGTGGTGGCTCGCGCTCCTTGCTGTCCTCCTCGTAGCCGGCGCCGCGGCCATTCGATCTGCCGCGCAAGAGTCGAA
>CAVSQM010000007.1:0-190337 GCA_963730115.1 uncultured Solirubrobacteraceae bacterium | reverse complement strand
GGCCGTCGCGACGGACCAGATCTGCTCCGGCGAGACGTCCATCAGGTCGACGTCGTCGGGCGCGAAGTACTCGTAGTGCCCGGCCTGGGTGCGGCAGAGGATGTGCTCGGCCTCGAGCTTGCCGCTCTTGTCCAGCGGCTCGTTGGCCTGCGCGATCGTGCGCTCCTGCTCCTCGGTCGCGTCGAGGTGGACGATCTCGTCGGTCACCTTGCCCTTCACGACCTTGCGGTACGGCGTGGTCACGAAGCCGTGCTCCGAGACCTGTGCGTAGCTCGACAGCGAGCCGATGAGGCCGATGTTCGGGCCCTCAGGGGTCTCGATCGGGCACATGCGGCCGTAGTGCGTCGGGTGCACGTCGCGCACCTCGATCGGCGCGCGCTCGCGCGTGAGGCCGCCGGCGCCGAGGGCGCTGAGGCGGCGCCGGTGCGTGAGGCCCGACAGCGAGTTCGTCTGGTCCATGAACTGCGAGAGCTGCGAGGACCCGAAGAACTCCTTGAGGGCCGCCACGACCGGGCGGATGTTGATGATCGTCTGCGGCGTGATCGTGTCGGCGTCCTCGGTGGTGAGGCGCTCGCGCACGACGCGCTCCATCCGGTAGAGGCCGATGCGGAAGGCCTCCTGGATGAGCTCGCCGACGGTCCGCAGGCGGCGGTTGCCGAAGTGCTCGTACTCGTCGAGGAAGTCGGCCACGGGCTCACGGGGACGGCTGAGCGCCTCCGCGGCGTAGTCCTTGATCTCCTCCGAGCCGTCCTCGGGCATGCCGAGGCGCTTGGGCTGCTCGACCAGCTCGCGGACGAGGGCGATGATGTCCTCATGCGTGAGCACGCGCGTGTCGAGGTCGATGTCGAGGTTCAGCCGCGAGTTCAGCTTGTAGCGGCCGACGCGGGTGAGGTCGTAGCGCTTGGGGTCGAAGAAGAGCTGGTTGAGCAGCGACTTCGCGTTGTCGACGCTGGGCGGCTCACCCGGGCGCTGCTTCTTGAACAGCTCGACCAGCGAACCCTCCTCGGTGCGCGTGACCTCGGTGTCGGCGTCGAGCGTGTTGCGGATGTAGAGCGAGTTGTCGAAGAGCTTGAGGATCTCTTCGTCGGTCGCGTAGCCCATCGCGCGCAGCAGCACGGTGACCGGCAGCTTGCGCTTGCGGTCGATGCGGACGAAGACCTTGCCCTTCTTGTCGATCTCGAGCTCGAGCCACGAGCCGCGGGCCGGCATCAGGTTGCCGACGAAGACCTGCTTCTCCGGGTCCTTCGGCTCCATCAGGTAGGCGCCCGGGGAGCGGACGAGCTGGGTGACGACGACGCGCTCGGTGCCGTTGATGATGAAGGTGCCGCGGTCGGTCATCCACGGGAAGTCGCCCATGAAGACGGACTGCTCGCGGATCTCGCCGGTCTCGCGGTTGATGAAGCCGACCGTGACGGTCAGCGGCCGGGCGTAGGTGAGGTCCTTCTCGCGACACTCCTCCAGTGACGCCACCGGCTCGTCGAACGCGAACTCGCCGAACTGCACGGCGAGGTTGCCGGTGTAGTCCTCGATCGGGGAGATGTCGTCGATCGTCTCGCGGAGACCCCCCTTCTCCGTGTCGACGAGCCAGGAGAAGGACTTCTTCTGGATGTCGATCAGGTTGGGGACATCAAGGACCTTGTCAAGACGCGCGAAATTCCGGCGCGTGCGGGGAGCGTCAACAGCAGCCAAGACGGCGACTCCTCAGGGGACTCGGAGGACGGCAGAGCGAGGGGCGCGGGTGTTGCCGAGAAGGCATCAAAGCGCGACCAGCCAAGATAGCACAGGGGCATGCGGACCCCTGTGAGGGGCGTTCGGCTCTCACGGACCCCGTCCTGTGCGGCCCGTATGTGGCGGACCTGCACGATGGCGGACGGCTACGACTATTGGCCGACTCGGGGAGGAAGTGTAGAGGGAGGTCAAGGACAGCCGGCGCCGCAGGGCCCGGAGGCGGACCCAGAGGGCGCGCGCGAGGCGCCGCCGGCGGGCCGCCGTCGCGGTCTGCAGCGTCAGCCGCCGCGGTGCGCCGGGCGCCTTCTTGGCCCAGCCCCAGTCGCCGTCGTCGCGGAACTCCGTGAACGCGGGGTGCGCCTGCAGCAGCACCTCGAACACCGCCCGCATGTGCGACTCCCGGAGCTGCTCCTCGGGAGAGCTCGGGCGGCGGGGAGGCGGCCAGCGTCGGCGACGTGGCGTAGGTCCAATCCAGGTCGTCGAGCACCAGCCAGCCCTCGGGCCTGAGCAGCTTCTCGACGAGGATCACGGCGAGCCCGTCGATGTCCCAGGCGTGCGCGCCGTCGAGGTAGACCAGGTCGTAGAGCGGCTCCGTGTTGCCGGCCGCGTCGGTGCGGGCGACGACCTGCTTCTTGAGCCACCAGTTGTACGAGGAGTCCGGGTTGCGGATCAGCTCGACGCGATGCGCGAGGCCGGCGCGGCCAGCACCTTGCCGCGCGGAGCGCCGGACCCGCAGGCGGAGCTCGAGCCGACGCCTTGCGGGTGAGCATGGGCTTGCGCCGCGCGTCGGCGGTGGCCCAGCCGAGCGCCCGTTGGGCGGCCAGGTAGGCGGCGCTTGACCCAGCGGTGGCCCTTCACCCGCTCGCGCGAGCGCCGCAGGAGGTAGACCTCGGGCCAGCGGTCCTCGGTCCGGCGGTGCAGCAGCGTGATCGCGCGCGAGTCGGCGTTCGGCTTGCTGCGGACCTCGGTCACCCGCTTGACCTCCGCGACGCGGGTGAAGGTGCGCTCGTCGGAGAGGCGTTCGCGAGCGCGGTCGTCGGAGCGCCAGAGGATCAGGGCGCCGCGGCCGCGATCCGTGCGGGAGCCAGATCAGGATTCACCTGCCTGGCGGTCGGCCCGAGGGCGCCGCCCGTTGGCGGCGCCGCTGAGGCCGGCCCCGTTACGCCAATGCCTTCGGCGACCGAGCTACTTGACCTCCACCGACGCTCCGCGCCTCCTCGAGGTCGGACTTGAGCTTGTCGGCCTCCTCCTTCTCGAGGCCCTCCCTGATGGGGCCGGGGGCCTCGTCGACGAGGGCCTTCGCCTCCTTGAGGCCGAGGCCGGTCGCCGCGCGGACGACCTTGATGACCTGGATCTTCTTGTCGCCGGCGCCGGTGAGGATGACGTCGAACGCCGTCTGCTCCTCGGCAGCGCCGCCGTCGCCGTCACCGCCGCCGCCGCCAGCGCCGGCGGGGGCGGCCGCCGCGACAGCCGTCGCGGACACGCCGAACTCCTCCTCGAGCGCCTTGATGCGCTCGGAGAGCTCGAGCACCGAGATCGCTTCAGCTCGTCGATCCACTCCTGGGTGCTGCTGGCCATGGTTACTCCTTCTCGCTTTCAGTCTTGGAATCGGTGTCGCCCTCGGCGGGCGGAGAGTCGTCGCCCGCAGGGGCGTCATCGGTGGCCGCCTCGGCGGCCGGGCGTCCTCGGCCGGAGCCTCCTCGGCCGGAGCCGCTTCGGCCGCGGGCGCGGGGGCGTCTCCGCCCACGAGGCCCTGCTCGGCGATCTGCGACAGCTGCCGCGCGAGGCCGCCGATGAGACCGTTGAGCGCGCTCGCCAGCCCGGTGAGCGGCGACGCGACCATGCCGACCAGGCGCCCGTAGAGCACCTCGCGGGTGGGCAGGCGCGCGATCGCGTCCATCTGGTCGGGCGACAGCGCCTCGCCGTTCATCCAGCCGCCCTTGAACTCGAGCAGGCCGGACGTACGGCGGAAGTCCGCGAGCGCCTTGGCGGCCGCGGCGGCGTCGCCGCGCACGAACGTCAGGGCGGTCGGGCCCTCGAGGTAGGGCTTCAGGTCCGCGGCGCCCGCCTGGTCGGCGGCGCGCTCGGTCAGGGTGTTCTTGACGACCCGGAAGGTGGCGTCCGCGTCACGTAGGCGCGCGCGGAGCTCGGCGGCCTGCGGCACCGAGGCGCCGCGGTAGTCGACCGCGTAGATCGCCTCCGCCTCCTGGATCTGCTGGGCCACCTCTTCGATGACCGCAGCCTTCTGCGTTCGGTCCATCCACTTCCTCCTAGCCCGGACTTACTGGCTGCCGGGGGTCTCTGGGGGAAGGCTGTGCGCGCTTACGCGGCCGCAGCAGCCTCCTGGTCAGCGTCGATCAGATCCTTGGTCTTCGACGGGTCGACCTTGATGCCGGGGCCCATCGACGTGGCGATGACGATCGAGCGGATGTAGCGGCCCTTGGCGGCCGACGGCTTCGCCCGGATCAGCTCCTCGAGGATCGCCTGGTAGTTGCCCAGCAGCTGCTCGTCGTCGAACGAGGTCTTGCCCACGACCATGTGCACGATCGCGGTGCGGTCGGTGCGGTACTCGACCTTGCCGGACTTGGACTCCTCGACGGCCTTGGCGACGTCCATCGTGACCGTGCCGACCTTCGGGTTCGGCATCTTGCCCTGCGGGCCGAGGATGCGCCCGAGGCGGCCGACCACCGGCATCATGTCCGGGGTCGCGATCGCGACGTCGAAGTCGGTGAAGCCCTCGTCCTGCACGCGGGAGGCGAGATCCTCCGCCCCGACGAAGTCGGCGCCGGCCTCCTCGGCCTCGCGCGCCTTGTCGCCCTTGGCGAACACGGCGATCGTCACCGACTTGCCCAGCCCGTGCGGGAGCGCGATCGTGCCGCGCAGCTGCTCGTCCGCGTGGCGGACGTTGAGGCCGGTGCGGACGTGCACCTCGACGGACTCGTCGTACTTGGTGCCCTTCGTCTCCTTGAGCAGCCGCACCGCCTCGCCGGGCGCGTAGAGCTTCTCGCGGTCGATCTTCGCGCGGGCCTCGAGGTAGCGCTTGCCGTGCTTGGCCATTACGCCACCACCTCCACACCCATCGAGCGCGCCGTGCCGGCGATGATCTTCGCCGCCTGGTCGACGTCGTGCGCGTTCAGGTCCGGAAGCTTCTTCTCGGCGATCTGGCGCACCTGCGCGTCGGTGATCGTGCCGACCTTGGTGCGGTTCGGCTCGCCCGAGCCCTTCTCGATGCCGATCGCCTGGCGGATCAGGACCGCGGCGGGCGGCGTCTTGGTCACGAACGTGAACGAGCGGTCCTCGAAGACCGTGATCACGACCGGGATCGTGGTGCCGGAGTCCTGCTGCGTCTGGGCGTTGAACGCCTTGACGAACTCCATGATGTTGATGCCGTGCTGGCCCAGCGCCGGGCCCACCGGCGGAGCCGGGGACGCCTGGCCGCCAGGGGCCTGCAGCTTGATCGTGGTCAGAATTTTCTTTCGCCATCTAGATCTTCTTCACCTGGTCGTAGCCGACCTCGACGGGCGTTTCCCGCCCGAAGATAGATACCAGCACCTTGAGCTTGCCCGCGTCCTCGTTGATCTCGGAGATCTCGCCCGAGAAGTCCGACAGCGGGCCGGAGATGACCTTGACCGACTCGCCGATGTTGAACTGGGCGCGGCTCGGCGCGCGGACCGCGACCTCGCGGTGCAGCAGCCGGTCGACCTCGGCCTGGGTCAGCGGGATCGGCTCGTTCGAGGCGCCGACGAAGCCGGTGACCCCGGGCGTGCCCTTGACGACCTGCCACGAGTCCTCGTTGAGGTCCATGTTCACCAGCACGTAGCCGGGCATGGTCCGCTTCTCGACGGAGACCTTCTGGTTGTCCTTCATCTCCTGCACGGTCTCGGTCGGCACGACGACCTGGCGCACGGCGCGGGTCTGGCCGAGCGACGAGACGCGGTGCTCGAGGTTCTGCTTGACCTTGTTCTCGTGCCCTGAGTAGGTGTTGATGACGTACCAGCGAAACATGGATTCCTTGGGATTCGGGAGCTAGAGGATGCGGTCGATGATCGGCTTCCAGAGCGCGTCCAGCAGGCCGAGGTAACCCCCGGCGAGGACGACGAAGCCGAGGACGACGGCCGTGGCCTGTCCGACCTGGCGGCGGTTCGGCCACTGGACGCGGCGGAGCTCGTCGACGCAGTGCCCCAGGAAGGTGAGGACCCGGCCGCGCTGCTTGCGCGGCGCGCGCTCGTGGGTGAGCTCGGGATGTGCGGCGGCGGCGCTGGGAGAGATGGCGTCGCCCTCCGCCTCGTCGGGCGCGCGCTCGAAGTCGTCGTCGTGGAGCTCGTCCTCGTAGACGCCCTCGGCCAGCTCGCCCTCTTCGACCTCGGCGTACTCGTCGGGGTCGCCGTCGCCGACGTCGGGCGGGACCGCGCCCGCCTCGGCGAGCTTGGCCTCCTCGACGTCCGCCGACGAGTGCTCCAGCGGGTTGGGCGGCGTCGACGGGCGGTCGCCCAGGCCGGCGTCGTCGGCGGTGGCGTCGTCGAGCCCGATGTCACGAGCGTTCGCCGAGGAGCGGCCGCCGCGCGGGGTGGAGCCACCCTGACGCCTGCGGCGCTGCTTGGCGCGCTGTCGGTCTCGGGCCATCGCGAAGCCTCCCTAGCGGGTCTCGCGGTGGCCGGTGTGCCGCCGGCACCAACGGCAGTACTTCTGCAGGCTGATGCGGTCCGGGTTGTTCCGCTTGGACTTGTTCGTCTGGTAGTTCCGGCGCTTGCACTCCTCGCACGCGAGGGTGACTGCGATCCGGACGTCTCCACGGGCCATGAGGCGCTCCGAGGTCGTCTTCTAAGGGCACCGGGCGAAAGAAAACCCCGCACCGGTGCGAGGTCGAACGGTCAGTCTAGCGCGGTTGGTCCTGATGCATCGAGCGCACGCCGAGGGCCACGGCGAGCAGGCCGACGAGGATCAGCAGCGGCAGCGTCACGTCTGTGCCCCCGCCGTCAGGGCCGCGGCCCACGACCGCGGTCGGCAGCTCGGCCACGGCGGGCGGGGCGAGCTTCGGCGCCGCGCCACCCAAGCCGGCGTCCGACGAGGACTGCTGCTCGCCCATGACCTGGACCTGGTCGCGCTCCGGCTGTGCGCCGGGGATCGCCGGCACGCCGCTGCCGAAGGTCGCGGCCACCATCAGCGCGCGCGAGAAGCCGAGCCCCGTGGTCGTGCCCGCGCCCAGACTCGGCGCGGCTTCCTCCGTGCCACTGCCGCCGCCGCAGCCCCCGCGCAGCCGCCGCAGCGCGCGGCGCTCGAGCCGGCCCACCCGCCGCGCGCTGATGTCGAGCCTGCGGCCAACGCCCGCGCGCGTGCGCGGGTCACCGGCGCCGAGGCCCGTCCGCAGGACGATGACCCTGCGCTCGAGCGCCGGCAGGCCGTCGAGGCAGGTGCGGTAGCGGCCGACCGTCCGGCGCAGGCGCTGCTGACGGCGCCGCTCCCGCCGTCGCACGCGCGGCGCCTCGCGGTCGCGCGCCTGCGCGGCACCCGCCGCCGCGCCTGCGCCGCTGCCCCGTGCCCGCCTGCCCGGCGACCGCACGCCCGCGGCACCGGCTCCGGCCCTGCCCGAAGGCTCCGCCGCGCGTCCCCCACGCGCGGCGGTTGTCGGACCCGAGCGGCCCCCACTCCCCGAGGGGGCCGCCCGGCTCACGCTCTCGGCGGCCGAGCCGCCGGAAGAAGACTGGGGTGCCGTCGGCAGCGGGACGCGCACCGCGGGCACCTGGGGCGCCGGCACGGGCAGCCGGTTGGCGGCGGGCGGAGCCGGCACGGACGGAACCGGAACCGGCACGCGGCACCGGCACGGACGGCACCGGCACGGACGGCACCTCCGGGAGCGGGACCGGCAGCTCGGGCGGCTTCGGCAGCTGCGGCGTGGGCACCGGCCCGACCTGTGCCACGGCCGACTCTGCGACGACGAGCGCCAATCCCAACGCCACGACCACACCGCGATTCATCCCTGATCCATCCTTGATCCGTACCGCGTTCCGCCTGAGGTGTTACCCAAGCTCGTGGCGTTTGGAACGAGGCCGCGGGAAAGAACTTGCGCGGTCTGACGCGGGCTACGTCGGAGCCGGCTCCGCGCGTCGGCTCCGAGCGGCCTCGCGCGTCATCTTCTGCTTGCCCCAGCGCACCGCCACGGCGTACTCCATGAGCCGCGCGAAGTACTCGCGGACGGGCGGCGCCTCGATGCCCGCGGGCGCCAGCACAGCCCGCGCGCGTGCGTCGTCGAACACCACGCGCATGTCGAAGTAGGGCACGTAGACCGAGTCGTGGTCGTCGTCCGCGTCAGGATCGATCGGGTCGATGAACGGCGGCCGCGGCTTGTCGAAGTACTCCGCCGCCAGCGCCGTGAGCTCGTCGACCGTCGATGCGTTGCGACCGGCCACGAGGTTGAACACGCCGGCCTCGCGGCGGTCGAGCAGGTGCACGAGCGCGTCGGCGACGTAGTCGACGGGCACGGTGTCGACGCGCCCGGTGGGCAGCGCCGGCAGCTCCTTGAAGAGCCCGCGCGAGAACGCCTGCAGCGGCCAGTAGAGGACGTTGAAGGCGGGCGTCCAGCCGGAGTCGCTCTCGCCCATCACGATGCTCGGCCGCGCGATCGCAGGCCCGAGCTCGCGGGCCATCGCCACGATCTGCTCGGCGTCGGCCTTCGTCTGCTCGTAGGTGTTGCGGAACGACTGGCCGGTGTCGAGCTGGCGCTCGCGGAACGCGCCCTCGTGACGACCGGAGACGTAGGCGGTGGAGACGTGCAGGAAGCGCTCGAGCCCGCCGCGCCCCTGCGCCTCGAGCGCGAAGTCGAGCACCCGCGAGGTGCCGTCGACGTTGATCGCGCGCGCCTCGGGCAGCGGCAGGTCGAACGAGATCGACGCCGCGCAGTGCAGCACGGCGTGCGCCTGCTCAGCCAGCTCCTGCCAGCGCGAGCCGAGCCCCATGCCGGGCTGCGTGACGTCGCCGCGCACGGCGCGCACGTGCTCGCGATGCGGCGCCGGGTCGTCCCACAGCGTGGCCAGCACGCCGTCGAGCCGGGCGTCCGCCGCCGCGTCGTCGCTCGCCCGGACGAGGGCGAGCACCTCGCGGTCGCCCGCCTCGAGCAGGCGGGCGAGCACCTCCATGCCGAGGAACCCGGTCGCCCCCGTCAGGAAGACGGCCGGCTTCACGCAACCGCCTCCTCGGGGGTGCGCTCCTGGACGGGGGCGGTGCCCATGGCGTGGAAGCCGCCGTCGACGTGCAGGATCTCGCCGGTGATGGCGCGCGCGGCGTCGGAGAGCAGGAACAGCACGGCGCCCGCGACGGGGCCGGCGTCCTCGGTGTCCCAGCCGAGCGGGGCCTGCTGCTCCCACGCCTTGGCGAGGTCGTCGAAGCCGGGGATGCCGTTGGCGGCGAGCGTCCCGAGCGGGCCGGCGCTGACCAGGTTCACCCGCACGCCGCGCGGCCCGAGGTCGCGCGCCAGGTAGCGCGAGACGGCCTCGAGGCCGGCCTTGGCGACGCCCATCCAGTCGTAGACCGGCCAGGCGACCGAGGCGTCGAAGTCCATGCCGACGACCGCGCCGCCGTCCTCCTCCATCAGCGGCAGCAGCGCCGCGGACAGGGCCTTCAGCGAGTACGCGCTCGTCTGGAACGCCTGGGTGGCGCTCTCCGGCGGGGTCTCGAGGAAGTTGCCGCCGAGGGCGTCCGGCGGTGCGTGGGCGATCGCGTGGAGCACGCCGTCGACGCGGCCCCAGCGCTCACGCAGGTCGTCCACGACGGCCTGCAGCTGCTCGGGGTCGTTGACGTCGAGGTCGAGCACGTCGACCTCCTGCGGCAGCTTCGCGGCCGCGCGCTCGGTCATGCGCTTGGCCCGGCCGAAGCCGGTCAGCACGACCTCCGCGCCGGCCTCCTGGGCCTGGCGCGCCACCTCCCAGGCGATCGAGTCCTTGGTGATCACGCCCGTGATCAGCAGTTTCTTGTCTTGCAGCATCAGAGAGGGATCAGCACCCTTCCATCGTCGAGGATCACCCGCCCGCCGGCGTCGAGCACGACGGGGGGCTTCGGGTTCGTCTTCGTCACAGGGGGATGTTCCGGATCCCGGCGGCCGGTCCGGCCACCGAGTCGAGAGTGGTCAAGGCTTCGATCAGGCGGCGGCGGGTGTCGAGCGAGGTGATGACCTCGTCGACGTACCCCTCGGCGGCGGCGGTGCCGGCGCTGAGGTGCTCCTCCGTGTAGCGCGCGGCGAAGTCCTCGCGCGCCATCTCGGGGTCGTCGGCGGCGGCGATGGCGCGCCGGTTGACGATGCCCACGGCCTGCTTGGCGCCCATGACGCCGAGCGTGGCGCCCGGCCAGGCGAACGTGAAGTCGGCGCCGAGGTCGCGCGAGTTCATGGCGATGAACGCGCCGCCGAACGCCTTGCGGAGCACGACGGTGACCTTCGGGACGTCGGCCTCGGCGAACGCGTGCACGAGCTTGGCGCCGTGGCGGATCACGCCGCCTTTCTCCTGGCGCGTGCCGGGCATGAAGCCGGGCGTGTCCACGAGCACGACGAGCGGGAGCCCGAACGCGTTGCAGGTGCGCACGAAGCGCGCGCCCTTGGAGCCGGAGTCGGCGTCGAGCACGCCGCCGAGGTAGCGCGGCTGGTTGGCGACCACGCCGACCGCGCGGCCCTCGAGGCGGGCGAAGCCGCAGACGAGGTTGCGCGCCCAGCGCGGCGACCACTCGAGCATGCGCCCTCCGTCGACGATGCCGTGCACGACGTCGCGCACGTCGTAGACGCGGCGCTCGTCCTCGGGCACGGCCTCGGCGGGGTCGAGCCGCCCGGGCTCCGAGGAGCGCCAGCGCGGCGGGCGCTCGCGCGAGTTGGCCGGCAGGTGGTCGAGCAGGTCGCGGACGAGCATCGCCGCGTCCTCGTCGTTGCGCGCCGTGAAGTGGGCGACGCCGTTGCGCTCGTGGACCTTGTACCCGCCGAGGTCGGCGGCGCTGACGTCCTCGCCCATGACCTCCCGCACGACGGCGGGGCCGGTCAGGAACATCGACGCGCGCTCGGTCATCACGACGAAATCGGTGAGGGCGGGCGAGTAGGAGCCGCCGCCGGCGCTCGCGCCGCAGATCACCGAGATCTGCGGGATGCGGCCGGACAGCGCCACGTGCTCGCGGAAGATGCGGCCGTAGCCGCCGAGCGCGGCCAGGCCCTCCTGCATGCGCGCGCCGCCCGACTCGATGAAGCCGACGACGGGCGCACCCGCGCGCCCGGCCAGCCGCAGGACGCGGATGATCGACTCCGCGTGCGCCTCGCCGAGCGAGCCGCCGAGGTACGACGGGTCCTGCGCGTAGCAGAACACCGGCCGGCCCTCGACGCGGCCGGCGCCGGCGATCACGCCGTCGCCCGCGCGCGCCTTCTCCCCCATGCGCTTGGACACGACGTCCGAGCGCAGGAGGGTCAGCGAGCCGTCGTCGCAGAGCTCTTCGAGCCGCTGCAACGGAGTGAGCCGGCCGTCGTCGACGGCCGGCTCCGAGGGCTCCGGGATGGAGGGGTTTCGCCCGCCAGTCGTCGCAAGCTCCTCCTTCTGGGCGACGTTACGCATGAGCCTCCAGGCACAACACGGCGTTGTGGCCGCCGAACCCGAACGCGTTCGAGATCGCGACGGGCGGCCGCCCGTTCACCTTCAGGGGCCGGGCCTCGTTCGGCACGTAGTCGAGGTCCATGCCCTCCTCCTGCTCCTCCCAGCCCAGCGTGGGCGGGGCCATCTTGTCGCGCAGGGCGAGGATGGTGGCGACGGCCTCGACGGCGCCCGCGGCACCCAGGAGGTGGCCGATCGCCGACTTGGTCGAGGACACGGGGACCTCGCTCGCGTGATCGCCGAGCGCCAGCTTGATCGCCTTCGTCTCGGCGCGGTCGTTGAGCGGCGTCGAGGTGCCGTGGGCGTTGACGTAGTCGACGTCCTCCGGCGTGATGCCGGCGGTCTCGAGCGCCTGGGCGATCGCCTGCGCCGCACCGCGGCCCTCGGCCTGCGGGGCGGTGATGTGGTGGGCGTCCGACGACGCGCCGTAGCCCTTGATCGTCGCGAGGATCGTGGCGCCGCGCTCCTCCGCCTTCTCGGCGTCCTCGAGTACGAGCACCGCGGCACCCTCGCCCATCACGAAGCCGTCGCGGCGGGCGTCGAAGGGGCGCGAGATGCCGAGCTCGGACAACGCGTCCAGCGCGGCGAACGCGGCCTTGGACAGCGGGGTGAGCGCCGCCTCGGATCCGCCGGTGACGACGGCGTCGGCCATGCCCGACTGGATCAGGTTCGCGGAGTTGCCGATCGCGTGCGCCCCCGCCGCGCAGGCGGAGACGATGCCGTAGCTGTGGCCGCGCAGGCCGTAGCGCATCGACAGCGCGCCCGGCGCGGCGTTGCTCATCATGAGCGGCACCGAGAGCGGCGAGACCTTCTTCGGCCCCGAGTCGCGCAGCACGTCGTGGTTGTGCTCGAGCGTGCCGATGCCGCCGATGCCGGTGCCGATGATGCAGGCGATCCGGGTCGGGTCATACGGCAGCTCGTCGGACCAGCCGGCCTCGGCCAGCGCCTCGTCGCCCGCCACCATGGCGAACTGCGTGAAGCGGTCGGCGCGGCGCGCCTCCTTGACCGAGAGGTGCTCCTTGGGCTCGTACTCGCTGGCTACGCCCTCGCCGTCCTCGATCCCGGACTGCCCGGCGAGCCAGCGCTCGTGCAGGGTGCGGGCGCCGACACCCAGCGGGGTGACGGCGCCGATGCCGGTGACGACGACCTGGGTCATCCGGCTCGCTGAACCACGAGGTCGACGGCGTCGCCGACGGTCTTGATCTTGCCGACGTCCTCGCCCTTGAGCTTGACGCCGTACTCGTCCTCGATGATCTGCGACAGCTCGGCGAGGTCGAGCGAGTCGACGTCGAGCTCCTCGAACGTCGCCTCGAGCTTGATGTCGTCCGGCTCGGGGCCGAACTGGACGAGGGCGTCGCGGACGGTCGTCTCGACGGCCTCGGGGGTCACGGTCTCGGGCATTGGTGGGTTCCTCTCTATCGGGTTCGTTTGACTAAGCGCTCATGCCGCCGTCGACGTACAGGGTCGAGCCGGTCACGTAACCGGCGTCGTCGGAGGCGAGGAAGCGCACGGCGGCGGCGACCTCCTCGGGCGTACCGGGCCGCTTGGCCGGCACGGCCTCCATCACGGCGTCAGGGATGTCCTCGGTCATCGCCGTGGCGATGAAGCCGGGGGCGACGGCGTTGACGGTCACACCGCGGCGCGCCACCTCGGCGGCCACGGTCTTGGTCATGCCGATCAGGCCGGCCTTCGCCGCCGCGTAGTTGGACTGGCCGGCGTTGGCGCGCGGCCCGACCACGGAGGCGATGTTGATGATGCGGCCGAAGCGGGCCTTGATCATCGGCCGGATCGCGCGCCGGGTCATGCGGAAGGCGGCGGTCAGGTTGGTGTCGATGACCTTGTCCCAGTCCTCGTCCTCGAGCTGGACCGCGAGGCCGTCGGCGGTGATGCCGGCGTTGTTGACCAGGGCCAGCACCGGGCCGAGCTCGTCCTCGAGCTTCGAGATGAGCGCGTCCGGGACGCCGTTGGCGTCGGAGACGTCGCCCTCGATGGCGATCGCCTTGCCGCCGGCGTCCTCGATGGCCTTCACGGTCTTCTCGGCGCCCTCCTTGTCGGAGCGGTAGTTGACGCCGACGTTCCAGCCGTCCTCGGCGAGCGCGATGGCGACCGCCGCGCCGATGCCCTTCGAGGCACCGGTGACAAGGGCGGTTGCTCCTTCCGGCCGGGGCTTCTGGCTCATGCGGGGCCTCCCCACTCCAGGACGGTGCCGCCCCACGTGAAGCCGGCGCCGACGGCGGCCACCAGCACGGTGTCGCCGGGGCTCAGCCGGCCCTCCTCGCGCGCGAACGCGAGGGCGAGCGGGATCGAGGCGGCAGACGTGTTGCCGATGTCGGCGATGTAGTCGGCCACGCGCTCCGCCGGCAGCTCGAGCCGCTCGGCGACCGCCTTCGTGATGCGGGCGTTGGCCTGGTGGTAGACGAACAGGTCGACGTCGTCGAGCTCGATGCCGGCGAGCTCGCAGGCGTCGCGGCTGGACTTGGTGAGCGCGGCGACGGCGGCGTTGAACGTCGTGTGGCCGTCCATCTGCAGCATCTGCGTGTCGCGGCGGGCGATGATCGCCTCCGCGAGCTCGGCGTCGGAGCCGAACACGAACGGGCCGACGCCGCCGCCCTCCTGGTTGCCGAGCACGATCGCGCCGGCGCCGTCGCCGAACAGGGCGGCGGTGCGCTTGTCGTCGAAGTCGGTGAAGCGCGAGAGCGCGTCCGCGCCGACGACGAGCACCGTCTCCGCGCGGCCGCTCTCGATCATCGAGGTGCCGACGCTGAGCGCGGTCACGAACGCCGTGCAGGCGGCGCCGATGTCCATCGCGTTGGCCTTGGTGGCGCCGATCGCGGTGGCCACGTAGGGCGCGGCGTTGGGCGTCACCTCGTCGGCCGACGTGGTGGCGACGAGCACGGCGTCGAGCTCGGTCGGGTCGATGCCGGCGTCCTCGACCGCGCGCACCGCCGAGGCGGTCGCGAGGTCGGAGAGACGCTCGCTCGGCATCGCGTGGCGGCGCGAGCGGATGCCCGTGCGCTTGGTGATCCAGGCCTCGTCGATGCCGAGGCGCTCGGCGATCGGGAGGTTGTTGACGACGGTCTCGGGCAGGTGATGGCCGAGGCCGAGCACCGAGGCGGTCCGGGTACCGGTGCCGTCGGCGCGTGCGGCCTCGACGAGGGGTGCGCTACGCATGGGCGGCCTCCTTGGTGATCCGGCGAGCCATCTTCGACAGCACGGTGCCGGGGCCGGTCTCGACGAAATCCTCGGCGCCCGCGTCGAGCAGGGCGAGGAACGTCTCGCGCCAGCGGACGGGGCGGATCAGCGCCTCGGCGAGCTCCGTGTGCACGTCGGTGAACGGAGCGGCCGTGGCGCCGCAGTAGACGGGAAAGGCGGGGTCGCCGAGCTCGACCTTGGCCAGCGCCGCGCGGAACGGCTCGACGGCCGGCTCCATGCGGGGCGAGTGGAACGCGCCGGCGACATCGAGCGGCCGGGCGCGGACGTTGTACTCGCGGGCGGCCTCCTCGGCCTCCTCGAGCGCGCCGCGCTCGCCGGACAGGACGACCTGGCCGGGGGCGTTGTCGTTGGCGACGGTGACGCCGGCGGCCTGGGCGATCGCCTCGGCGTCCTCGATCGTGCCGCCCAGCAGGGCGAGCATCGAGCCGGAGTCGTCGGCCTCGGCCATCAGCCTGCCGCGCAGGACGACGAGCTCGAGCGCGTCGTTCTCGCTGAGCACGCCGGCGGCGGTCAGCGCGCCGATCTCGCCGAGCGAGTGCCCGGCGGCCATCGTGGGCTCGGCGTCGGACTTGTGCCAGCCGGCGAGCGACGCGCAGAAGATCGCGGGCTGGGCGAAGCGCGTGGATTCGTCGACGCGGGCGAACGGGTCCTCGCCGACGAGCTCGATGCAGCGACCGAGCAGATCGGGGAGCTCCCGCGCGACGTCATCGCGCATGTCGGGGGTCTGGGAGCCCTGACCCGGGAAGAGCAGGGCAATATCGGTTCGCGTGGTCACGGGCTTCACCCTGTCCACTGCAATGCGTCTCTCCCAGCACTGACGCACTCGCACCCCCCGGGCAGGGGGGTATGCGCGATGCGATGGGGGGTGGCAGGCTTCGAGGCCGTGCCAGGCCTGCGAACCGTCGCCGCCACGCGGTATGTGACCCCGTTGCGGGAGGGCGGCTCGCTGCCCGGTCTGGTGGAGGCGGACGACGACGGCCTGTACGTCCTGAAGTTCCGCGGCGCGGGGCAGGGCATCAAGGCGCTGGTCGCCGAGGTGATCTGCGGCGAGCTGGCGCGGGGGCTGGGCCTGGCGGTGCCGGAGATCGTGCTGATGGAGGTCGATCCCGCGCTCGGGGCGGCCGAGCCGGATCCGGAGATCCAGGAGCTGATCACGGGCTCGGCGGGATTGAACGTCGCCCTGGACTTCCTGCCCGGATCGCTGCCCTACACGCCGGCGGCGGGCTTCCAGCCCACGCCGGAGCTCGCCGCGGAGGTGGTGTGGCTCGACGCGCTCGTGTCGAACGTCGACCGCACGCCGCGCAACCCGAACCTGCTCGTGTGGCACGAGCGGCTGTGGCTGATCGACCACGGCGCGGCGCTGTTCTTCCACCACCGCGACTGGGATCCGGAAGGGGATGCGCCGAAGCCGTTCGCGGGGATCAAGGACCACGTGCTGCTGCCGATCGCCGGCTCGATCGCCGAGGCGGACGCGCGCCTCGACCCGCCTCCGGACCTCATCCGCGCGGCGGTCGAGGCGGTGCCCGCCGAGTGGATCGACGCGGAGGCCTACGTCCGCTATCTCACGCGCCGCCTCGAGCGGCCGCGGGGGTGGGTGCCGTGAGCCCGTTCCAGTACGCGATCGTGCGCATCGTCCCGCGCGTGGAGCGAGGCGAGTACGTCAATGTCGGCGTCGTCTTCTTCTGCCGCCCCAAGCGCTTCCTCGCAGCACGGATCGCACTCGACGAAGCGCGGCTGGCCGCGTTCGCGCCCGAGCTCGACCTCGCCGAGGTCCGCGCGCACCTCGACGCGATGGAGCGGATCGCGGCCGGCGACGAGGGGTCAGGGCCGGTCGCGCAGCTCGAGCAGTCGGAGCGCTTCCACTGGCTCGTGGCGCCCTCGAGCACGATGATCCAGACCTCACCGGTCCACACCGGGCTGTGCGAGGACCCGGAGGCGACGCTGGCCGATCTGGTGGAGAAGCTCGTCGGATGAGAGAGCTGGCGCCGGGCCTCCATCACTGGACCGCGCCGCACGCCGGCCACGATCCCGACCCCGAGCCGGGCGGCCCCGCCGACTGGCCGGAGGCCGTCGGCTGCACGCTCTACCAGGCGCCCGACGCCGCGGTGTTCATCGACCCGCTCGTGCCTGACGAGCTGTGGCCGGCGCTCGACCGCCTCGTCGCCTCGCGGCCCGTCGTCGTGCTCACCACGATGCGCTTCCACGGCCGCTCCCGCGACGCGGTGCTCGCGCGCTACGACGGCCGCAAGATCCGCTACGACTCGCCGATGCCCGCCGGCGTCGACGCGCTGCCGTTCCCGCGCTTCGACGAGACGCTGTACTGGCTGCCCGGCCCGTGCGCGCTCGTCCCCGGCGACCGGCTCGTCGGCGACGGCGAGGGCGGCGTGCGGCTGTGCCCCGCGTCATGGCTCGGCTACATCGAGCCCGCCGTCTCGGAGGAGGAGCTGCGCGACGATCTGCGCTCGCTGCTCGAGCTGCCGGTCGAGCACGTCCTCTGCTCGCACTGGGAGCCGGTGATCGGCGACGGTCACGCCGCGCTGGCGCGAGCGCTGCGCTGAGCACCGAGCGTGCGCCACGTGATCGCGGTCGGCGTGACCGCGAGCGTGGCGGGGTCGAGCTCACCGGGCGCGGGCTGCGCCAGCGTGTTCGGCGGACCGAGGCCCGAGCCGGCCGCCGGCAGGTAGGCGAGCGCCCCGCCGCGCAGCATGGCGAGGCCGCCGTCGGCGCCGGGGGCCAGCGCGCGCGGCTTCGGGCCGGCGAGGCCGCGCCGCCGCAGCACGCGCGAGCGGATCTGCAGCGTTCCCACCGCCATCCGGCCACGTTCGCGTGTCGCGAAGCCGAGCACCCGACCCGCCCGAGCGAGCGTCAGCCGCGCCCCCGGCCCGCCGATCCGGACCGCCCGCGCGCCCTTGGCGAACCCGCAGGCGAAGACCCCGCGCGGCGCGCGGAACACGCGCACGCGATCGTCGGAGAGGACGACGGTGCCGGCGTCACACGCGGGCCGGGCTTGAGCGGCGGAGGCCTCCCCGCCCGGCTGCACGACGCCCGGGCCCATCCCGGCGACGAGCGGGATGTCCCGCTTCTCGCCGCGTGTCCGCCACCGCACGGTCTCGCCGGCCACCCGCAGGCTCAGCGGCTCCAGCTCGGGCTTCGGGACGGTCGCGATGCGCCGGCCCCGCGTGGTCGCGCGCCGGTGGAACACCTCGTACCTCGCCCCCGCCGCTGCGTAGACCCACGCCACCTCGCCGCCCCGCCCGACGGCCACGGCATCGGGGTGCGGCGTGAAGTCGCCCCGGCTGCGCACCAGCCGCAGCGACCGCCGCCCCGTCCGCACGTCGAGCCAGCCGACCCAGATCCCGTTGCCGCCGTCGGCGAACTCCTCGAGGCTGAGCGCCAGCCGACGGCCGGTCCGGCCGTACACGAACAGCTCGGACGTGGTCGCCGGCGACACCCGCCAGAACCGCACCGCCCGGCCCCGCACGCAGGAGTACAGCGACAGGTCCTCGCCGCGGTAGGCGCCGAAGATTCGTGCAGTGCGCTCCTCGTGGAGGGTGAACCCGGAATCGCACGTGACCGCGGCGTCGGCTCCCGGCGCGAGCCACAGCAGGCCCAGCGCCGCGGCGACGACCGCGAGCCTCACGCGATCAGCCCGAGGCGCTGCGCTTTCTGCACCGCCTCGGCGCGGTTGCGGACCCCGAGCTTCCGGTACAGCGACGACGTGTGCTCCTTGATCGTGTGCGGCGAGAGGAACAGCCGCTCGGCGATCTCGCGGTTCGTCGCGCCGCCCGCCACCAGGTCCAGGACCTCGCGCTCGCGCTCGGTCAGCGGCGGCCCGCTCGGCGACTCGTGCGGCTTGAACACCGTCATGCCGAGCCCGACCATTCGCACCGCGCCGGCGATGTCGGCCGCCGGCCAGTCCTTCGAGATGAAGCCCGCGGCACCCGCCGCGCGCGCCGCGTTGGGCGAGATCCGGCCCGCGCCCGAGATCAGCAGCACGTTCGTGTTCGGCGACAGGAAGCGCAGCCGCTCGCAGATCTCGGCGCCCGACTCCTGCCCCACGAACAGGTCGACCAGCGCCACGTGCGGCTCGTAGCGCTGGGCCAGCGTGATCGCCTCCTCGCCGTTGCGCGCGCTCAGGCAGCGCTCGACCCACGGCTGCTCGCCGAGCATCAGCCTGAAGCCCCAGTGCACGACCTCGTGGTCGTCCACCACGAGCACGCGCAGGCGCCGGTCGCCGGAGCCGCCGGCGCCCAGCCGGCTCGGGTTGACGTCAGGGACGCCCAAGCGGCACCGCCAGTCGCACTCGCCACACGCCCGGTTCCCGCTCGCCGAACTCGATGATGCCGCCGGCCTGGATCGCCTCGAGCGCCGCGAGCCGCAGCCCCATCCCGCTCGCCGGTCGCGGCCGCCCGTGCACGCCGTCGTTACAGACCTCCAACACGAAGGCGCCGTCGAGCCGCTGCAGCGACACCTCGACATGCGTCGGATCGGCGTGCTTGCTCGCGTTGCGCACCGCCTCGATCAGCACCGACTGGGCGAGCGGCTCGAGCTGCTCGGGCACCTCGAACTGCGCGTCGAGCCTGAGCCCGAGCTCGGGGTGCACGTCGGCGAGCCGCTCGAACTCCGCCACGAGCGTCGTCTGGGTCGGCCGCGACGTCCGCCCCAGGGGCCGCCCGAGCGCGGTCCGCAGATCCTGCAGCGCGCCGTTGAGCTCCTCCCCGATCCGCTCCCGCGCCTCGAGCGAGAGGTCCTGGTCGGCCGAGAACGCCATCGAGATGCCGAACAGCCGCTGGATCACGCCCTCGTGGATCTCGCGCGCGAGATCGATCCGCTCCTGCAGCTGCTTGGCGAGCTCCTGGTTGCGGGTGGCGATGCGCGCGTGGGTGGCGAGCGCCGCCACCTTGCCGATCGTCCACAGCAGGTAGCGCTCGTTGTCGGTCAGCGGCTCGGTGCCGGGGCGGTCGGAGAGGATCACGCCCGTCCAGCGCCCGCTCGCGGCGATCGGCGTGCACACGAGCAGTCCTTCGCGCAGCAGCGACCGATAGCGCTCGGGCAGCCCGAGCTCGGCGCTCTCCGGCACCTCGAGCACGCGGTCCTCGACCAGCGCCTGGCGCGCGATCGGCGCGGTCTCGACGGTCAGGTGCGTGCCCGCGAAGACGTCGAGCGGCAGGTTGTGCGAGCCGGCCGCCCGCACCCGCCGGTGGGCCTCGTCGTAGCGGAACATGACCGCGCGATCCATCGAGGTGAGCGCACACGCCGCCTCGCAGAGCCGGCCGTAGAACTCCTCCGAGGAGCCGTCCTCCTCGACGCGCGCGAGCAGGTCGACGAACATCTCCAGCGCCTCGATGCGGACCGCTGGAGCGTGATCGTCACCGAGCGTGACCGCAGCCCCCTCCACCATGGAGCGCAGACTACCCGGCTGGCCTACGTCCTCCCGGTGGTTCGCGCTTCGGCGAGCGCCGCGCCGACCCCGCCGCGCCACGGATCGCCGTGGCCGAAGCCCATCACCGCCACCTCGACGCCCTCGAGCCGGTCGATCGACGCGAGCGCCTGCGCCGCGTCGACCGCGAACGCCGCCGGCGCGACCTGGATCCCCTTGCGGCCGGTCAGCGGGTTGTGCGAGCACAGCACGTCGCCCACCAGCAGCGCCTGGTGCCCCTCGAAGTGCAGGGCGACGCAGCCCGGCGTATGACCCGGCGCGTGGATCACGCGCGGACGGCCGGGGACGTCGAGCCGGTCGCCGTCGCCGAACGTCGTCACCTCGGCGATCTTCAGGCGCCCCGGCAGGCCGGCCTTCGCCATCGCGCCGATCAGCCGCCAGGCGCTCGGATAGCGCAGGTAGGGGACGATCGAGCCGTCGCGCGGCGCCTTCTGGGTGTGGGCGAGCGTCTCGTCCGCCGCGTGCACGTGGACCGGGATGCCGTGCTCGCTGCGCACGCGCTCGGCGAAGCCGACGTGGTCGAAGTGCGCGTGGGTGAGCACGAGCGCCTTGACGTCGTCCCACGTGCGGCCGTTGTCCGTGAGACACGCTTCGAGCGTGTCGTAGAAGGCGGGCACGCCGGCGTCGACCACCGTCACGCCGGTCGCGTCCTCCACGAGGTAGAAGTTGATCAGGTCGCTGCCCAGCCGATGCAGCCCCTCGGCGATGCGCGTCATGCAGCGTCCCAGGCGAGCGCGGCCTCGAGCAGCGTCCGCATGTCCCGCGCCGCCAGCTGGGTCTCGCCGATCGCGATCGCCGGCCAGCCGAGGAAGTTGAACGGCCGCGCGTAGGACGAGAACTGGATCCGGAACTCCTCCTCGTGCGTCTCGATCGCGGGCAGCGGCTGGCCGAGGACGGGCGAGACGATGACGTCGACCGCCGGCGCCTCCGCCGTCGCCCGCTGCCAGGCGGCCATCGCCGCGCGGCCGCGCTCGTACTCCTCGGGCGTGGTCCGGATCGCGCGCGTGAGCTTGGCCCGGATCGCCGGGCCGTACTCGCGCTCCCGCTCCGGGAAGAGCCCGCGGTGCGACGCGGCGGCCTCGCCGTAGAACACGGGCCACACGTCGGCCTCGGGCACCGGCAGCTCGACCGGCTCACCGGGCAGCGCGTCGCTGCGCGCGTCGTGCGGGAAGTGCTCCGGCTCGCCGAGGCTGGGCAGGTGGGTGAGCTTGCCGAGCCGCTTGCCGTCCAGCGACGGCTCGGGCACCGGCTCGCCGCTGAGCACCGACCACGCGAGCGCGCAGTCCTCGACCGTGCGCGCCATCGGCCCGACCGTGTCGAGCGACGGGACGAGCGGGAAGACGCCGTCGGTCGAGATCGCGCCGAACGGCGTCTTGAGCCCGACCACGCCGCAGCCCGCGGCGGGCACGCGCACCGAGCCGCCGGTGTCGGTGCCGAGGGCGAGCGCGCCCATGCCGACGGCGAGCGCCGCCGCGTTGCCGGAGCTCGAGCCGCCGGTGATGCGGCCGGGGCGGTGCGGATTGCCGGTGTCGCCCCAGTGGGCGTTCTGGCCGCCGACGCCCCACGCGAACTCGTCGCACGTCGTGGTGGCGACGACGATCGCGCCCTCGTCCTCGAGCGCGCGCACGCACGGCGCGGTCTCGGTGGCGATGTGGTCGGCGTAGATCCGCGAGCCGTAGGTGATCCGCAGGCCGGCGACGTCGATCAGGTCCTTGACCAGCAGCGGCACCCCGGCAAGCCGCCCGCGCACGCCCGCGCGAGCGCGCCCGAGCGCCCGCTCGCCGTTGGTGACCATGATCGCGTTGAGGTCCGCGTCGCCGGCGATCCGCTCGAGCGCCTCCTCGACCACCGCGACCGGGTCGAGCTCGCCGGCAGTCACGAGCGCGGCGATGTCGGTCGCGGAGTTCATCCGCCCGCGCGGATCTCGCTCAGCGACGCGCCCGGCGACAGCGCCTCCGGGTCCGTGATCAGCTCGATCAGCGCCGGCCCGCCACACGTCCGCGCGCGCTGCAGCGCCTCGGGGAACTCGGCGGCGTGCTCGATCCGCTCGCCGTGCGCGCCGTAGGCCCGCGCCAGGCCGGCGAAGTCGGGGTTGGCGAGGTCGGTGGCGATCACGCGCTCCGGAAAGCGGCGCTCCTGGTGCATGCGGATCGTCCCGTAGGTGCCGTTGTTGACCACGATCACGATCATCGCGAGCCCCTCCTGCACCGCGGTGGCGAGCTCCATCCCGCACATCTGGAAGTCGCCGTCGCCCGTGAACGCGACGACCTCGCGCTCGGGGTGCACGAGCTTCGCCGTCAGCGCGGCCGGCACGCCGTAGCCCATCGCGCCGCTCTGCGGCCCGAGCTGCGTGCCGAAGCGCCGCCACTGGTAGAAGCGCGCGACCCAGCCGGAGAAGTTGCCGGCGCCGTTGGTGAGCACGGCGTCGTCGCCCAGCGCGTCGCGCAGGTGCGCGACGACCTCGCCGAGGTCGACCCCGCGGCCCGGCGCCGCGTCGTGCCGCAGCCACGCCTCGTAGTCGGCGCGCGCCGCCGCCGTCCAGTCCGCCCAGCGCGCCGCCCTCGACCACCGGGGCGGCGGCGGCGAACTCCGCCACGCCGCTGAGGACGGCCAGCGCCGGCTGGTAGACGCGCCCGAGCTCGGCCGGGTCGGGGTGGACGTGGACGAGCGGCTGCGGCGCCACCGGCGGCGCCGGCAGCGTGTAGCCCTGGGTCTCGATCTCGGCCAGCCGCGTGCCGATCGCGACCAGCAGGTCGCAGTCGCGGATGCGCTGCGCGAGCGCGGGGTTGAGGCCGAGGCCGACGTCGCCCGCGTAGCTCGCGCACGTGTTGTCGATCACGTCCTGGCGGCGGAACGTCGCGCCGACCGGCAGTCCGCACGCGAGCGCCCAGCGCGTGAACGCCTCCGCCGACGCCGCGTCCCACGGCCCGCCGCCCACGAGCACGAACGGCCGCTGCGCCGCCTCGAGCAGCGCGCCCAGCTCCTCGATCGCCTCCGGCGCGGGTGCGGGGCGCACCGCCCGGTAGCGCGGCGCGTCCTCCACCTCGACCTCGGCGGACAGCACGTCCTCGGGCAGCGAGAGCACCACCGGGCCCGGCCGCCCGCTCGTCGCCACCGTGTACGCGCGGGCGAGCACCTCGGGGATGCGCCCGGGGTCGTCGAGCTCGAACGCCCACTTCGCCATCGGGCCGAACACGGCCTCGTAGTCGAGCTCCTGGAACGACTCGCGGCCGCGCTCGTCGCGCGCGACCTGCCCGACGAGCATCAGCAGCGGCGTCGAGTCCTGCTGCGCGGTGTGGATGCCGGCCGCGGCGTGCGTCGCCCCCGGCCCGCGCGTGACGAAGCACAGCCCCGGCCGCCCGGTGAGCTTGCCGTAGGCGTCGGCCGCGTTGGCGGCGG
The DNA here is from genome assembly GCA_963730115.1 of uncultured Solirubrobacteraceae bacterium. Classification (GTDB taxonomy): domain Bacteria; phylum Actinomycetota; class Thermoleophilia; order Solirubrobacterales; family Solirubrobacteraceae; genus DASQFQ01. The sequence goes on along the minus strand of CAVSQM010000007.1, from coordinate 166,946 downwards.
CGCCCTCGTGGCGGCAGTTGACGATCCGGAACGCACCGCGGTGCTCGTAGAGCCCGTCGAGCAGCGCGAGGTAGGACTCGCCCGGGACGCAGAACGCCAGATCCGAGCCGTGCGCGACGATCCCGTCCGCCAGCGCCTGTCCTCCCGTCCGCATTCGCGCGACCCTACCGGCGCCAGGCGCTACCGTTTGTCATGCCATGGCGATCCTGCCGCGCGACGTCCGAGCCTCCGACCACGACCGTGAGACGGCCGTCGCCCTGCTGAAGGCGCACTTCGCGGACGGCCGGCTCGCCGACGACGAGCTCGCCTGGCGCACCGACGCCGCCTACCGCGCCGTCGGTATGCAGCAGCTCGCGCGCCTCACGTCCGACCTGCCCGCGCCGCCCCGGCCGCGGCAGCGCCGCCGGCCGCCCTACGTGGCGCTCGGCATCCTCTGCCTGGCCATCGCCGCGTGGATGGTGGTGGTTCCGCCGGAGGTCAGCCTCGCGCTGGTGCTCGTCTTCAGCGTGCTCGCGATCGTGGCGGTGTTCCTGCTCGCGCCGCTGTGGATCCCGGCGCTGCTGTGCTTCGTCGCCTACCGAGTGATCAAGGCCCGCTAGCGCACCAGCACGGGGGGTGCGGAGAACCGTACCTTCATTGACGGGGTGGCCCTTCTGTACCGACCCCCGGTGGCGCGGGAGTATGCACTCATCCTCATAGGGCGACCCCATGACACCGCCCGTTCAACTCCCAGGCATCGGCCCCCGGTCTGCTCTTACCCCCTCCCCCCGGCGCCCGCCGGCCGAACAGCCGCTTTCAGAGCCGCCGCGTCCCCCTCGCGGCGGCTCTTTCTTTTCCCGCTTAGCTGACCTTCCTATAACGCTTAGTACATGCGCCCGGTCGAAGCCCTGACCCGTCATGCCTCCAGCTGGGGCTGGCTGGTCACCGTGTCCGCGTTCGCGCTGCTGACCGCGGGGCTCGCGATGGTCGTCTGGTGGGCGGCCACCAACGAGGAGCGCACCGGCACCTACAACGTCCGCGGCTCGGTCACCGGGATCACGCTCGATCTCGGGGAAGCCGACCTGCAGATCGTCGGCGGCGGCAGCCAGGCCGTGCTGCAGGTGAGCCACACCGACCGCTTCGCGTTCGGGCACCCGGCCGAGGCCGAGCGGGTCGTCCAGGGCGGGACCCTGCGGCTGCGCTCGCGCTGCCCGGCGGCGCTGCTCGGGAGCTGCTCGTCGGCCTACCGGCTGCGCGTGCCCGACAACACGCCTGTCCGGGTGCGAACCACCAGCGGCGACGTGACGTCGAGCGGCTACCGCGGCTCCGCCACGGTCGACACGCGCTCGGGCGACGTCAGCTTCGACGGCTGGTGCGGCTTCAACCTCCAGATCCGCAACGACGTCGGCAACGTCCGCGCGGCCGCTGCCTGCGCGCCTCAGCGCCTGCAGCTGCGCTCGCGCCAGGGCTCGGTCGAGGCGCTCGTGCCGCCCGGGCGCTACCGCGTCGACGCCGAGACCGACGAGGGCCGGCGCAGCGTGCGCGGCGTGACCACGGGTGAGGACGCGCCGTTCCAGGTGCAGGCGCTCTCCACCACCGGCGACGTGAGCGTCGGGAGCGGTCCGTGACCGCCGCCACCACGCCCAGCTCCGATTCGATCGACTTCAGCCGCCGCCTCCGCCGTGCGGTGGAGGCGCTCGAGTACCTGGTCCTGAGCCTGCCGCTCGGCGTCGTCTGCGCCGCGGTCGCCGCCGTGCTCGTGCTCGGCGCGGCGCTGAGCGCGCTGTGGATCGGGCTCCCGGTCGTGCTGTTCGCGCTCGCCGCCTGCGCGCGGCTCGCCGAGATCGAGCGCCGCCAGGCCAACCGCCTGCTCGACGCCCACATCCCGCCGCTCGTCCGCCCCCAGCACCGCGAGGGCACGCTGTGGCGGCGCGCGATCGGCTCGCTCACCGACCGCGAGAACTGGCGCGTGCTCGTGCTGGTGGCGACCAAGCTGCCGGTCGCCATCGTCGGCCTTGCCGCCGGGCTCTTTCCCGTCGCGGTCACCGCCTGGCTGCTGATCTTCGGCGTCCGCGGCATCGGCCATCTCGGCGACCGCTTCTACGTCGGGCCGTGGACGCTCGGGCCGCTCACCGGCCTGCTGTTGTGCGCGCTCGCGCTCGCCGCCGGCATCCTCGCCATCGCCGCGCTCGAGGGCCTGCGCACGCTGCTCGCCTCGCTGTCGCGCTCGCTGCTGTCGCACGGCGAGCGCAACGAGGGCCCGGTGCGCGAGATGCTGGCCGAGAGCCTCGGCGACCGCACGCTGTCGGTCGCCTACTGGCTGCCGGAGCGGCAGATGTTCGTCGACGAGGCCGGCCACATGGTGCGGATGCCGGAGCCCGGCTCCGGCCGCGCGTGGACCGCGGTCGAGCGCGACGGCCGCCGCGTCGCCGCGATCATCCACGACGCCGAGCTCGACACCGGGCCCGAGCTCGTCAACGCCGCCGCCGCCGGCGCCGCGCTGGCGATCGACAACGAGCGGCTGAAGGCCGACCTGCGCGCCCGCGTCGAGGAGCTGCGGGTCTCGCGCGTGCGCATCGTCGAGGCCGGCGACCACGCGCGCCGCCGGATCGAGCGCAACCTCCACGACGGCGCCCAGCAGCAGCTCGTCTCGCTGTCCCTCGACCTGCGGCTGCTGAAGGCGAAGCTGAACGGCAACGAGGAGGCGAAGGAGCAGGTCGACGCGCTGTCGGAGAAGCTCGCCACCGCGCTCGCCGAGCTGCGCGAGCTGGCCCGCGGCATCCACCCGGTGATCCTCACCGAGCGCGGGCTCGTGCCCGCCGTGGCCGCGCTCGCCCAGCGCGCGCCGGTCCCGGTCGAGGCCGACATCTCGATCCACGAGCGCCTGACGCCCGCGATCGAGGCCGCCGCCTACTTCGTGGTCGCCGAGGCGCTGACCAACGTCGCCAAGTACGCGCAGGCGAGCAACGTGCTCGTCGACCTGCGCCGCGACGACCAGCACGTGATCGTCCTCGTCGAGGACGACGGCGTCGGCGGCGCCGAGATCGAGACGGGCACCGGCCTGCGCGGCCTGGTCGACCGCCTGTCGGCGCTCGACGGCACGCTGCTGCTGGATTCGCCGGTGGGCGGCGGGACGCGCCTGCAGGCGCTCATCCCCTGCACCGCGGGCGACGTCGTGCGCGAGGCCGAGGTGGCGGCGCAGTGAAGCGGCTGCTGCTGCTCGCGCTGCTCGCCGTGCTCGTGGCCGGCTGCGGCAAGGCCACCGAGGTCCGCGAGCCCGACGTGTTCGCCGGCGAGGGCATCAAGCCGGCGCCGCTGGCCGACGATCGCGCGCCGCGCGGCGAAGGCTCGGTGCGGATCGCGGTGGTCACCCACGGCCAGGCCTCGAGCACGTTCTGGTCGACCGTCCGCAACGGGGTCGACGCCGCCGCACGGCAGGTGAACGTCACCGTCTCCTACCGGGCGCCGGACGCGTTCTCGGTCGAGCGCATGCGCGAGCTGATCGACCAGGCGGTCGACAGCAAGCCCGACGGCCTCATCGTCTCCATCCCCGACCCGGCCGTCGGTCCGGCGATCCGGCGCGCGGTCCGCTCCGGCATCCCGGTCGTGTCGATCAACTCCGGCTCCGACCTGTGGCGCGAGTTCGGGACCCTGGCCCACGTCGGGCAACCCGAGGGGCGGGCCGGCCGCGGCGCCGGCCAGCGTCTCGCGGAGGCGGGCGTGCGCAACGCGATCTGCATCAACCAGGAGGTCGGCAACAAGGCGCTCGACCTCCGCTGCAAGGCGTTCGCACAGGCCCTGCGCAAGCGCGGCGGGCGTTCGAAGGTGTTCAAGCTCGACGTCGAGAACCGCAACGCGGCGGCGCCCAAGCTCGCCGCCGAGATCGAGAAGCGCAAGGCCGACGGCGTGCTCGCGCTCAACTCGGGCGGCGCGCTGGCGGCGCTCGACGCCAAGAAGCTCGGCGGCCGGGCCACGCGGGTCAAGGTCGGCGCGTTCGACCTCCAGCCCGAGGTGCTGGAGGCGATCAAGGACGGGCGGATCCTGTTCGCGGTCGACCAGCAGGCCTACCTGCAGGGCTACATGCCGATCGTGATGCTGACGCAGGAGGCGCGCTACGGGCTGTTCCCGTCGCGCGGCGAGGTCGTCTCAACCGGCCCGAACTTCGTGACGCGCGAGACGGCGCCGCTGGCGCTGCAGCTCAGCGGTCGCGGGATCCGCTGACCAGCCGGCCCGAGTCGATCGCCGCGTAGAGCGCGAGCGGCAGCCACAGCAGCAGCCCGAGCGTGGGCCCGAGCAGGACCGCGCTCAGCATGGTGAGGACGAGCGCGACGGCGGTGAGGATCGCGCCGCGGTCGCTGTCGCCGCCGTAGAAGTGGCCGCCGCCGGGCCAGAACAGCGACAGCCACATGGCCGAGCGCGGGCTCTTGGCGGAGATCGGCGTGCCGAGCGCGGTCGCGCCGGTCCGCGGGAAGCCGCAGCGCGGGCACTCGACGGCGCGCAGGTCGAACTCGTGGGCGCACACCTCGCACGGCGTGGTGGGGACGACGGGTGCGGGCGGGGCGGGCGGGGCGACGGACGGGGGCGGCTGCGACACATGGACTGGATCGGCCATCTGCGGGCGCCCCTTGAGGGATCGGGTGTCGACCCCATGCGCGCGGCCGCGACGACCGCCGATGACGTTTTCACGATGGCTCTCACACTTCACATCACTCCTCCTGAGCACCTCGAGCTGCTCGTCGAGCGGGCCGTCGGCTCGCTCGACCACGAGCTCGGCACGATCGAGTGCGCCGACCCGGAGCTGGCGCCCACGCGGGCCCGCACGGTCATGCGCATGCGCACGCAGCTCGCCGCGGGCGAGTACGTCGTCGACGCCGATGCGGTCGCCGGCGCGATCACCGAGCGCCTGCGCCCCGCGGGCCCGGTGACCTGGCTGCAGGCGCAGGCCGTCTGATCGTCTAGCGGCGGCGCGCCCCGGGCTCGAGGTCCGGGTTCTGGTAGCCGGTGTCGACGCTCGCGAGCGTCGTCCCCGGCGGCACGATCTCGTCGATGCGGTCAAGGATGGCCGCGTCGAGCGTGATCTCCTCGGCGCCGAGCTGCGACTCGAGCTGCTCGAGCGTCCGCGGGCCGATGATCGCGGCGGTCACCGCCGGGTGGTTGATCACCCAGGCGAGCGCCAGCTGGATCAGCGTCATGTCGTTGTCCTCGGCGAGTTGCGCGAGCGCGTCGGCGGCGTCGAGCTTGCGCTGGTTGCCGGGGTCCGAGAGGTCGTAGCGCGCCGGCATCCGCTGAGCGCGCGACGAGTCCGGCGCGTCCTGGCCCTTGCGCCACTTGCCGCTCAGCCAGCCGCCGGCCAGCGGCGACCACGGGATCACGGCCATGCCGTGGCGGCGGCAGGTCGGCAGCACGTCGCTCTCGACCGCGCGGGCGAGGATCGAGTACGGCGGCTGCTCGCACACGAAGCGCTCGCGGTTGCGGTCGCGCGCGACCCACTGCGCCTCGACGATCTGCGAGGCGGGGAAGGTCGAGGAGCCGATGTAGCGGACCTTGCCCTGGTGGACGAGGTCGCTGAGCGCGCCGAGCGTCTCGTCGATGTCGGTGTCGGCCTCGGGGCGGTGGATCTGGTAGAGGTCGATGTAGTCGGTCTGCAGCCGCTTCAGCGAGGCCTCGACCTCGCGCGCGATCCAGCGGCGCGAGTTGCCGAACTGGTTCGGGTCGTCGCCCATCGTCCCGTGCACCTTGGTGGCGAGCACGACGTCGTCGCGGTGGCCCTTGAGCGCCTTGCCGACGATCTCCTCCGATTCGCCGCGCGAATAGACGTCGGCGGTGTCGATGAAGTTGATGCCCGCGTCGAGCGCCCGGTGGATGACCCGGATGCCGTCGTCGTGGTCGGGGTTGCCCCAGGCGCCGAACATCATCGCGCCGAGGCACAGCGGTGACACCTTGACGCCGGTGCGGCCGAGCGGTCTGTGATCCATGGCGGCGAGCTTACGCGCCGCGTGCGAGCGCGATCTCGCTGACCACCGAGGCCGCGAGGTCGCCGAGCAGCTCCACCTGGTGCTTGGTCCACTGGCGGGGCCGGCTGTCGAGCACGCACAGCGTGCCGAGCGCGTGGCCGTCGGCGTCGATGAGCGGGACGCCGGCGTAGGCGATCGAGCCCATCTCCTCGATCGCCGGGTTGGTCTTGAGCACCGGGTGCTCGCGCGCGTCCTCGACGACCAGCGGCTCGCGCTGGGCGACGGCGTGCTGGCAGAACGAGTGCGAGAGCGGCGTCTCGCGGCTCGCCGTCCTCGACGCCGATGCAGCTCTTGAGGAACTGGCGGTCCTCGTCGATCAGCGAGACGAGCGCGACCGGTGCGTTGAGCACCTCGGCGGCGAGGCGGACGTGGCGGTCGAAGCGAAGGATCGGGGTCGGAGTCGAGCAGCCCGGTGGCGCGCAGCGCGCTCAGCCGCTCCGGGTCCTGGGCGGTGGCGGCGGCGCTCAGCAGCGCCTCGCGGCGCGCGGCCTCCTCGAGCAGCTCGGCGCGGCGGCGCTCGGCCTCGGCGGCGAGCCGGCGGGCCTCCTCGGCGCCGAGGGGCGTGTGGGGTGCGGCACCGCCGTCGGCGCCGCCTGCCTCGGCACCGCCGGTGGCGCCGCCGTTGCCGCCGTTGCCGTGGCCGTTGCCATTTCCGTTGCCGAGCTGCGCCAGCGCCTCGTACGCGGCCTCACCGCGCCGCCCCATCGCGTACGCGGCGCGCATCACGCTCGCGTCGCGGATGAACTGCGCGGCGCTCACGCCCTCGCGCTCGGCCTCGCGCTCGAGCAGCCGCCACAGGTCTTCGCTGAACCGGACGGTGGTGGCGCGCATCGGCATGTGCGGAAGCGTACGCGGTAGCGGATCAGGCATCGGTACGGGTATCCGCACCTCAAGTGTCGTACAGGCCGATATCGCATCCGACACCGCTAATGACTACGTTGTCATACATGAACTCGACCCTCCGCCTTGACGTGTCCATCAACGACGGGATCCACACCGTGTCCATCGCCGGCGAGCTCGACGAAGGCGAGCTGTGGTCAGCTCTCCGCCTGCCTCGACGAGTGCCGCGGCCCTGGAGCCCGCGTGCTGCTCGACCTGCGCTCGCTGAACTTCATGGATTCAGCCGCCGTCGAGCTGCTCGACCGCACCTACGCCCAGTCCACGCTCGAGGGCTGGACCTTCGCAGTGATCACCACGGGCGAGCGGTACGTCGCCCGCGCCGCCTAGCCGGCACCCGCCTCTTCCAGCCGGTCCACGAACGCTGCCTGCGCCGGCAGCAGCTTCTCGCGCGCCCGCGCGAGCGCGAACCACTCGGCGCGATCGATCTCGGGGAACTCCTGCTGCCGGCCCGACCGCGGCGGCCACTCCATCTCGAACGTGTTCGAGTGGGCGGCGGACGCGTCGAGGTCGCCCTCGGCCGCGTAGGCGACGACGACCTTGCCGTTCTTCTGCTTGACCTCGCCGAGGTCGCGCAGCTCGGCGTCGCCGGGGAGCGCCGTGCCGAGCTCCTCCTCGAACTCGCGGCGCGCGGCCGCCTGAGGATCCTCGTCGTCCGTGTACTCGCCCTTCGGGATCGACCACGCGCCGTCGTCGCGCTTGGCCCAGAACGGGCCTCCGGGATGCACGAGCAGCACCTCGCGGCCGTCCGCGCCCGAGCGGTGCAGCAGGATCCCCGCGCTTCGCTTGGCCATCAGCCAACCATGGCAGGCTCCTGCTCGCGGAGCACGCGCCGCAGCACCTTGCCCGACGGCGTGCGCGGGATCGCGTCGGTGAAGCGCACCGCGCGCGGGCGCTTGTAGTGCGCGACGCGCTCGCCGGCCCACGCGATCAGCTCGTCCGGCGCGACCTCGCCCGCCGCCACCACGAACGCCACCGGCACCTCGCCGCGCCGCGCGTCCGGGCGGCCGACGACGGCGGCGTCGGCGACCGCGGGGTGGCGCAGGAGCACCGCCTCGAGCTCGGCGGGCGCCACCTGGTAGCCGCTGACCTTGATCAGGTCCTTGAGGCGGTCGACGATGAAGACGTTGCCGTCCTCGTCGATCCGGCCGGCGTCGCCGGTGTGGAGCCAGCCGTCGGCGTCGCGGAGGGCCGCGGTGGTCTGCGGCCCGCGCACCCACAGCTCGCCCTCGACGAGCCTCAGCTCCGTGTTCGGCATCGCCCGGCCGACCGAGCCGGGCGTCGTCCCGCGCTCGCGGTCGGGCATCGTCGCGCCGCACGTCGTCTCGGTCATCCCCCAGCCCTGGCCGACGGCCGCGCGCGGGAAGCGCCGCGCGACCGCGCGCTGCAGGTCGGCGCCGAGCGGCGCCCCGCCGGAGACGATCAGCTCGACGTCGCGCAGCTCGGGCCCGGCGGCCAGCAGCGGCATCAGCGGGGGCGCGCCGATCAGCACCGTCGCGCGGTGGCGCGCCGCGAGCTCGAGGTAGCGCGCGGGCTCGAATCGCGGCATCGTCACGACGGTCGCCCCGCCCGCGAGCGGGACCGCCAGGTTCGGCACGAAGCCCATGACGTGCGCGAACGGCGCCACAGCCACGAGCGTGTCGCGCTCGGTGAGCCGCAGGCCGGCCTGGAACTGGCGCACGGCGGTCGAGAGGTTGCGGTGCGTGATGACGACGGCCTTGGGCAGCCCGGTCGTCCCGCTCGAATAGGGCAGCAGCGCGATCTCGGCGGTCGCCGGCCGCACCGGGCCGCGGGCGCCCAGCAGGTCAGGGCCGACCGCGATCACGTCGCGCCCGCGCACGCGCGAGACCAACTCCGGGAGCGTGACGACGAGCTTCGCGCCGGAGTCGTCGAGCTGGGTCGCGAGCTCCTCGTCGGTGGCAGCCGGGCTCACGCCCGTCACCGCGACGCCGGCGCGCAGCGCGCCGAGCGCCACGCCCGCCCACGCCGGGACGTTGGGCAGCCAGACCGCCAGGACGTCACCGGGGCCGAGCCCGCGCTCGGCGAGCAGCGCGGCCACGCGATCCGCCCGCCGCACGAGCTCGGCGTAGGTCACGCCGTCGCCGCTCTCGCCGTCGACGAGCGCCGGGCGGTGAGGAAGGCGCGCAGCGGTCGCGCGCACCATGGCGTCGAGGGTGATGCCGCCAACCTCCACCGGCGGCCGATCGCTCTGCCAGATCATCCGAACCTCCTGGGTTTACACGTGTAAACTAGCGTCGCTGGTTTACACATGTCAAACTGCGCCCGTGCCCGACTCCCGCGAGCGCATCCTCGAGACCGCCTACCAGGTCGTCCGCGAGCACGGGGCGAGCGCGGTGACGATGGCCGGGATCGCCGACGCGGCCGGCCTCTCGCGCCAGATGGTCTACGTCCACTTCCGCAGCCGCGCCGGGCTGCTGACCGCGATGGCGCGCGACCACGACCGCCGCAGCGGCTTCGCCGCGCGCGTCGCCGCGGCGCGCGAGCTGCCGCCCGCCGAGGCGCTCGAGCGGCTGCTGCGCGACTGGCTCGCCTACGTGCCGGAGATCCTGCCCGTGGCCCGCGCGCTCGAGGCCGCGGCCATCACCGGCGAGGCCGGCGGCGACGCGTGGCACAACCGCATGGATGACCTGCACCAGCAGATCGGCGCCGCCGTCGCGCGGGTCGGGCTCGCGCCCGGCTGGACGGTCGAGACCGCCACCGACTGGGTCTGGGCGCGCGTCCAGCCCGGCGGCTTCGACCACCTCGTGACCGACCGCGGCTGGACCGCCGAGGAGTACGCCGACCGCGTGACGCGATCGATCCTCGCCGAGATCGTCCGCCCCGCGCCGTAGCCTCGCCGCCCGGATGCTTCCCGGTCCGCGCGAGATCGAGCAGATCGCGGAGTACGCCGACGCGTCGGTGCGCACGGCCGTCCGCCGCGGCTCGCTGGTGCCGGTCAAGGGCCGCCACGGCGTCAACGCCTGGCTGTACGAGAAGTGGGGCAACCGCGGCAACGCCGTCTACACGTTCACCGGCGGCCTGCTGACGATCGCGCTGTCGGGCGCGCTCGCGTGGCTGTTCCAGGAGCCGCTCGTGTTCCCGAGCCTCGGCGCGACCGCGTTCCTGTTCTTCGAGACGCCGATGGCGGAGGTCGCGAGCCCCCGCAACACGGTCATCGGCCACCTGCGTCGGAGCGGCGATCGCCTTCTTCTGGCTGCTCGTGTTCGGGCTCACCGACGCGCCGAGCGCGCTCGAGGACGGGTTCACGCTCCAGCGCGCGGCCGCCGTCGCCCTCTCCGTCGGCTGCACCGGCGGCCTGCTGCGGCTGCTGCGCGCCGCCCACCCGCCGGCCGGCGCGACGACCGTGATCGTCAGCGCGGGCCTGCTCACCAGCGGCGAGGAGCTGCTCATGCTCGCGGCCGGCGTCGCGCTGCTCACGCTGTCGGCCGGCATCCTCAACCGCGCGCTCGGGGTGCCCGCGCCGAGGTGGGCCGCGGGCTACCGCCGGCGCCTCGTGGCGCTCGCCTAGAGCCGGACGACGACCTTGCCGAGATGCTCGCCGCGGAGCATGTCGACGAACGCGCCCGGCGCCGCCTCGATGCCGCCCTCGACGATCGTCTCCGGCATCTTCAGCCCGCCCTCGGCGTACAGCGCCTCGGCCTCGGCGCGGAACTCGCCGAAGCGCTCGTAGTGGTCGCTCGACGATGAACCCGCGCATCCGCCCGCGCTTGCCCACCATCAGCGCCAGGTTGCGCGGCCCCGGTGCCGGCTCGGTCGCGTTGTACTGCGACACCGCCCCGCACAGCGCGATCCGGCCGCCACGGTTCAGCCGCCCGATCGCCGCCTCGAGCTGCGGCCCGCCGACGTTGTCGAAGTAGACGTCGACGCCGTCGGGCGCCGCCTCCTTCAACGCCGCGCGCACGTCGTCGCGGTGCGAGAACGCGGCGTCGAACCCGAGCTCGTCGCGCACGTAGGCGACCTTCTCCGGCGCGCCGGCGCTGCCGATCACGCGGCACCCGCGCGCCTTCGCGATCTGCCCCGCGACGCTGCCGACCGCGCCCGCCGCGGCGGAGATGAACACGGTCTCGCCCGCTTCCACCGGCGCGATCTCCGTCAGCCCGACCCAGGCCGTCATGCCCGGCATCCCCAGCGCCCCGAGCAGGGCGCTCGGCGACACGCCGTCCGGCACGTCGCCGGGCTGCGCCCGGTCGGGATCGACCAGCGCCGCCTCGCGCCAGCCGAGCTGGTGCACGACCAGCGAGCCGGCGGTGCCGCCCGCCACCACCTCGCCGACCGCGCCGCCGTACATGGCCTTGCCGAGCTCGTAGGGCGGCACGTAGGACTTGGCGTCGTTCATGCGCCCGCGCATGTACGGGTCGACGCTCATGAACAGGTTGCGGACGAGCAGCCGCCCGTCCTCCTCGCTCGAGCTCGCGCTCGGCGAGCTCGAAGTCCTCGGGCACCGGCTCGCCCGTCGGGCGCCGCGCCAGCTTCACCTCCCGGCTCCTCACGAGGCCGAACAATAGGCTGCGGCCGATGGAGCTGGAGGGCAGGCACGTCGTCGTCACCGGCGCCGGCCGCGGGATCGGCCGCGCGCTCGCGCTGCGCTTCGCCGACGAGGGCGCCCGCGCCGTCGTCGTGTCCGACCTCGACCCCGAGACGACCGAGGCCGTCGCCGACGAGGTCGGCGGCCTCGCCGCCCCCGCCGACGTCGGCCGCGAGCAGGACATCCAGCAGCTGGTCGCCCAGGCCGAGGCCGCCAACGGGCCGATCGACCTCTTCTTCTCCAACGCCGGCATCACCGGCCCGGGCGGCGGCCCCGAGGTCCTCGACGAGGACTGGGACCTGCTGTGGCGCGTGAACACGATGAGCCACATCTGGGCCGCCCGCGCGCTGCTCCCCGGCATGCTGGAGCGCCAAGCGGGCTACCTGTGCAGCACCGCGTCGGCGGCCGGGCTGCTCGCCCAGCTCGGCGCGCTCGGCTACACGGTCACCAAGCACGGCGCGGTGGCGGTCGCCGAGTGGCTGGCGATGACCTACGGCGACCGCGGCATCAGGGTCTCGTGCCTGTGCCCGCAGTACGTTCGCACCCCGATGGTCACCGAGGGCGAGCTGCCGGTCGAGAAGCTCGAGCAGGTGGCGACCATCCTCGAGCCCGAGCAGGTGGCCGACGCATGCGTCGAGGCGATCCGCGAGGAGCGCTTCCTGATCCTCCCCCATCCAGAGGTCGGGACCTACATGTCGCACCGCGGCGACGACCACGAACGCTGGCTCCGCGGCATGCGGCGCCTCCAGGCCAATCTGGGCGTGTAGCGCGATTTACTGAACCCCTGGGGGGCGGAATCCGCCGCTAGCAGGGTTAAGTTGGCTACAAGAAGGTCCGCTGCGGGTATCTGCGGACCGCCCTACTGTCCCAGCGGAGGTCCCAATGGAGCCGTGCGAGCACGTCGGTTTCCACAGCGGTCAGGGTCGCTACGACCAGGCCGCTGAACGGCTGCGCTACGTCCTCGTGTGCGACGCATGCGAGGCCGAGGTGCGTGAGCTCGAGACCCAGCAGTACCGGCCACAGTTCACACCGCAGGGCATGCCCGAAGCCGCGTAGAGTCCCGCCGATGGACACCGGCGTGGCGATCTTCCCCACCCAGTACTCCATCGGCCCAGGACCACTCGCCGCGCTCGTCGAGGAGCGCGGGCAGGGCTCGCTGTGGTTCCCCGAGCACACGCACATCCCGGCGAGCCGCGACACGCCGAACCCGAGCGGCGGTGAGCTGCCGCGCCGCTACGCGCACTGCCTCGACCTGTTCGTGGCGATGACCGCCGCGGCGGTGGCGACGACGCGCCTGCGGATCGGCAGCGGCATCTGCCTCGTGATCGAGCGCGACCCGATCACCACCGCGAAAGAGGTGGCGACGATCGACCAGCTCTCCGGCGGGCGCGTGGAGTTCGGCGTCGGCGCGGGCTGGAACCGCGAGGAGATGGCCAACCACGGCACCGACCCGAAGCGGCGCTTCTCCGTGATGCGCGAGCGGGTCGAGGCGATGAAGGCGATCTGGACCCAGGACGAGGCGAGCTACCACGGCGAGCACGTGGACTTCGACCGCATCTGGTCGTGGCCCAAGCCGGCGCAGCATCCGCACCCGCCGGTGGTCGTCGGCGGCAACGGCGAGAAAGTGCTCGACCGCGTGCTCCGCTACGGCGACGCGTGGGCGCCGCAGCACCGCCACGGCAACGCCGCGCAGCGGATCCCGGAGCTCCGCCGCCGCGCCGAGGAGGCCGGCCGCGGCCACATCCCGGTGACGATGTTCGGCGTGCCCGCCGACGCGCGCGTGCTCGCCGAGTACGAGGAGGCGGGGGTGGACCGCGTCGTGCGCTGGCTGCCGACCGCCCAGCGCGGCCCGGTCGAGCGCGAGCTCGAGCGCTTCGAGGACGCGATCCGCGAGCTCTACGGCGAGTGAGCGAGGACGAGTACATCCTCGACACGCCGACCGTGCGCGCGTTCGTCGCCGGCGTGCGCGCGACGATCGCCGAGGCGGCCTCGCCGGCGGCGGCGTGCGACGCGATCCGCCCGCGCTTCGCCGCCCTGCTCGCCGACGACGAGTGGCTGCCCGGCCGCTACCAGGAGGGCGATCCCGACAGCGGCATGGGCGGCGGCATCGGCCAGTGGCTGCTGTTCCGCGCCGGAGACCGCTCGCTCACGCTGTTCGCGCTCGTGGTGCCGTCCGGCTCGCAGACGCCGATCCACGACCACCTCGCGTGGGGCCTCGTCGGCCTCTACCGCGGCACCCAGGACGAGGAGATCTACGCGCGCGACGACGCCGGCACGCTCACCCGCACCGAGGCGCGGCCGCTCCAGCCCGGCGACTTCTACGTCCTGCTGCCACCGCGCGACGACATCCACCGCGTACGCACGACGTCGCCGGAGACGTCGGTGTCGCTGCACCTGCTGACGAACGACACCGGCTGCGTCTGGCGCCACGCGTTCGACGAGGCGACGGGCGAGGAGAAGCCGTTCCGCTCGGGCTACGTCAACGTGGCGTGCCCGCCAGCGTGATCCACAGCGCACGGCCGCGCGCGAGCACGTCGCCGTCCGTGTTCAACAGCGCCGACGCGGTGTGGTGCTTGCGGCCCTCGCTGCCGAGGTGCCAGCCGAGCGCGATCACCGGCTCGCCGACCTCGACGCAGTCGAGCCGCTCGACCGCGAGCCGCGCGAGCAGGCTCGGGCGGTCGGGCTGCCACAGCGACGGCGTGTAGCTCGGGCAGTCGAGCGCCGCCCACACCATGTCGGGCGCGACGATGCCGTCGCGGTTCGGCACGGTGCCGTCGGGGAGGAAGACGGCCGCGTTGACGTCGGAGTGGCCGCGCAGCGGGCCGAAGTGGATGCCGAGCCCGTCGTGGCGCTGCGAGCCGCAGACGTAGCAGTCGGAGAACAGCGTCGCGCGCCCGTGGCCGGGATGACGCCGCGAGGCCTCGCGCGCCTGGGCCAGCGTCGGCCGCACCGGCGGCTCGACGTCGACCTGGTCGACCGGCCGCGCACGGGCGACGATCGCGCCGTCGTGGCTGACGTCGACCTCGCCGTGCTCGTAGAAGCTGACGTCGAGCGGGATGCCGAGCGGCGGCGGCGAGAGCAGCGACACCTCGGCGGGCCCGTCGACGAGCTCGCCCACCGCGCCGCTCGCGTAGCCGCCGTTGGCGGTGCCGGGCGGCCCGTTGAAGCGCGGGTCGAGGACGAGGCTGGCGCTGGCGATCTCGAGCATCACCACCGGAGACGGCGCGCCTGCCGCTGGTATTCCCGCCACAATCGTGGGCATGCGGATCGACCACGTGATCTGGGCCACGCGCGACCGCGAGGCGGCCGCTGCGCGCTTCGAGCGCGACCACGGCCTCGCGGCCGCCGGCGGCGGGCGCCACGACGGCATGGGCACCCACAACCTCATCGTGCCGCTCGGCGGCGGCTACCTCGAGCTGCTCGCGGTCGTCGACGCCGACGAGGCCGCGAGCTCGCCGCTGGGCCGCACCGTCAGCGAGCGCCTGGAGCGCGTCGGCGAGGGCTGGATGGGCTGGGCGTGCGTGGTCGACGACGTCGAGCCCGATCGCCGAGCGGCTCGGCACCGAGGTGAGCACGATCTCGCGCGACGGCTTCAGCGCCCGCCTGACCGGCGTCGCCGAGGCGCTGGCCGAGCCGTCGCTGCCGTTCTTCGTCGAGCGCGGCGAGGGCACGCCGGATCCCGGCGAGGGCGCCGACGCCGGCGGGCTGACCTGGGTCGAGGTCGCCGGGGACGCCGAGCGGCTGCGCGAATGGCTGGGCGGCGTCGGGCTGCCGGTGCGCGTGCAGCCGGGCGAGCCGGCGCTGCTCGCGGTGGGCGCCGGCGACCGGGAGCTACGGTGAACGCCGGCATGAAGCTGCGCACGAGCCGCATGGAGACCAGCTACGTCGCGTCCGGGCCCGAGGACGGGATCCCGGTCGTGCTGCTGCACGGCAACCTCTCGACCGGCCGCTTCTACGAGCACCTGTTCGAGGGTGCGCCCGACCGCTACCGCCTGATCGCGCCGGACATGCGCGGGTTCGGCGACTCCGAGCCGCTGCCGATCGACGCCACCCGCGGGCTCCGCGACTGGGCCGACGACACCCACGCGCTCGTCGAGGCGCTCGGGATCGAGCGCCCCGTCCATCTCGCCGGCTGGTCGACCGGCGGCGCGGCGATCGGCGCCTACGCGCTCGACCGCCCGGTGGCCTCGCTGACCTTCATCGACCCCGTCTCGCCCTACGGCTACGGGGGCACGCACGCCGACGGCACGCCCTGCTGCCCCGACTGGGCGGGCACCGGCGGCGGCACCGGCAACCCCGACTTCACCTCGCGCCTGGCGGCCGGCGACCGCTCCGACGACGGCCCGACCGCGCCGCGCAACGTGCTCGCGAGCTCGTACTGGGCGCCGAGCCACGAGGAGCCGCGGCTGGAGGAGCTGCTCGACGAGGTGCTGAAGTCCGTGACCGGCGACGACGGCTACCCCGGCGACTCGACGCCCTCCGAGCACTGGCCGGGCGTGGCGCCGGGCACGCGCGGGATCCTCAACGCGCTGTCGGGCAAGCACTGCAACTGGGCCGGCATCGTCGACCTCGACCCCAAGCCGCCGATCCTGTGGACCCACGGGACCGAGGACATCGTGGTCGCCGACGGCTCGCCGTGGGAGATGGGCGCGCTCGGGTCGATGGGCGCGGTTCCCGGCTGGCCGGGCGAGGACGTCTTCCCGCCGCAGCCGATGGTGGCCCAGATCCGCGCCGTGCTCGAGCAGTACCGGGCCAACGGCGGCCGCGCCGAGATCGAGCTGTTCGAGGGCTCCGGCCACTTCCCGCCGATCGACGCGGCGGAGCGCTGGAGCGCGCTGTTCTTCGACTTCCTCGCGTCCGTCGAACCGTAGTCGTTGCGCCGCCGTCGCCGTCAGCGCCCGATGTTCACCTCCTCCCGCCGCTCACGCGGCGGCGGCGTGCGCTGGATCGAGCCGGGGCGCCGCCGCCGGCGGCGGCTGCCGCTCCTGCCGCTGGTCATCCTCGTGCTGCTGCTGGCCGCCGGCGGCGCGGCGGCGTACGTGCTCTACGAGCGCGACCAGCAGCATCAGGAGCTGCGCGAGGCGGCGGTGCGCTTCGCGACCGCGTGGGAGCAGCGCAAGCCGGCGGAGATGTACCGCCGGCTCGACGCCGACTCGCAGTCGAAGTACTCGGCGCGGCGCTTCGCGGCCGACTACCGGGTGGCCGACGACCAGGCGACCGTGCGCCGCGTCACCGTCGGCCAGATCAGCGAGGAGAAGGACGGCCGCGTGACCATGGCGGTCGCCGTGCGGACGCGGCTGTTCGGGACGCTGCGCGGGCGGATGGCGCTGCCGGTCACGCGCGTGGGCGAGCGCGTCGGCGTGCGCTGGCGCCCCTACCTGCGGCTGCCCGGCCTGCGCCCCGGCGAGCGCGTGCGGCGCACGATCCGCGCCACGCCGCGGCGCGCCTCGGTGCTCGCCGCCGACGGGCGGCGGCTCGACCGCGAGCCGACGGCGGCGGCCATCGCCGGCGATCCGCCGTCCGGCGACGAGCCGGGCTCCGGGCTCGAGCGCGCCTACAACGACCGGCTCGGCGGGCGGCCGAGCGCGGTGCTCCTGTTCGGCGACCGCCGCATCGCCTCGACGAAGGCGAAGCGCGGCCGCTCGGTGCGCGCGACGATCCGGCCCGGCCTGCAGCGCGCGGCGGTCTCCGCGCTCGGCGACCGGCTCGGCGGGATCGCCGTCGTGCGCCCGCGCGACGGCGCGGTGCTGGCGATGAGCGGGCTGGCCACCACGGGCCCGCAGCCGCCGGGGTCGACGTTCAAGATCATCACGCTCGCCGCCGCCCTGCAGGCGAAGAAGGCCTCGCTGTCGAGCACCTATCCCGTCCGCACGGCGGCGACGCTCTCGGGCGTCAAGCTGCGCAACGCGAGCGACGAGTCGTGCGGCGGCTCGCTGACGCAGTCGTTCGCGCACTCCTGCAACTCGGTGTTCGCGCCGCTCGGCGCCGAGGTCGGCCGGAAGCGGATGGTCGCGGCGGCCGAGCGCTTCGGCTTCAACACCACGCCGCGCGTGCCGGGCGCGGCGACGAGCCAGTTCCCGCGCGACCTCAAGGACGACCTCGCGGTCGGCGCCGCCTCGATCGGGCAGGAGCGCGATCTCGCCACGCCGCTGGCCATGGCCGCGGTCGGCGCCACGATCGCCAACCGCGGCGTGTACGCGTCGCCGCGGATCGTGCGCTCGGACCGCGTGCTGCGCAAGCGCGCGGTCTCGCGCACGACCGCGCGCCAGGTGCGCGACATGATGCTCGCGGTGGTGGCGGGCGGCACCGGCACGGCGGCGGCGCTGCCGGGCGTCGAGGTGGCGGGCAAGACCGGCACCGCGGAGCTGCGCCCGACCGCGGGCGGCCCGCAGGACCCGAAGAACACCGACGCCTGGTTCGTCGCCTTCGCCCCCGCGCGCTCGCCGAAGGTCGCGGTCGCGGTGATGCTCGTCGGCGCCGGCCAGGGCGGCGCGACCGCGGCGCCGATCGCGCGCGAAGTGCTCAGCGCGGCGCTTTAGGGCCCGCGCTCGGCGGCCGCGCCCGCGCGGCGCGGCGCGCACTTCCTAGGCCCGCGCGAACCGGCTGAGCGTGCGCTCCGCGCTGATGCCCTGCAGGTGCTCCCGCCAGACGCGGTAGTACGCGACCTCTTCCTTCGTGCGCAGCGGCGGCTCGACCGCCTCGCGCTCGGCCTCGAGCTCGTCGTCCGAGACGGTCGCTTCGACCGCGAGCGAGAGCGCGTCGCGGGCGCCGCTCCCGTCGCCGAACTCGGCCTTCGTGCGCCACAGGAACTCGTCCGGCAACCAGCCCGTGAACGCCTCGCGCAGCAGCTTCTTCTCCGGCGTGCCCTGCTTCTCAGCCGGCGGGATCCGGAGCGCCCAGGCGATCACGTTGCGGTCCAGGAACGGCACGCGCGCCTCGACCGCGTGGGCCATCGTCACGCGGTCGCAGCGCTGCAGGTTGAGGTTGTGCAGCGAGCGCACCGTCCGCTCGAGCTCGGCGTGCAGCTCGTCGTCGTCGGTGAACTCGCGCATGTACTCGTAGCCGGCGAACAGCTCGTCGGCGCCCTCGCCCGTGAGCACGACCTTGACGTGCTGGCGGGTGGTGCGGGCGAGCATGTAGTTCGGCACCGCGCTGCGGACGAGGCCGGGGTCGAACGACTCGATCGCGCGCACGACGTTGGGCAGCGACTCGAGCGCCTCGGCGGCGGTGTAGGTGACCTCCACGTGCTCGCAGTCGAGGTGCTCGGCCACGGCCCGCGCGGCCTCGAGGTCGGGCGAGCCCTCGGTGCCGACCGCGAACGTCTGCAGCCGCCGCCCGCGCTCCTGCGCGATCCGCGAGGCGATGGCGGCGACCAGCGACGAGTCGAGCCCGCCGGAGAGGAAGACGCCGACGTTGACGTCGCCCATCATCTGCTGGTGCACCGCGCGCACGAGCGTCTCGCGCGTGCCGCGCAGCAGCGCGTCGCGATCGGTGACCGCCTCGGCGAGGCGCGCCGGCACCGCCGACGCGAACCGCTCGAGCTCACCCTCGGGGGTCCAGGCGCAGCCGGGCGGGAACGGCTCCACGAACTCCTGCCACTCCGCGTCGAAGGCGTGCATCTCGGAGGCGAAGCGGACAGCTCCGTCCCGCCGCGCCCAGTAGAGCGGCTTGATGCCGACGGGGTCGCGGGCGGCCACGAAGCGCCCGTCGCGCCCGGCCATCACGAAGGCGAACATCCCGCTCAGCTCGCCGAGCCCCTCCACCCCGCGCTCGTCGATCAGGTGCAGCGCGACCTCGTTGTCGGAGGTGGTGAGCAGCTCGCGGCCGCTCAGCTTCGCGCGTACCTCCGCGTGGTTGTAGACCTCGCCGTTGCCGACCAGGAACGCGCTCTCGTCGCTCGTGGACAGCGGCTGCTTGCCGCCGCCGACGTCGACGATCGAGAGCCGGCGGTGCCCGAGCCAGCTGCCGTTGACCCGCACCGCGCCCCGGTCGTCGGGCCCGCGGTGCGCGAGGCGCTCGAGCATCCGCTCGAGTTGGTCCGGGTCAGAGCAGCCGTGCTCCGCGACGATGCCGCACATGGTTTCGAAACCGTACCCGGTCGGTCAGTGCCCGAAGCCGAGCGCGGCGTCGGCGGCCGCCGCCGGCGGCGCGTACGCCTCGGGCCGCCGGTCCGCGAGATGGTCGATGACCATGCGCGAGCCGGCCACCGCCGCGAGGTCGATGTCCGCGGTCGCGAGCCCCTCGCGCGCGCCGGTGCGGGCGAGCACGGCGCCCTCGGGGTCGACGACCTTGGCCGAGCCGAGGAAGCGCAGCGGCCCCCAGCGCCCGGTCTGGTTCGCGGACACCACGAAGACCTGGTTCTCGACCGCGCGGGCGACGTCGCAGAGGTCGAAGTGGCGCGTCTGGCGATCCTCGCGGATGCGCCGCGCCGGGCGCTGGCGGTCGACCGGCCAGGCGGAGAGCGAGCACACGATCTCGGCGCCGTCGAGCGCGAGCGCCCGCGCCGCCTCGGGGAAGAGCTTGTCGTAGCAGAGCAGCATCCCCAGCCGGCCGGCCGGGGTGTCGAAGGCGGCGAAGCCGTCGCCCGCGACGTAGGCGAAGCGCTCGGCGGGTGGCAGGTGGACCTTGCGCTGGTGGCCGAGGACGCCGTCGCCGCTGACGCAGATCGCCGAGGCATAGAGGCCCTCGGGCGCGAGCTCGCTGTACCCGGCGCAGATCACGAGGTCGCCGGCCAGCGCGATCAGGCGCGCGATCTCCGGCCCGTCCGGGTGCAGTCCGCCCGGCAGGTCGGGCGCGCTCTCGTCCGGCCCCGGCTCGCGCACGTACCCGCCGAGCGCCGACTCCGGCAGCACGAGCAGTTGCGCGCCGAGCTCGCGGGCGCGAGCCGCGTACAGCTCCACGCGCGTGAGGGCCTGATCGACGTCACGGTCGAACGGGGCGGCGAGGGCAGCAACGACGGTCACGAGAGCAGTATCGGCTGCGCGAGGCCGGAGGTCGATGGACAGCCTGGACAATCGTCGCGGCAGGAAACTGGGCCGCAGGGCCAAAGAGAACAGGCGACTATTTCCCCGCTACCGAGGGGATTCCTGGCACATGGCCCTTCTCGAGCTCGTCCGACACGAACCCGATTGGCTCGCGGCCCTCGAGGTCGCGTTCGCCCTACCGCCCGGCGGGCAGGAGCGCCGCAGCGACGGCGATCGCGGAGAGGGCGATCCGCCCGACGGCGTATCGCGGCGCATCTCCGACGAGCTGCTGTGGCTGCGCCACGCGGTCGAGGAGCCCGAGCAGAGCGGGCTCACGCGGCTGCCCGACTCGGCCGCGGTCGGGATGTGGGAGGCCGACGGCACCTACCTCCAGCGCCTCTGCCGCCTGCGCGACCGCAACATCCTCGACGCCGCCGGCTTCCTCCTCCACGAGTCCGACGACCCGAACGCCCTCCTCGCCGAAGAGGACTAAGCCGCGATCGAGGCGATCGCCTCGACCGCCCGGTCGTAGTGCTCGCGGCGGATCGAGATGTGGGAGTGCTGGCTCATGCTGCGCGCGGCGACGCCGATCGCCTCCACCGGCGGCGCGGCGTCGAGCACCGGCACGACGAGCAGCGTCTCGATCGAGATCGTCCAGGGCCAGCGCGGGTGGTCGCGCGGCTCGGGCTCGCCGAGCACGTGCGCGATCGCGAACACGCGCCGCCACACCGACGCGTACATGACGAGCCGGTCGCCGGGCGCGATCCGCGGGCGGCGCGGGAAGCCCGTGCGGCGCAACAGCTCGGGGCGCGTCTCGAGCCAGTCCTCGGCCAGCGGCCCGCGCGCGTGGCCGACCGCCTTCAGCCAGTAGGCGGTCGGCCGCCCGCTCAGACGTGCGCTCCCAGGAGCGTGAGGTCCGCCTCGCTCAGGCGCTCGCCGGCCGACTTGGCCTGGTGCCAGTAGGGGTACATCAGCCGCGGCGCGCTGACCTCGTCGAGGCGGGCGCGCTCGTCGTCCTCGAGCACCAGGTCGGCGGCGCCGAGGTTGTCGGCGAGCTGCTCCTCCGTGCGCGCGCCGACGATCACCGTCGAGACGCCGGGCCGGCCCAGCGTCCACGCCAGCGCGATCTGCGCGGCCGACACCCCGCGCCCCTCCGCGATCTCGACGAGCACGTCGACGATGTCGTAGAGCTGGTCCTCGTCGTGGACGGGCGGCTCGTTCCAGTCCGTCAGGTGGCGCGACCCCTCCGGCATGTCCTGGTCGCGGCGGTACTTGCCGGACAGCAGGCCGCCGGCGAGCGGGCTCCAGACGAGGATGCCGACGCCCTGGTCGAGGCCCGCGGGGACGAGCTCGTACTCGGCGTCCCGAGCCTGCAGCGTGTAGTGGATCTGCTGCGAGACGAAGCGCTGGTAGCCGCGCCGCTCCGAGATCCCGAGCGCCTTCATCAGGTGCCAGCCGGCGTAGTTGGAGCAGCCGATGTAGCGCACCTTGCCGGAGTCGACGAGGTGGCTGAGCGCGTCGAGCGTCTCCTCGAGCGGCGTCGCGCCGTCCCACTCGTGCACCTGGTAGAGGTCGATGTAGTCGGTGCCCAGGCGGCGCAGGCTCGCCTCGCAGGCCCGGATGATGTGGTGGCGGGAGAGGCCCGCGTCGTTGGGGCCGTCACCCATGGCGAAGCGCGCCTTGGTGGCGAGCAGCACGCGGTCGCGGCGACCCTTCAGGGTCTTGCCGACGATCTCCTCCGACCCGCCGTCGGAGTAGACGTCCGCCGTGTCGATGAGGTTGACGCCCGCGTCGAGGCACATGTCGACCTGGCGGGCGGCGGCGTCGACGTCGAGGCCGCCGACGCGTGCCCAGTGGCCGCGACCGCCGAACGTCATCGTGCCGAGGGTGAGGGCGGACACCCGGAGACCCGAGTGCCCGAGCTGGCGATAGTCCATCGCCCGAGCCTATCCCTCGCGAATACGCGCGCGTGTCAAGCCGCCGCCGCGGGAAGGAGAACCCCATGCCTGAAACTCGCGACGCAACCGAACTCCACGGCCCCGAGCACGTCAAGGCCTACCTCGAGACCGACGGCAAAGTCGGGCACGACTGGCGCAACGACTCGCCGACGCTGATCCTCACCACCACCGGCCGCAAGTCCGGCGAGGAGCGGCTGAACGCCCTCATCTACGGCAAGCACGGCGACGACCCGGTCGTCGTCGCGTCGAGGGGCGGCGCGCCCAAGCACCCGGGCTGGTACGCGAACCTGCGGGAGAACCCCGACGTGCAGGTCCAGATCTGGGGCGACAAGTTCCCGGCCCGTGCGCGCACCGCGACGGCCGAGGAGCGCGCCGAGCTGTGGCCGCAGATGACGGGGCTCTGGCCGCCCTACGACGACTACCAGGAGAAGACCGACCGCGAGATCCCGGTGGTGATCCTCGAGCGCGCGGCCTAGCCGCGTGCGCGGATCGCCGCCTCGGCGAGCCGCTTCGGCGCGACCACGAGGTAGGCCTCCTCGATCGCGCCCGCGATCTCGTTCCAGTCGAGCCCGCGGTTGAGGTGCACGCCCACCCAGCCGCGGTGCCCGACGTAGGGCGGCACGAAGTAGTGCTCCGGCTCGCCCTTCACGAGCGCCGGCTGCATCCCCTCCGGCGCCGCGCACCAGAGCGCGAGCCGGCCGTCGCCGTGATGGTCGTTCAGGTACATCACGAACGTCTTCTTGCCGCGGATGAACCACGTCGGCGAGCCGTGGCTCAGCCGCTCGGTGACCTCGGGGAGTGCGAGGCAGAGCTCCCGGACGCGCTCGAGCTCGGTCGGCATCCGTCGAGCCTACGTGCGCGCTTGATTGAATGCCGAGCATGACCCTGCGCGCAGGCGTCGACCTCGGCGGGACCAAGGTCCAGACGGTGGTCGTCGACGAGCAGTTCTCCGTCCTCGGCCAGCACCGGCTGCCGACCCCGACCGAGGGCGGGCCGCAAGACGTGGCCGACACGATCGCCGAGACGATCCGCGAGGCCGCGTCGCTCGCCGAGGCCGAGCCCGGAGAGCTGGCCTCGATCGGCGTCGGCTCCCCCGGCGACGTCGACGACGCGAACGGCATCGTCACCAGCGCCCGCAACCTCCCCAACTGGGAGGGCTCGTTCCCGCTCGCCGGCGCGCTGCAGGAGGCGCTCGGCCCGCCGGTGTCGCTCGGCAACGACGTCAACGTCGCCACCATGGCCGAGTTCCACCTCGGCTCCGGCCAGCCCTACAGCTCGCTGCTCGGCGTGTTCTGGGGCACCGGCGTCGGCGGCGGCGTGGTGCTCGACGGCAAGCTGTGGCTCGGCCGCGACGCCGCCGGCGAGATCGGCCACATGGTGGTCAAGGTCGGCGGCGCCAAGTGCCCCTGCGGCCGCCACGGCTGCATGGAGGCCTACGCCGGCCGCGGCGCGATGGAGACGCGTGCCCGTGAGCTGGTCAAGAAGGGCGAGCAGACCGACCTGTTCAAGATCATGGAGAAGCGCGGCCGCGAGCGGCTGACCTCGGGAATCTGGGCGCGCGCGCTCGTGCGCCAGGACCCGCTGGCGGTGCGGCTCGTCGATCGTGCGATCGAGGCGCTCGGCGCCGGTGTCGCGTCGGCCGTGAACCTGCTCGACGTCGAGGCGGTGATCATCGGCGGCGGCCTCGGTGTGCGGCTCGGCGATCCCTACCGCAAGCGGATCGAGCACGCGATGCTGCCGCATGTGTTCGCCGACACGCGCCCCCCGCGGGTGCTGCTCGCGCAGCTCGGCGACCTCGGCGGCGCGATCGGCGCCGCGCTGCTGGCCAGCGAGGCGGAGACCGCGGCGGCCTAGGCCTCGGCGGCCTGCGCCCGCAGCGCGGCCTTGTGCGCGCGCTTTCCGGCCTGGTACTCCGCGAGCGCCTCGGGCGAGTCGACGTCGCCAAGCGTCGGGTGCGACGGCACGAGCGGCTCGGCCAGCTCGACGCCGAAGCGCTTGGCAAGCACCGAGCCGAGCGCCTTGACCTTCATCTCGCCGAACCCGGGCAGCGCCTCGAGGTTCGCCTTCAGCTCCTCGGTCGTGGCCGCGTCCGTCCACACCCGCGCCGCGTCGCCGTCGTAGTGCTCGGAGATGTGCGCGGCCAGCGCATTCACCCGCCGCGCCATCGAGCCGGGGAAGCGATGGATCGCCGGGCGCTCGCGGAACAGGTCCTCGAGCGGTGCGGCGGCCACGCGACCCGGCTCCAGGGTCCCCAGCCGCTCGCGCAGCACCAGCGGGCCCGCGAACGCCTTCTGGACCGTGACCTGCTGGTCGAGCGCGAAGCCCACGAGAAGCGCGAACGGGTCCTCGACGAGCAGCTCGTTCGCCTCGTCGGAGTCGGTGAAGTGCAGGCGGTCGGTCATGCGGCGGCCAGTGGGATCGTCGCACGCACGAGCGTCCCGCCACCCTCCGGGCTGTCGACCGACAGCTCCCCGCCCAGCACCTCGAGGCGGTCGACCAGACCGATCAGCCCGGTGCCGCTCGCCGGGTCGGCGCCGCCGACGCCGTCGTCGCGCACCTCGACCACGAGCGTCTCGCCCTCGGGCGCGATCCGCACGTCGATCCTGCTCGCCTGCGCGTAGCGGGCGGCGTTGGCCAGCGACTCCGCCGCCACGAAGTAGGCGCCGCGCGCGATCGGCAGCGGCAGCTCGCCCTCGTGGACGTCGACCTCGATCGGCACGTCGGAGGCCTGGCACAGCGAGGCCAGCGCCTGGCCGAGCCCGCGCTCGTGCAGCGCCACCGGGTGCAGGCCGCGCGCGAGCTTGCGCAGCTCCGCGTGCGCCTGCGCGAGCTCCTCCTCGGCCCGCGCCACCAGGTCGTGCGCCGGATCCTCCTCGTCGAGCTTCATGCGCGAGACGCGCAGCAGGTTCGAGACCGCCAGCAGCCGCTGCTGGGCGCCGTCGTGCAGGTCGCGCCCGACGCGCCGGCGCTCCCTGTCGGCCGCCTCGATCACCCGCGCCCGCGAGGCCGCCAGCGCACGCTCCTGGTTGCGCCGCTCGAGCTCGGACGACGCGCGCGTGGCGAAGATCCGCAGCGCCGCCGCGTCCTGCTCGCTGGCCTCCATCGGCCGCGTGTCGAGCACCGCGAGGTGCCCGAGGTGGACGTCGTCCGAGGACTTCAGGCACACCGCGACGTAGCTCTGGAGGCCGAGGTTGATGGCGATCTGCGCCTTCGGGAAGCGCTCGCTGAGCGCCTCCGGGAAGGCCACCCACGGGTAGTCGGCCATCACCGCGCACGGCGTGCCGGCGGTGTCGTACTCGAACGGCTCCTCGATGAAGGCGCCGTCGTACCAGCTGACGAGCGTCTTGACGTGCATGCCGGTCGGGTCGGACGCCTCGCAGATCAGCACCATCTTGGCCGCGAACGCCTCGGCGACGTTCCGCGCCAGGCAGCGCAGGAACTCGTCCCCGACGGCACCGGCAGTGCCCTCGGCGACCGCCGCGAGGAGCTCGTGACCCCGGAGCCGACCGGAGGGGAAGGTCGTGGACACGTCCCCGATCGTACCTCCACCGAGCGGCCAGCCCGCCCCGGCTGCTCTCATGCCCTCTGTGAAGGGAGACGATGCCCCTCCCACGAACCCTCCAGGTCGACCCGTGAATCCGCACACTCCCGCGCCCGATCCGCTGCGCCGCGGCAACATCGCGCTGCTCGCGGTCCTCGAGGGGCTGCCCGACGCCACCGTCGGGGCCGCGCGCGACGGCAAGATCGTGTTCGTCAACGGCCTCGCGGAGGCGCAGTTCGGCTACGCGCGCGACGAGCTGCTCGGGGAGCCGATCGAGACACTGTGGCCCGAGCGCGTCCGCGACCGCTACAAGCGCAACCTCGAGCTGTACTTCGAGCTCGAGCACCCGCTGCGCTTCAGCGAGCGCGCCTACGGCCGGCGCAAGGACGGCAGCGAGTTCGTCGGCGAGATGAGCTGGGGGATCGTCGCCAGCGACGACGGCCCGCTGCTGTTGGCCATCGGCCGGGACGTCTCCGAACGCCTCGAGACCGAGGCGCGGCTGCGCCGGCAGTCGGCGCAGCAGTCGGTGGTGGCCGCGCTCGGCGAGCGGGCGCTGCGGGGCGTGGCGCCCCACGAGCTCAGCAAGGAGGCGACGGAGCGCGTGCGCGCGGTGCTCCGCGCCGACCGCGTCGAGGTGCTCGAGGGCCCGCGCGAGATCGCCGCCTGGGGCGCGCTGGAGCGCGCGGCCAGCAACGTCAGCTTCCCGATCCACACCGGCGACCGGGTGCACGGCGCACTCGTGGCGTCGTCGTCGAACGAGGACGCGTTCGGCGAGGAGGAGGGCGCGTTCTTGCAGGCGGTCGCCAACGTGCTGGCGATCGGCTTCTCGCGCCTCAACCTCGAGGAGCAGATGCGCCAGCAGGCACTGCACGACCCGCTGACCGGGCTCGCCAATCGCACGCTGTGCCGCGACCGCATCCTGCACGCGCTCGCGCTGTCCGAGCGCGACGGCGGCAACGCCGCGGTGCTGTTCGTGGACGTCGACAACTTCAAGCGCGTCAACGACGTCTTCGGCCACGCGGCCGGCGACGAGCTGCTGATCGCGCTCGCGCGCCGGATGGAGGGCACGGTGCGCCCCGCCGACACCGTCGCGCGGCTCGGTGGCGACGAGTTCGTGGTCGTGTGCGAGACGATCGACGAGCGCACCGCGCTCGCACTCGGCTGGCGCCTGGCCGCGGCCGTCCAGGAGCCGCTGGTGGCGGCCGGCACGGAGCACCAGCTGGCGGCCAGCATCGGCATCGCGCTCGGCAGCGGCGCCGGCGCCGACCCCGACGTGCTGATCGGCCACGCCGACGCCGCCGCCTACCGGGCGAAGGAGCGCGGCACCGGCCGCGTCGAGCTGTTCGACGAGGGTCTGCGTCGCCGCGCCGCGGAGCGGCAGCGCACCGAGAGCGACCTCGAGGGCGCGCTCGAGCGCGCCGAGCTGGAGCTCGTCTTCCAGCCGATCGTCTCGCTCGAGACCGGCGCCGCCGTGGCCCACGAGGCGCTCCTGCGCTGGCGGCGCGTCGGCCCGGCGATCGGGCCGGCCGACTTCATCCCGGTCGCCGAGGAATCCGGCCTGATCATCCCGATCGGCTCATGGGTGCTCGAGCACGCGTGCCGGACGGGCGCGGAGAAGCTCGCCGACACCGGCGGCTGGATCTCCGTGAACCTGTCGGCCCGCCAGGTCGCCCAGCCCGACCTGCTGGAGGTGGTGGCGAGCGCGCTGCGCGCCGGCGGGCTGCAGCCGGCGTCGCTGTGCCTCGAGCTGACCGAGACCGTGCTGCTCGGCGTGACGCCGGCGATCGTCTCCAACCTCGAGCGCCTTCACAACCTCGGCGTCCGGCTCGTGCTCGACGACTTCGGCACCGGCTACTCGTCGTTCCAGCACCTCAAGGACTTCCCGATCGACACGATCAAGATCGACCGCTCGTTCGTGGCCAACCTCGGCCGCTCGTCACAGGACGCCGCGATCGTGGCGGCCGCGGTGTCGATGGCGTCGGCGCTCGGGCTCGGCGTGGTCGCCGAGGGCGTCGAGACCGAGACGCAGGCCCAGATCCTGCGCGAGCTCAAGTGCCCGCTCGCGCAGGGCTACCACTTCGGCGCGCCCGAGTAGGCCGCTCGATCAGTCGCCGCCCCGACGCGCCCGGCCGCTGCCGTAGGAGGCAAGGTCGACGACGAAGGCGAGGCCGACGATGAACCAGTCGAAGCCCTCGACGGCGCGCCCGGAGTCCCACGTGAACGCCCAGGCGAGCGTGGTCCACGGCAGGAGGAAGAAGCCGAGCACCGGGACCCACCAGTCGTCGAACGCGCGCTCCAGGACGTTGCTGAACAACCACACGAAGATGATCGCCAGGCGCGGCGAGATGAGCGCGAACAGCACGACGAAACAGCCCATGACTAGGCCTCCATTCCGAGTTCCGCGCGCAGCTCGGCGACCTGGCTCCGCAGGTCGGCGAGCTCACGCTCGATCTGGTCGATCCGTTCGGTGTCGACGGCGGGTGCGGGGGGCGGCGCGGGCGCGGGAGCCGGCGCGATCGCTGCGGGCGGAGGCGGGGCGGCCGCGACCGGCGCCTCGTCCTCGTCCAGGTCCTCGCTCAGCCGGTGCCCGTAGCGCTCCTCCTTCTGCCCCGGCCGCCGCGCGTGCCGGGCGACGAAGCCGCGCTCCATCAGCGAGTCGAGCGTCTCCTCGAGCTGCCCGTCGGAGAACGCGTACAGGCGGTCGACCCGCTGTCGCAACTCGCCCGGCGTCTGCGGTCCGCGCAGCATCAGCACGGCGAGCAGCGCCTGCTGCTCGGTGCTCAGCCCGGGGGTCTCGTCGAGCAGGTGGCGGTACTTCGCGGCCCGCGCGCCGCTCGCGAAACGGGTCCAGCGCCGCCGCGCCAGCCGGTGCAGCGCGTCGCGGATCGTCGCCTCGTCGTAGTGCACGACGGGGTCGCGGTTGGTCGACTGGTTGCAGGCCGCCCGCAGCGAGTTGAGGCTCAGCGGATAGACGTCGGGCGTCGTGCGCTGCTTCTCGATCAGGCACCCGAGCACCCGCACCTCGACGGCATCCAGATCCACGGCGCGGGACTCTATGGAAAATGTCGCCATGGTCCTCACCCGCGAGTACGTCGAGATCCCCGTGGACGGCCGGTCCATGCGCACCTTCGTCGCGGCGCCCCGCGACGGCGCTCCGCACCCCGGCGTCGTCTTCTACACCGACATCTTCCAGCTCACCGAGCCGTCGCTGCGCTGGGCGGTCCGGCTCGCCGGCTACGGCTACGTGGTCGCCGTGCCCGAGATCTACCACCGGATCGAGCCGGCCGGGACGGTGCTCGAGTTCGACGACGAGGGCAAGGTGCGCGGCCAGGCGGACGCCGACGCGACCACCGTCGCCGACTTCGACGCCGACGTCGACGCCGCGCTCGCCTGGCTGGCCGAGCACTCCAACGGCTCACTCGCCGCCGCCGGCCACTGCACCGGCGGCCACCTCGCGTTCCGCGCGGCCTTCCGCCCGGAGGTCAAGGCGACCGCCTGCTGGTACGCGACCGGCCTGCACGACGGCAAGCTCGGCAAGGACCCCGACGCCGCCTCGCTGGCGCGCGCGGGCGAGATCGACGGCGAGCTGCTCACGATCTGGGGCACCGAGGACCCGCACACGCCAGGGCCCGCGCGCGAGGTGATCAAGGCCGGGCTCGACCCGCTGGCCTCGCGCCTGACCTGGCGCGAGTACGAGGCCGAGCACGCGTTCGGCCGCGACGTCGGCGCGCGCTACGACCCGGCGGTCACCGACGAGTCGTTCGCCGAGACGATCGCGTTGTTCCGCCGCGCTCTCTAGGCGGCGGCGAGCAGCTCTTCGGTCGGCCGGTCCCACACGGGGGTGTCCGGCTGGCCGAGCTGCTCGGAGGCGCGCACGAGATCGACCGCGACCGAGCGGACCTGGCCGGCGATCTGCGTCAGCTCGGGCGACTCGTAGGAGCGGCCCGCGTGGCGGGCGGCGCTGAGCGCGAGCGGGCGCAGCTCGGTCTGGCGGGCGGGCGCGTCGTACTGGGCGCCGAGCTCCCAGACGGCGTCGGCGAGCTCGCGGACGGCGAGCGGCAGCCCGGCCGGCGCCGGCTCGGCGCCGCGCGTGTGGCGCAGGACGTAGCGGGTGAGCACGCGCGCGTTGCGGACCGCGAAGTCGACCTGGGGCATCGTCTCCTCGTAGCGGCGCAGCACGTCGCGGTCGCCGCGGCGGGTGAGCGAGAAGCGCGCCGTCTCGTTGGCCGCCGGGATGCTGTCCTCGAGCGCCTCGATGTCCTCGTCGATGCCGCGCGCGGCCTGCAGCGCCTCCTGGGCGCGGCCGGAGTCGCCGTCCTCGAGCGCGCCGGCGGTCTCCTCGAGCGTCCGCCCGAGCTTGCCGACCACCGACTGCGCGGCGCGGTTGACCATCAGCACGGGGTCGGGCGGCAGCAGCAGCGACGCGATCGCGAGCCCGACGCCGCCGCCGATCAGCCCTTCGAGGATGCGGTCGGTCGAGAAGCCCGGTTCGGCCTGCTGGAGCGAGGCGAGCAGGATCGCCGACACCGCCGCCTCGTTGACGAGCATCGCGCCGCCGCGCAGCAGCAGCGCCGCCGACATGGCGAGCGCCACCAGCAGCGCGATCTGCCACGGCCCGGTGCCGATCAGGTACAGCAGCACGGTCGCCACCGACAGCCCGATCATCACGCCGCCGACGAGCTCGAGCGCCTGGCGGCGGCGCTGGCCGTAGGTCGCGCCGAGGCAGATCACGGCCGCGATCGACGCGAAGGCCGGCCGCGGGCTCGGGAGCAGCAACAGCGCGAGGTACCACGCGGCCACTGCCGCGGCGGCGGTCTGGAGCACGATGGGCAGCTGGGGAAGGACGCGGTGACGGAGCAGCATCTCTTGTCTCCATCGGCGGGCTGCGCGCTTTCTTGAGTGCGCAACAAACAGTCCTTAATCACCCTGCGCCCAGCGCGCCACCCCCTCGCCGCCGATCGGGTCCTGCGGCGGCGGGCCGAGGCCCGCGATCCGCTCGCGTGCCGCCTCGAGCTCGCGCGGCGACAGGTCGTCGCGCAGCAGGTCGTAGTCCTCCTGCCCAGCCGGGTAGGCGCCGACCACGCTGAACCCGTCGCGCGGCGTCGCGCGCCGGTGGCCGGTGCCGGCGGGCAGCACGAGCACGTCGCCCACCTCGACCTCGAACGCCTGCCCCTGCGGCCCGCCGAGCTCGATCGTGGCGCGGCCCGACACGCAGGCGAGCGCCTCGTGCGAGGTCGAGTGGAAGTGGTGGAAGTCGAACACGCCCGCCACCCACGAGCCGCCCCAGCCGTTGGCCGCGAACAGCTGCCACGCCGAGTCGGCGTCGGTGACCGCCTCGACGCCGCGATAGACGAGCACGGGGAAGCGCGGGTTATTGGGGATCTGGTCGCCGGGCGGCGCCTGCCAGGTCTCGAGCTTCATGCCGCGTACTGTGCCAGCCACGCATGCTGCTGTCCGAGCTCGTCAGCGCCTCCGAGACCGTCACCGCCACCAGCGCGCGCGGCGGCAAGATCGCCGCGCTCGCCGAGGCGCTGCGCACGGCGTCGCCGGAGGAGGCGGCGATCGCCGTCGCGTTCCTGTCCGGTGAGCTGCGCCAGCGCCAGATCGGCGTCGGTTGGGCGGCGTTGCGCGAGACCCCGCCGCCGGTGGCGATCTCGTCGCTCAGCCTGACCGACGTCGACGCCGCGTTCGCGGCCATCGGGGCGCTGTCGGGCCCTGGCTCGCAGTCGGCGCGGCGTGCGGCGATCGCGGCGCTGTTCGGGCGCGCGACCGGCCCGGAGCAGGAGTTCATGCGCGCGCTGCTCTCCGGCGGCATCCGCCAGGGCGCGCTGGAGGGCGTGATGGCCGAGGCCGCCGCCAAGGCCGCCGACGTCCCGCCCGCCGTGCTGCGGCGCGCGCTGATGCTGCACGGCGACCTCGGCGACGTCGCCGCCACCGCCATGAGCGGCGGCGCCGACGCGCTGCGCGCGATCGGGCTGGAGGTCGGGCGCGGCATCCGGCCGATGCTCGCCTCGCCGGCGCCCGACGTCGCCGCGGCGATGGAGAAGCTCAGCCCCGCCGGCGTCGAGTGGAAGCTCGACGGCATCCGCGCCCAGGTGCACAAGGACGGCTCCGACGTCGCCGTCTTCTCGCGCTCGCTCGACGACATCACCGCGCGCGTGCCGAGGATCGTCGAGGCCGCGCTCGCGCTGCCGGTGCGCAGCGTGGTGCTCGACGGCGAGGCGATCGCGCTGCGCGAGGACGGGCGCCCGCACGCGTTCCAGGACACCGCCGGGCGCGAGCTCCCGCTGCAGGCGCTCTACTTCGACGTCCTCCACCTCGACGGCGAGGACGTGCTCGACGAGCCCGGCGCCGCCCGAACCGAGCGGCTCGCCGCGGCGGTGCCCGAGGCGCAGCGCGTTCCGCGCCGGCCCGCCGAGGACGCCGAGGGCGCGCAGGCCGTGCTCGACGAGGCGCTCGCCATGGGCCACGAGGGCGTGATCGTCAAGTCGCTCGACGCGCCGTACGCGGCCGGCCGCCGCGGCGCCGGCTGGCTCAAGGTCAAGCCCGTCCACACCCTCGACCTCGTGATCCTCGCCGCCGAGTGGGGCCACGGCCGCCGCCGCGGGTGGCTGAGCAACCTCCACCTCGGCGCCCGCCACGACTCCGAGCCCGGGCAGTTCGTGATGCTCGGCAAGACGTTCAAGGGCCTCACCGACAAGATGCTCCAGTGGCAGACCGAGCACCTGCTCGAGCTCGCCACCGAGCGCGGCGACTGGGTGGTCAAGGTGCGCCCCGAGCTCGTGGTCGAGATCGCGTTCGACGGCACCCAGCGCAGCACGCGCTATCCCGGCGGTGTGGCCCTGCGCTTCGCGCGCGTGCTGCGCCACCGGCCCGACAAGCGCGCCGAGGAGGCCGACACGCTCGCGTCGGTGCTCGCCGTGCGGGCGGGCTGAGCCGGAGCGCGGCGTCAGCCGTCAGCAGATCACCGCCAGGTCGAATGGAGCGTCGACCGGGACCGGACGCTTGAGCTCGTAGTCAGGCTTCGCCGTCGCGACGAGCACGGTGCCGGGAGTCGCGCCGCGCATCGTGACGGCCGTGACGTCCTGTCCGGTGCCGACCGAGGAGATCCCTCCGACCCGCGGCGTCGCGACGACGGCGCAGTCGTCCAGCCAGCGCGGGTTCTTCGGCGTCGCTACAGGGTCGGCGATCGCCGCGTGGTTGAACCTGACGAAGTAGTTGCCGAACCCGATCCGCTCCGCGGTTCCGTCGCCGGGATCACCGAACAGCCCGCCGTCGGCACGGACACGCAACCGCAGGGTCGCGTGCTGCTGATCGGTTCTGGCGATGCTGTGCGACTTGATATGGCCGCCGTCGACGACATCAGGTGCGATCTGGTCGCCGCGCGTGATCAGCTCACCCGCGGCGACGGCTGTGCCGCCGGTGGCGGCGACAACCCCCACCACCAGGGCGAGGATCGAAATCCGTCGGTGCATGCTGCGTCTCCTCACTGGACGTTTCCAGCTCTCAAGACGCCAACCTCGGCGACGTATTCCGCGGAGGTGCTCGGGCCACCCTGGCGATTCGCTCGCTACCCGCTAGCGTGCGGCTGATGCGACGCGGATGGTCCCATCGGTCCGGACCCGTCGCTCACCGTTGCTCGCTCCGCGAGCCCTGGGGCTGCCCTCGCCCACTGTGACCAACTATCCGAACATGTCACCTCCGGAGCCCTCCGGGCCGAGCTACAGCGCACGCGTCGCGCTGAGCTGCGAGCGCGGACACGCGCCTGGGCAGGTCCTTCACGCTCTGCAGGAGCTGCGCCAGGTGATCGACGAACGCCTGCGCGACGACCTCGGCGGCCGGTATGACCGCCACAACGCGCAATCCGTCGGCACCGACAAGCTGACGGTCACCTTCACGCTCCGTGCCGCGACTCATGCGGACGCCATTCGATCGGCGGGATTGGCCGCCGGGACGCTCGCGGAACTCCTCACGGACCATGCGGCGGCCGTCGACCTCTCGGGCGTCGCGCTCGTCGTTCGCGCGCAGTAAGGCCGGCTGGCGCTTCCATGCGCTCGCCGGCGACCGCCGCCTACTCGGCTGCGCGCGCGATCGCCGCATCCCAGTGCCTCGCCGCGTCGAGCGCGCGAGTCAGCACGTCGGGGTCTGCATCCTTGGGCACGGCATCCACGGCGCCGGCTCGCAGCGCCTCGAATCCGAGCTCGTCCTCGTCGGCACCGGTGAGCACCACCACAAGCCGGCCGGGATCCGCCTCCAGGATCCGACGCGTCGCGAGGATCCCGTCGAGCCTGGGCATCACCACGTCCATGACCACCAGGTCAGGCCGCCAATGCAGGCTGAGCTCCACCGCCTCGCGCCCGTCCGCCGCCTCGGCGACCACGGCCATCCCCGCCGCCTGGAGCGTGTGCTTGGTCACGCACCGAGCGAACGCGTCGTCATCCGCGATGACCACGCGCAACTGCCTACCTGCCGACATCTGTGGAGCTCCCCTTCATCCGGGACCGCATTCGCCGCCTTCTAACGCGCTCGCCGGCCGGCTGGATCAGCGACTGGTCCCGGCTTGGCGGCTGGAGCGAGTTCGACGTCGATGCGGTGGCGCCGGCGCCAGAGCAGGATCGCGAGCCCGATCATGGTCGGAAGCACGACGAACGACAGCGGCGAGGCTTCGGCGTCGACCCCGATCTGCCCCGAGATGATCAGGAAGTCCTGCGAGGCGTGGACGGGCATCGCGAGCCAGATGGCGCCCGCCCGGCGGCGCGTCAGGTAGAGCATGTAGCCGGTGAAGGACACGGCCAACGCTTGGAAGATCGCGCTCGTTCCCGTCGCCAGCGCGTTGCTCAGGTGCACCGCGCCGAAGATCACCGAGCTGTAGAGCGCGACCTTGCCTTCGGTGAGGTCCATCCGCCGGAACGTGACCAGGCCGATGCCGCGGAACATCAGCTCCTCTGTGAATCCGACGACGCACACGAGCACCACCAGGGCG
This sequence comes from uncultured Solirubrobacteraceae bacterium, assembly GCA_963730115.1. Classification (GTDB taxonomy): domain Bacteria; phylum Actinomycetota; class Thermoleophilia; order Solirubrobacterales; family Solirubrobacteraceae; genus DASQFQ01. The sequence goes on along the minus strand of CAVSQM010000007.1, from coordinate 132,065 downwards.
AGCACGAGCTCGGCCTTCTGGTCTGCCAGGTTGCCCCAGCTCGTCCCGACCGCGGCCGCGAGGAGCAGCGCGATCGGCACGATCCGGACCCAGCGCTGGGTGCGGAGCGGCTCGTGGATGATCTGTGACCACCAGCCCAGCCACGTCGCGACGGCGATCGCGAACACCGCAGACAGCGCGATCGGGATCAGCGCCGTCTCAAGGAGGTTGCCGGCGGTCTCGAACGTGTCACCGGCGTCCACGCCGGCACCGATGATCCGCCCGCCGCCCTGGATGATCGCGGCATAGACGATCACGATCAGGACGAACTGCCACCACGTCAGATTGCGCCCGCCCGCAGTCCGCGCGCCGTCACCGCTCATGCGTCTCCCTGCCGCTGAAGGCGCGGACCGTAACAACACCACCGACTGGGCGAGGCCCCGCCGGAGCGGGGCCTCGGAACCGCTACGGAATGAACGTCAGCGTGAGCGGGATCCGGAACTCGCGCTTGACGGGGGAGGTTTCCTTGCCCTCGGTGACCGTGCCCCTCGCACCGGCGTAGGCACCCGTTCCGCCCACGATCGAGTAGGGAAGGGCCGCGCCCTGATCGGACGACGGTCCCATGACGGTGATCGAGTCGGCCTTGTTCGTGAACAGGATGGTCGCCGTGAACACGTCGAGCGACGGCGGCTTCACCTTCGATGCGATCGTGGCAAAGCCCGCTGTTCCGACGCGGGTGCTGCCGTCGTAGATCGCGCCGTTCCCGGCGAAGATGTTCGCGATCCGGGGGCGCAGCCGCAGGCACTTACGCGGCTTGGACGCGACGCAGTTGAACCCGATGTCGCTCTCCTTCACCCGCACCTCGAACGTCTTGGTTCCGACCGCCGCAGGGCCGACCGTGCCTCCGGTCCCCTGGCCGATCGCGGACGTCGCGATGATGCCGCCGGTCAAGGCGCACACCACACCTACGAGAAGACGATTCATGTCCTCTCCTTTCGTTGGAACTCGGTTGTCGGAGCCGATGAGCCAACTGTCCTTGGCCGGCGTCCGGAAACCGTTACGAGCGGAGCAGCGCGACGACCAGGTCGCGTACGGCGGCCGGCTGGGAGAGGAACGGGTGGTGGCCGGCGTCGAGCTCCACGACGCCGGCCGCCCGGCCGGCGCACTCGCGTTGCAACTGGGTGGGGGTGCCTCGGTCCTGGGCGCAGACGAGGTACGTCGAGGGCACGTGCTGCCACGCCGCTGACGTCACCGGCTGCGCGAGTACGTGCAGGCTCTGCCGGGCCGTCTTGTCCGTGGCCTGGAGCTGGATCTCCGGGTCGCAGTCCTGCAGGAACGTCTCGGCCAGGGCGTCTGGTCGGACGGTGAACGTACCGCCCTCGGGATCGATGTCGAGGAACGGGGCGGGCTCGCCGTCGCCGAACGAGGAGAGGCTCTGCCCGACCTCGGGCAGGTAGCTGGACACGAACAGCAGGTGGCGCACGGTGCCGACACGCGCAGCTGCCTCGGCGGTGATGATCCCGCCGTAGCTGTGGGCGACCACGACGGTCGGCTCGTCGCTCGCGGTCAAGACTTGCCGGACCGCGGCGACGTCCTCGGCCAGCCCTGGGCCTCCCGCACCCGCCGGCTCACCCGTCTCACCGCAGCTCGGCAGGGCAGGCGCCTCGCTGGCGATGCCCCGCTCGGCGAGCAGCTCACCGGTTCGGTGCCACCACCACGGTCCGTCCTTGACGCAGGCCCCGTGCACGAAAACGACCCTCATCGCGATCTCCTCGTCTTCATCGCTCTGCTTGTCGAGCACTCTAGACGTACCGATAATTACGTGAAAAACTTTTGCGATGGGCAGGCGCCGGCAACCGCAGATCAGGCAGCGGCTGCTCGACGTGTGCACCGACTACTCGCTCGAGCACGGGCTCCCCGACCGGCTCGAGCCGTTGGCGACCGCCGCGGGCACCTCGAGCCGGATGCTGATCTACCACTTCGGAACCCGAGACGGACTGCTCCGCGAGATCCTGGGACAGGCCCGGCAGCGCCAGGTCGAGGCGTTCACCGACCTCATACGCCTGCGACCTGACGAGCCCTACCCGGTGACCCTGGCCCGCGCATGGTCCGCGATCTCCGGACCGCAAGGCGAGCCCTACCTCCGCATGTTCAGCCGGCTGCACGACACCGCGGGAGAGCCACTCTGGCCCGGCTTCCGGCGGACCGCGACCACCGACTGGCTCGCACCGCTCGCGGACGGCATGGGCAGCCTCGGCCGACCCGAGTCGGCCACCCTCGTGCTCGCCGTCATCCGCGGCCTCCTCATCGACCTCGACGCAACCGGCGACACCGCACGCACGGACCGGGCGTTCGACGACTTCCTCACGACGATCGGGAGCTGCTAGCCCGGCGGCTCGGCGGTAGCGTGCGGGCATGCACATCACCCATCACGAGCGGGTCGAGGGGCACCCTCACCGGTGGCACGTGTTCCTGCACGGTCACGACGAGCCGGTCCACGTCGAGCTCTCGCCGGAGCACCGCAGCGAGCTTGACATGACCGACGAGGAGATCCACGAGGCGCTCCCGAACGCGGTCGCGCGCCACGCCGCCGCGAACCACACCGACCAGCTCAGCAGCTACGGGACGTGGGACCAGCCCCTCCGGCTCGACCACATGCACCTGCTGGTCTGACCGCCCTACGGCTGCCCGCGTCCGATCTGTGCGGCGAGGTCCCGTGCCTCGTCGGCCAAGTCGAGGCAGACGTCTTCGAGCGCGATCCAAGTGGCGAGGATGGTCTCGGCAGGGCGGCCGTAGAGCAGTTCGGAGGAGGGCGCTTGCTCCGGTCCCAGCATCTCTGCAGCCCAGCCCGGCATGCACGCCCCGAGTCTGAGCGCGATCGCCGTCGCATACCCGAGCCGCACCAATCGCTCGTCGCCGTCCCAGCCAGCGGTCCGCAGGCCCTCCTCGTAACCGGCGAACGCGGACTGCTCGATCGCCGCGAAGTCGGCCATCTCGATGTCGCAGAACCATGCCGCCAGTCCGACCAGATCCGCGAGGTCGGATCCCAGCGGATGCGGTCCGCAGAACGCCCAGTCGAGCGCCAGGATCTCATCGACTCCAATCGGCAGGAGCAGATTCCGAGGGTGAAAGTCGCCGTGGCCGAACACCTTCGGCAGCGCATCGATGCTCGACAGCAGTGCGTCGCGATCCGCCCAGATGCGCAGCACGCGCTCGCGCGTTCTCGCACCGAACGACTCGGCGAGCGGCGAGCGCCATGCCTCGCCGTTCTCGACATCCATCGTCGTCGCCCAGAAGCCGCCGTCGGCGAGCAGGCTGCCGAGGAACCCGCGCACGAGCCACGGCTCGTCGGGAACCGGTCGCCCCGTGAGGAATGCGCCCGCGCTCAGGCCGGCAGCACGCGCGGCTCGGCGGAAGTCTTCAGGTCGCCATCGGCTCGACGGCGCGGTGATGTACTCCATCCAGATGTACGCCTCGCCGTCGCGGTCGGCGACGCGGTAGGCACTAGGTGCGCGTATCGGCGCCGGCAGGCTGCTCGGCAGGGCGGAGGCGTAGAACGCCGCCTCGCGCAGCCAGTAGCACCAGCTCGGCGGATCGAGACACTCATCGAGCGGCGGGCGCTCGAGGACCTTCAGCATGCACGACCACTCCACCTCGGCCCCGTGGCTACGAACCCGGCCGGCGACATGATGCAGCCCGCCCGTCGTGTCGATGATGCCGACATAGTCGATCGGTGTCGCGGACCAGTCGAGCAAGTCCGCCTCAGCGTCCTGCACAACGCGCCGAGCGACCTCGACCACCTCCAGCTCGTCCGCCGCCAGCATCGGAACCCCACGGTCCACGCCACACCTCGGTCCGTCGGTGACGATAAGCCCGAGAGAACTCTACGCCGCGATCGGCGCTCGGGCCGGGTGTATGGTCGGTTCCCGCGAGCGAGGAGGATGTCGTCGTGTACGTACGCGTCGTCAGGTTCACCGACGTAAGCGCTGAGCGAATCGCCGAGCTGCAGGCCCGCATCGCGGAATCCGACGAGCCGCCGGCCGGCGTGCCCATGACGGGCCTGAAGATCCTGTACGACGAAGCGCAGGGGACCGCGGTGGTCCTCCAGCACTTCGCGACGGCGCAGGACATGGACGCAGGCGCTCAGGCGTTCAGCGCGATGGACGCCTCCGAGACGCCGGGCACACGCGCCTCCGTCGACACGTGCGAGATCAAGCTCGAGCGCGAGGTGCCCTGACGCTCACACTCGCGGACTCAGAGCACGTCGTCGTCGATCTCTGGGAGAAAGAACATCGTGTACTTCGTCCCGATCGATTCGATCACGGAGGTGCCGGTCAGCCGGTCCTCGACGGCCGCACCGCTCCGGGACGACGCGGCGAGGAAGTCGAAGTCGGACTGGTTGTGCTGGTACGCGAAGGCGGGGGACTGGTGGGTGCCGGCGCTCGCCGGTCCTGCCGCGGCGAGGACGCCGGCGGCGACGGCGACCGTCGCGAGGGAGTGCTTGAGCTTGATGCCGAACATGGGGCTGCGCCTTTCGTGGGTGTTGTCAGGCGGTGTGACCCGTGCGCGGAAGGAAAGGTTGGTCGCAGGCCAACAAACTTGCGGGTCGGCACACCGCGCACCAGATGCCAAGGGAGCTGACATGGATACCCAGGCCAAGACCCGAGTGCTGGTGGTCGCAAACCGTACGGCGGCTACCCCGCGACTTCTCAAGGAGGTACAACGGCGCGCGAAGAGCGGCCAGTGCGAGTTCGCGCTGCTCATCCCCGACGTCACCGACCGCAAGCAGGCGGATTGGACGCTCGAGAACGCGATGCCGCCGCTCCAGCGCGCGGCTCGCGGCCCGGTCAAGGGAGTGGTCGGCGGACCCGATCCGTTCGCCTCGGTGCAGGAGGCGCTCCGCGACGGTCACTTCGACGAGATCATCATCTCGACGAAGCCCAAGAAGACCTCGAAGTGGCTACGACGCGACCTGATCCGCAAGGTCGAGAGTCTCGGACTCCCCGTGACCGTCGTCACGCCGCGGCCGGCCGGACCGGAGCTCGAGGACGTCGAACCGTTCCGCCGAGGCATTTTCATGTGATGGGGCCGGTTGGCTAACCGCGGAGACCGCGCGTCCACGGACGGCGATCCTGCTCGAGCCGGGCCTCGCCTGGCGGCGAGAGCTGCGCTGCATCATCCAGTGACAGGACGTCGTTCTTCGCGACGAGCGACAGCCATTCACGATCTTGGGCGGCGGTCAAGCCGGCGGCCGGACTGCGGTCGTCCGAACGGGGTACCGCCGCGGGTACGGGCTTGGCCCGCTGTGGAGGCGGGTTCTCGGGCCGCGGATGGTCGTGGCCGGTGCGCGTGGTCGCGACCGCGTTCGGCGCGTGGGTGACCGGCGGTCTCGGGTCGATGGCCGGCGTCGGCACGGGGTCGACCGGCAGCATCGCGCGGGGCGCTATCCCGGTCTCCACGTCGACGACTCGAGCGCGGATCTCGCGGAGCATCCGCTCGCTTTCGGCAGACGCCGGCAACTGCTCGATCCGAGCGAGCAGCTCCCTCAAACGCTGTAGTCGATGTTCGCCGCTCACGTCACTCCCAGCCACAATCGCATTGCGGGCCCACATGCAAGCCTGCAAGCACAGACTCTCCGCTGCCCAAAGTGTTGCTATCGGCGGATGACGGGACCGGCGTTAGCGGGTGAGCGCGGGCTCGGCGGCCGTGTCCTGGTCTGCGAGGGCGGCGGCGAGCTTGGTGCGTGAGCCGATGTCGAGTTTCTGGAAGGCGTGGGTGAGGTGTGTCTCCACGGTGCGTTGCGTGATGTAGAGCTGCTCGGCGATCTCGCGGTTCGTGTGCCCGTGCGCTGCGAGGGTGGCGACGCGGTGCTCGGCGGGGGTGAGCGCTCCGGGGCCGCTGAGCGCCGTGCGCCGGGGACGCGCTCCGGCGGAGTTGAGCTCCTCGCGGGCGCGACGGGCGAGGAGGACCATCCCGCTCCGGTCGGCCGCTTCGAGCGCGTGGCGGAGCGGCTCGCGGGCGTCGGCCCTGCGGTTGGCTCGTCTGAGTGCCGCTCCGAGGTCGACCAGCGCGCGCGTGTGTTCGAGCCGCGCCGGTGAGCGGGCGAGGGTCTCGACGGCCCGCTCGAGCAGCGGGATCGGGTGACCGGCGGTACGGGCGAGCGCGCGCAGCGCGGCGCCGCGAGCGCCTGGCGTGCCGAGCTGATCGGCCAGCTGAAGCTGCTCGCGCGCCAGCGGCTGCGCCGCGGCCGTGTCGCCCTGGAGCCACGAGCGCCTCGACGGCCTCGGCGCGCCAGCCGGCGAGCACCGCGTGGCGGATCCCCAGCTCGGCGCCACGGGCTGCGGCTGCTTGCGCGTCGGCGAGGGCGTCCTCGGGTCGGTGCTGGGCGAGCCGCAGCCGCGCGCGGCTCTGCAGGATGAGCGGTGCGGCGAGCGCGCCGGCCGGTGGCGACGCCTGCTGTCGCGCGGCGGTCAGCGCGGCGTCGGCCTCCGTGAGCTGGTCTGCCTCCACGAGCGCGTCGACGAGGAACGTCAGGCACCAGAGCATCGCCGGCGCGGGTGCCACGGGCAGCTTGTACTCGAAGGCCAGGCGGGCGTCCGCCTCGGCGTTGCGGATCTCTCCGGCGCGCACGCGCGCCATCGCTCGGAACATGCTGCCGTGCGCGAGCGCGATCAGCCACCCGCGCGGGCGCGCGACGTCGATCAGCGCCTCCGTGAGCGCCAGCCCGGTCTCCAGCTGGTCGTCGGCGATCAGGTGCAGCGTGCCGAGCGTGATGACGAGAGAACCCTCTTCGGCGGCGAGCGCGTTGTCTTCGAGCGCCGGGCGCATCAGCTCGAGGGTCTCGGCTGCCGGGCGGTTCTCGAGCATGCCGAGCGTCGCCTCCGTCACTCGCCACAACTCGAGCACCGACGGCTGCCGGCGCCGGCGGACGTGCCGGCGCGCCTCGGCGCTCGTCGTCACGTGCAGCATTCCGTTGGTGACGAGCTCGGCGTCAAGCCGCTCGCGCAGCTCGGCCGGATACGCCTCGCTCTGCTCGAGCGCAGCACGGCTGAGCGCGACGGCTTGGTCGAACAGCCCGATCAGCCCGAGCGCGCGAGCGCCGCGCAGTGCGATCGTCCCGCGCTGGGTGGGCGACGCCGCGGCGGCGGCTGCCTCGTGCAGGAGCGCGTAGGCGTCCGGTTGCAGGTACGCCGCGAGGACCAGGCCGAGCTCGAGTCGGGCGTCGGCGTCGTCGCCCGGGTCCGGCGGCGGTTCGGCGACGGCGCGGCGCAGGTACGCCGCCGCACTCTGTGGGGCGCCGCGCAGGCCGGCCTGGCTCGCCGCGTCGCGAAGCGAGGCGACGGTGCCTGCGTCGCCCGCCGGTTCGGTGCGCAGCAGATGCAGCGCGATGCGTTCGGTGTCGACACGCTCGCGTGCCAGCAGCGCCGCGGCGTCTGCGTGCATGAGCGCTCGCTCGCCTGCCGGCAGGCTCGCGTAGAGCGTCGTGGCGATCAGCGGGTGCCCGAGCGTCAACCGGGCGCCTTCGTCGAGCAACGCCGCGGCCCGCAGCGCGTCGGCGGCGAGGGCTGCCGCGGCGGGGTCGAGCCGGGCGAGGCCGGCGGCATGGCGCAGGGGAGTGCCGGGGCCGAGCACGGCGACCGCGCGCGCCAGCGCTCCGGCGCCGCTCGGCAACCGTGCGAGCTGACGCTCCACGACGCGCCCGACCTGCTCGGACCCGAACGTTTCCAGCCGTGCGGCGGTCTCGTCGTCCGGCGCCACGTCGTCGACGGCGAGCTGGGTGACCAGCGCCCCGAGCATGAACGGGTTGCCGCCCGTGACGGCATGGCAGGCGTGAGCGAACCCGGCGCTCGCCGCAGGCAGCCGCCAGCGGACGAGCGTCTCGCTCGCCGCCGGCCCGAGCGCCCGCGGGCGCACCGGAGGCTCCGGAGCAGCCGCCAGCACGTCCGCCAGCAGCTCCGGGGCGCCGGCCGGCTCCCCTGAGCGCAGCGTGCACAGCACGCCGACGCGCAGCTCGTCGAGCGAACGCGCCAGCACCGCCAGCCAGCGCAGCGAGGGCGCGTCGGCCCAATGCACGTCGTCGACGGCGAGCACCGTCGGCCCGCCCTCGGCGAGATTGCTGGCGAGCCAGACCAGCCCACGCGCGGCGGCGTGCATCGCATCGCCCGCCGGTGCCGGCTCGGCCGCCTCGGGCGCCAACGCCCGCTCGGCCAACCCGGCAGCACCAACCGTCAGCCCCGCCCACCTCGGTCCGGCCCGCAGCGGGTCGAACAGCTGGCGCGCGACTCCCCAGGCGGCGTGCTGCTCCAGCGGGCTGCAGCGTGCCAGCAGGAAGGTCGCGCCGTCATCCCGCGCGATCCGTCCGGCGGCCGCGAGCAGCGTCGACTTGCCGATCCCTGCCGGTCCTTCGATCGTGATCACGCGCCCGGAGCCCGCCCGGACCGCCGCGAGTCGCCGTCCGAGCTCGCCCAGCTCAGCATCGCGATCCATCAACGCGTCCATCACCGCCAACCCTAGGCCGCCCACGGGTGGGTCGCCAGTCCTCGCGGCAAAGATCGTGGGCGCTCCCACGATGCGCGGCGATCGACCGGCGGAGACCATCGCGGCCACGATGATCGATACGGGAGGACAGCAATGAGCATCGCCCACGCCGAGCGGCTGTCGGACGGCTACGCACTCGCGCGCACGCCCGAGGAGTACCAGCGGTTGCGCGCCCAGTCGCGCGTCTGGGAAGCCGCGACCGGCCGGCTGCTCGATCAGGTCGCGCTCGCACCGGGCGCGCGCTGCCTCGACGCCGGCTGCGGCCCTGGAGAGACCATGCGGCTGATGGCCCAGCGCGTCGGGCCGGCGGGCCACGTCACCGGGATCGACATCGACGCAGCGCTCGGCACGCAGGCGCTGGGCATGCTCCACGGCGCCGGCCATCGCCAGTGCGAGTTCCTCCATCTGGACCTGACCGCCGACGGCGCCATCCCGGGCGCGCCGTTCGACCTCGTCTACGCGCGGCTGCTGCTCTACCACCTCCCCCACCGGCGCCAGGTGCTGCAGCGGTTGTGGGACGCAGTGGCCCCAGGCGGCCGCCTGCTCGTGCAGGACTACGACGTGGACAGCGTCGGCGTCCTGCCCGCGCTGGAAAGCGTCGACGAGCTCCGCCAGGTGGTGCTCGCCGCCTTCTCGGCCGCCGGTTGCGACGTGCGTGTGGGTGCGCGCCTGCCGGAGCTCTTCGCGCAGGCGGGGATCGGCACGCCCGACGGGACGGACGTCGCCGGACGGCTCGAGCCGCTCGCCGACGCCCAACGACTGCTCACCGGCGTGCTCACGTCGATCCTTCCGGCCGCCATCGAGCACGACGTCACGACCCAGCAGCGAGGCGCCGCCCTGCTCGCGGCCGTCGCCGAGGACGCCGAGCGCTTCCCCGACCGCCCTGTCCTCTGGCCCCTTCTGATCGGCGCGTGGAAGCGCAAGGACCATGCCGAGTAAGCGCCAGGACGTGTTGTTCGACCGGCTGCTGATGCTCGAGCAACTCGGCCTGGTGTCGACATGAGGGCGAGATCGCTGCGGATCCTCTTCCTGGTCTCGGCGCACAACAGCCTCAGTCAGCGCGCCTGGATCGCGGTGACCGAGCTCGGTCACGAGGTGACGGTCGCTGTGGTCGACTCGGCCGCGGCGATGGAGGCGGCTGTCAGCGCGCACCGCCCGCAGCTGATCGTGTGCCCGTTCCTCAAGACGCTGATCCCCGAGTCGATCTGGGCGCACCATCGCTGTCTGATCGTGCACCCAGGCCCGAGGGGCGACCGTGGACCGTCGTCGCTGGACTGGGCGATCGAGCTCGGGATGCGCGAGTGGGGAGTGACGGTGCTCGAAGCCAGCGGCGACGTCGACGCCGGAGCTGTGTGGGCCACGCGCACCTTCCAACCACGCGAGGTCGGAAAGAGCAGCCTGTATCGCCACGAGGTCCGCCGCGCCGCGATCGAGGCGCTCCTCGAGGCGTTGGGCAGGATCGGCGACGGCGAAAGCGCGCCCGACCTCGATGACACCCCGGCCGCCGGCCAGGCCCGCGTGCTGATGCGCCAGGACGTCCGCGCGATCGACTGGCAGTCGGACGGCACCGACAGCGTGGTCCGCAAGCTCCGTGCCGCCGAGGGCCACCCCGGCGTGCTCGACACGATCGAGGGCACCGAGTTCCATCTCTTCGGCGTCCACCACGAGCGGACGCTGCGCGGCCGCGCGGGAGAGATCATCGCCCAGCGCGCCGGCGCGATCTGCCGGGCGACCGTCGACGGGGCGGTCTGGATCACGCACCTCAAGCGCCGCGCCACGCCAACGGAGACGTTCTTCAAGCTCCCGGCCACGCAGGCGCTCGTCCTCGCGCGTCCCGACTTCGACGCGCCGGACCTCCCTGTGCCCATCGACGCGCCGCTGCCCGCGGGGCACACCTTCCGCGAGATCGCCTACGAGGAGCACGCGGGCGTCGGCTACCTGCACTTCGACTTCTACAACGGCGCGATGAGCACCGAGCAGTGCCGGCGCCTGCACCAGGCCTACCTGTTCGCACGCTCCAGACGGCAGACGAAGCTCATCGCCCTCATGGGCGGCGGCGACTTCTTCTCGAACGGCATCCACCTGAACGTCATCGAGGCGGCCGACGACCCGGCCGCGGAGTCGTGGAGCAACCTGCGCGCGATGAACGACCTGGTGCGCGAGATCATCGAGACCGACTCGCACGTCGTGCTCTCTGCGCTCGGCGGTGACGCCGCCGCGGGCGGCGTGCCGTTCGCGCTCGCGGCCGATCACGTGGTGGCCCGCGAGGACGTCGTGCTGAACCCCTACTACCAGCACATGGGCGGCCTGTACGGCTCCGAGTACTGGACCTACCTGCTGCCACGGCGCGTCGGCGCCGCGGTGAGCGCCCGGCTCACCGGCCCGCCGTTCACTCCCGTCGGCACCCGTCAGGCCGTCGAGATCGGGCTGCTCGACGCAGCCTTCGGCGACACCCTGGACAGCTTCCGCTCCGAGGTCCGAGATCTCGCCGAGCGCCTCGCGCGCAACCCCGACCTGTGGCTGGAGGACAAGCGTCGCCGGCGCGTGCGCGACCAGGAGATCAAGCCGCTCAACGCGTATCGCAAGGAGGAGCTGGCCCGGTCATACATCTGCTTCTTCGGCGACGACCGCAGCTACCACGAAGCGCGCCGGCGCTTCGTCTACAAGCTCGGCGCACCGTGCGCCGCCACACCCTCGGCGCTCGTCCCGGCGGACGCGCCGGTGCGCGTGGCCGGGAGAGCGGCATAAGGCGATCGGCGTCACCGGTCGCTCGATCCCTATAGATCGAGCATGAACTGGTAGTGCCGCATCGTGACCAGCAGCTGGCACCCCGTGGGACTGTCGGGGGCCGGCGATACGCGCGCGGCGACGAATTCCTCCTGCGCGAGCTCGAGAGACCATGTCCCCGCGCCTCCGTCGACGATCAGTCCCTCGGAAGCGTCGCTCTCGAAACGCATGACCCGGTCGATCGTTCCCCGGACGAACCCGACGGTCGAGCGCTCGGTGACGACGTGAACCTCGGTCGACTGTCCGAGCCGCGCGTCCAGCCAGCTCTCGAGAGCCTCGAAATCGAGCGGCGTCTCGTGCCACATGTCAAGCGACAACCTAGACGCGGCGTACTGGTCCTGCCGCTCCGGCGGGCGCGAGTGGCAGCCGCCGCTCGAAGACCAGCTCCAATCCGTCGATCTCGTCGATCTGCTCGCCGACATGCCGGAACCCGAACGAGTGGATGAGGGCGAGGGAGGGCGCGTTGTGCGGACTGATGGAGGCGACGCAGGTCCGAACGCGACCGGTCGCCCACGCCCAGTCGAGCAGCGCCCGGATCCCCTCGCTGGCATAGCCCTTTCGGCGCTCGGACGCAACGATGTCGTAACCGATCTCCACGCGTCCATGGTCGTCTGGCGGCGCGTGAAAGCCGACGCATCCGATCACCTGCCGAGGCGTCGAGGCGACGATGGCCCGAACCAGCCATGGCTGCTCCGACGCGTCGGCTGCGAGCTGTTCGAGTCGGAGCTTCGCCGGGACGCCAGCCTCCCATCCCGTCCCCACAGGGGCGCCGAGTTGCCGCTCGACCTCAGCCAGATCGCCGCGGACCACGGCGCGCAGCAACGACGGCGTGAGCGGGAGGAGTGCGAGGCGCGAGGTGGCGATCGAGTCAGCCACAGCCGTCCATGACACCCCCTGATCGCGTCGAGCGCAAACGGAGTGGTCGACGGCGGCGCGGATAGGATCCGTCAAGAGAGCGTGGCGGTAACCACACCACCGGCTGTCGTGGCACGCGAGCTGGAGCTGTCCGCGCTCGCGACACTCGCCGAGCAGTTGGCCGGCGCGCCCGCCGGGATCGCGCTGGAGGGCGAGCCGGGCGTCGGGAAGACGACGCTGTGGCGCGCGGGCGTCGAGGCGGCGCAAGCGCGCGGCGCCCGGGTGCTCGAGTCAAGGCCGGCGGAGGCGGAGGCGAGCCTCGGTTACACCGGACTGGGTGACCTCCTGCGTGACGTCGTCGGCGAGGTGCTCGACGGCCTCGCGCCGCCCCAGGCAGACGCGCTGCGGATCGCCCTGCTCATCGATCGATCGGCGGGCGCGTCGCCGGACGAGCGCGGGGTGGCGGTCGCGTTCCTGGCGGCGCTGCGGGCGCTCGCTGAGCAGAGCCCGGTGCTCGTCGCGATCGATGATGCCCAGTGGCTTGACACGAGCTCGGCCTTCGTGCTCGCCTTCGCGTGGCGCCGGGTCCGGGCCGAGCGCGTGGGCCTGCTGCTGGCCCGGCGCCCCGGTGGCGGCTCACCGCTGCGGCTCGATGGCGACGAGCGCGTGGCGCTCCTTCCGCTCGGTCCGCTGAGCCTGGGCGCGCTGCACTCGATGCTGCACGCGCGGCTGGGAGTGACGCTCACCCGCCCGCGGCTGCGGCGCGTCCACGAGGTGTCGGGCGGCAACCCCTTCTTCGCGCTCGAGCTGGCGCGCTCGTACGCCGAGGGACGCAGCGGGTCGGACCTGCCGCCGATGTCCGCGCGGCTGCGCGAGGTGGTCGGCGAGCGGCTCGCGGCGTTGCCGCGGCCGACGCGTTCGGCGCTGGCGGCGGTCGCCGCGCTGTCGCGGCCGACGCTCTCGCTGGTCGTGACCGCGGTCGGGGGTGAGGAGCCGCTGCGCCCCGCCTTCGAGGCCGGCGTGCTCGAGGTCGACAGCGAGCGCGTGCGCTTCTCCCATCCGCTGCTCGCGTCGGGGGCATACGAGGCGGCCGACCCGCTCGAGCGGCGGGACCTGCACCGCCGCCTGGCGAGCCTCGTGGACGACGACGCCGAGCGCTGGCGCCATGAGGCGCTCGCCGCCACGGGCCCTGACGCCGCGGTCGCGGCGGGACTCGATCGCGCCGCCGCCGCCCAGCGTGCCCGCGGCGCCGCCACGGCTGCCGCTGACCTGTGCGAGCAGGCCCGGCGGCTGACCCCGCCGGAGGACGCCGCCGGCGCACGGGCCCGGAGGCTCAGCGAGGCGCACTACCGCTGGGCGGCGGGGGACGCCGGAGGCGCCTCCGCGCTGCTCGAGCGCGCCGTGGCATGCGCGCCGTCCAGCCGCGAGCGGGCCGAGGCGATGGCCGGCCTGGCGCGCGTCCTCACCGTCGAGGGCGATCAGCGCCGCGCCGTCGAGCTGGCAGCGCTCGCGCTCGCCGAGCCCGATGCCGACGATGCCGTGCGTATCGACGCGGCGCTCGGGCTAGCGTGGGGCAAGCTCTACCTGCGCGAGGATCTCGAGCAGGGCGCCGGCTGTGCGGCCCTCGCGGCGGAGTTGGCGGAGCGCAGCGGCGACCGCACGCTGCTGGCCAACTCGCTCAGTGCCCAGGGGGTGCTGGAGGCGGCGCTCGGGCGCTCGGAGGCGGCGGCGACGTTTGCGGCCTCGCTGGCGGTCGACGAGGTCGCCGATCCTCGGCGGGTGATCATCTCGCCCGAGTTCGACCGCTCGCTCTTCCTGATCTGGACGGATCGCTGCGCCGAGGCGGCTGACCTGCTGCGGAGGTTTCACGTCGCCGGCATCGAGGCGGGTGAGGAAGGCTCGATCGCACTGACCGCGGCGCAGCGGGGCCTCGCGGAATACGGGCTCGGCCACTGGCCCGAGACCGCCGCGCTGGCGACCGAGGCCTACGAGCTGGCGCTGCAGACCGGCGAGCGCCCGCAGCAGGCGCTTGCGCTGTCGGTGCGCGCGCTCGTCCGGGCCTCGGCAGGGTGCGACGCCGAGGCGCGTGCGGATGCGGCGAACGCGCTGGCGCTCGCCGGGAACGCCGGCATGGCGGCGGCGAGGCTGCACGCCACCTGGGCGCTCGGGCTGCTCGAGCTGTCCCTCGAGCGACCCGCCGCGGTGGTCGAGCTGCTCGCGCCGGAGCGCGAGCGGCTTCTGGCCGGGGGCGTGGGTGAGCCCGGCTCGATGCGGTTCGTCGCCGACGAGGTCGAAGCGCTGATCGCGCTCGGCAGGCCGGAGGAGGCCCAGCCGGTCCTCGGCTGGCTCGAGGAACGCGCGCGTGACCTCCGCCGCGCTTCGGCGCTCGCGACCGCCGCGCGCTGCCGCGGTCTGCTCGCGGCGGCCCGGGGCGACGGCCGTGCCGCGTTCGCCGCGTTCGAGCAGGCCCTCGCGGCGCACGCGGACGCCGGGGACGCGTTCGAGCGCGCCCGCACGCTCCTGTGCCTCGGTGCGGCACAGCGCCGCGGCAAGCACAAGCGTGCCGCCCGCGAGACGCTCGAAGCCGCGCGCGCGCTGTTCGAGGGCCTCGGCGCGGCGCTCTGGAGCGAACGGGCCGGCGCCGAGCTCGCGCGCATCGGTGGTCGCGGGCCGGCCACCAATGCGCTCACGCCGTCGGAGCGCCGGATCGTCGAGCTCGTGGCAGAGGGCGGCTCCAACAAGCAGATCGCTGCGACGCTGTTCGTGACGCCGAAGACCGTCGAGACGCACCTCTCGCGCATCTACGCGAAGTTCGGCGTGCATTCCCGCACCCAGCTCCTCAGCCGCCTGGGCAAAGCGTAGGGATTTCCCGACTTTCCCTGCTCCTGAGCGAAATCTAGCCTCGCTGTCCACGAGGACAGGAGGAGTGGACCATGGGAAGGCACACCAGCATCGCCGCGGTGGCGGCGCTCGCCTTGGTGGGTTGCGCCGACGAGCCGAGCGTCCCGCGGGAGTCCGCGGATCAGCGGCTCGTACGCCTCCAGGCCGAGCAGTTCCTGGCGGTCATGGAGGCGCGTCAGGACGCGAAGGCGTGCCGGATGATGACGCCGACGCTTCAGCGAGGGATCAGCTTCTCGCTCGAGCGGCGGTCGCTCCCGGGCACGTGCCGCACCCGCGCGGCGCACATCTACTCGCCGGCCAAGCCGCCCGGTCATTCGGGCGCACGGGTGAAGGCCGTCCGCGTCACAGGCCCCAAGGCGCGCGCAACCGTCACCGCGCCCGGCGTCGCGGACACGGACGTGGAGTTCGAGAAGGCCGGCAACGGCTGGAAGATCGCCAACTTCTGACAGGAGAGGAACCATGAGGACCCCAGCAACACGCACTGCGCGCCGACTCAGCGGAGCCGCCGCCGCGGCGCTCGCCCTCGCGCTGGCCCCCGGCGCGGCGGCGTCGACTGGGCCGGTGAAGCTGAGCTTCACGAAGGATTGCCCGGTGCTGACCTGCACGGGATCGCTGCTCTCGCCCAGCGGCAAGCCGATCCCGGGCAGCAGCGTGAACTCCGAGATCGCGCCCGTTTGGGTCTCCGGCGGCGAGGACACCCTCCACTACTCCTCCGTCGAGACCATCTCCTCGCGGCAGGGCTCGCTCACCATGCGGCTGCTCGGCATCGCCGACTTCACCGCCGATCCGGACGTCACCTACGTGATCGGGACCGTCGAGAGCGGCAGCTGGCGCGGTCACGACCTCACCGGCGCGAGCATCACCGTGCTGGCAACGCGGGCGTTCGCCACCACGTTCCGCGGCGTGATCCGCGTGCGGCCGGCGAGGTAATGCCGACCTACCTGGTCGAGTACTACGTCCCGAGGACCGGCGCGGGCGGCGTGAAGGACCACGCCGCCCGCGCCGCCGCGGCAGCCGACGAGGTTCCCGGCGTGCGCCTCCTCAGCGCCTTCTTCCTCCCCGAGGACGAGACGTGCTTCCTGCTCTACGACGCGGCCTCCGCGGAGCTCCTCGGCGAGGCCGGCCGGCGGGCCCGGATCCCCTGGCAACGGGTGCAGGAGGCGATCCTCCCGCCGCGGCGCCATCGCGCGTGACGATGGGCAGTCAGGGGGCGAGCACGAGATCGCTCGCGTCGCCAAGCCCAAATCCGCGCAATGCCTGGACGTCGGCGGGATCGACGGCGGCTCGCGGTGAAGTCGCGAGCTGCGCGCGGAACTGGTCGACGGCGTCCGGCCTCGCGCCTGGGCCGTCGAAGCGGTACCGCGGTGGCAGGAGGGGACCGAACAGCAGCGGCTCGGTCAAGTCGGGGCGTGTGAGCAGCTCCGGTACGACCCCCAGCGCCTCCGCAAGCGCGATCGCGAACGCGTTGTGCACTTCCAGCGGCGCGGGCGGGGTCGCGAGCGCGCGGCGCATCATCGCCGCGTCGGGCGCGTCCACCTCGCCCGCCCAGAGCGCCACGAGCCAGCGAGCCTGGAGCTCGATGACCGGGAGCATCGGACCCTGGATCGGGTAGATGCCGACGGCACCGAAGCCCGGCAGGTCCGGGTGCAGCGTGCGCAGGTACAGGCCGAGCGACGGGCCGGTGACTGCCCACACCTCGGGAGGGAGGAACGGCACGTCGAGGTCGTAGCCGGTCGCGAGCAGGATGACGTCGACAGACTCGCTCGCACCGTCGACGAACCGCACGTTGCGATCGCCGACCTCCGTGATCGCGGGCCGGCAGACGATGCTGCCCTCCTGGACCTGTGCGAGGTAGTCCTGACACAGCGAGATCCCCGCGACGAAGAAGTCGGGGTCCGGCGCGGGCGCTCCGAACGACGCCGGATCGCCCGCGACCTTCAGCACCCGCGCGCGGATCCGGCGGCCGAGCTCGCCACGCTCCAGCAACCGTCGCTCCAGGACGCCGAAGGCCGTGTACCACTGCCAATCGGACGGCACCTCGTCGACCACCTTGCGGATCACGTAGCGCGGCTTGCGGAAAGCCGAGACGACGTCCGTCACGGTCGCGAGGTCGGAGGCCACCTCCAGCGCGCTGATGCCGTTGCCGTAGACCAGCACCCGCCGCCCACGGAACGCCTCGCGGCCCGGATAGTCGAACGTGTGCAGCAGCTCGCCGCCAAAGCGCTCCAACCCGGCCGGCCGATGCGGCCGGCGGAAGCGACCCGAGGCGACGACGACGGCATCGAAGCGCTCCCCGTCGACGGACCACCCGGTCGACACGCGCTCGACGCGCGCGCCGAACCGGATGCGCTCCGTCACGCCGAAGTGCGCGGCGTAGGACCGCAGGTAGGCGTGGATCTGCTCGGCGGCCGGGTGCAGCGGATGCGATCCGGGCGCCGGGTAGTCCGAGAAGGCGGTCATCGCGCGGCTGGTGTTCGTGTGCATCCCGGGCCACACGCCGCTGTGGGCGGCCGTCGTGTGCCATTGCCCGCCGAGGTCGTCGCTCGCCTCGAACACGGTCGGGTCGAACCCGGCCTCCAATGCGTGCTTCGCCGCGGCCAGCCCACTCGGGCCGGCACCGATCACAGCGACGCTCGCTCCCTCTGGCAGCCGCACACGACGACGCTAGCCGATCACAGCAGCACTGCTCCAAGGCCAGGAGTCGCGCTGTCACGTTTTCTCCGCGCCGCCCGTCATAGCCGTAGTGACCACGACGACCGAAGGAAACGCGATGCTGGAGAAGGTCTTCTATACGAGCGTGCTCGTCAGCGACCAGGACAAGGCGCTCGACTTCTACACGAACGTCCTCGGCCTCGAGAAGCGCGTCGAGAACCCGACACCCGACGGGCCGCGGTTTCTGACCGTCGGCGTCACGGGTGACGACTTCCAGCTGGTGCTCTGGCCCGGGACTCCGGGGCAGGCCGAGCCGGTGATGGGGCGCCCCCCGGCGTCGATCACGATCGAGACCGACGACATCCGCAAGACGCTCGAGGAGTTGCAGTCGCGCGGCGTCGAGTTCGTCTCGGACGTGCTCGAGTTCCCCTGGGGCTCCGTCGCGCAGTTCCAGGACCCCGACGGCAACCGGCTGCAGATCCGAGAGGGTCGCTAAGTCAGACGCCGCGGGACTCGGCGAGCCGGCGCATCCAGTAACGGAACCACTCGGCGCCGTAGGGAACGTAGACGCGGGTCGGCACGCCGCGATCGTGCACCTCGTCGAGCGCCTCCGGGCGCACGCCGAGCAGCTGCTCGACCGGCACCGACCCGTGCGCGAGGAGCAGCGCCTCGCGCAGCCGGCCGTCGTGGGTCGCCATCGACCACGCCGCGCCACGCTCGGCGAGCCGGAAGCCGAGTCGCAGGAACGCGACGTCGGTCGGCTCGCCGTACGGGTGGGCGCCGGTCGCCTCGACGTAGGCGCCCTTGACGAGCCGAACGTGCACGCCGGCGCCCGCCAACGCATCGGCGTCGGCCGGCGAGCGCACGAGATTCGCCTGCACGGTGGCGCCGAGCCGATCGGCCAGGCCGTCCGCGGCGACGGCGAGGACGCAGGCGTGCACGTCGTCGGCGACGGCAGCCTCTTCGGCGCCGACCTGCACGCGCCGGCCGACCGGCAGGGCGTCCGCAATGGCCGCGAGGCGAGCGGAGGCGGCCTCGACGCCCGCGCCGAGCGCCAGGTGCGAAAGATCCACAGACAGCCAGACGTCCGCCGGCGGTGGCGGCAAGGCCGCGACGAGGCCGAGGTAGCCCTCGAGCACCTCGTCGGCGACGGCCGGATCGCTGACGCCTTCGCCGAACAAGTCGATGCTGACGCCGTGACCCCGTTCGAGCAGCGTCTCGACGGTGGCGAGCGCGCCGCTGCGCGACCTGCTCGCGACGTAGCGCGAAGCCGACCGCCACGCCGCAGGCTCGCCGCCGGGCACGCGCTTGACCGCGCGCTCCAGCCGCTCGCTGCCCGCGACGCGAAACAGAACCTTCCGGCCGAGCCCCATCAGCGCATCCTCGCTACGGGGCGTCGGCGTGGTCTCGCCAGTGGTGGCTCGGCGTCCATCCGAGCAGCCGCTGCGCCTTCTCGAGCGAGCACAGCGCGGCAGTGCCCGGCACCTCGGCGCGAAACTCGACGCCCGGGAAGAACTCGGCCATCAGCTCGGCCGACGGCGTGCTCATCACGGTGTCGTCGGCCGCGATGACGAACGCCTCGAAGCCGGGCTGGTCGTAGGCGAGCGCCTTGACCGCCGCCTGCGCGCCGTCGCGGGCGTCGATGTAGGACCACAGGTTCCACTTGCGCGACGCGGGGTCGTCCTCGAAGGACGGGAACTCGGCGTAGTCGGCCTCGTCCATGACGTTGGAGAAGCGCAGCCCGATCATCTTCTGCTCGGGGTCCCAGCGGCAGAACTGGACCGCCATCTCCTCCTCGAGGTCCTTGACGAGCGAGTACGCGACCTCGGGCGTCTTGGGCACGTCCTCGTCGAGCGGCACGTACGCGGGCGGGCGATTGAACGGGTAGCCGAGCAGCGTCTCGCTCGAGGCCCACACGAGGTTGTGGATCTTCAGCAGCTTGGCGGCCTGGAAGACGTGGAAGGTCGCGGCGATGTTGTTGACGAAGGTCTCCGCGTTGGCGGCGTGCGTCGCGCCCGGGATCGCCGCCAGATGCAGCACCGCATCCACGCCATCGTGCAGCTCGTCGATCCCGGCCAGCGCCTCGACCACCTGCCCGTAGTCGCCCAGGTCCAGCCGCGTGAACGAGCACTTGCGCTCCCGCGGCGCGACGAGGTCGAAGTTGAACGGCGTCCAGCCTTCCTCGAGCAGCGCGTCAATGCACGCCCGGCCGAGCTTCCCGCTGCCGCCGGTCACCGCGATCTTCTTGCTCATCGGCACGCTCAATAGTTGTGGTTGACGACCTCGACGTTCAGCCCGTCGGGGTCCAGGACGAACGCGCCGTAGTAGCCCGGGTGGTAGACGGCGCGCTCGCCGGGACCGCCGTGGTCCTCGTAGCCCGCGGCGAGCGCGGCGGCGTGGAACGCCCGCACGGTCGCGTCGTCCTGCGCCGAGAACGCGAGGTGCACGTGCTGCGTGAGCGGCCGCTCGTCGTCGATCAGCGAGAAGCTGAAGTCCTCGCCGACCATCTGGACGTGGTCCGGCTCGTCCACACCGACCCGCAGCCCGGCGTGCGGCGCGATCGTCGTGTAGAAGCGCTTGGACGCGGCGGGGTCGCGGACGCGGATCCACAGGTGGTCGACGCGGCCGTCGGGCACGGGGTTCTCGCGCTCCGTGTGCACCGCCTCCGCGCTGTTGCCGTCCGGGTCGAGCAGGAAGCCGCCGTAGTAGTCCGGGCCGTAGACCGTGCGCGGGCCGGGCGCGCCGTCGTCGCGGTACCCCGCGTCGATCCCCGCCTGCCAGAAGGCGTCCACGGCCGTCTCGGGACGGCGCGCGGAAGCCGACGTGCAGGCCGCGGGCCACGGGGTGCTCCCGGTCCGGCGGCCCGATGGCCCAGTCCTCCCACTCGACGAGCTCGGCGTCCGCATGGCTGGGCTCGACGCCCAGGGCGCTCAGGACGGTGCGGTAGAAGCGCTCGGACGCCGCGAGGTCCGAGACGGCGACGCCGATGTGGTCGAACACCCGGCTGAGGCTACGCGAGCCGCGCGATCAACGACTGCTGCTAACGTATAACCTAATGGTTGTAAGTACCGCCGAGACCGAGGGCGCCGACGCGCTCTTTCACGCGCTCGCCGACCCCACCCGCCGCGACATCCTCTCCGTGGTTCTGCGCGACGCGCACTCGGTATCCGACCTGGCCCGCCGCTACCCGATCAGCTTCGCCGCGGTGCACAAGCACGTAGGAGCGCTCGAGCGCGCGGGGCTCGTCACCAAGACCCGCCACGGCCGGGAGCAGCGCGTCCGCGGCGACGTCGCGACGCTGCGGACCGCCCATCGCCTGCTCGACGATCTCGAAGCGGTCTGGCGCGAGCGCATCGACCGCATCGAGCAGGTCCTCGCGGATCCGACAGAAAGCGCACCGCCGCAATGACCGTGATCAGCGTGGTCAAGGACGCAGACGCCAGGACCATGACCATCACCGCGCGCTTCGACGCGCCGATCGGCCGCGTCTGGCAGGTGTGGAGCGATCCGCGCCAGCTGGAGCGCTGGTGGGGGCCGCCGATGTATCCCGCGACGGTGACGGAGCACGACCTTGTCGCCGGGCGGCACCGTGGCCTACGCCATGACCGGCCCCGAAGGCGACCGGCACCGGGGCGTGTGGCGCGTGCGCGCGGTCGACCCGCCCCACATGCTGGAGGTCGAGGACGCCTTGGCCGACGCGGACGGGACCCCGAGCCCGGACAAGCCCGCGGGGGTGATCCGGATCGCCCTCTCCGAGCCGGCCGGCGGCGGCACGCAGATGGTCATCACCGTGGCGTGGGCCAGCGACGCGGCGATGGAGTGGATGCTGGCCACGGGCACGGACGCCGGAATGACCGCCGCCGTCGGCGCAGATCGACGAGCTGCTCGGCCTCCCGGCGCAAACCTGACCGCACTCGAGGAGAACATCATGACCGCCACCTACACCTTCGACGTCTTTTCCACCCTCGACGGCTTCGGCTCCTACAACGGCGGCGACTGGGGCGGCTACTGGAGCAAGCAAGGCCCCGAGTTCCTCGACCACCGCCTCGCCCTGTACGGCGAGGAGCAGCGGATGGTCCTCGGGGCCAACACCTTTCGGCAGTTCGTGGAACTGCTGGGCCCGGGCACCGAGGAGTCCGACTTGCGTCGACCCGCTGACCACCCGGATGAAGACCATGCCGACGACGGTGGTGTCGACGACGCTCGAAGGACCCCTCGACTGGCCGGACGCGACCCTCGTGAGCGGTGACGCCGTCGACGTCGTCGCTCGGCTCAAGGAGGAGTCCGACGTGCCGCTGCGCTCGCACGGCAGCCTGTCGATGAACCGGGCGCTGATGGCCGCCGGCCTCGTCGACCACGTCCAGGTGACGCTCTTCCCCGTCATCACCGGTCAGACCGGGACGGACTCGATCCTCCAGGGTGCGGCCGACTTCGACCTCGAGCTGCTCGAGAGCCGGACGTTCGACGGTCGCATCCAAGAGCTCATCTACCGACCCACCCTCCACTGACGCCGCCCGTTCAGATCGGCGCTCTCGTTCCGCTGACTCGGCCTGGCTGGGTCGAGGCAGGCCACCACCTGCTCGCTGGACTCGAGCTGGCCGTCCGCGACGTCAATGACGCCGGTGGGATCGGCGGGAGACCACTCGAGCTGCTGGTCCGAGACACGGCGGCTGATCCAGAGAGGGCCACGGCGGCCGTCGATGAACTGGCTCACCTGGGCGTGGCGGCCTTGGCGGGGGAATATCACAGCGTCGTCGCTCGGGCCGCCGCTGCCAGGGCCGACGCCCTGGGCCTGCCGTTTCTGTGCTCGTCAGCGGTTCTCGACGCGCTCACCGAACAGCCGACGGACTGGGTCGCGCGCCTCGCCCCGGCGCAGTCCCACGGCTGGCAGATCTACGCAGACTTCCTCCTCAGCGCGGGCCACAGGCGAATCGCCGTCGCAGCCGAGTCGAGTCTCTACTGGGCAGCCGGGGCCCGCATCCTGCGGGACTACCTCGCTCCACGCGGCGGGACCGTCATCGAGCTCGACCTGCGCGCGCTCGCCCCCACGGCCGTTGGCGACGAACTCGTCGAGAATCGCGCCACCGCCCTCCTTCTGCTGGTCGGCCACCCGGAGCCCGCAGTGTCGATCGTCAGGGCTGTCCGCCGCGACCGGCGCCTCGCCGAGATCATGATCGGTGCTCCGGCCGGGCAACCGGAGTTCGCCGAATGGGCGACGTTGCTGGGCGACGACGGCGCCGCGGTCCCGTTCCTGCGCTACCTGCCCGAGCGCCTCAGCCCTCTCGGTGCACGAGTCGAGGCGGCCCTCCGCGAGCGACTAGCCCACACGCCCTCCTTCGTCGCCTTCGAGGGCTACGACACGGTCACCGTCCTCGCCGATGTGCTGCGTTCTCACGGCGCGGACCGGGCGCGCACCGCCGAAGCCTGGCCGGAAGTTGCGACCGAAGGCACCCGCGGTGAGATCCAGTTCTCCCGCACGCCGGGCATCAACGTCTGGCAATGGGCTTGGCCGCCTACCCAAGTCGTCGATCGAGATCCGGCGGATCCCGATCGCTTTCGGGTCCTCCACACCAGCTGAGACAGGCCCGTCGCCGGGCCGGTTGTGGCCGGCCCGGCGGGTCTTGTTGAATCAGCGGCTGGCGCTGTCGAGCCGCTGCGCGTTTGGCAGGTCCTTGCCCTTGCTGCGAGTTTCGCCGGCGCGCAGCGCGCTCGTCGGCGGCACCGGCCGGTCGGGGATGCTGCGGCTCTGCGCCAGCGTGATGGTGGCGTGCGCCGCGGCGTCCGACATCTGGTCCAGCGCCGTGTTGCTCAGGTTGCTCAGGTCGTCGCAGCCCAGGTGGTAGCAGGGGTCGTACCACTCGCCGGCGGTGCCGCCGAAGACGGCCGCCTGCTCCGGTGTCTTCTCGCCCTCTGCACCCGTGAACAGTCCGCCGGCAGGGACGCCGGCGGCGATGAACGGCCCGTAGTCCGAGCGACCGTCGAAGTCGGTCGGCAGCGTCGGGAGTCCCTTGGCGCTCGAAGTAGTCGAGGAAGATGCCCTCGATGGTCGCCGAGAACGGCCGCGCCTCGGGCGCGAAGGTTGCCTCGTTGATCGGGGGTGAGTCCGACAGATCACCGTCGTAGACGAAGCGCACGAAGTTCGGCGACCCGATCATGTCGAAGTTGAGCATCGCGGCGATCTTCTGCCGCTCTTCCGGCGGCAGGCTCGCGACATAGGCCTCGGAGCCGAGCAGCCCGGACTCTTCTGCGCTGAACCAGACGAAGCGGATCTTGTTCCGCGGGTACACGCCACGGAGCTGCTCGGCGATCTCGAGAATCCCGGACGAGCCCGAGCCGTTGTCGTTGATGCCGGGCCCGGTGCCCACGCTGTCGAGATGCGCGCCGACCAGGATGACCTTGTCGGGGTCGCCGCCGCGGGTCTCCGCGATCACGTTCCGGGTGGGATAGGTCCCCGTCCGCCAATCGATGCGCAGCCGCGCTGTCGTGCCGACGAGACCTTGGGCGACGCCGTCGGCGAGCCGCTCGACGGTCGCGACTTGAGCGGCCATGACGGGGATCTCGAGCCCGACGCCCTCGACGTCGAACCACTGAGGGTCGACGCGGTCGGGGTCGCCCGGGTTGCCTTCGTTGATGTAGACGATGGCGCCGGCACCAGCCGCTTGTGCGTTGAGCCACTTGTTGAGGGTTCCGCACGTGCCGCGCTGGACCAGCACGATCGCACCGGCGGGCATGCCGGCAAAGTCAGCGGCCTCGCAGCCGGAGTCAGAGGAGTTCGGCGCTGGTGAGGGCAACGTCAGGTCGGCAGCCCATACCGGGGCGGTGATGTCGCCGGACGGGGAGTTCACCATCGACCCGAAGTCGCCGCCGGTGACCGAGCCGGCGATGCCGGGGATGTAGCGCTCGCCCCTGCGCTCGCGGAGCACGGGTGGCTTCCAGTCCGCGAGCGCATAGAGGTCGTAGTCGAACTCGAACGTGCTGACGTCGAGACCGGCGCGCCGGGCGCGACTGGCCACGTAGGAGGCCGAGCCGTCGTATCCCCGCGTGCCGGCGAGCCGGTTCCCACCCGTCGCGAGCGCGGTCAGCTGGAGCGCCAGCTCATGTTGCTTGATCCCCCTGACCGTGACGGCGCGCCGCAGTTCGCTCGAGGTGTCGTTCCCGCGACCAGATCCACCGTCCCTCGCAGCGGCCGGAGCCGCGCCGCCAACCAGAATGCCAACAACGAGCGCGACGGCGCCCCAAACTCGCAATTGCATACCGCTCCCGCCTCCCGTGGGTGTGTCAACCGCTGCCGCTCGTGACCGGTACCCGAAGCGCTGCTAGCCGAGGCAGCGGACGTCCGGGCCCGTGAACACGCGCTCACACGGAGGTAACTGCGTCTTGTCGCGGACGGCGCGGACGACGGCCGTGACCGCGTCGGCGACCACCTCGGGCTGCGCGGCCATCACGAAGTGATCGCTGCGGAGGGCAAGGACGTGGACGCGGTCGGTCGACAGGCCGGCGAGCTCGGCGTGCAACACGCGCCACAGGCGGTGTTGCGCTCGACCGAGACGTCGCGGTAGACCGGGGAAATCGTCCGTCCACGTCCGCGCCCCGGTGATCGCCACCACCGGCGTGTCACCCAGCCGTCGCAGCCCTCTCTCCAGCGCATCCGAGCGCTTCAGGTCGACGCCGAACTGCACCGGCTCGGCCCAGTCGCGCCGCAGCCGGGGCGCCTGGGAGCTGGGCCAGATCGCCAGCTGGCGCCGCGTCGCGTCGTACCCGGAAGCATCGACGAACACGACACCGGCGACCTGCTCCGAGTGAGCGCGCGCGAACAACCGCGCCAAGAATCCGCCGTAGGAGTGTCCGACCAGCACATATGGCGGAGCGATCCGGCCACGGTCGAGCAGGCGCTCGAGATCCCTGACGTCGTGGCTCGCGTCGTGCACGCCGGGGACCGCGTCGCTGGCACCGAGGCCGGCGCGATCGTATGCGCACACGCGCGTCGTCCTGCCGACCTCCGGAAGCACGTTCGACCAGCCGGCGGAGTCCAGGCCGAGTCCCGCCTCGAGCACGACGGTCGGGCTGCCCGATCCCGCGCACTCCACGTAGAGGCGGCGGCCGCCGACATCCACCAGGCCGCCGGCACCGACGCCCTGCTCGGCGCCTTTGGCTGCGGTGCCTGACTTCGTGGCCTCGCCGCCACAACCGACCCACAGCAGGACGACGAGGAGGACGACCAGCGTGCAGGCCATCACATGCCGAGTCTGACGCCACCCGGTCCCCGGGGCAACCGTCGCAGCCGCCCGCGTGCAACGATCTGAAGCCATGCTGATCTACTCGATGAGCCCCTCCGTGGACGGCTTCATCGCTGACCGTGAAGGCTCGTTCGAGTGGGGGGCCCCTAGCGAGGAGCTGTTTCGATTCCACACCGCGCTGGTCAGCGAGCTCGGCGGTTGTCTGCTCGGCCGCAGGCTCTACGAGTCGATGCTGGTGTGGGAGACGGACCCGTCGATGCGCGAGAACGAGCTCAGGGCCGCGTTCGCCGACGTCTGGTGCGCGATCCCGAAGATCGTCTTCAGCCACACGCTCGACAGCGTCCAGGGCAACGCCCGGCTCGCCCAGACGTCATTGGCCGAGGAGGTCGCCGCGGCGCTCGACGCGACCGACAAGGACGTCCAAATCGGCGGCGCCGGCTTGGCCGCGCAGGCGATCGAGCTCGGCCTCGTCGACGAGCTGCGCATGTTCCGCTACCCGGTCGTCGTCGGTGGCGGCACGCCGTTCCTGCCACCCGTCACCGACGACATCGCGCTGGACCTGATCGAGACCAGGACGTTCGGCTCGCGCGTGGTCTACGAGCGCTACAGGCGCGCCCGCGACGAGTCGGACTGACACCCACCGGCTTCACTTCGGCCTTGATCGGCGCTTGCCGGCGCGGGATAGTCGGCAGGCCGGGCGTTTGCGTACGGAGCGGGGAGGTTGGGATGCGATCCGTGAGGTTGGTGGCCGGGCTCATCGCAGGCAGCTGCGCCTGGGGTGCGATTGCCGGAGCGGCCTACGCCGGAGATGGACGCGGGCGGGCCGTGACCGTCATGACCCGGAACGTCTACATCGGGACCGATCTCGTGCCGATCTTTGCCGCGGGCACGCCTGAGGAGCTGTTGTCGGCGACGGCGACGGCGTTCCGCAATGTCCAGGCGACGAACTTCCCGGCTCGTGCGCAGGCGCTCGCCGGCGAGATCGCCGCCGCGCGGCCCGACCTCGTCGGGCTCCAGGAGGTCGAGATCATCAGGACCGGCCCGTTCACTGACCCGGCGCCGGCGACCGAAGTGGTCGGCGACTACCTCCAGCTCCTGCTCGCCTCATTGGAGGCACGCGGTCTGGAGTACACGCCGGTGGCGATCAACCTCAACGCCGATGTCGAAGCTCCAAGCGCTCTCGGTTTCGACGTGCGCGCCACCGATCGCGACGTCATCCTCGTCCGCACCCGGGCGCTCAGGAAGGTCAAGAACGTGCAGGAGCAGAACTTCGCGACGAACCTCACCCTGCCGACGCTGGGTGGGCCGATCACGCTCCTGCGCGGCTGGTCGGCCATCGACGTCAAGCTCCGCGGCGGGCGCGTGCGCGTCCTCAACACGCACCTCGAGCCGTCGTCGGCCGCGGTCCAGGTCGCCCAAGGCAACGAGCTCCTCGCCGGTCCGGCCCGCACCCGACTGCCGCTCGTCTTCCTGGGCGACTTCAACTCGGCCGCAGCGGGCACGGGAACGCCGACCTACGCCAACCTGCTCGCCGCCGGCTTCACGGATGCCTGGAGTCAGGCCGAACCGGGAGCCGCGGGCCTGACCTGCTGCCACGCGTCTCACCTCCTCAACCCGGCCCCGACGCTCACTCGGCGGATCGATCTCGTGCTGCTGCGTCACGGCCACCACAAGCGCGGCTTTGCGGCCAAGAGCGCCGAGGTCGTCGGCGACGAGCCGGCCGACCGGCTCGTCCCGTCCGGTCTGTGGCCCTCCGACCACGCGGGGGTGGTCGCCACGCTGCGCGGGCGCGGCCGGCACCGGCATGGCGGGCCGCGCTGGTCACCCAGGTGACTCCAGGCGATGCCGAAGCGATCACCCAGGACGCCGCGCACCTAGTTGGCTCCGATCAGCCGCCCGCGTCGGGGGAAGCGATCCGCAGACGCTCCGCAGCCGCGACGGCGTCGACCCGCGAGTGGACGTCGAGCTTTCGCATGATGTTCTTGACGTGAGAACGCACCGTTTCGGGTGAGAGCACCAGCGTGTCGGCAACCTGATCGGTCGAGTGGCCGGGCTTGAGGAGATCGATCACCTCCCATTCGCGCGCGGTCAGCGGGCTCTTGATCGGTCGCATGCCGGTGTTGCCATCGATCGTCACGCGATAGCGATCGATGAGCCGGCGCGTCATCTCGCGCGAGATCGCCGCTTCGCCTCGACGCACTCCCTCGAGCGCGCGGGGCAGCGCATCGATGTCCGCCTCCTTCGAGAGAAACCCGACCGCGCCCGCCCGGAGGGCCAGCAGGCCCAGATCGTCGTCCCCGCCGCCGGTGAGCACCACGACAAGCTGGTCGGGGTTGGCCTTGAGGATCTGGCGCGTGGCGAGGATGCCGTCGAGCTCAGGCATGACGACGTCCATGACCACGACGTCGGGCCGATAGTGCAAGGCGAGCTGAACTGCTTCACGGCCGTGCTTGGCCTCGGCGATGACGGTCAGGCCGGCGGCCTGCAACGCGCCCTTGATCACGCGCCGGGCGAACGGGTCGTCATCCGCAATGATCACGCGAGGCGACCCTTCCGCTGTCATCCGTGCACTCCTCTCGCGCCGTTCGTGGCTCCGGCGGCGGCTCATCATGAGCGCCGCGCCCCTCAGGATACGTGGAGGTATCGGCATCCGGCTCAAGCGGTCGGACAATCTGTGGACGGATGTCGTGCACGCGCATCGCTCACCGTAGGAACGCGCGGAGGTGCTGGCTGTCGGCGCGCGTACGTCCCAGCGCAGACGTTCGATGTTGACGCCGGGTCCCGGACGCGACGACGCTCCGTTCCCAACCGCTACCGAGAGGCTGAGCGCTCCATGAGCATCGTCACCATCCTGATCATCGTGGTCGTCGTGCTGCTCGTCGTGGGCCTGGTCAGCCGGAGACGCGTTTGACGGCGCGCCGCCGGGTAGGGCCGTCCTACGTCCGGCTGCCGCGACGGCGGCTGACTGAGAGGAGAGATCTGTGGTCTGGGTGCTGATCATCGTGCTGCTGATCGCGCTGGTGGCTGCCGGAGTGGTGATCGCTCGCCAGCGGCGCTCGCAACAACTTCAGGAGGGCTTCGGCCCTGAGTACGGCCGTACCCTCGCCGACCGCGGCGACCGCGGCGAGGCCGAGAGCGAGCTGCGCGAGCGGCGTGAACGCCACGAGCAACTCGAGATCCGTGAGATCGAGCCGGAGGCGCGCGAGCGCTACGCCGAGCGCTGGCGAGGCGCGCAGAGCACGTTCGTCGATCAACCCGCGGTGGCGGTCGGAGAGGCCGACGCGCTCGTCAGGGAGGTCATGAGCGAGCGCGGGTATCCGGTCGAGGACGACTTCGACCGGCGTGCGGCGGACATCTCGGTGGAGCATCCCGTCGTGGTGGAGAACTACCGGTCGGCCCACGAGATCTCGCAGCGGGCCGCCGAGCAACGAGGCGAGCACCGAAGACCTGCGCCAGGCGATGATCCACTTCCGGGCGCTCTTCGGTGAGCTGCTCGGCGTCGACGAGCGGCCGCGGGACGAGACATCCGAGGACATCAACCAGGAGACGCCATCATGAGCCGCCCCGACGAGCAGCTGTCGACCCGCGATCTCGCGTCAACCCCCGCCGAGCCGCGCGAGGAGACGGACGCGGCCGACGAGCGCGAGGCCGTCCACACGAGCAGCGGCGACGAGGGCCGGACCGAGGCAGCCCCGCCGACGCCCGCCGCGCACGAGCCGGAGGAAGCCGACGAGTACCGGGGCGACCGTGACGCGGACGTCGCCGAGCCGGCCGCGGCCGGAGTCTTCGACTGGCCGCGCAGACGCGGCCGCCGACGACGACGATGCCCGGCTGCTCGCCGATGACGAGGGCGCGGAGCTCGGCAGGCGCTGGGAAGCCATCCAGGTCACATTCGTCGACGACCCCCGCCGCGCGGTCGAGGAGGCCGACGGCCTCGTCGCTCACGTGATGCAGCAGCTCGCTGACGGCTTCGCGCGCGAGCGCGAGAACCTCGAGGGCCAGTGGAGCCGGGGCGAGGACGTCTCGACCGAGGACCTACGCGTCGCGCTGCAGCGCTACCGCTCGTTCTTCCAGCGACTCCTGTCCGCCTAGGACTGATGGAGGTCTGAGCCGGCTTGGACCTCGACGCCATCGACTTCTTCATCTACAGCCGCGCCGTGCGCAGCGCCGCGGACGTCGAACATGAACCCGGGCTCGACGAGGAGCACTGGTCCTACATGGACGGATTCGCTGACGGCATGACCGCTCGCGGGCCCACGTTGGGGCCTGATCGAGAGACGTGGACGGGCAGCGTCCACATCGTCGACCTGCCGAGCGCCGAAGTCGCGCGCGAGTTCGTCGAGCGCGAGCCGTACAACCGTGCGGGCCTGTTCGAGCAGCACGTCATCCGCCGCTTCAAGAACCGGTTGGGGCGGACGATGTGGGAGTTCCGTGGCGGCTCTGGCGACCCTCGGTTCCTGGTGATCGCGCAGCTCGCGGCCGCCGACGCGCAGCCGCCCGGCTTCACGGCTCTGCCGGACGAGGATGTGATCGTCCACGGTGAGCTGCTCACGCCCGACGACGCAAGGCCGGCGGGATGGGTGGTGGCGCTCCAGGCGCCCACTCGAGAGGCCGTCGAGGCGACCCTCGGACGAGGAGACACCGTCGAGATCCTCGACTGGGAGTTCGGCGGTCGGCGCTGACCACCCGCTAGCGTTTCCACCATGCGCGCCGCCGCCGCGCACGAGCCGCTCACGCTGATCCGCCGCCTCTACGACGCGTGGAACAGCGGCGATGTCGCGACCGCCGCCGAGGTGCTCGCCCCCGACGTGCGGTGGGACACCTACGGCGCCGCCAAGCCGAACGCGATGCAGCAGACGCTGGCGGGCGGCTCGGGCGGCACCTGGCACCTGACCGCGGTGGCGATCGACCTGCTGGTCGCGATCGAGAGCCACGTGCTCGCGTTCAGCCGCCGCACCGGCGCCGCGCCCGAGCGGATCGAGATCTGGACCCTCGACGGCGGCCGCGCCGTCCACTACCGAGGCTTCCCGCTCGACGAGGGCCTCGCCGTGCTGAGCGAGACGACGGGCAGCCGCAAGCTCGAGCTCGTGTGCCGCGCCATGCTCGCCTTCAACCGCGGCGACCAGGCGGGCTGGATGCGGATCTTCACCGGCGACGGTCGCGCGTTCGCGAAGCGGCTCGAGGGCACGCGGCTCGACGACGTCGAGGTGCTCGGAGAGACGTTCGAGTCGCTCGTCCTCTCCGCCGCCTACCACCACGGCGGCCAGGTGACGCCGGCGCACCTCGTGCTCACCTTCGCGGGCGAACGCGCGCGGCGGGTCGAGCCACACCCGACCGCCGACGCCGCGCTCGCCGCCGCCGCGCGCTGGAACTCGCTAGCCGGGGAAGGGCCGGCAGGGCTGGCCGCGCAGCGACGGGCACGCCGGCAGCGCGGTCGGCGCGTCGACGCCCGCCACCACCGGCAACACGAGCCGCGACGGCCGCGAGGCTCCGCGCGCGAGCGTCACCCCCGTGTTCTTCCGCGGCTCGAGCTCGCCGAACTTCCACACCGGCTGGTCGCCGCGCGGCGCACCCAGCGTCACGCGCACGCGCGAGCCCGTCCGGTAGACGTGGCCCTGGTAGTAGAGCGGCACGGTCACCTTCGCGAACTTGCCCTTCGGCAGCCGCGCGGCGTCCTTCTCGCGCAGGCTCAGCTCGGGCTCGAGCAGCGTGCTCCGCTTCGCGTCGAGCTTGCGCACGCTCGTCCGCAGCCAGCCGCTCTGCACGAACGTCTCCTGCCCGTCCGGGCGCACCTCGGTGATCGTGGCCTGGAGGTCGACGCTGCGGGCCTTCGAGCGGATCCACGCCTCGAGCGCGCCGGCGCCGACCACCGCCGTGTCGGCGGTCAGCGGCGCGCTGACGTACGACAGCGCGTTGCCCGCCGGCGGCTGCGACCAGCGGTAGGACGGCGTCGCGGTCCACAGCCCGTTCGGGCCGCTGCCGGTGTTGCCCGCGAAGCTCGTCGTCGGCCGCGCCGTCGGGCTCCAGGTGAACGCGTCGGTGCCCGCCGTGCCCGGCGCGACGTCGGCGAGCGCGCCGCCCTCGGCGAGGTACCACGAGCGCGCCGCCGTGCCGGGCACCGGGAAGCGCGAGAACGAGCGCTCGAAGCCGGGCACGGGATGCAGCGGCGCGGCGCCCGCGCCGCTCTCGAACAGGATCCGCACCGGCGGCAGCGCCTGGAACGCGGCGAGCGCCGCGTCGAAGCTCGGCTGCGCCTGGATCGGGTCGTCGGGCAGCGTGACGCCGTCGACGCCCATCGCGGACTTGAAGATCGTCGGCGCCGCTCCGCGCACGCCCGGCGAGAGCTGCGGCTTGCGGCGCGCGACGTAGAGCTCGAGGAAGTCGTACCAGCGGTTGAAGGTCGCCGGGTCGAGCGCGTCGATGTGCGTGCCGTTGGTGAACGTGAACCACTTGCGCTTCGTGCCCGTGAAGTGCCGCGGGAGCGTCGCGCAGTGCCCGCCGGTCTGCTCGTCGGTCCACTGGCAGGCCAGGTAGGTGGGCACCTTGATCTTGTTCACGAACCGGACCGGCGCGAGCGGGTCGGCGACCTCCGGGTCGTAGTAGTGGTTGGCGCGCAGCTTGGCGAGCAGGTCGACCGCCTCGGCGTGCAGCGTCTGGTTGGCCTTGCAGGTCTTGTCGCCGTCCTGGATGCGCTTGAGCGCCCACGGCTGGCCGCCGGTCTTCGACGCCGGCTCGGCGTCGTGCACGCGGTCCTTCGCCCACGACAGCGCGAAGCCGGTGTTGAGGATGCCGCCCGGATACAGCGTCGTCTGCGTGTTGTCGATCACCGACAGCGGCGTGATCGCGGCGAGGCTCGGCGGCCGCGTGGCGGCCACGAACAGCTGGCTGATGCCGCCGTAGGAGAGGCCGACCATGCCGACCTTGCCGCGCGCCGCCCACGGCTGCCGCGCGACCGTCTCGACGACGTCGTAGCCATCCAGCGACTGCAGCGTCTCGAAGTAGTCGAAGGCGCCGCCCGAGCAGCCGGTGCCGCGCATGTTGACGTCGACCACCGCGTAGCCGAGCAGGTTCGCGATCGCGCTGATCGAGCTCTCGGCGCCGTCCGGGTTCGCGTAGCCGTAGCCGGAGTACTCGACCAGCGTCGGGTACGGCCCCGGCCCGGCGGGCGTGCGCACGTTGATGGCGAGCTTCGTGCCGTCGCGCGTGGTCAGGTAGCCGTAGCCCGTGCGCGGGATGCGCTGGCGGTAGATCCGCGTCGAGGGCGGCGCCGAGCGGTCGGAGAGCACCCGCAGCGGGCGCGTGGCCCGGCTCGACGTGCGCACGCGGTAGCCCGTGCCGGGCTTGACCGCGCGGAACACCGCGCCCCCCAGCGAGCCGGCGCGCAGCGTGTCGCGCGTGCGGCCGTTGCCGTCGACGAGCGTGAGCTTCGCGTCGCGCTTGGCGCCCGTTACTTGGACCTGCTCGACGCTTCCGCGTGCCTTGAGGGCTCCTGCGGCGGTGCCGGGGAGGACGAGGACGAGGGTGAAGACGAGCGCGAGGGTTCTGGCCATTCGCGCGACTCTAGGGACTCGCTCGGCCAGCGGCCCCCGTTCTCCCAGTACTGGCGGATGTCCTCGAGCGGCCGGCCCTTGGTCTCCGGCGCGAGCCACCACACGAACACGAACGAGATCGCGGCCAGCGCCGCGAACAGCGCGAACGTCCACGTCCCGCCCAGCGACTCGAGCGCGCTGAGGAAGTAGAGGGCGATGATCAGGTTGGCCGTGAGGTTGGCGGTCAGCATCGCCGAGGCGCCGATCGAGCGCAGCCGCGACGGGAAGCTCTCCGACGCGTAGACCCACACGAGCGAGCCGAAGCCGAAGTTGAAGCCGGCGGTGAACACGAACACGCCCGCGAAGCCGAGCCAGCCGGTGGTCTTGGTGAGCCCGCCGGCGGCGAACACGACGATCAGCAGCAGCGTCGCGCCGACCATGGCGCCGATGCCGGTCAGCAGCGTCGGCCGCCGCCCGAGCCGGTCGACGACCGACAGCGACACCAGCGTGGCGACGAGCGAGCCGACCTGCACGAGCGCCGGCAGGAGCAGCAGCGACGTGTTGCCGCTGAAGCCCATCTCCTCGAAGATCATCGGGCTGTAGAAGACGACCGCGTTGATGCCCGTGATCTGGATCAGGAAGCCGAGCCCGACCACGAACACCGTGGCCCGCAGGTAGGGCGCGCGCAGCATCTCCCCGACCGAGCCGCCGCGCTCGCTGCGCAGGTCCTCCTCGATCTCGGCCAGCTCGCGGTCGGCGTCGGCCTCGGGATCGGTGAGCGCCAGCGTCGCGCGCGCCTCCTCCATCCGGCCCTTCATCACGTACCAGCGCGGCGTGTCGGGCAGCCGCGCGAGCACCGCCACGACGCCGAGCGCGGGGATGGCCGAGAGCGCGAGCATCCACCGCCACGCCTCCGCGCCGGCGAGCGCGTAGTCGACGAAGTAGGCGACGACGATCCCGGTGACGGTGGCCACCTGGTACATGACGACGAGCCCGCCGCGCACCGCGGCGGGCGCCGACTCGGCCACGAAGATCGGCGCGGTGACGATCGAGATGCCGATCGTCACGCCGAGGAAGAAGCGCGCGACGTCGAGGAAGACGAGGCTCGTCGCGAGCCCGCTGAGGATCGCGAACACCGCGTAGGTGAGCGCGACGATCACCATCGCCGGCTTGCGGCCGATCGCGTTGGCGAGCCGCCCGCCGCAGAGCGCGCCGAGCACCGATCCGGCCACGACGATCGTCGCCACCCACTCGGTCTGCTTGGTCGACAGCTCGAACTCGTCGGTGATGAACAGCAGCGCCCCGGCGATCGCGCCGAGGTCGTAGCCGTAGATCACGCCGATGGTGGCTGCCGCGATCGCGATGCGGAAGCCCATCTTGTGCTCGCGCAGGCCCCGCAGCGCGCTCAGCTGTCCCGCCATGGGATGCCGTGGTACCCGGACTCGGTTAGCGTTGCGCCATGGGCGTCTTCGGCAAGCTCAAGGGCGCGGCGTCGCTGGCCAAGCAGATCTACGACGAGGGCCAGTCGCAGAGCGCGCAGGCGCAGCTCGCGGGCAGCGCGCTGCAGGGGCCGGCCGGCCGCCACCTCGTCGGGCTCGAGACGGCACCGAAGACGCCGAGGATCGAGGATCCCGCCGAGTGGGAGCGCGTGATGCGCGCCGAGCTGGCGGTCCGCGCCGCCGCGCGCGAGCCCTACCTCGCGCCGACCCGCTCGCCGCTGCGCATCAGCCGCTTCGTGACGCGCGGCGGGACGCAGGGGCAGGACGTGGCCCAGCACCTCGCCGCGTGCGGGCTGGCCGCGCGGCCCGAGCTCGTCTACGGCGTCTACCGCGTCCCCGACCGCATCCGCCCCTCGGCCGGCGCCGAGAAGCAGCGCGTCGTCGAGTGGGACATCGTGCACGCAGCGACCGCAGAGCTCCCGGCCGCCGACCTCCCCGCCGACGTCGTCTTCGACGCCCGCGCGACCTGGGTCGCGCGCCGGATCGGCGAGCCGCGACCGCTCGACGAGGACCTCGCGCTGGCCTATCTCGCGCAGGCCGGCCTCGGGCCGGAGCGCACCCTCGGCATCGCCCGCCACACCATCATCGACCCGTACCAGGAGGACACGGAGGGCTACCTGACCGCCGAGGTCCACGGCGTCCACGTCTTCCACCCCGGCCCGGCCGCCGCCGTCGCCGCGCCGCTCGAGGCCGGGCCGCCGTCGGGCGTCCGGATCGAGCTCCTGAACTGGGACGCGATCGCCGCCGCGGTGCACCCGGTCCGCCAGCACCGCCCGCTGCTGCCCTCGCCGTTCCCCTACCTGCCGCTGACGCCGCAGGAGCTGCTGCGCGCCTACCTCGAGATCGTCGGAGTGGCGCCTCAGGACAGCTACGGCGCGCAGGTCACCTACGACCGGCCGCTCGACCTGCTGGGCCGGACGAGCACGAGCTCGCACGTGCGCAAGACGACCGGCGGCGACGAGCTCCCGTGCGCCGACGGCAAGTCGCGCGTGCGCATGCACGGCGGCGCGCAGGTCGTGCTCGCGTATCGCGACAGCCCGGCGTACGCGGAAGGCCGCGCGCGCTGGGTGGCGTACGAGCGCGACATCCTCGAGGCCGACCTCTCGCACGGGACCGACGCGCGCCGCCCGGTCCCCGCCCGCGAGTACGGGATGGGCAAGCTCGAGCGCCGCGCGAACAAGGTCGCCGACGCGGTGTCGTTCTTCGACCCCGACACCTCGAACCGGGCCGGCCCGCCACCGCCGCGCTACTGCTGGCCGCCGGTGGGGGCGAAGTGACGACGTTCGCGCTCGTCCACGGCGCCTGGCACGGCGCCTGGTGCTGGGAGCGGCTCGTCGAGCCGCTCGAGCGCCGCGGCCACGGCGCGATCGCCATGGACCTGCCGGCCGAGGACCTCGACGCCGGGCTGGACGAGTACGCCGACATCGTCGCCGCGTTCCTCGCCACCGCGGACGACGACGCGATCGTCGTCGGCCACTCGCTCAACGGGCTGATCCTGCCGCTCGTCGCCGCCCGCCGGCCGGTGGCCGCGATCGTCTACCTGTGCGCGTTCCTGCCGCTCGACGGCAAGAGCATCAACGACCAGTTCGCCGACTCGTCGCTGCCGATCCTCACCTTCAGCGAGCGCCCGCAGCCCGACGGCCACGGCTGCTCGCACTGGCCCGACGAGGCGGCGGCGACGCGCGCGCTCTACCCCGACCTGACGCCCGAGGACGCGCACTGGGCGTTCTCGAACCTGCGCCCGCAGGCGCCGAAGAGCCAGGGCGAGCCACACCCGGCGGGGCTGCCGCCCGTGCGCGCGGTGTCGATCATCGGCACGCGCGACGGCGGCCTCAGCCCCGAGTGGTCGCGGGTCGTCGCGCGGGAGCGGCTGGGCGTCGCGCCGATCGAGCTCGACACCGGCCACTTCCCGATGATCAGCGACCCGGAGGCGCTGGCCGACGCGCTCGACGCCGTATCGTCCGCGCCGTGAGCCTGGGCGAGCGCACGGAGCCCTTCACCGTCGAGGGTGGGCTGCTGACCGACGTCGGCGGCACGCTCTCCACGCGCGTGCTCTCGACCCCGGGCATGATCGCGATGATGGAGCGCACGGCGGCGCGCCTCGCCGCCGAGCACCTCGCGGACGGGCGGCCGACGGTCGGCTTCGAGGTCTGCATCAAGCACGTCGGCGGCGCCACCGAGGGCGCGGAGTGCACCGCGTTCGCCCGCTTGCTCGAGGTCGCCGAGGGCCGCAAGCTGCGCTTCGAGGTCGAGGCGCGCGAGGGCGACCGCGTGCTCGGCCTCGGCACCCACGAGCGGCGCGCGCTGGGCGAGCCCGGCGAGCGCGACGCAACGATGCCGGGCCCGCCCGGCACCCCGTAGCCCAGCGCGGACGCGGGCCGTAGGCTGTCGCCTGATGGCTTACGCACCGCCCGCCCGCCACCTCCTCCGCGCTCGGGACCTCGCCGACGCGCGCTTCTTCGAGCGCCTCGACGTCGACGACATGGCGGCCGCCGCCGGGCTCTCGCGCGCGCACTTCAGCCGCGAGTTCCGGCGCGCGTTCGGCGAGTCGCCGCACCAGTACCTGCTCACCCGCCGGCTCGAGCGCGCCGCCTCGCTGCTGCGCATGACCGACCGCTCGGTCGCCGACGTCTGCTTCTCGGTCGGCCTGCAGAGCGTCGGCTCGTTCACGACGAGCTTCACGAAGACGTACGGCGTCTCCCCCACCGCCTACCGCGCGAGCTTCCCGCCCGCCGTCGCCCATGTGGTCGTGCCCTCGTGCATCGTGCGCGCCTACGGCCGCCCGCAAGGCAGCACGTTTCGAGAAGACAAGGCGCCCGCCGCGGATTAGCGTCCCGGGCGACCGTTCACTTCTCCCCAAGGAGCCCCCATGAGCATCAAGATCGCCAACGCCCAGATGTGGGTGCACGACCAGGACGAGGCCCTCGCCTTCTACACCGAGAAGCTCGGCTGGGAGGTCCGCTCCGACGCGACGCTGCCCGAGATGGGCGACTTCCGCTGGCTCACCGTCGGCCCCGCGGGCCAGCCGGACTTCGCCGTCGTGCTGATGGCCGTCCCCGGCCAGCCGGTGCTCGAGCCCGACACGCGCGACCAGGTCCTCGACCTCGCCGCCAAGGGCCTCGCCGGCACCGCTCTTCCTCACCACGGACGACTGCCGCGCCTCCTACGAGGAGCTCAAGGCGCGCGGCGTCGAGTTCTCCGAGGAGCCCGAGGAGCGCCCCTACGGCATCGACGCGGGCTTCCGCGACCCGTCGGGCAACGCGTTCCGGCTCACCCAGGTGACGGCGCCGCAGCTGACGAGCGCCTGAACCGCCCGCCGTTCCCGGCCGCGAGGCCGTCGAGTGTCTTCTGCATCCCGCGCTCGACGGCCTCGATGAGCTGGGGCCGCAGCTCATCGGCGGAGATGATCCGGTCGACCGAGCCGATCTCGACCGCGCGCTCCACGCTGTGGATCGCGTCGAACTCGCCGGCCAGCTCGCCGAGCTTCTCGGAGCGCACGTCGGCCCAGCACTCCTCGCGCTCGGCCCGCAGCCGCTCGCGCTCGGCGCCCTCGGCCGCCTCGATCTTCTCGTCGAGCTCCGCGATCCGCGAGTCCTCGCGGGTGCGCGTGTTGACGTCGCGCGCGAACACCACCGCCGCCGCCGGCGCGCCGCCGATCACCGAGGCGTGCGCGCGCTCCAGCGCCAGCGACTCGAAGTTCTCGTTCAGCTTGCGCGAGAAGACGACGAACGCGCCGCCGTGGAAGCGCGAGATCACGCAGAACACGATCGGCCCGTCGAAGTTGACGACCGCGCGGCCGATCTCGGCGCCGTACTCGAGCTGCAGCCGCCGCATCGACTCGGGCGAGCCGTCGAAGCCCGCCAGGTTCGCCAGCACGACGAGCGGCCGGCGGCCCGAGGCGGCGTTGATCGCGCGCGCGACCTTGCGCGACGACTGCGGGAAGAGCGTGCCGCCGCTCCAGGTCTCCGGCCCGTCGGCGGGCACGGAGCCGAAGCGCGGCAGCGGGTGCGACTCGATGCCGATCATCGACACCGGGTTGCCGCCCAGGTAGGCGTCCCACACGATCGCGTTCTCGGCCTCGCGCAGCCCCGCCCAGCGCTCGAGCGGCTCGCGGTCGGCGTCGGCCACCGCGCGCATCACCGCGCGCACGTCGAACGGCTGCTTGCGCCCCGGGTTCGTCTCCTCGGAGAAGATCTCGCCGACCGTCTCGAGGTCGGAGTCGGTCGCCTCGTGCGGCGAGGAGCGCACGTCGCGGTCGGCCGGGTCGTCGGTGTCGGCGCGGCGCGGGAAGCGCTCGCCGGGCGCGACGTAGGAGCGCTCGTAGTAGTCGAGCAGCGTCTCGCAGGCGCCGGCCAGGTCGGGCGCCCAGTACTGGGCCTGCCCGTTCGGGCCCATCACGCGCTCGTAGCCGCCGATGCCGAAGTTGTCCTCCGCCGACACGCCGCCCGAGTAGTCGAGCGACTGCTTGCCGGTCAGCACCATCGCGCTCTCCGGCGTCATCACGAGGATGCCCTTGGTGTGCATGAGCATCGTCGCCTCGGCGTTCCAGTACGGCTGGGCGCCGACGTTGATGCCCGTCACGACGATGTTGATCTCGCCGCCCGCCTGCGTGAAGGTCACGATCCGCCGCAGCGCCGCCGCGACCCAGTCCATGTTCTCGGTCCCGGAGTCCATCGCGATCTTCGCGCCGGACGAGACCGCGAACCACTCGACCGGCACGTCGAGCCGCTCGGCGAGGTCGAGCGCGGCGATCACGCGCGCGCACTCCGGCTCGGCCAGCGAGCCGAGCCCGCGCGTCGGGTCGCCGAGCAGCGCGACGCGTTGCATGCCCTCGGGATGGCGTTCGGTGCGGTTGCTGATCAGCCCGACCACGATGCTCGCCGTGTTCGTCGCCGCCGGGCGGTCGACGGGCACCAGTTCCCCGTCGTCGTCGAAGTCGTGCTCCTCGAAGTCGCCGTCGAGCAGCTTGACGATCTCGGCCGGGTGCACGAGCCCGCGGCGGCGCGCGGAGATGATCCGCTGGGCGCCGTCGTCGAGCGGCTGGATGGCGTCGGTGGGCGGAGCGCCGAGCTCGACGGTCACGCCGCGGCCGGCGGGGTTGAACATCCGCAGCACGCGGTCGCGCTCCTCGCCGTTCTCGAGCATGCGCAGGCGCAGCTGGACCAGCTCGAGCCCGATCCCGGTGCTCATGCGCGCGAAGCGGTTGACGACCGCGCTCGCCTCGGCGGGCTCGTAGTCGATCGCCGGCCAGGCGTAGAGCAGCAGCCGGTTCCAGTGCAGGCGCTCGCGCGGCGGGCGGGTCGCCTGGTAGGAGCGCATCGCCTCGAAGGCGTGGCGGGTGATGCGCTCGAGCTCGGGCAGCGCGGTGATGCGCCCGTCCTCGTCGCGCACCGGCGTGAGGTCGCGGACCTCGGCCAGCGCCACGAGCCGCTCGTCGCCCGAGTTCTCCCGGGCCTGGGCGCGGAACAGGTAGACGTCGTCGGCGGAGCCCAGCCGCTCGAGCTCGAACTCACCCAGCCGCCAGAGGTCCATGCGCTCGGCGAGCATCGGGTGCATGCCGCGGAACTCGCTGCGCTCCTCGCCGTCGGCTCCGAAGGTGCGCACGTCGATCTCCGGCGCCAGCACGAAGGCGATGCGATCGACCACCGGCGGCAGGTCCGCTCCGGCCACCCGCTCGGCGAGGTCCTCCTCGTCGGCACGCAGGAGGTAGACGTCGGCGAGCAGCCGCTCGTCCTCCGGCAGCTCGCCCGCGTGGGTGGCGACCGCGCGCAGCGAGGTCTCGAGATCGTCGGGATCGGCGACGGTGGCCGCGACGCGGTAGCGGGTCCCGCCGTGCTCGTAGGCGGCCAGCACGAACGGCACGCCGTCGATCAGGCGCTCCTCGACGTCCTCGAGGTCGCGGATCCGGTAGTAGCGGCGCGTCATCGCCTCGACGAGCGGGCCGGCGTCGCCCGAGGCGCGCCCGAGCAGCGTGGTCAGCGGCTGCGGGCAGTCCACGAGCGCGGCCATGTGCTCGTCGTCGGGACCGTCGGCCAGCGCGGCCAGGTGCTCGGTCATCTCCTCGAAGACGGCTTCGCGCCCGCCGGCCAGCCCGGGCTCGTCGATGCAGCGCCAGCGCACCTCGCGCGTCAGCTCGGCGAGCGCGGGCTCGCGTGGCGCGAGCGAAGCCTCCAGCCGGTCGAGCACGGCGCGCAGCGCGTCGGCGTCCTCGCCCTCGAGGCGGTCGCCGCGCTCCAGGTGGCGGGCGAGCACGGCGCGCAGCGCCTCGCGCGCGGTCGGCGCGCGCTGCTGGGAGAGGAACAGGCGGTAGGCGGCATCCTCGAGCGCGCCGGTGCGCTCCAGGCCCTCGACCCCGTAGTGCGCGAGCGCGCGCGTCAGGTGCTCGACGTAGCGCTCGGGCAGACCCTCGGCCTCGGCGTCGAGCGAGCGCAGGAACGCGTGCAGGTGCTCCTGCGG
Source organism: uncultured Solirubrobacteraceae bacterium (assembly GCA_963730115.1). Taxonomy (GTDB): domain Bacteria; phylum Actinomycetota; class Thermoleophilia; order Solirubrobacterales; family Solirubrobacteraceae; genus DASQFQ01. The sequence continues at coordinate 90,632 of CAVSQM010000007.1, read as the reverse complement.
GCTGCCGAGCTCGTCCTCGTCGTCGAGGCCGTCGGCGTGCGGGCGGTTGAGCGTGCGGACGTCGGCGTAGAGCTCGAGCAGGTGTCGCTCGGCGGCGAGGTCGTCGGAAGCGTTGTCGAGCACCCGCTTGACCATCTCGGGCGTGTAGTCGTAGCCGAGGATCAGCCACTCGAGCTCGGCGAGCGCGGTCGGCGCCTCGTCTTCGTCGGGCACGTCGAAGCTGATGCGCTCGCCCTCGTCGCCTTCGGACTCCTCCTCCAGCGGGTCGATCTGCAGCAGCGGCTTGCCGGCCGGGACGTGCGAGTTGGGCGAGACGAGCACCTCGCGGACCTTGCCGTTCACGGTCGCGGTCAGCGAGCTCTCCATCTTCATCGACTCGGTCACGGCCACGACGTCGCCGGCCTGCACCTCGTCGCCCTCGGAGACCGGGATCGCCACCACGACGCCAGGGCCGTGGCTGCGGATCAGGCCGCCCTCGTCGCGCGAGATCCGGTGCGGCACGCCGTCGACCTCGACGAGCAGGTCGGCGTCCTGCAGCGCGGTCACCGTGCGGTAGTCGCGCCCGCCGTATTCGAGCCGGCTCTCGTGCTCGGTCAGCGGCTCGACGGTCGCCTCGATGCTGAGCTCGTCGTCGATCGCGACGAGGTAGCGCCGCGGCGCGGTCTGGCAGACGGTGAAGCGGTAGCTGACGCCGCGGTGCAGAAGGTCGACGGTGCGGCAGACGTCGGCGTCGGCGGCCGGACGGCCGCGGCGCGCGAGCGCGTAGAAGTGCGCGCGCTCGTCGGCGCTGGCGGCGTCGGCGAGCGCGATCGCGGCCTGCACGAGCGCGGCGTCGGCGTGGCGCACGGGCTGCACGTCGCCGGCGGCCTGCAGGCGGTCGAGCCAGCCGGTGTCGACCTCGCCCTTGCGCAGCTCGTCGCGGCCGAGCAGCTCGAGCAGGAAGCCCTGGTTGGTGGTGCCCTCGTCGAGCGCGACCATCGTGTCGGCGACGGCGCGGCGGAGGCGCGCGATGGCCTGCTCGCGCGTGTCGCCGTGGGCGATGATCTTGGCGATCATCGAGTCGAACTCGGGCGGCACGTGGTCGCCCTCGGCGACGCCGGAGTCGACGCGGATGCCGGGCCCCGTGGGCAGCCGCAGCAGCGTGATCCGGCCGGGTGCGGGCGAGAAGCCGCGGCCGGGGTCCTCGGCGTTGAGGCGCACCTCGATGGCGTGGCCGCGCGGCGGCGGCGGGTCGCCCTCGAGCTTGCCGCCGCCCGCGACGTGGAGCTGCAGGCGGACGAGGTCGGCGCCGGTGACCTCCTCGGTCACGGGGTGCTCGACCTGGAGGCGCGTGTTGACCTCCATGAAGGAGAAGTTGCCGCTCTCCGGCTCGTAGAGGAACTCGACGGTGGCGGCGCCCTGGTAGCCGGCCTCGAGCGCGAGCCGCGACGCGGACTCGGCGAGCTCCTGCTCCTGCTCGGCGCTGAGCACCGGGCTGGCCGACTCCTCGACGACCTTCTGGTGGCGGCGCTGGTAGCTGCAGTCGCGGACGCCGAGCGCCCACACGCCGCCGTCCCCGTCGGCCATCAGCTGGACCTCGACGTGGCGGGCCTCGCCGACCAGGCGCTCCATCAGCACGCTCGGGTCCCCGAACGCCTGCTCGGCCTCGGAGCGCGCGCGGTCGATCGCCTGCTCGAGCTCGTCCTCGGACTCGACCTTGCGCATGCCGCGCCCGCCGCCGCCGGCCGCGGCCTTGATCATGAGCGGGAAGCCGAGCTCCTCGCCGACCCGCTTGGCCTCCTCGGCGGTCTCGACCGGGCCGCCGCTCCAGGGGGCGACCGGCACGCCGGCCTTCTCGGCCAGCTTCTTGCCCTCGATCTTGTCGCCGAGCAGGCGCATGACGTCGGCGCTCGGGCCGATGAAGGTGATGCCGAGCTTCTCGCACAGCTCGGGGAACGCGGGGTGCTCGGCGACGAAGCCCCAGCCGACCCAGGCGGAGTCGGCCTCGGTCTCGCGCAGCGCGCGCTCGAGGCGCTCGTAGTCGAGGTAGGCGCTGATGGTCTTGTCGTCCTCGCCTTCGACCTCGACCATGGCGGGGCCGAGGCAGTGGTGCTCGTCGGCCTGGCGGACGAACAGCGCGTGCCGCTCCTGCTCGGTGTAGAGCGCGATCACGCGGATCTGCTCGTCGTTCTCCTCGTTGAGCTCGCGGACGGCGTTGATGGCGCGCATGGCGGCCTCGCCGCGGTTGACGATCGCGAGGCGCTTGAAGGGGACAGTGATCTTCACGTCCACTGTGTGTGACCGGGATCACCGCCGGTCACAAGCCCACGGGGGGTCGCACCCCCCGGCCGGACCGACACGCACCCTCCATCTGTCGGGGTAGGCCCGGTTTTGCGCCGCGCGCGTGCTTGTGTGACCGGGATGACCTTCGAGCGCCAGGAGCTGGAGCTCCACGGCCAGCGCGTCAGCTACCGGATCGCCGGCAGCGGGCCCGCGCTGCTGCTGCTGCACGGGATCGCCAACTCGTCCGACACGTGGTCGAACGTGGCGCCGCTGCTGAGCGAGCACCACACCGTGATCGCCCCCGACCTGCTCGGCCACGGCGAATCGGCCGCACCGCGCGGCGACTACTCGCTCGGCGCCCACGCCAGCGGCGCGCGCGACGTCGTGACCGCCCTCGGCCACGAGCGCGTGACGGTCGTCGGCCACTCGCTCGGCGGCGGGATCGCGATGCAGTACGCCTACCAGTTCCCCGAGCGCACCGACCGCCTCGTGCTGGTCTCGAGCGGCGGGCTCGGCCGCGACGTCCACGTCCTGCTGCGCGCCGCCTCGCTACCGGGCGCCGACTACATCCTGCCGGCGCTGACCTCGCAGCGCCTGGTCGGGCTGGGCCGCGGAGTCGGAGGCCTGCTCGGGAAGGTCGGGCTGCGGCCGAGCGGGGACATCGGCGTGCTCGCGCGCGGATTCGCGGAGCTCGACAACAGCGACTCGCGCCAGGCCTTCCTGCACACGCTGCGCTCGGTCGTCGAGCCCGGCGGGCAGCGGGTGAGCGCGGCCAACCGGCTCGCGCTTGCCGACCAGCTGCCGTCGCTGATCGTGTGGGGCGAGCACGACTCGATCATCCCCGTCGCCCACGGCAAGGCCGCGCACGCGGCGATGCCCGGCAGCCGGTTCGTCAGCTTCGAGGACGCGGGTCACATGCCGCAGGAAGATCACCCTCACCGCTTCGCCGCCGTGCTCGGCGAGTTCTGCGCGGCGACCGAGCCCGCGCAGCTCACCCACGACCACTGGGGGACCCGGCCGTGACCGCCGAGCGCCTCTCGGCACTCGACGCCTCCTTCCTCGCGGTCGAGAGCCCGACCGCGCCGATGCACGTCGGCTGGGTGTCGACCTACGCCGCACCGGAGGACGGGCCGACCCCTGGCTTCGACGAGCTCTTCGCGTTCCTCGCCGGCCGGTTCGCGCGGGCGCCGCACTGGCGCCGGAAGCTGGCGCCGGTGCCGCTCGGCGTGCACGAGCCCGCGTGGGTCGACGACGCCGACTTCGACCCCGCCGAGCACCTGCTGCACGCGCCGGGCGACGACCTGGACGCGATCGCCGACGAGATCTTCTCGGAGCCGCTTCCCCGCGACCGGCCGCTGTGGCAGATCTGGATCGCGGACGGGCTGCCCGAGGGCCGGGTCGCGCTGATCGGCAAGGCCCACCACTGCATGGTCGACGGCATCGCGATCGTCGAGCTCGGCAAGCTCCTGCTCGACGCCGAGCCGTTCGAGGACCGCGGCGAGGCGGAGGCGTGGGAGCCGGCGCCGGCGCCGTCGGGCCGCGAGCGCTTCGCCCGCGCCGTCTATGACCGCGCGGCCGACGGCGCCTCGCTCGTGCTCGCGCCGGTCAAGCTCGCCCGCTCGCCGGGCCGGCTGCGCGGCGTGCCCGGGCTCGCCCGCACGCTTGCGCACACGTTGCTCCCGCCGGCGCCCGACTCGCCGCTCAACCGCCCGGGCTCGCCGAGCCGCCGGCACGTGCGGCGCACCCGCTCGCTCGACGAGCTGCGCAGGATCCGGCGCGCGCTTCGGTGTGTCGCCCAACGACGTCGTGCTCGCCGCCTGCGCGGGTGCGCTGCGCGAGTACGCCGGGCCGCAGCGCCTCAAGGTCATGGTTCCCGCCGACGTGCGCGGCGCCGGTGACGCCGAGGCCGGCAACCGCATCTCGTTCGTCTTCCTCGAGCTGCCGTGCGACGAGCCGGATCCGATCGCGCGGCTCGAGACGATCCACGCGGTGACGTCCCAGCGCGCCGGCGACCGCGACGCCGAGGATCTCGACGCGGCGTTCCAGGCGCTCGCCATCGCTCCCGGCCGGATCAAGCAGGTGCTCGCCCACGCCTTCGCGCACCCGCGCATGTCGAACCTGACGATCTCGAGCGTCCCCGGCCCCGCGACCACGCGCTACATGGCCGGCTGCCGGCTCGAGACCGTCCACTCCGCCGTCCCGCTCTCCGATCGCCACGGGGTCTCGATCGGCGTCGTGATGACGTCGGGCAACGTCTGCTTCGGGATCTACGCCGACGCCGAGACGCTGCCGGACGCCGACGCGCTCGGCGAGGCGCTCGACGCCTCGTTCGACGAGCTGCTCAGCGCCGCTGCCGCGCCCTGACGCGGTCGCCGCGCGGGCCGGCCATGCGCGAGGTGAAGTCCCGCCGCGACACCTCCTCGGCGCCGAACTCGACCGCGAGCTCGCGCAGGTGCGGAGGCAGGTCGTAGTGGTCGCCCTGGAAGCGGTGGCGCGGGATGCCGAGCTGGGCCGCGAACGCGTGCAGCTCCTCGAAGTCGACGTCGCTCGCCATGTGGCACCAGTGCCTGAACGGCAGCGTGACGTGCGAGTACTCGACGAGCTTGTCGACCATCACGGCCACCGCTAGCGGTCGTAGAGGGCGTCGATCTCCTCGGCGTACTTCTCGGCGATCGGCTTGCGCTTGAGCTTCATGGTCGGCGTCAGCTCGTCGCCGCCCGGCTCCCACTCGTCGTCGAGCAGCGTGTGGCGCTTGATCTGCTCGACCTTCGACAGCCGCTGGTTGGCGGTCTCGACGGCCTCCTCGATCGCGTCGGCCACCGACCCGTCGTGGGCGCCGGCGGCGTCGGGGTCGGCGACGATCAGGGCGACGTTGTACGGGCGCCGGTCGCCGATCACCGCGACCGAGCCGATCAGCGGGCTCGCCGCCTTGAGCGTGCTCTCGATGTTCGCGGGCGACATGTTCTTGCCCGCCGCGTTGATGATCAGCTCCTTCTTGCGGTCGACGATCGTGAGGTAGCCGTCGTCGTCGAGCTCGCCGACGTCGCCGGTCTGGAGCCAGCCGTCGTCGGTGAACGTCTCGCGCGTCTTCTCCTCCTGGCCGAAGTAGCCGGAGAACAGGCAGTCGCCGCGCAGCTCGATCTCGCCGTCGTCCGCGAGCCGCAGCTCGACGCCGGGGACGGCCGGGCCGACGGTGCCGATCTTGACCTTGTCGGGCGGGTTGCAGGCGCCGATCGCGTTCGTCTCGCTCATCCCCCACAGCTCGCCGAGCGGCAGCCCGATCGAGTGGAAGAACTCGATCACCTCGGGCGGGCACGGCGCGGCGCCGACGTTGAGCGCGGAGAGCTGGTCCATGCCGAGCTTCTCCCGCAGGGCCTCGGCGTCCTCGACGCCCGGGCCGGACTCGATCGACGCCTTGAGCTTCTCGAAGATCCGCGGGACGGCGAAGAACCACGACGGCCGGACCTCGGGGAAGTAGCTCATGACCTCGCGCGGGTCCGGGCAGCAGGTGACCGTGAAGCCGAACTCCATCGGGAAGTAGTGCGAGCAGTTGCGCTCGGCGATGTGGGCCATCGGCAGGTAGGAGATGACGCGGCCGCCGCGCTCGAAGCCGAGCACGGCGTCGTAGCCGTGCATCGTGAACAGCATGCTCCGGTGGGTGAGCGTCACGCCCTTGGGATCGCCGGTGGTGCCCGACGTGTAGATCAGCGTCAGCGGGTCCTCGGGCTCGACCGCCTGCCAGGCCGCGTCGAAGTCGAAGCCGTCGTCGCCCTCGAGCTCTGAGAGCTTCGCGACGTCGAGCACCTGCTCGGCGTCGACGCGGTCGCGGAACGCCTCCTCGACGACGGCGAGCTTCGCGCCCGAGTCGCGCAGCAGGAACTCGACCTGCTCGGGCGAGGACGTGTTGTACATCGAGAACGGCAGCGCCCCGAGGTGCATCGCCGCGGCGTCCACGAGGTGGAACTCGGGCCGGTTGGTGAGCATCAGCGCGAGCGGGTCGCCGCGCCGCAGCCCGAGCGCATGAAGGCCGGCGGCGATCCGCCGCACCTCCTCGGCGTACTCGCTCCAGGTGATCTCGGTCTCGCCGTCCTTGGTGCGCAGGGCGACGCGATCGGGGTACTCGGCGGCGGTGGACTGGAACGAGGCGCAGACGGTGGAGGCAGGCATCGGCGGGAGCGTAATCGGTGTAGCGTCGCCGCCGTGGAGGCGCTGGCCGATCGCATCGCCGAGCGCCGCGACGAGATCGTCGCGCTCGCGTCGCAGCTGATCGCCTTCGACACCACGACGCGCTCGCAGCCCTCGGACCCGGCGCGCCACGACGCCGAGCTGCAGGCCGCGCTCGCCGAGCGCCTGCGCGCGGCGGGCGCCGAGGTCGAGGTGTGGGAGCCGGCGCGCGAGGACGTCGCCGGTCATCCGCTGGCGCCCGCGGACGGCATCGGCTTCGAGGGCCGCCCGCAGCTCGCGGCGCGCTTCCGCGGCTCCGGCGGCGGCCGGCTCGCTGCTCCTCAACGGGCACATCGACGTCGTCCCCGGGGAGCCGGAGCAGTTCCGCCCGCGCGTCGAGGACGGCCGCCTCGTCGGCCGCGGCGCGTGCGACATGAAGGGCGGGATCGCCGCGATGGTGGTCGCCGCCGAGGAGCTCGCCGCGAGCCGGGCGGCTGCGCGGTGACGTGCTCGTGTGCACGAACACCGACGAGGAGTCCAGCGGCGTCGGCGCGCTCGCGTGCGCGCGCCACGGCGTGTGCGCCGACTTCGCGATCGTGCCCGAGCCGAGCGGGCTCGAGGTGTGGTCGGCGTGCCGCGGCAGCACGTACTGCGAGATCACCGTGCCGGGGCGCGCCGGCCATGCCGAGCAGGAGCACGGCGACTGGCGCGAGGGCGGCGCCGTCAACGCGATCGAGATGGCCCAGCACCTGCTGGCGGGCATCGAGCAGCTGCGCGCGGGCTGGCGCGAGCTGCGCCATCCCGTGCTGTCGCCGCCGGACGTGGTGGTCACGCGGCTGGTCGCCGACTCGGGCTGGGGCGTCACGCTGCCCGACCGCGCGGACCTCACCGTCGCGGCGCTCATCCTCCCCGAGCAGGCCGACGCGGACGGCTGGACGCACGGCGTCCGCAGCGAGGTCGAGGGCTTCCTGCGCGACTGGTGCGACCGCGAGCCGTGGCTCGCGGCGCACCCGCCGACCTTCGCCTGGCACACCGAGGTCAACCCGTCCGAGACCCCGCAGGATCACCCGGGGGTGCAGGCGCTGCTCGAGGCGAACTCCGCGCTCGGGCTGCCGCTGACGCTCGGCGGCCTCGGCAGCTGGTACGACGGCGCGACGTTCGCGCTCGAGGCGGGTACACCCGCGGTCATGTACGGGCCGCGCCACATCGACTGGGCGCACACGACGACCGAGCACGTGCCCGTCGACGACCTCGTCGCGTGCGCGCAGGGCATCGCGCTCGCGGGCTCGAGGCTGTGCGCATGACCACCGTGCGCGGCGCCGTGCTCGAGCGCCCCGGCGCCGACGTCGAGATGTGGGAGCTCGAGCTCGCGCCGCCCGGGCCCGGCGAGGTCGAGGTCGAGATCGCCGCCGCCGGCGTCTGCGGCTCCGACGTGCACGTCGTCCGCGGCGAGTGGGACGTGCCGATGCCGGTCGTGCTCGGCCACGAGGGCGCCGGGGTGGTGTCGTCGGTCGGGCCCGGCGTCGACGCGCTCGCGGCCGGCGACCACGTGATCCTCTCCTGGGTGCCGCAGTGCGGCGAGTGCCGGCAGTGCCGCGAAGGGCGGCCGTGGCAGTGCGAGCTCGTCGCCACCGTCGTCGCGCCCGGCGGCGTGCTGCACGACGGCACGTCGCGCTGGCGCCGCGGCGGCGAGGTCGTGCACCACTACCTCGGCGTGTCCTCGTTCGCCGAGCGCGTGGTCGTCCCCGCGTCGGGCGCGATCCGCATCCGCCCCGACGCCCCGCTCGACGTCGTGGCGATCGTCGGCTGCGCCGTGGCGACCGGGGTCGGCGCCGTGCGCAACACCGCGCAGGTGCCGGCGGGCGCGAACGTCGCGGTGATCGGCTGCGGCGGCGTCGGCCTGTCGGTGGTCCAGGGCGCGCGGCTCGCGGGCGCGGCGCGCATCGTGGCCACCGACGTCGCGCCCGAGAAGCTCGAGGTCGCCGCCCGGCTGGGAGCGACCGAGACCGTGGCGGCCGGCGAGCCGCTGGGGGACGACCTCGACTTCGTGTTCGACGCGATCGGCAAGATCGAGACGACCGAGCAGGCGATCGGCGCGCTCGGCCAGGGCGGCGCGGCGGTGATCGTCGGCCTCCCGCCCACCGGCATGAGCGCGCGCTTCGACCCGCTCGCGCTCGCGGAGGCCAACCAGCGCATCCTCGGCTCCAACTACGGCTCGGTCGACCCGCAGCGCGACATCCCGCTGCTCGTCGACCTCTTCATGGACGGCGAGCTCGACCTCGACGGGCTGATCTCGGGCCGCCGGCCGCTGCACGAAGCGGCCCAGGCCCTTGCCGATCTCGCAGCCGGGCGTACATTGCGGACGCTGCTCACGCCAAGGGGAGAGGGACGATGACCGCGATCGAGACGCCGGCCGACCCGGCGCCCGAGACTCATTTCAAGCGCGTCCTGGGCCTGCCCGCGCTCGTGGCGTTCGGGCTCGCCTACATGGTGCCGCTCACGGTGTGGACGACCTACGGCGTCGTCACCACCCTCACCGAGGGCCACCTCCCGATGGCCTACACGGTGACCACGGTCGCGATGCTGTTCACCGCCTACAGCTACGGCCGCATGGTGGTGCTGCAGCCGGTCTCCGGCTCCGCCTACGCCTACTCCGCGCGCGCCTTCGGCCGCAACATCGGCTTCATGGTCGGGTGGGCGCTGCTGCTCGACTACATCTTCCTGCCGATGATCAACTACCTGGTCATCGGGCTGTACATGGAGGACTACTTCCCGAGCGTCTCCCAGTCCGTGTGGATCGTCGTGACCGTCCTGATCGTGACGGGCCTCAACATCCTCGGCATCCGCCTGCTGGCGGGCATGAACTTCGTGCTCGTCGGCGCGCAGGCCGTGTTCATCGTCGTCTTCGCCGTGCTCGCGATCGGCGACATCACCGGCGAGGTCGAGGTGCGGTCGTGGACCGCGCCGTTCGTCGAGTCGGGGATGGACTGGAGCCTGATCTTCGCCGGTTCCGCGATCCTCGCGCTCTCGTTCCTCGGCTTCGACGCCGTCTCGACGCTGTCGGAGGAGACGAGCGACCCGCGCCGCGTGATCCCGAAGGCGATCCTGCTGTGCGCGCTCGCGGGCGGCCTCGTCTACATCTTCCAGTCCTACCTCGGGCACCTCGCGTTCCCGGACTACGGCGTCTTCGAGGACCGCCAGGACGTGGCCAGCACCGACGTCATGGAGTCGATCGGCGGCGACTTCCTCAACTCGTTCTTCACCGCGGCCTACGTGGCCGGCGCGTTCGCATGCGCGATGGCCAGCCAGGCCAGCGTCTCGCGGATCCTGTTCGCGATGAGCCGCGACGGCAGCCTGCCCAAGCCGCTGTTCGCCCGCCTGCACCGCACCTACCGCACGCCGGTGGCGGCCAACCTCGTCGTCGGCCTGTTCGGCCTGACCGCGCTGTTCATCAGTCTCGCGACGGTGTCGTCGATGATCAGCTTCGGCGCGCTCGCGGCGTTCTCGTTCGTCAACCTCGCGGTGGTCAAGTCGTACGTCATCGATCGCGGGCAGCGCACGCCCGCGGACCTGTTCAAGTACGCGCTGCTGCCGCTGATCGGCGTGGTCTTCACGGTCTACCTGTGGACGGAGCTGTCCGCGCTGACGTTCCAGATCGGCCTCGGCTGGCTCGCGGCCGGCTTCGTCGCGCTGCTCATCATCACGCGGCTCTTCCAGCGCAAGCCGCCGCCGATGTACACCGGCGACGAAGAAGAGGACTAGGCGACCGCGGCGACCAGCGCGCGGTGCGCGTCCTCGAGGCCCTCCGCCGCGGGCCACGAGGAGAGGATCGTCACGACGGTGTCGCCGCCGACCGCGATCCGCTGCCCGTGGATGCCCCACGCGGTGACCCTGCCATCGATCGTCCACCACTGGTTGGAGTAGCCGTCGGCGCCGAGCGCGAAGTCGCCCTCGCGCACCGCTTCGCCGAGCCGCGCGTAGTCGCGCAGCGTGGCGCAGAAGCCGCCGCCGATCGCAGCCGTGCCGGCGTGGTCGACGGTCAGGAGCGCGTCGTGCTCGGCGCCCAGCGGCGCCCAGAGCTCGCGCGCGATCAGCTGGGCGAGCGGCGCGCCGCCCAGCCGTTCGGCGACGATCCCGAGCAGGTCGGTGTTCGGCGTGGCGTAGTGGAAGCGCTCGCCGTGGCGCCACGCTCCCGGGCCGATCGTGGCCAGGAACTCGAGGATCGTCTCCGGGACGCCCGGGTGCGGCGGGTGCCAGGCGCAGGCGGCGTCGTAGCGCCAGAAGTCCGCGTAGTCCTCGACGAAGTCGATCGCCGCGGCCATGTCGAGCAGGTGCTGCACGCTCGCCCCGGCGTAACCGCTGCCGGCCACCTCTGGCACGAGCTCGGTGACCGGCGTCCGTGGGTCGATCCCCATGCTCAGCACCACGAGCCCGAGCACGGACTTGCCGACGGACTGCGAGAGGTGCAGCGTGGTCTCGTCCATCCCGTTGCGGTAGCGCTCCTCGACGAGCTCGCCGTCGCGCAGCACCGCGAGCCCGTCGAGATAGGGCGGGTCCTCCACGTCGAGGCGGGCCGGGCGCGAGGGGAGCTCGCGCACCGGCCCGTCGCCTCGCGACACGACGACGGTCGGCACCAGTTCGTCGACGTGCTGGTAGGCCCAGCGGTTGTGCGGCCCGATCTGCCACGAGTCCAGCGGCACCTGCATCGGGCCTAGCCTAGGTCAGCGGCGGGTGAGACGGACGACGTAGTCGCTGCCGCCCGGGACTTCCTTGCTGCTGACGATCTTCGCGTCCTTCCAGCGCCCGATGGCACCGATCAGGTCGAAGCCCTTGAAGCGCAGGAGCGAGTTGCCGAGCGCCGTGTAGCCCAGGCAGTCCGGCTCGGGGCCGCCGGAGAACTCGCAGCGCAGGTAGTCGGCGCCGATCGGCTTCTTCGAGTGCTTCTTGTGCGTGCCGCGGTAGTCGAGCGAGTCGATCTCGAACGAGTCGCCGGCCGCGGGCGGGCCCGACGGCGGGCCTTGCGAGACCGTGCCGTCGGCCTTCGTGTAGGTGAACGAGAGCTGCTTCGAGAAGACCTTGAGCGTCTCGGTCTTCCCGGCCGCGCCGGCGGTCGAGGCGAGCACGACGACGGCGCAGCAGCGCCACGAGCGCGCTGCCGATGAGGGTGCGGGTGATGGTGGTGTAGGTCATGGGAGCGACGCTACGGTCGCCCCGGCCGCCGCACATCGGGACGGCCACCGAACCTGCGTTCAGTGCTGCCCCTGAGATTCGCGCAGGTAGGTGAGCACCGCGAGCACGCGCCGGTGGTCGTCGTTGGAGACCTGCAGCCCGAGCTTCATGAGGATCGTGCGGACGTGCGTCTCGACCGTCTTCTCGGTCAGCCACAGCCGCCGCGCGATGCCGGCGTTCGTGCGCCCCTCGGCCATCAGTGAGAGCACCTCGCGCTCGCGCGGGGTGAGCTCGTCGAGCGCGCTCTCGCGCTCGGGCCGGGCGACCAGCGTCGCCACCACCTGGGGGTCGAGCGCGGTGCCGCCCTCGCTCACCCGGCGGGCGGCGTCGAGGAAGTCGTCGACGTCGAGCACGCGGTCCTTCAGCAGGTAGCCGAAGCCGCCGCCCGCGGACACGAGCTCGACCACGTGGCGGGTCTCGATGTGCTGGGAGAGGACGAGCACCGCCGTGCCCGGGTGCGAGCGGCGGATCTCCGCCGCCGCGCGCGTGCCCTCGTCGTCGAAGTCCGGCGGCATGCGGACGTCGACGACGGCGAGGTCGGGCGCGTGCTCGCCGACGAGCGCGAGCAGCGTCTCGGCGTCGCCGGCGCGGCCGACGACCTCGTGCCCCGCGTCCTCGAGCAGCCCTGCGAGCCCCTCGCGCAGCAGCACCGTGTCCTCGGCGATCACGACGCGCACGGCAGCTCCACGGCGATCCGCGTGCCCGCGCCCGGCGGGCTCTCGAGCGCCAGCGTCCCGCCCTGGGCGGCGACGCGGTCGGCCATGCCCGCCAGTCCGCTGCCCGCGTCCGGCGACGCGCCGCCGACGCCGTCGTCGGCGACCTCCAGGCGGAGCAGCTCGCCGGTGCGCTCGGTGCGCACGCTCACGCGCGACGGCGACGCGTGCTTGACCGCGTTGGTGAGCGCCTCGCAGGCGATGAAGTAGGCGACCGCCTCGACCTCGGGCGGCGCACGGTCGCCGCTCGCCTGCAGCTCGACCGGCACCGCCGCCCCGCGAGCGAGGTCCTCCAGCGCGGCGGTCAGGCCCTCGTCGAGCCGCGGCGGGCGCACGCCGGCGGCGATCGTCCGCAGGTCGGCGATCGTCCCCGCGACCTCGTCGACGGCGGCGTCGAGCGCGGGCCCGAGGATCTTCGCCTCGCCGGGCAGCGAGCGCTGCAATCGCCGCAGCACGATGCCGAGCGTCACCAGCCGCTGCTGCGCGCCGTCGTGGAGGTCGCGCTCAAGCCGCCGCCGCTCCGCGTAGCCGGCCTGGGCGATCCGCAGCCGCGACGACTCGACCTCCGCGAGCTGCAGCCGCAGCTCCACGCGCAGGCAGGCGAGCTCGACCGCGACCGCCGCGGCGTCGAGCACCGGCCGCAGCACGTCGGGCCGGCGCGCGAGCACCGGGTCGTGCAGGAGCAGCCCGACCTCGCGGTCGTCGCGCCCGATCGGCGAGCGCGCGCGCCCGTCGTCGGGCAGCGTCTCGAGCACGTGCCCGCGCCGGTCCGCGTAGGCGCCGGTCTCGGGCAGGCGGAACAGCACCTCGGCGCCGGGGTCGCCGAGCGCGAGCGCCAGCGCCGAGCCGACGTCCTCCGGCTCGGCGCGGCCGTCGCGGACGTCGTCGAGGAAGCTGCGCAGCAGCCGCACGCCCTCGTAGCGCTGGCGCGCGAAGCGGCGGTCGACCACGCGCTGGAGCCGGTCGCGCAGCGGGCGGAACGCGAGCGCCGCCGCCAGCGTCCCGAGCGAGGCCGCAAACGCCGAGCCGCCCACGAGCTGCCCGGCGCCCAGCGCCACGAGCGCGTAGGTGCCGGCCAGCAGCACGGTCAGCACGACGTAGACCAGCGTGCGGTTGAACAGGCGATCGATCTCGTAGAGGCCGTGGCGCGTCACGGCCACGGCCACCGCCACCGCGAACCACGCGTGCGCGAGCATCAGCACCGCGAAGTCGGGGGTGTCGACCGAGACGAAGAGGTTGATCAGCGACGACCCGCCCAGCCACAGCGGTGGGATCAGCGCTCCGTAGGCCAGCCACAGCACCTGCCGCCGCAGCTCAGGCCCGCCCGCCTTGTAACGGGCGCGCAGCGCGAGCGCCCCGCCGAACAGCGACGCCAGCAGCCCGAACCAGCAGGCCCAGAACACGGGCGTCAGCAGGTCCTCGAGGCCGGGCCCGGCGCCGATCGGGTTGGCGACGGGACCGTTCGGGCCCTCGAGCTCCGGCTGCAGCGGCAGCAGCACCAGCGTGCCGGCGGCGGAGACGGCGGCGACCGCGGCCATCGGCCGCCAGCGGCGCGACGGCAGGCGGCCGTCGGGATAGACGTAGGCGAGCACGAGCGGCCACAGGAAGAGCAGCGTCCATTCCGTCCCGACGACGAGCGCCCAGGTGCCCGCGGTCGAGCCGGGATCGTGGTCGAGCGCGAGGCTGCCGAGTCCGAAGCCGGCCATCACCACCGCCACCGACAGCGCGCCGCCGAGGAGGATCCACGCCACTCGCACGCCGGCGCCGCGCAGCACCAGCACGAGCCCGACCGAGGCCGGGGTACCGACCCCGACGAGGATCGCCACGGCATCCGCCAGACCGACCGGGATGTCCTCGCCGCGCGACTTCGCGATGGCGCCGGCCACGATCGCTCCCGCCACGGCCGCGAACGCGAGCGCGGCGACGACATAGGCGAGCGGGCGGGCGAGGCGGTTCACGCGAGCGATCCTCTCGCACCCGAGGGCGCCTGGCCACGGTGCTAGCCCTGGACTTTTGCGCGCGTAGACAAACTCGAAGCGGGGTAGCGCCGTCTCCGGGAGGAGGGCTGATGCGCGCATTTCTGTTGACAGTCGGGTTCTTGCTGGTCGCTGCCTCGCCGGCGGCAGCCGCGTCGGCACAGGTCTGGGTGACGACGCCCGACGGCGCCGAGAAGATGCACGACCGGGGCGCGGTCGACTTCGCGCCGGGCGGCTCCGACGAGGTCACGATCAGCGTCGACCCGAGCCGCCGCTACCAGTCGATGGACGGCTTCGGCGCCTCGATCACCGACTCGTCGGCGCGCGTCCTCTACGAGCTGAGCAGGCCGCAGCGGAACGCCGCCATGCACAGCCTGTTCGCCGACAACCGGCTGTCGTTCCTGCGCCAGCCGATCGGCGCCTCCGACTTCGTCGCCGGCCCGCACTACACCTACGACGACGTCCCCGCGGGCCGGACCGACTACCGGCTCCGGCACTTCTCGATCGACCACGACCGTGAGCAGATCCTGCCGCTGCTGCGCCGGGCACTGCGCCTCAACCCGCAGATCAAGGTCATCGGCTCGCCGTGGAGCCCGCCGGCGTGGATGAAGACCAACCAGTCGCTGGTCGGCGGCCGCCTGATCGACTCGCCGCGCGTCTACGACGCCTACGCACGCTACCTCGTGAAGTTCGTCCGCGCGTATAAGCGCGAGGGCGTGCCGATCTACGCGCTGACGGTCCAGAACGAGCCGCAGAACCGCACGCCGAAGGGCTACCCGGGCATGGACATGCCGGTCGCCCAGCAGGCCAAGCTGATCGCCGCGCTCGGGCCGAAGCTGCGCCGCGCCGGCTTCCGCACCAAGATCCTCGGCTACGACCACAACTGGTCGACGCACCCGGACGACATCAAGACGACGCCGCCGGGCGAGGACCCCGAGACCGAGTACCCGACGAAGCTGCTGCAGACCCGGGCCGCGCGCTGGATCGACGGCACCGCGTTCCACTGCTACGCCGGTGACCCGGCGCGCCAGACAGAGCTCCAGCACCGCTTCCGCGACAAGGGCGTCTGGTTCACCGAGTGCTCCGGCTCGCACGGGGCGGCCGACCCGCCCGCGCAGTTCTTCGCCGACACGCTCAAGTGGCACACGCGCAACCTCGTGATGGGCGTCACCCGCAACTGGGGCAAGACCGTCGTCAACTGGAACCTCGCGCTGCACCCCGACGGCGGCCCGCACAACGGCGGCTGCGACACCTGCACCGGCGTCGTCACCGTCGACGGCGACGCGTGGAGCCAGAACGCCGAGTACTTCACGCTCGGCCACCTCGCGCGCTTCGTGGCACCGGGCGCGACGCGGATCGCCAGCACGTCGTTCGGCACCACCGGCTGGAACGGCCAGATCATGGATGTGGCGTTCCGCAACCGCGACGGCTCGACCGCGCTCGTCGTCCACAACGAGAACGACGATCCGCGCACGTTCGCCGTCGCGCAGGGCGGGCAGTCGTTCGACTACACGCTGCCGGGCGGCGCGCTCGCGACCTTCGTGTGGAGGGCGCCGCTGGACGACGGCTACCGGCTGCTCGACCCGCCGTCCGGACCGCGGGAGGCGGTCGACGACGACGCGGTCACGACGTGGACCGGAGAACAGCTCGAGCTCGACCTCGGGCGCACGCAGCGCGTGCGGCGCGTCGTGCTCGACACCGGCGCCGATCGCTCGGCGCCACCGCAGGGCTTCACGCTGTCGGCGAGCAGCGACGGCGTGAACTGGCAGGAGGCTGCGACGGGGACCGGGACGGGCCAGCTCACCACCATCGATGTCCCGGCGACGCAGGCGCGGTACCTGCGCGTCGAGCTGAACGCGCCCGCGACGGTCGCGGACGTGCGGATCTACCGCTGAGGAGGAACGATGAGAAGGACCCTGTTGCTGGCCGTGCTGGTGTTCGCGCTCGGCGCGGCGCCCGCGTCTGCGGCCGCGCCGTACGAGAACCCCAACCTGCCGACCTCCAAGCGCGTCGACGACCTGCTGTCGCGCATGACGCTCGAGGAGAAGGTCGGCCAGATGACCCAGACCGAGCGTGCGCGCGTGGACGCCGACGCGAAGCCGATCACCACCTACGGGCTCGGCTCGATCCTGTCCGGCGGCGGCTCGACGCCGGTCGACAACACGCCGGAGGCGTGGGCCGACATGGTCGACCGCTTCCAGGCAGCGGCGCTCGCGACGCGCCTGAAGATCCCGCTGCTCTACGGCGTCGACTCCGTGCACGGTCACGGCAACCTGCTCGGCGCCACCGTCTTCCCGCACAACATCGGGCTCGGGGCCACGCGTGACCCCGGTCTCGTGCGCGAGGTCGCGCGCATCACCGCCGAGGAGACGCGTGCCAGCGGGCCGCAGTGGACGTTCTCGCCCTGCGTCTGCGCGGCGCGCGAGGATCGCTGGGGCCGCACGTACGAGAGCTTCAGCGAGAGCTCCCGGCTCGTCGAGCGCTACGAGACGGCGATCGACGGCTACCAGGAGGGCGGCGTGCTCGCCACCGCCAAGCACTACGCGGGTGACGGCGACACCGAGTACGGCACCCCTACGGGCGACTACAAGGTCGACCAGGGCATCGCGATCACGAACCGCCGCGACTTCTGGGAGCACTCGCTGCGCCAGTACGCACCGGCGATCAAGAAGCACGGGGTCGAGACGGTCATGCCGTCGTTCTCCAGCGTCGACTGGACCGAGGACGGCGTCGGCAACCCGCTGAAGATGCACGCGCACAAGGAGCTGCTGACCGACGTCCTCAAGGGCAAGCTGGGCTTCAAGGGCTTCGTGATCAGCGACTGGGAGGCGACCCACCAGCTCGAAGGTGACTTCCCGACGCAGATCCGGACCTCGGTCAACGCCGGCGTGGACATGTTCATGGAGCCGAACGGCCCCGACGCGTCGATTCCCGTCAACCACTTCGAGCGCTTCATCGCGACGCTGCTGGCCGAGGTCCGCGCCGGCCGCGTGCCGGAGAGCCGCATCGATGACGCGGTGCGCCGGATCCTGCGCGTGAAGTTCGAGGCCGGCCTGTTCGAGGACCCGTCCACCGACCGCAGCAAGATCGACGAGATCGGCTCGCGGGCGCACCGCCGCGTCGCGCGCGAGGCGGTCGCGAAGTCGCAGGTGCTGCTGAAGAACAAGCAGGGCACGCTGCCGCTCTCGAAGCGCAAGGACCTCTACGTCGCCGGCTCGAACGCCGACAGCATCGGCAACCAGGCCGGCGGCTGGACGATCACCTGGCAGGGCAACTCGACCCACCAGATCCCCGGCGACACGATCCTCGACGGGATCGAGCGCGCCGCCAGGGGCGACGTGACGTTCAGCGAGGATGCGAGCGCGCCGATCGGCCGCCGCGACCACGGCGTCGTGGTGGTGGGCGAGACGCCCTACGCCGAGGGCTTCGGCGACGTCGGCGGCCCGCGCTGGGGCTTCGACCCCGGCGAGAACGGCGTGCTGCGGCCGCCGCAGACGATGATGCTCAACGACACCGACAAGGCGGCGGTGGACAAGGTCTGCAGCCAGGCGCGGTCGTGCACGGTGATCGTCGTGTCCGGCCGGCCGATGCAGATCGACCCGGCGCAGCTGCGCAACATCGACGCCCTGGTCGCCGCCTGGCTGCCGGGCAGCGAGGGCCGCGGCGTGGCCGACACGCTGTTCGGGCGCGAGCCGTACACCGGCAGGCTCCCGATGACGTGGCCGCGGACGGTCGCCCAGGAGCCGATCAACGTCGGCGACGACGACTACGACCCGCTGTATCCGTTCGGCTGGGGGATCCGCACCTGGTAGGCCTCAGGCCCGCCAGTGGCTGGCGGTGAACAGCACCAGCACGGGGATGATCTCGAGCCGCCCGAGGTACATCAGCGCGGTCAGCACGACCGTCGACTCGTTGCTGAAGGGCTCGAACGAGCCCATCGGCCCCGCGAACCCGAGGCCGGAGCCGGCGCCGCCGAGCATGGCGGCGGCGTCGGCGATCGCCTCGAACGCGGTGAGCGGGACGCCCTGCAGCTCGGAGTCGAAGAGGATCGCCACCGTGCCGGCCGCGGCGACCCCGAGGTAGAGGAAGACGAACACGATCACCGCGCGCAGGGCGCGCTCGTCGACGACCGCGCCCTGGACCCGCAGCGGCCTGACGACGCCCGGATGCAGAGTCTGGTCGATCTCGCGGCGCAGCATCTTCGCGATCACGATGTGGCGGACGACCTTGATCGACCCGCTCGTCGAGCCCGCCGACGCGCCGATCAGCGTGACCCCCACCAGCACGACCGACGTCATGGCCGTCCAGCGCCCGAAGTCGTCGCTCGCGAACCCGGTCGTGGTCATCATCGACACCGTGTTGAAGACGCCGTGCCGGACCGCCTCCTCGCCCTCCAGCGTGCCCTCGCTGATCAGCGCCACGACGACGACCAGCGACGCGGCGGCGAACAGCGCGAGCCCGATCCGGAACTCCTCGTCGCGGCGGAACAGGCCGAACCGGCGGCCGACGATCCCGAGGTAGAGCAGCGCGAAGTTCGTGCCGGCGACGAGCATGAAGACGACGAGCACCCACTGCGTGGCGGGCGCGAAGGACTCGATCGAGCGCGGCTCCGGCGAGAAGCCCGCCGTCGCGACCGTCGAGCAGGCCAGGGCCACGGCGTTGTAGAAGCTCATGCGCTCGTCGACGCCGGCGAGGCCGAGGCACGCCGAGGATCGCCACCTCGACGCGGTGATGCCCAGGTAGAGCACGACGAAGCGCTTCGCCGACTCCCGGATCGTCTCGGCCAGCGCGAGCTCCGGCCCGGCCGACTCCGCCTTGAACAGCGCCTGGCGGCCGCCGATGCGCAGGCGCGGGAACACGGCGACGAACAGCACGATGACCCCCACGCCGCCGATCCAGGCGGTGAGCTGGCGCCACATCTCCATCGACTGCGACATCGCGGTCACGTCCGCGACGACGGAGGCGCCGGTCGTGGAGAAGCCCGACATCGACTCGAAGAGCGCGTCGAACGGGTTCGCGAGCTGCGGCTCGGCGAGCACGTAGGGCAGGGCGCCGAACACCGCGATCAGCAGCCAGATCAGCGACACGACGACGTAACCCTCGCGCGCGCCGATCCGCTCCCTCCCGTCCGTGAAGCGCTCGACGCCCGCGCCGAACGCGAACGTCACGACGCCGGAGACCAGGAACGGCCACACCGCCTCGCCATAGCCGAGCGCGATCGCGGTGGGCAGCAGGAAGGCGAGGCTGAGGTACCGGAGGACCGCGCCCACCAGGTTGAGCGCCCCGCGGATGTCCACGCCCAGCATGCGCGCATCATGGCGACTACCTTCCCCGCATGAAGATCATCGTGCTCGGCGCGGCCCACATCGGCCGCGCGCTGGTCGACGCGCTCCACGAGGAGCACGAGATCACGGTGATCGACATCTCGGCCGAGCGGCTGTCGCGCGCTGTCGAACCGCTACGACGTCCGCACGGTCGAAGGCGACGGCACGACCGAGCACGTGATCCGCAAGGCGGGCGTCGAGGAGGCCGACCTGTTCATCGGCTGCAGCCCGCGCGAGGAGGCCAACCTCGTCGGCGCGATGCTCGCCAAGCGGCTGGGCGGCGCGCAGACGATCGTGCGCATCGACCAGCACGGCCTACCTCGACGCCTGGCGCGAGCGCCACCTCGAGGTCGACTTCATGGTCTCCCCCGAGCTCGAGACCGCCAACGCGATCTCGGCCACGCTCGGCCTCCCGGCCGCCCGCCAGACCGACATGTTCGCCGACGGCAAGGTCCAGATCGTCGAGCTCGACGTGCCGCCCGACGCGCCGCACAACAACCTGATCGGCCGCAACCTGCGCAGCGCCGAGATGCCGGCCAGCTCCAAGGTCGCGGCCATCATCCGCGGCGACGAGATGATCGTCGCCGCGCGGCGACGCAGCAGGTCCTTCCCGGCGACCGCGTGATCGTCATCGCCTCCCCCGCCTCCGCCCAGGCCTGGGCGCGCATGTGCGGGCGCAAGGAGGTCAAGGTCGACGACGTCGTGATCTTCGGCGCCGGCCAGATGGGCACGACGATCGCGCGCGTGCTGCTCGAGCGCGGCATCCGCCTGCGGATCGTCGACGCCGACCGCGACCGCGTGCGCCAGATCGCCGAGCGGATGCCGCAGGTGCGCGCCTTCCACGCCCACGCCTTCGACCCCGACTTCCTCGACCACGAGCGGATCGGCCGCGCGACCGCCGCCGTGTTCTGCCTCAACGACGACGCGCGCAACCTCTACGGCGCGATCCTCGCCAAGCGCCACGGCGTGCGGATGACGATCGCGCTCGTCCACGACGAGGTGTCGGTCGAGGTCTACGAGGCGGGCGGCGTCGACATCACCATCAACCCGCGCCAGGTCACCGCCGAGGAGATGGTGCGCTTCGCCCACGACCCGCGCATCCGCCAGATCGCGATGCTCGAGCAGGACCGCTTCGAGGTGCTCGACCTGACCGTGCGCGCCGACTCCGAGCTTCGTCGACAAGCCGTTCTCCGAGCTCCCGGCGACGGGCTCGGTGATCGGCGCGGTGATCCGCAACGGCGACGTCCTCTTCCCGCACAAGAGCGACGCGCTGCACGCGGGCGACCGCGTGATCGTGTTCGTCGAGTCGCGGCGCGCGTCGCTGGTCGAGAAGGCGCTCTGAGCGCCGGTCAGTCCCGTACCCAGCGCACCTTCGCGGAGTAGCCCCGGTCGTAGAACTCCTTGTTGTGGAAGATCGCGATCTCCTCGATCTCCCATACGCCGTCCTTCCCCTGCTTCCACTCGAAGTGGCTCTCTACCGTGTGACGACCGTCCTTGGCGTCGTTGTCGAACTTGGCCCGGCGTGGGACGAACTTGTCGCCCGACTGCTGCGGACTGTCGGTGCGCTTGTAGCCGCGCTGGTGGTACGTGTTCCACATGTGGAGCCCGCGCTCCGCGTCGATCGTGATCAGCCGGTTCGAGGCGACGTCGTCGAAGTTGTTCTGCGGCTCGTTGCTGCGAGCCTCGACCGGGCGAAAGATGATCGCCGCCGGCGGCGCCTGCTTGCCGGCGTCCTCGGCCCGCGGCTGGGTCGGCGGCAGGTGCATGTCGCGCGTGAGAAAGCGGAAGCCCTTGCGCGGATGGTTGAGGTACCACTCCTTCTGGCGAGGCTCCTCGGTCGCCTCGTTCTGGTGGTAGCCCTGAGGCTCCCTGCGGTAGGGCTGGTCCTTCGGCGGCGGCGGCGGCTCCTTCCTCGGGTAGCCCGCGTAGGCGATGAACATCCGTTTGAAGTAGACGACCTGGCCCGGGTCGCCGATTCCGGCCCAGATCGCGGCGATGTCGATCTGTTCCGGCACCTCGACCTCGATCGTCACCGTCACGTACATGCCCTTGCTGCGGTAGCCCTCGATCGACGGCGTCAGCTCCTCGAGTGCCTTGACCGCCTTCTGCTTCTCGGCACCGCGAATCGAGTTGAGCTCCACATCATCCCCCGGCGCCGAGCGTCCCGCGCGCGCTGGTGCATCCGCGTCGCGGCCTCGGGCTCGCCGGCGTCGACGCCGCCCTGCCCCGCGCGTCGTCGTCGTGCCACCGGTCGTGCCCTTGCCGCCGGTCGCCGGGCGCGTGGGCTTGTCCGTCTTCGTCGTGCTCGCCGGAGGCGGCCCCTTCGGCGCCGTGTGCGAGGACGCGCCGCCCGGGCTCTTGGCGCCCAGTGCGAGCGCGTCGCTGCGGTTGAACGAGAAGTACTTGCCGCCCCCGCTGGGCGCGAAGTTGAAGTCGCCGTGCCGGGCGAGCGACTGCAGCTCCGCGTTCGTGATGACGCGGTAGAGCCGCACGCGGCCGTGACGGTCCGTGTGCAGCTTGGGCGCGTCGGTGAGCTTGCCGCCGCCCGCTCCGCCGCCCACGCCGACCTCCGACGGCTTCCCCGGCGCGGCCACCACGGTGACGGACTTCGACATCGCGTCGATCCGGTCGACGATCTTCTGGTTCATGACGACCATCTGCTTCGTCTTCGGGTTGCGGATCAGGTCCTCGGCGATGACGACGTCGAAGTCGGGCAGCGAGCTGACGAAGTTGCCGATGCGCTTGTGGTTGATCCCGTGCCGGCTCAGGAACTCGGCGAAGCCGTTGTTGTAGTACTCGGTCGTCTTCCCCATGTACTCCCGCCACGTCTTGCCCATGGCGGGCGCCGGCGGCGCCGAGCGCAGGAAGTCGGCCCAACGCCGGTCGCGGGTGAGGTCGAGCACGCGCCCCAGCGACCGGGGGTCGACGACGAATCCGCCGGTGCCTGCGGTCGTGCCCGGGTTGTCCTTTGCGCGCATGTTGCCGTAGCCCTCGGCTGCCGTCGCGCCGGAGGAGTAGTAGACGCCGTCGCCCAGGTCGTGGACGACTTGGCCCGGCTTGGTGCGCTGGACGCCGCCCGCCTCGCCGCGGAACCAACGGTCGCCCTTGGGCTGACGCGCGATCTGCTTGACCGCGGCGTTGCCGGCCATGCGCTGCAGCGCGAGCACGTCGGCTGCGACGGCGCGCGTGGCGCCGGAGGTCCTCCCGTCGTGGTCGGCGGGCGAGCGACCGCCGGGGGTAGTTATGAACGGTCGTCGAGGCGGCGTGGGGCGAGCCTAGCCCCGGCGCCGTGGAAGGGTCAACGCCCTCACTGCCAGGTCGCGACCGCGCCGCGCTCGCTGACCCACTGGCCGACGAGGCCGCGCAGGTGGCCGATGAAGCGCTCGTGCTCGTGCGGCGGGTAGGTCGCGCGCACGGTCTCGAGCAGCAGGCGGTCGAAGTCGGCGGAGGTGATCCACTCGAGCACGAGCTCGTCGACGTGGCCGAGCCGGCTGTCGACGAAGTCCTGGTAGCGGTCGACCTCGAAGTACTCGTCGGCGAGCTCGCGGTAGCCGGCCAGCTTCTCCTCGTAGCTGAGGTCCTCGCGGTCGCCGATCTCGAAGTAGTTGCGCGTGTCGAGGTCCATCCGCGGCTCGCGGCCGGTCACGACGCAGAACGCGCACCACTTCAAGAGCGCGCTCATCGCCCACGGGAAGTAGTAGTGGAGGCTGGTGAGCGCGACGTCGGGCGATGCGTTGGCGTAGTCGATGGGGTGCGCCTCGGTGCCGCGCACGAGCGTCTCGCAGGAGTTGAACTCCCAGCGGAAGAACGCGTTGATGAGGCGGCTGATGGTGGTGACCTCGTCGCCCAGCTCGGGGCTGAGGAAGTCGTGGTCGACGGCGTAGCGGTCGTGCATCGGCTCCTCGGGCCGGAAGTGCATGATCATCGTCTCGGCGCCGATGCTGAGCGAGCGCGCGAAGACGTCGAAGCCCTCGACGCTCGCCTGCAGGTGCATGAGCCGCTGGCCGGACTCGTCATAGGCCTGGTGCAGCTGGTTCGAGTCCTTGATGCGCGACACGCCGATCCACTGGCCGCCGTCGTAGGGCTTCATGAACAGCGGGTAGCCGATGCCCTCGGCGATCTGCTCGAGGTCGAAGGGCTGGTTGTACTTCGCCGCCGTGTAGGCGAAGCGGGCGTTGTCGGGCGGGTTCTTGTGCGGGACGAGGACGGTCTGCGGCACCTTCAGCCCGAGCCGCAGCATCGCGCAGTAGGCGGCGTGCTTCTCCATCGACTGGAACGTGAACGGGCTGTTGAGCAGGTACACGTCGTCCATCAGCGCGACCTTCTTCAGCCACTCGCGCGGGAGGTAGTACCAGTAGGCGAGCCGGTCGACGACGAGGTCGTAGCGCGGCTTGTCGCGCAGGTCGAACGGCTCCATGGTGATCCGCTCGGTGGTGACCGTGTGGGTGGTGCCGGCGGCGTCCTTGATCGGGCCGAGGCGGGAGACGAGCGTCTCGAACGCGCGCGGCCAGTCCTCCTCGGTGCCGAGCAGGAGGCCGATCAGGTGTCGGGCGTCGGGCATCAGCAGAACCGTGGCAGATGATGGGCGATCTGCGCTCGCCACGACGGCCAATCGTGCGGGACGTCATGCCCCCACAGGTCCAGTTCGTGGCGGATGCCCTTCTCGTGCAGGACGCCGGCGAGCCGTTTCGTGCTCTCGAGCGAGCCGGTGGTGTCCTCCCACTGGCCCTGCCCGCACACGAGCAGCAGGCTGACGCGGCCGCGCAGCCAGTCGAGGTGGTCGCCGCCCATGTGGGCGAGGTAGTCGAGCGGGTTGTTGAAGTAGGCCGCCTCGCCGCGGTCGCCCCAGCCGTGCCAGGCGCTCGGGTCGTAGTTGCCGGAGAAGCCCATGGCGAGCGGGAAGAGGTCGGCGCGCTTGAGCGCGAAGTTGATCGCGTGATAGGCGCCGAGGCTGATGCCGAGGGTGGCGATGTCGTTCGTGTCGGCGTCCTGCTGGATGTGCGGGACGACCTGGTCGACGATCCACGCCTCGTAGCGCTCGTGGTTGCGGGCGCGCTCCTCGGTCGGGAGGTTGCGGTTCGACCACGACTCCGAGTCGAACGAGTCGACGGAGTAGACCTTCACGCGGCCGCCCTCCACGAGATCGTTCACCGCGGCGAGCAGGCCGTTCGCCTCGAAATCCACCGCGCTTCCGCCTTCCGCGGGGAAGACGAGCAAGGGCCGCCCCCAGTGCCCGTACGCCATCACCGCACCGGCGCTGCCGATCGCGGGCGAGTACAGCTCGACGCGGCGCCCGCTCACCACACCGCCTGCAGCTGGCGTGTGAGGTGCGGGTCGAGGGCGTCGCGCCAGGCGACGTAGTTGTGGGTGTCCTGGACCTCGTGCAACGGCGCGTGCAGGGTCTCGGCCATCGCGCGATTGTTGTGGATGTTCTCCTCCGCCTCGCCGCAGGTGAGCGTGGTGGGCACGGGGCTCCGGTACCCCGTCCGCTGGATCTCGCTCACGAACCCGACGATCCGGTGGTAGTAGGGAAAGCCCGACTCGTGGGCGTCGTAGCGCGGCATGAAGAAGCTGCCGGACTGGAGGAAGAGCGCGCCGAACGTGCCGGGGTGGCGGTTCTGCGCATGCAGGAGCGCGAGCGCGCCGAGGCTGGCGCCCATCGCGGCGGGCGGCGCGTGGGTGGGCGGCAGGGCGGGGAGCACCTCGCGCGTGAGCACCCTCGTGTAGCGGGGCGAGGCCGAGTACCACTCGTTGCGCTCGCGGGGAGCGAGCAGCGCCACGCGGTGGCGCGGCAGCTCGTGGCCGGCGATCTTCGCGGCGGCGAACTGGGTGAGGCTGCCGAGCCGGTCGTACTCCGGCCCGTCGTGGGCGACGAGCAGCGGCAGCGGCTCGCGCGGGTCGGCGTCGGCGGGGCTCCAGAGGTCGACGTCGACGCTCATGCCGCGGCCGCCGGCGGTGACGGAGATGAGCTGGCCGTCGACGGCGGGCTGGTCGAGCCACGCCGGCGGCTCGTAGGTGGGCAGCAGCAGGACCGACTTGTCGCCGAACGCGCCCGGCGCGGTGTGCGGGTTCTCGGGGTCGAGCAGGTACTCGGTGCCGCCGTCGTCGTGGACGACCTCGAGCTGGTACTCGAGCCGCTCGACGCCCGGCGCCTCGAGGTCCAGCACCCATTCGCCGTCGTCGCGGGCGAGCTCGCGCGGGGGGAGATCGCTGCACAGGCGCACGGCGGTGTAGCGCTCGTCGGGGTCGGCGAGGCGGATGAGCACCCGCTGATGATGACGCTCAGTCTTCGAGGGGCCCGCAATACG
Source organism: uncultured Solirubrobacteraceae bacterium (assembly GCA_963730115.1). Taxonomy (GTDB): domain Bacteria; phylum Actinomycetota; class Thermoleophilia; order Solirubrobacterales; family Solirubrobacteraceae; genus DASQFQ01. The sequence continues at coordinate 64,656 of CAVSQM010000007.1, read as the reverse complement.
GCCCCAGCTGCGCCTTCGCCTGCGCCTTGGCCAGCTTCTCCTGCTGCTTCGGCGACAGGTCCACCGGCTTCCCGCGCAGCGCGCGGATGAGGTTGCGCATCAGTCGTCGTCGTCGCGCCGCGGCTCGTCGGCCTCGACGGCCTGCCCGTACTCGGGGCACGCCTCGTTGCGGCACTCCCAATCGTGCGGCGCGCCCCCGAGTTCCTCGCTCGCGGGCTGGCCGCAGGTCGGGCACAGAGGCGGCTCGGCGCTCACGGCTGACACCCTTCCGGGAATGGAGACCAAGGTCAACCTCGCCGAGAAGCTCGCGCTGCTCGCTGCCCCGTTTCAGCCCGGCATCGTCGGCACGCTCAACGACTACAAGCTCGCTGTCGTCAAGGTCCACGGCGAGTTCGTGTGGCACAAGCACGAGGACACCGACGACTTCTTCCTCGTCCTCTCGGGCCATCTGACGATCCAGCTGCGCGACCGCGACGTCGAGCTGTCGGCCGGCGAGCTGTTCGTCGTCCCGCGCGGCGTCGAGCACTGCCCGCGCGCCGACGAGCCCGCCGAGGTGCTGCTGATCGAGCCGCTCGGCACCCCCAACACCGGCGACGCGGGCGGCGACCGGACCGCCGAGGAGCGGCGGCTCTAGGTCACGCGCTCTTCACCTCGCCGCGGCCGGGACCCGTAGCCTCGCGCCATGCGCGCACTCATCGTCGTCCTCACCACCATCACCGCCCTGCTCGCCCCGGCCGCCGCCGCAGGCGCGCACGGCGACACCGAGCACCCGCTCGTCATCGGCCACCGCGGCGCGAGCGGCTACCTCCCCGAGCACACGATCCCCGGCTACGTCCTCGCCATCAAGCGCGGCGCCGACTACATCGAGCCCGACCTCGTCGCCACCAAGGACGGCCACCTGATCGCCCGCCACGAGCCGGACATCACCAACACCACCGACGTGGCCTCGCACCCCGAGTTCGCCGACCGCGAGCGGACGACCGACATCGACGGCGCGCCCGTCACCGGCTGGTTCGCCTCCGACTTCACGCTCGCCGAGATCCGCACGCTGCGCGCGATCCAGCCGGTCCTCGAGCGCCCGCAGCAGTTCAACGGCCGCTACAAGATCCCCACCTTCGAGGAGGTCATCCGCACCGCGCAGCGCTGGTCGCGCAAGACCGGCCGCCGCATCGGCATCTACCCCGAGACGAAGCACCCGACCTACCACCGGCAGCTCGGCCTGCCGCTCGAGGGCAAGCTGCTCGCCACGCTGCGCCGCTACGGGTGGGACAAGCGCAGCGACCCCGTGTTCATCCAGTCCTTCGAGCAGTCGAACCTGATCGAGCTGAACAAGCGCACGAGCATCCGGCTCGTCCAGCTCGTCGACGCCAACGACGTCAACCCCGACGGCACGCTCGACTACACCGCGCCCTACGACCGCCCCTACGACTGGACCGTGTCCGGCGACCCGAAGCTGCTCGCGCGCACGTTCGGCTTCTTCGCCACGAGCAAGGGGCTCGACGAGGTGGCGCGCTACGCCGACGGCATCGGCCCGTGGAAGCCGTACATCCAGCCCTCACAGGGCGCGACCGGCCCGCTGCTCGAGCCGACCAACCTCGTGCAGCGCGCCCACAAGCGCGGCCTGCTCGTGCACCCCTACACGTTCCGCAACGAGCAGTCCCGCCTCAGCCCGGACTACGCCGGCAACCCGATCAACGAGTACCTCAACTACTTCGAGCTCGGGGTCGACGGCGTGTTCTCCGACTTCGCCGACACCGCCTTCACCGCGCGCGAGCTGTTCCGGCTCGAGCACGGCGAAGGCGATGAGGAGTAGCTAGCCGACGTTGATCGCGAACTGCGCGCTCTCGCGCGTGACCGTCGTCGGGAGCACCGGGGTCATCGTCACCTGGGCGCGGATCTCGTCCGGGTTCGGGACGGGATCCTGGTCCTCGTCGAGGTTGCTCAGGTTGATCGTCTTGCTGTGGACGCGGTCGGTGAAGGCCGCGCCGTTCGACGACGTCGTGTTGAACAGCGGGATCAGCGGCGACGCGACCGCGCTCGGGGACCCGCCGTTGACGACCGGGAACGGCGGGAAGATCAGCTGCGGGAACAGCGTGCCGTTCGCGATCGGGTCGTCGGTGCCGTCCTCGGCCGGCGTGATGCCGGTGTCGTCGCCGATCAGGACGCACGACTCGCGGTAGGGCTGGTTGGAGTTCTGGTCGTAGCTCGACCAGTTGATGCGGTACGACGCGGTGACGTTCGCGACCAGGTTGGCGCCGTCGTTGACGACCTCGATGCCGAGGGTCAGGTTGGAAATGCTGGCCATGCGGGCCGGCCTCCTGTGGGTCGGGGAGTGACCGGGGATTGAGCCAGCGGCACGTTGGGGCGGGCTTGGGCGCGGTTTGGAGCTGATCCATCCCGGCCTCGCCCCGCGTACCCGGGCGGATGACCGAGTTCAAGCAGGGCGACAAGGTCGTGTGGAGCTCACACGGCGAGGACGACACCCCCGGCGTCGTCGAGCGCAAGATCACGTCGGACACCGAGCTGGCGGGCCGCACCGTGCGCGCCTCGGAGGACGAGCCCCAGTACCTCGTGCGAAGCGAGAAGGGCGGCGGCCAGGCCGTGCACCGGCCCGACGCCCTCAAGCGACGCTAGGGCCGCTCCTGCACGGCCTCGGGCGAGGCCTCCCAGAAGTCGTCGAGCTTGACCGCGTCCCCGGAGTCCTGCGTGCGCGACACCGCCCACATCTCGACCGGCTCGTCGCCCTCGTTGCGGTGCGAGCGCGGCGTGTGCGGCGCCACCCGCACCGCCATCCCGGCGGTCACGCGGCGCACGTCGTCCCCGAAGCGCATGGTCAGCGTCCCGCGCGAGACGAGGTAGACCTCCTCCTGCGCCTCGTGGTAGTGGCCGGTGCCCTGCTCGAAGTCCGAGTGCGGCGGCACGCGGATCAGCGTCACCGCAACCTGCTCGCTCGCCAGCGCGTCGGTGAGCGAGCGGAACTCGCCCGGCACGCTCGTGTCCGCGTACGGGTCCTCGACGTCGTCGGCGCTGACGATCGAGTAGTCGCTCATGTCTCCATCGTCGCCAGCGGCGTGATCGGCTCGATCGGCCCCTGCTTGCGCCGCGCCACGCCCGATTCGACCGCTGCCTGGGCGACGCCCTCGGCCACGTTCGCGGCGACCTTGCGGTTGAAGACGCTCGGGATGATGTAGTCGGGGTGCAGCTCGTCGGCGGGGATGACGGCCGCGATCGCCTGCGCGGCGGCGAGCTTCATCTCCTCGTTGATCGTGCGCGCCCGCACCTCGAGCGCGCCCTTGAACACGCCCGGGAAGGCGAGCACGTTGTTGATCTGGTTCGGGTAGTCCGAGCGCCCGGTGGCCATGATCGCGACGTCGCCGCGCACGTTCTCCGGCTGCACCTCGGGCACCGGGTTGGCCATCGCGAACACGATCGCGTCGGTCGCCATCGTCCGCACCGCGTCGGCGCTGAAGGCGCCGGGGGCGGAGACGCCGAGCACGACGTCGGCGCCGGCCAGCACCTCGCTGGCGCTGCCGGTGAGGCCGCGGTGGTTCGTGCGCTGCGGCGAGCTCGGCGTGCTCGGGCGACAGCGTGCTCGTCGCCCGCGTAGAGCGCGCCCGGCTTGTCGCACACGATGATGTCGCCGACCCCCTGCGCGAGCATGATCTCGGTGCAGGCGATCCCGGCCGCGCCGGCGCCGACCACCACCACGGTGCTGTCCTCCGGCCGCTTGCCGACGATCCGCAGCGCGTTGAGCAGCGCCGCCAGCACGACGATCGCGGTGCCGTGCTGGTCGTCGTGGAAGACAGGGATGTCGAGCTCCGCCCGCAGCCGCCGCTCGATCTCGAAGCAGCGCGGCGCCGCGATGTCCTCGAGGTTGATGCCGCCGAACGTCGGCGCCGCCGCCTTCACGAAGGCCACGATCTCGTCGACGTCGGTGGTGTCGAGGCAGAGCGGGAAGGCGTCGACGCCGGCGAACTCCTTGAACAGCATCGCCTTGCCCTCCATCACCGGCATCGCCGCGGCCGGCCCGATGTCGCCGAGCCCGAGCACCGCGGTGCCGTCGGAGACCACCGCGACCGTGTTGCCCTTGATGGTCAGCGCCCAGGCCGAGGTCGGGTCGGCGTGGATCGCGGACGACACGCGCGCGACGCCCGGCGTGTAGGCCATCGAGAGGTCGTCGCGGGTCTTCAGCGGCAGCTTCGAGCGGACCTCGATCTTGCCGCCCTTGTGCATGAGGAAGGTGCGGTCGGAGACGCTGTCGACGCGCACGCCCTCGAGCCCGCGCACCGCCTTGACGATCGTCTCGGCGTGATCGGAGTCGGCGGCGGCGACGGTGACGTCGCGCACCATCTGGTTGCTCTCCACCCGCACCAGGTCGATCGCGCCGAGGATCCCCTCCGCATCCGCGATCGCCTGAGCCACGCCGGCGAACACGCTGCCGCTGGTGGGCAGGTGCAGGCGCATCGTGAAGCTGTACGACGCCGAGGGCTGGAGGCGCTGTCCCGCCACGGCCTGCACCGTACCGGTCGGCGCGCGCGTGGGAGGCGCTGCCGCCGAAGGCGTTGGCGGCAGCGCCACTCCCACTGGCCGTCCGCCGTGGTCCCGCCGGGCCTCACAGCGGCGGCACGCTTCCTTGCGGCCTGGAGAGCATGCAGGAAAGCGCTGCGCGACCTTATTCAACGCTCGGTGATTGGTCAACAGTTTCGAGCATTCGGTCCGTGTGGAGACCGCTCAACATTTGTTGGGTGGTGGCGCGGGCGGAAATGCGACAAGCTCCCGGGGCCTGGAGGGCAACCTGAATCCGACCCTGCCGTCGGGTTCTGGTGCAGAACGATTCTGCAGGCGCAGGTCGGCCGTGCCTGGATGGCACGGCCGCCCGCGTCTGCGCCAGGATTCAGGCGGCAGCTTCCGTGCCGTACCACCGCTCCTCGAAGCGGGGCCGGACGGCGACGACGCACAGGTCGTCAGGGAGCGAGCCGCGTGAGAACGCGTGGGCTGCGCGGGCGAGGTGCTCGACGGCCTCCTCGGGGCCGGCTTCGTCGAGCTCTGAGAGGAACAGGCCGATGCGACGCTCGCCGAACGGCTGGAAGCTGCGGCCGGGCGGCCGGGCGTCGGTGAGCCCGTCGGTGTAGAGCAGGATGCCGCTCGCCGGCAGCGCGGCCCGGCCTACCTCGAGGTCCGTGATCTCGGGGGAGATGCCGAGCGGATGGCCCGTCTTCAGGTGCGCGAGCGGCTGGCCGTCGACCAACGCGACCGGAGGCGGATGGCCCGCCGACGCCCACGTCATCGTCATGTCCGGCCTGACCACCACGCACAGCATCGTGATGAACTGCGCCGAGGCGCCGTGCTGGTGGACGAGCTCGGTGTTGACCGTGCGCAGGATGGCCGCCGGGTCGTCGAGGTAGGGCGCGCACGCGGTGACCATGGCGCGCACGAACGTCGAGCGCCGCGCCGCCGCCATCCCCTTGCCGACGACGTCGCCGATCACGAGCACGGCAGCGCCGTTGCGCGCCTCGGCCACCTGGTAGAAGTCGCCCGAGACGCCGGCCTGGGCGGGGATGTAGCGGCTCGCCACCTCGAGCAGCGGCAGCGAGGGCGGCTTGCGCGGCGCCAGCACGTCCTGGAGCGGCCGGATGCTCTGCAGCTCGGCCTCGGCCCGCCGCGCGCGCTCGGCGAGCGCCGAGACGAGATAGGCGGTCAGGCCCAGCAGCACGAACTGGGCGGCGGCGACGAGCAGCTCGCCGTCATCGGACAAGACGGCATCGATCGCGATGACGGCCCCGGCGACGGCGGCGACGACGAGCGCCCACCGGCGCCCGAACCACAGCCCGGCCGCGAGCACGGGCACGAGCTCGAAGGGCGGCAGGTCCGGCATCAGCACGAGCCGCAGCGCGACGCAGATCAGCAGCGACGCCACGACGGCGCCGATACGCAGGTCTCGCTTCTCCTCGGGGAGCACGGGCGCAGGCTAACGCCGCCGCAGCGGCTCCGGGACCAGGAGGGCGCGCCGGTACGGGTAACCGCCGGCGAACCGGTGGCTCACCCCAAGGGAGGCACGGGTCCGGGCTGTGACCCTCGATGCATGCTCTCGCTCCCCGCCATCAAGGGCACCACCATCACGCCGGAGCACCCCGGCTACGACCAGGCGCGCACCGTCTTCATGGCCGGCATCGACCGCCGGCCGGCCATCATCGCCCGCGCCGCCGACGCGGACGACGTCGCCCACGTCATCCGGCTCGCCCGCCGGACCGGCACCGAGCTGGCCGTCCGCAGCGGCGGCCACAGCCCCGCCGGCCACGGCGTCTCCGAGGGCGGCATCGTGCTCGACCTCTCCGACCTCCGCGGCCTCGAGATCGACACCCAGGAGCGCACCGCCTGGGCCGGGACCGGCCTGACCGCCGGCGACTACACCGTCGCGGCGGGCGAGCACGGGCTCGCGACCGGCTTCGGCGACGCCGGCACCGTCGGCATCGGCGGCATCACGCTCGCCGGCGGCGTCGGCTTCTTGACGCGCAAGCACGGCATGACCATCGACCACCTGCTCGCCGCCGAGATCGTCACGGCGGACGGCGAGCTCCTGCGCGTCGACGCCGAGCAGCACCCGGACCTGTTCTGGGCGCTCCGCGGCGGCGGCGGCAACTTCGGCGTCGTCACGCGGCTGCAGTTCCGTCTTCACGAGGTAGCAACGATCGTGGGCGGGATGCTCTTCCTCCCGGCGACACCGGACGTGATCGACGGGTTCGTGGCCGAGGCGGACGCCGCGCCCGAGGAGCTCTCGACGATCGCCAACGTGATGCCGGCCCCGCCGATGCCGTTCGTGCCGGAGGAGCACCACGGCAAGCCGGTCGTCATGGCGATGATGGTGTTCGCGGGCGACGCCGAAGCCGGGGAGCGAGCCCTCGCGCCGTTCCGCGCGCTCGCGCCCCCGGTCGCCGACCTGCTGCGCCCGATGCGCTACCCGGAGATGTATCCGCCGGCCGACGACAGCTACCGCCCGCTCGCCGTCGGGCGCACGATGTTCACGGACCACGTCGACGGCGCCGCGATCCTCGACCACATCGCGGCCTCGACCGCGGCGACGCCGGTGGTCCAGCTCCGCGTCCTCGGCGGCGCGATGGCGCGCGTGCCGGCGGACGCGACCGCGTTCGCCCACCGCTCGGGGCGCATCCTCGGGAACGTCGCCGCGATGTACGCCGGCCCCGAGGAGCGGCCGGTCCACGTGGCGTGGGCCACGGCAGGGCGCGCGCAAGCTGAGCGCCGGCAACCCGGCCGCGTACGCCGGCTTCCTCGCCGACGAGGGCGAGGAGCGGACGCGCGCCGCCTACCCGGGCGCGACGTGGGACCGGCTCGCCGCGGTCAAGGCCGAGTACGACCCCGACAACGTGTTCCGGCTGAACCAGAACGTGCCGCCAAGTTAGCCCGGCACCCCCAGCTCCGCCTTCTTCGCCTCGACGTCGATGCCGTGCAGCTTGGCGAGGTTCTCGCCGAGGATCTTGCGCTTGGCCTGCTCGGTCAGCTGGGGGTAGCCGCGCTCCTCGACGATGTCCCGCGGCAGCTCGAAGTTCCAGAACGCCTCGAGCGCCCACTGCGGGTGCCAGATCGGCGACTCGCCGCCGTAGATGATCTTGTCCTCACCGCACCACCACATCATCTTCCCGAGCGTCTCCGCGAAGACGCGGGGCTGGCGCGAGATGAAGTTCACCGTCGCCGCGATCGACGCGTAGAGGTTCGGATAGCGGACGATCTGCCACAGCACCTCGTCGAGCCACGGCAGCCCGACGTGGAAGATCACGAAGTTGATGTCCGGGAAGTTGGCCGCCGCGCCGTCCATGTCGAACGTGCGCGTGTGCTCGATCGGCTGCGGCCCGAGCGGGACGCCCTTGTGGACGCCGATCAGGTTGACCCCGAGCTCCTGCGCGCGCTCGAACACCGGGTAGGCGATCCGGGGGTCGTCCATGCGCCACGGGAACGGCTGGCCGTAGTCGTAGCGGACGTTGTAGAACTTGAACGCCTTGGCGCCGTAGTCCTCGACCTGGCGGGTCATGAGGTCGAGCGCCTTCTTGCCCTCGAGCGGGTTGACGCTGCCCCAGAAGACCGCGCGGTCGGGGTGCTTCTGGGCCATCTCCGCGCACTTCTCCCACGGGCTGAGGCCGTCGTGGAACAGGTCGGTGAGCGGCAGCGGCTGGGCGGCGATCATGTCGGTGTCGGAGCCCTCGATGACCATCTCGTAGATCTCGTCGACGCTCCATTCCTTCATGAACTCCTCGCGGCCGAGGACCGTCTCCCCCTCCTTGGTCAGGAGCTGGTGGAAGGCGTAGAGGTGCTCGTCGAACAGCTGGCCGGGAGGGCCGAGGGCGTTCGCGGGGTCGAAGTTGAAGATGTGGCAGACGCAGTCGAAGACGAAGGCGTCGACCTTGCGCTCGCGGGCGGTGTCGGGTGCGGTCTCGGTGCTGGCCATCAGGCGGCGCTCCTTGCTGCGCGGTAGGGCTCCAGTTGCTCGAGCGGCATCTCGAGCTTCTTGCGCGCCTCGGGCGAGAGGCGGTCCATGGTCCAGACGGGGTCCCAGACGACCTGGACGTCGACGCTCTCGACACCCGGCAGGTGCGCGAGCGCGTCCGGGATCGAGCTCGACATCGAGGCGACGAACGGGCACCAGCCGCTGGTGAGGACGAGGTCGACGTCGACGTGGGTCCCGTGCACGCGGACGTCCTCGACGACGCCCATGTCGACGATCGAGATGCCGCGGTCAGCGCAGCAGGGGTCGTAGACCTCCTTGAGCGCTTCGAGCACGGCGGGGCGGTCTGCGGTCATGCACTCCTCCCGGGATCGACGGCGATGCGGAAGCCTGTGTTGGGGGTGCCTCGCTGCGGGTCGGCCGGCTGGCTGCGGGCGGCGCGGAGGCCCCAGCCGGTGTCGAGGTACGAGCCGCCCTTGACGACGCCCCAGCCATCGGGCGTGGTGTCGGAGACCCACTCCCAGACGTTGCCGGCGAGCTGCTCGGCGCCGTGGGCGCTCGCGCCGCCGGGGTGCGTCGTGACCGGCACGGTCCAGCCCATGAGCGCCTCGGCGCAGTTGCAGCGCGTCTCGTCGAAGCGGTCGCCCCAGGGGTAGGCGCGGGCGTCGCCGCCGCGGGCGAGCGCTTCCCATTCGTCGGCGGTCGGCAGCCGCGCGCGGTGCCGCCGTGCGAACCGCTCCGCCTCGTCGCGGGTGACGTTCGTCGCGGGGTGATCGACGAGCTGCTCGCCGACATGCCGGCCGAGATGCGCGTTGCAGACCGGGTAGCGCCCGATCAGCACGCGCGCGAGCTCGACCTCGCGCTCCTCCCCGGGCTCGCCGACCGTGTAGCGGCCGGCGGGCAACTCCACCAGCGCATCCAGCGCGGGCGTCGCGCGGAGCACGGCCATGTCCTCCATCAACTGCCGATCATTGCGCTCCGGCCGCGCGGGGGCAAGGGCTCTGTCCGGGATCCGGCGACCGCTCTGACCCGTACAAACAGTCACATGAGCTCCGGTTGGCCCGAGCGGTATCCCATCTTCCAGCCACCCAACGCGCCGATGCTGGCGGCGCAGGGGGCGCGGCTGGTGGCTGCAATCACGCGAGGCCGAGTGAGTGCGGTCGCCCGCTTCGGCTCCCACGTCGCGCTCGCGGTGTGGGCGTGGGGCGAGCTGGCGAGCGGCACCAACCTGGTGCGCCGCGCCGTCGGCGCGCTCGCCCTCGCCCGCGTCGCGACCCGCGCCATCGAGTGGGCGCGCCGGTGACCGAGCACGTCTGGGACTACCCGCGCCCACCGGCGGTCGAGCCGTGCATGGCGCGAGTGCGCGTCGAGCTCGGCGGCGAGATGCTCGCCGACTCGCGCTCCGCGCTCCGCGTGCTCGAGACGAGCCATCCGCCCACGATCTACGTCCCGCCGGCCGATGTCCGCCTCGAGCTGCTGACGGAGAGCAGCGCCGGCAACACGTGGTGCGAGTTCAAGGGCGGGGCGCGGTACCTCGACGCGGTCATCGCTGGCCGCCGCGTCGAAGCGGTGGCCTGGACCTTCCCGGCGCCGACGCCGCAGTACATGGCGATCCGGAAGTACGTCGCCTTCTACCCCGGGCGCGTCGACGCCGCGTACCTCGACGACGAGCTGGTCACGTCGCAGGAGGGCGACTTCTACGGCGGCTGGATCACGCGCGAGCTCGTCGGCCCGTTCAAGGGGCCGCCGGGCACGCTCGGCTGGTGAGGCTCACCCATACGTCCAGCAAACGTGTGGATTCCCCGCTTTCAGCGACGGGGGCGGGTGCCTAGCGTCGCCCCCATGCGCAGGCTCACCCTCATCGCAGTGCTCAGCCTCACCATCGCCGCCGCGGCTGCAACCGCGGCGAACGCCGGCCACGGCTCGTGGCCGCTCGAGAAGGCCGGCCAGAACGTCAACGGAGCGTCGCCCGGCGAGTGGCTCGGCCGCTGGTGGAAGGCGGTCCTCGAGACGCCGTCGCCGTTCGAGCGCTACCCCGGCTGCACCCCGCTGACCCGCCGCACGATCGCGGTCGTGACCCCCTCCACGGGAGGCGAGGCGACCTGCACGGTCCCGGTGGGCGCGACGCTCGTGCTCGTCCCGGACACCACGGAGTGCGACGACTACGACGAGAAGTCGCCGTACTACGGCGCGACCCCCGCCGCACGCCGCCGCTGCGCGATCGGCCTCAACGAGCAGGCGATGTCGCGCGGGGTGATCGTCGACGACCGCGACGTGCGCTTGACCGAGGCGTACCGGGCGCAGTCGCCCGACGGGCGGGCGACGCTGCCCGAGGACAACCTCCTCGAGGCCCCGGCCGGCACCAGGATCCGCTTCGGCGCCGACGGCTGGCTCGCGTTCACCAAGCCGCTCACCCGCGGTCGCCACGAGATCGTCACCTATGCGACCGGGATCTACCTCGGCGAGCCGTACGACATCAGGGGCGAAATCCACGTCATCGCCCGCGGCGGCCACTGACGCCGCCCCGCCGCCTCCCGGCGAACCCGGGAGGCGGCGTGGAAGGATGCGGCGATGCCGGCCGTCCTCATCGCCAGCCCGCTCCCCGAGGAGCTCGCCAACCGCATCGCCCGCGAGGACGAGCGCATCGAGCTCCTCTACGACTCGGCGATCGTCCCGGCCGCGCGCTACATGGGTGACATCGAGGGCGACTTCGCGCCCGAGCCCGCCCGCTGGGCCGAGCTGCTCGGGCGCGCCGAGGTCCTGTTCGGCATCCCCGGCTCGTCGCCGCAGGGCCTGGTCGACGCGGTGCGAGGCGGCCCCGCGCTCCGCTGGGTGCAGGCGCGCAACGCCGGCGGCGGCCAGCAGGTGGCCCAGGCGCTCGAGCTCGACCGCTCGGCGGTCGAGCGCATAGCGGTGACGACCGCGAGCGGCGTCCACGCCGGCCCGCTGGCCGAGTTCACGCTCATGGGCCTGCTGGCGTTCGCCAAGCGCCTGCCGCGGATGCAGCGCGACAAGGCGCGGCGCTACTGGCCGCCCCGGGAGCAGCCGAGCGGCGAGCTCCGCGGGCAGACCCTGCTGATCGTCGGCGCCGGCGCGATCGGGACCGAGATCGCGCGGCTCGCCAAGGCATTCGGGATGACGGTGCTGGCCATCAAGCGCGACGTGAGCGAGCCGGTCGAGCACGTCGACGAGCTGCATCCGATCGAGGCGCTCCACGAGCTGGCCGGCCGCGCGGACGCGATCGCCTGCGTGCTGCCCGGGACGGACGCGACCCGCGGTCTGCTCGACGCCGCGGTGTTCGCCGCCGTCAAGCCCGGAGCGGTGTTCGTCAACGTCGGCCGGGGCACCGCCGTCGACGAGGACGCGCTCGTCGCCGCGCTGCGCGACGGCACGCTGGCCGGGGCCGCGCTCGACGTCTTCGAGCAGGAGCCGCTGCCGCCCGAGAGCCCGCTCTGGGAGCTCGAGAACGTCCTCCTCTCCCCGCACGACACCGCGCGCGTGCCCGACGAGGAGGCGCGCCAGGTCGAGCTCTTCTGCGACAACCTGCGCCGCTACCTGGCCGGCGAGGAACTGCGCAACCGCGTCGACCTCGAGCTTCTGTACTGACGGTGCAGAGCCGCGAGCGGCGGATCTTCGGCGCCGCGCTCGTCCTGGTCGCGGCCGTCCTCGCCGGCCTCGGGCTCGGCGCCGCCTTCTCACCGCCCGGCTCCGCGCGCGCCCTCGCGGTGCCGGCCCTCGGCATCCAGACGCTGCTGACGGTCGGTGCGCTGCCGCGGCGCGAGCAGTCGGCCAAGCTGCGCCCCGGCCTCACCCTGCTCGGCCTGCACCTCGCGCTCGCCTCGCTGCCGCTGGCGCTCGTCGCGCTCGCCATCGGGCTCGACGACCCGCTCGGCTTCGGCCTCTTCCTGATCGCCGCCGCGCCCCCCGCGGCGCTGATCCCGGCCTACGCCGACGTCGCGGAGGTGCCCGGCGGGGACCTGCTCGTCTTCGTCCTGCTCGCCTACGGCCTCGCCCTCGTGCTCACGCCCGCGCTCGTCTACCTCGCGGCCGGCGAGCTCGTCGGGCTGGGGGCGATCGCGCTGACGCTGGGCGCGGGCCTGATCGCGCCCTCCGTGCTCGCCCGCGCGCTGCATCCGCAGATCGCGCGCATCCCGCAGAAGGTCCGCCGCGGGCTGGTCAACACCTCCGTGCTGGTCATCTGCTTCGGCCTCGGCGGAGAGCTCCTCGACAGCGTCGGCTCGGCCGAGCTGAACGCGCTGACGCTCACCGTGGTGGTGGCCGCGCTCGTCCTGCGCTCGGCGGCCGGGGCAGCGATCGCCACCTGGATGGCGCCGCCACAGCTCAAGACCGAAGCCCCGTTCGCGGTGGCCTTCAAGAACGTGGCCCTGGCGGCCGCCGCGGGCGGCTCGCTCGTCGGCGCGGTCGCGGCGTTGCCCGGCCTGCTCGGGTTCCCGATCGAGATCCTGTTCTTCCTGTTCCTGGCTCACCATCGTGCGCGGCGACCCGCCCCGCCTGTGTGACCGGGCGTTTGGCGAGCGGCCTCGCGGGCACCCTGAAAGAGAGCCGGCCCCGCACGGCCGGCACCCGACCTGGGGAGGGGTGGGTGGATATGGCGAAAGCAGTGACGCCGGATCGCGAGGTAACCGCCGACGGAGTGGAGGAGTACGCGCCCGAGCCGCCGAGCCACCACCTGCCGCCGATGGGGTACGCGGACATGCCGGAGCCGCTGCCGTTCCGCAAGATCCTCGGGCCGAGCGTCATCCTCGCGGGCCTGGGCGTGGGCTCGGGCGAGTACATCCTCTGGCCCTACATCACCGCCAACGTCGGCCTGGGCTTCCTGTGGGCGGCCGTCCTCGGCGTCACGGTCCAGTACTTCCTCAACATGGAGATCGAGCGCTACACGCTGGCCACCGGCGAGACCGCCGTGGCGGGCTTCGCGCGCTTCTGGAAGCCCTGGGGCATCCTCTTCTGCATTTTCACGATCGTGCCCAACATGTGGCCGGGCTGGGGCGTCGCGGGAGCGACGATCTTCACCTACCTCGTCGGCGGTAACCCCAACGTCATCGCGATCATCCTGCTGCTCTCGATCGGGGTCGCGCTGACCGCGTCGCCCGTCGTCTACCAAACGCTCGAGAAGGCGGAGTTCTTCAAGGTCGGGCTGACGATCGTCTTCCTGATCATCGCCGTCTTCGCGGCGATCAAGGCGTCAGCCTGGGCCGACCTGCCCGACGCGGTCACGGGCATCGGTCAGATCCCGAGCGACGAGGTCGCGATCGCCACGATCCTCGCCGGGCTGGTTTTCGCGGGCGCGGGCGGGGCCAACAACCTCGTGCAGAGCAACTGGATCCGCGACAAGGGCTACGGGATGGGCGCCTACGTCCCGCACATCGTCTCGCCGGTCACCGGCGAGGACCAGGCGGCCCCGTCCACCGGCACGATGGTGCGCCAGGACGAGGAGAACATCGGGCGCTTCAACCGCTGGTTCAAGCAGGCTTCCAAGGAGCAGCTCGTCTCGTTCTGGGCCATCTGCGTGGGCTCGATCGTCATCTTCTCGGTGCTGGCGTACTCGACGGTCTACGGCCAGGACATCGCCGAGGAAGCGAACTTCGACTTCATCGAGGCCCAGGGCAACGTCCTCAAGGACGTCGTGGCGCCCTGGTTCGGGACGCTGTTCTGGGTCTTCGGCTCGCTCTCGTTGTCGCTCGTGGCCCTCGGCGTGGTCGACTACGTCTCGCGGCTCACCGCCGACGTGACCAAGACGCTGTACGCCCGTGACAACCAGAGCTGGAGCGAGAGCAAGCTCTACTTCCTCGTGGTGTGGAGCATGATCACCTTCGGCGTCCTCATCCTGCTCTCCGGCTTCGACCAGCCGCTCGTGCTGCTCGTGCTGTCGGCGTGCTTGAACGGCATCGTGATGTTCATCTACTCGATCCTGCTGATCCGCCTCAACCGCCGGTCGCTGCCGGAGGCGATCCGGGTGAAGGGCATGCGGCTCGGCGCCCTGTTCTTCGCGGTCGCCTTCTACGGCTTCTTCGCGGGCTGGCTCGTGATCGTCCAGATCGGCGATCTGTAGGTCGGGATGGCGCGCAGACTCTTCGCCCGCTTCGTGGTCTTCATGGTCACGTTCGTGGTGCTCTACGCCGCCGCGGCGGCGCTCGGACTGCTGTCCGAGTAGCCGCCCGTGGCGGTCGAGTGGGTGATCCAGGCCGACGATCTCACGGGGGCCGCGGACAGCGCGGTCGGCTTCGCCGCCGCCGGTCTGGAGACGCTCGTGGTGCCGTGGCGCGAGGCGGCGCTCGTCACGCCCCCGGAGGCGGCGGTGCTCGCCTTCGACACGGCCAGCCGTGACGTCGACGCTTCAGTCGCGGCAGATCGCGCCGGGGCGGTGGCGCGCTGGTTCGCCCGCCACTGCGACGATCGGGCCTGGATGTACAAGAAGCTCGATTCGACCTTGCGCGGCAACGTCGCGGCGGAGCTCTCGGCGGTCGAGCGCGAGCTGCGCCCGTCGCGGGTGGTGGTCGCCCCCGCCTTCCCCGCCCTCGGGCGGACCACGGTCGACGGTCGCCAGCGATGGGACTCCGAAGAGGTCGACGTCGCTGCGCTGCTCGGCCCGTCGGACGTGCAGCGGGTCGTGGTCGACGCCGCGCGGACGGAGGACCTCGACGCGCTCGCGGGCGAGCTGGAGGCCCAGCCGGAGCGGCCGCTGCTCGTCGGCTCCGGCGGGTTGGCGGCAGCGCATGCCCGGCGGCGAGGGTCGTCGCCGCCCGCCGTCGCGCCGGCGAGCGGCCCGGTGCTGGTCGTCTCGGGCAGCCGGACGGAGCTCGCCGCCCGGCAGGCCGACCTCCTGTCGGTGACCAGCGTGGCGCTCGACGGCGAGGCGGCTGCTCGCGCGCTGGAGGCCGGTCGCGACGCGCTCCTCACCGGACCGGCCGGCCCGCTCGGGCGTGCCGCGGCCCGCGCGCTGCGCGACGCCACGCCGCGGCTGGTGATCGTCGTCGGCGGGGACACCGCGCACGCGGTGTGCACGGCGCTCGGGGTCGAGGTGCTGCGGGCGGAGCGCGAGGCCGCGCCGGGCGCGCCGCTGCTGCGCTGCACGCTCGCCGACGGCCGGGAGCTGCGCCTGATCTTCAAGTCCGGGTCCTTCGGGGACGACGACCTGCTCGCGCGGCTGGTGGCATGACGCGGCCGCGGGTGGCGATCACGATGGGCGATCCGGCGGGCGTCGGGCCCGAGGTCGCGCTCAAGGCGCTGCGCGAGCCGGAGCTGTACGAGCACTGCCGCCCCGTGGTGTTCGGGACGCAGGCCGCGCTGGAGCGCGAGCCCGCCGCGAGCGGGCTCGAGCTCGCCCTCGACCCCGACCTCACGCGCGACGACGCGGGGCCCGAGCGGATCCTGGTCCACCCGGTGTCCGAGGTCGAGCCGCCGCCCTATGGCGAGGTGAGCGCGGCGGGCGGCGAGCTGGCGGTGGCCGCCGTCCGCGCCGCCACGTGGGCGGCGCTGACGGGCCGCGTCGGCGCCCTGGCCACGGCGCCGCTCAACAAGGCGTCGATGCGGCAGGCGGGCTACGCGCACGCCGGGCACACCGAGCTGCTGGCCGATATGTGCGACGGCGCGGAGGTCTCGATGCTGCTCGTCGGGCCGGAGCTGCGGGTGGCGCACATGACGACCCACATCGCGCTCGAGGACGTGCCCGGGAAGATCACGGCCGAGCGCCTGGAGTCGGTGGTGGGGATCGCCACCGAGCTGCTGCGGCGGCTGGGGATCGACGCTCCCCGGCTCGCGGTGGCGGGATTGAATCCCCACGCGGGCGAGGGCGGCCTGTTCGGCGATCAGGAGCAGCGCGTGCTCGTGCCGGCGATCGAGCGCCTCCGGGCGGCGGGCGCGGACGTGACCGGCCCGCTGCCGGGCGACACCGTCTTCGGCGCCGCGCGCGCCGGCCGCTACGACCTCGTGGTCGCCATGTACCACGACCAGGGCCACATCCCGATCAAGCTCCTCCACTCCGACGACGCGGTGAACGTGACCGGCGGGCTGCCGATCATCCGCACGTCCGTCGACCACGGGACCGCGTTCGACATCGCCGGGCAGGACCAGGCCCGCAGCGCCAGCATGAGCGCGGCGCTGCGGATGGCCGCGCAGCTGGCCTAGGACCCGCTCAGCTGGCGGTAGAGCGTGACCAGCGCGGAGTGGTCGAGCCCGCCGGAGCCCTGGGCGATCAGCGCGTTGAACTGCTCGGCGACCCCGGCGGTGGCCGGCAGCGCGACGCCCTGCTCGCGCGCCGTGTCGAGCGCGATCCCCACGTCCTTGCGGTGCAGCTCGATCCGGAAGCCGGGCTCGAAGCGGTCCTCGAGCATCTTCTCCCCGTGCGCCTCGAGGATCTTCGACTGCGCGAACCCGCCGAGCAGCGCCTCGCGCACGCGCGCGGGATCGACATCGGCCTTCGACGCCAGCGTCAGCGCCTCCGCGACCGCCTGGATCGTGAGCGCGACCACGACCTGGTTGGCGGCCTTGGCGACCTGGCCGGCACCCGCCCCGCCGATGTGCGTGGTCGCCTTGCCGAGCTCGGCGAAGATCGGCTCGGCCCGCTCGACGGCCGCCTCGCTCCCCCCGGCCATGATCGACAGCTGCCCGTCGACGGCCGCGGGCTCGCCCCCGGACACCGGCGCGTCGACGGCCTCCACGCCGCGCTCGGCCAGGGCCGCGTGGACCTGCCGCGCCATGGCGGGCGCGATCGTCGACATGTCGATCAGCAGCATGCCCTCGCTGAGGCCTTCGATGACGCCGTCCTCGCCGAGCACGACGGCCTCCACGTCGGGCGAGTCGGGGAGCATGGTGATCACGACGTCGGAGCGCTCGGCGACCTCGCGCGGGGTCGCCGCGGTCTCGGCGCCCTCGCCGGCGAGCTCCTCGACCGCCTCCTGGCTGCGGTTGTGGACGACGACGGGGAAGCCGGCGGCGACCAGGCGCGCCGCCATGGGCTTGCCCATGATCCCCAGGCCGATGAATCCGATGCGGTCGCTCATGGTTGCCTCCCAGCCTCGTGCTTTCGCAGCTCGACGCGCTGCACCTTCCCCGTCAGCGTGCGCGGGAGCGCGTCGACGAACTCGACCCGCCTCGGGTACTTGTACGGCGCGATCCGGTCCTTGACGTGGCGCTGGAGCTCCACGACCAGCTCATCACCCGCGGCGACGCCGTCGGAAATGACCACGAACGCCTTGACCACGTGGCCCCGATCCTCGTCCGGCGAGGCGACGACGGCGCACTCGGCGACCGCGTCGTGCTGCAGGAGCGCGCCCTCGACCTCGAGCGGGGAGATGTTGTAGCCGGCCGAGACGATCAGGTCGTCGTTGCGCGCGGCGAACCAGAAGTAGCCGTCCTCGTCGCAGCGGAAGGCGTCGCCGGTGAGGTTCCAGCCGTCGACCACGTAGTCAGCCTGCCGGGCGTCGTCGAGGTAGCGGCAGCCGGTGGGACCGCGGACCGCCAACCGCCCGACCTCGCCGGCCGCCACCGGCCGCATCGCGTCGTCGACGACCATCGCCTCGTAGCCCGGCACCGGCCGGCCGACCGACCCCGGGCGGCCCTCGTCCGCGGGGGAGCCGATGAAGATGTGGAGCATCTCCGTCGAGCCGATGCCGTCGATGATGCGGAGGCCGGTGCGCTCCGTCCACGCCGTCGCGACGGCCGCCGGCAGCGGCTCCCCCGCCGACACGCACGCGCGCAGCGAGCGCACGCGCGCGAGGTCGGCGTCGCGCAGCATCGCCCGGTACATCGTCGGCGCGGTCGACAGCGTCGTGATCGAGTGGCGCTCGATGGCGTCGACCACCGCGTCGAGCGACGGCTGCGCGATCGGCACGGTGGACGCGCCGACGCGCATCGGGAAGAGGACGTTGACGCCCAGGCCGAAGGTGAACGCGACCGGCGGCGTCGCGGTGAACACGTCGTCCTCGCGCGGGCGCAGGACCTGCGCGCCGAACGTGTCGCACGTCGCGAGCAGGTCGCGATGGAGGTGGACGCAGCCCTTCGGCTGGCCGGTGGTGCCGGAGGTGAAGGCGATGATCGCGACGTCCTCGGCGTCGGTGGTGACCGCCTCGTAGCCGCTTGGCGGTGCGAGCTCCTCACCGGCGGCGTACTCGCGCCGCCACGGCAGGTCCGGCACCTCGCCCGCGACCCGCGCGTCGGCGAGGCCATGCGAGACCTCCGCCTTGCCGATCACCTTCTCCAGCTCGCCCCTGCGCAGCAGCGGCATGGTCGCCACGACGACGCCGCCGGCGAGCAGGATCCCGAACCAGCAGGCGATCAGCTCCGCGGAGTTCGGCCCGTGCAGCAGCACGCGGTTGCCGGGCTCGAGGCCGCCCTCGCCGGTGAGGATCGCGGCCACGGCCTCGGCGCGCTCGCGGAGCTCCGAGTACGTCCAGGAGCCGGCCTCGCCGACGATGCACGCCCTTTGCTCGAACCGCGGCTCGCCGAGCAACACGGCCGCTGCGTTGAGCTCGTCCGGGTAGCTCAGCCCGCCGAGGGGCAGGTCCGGCCACGCCGACCGCGGAGGCAGGTGGTCGCGGGCGAAGGTGTCGACGTGCGCGGTTCCCATCTCCCTCCTGGTCTCGGGCCGCGCCGGGATCATAAGGCCGCGCGGAACAGCTCGCGCGCGATGATCTCCCGCTGGATGTCCGATGCGCCCTCGTAGATCCGGGGCGCGCGCACGTCGCGGTAGAGGTGCGCGAGCGGGTGGCTCTCCTCGAGCGCGACGGCCCCGTGGACCTGGATGGCGGCGTCGACCGCCTCCTGCGCGGTCTCGGTGGCCAGCAGCTTCGCCATCGCCGCGATCTGGGTGACCGGCCGGATGCCCGCGTCGTAGGCGGCGGCCGCCTGGTGGACGAGCAGCCGGGCGGCCTGGACGCGCGTGGCGACGTCGGCGAGCCGGTGCGAGACGGCCTGGAAGTCGCGCAGCGGCCGGCCGAACGCGTGGCGGTTCGACGCATGCTCGACGGCGGCTGCGAGCGCCGCCTGCGCCATCCCGATCGCGAAGGCGCCGACGCTCGGGCGGAAGCGGTCGAGCGTGCCCATCGCGACGGCGAAGCCGCGATCGACCTCGCCGAGCACGTGGTCGTGCGGCACCGGGACCTGGTCGAAGCGCAGGCGGCCGATCGGGTGCGGGGCGACGAGCGCGATCCGCTCGCCCGTGAGTCCCTCGGCGTCGCCGGGCACCGCGAAGGCGGTGATGCCCTTGGCCCCGCGCTCCCCGCTCGTGCGGGCGAAGACGGTGTAGACATCGGCGTCGGGCGCGTTGGAGATGTAGGCCTTCTCGCCGGTGAGGCGGAAGCCGTCGCCGTCGGGCTCGGCTTGGAGGGAGAGCGCCGCGACGTCGGAGCCCGCGTCCGGCTCCGTCAGCGCGAACGCCGCCACCGCCTCGCCGGAAGCCAGCCGCGGCCACCAGTGCTCGGCGAGCGCGGGGTTCTGCAGGATCGGGTACGAGCCGAGCCCCTGCACCGCGAACGCGGTCTCCGCCTCGGTGCAGTGGCGCGCGAGGCCCTCGCGGATCAGGCACAGCTCCATGGCGCTCGCCTCGCCGGCGAACAGCCGCTCGAGCAGCCCGTGCTCGGCCATCGCTCGCAGCAGCGGGCGATTGACCTTGCCGTCATGGGAGGCCAGCGGCGCCAGCTTGCTGTGGGCGATCTCCGCGGTGGTCGCCAGCAGCTCGCGCTGCGCGTCGCTCAGGTGCGCGTCGAGCGCGGTCACTCCGGTCTCACGGCAACCGCCATCAGCTCGATCTTCGCCTCGACGTCGAACAGGCGGGTGATCCCGAACAGGCCGGCGGCGGGGTAGTGGCGCCCGAAGTGCTTGCGCCACAGCGGCGCGAGCTCCGCCAGCGCGCCGCGGTACTCCTCGACGTCGGTGACGAAGATCTGCATCGAGACCAGGTCGTCGGCCGTGCAGCCGGCCGCTCTGAGCGCGGCGACGACGTTGCCCGCCGCCTGGTCGAACTGCTCAGCGAGCGTGTCGCCGGCGATCTTCCCGTCCGGGTCGAGCGCGGTCTGGCCGCCCAGGTAGACGGCGCGCCCGGGCGCGGCGACGACCGCGTGCGCGTAGCCGACCGGCGGCGCCAGCTCGGGGGCGGTGACGACCTCGTGTCCGCTCATCGGCCCGCCCACGCCGGCTTCCGCCCGTCGCTCCAGGCTTTGTAGAACTCGCCGTGGTCGTGGCTCTTCATGAGCAGTGCCTGCACGAGCGCCTCCATCTCGATCGCGCCCGCGAGGTCCATGTCCTGCTCGCGGGCCAGCAGCAGCTTCGTCTGCGAGTAGGCGAGCGCGGGGCCGTCGGCGAGCCTTCGCGCGAGTTGCTGCGCGGTGGCGGGCAGGTCGTCGACGACCTGGGTGGCGAGCCCGATCGCCAGCGCCTTCTCCGCGTCGATCTTGTCGCCGAGCATCAGCAGCTCGGTCGCCCGGCCGAGCCCGACCAGCCGCGGCAGCAGGTAAGCCGAGCCCATGTCCGCGCCCGAGAGCCCGACGCGCGTGAACAGGAAGGCGAACGTCGCGTCGCGGGCCAGCAGCCGGAAGTCGGCCGCCAGCGCGATCACCGAGCCGGCGCCGGCGGCGATCCCGTTGATCGCGGCGATGACCGGGAGCGGGCAGTCGCGCAGCCCTTTGACCACCGAGCCCGTCATGCGCGTGAACTCGAGCAGCTCCGCGGCCTCCATCTTCTGGAGCTCGCCGATGATCTCCTCGACGTCGCCGCCCGAGCAGAAGCCGCGACCCTCGCCGGTGATGAGCAGAACGCGCGCGTCACCACGCTGGGGCAGCTCGGCGACCACGTCGCGCAGGTCTGCGTACGCCTGGAAGGTGAGCGCGTTGAGCTTGTCGGGCCGGTTGAACGTGAGCGTCGCCACGCCGTCGTCGACGTCGAGCGCGAAGTGCTCCCAGCGCTCGGTCAGCGGCGCCGAGGCCCGGAACGGGCTCATGTCTGGATTCCTCCTCCGTCGATGACCAGGGTCTGGCCGCTGATCCCGGCGGCCTCGGGCGACGACAGCCACACGACCGCGGCCGCCACCTCGTCGGGGTCGAGCAGCGGCCCGAGCGCGGCGCGCGCCTCGTCGGGCGAGCGGCCGGTCTGCGCGGCGATGTTCGCCACGGAGCGGTCGGTCATCGGCGTGTCCACGAACGTCGGGCACACGGCGTTGGCCGTCACGCCGGTGCCCTTGAGCTCGGCGGCGGTCGCGCGCATCAGGCCGACGGCGGCGTGCTTCGCCGCGGTGTAGGCGGCGACGTAGGGGGCGCCCTGCTCGCCGGCGGTCGAGGCGACGGTGACGATGGCGCCGGTCCCGCGCTCGCGCATGCCCTTGGCCACCGCGCGTGTGCAGAGGAAGGCGCCGGTGGCGTTGACCGCCAGGTGCTTGTGCCAGCTCTCGAGCGTGGTGCGGTGGAGCGGCGCGCTCTCGGCGACGCCCGCGTTGTTGACGAGCACGTCGACGTCGCGCGCCTCGAAGAACGCGGCGACCGAGTCCTCGTCGGTCACGTCGAGGTCCGCGCGCCCGGGTGCTTCGACGTCGTCGCCGAGCGCCTTGAAGCGCAGTGCGGTCGCCCGGCCGATCCCGCCCTCTCCCCCGGTCACGACCACCAGCCGGCTCACGTCAGCGCGACGGGCTCGAGGATGCAGAGGTCCGCTCGGCCGGCGCCGACGATCGTGTTGGCGGCGTCCAGCGTGTCGAGATATCCGCCGACCATGGTCGCGACGTGCGCCTCGCTGCGGATGCGATCGCTCTCGGCGGTGAGATGGCCCCGACGGTACTCCTTGACCTTGCCGCCGGCGACGTGGACGAGGTCGGCGCCGGCGTCGCGCAGGGCGGCAGCGTGCTCGCCGTCGGAGAGCCGGACGGCCAGCGGCCCGTCGAACGCGGCGCGTACCGCCTCGACGACCGAGCGCGGGAACGCGCCGTCGCGGAACGAGCTCAGCAGGTAGCCCTCGCCGAGGTTGAGCTCGACGGCGTCGAAGCCCGCGTCGGCGCCCGCTTTCGCCTGCTGCACGAACGCCTCGCGGATCCGCTCCATGCCGTTTTGCTCGAGCGCCTCGGGCGTGGCGCTCCGGCGGGTGTGCGGCGTCGGGGTGGCGGACACGAGCGGCCAGCCGCCCTCGCGCAGCGGGAGGTCGATGCCCTCCGAGCGCGGCCGGCAGGCGCCCCGCGCGCCGGCGTGGTTGAGCACGAGCATCGCCGCGCCGCCCGCCGCATGGATCGCGTCGAGGTCCCACGCGTCGGGGGCCATCGGGTCATCGGGCGTGACCCGCCCCTCGGGCGTGACCGCGAGCATCGGTGACAGGTACAGACCCGCGCCGACCGGCTCGTCGAGCCCGCGGATCACCGCGCGGTTCCGCAGGCTCAGCCCTCGGAGCTCGAGCGGCGCAAACAGCGGCGGCGGGGCGAGCGCGTTGCGGCCGCCGACGAACGCGTCCACCTTTCGCACCAGCCGGGGGTCGCGCAGCGAGAGGTTGGCGTGGCCGATGCGCCCGCTGCGGGTCAGCAGGTTGAACGCGAACTGCAGCGGCGGCAACCCCATGTGCCGCGGGACCTCCTCGAAGTACTCGGCGCTCTGGCGCGCCGCCTCCTGGAAGCGCTCGACGATCGGCCGCCGCTCGAGCTCGTAGTCGACCAGCGCGTCGTGGAGGTCGTCCTGGCGCCCGAGCGCCGCGGCGAGCTCGATCGCGTCCTCGATCGCCAGCTTCGTGCCGGAGCCGATCGAGAAGTGCGCGGTGTGCGCGGCGTCGCCGAGCAGGACCGTGTTGCCGGCGCTCCAGTCCTTGCAGCGGACCTCGTTGAAGCTCAGCCAGACCGAGCGGTTGGACAGCAGCTCGTGTCCGTCGAGCACCGGCGCGAACAGCTCCTGGCAGAACGCCAGGCTCTCCTCCTCGGAGAGCTTCTCCAGCCCGGCCCGCTGCCACGTGTCCTCGCGCGTCTCGACGATGAACGTGCTCGTGCCTTCGTCGAACGGATAGGCGTGGGCCTGGAAGACGCCGTGCTCGGTCTCGACGAACGCGAAGGTGAACGCGTCGAGCGCGACGTCGGTGCCGAACCAGGCGAAGCGCGTCGGATACGCGTCGACGCTCCGCCCGAACTCCTGCGCGCGCCCGACCAGCGTGTTGACCCCGTCGGCGCCGACGAGCAGGTCGGCCTCCGGGAGCTCCTTGAGGTCGCCGACCTCCTGCTCGAAGCGCATGTCCACGCCCAGCTCCTGCGCCCGCCGCTGCAGGATGCCGAGCAGCTTCGTCCGCCGGATCGCGGAGAAGCGGTGGCCGTGGGAGCGGATCAGCTCGCCGCCGAAGTGGATGTCGATCGTCGTCCAGCTCGCCCACGCGTCGGTGATCGCGGTGAACGTCGGCTCGTCCGCGACCCGCAGCCGGCCGAGCGTCTCCTCCGAGAACACGACGCCGAAGCCGAACGTGGCGTCGGGCGGGTTGCGCTCGATGACCGTGACCTCGTGGCGCGGGTCGGCCTTCTTCAGCAGGATCGACAGGTAGAGGCCGGACGGGCCGGCGCCGAGGACGGTCGTCCTCACGCGAGGACGTCGGCCAGCCGGTCGAGCTGCCCGGGGTCGGCGACGGTCGGCAGGAGCACGAGCTCGTCGCAGCCGGCCTCCTCGTACGCGCGCACGAAGTCGCGGATGGCGCGCGGCGAGGTGAGGTTGCCGGCGGCGATCTTGGCGGCGAACGGGCCGGTGAAGGCGTAGTAGTCGAGCAGGTACGCCTCGCCTTGCTGCTCGTCGCCGAGGGCGAAGTAGGCCTGGCCCCAGAGGGTCGGTTGGCCGGGGCGGCCGAGGTCGCTCCAGGCGGCCTTGGCCTTGGTCGCGGCGCTGGCGAACGCGCGCGGCGGGCCACCGCCGTGCGCGTAGCCGTCGGCGTAGCGGGCCATGCGCTCGAAGGCGGCGCCGCTCATGCCGCCCACGAGGAGCTCGGGCCGGTCTTCCCTCGCCTTGGCGGGCACGAGCGGCGAGACGTCCCAGTCGCGCAGCTCGGCGAGCTGATCGGAGAGCCGGTTCCCGCGACCCTTGGTGGGGACGTCGCAGACCTCGTAGTCGTCGGCGCGCGCGCCGATGGCGAGCCCGAGCGTCAGCCGGCCTTGTGACAGCGCTTGCACGGAGGCCGCGCCCTTGATCAGCTGCGCGGCGGGCCGGACCGGCCCGATCGCGATCATCGTCGCGAGCCTGACGTCGGTGGTGACGGCGGCCGCCGCCGCGAGCGAGGCGAACGGGTCGAACGAGTCGTAGACCAACCGGTCCAGGACGCCGAGGCTCGAGAACGGCCCCGCGTCCGCCTTCCGCGCCCAGTCGACCAGCAGGGCGCCGTCGGCCCCGGGCGTGGTGGTGGGCAGACCGACACCGACGCGCATGGCGGGCAAGTCTATGGCTGACGTAAGGTCCCGCTCGATGGAGTCGCTGACCGCCGCGGAGGTCGTGGGCCGCACGCTGGCGGAGCTCGGCGTCCGCGACGCCTTCGGCGTGCTCGGCAGCGGCAACTTCCTCGCCACCCAGGCGATGCACGCCTCGGGGGTCGCGTTCCACCACGCGCGGCACGAGGGCGGGGCGATCTGCATGGCCGACGGCTACGCGCGCGTGAGCGGGCGGGTCGGCGTCTGCAGCGTCCATCAGGGCCCCGGCTTCACCAACGCGATGACGGGGTTGACCGAGGCGGCCAAGAGCCGCACGCCGCTGGTCCTGATCGCGGGCGAGGCGCCGGCCGCGGCGCTGCGGTCGAACTTCCGGCTCGACCAGGCGGCGTTGGCGGGGACCGTCGGCGCGGCCGCCGAACGCATTCATTCGGGGGCGAGCGCGGCGGACGACGTCGCGCGGGCGGTGCGCCGCGCGCAGGTGGAGCGCCGGCCGGTGCTGCTCAGCATGCCGCTCGATGTCCAGGCGCAGCAGGTGCCCGCCGCGCCCGCGGCACAGCTCGCGTCCGCCGCCACGCCGCCGCCCCACACGCCCGCCCCTTCGCCCGCGGCCATCGCCGAGGTCGCCGCCCTCATCGCGGCCGCCCACCGCCCGGTCATCATCGCCGGCCGCGGCGCGGTCCTCGCGGACGCGCGCGAGCCGCTCGAGGCGCTCGGCGACGCCCTCGGTGCGCCCCTGGCCACCTCCGCCATGGGCCACGGCCTCTTCGCCGGCTCGCCGTGGGCGGTCGGGATCTCGGGCGGCTTCGCCTCGCCGGCCGCCGCGCGGCTGATCGCGGAGTCGGACCTGATTCTCGCCTTCGGCGCCAGGCTCACCCGCTGGACGACGCGCGACGGCGCCCTCATCGACCCGGGCGCCAAGGTCGTCCAGGTCGACCTCGACCCGGACGCCGCACACCATCCGGTCGACGTCGCCGTGGTCGGCGACGCCGCCGCCACGGCGCGGGCGCTGCTCGACACCGGCGTGCGGAACGAAGGATTCCGTACCACCGTCCGCTCCTGGCGCGACGAGCCGTACGACGACGTCGGCGGCGACGGCTACATCGACCCGCGCACGCTCTCGATCGCGCTCGACACGCTGCTCCCCGACGACCGCACCGTCGCCGTCGACTCCGGCCACTTCATGGGCTTCCCGCCGATGTACATCCGCGTCCCCGACCCGGCCGGCTTCGTGTTCACCCAGGCGTTCCAGTCGATCGGCCTCGGCCTCGCCAGCGGCATGGGCGCCGCCATCGCCCGCCCCGACCGCCTGACCGTCGCCTGCCTCGGCGACGGCGGCGCGCTGATGTCGCTCCCCGAGCTCGAGACGCTCGCCCGCCTGCGACTCCCCATGCTCGTCGTGATCTACAACGACGCCGCCTACGGCGCGGAGGTCCACCACTTCGGCCCGCACGGCCACCCGGTCGAGCTCGTGCAGTTCCCGGACACCGACTTCGCCGCGCTGGCGAGCGCCGCCGGCGCGCAGGGCGTGACCGTCCGCACCGCCGACGACCTCGCCGCGATCGAGCCCTGGCTCGCCCAGCGCGACGGCCCGCTGGTCGTCGATGCGAAGATCACGCCCGACTTCTGCGCGGAATGGCTCGAGGAGGCCTTCAAATGACCCAGTCGCTCGCCGAGATGCTGTCCGCCGTCGAGGTCGTCGACCTCACCCAGCCGCTCAGCGAGGACACGCCCGTCCTCAAGCTCCCGCCGCCGTTCGAGAACACGCCGGGCCTGACCCGCCACGAGATCAGCCGCTACGACGACCGCGGGCCGGCGTGGGCGTGGGACTGGCTCGAGATCGGCGAGCACGTCGGCACGCACTTCGACGCTCCCATCCACTGGATCAGCGGCAAGGACGGCGAGGACGTCGCCTCCGTGCCGCCGCAGCGGCTGGTCGCGCCGGCCGTCGTGATCGACAAGTCCGCCGAGTCCGCCGAGGACCCCGACTTCTGCCTCACCGTCGACCACATCCGCGAGTTCGAGGCGGCCAACGGCCCGCTGCCCGGAGAACGGCTGGCTGCTGTTCCGCACCGGCTGGGACGCCCGCGCCCACGACGAGGCCGCCTTCCTCAACGCCAACGACACCGGCCCGCACACGCCCGGCTTCGACGTCGAATGCGCGAAGTGGATCGCCGAGGAGAGCCCGCTGGTGGGCGTCGGCGTCGAGACGGTCGGCACCGACGCGGGCGCCGCCCACTCCTTCGACCCGCCCTTCCCGGTCCACAACTTCGTGCTCGGCGCGGGCAAGTACGGGCTCACCCAGCTCGCCAACCTCGCGCAGCTCCCGCCGACCGGCGCCGTCGTGATCGTGGCGCCGCTCAAGCTCGTGCGCGGCACGGGGAGCCCGTCGCGGGTGTACGCGCTGGTGCCGCAGGCCCGGTAGGCCTACCGGTCGGCGGCCGCCAGCCGGATCCCGAGCGCGACCAGCACCGTGCCGGTGGCGGCGTCGATCGTGCGGCGCACGCGCGGACGGCGCAGCACGTCGCCCGCACGAGCGAGCACGATCGCGTAGGCGCTGAGCCAGGCCATCGTGAGTGCGCAGAACAGGAGGCCGAGCCCGAGCAGGCCGGGGAACGAGTCGGCGAACTGCGGCAGCAGGCTGCTGAAGAACACCGCCATCTCGGGTTGCCGAGGTTGCTCAGCAAGCCCTGACGGAGCTCGCGACCGCGGGCGGCCGGGGCGCCGATCGCGACGTGATCCTCGTGGCGCGCCGCGGCGAGCAGCGCCTGGCAGCCAAGAACGACGAGATAGGCGGCCCCCAGCAGCTTCACCGCGACGAACGCCGGCTCGGAGGCCACGAGCAGGGCGGCGATCCCGACGCTCGCGGCGAGCGCCCAGACGGCCTGGCCGCAGACGACGCCGGACGCGGTCCGGACGCCGGCGCGACGCCCTCCGGCGAGCGTATTGCGCACCGTGAGCGCGGTGTCCTGCCCGGGGGTGACGATGACGACAACCGCCACCCCGACAAAGGCGAGCAGCTCCCCCATGGCGTCACGGTAGCCGCACGGCCACCCGCGGTGGCGGATCTTTGGCCCCGTGGCCAACACCGCGGCGCCGAAAGGCGGGACAATCCCCTCGGGCCTGCGACTGGAGGAGGAACGGGATGGCCATTGCGGATCTCGTGAACGGGAAGATCGCCGAGCCACTGACCGCTCGGGCGCTCGCGGACGGGCGCGGTGTGCAGCCGGGCGACGTGCTCGCGCTCGCCGAGCGCCACGGCGCGCAGCTGGTCGATCTCAAGTTCACCGACCTGCCGGGCACCTGGCAGCACATGGGCATGGCGCTCGCCAGCCTGGACGAGGAGGCGCTCACCGACGGGATCGGCTTCGACGGCTCGTCGATCCGCGGCTTCCAAGAGATCTACGAGTCCGACATGCTCCTGCTGCCCGATCCCTCGACGGCGATCCTCGACCCGTTCTACGAGGCGCCGACGATCTCGCTCGTGTGCACGGTGCTCGACCCGATCACGCGCGAGCCATACACGCGCGACCCGCGCTACGTGGCAATCAAGGCGCAGGAGCATCTCCGAGCGAGCGGCGTCGCCGACGTCTGCTACTTCGGGCCCGAGGCGGAGTTCTACGTCTTCGACCACGTCGCCTTCGACCAGCAGGCCAACACGGCCTTCTACGAGGTCGACTCCGAGGAGGGCCACTGGACCTCGGGCCAGGGGTTCCAGCGGCGTGGCGAGGGACTGGCCGCCCTCGGCTACACGAACCGCTCGCAGGAGGGCTACTTCCCGGCGCCGCCGAACGACACGCTCAGCGATCTGCGCGGGACGATGGTGATCGTGCTCGAGGCGCTCGGCATCCGCACCGAGAGCCACCACCACGAGGTCGGCGGGCCCGGCCAGGGCGAGATCGACCTCCGCTTCCTCCCGCTGCTGGAGATGGCGGACGCGCTGCAGCTCCACAAGTACATCGTCAAGAACACCGCCAAGCAGGCAGGCAAGGCCGCGACATTCCTCCCCAAGCCGATCTTCGAGGAGAACGGCTCGGGCATGCACGTCCACCAGTCTCTGTGGAAGGCCGGCGAGACCTTGATGCACTCGGCCGACGGCTACGGCCTGCTGTCACCACTCGCCCTGCACTACGCGGCCGGCCTGCTCGAGCACGCGCCCGCGCTGATGGCGTTTTGCGCGCCATCGACGAACTCCTACCGCCGGCTGGTCCCGGGCTACGAGGCTCCGGTGCTCCTGAAGCACTCCCAGCGCAACCGATCGGCCGCCGTGCGGATCCCCATGTACTCCCCGTCGCCGAAGGCCAAGCGACTGGAGTTCCGGCCGCCCGACCCTCTGGCCAACCCGTACCTGGCGTTCCCGGCGATGCTGATGGCGGGGCTGGACGGCATCGAGCGCAAGCTGGACCCCGGCGACCCGATCGACCGCAACCTCTACGACCTCCCGCCCGAGCAGCTCGCCGGCATCGCGACCGTGCCGACGACGCTCGACGAGGCGCTCGACGCGCTCGAGGCCGACCACGCGTTCCTGACGCGCGGCGGCGTGTTCACGGATGACCTCATCGCGACGTACATCGAGTTCCGCCGCGAGCAGTCCGACCGGGTGAAGATCCGGCCGCACCCCTACGAGTTCCCGATGTATTTCGACGGGTAGGCGCCTAGCGAGTGTTCCCCATCGGGTGCTGCTCGGCACGCAACGCGCCGGCGGCCGGTGCGTAGATCGACTCGTGGCCGTCGTCCCACTCGATCCGGTACCGCGGCGGGTCCTCTCGTAGGACCTCACGCACCGTCCCGGAGCGCGGCCGCCGCTCCGTGGACTCGGCCTCTGCGACGACCCGATCTTCAGCCCGGAACACCATTGTTCCTCCTTCGGTCTGAATGCTCACAGAGCGTACTCCCGAGGGCTCGGTCAGAC
Source organism: uncultured Solirubrobacteraceae bacterium (assembly GCA_963730115.1). Taxonomy (GTDB): domain Bacteria; phylum Actinomycetota; class Thermoleophilia; order Solirubrobacterales; family Solirubrobacteraceae; genus DASQFQ01. The sequence goes on along the minus strand of CAVSQM010000007.1, from coordinate 34,920 downwards.
CATCCCGTAGAAGCGGATCACGACCCCTCCGCGTCTGCAGCGATGCCGGCTGGCGTAGACGTCACCCTCCTCGTTGCGCCAGTACCGGATCGTGCAGCGGAAATCCCCCAGCCGGCGCGGCATCGGGCCTCGCTCCGCCTTCTTGGCATACGCGCGCAGGAAGACACGAGCACGCCGACAGCTCGTGTGTCGCGCCGAGACCCACTTGAAGAAGCCGTTCCACGCGGTGGCCTTCGGGCACCTCAGGTAGCCCGCTGGCACGTCGTATCGAGGCGGGTCCGCGGCGGAGGCGGGCGCGGAGACGCCGAGCGCGAACGCCAACACGATCACCAGAGCGCCCGTTCTCCGCATGCATGCCGTCCGTCTCGTCGTTTGCACCCTGTGGATGTCCCGGGCTGAGGATTTGCGTCTGCGGGCGGGACCGGCGGTTGCCGGTCCCCCCCGCGTGCCGAGCTCACCGCGCAGCGAGCGCCGGAGCCGCTTCGACGTCGTCGGCCGGGGCCTCCGGGATCTCGTCGCGCTCAGTCACGACGCCGTGACGAGCGATCTTGCGATAGCGCGCGAACAGTTGGCGGATCTCCTCCAACGCCTGCTCGTCGTCGCTTTGACTGTCCCGATCCGGCTCGCGTTCCACACACATGGCGGTACCACCTCCTTCGAGCGGATCTGATCCGACAGCCTACGCCTCGTCGGGGGCGCGGTCGAACCCGAGCGTCAGATCTGCGCGACGACGTCGAAGCGGAGCTCGTTGGCCTCCGCGAGGTAGATCCGCTGGTCGAGGTGGCGCTCGTGCATGCGCACCTCGCCGCGCGGGCCGCCGTAGGACAGCGACTCGGCGGTCGCGGTCATCCGGGCGACGTCCAGGCTGCCGGCGCGCCGCGCGAGCGAGGAGAGCAGCAGGATCCCCTCGTAGCAGGACTCGCCGACGCTGTTGAGCGTCGGCGCGTCGGCGCCGAATCGCTGCGTGTAGCGCTGCCCGAACTCGAGGCTCTCGGGCGTGATGAGCGTCTCGAAGTAGGCGGCCGCGGCGCAGATGCCGCGCGTGCTCTTCGCGCCGCTGCCCGCGAGCGTGTTCTCGTCGATCAGCGTGCTCAAGCGCCGGCAGGTCACGTCGAGGCCCGCGGCGGCGAACGCGCGGTTGAACGTCACCGCGTCGGCGCCGACGAGCAGCATGATCACGGCGTCCGGCCGCGCGCGCTTCACGTCCTCGACCACGCCGCCCCATGCGTTCCAGCCGAGCGGGACGAACGCCTCGTGGCAGATCTGCCCGTCGCACATGCGCGCGAACTCGCGCGCCGCGCGGGCGGTGGCGCGCGGCCAGACGTAGTCGTTGCCGACGATCGACCAGCGGCGGACGCCGTGCTCGCGCCGCAGCCACTGCATCGCCGGCAGCAGCTGGTGCGAGGGCGTCTCGCCGGTGAGGAAGACGCCCGGCGTGCGCTCACCACCCTCGTACAGGGCGGTGTAGACGTAGGGCACGCGGCCGGCCACCCGCGGGACGACGGCCTGGCGGACGGCGGAGATGTGCCACCCCACCACCGCGTCGACGAGACCCGCGGCGGAGAGGGCGCCGACCTCGTCGGCGACCTTGTCGGGCGACGCGGCCCCGTCGATCACCGACAGGCGGAGCTCGCGGCCGAGCACGCCGTCGGCCGCGTTGATCTCGGCCACGGCAAGCTGCGCGCAGAACTCGCACGAGGGTCCGAAGATCCCCGCCGAGCCGTGCAGCGGGATGACCAGCGCAACGTCGATGGACTCATTCATCGGCCGCCCGGTTACTCTCTCATACGTGGCAAAGCACGAGGTGATCGTTTCGTCGGAATCGACCGCCGAGGAGCTGGTCCTGGCGCTGAGCGACGCCGAGCGGCGGGTCACGCGCCGGCTCTCGCAGGTGCTCGCGCATCACGACTGCACGACCGAGCGCTGGCGCGCGCTCACGCTGCTGAGCCGCGGCGACGGCCACAGCATGTCGGAGCTCGCCGAGTTCACGCAGCTGCCGCCGGCCAGCCTCACCAGGCTCGTCGACGGGCTGGTCGGCGACAACCTCGTGCACCGCAAGGCCGACGCGCGTGACCGCCGGCGCGTGATCGTCCACATCACCCCGCGCGGCCGCGACGCTCCAGCGCCGGCTGTCCGAGGCGATCGCCGCCGAGCGCGACACGATCTTCGCCGACGTCGGCGAGCACCAGCTCGGCCAGTGGCTCGAGTCGCTCGCCGAGCTCGCCAGCGCCCTCCGCTGATCTAGACGGGGCCGTCGCGGCCCGTTATGGTCCCGTTCGGAATACTTCCGAATGGAAGATCTTTACGAGGGGGTACTCGAGTGGCCGAGAGGTTCGTCCAGGACTACGAGACCTTCGACCTCGGAGACGTCGCGCTCCAGCACGGCGCGACGCTCCAGGACGCGAAGCTCGCCTACAAGACGTTCGGCGAGCTCAACGCCGACAAGAGCAACGCGATCGTCTACCCGACGTGGTACTCGGGCTTCCACTGGGACAACGAGTGGCTGATCGGCGACGGCATGGCCCTCGACCCGGCCAAGTACTTCATCATCGTCCCGAACATGCTCGGCAACGGGCTCTCGACCTCGCCGAGCAACACGCCGCCCCCGTACGACAAGGCGCGACTTCCCGAACGTCACCTTCTACGACCAGGTCGAGCAGCCAGCACAAGCTGGTCACCGAGCAGTTCGGGATCGAGACGCTGCCGCTCGTCACCGGCTGGTCGATGGGCGCCGGGCAGACCTACCAGTGGGCCGTCAGCTACCCCGACATGGTGCAGCGCGCGTGTCCCGTTCTGCGGCTCCTCCAAGACCAGCGAGCACAACATCGTCTTCCTCGAGGGCGTCAAGGCGGCGCTGACCGGCGGACGACGCGTTCAAGGGCGGCTGGTACGACGAGAAGCCGGCAAGGTGCCTGCGCGCGGCGGCGCGCGTGTACGCCGGCTGGGGCTTCTCGCAGGCCTTCTTCTGGGACCGCGTCTACAAGGCATGGGCCACTCGCAGGCTCGACTGGACTCGTTCCCGACGCTCGAGGACTTCCTCGTCGCGTTCTGGGAGGGCTTCTTCCTCGACCGCCGCGACGCCAACAACCTGCTGACGATGCTCTGGACCTGGCAGAACGGCGACATCGGCGCAGACGCCCGGGTTCGACGGCGACCACATCAAGGCGCTGCAGTCGATCAAGGCCAAGCTCATCGTCGCTGCCCGGCCGAGAAGGACCTGTACTTCCCGCCGGAGGACGAGGAGTACGCGTCGCAGTACATCCCGAACGGGGAGTTCCGGGTGATCCCGGGCGTGTGGGGTCACTTCGCCGGCGGCGGCGCCAACCCCGTCGACCGCAAGTTCATCGACGACGTCCTCAAAGAACTGCTCGCGAGCTGAGAGAGAGGACCACCATGGCCACCACTGCGCGCCCGAGCCCGCCCACCGCGCCTCCGACTTGCGGCCGCGAGCGGCGTTCCGCTCGGCGTGTTCGCGTTCGGGTTCTCGGTGCTCATGCTGGGGCTCGCCAACGCTGAGCTCTTCAACATCAACGCGGGCCTGTTCGTGCCCGTCGCGTTCGGCACCGGCGCGCTCGGGATGCTCATCGGCGGGGCTGATGGAGTTCCGCAGCGGCAACCTCTTCGGCGGCGACGTTCGGCGTCGTCTACGCCTGCTTCCTGTTCACCACGCCGATGATCCTGCGCTGGTTCGGGCCGGAGATCTCGCTCGACCGCGTCGCCGGCGTGGGCGGGTTCGGCGACTCGTTCGGCACCTACCTGCTCGTGTGGGCCGTCTTCACCGCGTTCTTCACCTACGGCGCCTACTACGTCAACCTGCCGGCCTTCCTCGCGTTCCTGCTGCTCACGGTCGTCTACGCGCTGGCCGGGATCGTCAACATCACCTCGCCGGAGAGCAGCTTCCTGCTCAACCTGTCGGGCTGGGTCGCGATCGCCGACGGGCTCTGCGCGTGGTGGGTCGGATTCGGGCTCGTGCTGAACGACATGGGACCGCGCCCGATCATCCCGATGCCGTCGACCCGCGGCAGCCGCTGAGAGAAGGAGGACGAGATGCCCGAGGTCGCATTCACCGTCGACCAGTCGAAGTCGATGGCCGACCAGGCGGTGCCGGGCCACAACCGCTGGCACCCAGACATCCCACCCGCGAGCTCGGTGCAGCCGGGCAGCGACTTCCGCGTCGAGTGCCGCGAGTGGACCGACGCGCAGATCGGCAACAACGACTCGGCCAACGACGTCCGCGACGTCAACCTCGGCGTGGCCCACATGCTCAGCGGGCCGATCGCCATCGAGGGCGCCGAGCCGGGCGACCTGCTCGCGGTCGAGATCCTCGACCTCGGCCCCTGCCAGCCGCCGCAGGAGTACGGCGACGCGCCCGGCCAGGGCTGGGGCTACACGGGGATCTTCGCGCGCGACAACGGCGGCGGCTTCCTGACCGACCACTACCCCGACTCGCACAAGGCGATCTGGGACTTCCGCGGGCAGGACGCCACGTCGCGCCACGTCCCGGGCGTGAGCTACACCGGGATCACCCATCCGGGCCTGTTCGGGACCGCGCCGTCGGCCGACCTGCTCGCCGAGTGGAACCGGCGCGAGCAGGCGCTGATCGACACGGACCCGGACCGCGTGCCGCCGCTGGCGCTGCCGCCGCTGGAGGAGGGCGTGCTCGCGGGCACGCTGTCCGGTGACGCGCTGGCGAAGGTGGGGCGCGAGGGCGCGCGGACCGTGCCCGCGCGCGAGAACGGCGGCAACCACGACATCAAGAACTTCACCCGTGGGAGCCGCGTCTACTACCCGGTGCACGTCGACGGCGCGCTGTTGTCGGGCGGCGATCTCCACTTCTCCCAGGGCGACGGCGAGATCACGTTCTGCGGCGCGATCGAGATGGGCGGGTTCATCGACTTCGGCGTCGACCTGATCAAGGACGGGATGAACAAGTACGGGGTCACGACGAACCCGGTGTTCATGCCCGGCCGGGTGGAGCCGCGCTACTCGGAGTTCATCTCGTTCATCGGGATCTCGGTCGACGAGACCTCGGGCGACAACCTCTACCTCGACGCCACGGTCGCCTACCGCCGCGCGTGCCTGAACGCGATCGAGTACCTGAAGACGTTCGGCTACACGGGCGAGCAGGCCTACCTGCTGCTCGGCTCGGCGCCGATCGAGGGCCGCATCAGCGGGATCGTCGACATCCCGAACGCATGCTGCTCGCTGTACCTGCCGACCGGGATCTTCGACTTCGACATCCGGCCGGTGAAGGACGGGCCGACGCGCGGCGACCGAGGGGTCGCGGCGGCGACGAGCTGATCGTGCCGCTCTACGCGTTCGAGTGTCGGGAGTGCGGGCCGTTCGATGCGGTGCGGCCCGCCGCCTCGGCTGGGGCGGTGTTCGCGTGTCCGGCGTGTGGCGGCGCTGCCCGGCGGGTGTTCACGCCGCCGGGGTTGGCGCTGCTGCCGGCCGGGTTGCGCCGCGCACGCGATCGCGAGGAGAAGAGCGCTTTTCAGCCCGACGTCGTGAGCACGAAGGAGGGGCGGCCGATGCCCTGGGCGGGGCATCACGGGCACGCGCACTGAGTCGACGAGTCCTCAGCCTGGTATCGGTCGCCACCTCTCGAACACCCGCACGATCGCGTCCTCGAGGTCGATCTCTCGGTAGCGACTTCCGCTTCGGTACTCGAACGCCCGCCCGTCGGCGGTCAGGTGGAGATACTCGCGCGTCGTCACGTGCTTGTACGCCTGGAGCCGGCGACCGTCGGCGAGCTCGACCTCGTGCATCCACATGAACCACCCCACGAGTGCGTCGATCAGCGGCCGCCAGTCCGGCGCGTCGATGTGAACCTCCGCACTCGCGATATCTCGGTTGCGACCCACGAGGTCAGACTCGACGACGGGGAGTAACGCAACAAGGCAGAACTGCGCCAAATCGCGCACGTTTCTGCGCAATCTCCCCCGTGCGCGTTCGTCGCAGCGCCGCGACCGACCGCGAGCCGTCAGAGTGACGTCGGCTGCCCCGACTTCACTGTCTGCATGCTTCACATCCACCGAGCTGAACGCGCCGACGGCCTCGTCGAGGCACTCGCCGAGCTACTCGCGGACCCACTGGCCGACCCGTTCGAGCCCGACGTCATCTCCGTTCCGACCCGGGGGATGGAGCGCTGGCTGACCCAGCGCCTCTCCTCGAGCCTCGGCGCCACCCCCGGCCGAGCCGACGGCATCTGCGCGAACGTCGCGTTCCCGTTCCCGTACAAGCTCGTCGGCGACGCGGTCGCGACCGCGTCGGGCGTCGACCCCGAGACCGACCCGTGGTCGCCGCAGCGCGCCGTCTGGCCGCTGCTCGAGGTCGTCGGCGAGTGCCTGGAGGAGCCGTGGCTGCACAGCCTGGCGACCCACCTGGGCAGCGAGGACGACGCCGACCGGCGCGCGCGGAGGTTCGCCACCGTCCGCCACCTCGCCGAGCTGTTCGACCGCTACGCGCTGCACCGGCCGGCGATGGTGCGCGGCTGGGCGCGGGGCGAGGTCGACGTGCCCGAAGAGGCGGCCTGGCAGGCCGAGCTGTGGCGGCGGCTGCGGCAGCGGCTCGCCGACCCCAGCCCCGCCGAGCGGCTCGAGCCGGCGTGCGAGCGGCTCCGCGCAACGCCGTCGCTGAGCGACCTCCCCGAGCGCATCTCGCTCTTCGGCCTGACCCGCCTCCCGACCGGGCCACCTCGACGTGCTGCGCGCCCTCGCCGCCGGCCGCGACGTGCACGTCTTCCTCCTCCACCCCTCGCCCGCGCTGTGGGAGCAAGATCGGCGACCGCGCCGCCGGTCGTCCGCCGCGCCGACGACACCACCGCCGCCCTCGCCGACAACCGCCTGCTCGCCTCCTGGGGTCAGGACGCGCGCGAGATGCAGCTCGTGCTCGGCACGCACGAGCACGTCGCCCACCACCACCCGATCGCAGCCCGCGACGACACGCTGCTCGCCCGCATCCAGGCCGACATCCGCGACGACCGCCGCCCCGAGCCCCGGCCGCTCGCCCCGCAACGACCGCAGCATCCAGATCCACTCCTGCCACGGCCGCGCGCGCCAGGTCGAGGTCCTGCGCGACGCGATCCTCCACCTGCTCGAGGAGGACGACACGCTGCAGCCGCGCGACGTGATCGTGATGTGCCCCGACATCGAGACGTTCGCGCCGCTGATCCAGGCCACGTTCGGCGCCGGCGAGGTGGTCGACGACGAGGAGTTCGAGCCGCTCCCCGAGGCGCTGCGCCCGACCGACCTGCGCGTCCGCCTCGCCGATCGCTCGCTGCGCCAGACCAACCCGGTGCTCGGCGTCGTCGCCCAGCTGATCGACCTCGCCGGCCGCCGCCTCACCGCCTCGGACGTCCTCGACCTCGCCGACCGCGAGCCCGTCCGCCGCCGCTTCCGGCTCGAGGACGAGGACCTCGCGCGCATCCGCGACTGGGTCGCCGACAGCGGCATCCGCTGGGGCCTCGACGCCGACCATCGCGCGCCGTACAAGCTGGCCGATCTCCCCGCCGGGACGTGGCGAGCCGGCCTCGACCGCGTGCTCGTCGGCGTGACGATGACCGAGGAGGGCCACCGCCTGTTCGAGGGCGTCCTGCCCGTCGACGACGTCGAGAGCCTCGCGATCGACCTCGCCGGGCCGCATGGCCGAGCTCGTCGACCGGCTGCAGGCCGCGGTCGACACCTTCGCCACCGCCAAGCCGATCACCGAGTGGGTGCAGGAGCTCGCCACCGCGGCCGACGCCCTCACCGCCACCTCGCAGCGAGACGCCTGGCAGCGCGCGCAGCTGGAGCGGATCCTCGGCGACGTCGTCAGCGAAGCCGCCGACGCGCCGGTCGAGCTCACCCTGCTCGAGGTCCGCGCCCTCCTCGCCGAGCGGCTGCAGGGCCGCCCCACGCGCGCGAACTTCCGCACCGGCCACCTGACCATCTGCACGCTCGTGCCGATGCGCTCGGTGCCCCACCGGGTCGTCTGCCTGCTCGGCCTCGACGACGAGGCGTTCCCCCGCAAGGCCCCGCGCGACGGCGACGACATCATGCTCGCCGACCCGCACGTCGGCGACCGCGACCCGCGCCCCGAGGACCGCCAGATGCTGCTCGACGCGCTGATGGCGGCGCGCGATCGCCTGATCGTCACCTACGCGGGCAACGACGTCCGCACCAACACGCCGCGCCCGCCCGCCGTGCCGGTCGGCGAGCTGCTCGACGCGATCGAGCGAACCGCGCCGGGCGCGCGAGGTGGTCGTCCGCCACCCGCTCCAGCCCTTCGACCCGCGCAACTTCACGCCCGGCGAGCTGGGCGGCGACGCGCCCTGGAGCTTCAACCCCGTCACCCTCGACGGCGCGCGCGCGATGGAGCAGGAGCGCATCGAGCCGCGGCCGTTCCTGGCGAGCCCGCTGCCACCGCGACGCGAGCCGGTGCTCGAGCTCGACAACGTCGTCGCCTTCGTCCGCCACCCCGTGCGTGCGTTCCTGCGCCAGCGGCTGGGCTTCGGCGTCGGGACCTACGCCGACGAGGTCGCCGACGCGCTGCCGATCGAGCTCGACAGCCTCGAGTCCTGGCAGGTCGGCCAGCGGATGCTCGACGCCCGGCTCGCGGGCGCCACGAGCGACGCGGCGGTCGCGGCGGAGCGGGCCCGCGGCGAGCTCCCGCCCGGCGTGCTCGCCGACCCGGTCATCGCCAAGCTGCGGCCCGACGTCGAGCAGATCGTCGGCCACGCCGCGGCGCTGCTCCCGGCCGGCGCCGCTGCCGGGCTCGGTCGACGTGCGGGTCACGCTCCCCGACGGCCGGCGGCTGAACGGCACGGTCCCGGACGTGCACGGCGACCTGCTGCGGAGCGTCACCTACTCGCGCGTGAACCCGCGGCACCGCCTCGTCGCCTGGGTGCGCTTCCTGGCGCTCACCGCCGCGCACCCCGACCGCGAGTTCGAGGCGGCGACCGTCGGCCGTGCGGTCTACGGCGGCCCGCGCGAGGCGACGGTGAGCGTCGTGCGGCTACCGCGGATGGCGCCGGAGCTCGCGCTCGAGCACCTCGCCTCGCTCGCGACGCTGTTCGACGACGGGATGTGCCAGCCGCTCCCGCTCGCCTGCAAGACGTCGGCCGCCTACGCCGAGGCGGGGAGCGATGCCGCCACCAAGGAGTGGGAGAGCGGCTGGAACTTCCCGCGCGAGGACGAGGAGCTCGAGCACCAGCTCGTCTTCGGCGGCGTGCTGACCTTCGAGGAGCTGCTCGCGCGCGCGGACTTCGACCTGCTGCGCCCACCGGCTGTGGGACGGGCTGCTGGCCTGGGAGCAGGTCGAGTTCCGATGACCGACGCGTTCGACGTCTGCGGGCCGCTCCCGACCGGCGTGACCGTGCTCGAGGCGAGCGCGGGCACCGGCAAGACGTTCACGATCGCCGCGCTGGCCGCCCGCTACGTGGCCGAGGGCATCCCGCTCGAGCAGCTCCTGATGGTCACGTTCACGCGCATGGCCACCGGCGAGCTGCGCGAGCGCGTCCGCGAGCGGCTGGTCAGCGCGGAGGCCGGCCTCGAGGGCACGCCGCCGGAGGACGACGAGGTCGTGCAGCTGCTCGCGACCGGCACGCCGGACGAGGTCCGCCTGCGCCGCGAGCGGCTCGCGGCGGCGCTCGCCGACTTCGACTCCGCCACCATCGCCACCACCCACGGCTTCTGCCAGGAGGTGCTCGGCGGGCTGGGCGTGCTCGGCGACGTCGAGTCCGACACGACGTTCCTCGAGGACGTCACCGACCTGCGCGAGGAGGTGGTCGACGACCTCTACGTCCGCCGCTTCGCCCGTCGCGGCGTGCCGGAGTTCAGCCGCAAGGAGGCGATGGAGATCGCGCGGACGGCGATCGAGAACCCGGCGGCGCCGATCGAGCCGGCGGACGCGCCCGAGAAGACGATCGCCGCCATGCGCGTGCGGCTGGCCGCAGCTTCCCGCACGGAGCTCGAGGCCCGCAAGCGCCGCACCGGGGTGATGACCTACGACGACCTGCTGACGCGCCTGCACTCCACGCTCCTCGGCCAGAGCGGCGACGTCGCCGCGGCCCGGCTGCGCGCCCGCTACCGCGTCGTGCTCGTCGACGAGTTCCAGGACACCGACCCGGTGCAGTGGGAGATCATGCGGACCGCGTTCGGCGACGGCGCGACGACGCTCGTGCTGATCGGCGACCCGAAGCAGGCGATCTACGCGTTCCGCGGCGCCGACGTCTACGCCTACATCCAGGCCGCGCAGACGGCCGGCGCGCAGGCCACGCTCACGACCAACTGGCGCAGCGACCAGGGGCTGCTCGACGCCTACGACGCGCTCTTCGACGGCGCCAAGCTCGGCCACGAGGGGATCGTCTACCGGCAGGTCAGCGCGGCGAACTCCGAGCGCCGCTTGCTGCGGCGCGCCGGACCCGGCGCCGCTGCGGATCCGGGTCGTCCCGCGCGGCGACGTCGGCCTGACCCGGCAGGGCTACGCGCAGCTCAACCCCGCTCGCCAGCACGTGGCGTGCGACGTCGCCGCCGACATCGTCGAGCTCCTGCGCTCGGGCGCCGAGATCGCCGGAGAGGGCCGGATCCGCCCCGGGCCACATCGCCGTGCTCGTGCGGACGAACCGCAACGCCTCGCGCGTCCGCGACGCCCTGGAGGAGGTCGACGTCCCCGCCGTCATCAACGGCGCCGGCAGCGTGTTCGGCACCGAGCCCGCGCTCGAGTGGCTGCGGCTGCTCGAGGCGATCGAGCGCCCCTCCTACCCGCCGCGCGCCCGCTCGGCCGCGCTGACCACGATCCTCGGCTGGACGACCGAGCAGGTCGCCGACGCGGACGACGACGCCTGGGAGGACGTGCACCGGCGCCTGCATCACTGGGCGCGCGTGCTGCGCGAGAAGGGCGTCGCCTCGCTGATGGAGGCGATCACGCTGGAGGAGCGGCTGCCCGAGCGCGTGCTCGCGATGGTCGACGGCGAGCGGCGGATGACCGACCTCCGCCACGTCGGCGAGCTGCTCCACGCCGCGGCGATGACCGAGCAGATGGGCGCCACCGCGCTGACGGCGTGGCTGCGCGCGCGGGTGCTCGAGGCCACGACCGACAACAACGACGAGGAGCGCAGCCGCCGGCTCGAGAGCGACGCCGAGGCGGTGCAGGTGCTGACCATGCACCGCAGCAAGGGGCTCGAGTTCCCGGTCGTCTACTACCCCGACCTGTGGGAGCCGTCGCCGACGCCGCGCGAGAAGGAGCCGGTGACGTTCCACGACGCCGCGGGCACGCGGACGATCGACGTCGGCCTCGAGGGCCCGCAGTGGAAGGGGCATCGGCAGCAGCACATCGACGAGCAGCGCGGCGAGGACCTGCGGCTCGCCTACGTCGCGCTGACGCGCGCGAAGCACCAGGCGGTCGTCTGGTGGGCGGGCTCGTTCGCGAGCCGCGACTCGGCGCTGTCGCGGCTGCTGTTCGCGCGCGACGACGAGGGGAACGTGCGCGTCGTCGGGCGCCGCCGTGCCGTCCGACGAGGTCGCGACGACGCGGTTCCGCGGGCTGGCCGAGGCGTTTCCGGGCCGCATCAGCGTCGCGCCGTCGGCGCTCGGTCCGACCGTGTCGTGGCCGGGCGACGTGGTCGCGACGTCGGAGCTGTCGGCGTCCTCGTTCGACCGCGACGCTCGACTGGTGGTGGCGGCGGACGTCGTTCAGCGACATCACCGCCGGCACCTACGAGCCGCACGTGGCGAGCGAGCCGGAGGAGCCCGTCGTCGACGACGAGGAGTCCGCGCCGCACGCGCCGCCGGTCGAGGACGAGGGCCGGGAGGCGCTGCGCGCGGTGCCCTCGCTGCTGGCCGAGATGCCGGTCGGCATCGAGGTCGGCACGCTCGTGCACCGCGTGTTCGAGTCGCTCGACTTCGCGGCGGCCGACCTCTCCTCCGCGCTCGTCCGTCGAGATCGCCGCCGCACAGGCGCGGCGGCGGGTCGAGCTCGGTGACGTCGACGCGGTTGTCGCGGGCCTCCGCGCGGCGATCGAGACGCCGCTCGGGCCGGCCGGCGTCTCGCTCTGCGCGACGTCACCCGGGCCGACCGCCTCGACGAGCTCGAACTTCGAGCTCCCGCTCGTCGGCGGCGACGACCCGAGCGGCCCGGCGCTGACCCTCGCCGCGATCGCGGACGTGCTCCGCGAGTTCTCGCCACCGGCGATCCGCTCGCGGGCTACGCCGAGCGCCTGCTCGACCCGCGGCTGCGCGCGAGCGTGCGCGGCTATCTGACCGGCAGCATCGACCTCGTCGTGCGGCTCGACGGCGAGCGCTTCGCCGTCGTCGACTACAAGACGAACTGGCTCGCGCCACCCGGCGAGGAGCTGACCGCCTGGCACCACCGGCCGGCCGCGCTGCGCGCCGAGATGACGCACTCCCACTACGGGCTGCAGGCGCTGCTCTACATGGTCGCGCTGCACCGCTACCTGCGCTGGCGGCTGCCGGGCTACTCGGCGGAGCGCAACCTCGCCGGCGTCCTGTACCTGTTCGTGCGCGGAATGATCGGTTCCGATACGCCCGATGGTCGACGGCGTGCCGTGCGGCGTGTTCACCTGGCAGCCGCCGGCCGCGCTCGTCGAGGCGCTGAGCGACGTCCTCGACCGCGGGGAGGGCGCGTGAGCGACGTCGTCGAGCGCTTCGACGCCCGCCTCGCGCGCGGAGCCTCCGGCCTCCTGCTCGAGTTCAACGACGCCGGCGTGCTGGCGGCCGCCGACGTCCACGTCGCACGACGGCTCGCCGCGCTGACCGGAGGAGCGGACGACGCCGTCGTGCTCGCCACCGCCCTCGCCGTCCGCGCGCCGCGCATCGGGCACGTCTTCGTCGACCTCGAGCGGATCCACGAGACCGCGACCGTCGACGTCGACGACCCGATCGACCTCACGACGCTGCCCTGGCCCGTCGCCCTCCGGCTGGATCGCGCAGGTCGAGGCGAGCGAGCTCGTCGGCCCGGATCGTCCACTGCGGCTCGAGGGCAGCGCGCTCTACCTCGACCGCTACTGGCGCGAGGAGCAGCAGGTCGCGGCCGACCTCGAGGCGCTCGCCGGCCCCGCCGACGGCGTGCGGATGGACGTGCTCGCCGACGGCATCACGCGTCTGTTCACGGGCGAGACGCCCGACGCCAGGCAGAAGCAGGCAGCCGCCGCCGCGGTGCTCCGCCGCCTCGCGGTCGTCGCCGGCGGCCCGGGCACCGGCAAGACGACGACCGTCGCCCGCATCGTCGCGCTGCTCGAGGAGCAGGCACTCGCCGCCGGCGCCGCCGCCACCGCTCGTCGCCCTCGCCGCCCCGACCGGCAAGGCCGCCGCCCGGCTCGCCGAGGCGGTCCACGGCGAGGCCGCGCGGCTGAACGTCGACCCCGCGATCCGGGCACGGCTGCTCGAGCTCGAGGCCTCGACGCTCCACCGCCTGCTCGGCTGGAAGCCCGGCACCCACAGCCGCTTCCGCCACGACCGCGGCAACCGGCTCCCCTACGACGTCGTGATCGTCGACGAGACCTCGATGGTGTCGCTGTCGCTGATGGCCCGGCTCACCGAGGCCGTCCGGCGCGAGGCGCGGCTCATCCTCGTCGGCGACCCGGGCCAGCTCACCTCGATCGAGGCCGGCGCCGTGCTCGGCGACATCGTCGGCCCGGCCGCCGTCAGCCCGCGCATGAGCGCCGTCGGTGCGCGCCGCCGTGGAGGAGGCGACCGGTGACGGCCGTCGAGGGCACGGCACCGCCGACGGACGTGCCGGTCGGCGACGGCATCGTCGTGCTCGGCACCGTCCACCGCTTCGGCGGAGGCATCGAGCGACTCGCCGACGCCATCCACGCCGGCGACGCCGACGCCGCCATCGCCGCCCTCACCGACGACAGCATCACCTGGATCAACGCCGACGTCGGCGATCCCGCCGCGCTCGACCTGCTGTCGCCGGTCCGCGACGGCGCCGTCGCGCACCGGCCTCGCCGTCATCGAAGCCGCCCGGGACGGCGACGCCGCCCGAGCGATCCGCGAGCTCGGCGCCTTCCGCGTCCTCTGCGCCCACCGCCGCGGCCCCCACGGCGTCGCCACCTGGATGCCGCGCATCGAGACCTGGCTGGCCGGCGAGCTGCCCGGCTTCGCCGCCGAGCCGTGGTACGTCGGCCGCCCGCTGCTCGTCACCGAGAACGACCACGCCATCCGCCTCTACAACGGCGACACCGGCGTCGTCGTCACCTCGCCCACCGGCCGCCCGACCGCGGCCTTCGAGCGCCAGGGCGAGATCGTCTACTTCAGCCCTACTCGACTCGCCGCCGTCGAGACCGTCTACGCCATGACCGTCCACAAGAGCCAGGGATCCCAGTTCGCCACCGCCGCCGTCCTGCTGCCCGGACCCCGCCTCGCCGATCCTCACCCGCGAGCTGCTCTACACCGCCGTCACCCGCGCGCAGGACGCAGCTGATCCTCGCCGGCACCGAGGAGTCGATCCGCGCGGCCGTCGAACGCCCGATCGCGCGAGCGTCGGGGCTGCGCCGCGCCTGTGGGGTTGACTACGGCCGAGATGATCGAGGGCATCCCCGGCACGCCGTTCGAGGACGAGGTCCTCATCCGGCGACGCCGCTGGGCGAGCGACGAGACGGGCTTCGCGATCATCGACGCCGACCGCGCCGGCGACGAGATCGTGCTCGTCGGGACGATCGCCCACCTCGAGGAGCGCGAGCGGGTCCGCATCAGCGGCCAGTGGCAGGACGACCGCCGCTACGGGCTGCAGGTCAAGGTCGCGACCGCCGAGCCGCTCGCGCCGAGCGGCGAGGCCGCGCTGCTCGCCTACCTCAAGCGGGTCAGGCACGTCGGCGGCAGGCGAGCCGAGCGGCTGCTCGAGCTCTACGGCGAGGACGTGCTCGAGGTCATCGACCACGACCCGCGCGTCGCCTTCCGCCGCCTCGGCCTCAGCGCCGGGCGGATCACCGAGGCGGTCAAGTCCTGGGACGAGCTGCGCTCGAGCCGGGCCCTCCATCTCCTGCTCGCGCCGCACGGCCTCGCCTGGCTGGTCCCGCGCATCGAGCAGCACTACGGGCCGCGCGCCCACCGCATCGTGCGCGAGCGCCCCTACGACCTCACGAGCGTGTTCGGGATCGGCTTCCGGACCGCGGACACGATCGCGCGCTCGCTCGACGTCCCGGCCGACTCACCCGCGCGGGCGCGCGCGGGAGTCCTGCACGTCCTGAGCGAGGCGGAGCGCGACGGGTCGACCTGCCTCCCGGTCGCCGACCTCGCCCTGCGGGCCGGCGAGCTGCTCGGCACCGCGCCGGACGCCGGGCAGTTCGGCGAGATGGCCGACGCCGGCGCGCTCGTCGTCGAGCTCGGCGCGGACGACGTCCGTCTGGGTCTACCGACCCGAGACGGCACAGCTCGAGCACGACCTCGCCGAGATCGTGGGCGAGCTCGCCGCCGCGCCGCGCGAGCCTCAAGGCCATCGTCCGCGCCACCCGCCGACGACCTCGTCCCCGCACCCGAGCAGGCCGCCGCGGTCCGCGCCGCCTTCGCCTCCCGACTCTCGATCGTCACCGGCGGCCCGGGCACGGGCAAGACCGCGACGATCCGGCTGATCTGCGCGGCCGCCGCCGAGCAGAAGGCCTCGGTGCTGCTCGTCGCCCCGACCGGCCGCGCCGCACGCCGCATGTCCGAGTCGAGCGGCCTCGACGCCTCGACCGTCCACTCCGCGCTCGGCTGGATCCCCGACCAGGGCCCGACCGTCGACGAGCTCGACACCGACCTCCTGATCGTCGACGAGACCTCGATGGCCAACCTCGAGCTGCTCGTCACGCTCCTCCGCGCCGTCGGCCCGCAGACGCACGTCGTGCTCGTCGGCGACGCCGACCAGCTCGCACCGGTCGGAGCAGGCAAGCCATTCGCCGAGCTCGTCGAGGCCCGCCCGGTCCCGATCGCCGAGCTCACCCACATCTTCCGCCAGGCCGCCGGCAGCATGATCGTCCGCGGCGCCCACGCCGTCCGCACGGGCAGCCCGCCGTCGTTCGCCCCGTCCGAGGAGATGACCCGCGACCTGTTCATGATCGAGCGCGCCGACCCACGAGCCGCCCTCGACGAGGTCGTCACGCTCGTCACCGAGCGCCTCCCGACGCACTTCGGCGTCGACTCGCTCGCCGACATCCAGGTCTTCGCCCCGGTCTACCGCGGCGCGCTGGGAATCGACGCGATCAACACCCGCCTCCGCGAGTCCCTCAACCCAGCCGGCCGCCCGGTCCTCGGCGGCCGCCTCCGCATCGGCGACAAGCTCATGCTCTCCGGCCGCAACCTCCACGACCTCGGCCTCATGAACGGCACCATCCTCCGCCTGCTCGAGCACAACGAGGACGCCGAAGCGCTCGTCGTCGAGGCCGACGGCGCGATCTTCCACCTGCCCGAGGAAGAGGCGCCGAAGCTCCAGCTCGCCTACGCCTGCTCGATCCACAAGGGCCAGGGCATCGAGCTCCCCGTCGCGATCGTCATCGCCCACGCCGCCGCGGGCGCGTACTTCCTGCGCCGCGAGATGCTCTACACCGCGATGACCCGCGCACGCAAGGCGACCCTGATCGTCGGACAGGCGGGCGATCGTGGCGCGGGCGGCGGCGACGCCGGACACGTCACGGCGCTTCTCGCGGCTCGGCGAGCGGCTCACTCATCCAGAGTCACCTTTGACCAGCTAGGACTCTCATCGCCGCGCCGAAGTGACGTGCCAAGCCGGCCGCTCCGCGTACGAAATGACGGACTCAATGGCGCGCCATCACCTCCCCCTGCGGATTGACATACTCGCTCGCTGGCGACTTCGGGAGGGAGCCGGATGAGGGGACTGACACGGCGGCGCCTGGTCCAGGCAGGCGGCGCGGCACTGGCGGCGGCCTACGTGGGCGGCGGGCGCAGACCGGCGGCCGCGCAGAGCACGAGCGTCGCCCTGCCTGGGCTGACCGCGCCCGGAGAGATCCTCGTCGACCGCTACGGGATCCCGCACATCTACGCAGCCACGCAGCCGGACGCCTTCCTGCTGCAGGGTTACAACGCCGCGCGCGACCGCCTGTGGCAGATCGACCTATGGCGCCGGCGTGGGCTCGGCCGGCTGTCCGCCGCGCTCGGCGAAAGACTATGTGGAGCAGGACCGCGCCGCTCGGCTGTTTCTCTACCGCGGCGACATCGCGCCCGAGTGGGCCGCCTACGGCGACGACGCGCAGCAGATCGCGACCGCGTTCACAGCCGGCGTCAACGCCTACATCGACGAGATCGACGCCGGTCGTGCGAAGCTCCCGGTCGAGTTCGAGGCGCTGGGCTACCGCCCGGAGAAGTGGGCGCCCGAGGACGTCGTGCGCATCCGCAGCCACGGCCTCGTCTCGAACCTCTCCGACCAGGTCGACCGCGCGCTCATCTTGCGCGACTTCGGTCGCAAGGCGGAGGCCTTGCGACGCAAGCTCGAGCCGAAGTGGCGCTACGAGATCCCGGACGGGCTGCGGCTACGCGACATCCCCGACGACGTGCTCGACGTCTACAACCTCGCGATCAGCCCGGTGGAGTTCGGCGACGACGCGTCGGCCAGCACGGCGAGCACTAAACAGGGCTCGAACAACTGGACGATCTCCGGCCGGCGCACGGCCAGCGGCCGGCCGATCCTCGCCAACGACCCGCACCGCGCGCAGGGCGTGCCGTCGCTGCGCTACCTCGCCCACCTGAACGCGCCGGGCCTCAACGTGATCGGCGCCGGCGAGCCCGCGCTGCCCGGCATCTCGATCGGCCACAACGAGCGGATCGCCTTCGGCCTGACGATCTTCGCGATCGACCAGGAGGACCTCTACGTCTACGACACCCGCCCCGGCAACCCCGACGAGTACCGCTACGGCGACCGCTGGGAGCGCATGACGGTCGTCCAGGAGCAGATCCCGGTCAAGGACGCGGCGCCCGAAACGGTGACGATGCGCTTCACGCGACACGGGCCGGTGATCGCAGACGACGCCGGCAAACGCACTGCGTTCGCCGTGCGGTCCATCTGGTTCGAGCCCGGCACGTCGGCCTACTTCGCCTCAATCTCCTACATGCGCGCGCGCAACTGGCCGGAGTTCGTCGCCGGCCTGCGCCGCTGGGGAGCGCCCGGCGAGAACCAGGTATACGCCGACAAGGACGGACACATCGGATGGAAGCCGTGCGGCTTCACACCGATCCGCCGCAACTGGGACGGGCTGCTGCCCGTGCCGGGTGACGGCCGTTACGAGTGGGACGGGTTCCTCGACGCAGACAAGCTCCCCGTCTCGCGCGACCCGGACCGGGGCTGGATCGCCACCGCCAACGCCGAGAACCTGCCGCGCGGCTACCCGTACCGGCGACGCAAGATCGGCTTCGAGTGGGCCTCGCCGTTTCGCCTGCGTCGCATCCAGGCCGTCCTGCGGCGGGAGCGCAACGGCACGCTCGCCGACTCGCGGCGCCTCCAGGTCGACCACCGCTCGACTCCGGCGGCGCGCATCGTGCCGCTGCTCGCCGATGTGGACACGGAGGACCGGCGGCTGCGGCGCGCGATCCGGCTGCTGCGGCGCTGGGACAAGCGCCTCGATCCGGACTCCGCGGCGGCCGCGCTGTTCCAGGTCTGGTACGCGACCGAGCTGCCGACCGCCGTGCTCAAGGCCGCGCTGGGCGACGACAAGGCCGTCGAGGCGATCTGGCCCGGCGATCCGGTGGTGCTGCTCGAGCTGCTCGAGCACCCCGACCGCCGGCTCGGCCGCCACCCCCGCCGCGCCCGCGATCGCGCTCTGGTGTCGAGCCTGAAGCGCGCGATCGACACCACGGAGAAGCTCCTCGGCAAGCGCTGGTCGCGCTGGGAGTGGGGCGACCTGCACGTCGCTCATTTCGACCACCCGATCACGCCAGTCGTCGACGCCACGCTGGCGCGCAGGCTCCGCGTCGGCCCGGTCCCGGTGGGCGGCGGCGATGACGTCGTCGGCGACACGGGGTTCACGATCGAGTCGTCCGAAGAGGATGTGGCGGCGCTGCGAGCTCAGTTCCGGGTGGCTTCCGGCGCCTCGTTCCGCCAGGTGATCGACGTGGGCTCCTGGGACCGCAGCCTCGTAATCAACAACCCCGGCCAGTCGGGCGACCCCGACTCGCCGCACTACCGCGACCTGATCGGGCGCTGGGCGCGCGGGCGGGCGGTGCCGATGCTGTTCTCGCGGGCGCGTGTAGAAGCGGCGGTGGAGGCGCGGATCAGCTGCAGCCCGGGCGCTCGGTGACCGTTCTCGAGGGCCCTGGCCGGAGTCCAGTACCGGCGGCCGCCGCGTACCGTCGAGCTGCTCTCAGCTGGAGACGCCCGCCGCGCGGCGGTCGGTGACCGTCTGGAGCGCTTCGTCGATGATGGTCACCGCGAGGTCGATCTCGTCCTCGGCCACGGTGAGCGGAGGCGCCATACGCATGCAACTGGCCTGGCCGCCGGTGCCTCCTCGCACGAGGTTGATGGACAACCCGCAGCGCTGGCACTCGTCGGTGAGGGCCAGGCCGAGGTCGTCGGCCGGCTCGCGCGTGTCGCGGTCCTCGACGAGCTCGAGACCGCACAGGAGACCGAGGCCGCGCACGTCGCCGATGTGCTCGTGACGCTCCTGGAGCTCGCCGAGGCGAGCCAGCAGGTACTCGCCGCGCGAGCGCGCCCGATCGGCGAGCCCTTCCTCCTCGACGACGTCGATCACCGCCAGCGCCGCCGCGGCCGGCATCGGGTCTGAGACGTGCGAGGTCACGTGCACGAAGCCGCGCGCGTGGCATTCCTCCTCGATCGCGGCGCTGGTCGCGACGGCACTGATCGGCACGCCCCCGCCCAGCGTCTTGGACAGCACGAGCAGATCGGGCACCACGTCGTAGACCTCGAAGCCGTACATCCGACCGAGCCGCCCGAGCCCGGTCTGGCACTCGTCGAGCACGAGCAGCATCCCGCGCTCGCGCGCGAGCTCCGCCAGGCGCAGGAAGTAGCCCGGCGGCGGGACGATCACCCCACCGGCCGACAGCACCGGCTCGGCCACCACGGCCGCCGGCGAGCCGACCGAGGCCTGGTCGAACATGTCGAAGCCCGCCTCCAGGCACGTGCAGTCACAGGCACCGTCGCAATGACGGATCGGGCAGCGGTAGGCGTACGGCGCGGGCAGCGCGAAGGCTCCGGCCGCGGCCGGGCCGTAGCCGCTGCGCCCCGCCGCGTACGTGACCGCCGAGGCGCCGGCGGTCACCCCGTGCCAGCTGCGCGTCAGCGCGGCGACCTCGAAGCGCCCGCTGGAGAGCTTGGCCATGCGCAGCGCAGCCTCGATCCCCTCGCCGCCGGTCGAGAGCAGCATCACCCGGCGAAGCGGCTCGGGCAGCGTCCCGACCAGGCGGTCGGCGAGCGCGAGCACGGGCTCGGACAGCATCCACGAGTTGAGGTGCAGCACGTCGCGGCAGGCCGCCTCGATCGCGTCGACCACCCGCGGGTGGTTGTGCCCGACGGTTGCGCAGATCTGGCCCGCGGTGAAGTCGAGCACCCGCTGCCCGTCGACCGTCTCCACGAACGACCCCGACGCCCGCGCGACGACCCCCTCCACGAAATCGCCTCCGTAGCGGATCAGCAGGCCGGCGCGGTCGTCCACGCGGGCAGGCTACCGCGCCGATTGCGTGGTCCATGACGGCGTCCGATTTCTGGAGCTGGGCGAAGAGTCGAACGATTCCGGAATAGCGTATGTTCTGTGCGGTGACTTCGACCAGTCACGCCGAACACGTAGCCGCTCTGCGCAGTGCCGGTCTGCGCGTCACCGGCCCGCGGCTCGCCGTCCTGTCGGTGGTGACGGAGGGCAAGCACATGACCACCGAGCAGATCGCGCTGGCGGCGCGGGAGCGCGTCGGTGCGATCTCCACGCAGGCCGTCTACGACGTTCTGGGCGCACTGACCCGTCGGCGGCTTCGTGCGCAGGATCGAGCCGGCCGGAAGTCCCGCCCGCTACGAGACGCGGGTCGGCGACAACCACCATCACGTGGTGTGCCGCTCGTGTGGCGCGATCAGCGATGTCGACTGCGTCATCGGTGATCCGCCCTGCGTGACGCCGGCGGACGCCGGCGGCTTCGTCGTCGACGAGGCTGAGGTCACGTTCTGGGGTCTGTGCCCCGACTGTCAACCAATCCCCAAACACCAGGAGAAGGAGAGCGGCGTATGACCGACAAGCCACCTCGCACCACAACCGACGCCGGCAGTCCGGTAGCCAGCGACGAATTCTCCCTGACCGTCGGCCCCGACGGCCCGATCCTGCTCCAGGACCAGTACCTGATCGAGCAGATGGCCAACTTCAATCGCGAGCGCATTCCCGAGCGTCAGCCGCACGCGAAGGGGTCGGGCGCGTTCGGCGTGTTCGAGACGACCGAGGACGTGAGCGCGTACACCCAGGCCGCCCTGTTCCAGCCCGGCGTCAAGACGGAGATGCTCGCCCGCTTCTCGACCGTGGCCGGCGAGAGCGGCAGCCCCGACACGTGGCGAGATCCCCGCGGCTTCGCGCTGAAGTTCTACACCTCCGAGGGCAACTACGACATGGTCGGCAACAACACGCCGGTCTTCTTCGTCCGGGACCCGATGAAGTTCCAGCACTTCATTCGCAGCCAGAAGCGCCGCGCCGACAACGGCCTCCGCGACCACGACATGCAATGGGACTTCTGGACCCTGTCGCCCGAATCGTCACACCAGGTGACCTGGCTGATGGGCGACCGCGGCATCCCCAAGACCTACCGGCACATGAACGGCTACTCGAGCCACACCTACATGTGGGTCAACGCCGCCGGCGAGCGGTTCTGGGTCAAGTACCACTTCAAGACCGACCAGGGGATCGAGTTCCTGACCCAGGACGAGGCCGACCGGATCGCCGGCGAGAACCCCGACTACCACCGGCAGGACCTGTTCGAGGCGATCCGCGACGGCGACCTCCCCAGCTGGACGCTGCAGATGCAGATCATGCCCTTCGAGGAGGCCAAGACCTACCGGTTCAACCCGTTCGACCTGACCAAGGTGTGGCCGCACGGCGACTACCCGCTGATCACGGTCGGCACCATGACGCTCACGCGCAACCTGACCGACTTCCACACCGAGATGGAGCAGGCGGCGTTCGAGCCCAACAACCTCGTGCCGGGGATCGGGCTGAGCCCGGACAAGATGCTGCTCGCGCGCGGCTTCTCCTATGCCGACGCGCACCGCGCGCGGCTCGGGGTCAACTACAAGCACATCCCGGTCAACACGCCCAAGGTGCCCGTGCACAGCTACAGCAAGGACGGCGTGATGCGGACGGCGAACGTCACCGACCCCGTCTACGCGCCCAACTCCTACGGCGGCCCGAAGGCGGACCCGTCGCGGACCGACCACGCGGGGCTGTGGGCGTCCGACGGCGACATGGTCCGGTCGGCATACACGCTGCGGGCCGACGATGACGACTTCGGTCAGGCCGGCACGATGGTGCGCGAGGTGCTCGACGACGAGGCCCGCGAGCGCCTCGTCGCCAACGTGGCCGGGCACCTCTCGGACGGCGTCTCCGACGACGTCCTGGCACGCGCCTTCCAGTACTGGAAGAACATCGACCCGGAGATCGGCGAGCGCATCGAGCAGGCCGTCGGAGCGACGGTCGGCGCGTAGACGTTGTCGCGATGGGCGCGGTCCGGACCGGCTCCGGGCGCGCCCATCGCCTGCTCGACCGCTTGACGCACATGACGGATCAGCGTCCACTCGAGCGCGCGCTCGCGCGGCTGCTCGGGTGAGCCGGGCGGTCCCGCCTTCCGCCACGACAGAAACTCGCCTGAGCGGGGCTTTCTCGAAAGCCCTCCGCCGGACTCGAACCGGCGACCCCTTCCTTACCATGGTTCTCCGCATGACCCATCGAGTCCGTAAATCGCGCTGCAGTGCCGAAGGTCATGACCTGATCGGACCCGAAACGCCCGTTCGGACGGAGTCCGTGCCCCAGAACGCCCCAGCTTGACCCGTTCATTGGACCCGTTCTCCGCACCACTGCGGACGCCGTCGCGACGCGACGCGCGCGCCCGAGAACGCCTAGAGGGACCCGTCGCTCAAGAGCCGCGCGCTCGAGGTCCAGCGCTTGGTGTTTCGGCGGGTCTCGACCTGCCACGATGACGACCACTTGACGCCCGGCGACGCACATCTCCACAACGCCGCAGCCACCCTGCGCGACATCCTCACCCGCCGGCAACCGGAGTTCCGCTGGAAAGTCGACGTGCTGCCCCGCCGCCGCGACTTAACCGCCGACGGCTCGCCTGCCGCGACTGATGCGGACTCGAGGTCGCGACCGATAGACAGCGGCCCCTGTTCCAGCTCCGGCGAAGACGACCGCTAGCGCCGCCGCCGGCGCGGCCGAGGCCGGGTTGTGGGAGCCGTGGTGTTATGGCTTGCGATTACTCGGTTCCGCGCGCGCGCGGCAAGACGGCTGGAGCATGGGCACTCCGTGCGAATGAGTGCCGTCTGGTTCGCGTCGTCCGGATCGGCATGGGTCCAATCGTCCCGCTCGCACGCTTGCGGCGGCCACGCGGAGGAGTAGCCTCGGGCGTGGCTACGTTCGCTTCCCGGCGGCCCGCACTCGACACCCGGCCGCGGGCGAGGGAAAGGAGGTGCTATCGCGGCAACGACGCGACGGTCCCAGCGCAACCGGCACCCCAACCGAAGGGAGCAGCAAGTGTTCGCAAGCATCAGGAGGTATCGCCTGCAGCGCGGTTCGATGGAAGAGCTCACGCGCCGGGTCGACGAGGGCTTCGCCCAGGACATCGGCCGCCGACCGGGATTCGTGGCGTACGAGTTCATGGACTGCGGCGACGGCGAGATCCTCACGCTGAGCGTGTTCCGCGACGGTGACCAGGCCGAGGCGTCGCGCGAACTCGCCCTGCGGTGGACCGAGGAGAACCTGCAGGATCTCGAGTTCGGACGCCTCGAGGCGCTGCGCGGCGAGATCCTCGTCAGTCGCGCGGCGCGCGACATGCTCGACCCGGGCCACGCCGGAGCCGCCCGGAAGTTCGCCAGCGTACGGCGCTACCGGCTCCGGACCGGCTCGATCGGAGAGCTCATGCATATCGTCGATGAGGTCTTCGCCGACGCGATCGAGGCGATGGATGGCTTCGAGGCTTATCACGCGCTCGACTGCGGCAGCGAGATCGTTTCGATCAGCCTCCTCCGCGACCAGGCGGCGGCGGAGGAGTCAGACGAGCGGGCGCTTGAGTTCGTGCGCCGTGAACTCGCCGATTTCGGCATCGAGCGCACCGAGGTGATCGGCGGCGAGGTCGTCGTCAGCCGTGCGATGGCGACGCTGCTGGAGCCAGCGCACGCATGAAGCAACTGGGGCGACGGCGGCGCATCTCCCGCGCCGCCACCCCCCAGCGTGCGGACTGAGGTGCGGGGCGCCGACTACGGCCTGCGATCCTCGCCACCCGGAATGAGTGAACCGGCCGACCGCAACGCGCCGCCACCGCTGGCCGAGGCACTCGGCGGAGCGCTCGGCATCGCTGAGTCGGTGCTCCCGTCGGCTGCGTTCGTCGCCACCTACGCAGCCACCGGGCAGCAGACCCAGCCCGCGCTGATCGCGGCCGTCACGCTCGGAGCTGTCTTCGGGATCGCGCGCGTCGTGCGCAAGCAGACGCCGCAGTTCGCGCTCGCCGGCCTCGTCGGCATCGCCATCTCCGCCTACGTCGTCTCGCGCACGGGCCGCGCCGAGGACTTCTTCCTGCCCGGCCTGGTCGCCAACGCCGGCTACGCGCTCGCCTACGCCATCTCGATCGCTGTGCGCTGGCCGCTGCTCGGCGTGTTCCTCGCGATCGCCTCGAACCGCGGCATGGAGTGGCGCCAGGACCCAGCGCGCGTGCGCGCCTACAGCCGCGCGAGCTGGGTCTGGGTCGCCCTGTTCTCGCTCCGACTCGCAGTCCAGCTGCCGCTCTACCTGACGGGCGCCGTCGTCGCGCTCGGCGTCACGCGGGTGGCGATGGGCGTGCCACTGTTCGCCGTCGGGATCTGGCTGAGCTGGCTGATCCTCCGCACACGTCAACACGCCTGACGGCGTTACCTCAGCTCGGAGCGCCGGCCGAGCGGTGCTCGGGATGCAGAGCGCCCGCGGCCGGGGCGTAGATCGACTCGTGGCCGTCGTCCCACTCGATCCGGTACCGCGGCGGATCCTCGCGCAGAACCTCGCGCACCGTGCCGGCGCGAGGTCGTCGCTGCGTGGACTCGGACTCGGCGATGACCCGATCTCCAACCCGGAACGCCATTGCTCCTCCTTCAGACTGGTACCCGCAGAGCGTACCGCCGCCTCGAGCCTGCGGCGAGGCATTCGGGGTTGACGACCGCGACGGACGGCGTAGCGTCTGGCGTCGCCTAACCGGAGGTCCTCATGGTTCTCGCCCGGCGCATACGCCCCGCCGTCCCGTCCACTCGCTCGCGCTTCGCGCTCCCGCTCCGCCGTCCAAGCGCTCGCCGCTCCTCGCGCGTCGGCCTCGGCGCCCGCGGCTGCGGCGGCGGGCGGCGTCGCGCTCGGGGCGATCCTCGCGTTCTTCCTCGACCCCAGGGCCGGCCGTCGCCGTCGCCACGCCGCCCGTGACCGGGCGCTGTCACGGGCCCGGCGCGGCGAGCGTCGCGCTCTGGCGCGCGCGCGGCGGGCGGAATCGCACGCGGTCGGGATCGCGCGACGGACCTTCAATGCGCGCCGCTTCCGCCGCCGTGAGCCGCTCGACGACGTGACGCTCGCACAGAAGGTCGAGAGCGAGTTGTCCCGCCGCGGGGGCGTGCCCAAGGGACAGATCGTCGTCAACGCCGAGGACGGCGTGGTATTCCTGCGCGGGGTCTTGGAGCGGCAGGAGGACATCGAGCGCGTGGACGCCGCGGTGCGGCGGATCGCGGGCGTGCAGGAAGTCGAGAGCCTGCTGCACCTGCCCGGCACGCCGGCGCCAGCCAGCCGGCCGAAGCTCCAACGGCAGCGGTCCGGCCACTGAGCTTCGCAAAAGTGAGGCTCTCGAGCGGCGGCGAGCGCTTGGACATCGGCGCGCTCGAGCGTACGCTGTGGGAGGTCCGCTCGAAGGAGGTGAGTTCTCATGTGCTTCGAGTATGAGCCGGATCGGCACGTTCGCGACGAGCAGGAGCAGGAGCAGGCTCGGGAAGAGATCCGGCGCCTGTTCGAGCGCTACCGCGCCGCGGGTCGCAGCGAAGCAGCGACCAAGCGCGCTGCCGGTGTTCGGGCGCCGGACACGGTCGAGGAGCAGGAGCCGGCGCTGGCAGCGCGCTGAGCCTGCGCGAAGACGGGCGGCCGGCGATCCGGCGGCCGCCCGCCTCTTGCTGGAGCTCAATGCGAAATTGACCCGTGGCGCCCCAGGAGTACCCTCGTTCCAGGAGCCGTTATGGCCAAAGACGACATCGGGCTGATCGAGCCGGACGAGATCGCGTATCGACTCGAGCTCACCCCATCGGAGCTCAAGCTCACCTACAGCGCGCTCAAGGCGCTCTTGAACGACTTCGGGCACGACGAGTACGACGTTCAGCGGATCATCCGCTCGGTCCTGAACAAGCTGCCGCCGCCGGAGAGCATCGAGTGGATCGACCTTCACCTCCCGCGCCGGCATCCACGGCTCTGATCGCGCGGCGGCTCGCGTGAGCGCGGCGGGGCTACGTGAAGCGCCACCCCGCCGGTCTCAACGCTGACGTGCAGCTGGCCAGCATCCAAACCACGAAGCGCTCTGCGGGTCTTAGTGCTCGGCTGCCGGGGCTGCTCTCGACACGCAACCGGGTTGACCCCGGATCGCCCCGGCAGCCCCCAATGACGCCCACGCGGGCGAGCCGACGGGCCAGCACTCACGTCCACGTCACCACGTCGGGGCGTGGTTCGGCCCGCCGAGCTTGAACGCTCTGCGGCCGCTCGCGAACGTCTGCGGGCTGGCGGCGGCTGCCGAGGTGCCGGCTGGAAGTCATTGCCGATGGTGGCGCCAAGCACGACGCCGCTCATGGTCGCGACACTCGCGCCGCTCGGCCCGGCGTCGACGATCACCTCGGGCGATGCAGGGCTCAGCACCACAACCTGCCGCGGCGTGCGACGTCGAGCGTCTGCAGCGCCTCGCGCGCGGGGGCGGCGAGGCCGAGCTCGACGGCTGTGGACAGATCGTCGCCGTGATCCGTGGCCGCATCCGCGAGGCCGACGGCGTGTAAGCGTTGAACCACGCGCTGGCCCCGGTGGTCGCCGGCATCTGGGTGGGCATCCGCGACGGCCGGCTGCACGCCGAGTCCAGCTACGCCCCTCGGACGGGTCGCCGACGAGTGACGACGCCGCCGTCCAGCTCCTTCAGCACGCGAGGCCGGTGGGAATCGAGGCGCGGCGCTTCAGCCGAACCCGGTGTTGGACGTTCCTCAACCGTCGCCATTCGACAAGCGTGCCGCTGCCGACCAAGCGCACACCGCCGGTGCGCTGGAAGCGCCGCGACCTGAGCCCATCGCCGACTCGAAACGGGTATCGCGATGAGACGCCTCCTCGTGACTGACTGACTGCCGCCGACTGCGGCAAGTGTCCCGGCGCACCCAGCAGGGCGTTGGACTACTCCGGTGGGGTCGTGGGATCGAGCATCTGCGCCAGCGCGAGGCGGCTCATTTGCGCGATCGTGGCGAGATCCGTCTTGGGAATGCCCAACTCGATTCTGAACTCAGGGAGGAGATGCGCGCCGACGTGGCACCTCTGGAGCGCCGAAGGTGCGCAGGATGTGCTCGAGCGTCGAGGCGAGCAGTTCGTGCGTGGCCTCGCGGGTGGCCTCGCCGCGTAGCCATCGTCGTGTCGCGGCGCGGTTGAGGGCGGTCCAGCACTCGAGCGCGTAGCGCAGACGCGAGGAGTCCTCGGCGATGTCCGCGTGAAACATCGTGATGAGCGCGACGGCGCGGCCCACGAGATCGGCGACCACTTGCCTGACCTCGGGATCGGCGATGTCTTCGCCGTGCGCCATCGTGGCGAGCCAGACCGTGTGGTTCGCCTTGGTCCAGTCGAGCCAGCGCGACACGGAATCCGCCACGCGCGCGCGGGCGCTGCGCCCGACGGGCGGGCGCAGGTCGTCCTCGCGCTGGGCGCCGAGGCGCTCGAGCAGCCCGATGTAGACCTCCTTGCGCCCGCCGAAGTAGTGGTGCACGAGCCCGCGGGTGACGCCGGCGGCGCTTGCGATGTCCTCGATCGAGACCTCGTCGTAGGGCCGCTCGGCGAACAGCGCATTGGCCGCGTCGAGGATCTGTTCGCGCCGCTGGGCGGGATCGAGGCGGCTGTACTTCGGCGAACTCATAAGTGAAGTCTAATTCTTGTTGGCGATCCGTCAAGAGCTTGTTAGCATAGCGCCAACAACGACGGCACGGAGAGCAAGGAGACCATGAAGAGCAAGACCGGCTGCACCCCTGAGAATCATCTGATGCGTCGCCTCACCACCACGACCGCGACCCTGGCACTCGCCGAGGCCACGCTCGCCGGCATGACTGGCACCGCCAGGGCGTCGGGGCTGTCTCCCGAGAAGGCCGATGCCGTGCGCGACGTCGAAGGCCGGGCTCGCGTTGGCGAGCAGGATCAGCGGGCGGCCTACGAGCGTGAGCGTTCCAACCCGGACAGCCTCGA
This sequence comes from uncultured Solirubrobacteraceae bacterium, assembly GCA_963730115.1. GTDB lineage: Bacteria > Actinomycetota > Thermoleophilia > Solirubrobacterales > Solirubrobacteraceae > DASQFQ01. Next base: position 6,326 of record CAVSQM010000007.1, on the reverse strand, counting down.
GGGCAGGGCTTTCGAGGACGCGAAGACGGTGTGTGCCGTGCAGAAGGCCTGGGGCCGTAGCGAGAAGAAGGCCACTGCCGTCCAGGTGCGGACGATGGTCCCCGAGATGCAGCAGGCGGCCCGAGACGGCTGCCACGCGGCCTACGCCGAACGCCAGGTCGACTAGCAGTACCGAGCCCTCCCAGGGGCGTTGCCTACCGGCTGGCGCCGGCCGGGCTGCATGGGCACCTCGTCGGGGGATGAGGCCGGTTCGCCTGAGCCGGGCGTCCCTGAGAGGGCTCGACCTTCCGCAGTACCAACCAACAAGACAAGGACAACTATCGTGTTCCGCAGCCCGGGCGGGCGGTGGCCAGCGGGGTCGGGCGGCTCGCCGGACTGGCTCGCCACACAGTGACGAAGTGAGCAACGCGATGGGCGGTCCGGAACGCTTCGAGGAGGTCGTCGCGGCCGTCAGCGTCATTCCGGACGACCAGCCCGACACGCCGGCTCACTGGGACGTCACGTTCGGCGTCGCCGACGCGGACGCGACCGCCGAGCGGGCGGCACTCGGCGCGACGGTGCTCGTGCCGCCCTTCGACGCGCCGTGGATCCGCGGAACCGTCATCCGCGACCCGCAGAGCGCGACGTTCAACGCGAACCAGTTCGTGCCCGAGAACCAGGACACGTCCGGCCAGGAGGCCGACGCCGCCGTCAGCGGCTCGTAAGCGCCCGCTCTGCGGCCTCGGTCCGCCGCTCGACCACGGGGCGTCGAGCGGCAGGCCGCGGCCGCCGTAGCGCAGCTACCGGGGGCCCGGCGGCGTTCAGCAGGCGATGCGGGCGATCGGCCCGCCGGGCGCGGACGCGGCGGAACCGGAGAAGCAGCGGCCGAGTACGCCGCCGACGTCGCGCACCCGCATGCGCGCGAAGGCCACGTTGTTCGACAGCGCGCTTTCGAGTGTGCCAGAGCCGAGCACGGCGAGGTTGCCCATCACCGGCGTGCCGGTGGCCCGGACGCGCACGCGGATGCTGGCGCGGCCGCCCGGCTCGATGGTGCCGAGCCGGCAGATCATGGTCGGGGTGCGCTCATCGCAGCTGCCCTGGCTGGGGCGCGCAGATACGAGCTGCGCGTTCGGGCCCGGCCGGTCGGCGACGACAACGTCGTCGGCCGTCCCCGCCCCCGTGTTCCGCACCGTGATTCGGTACACCGCGGTCCGCCCGAGCCGGACGCTGGCGCGGAGCGCGCGCTTGGCGATCACCAACTCAGGTTTGGGCGCCGGCACCGGTTCCGGCACGGGCACGGGCACGGGTTCTGGGGGCGTGGGGGTCGGAGTCGGTCCGGGTTCGGGCTGCGGCGCGGGAGCGAACGCGTTGACGAACCGGCATGTCTGGCGCGGGTTCTGGCTGGTCAGCTCGACGATCGCCTGTCCCTGCTGGAACGGGCGCAGGCGCCCCGTCACTTCTCGTCCAAGGGCGCAGTGGGTGGCAGGTTGCGCGCACGCTGGAGACTGCGGGTTGCGTCCGATAGCGCGAGCGGGAACCGTCGCGTTGATGGGCCTTAGCGGGATGGTCGCCGAGTCCGCGCGGGCCGAGTCTTGCCGTCTTGCTGGGGTTTGTCATCGTCGGCTTCTCGGGGTTCCAAGTTGGGATGAACGCCCGCCGTGAGGCCTTGTGAATGGGCAACGCGCTGGAGCAGCGAGATGAGCTGCGAGCGCTCTGACGCGTCGAGGGCAGTCAGCAGCTCGGCCTCGTCCTCTTCTGCGACGCGCTGGAGCTCGGAAAGCAGCTCGCGGCCCTGGGGAGTCAGGTAAAGCGTGTATGCACGCCGGTCGTCGGGGTCGGGGCGCCGCTCGGCGAGCCCGCGATGCTCGAGGTCGTCAACGAGTGCGACCACGGCGCTGCGGTGGATTCCCAGCGCTCTGCTCAGTGCCTGCTGGGACTGGCCCTCGTTTGCGGCGAGGTGACTGAGCATCCCGAAGTGGCGGGGGTGGAGGTCGAGGAGGGCGAGGCGCTCGGCGAAGCGCCGATGCCTGTGCGTGCCCAGCTGCACGAGCAGGAAGCCGGCACGGCGGCTCAGCCCTCGCGCCGGGGCCGCCTGCACGGTGGTGGCATCTTGGGACACCCCTGCCGATAGTACCGGGCTCAAAACTGTTTATGCTTTCAACAGTTCTCCTAACTGCCTACCTGGAGGAGGAGCGGAATGACCACGGTCAGCGTTCGCTACATCACCGACGACATCGACGCCGCGGTTGACTTCTACGTCGAGCGGCTCGGCTTCAACCGCGAGATGCGGCCCGGACCCGGGTTCGCGATGCTTTCGCGGGGCGACTTGCGGCTGCTGCTCAATCAGCAAGGAGCGGGCGGCGAGGCAACCCATGCCCGATGGCCGGGTGCCCGAGCCCGGCGGCTGGAATCGCATCCAGATCGAGGTCTCAGACCTCGAGCGCGAGGTCGAGTCGTTACGCGAGGCTGGGACCAGCTTCCGTAACGACATCGTCGCAGGACGGGCGGCAGCCAGATCCTGCTCGACGACCCCTCGGGCAACCCGATCGAGCTCTTCCAGCCCGGCGGCCCCTGAGCACTGGTCCTTCGAACCCGAACGCTGCAAAGGAGCTCAGACGACGATGCCACCCCTGCCGAGCCTCACCACCAACGTCATGTTGCGCAGCGAGGAGACCGGCGGCCACGTGTCGGTGACCGAGATCGTGGTCCCGCCGCACAGCGCCGGCCCGCCGATGCACACGCACGATTTCGACGAAGCCTTCTACTTGCTGGAGGGCGAGCTGGTCTTTCAGGTCGAGAACGCGCTGGTGACCAAAGGCGCGGGCGAGCTGTCCTTCGCGCCGCGCAACGTAGCCCACACCCTGGCCAATCCCAGCGAAGCGCCCGCTCGCTACGTGCTCGTGTGCACGCCCGCGGGCTTCGAGCGCCACTGGGCGCGCATCGCAGCCGAGGCGGCCGGGGTCGAGCCGCCACAGTGGGCGCTGCAGCCGATCCCCGAGGTCACGGTCGTCGGCCCGCAGATCGCCGCGCAAGCATGAGGCAGCGACTCGCGGGCGCTCGGATACCGAGGCGTGCATGTGGCGAGCCCGACTTCTACGCTGCTCCCCTCGCCGAAAGGGATCGGCGCAACCGGCGCTATCGAGTTCCATGCAACGCGGCAGCGCGTTGTTGTTGCTGCTTCTCGTCCAACGCAGCAGCACGGTGCGCGCGACTCGCAACGGCCACGTGCACGGCCAGCCGTCGACCGGCTTCCAGAGGCGTCGCTCTCGCGACGCTCGAAGGTCAGGCCGAGAGGCCGAGCCCGGTGCTGAGACTAGATCCACGCCTCGCCTGCAAGACGTCAGCCGCCGATCGCTGGTGGCTGCAGGCCTTCAGCGTGAGCGGAGCGGGCTGGCCGGTCTGGGCTGCTTCAAGCGGCCCGGCCGCGGCATGCGGAGCGTGCGCCGCCAGGCGCTGTCGTCCGCCAGCGCGGCGTTGGCGGCGGCGTCACCACACACACCGTGTACCGCCCCGCCCGGGAACGTCGCGCTTGAGCCCAGGTATAGGCCGCGCATCGGTGTCCGGTACGGCGACAGCGAGAGGGCCGGACGGAAGATCACCTGGTCGAGCCGGTAGGTGCCGCCGCCCACGTCACCACCGACCAGGTTCGGGTTGCGCTCCTGCAGCGCGGCCGGTCCGAGCACGTGCCGCGCGAGGATCCGGTCACGGAAGCCGGGCGCGTAGCGCTCCACTTGCGTCTCCATGCGCTCCACGTGCCGGTCCAGCTCGACCGCCCAGTCGACACCGTCCTGAGGCCCGTGCGTGTACGCCCAGGCGGTGTGCCGGCCTTCCGGCGCGCGCGACGGGTCGGTGACCGACTGCTGGCCGAGCAGCAGGAACGGCCGCTCGGGCAGGCCGCGCGCCGACGCGGCGATCGTCGCCACCAGCTCCTCTTCTCCACCGCCGACGTGCACCGTCCCCGCGCCGCGCACTTCCTCGGCCAGCCACGGGATCCGGCCTTCGAGCGCCCAGTCGACCTTCACGGTCGCCGGCCCGTACGTGTAGCGGCCCAACAGCCGCCGGTACATGCTCCCCAGGTGCTCACCGGCCAGCCGAAGCAAGGCGTGCGGCATCACGTCGGCGATCACCGTGTCGGCCGCGACCGGCTCGCCGCCGTCCAGGCGCACGCCGGTGACCCGGCCGTGCGCGGCCTCCACGCCGGTGACCAGCGCGCCGGTGCGCACGCGGCCGCCGAGCTCGACCAGGTAGCCGACCAGCGCGTCGGTCAGGGCCTGCGCGCCGCCGCGCGGGCTGGGCCAGCCGACCGCGTGCCCGAGCAGGTTCAGATAGGCGACCGCGATCGCCGAGCCCGGCCCGGTCGGCGGCACGTCCCCGTGTCCGGCGGCCCCGTACAGCCAGGCGCGCGCGTCGGGACTCTCGAACAGTCGGCGGCCGAGCCCGCGCGCCGAGCCGGGCAGCAGCGCCGCGAACCGCGCCAGCCCGATCGGGCCGACGCTCTGCAGCAGCTTCACAGACCCGGCCACGGGCGGGAAACCGCCCAGCATCGTGGCGCGGACCGCGTCGAACGACTCGAGCAGCGGCGCGACGAACGCCCGCCACGCGTCCCCGTCTCCCGGCCGGGCGGCGTTGAGCCCTGCGGCGGTCCGGTCCAGGTCGCGGTAGAGCGCGAGCGCGCGGCCGCCGGGGAGCGGATGCGCCGAGCAGGCCTGCGGGTGGACCCAGTCGAGGCCGAAGCGCCCCAGCGGCATGCCCGCGAACACCGGTGAGGCGGCGGTCGCCGGGTACACGGACGAGAACGTGTCGTGACGGAACCCGGGCAGGGTCAGCTCCTGGGTGCGCACCGCCCCGCCCGGCGTGTCGGCGGCTTCCAGGACGGTCACCGCGCGGCCGGCGCGGGCGAGCGCGATCGCGGCAGCGAGCCCGTTGGGGCCGCTGCCGATCACCACGGCGCGCTCGACCACGGTCAGGCGATCCGCAGGGCGAGCTGGTGCAGCATCGAGAGCCGCGCGACCCGTTCGGGGCTGTCCTCGCCGGAGACCACCTGCCCCCAGAACGCGTGCTGGGCGTCGCGGCCGGCGACCGCATAGGCCTTGTCGACGTGCCAGGCCATCGGGTCCCAGGTGCCGGCCGCCCGCACCCACGCCTGGTCGTCCTGGACGTAGAGCAGCAGCCGGTTGTGGCCGGCGCCCATGAAGTGCCCCTGGTGGGTGGTCAGGTCGAACCCGACCAGCGGGGTAGCGCCCTCCGGGACCGCGCGCGGCTCGTTGTCGCCGTAGCGGGCCAGGCCGTCCTCCAGCGTGTCGAACCAGTCGGCGAGCCCGGCCGGGTCGGCGGAGGTGACGAGCTTGGTGATGGTCACGTAGCCACGGGTGAAGATCGGCACGCCGGACTCGGTGCCGGCCGCGACCTCGATCTCGAACGTCTGATCGGGCAGGCCGCCGGCGCGCAGCGGCGTGAAGCGGCCGAGCTCGGAGGCGTAGTCCGGCCAGGTCTCGGGCTTGGTCAGGGCGCCGAGGACCGCTTCGGCGGACGGCATCCGCACGGGCGAGTAGGTATGCCAGACCTGCTGTTCGACCGGCGCCCGCTCTGGCGTCAGCGCGCCGAGCTTCGCGAGCTTGAACCGGCGCTCGGGGTCGTAGGCGGCCTTCTCCTCGGCGGTCGCGAACGCGATCCCCCAGCCGCGGCGCTCGTCGTCGTGGTACGCGTCCGGGAACCAGTCGCCGATGAGGCCGGTGGTTCCCTGCAGGAGCTGGTCGCGGCTCATGAGCCCTCGGCCCGCGTCCTGCTTGTCGAATCGATGGGCGCCATAGGCGCGGTGGAAGGCGGGCAGGTCGGTGATGCGCAGACGACCGCGCCGCTTGCCATACCAGTACGTGGTCAGGATCGAGAACGCCAACCGCAGGTCGTCGACCTGGCGTTCGGCGACGGGCCTCCGGTAGTAGGCGGCGTTGAGGAAGTCGGTGACCCACGCGGCGGCGTCACGGCCGGCGATCGACGAGCCGGTCATGCGCGCGAACCGCAGCGGACCGCCGGCGGGGGCCGCGGCCTCGTCGTCGTCGAGCTGCTCGGGAAGGTCGGGATCTTCTGCGAGGTTGCGGGGTTCCTCGTGGCGGGGGTCCATGAGCGGCTCCTCTGTCGGCAACGTCGCCATCGGACGCCGGGGCGTCCGCGCCAGCGAAGCATCCCGCATGCGCAGCTCGGGCGCGGTCTGAGCGGCCCCACGTCAACACGGCGTGGCACGGCTAGCGACGTGGGCGGAGGACGGACGGATGCGTTCGTCCAAAGCAGTAGTACCTAAGAACGAGAACGGGGCGTGCTGCTCGACGTCGTTCGGTGCTAGCCGGTCA